>CBDDED010000003.1:0-3250002 GCA_965226825.1 Dehalococcoidia bacterium
GCCCAGTGGGCCGAATTAGCCCCCTTGCTGCCGCCAAGCAAACCCAGGGGCCATCCTCGGACCGTAGACTTGCGGGAAGTAGTAAATGGCGTTCTACATGTGCTGCGCGGCGGCATACCCTGGCGCATGACGCCCCATGACCTGCCGCCCTGGGGGACGGTTTGGTGGTATTTTCGGGAGTGGCGCAGAGATGGGACCTGGGAGAGCATTGAGGCGGCGCTGCGCCCCAGGGTTCGGGAGGCTGAGGGACACGAGGCTGCGCCCAGCGCCGCGATCATCGACAGCCAGTCGGTGAAGACCACGGAAAAAGGGGGCCCAGGGGCTACTATGCCGACAAGTACGATGCAGGCAAGAAGGTTGCTGGGCGCAAGCGTCACATCGCAGTAGATACTTTAGGACTGCTCCTGGCCGTGGTGGTACATGCCGCCAACATTCAAGACCGGGATGGAGCCAAGCTGGTGTTGAGCAAAATGGTGGGCCGGTTTCCCAGGCTCAAAGTGATCTGGGCTGACGGGGCATACGCTGGCAAGTTGGTAGCCTGGGCCTGGGTCACCGGCGGTTGGCTGCTGACCGTGGTCCGGCGGAGGCCGGACAGTCACTCCTTTGAGGTGCTGCCCCGCCGGTGGGTCGTGGAGCGGACGTTGGCGTGGCTGGGCCGCTGCCGGCGCTTGAGCAAAGACTATGAAGCCCTACCGGAAACCAGCGAGGCTTGGGTTTATGTAGCCATGATCCATCTCATGCTAAAAAGACTCCAGCCAGCTTGAACGGGATTTCTCACACACCCTCTAAGGGGCATCGACTCGGACAACGACAGTGCCTTCAGCAACGAGACGCTGATACGGTGGTGTGCGGGACGAGGCATCGAGTTCACCCGTCCCGGGCCTACCACAAGAACGACCTAGCCTGGACAGAGGAGAACAACGGTGTTCTGGCGCGCCGCTTTGTGGGAAATGACCGCTACTCCGGCCGGCTGCCTGGACGGACGATGGTCCACCTTTACCGGGCGGTGCGGCCGTAGGTGAACTACGTCCAGCCTTCTTTCAAGCTGTTGGCGGAGACTCGGATGGGAACCAGGGTCGTCAAGCAATACAGTTCGCCGGCCACGCCCTGTGACCGGTAGCCGCGGGTGACTCGGTGGGAGACGAGGTGAGGGAGGGTCTGGGCCAGTACCGCACCAAATTGGAATCGGTGGCGCTGTTGTACACCATCGGGGAAGCCCAGTCAGCCCCGATAGCGGTATCATCCCCCGAACCTTGGGAAACCCTTCAGCATGAAAGCCTGGACCGGTTCCCGGCCCGGCTTCCCGGCTCGTGGCAAGAGGAAGGGGCGCGGCCCAGCCATGCGACCTGTGTCAGGAAATCCCGCCACTGGCGAACCCGCAAGGACCCTTTCGAAGGGAATGGTGCGACGGCCTAGGGTGGCCGGAGGATGATCCGGACACCACGGCCAAGGTGTTGCTGGAACGGCTAAGTGGCCTTCATCCCCGTCTATTCGGCGATGCCAACCTGAGAACGCTGCAACGCAGGAAGAGGGGTTGGCGGGGCGTCATTCCCCAAAGGTTGGTCTACGCTGTCCTGGACGATCCCGTTCATGACCGGCATGTCACGCTTCAACTTGGGCCGGTTGGAGCAGAAACCAAAAGGCAATAGTCCGGCAACATCCTCTGGTGAGGCAATAGTCCGGCAAAGTTAATTGTCTTTGACCAACTGGGTGGTTCGATTCCAGCTTGTAATTTTGACTCAGCTTAAGTTGTTGACCCGCACTACCTTGGGAACTGCAATTACCCTCGCTCCCGTGGGTCATTGGTCGGAGGACGCGTGGCCACAGCGGCCTTTGGACCAACCGCGGGCAGATATGCCCGGGCCTCCAGTCTCACGACATCAGCCCAGGAGGCGATTGGCGACTTTATTCCGGCCGCCTGCCCGGGTGTCCGCCCGCCCAATTCTCTCTGTTTGGTGAACCAGTTGCGGGTAATCATCCATCCAACCAGACGTCGCATAACTTTCCAAGTGTCATCATTCCTCTCGAACCGGGCGCAGGCGGCATGGTATTCGCCGAAGATTTTGGGTGCAGTAATTCCAGGCGGGAAATGGTCCGCGTACTCGATGTGCTCAACATCCCTGTCGCCGACCCGGTCGGTCCCATCACGCGAAAAGACCATCACTTCCGAACCGACAGTAGATCTCCAGTCGTAACCCGACTGCATCATCAAATGCACCACCTCGCTAACCCGCACGCCATCGGGACGCCTGGCGTCATCGAATACCTCAAATCCCCATCTATCTCTCCAGAAGTCAGCGACGTGAATCGCCTCGATGTATCCTGTTCTGTCATCCAACATCATCATCCAAGTCGGTGGGGGGAAAGAGTGAGCTTTCTGAAATCCCACCACATTGCATCGTCGGGCGCTTTTGACCATCGGACCAGTCTAATCGCCGCATCGGCGTACCTGTCCACCCAGTCGCGGATAGTCTCCGGTGAGACGGCGGCGTCTTGGATGTCAAATTGGTTTCTTAGGGCCCTTGCCGCCTGCCTGAAGGACAAGCCGGTGTAATACATCTGGATGGCGGCCCCGATCTGGTCCGGCGGGAAGCTGAGTCCTCCAATCGCGCCTCCCTCCCTCCATTGCTTTCCGCAGTCTTTGCACAAGTAGATCTGCCTGGCTTTGCGTGTGCCATTGAAACTGGTCCGGCTGGACTCGCAGTAGGGGCAATTCATTCGCCCGGCCTCATTTTCCACGACTAGCTCCCCGGAAACGCCCCGCATTTTGTAGTTGCTCCTCTCCCTGTTATCCCATCTTATTTCATCATGCAATATTGGACAAGGTTTGGCCAACCAAACAATTTTGAGCGTAAGACGAGGCCACAGCCGGACTCTACCGGCCCTCAGTGAACGTTACAGGACGTTCAAATGGGAAAACTTATGACGCTAGCCGCGTTACATACTGGTATCAGTGGATACAAAAAGTCGCCATGGTCTGGCCGGAGATGCCGTCGGCTGTGGCGGGACGATCAAGGAGGCAAAAATGACCCCCGACGACGACGACCAGTTTCTCCGCCTACCCGAAGTTCTGCGTTTGGTGGGACTGTGCAAGTCCACAGTATACAGATTGGAGGCTGCGGGGCTTTTCCCACGGCGGCGTAAGATCGGGCCCCGGGCCGTGGGGTGGCCTAAACGGGAGGTGCGCGAGTGGATGGAGCTACGCCCCCAGGTTAAAGCAAAAACTCCTAAAAATTCCGACCACACTCCGCGGAGTTCGTAATTCCTAGCTCGATTATGGTCTTGATGCTGCCCAATAGAGTATGTCGCTCAAGAGCGCCCTAACGGTGTTTGTTGGACAGTTGATAGGGAAACCCTGATAAAGCCGGCGTTGACCCCGCAGACCGTTGTTCGCCGGAAGGGTCGGGGCCGACGGCCCTACTCGCAATCAGGTGCCCAGCGGGTCCCTGCGTCCGGAGGGATTTCCACGTGATCGACCCCGGCGCGGGCGACCCGCTCCATCAGTCGGAGTCGGTCCGGCGTCCCGTGGAGCCGGCGCCCTTCGACTCGGCATAAATTTAAACACCGGTCTCGCCCATCATGGGCGTCCGGGAAAATCTCATCCAAGAGATGCAACTAATTGAACTTTGGCAATCTGAGCCGGTGAGGACATCCAGTGGGGGACCCTGAAAATTATAAAGGTCCCTCCGGCGCGAACTTCGGGCGAATCCTGCAACCGGAACCCTGTATTCCATCGTGGAACGAAATTCTCGGGAACTCCGGTCGCGTTCCCGGAGGCCGCCTCGGAAGCAACGTGAGGGGACTGGGGCTCAGGTGGCGTGTCTCCATCGGGGGGAGTACAGAGAAAAATTCGGAAAGCCACTGGAGGTCTCCTCGCCCTATCAAATTGTGGGGAGCAAAGCGCCGATCGGATTTCGGAGGACCGCCGCTACCCCTCCGCGACGTGATTTTCCGGTGGCGGGCCCCGGAGACGGCAAAAAAGCGGGTGATTAAAACGCCAAAATGTTTGCCGTCCCACGAAGGATTCCCAGGACCCCAGCCGGGCTCTTGGACACAAATCAGGTGGACCAAAGCGCCGAAAACCCCGAAAACCCCGAAAACCCCTCAAGCGCTATCCGGGGGTGGACGGCGAAGCGGTTACATAGGGAATCAAGCGCAACTTGAGCGCAAAACAGGAGGACTAAAATGCGACCCTACGATAAAGCCATAGAAATGGAATTCTGGGTGATGCTCCGAATCTACGAGATGCAGTTTGCCTCTGCGGCCGACCTGGCCGGATTGGGCGAGTCCAGCATGTCCCAGTGCCGGAAAACCCTGGACGTGCTGGAGCGTCGAGGGGACGCCAGTTGCTCGCAGCTCGGGGCAACGGTGCGGAAGCAACAACGGTACCTGTTGACCAGCCAGGGAGTCCAGAAGGTCAAGGATAAATTTGGTGAGCCCCCCGGTTGGTACACCGTGGAGCCGGGCGCCAGGGACCTGGCCCTGCGAATGCCAATGGTGGAGCAGTTTTACAGGATCTTGCCCAAGCTCCGGGCGGCCGCCGGTTACCAGGCCGCGGGGGACCGGGGTCTGGTTGCTGCGAACCCGCGTCTCCACCGGTTCATCTGGCTTCGACACGATTCCTACCACGCCGTCGTGGAATTCGAAAATCGAGTGTGGTTCGTGCTCATCTGGGCAGGGATTTGGTCCACTGCGGAGGTGATCAGACGGAAGTGGGACGACCGCCTCAAGGGGAGCCTGGACCACCGACCCTGGATTGAATGGGGCGTCGATGATGAAATCCCTTGGGAGGCAAGGCCGTCCGCGTGGGTCATCGTCGGGCTGGACCACTGGGCGGCGCAGGTCGCCTACCAGGAAATTGCTCCCGGAGAAGATGCCTACACGAAGATGGTCTTTGTCGATGGCGAGGAACTCTACGGCGGATTCATGGCGTCGGTGTCGGCGGACCGGATTGTCGAGAGCACTCCCGAGAGGGACGTGGGCGAACCCGCCCGTGTCCTGCGAAAGCTGGAGGACAACGAGCAGGAGGCCGCCATCAACGGCAAGTTCCCCTTCGGGGTTTTCCGGACCATCTCCGAATTCTACGGGGCTACGGCGGCCCAGGTGGCAAGGCTGCTGAGAAACTCCGACGATGAGACCCCGGTGCTAAAAAGGCTGGTGGTGGCGGGCCTCGTGGTCATCATAGATGGACGATTCTATCTAACGGCGCGGGGATGGCGGCGAGCAGCGAAGATCGACCGGGCATCCAGTGGGCGGGGCAAGAACCGGCTGGCCACCTTCATCACCGAGGAGGACCACACCCGTAAGCGGTACCGGCGCCACGACTCCGCAGTCATCGACCTGGCCGACCGGTTCAGGCGGCACGGTTTGGCGGTCGCCAATGGATGGCGGGCGGTCCTCAACGTCCCGGATGTCACCCAGGTGGCGCCCGACCTGGTGGTGTGCGTCGGCGACAGCCCTTCCGGAAACGCCTGGCACTACCTTGAGTTCGAGAGGTCGGCGACGGACCCGGCCGCTGTTGAGCGAAAGCTCAGGCCCTATTTCAGGATGGCGGACACGGGAGTCTCTCTACCCCTCCTTGTCGTGTGTGAGCAGCGTACGGCGGAGGAGGTCTTCTGGTCGAAGGGCCGGTGCCTGCGCATGCTGACCTCCACCCTGGCCGATGCCAGGTCCGGGCCCCTGGTGGGACCCACCACGGTCTGGTTGGATTTCGGTCAGCCGGCTTCCTTATTAGCACCCACCGACTGGACTCAGCGGTTGATCCGGCGGAGAATCGGGTGACGAAATCCACCTCCTCATCAGGCAGAAATTATTCGGCGACCGGGTACATTTCGTCTGCTGACCGAGTCTCGGTTCCCTGGCGAAAACCCGGTTGGAGGAAGTCCCGACTATCCCCGACCTGCAGCCTTGCTCCGTAGTCGGAGAACACCCTGGGCATGGACAGCATGGAAAGGATACCGGACCATATCGCTGAGGGAACTGCTTGCGGCGACGTCACGGCGTGAGCATCGGGACTGGAGACGGGCAATGTTCCAGGGTTAAGCGGCATGCGTCCCCTGGAACGACGGTTCCTGCCCCCTCCGAACCGACAATCCGAGCCCGGTCCGCTGATTTCAGGTTGGATGGCGGTTCGACCTCTGTCGGAGAGGCGCCTGCCATCGATGATGAGGGTAGCGGGGTTGGCGAGGCCGGACCGTTCCCGAGCAGGCAATCGGAGCTTGCTCAGTCTTGGAGTCGCAGACCGGTAGCTGAAACCGGGTCGAATCTCTCGGACACCGGCCCGGCTGCCCCAGCGTCGCCTTCCCCACCGGTCTCTGTACAATCCTGACGATGACGTCCCGTCTCCCCCGTCCGTGAATGTGTGTGCTATGGGGAATCCAATCCAATCCTCCTGGATGCGTAAAATGATCCGGGGGTTGTTTTCGCCCCCGGCAACCCCGTGGTCAGCGTTGCCGGGGCAATGGCCGGCCTTCACGCAACAACGTCCCGAACCCCGCCCTCAGGTGGACGGCGGTCCAGCTGACAAGGCCGGTATCATATTCCGGCCGACCAGGAACAGGCGGGAGGGTGAATCAACGGCAATCTCCGTTGTCTTCCGGGTTCCGGCGTAGTAGGCGGCGCGGATGTACCGTTGCATCAGGCGGGTCAAGGGGATTCCCTCGCGTCGCTCCAGAAATCCTGTAAGCCGGTCGGCCTTGCGCGGCAGGCTCGCCGCATAGATTGTTGGAGTGAACCAGACCCGCCATTTGTCCGAAATGACCCTGCCGTCAAGAGTGGCCACCCCCATTCTCAAAACCGCCTTCTGGCCGAGAGTGAGCGCAAGTTCCAGGACTCCGAGCGCCAAACTGTGGGATATCGACGTGTACTCGGCCAATCCCCGTTGGTCAACGTGTCCGTCGGAGTCCATGAGGCCCTGGAGCAGCGCGAGCCTCTGCTCGTTGCCGGACCGCAGATACAGGGTCGGAACATGTTTGTTTCCCTTGACCCCCAGTTCCTGCAGCCTGGTCAGGAATCTGGGCTGAGGTTCGCCGGACAGAGTGCAGGTCAGAACATCTCCCCCGGGTCCTCTGAAGTTCCTTATCCGCCAGTTCCCGCCGGCGGCCAAAGCCCGTTTGCCATAGTGGGGCTCATCATCCGGGTGACAGGTAATGTCGGCCGAGACTGATGTTCCATCCCCCAGCCATAGTCCCAGCAAATAGGGGTCTATAGGCAGATGCCGTTTTGGCAATTGCAGCGGCCGGGCCAATGGGATCGTGTGCATGGTTTCAACCAACTTCCCGGACTCGTGAAGCAAATGAGCACCAATCTCCTCGGTGGTGAAAGGCATGAGACGAGATGCCCAATGGTCGAGGGACCGGGTCTCCTTATGGATTTTGGCGCGGTGGGAGCGAGTGAGGGTTACCCAAGGCTGCCGGACTCCGGCCGGGAGGATGGACCAATCGTCGAATATGACCCGGCAAACGGGTTGATCTCCCTGGGGATATACCCCAATCACCGTGCACGGCTCGCCGCGTTCATCGAACGCCTGCTGCCCCACGGCAATCTCTCCCATGGTGGTCCATCCGTCGGGGGTGGGTATGGGTGTGCGATCGGCCAAGCCAATGCCGGGCCCCGTTTTCAGGGCAGGCATGGGTCGGAGTGTATTCCAGGGGAATTCCGTGGTCCCGGCCCGTTGGGGCTGGAACGGGAGTGTTTTTTGAGGCATTAGTGCTATTCCTTCTGTGATAAATTGGCTCGGATTTCAGGGGTAGGAGTGTGGCCATGGAACTCGATTCCAACGCTTGGATTGACCTCTGGTCGGACCATTTGATGACCGCCTTTGACGACTCCGATGCGGTGCTTGCCCGCAACGCCGAAGCCATTGAGCTGGGTCACATGGACGGATTGCCCGATGATGTGCTCGCGCTGTTCCGTATGAACCTTGAAGGGATCCGCGACAATCCAGAGATGACTGTCCGCTTGCTTCAAGCGTCGTACGAGGCGACTTTTCGGACCATCCAGGACTTCCTGCGAGCGGGAAGTTCCTGGCGTTCCGAAACCCGGTGAAGGCTTCCCTGGAGTGGGCCGCCTCGTTGAAGCTGGTGGGGGTTAAACCCTCGTCCAAGCCCCATGACCATCCGGCGCAGACCGGAGATGGTCATGGGGCGCTCGCTTCGGCTGTCCACCTAATCCATTTGAGACGTGAAGTCAGTTTTGTCGTCGGGAGCGGCGTTCGGGAGGCCAGGTCCTGATTCAATCCCTGGGCGTTGGTCGGGGATGCTGGCCTGTCGTCTCACGCCGGTTGGTCAGATGGGCAGACCAGGTTGCAGCCGGCGGTCGGTGCGGGGCGGGCCCATAAGCATGACCGGGCCCATGAACGGATGAGAGGGGGTGTGGGGTCGTGGTCTCACGTTCAGAGTCTGCTCCGCGGCCGCTTCGGGTTTGGTCCCGTTGTACAGGCGTTTGCGGTCCGGGCTGACACTCCGCGGGCCAGGCCAGTCTGCAAAGCCGGCGCCGGGGACCCCGGAGCACCGGCGCCGGCTTTGTTTTTTCAGCGGTGTCAATGCCGGTCTCGACCATCGGGAGAGCGGGCGTTCGGGGCAGGTTGCCCAGGTTCCAGACTCCGAAGATAGGCGGAGTTGGCGCCCTTCATGGCTCAAGATGCGGCCCTTGCCGCCGCGCATCGTGGGCTGGCCTGGACCTCATGATTGGGAAACGATCGGCGGAGGCCTGACCGGGCGAAGTATCGGCTCAGGTGGAGCTTGCTGCTGGGATGGGACCAGCTTCCCGGTCAAACCCCCGAGTGTTTCTCGAGCCACGCCGGGAGGTGGCGCGTCCTGTACCGGACGGCTCGCCTGGCCACGCGATCAAAGGAGATGTCTGGGAGTCACAGATACAGAGTTCCGCCGGTAGTCGTGGTCACAGGGGAGGAGGCAGGTCCTGTGGGAATCGTGATGGGCCCAACCGCCGATGGGCGCGGGCAGGGTTTCCATTGCCCCCAGGGCTTGTCGTTGGTACATACCTTGATATTGCTTGGTTTCCGCTGGGCCCCTCGCTGGATTTGATTCCTGCGGTTCAACCATTGGGCCTTCGGATAGGTTCTCCATGATCCATGCTGGGTGACTGAGATAAACAGGGACGGTGGAGAAATGGGGCAGCAAACCGGCCCGGGGAACAGTCCGGGTGCTGGGCTGGCGAAAAGCTGTGGCTGCAGATGGTGTTGACGTGGTGAAACGCAGGATGGAACACCGGCCATCGGTGGAACAATCCGTGAGCGGCGAGGACGGCAGCGACGGGTGTGGCCCCGTGAATGGCGAGGACGGTATCGGCTATGAGGATGCCGGGCTGCGGCTAAGCCTCATGGTCGCCAAGGCCGGTTCACGAGGCGGGGTTGGTCTGGGCGTCGTCCAGCCCGTCTTCGGTGGGGAAAGCCGCCGGAATCGGGCCATCAGGGGACACTACCTGCAGGTTCGATTGAGACCCGGCGTCACCTTCATCCCGCGCCAGCGACCTCTTGATACGCTCAAGGTTGACTTCATCCTTGTCGGCGCCAATGAAATAGCATCCGTGCTTCCTAGCGGCCAGCGCAGTACTTGCCCTGTCTAGGGGAATGGGGTCACAGACCACCTGTCCGGGGCGGGCAAAGCGCTCGACAATCAGCGCCATGGCCTCGTCTAACGGGTTCCGCTGAAGGTGTTCTTCAGCCAGTTGATCGAGGGTCGGCAGCGCTATTACGTTGTCGCCTCCACTGAGCCTGAACCCCGGCTTGCCGTAGATGAGGAGGGACCTGCGACGGAGAGTGATCCAGTACGGGGGGCCCGCAGGGACCGATACACCCTGGTGTTGCAAGTCAAACTCGGAGATCCATTCAGGCCTGGGTGCTTCAGGCCCTCGAGCACCTGTGGCAACAGCATGCCGTCGTTCAACACCACCATCACCCCGTCCAGCTTCAGCGCATGGGCCGCAAAAGCGGCGAGGTCGGAGAACACCGGCAAGGACTCGGAACCGTACGGAGGATTGGTGATGATCGCATCCACGCTGGCCGGGGCTACCAATCCGGATAGGTCAGACACCGCGGAACAGTGCAAGGTAATGGTTTCATCAATCGATCTGGCCCGGTTTGACTCGATCGCCTCCGCGTCCTCCGCTTCCATCACTCGGCGTTTTATCCGCCGGACCGCGCTGGAGATAGTCTTGGACTCGCCTCTGAGCACCCGGTCCAGGGCCTGCTCCTGGACCTCTGCCGGCTGGTCGACCGCCTTGGCGGCGTCGCTTACCTTAACCCTTCCCGATTCGACCGCCTTGCGTAATGTCGAGATTGCCGCGCTGTCCTCCGCCAGCACCCGTCCGACGTTGGTGACCGACCTTCTACTAACCCCGAGACGAAGAGCAGCCTCCCCCTGGGTCATCTGGGGCTCTTCATCTTGGGAATCTACAGGGCGGCCCGGCTTGGACATGCTGGACAGCTTGTAGCCCACAACAGCCCGTCCGCTGGTGTCCAGGACCCGGACCTCACCGTTTTTGTCCAATACAAATTGGACCGGGTCGTCGTCATCATCCAGGTACTCGAATCGTGGCTTCACGCCGGCCCTGATGCAGGCCGCGTAACGGTGGCGGCCGTCGATGATCTCTCCCCTCCAGACGGTGATGGGGACTCGTAAGCCGTTGGCCTGGATACTCTTTACTAGGCGCTCGAATTGAGCGTCGGTCATATCGGGAAAGAGGTGCGCCAGGTAGCTGATCGGGTATTTCTGATGCTCATCCATCACTCGAAGTCACCTCTTTGCTGACCGGTATCTCAAGAACCGGAGGCGGCCAGCCCGGGGAATGGGAGTGCCGGTCCAGCTTCCTCCCCAACGGAGACTGCGCAATATAGCGCAGTTAATCCGGGCTCCGCTAATACAAGGTTACCTCCATAGAATAGAACTCAGCAAGCTGAAATCGTCCAGACCAGCTCTTTAATTTGTTGCTTGATGACCGATGCAATGGCCGCCGCGGTGTAATTGGGTCGGTTTGCCCTGGAAACCGGACCACCGGCACGGCGGTCGGCATCCGTGGCCCTGCAGGTCTCGGTTCCTTGGGTTGCCAAAACCGGGGTGGGCCGGCGCTGTCGTCCCGGAACTCGAAATCGGGCCCCACACCGGCCTCGGAGCGTTCAACCTGACGGTGGCGACCGCTGGTCATCTCCCCTCGTCGAATAGTGAAGGGTTCACTGCGGCCTTTCTCACGAAAGGCCCGCAACAACTCGCTGAATCTCTCGTCGGGCATTTCATCGAAGACCTTGACCCTGTGTTTTCTCCTTCCCATTTGCTGACCTGAATTTGAACGAGTGGATCCGGACGGCTTATCTTGAGGCGAGGGCTGGGTTACCACTTCATGCCGTTCCGGAAACTGCGCAATGTTGCGCAATTAATCCGGGGCCACCTTATTTGAGATTTGGGGCGGGGCTCTCACTTACCTGGCTGTCCAGTTTTCCCGGTCCACCTCAGCCCGTGATCGGGCGATCCGTCCGAACGGGTCTGCGAAAGGAGCACTGGGTGTAGTGTTCAATGTTGCGAAGAGTGTTTTGGGCAACACCGAAGGGCTCGGAGAAAAATCCTCGCAGTTTTCGGCAGATGTGCTCGCTAAGTTGACTACGTCGGAAATGAGGGTAAGGGTAAAGCTCAAGTCCGTCCTTGACTTGCCCTGAGCGCTTCGTCGTTCTCGGTTGGCAGGTTGCGAGGGACGAGCTCCGTGGGAGCTAGAGGCTCTCTGTTGAGAGGTGCGGTTCGCGGCAGCGGTCGCCGTTGGTCCGGTCAATTTCTCGGTGAGATGGTCCTTCTCGTTGTTAGAGGGTGTGTGAGAAATCCCGTTCAAGCTGGCTGGAGTCTTTTGAGCATGAGATGGATCATGGCTACATAAACCCAAGCCTCGCTGGTTTCCGGGAGGGCTTCATAGTCTTTGCTCAAGCGCCGGCAGCGGCCCAGCCACGCCAACGTCCGCTCCACCACCCACCGGCGGGGCAGCACCTCAAAGGAGTGACTGTCCGGCCTCCGCCGGACCACGGTCAGCAGCCAACCGCCGGTGACCCAGGCCCAGGCTACCAACTTGCCAGCGTATGCCCCGTCAGCCCAGATCACTTTGAGCCTGGGAAACCGGCCCACCATTTTGCTCAACACCAGCTTGGCTCCATCCCGGTCTTGAATGTTGGCGGCATGTACCACCACGGCCAGGAGCAGTCCTAAAGTATCTACTGCGATGTGACGCTTGCGCCCAGCAACCTTCTTGCCTGCATCGTACTTGTCGGCATAGTAGCCTCTGGGCCCCCTTTTTCCGTGGTCTTCACCGACTGGCTGTCGATGATCGCGGCGCTGGGCGCAGCCTCGTGTCCCTCAGCCTCCCGAACCCTGGGGCGCAGCGCCGCCTCAATGCTCTCCCAGGTCCCATCTCTGCGCCACTCCCGAAAATACCACCAAACCGTCCCCCAGGGCGGCAGGTCATGGGGCGTCATGCGCCAGGGTATGCCGCCGCGCAGCACATATAGAACGCCATTTACTACTTCCCGCAAGTCTACGGTCCGAGGATGGCCCCTGGGTTTGCTTGGCGGCAGCAAGGGAGCTAATTCGGCCCACTGGGCGTCGGTCAAATCGCTGGGATAAGGTTTTCTGTTCATACCCCCACAATAGCAAGATTGCTGACCCACTCCCCATGAGAAATTCGTGCAGGTTTAGCCCATTCTCACACACCCTCTTATTGGAAAGGGCAACTGCCGCCCAATGGCTTCCAGACCCTCGACCATCAGGGATTGTTCACAGGGCAGAAGGGTAACGGCCTCGGTCCAGTCGGTGCAGCGTCGGTGGCCACCAGACTGTGGATGAAGGAGCCAACCAAAGGCCCGCCACAGTGGGCTACCAAGTCGATTTCCAGGAAACCCGATGGGGGGCGGTCCCATTCGTCGTAAATGGGAACTGGAACTTCGCGCCCCACGGAGTGTCTCCGTCCTCGCCGCCGCCGGGTGCCCGCGGTCGCCCTAACGGGCTTCAGCAACCGGACCAGGGTGGAGGCACTGGCGGAAAACAGACGGTCGCGCACGTCGTGGTGGAGCTTCAGGCGCCTGTGGTTCTCCATGGATTCCATCAGATTGGACAGCGTCTTCCAACGATTGCCGCAGATGCGGTCGGCGGTCTCCCAGTCCACGATCACCGCTTCCCGGACGGCCTCATCGTAGAGGCGCCGGCCTGTCAATGGAGCAATTCTACCGACTTCCCGAGACGCGTGCTGCAGTGGACAAATGCCATGCCTGCGGTAATTGCCGGTGACAGGGATAAACTCGGTTAGGATCCCGCCTTGATCCTTCTTGGATGCCTGTTGGTATCTGTCCCGGACCGAGGCCAGGAGTTCCTGTTACGTCATCCTGGTGATTCCTCCACCCACGTGGTTGCCTCCCGTCTTTTCGGTAACATGTTAATTGAGGCAATCACTTTCCTAGAGTAACGATTTGGGTGAAGCAATGCGCCGGCAAAAGTAGTTGGCGCTGAACAGCCGGTGGACCGCCCGGACATCGTCCTGGTGCTCGTGTTACTATTGCAAACGTCCACTTTGACTTTGGGGGGGGCGTGGCGTCGGGGGAGGCCAGAATTGCCTTTCACAGTGTCTTCGTCGAGAGGGTGGCCGGTTTATCCAGTTCGGTGTGTGGAGCCGTCCCAAATAGTCCGGTAAGTTCCAGTTGCTTGTGTGGGGAAACATGTGGGAAAACCGAGGAAAAGAAAGAATATCCCCGAGTTTTCAATAAGGTTTTGAAGTAATCATACCCCCACTCCCGCAGTTGCTCTGCCCATATAGGACGGCGAACATCGGCTGGTCGAAGCTGTAGATGTTCCGCCGCAGGGCCATGTTCCGCAAATCGCACATCAGCGGAGAAAAATAGAACCAGCACATAAAGGTGAAATAATCTCGCTGCAATCGAGGCACATCCCCTACAAACCCGTTTTCATAGTTGTTGAAGAACTCTAGCAGGGCCGCCACATCGTTCTTCAACTCCTCTGGGTCGGTTTCCAGGGACATTTCATGGTCCGATAGGTTGAACCGCCCATCTGCGTAGGAGAGGAAGGTTTGGGGTCCGCTATTTTCCTGGTCTTGGCGGGCCGTTACAATCCGGGTCATCTGTCGAACAATGCGGGAGTCCAAGTGGAGACGGCCGTTACGGTCGGGCCGCTGGTCGGCCAACGCTTTGGCAAGGACTGGCCTTATCTGCTCAGTCTGCACCAGGATACGATTGACGGTATAGGGAGCTTCGTCTTCGGAGGTGGCCGGCACATAAATTGTTGTTCCCTTGGGGTCGGATTCGGCGTCGCGGAGAACCGGGGTCTCTTCTATGGGTATCAATTCCGCCGAGACCGGCTTTTCCCGAAGGGGTAGATGGCTGCTGGCAATGTCGCGGACGGAACGGTATTGGTCGTTGTAATGGTCCCAGGCCGTCCTGTCGTCGTCGAATACGACGAGGGTTTCAGCTTGTCGGCCGGAGAAAGCGGTCTCCGACAGGTTGGCCGAGCCAACGATAACGCGCTGGCGTTCTGCGTCTTCCAGCAAATAGATCTTGGCGTGGGCGATTGCGTCCTTGACTACGTAAAACCGTGCGGTCTTGGCAATCGTGCGGTCGTAGATGATCCGACGGCGTTCCTCGGAAATTCCCTTGATGCCTACGAATCCTTTGCTCAGCCTTTCGTCAACAACTTTTTGAAAGGCCATGATATCTGCGGCATCCCTGGAGAGCACTCCGTTGTGGCCGAAGATGCACTCGAAATCATCGTAGTCGAAATCCCGCAACAACCCCAGAATCATTGGAATACTGGACGTGTAGGTCAACGCTCGCAGAGATGTAAAGCCTCTGAAGAGATCCATGTCGAACTGAGCCACCCGTTCGGCCCGTGCGTACACCACGGAAAGCCTTTGGCTGCGCGTTCGTGAGTCTGGGTCATCAAACGCGAATCCGGCTTGGGGGGCGAATAGTTCCGGTGCCTGATTAGATTCTTGCAATTGATTCACATCCTTGATTCCGCTGCTCGCATGTTGTCTTGGTCGCAAGCAATCAGAATCACAACCCAATAGCGAAGTTTACGTGGGTCATATTAGCCCCATTAACTGCTAGCTCCAGCCCCCTACGCCGCCACCCGGGGCATAACCTCCTGGGTGAACAGGTCCATGGAGTCCAGGAGCTGCTGCAGGCTGTGGCAGCCGTTGAAGTTGACCTGGAAGGCCTCCAGGCCGGCCTCCCGCCGGTAACGCAGCATGTCCTCCGCCACCTCGTCGGGACTGCCTTGGCCGGTGGGGCGCTCACCCTCCGGGTGGGTGTTGCCCGTGATGCCGGTGAAGTTCACTCGGAAGCTCATGCGGGTCACCGGCGGTTGCTCTCGCCCCATGCGGTCGCTGGCTGCTTTGAGGATTGCCATGTTATCGATAAGGGTTGGCAGGGGTGTCGGCGTGGGCGCCCAAACCTGGGCGAACCTGGCGGCCCGTCGCAGGGATGCGCGGCTGGACCCGCCGACCCAAATGGGAGGATGCGGCTGTTGCAACGGCTTGGGGTTCACGTGCATGTCTTCGAAGTTGAAAAACTTGCCGTGGAATGTGGACTTCCCTTCCGCCCAGCAGGCCTTGAATATTTCCAGGTACTCGGTGGTGCGGGCCCCGCGTTCCCGGTAAGGCTCCCCCAAGGCCGCGAATTCTGACTCGCTCCACCCCGCGCCGGCCCCAATGATGGCGCGGCCTCCGGACATCTGGTCCAGGGTTGCGAACATCTTGGCGGTGACTACCGGGTTCCGATAGGGAAGAATCAGCACCGATGTCCCCAACATAGCCCGGCTGGTCTTGGCGGCTACGTAGGATAGCACCACCAAAGGGTCGTAAACGTTGCCCCAAGATTCGGCCAGCCTCGGCGAATCCTCGACGATGACGTGGTCGTTGACCATGATGGCGTCAAACCCCTGCTCTTCGGCCTTGCAGGCCGACTCAACGATTCCCTGCGTGGTAGCTGGAAAGCCCAGGTAGTCGGCGTTGGGCGGCCTGAACGAAAACTGCACCATGTAAATCTCTCCCTGTACCTTTCTCAGTTGGCAAATCCAATTTCTTTGGGACCTTGTTTCTTCGGGGACCTTCGGCGTTGGTTTATCCCTGCACGGCAGGCCGGACATCTTTGGTAAAACGGTCCATGGAATCCAAGAGCTGTTGCAGGCTGTGGCAGCCGTTGAAGTTGACCTGAAAGGCTTCCAACCCCGCCTCTGCCCGATACCGCAACATATCCTGGAGCACTTCGTCCGGAGTTCCTTGGCCCGTGGGCCGTTGGCCTTCGGGATGGGTGTTGCCGGTGATCTCGGTGAAATTCACCCGGAAACTCATGCGGGTAACCGGCGGTGTTTCCCGTCCAATCCGTTCGCTGGCTCTCTTGAGGTAGTCCATGTTCCGGAGCAAATCCGGCAGCGGTGTGGGCGTCGGCGCCCACACCTGGGCGTAGGCCGCTGCTCGGCGCAGAGCGCCGCGGCTGGAGCCGCCAACCCAGATTTCCGGGTGAGGCTGCTGCAAAGGCTTAGGGACTACGTGCATGTCTTCGAAATCGAAGAAATCACCGTGAAAAGTGGTGGTCCCGGGCGCCCAGCAGGCCTTCCAAATTCTTAAGTACTCGTTGGTGCGGGCGCCCCTCTCGTGAAACGGGACCCTTAAAGCGTTGTACTCCGCTTCGTTGCCCCCGGCGCCAACCCCGGCAATGGCCCGTCCGCCGGACATTTGGTCGAGGGTGGCGAACATTTTGGCGGTGTTCATCGGATTGCGGTAGGGCATGATCATGACCGACGTGCCCAAGCGAATTCGGCTGGTCTTGGCAGCTAGATAGGCCAACACCATCAGCGGGTCGTAGGTGTTGGCGAAGTAGGTGACCATTTGGGGTTCGTCCTGGACCAGAATGTGGTCGTTTACCATGCAGGTGTCGAAACCCTGCTCCTCGGCTTTGCATGCCGATTCCACTATCCCTTCGGTAGTGGCTGGGAATCCCAAATAGTCAGCGTTGGGGGGCCTGAACGAAAACAAGACCATTGTGAGCCTCCTCCTTTACTAGGCGACTTGGTTTTAATGGGTGAGAGTGGTTATGAAAAGTCCATCAAGCCCCGGTGGCCAGGATACCCTACTATCAACCCAAGGGGTCTGCTACCCCATAGGGTCTGCGCCAGGCAACCCCAAGGCAAACTGCCCATGAATTTCGTAGGCGGTGTCGCTGACCATCTGGTGCTGCGTTGACGCGTTGATGTCTCGCAGGCATTTCTGTAGCACGTGGGACTGGAAGTTGACCTCGCCGCCCCCGTGGCGATAGAGCTGTTGTATTACGTCGGCGGCAACCTGGCTGGCAAAAGCCGCGGTGGCCCGCATCCGTGCTTGCAGGGGAGGTTCGGGAGTGACGCCGCGGCATACTGATTCCCAGGCTTCTTCCAGGGTTTCCACCGCCAATGCCCTGGCGGCCCGCAACCGGAGGTCGCACTGGCCCAGGGTCCTTTGGAACCATTCCCGCCGGGACAACGGGTTGCTTCTTCCGTCGTAGCCTCGCTCCTTGGCTTGGCCCATTTCCACCGCCGAATCCAACGCCAACTGTCCCACTCCCAGGGCGAAGCCGCAATGAGGGGTAACCACTCCCCCCGGTCTCCCCAGCAAAGACGCAGGTCCGCCGCGGCGCGGCTTATCCGCCCAGGGGTCCCAGGTGAACCGCTCCGGTATGAACAGGTCAGAAACCGAATAATCGCAACTGCCGGTGCCACGCAAGCCCATAACCTGCCAGTTGTCGTGAATCTCGACCTGCGAGACCGGGACGACCAGCCTTATCTGCCGCCGCTGGGACTGCTCGCCGCCAGCAACCCATGCCCCCGTGGTCACCCATTCCGAGTGACGAATCCCGCTGGCGAAGGACCAGCGGCCGTTTAACCGGTAACCGCCATCGACGGGCGTGGCAGTCCCGGTGGGGGCGAATACGCTGGCGGCCTTGGGAACCCGGCGGCCGGGGAACACCTCGTCAACTGCCTTATCGGGCAGGAACGCTGCTATGTTGGCGACGCTGCCTGCCGCGATCAACATGCACCAGCCCGCCGAAGGGTCTACGTGGCAGGCGGCCTCAGTCACTTCCAATTCCAGCAGCGGGTCGACTTCTCCGCCGCCCAATTCCGATGCGGTGGTAAAGGAGAAAAGCCCGGCTTGGTAAAGGGCATTGACCGATGCTTGGTCCAGTGTGCCCCGATCTTCAGACTCTGCGGCTCCGGCGGTCAGCGTGTCCCGCACGCGCTCTACAGCGTCCAACAGCGCCAGGCGCTTTTCTTCTCTGGCGGCTGGAACGTTCAACTTATGTGCCATCCAAGGCCGGCGGCTCGACTGCGCCACGGTAAATCGTCACCAACCAGACGCTGCCGCCCGCCGCCAACAGAATCATCCCATTGGACTGGCGGCAGGCAGCCCCAGCAGAAATTGGCCATGGTTCTCATAAGCAGAATTGCTTACCATCTGATGCTGCGCTGCGGCGTTGATGTCTCGCAGGCACTTTTGCAGGACGTGGGACTGGTAAAGGGCGGCGCCGCCACCGTAACGGAAGGCTTGGGAGGCAATTTCGGCAGCCTCTTCCGTGCTGAAGCAGGCAGCCCCCCGCATCCTTGCCTGCAGCGGAGGCTCGGGGGTGACACCCCGGCATACCGATTCCCAGGCTTCGGTCAGGGTCTCCGCCACCAACGCCCGTGCGGCGCGCAGCCTGAGATCGCACTCCCCCAACGCCCGTTGGAAAGAGCCGCGGCCGGCCACCAGGGCCATTCCGCCGGCGTAGCCGCGTTCCTTGGTTTGAGCTAACCCGGTGACCGCATCCAACGCCAGGCGTCCCACGCCCAGTGCGAACGCGCAGTGGCCGGTGGTCACCAGCCCCGGACGGCCCAACAGGAAAAAGGGACCGCCCCGGCGCGGCCCGCTTTCTGCCCCGTCCCAGGTGAAGCGTTGAGGCACGAAAAGTTCGGAAACCGAGTAGTCGCAACTGCCTGTGCCCTTTAGTCCCATTACCTGCCAGTTGTCGTGGATGTGGGCGTCGGCGGTTGGAAACACAACCCGTATTTGGCGAGTGAGCTGCTGCTCGTCGTCCACCACCCATGCCCCGGCGGAAATCCAATCGGAATGTCCCACGCCGCTGCCAAAGGCCCAACGCCCGGTTACACGATAGCCGCCTTCCACCGGCTTTGCCCTGCCGCTGGGCGCGGCGACGCCGGCGGCCCTGGGAATTCGGCCGCCGGCGAATATTTCGTCTATGGCGTCGTCCGGAAGGAACGCCCCCATGTTGGCGATGCTGGCCGCGCCGATCATCAGGCACCAGCCGGCCGCCGGGTCTATCCGGGTAACGGCCTCCACTACGTCAAGCTGCATCAGGGGATCGGCTTCGGCTCCTCCCAACGCTTCCGGCACTTTGTACGAAAGCAGACCGCAATCGTCCAGGGCATCCACTGTATCCTGGGGAAGGTGGCCTATGGCTTCCGCTTGGTCGGCGTTGGCCAGCAGACGGTCCCGAATACTCTCAACCGCCGCCAGGAGGGCCAGCCTCTTCTCTTCCCGTTGCGCCGGGAATGTGGAAATCATCGATCGTCTCCCGATGTCCCGCCTAAGCTGGGGTTTGGCAAGCGCTCGCCGCCAATTGTATCATTCAACCCACGCATGGCGACTCGCGCAGGACAACTCAAGGCGACCTAAGCGAGGCGACCTATGGCATCCAAGGAGGAATGAACATGGCGGGAGAATTGGACCCTCGAGCTTCGGGGGCGAGAAGGTTTGAAGGGCAGGTGGCAGTGGTTACTGGGGCCGGGCAGGGGATCGGAGCAGCCACGGCCCGTAGACTCGCCCAGGAGGGAGCGAGCATTGTAATCGGAGACATGGTCGAAGCGTCGTCATTGAGGGTCAAGACGGAGATCGAAGAGTTTGGCGGTTCGGCCACCATTTGCCTGGGCGAGCTTTCGAAGTGGGAGAACGCTGAGAAGCTGATGAGCCACGCCATGGAAACCTACGGGCGCATTGACGTCTTGGCCAACGTGGCGGGAGGCACAATCTGGTTCCAGTCGTACCAGTACTACACGCCGGAGCAGATTGAGGCCGAGGTGAACAAAAGCTTCTGGACCGCCATGTGGAGTTGCCGCGCTGTGCTGCCCCACATGATCAGCCAGGGCTCTGGATCTATAGTTAACATCGCCACTCATGCCGTCTCCGGGCGGTTCCGGGTCCCCTATGCGGCGGCCAAGGCCGGTCAGATCGGGCTCACCACTTCCCTGGCCCGGGAGGTCGCTCACTTGGGTATCCGGGTTAACTGCGTGGCGCCCAGCGGCACCGGGGCCGACGACCGGGTCACCCCCCGCAATTACGGCCAGACCGCGGACGTTCCGGAGCTCCCCCAAAGCGAGGTTGACGACCAGGCCCAGTACCGGCAAGAGACCCGCGCCATGGAAGTCCCCATGGGACGCTCAGGAGAAGCCTTCGAGCAAGCCTCCGCCATCGTGTTCCTGGCTTCTCACGACGCCTCCTACATCACCGGACAGGTTATCCCCGTCGGAGGCGGGCAACCCTATCCTTTCTAGGGCCGCCCCGATAGAGCCGGCAGTCTTATTGCTTGTTGTAAAACATGAGGAGTTCCATTGACTCTAACGTGAATCGATACCGAGAGCTGAGCGAACCGCCAGAGGAATACCGCATTTGGGAGAAGATACCCTACGAAGCTCCCTACAGTCCCGTTGCGGTCATGAAGGAAAAGCCTATGGCCGGGGATGCGGCGGAGGCCCGAGCCGATGGTGCCCGATGAAGTATAATAGAGCTGATGAGGTCACTGGTACTGTCGCTACAAACGGCGAGGAGAAAGATGACTGTCTGGGTGGTTCGAGCCGGAAGAAGGGGAGAATATGAGGAAGCGTTTATTTCCCAGCGTCTAGCGGGTATTGACTTTGCCGTGGGACAGAACGCTGCCAGTTTCGACAGCAGGGAGTCGCTTCGGGAACATATGCCGACCAGGAACGCAGCAGATCAGATGTGGAGCTTCATCCACGAAATTCGCGTCGGCGACATGATTGTACTGCCCCGTAAGAGTCCCAGGGTAATAGATGTTGGTAGGGTGTCGGGCGATTACCAATACAGGGACAGCTTAGAACCCCCCCACGTGCGCTCCGTGGACTGGGAAGAACAGGATATTCCACGCTCCGACTTTGACCAGGACCTTCTCAATTCCATGGGCGGCCTGGCGACAGTTTTTCGTGTACGGGCAATCGACGCCGAATCGCGAATTGACAGCATATCGGCCAAGCATCTAGGTCGGGATGTAGCCGCCGACCCTGAGCCTGACTCCCTAGTCAACGGGGATCCAGAGTTCAAAGTTGACTTGGAGGAGCAGATCAATGACCGAATCATTCAACGCATCCGTGAGAGGTTTCCACGCACTAGGCTGGAGTACCTAGTCGCTCAGATTCTAAGGGCGTCAGGCTATAGTGTGCTGGAAACTCGGCCAGGACCGGATGGCGGGATAGATGTCGTCGCTGGGCAGGGCGATATGGGCTTTGGCCATCCGCGCTTATGCGTTCAAGTGAAATCCGGTCGCAACGCCGTGGACCTGCCCGACTACAATCGCCTCCAAGGCAATATCGGGTCATTCGGCGCCGATCACGGTTTGCTGGTCAGCCTTGGGGATTTCACAAGGCCAGTCCGAAACGAGAACGAACGATCTTTCTTCCAGATTAGGTTGTGGGGGCCTAATGACCTCGTAGAAATGCTGCTGGAAACTTACGATGACCTACCGGATGACATTCGAAGCGAAATACCCCTGAAAAACCGCAGGATCCTGATAGAAACGGAATAATAGACGAAAGCCAAGTTGGGAATACAATCCCGGGTTTGTCCAATTTTATGACTGGACCGCAGTCGAATTAAGAAAGTGTTTAATAAGGTCTTGGAATAGCGAGGCAAGAATAAAGCGGGAGAGATGAACTTGGTCATGAGCCGGGCAGTTTATCCCTCAGATTTGACGGATGCCGAGGACCAGAACCGCGGCATCTCGATCGGTGCCTAGGCTAGACCCCATTAAGATGCGATTACCCTTGGGGACTCTAACCGGCGGCCCATTTACCTTGACAAATCTGGTAACATTGTGAAATTCCACTGCGAAATTGAGCAGGAAGGCGAAATATGGGATTGGCAAAACTGTTTTCCAAGCAGCTTTCTGGATACCCCGGTGGGTACAAGCAGATGCGCCGGGGCTTTCAAGGGGTTACCGAGACGCCCCCGTTTAAATTGCCGGACGACCCCAAGGACCGCCGCAGCCGGATTCCCCGCTTGGGATTCCGGGAATACTGGTACCCCGCGCTCCCGGCCAAGGATGTGAAAAAGTCCGAGCCGTCCTTGCTCCGAATGCTGGGGACCGACGTCATCTTTTTCAAGGACACGAAGGGTGAAGTTCAAGCGCTCCTCGACTGGTGTCCGCACCGCGCCGTCTACCTGTCTATGGGCAAGTGCCACTTCCCCGGTTTTGTAAGCTGTCCTTACCACGGCGCCACTTTCGATGGCGAAGGCAACTGTGTGGCCTTCCTCACTGAGGGTCCCGACTCGAAGATGGTCGGCGTCGAAGGTATGAAGGCCAAGAAGTTCCCCACGGTCACCTTGAAGGGAATGGTCTTCGTTTGGACGGGGGAGAGCGAACCCGTGGACCCCAGGGAAGACATTCCGCCGGAAATGTTTGAAGATCACAATATCTCCCGGCCGTCCTTCTGCATGTTTGACTGCAACTGGGTTATTGTTCTGGAGAACACTATGGACGCTCACAACGCGTTCATGGTCCACCGCAACGCCCTGCGTATCCTGGGTAGCCGGCTGGGCGGACGCCCGCGGACTCCCCTGGGTTACCGGGTGCACATCGTAAACGACAAGGTGGTCCACTACCGCCCGGGCGAGGACAAGTCCTCAGTCGAACAGTACTACTACGACGAAGACGGCAATATACCCTACCAGATGTACTACCCCGGCGTGGACGGCGTTTGGCCGCTTCACCGGTGGCGGTTGATGTGGACCTGGCTGACCGATAGGAAAACGAAGAAGCAGAATAAGATGCTTGGGATGCGCCGTCCTCCGTCTGCGGAAACGCCTGACGTCAACGAGTGGAATGGGACGCGGCTTCCCGGTATGTCCCGCACGGGTGGCAACAACCGCGACTTCCGGAGCACAAGGTGGCCGGTGCCGGTAGAAGAAAACCTCACCCGCATGGTGTACCTGAATGTTGAGCGCTATCCGACCCAGCCAAGTTGGTTGAAGCGCGTCTACAAAACGGTTTCCTGGCCCTACCGCAACTGGGAGTTGAACTTCAACTTCCGAAACCAGGACTACGACGCGGAGAAGTACGTCCAATACTCGGCGCCCGAGTACATGTCATCGACCGACTCGGTGGTGGTCGCCATGCGCCGCCTGTTCACCGAGCACAACCGTGATACAGTCCTCCGCCGGGAGTGGGAGGAGGAGGCTCCGGAGGTCTTTGAAGAAACCTTGGCCGAACAACTGGTTCGGGAGGGCGACGCCAGGGTAGCCGCGGCATCCGAAACCTACAGCCTGGAGCGTCTGGAAGAGGAGTTGCTCCGACGCCGTTAACCGGCTCACTCCGAAGAACCAACGGATTGCCACTATGGGCCCCCTCCTTGCTGATGGAGGGGGCCTTCTTTTTGCCTACGCCCATTGCCTTCCCGACACATTCCCGGGTGACGGTAATTCCCTGTGATATGATGCCCGTCGGGAACTATTCAAGGCGACAACCGATCAATCTCACGTTTGGCAATACAGAAAACACCCTGGGACGAGGTGATACCGATGAAGCTACTGACCTATGACACCGGAGCCGGCCCCCGATGCGGCGTGCTTCGGGGAGACGACGTGGTGGACGTAAGCGCTCTATTGGGCTCCGCTCAACCATTGCAGGACGTGCGCGCCCTGCTGGAATCGGGGGAATCGGCGGTTGACCGGGTGAGAGACGCGCTGGCCGGCAACCCCTCAGCCCAGGCCCTGCCGCTCAGCGGGGTGAGGCTGCGGTCCCCCGTGCTGCAACCGCCCACGGTTCGGGACTTTATGATTTACGAGGAACACGCCACGGCCCAGGGCACCAGGGAGCGGGAAGAAGCCTGGTACCGGATGCCGATTTTCTATTTCTCCAACCCTCTCTGCATCTACGGCCCTGACGACCACATCCCGTTCCCTTCGGCGTCAAGTATGCTTGACTACGAACTGGAGCTTGGTTGCGTCATCGGCCGGGAAGGTCGAGACGTGGCCGAAGCCGACGCCATGCCGTACATCGCCGGATTCTGTATCTTCAATGATTGGAGTTGCCGGGACATACAACGTGACGAAAGCGCCGTGGGACTTGGGCCCGCTAAAGGCAAGGACTCGGCGTCCTCCCTGGGACCTTGGTTGGTGACCACCGACGAATTGGCCCCGTTGATGCGGGACGGCCGGTTGCAGGTTAAATGCAGCGTTAGAGTCAACGGGGAAGTTTGGCTGGAGGACAGCGACGGCGGTGTCCCATATCACACCTGGGGCTCTCTGGTGGAGAGGGCTTCCAAGGACAGCCGTATCGCGCCGGGGGATGTCTTCGGCAGCGGCACCGTCGGAGGCGGCTCCATCGGCGAGGCTATTCGTAAAGGGTATCCCGGCGCCAGGTTCCTGCAACCCGGCGACGTGGTAGAGCATGAGGTAGAAGGGATAGGCGCCCTGCGCGCCACTATCGGCCCAAAGGTAAACGACGATCCTAACTACCGCTACGGTCCCAAGGAACAACCGCCTCTACCCCAACGCGGGATAGCCAAAGACTATAAGTACGAGCTAAAGATTCGCTAACAAAGTAATGCCGCGTCCACAACCATGAAGGGTGGTGGGCCGCCTTTTCGCTCGTGGCTCACAACCCATGAGCCGCGGGTGAGCTCCTTGCCTTAGGCATTCCGGAGCGTCTGCGTCTGGAGGGGTCCCCAAGGACCTTTCAATTTACCCCGTCATTCTCGCCGCAGCGGGAATCCAGAGCCCTGATCATGCTCCAGGACGGTTTTGCCAACTAAGACGCGCCGGGTGGACAGGTAGACCTCCAACCTGCACCATCCTTGCAGACCCGCATCAGGTAGGATGGGGGAGGAAGGGCTCTGGAACCCCGCTTGGGACGAACATGGAAGGGATGGGCCGATCGGCCGGTAAACCGGCCCGTAAAACGGTGCCGGCAGTTCTGCACAAGCCTGCGCGCCTGGGATCGACTTAGCCCCTGTCTCCTTACCCTTTCAACCTGGCCAAAGTAAGGGCCGGCAGCATCAGGCCTAGCAGCATCCAGCCGAGGCTCAGGTGTCCGGTGGCGCTCGCTCCGAAAACGCTACAGGCTCCGGTCGCCCCGGAGGTCTCCGCCGGGGCCGGTGGCGGTGAGAACCCGGTGGAAAGCTTGATGAGGAAGGCGTCGGCCAGTCCCATGGATTCCTGTCCGGCCAGCACCCCGTTGGTTCTACCCACGGCGTACAGGCTTCCGGCGTCATCCAGAATTATGTCCTTGATGTTGTCGCCGGACCTGGAACCAAACTGATAGGTCCACAGTTCCTCGCCGCCGGCAGTGTACTTGCGCACAAAAGCGTCGTTGCCGCCAAAGTTGACCTGTCCGGCGAAGGCTCCGTCCGTCCGGCCCACCACGTAGATGTCTCCGGCCTGGTCCACTGCCACGTTGGTGGCGAAGTCTTCATCCACGGTGCCGAACTCACGGCTCCAAAGCTGGTTGCCTTCCCCGTCGAAACTGTGGAGCAACGCGTTTTGAACCACCCCCACCCGCTGACCCGGCAGCGCGATGCGGAAGAACCCGACGGTGTAGACCCGGCCTTCGCTGTCCGTCGTTACGTCGACGGCGGTGTCTGTATCCTTGGTTCCATATTGGCGGGTCCAGAGGGCGTTCCCGCTGTCGTCAAACTTGCTGAGGTAGGCGTCATACTTGCCGTGCCAGGTCTGCCCTGGGAAGGCTCCCGATGTGGGGCCCACCACGTAAATGTTCCCGTTGCCATCCGTGGTTATGCTGGTTACGTGGTCGGTGCCCTTGGTGCCGAACTGGCGGGTCCAGACTACGTTGCCGTCCGGGTCGTATTTCCTCAGGTAGGCGTCCTCGTTTCCTATCTTGGTTTGGCCCTCTAGGGCGATGCGTGCGATGCCCGCCACGTAGACGCTGCCGTTATTGTCCACAGTGACGGCCTTGGGTTCGTCGCGAAACTCGGTCCCAAACTGTAGTGTCCAGACCTCGTTTCCGTCGCCGTCGTAGCTACGCAGGAAAACATCCTCGTGGCCCAAATTTGAATGACCGGGCAAAGCGCCCCTGGTTTGGCCCATGACGTAGAGGATCCCGTCTTCCGAAACGGCGGCGCCCCAGGCGTAATCGCTGCTTGGCGTACCAAAGCGTTTGTTCCAGATCTCGTCCCCGTCAGGATGAAACTTGTTGACCGAGGCGTCATAGCCGGCATGCTGACCGGCCTCCGAAGGGTCGCCCCACGTGTAGCCAACGACGTAAAGGTTGCCCTCGTGGTCCAGGCCGACGCCCTCAGCGCCATCGGTGTGGGAGGTCCCGAATTGGCGTATCCAAGTGGTGGCGGCCTGCCCGTCCGGTGCATCGAGTTGAGTGGTGACGCGCTCGGGAGAGGATAGCCCGAGAGTGGCGGCCGCGGCCATACCTGCTACCGCGGCCGCGGCGACGCCCAATAGGAACCGAAATTTTGTCATAGCCACTAGAGTACGCTACCTCGCTCGGGGGCGATGCGTTAGACGGGCATGGGAGCTTACGGACCGGTTTTGACCGGTCAGGTTACTTGGTATCGTCGTAATCGGGGCGTTTGGACCACGTGAGACTGTCGGGGTCGTGCACCAGTTCGACCCTCTTTCCGGCTGAGTCCTCCACACCCAGGGGGTGATAGAGCAATTCGACAATGTTGCCGTCGGGGTCTTTGATGTAGGTGTAGTGGTGGCCGGTGTACTCCCGCGTCCTCCAGGTCGATTCCCCTTCATCGTTGGGCCTGCGGTTCGTTGCATGGCTGTAGGGAATGCCCAGGTCTTCCAGGTGTTCGATCATCTCGTCCCAATCGGCCACCTCAACCGCGAAGTGGACCCCTGGTGGTTGGACCACGTTGGCCGGCTCATTGGTGTGAATCTCCGCGTTGCCGAGCCGGAATTGGAGTTGGACCCGGTTGAGGGTGGGACCCCGGTCGAAGAACTCGGCGTTAAGCACCTTTTCATACCAATCCCTGGTACGCTGGCGATCGCTGATTTGGATGTTGACGTGGTGAATCAGAGTGACTCTTGACATGGCGCTTTCTCCTGGAAACGTAATTCTTTGGCGTTGCGTCCCACGGAAATCGGATTCAGCCTGACATGCTCAAGCTATTCCCGAACCCTTGCCATGAATATTATTCCCGAACTCCGGCCTTGTCTACCAGACCACATTTTTCAGCAGGGCAATCGCATTTCAAACCGCTGTCGCAGCGTCAAAAAATCCACTTTGCCGCGCCGGCCTCCGGTCGTTCTCACCGCAGCGGGAATCCAGGAAATCGATCAGAGGAACTAGGCTTACCTACGGGGACGGCCCGCGGAAAAGCGGCCTGTGGAAACGATAGAATAGGCCTGCATCCACGCACCAGGTTAAACGACGGTAAAGGGTCTGAACCCCCGCTGAGGAGAGGATGACGGGGCTTTCCGGAAACCGGAACAGGCGATTCGTGGGTCAGCCGGGCGGGCTCACAAGGGTCTGAGGTTGAAATAGGAAGGCTCCCAACCACGGGTCGGGAGCCTCTGTATCCAGGTTTTGGTGCGCCCGGCGGGATTCGAACCCACAACCCCTGGGTCCGAAGCCCAGTACTCTATCCGTTGAGCTACAGGCGCAATCTGTGGGGGTCTTCGTTTTTGGGGCGAGCGACGGGATTCGAACCCGTGATCTCCTGTGCCACAGACAGGCGCCTTGGACCACTTGGCTACGCTCGCCGCACCGCCGTAGACTGGTCCTTGGGTCTAAGGCCTAGCTATGGTAGCAAAAAGGTCAACCTGCTTCAAGAACGACAGCCATCAGGGGATTTCGGCATTAATGCGAGTGAGCAACGAAACTTAAAATTGTCATTTTGGGCTTGGCGTTACATTGGATTGGCCGTCGGGATTAGGCTAAAATAGTTGGGCGTCTCAATATTTGCGGGCCCAGGAATTCATTGACCGGGTCCTATCGTATCCGTCATATCCGCGTCACCCGCATGACACCGGGATTCGCCAGCTACTTCTTACGGGCCACCGGCGCGGTACTGCCGGACAGGCCGCGCGGCTAGGGGGACGCCAGTCCGGCCGGGCACAGACCCTCCACTCGTCCAAAGGAGCGGGAGATTTTTGAACGTTCTGTGCCCGGTTATCTCAGCATGAATCCAACGCTTACCAAAGGTCTCACCGTCGCTGCCCTGGCCCTGGCGCTGGTCGTGGCCTGTTCCCAACCGGACGCCGCACCCGTGGCTGAAACAACCCTCACTCCTGGGGCACCGTCCAAAACCGAGCCGGTCGGCGGCGCCGAAGCCGTCCCGGACCAGGAGTCCCTCGATGGCGCCGCTGCCTCCGGCGAGGGAAGGCTGGTCCGGTTGTTTATCGACCCGCCCACCCTTGATCCTCACATCACCACCGACGCCAGGTCAGCCCAGATCATCGTCGAGTTGTTCGGCGGTCTGGTGACCATAAATGAGGACCTGCAAATTGTGCCGGACCTGGCGGAGAGTTGGAACAAAAGCCCTGACGGGACCGTATACACCTTCATCCTGCGCGAGGATGCCGTGTTTCACGACGGTCGCCGGGTGACCGCTCACGACGTCCAGTGGTCCATCGAACGCGCCGCCAGTCCGCTTACCGAGTCGCCGGTGGTTGACCAATACCTGGGAGACATCAAGGGCGTCAAGGAAAAGGTCAACGGGGACGCCCAGACGGTATCCGGCGTGCGTGTGATCGACGATCAAACCCTGGAGATCACCATCGATGCCCCCAAGTCCTACTTCTTGGCCAAGCTGACTTATCCCACGGCTTTCGTGCTGGACCGTCACAACATTGAGGCCAATCCCCAGGACTGGTTTCGGGCGCCCAACGGCACCGGGCCGTTCAAGCTTGCCCGTTACGATGTAGGGGAAAGCTTGGTCCTCGCCCGCAACCCGGACTACCATTTGGGGGCGGCCCTCCTGGAGGAAGTGGAGTTTGTCCTCAGCGGCGGGTCGTCCATTCTCATGTACGAAAATGACGAAATCCACCTGTCGGGCGTAGGCCTTGCTGACTTGGACGGTTTGTTGGATCCTGCCAATCCGTTGAATCAGGAGCTGCGCCGCGCTCCTCCGGCGTTCAGCGTTCACTACATCGGGTTGAACGTTAATGAGCCGCCTTTGGATGACCCCAAGGTCCGCCAGGCGTTGAACATGGCCGTCAACAAGCAGGAAATCGCCACCATCGTCCTGGGAGACCAGGTGGTTCCCGCAAAGGGAATTCTGCCGCCCGGTTTCCCCGGCTTCGATTCAGCCCTTGCCGGCTACGAATTTGATCCGGTCCGGGCCAAAGAACTTTTGGAGGCGTCCAAGTACGGGGATAATCTGGAGAACATCCCAACTATAATCATGACCGGGTCCGGCAGCTTTGGAGCTTCCGCGAGCCTGGACATGGAAGTGGTTCTGGAGATGTGGAACAAGAACCTGGGGCTCCGGGTAGAATTCCAGCAGACCGAGTGGGCCACCTTCCTCAAAGACCTGCACCGGCGGCGGTTTCAAATGTTCGAGATCGGCTGGGTCGCCGATTATCCGGACCCGGAAAACTTCCTGGACCTCCTGTTCCACAGCGAAAGCGCCAACAATCACACCAACTACCATTCCCCGGAGGTTGACTCCCTCCTGGAAGAAGCCCGGACCGAAGTGGACCAATCCAGGCGGTATCAGCTTTACAACCAGGTCGAGAAAATCATCCTGGAGGATGCCCCATGGGTGCCATTGTGGTACAGCGGGGAAAGGTATCTACTGCTAAAACCTTTCGTGAAAGGCTATCTCCAGACGCCGCTGATAATACCCAGGCTTCGGCACGTCTACTTCGAAGGCCGATAGGAGGCGCCGTAAACCGTGGCGAACTACATTGCCCGCCGCTTGGCGTGGACACCCTTTCTGCTGCTGATGGTCACCTTCGTGACCTTTACCCTGGGCCGTTTCGGCCCCGGCGATCCGATACAGATTCTCCAGGGCCAGTATTCCAACCCCGAGGCGGTCCAACGGATCCGGGAACAGAGGGGGTTGGACGACAATATCTTTGTCCAATACGGTCGGTATATTCGGGACCTGAGCCGGGGGGATTTCGGAGAAAGCATCACGTACCGGGGCCGCACTGTCGGGGAGTTGTTGGAAAAGCGAATGTGGGTTTCGGCCCAGTTGGCCTTCGCCGCGCTGATTATATCCGTGGGGTTAGGTATTCCCGCCGGGGTTTTTGCCGCGTTGCGTCAGGGCACCCCGTGGGACACCGGAGTGGTTGCGTTAACCCTCATCGGCCAATCCATGCCCGTTTTCATAACTGCGCCGGGGCTTCTCATAATATTTGCCTTGAAATTGGACATTCTGCCAACTAGCGGTTGGGGCGGGTTTTTCGACACGCACATAATCCTCCCGGCGGCGGTTATCGGAATCCCTGGTGTGGCAATCATCACCCGGTTGACCCGTTCCAGCACCCTTGACGTGGCAACCCAAGACTACATTCGGACAGCCCGGGCGAAGGGATTGCCGGAGAGCACCGTACGCCGCCGCCACATCCTCCGCAACGCTTTGATTCCGGTGGTCACTACCCTGGGTTTCTCCCTGGCAGGGTTGGCGGGTGGCGCGGTGATTGTCGAAAGAGCATTTGGAATTCCCGGCGTGGGGCTGTTGGCGATTGAGTCGCTGTTCGCCAGGGACTATCCGGTGATTATGGCTCTCACGGTCATCGGGACCACCACGTTCGTCTTGGCTAACCTGCTGGTTGACCTGGCATACCCGCTCCTGGACCCCAGAATCCGGTTGGGGAGTGATTACGTTGCAGGATGAAGCCCAAGCGGTGCTGACACCAACGCGGCGCCGTGGCCGGAGCTATCTCGGTTTGTCCCTGGGGCGGCTGATGCGCAAAAAAGTCGCCGTGGCCTGCCTATCTGTGATCGTGGTGATGTACGGGTCCGGGGTTCTGGCGCCGCTGGTGACCCCCTACGGGTACAACGACCAGAACCTTGCCGCCGTCAAAGAGCGTCCCAGTTGGTCCCACCCATTCGGCAGAGACGAGGTGGGTCGGGATTATCTCACCCGCATAATTTACGGCCTTCGCACCACTGTGATTGTTACCGTGACCGCCATGCTGGGCGGCAGCCTCCTGTTGGGCATAACCTTGGGCCTGATGGCCGGTTATTTCGGAAAAAAGATCGATTCGGTGATCATGCGCACCGGGGAAGTGACATCCGCATTTCCGGATATCCTGTTGGTGCTGATCATAGTGGCCACTGTCAAACCCAGGATAATAATCTGGGTCCGGGGATTGGAAGACACGTTGGGACTGGACATCATACGGCTGGGAATCGTGGACTACGCAGTGATATCGTTGGCCCTGGCTGTGTTCTCCTGGTTTGGCATGGCCCGGCTCGTGAGAGGGCAGGTCTTGCAGGCTCGGGAGTTTCAGTACGTGGAAGCGGCGCGGGCAATCGGCAACTCCACGCCTAGAATCCTCGCGGTGCACGTTTTACCCAACGTTATCGGCCCGGTGATTGTAGTGGTTTCCGCGAGTTTGGCTACTTTCGCGGGGTCCGAAATCTTCCTTAGCTGGTTGGGGATCGGAATTCAGCCTCCGACCCCGAGCCTTGGCGTGATGATTTTTAACAACGGGGAAGTCTCAGTGTTGCGCACCAATCCCCACCTTCTGCTATTCCCCGTGGGCACGCTCGCGACCCTGTTGTTCACCTTCAATCTCCTTGGCGACGCGGTGAACGACGCGTTCAACCCCAGGACCCGCTGAGCCCCGACCGGGGCTTTCCACGGGAGATCCATTGCGCCGGCTCACACCCTGTACCCAAACCAACCCCAACGGGCCGGCCAGGAGCAACAGCGCACCCAGTTCCAGATTAAACCCGGAGGCGGAATAGGCCTCGGGCCCGGTGCAGCCTTGAGCCCCGCTTGGGCCGGGCTCTGGCTCGAGCGGGGCGACGGGCCTCTGTCTGCCCTTGGCCGGGGGGCCCACGGTTTCCTTGATCGATTCTACGGTCGCCTCGAAATCTTGAACCGGGGCCTTATCCGTCGGAAACTGTTGTAGCTCCAACTCGAGCCTTTCCGGAGGAGGCAACGGCTCAAGTCCCACGGTTAACCGCCATTCGCTGTCCAGGCCGTGCTGATCGAACCCGTATACCTGCTCCAACGCCAGGTCTATGTCCAGGGTTGTTTGCAGCGCCTTTATGAGTTGACCCATTTTTTCCGGACCGTGGGTTTCGATCATGTGCTTGACCACCGACCTGCCCTGTCCATAGGCGATGATAATATCGTCCGGTGTACCGCCGAACGACGTCTGATACCACAGGGGCTTGACCTGCCCGTTGAAAATACCGTACCTCAGAGCCGAGTCATAGCCGTCAGTCGGGTCTATGTTGCCGTACTCCGCAAGACCTTCATTCAGCCAGGAGGGCACGTGGGCATCGGCGCGTCCGGCAGCCTCCGACACCAATAGATGTACAAACTCATGCGAAGTGATCCCCTTCACCGTGGACCCCGATCCCAGCACCAGGAGGACCCGGAGGTTAGTGAAAGCCGTGCCTTCGGTTATCAGCCCCTCAGAAGTTGTCTGCGACCGGAACGGCAGCGCGGCCGACATGTGGCGATAGTTGTTGTAGGCGACGATACGCAGCGGCTCGGTGGGTTCGATGCCAAGGATTGGGACCATCAAGCGCATTGCCTCTTGTGCGGCGTCCAGGATCGTTTGCGCCCGTCCTTCGATGTACTCGCCGTAGTAGTACACGGTGATCAGTCCCGACGTCACGGTCCGCCATTCAAACCGGTTGTCGATGTAGATGAACTCCTGATCGGGAGTCCGGACAACCGAGCCTGATTTATCCCGTATCTCAAACGAGTATTCCACCCTGGTGCCCGGCGGGAAAAAGCTGGTGGAGCCGTGGCTCTTGAGCAAGGACGTGCCGGAAACCTGCATCCCAGGCTCAAATTCCACCGGTCGATAGGCGCTCTGAACGGTGTTGCCCAACGTCTTGTAATAAACCCGGATGTCGTCGATCTCCGAAGTGCTCTGCACATTCACCGAGAACTCGATGCCATCGGGAAACCGGCTTTCCGCCGATTGATTCAAGACCTTGATATCCCCTTCGTCGGCGCTCGCTTGCCCGGCCGATAGAGGAAATATGATGGCGAACAATCCGAAAACGACGAAAACGAACAGTATCTGTAGGGGCCGCAAGAATCCTCCTTGACCACCTGGAATAACGGCGGCGGCGCCGCTGCCTGGCGGCATGCCGTTGCGCCATTTAATTCCAGTTTATCCAAATGCCCTGTGGATGTCCAAGCTGTAGACTCGTCCGAACGTCTCCCAAGCGGCGCGCTGGTCGTCTTGACTGGGATTTTCAATCTGCCTACAGTAAGGGCGGCCAATGTAGAGAAAGACCCATCAGAAGAGGCGATGCGAGGCGATGGCGCTTAAAGTAGGACTGGTTCCCGGGCTTGGTTTTGAGCCCTTCTATTGGGATATGCGGCGACGGGGAATTGAGCTTTCCGCGGTCGCCCCGCAGGATTTGGCCGGGGCGGTGGAGAGCGCCGACGTAGACGCCGGACCGGTGTCATTGGTGGACTCTTTCCGCCTGGAGGACCAACTCCAACCGATTTCAGGATTCTGCGTGGCCGCGGTCCAGCGGGCGGTCAACAGCCTGCTGTTCGCGCAACGGCCTTTAGAAGAACTCTCCGGCTTGCCCATCGCCGCTGCAGACGCGGACCCAACGTCGGTTTCTCTGCTTAATGTGCTCATGTCGATCAAGCTTGGAATTGAGCCGGGAGTAGTGGTTTCCGCCCAGGAACCCCACGAAGCCGTGCTGATGACCGGAGACCCGGCATTGCGGAGGCGGCGGGGTCTGCGCGGTTTCCCCCACCGATACGATCTGGGATTGGAATGGAACCAGTGGACCGGTCTTCCTTTCGTTTTTTCGCGGTGGATGGCCCGAAACGATTTGTCGGAGGCCGACGCCATGTTGTTGGAGGACACCCTGTACGTGGCGATGGAGGACGGCATAGACTCTCTTTACCATGTGACCGAGCCAAGGGACCGGATCTTGATGTTGCCCAAGGACATCTCTCAGTACATACAGGGCCTTCGATTTTACATGGGGCTTGCCGAGCGCAAATCGGTCGACACCTTCCGGGGATATTGGGACCAACTGGCGGATAGCCGGGCGTAAGCGTCCCCCGGTCCAGTTGCGGTTGATACCGGGAGGCTGCGATACGGGAGGCTGCGATGAAAGTAACCGACAGGTGCTACCAGGCCACGGGACACAACTGTTTTATATGTGATTTCTCCCCTCCCAGGTCCGGCGACGTTACTCTCTTGGACCGGGACTGTCCCGATGCCGACTTCATTGCGGTGGCCTACAACCCGGGCCGGGCCGTAAGGACAAATTCGGCGATGCTGGCGGTAGCGGTCCAGCGCCGGATGGGAATAGACGCCACTTTTACTCTGGCCACCAGGGACATGAACCAGTTGGCTCTTCAGTCCCAGCTTCTGGGCGCCCAGATGCTGGGACTGGAAAACGTCATCGTAGTGCAGGGAGACCCATTTCCACCAACGGACTTGGCGCGCACCAGGGCGGTTGACGACGTTAGCGCTACCGGCCTCATTTCCGGCATTCGGGCACTTAACTCAGGAATGGATTTCCGCGGGTCCCGGCTGCAGACTCCCACCAACTTTTGCATCGGCGCGTCGGTGGACTTGGGCCGTGGCTTGGAATCCGAGGCCCGGTTGACTCAACGTAAAGTGTTGGCCGGCGCGGAGTTCCTGATTACCCAGCCGATATTCAGCGTCTCCCAAGCCGGGGAGTTCTCACGGGCATTCCGGGCCGCCGCGGGAGAGGAGTTAAACCTGCCGGTTTTTTTCGGGTTGCAGATACTGGAGCCGGACGGGGTTATCTTTAGCTCCGTGCCCCAGGAAGTGCGGGAAGACTTGGACCGGGGAAAGCCCGGCTTGGAGTTGGCGTTGGAGTTGTACCGATCGTTTCAACAGGCCGGGCTGCATGACGTTTACTTGGTGCCGCCGATTCGCCGGGGCGGCGCACGTGGTTACGGCGCCGCCCGGGAATTCATAAAGCAGACTGGCAGGGTCTGAGCTTTGGAACTGCGGGAACTGCTAAGGAGCCCAGGGCGGGGGCGCCATACCCTCGATGTCAGTTCGGACGTCGACCACCGCGGGCCTGCCCGAAGCGATGGCCTGCTCCAAGGCTCCCTGGATCTCTGACGGTTGCTCAACCCGGATGCCGAAACAGCCCATCGATTCGGCAATTTTTGACAGGTCCAGGTTGGAAAACCCGTACAACTCCGCCGGGTTGCCTTCAAATCCCTGATTTTCGGACGCTCGATAAGCTGCGTCGTCCCCGCGCTTGTTCTGGTTCAAAGCCTGGTTGTCGTTGACCAGGATGACAGCGTTGATTCCATACCGGGCCGCAGTCTCCAGTTCGCCGATGTGATACCAGAATCCGCCGTCGCCGGTGAAGCAGATCACCGGCCGGTCGGGAGCGGCGCATTTGGCGCCCAGGGCTGCAGAGAGGCCCCAGCCCAGGGAACCGGCCGCCCGGAGGTAGCTCTGTTCCGGGTATTTCAGGTCCACCATGCTGCCGGTCCAAATCCCGGAGTGCCCCGTGTCGCACATCAGGATCGCGTCGGAAGGGAGCGTCTTGGTAAGTTCGGCACAGAGGCGCTCCGGCTTGATGGGCACCGCGTCGGAGTTTGACAACGGGGCCACACTTTCCCGCCAGTCCTGCACCAACTGCCCCGCCCGGTCGACCCAGTCCTGATTCCCACTCATGGGTTCCAGTGCTTCAATGAGACGCCGCAAGCTGGCCTTGGCGTCTCCCTGCAGGGCGACGGTAGCGGGGTAGCTCCGGCCCAGTTCCGAAGGATCTATGTCAATTTGGATCACCGGTGTTCCCATCGCAGGTATCTGCCAGTCCAGTGTGACCTGGCTTCCGGTATGGCTGCCGATGAACAAGACCAGGTCGGCTTCCGAGACCACCTGGTTTGCGCTGGCGCGGGAGTAAGACCCGCATACTCCAACTGAAAGGCGATGGTCCTCCGGGATGGTCCCCTTCGCGTTTAGCGAAGTGGCCACCGGGATGGACAGCATCTCGGCAAGCTCCATCACCTCCTGCTGTGCGCCCGACGCGGTGACTCCGCCTCCGGCCATGATCACCGGGCGCCGGCTTGCGGCCAGCACTTGAGCGGCCTGTCGCACCCGGTCCGGCTCGGGTTCCGGGCGAAACGCCGGTAGCTGCTTGAACCCTTCTTCAATGATTATTTCCAGGTCGGCCTGCCCATCGGCGATCGGGTCCCCGGCATGGCCCTGGAAGTCCAGGTGGACCGGGGCCGGCGCGCCGCTGGTGGCCTCGCGAAATGCCTGCCGCAACAGGTGGGGCAGCTGCTCCACGGTTTCCACCATGGCGCTGTACTTGGTGACCGCGCTGAAGGGCTGGTTGTGCTCGATTTCCTGGTACGAGTTGCGGTAGCGGTGCATGGGAGGCCTGTGTCCGGTAATGGCGATGACCGGCGCCAGTCCCAGGAACGCGTCCTGAAGTCCCGCTGCCAGGTTGGCTGCCCCGACCGATTGAGCCATGCAAATTCCAGGCCGGCCGCTGGCCCTGGCGTACCCGTCGGCCATGTAGGCCGCGGCTTTTTCCCCGTGAGTGACTATTCGCTGAATGCCCACGCGCTCCATTTCCACCATGGCGCGCCGGGCGATCACCGGCACCAGAAAGGTGTGGGTCACGCCGTAGCCCTTCATGGTTTCGGCCAGGAACCTTCCGCCGGTCATTTGTGGCATCAGGCCACCTCCAGAATCTGCAAGACTGCTATTGGTTGACGAAAATGGGTTGACGAACACGGGCCAATCCGCTGCTACCTGCCGGTCCGCAACCGTAGTTCGGGGAAAATCTCCGTGTTCCCCGTTATTTTGCCGGTTTGTTGTGCCTACCGGGAATCGAAGACTTCCTTGGCTACCCGAACGGCGTTGGCGGCGGTGGGCCAGCCCGCGTAAAAAGCCATGTGGGTGATCACTTCGCCAATTTCATCCTGGGTCACGCCATTGTCCAGGGCGCGGCCAATGTGGCCTCGCAACTGGTCGGTGCGGTAGAGGGCTACCAGCGTAGCTACTGTGATCAGGCTCCGGTCCCGCTTGGAAAGTCCAGGCCGTTCCCAAATATCGCCGAATAGAACATTTGCGGTAACGTCGGCCAGTTGGGGCGCCACTTCTTGCATCGCCGTGCGTGGAGTTGTCATAACTTCTCCTTATTCATCAACCTGCTAATGTTTTTGCTTTTGAGGTCTGCCGGCGAACCGGGTGATTAGCGGACCAGTCTATTGGATCGCCTTGGCAACACCGGCCCCCCAGGTCGTACCAAACTCCGCCCGTTCCACCCGGTGTCCCGTGAAGGTTGCTGCGGATTGGGAGGCTAACCAGACGGCCGCCGGGATAATCGATTCGGGCTGTGCCATTGGAATGTGCCCGGTGCCCGGCCAATCTCCGTTCCGGTTCATCCACGTGTCCACCCTGCCGGGACTGAGCGCATTCACCGCGATGTCGTGGGGCTCCACTTCCCGGGCCAGGCTCAACAGCGTCCGTTCCAACGCTGCCTTGCTCATTGAATACCCGACCCGGCCTTCCCGATAGGTCAGAGCCGAACCTGATGTGATGCCGAAAATCGACCCGCCTGAGCCCTGGGAGATCATGGCCGGAAGGGCATACCGGCAAAGAAGAATTGGAGCCCGAACATTGACCGCCAGGCACCGGTCCAGCAGGTCCACATCCAACTCCGCCACCGGGGACTCGCAATCGATGCCCGCATTGCTGACCAGAATATCGATGCGCCCAAAGGCTTCCAGGGCCGCGGTGACCAGGCTTTCAAGGTCTTGGCTGTCGGATACGTCGCACCGGACGGCGATGGCTGTGCCTCCGGCGTCTTTAATGCCGCTAACGGTGTCGCTGATACTGCCGGAGGCGTATTTGGCAAACTTGGCGCCGGCGGAATTGCCGGTTTCAGTGTCGAATTCGGTGTCGTTTTCAGTCCGGGAGGCTACCATCACCTTGACGCCGTGATGGGCCAGCCCGGTGCAGATTGCGCGCCCAATGCCCCGGCTGCCGCCGGTGACAATTGCGACCTTCCCGGCCAAGCCGTTCCCGCCGTCGTTGGGCATTTACCTCAACCCCAGTCTTTCCGGACAGTGTCGCCGCCAGTGTTTGCGGCGGTATCCGGTGGGCCGGCGGTGACAACGTCCCGTTTGTTCGGGGGGCCCTACCGGAAGTTGCTGATCGGCCGGAACTGCCTAGGTGGCAGGCCGGAAATTGGGCAGGCTGATGGTGTCGGTCAGGTCGCTGAATACCACCTCAACCGGCATCCCAACCTTGATGACTTCCGGGTCGGGTTCAACTTCAACCAGGTTGGCCGGCATCCGGGCTCCCTCTTCGAGCACCACCATGGCGGTCACGTAGGGAACGCGGTCCCTGAACGAGGCAACGGGAGCGCGATGGACCACGGCGAAGGCGTAAAGCTCGCCCTTCCCCGAACTCTGAATCCAGTTAGTGTCTCGGGAATAACAACCGGGGCAGATGTCCCTGGGATAAAAATAGGCCTGGTCGCACGCGTTGCAGTGCCGCAGCCACAGCTCGTGCTCCTTGCATTTCTCCCAATAGAAGTCCGACTCCGGCTGAGGAATTGGTGGGGTGACGGGCGGCGCCGGCTGCTGGGTCATGTGTAGATCCTCCAACCCCATATAGGCAACCGTCAGATAGGTCATAATGCGGTTGCCTCTGTGTTGCCAAAGAGAGAATAAGGGCATTCCGCGACACCGTCAAGCTGATGTCAATTTCCGGGGCAGTGTCGCCACACCCGGACATACATCGTAGGCCCGGACGCTGCTTGGGGTTCCCTATCACTAGGTTCCGTGTCTTGGAGTCCAGTCGCTCGGGGTTCCGCCTCGAGACGTTCTTAATATTGTTTCGGGATGCCGCTGTGTGGTCTAATTTCGATGGCGGGCGGCGGTCGGACAGCGGTGAAAATCATCCTTGGTATAGGGATAAGCTGAAATGAGAGTTTGTGTCATGGGAGCCGGCAGCGTGGGCGGTTACCTGGGCGGCATGCTGGCCCTGGCGGGCAACGACGTGACGTTGATCGCCCGTGGGCCGCATCTCGAGGCTATTCGCGCCGGTGGGCTGCGCCTGATCACGCCCCAGCAGGACGTCACCATTGGCTGCCCCGGTACGGTTATGGCCACCGATGACCCCAAGGAGGCAGGACCGGTGGACCTGGTCCTGTTGACCGTGAAAACCTACCAGAACCCCGCAGCCCTGGCCGCCATGTCGCCGCTGGTGGGCGCCGAGACAACCATTTTGCCGTTGCAAAACGGTGTAGAAAGCCACCGGGACGCGGTCCGGTCTTTTGGCAGCCGCAAGGTGCTGCCCGGAGCGATCTATTTGGAGGCCGGCGTGCCCCAACCAGGCGTGGTCCACCAGGCGGGGGATGTCGTCCGGGTGGTTTTCGGGGAGTTGGACGGCGCTGATTCAACCCGGGGTAAGACCATTGCGGACACCCTGAACTCTGCCGGAATTCAAGCCGAATTCACGGGAGACATCCGCAAGGCGTTATGGACGAAATTCCTGTTCATCGCCACCATGGCCGGCTTGACCTCACTGGCCCGGCAGACCATGGCGCAACTGATGCCGGAACCGTCCTGCCGCAAGGTGATATTCGCTTGCCTCGTGGAAATCGAAAGGGTGGCACGCGCTTCCGGGGTTGAACTCGACTCCACAATCGTCGCGGACACTCTTGCCTACATCGAGGCCTCCCTTGACGACCTCCACGCCTCGATGCACTCCGACCTCATGAATGGCCGCCCGCTGGAGTTGGAAGCGTTGAACGGCGCCGTGGTGCGGGCGGGGGAGGCTGTAGGCATTCCAACACCCATCAACGACCTTGTCTACGCTATGCTGAAACCCCATCAGCATGGCAGGGACGCCGCCGTGTAGCACAAGTTCGGGAAATTAGCGGGCGGACCGCCTTTTGACAAAGATTGGGCTGCATTTTAGGATGGGGAAAATCTGGCCGGAACCGGGCCCGACCGGCGGAATCGCCCTCGAAATAGAAGGTGGCCTTAATGGAATTCACCGGTGTTTCCCACGTTGGGATCTGTGTGCGAGACTTGGACAAGTCCCTGGCCTTCTACCGGGATATATTGGGAATGAGGGTCACCCGGGATCAGATGCAAGACACCACTACGGGCGGTCTGCCCCACGTCTACAAACACCCGCGCCAAACTCGTCGCACGGTCTATTTGCGTTACGGAGAGGGTGAGGAAACCCCCTATCTTGTGATGACTTGCCATCCGGGCGACGACCCCGACGGTGACCCCATCAAGCTGGACCAGGTCGGCATCAGCCATCTATCGTTTTCGGTGCGGGACTTGGCGGGTTTGGTCCAGGTCCTGAAGGAAAATGACGTCGAGTTTGCCGGGCCGCCGGACTCCTTCGTCAACGCTCGGGGCGAAGTTAACGCCTTCTACGTATACGATCCCGACGGTATTTTGGTGCAGTTCGACAGCGGAGGCTGAGAGTGGCGGCCACCAGAGCCGATACCCATGATTTGGATAAACTGGACCGCTGGCGCAAAGGGCTGGAAGAGGCCGAACCCGGCACGTTTCCGGCTATAGCCATCTTCCTGGTCTCAGAGGCACACCGGCTGTCCCACGACATATTCAGGGAGTACCGCACCAGTTTCGAAACCCGCGGGGCTGAATTTCACCACCTGGTTATCTTCGGCCAGCACGGTATTTCCACCACCACAACCGGGTTTCTTCGCCAGGCCGGCCTGAATCTGGACTGTCTGCCAAGCCTCTTGCTGGCAACCGGGCCGGACGCGACGCAAGCCCACCTGGTCCCCCTTCCTACCGGCGAAAGGCCGGACCCTGACTCCAGTCTGGATGCTGAAGCCGGTATGGACCAAAACCAGGAAACTGTCGACCCGTGGCGCGTGACCCTCGATAGGCTGGAGTCGGCGGCGGATGCCGGTTCTGCAAGCGTTGATTATTCGGGTATATCCGGCGTCCTCACGGTAGATTTGGGAGGGTTGGACCTGATGGGGCTGGTTTCGGAGCTTCAGGGGCAGGGCTAGATCGCCGGCCCTAATATCACCCAAACACCCCAGGCCATTAACACCAGGCCGCCGCACCGGCTTATCAATTTGCTCCTTGGCCCCACTTTTTCCAGCAGCACAAACGCGGCCAGGGCGGCGATCCACACCAGGTTCATCACCCCCAGAACGAACAGCAAAGCCATCAGCATCCAACAGCAACCCAGGCACAAAAGCCCGTGCTGCAGCCCCATCAGGAGCGCGCCTCTCTTGCCCTCTCGCCAGTAGGACATGATGAATCCCCAGGGCGTGCGGCAGCGGGAAAGGCAAACGTTCTTCAAAGGGGTCCACTGGAAGATTCCGGACGCCAGCAGTAATGACCCACCCAGTATTGAACTGGTGCTGGAACCCATCACGGAACCCATCATCGAAGACAGCAGCGCGTGGGTGTGGAGGGCCCAGTTGCCCACCGTGGCGGCGGCAGCAAATCCCACCCATATCACCAGGTAGCCCGACAAAAACACCATCGACGACACATAGGGCTGCTGCTCTTCCAGCCGGCGGCGGTTAACCGAGGCGAACAGCAGGACCATGGGCGCGGCCGTCGGCGCCATCATTGCGGCCATCATGACCGCCCACATGACGAACATGGCGGCCCAGTCGGCGGCGCGCCAAGCGGCCATATTGGGCATCTCCATCGACCTCGTCATGGCGGGAGCATTGCCCAGATTGCCGGTTTCCCAGGCCACGTAGATTGTGTAAGACCAGGCCAACCCGGCAACAACCAGGACGGCGGCCAGAACCACCAACCGGTCTTTTCGGAGCGCCGTTTCCAGGGGAGAAGTCCCGTGTGTTCCGCTGTCCATGGAGTCTCAGGTTCCTCTGTGGTTGAAAAATCTGAAGTTGATCTGAAAACCTGGGGAATGGCTCACTGGCAGGAGTACACTTCGTTGGCGTGTGTTGAAATCAAGGTTATCAGAAACCGGTTCTGCCGGAACGGTCCTTGTTAGCCGTCCAGAAGGAACGAGGACCGCGGTGTGAATGAAGACAGCCAGCCGCAGCCACGCGCCGCGGCTGATTTCATCCCGATAGGTTAATAGAGTAAGCGTCGGCCGGACCGAGTATCTCGACCCCGCGCATGGTTGAGCCGTCCGGCAAGTGTAGGCAACCATTGGCGGTGATGCTATAATCCCACCTGCGAGGAGGTGGCTAATTGGAAGCAATTGATTTCGCTAAGCCAAACACCGTCAACGAAGCCGTAGAATTGATGGCATCCAAGGGAGATCGAGCCCGGTTAATGGCCGGCGGCACGGACCTACTGGTGCAGTTGCGAGCCGGACGCCGGAGTCTCGACTTGGTTGTGGACGCCAAAGGAATACCTGAACTAAACGAGATTACCTACGATCCCCAAAATGGGCTGACCTTGGGCGCCGCGGTCCCTTGTTACAAAATCTACCAGGACGAGGCGGTCGCCGAAGCCTACCCCGGTCTTATAGATTGCTCTTCTCTCATTGGTGGAATCCAGATTCAGGGACGCGCCAGCATTGGCGGCAACCTTTGCAACGCCGCGCCGAGCGGCGACTCGATTCCCGCTATTATCGCATTGGGCGGCGTGGCCAATATTGCCGGGCCCAACGGGACCCGAGAGGTCGCAGCCGAAGACTTCTGTACCGGCCCAGGACGGAGCGTGCTGCAGGACGGAGAAATCCTGGTCTCGATTCACATGCCTCCGCCTCAGGAGCACTCGGGCGCCAACTACCTGCGATTCATCCCCCGTAACGAGATGGACATCGCCGTGGCCGGGGTGGGGACCTCGGTAGTGTTGGATGCGTCGGGACAGAACTTTGTCTCTGCCAGAATCTCTTTGGCTTCGGTTGCCCCTACACCGGTGTTCTGCAAAGACGCCGGCGAAAGCCTGGCGGGCAAACCGGTCTCCGAGGCGACGATTCAAGAAGCCTCTGAAAAAACGCAGGCCGATGCCGTGCCCATCAACGACATGCGGGGCACCATCAGGCAGCGGATTCACCTGGTGGGTGTTTTGACCCGCCGCACATTGAACAACGCCGTAGAACGCGCAAGGGGAGGATAGCAATGCCCGGACTAGTCCACGTAACCACTACCATCAACGGCACTCAAACCGACTTCCTTTGCGAGCCCCGTCAGAGTCTGCTGGAAGCGCTGCGGGACATCCTGGGCAAGACCGGAAGTAAAGAAGGGTGCAATGATGGAAACTGCGGCGCCTGCACCGTGATACTTGACGGGCGCATCGTCGACTCCTGCCTGGTTCTGGCCGTTGAAGTCCAGGGGTCCGACGTCACCACAATTGAAGGACTGGCCACCTCGGACGGACTGCATCCGATACAGCAAGCCTTTTTGGAGCAGGCCGCGCTCCAATGTGGCATCTGTACGCCCGGCTTCATCGTCGCGTCCAAGGGCCTCTTGGACCGGGAACCCAACGCCGACGAAGGCAGAATCCGGCATTGGCTGGCTGGAAACCTGTGCCGCTGCACCGGCTACGACAAGATCGTTAGAGCCGTCCTCGACGCCGAGGCACACCTCTAGCATTGAGCAAGCAGCATAGAGCAAGGTATTCGGGGCGTTGGTTAAGCAACCCCCAACCTACCTCTCTCGCTAGAATATCTTAAACAGCCCTCGGGTTTACCCGAGGGCTGTACATTGTCCCCCAAAGCGCTACCGGATGGGCAGAGCTTAGCCCAAATGGTCGCGACATTTTGCTTTCAGATTGCCGATCACACACCGCCGCCACCCCACGGACCCAGGCAGGCGCCAACGCCCTACCCCTGTTAGGAACCGCCTGCCGGTTGAATTATGGGGAAACAGCGTTCTAAGCTGACCCGCGAGTCTGGCATCCAAAGTGATGCCTGATGCCCTGCGTTCCAACCCCGCCCCCGTTCCGTCATTCTCGTCGCAACGGGAATCCAGAGCCCTTTTCCCCATCCAACCTGGTTCGTGTCTGCAGGAATGTTCCAGTTGGGACGTCAACCTGTCCACCCGGCGCGCCTTAGTTGGCATAACCGACTTGGTACATAATCAGGGCTCTGGATTCCCGCTGCGACGGGAATGACGGGGGACAATCGAAAGACCCTAGGTATACCCACATGGTATCTCCCCATATCGGCGGCAAGCGCTTAGGGGCGAGCAATGACCTTAACCAATTCCGCACAAGAGATTTTTGAAGATGCCCGGCAACTGTACCGTGCGGCGATAGAACGGCTAGAAGCCGGTGATGTACGAGATGCTGCTGAAAAGGCTTGGTGCGCGACTCTCAGAGCTACCAATGCGTTGATTGTGTCCCAGGGAGGACATGAACTAGAGAGGTCACCTCAGACCTCGAGGGAGTTGGACCGTCTGGCGGAAAATGACCAGAGAATAAAGTCTCTGGTTGGTCGTTATTACTCACGCCAAAGCCGCTTGCATGGTGACTGTTTTTACGTGGGATTGTGTCAGGAATCTGCTACGGTACGACGAATCCGAGAGACTGACCTCTACATTCGAGACGCCGAAGAATTTGCGAGGTAGCTCTGGTCAATTCCCAGAATTAATCCTCACCACCCTTCAATAATCCACCTTCATTCTCGCCACACCACAAACGCTTTCACGTAGCCGCATTCTGCTGGTCCTCAGATTCTGGAATCCGATAGCCCTCAATGTCCCTCCGGTTTGCTTGACTGGTTTTGGCGCCCCCCTATAATATTTGTAGTGTGGCGCCGGTCACCGCTATGCAGCGGCCCACCGGCCAGCGCGGGAGGATAGAGCGGGGGAGAATGAAGGGCAAGCACTCCAAGCCAAGGACGGAACACCTGGTCTCTGCCGGCGGCGTAGTCTATCGCTGGGTGGACGGCAATATCGAGGCGGTCCTCTGCGGACGCCACGTGGCTCCGCAACCGTCGGACAACTCCGGAGTCCAGTCTTTGGACGCGGCATCCCGCCCGGTTCGGTGGAGCCTGGCGAAGGGAACGCCGGACCCTGGCGAGACCATGGAGGAAACCGCCCTTAGAGAGGTCAGGGAAGAGACCGGGCTGGAAGTCGAGATAGATGCCCCCATCGACAGCATCGAGTACTGGTTCGCCGAACGCGGCAAAAATGTCCGGTTCCACAAAACAGTCCACTTTTACCTGATGGTCCCACGAGGAGGGGACACTAACCAACACGACCCGGAATTCGATGTGGTACAGTGGTTCCCTTACGATCAGGCCTTGAATGCCGTGGGGTATGCCAACGAAGCCGGTGTACTGCGGAAGGCTTTGGACCTGATTAACCAGCCGAGGGAGACTCCTTAGAATGCCCGAGTTGCATGGCGCCAGGATTATTCTCCGGGACAAGCACATCGACGATGCGGAGTTGGACTACATCTGGCGCAGCGACCCCGAGTTGGCCCGGTTGGACGCCGCCTATCCCCTGACCATGACTTACGACCGGTTCTTGAAGATATATCAAGACCAGTTGAAGTACCCCACCCCCGGCTCTCACCACTTTGCCGCGGTTACCCATGAGGGTAAGTTCATCGGCAACTGCATGTACTATGACCTTGACAGCGTCAACATGGAGGCCGAGCTGGGCATCGTCATCGGGGACCGGGACTACTGGGGTAACGCTTTCGGGTACGACGCCGTAACGACTCTCTTGGAATACCTGTTCAAGGAGAGGAACCTCAAACGGGTCTACCTGCACACCCTGGAATGGAACGAGCGCGCCCAACGCTGCTTCGCCCGGTGCGGCTTTCAGGAAGTGAGAAAAGTCCGTCGCATGTCCTTTGACTTCATCTTGATGGAAGTGAAACGGGACGACTGGCTGGAAGATGCGGAGCGCCGTCTGAGCAGCCGGTGGTCCTACCGGGAAGAGTCTACCGGAAAAGAATCCCCCGGCGAATAGCCACCCGGTCGTTGATCGTCAGTCCAACGCCGGACCAATCAAACCCCTGGATCCCGCCAACCTCCGGTCTACCCGATTTCCACCGCCTCGATCGCCCCACCCAGGTCCACCGCGCCCGTGTACAACGCTCTGCCTAGAATGACTCCTTCCACCCCGGTTTCCTTCAGCTTCAGAATGTGGGCCACCGAGGCGATTCCGCCGGAAGCCTGGACGGCCATTTCAGACTGTTCCACCAGGTTGGCGTTGCCCGCGTAGTTGGGTTCGGTGAGGGTGCCGTCCCTTGATATGTCGGTGTAGAGCAGGCGGACTACGCCCAGTTGGGCCATCGAGTGGGCCAGGTCCAGCACGTCTACGTCGGTGTTTTCGGTCCAACCTCGGGTAGACACCTTTCCGTCTCTGGCGTCCAACGCCACAACCACGCGCTCATTGCCAAACCGGGAAGTTAATTCTTTTGCCAGGTCCGGGTTCTCCACGGCGGCGGTGCCGATAACCACCCGGTCGGCGCCCCCGTTAATCAAGGCCGCCGCAGTTGGAAAGCCCCGGATGCCCCCGCCCACTTGGACCGGTATGGACAATGCCCGGATGATCTCGGAGATCTTGTCCCGGTTGGTACGGCCGTCCTGGGCCGCGCCGTCAAGGTCAACCAGGTGGAGGCGGGGAGCCCCCTGGGCCTGATAGTTCAGCGCCACGGACAGGGGGTCGTCGGAATACACGGTTTCCTGGCTGAAATCCCCCTGGTAAAGACGCACGCAACATCCGGCTCTAAGGTCAATGGACGGTATGACTTCCATAGGCATGGACCCCTGGCAGGTGCGGACCCCTGACCGGACGTGGGTGCCGGACGCTAGTCGTCGGCTCCGGGCGTTCGGCCGGCGACTAGGGTGGAATTCCCCAACCGGGACGGACTTCCGGCTTGTGCTACGAAGTTTTCGTAGATGCGCAACCCAACCGGCCCGCTCTTCTCTGGGTGGAATTGGGTGGCCAGCAGGTTGTCCCGGGCCAGGATGCTGCAGAAAGTCACGCCGTAGTCGGTGGCCCCCGCTACGTTCTTGGCCTGGTCGGGAGCCGCATAGTAGCTGTGGACGAAGTAGAACTGGCTGGACGGGCCAATGCCTTCCAGGAAGGGATGCGGCGTGCGAATATCTACGCTATTCCATCCCATGTGCGGGACTTTCAGGTTACTCTCCGCGCCCGGTTGAAACCGTTTCACTGTTCCGGGCACGATGCCCAAACATGGGGCGTCGCCCTCCTCGGTTCGGTCCAACAACAACTGGAGCCCCAGGCAGATTCCCAGGAACGGCCTGCCGGTGGCCAGAAAGTTCTTGATTGGCTCTACCAGGTGGCGTGATTCCAGTGCCGACATGGCCTGGGGAGCGGAACCGACTCCGGGTAGAATCGCGCCGTCCGCTGTCGCCAGCAGATCAGGGTCGCCGGTCACCAGGGGTGTTACGCCCACCGACTCCAGCGCCTTGGCGACGCTGCGCAGGTTCCCCGACTCATAGTCGATGACGACGATATTTGGCGGACGACCCATTAAGACACAGTACCCATGAAGGCTCAGGTCCGGTCGCCGGTGGCTCGTTCGATTGGAAGGTGGCGGTCCTGGTACCGGGCTAGGACAAACAGCAGGTCGCCCAAACGGTTCAGGTAGGCGGTGATAAGCCCGTTGGCCAACCTTCCGGCCTCCTCCAGCGCCACCACTCTCCGTTCCGCAGTCCTGATGATGGTCCGGCCCATGTCGATAGCCGCCGACGCCTCCGATCCTCCTGGGAGGACAAAAACCGTGGGCATCTGGAATTCTTCCTCCAGGGAGTCTATGGTAGTTTCCAGGCTTTCTACCATGTCCTCGGTCACCGGCGTGAAGTGCTCCTTGAAAAGTTCGTACTTGTCCGGGTCGGTTGCCAGTTCGGCCGCGACCATGAACAAATCCCGTTGCAGGTCGCGCAGTATGTCTTTCACCTTGGGGTCATCGGACTTGGCGCGGCCCAACCCCATAGCCGACACCGCCTCGTCAGTGATGCCATAGGCCTCGGTGTGAGGGTTGTTCTTGGACACCCTCCCGCCGTACAGGAGGCTGGTTTCCCCCTTATCGCCAAACTTGGTGTAAACCTTCTTTCTGTAGGACGAGGATGAAGAAGTCACAGAATTTTTCCTCTTGGAGGCGGGGTGGTTCGGCTCAGCCGCATTCTAGCACAGGCCAATTAGTAGGACTATACTAGGCCCGGCAACACCGGAGTCCTTTACCTGTCCCCCGTCAATCTCGCCGCAGCGGGAATCCAAAGCCCCGGTTATGCCATTACCGCGAGAGTTGACCCCGCCCCCGCCATTCTCGCCGCAGCGGGAATCCAGAGCCCCGGTTATGCCATTAATGCGAGGAGTTGACCCAGCCCCCGTTAATCTCGCCGTAGCGGGAATCCACAGCGCCGGATATGCCATTAATGCGAGAGTGGACCCCACCCCCGCCATTCTCACCGCAGCGGGAACCCAGAGCCCCGGTTATGCCATTAATGCGAGAGAGTGGACACCGCCCCCGTTAATCTCGCCGCAGCGGGAATCCACAGCGCCGGATATGCCATTAATGCGAGAGTGGACCCCACCCCCCGCCATTCTCACCGCAGCGGGAACCTAGAGCCCCGGTTATGCCATTAATGCGAGAGTGGACACCGCCCCCGTTAATCTCGCCGCAGCGGGAATCCAGAGCCCCGGTTATGCCTTTAATGCGAGAGTGGACCCCGCCCCCGTCAATCTCGCCGCAGCGGGAATCCAGGAAATCATTATGGGTGACCAAGCTCGCGCAAAGCCGGAAAACGTCCGCTGCTACCAACATTTTGGTCGCCAACAACGGAATGGATTCCCGCCGCGGCGAAATTGACGGGGGAATTCAATGACAATGAGAAAACCCTGAGCAACATAAGAGGTAGAGATTATGCCGCCGGAAGTTCGGGTAATCGGCGTACATGGTATGCCGGAGATAAACAGTGGAGACCCCCTGGGGGCCATGCTCGTGGACGCCGCGTCGACCCAGGGATCGCCCCTGGAATCGGGCGACGTGCTGGTGGTAACCCAGAAAGTCGTGTCCAAGGCGGAAGGCCGGGTGGTCAGCCTGCAGGGCGTGGAGCCATCCCAGCTGGCCTTGCAAATCTCCGAGGGTCATCGCCGCGACGCCCGGCACACTGAGATGATCCTGCGGGAAAGCCGGCGGATTGTGCGCATGGACCGGGGAGCCGTCATTAGCGAGACCCACCACGGGTTCAACTGCGCCAACGCGGGAATCGATGCCTCCAATATCCCCGGCGGCGACACCGTTTGCCTGCTACCGGTAGACTCCGACGCCTCGGCCCGCGGCATCCGTCAAATCGTCAAGGAAATGACCGGCGCTGATGTCGCAGTGATTGTCTCCGACACTTTTGGCCGCCCCTGGCGCAACGCCGCGGCCAACGTGGCCATTGGGGTGGCCGGAATCAACCCCCTGCTCAGCTACGTGGGACAGGAAGACGCCCACGGCAACATGATGTACACAACCGTCATTGCCGTGGCCGACGAGCTGGCCGCCACGTCGGAACTCGTAACGGGCAAGGTGCTGGGAGTGCCCGCGGCAATTATCCGCGGCTACGCCTATGAACCCAAGGAAGACGCCACCGTGCAGGCTCTGGTGCGAGACCCCAAGAAGGACATGTTCCGGTAGGCACACACGCGAATCCCCGGCGGCCCCGCTGTAGCGCCGAGCCCGTCAACGCCGCCTAAAGGTCCGGCAGCGGCAGCTGGAACGGTGCCCCCCGGTTGGGTTGGTGAAGGTCGGGTTGCCGGTTAGTCTGGTAGAACCCTGACACCCCGACGCCCAACAACCGGAAACTGCGTCCATCCTGCAACTCCTGGGACAGCAGCCGCCAGGCGGTTGCCCGAATAGTGGCCTCGTCTCCGGTGGGCTCGGGCAGGGTCGTCTGCCGGGTGAAAGTGGTGAAGTCCGCCAGCCGGGCCTTCACGGTCACCGTTCTGCCGGTCAACGTCTTGCGCTGCAGATGGAGAGCCACTCCGGAAGCCAGCTTATCCATTTCCTGTTTCAGTTCTTCGGGGTCCGTGAGGTCGACGGAGAACGTGTTTTCCGAGCTTACCGACTTGGCTTCCCTTTCGGTTCTTACTTCGTCCCGGTCCTGACCCAGGGCCTTGGCCTGGATGCCGGACGCCGATTTGCCAAACTGCCGGGTGTGCCACTCCTTGGTTTGCTGCGCCAACTGCCCTATCGTTTCGATCCCGCTCCGCCGGAGCTTCTCTGCCGTCTTTGGCCCGATACCCCATAGCTTATCCACGGCCAGCGGTTCCAGAAACGCCCGCTCGTCCCCCGGTTCTACCACCACCAGGCCGTCGGGCTTGCGGATGTCTGAAGCTATTTTAGCCACCGACTTGCTGGTGGCGGCGCCTACCGACACAGTCAACCCCGTTTCCAGGCTGACCTGGCTTTTCAGCCGCAGGGCCACAGCCAGCGGAGCCCGGTTGTCAGCTTGCACTCGCTCTGTGATATCGAGGTATGCCTCATCCAGGGAAAGGGGTTCCACCAGCGGAGTGAAGCTGCGAAAAATGTCCATGACCTGCTTGGACAGCTCCCGGTACCGTGGGAAGCGGGGACGCACAATTATCCCCTGCGGGCACAATCGGACTGCCGTTTTCATGGGCATGGCGGAGTGGACCCCGAACACCCGCGCTTCGTACGAAGCTGTGGCCACCACTCCTCTGCCCTCCGGACGCCCTCCTACCAGAACCGGCTTCCCACGCAGGTCGGGATTGTCCAGCTGCTCCACTGCCGCGTAGAAAGCGTCCAGGTCGGCGTGAAGAATGTGCCTTCCCGGAGACTCCCCAAGCTCCAATATTTGTGCGGTTATTTGTGCAGTGTTGGCGTCGGCCAATTTCAACCGTCGGCTTGAGCCCAATTCGGCTAGTGCGAACGCTCCGGTCCGCTAAAAGTCCATTTTAACCCCCAGGCCTCCGGATTTAACCCCCCGGCTGCCATGTCTGCAGGGCCTTTTCATTGTCATTAACTCCTCCCTCCTTCATTCTCACCGCAGTGGGAATCCAGAGCCCTTTCTCCCATCCAACCTGACGCGGGTCTGCAGGAACGCTCGAGGTTGGACGCCAGCCTGTCCACGCGGCGCGTCTTGGTTGGGATAACCGTCTTGGCGCATGATCAGGGTTCTGGGATCCCTTTGCTACGAAAATATCTGGGAAGAATGAAATGGCCCTGGCCATGTCTGGCTTTCCATCCGCTTCCCACCGACCGATGTAGAATCAATGGCGCGTACGGTATGCAGGTAGTAAAATGCCGCCATGTCCCCACTTGGAGAGGCCGAATGACCGCCATCTTAGACGAATACCTGGCCAAACATCCCGGGTCTGCCCAACGATTTGCCGAGGCGCTGGGCCTGTTTCCCGGAGGCGTAACCCATGACACCCGGTACGCCGAACCCTTCCCCTTATACATGACCCACGGTTCCGGCCCCCGCAAATGGGACGTGGACGGCGAGGAGTACATCGATTACGTATCGGGGCACGGCGCATTGATCCTGGGGCACTCCCACCCGGCGGTCGCGGCGGCGGTGGCCGACCAGGTGACCCGCGGCACCCACCTGGGCGCTTCGACCGACGAGGAAGTCCGTTGGGCCAAGGCCGTCATGGCGTTGGTTCCCAGCGTCGAGCGGGTAAGGTTCCACAGTTCGGGGACCGAAGCAACCCTGATGGCGATGCGCCTGGCCCGGGCCTACACCGGGAAGCGCAAGGTGATGAAGCTGCAGGACCATTTCCATGGTTGGCACGACTATGCGATGGCCGGCTCGGACCGCCCTTCCCCCGGCATCCCTGAAGCCAGCTTTGAAAGCATGGTGATTGTTCCCTCCGGCGACCTCGACGCGGTGGAAGACGCCCTGAACCGCGACCCGGACATTGCGGCCGTCATCCTGGAGCCCACCGGGGCCCACTACGGCCAACTGCCTTTCGACGTTCCCGTCTTTCTGAAGGGCCTTCGGCAGTTAACCGCTCAGCACTCGGTTGTGCTCATTTTTGACGAAGTGGTCACCGGTTTCCGGGCATCTCCGGGCGGCGTGCAGGAAAGGTATGGAGTGGCGCCGGACCTCACCACCATGGCCAAAATCGTGGCCGGCGGTCTGCCCGGCGGCTGCGTGGGCGGACGGGCCGAAATCATCGACATGATGGCCCACCGGGGAGACCCTGAGTGGGACAACGGGCAGCGGGTATACCACCCTGGGACTTTCAACGCCAATCCCCTCAGCGCAGTGGCTGGCAGCGTCTGCCTGGAGATGATTGCCGCACAACCCATCAATCAAAGTGCCGACGCTATGGCTTCCCGGTTGAAGCAGGGGCTCAATGACATTTTCAGCAAGATGGAAGTGGCCGGCCACGCCCACGGCATTGCTTCGATGATTCACGTGGTGCTGGCCGATTGCGATTGCGGTCGGGAACTATGCACCATGCCGCACCGCCAGATCAAGCAGGCGGCGGCTTCCCCCGCCGTAACCGCAATGAAACTGGGCCTGCAAAACCGGGGAATCGACATCATGGGCCGGGACGCGTTCTTGGTGTCGGCAACCCATAACGAAAACGACGTCGATCAAACCCTGGCGGCGTTCGAGAGCACCCTGGCCGCCCTCCGCGCCGACAACGCCGTGTGACAACTCCGGGGAAACCTGGCGATTCGTCACTACGGAATATTCTTTTACAGAACACTCAAGGAGGTCTCGCTTATGCCGTCGTTTTGGGAAAGCGTCAACGTAGATGGACACAGCATGGACCTGTACGCCGCCGCGCCCAGTGGCGACGGTCGATTCCCGGGAGTGGTGGTGATCCATCCGGCGGGAGGCGTGAACGAATTCCCGCAGAGGATTTGCGACCGCTTGGCAGAGCAGGGTTACGCAGCGGTGTGCCCAGACCTGTTTCACAGGATTACCGATTCCAGTATGACCGGCGTGGAAAAAGCCGGGTCCTTGCTCGACCCCCAGGTTGTGACCGACGTCAATGCCGCGGTCGGTTTCTTGCAGTCCCATCCTTCCGTGGTCGGAGACCGCATCGGGATTACCGGGTTCTGCATGGGCGGCCGCGTTAGCTGGCTGGCAGCCGCATCTATCCCGGCCATCACGGCGTCTGCCCCATACTACGGCGGCAACATAATGGTGGCGCGCGGCGGAGACCAGACCCCGTTTGAATTGGCTGACGGCATCAATTGCCCCATCATGTTCCACTTTGGGGAGATTGACGCCAACCCCTCCCCGGAAGACATGATGACCCTGGACAACGAGCTCACGCGCTTGGGCAAACCCCATCAGTTCTACGCTTACCCTAGCGCGGACCACGCCTTCGCCGACCACACCAGCCCCAGGTACAACCGTGACGCCTTTGAAGTATCCTGGGCGCGCACCCTCGCCTTTTTCGCCACCCACCTCAAAGGGGCGCCGGTTCCGGGTTAGGCAATGGCTTGGCCATCAAACATGGGAGACCCTTTGCTGCCAAACACGGGATCCGGGGCGGCCATTGGTAAGCCAGGCAACCGTAGGGATAGCAGGCACTCATCCGCTCTGGCTTTTGCGTAATCACCCCGGCGCCATATTCTGGAGTCATGCTAACCGCCAAGCCGTTTTGCTATGATAGAGAGGTCAAAATGATGAACAGGGTGGGGACATGACACTACAGACATCGGAACGAGCCGCCGTACCTAATAGCCAGGGCCCGGACCAACCGGAAACCATGGAAGCGTGGGCTAGTGAGGCCCCGCTGAAACTGGTGGCCTGGGCGTTGGGCTCTATCGGCAGCAGGGGGAGTTCCAGGAGCATCAAAGAAAAGTTGGACCGCCGCCACGTCCGCGACTGGAAAACTTGGTGGGGCCGGGTACTACCGGCGGTAAAGCAATCCCGTCAGTTCAACTACCGCAACAGCAATTCAATAACCCTGATGGTCAGGGTGTCCGACGTACTCGCCCAGCCTTGGGATTCCCTCCCAGCCCGCGCTAAAGCCAAGGTCCGGGCGGCGAAAGCCCCCAAAGTGGCCGATTGGTCGAAGTGGTTTCTGGCTGAAATTGCCGAACCACCCCCCGGGCCGCGCCCAACCAAGGCAGCCTTTGGCGCTCTCGGCAAACTCACCGCGAAGAACATCGGACTAGCTCTGGACCGGGCAGTTTGTGGCGCGAAGGATTACCTGGAATCGGGCAGCGTTACCCCGCAACCCGCCGCGGCCTGGTTGGAGTTGATGATCCGCGCCTTTACCCGTTTCCGTGACTTGAACGGGTCGGACGCCGCCCAAGCCCTGGCCTTGGATGTTGGTGAACTACTGACGCGCCTGGCCGCGGTAACCGGGTACAGCGGAGACTCCGTTGAATTGCTGCTCTCGGCTGGCGTCCTGCCCGGCGAACCGCACCCTTGGCAGCGGCAATTCATGGCGGAGATGTGGCAGTGGTTACAGCAATCGAGCGGCAGCGCCAGCCAATGGCTCGATGGGTCTTTGGGCCATGATAGGCGTTCCGGGCGCGCCGCTATGGCCCGGCAACTGGTTGTCGCCGCCCTGAGTTCAAAAGACCCAACCCGTCTGCACTCCGAACTGGACCGCATCCTGGACCGCCTTTTCCTGGATGAGCGACTGCGGCTCATCCAGGACTTGATGGTGCGTTCAGCGGCTGGGGAAGCGCCGAAGGAAGCGACCCTTTCCTACGTGGTCCACAGCCGCCACGTGACTGCACTGACCGGCTCGGCCCAGTGTCTGGATTTGTTGGTGATGGCGTCCATCCTGCTGTCAGACGGGAGCGCAACAGCGACTGAACAAGCCTCCCTGGAAATGGGCAAGGCGTTGGTTGATTCCTCGCCCGAGCGCAATGGCCCGGTCTGGTCCGGCCTATTTTCCGAAAGCCGCCAGCGCCTCGCCGATATACAGGCCCAATACGCGCAAGAGTTGGAGCGCCAACGCCGGTCCTACGAGCGGCAATTGGAAGATGTACAACAAGAAAAAGAGCGGCTGAGCCGCCGGGTCGAAGGCCTGCGCGCCCAAATTGCCGAAGGCCGGGAGTTGTCCAAGATGGACATTCTAGAGGATATATTAATGGTTACTGCGGAGACCCTCCAGACTTTGCACCAGCAAAAGGAAAACCCGGAAACCCTGCTACGGAATGTCAAAGCAAAACTCGCCCTGGCGTTGGGGGCCGGGGGTGCCAAGGAATTTGGAACGGTAGGTGAGATAGTACAATATGACCCAAGGGTGCACCATGCGGATGGGCCAACGAATGTCGATGCCCCGGTTAGGATTTCCGTTCCCGGCACCATCATGCAGGGCAAATTCACCAGCAGCCGCGTGTTGATGCAAGCGCAAGTAACCAAATCTTCGGAGAGCGATTGATGCAAATAGTGGGTGTTGACTTTGGAACTACCAATGTACGTATCGCCACCTGGGACACGGATCAAAGCGATAGGCTGCCGCAACCGCTCAGAATAGGGCAGGGAGAAAGTGAGGAGGAAAGAGCTTCAACCATGCCGGCGGTCATTGCGTTCCAGAGACAGCCCAACGGCGACGTCTTGACCTTCCTCGGAGAAGACGCGGACGTACAACCCGAGGTGCCGGATGTGGTTGTGGTCCGCAACATCAAGCGTTGGGCCTTGGCCGGAGACCCATACGTGAAGTGGCATTTGGAGTTCTCGGAGACTCCAACAGAATCTTGGTGGAACCCCGAAACCAGGTCCGTTGTGGTATGGGATCGGGAAATTCCCGTCAAGGAAGTCATTCGGCTGATATTGGCCGAGGCCTTCCGCCGGGCCAACCTGAGCGGTGAGTTCGAATGGCGCGCCGGCTGCCCGGTGCATTCCGGGCTGGAGTACCGTGCCGAACTGGCCGAAGTGCTGTCCGGTTTAGCCGGTGGGAATAGGGTTGCTTCGGTAGTCGAAGAGCCGGTCTTGTTCCTGGAATTGGCCCGGCGCCTCGACCGCCTAATGGCTGGGTCCTACTTGGTGTACGATATTGGAGGCGGTTCATTTGATTGCGCTTTGGCCGAAGTGGGAGCGGACGGGCAAATGAGTGTATACGCCGCCCATGGAAATCCGTCGCTGGGAGGCGTCTTTATCGACGGGCTTCTCAAAAAGTGGACTGGCTATCAAGGTTCGGAAAGGGACTTGCGAATCGCCAAAGAGCAACTCACCCCTTCCGGAGAGACGCAGGACCTGGGCGGCGGCGTCCATCTTGCCTGGTCCGACTTGGAAGACGAGCTGAACAAGTCCCTTTTCCTAGCCAAGACACTGGCGGCGATGCGGGAAGCTTACATAAGCGCCAAAGTGATATGGAAACGCCAGGAAGGGGCATCCCCAATCGGAGACATCCCCTCATGCCGGTTGGAAGCTATTCCTGCTGCGTTCGCCCGGGACTTGGATGGCATCATCCTGACCGGGGGGCCAACCAAGTCACCATACTTCCGGGAACGGCTAAGGGAGATGTTCGGCGTTGACTTGGTTGTTTCCGCGGAGGAACTGGTTCCTCAGGAAGTTATTGACCCGGAGTTGACCGCTCTGAGTATGGGCGCCTGCTACATGGCCTCCGGGCAATACAACCCTCTGTACGTCAATCGTCTGCCCGCCCGGGTCACCTTCCAGGACTCCGGCACTGGGAAGACCGTCGAGTATGAACCATACCGGCACTTCGCACCCAACTTCCATCCGGCAAGGCCCTTCGTTTCGGACTGGCTGCCGTTCCGGCACGGCGTTGGCGCCAAGTTCGTACTCACCGTAGCCGACAGTGACGGGAATGATGTGGAACCCAAACCCGTCGATGTGAACCCTGCGCGGGCTTGGGACGACTCAATTGGGTCGCTCCGGTTCGTCATAGACGTCTTAGGTCGGATCTGGATAGACAACGGAACAACCCGCTGGCGAGAAGTGGAGGATACCCCTTGGCAAACTGAACGACAGCGTGAGATTCTGCGGGAAATCCTTGAGAAGCAGGAAACGTTCCAACGATCCGAAAATGATCGAGTGCATACCATGGTTACCTATAACCCCTATGGTTGGGGTCGATAGTGGCGCGTATCCTGCTTACTCCAGCCGCCGGCACAAACTGGTTACCGAGAACCCCTTTGGCTGGCAAGCAGGTCACGGCTAAAAGCAGCCGCAGCCCCTCGCCCCAAGTTGACACCCATAGGGCCCGGTAGTAGTGTGTTTCGCAAGCCCCCCGGTGATATGCCCGGGGGAGCAAGGTCCGGACCCATTAGAAAAAATTGGAGGATGCAATGCCAGGTTATCAAGGTTTGATGGCCGAAACCGTCAATATCAACGGACACAACGGCGACCTCATTGACGCCTATCTGGCCAGGCCGCTGGGCTCCGGCCCGGTGCCGGGCGTGGTTCTGATTCACCACATGCCCGGTTGGGACGACGCCACCAAGGGCATGGCCGCCAAGCTGGCCTATCACGGCTACGCCACCATCTCCCCCAACCTGCACTTCCGCCAGGGGCAGGCCACTTCCGACGCAAATAGCGCCAGCATCCGGGAAGCCGGCGGCATGCCCGACGAAAGGACCATGGGTGATGTGCAGGCTTCCATCAACTACCTGCGCACCTTGTCCTACTGCAACGGCAAAGTGGGAATCATCGGCTTCTGCTCCGGCGGACGCCAGGTGTACCTCGCCGCGTGTACCCTTTCTGGAATCGACGCCGCTGTGGACTGTTGGGGCGGCGGGGTTACCGCTCCACCGGAAGAGATGAGCCCCGCTATGCCGGTGGCCCCTATTGACTACACCGCTGGGCTCAGTAGTCCCTTGCTGGGTCTGTTCGGGGAAGATGACGGCAGGCCAACCCCGGCGGACGTAGCCAAAACCGAGGAAGAGCTCAAGCGCCACGGGAAGGACTACGAGTTCTACATGTACGAAGGCGCCGGCCACGGCTTCTTCGCCGTTGACCGCCCCGGATACCGCCAGCACGCCGCCACCGACGGTTGGGAAAAGGTCTTGGCCTTCTACGATCGTCATCTACGGCAGGGTGGCGCATCCAACGGCCGTCGCGCCGGCCAGGCCCAGAGCATGGAGCGCATCGCCATCGCCGCCTAATTCTCCAACCTGGAATTGGACCCATAGCACAACCCCCGGCATACACCGGGGGTTGTGTCGTTTACGACGGAAAGCTCACCCCACCTATCTCCCGCCTCTTCCGGCCGCCGCGGCAATCCAAATGCCTGGTTATGCCATAATCGCAAATGCGGCCCCCCCCGTCATTCTCGTCGCAACGGGAATCCAGAGCCCTTTTCGTGCGCCAAGACAGTTATGCCAGACGCTCCGGGTGGAGTGTCCGACATCCCATCCGGCCAATTCCTGCGGACCCGCATCACTTCGTATGCCTGATTTGCTCATGAAAATAGAATGCGTTTGCCCTGCATCCCCCGCCGTGCAATTTGACGCCATCTGATAGACTAGCAGCGTGCTCCACACCTTGGAGTGTGCACCCAATCGGCGTCCCCAACTCGGCATTGGAGGAAGCAGCAATCAATGAGAGGATCCAGGTTGCCCACAGGCGGCAGCAACGTGCTGCAAGCGGTCCGGGCCAAGCGGTGGGAAGCCGAGGAGGCCGGGGTCAAACTGTTGGACCTGTCCATCGGTGAGCCCAAAGGACCAGCGCTCCTCAGCGCTCGTGAAGCCGCGGCAATCGCGGTTATGAGCGAAGACGAGGCAATGCACAGCTACCAGTACAACGACAGCCAGGGTGTCCCCGGCTTCGCCCGCAAGTTCATCCAGGCCCACGTGCCGCGTTCTTTGGAAGACAGGGACGTGGATTACCTGACCATACCGGGGATCAAGCCAATCTTGGGCATGCTGCCGTTGGCCTGCGGGTGCGCCGACCAGGAGATAACCGTCGCCACTACTACCGATCCGGGCTACCCCATTCCGGCGGACTGGTGCGCCTATCACCCTCGTTCCGATCATTACGCCCTGTCGCTGAACCCGGAAAACGACTTCAGATTCCCCACCCGGTCAATTCTCAACGGCACCAACCTGGTCATGATGAACTACCCTCACAATCCTTCGGGCCAGATTGCCCAGGAAGATTGGTTGAGGGAGGTCTGTCAATTCTGCAGCGACCGGGACATACGGCTGTTTAACGACGCGGCATACATCATTCTGAGCCATGGTCCGGAAAGCGCCACCCTCTCCCAGGTCGCGTTGGATTTCCCCGACCTTTCCTGGGCCGAAGCCTTCACGGCGGCCAAGCTCATCGGCAACGGTACCGGTTGGCACGTTGGCGCCATGGTGGGGTCCCCCGACTTCATCGGCGACATCAAAGAGGTCAAGGGCAAGACCGACACCGGGTTTGTCGCCCCAATGGCCGCAGGGGTGGCCGCGGCCTTTGAATCCGACCAGGAAGGCATATCCCGCTATTGCGATATGTACCGTTCCCGGTTGAGGGCCCTGATTGAAATTATGACCGGCCAGGGTATGAGGCTGGCCATCGAGCCGTCAGCGGGATTTTTCACGCTGTGGCTGACTCCCACCCGCGCCTTCGGCCAACCGGTGGAAAGCTCACAGGATTTCAACTTCCGCATGATCACCGAGACGGGTCTCGTGGGCGTTCATTTCTCCCCGTATTTGCGTTATGCCGTCTGCGCTGACATTGATTCCATGGCGTCGGACATTACGGACGCGTTCCGGAAAGCCGCCGTTTCCTACGACTAAGTAACTATCTCAAAACTTGAAGCGGCCATCATCCCGTCTTGAGATAGTTGGATCGGGGGTTTGGGGGATGAATCCCCCAACGTAGCCCCGCCACCCAAGGACCTCCGAATTTTGGTTTTGAGATAGTTTCTAACGTGGCATTTTCCAGGCGCTGATTGGTCCCCTCGTTCTCGGGTAGTTCCGCGGCAACTCCCGTAAGGTAAGCCACATAAGGTAAGTCCCAGGTTCTGACATGCCGGAAGCTCCTGATCTGGAAATAATCAAGGACTTCCTGAACCGGCGAATCTCGGGCATCCCCGTGGCCGGCGCCCGGGTCCTGCGCCCCACGGTTCTGAGGTCGTTGGCGGGTGACTTCGAACAAGACGTCTCCGGCCGCCGTTTTATCGATATCCAGCGGCAGGGCAAGCTCCTGCTGATTGAAATGTCGGACGACCGGTGGTTGGTCGTTGACCCCATGCTCACCGGGGCGCTGCAATATTGCCCTGAAAGCCTCCGAGTCTTGAAGAAAACTTGTCTCGTCCTCAAGCTTCCCGACGCCATGGAGTTGCGGTACTTGGACGACCGGCAAATGGGAAAAGTCTATTACCTGTCCGGCGACCAGTGGGGCCAGGTTCCCAGGTTGGAACAGCAAGGCCCGGACGTGCTATCCGGGACTACGCTGGAAGAGTTTCAAGACCGGCTCAAGCGTTTCCATGGCGAGATCAAGGGCGTGCTCACACGCGGCGCTTTGGTCTCCGGGATCGGCAACGCCTACTCAGATGAAATACTGTTCGCCGCCCGAATTTCCCCCTTCAGAAAATCCAGGTCTCTATCCCAATCGGAGACCGAGGAACTGCACAAACAATGCTCCACCGTGGTCACCGATGCCATGGAGGTGCTGCGGGACCGGATGGGCCAGGATATCCACGTCAAAATCCGCGATTTCCTCCAGGTGCACAACAAGGGCGGTGAAGACTGCCCCCGATGCGGCGGCACCATCAGCCAGCTAACCGCCAACCAGCGCATCACCAGCTATTGCAGAAAGTGCCAACCCGGAATGCTCATCAAGAATTAAAACCCTCTCCAACGGCCCATAAGGCCAATGGAATCCCAGGACAAACGCATCCTAATGTGATCACCGAATCTCGCATCCAAGGCCATGCTTGATGGCCTTCCATCCAACCGCGCCTCCCCCCAGCCCCCGTCATTCTCGCCGCCGCGGGAATCCAGAGCCCTCTCCGTGCGCCGGCACGTTTATGCCAACATGGAAACGCCAGGCCTGGGCAACCCCCGCTCCCGGCGTCGCGACACTACGAAAACAGGCCATTTTCACACCCATGGATTGCCTTCCATCCAACCACCCCTACCTCACGTCATTCCAGCCGCACCAAGATTCCAGAGCCCCTTCAAGCCCCCTCCCGTCATTCTCGCCGCAGCGGGAATCCAGAGCCCTTCCCCTGCGCTAGCACGCTTATCGCAACGCGCCAACGCCGGGTGCGGACAATCCGCGCTACCGGCGTCGCACTACTACGAAAATAGGCCATCCAGTCAACCAACTTTAGATTGCGGGTGCCTTGATTTGTCCCCGCCGTCTGGCGACCCGCTATGGGCCCAATCGCGCTATGGTGCTAATCGATGGCAGTCCCCCACCGGTCGTAGGAACAAACCTCATTCAGCGCCTTGCGTTGGGCCGGACCAAAATTGCCCCTGGGGTATCCCAGCGGCAGGCAGTAGACGATCTGGACGTCTTCCGGGATTCCAAACAACCGGTGGGCTCGCTCGTTCACCTGGGCGTGCAACGTCGTGATGGTCCCGCCAACCCCCAGCGCACGCGCCGCCAGCAGCAGGTTCTGGGCCGCGGGAATCACCGAGCCGGTGTTGCCCCGAGACGTGGAGCAAAGCATCACCACGACCGGCGCGTGGGCAAATTCGCCGGAAAGGCGCATGGCCGAGCGGCGGTTGCTCTTGCCCGGCGGTATGTCTGCGGGTCCATTGATGCCCTCGTCCTTGCGCTTGGCCCACCAGGCCTCTTGGTACAACTCCCCCAACTCGGTCCTCAGCCCCTCGTCCCTAACCACCAGGAAGTGCCAGGGTTGGCTGTTTCCACCGTTGGGCGCCCTGATGGCCGATTCCAGGATGGCCTTGAGGTCCTCCTCTGGGATCGGGTCCGGCTTGAACCGCCGGATCGCTCGCTGCGTGAAAATACTCTCTCCAAGGGGCATGGACAAACGGTCAGCCGTCGTCATGCTTCAACCTCCTAACCGGAATTTCCACTAGCATAACCCCTGGGAACCAGCCGCTCAAGGCACACTGAGCCAAGGCAATCCCATCATTAACACCAACCCCAGTCTCTCCCGCCGCAACGGGAATCCAAACCCCTTCCCGTTACCAAACACCGCATCCCCAATAGGCCGCCCCAAGCGTGAGCCCCACGTCATCCTCGCCGCAGCAGGGACCCAGATCCCCTCGCTGGCATCCACACCGCAACAAGAACCCAGCCCCCCACCCCCCGTCATCCTCGCCGCAGCGGGGATCCAGAGCCCTTGTTATGTGCAAACACGAACGTACTGACGGAGACACCCCCGGCACGGTCATCCCTTCGCACCCACTCCGTCAACCCACTCATTCACGTCACCCACCCCTTGACACCCCCGAATGCACATCCCTATCATCGAACTAATGTTCGCTCAACCAAACAACCATCCCGACAACCCGGAACGCCCCACCCCATCCCTCGCCGACATCGTCCGCGAGGAAACCGACGACGGCCGCCTGATAGTCCGCTTCCTCATAGACGTTATGCAGGGCCTCCTCGAACATTCCAAGCCCTGCCACCGTCTCGACGCCGCCCGTCAACTCCTTACCCTCGGTTTCCACACGGCCCAATCCTTCATCGACGCCAACACCCCCGCCTCCTCACCCCAGAAAAAACTCCGCGCCCTCTGCGTACTCGGCGTTGAAACCACCCCCCTGCACCGCGAGCTAGCCGCCCTCATCCGGGAAGAGACCGACAACGGCCGCACCACAGTCCGCTTCCTGATAGACGTCATGCAGGGCACAATCCCCGACTTCAAACCCCACCACCGCCTGTCCGCAGCCAAAGAACTCCTGCGCCGCGGCTTCGACGCGCCTTCCACTCCCGACGGCGGCAACCCGGCCGGTCAGGAATCCGCCCCGGAGCAGTCCGCCCCGGCTGAAAAACGCCCCTCAGCGCCCCGCTCCTGGACCCACATCCTGAAGGGCCGCTATGCCGGCTACCCCGCTGGCTATAGCCGCTACGAAACGGAGTACGGCCCCTTTGACTTCCGGTCCTATGATGACGAGGAATACAACTTCGACACCCACGGCTCTGACGCCCTGGCACATATCTGCGGCGGTACGGAGGCAGCCAGCGCAACCCGCAAGACGCTCTACGACTTCCGCTACGATGCCCGCCAGATTGCCAAGACCACCGGCCAGGACCACAACGACTGCGACCACCTGATCAAGTTCCCCGACGACTGCCCCCAACCCGAAAACATCTACGGGTACCAGGCCCTGCGGCGGATATTCGGCACCGAGCAGGCCGCCCGGATAGCCGCCTGGGCCGCCGCCGACTACCACCGGAAGCAAGCTGCCCTGGCTGGCGAAGACTATCCGGCGCTCCGGCCCGGGCCCAAAGACGGCCCCGCGCTCCCCATTGCATCCCGGCATCTGTACGTCTCATCGGACCGGTCCGCGGAGGAAGAGTACCCGGATGACCGGTCCCCGCCGGACTTGGGGACCGGCCCGCCGGATTCAACGGAGTTACCCAGCTGGGTCGAACTCATCAAGGAAGGACGCCGCGCCCGGGACTATGGCGGCTCGGTTCAAGGCTACAGCTGGGTCACCATCCCAATATGACCGTATATGACTGTGATAGTACCGTGACGCCCCAACCCAGGGGCGCCGCGGTCATCCCCCCACGCCCAACGAAAAAAGTTTTGCGCAGCTTTTCCAAAAGCGGCCCCCCCCCCGTCCCCAAGCCCGAACGTAACTGCTCGGACCCGCCACAAATTGACCCTTGGGACGCTGGTTACTATAATGTGTCTGACAATCCGGCCCGGTAGTCCTGCTGAGGCAGTCTCGCTGCACCAGGAGTTGCCAATTGGGCCTCGTTTTATTCGGTGGATTATTTTCGAAGGAGCAGCCAATGGTTGAGCAACAGGCAGCGGTTCTCAGGCCGGAGACCCTGATCGAAGAGTTCAAAAAGAATGGCGTAACCCACGTGGTTACCATACCGGACAGCGAAACCAACTATCTCTATGAGTTGATGCAGGAACAAGACTGGCTCACCGTCATACCCACCGCCCGGGAAGGAGAGACTTTCTCGGTCGCCCTGGGTCTCACCATAGGCGGCCAGGTGCCGGTGTGCCTGATCCAGAACACGGGCATGATGGAATCCGGCGACTCCATCCGGGGTATGGCCCTGGATGCGGGATTCCCCCTGGTGATGGTTGTCGGCTACCGGGGCTGGACCCGGCACGGAGTCATCTCGGACTCGGTCGCCCGGTACACTGAGCCTTTCCTGAACGCCTACCGCATCAACTACTTCCTGGTGGAATCAAACGAAGACGGCTCTCGAATATCCCTGGCCTTCGACGAGGCCAGGGCAACCAAACGTCCCGTCTGTATTCTCGTTGGCGACGAGTACCACGGGTTCAACCGTTAATTGTCGTTAATTTTGAAGCCCAATTTCGAATAATAGGAGTCGACTAATGTTCAGCGCTTCAGACATGTTTCAGGCATTCGCCCAACACCGGGGCGATTGTATTGTGATACCCACGGGCACCGCGGGCCGCCACTGGCGGGAGTTCACCCAAAACGAGACTCGGGACATGTCCCTTGGTGGAGCCATGGGGCAAACCACGTCCACCGGCTTGGGACTGGCCCTGGGCCTCCCCGACGAAAAGGTGTGCCTTTTCGATTCCGAAGGGGCATTGCTGATGAACCTGGGCTCCCTGGCTACGGTTGCCGGGACCAAGCCCAAGAATTTCGTCCACTTCCTCATGGATAACGAGTGCTACGCCACCACCGGCGGCCAGCCGGTCCCCAACTCCCAGGACATTAACTACTCCGGGATGGCCAAAGAGGCAGGCTACGCTTCGGCCCACCACTTCGATAACCTGGAAGACTTCACCAATAGCATTGAGGCCATCATGAAGGAAACCGGTCCTGTCTTTGTTTCCATGAAGATGGTCCCCGAAGTGGAGAACGAGCCGATCGGCATGCGGCAACGGGTGCCTCAGCGGTCCCGGGCGCAGACAATCAACGACCTGCATAAAGAACTCAGCATCTCCGGGGTCTACGGAGCCAGTTAGTAGCAGCTATGGCAGAACAGTCCTTTTCCGGAACCACCGCCGCCCCGGAATTCCCCGCTGGCCTGGAGTGGGTGAACACCGAACGGCCGCTCTCCATGAAAGACCTGGCAGGGAAGGTGGTGATCCTGGATTTCTGGACCTACTGTTGAATTAACTGCGTTCACATATTTCCGCAGTTGCGGAAACTGGAGCACAAGTTCCGGAACGAGCTGGTCGTGGTGGGCGTCCACGCCGCCAAGTTCCCCAATGAGAAGGAAACGGTTAACCTTCAAAACGCCGTCAGACGCTTCGACTTGGGCCACCCGGTGATCAACGACGTGGATATGGCGGTGGCCCGAGCTTACAATTTCCGGGCGTGGCCCACCCTGTGGTTCGTCGACCCGGGAGGCAAGCTCATCGGCAAACACGAAGGGGAGTTGGACTACGCCTCCTTCGAAAACCTGATTGGCCGGATGGTCGCCGAGTTCGACGCCAAGGGTTTGTTGAAGCGCTCACCTCCGCCCGGTTGCCCTGCCCCGGAACCCGCCCGCAATCTCTCCTTCCCCGGTAAAATCCTGGCCGATGCCGCCTCAAACCGGCTTTTCATCGCCGACACCAACCACAACCGCATCCTGGTGACCGGGTTGGACGGCCGGGTGCAGCAAATCATCGGCTCCGGAGAGGAAAGCCTGGCCGACGGCGAAGCAGAATCGGCCGCCTTCAATCATCCACAAGGGATGGCCCTCGCGGGCGATTCTCTTTACGTCGCGGACGCCGAAAACCACGCATTGCGGCAGGTGGACCTGTCATCAGGCCGTGTTGTAACCATTGCCGGCACCGGCGAGCAGGGGCACCTGCGGGAAGGCCGCGGGCCCGGGCTGACCATCGCCTTGAACTCCCCTTGGGACCTGGTTCACGATGACGGCCGGTTATACATTGCTATGGCTGGGTCTCACCAACTGTGGTCCATGAGCTTGGATGACAACGAGATCGGCCCGTACGCCGGCAGCGGTTCGGAATCGATTTCGGATGGCCCTCTGGGTTCGGCCACCCTGGCTCAGCCGAGCGGAATCACCGCAGGCGGGGGAAAGTTGTACTTCGCGGACAGTGAGACTAGTTCGGTCCGCTCCGCTGACCTCACGCCAACGGGCCGGGTGCAGACCATCGTGGGGCTGGACCTGTTCGTGTTCGGCGACCATGACGGGACCGACCACAACGTCCGTCTGCAACACCCCATTGGCATCGCATACCATGACGGAGGCCTGTTGGTGGCCGATACCTACAATCACAAAGTCAAGAAAGTCCTGCCGCAGACCCGCAGTTCGTTTACGTTCCTGGGGACCGGCCGGGCCGGTTTTGAGGATGGGCCGGGAAATCAGGCCCAGTTTTCCGAGCCTTGCGGTCTGAGCGTAGCCCACGACAAGCTGTATATCGCCGACACCAATAACCACGCTGTCAGGGTTGCGGACCTGGAATCCGGCGATGTTTCTACGCTGGAGATAACCGGCCTTTAGCCCTCAAAGGCCGGTAACCGGTGGCGGTGGCCGCTGGCAATTGCCCGTCGCCACGCAGGTGATCCAGCGTCAACCGCCGCCTTCGCGCTCCCTACGCCTCTTCCGCTACACCCCGGCTGATGGTTAACACCCGGTCCATGCCGGCCAGGTCCCGCTCGACCCCCGTTTCGGCCTCGGGAAAATACTGGCGGGCCAATTCCTCGGCCAGCGGTACCTGCTCTGGGTCCATCTCCAGCAGAATCGATCCCTGCGGGTTTAGCCTTTCCGACGCCTGGGCGATAAGTCGCGTAATCTGGTCCATGCCCTGTTCTCCGCCGTCCAGGGCAACCACCGGTTCCCATTGGATTTCGGGCTGAAGCGTGGGTATGCGCGCCGTGGGGATATAGGGCAGGTTGGCCACGATCAGGTCCACCGGTTCCGGCAATGACTCCAATAGGTCGCCGTGGCACAGTGTCACCCGGTCGGCCACATTGTGGCGGCGAATATTGTAGTTGGCCACCATCAGGGCTTTTTCGCTGGAGTCGGTGGCGTAAATCCGGGCCGACGGCAGGTGAATCGCCAGGTTCAGGGCGATGGCCCCCGTCCCGGTCCCAACGTCGGCTATGACCAGGTGAGCAACTTCCATGCCCATCAGGGACATGAACAGTGCATGCTCCACCAGCGTTTCGGTTTCCGGGCGGGGGATTAAAACGTCGGGAGTGACGAGGAGGTTTACGCCGTAGAACTCTTTATAGCCAAGGATGTAGGCCAGGGGTTCGCGCTGTTTGCGCCGCTCAATTACCTGGGAAAGCGTTTCCTGTTGTTGAGAAGAAACCGCCAGCTCTTGCTGCGCGAAAATGTCCTGGCGGGGCATCCGCATTACGTTCATCACCATCACCTCGGCTTCCAGCCGGGCATCGGCAATTCCGGATGCTTCCAGTATTTGGTGGGTTTGTTGTAGGGCCTCCCTCAAGGACGGCATGAACAGTCGTCGCTCCGGAGTCAGGAGACCCCGACACCCGCAAGGGCTTGTCCCTCGTCCCAGTCGGACAGGGCGTCGATAATGTCGTCCAGAAAGCCGTCCATGACCTTGGGAATGTCATGGAAGCTGGAGTTTATCCGGTGGTCGGTGATGCGGTCCTGAGGGTAGTTGTAGGTACGAATCTTCTCGGACCTCTCGGCGGTCCCAACCTGGGAGCGGCGGGTTTGGGACATCTCCTGTGACTTGCGTTCCTCTTCGGCGTCAAACAGGCGGGCCCGCAACATGGCCATTGCTTTTGATTTGTTCTTGTACTGGGAACGCTCGTCCTGGCAGGTGACAGTCAATCCCGTGGGTTCATACACGATCCGGACCGCGGTGGCTACTTTGTTTACGTTCTGCCCGCCGTGACCGCCGGCGTGAAAGATGTCGATGCGGATGGTGTCCGGGTCGATTTTGATCTCAACTTCGTCGACCTGCGGCAGCACCGCCACGGTAGCCGTGGAGGTGTGGATCCGCCCCTGGGTCTCGGTTTCCGGTATCCGCTGCACCCGGTGCACTCCCCGCTCGTACTTGAGGCGGCTGTAGGCGCCCTTGCCTTGCACCCCGAATACCATCTTGTTGAAACCACCTAGGGGAGATGCTGACGAGTCCATGATGTCGATTTTCCAGTTGTGCAACTGGGCATAACGCGAGTAGGCCCGGTAGAGGTCGGCGGCGAAAAGGCTGGCTTCGTCTCCGCCGGTCCCAGACCTGACTTCGACGATTACGTCTCGTTCATCGTTGGGATTCTTGGGCACCAACGCGACCCTCAGGGCCCGTCCCAACTCCTCTATTTTCGCGTCGACTTCTTCCAGTTCTTCCCTGGCCATTGCCGCCAACTCGGGGTCGTTTTCCGCCCGGAGCATGGATTCCAGGTCCACGCGCTCTTCGGCCAATTGCTGCCATCGGCGGGATATCCCCACGAGCTCTTCCAGGCCGGCGCGTTCTTTGGCCAACGTTTGAACCCGTTCGAAGTCGGTGGCGACTTCAGGGAGCGCCATTGTGGATTCGATCTCCTCGTAGCGCTTGACGATGGGACCTAATTTGTCAAAAATCGCGTCCAAATGTGCACCTGGGGCCAGGTAGATTGGTGGAGCCGGTTGAGATAACGGATGTCGTACGCCATTGTACTCCCCGCAATATAGCGTAACAAGAAGAAACTATCCGGCGGAAAACGGTTTAACTCCCCAGCATTTTCCGGCAACCCTCGGTTGACCTGCATCCACGTTCGGTCAGTCCGTGGGCTTGCATCCCCAATGCAGGGCTACGGCGCCGAACCCCATAGTCTTGAATCCCACCGAATTCAACCCGGCGTCCTGGAACATTTCCAGAAGCCGTCCCGCGTCAGGGAAATTGGCGACCGACTGGGGCAGGTAGGTGTAGGCAGCGCGGTTGCCGGCCACCAGGTGCCCCAACCAGGGGACCACCCGGTGAAAGTAAAACTGGATCAAACCTGCGCCAAGGGTTTTGGACATCGGTGTAAGCTCCAGGGTGACCACCCGGCCGCCGGGCTGCACCACCCGGGCCATTTCTGCCAGTGCGCTTTGAATCCCCTCAGTCCCACCAGCCCCGGGCATGTTGCGAAGGCTGAACCCTGCAATACAGCTGGCAAAAGCCCCATCGGGGAAAGGCAGGGCAAGCGCATCCCCCACGGCAAACTCAATTCTCCCGGAGAGACCCTTGGCGCCGGAGAGCCCCTTGGCAATTGTCTTGGCACGGGCCAGGCGGATCATCTCCGGCAGCAGGTCCACACCGACCACGCGGTCGACTCCGGGTCGTCTCCCAGTGGTCAGGGCGAGGTCGCCGGTGCCCGTGGCCACGTCCAAGACAAGCCGGTGGAGGCTCTGGGGCAGGTCATTCGTGGCCAGGCGGGCTGTTTCATTCTTCCAACGCCGGTGCTGCCCCCCGGTCATAAGGTCGTTCATCAGATCGTAGCGACCTGCGATGCCGGAGAAAAGGTCGGCCACGTACCGCTGCTTGGCCTCTCCCTTGAGCGTGACCATGTCTTCAGACCGAGAAACTGTGGATCGGAGGCAGATTTAGGCCAAGGGAATTGGAAGGCGGGACGGGTTCTCCGGAATAAGTTGTCCCCATCAGCCGGAGTCTCCCCGGTATTGCATGCCTCCGGGCAATGCTTGGTCCAAGCCCAGGGCCACCATGATGCGTCCAACCACGAAATCAACCACGTCTTCCACACTTCGGGGCTTCAGATAAAAGGCCGGCTCCGGGGGGATAATGATGGCCCCCATGCGGCTCAGCGTTAGCAAATTCTCCAGGTGAATGCTGTGGAGGGGGCTTTCCCGGGGCACTATCACCAGGGGGCGTTTCTCCTTCAAGCAAACATCCGCTGCTCGCAGCAGCAGGTTACTCGATAGGCCGTTGGCCAGGGCTCCAATGCTGTTCATGCTGGCCGGCGCCAGCACCATGCCCGCCGTGGGGTAGGTGCCGCTGGCGATGGGCGCCCTCAAATTGGTGTTTTGGTAAAAGGTGAATCCCGGATGTTCCTGCCACACCACCAGGTGGTCGTTGAAGCCAACGGCCATCTCTTCTTGCCACACCAACTTGGCGCTGTTGGTGCACACCAACGCCGTCGGCGCGTCACGCCGCAGCAATTCGTCAACGGTTCTCTGGGCCAACAAGGACCCGCTGGCGCCCGAAATGCCCACAACTACCGGGCCTATCACTGGCAGGTTGAATGTTTTGTTGATTCCGGTCATGAAGGAGTAGATTCGTTGGTCGTGATGGATTGTTTGCGGAATTTGCTTAACTGGGGGCGTGCAATTGGGATCAAAAGATGATGTCCAGGACGGTGAAGACCAGCAATACCAAGGAAATGACGCTGTTGTACCTGAAGAAAGGCGAGTTGAGCTTTGAGAGGTTGGCCGGAGTCACCAAACTATTCTCGTATATCAAGAGGAGAGTGGCAATGGCCCAACCCACGAAATAATAGACCCCCATCTCCAGCCAGATTCCCAGGGCCAGCAAAGATGCAGCGGCAATAAAATGCGCTGCTTTGGCCGTGACCAAGGCGGCTCCGATACCGAAACGTTTGGCGATAGAGTGAACGTTCTGGGTCCGGTCGAAGTCGATATCAGCGCAGCCGTAAATGGTGTCGAACCCCCCGGCCCAAGCAGCAACCGCCAACGACAGCAATACCGGGGGAAGGTCCAGGCTCCCCGTGACGCCAATCCATGCCGCAGAGGGCGCAATGGCCAATGCCCAACCCAGAACGAAATGGCAAACCCAGGTGAAATACTTGGTGTAGGAGTAGACCACCACATAAGCGGCGGCCACCGGCGACAGGACCAGGGCCAGTATGTTCAACTGGGAGGCCGAATAAACCAGAACCCCGACGGACACGGCCATCATAAGCCCCACTTCCCAGGGCTTGATCAACCCCATTGGTAAATGTCGGTTCAGGGTCCTGGGGTTAATGGAGTCTTCACGCCGGTGCAACAGCCGGTTGGCGGCCATTCCGAGAGTTCGTGCGCCGGCCATTGCCAGGTTGATCCAGATGAAATCGTGCCAACCGGGCCAACCGCCCGCCGCCAGGATCATCCCAATGTAAGCGAAAGGCAGGGCGAACAGGGCTTCGTGGATACGAACAAAGCTCAGGTAAAGGGGGACTTTGCCGATAACAACACCGGCGGGCCCCGGCAGGGCTCCGGGCGGTTGGTCTGCGCCGCTAACCGCCAAGACCGTATTCGCTCCACTTGGAGTCAACCAGGGCTTTTATGTCCGGGCTCATTACGATTTCCGGGGGCCATTCCCGCTGGCGGCCTTCCAGAACAGATTTTTCCGTTGCATCGATGCCCATCTTGCTGCCGAATTTGGGGGTTGGCGATGCATGGTCCAGGTCGTCTAGCGGCCCGGTCGTGAAGAAAACGTCGCTAGCCGGATCAATGTTGGCGGTGACCCTCCAGACAACCTCGGACACGTTTTGCACGTCCACGAAATGGTCCACGGCGATGATGGTCTTGGTGAGACTCATCAGGCCCAGTCCCCATAGCCCCAGGATCACTTTGCGGGCGTGACCCGGGTACTCTTTCTTTACCGAAACAATCAGCAGGTTGTGGAACGCGCCTTCCGCCGGCATGTTGATGTCCACCACTTCCGGCATTAAAACCTGAATCACGGGCAGGAAAATACGTTCCGTGACCTTGCCCATCCAGTAGTCTTCCGATGGAGGCCGACCCACGATTATCGTGGGGTATATGGGGTCCCGGCGATGCGTGATGGCGGTAACGTGGAACACCGGGTAGGGCTCCGCCGCCGAATAATATCCTGTATGGTCGCCGAAAGGGCCCTCCGGGCGTTCGTCTCCGGGGATTACATAACCTTCGAGCACGATTTCGGCGTGGGCCGGCACCAGCAGGTCGCAGGTCTTGGCTTTGACCAACTCGACCGCCTCTTCTCGAATGAATCCGGCTACCGCCATTTCGTCCATGTCGGGTGGAATGGGAGCAGAGCCGGTCCAGATGGTGGCCGGGTCACCCCCCAAGGCTACCGCTACCGGCATCCGCTCCTGCTGCAAGCCTCCGCTTGCCCGGTAGTGGCTGGCGCCGACTTTGTGGGTCTGCCAGTGCAACGCGGTGGTGTTCCGGTCGAAAACCTGGAGGCGGTATGTGCCGTAATTCTGGACACCGGTTCGGGGGTCTTTGGTGATGACCAGGGGAAGGGTGATGAATCTCCCTCCATCCTCCGGCCAGCATTTCAAAATTGGAAACTTGAAAAGGTCTACGTCTTCACCCGCCAGCACAACTTCCTGGCAGGGGGCGCGGCTCACCGTCTTGGGTTGAAACCCTCCCAGATGCACCAATTGCCCCAAAGTCCGTACCCGGTTGATCAGGCCCTGGGGCGGGCCTTGCATCAAGCCCAGGAGGCCGTGAATCCGTTCCACCACCTCATCCAGTTGCTCCACGCCGAGCGCCCACGCCATCCGCTTGTCCGAGGAGAAAATGTTGATCAAAACCGGAGTGTCGTAGCCCTTCACGTTCTGAAACAACAAGGCCGGTCCGCCGCTTTTCACCAGGCGGTCGGCAATCTCGGCAATCTCAAGGTCCCAGCTCACCTCGGTGGTAATCCGGAGCAATTCCCCTCGCTGCTCCAGGAAGGAGATAAACTCCCTCAAGTCCTTAAAATTCATGGTGAAGAAGCGCCGGCCCGTCGGTGTTTGCGGTCAGGATAAATGCGCGGACATTTATCACCGAAAACGGCGCAAAACAGCCCGCCGGGAGTGAGGCGAATGAAACCTGGGGCGTCAACCGGATGGTGGGCAGCCAAATGGGGATAATACCTGAGGCGTTCGAGGATTCAGCGTTTCCGGGGGCCGCCTGGACTACGGCCCCATATCGTCTTACGCGATGGGCTGGTGTCAGAACTCGGACGGCTCCGTCCGGGTCTTACTGAAACAGTCGCTACAGTATACCGGACGATCTCCGCGAGGCCTGAAGGGGACCATGGCGTCTGCGCCGCAATCGGCGCAGACAATTGGGTACATTTCCCGCGGCTGGTCCGAGAACGAGCCGCCCCGCTGCTCGGTGCGTCGAACCGCTCGACAGCTCCGGCATCGTTTCGGTTCGTTGGAAAATCCCCGGGCGTTGAAGAATTCTTGCTCGCCCGCGGTAAAAATAAACTCACCACCACACTCCACACAGATCAATGTCCTGTCAGATAGCGCCACGGGCTGACCTCCTCAGTGATCCAACGCGGAATTGACATGGCTCAGTCGGGCAACCAGCGCCTGAAGAGAATCTTGCCACCAGGCGGGTAGAGGTGCTTGGGATACCCTGACCTGCGCCTAAGGCTAATATTATACATAGAGAACCTATATATGCAACCATCGAACGTCGCCGGATACAAATCTTGGATAATATCTGTATCCGGTTGAACTTAGTCCACAACATGACGAATATCGCCGATGACGAAACTAGCTGGCTAGCCCGCGGCAAGCACGAATTCTGGACCATCAATGTTCTGCCTAAAAACCGGTTCCTTGGAATGTATCTGTCTGAGTTTGACCGACTATCCAGCGTCAACCGCTGGATTGGACCAAGAAACAGGACGATGCCTTGAAGACCGCCCACATGCGCCTTCCCGGCTTGACATCCATTTCGGTCAGCGATGCCCGGGTGATGTGGCACTGAAGGGTCTGGCCGCAATTCAACGTTACGGTGTAACCGGGGGGCCGCGGTTCTATCGAGGTGACGGTGCCGGGCAAGCGGTTCCGCGCCGATGTCCCGGTTGGCTCGACTTCCGCCAGGATAATGTCCGAGGCGCGGATGCCGACGTTGACCCGGTCTGCCCTGGGCAGTGGGCCGGTGGAATGTCCGCCGCCGCCGGGGTCCGGCTCGCTGAACGGCACTTCCAACTTGAAATCCCCTGCGGCGCAGAACATGGTGCCGTCTTCAGCGTTACGGCTCTCCACTTCCAACTCCAATAGGTTCTCCACTCCCACCAACCGGGCCACCCTGCCCTGCCCTGGTTGGCCCAGGACCTGTAGCGGCGGGCCGCTGTCGATCACCCGGCCCTCGTCCAATACCTGCACCCAGTCTCCCAACACCAGGGCGTCCTCCCGGTCATGGGTGACCACCACCACCGGAATCTCCCTCTGGGTCAACATGGACCGGAGTTCTCGTTGCAGGATTCGACGCAGTTCAGGATCCAGCGAGCTGAAAGGCTCATCCAACAACAGCAGGTCCGGTCCGGGTGCCAGGGCGCGAGCCAAAGCCACCCGCTGTTGCTGCCCGCCCGACAACTCCCAAGGTCGTCTCTGTTCCAGACCGTCCAGGTGGAGCGTTTCCAACCAATACCGTACCGTTGCTTCCCGTTCTCTTGCAGGCAACCCCCGCAGACCGTAGCCAATGTTCTGGTTGACCTTCAGATGCGGGAATAGGTGGCACTGTTGGGTCAAGTAGCCGACCCTCCTGCGGTGGGCCGGCGCCCAAACCCCGGCCGCCGAGTCGAAGACGACCCTGCCCCCGATCTCAATCTTTCCCTCCCTGGGCTTCGCCAGACCGGCCATAAGCTTTAAGGCGGTCGACTTGCCGGCGCCCGACGGGCCGAATAGGACCAAGACCTGGGAGGGCGATAGAGACCATTGGAATTCCAGGGAAAAGCCTCCAACACTGTGCCGAAACCACCCCGATGTTAGTTGCCCGGTCATATCCTGCCCTGCCATTCCCGGCGCGTAGCCGCGCCCATCGCCAGCAGAATCAGGAATGCCCCGGCCATCAGCAGCACCGCTAGGGCTAACGCCTCGGCCAGGTTGCTTTGGAGCGATGTCATGATGGCCAGGGGCAGCGTCTGTGTTTTGCCGGTGAGGTTGCCGGCGAAAATTATGGTCGCTCCAAACTCGGAAATCGCCCGGGCCCAGGCCAATGCCAGCCCGGCCACAATGGATGGTCCCGCCAGCGGCGCGGTAAGCCGGAAGAATGTTGCCCAAGGCGGAGAGCCCAGGGTTTGGGAAATTTCCTCGTACTCCCTGGATACCATTTGAATCCCCAGCTTGGCAGCCCTAACGTAAAAGGGAGCGGCCACGAAGATTTGGGCGAAAATCACTGCGGCGGCGGTAAACGGGAGGTTGATTCCCAAATCCGCCAGGGCCGATCCCACAACTCCTTGACGGCCAAAGGCCATCAGCATTGCCACGCCGGCCACCACCGGCGGCATAACAATGGGAAGTTCGATGAAGCTGTCCACCAGCCGCAGCGCCTTGGAATCGCTGCGGGCCAGCAGGTAAGCGAAGGGAGTGCCTACAAGGACCAACAACACCATTGAGATTGCCGACGTGGCCAGTGATAGCTTCAAGGCCGTCACGGCGAAATCTCCGGAGAGATTTTCCAATATCTCCCCGCCTTGCACGGCTTTCACAATCAAGGCAACGACCGGCAAACCGATAAACAGGACGTATAAAATGCCTGCTCCGCCCCCGAGGATCACGCCGGTTGACGCCAGAATCCGCATCAATTCCCTTTCCTATGCCCTTCGCTGGAGGCAGAACTTGCAGGCAAGCCTTCAGGGCCGCTTGGGACGATACCGCTGCCAATCGCTAGGGGCGGCCCAAAACCGTGGGACCTCATAACCTGTTGCCCCGGCGGCGATAGGAGATAACGTATGAACCGGTCCGCCAGTTCCGGCGACCGGGCCTTGGTAGGGGATATTTCAATCGCGGCGGCTAGGTACGTTGCTTCCGGACTGGCCTCTGGGGGAATGGGGATTTGGACCGTGTTTTCGGACACAAAGGGCGTCATGGCATCGGTGGCGTACACGAAGCCGCGGTCGACTTCACCCAGGGCAACTTTCATGGCCACGCTGCGAACATTCGCCTCCTCGGTTGCCGTGTTGGCCAGAACTTTGTCGGCGTAATGGTCCATTTCCGAGGCAAAGAGGCCTTCCAGTCTTTGAATAGTCTCCCGGGCATAGGCCCCGGCAGGGACTTCGGGCGAAGCCAGGGCAAGCGATACTCCTGGGTCCGCCAGGTGCTTGAGAGCGGCCAACGCCCCTGCCCCGCTGCTCCAGTGCTGGTCTTGCACCTGTTCAGACCCAGAGTTAGCTCCGTTTGGTTTAGCGGCTATCACAACCAACCGGTTGGTGGCAAAAACCACCGGCGGACCCGCTAACAGTCCTGCCGCCGCCGCTAGTGCCATCTGCCTGGGGTCGGCTGATAGAAAAACGTCTGCTCGGGCGCCATGCTCGAGTTGGAGACGCAACTCCTGGCTGCCCGCCAGGTTAAGTTCCACGTGTGCCTCGGGGTGGTCCAACTGGAAATCTTCGGTGATGGCTGTCAATACGTCGGTGAGGGAAGAAGCGGCGAATACGGTTATGGTCTGGGGCTCTGAAAGCCCCGCCGTGTTCCCCGTGCCACAAGCCGCACCACAGAGGAATAGCATTACAGTCAACAAACCGGAAACCAGCGTCCGTCGGCGCCTCGCGCCCCAACTGGGTTTGTAAACAGAAATCGCCAAGGTCAAGCATTGTAAAGTATACTTGTCATGTTAACAAGTTTAGGCTACTCTTGGAGTCGATGACAACTCTGAAGAACAGCCTCAAAAGCCGGCGCGTCGAGGTAGGACTATCCCAGCAGGACCTTGCCCGGCAGGCGGGGATCAGCCGCCAAGCCTACGCCTCGTTGGAGTCAGGTCGGTCGATCCCCTCCACAGTGGTGGGACTCCGCTTGGCCCAGGCATTGGGTACCAAGGTGGAATCGCTGTTCAGCCTGGCCGACCAGCCATCGGCACCCCTACAGGTGCAACTGGTTGGGGAAGGAACCCGGACCGAGTCCCAGTCCGGCGGAACGCGCCGGATGGTCAAGCTAATCCCGGTGGGAGGGCGGTTGTGGGCCCGCGCCGTGCCGGACGCAATGGGCGCCCGCTACAGTTTGGTCGAGGCCGACGGCGTCATTCTGCCCGGAGCCCAGCCTGTAGGTGAAGGTCCTCCCCAGGTGGAAGTGCGGCCCTTCGACCAGAGCGAAATTCAGATGCCCTGCTTGTCGCTGCTGGGTTGCGACCCGGCCATGGTCCTGCTGGAGAACGGCTTCAGGCAACGGGGGATCAGGTTCGTTTGGCAGGAGGAAAGCAGCTACGAAGCCCTGGCCGGCCTGTCCAGAGGTGAAGCCCACGTCGCTGGGTGCCATCTGCGAGACCGAGACACGGGAAATTACAACGTTTCCTGGGCCCGGCGATTATTGCCATTCCCCTTCACGTTGGTGACTTTCTCCACATGGCAGCAGGGCCTGATGGTTGGCCGAAACAACCCCAAGGGCATCTCCGATCCCGGGCACCTGGCCCGGCGCGACATAAAAATCGCCAATCGCCCGAAAGGGTCGGGAAGCCGCGATTTGCTGGACCGCCTGCTGGACTCTGAGGGCATACCGCCCGTGGAAGTCGAAGGGTACGAGAATGAATTCCAGGGACACCTCGACCTGGCCGCTGCTGTGGCAACCGGCATGGCCGACGCCGGGGTGGGCGTGCATGCCGCAGCAACCGCTCTGGGTCTGGAATTCCTCCCGCTGGAGGAAGAGCGGTACGACTTGGCCATCCCCAACCATTTCCTGGACACACCGGGGGTTCAGGCCTTGTTGGACCTGTTAAGCGCTCCGGGATTGGGCCGCCGCATCGAAGCCCTGGCCGGATACGACGTGTCAGGTATGGGCGCCCCCGTTTCCCTGAATTAAGTTCTTGACGGGTTCAGGACTGTGGGGTCTAATGGCATGGGTCTATCCGGCAATTCAGGGTTTCAGATTTACTTCGGCCCCCACCTGCAGATGGTTCTGGCTCACCTGCGCCGGGTTTAATTTGAGGAGGAAGTCATGGCTTTGGTCCGATGTATCATGGAAATGGGGATGGGTGTGGATGTACACGGAAAGGACTATACCAACGCGGCCAAGCGTGCTGTGTTCGACGCTATCCATCACAGCAGCCTGGGATTTCAGCGTATGATCGGCAAGACCGCCGACGATATGCGGGTGGACGTCACCATCGGCATACCCAATCCGGACGCGGTGGACGGCGATGCCGTGGCCGCCACCCTGCCTCATGGCCACGCCCATGTTAAATCCGTGATGGGCGGCCTGGAAATTCCCAATGACGCGGGGGACGACGCCATGGTCATTGCCAATGCGGCGGTGATAGTCAGCTTCGACGACGGGAAATAGCCTGAACGGGTGACGCCGCGGGCCTGTTGAAACGAGACAGCCGGCCCGCGCGCTTCGCCTACCGCTAGAAAACCAGACCTAAACTCTCCCAATTGCCGAACACGCCGGACCCAGTGCGCCCGAAAGTGTGAACGGACATGAAAAAGCCCCGAGTCAAACCGGGGCTTTAACTATGGGTGGTTTAACTGCCGGAGAGTCGCTGCGAACCGGCTAACGGCGGGTAGTTTTAGTGATGCCTTTAATGTTGGCGATAAGCTCGCCCGGGTCCACGTCGTGGGCCTTGCTTAGGTGCTCGCTCATTGCTGCAACTACTTCGTCCTCGGTTTCGGCCTTGGCCATGAAACGGCAAGGCTGACCGTTCTCATCCAGAGCCAACGACAGCATTGCGTTGCACCGGGCGTATTTAACCATGTGGCTGTCCTCCCGTTACTTTGTTTGACTAACCGCTGGACAAATATCAACGACGGTCATTATACGATAATTCCGCCGTTGCGCCACTCCCAAATTGGGACAAATCAGCGGTCCCGGTTGCGATGGGAATGTCATTTGTTGGTTTCAGGCTCGCTCCAGCCTCCTCCTCCCGGAGTGCGGATGCTCAGGATGTCCCCGGATTCCACGTCCAGAGTTTCCTTGCCGGCCAGATGGACCTCTTCGTAACCGCCCCGGAGCAGGACGTTTTCTCCACGCTCGCCGTGGTGGCCGCCATGGTATCCCGGCGGAGGGAGTTTGCGCCGCTCGGAAAGAATCGTCACCCTGGCCGGCGCTAAGAACTCCACGTCCCGGACCAAACCGTCGCCGCCCTGGTGCAAACCGTCGCCGCCGGTCCCCCGTCTTATGGCATAGCGTTTGATGCGCATGGGGAACGCAAACTCCAGGGCTTCGATCGGGGTATTCATGGTGTTGGTCATGTGGGTTTGAATGCCTGAAATACCATCTTTTTCCGGCCTGGCGCCCATGCCGCCGCCGATTGTCTCGTAGTAGACAAAGGGTTTCTCCCGCACCGGGTCGTGCCCGCCCACCAGGAGGTTGTTCATTGTGCCCTGGCTGGAGGCCGGAATAACCATCGGCAGGGCCTGGGACATCGCTGCAAACAGCACGTCGGTGATGCGTTGGGAGGTCTCAACGTTGCCTCCGGCAACTCCCCGCTGGGGCTCCGGGTTAACCAGGCTCCCCAGGGGAGTTATGACCTCCACGGGTCGGAGGCACCCCTGGTTGGCCGGAGCGTCATCCCCAACGATGCAGCGGATCACGTACAGACAGGCCGACAACGTCACCGCTTTGGGGGCGTTGATGCAGCCGGGCCGTTGGGGTGAGGTGCCGGTGAAATCGATGACCATCTCTTCGCCGGAAACGGTTATCGCCACCTGAATGGGCACCGGTTGTTCGGTCAAGCCGTCGTCGTCCATGTAATCCAACACCCGATAAAGGCCGTCGGGTATGTCTCTAATTGCCTGCCGCGTCACTCGCTCGGAATAGTCCAAGAGGGCTGACATGTGCTCCAATGCCAGGGCGACGCCGTACCGTTGGGCCACCTCTTGCATGCGGCGTTCCCCGACCCGGATCGCCGCAATCTGGGCGGCCAAATCGCCCCTCCGCTCTTCGGGAGTTCTCGAATTGCGGCAGATCAGTTCCAAAACCTCTTGGTTGATCCTGCCCCGGCGGGCCAGCCTGACCGGCGGGATTATGGTCCCTTCCTGGTAAAGTTCGGTGGACAGAGGCAACGATCCCGGCGTCATCCCTCCCACGTCGGCGTGGTGGCCCCGGTTGGATACAAAGCCAACCAGAAGGTCGTTTCCATCCTCTTTCAGGTAGACCGGAGCTACCAGTGTAATGTCGGGCAGGTGGGTTCCCCCCAGGTACGGGTCGTTGAGGATTACCATGTCTCCCGATTTCAAGCCCTTCGGGAAGGTGTCCAGGGCGGCTCGCACCGACGCGGGCATGGCCCCCAGGTGCACGGGGACGTGAGCGGCTTGGGCGACCATCTGTCCCAGAGGATCGAAAACGGCGCAGGAGAAGTCCCGGCGCTCTTTGATGTTCGGTGAGTAGGAAGTGCGCTGCAGGGCCACTCCCATCTCTTCAGCCACCGAGATGAACATATTCTTGAAGACTTCGAGGCTTATCGCGTCGACAGCCATTGCTTACCCCTTTTGCGCCAGGCGCGCCAGAACATCGGAACCGGGGTCGCATTGTTGGGGGAGCGCCAGGGTAAAGTACTCGGTGCTCATGATCTCCCGCGTCAAGACCTCCGGCAATCGAGCGAAGGCCCCGTTGGGGTCCATTTGCGTGCGGTGGCAGGCCAGGGAAGCGATTTTGGTTTCGACGTAGTTGGAAACGTCAACGGTGGTGGTTACCTCTTCGTCGGGAGAGCCAATCTTGTCGACTTCCAAGCTGGCAAAGGGTGGAGTAACGCCATTGTCCACCATTTGCTGCCACATACGACGAAAATTGCTGCGAGGGTAACAAACGTAGTACAACAGGCCCGCTGCCCAGGGCGGCCGGGCTGCGGCTGCGGACGAATCCGGGGAAGCTGGCTCCCACGCCGGGTCTCCGCTTGCCTGAAACGCCTGCGTCGTGCGGTGGTGCACTGTTATGTGGTCGGGGTGGCCGTACCCGCCGGAAGGGTCGTGGGTAATCACCACATTCGGGCGGACTTCCCGCATAATTTCGACTAATGCGCCGGCCACCTCATCCGCGGATGCCTGATACAACGAAGAGGGGTGGTTGTTGTCATCCGTACCGTGCATGCCCGAGTCTCGGTAGCCCAAAAACCTGACGTCCCGGACTCCGGTCACGGCCATGGCGTCCCGCAACTCCTGCTGACGGACTTGGCCCAACGTCTCCGGTGTGGCCAGCGCGGGGTCGCTGATCTCACCTACGTCCCCATTGGTGGCGCACACCAGCGTCACCCCGGAGCCGGCGGCGGCCAGCATCGCCAAAGTTCCTCCGGGTCCAAAACCTTCGTCATCGGGGTGGGCGAATGCGGCCAACACCCTTAGATTCTCCAGATTGGGGGTCGGGACTGCCATTTAGTCTCTCCGTTTAAGCCGGCTGCAGCAGCAGGTTGCGGAATGGGTCCACGGAAGCGTTCCACTGGGGCGGCACCACTATGGTCGTGTCCATTTGGAGCACTAGGGCCGGCCCCGGGAATTGGTGCCCACTGCGCAGTTCGCCGCGCTGGTACAGTTCGGTGGGCAACTCGCCCTGGGCGAAAACAATCTGAGTCTGGCCGGCGCGGGCTTGAGACGGGTCGGCCGGACCCGCCGGTTCCGCCGCCGGGTCCGGTTTGTCTACTCGCAGCTCCAACTTCAAACGTAAATTGACCACTTCTACAGGCTGGTTCCTGTCGGCGTAACCAAAGCGCTGCAAGTGGGCGCGGTAGAAGCTGTCCGCGATTCTCCGCCGCAGCGCCGGACCCTGGTCGTTGGTCCGCTGGTTGGATCGATTGATTCCGGGATAATCTACGGTTAGCTCAAAAGACTGGCCCAAGTAGCGAACGTCCAGAAAACGCCGGGCTGTCATTCGTTCTACCGGCAGGTCCTCAGATTCCAACTCGCGGCGGGCCAACCCCTCCAACCCAAGGAACTCTTCATCCATCCGGAGACGGTTCAAGTCCTCGCCTCGCAGCATTACCGTGCGGGAGTAGTCTTTCACTACGTCGGCGATGGCCACACCCAACGCAGACAGGATGCCCGGCCTTCCTGGCACCAGCACTCGTGGGATCCCCAACTCTTGAGCCAGTTCGCAGCAGTGCATTGGCCCGGCGCCGCCGAAGGGCACCAGTGTAAACCGCCGCGGATCATAACCCCTCTCCAAGGAGATGGCGCGAATCGCCCGTTCCATGTTGGAGTTGACTACGCGTATTATTCCCAGGGCCGCTTCTCGGGGTGCGGCGCCGATTTGGGAGCCCAACCCGGCCATCAACCCTTCTGCCCGCCCCTTGTCCAACTCCAAGCGGCCCCCGAGGAATTGCTCCGGGAGCAGGCGCCCCAGCACCAGGTTGGCGTCGGTTACGGTCAATTGGTCGCCCACGCCGTAGCACGCCGGGCCGGGCGCGGCCCCGGCGGATTGAGGACCCACAGACAGAGCGCCGCCGCTGTCCACGCGGGCGATGGATCCGCCTCCGGCCCCCACGGTGTGAATGTCGATCATGGGTACGCTGACGGGGTATCCGCCCACGCCCTGTCCGGTCGTGGCCTTTATCTCACCGGGACACAAACAAACGTCGGTGGAGGTGCCGCCCATGTCCAGGGTGATAATGTCGGGGTATCCTGCCTGCGTCCCGGTGTGAAACGCTCCCACCACACCGCCGGCGGGCCCGCTGAGAATTGTGCGCACCGGCTGCTCAGACGCCAAACGGGATGTGATACTGCCTCCGGATGACTGCATGATGCGCAGCCCGCGGCCTAAAGATTTTTCCAATCTGCCAAGGTACTGGGACATCAGCTTTCCGACGTAGGAATTCACCACCACGGTGCTGGTGCGCTCGTATTCTCGGAACTCGGGCAGCACCCGGCTGGAAATTGATATGAAGGGTTGCCCCGGCAGTTTTTGCAGTGCTTCCAGGACCATTTCTTCGTGGACGGGGTTCAGAAAGGAAAACAGGAACGACACGGCCACGGAATCGACTTGGGCCTGCTCGATCAGCGCGGCCAGAGTTTCAACTGACTGGGATGTCAGGTCATCTATGATCGTCCCGGTGTGGTCGACCCGCTCGGCGACTCCGAACCTTAGCTCCCAGGGCGCCAGGGCGGGCGGGCGCTCGAGGTTGAGGTTATATAGCTCAGACCGGGCCTGTCGGCCGATTTCCAGAACGTCTTCGAATCCCAAGGTGGTGACCAGGGCGGTGCGGCTGCCCTTACCTTCCAACAAGGCGTTGGTGGCTACCGTGGAGCCGTGAACGAAGTCTGCCTCGCTAACGCCGATGTCGGCTATGCCCTGGAGAATTCCCCTGGTTGGATCGTCAGGCGTTGACGGCAGTTTATGGACGGTAAGTTCGCCGTCCTCCAACAGAGCGATGTCCGTAAAGGTGCCGCCTACGTCAATGCCGACGATTTTATTAGGCATTGTTTAGGCGGACTCGGAGGAGGTCGAGAACGCTTCTTGCAGCGCTCTGGAATAGGCCTGCTCAGCCCGATCATTGAAGCACACTAAAATGACCCTCTCGAGGCCGTTCTCTCCCCGTAGGTGAGCCATAACCTGGGTCACGGCGGTCTGCGCCGCCTGCGCCATTGGATAGCCATAAACCCCGGCGCTGATAGCAGGAAACGCGATTGTCCTAACGTTGTGCAGTTCGGCGAGTTCCAAGCTGCGGCGGTAACACCGTGCGAGCAATTCTTCCTCGCCGTGGCTGCCGCCGCGCCATACCGGCCCCACCGTGTGAATCACCCAACGGGCTCTCAGGTTGTAACCGTTGGTTATCTTCGCGTCGCCGGTTTCACAGCCTCCCAGGCCCCGGCACTCCGCCAGCAGTTGGGGACCTGCGGCACGGTGAATGGCCCCGTCGACACCGCCGCCACCCAGCAGGGAGTTGTTGGCGGCGTTTACGATGGCGTCCACCTCAAGCAGAGTGATGTCTTCTCGAATCAGGGAAATGCGGTCGGTCATTCGGACATCCACCGGCGGAGGCTCAGGAGTCCGCCAGAGCGATGCGCAAACGCTTGTTTATGCGGCCTTTGCTTTCGTGGCGGACCACCCGTATCAGACCGACCTCCCGGGTGTTGGCCACGTGGGTCCCTCCGTCGGCTTGGAGGTCAAGACCGGTGATGTCGATGGTCCTCACTTCCTGGATGTTGGCCGGCAACAGGTTGATTTTGGTCCTTATGAGGTCGGGAGTCCCTTCGGCTTGCTCCCGGTTGATTACCGCGGCCAGCACATCACGGGCTGCAGCAACCTCAAGATTGATCTTTTCCTCAATCTCTTCGGCAAACCGGGCGCTCATTTGCTCCAGTTCAAAATCCATCCGGGCTTCACCGGGGCGCATGTCGCCGCCGGTAACGTGCGCCCCGTAGTCGCGCCAGACCACGCCGCACAGGATGTGCAACGCCGTGTGGGTACGCATCAAGGAGTAACGGTGGTCCCAATCGATGCGCCCTGTCAACCGCGAGCCGATTTGAGGCAGTTCATCCGGTTCTGCTTCGATTTTGTGGACGACGTTTCCCTGGGACCTGCCCATGCCGGTTACGCGGTAGACCTTCCCGTCTCCGGAGGTTTCGGCCAACTCCCCGGTGTCCGGAGGCTGACCGCCGCCGCCCGTGTAGAACCCGGTGCGGTCCAACACAATGCCGTTTTCATCCATGCTTTGGACGGTGGCTTGAAATTCCTTTAGATAGCTATCCCCGTGAAACAGCAGTTCGGTCATTGTATTTTGGCCCAACGTCCGATATGCGTCCCGGCGGCTCAATCGCCAACCGAAGAACTCGCCCGCATTATAGCAAACTCCGAGTTGCGGTCAGTTAATTTGGCCTTGGCGCGCGGCGGCGCTGGCCGGGATACAAAATCTGCTGCCGGCGAAAGCCTCTGAAGGACGTTGCCACTTCTGTATCTCCCCCGTGACGCTCGAATTCCACCAGTGTACTTCCACAACCCGGTCCTCGGCTACGCCAAGAGGATGCTCTTTGGGTGGGTTGGCCCGAGGCATTGGGCGCAGGAGTGATTTTCGGACGCTGTTCCGGGCGTCTCAAACGCGGCTGTTGGGAATCACGCGGTGTAACTGTTCAGACTCAAGGGGATCCGAATGTCTGAGGTTCGAAAACCGGGGGCGAATCCCCGTTTGGGAGGCTCAGGTTAACGGCTATCAAACGGCTTTCGACCAATTCGACCCACCAAATCTGACCAGTTACGGAAAATACTGACACTTCCCCTTTCCCTTCCCCGAGTCAAACCCTCTATCATTTTCATAACCCGGCATAGCCCCCTAACGCTCGACGACTCGCACTGATGACTCGGGCTCAATGATTAAAGGATCGGCCATTCTAACCATGAATTACCCCACGCCAACCGGCTACAAACCCACCGGCCCCACCGGCCCGGACATAGAATGACCCAAAATCACTCAGCTTCAGGAGGGTCAAACCAATCTGCCCAGGTGCAAAATGCCAAAAATGGTCAAGAATGGTCAAAAGCGTCCAAAAATGGTGCAATATGGTGCAAAACGCCCCAAAATCACGTACTTTCCGGAGTCTCAAGCCAACCGGCCCAGATACAAAATGGCACACAAGGCACACAATGGCACCGTTTTAAGGAATCCTAAACAAAACCCACAGGCCCTCCCTGGGTTCGCCATGAAAACAACCATCTACTACGGCATTGACCGGAGGACCATTGTCATGGCTATGACGGGGAATAATGCCCCCTGGTCAAAGGGCCTGAGCCGGCCCAAGGAGCGTTCGTTCCTTATTCGTTTCCGGCGGAGGAAGAATCGTCAAGGCCAACTCGTGCTCCAACAGCCAACTCGCCTTTCAACGAAAAGAGTCTGCTAACAAAAGCTAACTGCTTAGGCTCGAGGGGATCCTAGGACCTGAAGGGCGAAAATTGAAGGCGAACCTCCGTTGCCGACGCCCAGGCTGGTGCCTGTCAGACGGGTCTCCCCCAATTCGACTCGCCAAGTTTGAACAGTTGCTCACGCGGGCTCTGCGTTGTTTTTGGCGGGATGGGGTGACATAATATTGGATGCTTCCAAGTGCCCGTACACCAAGGGCAAGGCAAGCTGGTGATTCGACTTGAATAACCTATAAATTCACACCGGGGACCGGAAAATGCGACTATCGTGCTTGCAGGAGAATCTGAGCCGTGGGTTGGCGACGGTGGGACGGGCGGTGGCTACCAGGGCGACGCTGCCGGTAACCCAAAATGTGCTGCTCAGCATCGACCAATCAATGTTGAGGCTGTCGGCTACAAATCTTGAAATCGCTATGACCACCTGGATCGGCGCCATGGTGGAAGATGAAGGGTCCATCACGGTCCCGGCGCGGCTCTTGGGAGAGTTCATAAATTCCCTGCCGCCGGAGCGGGTCGACCTGGACATCGAGCCAAATTCCAAGGTGCTGAAGGTCACCTGCGGCCGGGCCCAGGCTAACATCCACGGGACCGACGCTTCTGAGTTTCCCCCGGTTCCAACCGTCGAAGAGGAGTTGGCGGCCCAGATCGACCCGCAGATTCTGAAGACCGCAATCACCCGTGTGGCTTTTGCCGCAGCAACCGAGGAATCCCGGCCTGTCCTGACCGGCGTGGAGATGAAGCTGGATGGCGACCGGTTTGTCATGGCGGCCGCCGACGGTTTCCGGCTGGCGGTGCACAATGGAGCTCTGATCCGTGGCGTGGACACAGAGACCACGGTGATCGTGCCTTCACGTACTCTTAACGAGCTGAGCAGATTGCTGGGTGACCAGGAGGAGCCCGTCGAGATGATGATGGCGCCTTCCGCTCGCCAAGCCATGTTCCGGGTACGTGGGGCCGAGACCGTGGAGATAGTGTCTCAACTGCTTCAGGGCACTTTCCCGAACTACGAGCAGTTGATTCCGAAGAGCTTTGAAACCCGGGCGGTGTTCGATTTACCCCCACTGTTGCGGGCTGCCCGCACCGCGGCCATTTTTGCCCGAGATGGCAGTAACATCATCCGCTTGGAAATGGTCCGTGGTGAAAATGGCGACGCTCCGGGGAAGGTGACTATTTCCGCCCGGTCCGAGGAAGTGGGGGACAACCAAGACGAAGTTGACGCCCAGGAATTGGAGGGCGACGGCGGGAAAATCGCTTTCAACAGCAAGTATCTTTTGGACGTGCTGGGCGTGTTGGAACGTGGCAAGATAGCCTTGGAAACCAGCACTTCATCCAGCCCGGGGGTATTCAGGCCGATTGACTCCGAGGACTACGTCCACGTGGTAATGCCAATGTTCGTCCAATGGTAGCGATGGCTGAGCGGCGGATCTTTTACCTGCAATGGGTCTGAACTAACCAGCGGCCAACCCGTAGACGACAAACTCCAAGACCACGGTTGATGTTCGGGTTAGCGCCTTGGCTGAGGTGCTGGTTTATCCCTCAGATGCCGTTGGAAAAACCAGGGACTTCACGGTGACGGGGACAATGTCCGATATGCCCATCGGGCGGCCGATGTCAACGAAGTCCAAATCCCCGACGTCAATTCCATCGACTACCACTAGGTCCTCTTCGATGTGCAACTCGTCCTTCAGTATTCCGCCCAAAGACTTGGCCACGTCCATGTCTACAACTATAAACACCGGGGCGCTTACCGAGTCTGGACCATTGATCAGTGACGAAACAGCGTCAGCCATGCGCCGCAAGGACGGGTAGTTTGGGGTTTCATCGATGGATAACGCCAGGGCCAGGCCCGGGCCGAATCCATTCAGGTCAAACTTCTGCAAGGCGGTTTGCAGGGACTGTTCCAATGACACCCCGTCCGAACCAGCGGTTTCTGTGAACGGGCGCACTACCTTTAGTCCGAATACCGGTAGGGATTCCATGCCCGAAAGGTGACTCGTGCTGCCGCTAGCCTGAATGGTGTATTCGCCGGCGCCGATAACCGTGGCCCGGATGCCGTTGACCGTTTCCTGTAGCACCTTGTCTTCAAATACTCCGGCCAGTTCCCGGCGGAGGCTCCTTCCCAAGTGTGCCCCAAGGTCGCCGAAAGTGGAGGCCTCGTGGCCATAGATGTACTCGGACACCCCTCCGGAAAACATCAAAAAGTCGACGTCTGAGGGGCCGCTATAGTCCCGCAATTGATCGGTGAGCATCAGGTCCCGGGCCAGTTGGGACATTGGTCTCCCGCCCACGGCTTCCATCAATAACCCCGCCATCAATGCGGCCACGGCGTCTTTTTGGTCGTCGTCGATTTGCTGGCCCAGTGAAATGGAGTAACCCAACGACTCCAGCATGGCCTTACCCGGCTCTTCCAGCCGGGTTACCAGGTTGGATTCATCAAAGGCAATCAGGCGGGCGCCCACCTCTATGGCGCCCGTATTCACGACCACACCGCCCTTAATTAGGGACAGCTTCGTGGTGCCGCCGCCAATGTCGATGTTCAACACGGTCGCACCCCGGTCCTGTGAGAGGGCAACCGCGCCGCAGCCGTGCGCGGCCAAGAGGGCCTCATGGTTGGGGCCGGCCGATGCACAGATGAACTTGCCGGCTTCCCTGGCGAACAACTCGGAGATAGGCTGCGCGTTTTCCTTCTTCAGGGCTTCGCCGGTGATGACCACCGCGCCGGTATCGATTGTTTCAGGGGTCAATCCGGCTTCCCTATAAGCTTGCTGCACGAATTCCTGGATTTTATCGACGTCGATCAGCACGCCGGATAGGTAGGGGGTAAGCATGATCGGGGACCGGTAGATTACCTGACGCTCGGCCACTTTGAAGTTGCTGGAAAAAGCCGAACCCTCGCGTCTCAAAACCAAGCGGGAGAATATCAAGTGGGTCGTCGATGAGCCGATGTCGATGCCCACGCTGTTGATGGTGAGCTTCTCCAAACCCTCGATTTCTTCGGAGGTTGAGTCCATGGAATCCGAGTCCTCGCCGTGGTAGTGAAACTCCTCGTCATCGTCGTGGTCCATCGGAAGCCATCACCTCATGGAGATTCGTTGGCGCGCGCGTGGCAGGTCTAACGGTTTTTCAAGATACGCGCTGCTAATGCCCTTGTCAAATACGGGGCGAATCTGGTCAGGGCCTGGGAGACCGCGGTCCGGCCGGCCTTGGCCCCGGGAATGGAGTGGAGCTAGGAAGCAGGCGCGATTGGGACGTGAAAGATATATACTTGTGGCTCCCAAGGTTGAGCCTGTTCCATGGGTTGGGATCCGGTGGCCCACCCAGGGCCGCCGTCGGACTCGGCAGCAGGCCGGCGTTACCGGCCCGGCTACCGCAGGAGATGGGAATGTCCAGGGTGGAAACCCCAGTTCGCACTATCCCTCGCGGCCCCCGGCGCTTCAACACTTTTTCGTCGCTGAGGCACCGGGATTTCTTTTTGCTCTGGGTCAGCAACCTTTGCCACGCCTGCGCTAACTGGTTTCAGCAAATCACCATACCCTGGGTTGTCTGGGAAATTTCGGGCTCCCCGCTATTGGTGGGCGTATCGGCGGGGATGCGTTCGCTCCCTTTCCTGTTTGTCGGCCCCCTCGCCGGCGTCTTCGCCGACCGGGTCGACCGGCGGAAGATGGTGGTTACGGTGCAACTCGTTCTGTCGATGGTGGTGCTGGCTTTTGCCTTAGGAGTTCACCGCGGGTTTGTAACCGGAGACTTGGGTGTGGTCATCGCTCTGGTCTTTACAGCTATCGCCGGGCTGTTGAATTCGCTTATCCAGCCGGTCCGGCAGGCCATGGTAGCCAATACGGTGCCGCGCGATGAACTTTGGAACGCCATCGCCCTTAACTCCGTCGGCGGGAACATTGCGCGGGTGATCGGGCCCGGGGTTGGCGGCGTGCTCATCGCCTGGCTGGGCCCCGCGGTGAATTTCTTAATAGAAGGCGTGTTTCATCTGCTCATGGTGGCGGCTGTGATCAAAATAGGTCTGCCGTATCGAGAGGAAATCACGGCGGTCCGAGCGTCGGTATTCGCCAACCTCAAGCAGGGGTTCAGTTACGTGGTGACGCAGCAGCAGGTCCTGCATCTGTTGCTGGTCGTCTGCATCTCCGATCTTTTCATTGCGCCCATCGTCCATCTCATGCCGGTCATTGCCGACGACGTATTGGGGCACGGTTCCAAGGTGTTGGGATTCCTGCTGCTTTCAATGGGAGTGGGCGGCATCATTGGCACGTTAACTTTCGCCACGCTGGGAGGGGCCATGCGAAAGGGGTCATTCGGCTTCGTGGCGTTGATCCTGCTGACCTTGTCCGCCGTTACCCTGGGAGTCTCGACGTGGCTGTGGGTTTCGATAGTCGCAATGTTCGGCATGGGGTTCTTCCGGCTTACATTCAAAATTAACAACAACGCCCATGTCCAATCCACTATCCCCGACACGTTGCGCGGCCGGGTCATGTCAATCTACCACCTGGACCACGGGTTGACGCCGTTGGCAAGCATGGGCATCGGGTTGATGGCCGAGTTTTGGGACGTGAACCTGGTCATAGTGCTGGTGGGGTCGGCTGGCCTGGCCCTGTCTATCTGGGCATTCGCAGCTTTTTCCGACGTGAGGCGGATGGAGTAGTCGCCGCGTTTAGACGCCGTGGTTGAGCATGTGGTTCTTGTGGCGCGGCAGTTCTTGATTTGACCGGTGTTGCGCAGGTGGCCGCGAAACCGCTAAAACAGGTGGCAGGCCACCTTGTGCCTCGGGCTAAGCTCCCGCAGTTCCGGCGTTTCCTCGGTGCACCGGTCCATGACAAACGGACAGCGAGGGTTGAAGGCGCACCCGCTCGGCGGGTCCAATGGGGAGGGCACCTCTCCAGAGATAACCATTTCTTCGCGCTGACGGTCCGGGTGGGAAGGCAATGAGGCGGTGATTAGGGCCTTGGTGTAAGGGTGTTGAGTATTGGTAAAAAGCTCCTGGGTCGGGGCCTCTTCGACTATCTTCCCCAAATACATTACCGCCACGTTGTGGCTCATGTACCGCACGGTGGCCAGGTTGTGAGCAATCAATAGGTAGCTCAAGCCGTATCGCTCCTGGAGGCCGCGCAGCAAGTTCATGATCTGGGCCCGGATAGACACGTCCAAGGCCGAAACCGGCTCGTCCAGCACCAGCACCTGGGGACGCAGGGACAGGGCCCGGGCGATGGCGATTCGCTGGCGCTGCCCGCCGCTGAACTCATGGGGATAATAATTGGCCTGGAACGAGTGGAGACCCACATCCTGCAACAACGATTCCAGTTGTTCCTTGGTCTCGCCTTTGGAAAGCCGTTGGTTGGTCAGCAAGGGCTCCATGATGATTTGGCCAACCTTCAGCCTGGGGTTCAGGGAGCTCCACGGGTCTTGAAAAACGGCTTGCACTGAGGAGCGGTATTCCTTGTAGTCAGCGGGGGTGAACTCTGCCATGTCGCCCCCTTTGAACTTGATCTTGCCGGTGGTGGGACTTTCCACCAGCAGGATCATCCGAGCGGTGGTGGTCTTGCCGCAGCCTGACTCCCCAACCAGGCTGAGGGTCTCCCCCCTGCGAATCTGGAACGAGACGCCGTCCACCGCTTTGACCATTCCCACGGTTTTTCTCAGAAGGATGCCGCGGGTCACCGGGAAGTGCTTCTGGCAGTTCTCTACCTCGATAATAGTATCTGTGACGGCCGGCGCCCGCGTTTCCAACGTCATGCCAGTCTCCAGCAGGTTGCCAGGTGATTGGGGCCAGCGCGCAGCGGAACCGGGGTTTCCTTGAGGCACCGGTCGAACACATAGGGGCAGCGAGGCGCAAAGCTGCATCCTTCGGGCAGTTGGTCCAATGCGGGGGGCTGACCCTCTATGGAATACAAGAAGTCAACATCCTCATCCACGTCGGGCACCGACCGCATCAAGGCCTCCGTGTACGGGTGGGCCGGTTCGTTGAATAGGTCGCGAGTATTGGAGGACTCCACGACGCGCCCGGCGTACATGACGATAACCTTGTCGCACATCTTGGCGACGATCCCAAAGTCGTGGGTGATGAAAACGATAGCCAGACCTGTTTCCCGCTGAATTTCCTTGAGTAACTGGAGGTATTGGTATTGAATCGTGGCGTCCAGGGAGGTGGTGGCTTCGTCTGCGATCAGCACCTTGGGAGTCCCCGACATCGCGATGGCTCCCACGACCCGCTGGCGCATACCGCCGCTCATCTGGTGGGGGTAGTCTCGAAGCCTGGTCTCGGGTGAGGCTATCTTCACCTGCTGCAACAGTTCCAGGGCTCGCGCCCTCAACCCGCTGGAGGTTCCGCTGGAATGTTGCCGGAGGGTCTCGAACACCTGGTTACCAACGGTGAACAGCGGGTTCAGGGAGGTCATTGGGTCCTGGAGTATCATGCCCAACTCCCGCCCGCGGATGGCCTGCATTTCCTGGGAGGACTTGGTTAACAGGTCCTCCCCTTCCAGCAGAACTCTTCCACCCACGGTTCGCCCCGCCGGCTTGGGCACCAGCCCCATGATGGACAGCGCGGTTATGCTTTTGCCGCAGCCAGATTCCCCGGCTATGCCCAGGGTCTCGCCCGGTTCCAGGGTAAAGCTCACCCCGTCTACGGCCTTGACCACCCCGGTGCGGGTGAAGAAGTACGTCTTCAAGTCCTGTACGTCGAGCAGGGGAGATTCGGTCACTGGTGTCACCGCTTGTCTATGCCCGGCGCATCTTGGGGTCCAGGTAGTCCCGCATCCAGTCTCCAAAGAAGTTGAAACATAGGACTACGCCGGTTATGGCCAATCCGGGTAGCAGGGCCAACCACCACTGGTCGAGAATGACTTCTTTACCCTCTGATACCATGATTCCCCAGGCAGGAGAGCCAACCGGCAGGCCCAGGCCGAGGAAGCTGAGGGATGCCTCTAACAGGATAACTTGTCCGACTCTCAGGCTGGTCAGAACCATCAGAACGTTGACGGTGTTGGGCAATATGTGACGCCAGACGATTAGCCACCCGGGCACCCCGGCAATCTTGGCTAAGGTGACGTAATCCAACTCCTTTAAATAGAGCACCTCGCCGCGAATCATTCGGGCGTACCGGTCCCAAACGCCAAGGGCCACCGCCAGGATGATAATCTGCATTCCAGGGCCAAGAAATATGAAGAGGATCATGGCCACCAGGACGGTGGGAAATCCTAAGGAACAATCGGTCGCCCGCATGATAAGCGCGTCAATCCACCCGCCCCGATAGCCGGATACTAAGCCGAGCACTGTGCCGAAGGCGGTCCCCACGGTCAGGGCTACGGCAGCCATGAACAAGGCAGAGCGGGCGCCGTAGATCAGGCGGCTCAACATGTCCCGCCCCATGATGTCGGTCCCCAAGGGGAAGCTAAGGTTCTCGAAGGGGGCCTGCCTGGCCTCCAGCATTTGTATCCGAGTAGGGTCGTGAGGTGCAAGCAATGGGGCAAAAAGGGCGCACGCCACCAAAACGGTCACGATGATGAGAGACACCCAAGGCAGTCGGCGCGCCCCTGCTCCCGATACGCTTGTTCCCCTCAACCAATTGGTTCCGGCTCTAGCCACAGTCGCGACTGTTGCCATGGTTGCTCCTCTCTACCCGTACCGGATCCTAGGGTTGATGTAGACATAAAGAATGTCCACGACCAGAGCGCTCACAATGTAGAGGGTCCCGGCCGCCAAAACCGCCGCTTCGACCACCGGGAAGTCCCTCCGTTGGATGCCCTCAAGCAGCAGGCGTCCGATGCCTGGCCAGGCGAACACCACCTCAATTACGACCGAGCCGTTCAACAACCCCGCCAGGCTTAACCCGCCAAAGGTTAAGGCTGGGATTGCGGCGTTTTTCAGGGCGTGTTTGTAGATGACCAGCCGCTCGGGCAGCCCCTTGACCCGGGCGAACTTAACGTATTCGCTGTCCAGGACATCCAGCATGCTGGAGCGCACCAAGCGGGTCATACCCGCCATCCCGGCCGTACCCAGCACGAAGGCGGGTAGGATAAGATGCTCTGGGCCGCCCCGTCCGAAGGTGGGAAGCCACCCCAATATTGCCCCGAACAGCAGGATTAACATTATGGCCACCCAGAAGTTTGGGGTGGCAATACCTATTACGGCGAAGAACTTGCCAAAAAGGTCTATCAGGCTATCCCGCTTCACCGCGGAAAGGATGCCAAGGGCGACCCCTACTATCACTTCCAGGGCAAAAGCGGCCGCGGCCAGTTGGACGGTTGCCGGGAAGCGCTCGAAGAGGGACTCCCGGGCCGGCTTCTGGTTGATGGTCGATTTCCCAAAATCGGCCCTGATGACCCTGCTCAGGAAATGCCCGTATTGGACCATGATGGGCTTGTCCAAGCCCATTTCCTTCTTCAGGGCCTCGTAATGTTCCTTCTCCCCTTCCCCTTCAACGCCGATCAAGTAAAGGGCCGGGTCTCCGGTGGAGTGCACGGCCAGAAACACTGCCAGGCTAAGGGCTAGCAGGGTGAATATGGCCTGGAAAACCCGTCTGATAATGTACCGCTGCACCTTTTCACCCGTTCCTTGGCGCGGCCCAAATTCGGCTCGAGAGCACCAGGGCTTACTTCCCTATCCGATAAGTCCAACTGTCCGGTAGCACTTGGGGGCTGCCGGACAGCTCTAGGTTTAGCCTAGGCTCAGCTACTTTAAGGGGCCAAGGTTATTGTATGAAGGGCCGAGAAGTGCCGCTTCAGAGAATACGGCTCCCACGTCAAGACACGCTTTCCCACCCCAAAGGGCACGTTTACATATCCAGGAAGGATATAGTGTGTCTCCTCTTGCAGGTCTAGGAGCAGCGGTCTGAAGGCTGCCATCCGCTCGTCCCTATCCACTATCGAAGTCAGCTTTCGCACTCTTGCCTGAAGTTCCGGGTCATCGGTAGCGCGCCATGAACTCTCCGGATCACCCCACCGGGCAGCCAGCGTATCGGTTGGGTCCAATGGGACTCCAGATTCACGCCACCACATTTGGCCATCCAATTCAAGATTGACGCGCTTCTGGGCAATGGCGGCGTGCTCTCCCACTAGAACCTCTACGGGTATGTTCAACTCCCTTCGCCAGGTGTCGGCGACGAGCTGGGCCGACTCTATTAGCAAGGGCGCCACTGCGGCGGGACGAGTGTGGATAACCAGTTTCTCGAATCCTTCCCCATTAGGATACCCTGCTTCCGCTAACAGTGACCTGGCTTTGTCCGCGTCGAAGGAGCGCGGGTGAAGCTCGGGGAAGTAGGCCCAGGTGCCCGGTTGGTTATCGTACCAACCACTTATTTCGAACACGTCGGGGCCCCAAAGGGTATCCCGGAGCAATTGCTTTGGTGTGGTATAGTCCAAGGCCTGGCGTACCCGCTTGTCCCTGCATGGGTAATTCGATCCGGGACGGTCACACCCAAAGAACCACCCAACAATTACAGCGCCAGACTTGGAGAACACGAAACGTCCGCCTGCGCCCTCAACCCGTTTCCTGCTGGCCAGGCTAACCGGAATAATATCGGCATCCCCGGCCTCCAGGGCTGCAACCCTGGTCGCCTCTTCGGGCACCAGGAACATGTCCAAGTATTGAAACTTCACCCTCTGGTCTTCGGGGAGGCCGTAGGCGGGCTGGTAGTAGTAATCGTCAAATCGCTCGAACTCCAGCGAGTAGGCAGGGGTGTGCTTGAACATCCTCAGTTTTCCCGCTGAAACGGGGTCCCTGTCGAATGCCGCCGCCGCTTCCTCGTCCCATAATTTGTCCCGCTTGGGGACTATGTGGTACCAGCCCGTACTCGCTTCAGAAAAATCCTCTATGAGCGAGGGCAACGGTTCTATGCCGGTCAGACTAACTTCGTTGGGAGCGCTCAGCACCACGCTCTCCATGGCGGCGGACAATCTTCTAGGGGCTCCGCGTAGAGGGACGCCCGCCTCTATGGCTTCCGGGCTCATGGTATGTGCCAGCGTCCACCGCACGTCCTCGGCTGTCAAGTCGGAGCCGTCTTGGAACTTGACACCCTCTCTTATGGTGTAAGTCAAGGTACGGCCGTCGGGGGAAACCCGCCATGCCGTGGCGATACCGGGCAGCAGCTCGTTCTTGTTGTTCGTCCCGCTCAGGTATCCGCCCATAATCCGGCCGATGTGGGCATTGCCCCCTGACCCGATAGCCCGCACGAAGCGCTCGTTGCCGAAAGTCCCCGTTAGCAAAATGAGTTTGCCGGGATGCACCACGGCCTCGACGGGCTTTTCCATAGGAACTGGGGTGGCGGCAGTCACAGCTTCCTGTGAGGTAGAGGCGTCGTCCTTTGCCACAGCGGCTTCCGTGGGGGACATTGATTCGGTGGAGGCCGGCACGTCGGTTGCCGCCGGCTCGACCGGGGCCGTGGTGGTGCCTCCGCAGCCTACCGCCACAATCGCAAGAGATAGCAGCGCTAATAGCAACCACCAACGAGACAAAAACCGTTTGGGATTCGACATGTCGAGCCTCCTGGGTGTTAGTTTGGAGTGGATCGTGTCAGCAAGGACAACAGGGTAGTTTTGAGGACCTCAGGACAGTTTTCAGACGGAGAACCGCGGCTGTGAGGTAGAACTCGTTGGAAGTCGGGCCAGCTACAACTCCGCCTCGTAGGCCGTGGCAATCACACCAGTATTCAGGTTGGGAATCTATACTATCACCCATTACCTGTCAATACGCTTGAGTTTCCAGTACGGATTCACGATATATGCGACGTTTATAGCAATCATGATTTGTTGTAACGATGGTTTACGTGTCTCAAGAGATCGGAATATGTAAATTTATGTCACCATAGTTACGATTAACATTACGTTGAATATGAGTGTGCTTGAGTTGACAACCGGTTGTTGTGCGATTAGGTTTGGTATCAACCGGGGCGGGTATAGAAAACCGCTCGTGGATTGTCGGCGAATTGTTGTTTTCATGGGCCCTTACGCCGACTTTTATTGGATTCCCGTTAAGATTCCCGAATGTAAAGGTGGTGTCTTTATGGTGCAGAGTTCAAGCGCAACCCAAGACCGGATAATCCCGGATTACTCCTATATCAGGTGGATGGAGTCAATCGGCGTGCCAATCCACAGAGGCCACTTCATCGCAGACCTGCGCACGGTGGAATTGGAATGGTGGGAAGAACGCCAGAGCAAGGCGGCGTTTTTGCAGTTTCACGGGCAGGAGGGCGTCAGTGAAGCCCGGGTGACCGAGATTCCTCCGGGAGCTACCCTGCCCCCGATGAAATTCGCTCTGGACGAAATGGTCTATGTGGTGTCCGGCCGGGGCCTTGCTACCATCGAACACGAGGGCGGCGGCAGCAAGCGGACCTTCGAATGGCAGGACCATAGCCTGTTCCTGATCCCAGGCGGTCATACCCACCAGTTCACCAACATGCGGTCGGACCAGCCCGCGCGGTTGTTGAATTACAACTACCTGCCGGTGGCGATGTCGGCCGTCCCCAACCCTGAGTTCTTCTTCAACAATCCCTTTGATGGCCCGGATTCGTTGGCCGCCGGCGGCGATGAGTTCTACTCCGAGGCCAAGGCGGTAATGTCGCCGGACAACTACGGCGTGGAACGGAACTACTGGCAGGGCAACTTCTTCCCGGACATGCAGGCTTGGGACAAACTCGACGCTCTAAAATACCGGGGGGCAGGCGGCCACAGCGTGCAGATCCGTTTTCCGGTCTCGGAGTTGACCGCGCACATGTCAGTGTTCCCGTCCAAGACCTACAAGAAGGCCCACCGTCACGGCCCTGGGCGGGTCATCGTCATACCTGGTGGAGAGGGTTACTCCATTATCTGGGAAGAGGGCCGCGAGAAGGTGATAATTCCCTGGCAAGAGGCCAGCGTATTTACGCCTCCCGAGAAATGGTTCCACCAGCACTTCAACCTGGGAGAAGCGCCCGCTCGATACCTGGCCTTACACCCTATGCCCCAGTTCCGGGGTCATGCAGAGAAGGTGGAGGACCGAGCCAGAGACCAGATCGAATATCCGCAGGAAGAGAGCTTCATCCGGGAAAAGTTCGAGGGCGATTTGGCCGACAGGGGTCTGAAAAGCATTATGCCGGAAGACGCTTACCAGGACATGGATTACGAGTGGGCCTACTCGGGGACAGACGAGCATTAAAACGCTGAGATTAGCCTAGAACCTATTGCAGGAGGTCCGACATGACCCAGCAACGGCAACAACTCAGGTCCGAACGGGACCAGATCAGAATCCGGGGTGACCGGCGTCCCGCCACCTATGACAAAGCGCGGACTTTTGTCCATGCGGTGCAAAGCCTGGAGTACAACCTTAACGACCAGCGGAACCAACTCTTGGCTGAAGTTCCCCGCGTATTCAGCCCTAAGTTCAACTACGATTCCACGGACCCCCGGCGCATTTTTGGAGAGGGCGACCATAACCTGCTCCTGCCGGACGACGAACCTTTTCGGAGTCAAAGCCTGCATATCAACCTCTCCGCCGGAGAACCCGGGACCAGGAACCAGGGCCACGGCCATCAGAACGAGGCCATGTTCTACATCCTGGAGGGAAACGGGTGGGAGGAACACGACGGTGAGGAGCACCCCTGGGAGGCAGGCGACGCCGTTGCTGTGCACAACGATTCGGTTCACTGGCACTGCAATCCAACCAACGACTGGACGTTGGCCATAGTGATGAAAGCTAAGCCCATGTGGTTGTTCCTTGGAATGAATCAGCAGGGCGAAATTGGCTACGTGCCTCCGGATGTTGAGCAGCGGGGCGAACGAGTAGAATGGACTGTGGCTCGCCGCCCCGAAGACATAGAAGGCAAGAAAAAGGTGCTAAAATCCGGAGATACTCCCTGGGAATGGACGCCCCACAGCTATTCCCGAAAGATCGCCGGTACCGGAGTCCCGATTCGCCTGAAGGCGACCACGGCGCACCTGCACGAAATTCCGATAGGGAGCCACACCGGGAAGCGCTGGCAAATGGCCGACGAGTGTATCTACTTCACCGAGGGCAGCGGGTATTCCCTACACTGGGACGTGGCAGTGGAGATCGACGACCAGTTCTATGCCAGGGTGGCCTTGGAACCCACCCGTTGGGAATGGAAGGCGGGAGACTTCATGTGGATCCCGACTAACATGGCCTTCCAGCACTTCAACAGCGATCCCAACAAACCGGCCAAGTTCCTTTCGGGCAGCAACACCGCCTTCGAGTGGCTTGGATACCAGACAGTGGACCTGGAACCGTGTCCTGAATGGCAAGCCCAGCATCCCGGATAGCATTAACGCCGGCCGTACCGGGCGGCGGTCAATTTCCGCCGACAACAAGCCAGGAACTAGGGGGCACGGTAACCCGTGCCCCTTAAGACGTACCGCAACCTACTCCAGAACCAACGCGGCGGGCCCAAAGCAAGGTGACCACGGCTCCATGTAGCGGCGTAGGCTTCCATCCCAGACGCGCCTGACCAGTCAACCGCATCGGCAACTCGATACCAGTGGAGGAGAAGACGGCTTTGGCTCCATCCGCTTTAATAGACCCCAGGCCCAGCGATTACCGCGACGAGTCCATGCTGGCCTCGTACCTCAATCCGGAACTCATGCAGCAGGCCGGCGTTGGCTTGGGGGACGTGCTTCGCATCTCCACCGGGCGGTCCCGTAGTGCGCTGACCCGGGTTGCTGGACATCATCCCGAAGGACTAGCCGGCACCATACGCATCGACCGGCTGACCCGCCAGAGCCTGAAAGTGTACCCCCATGAGGAAGTATCCATCGAGCGGGCGGACCTGCCGCCGGCAACCCGGGTCATCCTGGTTCCGGGGATGGACATTACGATGCTGGACACCGCCAGCCTCAACGCCCAACTCAAAACCCTACTGTGCCAAGACCAAACCCCTTTATGTGAAGGGACTCTGCTGTACGTTAAGCAACCGGGCGCCCTGTCCGGGATAACCTACGAGGTCCACCACGTTACCGAGGGCGAAGGCCTCTGCACCGACGACACGGTCCTCTTTCTGCACCTGGACAGCAACCACGATCACGACCATGAAGACGACGGCAGTCATGCCCACCGGGCCGCCCGGGCCGAAACCGTGCTGGACACCACCTACGAGGACGTGGGCGGGCTTGGCGAGCAGATTCGGGAAATTCGTGAGTTCGTGGAGTTGCCACTCCTTTTCCCCCAGGTTTACCGTCAATTGGGACTTTTTCCTCCCCGGGGGGTCATATTCCACGGCGCTCCGGGAACGGGGAAGACGCTGCTCGCCCGAAGCATCGCCAACGAGGTCAACGCCCAGTTTCAGTACGTCAACGGGCCGGAAATCATGGGGATGTACAGCGGCCAGGCCGAGGAAAATCTGCGGAAAATGTTCAACGAGGCAATCCTCAACCCGCCTTCCATAATATTCGTGGACGAACTGGACGCGATCGCACCGCGGCGCGGCACCACCGGCACCTTCTCCGACGCTCGTGCTGTGGCGCAACTTCTCACGTTGATGGACGGCTTGAAACGCACCGAGTCGGTCATGGTAATCGGCACGACAAACCGGGTCGACGCCATCGACCCGGCGTTGAGGCGTGCCGGGCGTTTCGACCGTGAAGTAAATTTCCCTTCACCCACACCCCAGGCGCGGGAAGAGATTTTGCGCGTGCATACCAGGGAAATGCCCCTGTCCGGAGACGCCCTGGACGGCCTGCCCGCAGTTGCCCGGCAGGCTTACGGGTACGTAGGGGCGGACTTAATGGAACTGGCGCGGGAAGCGGGGCTGAACTCCCTGCGGCGGGCGTCCCAACGTTTTATCGAAAACCCGTCGTTGGCCTCATATCCGGCTTCCGAGGATTTGGTGGTCACCAGGGACGATTTCTCGGGGGCCCTGGAAAAAGTCCGGCCGGCGTCGCTGCGTGAGTCGTTGATTTCCTTTCCCACAGTCAGTTGGGATGATATTGGGGGGTTGGACTCAACCAAGCAGCGGCTCCGGGACCTAATTGAGAAACCCCTGCAACACCCAGACGCTTTCGCCAGGCTGGGCCTGTCAACCAGCGCTGGGATCCTACTTTACGGGCCTCCTGGAACGGGCAAGACGCTGCTGGCGAAGGCCATTGCCCGGGAGTGCGGGATCAACTTTATCTCGGTGCAGGGGCCGGAACTACTATCCCAGTGGCTGGGTGAATCGGAAGAAACGGTGCGGGACATATTCAACGTGGCCCGGCGGGCCGCCCCGGCGATTGTGTTCTTCGATCAACTGGACGCCATAGCGGCCCTACGGTCCGGTGGGGAATTCGAGGGAACCCGGGCGCCCCAGCGGGTGGTGAACCAACTCCTGTCAGAGTTGGACGGCATGGAAGAACGCAGCCAGGTGATGGTTGTCGGCGCAACCAACAATGTGGCGCTGATTGACCCATCGGTTTTGCGCCCCGGACGTTTTGGGGTCCATCTGTACGTGGGTCTGCCCCCGGAAGATGAGCGGCGCGCCATCATTCGCATTCACCTTGGCGCCACTCCCCTGGTGGACGGCTTGACCGTGGAACGGCTGTTGGACCGCTTGGCGCCCCTCACAGGGGGGTTGTCCGGCGCGGATATTGCATTCGTTTGCCAGCAGGCAAAATTTGAAGCCCTCACCGAAGCAGGTTTCGAAGGCGAGTGCCGGTTGAACTCGGACCACTTTGAGAAGGCTTTGAGCGGTCTGAACGCGGCCCGGCAGTTGGAGCAGTGAGCTGTTACCCAGCACAGGACCCCAGCGGCCAGCGCGGAACCACTGTCCCGCGTCAACATCAACGGGTGGATTATGCGGCTGTCCCGGCGCCTTTGCGGTACCCACTGAAACCTTGGCTTTAGCCTCGTTTTGTCCGGTCCGCGCTACCCGTGATCGCTATTGACAAAGCTGGAAGCCGCTGACTAGAATATCGCAACCATAGACATAGGCTAGAATGGCCTAAAGTGTCTGGCATCAAAGCGCCGCAGCTCCGGCGCCCCTAGGGCCCAGCATCCCTCAACCGGCTGGTCTGGAGTCACGGTTGAACGAAATTCCGGTTGAAAGCAGCGTTAGCCGGGAGTGCGCCCGGACCCAACAGCGACGTTCCGAGTCGGGGATTGGCTGGTTCGCCTACCTGCCTCTATAGCGTACCAGGATGGAACAATATAAAGGAGTCAGGAGGTTTCGGGCAATGGATAGAATTCGCCTATTCCCTATTCTCATGATTATGGCCTTGCTGGCGGTAGGCGCTGCCGCCTGTGGCGGCTCCGACGATCCCCAACGAGCGCTGCCAACGCAGGCGGCCGCTCCCACAGAAGCCGCAGCCATGGAACCCACGGGAGCCGCAGCCATGGAACCGACGGAAGCTGCGATGGCCCCCACAGAAGCCGCAATGGCGCCGACCGCGGTCCCAGCGAGACCGGCAAATACCCCGGCGCCGGAGTTCGACGCAGAAGGCTATTTCAAGGACAAGACGATTCGCGTTTACGCGAACCATCCTCCCGGCGGCGGAGCCGATCTTAACGCTCGAGTTATCGCGCGGAACTTTGGTGACTTCGTCCCGGGCAACCCGCGGGTTATCGTCGTCAGCAAGCACGGCGCCGGCGGGATGATCGGCGGCAACTTCGTTTTCCGGTCCAAACCTGATGGATTCCATATGGGCGTGTTCACTGGGGTGAATGTGCCGGCGTCCATTATTACCCCAGGCGCGGAGTTCGATCTCCGGCCGGGCATCGGCATGCGGCCGGTGGCCGGCTGGCAGATGGCGCTGGGAGTTTGGTACGTCCTAGATGAAATCCCCTACCCGACCATCTGGGATGCGGTTGGCAAGGGCAGCGACCCGAACGCCTCCATGTTAACTGTCAACTCCACCAGGGAATGCAACACCACCACGCTTAAGCACCGGTTTACCAAGGAGGCGCTGGACTTACCGGTTGACATCAAAGTTGGTGTTCCCAGCGGGCACATCCAAAGCACCCAGGCGCTGGACCGCAAAGACGTAAACAGCGTTATGGGGCACACCGGTTGGTACGACTGGCCGAAAATCCGGCCGGGTTGGTTGAAAGATGGTTACATCCGCCCATGGATGGTGCAAGTCGACCCGTCCAAGGTGTTCAACCCGAACGGCGAGTTGGATGGTATCCCTGAAGAGGTGCCCAACCTGGTAGAAGTGCTGGAAAAGCATGCCACCCCGGAACAGCAAGCTGTGTGGAAAGGTATCTCCGCCGACGACGGTCCCATGTGGAGAAGTTGGTGGGTGCCCCCGGGCACACCGGACCATATCACTGCGGCTCTGCGTGAAGCGGCTTGGGAAATGTTGAATTCTCAGCAATTCCAGGACGATTTCAGTAGGATAGTTGGTGACGTACTCACCTTAAACCACGGCGATTACCTGGAGGAAGAATACCTCACTGACATCTTTGGCAACTTGGACCCCATAGTTGCGTCGTTCCAGCAGTTCCTCCCCGACTGTCCTGTTAGGTTGCCGGAATGATAATCGAAGCAATTACCGAGCATACGCCGTTCTGCGCTTGGCTGGTTGAATTAGGTCCCGCTCTTAACCCCGGCCCGGTCTACGCAATCGAACAGTCGCCGGGGTTTTAGCTAACTTCAACCGGTGGACCCTAAGCGGCTAGGGTGTAGCGGCCGGAGTTGGGACTGGAAGGCCGCTCATGAATAAAGGTTACCTAGTTGGGGCCCAATCTCGTGCAGGAAGGGCCCCAATTGCTTTCCGGCCAAAGGTTCTAATGCCACAGCGGTGATTCAGTCTGGAACCGCCGTAGGCGAATGACTGGATCCAGTTGGCTACGCCGGTTTTGGGGATTCTGTCGAACGCTTTAGCGGAGGGGCAAGGATGGGTGACTACATAAGCGCCCTTAGCGTCCTTACGCAGTGGCAGTACTGGGTTGCTCTCTGCGCCGGCGTTTTCCTGGTGGGCACCATCGGCCTCATCCCAGGCGTAGGCATCACCACTGTCGCTGCCGTGGCCCTTCCTTTCCTGTTGTTTAACATCCATGAACCCCTAATTGCCCTCACGTTCCTGGCGGCCGTCGGTGGTGTCGCCAACACCCTGGATTCCGTACCGGCAATCCTGCTGGGCTATCCCTCCGCGTCAACCCAGGTCACATTCTTGGAAGGGCACCAGCTGGCCATGCAAGGTCGGGCCGCCCACACCCTGGGGGCGGTTTATGCCGTGTCGGCAGTGGGCGGGATCGTAGGCGCCGTTTGCTTGTTGATCGCCATGCCCTTCATAAGGCCGGTCCTCACCAGGATTTCCTTTCCTGAGATCGCCGCTATGGCCCTGTTCGGTGTACTGATGGTGTCTGCCCTCAGCCGGGGGGCTATGCTCAAAGGGTTGATCGGCGGCTTCCTTGGAATCCTGATAGGCTCCATCGGGACGTCTTATATTTCGGGGCTTCCCCGGTTCGATATGGGGGCACTCTACCTTTTCGATGGGCCGCCGTTAATACCAACCATTATCGGTCTGTTCGCTTTACCCGAGTTGATAGACCTGACCATGCGGGCCACTCCGGTGGGTGTACCCGGCAGCATTTCCAACAGGGAAGTGTTCCGGGGAGCCAGGTATGGGTTGAGCCGGTGGCGAATGACCGTCAGGCAGAGTATTTTCGGCGTATTCTTGGGGGCTGTGCCTGGTATAGGCAGCACTGTAGTTGATTGGTTGGCCTACGCTTTTGGTATTGCGTTCACCAAGGACAAGTCAACTTTCGGTAGAGGCAACCTCGATGGCGTACTGTTCGCTGAGTCGGCCCAGAATTCCAAGGAAGGTGGCCAGGCCATTCCAACCTTGGCCTTCGGTATCCCCGGTGGTCTGTCTTGGGCAATAATTCTGGTTGCTATGACCATTTATGGGGTCCATCCTGGGCTCACGATGCTGGAACGGGACCTGGACATTACCATGGCCATCATTATGACGCTGGCCTTGGGCAACCTCATGGTGACGATGATTGGCCTCGTAGCCACCGGCCAACTGGCAAAGCTAACATTGATCCCTTACCCCTTGTTGGCGGCGGTCCTTCTGCCTCTGGTGTTTATGGCCGCGTTCCTTACCACGCAATCATGGGGAGACATCATTGTTTTGTCCGCCATGTGTGCCCTGGGATTGACTATGAAATGGCTCGGCTGGCCCCGTCCGCCGGTGATCCTGGGGTTTATTTTGGGTCCCATCATTGAACAAAACCTTTGGCCGTCCTGGCAGTTGTGGGGCTGGGGATTCGTTGGTCGCCCCTTGACCATTGCTTTGGTCCTTGCCGCAGTCGCCTCGGTGTTCTACCTGACCCGATCCATAGGAAGAGCCGGGGCCACGGCGGAAATGGTTACCGGAGGAGTCGTACCGGAAGTGGCAGGCTCGCCGCCCGTCGCCGAGGCTGCGGGATCGTCTACCGCCGGAAGTTTAGAGTCTACCGAAGGCGTAATCACTAGTCCAGGCGGGTCGCCGGGAGTCCAGGAATCTTTCAGGACCACGGCCGCAGGCCTGTTCGGCGGGTTTAGCCTGCCAAGATTGAGGTTTGGCTGGCGATGGGAAACCATCTTCACGTTGGTGTTGCTCGTGATTGTGGGGTGGTTCGCCTGGGAGTCAAGCCAGCTTCGGGATCCCGAGGGCCAATTCTTGCCCACGTTGGTAAGTAGTGTGCTGTTGGCCCTATTGGCTTGGCAGTTCCTGGCCGGCTTGTTGACCCAGGAAAGGTCGGCGGACATTATGGACTTGGGGATGCGTACGGGCACCGATTTCCAGGCGCTGAAGAGGCTGGGTTATGTTTTGGCGTGGTTGGCCGGCTTGGTCATCTTGTCCGGAATAATAGAGATGCGCTACGTCGCCGTCGCCTTCGCCCTAGCTTTCGGTGTTCTTCATGTGGGAGGGGCCGGGTGGACCCGGATATTTAGTCTGATACCGGCGGCCGTGATCGCCATCATAATTTTCGGGGTCTTCGGTAATCTTATGGTTATCGAGTGGCCTAGCAGATTCGTCCTCGAGTGGTTTAATGTTTAGCGACCAGCCTACAATGTGCGCCCTGAACACTCGCCTTGATTGGTAATTGCACACCATTGGCCAAGCTAATTTCAGCGGAACATAGCATTTCGCAGGGCTGCTTGCTCCCGTCGCCGTAGTGGCTGATTGACCGCTTGACTTCGCCGATTCCTAGTAACTGTCGCCGGTCGTGGACCGGGCCAATAGACATGCGTGCAAGCAATCGAACTGCTAGGCAGGTCTATTCGGAGTGATAGATTTCCTGAACGTGCTCGGGTTCCTGGGGAACCCGGTCTATTGGGCCACTCTCCTTATTGCCGTTTTCCTGGTCGGCGCCGTGGGCCTCGTTCCGGGCGTCGGGGCCACTACGATCATGGTGCTGGCTTTGCCATTCCTGGTGTTCGAAGTCAGTGATCCTCTCATCGGCCTGACATTCCTGGCCGCGATGAATGGATTGGCCAACACACTCGATTCGGTGCCCGCAGTCCTTTTGGGATACCCCTCCGGCGCAACCCAGGTAACTTTCCTTGAAGGCCACCAACTGGCGATGCGGGGTCAGGGTGCCTATACCCTGGGGGCGGTTTACGCCGTTTCCGCTATTGGGGGCGTGGTTGGGGCGATTGCCCTACTCATCGCGCTTCCATTCATCCGTCCTATCCTCAACCAGATATCTTTTCCAGAAGTGGCTGCGCTGGGGCTTTTCGGAGTGTTGATGGTCTCTGCGCTGAGCCGCGGGGCCATGTTGAAGGGCTTGATTGCCGGTCTGCTGGGCATTCTCCTGGGCACCATCGGAACTTCATATATTTCCGGCCTGCCTAGGTTTGACATGGGCCTCCTGTACCTGTTTGACGGCCTTCCCTTGGTTCCGGCTACTATCGGCCTGTTCGCTCTGCCGGAGTTGGTGGACCTGACCATGCGGGGCCAGCCGGTTGGCATCTCCGGCAGCATATCCAACCGGGAAGTGTTCCGGGGCGTCAAGTACGGCCTGACGCGGTGGCGCATGACCATCCGGCAAAGCATTTTCGGAGTCTTTTTGGGAGCGGTGCCGGGAATTGGGGCGGCGGTCATAGACTGGTTGGCGTATGCCTTTGGCATTGCTTTCGCCAAGGACAAGTCCACGTTTGGCAAGGGAAACCTCGACGGCGTGCTTTTCGCCGAGTCCGCCCAGAATTCCAAGGAGGGCGGACAGGCCATCCCAACCCTGGCGTTCGGGGTTCCGGGTGGACTCCAATGGGGCTTGGTCCTGGTGGCCATGACCATCTATGGCGTACACCCCGGTCTGACGATGTTAGGCCGGGACCTGGATATTACCGTGTCCATAATCGTAACCTTGGCATTAGGCAACTTGTTCGTGACCCTCTTGGGGATGGTTGCGACCGGCCAGCTGGCCAAGCTGACCCTGATTCCATTCCCGCTGCTTGCCGCGGTGCTGTTGCCGGTGACCTTTGTCGCGGCGTTTCTGAACACCTTCCACTGGGGAGACATCATCACCGTCTGTGCAATGTTCGCCCTGGGCATGTCGATGAAATGGTTGGGTTGGCCCAGACCGCCCTTGCTGTTGGGTTTTATTCTTGGCCCGATAATCGAGCAGAATCTTTGGCCTTCAGTGCAACTTTGGGGTTGGGGTTTCGTGTCGAGACCCTTGACGGTGGCCCTGGTGGTTGCGGCGGTGATATCGGTGACCTACTTGACTAGGGCCCTCGGCAAAGCGGAACTGGCAGACTCCCCGGAGGCGGCGCCTTCGATGGACCAAGAAATCGGGATAGCGTTCGGGGTCTCGAGACGGGGACTCCTTTCGTCTGGAGCGCTCAACACAGGCGGGGGCCCGATTCTGTCGAGGCTCCGTTGGCCGGTATTGAGGTTTATCTGGCGGTGGGATGCAGCTTTTTCCATGGTCATACTGGTCGCGGTGGCCTGGTTCTTTTTGGAAGCCCAGACCTTCAGGCACTCCGAGGGCCGGTTCCTTCCCACTTGGCTTGGTTTCGCCTTGGTGCCGCTGCTGGTTCTCCAGATCGGTGGGCGGTTGTTCGCCTCCGGCCAGCAGGGGGCAATCATGGACTTAGGTATGCGGACCGGGACGAGTTGGGAATCAGTCAGGAAGCTGGCGACGGTTTTGGCGTGGCTGACGGGGTTCATTTTCTCGATCGCTGTGATTGGAATGCCCTTTGCCGCGGTCGGGTTCGCGACTATATTCGGCCTCACCCAGGTGAAACTACGGGGTCAACAGCGAGCTTGGGGATTGTTGCCCGGCGTCATAATGGCGGCGCTTATCTACCTCGTGTTCCAAAACCTGATGGTCATTGAATGGCCCTCGAGGGTGGCGCTGGAATGGATGCGGTTCTAGAATGCGGCTCCGGAATTTTCGAATTGACTCAGACTTCTTGCAAGGCGTAGAATTACCGCTGTTTCCTCGCAGAAAAACGGTTAAACACCGTTGGCCGATGTGTCAGCGTCAAATGGTCTTGGCGTCGAATTAGCGTGTTGAAATCTTGGGAATAGGGAGATTTGCGGGCATGGTTTCACTAACTAGGCATAGCTTATCGGTACCAGTCCTGGGGCTTTTGGCCTTGATTATAGTCGTAAGTGGCGTGATATTCGGGGTGTCTACAGTTCGCTCGGACGAACATAGGTCTTTGGTGCCAGCCATTGCCGTCTTCCCGGCCGTTGCCGAACTTCATTCCAGCACCGCGCTGGTCCTGTTGGGTTCAGGCTTTGAGCCCGGAGAGGAGATAAGCTTGCTCCTTGGGGACTCTTTGGGCGTACTAACTGATCTTGGCGCCAGTTCTGCACTGCTGGACCCGCCGGCGGTTCCCGACGAAAGCGGCAACTTTGCCACCAAGTTTCAGGTTGGCCGTATGGAGCGCTACAGCGCCGAGCAGGCTTGGAGCATCATTGTATTGGATACTGAGGGCTCCGATGTCCTGACCACTGCACCATTTGCTTTCTGCGACCCCCAGGGTAGGAGCCGCGCCGGCCTATATCCGAGAGGGGCGCCCGATTATGAGAAGAACCCCGACGATATCAGGCCTGCACCCCACTGCCAGGGCCAGGCTGCGTTCGAGTATCCCGAGAGGCCCGAATAGTCAACGGGTAGTAACCGGCAGTCATTGACTGATAGTTAGGCCCGGTTGTGATGATCAACCGGGCCTAATGTTTGCCACAGTAAACCGGGGCTGGGCGTTTCCAGAGTTGCCCATTTCGCGCCAGTGGACCCGCGGAGGCGTAGTATAATGGGCTGGTACCAACTGTAGCCGCCGCCCGGAGTCTATAAGCGGGACCAAGAAGAGGGCCCGGAGAATTGCTTTTCTCCGGGCCCTCTTTCGGTTATTGGCGGCCCTCGGGGGCCGGGTGGAACTGGTGTGCTACACGGCAGGGTGGCCGGGCACGACGCAGACGTGGACAGGCTCTACTCCGGTGTCTACCTCTCGGGCGGTGGTAGCCAACGCCTCTGCGGTTTGCTCTACGGGGTATTCGTGGGTGCAGAGCTTATCCAGGTCGTACTTGCCGGACTCGATAAGCCGCAGGGCAACCAGGATGGAGTTCCGGTCTCTACCGGAAACACCTTTGACCGTGAGCATCTTGCGGTTGATGTTCCTGGCATTGAAATTCGGCACCGGGCCGCCGTGTCCAGCGGCCAGGACCACTGTCCCATTGAACCCGGCCAACTCCATAGCCATGTTTATCGGCTCCGTGCTGCCGGAAGTCACATCCAACACCACGTCGGCCATCTTGCCTTCGGTGATGTCGTTGACCTTGGCCACGGCGTCCTCTTCATCCACCATGATGGTGTGGGTTGCGCCCATCTCCATGGCTAGTTCCAAGCGTTTGGCATCGTTGGTTAGCCCAGTGACGATGATCTGTCGGGCGCCGGCCTCCTTGGCAGCGATAACGCACCCTTGGCCCATCTGTCCCGGGCCCTGGATCACGGTGGTGGAACCGACGATTGTTCCGCCGGTGCGCTGGGTCCAGGATATGCCGTTGGCGATGGGGGTAAACAGGGGCAGCCACTCGGCAGGAATGTCCTTGGAAACCTTGAACACCACCGAGTTCGATGCCAGGTACATGTAGTCGGCGTAGCCTCCCCATAGGTAGGGTGGGTGATTGATAGAGGTGCCGCCGTAGTTCAGAGCGCCCCCGGCCGGGGTAGTGGGACGGCAAATGCGGTAATACCCGTTCCGGCAGAGTTCACAACTGCCGCATGGTAGCCACCTTTCCAGAATAATGCGGTCACCTTCCTCCACACCCCAGCGGGCCGCGGCGTTTCGGCCCAAATTCTGTACCCTTCCGGTTATTTCGTGACCCAAGATCACCGGAAGCGGGCCAACTTCACCGTGAATCTCGCCTTGATAAGGCGGGACATCAGACCCGCAGATACCGCAAGCCTCAATGCGTAATAGAGCGTCATCGTCGTTGGTTTCTGGAAGGTCGAACTCCTGGATCTCTACTTTGCGAGGTCCGACCAGTACCCCGGCTTGTGCTTTCTCAGGCATAAAAACTCCTTTGTGCCAGAATTCCGCGGGTTTTAGCGGCAGGGTTGCGGCGCCGCACTCAATCAGGGCCCTTCATCGGTGACATCGTATTCCCGCAGGTAAGTGTCCACCTGCAACGAGTCCAGGCTGCTGTCTCGTGCGATCGACAAACCGGGGTCTAACAACGGGGCCAGGTCACCATGCCGGGCCCAGGCGAGACCTTCTAGCTCAAACGGGTCCAGGAAGATGGTTTGCCCCGTCTTCAGGTCTCTGATCATCAATCTGGAGCCGTTGGCTGAGTTATCCAGCTCTACTTGCACGTGACCGAATTCGCTTTCCAACTCCAAATCGGCACCTCTCTCCAAGTCCTGAATCAAATCAGGAAGGTCAAATTGTCGATGACCTCGTCGTTGTTCACCAGCAAGACCTTTTTGGATACCATCTTGAAACTGTCACCGTCGGGTCTAAGGTGGTGGAAAGTACGCCCGGCAAAGGTATCCTGCTTGCCGTGGCGAATTTCCGTGAGGTTGAAGTTGGAGGCGACCCGAACATCACCGTTGGATTCCTCCTCCACCTCAACGTTGCTAATCAGGCGGCGCATCCGGGACTTGGGGTCCTGGGCATGGGCCACGCCGCCCTTCAAGCGCTCAATCCGGTCTTCCAGCGTGGGTCGATCATCATAGATTATCTGGACATGGGTAGCGGGATCAGCGTCGTCGATATTGGCCGGCACCCAGTACAGCAAGTCCTCGGCCCAAAGGGCAAACCACTGGTCGTAGCGGTTCTCGTCCATGTAGAGCGCCTCGGTGTAAATGAAGCGTTCCACCTTTTTTTCGTCGACACCCATATTCCAAATCCCCGGTCAAGTTTGAGACCCGAAACGGTCCCACTTTCCACAATTGGCCCGGACGCAACGGACCCGGGCCAAGACATCCGGCGAACGGCGGTTATACCCGCAGCATCTCGTCCCGCCACCGGAATATCTGGTGGCGCTGGGTCAACTCGTCGGTGTGGTTGCTGATAATGGTCCCGTCCGTGTCGGTTTGTTCCCGGTGCAATCCCCTGGCGAGGAGGATCCAAGGGTCAACGTTGGCGGTCAGACCCACCTGGTTGCGCTCGAAAACCTCGTTATCATCGGGGCTGCCCATGCCGGCCGGTCCATAAAACCACTCGTGGTGGCGCAGCCTTGCGGCGTTCACTTCCGGCGGGACTCCTTTGAGCAAAACCGGGTACATGAAAACCTCGGTTTCGGCGGGACCTATCGGCCGCGTTACCCGGATGTGCACGTCGATCAACTGCAGATTGGGGTAGATACCCATGTGCGGGTCACCGTGAGCCTGCATAAGCTCTGCAGCCCGCTCCTTGCCCCGCACCCGTTCCAACTCGCGGACGTACTCCTCCGGCCACTCGGCCACGCGGCGGTTGCTCAGGCGGCCGCCGCGGCTTTTGCGGCTGTCGAGCATTACATGGCCGTTGCCCAGCGAACGGGTGAGGTTGAGGCTGCGGTCCGGGTGGGTTGGCGGCCGCTGCCCTTGCCTGGCAGCCCGGTCCAGGGAGATTGATTGGTGGACAAAGTTGCCGTGGTAGCCATCCATGCCGACGAACTTCCAGTTGGCGTGGTAGCCGTTCTTGTGCACGCCGGCCCTCACCTCAATTTCACCCACGGGCGACAGGTCGACGAAGAGGTCGATCATTTCCTTGACTCGGTCTCCCAAGTGCTCGTCCAACGAAACGCCGGTGGGGCTCAGGCTCCCGAAGATGAAGCCGCGGTAGGACCCCATCCGGGGCAATTTGCTCAGGCCGTACTCTTCCTTCCGGAAGCTTTGGTCGTACCCGGAAGGGAACGACACGCCGGTGAGGCTGCCGTCGTTGCTGTAGGTCCAGCCGTGGTAAGGACACCGGAAGTAGCTGGCGTTTCCGGCTTCGTATTGGCAGACGGCACTACCCCGGTGGCGGCACCGGTTGGCCAGAAGGTGGATTTGGTCGTCCTCGTCCCTGGTCATGATGACGGACTCATCGCCGATCCAAGTGACCCGGTAGTCGCCGGGTTGCGGAATCTCGCTGGCGTGGCCAACGTAGACCCACATCCGTTTGAAAATCCGTTCCAATTCCTCTTCGTAGATTTCCTGGCTGGTGAAGACGCTGCCGTGGACCTTGTCCTTCTGGACTAGATGGGAATAATCGATGCCCGGTTTTGTCGTTGCCATCCTTTCCTCCTTATTTTCGGTAGGCCCTCCGAGAAATTCAGTTAAGCCTGTTACGCACGGCCCGTTGAAACCTGTTGGTCGACAGGCCGGGCCGACCCGATCAGGGGGTCGTCATTTCCTGACGCCAGCGGAATATCTGGTGCCGTTGGGTCAATTCGTCGGTGAAGTTGCTGATGGGGGAGCCGTCCGTGTCTATTTGCTCCCGGTGACGCCCCCTGGACAAAAGGACCCAAGGGTCCACTTGAGCGCTGAGGCCGATCTGGTTGCGCTCGAACACCTCGTTGTCATCGGGGCTACCCATGCCGGCCGGCCCGTAGAACCACTCGTGGTGCCGGAGGCGCTGGGCGTTCACCTCAGGTGGGGCGCCTTTCAGCATCGCCGGGTACATGAACACTTCGGTTTCAGATGGGCCAAGCGGTCGGGTTACTCGTATGTGAACGTCGATCAACTGCAGGTTGGGAAACACGCCCATGTGGGGGTCGCCGCGGGCCCCTATCAATTCCGCAGCTCGCTCCTTGCCATGTTTCTCTTCCAGGGTCCGGACGTAGTCTTCTGGCCAATCTATGGGTCTGCGGCTGGGCTGGTTGGCTCTGGCCGGTCGCCCGTCCAGCATCACGTGACCGTTGCCTAAGGAACGGGTCACGTTGGGGCTCCGCTCGGGGCTGCTGGCCCGCTGACCCTTTCGGGCCGCTCGGTCAATGCTTATGGACTGGTGAACAAAGTTGCCGTGGTAGCCATCCATGCCAACGAATTTCCAGTTGGCATGGTACCCGTTCTTGTGGACGCCGGCCCGCACGTCGATTTCACCCTCCGGCGACAAGTCAACGAACAGGTCGATCATATCCTTGACCCGATCTCCCAGGTGCTCGTCCAGGGAAATTCCGGTGGGACTCAGGCTGCCAAAAATAAAGCCCCTGTAGATTCCCATCCGAGGCAATTCGCTCAGGCCGTACTCTTCCTTTCGGAAGCGTTCGTCGTAGCCCGAAGGAAACGACACTCCGGTGAGGCTCCCGTCGTTGCTGTAGGTCCAGCCGTGATATGGGCACCGGAAGTAGCTGGCGTTGCCCGCTTCGTATTGGCAAACGGCGCTGCCACGGTGCCGGCAACGGTTGGCCAGGAGATGTATTTGGTTGTCTTCATCCCGGGTCATGATGACGGATTCATCGCCGATCCAGGTGACCCGGTAGTCGCCAGTTTGCGGAATTTCGCTGGCGTGGCCCACGTAGACCCACATCTTCTTGAAGATCCGCTCCAACTCCTCTTCGAAGATTTCCTGGCTGGTGTAAATGCTGCCGTGAACCCTGTCCTCCTGGACTAGATAGGAGTAATCGATGCCTGGTTTTGTGGTTGCCAACCTGTCTGCCTCCTAACGAGGATAGGGTCTCACTCGGGGAGTTTACAGCCGCGGGAAAATCCGGTCAACCGAATCGGGTACAGTCACTGGTGAGTCCAACGAAGGGTTGAACCCTATCGTTACTGCTCTTGTTGAACCGGGCGTGAGCGATTGGCCCGGATGGACGCAAGAAAGACCTTTGCTGCAATCAAAGAGATGACACCGTGGTGCTTGGCAAAAACCCGGCCGCGCCGAGCCGCGAATCAGGCAATTTCAATGTTTGCAGTCTACCATCGGGGGTGCCTAGCCGCAACCAAAAACAGTCTATGTAGGCTGGCTTTGCATTAGGCGTGGTTGGCGGCGCCGCGCTGGCCGGGCTTCGCGCTGTCCAGATCGACCGACGCCCAACCACCGACTGTGTGGGCCAATGCAGGGCAAATGGTTTCGGACGGACACATCATGGGAATCACGAGCTCCGAGTTCAATGCCCCGCTACCCGGAGCATTTGCGTTGACGCCCAAACGGTCGGGCCGTAAAATACGCTTCGCTACACAAAGGAGACGTTATGAAAGCTGTTCGAATTCATGCCCACGGCGGCCCGGATGTTATTAATATTGAGGACATTCCCATACCAGAGCCTAAGGATGACGAAGTCCTTTTCAAAGTGACTTCCAGTTGCATTAACTACGCCGATGTCCAGTGGAGGTTGGGAAACGGAGACCCAACGTTGCCCACTACCCTGGGCCGGGAAGCGGCAGGCACCATTGAGAAGGTCGGCCCGGGCGTTACAGCCTTGCGGGTAGGCCAAAACATAACCGCCAGGTCGCTGGGCGGCAACGCCGAGTACGCCATCGCCCAGGTGACCAACGCCTTTGTCTGTCCCGATGGCATGGACATGGCGCAGGCTGGTGGCATCCCCATTATCTTCTTGACTGCCTACCACCTGCTCCGATCCCTGGTCAAGGTTAATCCGGGGGATACCGTTCTGGTCCAGGCGGGGGCCTCCGGTGTGGGTTCTATCCTGCTTCAAATGTGCAAGGTATGGGGCTTCAAGAGCATCACCACCGCATCAAACGAAGCCAAGTTGCAACTGTGCCGGGACCTTGGGGCCGATGAGACCATCAACTACACCGCCGTCGATTTCCAAGCCGAAGTCATGCGCCTGACCAACGGCGCCGGGGTCAAGTTGGCGCTGGACGCGGTCGGGGGCGAAGTCACCGAGAAAAGCATGAAGTGCCTGGCTCCCGGCGGAAGCCTGGTGAATTACGGCAACGCCAGCAACAGCCCGGCCTTGCTGCCTATGAGTGACTTCCGGGAAGGACGTTGGGCTACCGGGTTCAGCCTGGTTTCCACCTTCCCCACTTGGGATAATCCCGGGGCTATGGCCGAGGTCCTGGAACTCATGCGGGACGGCAAGATTAAAATGATCGTAGACCAGGTTCTGACATTGGATGAGGCTGCCAAGGGCCACGCTCATCTGTCCGGACGCGGCGCGATGGGCAAGGTGATATTGGTCCCCTGACCGGGGCTTTGAAACCGCGGGGCAAGAAAAAAGCAGCCGGGGCAATCATTGCCCCGGCTGCTTTCTTTAGCTGGTAATCCTGCTGGCAACGGAACCGGTTCATCCGGCGCGAGCCGTCAGTATTTGTTTGGGTGGTTCATCAGTTCGATGAGGTTCCCGTCTGGGTCTCGGACGTAGGCGAAGTGGTGACCGTCATAGTCGCGGACCTGCGGGCCGCGGCCGCCATCGAATTCCACTCCTACTGCCGCCAGGTGGGTCATCATACCCTCCCAATCGGGAATTTCAACCGCGAAGTGGCTAACCGGTTGGAATGAGGGTTCCGGCGTGACGTGACAATGGATTTCCGAGTTGCCAAGATACAACTCCAACTGCCTGGGATGTTCCTTTAACTCCGCGTCGAACACCCGTTGGTACCATTCCTTGGTAACCTCGTTGTCTTTGATGGCCACGTTCACATGGTGAATGCCACTGGATCTAGACATGTTTCCTCCGATTGTACCAGGCGGGGCGGTTTCTACGCTTACGCCAGGTTGAAGAATTTGACCACGTTGTCCACTACCATCTTTTGCCGCTCATCCTCTGGAACGCCGGCAAAGACCCGGTCCAACACCAGGTTGGAATCCGGCCAGTCGGACTCCTGATGAGGGAAATCGGTGGCCCAGATCATCCGGTCCACCCCGATGTGGTGGCGCATTTCCACGCCTATCGGGTCGTCCAGGAAGCCCCAATATATGTGCTCCCTTATGTACTCACTGGGAAGCTGCTTCAAGGGCTTGAACCCAACCAGTTCGGTCGCCCATTCATTGTGGCGGGAGTACCGGAGGTCGGCCATGTACATGAAGAAGGGCAGCCAACCGGCGTGGGTCTCGGCGAAGTAGATTTTCAGGTTGGGGAAGCGATCGAACAGTCCGTCCAACACCATCTGGACCACGTTCAATCCACCTACCCGGTGGAACCGGGAAACCTGCTCGGCCAACCCAATCGAGCCCAGCTTTTTCATGTTCTCTGGAGTTTCGTTGGGGTACTTCAACAGTGGTCCCGACCGTTCACCCTGCCGGTTCAACTCGATGTGGACGGTCACCGGCATGTTCAGGTCAAGTGCAGCGGCCCAGAACCGGTCGTCCGCGGGCGAAGGATAGCCTTTATTGTCGGGGAAGGCGCTTAGCAACACCCCCGGCAGGCCCAGGCGCTTGCAGTGTTCCAACTCGGCAACGGCGTCCTGCACTCCTGACATTGGAATTATCCCCAGGCCGATCAACCGGCCGGGCGCTACGGAGCAATAGTCTTCGGCCAGCCAGTTGTTGTAGGCTCTTACGATAGCCAGGTACGGCTCGTTGTCGGGCACGTTGCGCCAAAGCCAAGGCCCGCCCACCTGGCAGGGGTACATCACCTCGGCGTCGATGCCATCCCGGTCTTGCTCTTTGATTCGCTGCTCCCCCGGACCGGTGCCGGCGGTGCCTTCATAAGTCTGCCCGAATGGAGCCCAGTTTTCCCGTCCCTTTCCGCCGTACAGGTCGGAGGGCACTTCCCGAGCCGCAGTTCCTTCGATAACCCAAGCGTCGCCGCCGGTAGCGGTCCTGATCAGACGAGGCGCACGTTCCCGGAACTTCTCGGGTATGCGCGGCACCCAATTTTTGGAATCCACTTCCAGGTGTGAGTCGCCGGAAATGCATTGGTACGCTCTGGTTGCCATAATCTCCTCCGTTTTGGTTGGGTGTTCTAGACCGCAGCAGTGGGTCTATTTGCCAGGGTGGCTAGTGGCTGAATCGTCCAATGTTCGGTCTAATGCGGCGCCGCCGCTTCTGAGTGTGCCACTCTGAGACTAGTAACCTTCTACCGGTTAAGAATAAGCCCAATCGGCGGGCCATGCAACCAAAAACGGACAAACTGCCGCCGAAACGTCGCCTTCGCTGGCAGGCTTCAGTTGACAATTTGCCTTCCCGATGGTAGAAACGAGGAGGAAAAATCCCATAATGCTGGCTGGCCTGGCAGAAGCCAAACTGGCCTCTGAGCATTGGATAATTAAGGAGGCGAACCATGGGTGAGATACTGGGAATGGCTTCAACTCACTGGCCGCTGCTGATTCAGCCCGATGAGGGACATCTCTGGCCGTTCCAAATGACGATGAACCGGCTAAAGGACTTTCCGGAAGAGAAGAAGCCCATCTCCGCTTGGCCGGAGGCTGCTCGGGTAGAGTTTGGTGAAGACGAGGGAGTCTCAGCCCACGCAGAGCACCGGGCCAGGCTTCTCAAGTCCTTCCGCGTCATGAAAGCCGAAATTGAGGCCTTCAACCCCGACTTCATCGTCATGTTCGGCGATGACCAGTACGAGAACTTCAAAGAGGACATCATCCCCCCATTCTGCGTCATGGCGTATGACGAATACGTGAGCTATCCCTTCAAGCGCAGCATGCCGGTTGGCAATGTTTGGGGAGAGCCGGAAGACCATGCTATCAAGATGCGCGGCAAGCCGGAAGTTGCCAAGTGGCTGACCAGCCGGCTGATTGAGGAAGGAGTAGACATGGCCTACTCCTACAAGCCGCTGCATTGGGAAGGCTTGGGCCACGCCTTTGTCAACATCCAGATGTTCCTTGACTATGACCGTCAGGGTTTTGACTTCCCGATCATACCGATCCAGGTTAACTGCTACGGCAGCAAGGTAATCCAGAACCACGGCGGCGCTCCTCTGGGCAACGGCGCTGCCGCTGATCCGCCAGGTCCCACCCCCAAGCGCTGCTACGAAGTAGGCCGCAAGGTCGCTCAGATCCTGAAAGACAGCCCCTATCGGGTGTGCATGTACGCGTCGGGCGGCTGGTCCCACGGGTTCCTGGTTGAGGAGAACGACTACCTCTGGCCCGACATCGATTCCGACCGGATCCGGGCGAAGCAGCTCCAAGAGAACCGGGAAGAAGAGTGGACCAAAATCTCGGTGAAGGAAATTGAAGACTCGGGTCAACAGGAATTCCTGAACTGGGTCTGTCTGGCCGGCGCCATGGCCGAGATGGGCCAGAAGCCCCAGGTCTTGGACTACATCGAGACCATGATCTTCAACTCCGGGAAGTGTCTGGCGGTATATCGCCCATAGACCGGCACCAACCCCAAGGATAGACTGAGATGTCAGGACGGTTGCGGTTGCTTTGATGGCCGCAACCGTCTCAATTTGCGACACATCTGCACCCAGAACGGGCGCCACCGCAGTGGGTAGATTCCGGCCCAATGTCCTGGTACCGTCCGTCTCGTCTCCATCGGATCAATGTTTGTTAAGGGGAGAGTTATGGCTCTACGTCTGAAAATTGCGTTCTCCGATAACCCGCGCATCCTTCCTTTGCGTGACGGCACCGTCAAACCGCAAAACATCGAGTTGGATTTTGCCCCCATCGATGACGGCGGCGGCGGACTATTCCAAAGGAACCTGACTTTCGACGAGTTTGACGTTTCTGAAATGTCCATATCCGAATCTCTGTTAGCTATCGAGCGCCGCGGCGACCGGGCTATCTGGGACTGGGTAAAAATTCCGGTGTTCCTGAGCCGGGGGCATGTGTGGGGCAGCCTGTACGTGAACTCCAACTCGGGCATCGACTCTTTGGCCGACTTCAAGGGTAAGCGCATCGCCACGCCGGACTACGATATGACGGCGGCGTTGTGGTTCCGCATCACTCTTAAAGACCTCGATGGCATAGATGCCAGCGACAATATTTGGTACAACGGACGCACCAAGGAGCTTAGCCACGGCGGCGCTCTGGGTCTCGACAACCAGCCCCCGGTCGGCGTGGAGCACCACTGGTTAACCGTGGACCAAGCTATGGACATAATGCTTGACCGCGGGGAAATCGACGCCTCCACCGCTATCAGGCCGGGTGCCCCCGTAACCGTGGGCGATCCCAACGTCATCGACCGGCACGGCGGCACTCAAATCCAGGGCAACCCCAATATTAAAAAGCTGCTGCCAGACAACGGAAAGGGTGTCATTTACGACTACTACGCCAAGACCGGCTTCTACCATTGCAACCACCACGTGATAATCCAAAGGCGTATCGTGGAGGAAAACCCCTGGGTGCCAATGGAGTTGTTCAAGGCGTTCCAAAGGTCTAAGGAAGTGGCCTACGAAAGGGCTGCCAAGCAGCTAAATGGCCGCTCCCAGAACGATTCAACAATCTTGTACTTTGCAGCGAACGACAAGGCAGACCAAGCCCAGGCCCTTGGGGAAGACCCCTATCCCATTGGGCTGTTGAAAATGGGAAAGAACGTTGAGAGGGCAATCCAAGGCTCTTTGGAGCAAGGACTGCTAACCAAGCCGTTGCGGTTGGAAGACGTTTACCATCCCACAACGCTGGACACTTAACCAATCGCACCTGGCGATGGGCTCCTCGTTAACCCAAACCAGTCCAAAAACCGCACCTGAAAACAAATAGATTCAGGCTAAAGGGGTAAACTGATGGCACTGACATTAACCATGGCATATTCGGCCAATCCAAGAATAGCGCCAATAGCCGATGGCACGGTTCAGCCGGAACACTTCAACCTAAATGTAGTGACCGTTGAAGGTGGGTTGCTGTTCTTCCGCAATCTCAAGTACGACGAGTTCGACGCTTCTGAAATGTCCATTTCCGAAACCATGCTGGCCATGGAACGGAGGGAGGTGACCAAGAAGTGGGATTGGTCGGCCATCCCGGTGTTTCCAAGCCGCGGCCAGTTCTGGGCCGGTATGTACGCAAACACAAAGTCCGGCATCAACAGTTTCGCCGACCTGAAGGGCAAGCGCATCGGAGTCCCGGACTACGACATGACCGCCACGCTGTGGATGAGGATTCTGCTCAAAGATCTCTACGGTATAGAGGCCAGCGACAACGTCTGGTACAACGGCCGCACCAAGGAGTTCAGCCACGGCGGACCATTGGGCCTGCACCTGGAGGGACAGGAGCCTGTGGGCATTGAGCATCACTGGACCACGTCAGACCAGTACTTAGACGTCATGCTGGACCGGGGAGAACTTGACGCCGCTATAATGACATCCACTTCGGCGTTGCATCCGGGGGAAACGGTCGCTATGGACCGTTACGGCGGAACGCCATTAGTCGGCAATCCTAATATCAAACCCGTCTCGGACGACAACGGGAAGGCGGTGATCTCCGAATTCTTTAAGAAGACCGGCGCCTACCACTCCAACCATCACGTCATCGTGCAGAACCGTATACTCAGAGATCATCCGTGGGTCGCGATGGACCTCTTTCGCACCTTCCAGCGCTCCAAGGAGGTAGCCTACGAGAGGGCGAGGAAGGACTTGGAAGGCTACTTCTACTTCCCAAGCAAGTCCTACGCTGAAGAGGCTTCCGTTTTCGGGGAAGACCCCTATCCCTTCGGCCTGAAGGCCATGGGGACAACCGTCTCCAGGGCGATCAAGGGCTCCCTGGAGCAAGGGTTGATTCGAAAGCCCCTGGAATTTAAGGACATCTACCACCACACCACACTAGATACTTAGAGCGAATCCACACCACGCAATTTGGCCGGGGGTCCCGGCGGCTATTTGATCCTGCCGCCGGGACCCCCGGCCTTTCTATTTTCTCCGATGCGGGCCTATCCGATGCGGCCCTAGTATTACAACGACGGATTGCCAAATATGGTTCTGATCCTTCGTATTCGGCCACGAGTGAGAAATCGCGGTACGCTCGTGGCAGTACGGCTCAGGTCTAAATCGGTCGCGAAAATCGCCCTGTCAGATAAACCGTCGTTGTAATACTAGAAGTCTGGCCGGAAAGTCATTGGCCGGGTTTCGCACTACCCAAAGCAGACGTATTACAGTCTTATACGACATGGTAATGTATGAAATGCGTTTCACAAACCCACTATTACATCGACAGTCGACGGTAAGCAAACGACGGCTTGGGAAGAATCGGGGTTTCCGTCCGAGTTTCTAGAGGTACCGGATTCTGGGGTCGAGCAGTCCGTAGAGAAGGTCTATAATCAGGTTAACGACCAACGTCACCGCAGCGATGACCAGGACGACGGCCTGTAGGACCACGAAGTCCCGGTGGGTTATGCTGTCAATCAGCAGAGTGCCCATGCCCGGAACGACGAAAATGGACTCCACGATGATGACCCCGCCCAGCATACTGGCGAATTGATAACCGGAAATGGTCACCACGGGGAGCAAGGCGTTCTTCAGGGCGTGGCGGCCTATCACCACCATCTCCTTAAGGCCTTTGGCCCGGGCGGTTCTCATGTAGTCCTCCCGCATCACCTCGAGCATCGAGGAGCGGGTAACCCGAGAGGTAAAGGCCAGGTCGTTGAACGCCAAACACACGGCCGGGAAGAATAGTTGTTGGAGGTTGGTGAACGGTTCGTTCCATAGATTGGCATACCCCAACGGAGGCAGCCAGTTGAAGGTATAGGCCAGCCCGTAGACCATCAAGATGCCTAACCAGAAGGTAGGCGTGGCAATACCAATGAGCGCGAATACCCTGCTGGAGTAGTCACCCCAGGTATCCTGCTTCACCGCGGATATGACCCCAAGGGGGACCGCGACGACGAATGCCATGATGATGGCAATTAACGACAGTTCAATGGTGACGTAGAACCTGTTCTCCAACTCTTCCCAAACAGGGATTTTGTACCAGATGGAGGTGCCTAAGTCGCCGCGCATGATATCCCAGAGCCAGTGACCGTACTGTGAGTAGATTGGGCGGTTGAGACCCAACTCCTCCTTGAGCTGTTCCAGCTGCGCAAGGGAAACCTTGCCCGCGTCGTCGTCACCGCCGGTCAGGATCATATAGGCGGCGTCGCCCGGCACAATCCAGAATAGGGCGAAGACCAGCATGGTCGCCAGGATTATTGTGGGTATGAAGAGTGCCAACCGCCGGATAGCGTATTCCCTCAAGCCTTCCTCCGTATGTTCGCCACGGCGTGGGTGGCGAGATTAGCACGGGCGACCAATGCTCGCTTGGTGCCCGGCCAATTTAGACCCGCTGGTTTTTGGTACCTGTCGGAATAAACCCGCCGTTCACCAGCCATAACGTCGGGCTAATATTTTAACGCATCAATTGGTTCAATTTAAAGGTCGACCGGCTTGTTTTCGCCACGGCGTGGGTGGCGAGATTAGGCCGGGCGGCCAATGCTCGCTAGGCGCCCGGCCAATTTGGACCCGCCGGTTTTTGGTATGTGCCGGTAGGAACCCTTCGTTCACCAGCCGTAACGTCGGGCAAATTTTTTATCTCATGGATCCGTTCAATTTAAAGGGCCACCGGGAACTAGTTGTCGACGCAGCCTCTTTCATCGGGGCAGACAGCGTCGGGGTCCCACCAAACGTAGTCCCAACCGTGGAGTTGCTGGATGGAGTCAGGCGTGTTGAACCCCTGGAGCCGGTAGTCTATCGCAGCTCCTTGGTCCACCCAGGTGTTGGGTACCCAGTGGCCTTCCCCCTCCCGAAGAATCTCTACCATTTCCGTAAACTGGGCCCTCCGGGCGTCCCGGTTTAACTCACTGGCCTGGGACGCCATCAACTCACTGAGCCGCGGCATACTCCAGTTGTCTGGGTTCTTTTCGATGTCGTCCACATAGACCTGTAGCAGAATGTCCGCCGGGTCCCGGGTTAGCAGTCCAATGCCGCCCACCATCGTAGCGTGGTGAGTGCCATCCCTCGTCATAACGTGGTAAGCGGCCCCATCCACTGGGCGGAGAGTGAAATCAATCCCCAGATCGTCCCGTAACTGTGCCATGGCTACTTCCGAAACCTTGACCGAGGTTGCGTTGTTGGAGCCGTTTAGCTCCAGTTCTATCCCATCGGCGTAACCGGCTTCGGCCAAAAGGCGCTTGGCCTCGGCTATGTCCCTGGGGTCTTTGCGTCCGTCAGCAGTCCGGCGGAATCCGGGGACGTCGCTGAGGTCATCTTCAATGGCAATGGAGCCTTTGGGGAAGAAAGTTGCCGGTGAGGCGAAGCACCCGTAGGATTCAGTGCAGTAGACGATGTCCACCACGTTCTGGCGGTCTAACCCCAGGTGGAACGCTTTGCGCACTCGTGGATCATCGAAGGGAGGCTTGTTCTGATGCAAGATGAAGAAGGTCCCGGAGCCGCCTAGCAGCAACCTGGCGCGGAGCCTGCCGTTGGATTCGTCTTGCAGCCGGTACATGTCCTCCGGCCGGAAGGTGGAACTCCAGGGGCCATCGGTTACGTGGGCCTGACCAACCTGGAGGGCGGCGTACACCCGGTTGATGTCCCGGATGACGTTGAACCTGAGGCCATCTAGGAAGGGCCGGCCCGGCTTGAAGTAATCGGTGTTCCTTTCGTATTCCCGTACGCTTCCACGGTTCCAATTCTTTAGCTTCCACGGTCCGGAACCAATTATGTTCTCGGGGCAGCAGTTGGCGTCTTCCTGGCTCAGGCCCTTGACCGACTGTTCGGGGTAGATCTTGAAATAGTCTACGGCGATGTTGGTCAGGAAGGTGGCTGCGGGGAATTTGAGGGGGACCTCCACCGTCTGGGGGTCAATGGCTCGGGCAGTTTCGCGCTCGTAGAAGGGTCTCAAAGCCGCGGTTCGGCTTCGGATGGCGCCGGGTTCAACGATGCGGTCGAGGGTGAACACCACGTCATCGGCGGTAACGGGAGTCCCGTTATGCCAGTTGGCCTCGTGCAGCGTGAAGGTGTAGAGCGTCCCGTCGGGGCTGACTTCCCATTCCTTGGCCAGGTCGCCGGTGACCTCACTGGTGTTGGCCGGGTCGTATTGGACTAATTGGCTGAACTTCGGGGCGGCCCCAATCAGGCAACTAAACAGGCTGGCGCAGTAGTGGACGTCCCACTGGCCGCTGGCGCCCCGGCCAACAACATCAAGCACCATCGGCTGGTACTTGCCCTGGGCCACCCAATCGGGGGTCAGGGGAGAGGTGAAGGTCTGGCCCCGCAACACCGGAATCGGCGTTGCTGTCGCCACAACCTCTTTGACCACAACCTTGGTCTGTTCTTGTTGGACTTCAGTGACCACTTCCTTGGTCACCTGGACCTCGGTGATGACCTCTTTCTCCACCACCCGCGGCTCGGGGACATCAGCGGCGCCGCCACAAGCTACGGCCAGAATCAGAGAAAACGCCAGGAACGCGAGAATCAAGAACCTGGGTCGGCTGAACCAACTGATGCACTTCATACTGGACCTCCGTTACCGGTTAATACCGTGCTACGAGACCAGGTGCCTTACGTGAGAAGTTTGGCTTAGGTGCGCCCTCTTCTGCTTATGGCCGCTCCTCGCACTTGCGGCGGAGCGGCCAGTTAAATTGATGCTGCGGTATCCTGGCTCAAGGCCAGGATGACCGGCTATTTGCCAGTTGTCAGGCTAGTTGTCGACGCAGCCCCTTTCATCGGGGCAGACAGCGTCGGGATCCCACCACGCGTGTTCCCACTTGTGCAGGTGCTGGATGGAGTCGGGGGTGTTGAAGCCCTGGAGCCGGTAGTCTATGGCCGCGCCCTGGTCCACCCAGGTGTTGGGCACCCAGTGCCCCGTTCCTTCTCGGAGGATTTCCACCATTTCCGTGAATTGGGCGTTGCGGGCGTCCCGGTCCAGCTCGCTGGCCTGGGCCTCAATCAACTCACCGAGGCGCGGCATGGTCCAGTTATCCGGGTTCTTTTCGATGTCGCTTACATAGACCTGAAGCAGGATGTCAGCCGGGTCCCGGGTCAGCAGTCCGATGCCGCCGACCATGGTTGCATGGTAAGCGCCCTCCCTGGTTTGCACGTGGTAGGTGGCCGTGTCCACCGGTTTGAGCGTGAAGTCCATCCCCAGGTCATCCCGCAACTGAGCGGTGGTCACTTCCGACACCTTGACCGATGTTGCTGTGTTTCCGGTGTTCAGGTCGAGTTCCAGTCCGTCGGGGTAGCCGGCTTCGGCCATGAGGCGCTTGGCTTCGGCAATGTCCCTGGGGTCTTTGAGTCCGTCAGCGGTCCGCCGGTATCCGGGAATCTCGCTGAGGTCGTCCTCAATGGCGATGGAGCCTTTGGGGAAGTAGGTGGCCGGCGAGGCAAAGCAGCCGTACTCGTCGGTGCAGTATACGATGTCCACCACGTTCTGGCGGTCCAACCCAAGATGGAACGCCTTACGCATCCTGGGGTCGTCGAAGGGAGGTTTGTTCTGATGCAGGATGAAGAAGGTCCCGGAGCCGGCCAATAGTAGCCTTGCCCGGACCCTGCCGTTGGTGTCGTCCTGCAGTCGGAACAAGTCCTCAGGACGGTTGCCAGAACTCCAGGGACCGTCGGTTACGTGGGCCTGGCCCACTTGCAGGGCGGCGTACACCCGGTTGATGTCCCGGATGACGTTGAACTTCAAGCCGTCGAAGAACGGCCGGTTCGGTTTGAAATAGTCGGTGTTCCTTTCGTATTCTCTGGCGGTTCCCCGGTCCCAGTTCTGCAGCTTCCAGGGCCCGGAACCCACGATGTTTTCCGGACAGCAGTTGGCGTCTTCCTGTGTCAAACCCTTGACTGACTGCTCGGGGTAAATCTTGAAATAGTCTACTGCTATGTTGGTGAGGAAGGTCGCCGCGGGGAATCTCAAGGGGACTTCCACCGTTTGGGAGTCCACGGCTCGGGCTGTTTCGTGCTCGTAAAAGGGTCGCAATGCCGCGGTCCGGCTTCGGATGGCGCCGGGCTGAACGATGCGGTCGAGGGTGAAGACCACGTCATCTGCAGTGACGGCGGTCCCGTCGTGCCAGTTGGCTTCATGCAGCTTGAAAGTGTAAAGGGTTCCGTCAGGGCTGACTTCCCATTCCTTGGCCAAGTCGCCGGTGACTTCGCTGGTGTTGGCCGGGTCGTATTGGACCAATCCGTTGAACTTGGGGGCCGACCCAATGAGGCAGCTAAACAGGCTGGCGCAGTAGTGGACGTCCCATTGGCCGATGCGGCCCCGGCCTACAACGTTCAGCACCATGGGCTGGTATTTGCCCTGGGCCACCCAATCAGGGGTCAGGGGAGAGGTGAAGGTCTGGCCCCGCAATACCGGAATCGGCGTTGCCGTCGCCACAACCTCTTTGACCACGACCTTGGTCTGTTCTTGCTGGACTTCCCTGACCACTTCCTTGGTCACCTGAACTTCGGTGATGACCTCTTTCTCCACTACCAGCGGCTCCGGGACATCAGCGGCGCCGCCACAGGCCACCGCCAGAATCAGGGCAATTGCCAAGAATGGGAAAATCAATGACCTGGGGCTGCTGAGCCAACTTGTGCGCTTCATGCGGGACCTCCGTTACTTGCCTTGGGCCCGCGTCGCGGGAACAGGATCGCTGTAAACGGATAGAGCGGCCACGGGAATGACCGCTCTAGATTCCTCGATTGTAGAAGAACTGCAGGGCCTCAGTTGTGGTTGGCGCTTATGACCCCGTTCCCCGCAGCCTGGGATCGAACACGTCCCGTAGGGCGTCTCCAAGCAGGTTGAACCCCAGCACCACAACGAATATCGCCAATCCCGGGAAGATGGCCGTGTATGGTCCGGTCTTGATGTGGGCCTGTGAAGCCATGGTCAGCATCCCGCCCCAACTTGGCACGTCGGGAGGCGAACCCACGCCCAGGAAGCTCAGAGATGCTTCCAGGATGATGGCGAATCCCAGGTAGTAAGTGGCCAGGATCAGGTAGGTGGCGAAACAGTTGGGCGCTATATGGCGGATCATAATCCGCGCCGGGGAAGCGCCCACGGCCCTGGCCGCTAGGACGTAGTCCATTTCTTTGAGGGACAGCACCTGGGACCGGACGGTGCGGACCACTGCAGGCGCCAACCCAATGATAATCGCCAGGATCACGTTGTTAAGTGATGACCCCAATGCGGCCACAATGGCCAGGGCGATCACCAAGCCTGGTAACGCCATTTTGGCGTCAATGATTCGTTGTATCACCAAGTCGACTTTTCCGCCGGCGTACGCTGAGAAAACGCCGAGGAGGAAGAACCCGGTGATTCCAATGGCCACGGACATGCCGCCGACGTACAGGGAGATTCTGGCCCCATACATGACCCGGCTCAAAGTGTCCCGGCCCACGTGGTCGGTGCCGAGCAAATAGTCAGAGCTGGGAGAATGGTACACCGGCACTTTACCGGACTCCTCCCTGATTATCTCGCGGTCTCCGTAAGGCGCCAGCACCGGCGCCACCAACGCAACAAATGCCAGCACAAGCACCACTGATCCGCCGATAGCGCCCAAGGGCTTGCGTCGACAGAAGTTAAGGATGTTCTTGGTAATCTGGCCCGGTGCGCTTAACCAGGGCGATTGCTCTTTGACGAGTACGGCTTCGCCAGTTTGATCCAACATGGTTCTCTCCTGCTAAGGTGGGTTTAACTGTACCGGATCCTGGGGTCCAGGACGCCGTAGAGGAGATCTATGACGAGGTTAACCAACAGTGTCACCGCGGCGATTATGAGAATGATGCCCTGCAGGACTACGAAGTCCCGGTGGGTGATACTGTCGATGAGCAGAGTACCCATGCCTGGCACCACGAAAATGGACTCCACGATGATGACCCCGCCGAGCAGACGGCCGAACTGGTAACCGGAGATTGTCACCACCGGCAACAGGGCGTTCTTCAACGCGTGGCGACTGACGACGACCAACTCTTTAAGGCCCTTAGCTCGGGCGGTCCTCATGTAATCTTCCCGCATGACCTCAAGCATGGAGGACCGGGTGACCCTGGAGGTGAATGCCAGGTCATGGAACGCCAAAGCTAAGGCGGGGAAGAACAATTGTTGCAGGTTGGTGAAAGGCTCGTCCCACACCTTGGCATACCCTAGGGGGGGCAACCAGTTGAAGATGTAGGCCAACCCATAGACCATCAGGATGCCTAGCCAGAAGGTGGGCAAGGCGATGCCGATGAGTGCGAAGATCCGGCTGGCATAGTCGCCCCAGGTGTCCTGCTTGACGGCGGAAATGACGCCAAGGGGTACGGCTACGACCATGGCCATGACGATGGCCAGGATGGCGAGCTCAATGGTTACGTAGAACCGATTTTCCAACTCATCCCACACAGGGACTTTGTACCAGATGGAGGTTCCCAAGTCGCCGCGCATGATATCCCAGAGCCAGTGGCCGTACTGGGAGTAGATTGGGCGGTTGAGGCCCAACTCCTCCTTTAGCTGCTCCAGTTGTTCCAGGGAGACCTTGCCCGCGTCATCGTCGCCCCCGGTTAGGATCATGTAGGCTGCGTCGCCCGGCACGATCCAGAAGAGGGCGAACACGAGCATGGTCGCCAGAATAATCGTGGGTAGGAAGAGGGCCAGACGCCGGATGGTGTACTCCCTCATACCTTCCTCCTTATACTCACTGCGCTTCCCGTCATGTCGGTGGCGCGAACAGGATGACTAGATTTGACGCCGATCAGCCAGCTAGTTGTCGACGCAGCCCCGCTCGTCGGGACAGGCAACGTCGGGGTCCCACCAAACGTGTTCCCACTTGTGCAGGTGCTGGATGGAGTCGGGGGTGTTGAAGCCCTGGAGCCGGTAGTCTATGGCCGCTCCCTGGTCCACCCAGGTGTTAGGCACCCAGTGCCCCGTTCCTTCCCGGAGGATTTCGGTCATTTCCGTGAATTGGGCCTTGCGGGCTTCCCGGTCCAACTCGCCGGCCTGGGAAATTCTTAACTCCCTGAACCGCGGCAGGGTCCAGTTGTCCGGGTTCTTTTCAATATCGTCATCGTAGACCTGCAGCAGGATGTCCGCCGGGTCCCGCGTCAACAATCCGATACCGCCCACCAGCGTGGCGTGATGAGTACCGTCCCGTGTTTTGACGTGGTAGGTAGCGGTGTCCACCGGGTTGAGCTTGAAATCGAGGTCTAGGTCTTCCCGCAGTTGCTGGGTGGTTACTTCCGCCACCTTGACTCCCGTGGCGGAGTTTCCGCCGTTCAAGTCGAGATTTGGAATGCCGTCGGGATAACCGGCTTCTGCCAAGAGACGTTTGGCTTCGGCTATGTCCCTGGGGTCCTTGAGTCCGTCAGCAGTCCTGCGGTATCCGGGGACATCGGTGAGGTCATCCTCGAGAGCGACGGAGCCTTTGGGGAAGAATGTTCCCGGCGAGGCAAAACACCCATAGGATTCGGTGCAGTAGATAATGTCTACGACGTTCTGGCGGTCCAGGGCCAGATTGAACGCCTGGCGGACCCTGGGGTCGTCAAAGGGAGGCTTGTTCTGGTGCAGGATGAAGAACGTCCCGGAGCCGCCGCGCAACAATTGGGCCCGGAGCCTGCCGTTGGTGTCGTCCTGCAACCGGAACATGTCCTCGGGCCGGTACGAGGAACTCCAGGGACCGTCGGTTACGTGAGCCTGACCAATCTGGAGAGCGGCGTACACCCTGTTGATGTCTCGGATGACGTTGAACTTGATGCCGTCAAAGAAAGGCCGACTCGGCTTGAAGTAGTCGGTATTCCTTTCGTACTCGCGCACGCTGCCCCGGTCCCAATTCTTCAACTTCCAGGGCCCGGAACCAATTATGTTTTCTGGGCAGCAGTTGGCGTCTTCCTGGCTCAGGCCGGCAACCGACTTCTCAGGATAGATCTTGAAATAGTCGACGGCTATGTTGGTCAGGAAGGTCGCCCCGGGGAATTTGAGTTTAACTTCCACCGTCTGGGGGTCAATGGCTCGGGCGTTTCCTTGATCGTAGAACGTGCGCAAGGCGGAGGTCCTGCTTCGTATGGCGCCCGGCTGGGCGATGCGGTCGAGGGTGAACACGACGTCATCGGCGGTTACCGGAGTCCCGTCATGCCAATTGGCCTCGTGCAGGGTGAAGGTGTAGACAGACCCGTCCTGGCTGACTTCCCATTCCTTGGCCAGGTCCCCGGTGACTTCGCTGGGATTGGCCGGATCGTATTGGATCAGGCCGTTGAACCTGGGGGCGGACCCGATGAGGCAGCTGAAAAGGCTGGCGCAATAATGGACGTCCCACTGGCCGCTGGCGGTCCGTCCTACGATATCCAACACCATGGGTTGATATTTGCCCTCAGCCACCCAATCCGGGGTCAATGGGGACATGAAGGTCTGGCCCTTCAAAACCGGAATCGGGGTAGCGGTTGCCACGACCTCTCTAATCACCACTTTGGTTTGCTCTTGCTGGACTTCTGTGACGACTTCCTTGGTCACCTGGACCTCGATGATAACCTCTTTCTCAATTACTCGGGGCTCTTGGCTCTGGGTGGCGCCGCCACAGGCTACGGCCAAAGCCAGGGCAATTACGAGGCATGCGAGAATCAAACTCCTGGGACTGTTGAACCAACTGACGCGCATGTTTGCCAACCTCCGTTAGTTGTGAACGCTGCGCCCGTTGGACCAGCGCCGAGAAACCAGACTGTCCTGGTTCATTCAGGAACTCCACAGGCCGATCAGCTTTGTGCGCCGAATCGGCTGTGACCTAGCGTGTCAACCAAGCCACGGTTGCACATTCAATTTAAAGTTTCCATGGGGTAAGCCTGCTTCCAAAGCGTACCCCTTGGAAAGTGCGGGTAATATATTGTATTTCCTTTGGCAATGTCAATAGCCCACCCTACCCGGTAGGGGACCGCTGTCATAGCTGATTTTGTGGCTAGGACACGCTCCCGGAACCCGGCCCGGGGCGCTAACACACTCCGGCTTCAGCTAAGGTCTACCGTTGGCGTCTGGTGAGACAAAAATACTTCCTGGCGTTCCCGGCTGGACTGGAACAGGCTGAGCAACACCTCGACGGTTGCCTTGCCCCATCTGCCGTCGTTGACCGGCGGCCGTCCCTCCAGCACAGCGTGGTAGAACTCGTCGATGATGCCCTCGCGGCCATCCAGGTCGGTCGGCATTGGTATATCGTATTTCTCGGTTTGGCCGTAGACCGTGAGGCCGTCGGTGGTGAACCGCACGTCTCCCTCGTCAAAGCTGGCCACGAACGGCCCTCCCAAGAGCCAACCTGACGGTCTTCCCTGGGACCTGGTCTCCTGTTCTGCCCTTCCGGAACCACCAAATCGGCGGGCGCGCTTCATGGCGATTTCGGAATCTTTGTCACCGGCCTCTATTAAAGCCCTACGGGCTTTGGCGTGTTCCGGGCGATCGGGCCAGGCATCCCCTTCATCCACCCGGTGGGTGAACTCACGGGAGCTGAAGTGGTCGTTTCCGCTGTACACCGCGTTGGAAACCGCACCGTTGTCAAATTCCAGGAAGCTGGAGTAAACCCCGGCCACGGGGCGAGTGGCGTCCCAGGTCCCGGTCATGGCCCTTACGCTGCGGACCAGTCCCCCGCCGATCGTGCGTAAGATGTCGAACATATGGGGCCCCTGGCGCCACGGTACGCCGCCGCCCAACTCGGGAGTAAGTTCCTCCACCGTGCGTGGGCTGTACAACCAGTCGTTGTAATACCACCAGTTGAGCATTCGAAGCTGACCCAACTCGCCGGAGCGGACCATGTCCCTGACCTTTCGCACCCGGGGAGCGAAGCTGTGTTTGACGTTCACCCCCAACCGAAGATCATTCCGGTCGGCCGCGTCGATCATAGCGTCGGCGTCTTCCAGGTTAAGGGTCATCGGCTTTTCAATCAGAACGTGTTTGCCGCCGTTCAAAGCCATAAGGACATGCTCGGTGTGGAACTGGTTTGGCGTGGCGATGTAAATCATGTCAACGTCGGAACTGTCGCACAATCCTTGCGCCGAAAGGAAGGTCTTGCCTTCATACTGGCTGCTGAAAGCGTCCAACTGCCCCTGATCGATGTCCGCGGCCGCCGCCACGTGGTATATGGGATTTCGAGCGAACTTCGGAATCATCGCGCTGGCGCCGCCGCCAAGGCCGATGATGCCCACCCTCAAAGTTGGGCCGCCTTGAGATCCTCCCTGGTTACTAGCCATATCGCCTCTCCTTAGAGCTGGCTTCGTTTTGGTTCCTTCGCGTTGGTGCCGTAGTGTTTGATTCCGTCGTGCCCGCGTTTGGACGGTATTCCCGGGAATAGAACCCCGAGCGGAAACGATTTTGACCATCCCAACTTACCGTGTCAACCCCAAAGAACCTCTTGATTGGAACCAGCGAACGGAGCCTGGGTTATCTTGCCTTCAACGGCTGCCAAGGCCATGAACCAAGGCTTGTTGGATTGGGGGGCGTACGAGGTTGATTCGGTGGTTTGACCGTGGGCCGGCGCCCGGTTTTCGGAATGAAAATTATTCGCCTGCGTTATTGGAGTAATCTAAGGTTATAATGATGGCATCCCGCCCCGAAGTGGCGTCGGTATGTAATCGAGGACCGCTGTCTGCGAGGCCTGAACCGGTAACGGGCGATGAAGCGGGATGTGCGACTGCGTTAACTACCGCAAAAGCTTCCCGGCGGTTGGCGCAAGTCTCTTTTCACGGAGTGGCCGTATTCTCTAATGTATCCAACCAGTAGGCGGTTTTAGGTGGGCGAAGCTCGAAACAACGCTATGGAAGAGGTGACGCCGGCCAGTGTGACGGTGAGGGTCTGCAGAATTTGCGGCAGTCCCAACCCTCAAAACGATAGTAGCTATTGCGCCAACTGCTGGTTGCGCCTGGACCACCCCGCCGTACTACCCGAAGATGTGGCCGTGTCCCGGTTTTTGCAGCGGCGGCGTTGGTGGTTGAGAAACAAACCGCTGATCCTGGCGGCATTCGTGGTCTTGGGACTGGTGATCTGGCAGGCGTTCGTAGCTTGGGACGTAAAATACCTTGTGACTCCTTCCTCCAGCCCCGTCAGTTCCGTAAGCGCTGACGCGGGCCCCGGGAATTGGGGACAGGCCGGAGGAACTCCTCAGAATTCGTCGTACGTTCCGGAGGCCGCGCCGGCACCGGACACGCTTGCTTGGACCTTTGAGGTACCCGGGGCCCGGACCCAACCGGCGCCTCCCAGGTTGATATCACCCCCGGTGATCAGCGACGGTCGAGTCTACCTAACCACCGAAGATGGCCGGGCTGTGGCTTTGGAACAAGCGACGGGTGAGGTTATCTGGGAGTACGAAAGCGGGTTGCCGGGAACGGCCTCGCCGGCGATCGGCGCCGGGTTGATGTTTTTTGGAGTTCGCCCCGGCAATTTGTACGCAGTGGACAGGGAATCCGGGGAACTCAGGTGGTTCGCCGACCAGGGCAGCGCCATAGTAGCCTCTCCTATCGTGGAACAGGGAAGGCTTTTCATCGGGACGGCGGACCACAAGCTGCACGCCCTGGAAGCTGCCAGCGGTGAACCGCTCTGGGATTTCACCGCGTCCTCTTGGATTATCTCCAGCGCGGCCTACGCCGACGACACGCTGGTTGTGACGACCACCGGCAACATTGTCCACGTACTGGACGCCAAGAACGGCCGGGAAAAGTTCATCTACGACACCGGTAGAATACGGAACCTTTACGGAGGCGCCGCAATACTGGATGACAAGGCCTTTGTACCGTCCCATCGGGGCGTTTTAACGGCGATAGAAAGAGGCCTTACGACACAGCCCCTGGAGCGCAAGTGGTGGGGCGCCCGGGTCAAGGTTTCGGTTTGGTGGTCTCTGTTCAGCCCGCCAGTGCAAAAGGGTACGGTCTGGATCAGCAGTTTGGGTGGCCGGATAGTACGCACCCCCGCCGCCGCTCACAACATGGTTTACGCATCGGTGCAGGATGGGCGGGTGGTTGCCTTGGATGCGGACACCGGTAACCTAGTTTGGGAATCCAAAGTGGGCGCTCGCACAACCACCGGCCCGTCGGTGGCCGCTGACACCGTGTTGGTGGGGACGACCGATGGGAGGGTGATTGGCCTGGACGCCAGGTCGGGCCAAACCCAGTGGGAGTTCGAAGCCGGCGGCACTGAGATATCCAGCAAACCGATCGTTTCGGATGGCATGATTCTGGCTACATCCAAAGACGGGATACTGTACGCCTTGACCAGCAGCCGGTAGCGTTAACCCTGTCCAACCACAACCGGCTATCCCGGTAGCCTCCGGATTTAAACAAAAGAGAAGCCCCGCAAGATTCTTGCGGGGCCTCTTCATGCCTTGGTGGTCTGAACGGCGCTGTTAGTCTGCCAACACCTCTTCTGCGGTGACCGTTACGGCGCCGATGTCCCGGTTCAGGACGGGGCTAAACTTGGTAGCGCCTCCCGCGGGACCTGCGCTGGCCGCCAACTGGGTGAACCTGGCGTTGCGCGCCGTTCGGCTCATGCCCTCCGATTCTTCGGTGGGCAGCCGGAGGTACTCGTTGGAGCCGGCATCCCGGAAGGTGTTTAGGGGGTCTTCGTCCCGCTCCACCCTGGCCACGTTTTCTTCCAGCATTTGGCGGTAAAGAATCAGGCCCTTGTCGGAACGGCCGAGGGATTCCGTCGACCGGTCGGCGATGGCGCCCTGGGTGTACCACATTACGATGTCCTGCCCGGCGGTGAAATCCAGGTAGGACCAGTCCGGCATTCCGCCCGGCTTGAGCTCCGGCACGGGCACTTCATAAAAGGGAATCGCTTCATTGTCGGGGACCTTCGAACCTTGGGCCGGAGCGTAGGTGTAATACCATATGTGAAGGGTCTGGTAGTCGTCGATGGGCACCCGGTACTGGAATCCACCGACCTTCAACAGGTTGGGGAAGACCAGGGGATGACCCAGCTTCCAATTGACGTCTTCCTCGGTTTCGCCTTCCAGGATCCTGCGCTTGATGATGCCGTGTTCAAAGCGGTCGAATCCGATGAGCTGGTGCGGGGGGATTCGCCTGGTCCGCTCCGGCTGATCCAACTTGTTCCAGACGTAGTTGGCAAAGTGGCCGTGCAGCCACTCGGCGTGGACCGGGTCCACCGAATTTTCCATTATCTGCATCCAGTTGCAGGGCAGCACCGCCATACCAATGTCCCGGTACACGTTGTCCCAAACGAGCAGGTCCCACCGGGGCAGCAAGGGGGCCGGTCGGGGTCCGAGATACGCGAAAATCAGCCCGCCCAATTCCTGCACCGGATAAGCTTTGGTCTGGGTCTTTTCCTTGAACAATTCCATGGGATCCTCGGCCTTTTCGTAGGGCTGTTCCAGGCATGTGCCCTCGGTGTCGAAAAGCCACCCGTGGTAGGGGCAGCGTAGACCCTCGTCCTCGCACATGCCATAGACTAGGTTGACTTTGCGGTGTGGACACGATTCGGCAATGAGTCCCAGCCTTCCCTTCAGGTCTTTGAAGAGGACCAGGTTCTCTCCCAACAGTCGAATCGGCTTGGTCCCGTTTTCTTCGAGTTGGGACATGGCCGCAATCGGATGCCAGTAACGGCGCATGAGATCACCCATGGGAGTGCCCGGGCCTACCCTGGTTAGACGTTCATTTTCTTCTACAGTTAACATAACAACCCCTTATCCTTGAATGTGGGTGGGTTCCAACATTAGCAACGGGCTGTTTCTATGTCAACTTTCCATGCGCACTTCCCAAGGTAGGTCTCGACCGCGGGAAATCCAGAAAACCCCCGCAGAATTTCTGGTGCCGGGTTTGAACGGGTTGTACCATGGGCGGCGATGGTCAACCCCGGGTGTAATACTGGATCGGCTTCCATCTTGAGGAAACGACCGCCACCAGCATTTGGTTGATGAAAGGCCTCTGAATTTGCAGCAGACAGGAGAAGACGCCCCGATGGAACCGGCTAACCTTCAACCAAGGATTGAACTGGAAGGTATGGGTTGCCGTCGGACGCGATTGCCGTTCTCCTGGACCTGCTCCTGGCGCATTCGAAACCTGGAGGATGCTCCGGTCAAAATCCTTACCACTTGGCTTCCTCACGACCAGTTCATCAGCGAAAACCAAGAACACTTGCCGCCACTGGACCTTCCTGCCCTGGGGTCCACCGGCCTGGAAATGGTGGTCAGGTGTTCCGAAGCTGCGGGCACGGTGATCGAAAATGCCTTCGTTATCCTGAGGGTTGCCTTTCGCGGAAGCGAGTGGCGGGTATTTGCCCGGCAGCAGGTGCGCGTGGATAATCAAGGGGCGCCCCAGGTAACCTGCCAATCGGTTACATGTCAGCCCGTCGGAAATCCGGACTCCGCCGGCTGATGTTTACTACGAACCTCAGGGGTATCCCGGCAACCGGTTCTGTCCGCGGGGGTCAGGCCAAGTTTCGGGTTAGTACCGCTCGCTATAAGGAGATCGTAATCATGGAAATGACTGTCGAGGACAAGAGTGTCTTGGGGCGGATGGTTGGTTGACACCGCCGTTGAGGCGGGAGCTTCGAAGAGACCACGGGGATGGTCTCCAACACCCTGGGCATGGAGCACGACGACCTTATGACGCTGCTCAAGCGGATGGGAACCGAGTTCTCGGATTACAACGAATACCAGGAGCTGAGGGGCAACCTGCCCGCGGACTGGCCGATGTAGTTGCACCCGAACCAACGGGCTAAGCGGCGGCGCTCCCCATCGGCCTCACCGTGCCGGCCAACCGCACCATTGGTTGCCGCAATCTCACGGCGCCGGTGCCGGACCAAAATTCCCTGCGACCGGTCATGGCCTGAACGTGCCCGTCCCATTCCAGCGTGTAGGCCGTGATTCCCAATCTTACGGCCTGGCGGACCCGTTCCTGGGTGTTGGCGTCGGTGGCCGCCGCGCGAATCACTTCTATCTGCCTGGCTCCGTGTTCTACGTCCTGTTCCCCATGGACCGCGTAGGTCTCCGCGGCCCGAGGGGAAAAACCGTAGTGCCCGGTCATTTCCCGGTACACCTTGGCGGCCACCACGGCATGCTGTGACTCCACCAGGCTCAGCATGGCCAACCCTTCCAGGGAGGAGCGGTGCTGGCAGCAGCCGTTGATCATTTCGATTGCCGCCATGGTCCCCGGTGCGGAGTCGGTGGCGTCGGCCTGCTCCCGGGAAATCCCACCCTCTTCCAGTAGCTGGAGCATGACGTCGACGTGGGTGCGAGGCCTGGCAAACTCCTCAGCGAAGTTGTCCAAAACGGCGTCCATGTGTTCGTAGCGCTTTTCTGCCACTGCGTTGACCAGGATGTAGCCCCAATGAATGGGGTTGGTGCGCACCCGGTGGTAGTGTTGTATTTCACCCAGGATAATTTGCTCCGGGGTCCATCGGTGATGCAGTATCCCATCGAACCACGGGTGCTGCTCCATTGGGACCTCGTTGGCGTAGTCCCACATTTCGGCCATGAAGTCATCCGGAGGCATAACGTCGGTCATTTTCGGTCCTCCTTAAAATGGTGCAGACTTTCGGGGTGAATGGCTGCCCGCGGGCAGCATGACGGGGTGTGACTTCCCGCAGCGTCCCCTGGAATTTCCGGAGGGTTCTGTTCCTAGTGTTCTGGCCGAGGGCGTTCTATTCATGGTATCAGTGGCAAGGCTTGCAGACTAGTAGTCCATCAGTGTTGGATTGATGGGTAAAGAGACTTCAGTTTGATGCGCGCATCCTCGGAGGTAAAGCGCCAGTCCACTCGTATGCCGTCCCGGTTGCGCTGAGCCTGCCACGCTCCCACCTCCCGCCGCAGGACGCTTTGGTCCGGTATGCGCCGGTCCAGGCATTGCCGAACCATCACCCCAATTTCAATCTCGGCCATATCCAGCCAACTGCCATGCTTGGGAGTGTAGTGAATCTCCAACCGTTCGGCGATGCGCCGCGCTTCGGCAGGTTCAAATTCCTCGTACAGCGAGGACGGGTGGTGGGTGTTCAAATTGTCCATCACCAGCACAATACGGTCCTTGTGCGGGTAGTCCTCGTCCACCAGTTGCTTGACCACTCGGGCCCAATCGGCTTTCGTGCGCCGGTCCGTCACTTCCACCCGGCGCCACCCTTCCAGCGGAGCGAACAACATGAACAGGTTGCTCACCCCGTTGCGCTCGTATTCGTAATCGTAGGAGGCCGCTGCTCCAGGCCGGGCCGGACGCGGCAGACGCGTCTCTTTCACCTGCTGTTTGCTGGTCTCGTCCAGGCAGACCAGAACTTCGTTGTCCGCATACCGGCGCTGATAGACTTCCAGCACGTCTTCCATCGCACAGACAAACTCGGCGCTGCCTTGCGGAGGGATGCACCAGCATTCCTTCAGCCAAGGCTTGAGTTCGTTTTTTTGAGCGTCTGGCGCACCGTTTCAGTGCTGATGCTTTCCACGATCTCGCATTCAACCAGCCGGTGGGCCAACAGTGTCAGCGTCCAACCGGCCCGGCCTTCCGGCGGTTCTCCGCAGGCCAGGGCAATCAGGTGGGCTTCCCCTTGACCGTCCAGTCGCTTCGGACGACGATTAAGCTGCCGCTTTCGTCCCAGCGCCGCCTCAATCCCTTCCTCCGCGCAACGGCGGCGCACCCGCTCCACCGTCGCGCGGCCAATCTGCAGGACCCGGGCAATGTCTTCATCCTTCATGGCCCCGTCCGCATGGGCCTCATCACTCAGCAGCAGGATGCGCCCGTGGGTCTGCTTGTAAGCCGCCACCCGGCCACGGGACACCAATGTCTTCAGTTCCTGCCGCTCCTCCGCACTCAGCTTGACCCGGTATCTCTTCATCAGCATCCCCTCCTCACACGCCCCAATCCTCTTCGCCCTGTGCTTGGTAGACTACTCTCGCTCAGTACTCAATTCAAAAATGTTCGACTACTAGCTTGAAGTTTCATTTTTTTAAATCCGGTGTCCCTGGGGTTGCGATTCGGTTATAATCCCGGTGGCGCCGCACCAACCGGCGCTGATATATCGACAGGAGAAGGTGGTCGATGCTGACGGTTGAAGAAAACGAAAGAATCACCAAGGTTGGACCTGGGACCCCCATGGGCGAGTTGATGCGCCGTTACTGGCACCCGGTGGCCGGTGCCGCCGAATTGGACGACAACCCGGTGAAGCCAGTAAAAATCCTGGGAGAGTCGCTGGTCCTTTACCGGAACCGACAGGGTGGATACGGGCTCATAGATGACACCTGCCCGCACCGCCGAATTTCCCTGGTGTACGGCATCCCCGAACAGGAAGGCCTGCGATGCCCTTATCATGGCTGGCTGTTTGACGGTACCGGTCAGTGCCTGGAAATGCCGGCCGAATCGCCGGAAAGTACTTTCCCCAGCAGGGTGAAGGTGGCGGGATATCCGGTGCAGGAACTGGGAGGGTTGATTTTCGCCTATCTTGGTCCGGATCCTGCGCCGCTGATTCCCCGCTGGGACCTGTTGGTGATGGATAACGTTGTCAGGGACGTTGGAATCACTCAAATTCCGTGCAACTGGATGGCGCCCATGGAAAACTCCATGGACCCGACTCACGCGGAATGGCTGCACGGGTACTACTACAACTACGTCAACAGCCTGAAGACCGAGAAAACCGATAAGGCTGTACGCTCCGCCAGGGGACTCCTGCCAAACCACGTGAAGATCGGGTTTAGCGTGTTCGACCACGGGATCATCAAGCGGCGCGTCCGGGAGGGCGGCTCGGAGGACGACTTTGATTGGAGGGTGGGCCACCCGGTCCTGTTCCCCAATATTCTCCGGGTTGGTTGGACGTTCCAGATTCGGGTTCCTATGGACGACACCCACACCAAGCACTTCATGTACGGCGTCTATCCAGCCCCTCCGGGGGAGACCAACTACAAGCAGGATAAGGTGCCGGTGTATGACATCCCGATCAAGGATGAAAACGGTCGGTTCATCACAGATTTCGTGTTGGGTCAAGACCTGATGGCCTGGGTCACCCAGGGACCGGTGGCTGAACGCAACAAGGAAAAGCTGGGAGAGTCGGACAAGGGGATAATAATGTACCGCCGGATGCTGCGGGAGCAGATGGCAATAGTCGAGGACGGTGGGGACCCGATTAACGTGTTCCGCGACCCCAAGCGGAACCAGTACCTGGAAATCCCGGTGGAAACCGACCTGATAGACGTAGCCAGGAATGGAAGGTTGGGGTCCGGCCAAGCGCCCTACAGTGCTCTGATCGACGAGATCGAGGAGCTGTGGGCCAACGTCCCGGCCGCCACCGACTAACGCGTTAACCAACCAGTATCATCCACCGGGGTTGGAACAAATCCCGGTGGATGAGCAATTTCAAATTTGGCCAGCACGGCGTCTTGAGTGGGGCTTCGCCGCCCAGAGGTGGGGTCCCGGACGTTGGTACCAGTTTCTACCCTTTGCCGGCCGGTGAACCGGTCGCCAATTCCTCTATCCTCCGCATAAGTTCCGCGATCTGCGGCATCGCTGGACCGTACCGGTCCGCATCGTCCTGGCTGTAGCCCCGGTGGTAGTTAAACCTGAAAGACGTGTGCAGCGGACGGGGCTGCCCTTGGGAAACGCCGGCGGATTCCACGGACTCGTCCCAAGCTCCTCCGTGGATAAGTGGGGGCATCGCGTCCTCATTGCGGAAGACGTTCATCGGCTCGCCGCCGTCTTCAACGATTCGGAGCTGTTCCTCGAACTGGCGCCGCATGACCGCGATCCCGCTGTCTGTCCGTCCCAGGTGTTCCCCGGTGCGGTCGTAGATTTCTCCCTGGGACAGCCACGTGTGGAGGTCCTGGGCGAGGACGAAATCCAGTATTGGCTTCCCCCTATCGTCATAGAGGGGGATCTGGTACCAGGGGACGGGCTCCTGGGTTTCGACCTGGACCTCCGAGGGCGCCAGAAAACAGCCGTAGCAGATGTGGTAGGTGTGGGTATCGTCTATCGGGACCCGGATTTGGAACTCCTGGCGGACTCGGTCCGCACCGCCGGTCTGAGTGTAAAAGGGGAAAATGACGGTGGAATGCCGGGAGGTAGTGTCCTTCTCAGCGCCCAGGGCTCTGGAGTATTTCACTCCTTTTTCCATGCCGTATTGGGTGGTGCGGCCATAAATCGATTCTATGCCGACCCCCATCCTGGTACGACCGTGAAAGGTATGCACCGCCGGGTCCGGGGCCCGCTGCCCCAATCTTCCCTGCTTTTCCAGGACATACTTGAAGAGGTAACCGTGGGAGTAGACATTGTGTATCGGGTCGGCGGTGTTTTCCTGGCACTGGAGCCAGTTGCAGTTCAATTCGGTGATTCCAATCTGGCGGATGGCGTTGGGCATGACGAACAAGTCCCAGGTCGGCAAGAGAGGAGCCGGCGGAGGGCCCATGTAAGCCCAGACCAGTCCTCCCATTTCCTGCACCGGGTATCCTGGAATCTTGATGCGGTCTTTCAGGGTGGCTTCCGGGGCTTCCAACGGAGTGTCGACGCATTGTCCGTCGGGTGAAAACTTCCAACCGTGATAGCCGCACCGTATACCCCCATCATCGGGGATACCCAACTCCAGCTTGGCGGCCCGGTGGGGGCAGCGATCACCCACCAACCCCAAGTCGCCCTGGGGTGTACGAAACAACACCAGGTCTTCCCCAAGGATGCGTACCGGGAGCACTTCTTCCTCCAGCAATTGGGCGAAGGGCCGGACCGGCAGCCAGTACCGGCGCATCAATTCACCCATTGGGGTGCCCGAGCCCACCCTGGTAAGCCGTTCGTTGGCTTCGGCAGTTAACATAACATCCTCCTGGCTTCGCTAAGAACAACCGGGATTGCCCGGCCTAACGGCATATATTTCACGATACCCGCCGGCCCCGCCGGTCGAAAGGAACATTAAAAACCCGGTGCATCAACGGCCCGATTGTATGAACGCGAAACCTGGGTGTCAATTTGAGTTTGAGTTCGCCCCGGGAATACAGTGTTTCGGCGAAAACGTTCATCCAGGGAAATCCATTCCACGCGCGGGTACTGCAAGAACCCACAAAGTAGCCGGTGATGGCTGGCGGACGTATAATTTGTTGGACATCCAGACCAATGGCCGTATGCCTTTGGGGAATTGCTTACCTGGTTTCGGGCCGGCAGTCGCCCCGCTAAACACGAGCGTCAAATAGCAGGATGTCGCGTTGATGAGGGAGTCGCGGAAATGGTGGAAATGATGGAAACGGTCCAGCCGAAAGGCCCGGCGCCCCATGGTTCCAAGTTGGCTAGCCTTCAGTCGATCCTCCAGGAAATGGGATCGGTCATCGTGGCCTACTCCGGCGGGGTAGACAGCGCGTTCCTGGCGCTGACGGCGCATCAGGTTCTGGGGCCCAATGCCTTGGCGGTCACTGCAAAATCACCCAGCCTGGCTCCGTCGGAGTTCGAAGAGGCAAAATCCCTGGCCGAACGCCTGGGGATTCGCCACCTGGTTATCGAAACCAGGGAAGTCGAGCGGCCCGAGTACCTGGCCAACAACCCCAACCGCTGCTACTTCTGCAAAGATGAGCTTTACACTCACCTCAACGCCCTGGCCGCCGACCAACGGGTTCCGTGGGTGGCTAACGGCGCCAACCGTGACGACCTGGGAGACTTTCGTCCTGGGCTGGATGCCGCGCGACAGTACGGTGTCCGCAGTCCATTGGTTGAGGCCGACCTGTACAAAACAGAGATCAGGGAGTATTCCAAGGAAATGGGGTTGCCGGTATGGGACAAGCCAGCCCAAGCCTGCCTGTCTTCAAGGATCCCCTACGGCACACCGGTTTCGGTGGAGGCATTGACCCGCATTTCGAAGGCGGAATCCTTCCTACGTGAAATGGGCCTGAGGCAACTCCGGGTGCGGCATCACAACACCGTGGCCCGCATCGAAGTGGCTCCGGAGGACTTTGCGATCATTCTGGACGCGGGCAACCGGGAACGTATTTCAAAGCACTTCAAGTCGATCGGATATGCCTACGTTACGCTGGACCTGGACGGGTTCCGCTCCGGCAGCATGAACGAGGTCCTGTCCGCCGAAACCAAGGCCAAGTAGCTACGGGTCCGCCTCCGGGAATCAATGGTTCCCCGTCATTCTCGCCGCCGCGGGAATCCAGAGCCCTTTCTCCCAAACCTGATGCTGGTCTGCAGGAACGGTGCAGGTGTGACGTCAATCGGTCCACCCGTCGCGTTTTGGTTGGCATAATCGCCTTGGCGCATGATCAGGGCTCTGGATTCCCGCGGCGGCGAGAATGACGGGGGTAGGGGACAAAAGAGACCCTGGATCCCTGCTGCGGCAAGAGAGACGGGGGGATTTAATGGCAAATGAAACACCCTGGGGGCCAGCGCCGGAAAATCAAAGGGTTATCCGTTGTCCCTCTGGGCGAGATTGCCACCGTCCACGGGTAGGTCCACGCCCACTATGAAATCGGCATTGTCCGAGACGAGGAACAGCACCGCCTGGGCCTGATCCGTGGGGCGACCCCACCGGCCCCGGGGGATCGACTCTGGGACGTTTTCATCGCTGCGAGCCGGACCTCCTCCCACCGGGGTACCGGTTTGGGTGGGGGTTACCGAGTTTACTCTAATGCCGTAAGGCGCCAACTCCATGGCAGCGCCCCGGGTGAAGTTCAGAACTCCGGCCTTGGCGGTCTGGTATGCGATGGCTCCGGCCTTGCCCCGATGGCCGGAAGTGGAAGCGATATTCACGATTGCCCCTCCGGTTCCCTGGGCTATCATCTGTTTAGCCGCCCGCTGGGTGCAGAGGAATGTTCCGGTAAGGATCACGTCCACCACCTTTCTCCAGCTATCCACGTCGGCATCCAGTAGTCCGGCCCGGTGGGTGATGGCGGCGTTGTTCACCAGGATGTCGACCGCCCCGAATGATTCAACGGCCTGGTCCACGGCCCGGCCCACCTGTTCCGGCACGGTGATGTCCGCCTGCACGGCCACGGCCTCGAATCCATTGGACGTGAGCGCGTCGGCGGTGGCTTGCGCCGCCTCGCCTCGCACGTCCAGGCAGATCAGCCTGGCCCCGTTCTCAGCCAGGGTTGCGGCGATCTGTCTACCGATGTTGGGTCCGGCCCCTGAGACAATGGCCACCTTTCCGTCAAGAGACATAGCGCTTACCCTCCTGATGCTTGTCGAAACTACCGGCGGAGCTACCCCACGCCAATCCAATGTTCGGCGAGCGTGGCTCCCACGCCAGGGTTGTCTATGGTCCGCTTCTTCCAGCGGTGTGATGCCTGCCCGATTACGTTTGTAGAGGCGTCGGTAAAAACTCGAGGTTGGATTTGCGGGGCCGGCGTGAAAGTTCGAAGCTCTGTGAATCTTACCAATTCCCTCTTCAAATCGGAATCGGCCAGGGTCATTTAATTGGCCCCTGTCATTGCAATGGCGGCGGATGTCTTGTGGATGCCGGGCCGTGTTCTGTGTTCCCGCAGGAATTTGAACTACGGAAAGGGCTCTGGATTCCCACTGCGGTGAGAAAGACGGGGGCGGGTGTGATTGATTCGTAACTGGAACCTTGGTTCCTGGTCATTCAAATTCCTCTGTAAGCAGCAACGGGTGGGGGCGTGTACGTCGTGGATTCCCGACTTTTTCGGGGATAGGGGAGTGGCGACGGTCTGGGTGAGTTGCCAAGGCGGGTTGGGGCGGCGGGCAACCAAAACCGGGCGAGGGACGTATAATATTTAACTTGAAGCGGTATGCCGCTCCCGCCAACCGGTGTGAGGGGCGGCGGCCGCGAGCTTGAAATTCAGGAGACCCGCAGCATGTTCCTGTCCAAAGCCCGAGGAATCCCAGCATCATTGCAGGACCCGCAGGTCCGCCGAGGGCTGGTTTTGTCGGTCCTGTTGGCCGTGGCGGCCCTCGTCATACCTGCGGTGGGGGCCATTATCATTGGCGGCGGCAGCGGTATCGATGGAGTAAACGGGTTCGTTGAGTCTCTATCGGGCAATTCCAGTTCCTGGCTGGCAGGCCTGGGGTTCGGATTGCTGGCGCCGTTGGGGTTTGCTTTTGCGGCGGGCATGGCGTCGGCGGTCAACCCCTGCGGATTCGCCATGCTCCCGGCCTACCTGGGGCTGTACCTTGGATCGGACCAGGAAAACGCGGGACCAACATACCCGGCCAAACAGCTGGGGAAAGCCCTGCTGGTTGGAGCGTCCGTAACCGCAGGCTTCGTCGTTTTGTTCGCCGCCGTCGGGATGGTGATCGGCTTTGGCGCCCGGACGTTTGTGGTCGGCGTTCTGCCCTGGCTGGGCCTCGGCATCGGCGTATTCCTGGTAGTTGCCGGAGCCTGGATGGTGGGCGGAGGGAAATTCTACAGTGGGTTGGCCGCCCGAACGGCGTCCCGGTTGGGCGACCCAGGCAAGACCAACATCAAAGGATACTTCATTTTCGGATTGAGTTACGGGACCGCATCCCTCAGCTGCACCCTGCCAATTTTCCTGGCTGTGGTTGGAACCAGCCTGGCCGTCTCCAGCGCTCTGGTGTCCCTCGGCCAATTCCTGCTCTATGCCCTGGGGATGGGGCTGGTGATCCTGGCGCTGACCCTGGGAATCGCCTTCTTCCGCAGCGCAATGGTGGGCGGCCTGCGCAAGGTGATGCCCTACGTTCAACCCGTGGGGTCCTGGCTGATGGTGGTGGCCGGCGCATACATCGTCTTTTACTGGTTGACCATCGGCGGGCTGTTGTGACCCGGCCCCGACACGATGGGAGACCTTGCGCAGGGGCGTCGGAAGCCGCAGCCCCAACCAAGCTGGGAGCAATCCAAGTGACATTCGTACAGCGCTTTTGGGACCGTTTAGGGGGGTTGCCCCTCGCCTTAGTCATAGGTTTGGCATTCCTGTCCGCCGCCTGTGGCAGCGCGTCCGCTGAACCACCCGCCGCAGATGTCGACTCTCGACTTGCGCCGCCGGCCCTGGGATCTCCGGCGCCCGGAAATTCGTCGGGCGAGAGCGCTGTCCCGGCCGGCAGGGAATCTTCGGGCAACGACGCAGTTGCGGCTCCTTCGGAACCGGTTGGTTCTCAAGTCAAGGGTCAGCCGACGCTTGCGGCCCCGGAGCCAGCCCAAACAGAGCGGCTGGTTGACCTGGGCCCGGCGCCGGGGATTGAGCCGGACCCTGACTACAAAGAGGCGTTGGAAAACAGCGGGCTTTCCACTTTAGGGTGGGACACCGATTTCAGCCTGCACTCGGTGGCGTTTGATGAGATTATATCCGGCGGCCCTCCAAGGGATGGTATTCCCCCGCTGGACTCTCCCAGTTTTGTCAGTCCCGATGATGCAGACGCATGGCTGGGCAACCAGGAGCCGGTGATTTCCTTTGAGTTGAATGGTGAGGCCAAGGCCTACCCTCTCCAGATTCTGACCTGGCACGAAATCGTCAATGACGAGGTCGGAGGAGTCCCGGTCATCATCACGTTTTGCCCCTTGTGCAACTCGGCCATTGTGTTCGACCGCCGGTTGGATGGGGTGGTCCTCGACTTCGGCACTTCGGGCCGCCTGCGGAACAGCGACCTGATCATGTGGGACCGGCAGACCGAATCGTGGTGGCAGCAGTTGACCGGCGAGGCCATCATCGGGAAGTTAACCGGACACACTCTGGAATTTCTGCCGGCGCCAATCGTGTCCTGGGCAGACTTCAAAGCCGCCCACCCAACGGGGCAGGTGCTATCCCAGGAAACAGGTTTCGGCAGGTCATACGGACGCAACCCGTATGCAGGCTATGATGAAGTCGGGAAACCGCCGTTCCTGTTCTTTGGCGACCTGGACGGACGGCTGTTGCCCAAGGAGCGGGTGGTAGCATTTACCCTGGGCGGGATGGACGTTGCGATTCCATTCAGCGCGTTGGAGAAAGAAGGGGTCGTTAACTATTCGGTGGGGGACTCGGACATAGCCGTTTTCTTCAAGAAAGGGACCACGTCGGCGCTGGACTTGTCGTCGATCCGCGACTCCCGGGACGTGGGCGCCGCTGCGGTGTTCGACGCGAATCTGGATGGCCGAAAGTTGACCTTTGCGAGCACTGATGCAACCGGCGATGCAACCGATATGGACGGCTTCAGGGACAACGAAACCGGGAGCTCATGGAATATATTGGGTCAAGGGACTGCCGGACCATTGGCGGGGGCCAGCCTTACCCCGGTGGTCCACGCCAACCATTTCTGGTTCGCGTGGGCGGCGTTCAAGCCCGACACGCTGATTTACCAGGGTGGAGATTCCGCGGAATAACAGACGCCGGGGAATAGTAAACGCCGGGCTTCCGGGTGGCTGCCAGGGCTCCTAGCCGCCGATCTCCGCTATCGCCTCCACCTCAACCAGCAGGTCGGGGTCGGCCAGACCGGCAACCAGGATGGTGGTGCTGGTGGGGCGTCCTTCATCAGGGAGTAGTTCGAGGCGAACGGGGCGGATCTTCGCCAGGTTTTCTGCGCCGACCACATAGGTTGTGGTCTTGACGATGTCCTTGAGTGTACCGCCGGCCGCCTGGATTGCCAGTTCCAGATTCGCCCAAACCACTCGAATCTGGGCCGCGGCGTCGCCTTTGTGGATGGTGTTACCGTCCAGCCCCCTGGATACCTGCCCTGCGATGTAGACGGTATTGCCCACCTTCACCACGTGGTTGTACAGGTTAAGGGGCGAGGGGGCGACTCCTTCTGGGTTGAAAAACTCGGGCGCCACCGTGTCCTCCTTTTTTGCCCTGGTCCAGCTATCCCGGTCTGCCGGGCAGTTATCCCGGTCTACCGGGGCCCGGCGGAAAGCCGCAGAAACAGCGGCCTGCGACTTTAAGTGCGCCCTTCTACGTGGCCGCCCTCGTCAATGGCAATGACTTCATCGGCGGAGATCCAGGACTCGCTCCCGACCAGTCCAGGGTCTCCCATGGAGTCGAGCAACCGCACCTGTACGGTGTAGGCGGCGGTGTCTATGGACAAGACCTCGGCCCGGTCTCCCGAGGATAGCATTACGGTGGATTCCAATCGAATGTCTGCTGGGTTCACGGTTGTTCCTCCGCTGTCTGATTATCTGTCGGGTAGGGGCGGCCCCGGTTCAGCCAACGCCACCCCCAAAAATCATTAACTGTTGACCGCGCTGCGTTGGATACGCGGCCCGGTGGGACCGATGCGCCGACGGGGCGCTATCAGAAAACCGGTTGGTCCAAGGGCCTCTCCGGCTCCAACGCCTGCACCATATCCCGCAAAACCGGGGAGTATTTGCCGGCCGAGCCGGTGCGCCGGATTAAACTACGGCTCACAAATCCCCACGGGTCTTCCCGGCCTTCCCAGGGCAGGTCCACACATAAATTGGCAGCGGGGTCTCGGAACACGTTCATCGGCTCCCCGCCGTCCTCGATAACCGCCATCTGCTGGCGCAGCATTCGCCGGTACATGATTATTCCCTTGTCCGACTCGCCCAGCTTCTCCTGCGACCGGTCGGAGACTGGCCCCTGGGTAATCCAAGCCATGATGTCCTGGCCGCTATTGTTGTCCATCAGCGACCAATCAGCCTTTCCACCTGCATCGATGGGCAGGGGAACCGAGTAGTGGGGAACGGTTTCCTGCACAGGAACCCTGGCGTCCGGGTCCTGCGGGTAAGCGCTAAACCAGACGTGAAGGGTGTGGGTGTCGTCGATGGGCACCCGGTATTGGAAGTTGATGCCGATACGCAGAATGTTGGGGAAGACCACAGGATGACCGATGCGCCATTCAGGGTCCTCCTCGGTACGGCCTTCCACCACTCTCCGCTTGATGATGCCATGCCGGAACTCGTCGAATCCGATCTTCTCGTGGGAGTTGCCGATTCCCAACCCGGAATTGGCGCCATCACCCAACCGGTAGGCCATTCTCTTGAGGTCAGTGCGGCCCAGCCTTTCCAGAACGTAGTTGGCAAAAGCGGTGTGCAGCCATTCGGTATGGGTCGGGTCCATGGAGTTCTCCATGACCTGGAGGTAGTTGCAAGGCAGAACCGCGGTCCCGATGTCCCAGAGCACGTTGTCCCAGGCGAACAGGTCCCACCGGGGCAGCAGGGGCGCGGGCAACGGCCCCATGTATATGAATATCAACCCCGACAATTCCTGGGCGGGATATGCCCGGATTTTGATCCTGCTTGGGAAGGTGCTATCCGGAGATTCTGCCGGCATTTCCAGGCACTGGCCGGTCTGGTCGAACATCCAGCCGTGATATGGGCACCTCAGACCGTCTTCCTCGGGGATACCGTAGGTCAACGATATTCTCCGATGGGGGCAAACATTGTCGATGACGCCGTAGCGTCCCTTGCGGTCCTTGTACAAGACCATGTCCTCGCCTAGGAGCCGGACCTCTTTCACCGGGTTTTCTTCCAGTTCAACGGCGGATGCCACCGGTTGCCAGTAGCGGCGCATCAGCTCGCCCATGGGGGTTCCGGGGCCCACCTGGGTCATCCTTTCATTTTCTTTGACGGTCAGCATTCTTTTTTCTCCTTAAACGAGGGGTCGTGTCCTTCGACGATGTGCCAAGTCCCTAAACGAGGGGCTATGTCCTTAAACCAGTGGTCAGGCGGGGAACCAAGCTTAATCGCGCAACTCATACTACCATAACCGGGTATCTATATGACGGGCGACTGGCATGACCGGTCACCCGGGGTTTTCCGCTACGCGCCGGCCGACTGGTCCTTACGGGCCCGCCATTCGGCCAAGTATTCCAGGACTTCGCCCAAGGGCAGCACGTCGGCGTATTTCTGGTGCATGTCGAAAAGGTTGATGGCGTGAGACGCTTGGTGCCGGTCGAACACGCATTCTTCCACCACCACCATCCGGTAACGGTTGGTGCAGCCGTCGACGACGCTGGCCCTGACGCAACCGCTGGTGCTTTCGCCGCAGGTGATGATGGTGTCGATTCCAAGGTAGTTCAGGTGCCCCATGAGGGGAGTGCCCCAAAAGGCGCTTGGCGAGGATTTCAAGAGCACGGGCTCACCGGGCAGCGGGCCGACCTCGTCAATGATGTCTCCCCGACGGTCGAAGCGGTCCTGGGCTTCTGGGGTTTTCTCAACCGGGCTGGCAACCTGGCCGGAGGCGGGGGCCGTCGACTTCCTGACCTCGGACCAACCCACCAAAGCAGGTTCGTTCAGGCTGGTCATGTGGACTACCGGTATGCGGGCGTCCCGCGCTGCCTGGAGCAAGGTCTGGATATGGGGAACCGATTCCCAGGCGTCCAGACCGCAACTGCTGGGCCAATCTTCAACGGCGTCCAGAATGTGCTGGGGATGGTCGCCGAAGACCCAGCGGTACAGGTCGATAAGCAACAACGCCGGGTTGTCGCCAAACCCGGAAGCCTTTCGGGGAACCAATGCCAGATGCGCTTTGTCTTGCTCGGTGAGGAATTTGTCCCAAACCCGCTCGGCCATGGCAACCTCCGACCAATTTTAAGGTTGATTAAACTTTCCGGGTTGCCCGCCGCGGTACGCGGCGTAAGGGCTACGGGGCGCAAGCCCGCGAACCGGAAAAGGACACCTTGGGCTGAATCTACCATTCGGCCTTGCGGCAGTCAACGGCCTGGCGCGGGGACAATGGGGCCCGCCATGCCGGTTTCAACGCAGAGGGCGCGGAGGAGCGCCCACGCCGGGCGGATCTCCGTCAGTACGACTGTGTTGACACATAAAAAGGGCTCTGGATCCCCGCTGCGGCGAGGATGACGGGGGGTTGGTGGGGGCTGGGTTCCTGGTGTGGTCGGAAGGACGGAGGGTTGGGACTCTGGATCCCCGTTGCGGTAGGGATGACGGGGGTTGGGGGTCTGGATTCCGGTTGCGGTAGGAAGGGCGGGGGCTGGGGGCTGGGATTCACGTTGCGACGGGAGAGACGAAGGGGGCGGGAATCTGATTCCGAACTTGTGATGCCGGCTAGATTAGATGGGGGTTAAGGGACGCCGGCGGGAATTACCAGCCGGCGGTCGGCAGATAGAGACGCCGGTCGCAGCCCCGCCGAGCTGGGGCGGGGCTGCGGCTTGCTAAGAAGAGCCACACAGGCGCTCGAGGAGTGGGGTGGAGTTGAAATAGCCGCTTATCCGGGCCCATTGACACGGAGTGAAGCGTATGTGGTCCCTGGCATTGAGGTCTGCGCTCTGGTCAACCAGCAACTCGGCAACCGCCGAGTTGGGGTTGTATTGCGCGGCCAAATGCAGGGGCGTCGAGCCGTTGCTGGTCCGAGCGTTGATGTCCGCGCCCCGGTCCAGGAGCAGGGCGGCCACTCCCGGGTCTTGATTCCATCCCGCTGCCGAATGGAGGGGCGTCCAGCCGGTCAGAAAGATGCCCCTGCCATCAGCCGCGATCGAGACCTCGGCTTTGATGTCAGCGCCCTGGGCCAGCAGGTCTTCGATATCCGCCGGCCTGGCGTCGAGCGCCGCCTGATGCAGGACGTTGTCCCCCTCGGCGAATATCCATGGGAAAGAAGGGGTTTCCGCCGGGGTTGGCGTGGCCGAGCGAGACACCGGGGTTGGCGTGACTGTCGGGCTCGACGCGGTTGAGGCGCCGGCGCCCCGGTCCAGCAACAAGGCGATCACCCCTGGGTGCGTATTATTCCTCGCCATTCTCAGGGCCGTGTCACCTGATTTGTTATTGGCAGCGATGTTTGCTCCCCGGTCCAAAAGTAGGGAGATAACCGCCGGCGCGTTGCCAAACGCTGCATAATGCAGAGGCGTATCACCTGATTTACTTTGGGCGGCGACGTCAGCTCCCCGTTCCAAGAGCAGGGCAACCACCGCCGAGTCGTTGTCAAACGCCGCAAAATGCAGGGGTGCGTCACCTGAATAGTCCATAGCGCTGATGTCTGCGCCGCGGTCCAACAGTACGGCGACCACGGCCGGCCCGTTATTGAACGCCGCCCAATGCAGAGGCGTGGCGCCGAGATCAGTCCTGGCCTCGATGTCTGCGCCCCGGTCAAGCAGCAGCGCGGCCACCGCCGGATCCGGGTTAAGAGCAGTAGCAACATGCAGGGGCGTCGTGCCGGTGTGAAGGAATTCAATGTTTACGTAAAGGATGCCGGCCCTTGCCTCTATGTCTGTGCCCTGGTCCAGCAATCGCTCGACCTCTGCAGCATCGGTACCAAGCGCCGCCTGGTGCAGGGGTGTGCCATCCTGCACCGAGTACTTTGGGGTGGGAGTCGCCGCGGCCGCAGCAGTTGGTGTTGGGACCAGGGTGGGCGTTGGAGATGGAACTGCTGTCGGCGCCGGGGCGGTTGCCGTTGGGGATGGAGTGGCCGTGGCCGGGGTGGTTTCCGTTGGATAGGGAGTCGCGTCGACCTTGGCGGGCTCTGTCGGGGAGCCAGCACCCGCAGCCGTTCCCGTTGGGGAGTCAACCCTTGGGGCCGGGGCTGTTTTCGATGGGGAGGCGGTGGGTGAGCCGCTGCCGCCGGGAGTAGCCACCGGGCCGGTTTGGCACGCAATCCCAAACGCCAACGCGACGGCGAAGAAACCGGTCAACATCGCGGCTTTGATGTGCATTTATCCCTCCGGGTGAGTTAAGGCCGCCTGGGACTCCCGAGAAACTTCTGAATTGGGGCGCGTGGGATGGATTTTGATTGGCGGCGGGTGTTTTGACAAGTCCTTTGCGCCTGCCGGGCGGTCTCTGCATTGACGTCAGACCGCTGGGGGATAAGGACTCGGAAAGTTGCCAATGGTAGGCGGCTGTGGCACAATCGGGGCCAAATTCCCGGGCCAAATTCGGGTGAGGGCGAGGGGCCGTCATGAGCACTATCAAAGCGATTTCCTGGAACGTGAACGGTCTGAGGGCGGTGCAGCGCAAGGGATTCATGGACTGGTTCGAGGCCGAGAGCCCGGACATCCTCTGCCTTCAGGAAACCAAGCTGACCGAGGAGCAGATTCCGCCAGAACTGCTCACCGTGGAGGGCTACCAGAACTTTTTCAACTCGGCCAACCGGAAGGGGTACAGCGGCGTGGCCATGTACACCAAGCAGGCGCCGGAGTCGGTAACCCGTGGATTCGGCATCGAGCGCTTTGACAGCGAGGGCCGAGTGCTGTTGGCGGACTACGGGCCGTACGTGATTTTTGGCATCTACTTCCCCAACGGGCGGCGGTCCGAGGAGCGGCTGCAGTACAAAATGGACTTTTACGACGCGTTTTTGGAAGTTGCCCAGTCCGTCAGGGCCCAGGGAAAGAACGTCCTGATTTGCGGGGACCTGAACACCGCCCACAAGGAGATTGACCTGGCTAGGCCCAAGGCGAATGAGAAAGTCTCCGGGTTTTTGCCCGTGGAGCGGGCCTGGATGGACCGGTTGATTGACCACGGGTACGTGGACACGTTGCGGGTGTTCAACGACCAACCAGGGCAATACTCATACTGGGACCAGATGAGCCGGGCCCGGGAAAGAAACGTGGGTTGGCGCATCGATTACTTTTTCGTCGACCAGCCTTTTGTGGACAAACTGAGCAACGCCTTCATTATGCCGGAGGTGACGGGCTCGGACCATTGCCCGGTGGGAATAGAGTTCGAAATTTAGCCTGGTCCCACCCTCTGGCCGGCTTCCGCCCAGAGGGTAGGACCCTCAAACTCAAGGGCCGCACGTCGAACGCATTCTAATTTGACCGTTCACTCTTGCATCCGAAGTGGTGCTTGACCGCCTTTTATGTGGACGTGGTCACCTCCAGCGATTCTCGTCGCAGGGTGATTCCCCCCACCGCCCTTGCCGAATTAACATACGCTGGACACCGGAGCCTGCTTAAAGCAAAGAAAGGGCTCTGGATTCCCGCTGCGGCGAGAATGACGGGGAAGGGGCCCTGGCGAATACCGAAACACCAATGTTTTGATGAAATAAGCTTCCGCGCGTCGTTCGATTGTAGAATGCGATATTCCTGCTAAAGGCCGGCTGCGGCCTGGTCCACGAAGAAATTCCACAGACCGTCCATCTGGGGCGGCCCTCCATTCAGAATGTCCTTGAAATGGTCAAGTTCCCAGAGCGGAGGCCGGTCGGTCCGCTCATCGATCAGCGCTTCCGGGATTCTGGGATGGTCGCTGCCCATAGCGCAGAAGGCGTAGTAATTCATGCGGGCCTGCTCTTCCAGTTGCAACATTCCCAGCACGGTTTCTCCCAGGCTGGCCCCGGCGGTGACTGCGCCGTGGCCAAAGAGGAGCAGAACGGGACCGGCGCCCAGGTGCCTGGCAACGTCGGCGCCCTCTTCATGGCTTTGGATAATTTTCATGTGCGGCCACACGGGCAGCGGGTTTCGCACCAGGTCCAACCCTTCGGCGCACATGGGGACCAGTTCCTGGCCCAGGACACTCATCAAAACGGTGAACCTGGGATGAACGTGCACCACTGATTGGACGTCCGGCCGGGCCTGGTAGATGCAGGAATGAATCTTGATCTCGAGGCACTGCATCGCCCCTGGAGGGCCGTCCACCAAGAATCCGTCGGTGTCGCAGACGACCATGTGCTCCGGCCGCATGGTGGACAGCGAGTCGATGGCGTACTGGCGGCCTTTGACCACGAAGCGGTCCGGGTTGCCGGGCAGCCGCATGCTGGCATGGCCGAGTCCGGCGGTTACTCCGGTGGCCAGGCCCACATCGGCCAGAACCCGGGTGGCTATTGCCACTTCTCTTCTGACATCATCAAGTTCCGTCGTCATGTTACGCATCCTCCAAAATCGATATGCGGCGGGAATATGCTGCCGCCAGGGCTGGGACCCGGGACCGATCACTAGTGGAACCCAAGCTACTCACCACCAAAGATAGCCGTGTCTGGGTTGAAAGCATACCACCCAAACCAGTAGGCCACGCGCGCGGGCAGCCGGTCCAGTCGCTGCGCAGGTTCGGCTTCATTTACCAGAGCGTCTTCTTCCTGTAGCCAGCGGTTGCCTTCCGCGTCGACGACCGCGGGGAGTCCACCGGGTTGCGCTGCCTCGACTTCGGGCAACTCCCCGAACTGCTGGCCCTCCCGCCGGTACACGCGGCTGCCTACCTCGCCCTCGGTGGTGAGAATCACCAGGGATTGCCCTCCGACGGCATCGTTGACCACCGGCTGGGACCGCAAGACTTCCAACGGGTATGCCTTGGCCTCGCCCCCCAGATCCAGGCCCAGGACATGGGACTTGGTCGGCAGAGAGCCGCTTTGCTGCCACACCGGGAACATGGTGTCGGGCTGGACGCGGTAGTCGTAGTAGAAAGAGTGAACTTCATACTCCGGGGGGTAGAAACTCTCGGGATACACGCCGGTGATAATGTTCAGGACGGTGGTGTCGGGGTGTTCGGCGACCCACTGACCCCAGGTGGTGACGGTAGACGGGAGAATTTTCAGCTTGAGTCCGCTCTTCGCGAGACGGCCGATCACGGGCTCACCCCTGAACTGAATCCAGAGGCTGTCGGTGCCCCGGTCGTACATCAACTTGTTGCTGCGGTACAGCAGGCCGGAGGTCCCGAACTCGGTTGTTTTGCCGTCGATACTGGTGGAATACACGATTCCAGAGCCGCACAGAGTTCAATACGCCAGGGCAAATGGGACGCCGCCGACCACGTCGTTGGCCATTTCGTGGGGGTTCATCACCCGCAGGGGGTAGGCGCGGTGTTCCCCGTTGAAAGACACTCCGAAGACCCTATCGGTGGGGTTCAGGTATAGAGCCTGGTCCGCCGGCAGCACCGGGGGATTATCCAGCGAGGGGATTCCGTCCTTGGGCACCCCGCCCCAGACCACCTCCTCCAACCGGATACGAGTTGGTATATGCGGGTATAGCAACGCGCCCATGTCCTCATCCGTCTTCTCGAACAGGCGGCCTTTCCATCCGGCGTACCCATCAACAGCCTCGACTTGGGGGTTCTCCCCCAGCCAGACGACCCACCAATCCCATTGCAGGTGGCGGGGTTCGACCGCCGCCGATTCGGAGTTATCAGTAAGTTGGACCAGGGCCGCGGCCAATTGCGACCTCGTCTCCCCGGACCAACTGAATCGCATAAGATCCACCAACACGGGGGCGAATCCAACGTTGCCGCTGTCGCCCATTTCGAGGACTGCCTGGGTAAATGCTTCCCCGGGTTGGAGGGCGCGGTCTATCAAGCGGAGTTCTTCCAGGCCGGCGTCCAGGGTTGGATCAGTCTGGGTTGCGGGCGTTTCCCGGCCCATCTCCTGGGTTGGACCGGTTTGGGTGATGGGTGTTTCCGGGTGGGTAGCACGGGTGGGGTCCCGGTCGACTGCAGTGGCGTCCGGCTGCGGGCTGGAGCAGGCCAGGAAAACCAGGCCAAGGGCAACTATCGGGGCGATGATGAGGCGGGTGAACGTTAGCATGGTGCGCAGCGCCAGTTTGATCGCCGTGGCATTTGTAATGTTATCCGATAGGTTTGACACTTTAACAAGCCCAATAATACACTCGAAACTCAAGCAGGGTCGGCCCGGTTTTCGCGGCTTCCATTTTCGCGTCTACGCTCGGGCCGGGCAATTGGGTTGAGATGCTGGCGGCGCGCCCTTGATGGGGGAAATATGGACAGACTCAAGGACCGGGTAATCATAGTCACCGGCGGGGCCCACGGCATCGGACGGGCCTACTGCCGCGGGCTGGCCGCGGAAGGCGCCAAGGTGGTTGTGGCCGACTTGGACATTGGTGCAGCCGAGGCGGTCGTGCGCAGCCTGGGCGAGTTGGGAAGCGACGCACTGGCGGTGAGGGCCGATGTGTCCCAAGCGGAGGACGTTGACACGATGGTTCAGGTGGCAGCAGACCGGTTTGGGAGCGTGGACGGACTGATCAACAACGCCGCCGTGTTCCAGGTGCCGGCCATGTCCCGGGTCCCCTTCGAGCAGATTCCCATCGACGAATGGGACCGGTTGATAGCGGTAAACCTGAGGGGTGTTTTCCTGGGTTGCCGGGCGGTAGTCCCCTATATGAAGGCCCAGGGGCGGGGCAAGATTGTCAACATAAGCTCTGGGACGGTGTTCCACGGTTCGGCCAACGCCGCCCATTACGTTACATCCAAAGCTGGGGTTATCGGTTTTACCAGGTCGCTGGCGCGGGAATTGGGTGATCACAATATCAACGTGAACGCCATCGCCCCAGGACTAACCCTGAGCCTGGAAGAAATGACCGACGACCGCCTGCAGATGAGCCGGAACCGGACGCAGGCCAGGGCGATCAAGCGGGATCAGGAACCGGAAGACCTGGTGGGGACGGCGATATTCCTGTGCTCGCCGGACAGCGATTTTGTAACCGGGCAGACCCTCGTCGTGGACGGCGGGGCGCAAATGCACTGACGCCGAGCCCAGGTCTCGGCAGCGTTCAGCCGGGGGCGCGGGGTCAACCCTACCTGCGGCGGGGCGCCGTTGGGGCGTACCTGCGAATTTTTTCATAGAGGTGTTGCACCCATGGCCGGCGATAAACAATCCATGGAAGTCCAGCTAAACCCCGACCAGGTTACATTCCTTAAGTCGGCCAGAGAAACCTACGATGTCCCCGACGAAAGCAAGGTCCTGCGGATAATTCTGGACTACATACAGACCAACAGGGACATCCATGACACGGTGTTCGGCGAAATCCGCTGCAATCGCTGCGACTAACCTTTCCACTTTCCCTTCTGTTAGCTCCATTAGCTACCTGTATTAACCTTCGACCGACCGTTTGACCGCCTGCAGGGCCAGATAGTATCCGTAGATTCCGAAGCCGTACACGCAGCCCTTGGAGACCGGCAGGACCTTGGACACCGTTCCCCTGGCCGTGGGGTTGGAGACGTGGACTTCGTACACCGGGAACTTGACCTGCCCGATTGCGCCCAAAAGAGGTCCCGTGCCGGTGGTGTAGCCGGCGGGGTTGATCAATGCGGCGTCGAAGTCCCGTTCGTGGGCGTCATATAACGCGTTGACCACCTCGCCCTCGATGTTTGAGTGGAACAATTCCAGGTCAACACCCAGGCCTTCCGCGTACGCCCTGATCTGGTCGTTGATTTGATCCAGGGTGTCGGGGCCGAAAATCTCCACCTGAGCGCGGCCCCGCATGTTCATGCCCGCGCCCTGTATCACCAGCACTTTGGCCATGGATTTCCTCCTTTTCGCGTTGTTTGTTTTTGGGGGTTGTGTTGGGCCTGACCCTGTTGGACCGGCCTGGGGATAGCTAGACTTGCCGGGTTTGACCACCGGAATTCGCCTAGCCGGGCGTATCGCTGATATACCCGGCTAGGAGGATGTCAAGCTGGACCATCAGCATTTTGTTCCAGGCAACCGAGGCTCGCAGCGCCAGGTCGGGGTCGTCTAACCCGGCCTCCAGGATCTGCGCCACTGCGGTCTGGATGAATGACATAGAGGCCACCATGAACCGACCGGGTACCGGACCAAGATGGGCCCGGTGGCTGGGCGGGTGGCTGTGGACAATGCCGGTTGCCAGCACGCGGATGGGATAGTCTTCGTCAATCTTGAACTCAATCGACCCCCGGAGCCACCGGGCAAGGCTGTGCTTTCTGCGGGTAAGCCGGTCCTCATCCACCTCGCCATCGGATTCGAGGAAGAACTTCCGGGTCTCGGGGAAACGCAGGAAATTGTCGTAGACCTGATTGGTCAACTCGTCGGCATGTTCCAGAATGGGACCCGAGGTGGCTTGCAAAAGGTCCAACTCATCCTGGCCCAGACCGACGAAGTCAGCCATTTCCTTCAGCCGGGCGGGCCAGTCGATTATTCTCGCCATGCCTTCTCCACCGAAGATTGCCACTGAGGATTGCACGATTGTTGGATTGCGCGATTGTTTCCTGGGACATTGGGGCCGGGCCCGCGGGAACAACGAGAATATAAGGCCTATTGGTAAACCGGGCAACCGGAACTATGACGCCAGGTAGGGGAGGCAGCGCATTGCCGCGGCTACTCCGGCCGGTCGACCGGGAGATTCCCGGTCCCTTGGGCGCTTGCCGCCACCGCCGGTGACTCATTGCCAACCCGCGGGCGGACCAACGTGGAGAAGACCAGCACCGGGGCCACAAGAAGCATACCCGCCAGGACATTGCCGGAAATCGCCCATTGGATGCTGAACCGGCTGGCAATCAAACCCATTTCCAACGTGCCCAGGATGGTGCCTATACCGATGCACTGGGATAGGACGCCCATCATTCTGCCCCGCATCTCCGGCGGAGCGGCCAGCAGGGTGATTGCGCTCTGCATGGCGCCGAAGCCCGCCTGCCCCATTCCGCCAATCGCCAGGACTAGCAACGCCAGGGAGTACCAGGGAGCCCAGGCGAAGGCCAACCCTACGGCCAGCACCAACATGGACCCCAGCACAAATACCGCCCCCCGGTTGGCGGGACCGCGGCCAAGGGCCAGCGTGCCGGCGCCGGCCAACTGCCCAAAGCCTTCAGCCGCCACCAGCAGCCCCACGAGGCCAATCCCGACGTGGAGGTTGTCCCGTCCGACCGCGGGCACGAATTGCTGGACCGGAAATGCCAGGGCGTTCATGAAAATCGTGACGTACATCACCCACAGCAGTTCCCGGCTGCCCAGGGCGTACCGGAAGCCCACCGCCAGGCTGCGCCACACCGGTTCCCTGGGCGGACCGCCTTGTGATTGGGGGATTTTGAGCTGGGTCGCCAGCGCCAGGTTGGCCAGGTGGACGGCTACCACGAGCACGTAAGACCCCTGGAAACCCACGGCGGCCAGGACCAACCCGGCGAGCAGCGGCCCGGTCATCTTCCCGGCGGTGTTGGTAAAAATCTCCAGGGAAAGGGCGTTTACCAGGCGGGTTGGGCCCACAATGTCCAGGATCCCGGTCCGGCGCGAAGGGTCTTCAACCGCCCGGACGGCGCCCTGGATAAAAATCGCGGCGAAGGCATGCCACGGCTGTACGGCGTCAATATCGATCACCATCAGCGTGAGCACGACGCTGGCGGTACAGGTGTTGACCGTTTGGGCAACAATCAGGACCATCCGCCGGTCGAACCGGTCGGCGATCAGGCCCGTGAATGTGGAAAAAATCGGCCGGGGCAGGTTATTGAAAACCAGGACCAGCCCCAATTGCATGTACGAATCGGTTAGTTGCAGGATCAACCAGCTTAGAACCAGCAACTCGGTGCGGCGGGCAAATTCCCCCACACTCCCCATGAACCAGATGGTCCGGAAGCTGCGGTTTGCCAGCAAGGCGAGGGCTGTTGACCGGGTAGGATGCCGCAGGCTCATCGAAAAACGATCGTGTATAGCCAGGCTCTGGAATTTATCACCGGCGGTGAAGGGACCGCCGCCGAGCGGGTAAGGGCGGGACTCGGACGCTATTCTACTTCATGCCCCCGCCTGGCCCAGCGTGGGGCAAACGCGCCTTGACACCCATAACGGGGAATAGTTAACTGGCATTTGGCTGGATCGACCCTGTAGGCGGGGCGAAAAACACGTCTGGAACGGCTGGATTACCGGGACGCCGGAACCCACGAGAGGAGAGAATTACGGCATCTCAACGAACCGCCGAATCGGGGTGGCTGGCCGAGAAGCTCCCGGCGCCACTGATCATCGCCCACCGGGGCAACGTTTCCGCCGCGCCGGAGAACACCCTTCCGGCCTTCGAGAGCGCGCTGAAGGCAGGCGCCGACGGCATCGAGTTGGACGTGCGCTTAACCAGGGATAACCGGCTGGTGGCAATCCATGACCGCACCCTGAACCGCACGACCAACGGCAGGGGCATGGTGGACCACCAGGACCTTGACGTTCAGCAGCGTCTGGATGCGGGGTCCTGGTTCAGCTCTGCTTTCTCCGGAGAGCCGCCGCCGTCGCTGGAGCAGATTTTCGAAGCCCTGCCGCGGGATTTTTTGATCAACGTTGAGATGAAGGTAATCATCAAGGGCATGAAGCTGATTGCTCAGAAGATTGCCGAGGTTGTCCAGCGTTACCGGCGTTGGGATTCCACCTTGGTCGCCAGTTTTAACCCGGTGGCTTTGTACCACCTGCGGCAGATTGAGCCGAGGGTCGCCAGGGGTTACATCTATTCCAGGTCTCATCCATACCCCATCAGAGCCCGGTGGTTAAGCTCCGCTGCGGATGCAGATTGGTACGATCCTACTGAATATACCTACGACCCAAACACCCACCGCCAATTTCAAAGACAGGGTAAGCGGGTGTTGGCTTGGGACCTGGATTTCAACCGGGACTGGCAGGCGATTGTGGATTCGGGAGTGGACGCGGTGGTAACCGACGACGTAGCGTGGTTGGTACGTGAAAAACAGGTCCGGTCTTCCGAAGCCGCCCGGACCGAAGTTCCGGCCGCAGGGGCAGCCGCGGCCGGTTAGGTTTGCGATTGGCGGTCCCCTTGCCCGCACGTTGTCATCTGCCGTTTGGATAGGAGGTATGGCTATGGCCACTCACGATCTCGAGGCCTTTTGGAACGCTACCAAGGACGAACTTGGACGCACACCGCTGAACCCGTCGTTGGAACACGACCCCGCCCTGAGCGGTAGGGAATTTGAAAGCTACCTTGTGACGTTGGACTCCTACCAGGGGTTCAGGCTGCGCGGCTGGTATTCAGTCCCAAAAGACCCGCCTCCGGGAGGACGCTTCCCTGCCGTGTTGGCCGTGCCGGGCTACGGAGGCGATAAGGCAATCCCAACTCACCTCGTGCTGTCCGGCTTTGCGGTGCTCACCCTGTTTCCCCGGGGACAGGGAGAAAGCCGTAAGGAGTGGGAACTGGAACACGACACCAAACTGACCTATCACGTGTTGGAACGGGACCGGTACTACTACCGGGGCGCATACATGGACTGCGTGCGGGGTGTGGACTTCCTTTGCCAGCGGGACGACGTAGACTCCAGCCGGGTGGGAATGTGGAGCCGAAGCCAGGGCGGCGGACTTACCCTGGCCACCGCAGCGCTGGATTCCAGGTTGCGGGCCGCCGTGGCCGAAGAGCCTTTCCTATGCAACTTTCCCAGGTCCATCGACATCGAGACCACGCCGTACCGCGAGTTGCGCGATTACGTGGCCCAAAACCCGGAGCAACGGGGCCAGGTCCTGGAGACTCTGGCTTACTTTGACCCCCTGAACCTCGCCGCCAGCATCTCCTGCCCCACGCTGGTGAACATTGGCATGAAGGACCAAACGTGTCCTCACCACACCATCATGCCGGTGTTTGACAACATTCCGGCAGTCAAAGCCGTTTACGTTTACCCGGACCTGGTCCATACACCCTGCTCCGATTTCAACGCCCACGCGATGGGGTGGCTGCGGCGATACCTGGGGGCTTAAGCCCCTGAGACGAGGCACCGCTTGCATCACGCGTCCCACGGGTCCGGTTAGCGGTCGCGTCCAGCGGCTGTAGTATGATTGCGCAGACATTCATGCCCCGTCAGGGGCGGCTGCCGCAGCTATCTCTGATGGCTCCCCGTTAGCCGTTTTTCAACTTCTCGAATAGAGGTCTTCTCTATGCCAGCACGCACCGGTCAACAGTACCTGAAAGGTCTTCAGGAGCAGCCCCGGGAGATTCACATGGATGGCCAACGGGTGGAGGACGTAACCAGCTTCCCGGGCCTGGAAAGAGGGGCGGCGTCGGTGGCCCAACTCTACGACATGCAGCACGACCCCAAGCTGCGGTCTGAAATGGTGTACGAATCCCCCAGCACCGGCGACCCGGTGGGCCTTTCCTTCATTACCCCTACGACCGTCGATGACCTGGTTCGAAGACGAGTGATGATGTCCCATTGGGCCCACGCGAGCTACGGGATGATGGGACGCACGCCGGACTTCTTGAACGTCAGCATTATGGCGATGGCCGGGGCAGGGGACTACTTTGGGGGGAACCGGCCGGAATTCAAGCAGAACATCATCAACTACTACGAATATATTCGAGAGAACGACCTGACCCTCACGCATACCCTGGTGAACCTGCAACGCAACCGGAGGCCGGCGGCCACGTCCCACGCGTTTTCCACCGACGTTGCACTGAAGGTGACCAAAGAAACTGACGCCGGAATTGTGGTGCGGGGGCCGAGGGTCCTGGCCACGCTGGGGCCATTGTCGGACGAAATAGCGGTCTACCCGGTGAGGAACGCCCAGCTGGAAAACGCCGAGGATGCCTGGCGGTATGCCTTCGCCTTTGCAATCCCCTGCGGAGCGCCGGGCCTGAAATTCCTGTGCCGGGAGAGTTTCGACCTTGGTCGACCCAGCTTCGACCACCCGTTGGGTTCCCGATTCGAAGAGATGGACGCCATCATTTTCATGGACGACGTCTTCGTTCCCTGGGAGCGGGTTTTCCTCTATGGGGACGTCCAACTGTGCAACAACCTCAGCCCCGTGTCCGGTCAGTACAACCACTCCGGACACCAGGTTGTGACCAAGAACGTAGCCAAGTGTGAATTTGTGGTTGGGGTGGCCAACCTCATGGTCACCACCCTTGGGTCGGAAAGCATCCCCCAGGTGCAAACGCTCCTGGCGGAATTGATCGAGAACCTGGAGATAATGAAAGCCCTGCTGTGCGTCTCCGAAGTGAATGCAGAGATCGACGAGTGGGGCGTGATGCGCCCGGCGATAACGCCCATCACCGTAGCCCGCAATCTATTTATAAAGATGTATCCCCGGATGGTGGAGATTATCCAACTGCTTGGCTCCAGCAGCCTGATGGCGCTGCCTTCGGAGAAGGACTTTGACGGACCGTTGAAAGAGGACATCGCCCAGTACCTGGACACTGACACGGCGACGGCGCGGGAGCGGGTGGAGTTGTTCCACCTGGCATGGGACCTTTGCGCCAGCTCATTCGGGTCCCGCCAGGTGATTTACGAGCGGTACTTCCAGGGCGACTGGATGCGGAACGCGTCCATACTATTCAATCGCTACGACGCGGGCCCCTTGATGGAACAAGTCCGCGAGTTCCTGAGATCCAACAATACGGGATAACTCCCCGGTTGATTCAACGCAGTGGGTGCGGGTGGTTTCCAGGGCCTTTTCATTGTCATTTAGCCCCTCCCCCCGTCATTCCCGCCGCAGCGGGAATCCAGAGCCCTTTCCGTGCGCCAACACGGCTAGGGAATGGCGCCCCCAGGCGGATGCTCCACCACCCAACGCCGTACCCCCTTCGCGCCCTTGCACCTCTGCGCCCTCGCTCCAAACGTTCCCCCCGGCTGACCAGGGCAACCGCATTTACAACGCCGACACCCGGGTGACCACCAACCGTCATTCTCGCCGCAGCGGGAATCCAGAGCCCTTTCCCACATCAAAATACGAGGGACAACCCAGGAGCGATCCACACCGGACCGGTCTCCTTGGCTGAGAGGCGAGGCGTCCTGGGTATCCCGACCAAGTCAATTGAGATAAAGGGCTCTGGATTCCCGCTGCGGCGAGAAAGACGGGGGTGGGGTTGTGCTCCCATCCTAACTTCTCCTGGCCGCGGGAAGGAGTACATTTCGGACACACTAGCCGCAGTTTGTAATGCGATTGCCCTGCCCGGCTGACACTTGCCCGTTCCCAACCCGGGAAACCATTCCCTACCATAACGCCAGCCCGTGATCCCCGAGTCCGAACCCGAAACCGAGTCCGAACCCGAAACCGACACCGAACCCGGGGCGGAATGTCCGGAAATGTCCGGAAATGACCGGCGAATCGAAATTTTCGACACCCAGAGACACCCAGATAAGAAAATGAGGTGATTGCCTTATGCGTGCCCTCAGAGCCCGAGTCCGTGCCCTACAACGAATCCTGGCCAAGGAACTTGCCGTCGTCCGGCTCCGCCGGTTGGCCGAAGAGTTCTGCCTCCAATCATCGGTGGCCCGCGCCAGCGGCCAACCGGCGGCCGAGCCCCATGCCTTCATCCAACGGGTGGCCTCCGCCGGATTCCGGCTCCCGTCCTTCATGGCGGTCCACAAATACCTCGAGAGGTGCAGGGTCAAAGCCATCCTCCCCGACCGCGAAGACCTCCTTCGCTCCCTCGTCCCATGGTCCCGGCGCTATCCCGTTCCCGCCTTCTGGCAGGGATGAAAACCATTGCCCAATCCTCGGGTCAGGTGGCCCTGTCGGTGACCCGCAGGGCTATCGCATTCCAAGATTGGAAGACTCGCAACGGCCGGAATAACGGGAGGCAATGAACGGGCCCCGGGGAGGTTTCGATGTAACTGTTCAGTGTTGGGGGATCTCCTGGAAATCCAGTTCAGTATGAACGGTCTTTTTGTTGCTGGATCGCCGCTTCTGACCTGGAGGACTCTACTCAGATCCCACGAAGTCTGAACAGTTACGTTTCGATTTGACATGACTTTATGCCATCGTTTATAATGTACATTCCTCGCATTACGCCCAAACCTGAGGCCTGTTATTGACCAAGGCCCGGTTTTTGGGGAGCGTACAGACGACTCTTTGACGCCGCGTGGGAGGATTGCCACGAAGCAGGCTATGAATCCACGGTACACCCTCGGGAGCGCCGACTACCTAACTGGGCCAGAATCCAGATGACGGCAATTGACGACGTCAAAGCCCGGCTGGATATTCTGGACGTTGTTTCCCAACACGTCGCCCTAAGCCGGTCCGGTCGCAATTACAAGGCCAATTGTCCCTTCCACCAGGAAAGGACGCCGTCTTTCTACGTGTTCCCGGACAGGCAATCCTGGCGCTGTTTCGGGGCCTGCGCCACCGGCGGCGATGCCATCTCCTTTGTGATGCGGTCCGAAAATCTGGAGTTCGGCGAGGCTTTACAGCGCCTTGCCCAACAGACCGGGGTGGTTTTGCCTTCCCGACAAAAGAGGGAGGGGCAGCAAGCGGCAACGGACGCCAATCAGGCGGCCCTGGAGTTTTTTCAACAAACCCTGAGGTCGGCCCAAGGGGAGCCGGTCCGGGACTACCTCGACCGCCGGGGGGTTTCCCGGGAATCTATCGAAAAGTTTGAGATGGGTTTGAACCCTGCCTCGGGCGGGGGGTTAAGAGGCCATCTGACCGCAAAGGGGTTCACCGACCAACAGGGCGTCGAAGCCGGCGTCCTGCGCACCAGCGACAACGGCTGGACCGGAGACTTGTTCAGGGGACGGCTGATCATTCCAATCCGAGACTCGGCGGGTGCCCTGGCCGGTTTTGGAGGGCGGTCCCTGGACGATTCCCAACCCAAATACCTGAACTCGCCGCGGAGTCCAATTTTCGACAAGAGCCGTATTCTGTACGGCATGCACCTGGCCAAAGGTTCGGCCAAGGAAAAAGGATTGGTCATCGTAGAAGGCTACCTGGACGCCATCATGGCCCACCAACACGGCTTTGACAACGTGGTTGCGTCGATGGGGACGGCCTTGACCCAAGAGCAGGTGGCCCAGGTGAAACGCCTGACCAACCGGGTGGTGATGGCGTTGGACGCCGACGCCGCCGGCCAACAGGCAATCCTGCGCAGCCTGGAATCGTCCTGGCGGGTGTTTCAGTCGACGGTGGCCGGAAGGTCCGGGTCCACCACACTGTTTCAAAGGCCGTCAATGACGGAAATAGCCATTGCGACATTGCCTGAGGGCGAGGACCCGGACACCTTGATCCGCCGGTCGCCCGAAGAATGGGAGGGCCTGACCAAGGCTGGGCGGCCGTTGATGGAGTACCTTTTGGACACCCTGGCGACCCAGGTTGACACCACAACCGCCCAGGGAAAGACCCGGCTGGTGGAGTTGGTTTTTCCGTTGATAGCGGCAGTGCCAGACCCGGTCCAACAGGACCAGTATTTCCAGTTGCTGGCCAGCCGGTTGGACGTGACCCAGGAAACGCTTCGGGCCAGTGTAGGTAGCCTAACCGCGGCGCGAAGGGCAAGCGCCAGGACATCCAGGCCGGCCTCAGCCACGGCCTCGCCATTCGCCAAACTGGACCATGACCCGATTGAAGACTACTGCCTGGCCCTGTTGTTGAAGTACCCGGAACTGGCGGACATTGTGGAGAACCTGCGGGAAGAACTGTTCCGGCGTCACGAAAACCGCCAGATTGTCACCCAACTGAAGAATATCCAACTGGATGAAGTGGGAGACGCCGACGGGCAAATTACGCTGAATACCGAGCCAGAAATGCTCGAAAGGCTCCGCCTGACCCTGGAGGAAGAAGTGGCGGGGCAGTTGGAATTCCTGATCCAAAAACCACTGCCGGCCCTGGACGGTCCTACGAGGACGAGGGCCTTTAATGAATCCGTGTCCCGATTGGAGGAGAGGCACCTCAAGGAGATGAAGGTAGAGGAAGGACTGAGGTTTTCCGAGGCTCCGCCGGAGCTGTTGGAAGAGTCTCATCAGAACGTCCTGGACATCAATCAAAGAATCAAGGAAAACCAAAGCGGAAAACGTGCAGTGGACCCAAGAGTTGCCGGCACGAGGAGTTAAAACGAATGGTAAGACGCCAAAACAACAATGATCTGAACCCCGAAGAGTTCCTGGAGAACCGGGAGGAACCCGAAGACAGGGAAAACCTCCTGGAAATCATTCGGGGTGTGCAGGGAAGCCAGGGTGATGATCCCCTGGCCGATACGGCAACATTGCCGGCGACATCCCGGGAGCTGGCAACGGAGAGTCCCGACGAGCAGTGGGACCAGGTGAGCAGCGAGGACAAACTGGCCAACGCGCCCGATGGGAGCGGCCCGGAATCGGATAATGAAGAGCCGGAATGGGAACCGGAATCCGAGTCCATGGAGGTGTTGGACGACCCCGTTCGGATGTACTTGCGGGAGATCGGCCGGGTGCGGTTGCTGACATCCAAGGACGAAAGGATTTTGGCCCGGAAGATCGAGGGCGGGAAACACCTGCAGGCCCTGGAGGCCGAATTGCTGGCCCTGGAAGGCCGCCAACCCCGGGCGTGGGAGCTTACCACCAGCCTGCTTCACCGCATGGTTGGCTTTGCGACCCTGCTGGATGGCTTGGGCGGACAGCTTGAGCTGCCTAGAGATATGACGCTATCCCAGGTCGCCAACCTGGCCAAACTGCGTGAAGCCATCGACGCCAAAGTTTCCGTAGAGATGCTGGCGGTCCTGTCGGATATCCTGAATGAAGACCCGGACGACCTCTACAAACAGGTGATCAACTTGTCTCTGACGAGTTGGTTGGTTCCGCCCGAGGCCATTGACGTGCTGGAGGACTGCAAGGTGTCCGGATTGGAGGAGGCTCTGACCCGGCCCAGTTACTTAGAGCAGATGCAAAGGCTTGAACCGTTGTTCCGCATGTATTTCCGCCGGATTCATGCGGAAAGTGAACGAGCCCAATCCCACCTCACCGAAGCCAACCTCAGGTTGGTGGTCAGCGTGGCCAAGAAATACATCGGCCGGGGAATGGCGCTGCTGGATATGATTCAAGAGGGCAATATCGGGCTGATTCGCGCGGTTGAGAAGTTCGACTATCGCAAGGGCTACAAATTCAGCACCTATGCAACGTGGTGGATTCGGCAAGCAATCACCCGCGCAATCGCCGACCAGGCCAGGACCATCCGAATTCCGGTGCACATGGTTGAGACCATCAACAAGCTCATGCGGCAGCACCGGCGGCTGCTTCAGGAATACGGCAGGGAACCCACCGCCGAGGAGATCGGGGAGGCCATGGAAATCGGGCCCGAAAAGGTGGAGGAGATTCTCAAGATCTCCCAAGAGCCGGTTTCCCTGGAAACACCCATCGGGGAGGAAGAGGACTCCCACCTGGGTGACTTTATTGAAGACCGCAACGCTCCGGCGCCGGCCGACGCCGCCTCATTCCAACTGCTCAAGGAACAGGTCGAAGAGGTGCTACATACCCTGACCGACAGGGAGGCCAGGGTGCTTCAGCTGAGGTTTGGCTTGGAAGATGGGCGGAGCAGGACACTGGAGGAGGTTGGGCGAGAATTCGGGGTCACCAGGGAACGAATTCGACAAATTGAGGCCAAAGCGTTGCGAAAACTGCGCCACCCTACCCGGTCCCGCAAGCTCAAGGATTTCCTGGAATAACATAACGTATCGAAGAACGTCGAGTTGTCATAACATTAGGATGGAATGCGGGTATATACTGCCTATTGATGTGTCGAAAACCCGTCAAAACAGGCCTTGATAGTTCTTGGAATTGACGAATTCAGAGTGTTATACTCCGCCTCAGTCAAGGCTGGGAGGAGGAACCTGTGGAAACGTGTGAAATCCCCAAGTGTCAAAAATGCGAAGTCGGGCAATTAGTACCGCTGTCCGACTACGGCGGTCAGGGAGCCGCGGTACATTACAAGGCCTGGGTCTGCACCAACCCCGCGTGCGGATTCAACATCAAGATCCGCAACGGAGACATCTACCTAAACGAGCCCATCACCCCCGGCAGCATGAACGTGCCGCGGGGGGCAAGGTAGCAACGAACTGCTTCTACGCTAGTTACAGCTAGTTAAGTAGGTATAGCCGCCGCCGCATCAAAATTCGACACAAACCAGCCGCAAGGCGGCGGCGGTAAAACTTCAACTGTGCCCGTAACCCGGCGGACTGCGCCCAACTTACCGGCACCCCGTCCGGTATAGGCTGTTACCGACTCCAATAGTCACTATTGTGTAATTGCGGCGTCTCGGGAAATGGCCCGACCTGGCCTGAGAAACCGGGTTTGCAGGGCAGACGCCCCTCAACGCAATCCGCGCCGAAATCAAATAGGACCGCTGAAATCCAGTGGTCCTCTGCTTTTGATCAGGGTTTCCATATAAATTCGTGTGTCGGCAATCCAAGGTACGCGGCGACGAAAAGCCCAAACAGGCAATTCCTACGGCGCTTGGCTCAGCGCCTCCTGGTCAATGCGGCTGATACGAAGCTTTCTCAGCCGTCTTCCCAGGATTGAGGCCACCTCCAGCCGGACGTCACCGGTGGTTACAACGTCACCGGGCTGAGGAATCCTACCGAGGGCGTGGTAAACATATCCCCCCACGGTATCGACTCCTTCCACCTGGATGCGGATGTCGAATAACTCCTCGATGTCGGTGGTTGGTATCCCGGCTTCGACCAGTACTGCGCCCTCTCCCAAGTGTATGATCTCGGAGTCTCTGGTCCGGGAGAATTCGTCCTCAATTTCACCCACGATCTCTTCCAGCAGGTCTTCCATCGTTAGCAGGCCTTCGGTGCCGCCATACTCATCGACCACTATGGCCATTTGCTCGCCTTTGTCCTGGAGTTCGTCCAGCAACTCGTCCAGGCGCTTGGTCTCGGGAATGAAGAAAGCCGGCCGAAGCAATTCCTTGAGCGGGGCGGGCTCTCTTCGTCCAGCCAGAGCCTCCATCACATCCCGGGAGTGAACGATTCCGATGATCCGATCCGAAGTCTCCTCATACACGGGAAGGCGGCTGTGTCCTCCTTCCAGCATGGAGGTAGTTACCTGGAGCAAGGTACTGTCCATCTCCACCGCGACCATATCCAACCGGGGGACCATGACTTCCCTGGCAGTGGTCACGGAAAAGCGCAGCATTGACCGCAGCCGCTCCCGGTCCCGCTGGTCGAGACCGGTCAGCTGTTCCTCGGTGATCACCGGCCCGTCCAAGCCCGGACTTCCTTCATAAATTGCGACTTCGTTGCCGTTTTCTTCACCCGCGCCGTTTTCAGAACTCCCATCCAAGCCGTCCATTACAAAGCTACGGGCTCCGACGGCAAACCTGATCCAGGTAGTGGTCCAGGCCAGGGGGTGGGGAGACATTGCGGCGCAGGTCCTATCGATGACGACGAGAATCGCCCAAAGCCCTAACGAGAGGAACGAAAGGAACCACCAACCCATGCCGGTTATTGTTTGCAGGAAGGCCAACCCCGAAACGACCACGCCAACAATGCAAGCGTGCCTCAGGGAAGAGAAGATGGGGATAAGCCACCGTGGCCTCCGGCCACGCCAAGTCGAAAGGGTGGCCACCATCGTCGAGTGTTGCACCAGGCTGATGTAGGAGAAGAGGAGGAGAAACCCGACGAAAATCGGTAATGCAGGTAAGCTGTCTGTACCCAAAACCCTTACAATCCCGGACGCTCAAGGAGCAGGGGCTCGACTCCGAGCGTTTGCGTCTAGGAGGTCAGTTGGATTTCGCTTTGCTTCCGACTATTTTAGCAGGAACGCCAACTGCCAGCAAACCCGCCGGAATGTCTTTGGTCACCACTGCGCCGGCACCGGTTGCGGCCCCATCGCCCACGGTAACCGGGGCCACCAGCATGGTGTCGCAGCCAATGAAAGAATCATCGCCGATGGTGGTGGTGTGCTTGTCCACGCCGTCGTAGTTGCAGGTAATGGTCCCGGCGCCGATGTTGACCCGGGATCCAATGAAGGCGTCGCCCAGGTAGCTGAAGTGTCCCGAAACGGCGCCGGGCTCCAGGCGGCTATTCTTGACCTCCACGTAGTTGCCGATGTAGACGTCCTCGCCCAGGGAAGCGCCGGTGCGCAGGTGGCTGAAGGGCCCGATTTGCACGCCCGCGGCAACTTGGGATTCCTCCACCACCGAGGCGGTTACCCGGCACCGGTCGCCGATGTTGGAATCTTGGATTACTGAGTTTGGTCCAATTTCACAGTCCTCGCCAATAACGGTCTGTCCCTGGACCATGGTATTGGGGAGGATGGTGGTGTCCTGGCCGATGACGACCTCGGCGTCGATGAACGCAGAGCCTGGGTCAGGGATGGTTACGCCGGCGAGCATCCAGCGTTCTCGGATGCGTTCCCGCTGAACGCTCTCGGCAATGGCCAGTTGGACCCGGTTATTCACCCCGAAGGCGTCGGAGGGGTCCAACAAAGGAACGCCGTCGATGAGTGCACCGGTGTTCCCCAGGGAGGCGAGGGCGGTTAGGTATTTTTCGCCGTTGGGACTGGGCGGGAGGCCGGGGAGGTTTTGACGCAGCCAGTCCAGTTGGAAACAGTAGGCACCGGCGTTGATCTCGGCGGGGGGTTCCTCCGGGTCAGTCAGGTCCCGGGCCTCGATGATCTGCGTAACCTGGCCTTGGCTGTCGCGGATCACCCGGCCGACGTCCTGGACGAAGACGCCCTCGGCGGTCAACATGGTCATTCGGTTGCCCCGCTCCAGGTGCCGGCTGGTCAAGAGTTGAATGGAGTCCGGCTGGACGAGGGGGGTGTCGCCGTTTTGAACCAGGACCTGGGAGCAAGTATCACCCAACCGGGGCAGGACGCAGTTCACGGCGTCGGCGGTGCCCAGGGGCTGGGGTTGCAAGGCGTAGTCAACGCTGTCGCCGAGCAGTCCTTCAATGGCGGCGCGGTTGGAGGGCGACACTACGACGACGATGCGTTCCACCCCCATCCCGCGCAGCAGGTCCACGGGGTAGCGCAGCATCGGTTTGCCGCAGATGAGGTGCAGCACCTTGGGGATGCGGGACTTCATCCTTTCCCCATTCCCCGCGGCCAATATCACTCCGGCCCATTCATTCACGGCGGCACCTCTGAAATCGATTCTGTTGAAGGTATTTGACCCTGTCGGCGGACCTGGAGACTTGGATCAACCCTGGCTCTCGCCGGCCCATTATACCAACCCTGGCGGACCCAACCTGCGTTAACCCGCTGGCGTTGACAAGGTTTACCTGCCCCGGCAAAATGGCGCGGATTCGCACTCTGCGTTCAATCCCGATTTTTCGGTTGGAGTTGGGGAAAATGGACAACCAAGACATCCCATTTCTTACCACCGCCGCCCTGGCGGGCTTGATCAAGTCCCGAGAAGTCTCGCCGGTGGAAGCCACCCAGGCTTATCTCGCCCGCATCGACCGGATTGACTCCACGCTCAACTCCTACATCACGGTTTGCGGGGAGCAGGCCTTGGACGAGGCCCGCCAGGCCGAGAGAGAGATAGCAACCGGGGGATACAAGGGGCCCATGCACGGCATACCGATGGCGGTAAAGGACCAATTCTATACCAAAGGTGTCCTGACCACCGGAGGGTCCAACATACTGAAAGACCTCGTTCCGGACGAGGATGCCACGGTCGTGGCGAACCTGAGGGACGCCGGGGCGGTGTTGTTGGGCAAGCTCAATATGAGCGAATTCGCCATGGGAGACGCTTTTCACCATCCCTACGGGCGGCCCAGGAACCCGTGGGACCTCTCCCGCAGTCCCGGCACCTCCAGCAGCGGTTCGGGTGCGGCGACGGCGGCTTTTCTATGCGCAACTTCTCTGGGGGAGGACACCGGCGGTTCCATCCGGGGACCGGCGGCATTCTGCGGGCTGGCGGGCATTCGGCCCACGTGGGGCCGGGTGAGCCGCTACGGCGTCCTGGGCGCTTCATGGTCCATGGACATCGTCGGTCCGATCTCCAGGACCGTGGAAGACTGCGCTATCACACTGGGGGCAATTGCGGGTTATGACCCCAAAGACCCTTCCACCTGGAACGTGCCAACGCCTGACTACGCGGCAGCCTTGACCGGAAAGGTCGACGACATCAGGGTAGGACTGATCCAGGAGCGGGTGCATACTGATGCCGTGGAACCCGAGATTCGGCAGGGCGTAACCAAAGCCATTGCCGCCCTGGGCGAATTGGGGGCTCACGTCCAGGAGATTTCGATCCCGCTGATTGAGCAATCGGCCCCAATTTCCACGGCGATAATCTGGTCGGACGCGGCTTACACCCACCGCAAGGGAATTGAAGAAATCATCGACCAATACGACCACAACAACCGGGTCCGCCTACTGGCCGGCAGCATAATGCCGGCGCATGCCCACCAGAAGGCGTTGCGGCTGCGGCAGGCCCTTCGGCAACAAATTCTGGACGCCCTGGAGCAGGTGGACGTTCTGGTGATGCCGACCTCGTCCATACCTGCCTCGCCCCTGCCTACACATGAAGGTTTGGGCAGCAAGGAAGAACTGTTGGAGAGCTTCCGCGGACGCCGCAGCTTTACCGCCCCTTTCAACCTGGCCAGCGTGCCGGCGCTTTCGGTGAATTGCGGGTTCACGTCGGAAAACCTGCCGATTGGGCTGCAAATGGCGGGACGGCCATTTGACGAAGCCACTCTTTTCCGCCTGGCCCACGCTTACGAACAGGCCAACGACTGGCACACGCGTAGACCGCCGGTTTAGAGGGTTAGTTCCCCTTGGGCACAGTTCGTTTTGAATTGATTCTGTTGCCTGTTTAATAGCGAGATTTGGCTATGAACCGTTCGTTCGAGGCAACCGTAACCAAAATCAAAGGTCCCTTATAGGCCCGCTTTCGGACTCCAGCGAGGCCTTTAAGAATTTTGAGAGATTAGCAATACGGTACACTACGTAAACCTTACTCCCAAAGCATCCACGATCAAGACCGCCAGCGCCCGTATTTTGGCGATGTTCAAGTATCGGAAATTTCCCTCGTACATTCGAAAACACTAGTGGTCAGTCAACCGTGTAATGAAAAGGGCAAATGCGGTGATGTTTGGTTCGGGCGTCCAGGGTGTCGCCTGACGGAAATTACTATTCCAGAGATGCCTGACTACTAGCCCACCAACCTTATGAGCTTCCCGTCACAAGGGCCGCCGAACTTGGATGGGATGTTATCCGTAGCGTACGGAAGGATGTAAACCTATGAAGTTAAAAGTAGTTCTAACTCCATCCGAGGATGGCGGCTACACGGCTTACATTCCCGCTCTGCGCGGTTGTATCAGCGAGGGTGACACCCGGGAGGATGCCTTGGTCAACATTCGGGAGGCATTGGAGTTGTATCTGGAACCCATCGATGATGACTTAGAAACTATCTCAAAACCTAAATTCGGAGGCCCTTGGGTCGTTGGGCTACGTTGGGGGATTCATCCCCCAAACCCCCCATCCAAATATCTCAAGACGGGATGATGGCCGTTTCAAGTTTTGAGATAGGTTCTTAGTGCAAGTAGAAAACGCCGAAGTAGTCAACTTAGTTCTGTGAGCCAGATTCCGCTTTTATCGCACCGTGAAATTATCCGGGCGCTAAACCGCGATGGGTGGGTGGTGGTGAGGCGACGAGGGAGTCATATCAGGCTACGCAAACATTTGGAATCACAGACTCTGAACATCACAGTTCCTGCACATAATCCGGTGAAACGAAGCACGCCGCGTCGGATTTTGCAAGATGCGGAATTGGAACCAAGTAAGTTCAAAGAGTTACTGTAATCCAACCGAGTTAACCCCAAATAGCCTACCGACAGGAACAATAATAATGCCCGAGCCTTACGAGCTGTCCCTCTCCGAATCAGCGTTTCAAATAATCGTGGGAGACCTTTCGCCGGTTGACCTGGTGGAGTCTCTGATCCAACGGATAGACTCGTTGGAGCCAAGTCTCAAGGCATGGGTTTATCTGGACCGCGAATCTGTCCTGGCGGAAGCCAGGGCCAAGGCGGAAGAAGTTGCCTCGGCACGGCGGCCGATAGGACCGCTCCATGGGGTTCCCATCGGGCTCAAGGACATTTACTACACCGCCGGTATCCCAACTACTGCCTGTTCGAAGCTATACGCCGATTTCGTCCCCGAGTACGATGCCGCCACGGTGGCCCGGCTCCGGGACGCCGGCGCCCTGATGTTGGGCAAGACCGTCACCACAGAGTTCGCCTGCCTCGACCCGTCGGTCACGATAAACCCGTGGAACCCGGCGCACACCCCCGGCGGCTCCAGCAGCGGCTCAGCGGTAGCGGTGGCCGCCAATATGTGCGGCGCAGCCATGGGCTCCCAGACGGTGGGATCGGTGTTGCGGCCAGCCGCCTACAATGGCGTGGTCGGGTTTAAGCCCACCTTTGGGCGGGTCAGCCGCTACGGGATTATCCCGGTTAGTTGGTCCCTGGACACCGCGGGGTGGATGACCCGGACCGTCCAGGATGCCGCCTTGCTTTTGAGCGTAATGGCGGGGCAAGACGCCCGAGACCCGGTGGCCTCGATGCTACCGACCGAGGATTACACCGCCAACTTCGATTCGCCGCCTGCGCCCCATATAGGCGTGCTGGGCGGCTACTTCGACGACAACGCCGACGCCGGGACCCGAAACCATACTCGGGATGTGGTGGAAAAACTGGCCGGTGCCGGTGCCAAAATTACTGAGATGACGCCTCCCGACAGCATTGAAACCGCCTCCGAGGACCAGAGGGTGATCATGGCGGTGGAGGCGGCGGCCTTCCATGAACCGATGTACCGGACCCGGTCGGAAGAATACCAACCGTTGTTGCGGGAAATGCTGCGGTGGGGGTTGGAGATCGACTCGATCACCTACTCCAGGGCCCTGGAACGGCGGTTGCAGTTCATAGCCGACATGGTCCGAACGGCGGCACATGTGGACGTACTGCTGACCCCTTCCACCCCGGAACCGCCCCAGCCGGACCTGACCAACACCGGCAATCCGATGTTTCAAGGGCCCTGGACTTCCTGCGGGCTTCCGGCGATATCGGTCCCCTCCGGGTTGGCTGAATCAGGGATGCCGCTGGGGATTCAACTCGCTGCCAGCCATTACCAGGAAGCCCGGTTGTTGTCGGCCGCCCGGTGGTGCGAATTGGTTTTGGACGGGTTTCAATCGCCGTCGTTGGACTGGATTCAAGCCTAGTTAGGAGAGCGTTATGCAGGCTGGTATACCCACTGAACAAGAGGTCCTTGGCTACTTCGAGTCCCTGTCCAATTGGGGCCGCTGGGGTGACGACGACCAGTTGGGCGCTCCAAACCTGATCACTCCCGCCAAGACCAAGGCCGCCCTAGGCACGGTCCAAGAAGGGTTGACAATCTCCCTGTCCCGGACCGTTTCTTTCGAAGCCACGGTTGACTCTCCGAACCCACCGGTCCACTTCATGACCGAAAGCGGGGAAGGCTGGGCGGGGGGCGATAAAGTTTCGGCCCGGCCCTATGCCGTGGCGATGGACTACTTCGGCATGGTCTTCCATGGCGTCACCATTACCCACGTGGACAGCCTGTCCCATTTCTTTTGGGAGGGCAAGACCTACAACGGCAAGCCGGCCCACCTGGTGTCAACCAGCATGGGGGCAACGGTTGGATCGGTCGAAGAGGCGAAAAACGGCATCGTTACGCGCGCCCTATTGGTGGACGTTCCCTTGGTCCGGGGAGTCGACTGGGTGGAACGCGGCGAGGGCGTGATGCCCGACGACATACTGCGGGCGGAAGCCCAGTGCGGCTTTCAAGTAGAAGAAGGCGACCTGCTGCTGATTCGAACGGGCCAACTTCACCGGCGAAACGTGGAAGGGCCGGTAGACCGCTCACAAGGATCGACGGCCTGCCAGGCTGCCTGCCTGCCGTTGTTCCACCAGCGGGGCATCGCCATGCTGGGGTCTGACACCGGCAACGACGTCAACCCTTCCCAGTACTCCAAGGTGCCGAGCCCCATTCACCAGGTGGGCATCACGGCAATGGGTCTCTGGATTCTGGACAACGCCAATCTGGAAGAAGCCGCCGAAGCCTGCCGCCAACGCAACCGCTGGGAATTCCTGGTCTCCATCGGCCCGCTGCGCCTGCACCACGCCACCGGTTCGCCGGTGAACCCGATAGGGGTGTTCTGAGCCAAGGCTCGAGTTAGCGGACGTCGGTACCATCCTGGTGAGGTTCTCTGAGCACTACTTAAGCAACCGCTTTGCAATTCGCGGCATTACGCTTGAACAGGCGGTATGGGCAGTGAATAATGCAGTTAGTGTCTTTGATCAGGATGACGGCCGAACCCGGTACTGGGGATTCGTCCCACAATTGGGGCGTCACCTCCGGGTGGTAGTTGATCCCGACGGTGAAACGATCATAACGGCCTTCATAGATTCAAGTTTCAGCCCCTGAAGAGGTCACACGACTATGGAAGTCACTTACGACGCAGATGTAGATATACTATCAATCGTCCTGGATGTAAGGGACGCGAAAGAGTCAATGGAAATCCTGCCTGGAGTCGTGGTGGACCTCGACCACGAGAACCGGATCATCGCCTTCGAGATTTTTGACGCGAAGAACGTGACAGACCTTTCACAAGTGAAAGTTGCAGTGTCCCGGCCGGCGGAGTATGTCCAGCCGTAAAGACGTTTGCGCTCTAGTGTGTAAATGCGCTACGCCCACCGGCTTCGGGTTGCTTTTCGAACGCATGAATGCGTAGCCTCAATCGGTCTGGAATCCCGCAATCTGCTGTAGATGTTTGGCCATTCGACAGCGTTCCCTGGATGCCCGGTGGGCCAGCTTTAACCTCGGCCGATCCATGCCTCGAGAAAGGTAGCCCTAGCTGTTCCCGCTTTCGAGTGTGAAGGGGAGCACCGCGCGTGGCGGGTAGGAAGCTGAGAGACGGGCCACGGTCAACATTGGTCCCCCGAATACCTCAAGATGCTCCGAGGTCCGATTTCATGCTATCGCTTTGGAATCGGTTTCCCTTGCCGGCGCTTTTTGAGTCCATCTTTTTTGCGACAAGCCCCCGGTGAGGACGACCGCTTTTTAGGGTAAGTCCGGAGGTGTCAAATGGACTCCCAGGACGTTTTCGCACCACTTGGCTGCGCCGAGGAGCCTGCCCTCTTCCCAGGGGGCTGCGGCTAACTGAATGGCCAGCGGAAGTCCTTCTTGGTTGAGGCCAGACGGGACGACCACGGTGGGCAGGCCGCTGGAGGTCCAAGGCGATTGGAAGGCGGCGTCGCCGGTGGTGTTCAAGTCCCGGGGAGCCGGCGCCGGGACGGCTGGCGTCAATGCAACGTCAACTCCCGCCAGGCATTCCACCATGTCCCGGCGGAAAACCCGGCGCAACCGTTGGGCCTGCAGGTAGTCGGCGCCGGGGATCAACATGCCCATCTCGATGCCCGCCCGAATCCGGGGGCCGTACTCGTCGGCGCGCTCCCGAAATGTCTCTTGATGGAAAGCGGCGCATTCCACATTCATTACGATGCGTTGACAGCTATGGGCGGTGGAGAAACTGGCCGGAAGCTCCAACTCAACCACTGAGACGCCTGCCTGGGCCAACCTTTCAGCGATTTCCCGGGTGTGCTCCCAAACCTCTTCCGTGGCATGCTGCTGGAAGAACCCGCCGATCAGGCCAATGCGAGGCGGCCCTTCGTAGGCGTCGACCTGGGAGAGAAAATCCGGCGCTGCATCCGGTGAAGAACCGGGGTCATTGGGGTCGTGGCCCGATAGGACCTGCAGCATGATCGCGGCGTCTTGTACGTCCCTGGTCAGTATGCCCACGGTGTCCAGAGACCAGCTGACAGGAATCACGCCGTAGCGGCTGATTCTTCCGTAGGTCGCTTTTAACCCCACAATGCCGTTGTAGGCCGCGGGCCGGCAGGTGGACCCACCGGTTTGAGAACCCAAGGCGGCGCTGCACATGCCGGTGGCAACCGCCACCGCCGACCCACTGCTGGAGCCTCCCGGCGTATGAGCCGGGTTCCAGGGATTGCGAGTGGGGGACGGGTCCGAGGTTGCAAACTCGGTGGTCACGGCCTTCCCAAGAACAATGCCTCCGGACGCCTTGATTTTCGCAACGCTGGTGGCGTCGTAACCGGGCACGAAATCGGCGTAAATCCGAGAGCAGGCGGTGGTCTTCATTCCTTCGGTGTAGAAAATGTCCTTTAGGCCGATGGGCGCTCCGTGGATGGGGCCAACTGTAGTTCCGTTTTGCAGGTCTCGCTCCCGGTCTTCGGCCGCCCCCAGCACAGTCTCCCGGTCAACGGTCACCCACGCCTGCAGGGCAGGGTCCAACGAGGAAATGCGGTCCAGCAGGTCTCGCGCCAGCTCCACCGGAGATAGATTTCCGGAGCGAATCTCCTGCGCCGACTGCGCCAATGTCATTTGATATGGTTGTGGCACCCTCACTCCTTGTTCCCAATCAAAGCTTTCGTGAAGCCAAAGTGTAGGCTATCTTTGAGAATCTACTCTGAGGCAGCCGATCAATACCGGATCAAAGAAAGAAACCCGGCTCCACCTCGGTTGCGGGCGGATTGCGGCGAATCTCGGCCAATTGGCGGGACGTGTCCTGAAGGTGCGCCCGCAACGCCGCGGCCCTTTGCAAGCCCCAGAGTTGCTCGGCACGCTGGGTTAGCTCTGCCAAAATCTGGTGTTCAGATTGTTCTTCAGCCATTTGGGTGCGACCCTCCGAAGCGGGAGATGGATTCAAGAATCTCTGTGTCCCCGGCATTCAATGCATTGCCAAAGGCAATGGCCTAGGTAGGGGGCGGCTTCCCCACACCCGGTATTCCCCCGTTGCCATAAACATATGTGCGCATGGGAATGACTCTGGACTCCACCTGCGGCGAGGAAGACGGGGATGGTTGCAGTCGGATACCGCAACGCCAACTCTCTGATGTGATCTGTTTTAGCCGATCCTACTAATTTTGGAATGAGATAGCCCTGGCTCTGTGTAGCCTTTGTTTTCCTGAGCGTTTGGGTTACTATCGGATCAGACTACCATTAAGGAGTTTATCGTGACAACAACCAAGTCTGTAGGCTCTGGCAAATACACCTACGAAATGGACGAGAACTGGGCAAAACTGCCAGAGGGTTGGGCAATGCCCGCCGCGGCAGTGTATGGCGATTCCCAGGACCGGGTCTACTGTTTCAATCGAGACCCGGACCATCCGGTGGTGATTTTCGACCGCGAGGGCAACTATTTGTCGCATTGGGGCGCCGGGATCATCGAGTTTGCCCACGCCATCCTGTTGGACAAGGATGACAACGTGTGGCTCGTGGACCGGGACCGGGGCCAGGTTATGAAGTTCACCACCGATGGCGAGCTGCTTATGACCATTGGCGAGAAAGGGTTCCGCTCCGACGCCGGCTACGACAACTCCCAATTCGTGGGCGACGGGTGGGAGCACGTTGCCAAGGGCGGCGATCCGTTCAACCTCCCCGCGGGCATCGGCCTGAATCCCGAGGGCGACATTTTCATCGCCGACGGTTACGGCAACGCCAGGGTCCACCGGTTCTCATCCACCGGAGAGCACCTCCTGTCCTGGGGAGGGCCGGGCACCGGGCCGGGCGAGTTCAACCTTCCTCACGGCGTGTGGATCGACCGCCAGGGCCGGGTTTTGATCGCCGACCGGGAGAACGACCGGGTACAGGTTTTCACCCAGGAGGGCGAGTATATTTCGACCTGGCCGTCCAAGTTAATCGGGCCGGCGGTTCTCTACGTCGACGATGAGGATGTTGTTTACGTCCCGGAGCATAACGGGGGATTGTTCAGCGTTCTAACTATAGAAGGCGAGCGGTTGGCCCAATGGGGTTCCGAGATTCACCGGTCCTGCCACGGAGTCTGGGCCGACTCGCACAAGGACCTGTACTTCGTAGCGCCTGGCGAATGGCGTCCACGGCGCGTCGTAAAGTTCACCCGAAAGGGCTAGAAACGGGACGAAACCGGTTGCGGCCCGATACGCCGTTTTGGTATATTGGGCCGGACGCTTTCAAAAGCGACCGCATGGGGCTGTAGCTCAACCGGGAGAGCGCTTCAATGGCATTGAAGAGGTAGGGGGTTCGAGTCCCCCCAGCTCCACCAGCGATCCATCAGGGCACCACCCCCACAGACAACTCTCTCCGGCTGTTCGACTCTTCTCATCGTGTTCAGCTTCGATTGGCATTGCTGACTTCTTGGACCCCAATGTTCGACGGTATACCGTCGAACACCTCGATGCTTCATTCCCAGTAAGACCAGGTATTCGTACCCTGAATCGAAGTGCCAGATAGATTCACGGACTCATGTGAGAATGACGCATGCCTGAACAACCGCTCCGCAACCGGGTGGCCGTCGTCGCCGGCGCGACGCGTGGGGCCGGCCGGGGCATCGCCCGTATGCTGGGAGCCGCGGGCGCAACGGTCTACTGTACCGGGCGCAGTGTGCGGGATCGGTCTGCGACGCCCGGGCGTCCGGAGACGATCGAGGACACGGCAGAGCTGGTCACCGCGGAGGGAGGCCGGGGAATCGCCGTCCGCACCGATCACACGGTCGAGTCCGAAGTGGAGCAACTGTTCGCGCGAGTCCGTGCTGAGGCGGGGCGGCTCGACGTCCTGGTCAACGACATCTGGGGTGGAGACGACCTGACCGAGTGGGGAAGGCCGTTCTGGGAACTCTCCATCGCCCAGGGGCAGCAACTGCTCGAGCGGGCAGTTTATAGCCACCTCATCACCAGCCGGCACGGCGCGCCGCTGATGATCGAGCGGGACGCCGGACTCATCGTAGAGGTCACGGACGGCGACACGCTGGGCTACCGCGGCAATTTCTTCTACGACTTGGCGAAGAGCGCGGTCATCCGGCTTGCCTACGCGATGGCGGCCGACCTCCATGCCCACAATGTGACGGCCCTGGCGCTCACCCCCGGATTCCTGCGGTCCGAGGCCGTCCTCGACTCCTTTGGTGTCACTGAGGCAAACTGGCGCGATGCCATCCGGGAGGACCCCTACTTCGCGGAGTCCGAAACGCCCTGCCTGGTCGGGCGGGTAGTGGCGGCGTTGGCCGCCGACCCGAGCGTGGGCGCCAAGAATGGAGGATTGTTCTCTAGCTGGACGCTCTCGAAGGAGTACGGCCTGACCGATGTGGACGGCCGCCGGCCGGACTGGGGGACGTTTTTCCCGCGCAAGGTGCAGGAGATCGTCGATAGGGATGAGCCGACGGAGATGGACATCTTCATCGTCCGCACTCGGCTCTACCAGGCGGAGCTTGATCCGGCAGCGATCGAAGAAGCCGGGCGCCTCCGGACCTGGCTCACCCGGCACGACTGAGGGGGACCCGGAAAAACCTACAGGTAGCTAGGTGAGAGTCCTGCTCCTAACCCAAGGGCTGCAGTAGCTTTCGGGATGGAGTGGAAAATGTCCAAAGGACGCAGAAAGCATACCCCGGCCCTTAAGACTGAACTCTGCCGGTATGCTGCAAGCGGGACGCACCTCCAACCCGATTCTCGGTTCTAACCCGCTCCAGGGTACCGTCCTTTACGTTAGGAAACTCATCCCCATCCGGCGAGCGAGAGGCGCCGCAGGTTCTGTGCTTGTCTATCCTCCCGGTGGTGGAGCCCCCATCTGTACCCCGCACTCTGCTATCGCCCCGAACAGCGCGGCAAATGAGCTTTCGTCGCCGGCGCCAAGGGTTTCTGCGAAGCCTTCGGGCCCACCCATTTTCTCCAGAAGACACTGCAGGTTTTCCCTTTCTTCCGGAGCGGCGCCCAGACTGGGAGCGGTGGCCTGCCACTCGTCCTCGTTCAGGCACATCAACGTCAGGATGAAGGCGGACATGCTGCCAACCATAGCTGCTTCTCCGCCGCCCTCCGGGCCTGACGTCATCAATGCGCGCAGGTCGACTCCACCCATCCCTGTACGAACGCATGCGGAGGTCTCCAGGCTCAGGGGACCGGAGCCCTGGATGAGACCGGTGAGGAATATGCGCAACACCGTCTCGTCCTCAAGACAGCCAATAACATTAGTTCGTTCTTCGGGTGACGCCAGTTCCGGCGCGCCGAAGATCTCCATCAGGCGCGGTATTTCCGCCACACCTGCAAGACAGGTCAGTTCAGCCTCTGACAACTCAGACGCGACCGTTAGCGGGTCATTCAGGTGCAGGGGCGCTATTGCCCCGGTTCCGGTGGCTTGCTCAGCGGGCGCGGCCTCTGGGGTCACTTGAGGTGCCGGTACCGCGGTCGCCGGTGGGGCCGGTGTGGCAGTCGGCTTGGGCGTAGCAGTCGGCTTCGGCTTTGGCGAGGGACTGGCAGTTGCGGTCGGCGCCTCCGTCGCCTGTGATAAAGCGGCGTCCGCCGGGGCCGCGGTGGGCTCCCCGCCCCCGCAGGCCAGGAGTATTACCAGTGCAATCAACGCTGGGAAACCGATGAGTTTTGACACCATTCGCTCTCTTCCTATTTGGTGGGGCTGCGTCCACCTATGATACATCCTTTGTTCTACGGTCGAGTTTCTATATTCGGGGATTGTTTGGGCATTTTTGCGGTCTGGCTTGCTGCCTGCCCGAAATGCCAGTTGCCCGGGATGAGCAACTTTCCCAAGGTCGAAAAGGACCGGGTGATGACCACGCGAGAGATTTCCCGGATCCGGCGATCCTAAACTCAGTCCGAGCTGTTCGCTGTTTCGTCATTTTCCACTCGCATCAGCAGGGCCGGCAAAATGGCGACCAGAGACACGAACCCCGCGATCATGAAGAGGTTCTGAAACACGGTGACGCCGGCGTCGATCAAGACGGCCTCGGTCTCCTCGAAGTTCGGTCCAAGGGTCACGCCGGACGTCAGGCTGTAGAAACGCTCTATGCCCCAGGCCGACAAGGCCGCCAGCCCCAGCGCCATCCCCACCATTCGCGATGCCGTGACCAATGAGGCCGCCGCTCCCCAATAATGGCCAGGCGCTGCGCTCAAGGCGCTGACGCCTATAGGAGGGATGACCAACCCAAATCCCAAACCCGCCGCGACCAGGGGCAAGGTTAGCCTGAGTTCTTCCACCTTTGTTTCCCAACCACTCATGATCAGGAGGCCCGTTCCCATAAACACGAGGCCGGTTATGCAGATCGGCCTCACTCCCGTCCAACGAAGAAGGTAACCACCTACCACAGCCCCCACCGGAATTGCGGCTGTAAGGCGCACCAAATGGAGGGCGCTCTCCCATGCCCTCTTCTCCATGACGGTGGCGGCCATGACCGGCACTGCCACCAAAGCAATAATCAAGGCGACCCCCACCAGGAATTGGGTGGCGTTGGAGGACAAGAACGCCCGGGAGTTATACAAGAACGACGCCAAAAGAGGCTGGACCGCGCGTCTCTCCACCAGAATCAATACGACGACCAGCAAGACTCCCAGCGCCACCACCAGATACGGATAAATGGACTCTCCGGTGAAGATACTTCTTTGCGCCAGCGCAATTGAAAGAACAGTAAGGGCTGCTCCAAGCGCCAGAGCTCCGAAGTAGTCCATCTTGGCCCCAGGGTTGGTGCGGTTCGGCAAAATGGCCAGTAGCGCTATCAAAATGAAGCTCTGGGGAATGTCCAGCCAGAATATCCACCGCCAGCCGATCCACTCGATAACTGCTCCTCCGTAGAGAGGTCCCAAAACTGACCCGGCTTCAGCGGAGGCGGCCACCAGTCCTATTGCAATTCCCCTTTTCTGCGGCGCGACAACTGCCATTGCCATAGCGAGACCTATGGGGACCGTGGCGCCGCCCCCGATGGCTTGGAGCACCCTGGCGGACACCACCCAAGGGAAGTTTGGCGCCAGCGCCACGAACGCCGACCCGATGGAGAACAAGACCAGGGCCGCTTGGAACATCTTGACGCGGCCGTAAACGTCAGACAGGCGCCCGGCCAACGGCATGGCCACGGTGTAGCTGACCAGATACCCGGTTACGATCCAAGACGCCTTGTCCAGGTCCGTGAGGGGGATTTCCAAGTCCACCATTACGCTGGGCAATGCGGCGACTACCACGGTCTGGTCCAAGGCAGTCGAGAAAACCCCCAGGCAAAGAATACCTAGCACAACCGGCTGGGAAGAACCCAGGGAGGCGAGGCGATGCCTAACTCCGATCACGACCCGGATCCTACCTCCGGAAGCTGGATGTCAACGGGAACGTCAATGCCTTCAATGGTTAGAACACGGACGGTTTCCGGCGCGTCGTCGGCGTAGATTTTGCCCGCTATCCGGATTTGCCGCAAGGTATGCTCGGCTTCGTCGAACCACAGGGTCAAGGCCACTGAAAGCCCCGGGTCTACAGAGGTAATGAGGCTCGATAACTCCTCCGACCCAAGGGTCCCCTCAACGCGGATGGCCTGGGCTCCCCCCAGGGACTCCGTACCAGTGATAGTTCCATCCTCGATCGTGGCAAGCAAGTCGCTTAAGGTCATGCCCAATCCCGCGAATTTGAAGGGGACCTGATCCAGGGGCAGCGGGGTCCACGGAGCGTCTTTGGAAAATTTCATGAAGGCCTGGTCCCCGACCGCCACCATCTCAATCTCAACAAATCCAAAACCGGGCGCCACCACCTCCACTACCATTCTGAAGCTGTCAGGAGCTTTTACGTCCGCTTCCATACTCTTGAACGTCGTACGGAAGAACTTGGCTCCGGATTCCAGTTCGTCGACCATCGTGAACTTTGCTGTCGACATGGCAGCCAGTTTCTCACCCGCGCTCGCCAGCACATCACTCAATTGAGGCGTCGGAGTGGGAACTGGCGTAGACTCCCCTCCACACGCGGCTGCCAAGAACAGGAAAGCCAACATCACCACGGTAATCGACAAACCGCGGCGAACCGTCCTGGACAAGTTCATCTCCTCATCTCCTTGACTCAGCATGCAGCGGGTAGGCGGCAGCCTCCCCGGGAACGGAGCCTTCTTGCACTGTTGATCAGGCACACGCGGTCGCCGTCGGTCCAAAGCCCGTTCTTACGTACTCCTCAGCGTATCCAGCGCTCCGCAAGGGTGACTCGCTGCCGGTACCCCCTGGAAGCTTGGCGCCGCCGTCGAACCCGGCGGATGTGCATCAGTCGTAGGTCGCGATCCATTCGGAGGCGATGCTGATGCCCTCTCCAACTTCACATGCAGTGTTCTGCCTATTGAGTCGCAGCAGAACTTGAGGTACAGGTATCCGGCATCAGCCGGGCCGCCCGCTGCATTCTACGCATATCCCGAGCCTCGCGGATGCCAAGCGATTACGCTCACAGCGGGGTAGGATTCCTACGTCCCACTATACTCCCAACCGTCGTGTGAAGAGTTGGGGTGTTTTGGGCTTTCGGGCAAGATGGCCCCACAGAGGGGCGATTTGAGTCCGAATCGCTGGCCCGTCGGGCCGACAATTGAAGGTCCTGCGCGGGGAAGAAGGCAGAAGGGCCGAGTGGCCGGGGTGGACGACGACCCGGAGACCCTAGCGCATGTGCGGGTGGTGGTCACCGATACGGGAAACCCCATCACCCATTGTGAAGCCTGATGCGTGGCCGGCGTAAGCGGCGCGCTACACGTCCATCGCCGGCGAGGCCGCGCAGGGTTAGGACACCCGGGCGTGCCGCCACTCGCAGGCCCTTGCAAAACCGGCGGGTGGAACATCCTTGACATAAATCCAACCTATTCGTAGGATTGCAAACGAAAATTCCACGGCGCAGCGCGGTACGAGCACTCCGCTAACGCTCAGCGTGCGACAATCGGTCTTTTCCGCCGCAGGCATGGGAGCAGGGGCCCTAGAATCGGTGGACCACGACCTACTTTGTGAAGCCCGCCGGTGGCCCGTGGATTCTGTCGCGTCGCGCTGTGCGTAGTTGACCTTCTCCGTTACCATACCCATAGTGACCACGTCAGTGGAGGAAGGGACATTCGGCCATGATTGAGTGGCTTGGTATTGGCCAACTTTTCGAGCTTTCCCGGTCGGAAGCGATTGCGGGGTTTTTCACCCCGATGGCAATCTTAGCCGTGTTTTTCCTGGTCCAGTTCATACTGCCAGGAAGGCGGGTGCCCGGCTACATCGTCAATCCGGTGACTGCAAGATCCTTTACAGCGGCCGGTGGGGTTTCGCCCGCCACTTAAACCACTTGGGGGAGGGGTTCCTTTCCTTTCAATCGGGCTCGTATTCGGCTATTTCACCAATCCCCGGTCATGGACCTACTTTGTCTTTATCGTCTCGCTGTTCACCTGGCGTCAACGGCTTGACGACAGCCGCTGTTCGGAGAAATACGGCGCAGAAAAGTGGACAGAGTATCAGGCACGGGTGAAGTACCGGATTCTTCCTGGCGTCTATTGAAAGGACTCCCTCTAATCTATAACCACCTGAACAAGGGGGCCCTTGAAACTTCCTCTATACACTGTCCTAAGACTTGCTACGGCCATAGCGGCGCTTTTTCTGCTCGCCGCCTGCAATGGCTCCAGCGAAGAGTTGCCCACGTCTGAGCCTAGCCCTTCACCGACTCAAGCAGCAACGCCTACTGAAGAGGCAGCAACCCCCACTGAAGAAAAGGTCCTGACCATCCTCTATTGGCAGGCTCCTACTCTGCCCGGCCCTTATCTTTCCTCGGGAACCAAAGACAGCGACGCCGGCGCGATTACCCTGGAGCCCCTGGCCAGGTATGACCCGGACGGCATCCTGACGCCGGCCCTGGCAGCCGAAATCCCAACGCTGGAGAACGGCGGCGTTTCTCAGGACCTGATGTCGATCACCTGGAAGCTGCGGGAGGGTCTGAGGTGGTCGGACGGCAGCGACGTAACGGCCTACGACGTGGTCTTTACCGCGCGCTACTGCGTGGATGTAGACACAGGATGTACTGCTGAGAGCGCATTAGACGGCGTTGCATCGGTGGAGGCCATCGACGACCTCACCGTCAAGATTAGCTTCGAAGCTCCCACGCCATATCCCTACCGGGCGTTCGTTCGGGCCGGAACGCCCGTCATCAGCGGGACGCAGTTTGCCGACTGTGTCGGCGCGGCTGCCGCGACCTGTGAGGAGCGAAACACTGCCCCCTGGGCACCGGGCCCTACCGCATCGTTAGTTTCAAGGCCAACGACCAGGTAATTTACGAGCGCAACCCATTCTTCCGTGGGGATGGGGCCTACTTCGACCGGGTGGTCCTCAAAGGCGGCGGGGATGCAATCTCGACGGCTCGAGCCGTTATGGAAACAGGCGAAGCCGATTACGCCTGGAACCTGCAGGTGGAACCGGAAATTCTTATCGGGATGGAAGCGGCCGGACCGGGCAAAGTTGTCGTAGCCTTCTCCGGCTTGGTGGAACGCATCGTAGTCAACCAGACAAATCCCGATCCGGCGTTGGGTGACGACCGGTCCGAGTACCTGGATGGACAGAACCCCCACCCGTTTCTGACCTACACGCCGATTCCCCAAGCCATGTCGATGGCGATCGATCGCGGGGTCATATCGGAGAAGCTCTACGGTTTTGCCGGAATGCCCACCTGCAACCTGGTGACTGGACCTCCGAGGTATGTTTCGACCGCTAACGATAGGTGTCTATCCCAGGACATTGCCGGCGCCAACAAGCTCTTGGACGAGAGTGGCGTGGTCGATACCGACGGCGACGGCATCCGGGAACACGATGAGGTTCCCTTGCGGATCACCTACCAGACCTCAGCCAATGTTGTCCGGGAAGGCACTCAAGACCTCATTCGTGACTGGTGGCGTCAGATAGGGATTGAAACCGAACTGGTGCAATACGAGGCCGGCGTCTTTTTCGGGGGCGATCCCGTGGCGGACAAGGAAGCCTCGCTTCGCAGGTTCTTCGCCGACGTACAGATGTACACCGACGGTTCCGACATAGACCCGCAGCAGTATCTATCCGGCCCCCTGTGCAAACATATCCAGACCCGGGACAACAACTGGGCACCGGAAAACTCGGCCCGCGCCTGCGACCCGGATACGACGCGCTCTTTGCCAAACTGGAACAAAGCCGCATCGGCCCGGAGCGTGAGGCGTTGGTCAAGCAGTTAAACGACACTCACGTGCAGAACTATTTCGAAATCCCGCTGGTGGAACGGGGCTTCGTTTCCGCACACCTGGATACGCTCAAGGGCGTCCGGATAAACGGATGGGATAGCGAGTTGTGGAACATCGCCGAGTGGCGGCGTTAGTCGCAGTTGGTCCATCGCAGGACAGGTAATCGGGGGTAGGGTAGTTGTCGGGACTGGGCTAGACCATCCCTGGTGTTTCCCGGTTGCCATAACCGCGTGGGAGTACGGAGAAGGCTCTGGATTCTGGATGCGGCGAGACAGACGGGGGAGGAGTGCGGCAGGCGCGGCCCGTGTAAGGCGATTACTCATCACTCTGGACGTAGGATTGGCCCGTTACACTGGAATGTGGTTGCCGTGAGGCGTGTGGCGTTGGCTTGACATTCGGGCTATTATAGGTAGACATCCGGGCACCCTTGGGGATGCTGCACGGGGATATTCATCAATCTAATAAGGAGGGTTCAGCCATGGGCGCGAACTACACCATTTGCGTTGGCACCGTGGGAGGCGGCTTGTCCTATAGCCGCGACGGAGGCGAAACCTGGAACCGCATCAGGGACAACGTCCCCAGCGAGGGCAACATCAGGACCATGACGGTGTATCCCGACGACGCCCACCGTCTGTTGGCCGGCACTGACAACGGCATCGTGCGGAGCGAGGACAACGGGGCCACCTGGAATAAGCTGGATTCCCCGTTTGAAGACCTGCAGATTTGGTCGGTGGCCGTGGACCCCGAGAACACCGACACCATCTTTGCCGGCACGCGGCCTGGTGGATTCCGTTCCCAGGACGGCGGCAAGACCTGGCAAGAAATGAACATGGGTGTGAACCTCAACTGCCCCATTGGCACCCCACGGACCACCAACATCATAGTGGACCCCCGGGACCACAAAACGGTGTGGGCTGGGATCGAGGTTGACGGCGTCTACAAGAGCCTGGACGGCGGAGATAGCTGGCTCCACATGAGCGAATTGGGGCCGGACCCCTTCCACGGTGACGTTCACGGCATGGCAGTCCGGCCGGGTCCGAACTCTGCGGTTTACGCCACCAGCCCCTTTGGACTGGCCACCAGCACCGACGAGGGTGAAAGCTGGGAATACCACGAATACCCGAAGTACAATGAGTCCGACGCCAGGTCCTACTGCCGGGGCGTGGTCATCAAGGCCGATAACCCCGACGTGATGTTTGTGGGCCACGGCAATGCCATCCCCGGAGACCAGGGAGCGATCCAGCAGACCAGGGACGGCGGCAAGACCTGGGTCCAGACCGACTTGCCGGTGACCCCCAACTCGGTGGTGTACTGGTTCGGAACCCACAAGGCCGTTCCCGACTCCATCGTCGCCGGAAGCCTGTACGGCTACGTGTACCTCAGCGACGACGGCGGCATCAGTTGGCGCAAGCTCAAGAAGGAGTTCGGAGAAATTCGGTCGGTAACCCTGACGCCCAACTAACCGGCAATCCTTCAAGCGCGTTAGAAAAGTCCCGGAGAGTCCTCCGGGACTTTTTTTCACCAGAAGCTATTCCGGCCGGACCCCCGGCCCTTTTGCAAGAAATGATCGGAAAATGATGGGGGTGGTAAATGTCCGCCGTTAGCCGCTGGAACCAAATGGTGCGGGACGAGCACGCCCAATCGGAATCAATGCGGCCCGCCGACGAGGCGCCGCCGGCAGACCATTGGCGTCCCTACGCCGAAAACTTCCGTACTGACCCCCGCCAATACGCGGACCCACTTCTGGACCACCTGCTCCAGCAGGTCTCCCCCGGCCAGACCCTCATCGACGTGGGAGCGGGCGGAGGACGCCTGGCTTTGCCGCTGGCGCTGCACTGCCGGAGCGTCACGGCGGTTGAGCCATCCGAGAGCATGGTGGACGTGCTGGAGAGCCAGGTCCGGCAGCACGGGATCAACAATGTGTCGACGGTGCAGGCCCGGTGGGAGGACGCGGTGGTTGAGCCTGCAGACGTGGTCCTGTCTGCCCACGTGGTGTACGTGGTCCAAGACATCGGGACGTTTATTCGCAAAATGGATGCCCACGCCGGTAGCAAGGTCCTGGTAGTGCTGTTCGAGTCCGCTCCCATGTCCCGGATGTACCCCCTGTGGCGGCAGGTTCACGGCTCGGAAAGATTGTCGCTGCCCGCGGCGCCCCGGTTAAGGGAGGTCCTGGGGGAGTTGGGGATTTCCTTCCGCCAGGACGTCGTCCCGGGGATGCAGGGCCGGGGATATGAGAGCCCGGAACATGCCTTGGAGATGATAAGCCGCCGCCTGTATCTGGCTGTCGACGACCCCAAACGGGAGAAGTTGGCCCGGATATTGGAGTCGGAGCTGGAGGAGTTGGAGGGCGTGTGGAGAATGAAAGGCGATACTCCTGTTCCTCCGTTGGTGCTGAGCTGGAGTCCCTCCGGCAAATGACGTTATGGGGACGCCACGTGAGGTTGCCGACCAATAGCCCGCAGGGCTATATCCAAGTGCTCTAGCTTAGACCGGTGTTGGATGTCCAATAAACGGTCCACTTTCGTCAGGCCACACCCTAGCTGGCGCGCTAGTTCCTCTTTGTCAATTCCTTGGTCTCTCATCCCTTGATAAAGCATGACTTTGATGGCCGTTAGCGCCGGGACCACGGCGCAGACAGGTCCCTGGGAAGGTGGTGGAATGTCCTGGCCATTGTGCATCCGGGCTGCGATGGCTTCTTCCACTGCATCGGCAGAACGTGCGACTGCCTCATTTCGGTCTGTCCCGAACGTCGTGAGTTCCGGAAAGTCGGGAGATGTTGCCAAGACCGTGCCGTCATCATTTTCGAGTTGTAAAGAGTAGGTTAGCATTGGTCCAACCCCAGGTCTTTTTTGATTTTGGCGACGAGGCCCCGGCCTAACTCCCTATCGCTGCTGTGCACCGGTAGTTGCGTTGTGCGGTCACCGAGGCGAACCGTGACGTGTCCGCTGCCGCTCTTATGCGTTTGGAAAGTGCAACCCCGCCTTCTGAGCCAGCGACGGAGCTCGTTTGAGTTCAGGTATGGATTCTACACAACAATTGCCCTGCTGTTAACAAAGTGTTGTGTCCCGTCTCGTCAAGCGCCGGGTCGGATGTTGACATGGCGCGGGCGCGCATTTACGCTACCGGCGGCCAGGTTGGACCCGACGCAATCAAACTCAGGTGGTGACATTTTGGACGTTCACGTTTACACACACCCTGGTTGATTCAGTTGCCGGACGGTGGAGGAGTTTCTGTCGTCCAATGGTGTTCAGTATGTGCACCATGATTTGGCCACCGACCACGAGGCGGTGGAGCACCTGAAAGGACTTGGAATCAAGTCTGTTCCAGTAACCATCGTCGATGACGAACAGGTGATCATTGGGTATTACCCGAAGAAGCTGGTCCCGGCCCTGCGCTTGGACGTCAATATTGACCTTTCAGGCAAGACGGCCTGGATGGCCGAGAAATACGACATTGTCCTGAGCGCCGCCATGCGCGCCGCGCACCAGGCATCTCAGGAACAGTTGGACGAACAGGTGCCCTGGCGTCCGGCAAGCCTGCGGGACACTATCATGCACGTTCTTTCCTTCCCGGAGTTGGCGTTTCTAAGCCACGAAACTGGAAGCATGAGCGCCGAAGACATGGAGGCGTCAAACCAAAGGTTGCGCCACATAGTCACCGCCGAGGAAATCTCCAGCTATGGCGACAAGGTGCGCAAGGATATCGCCGAGTTCCTGAACAGCGGCAATGACGCCGCATTCGACCGGGTGGTGCCAGCCCACTACGGCGGAGAGGTGACGGTGGTGGAACTGTTGAATATCATTCTGAGCCACAGCACCCACCACCTGAAACAGGTTTACCACCACCTGGAAAACAACCTGGGGTTAACCCTGGACCGACCGGCTACTGAATCCGACTTGGACGGCATCGTGACCCCTACCGCGCTGATCTAAACGCGGCGTTGGGTTCGGAGCAAGCACAGGCGAACGGATATTTTGAGGATGGACATGCTTTACGAGCTTAGACTGTATGACGCTACCCCCGGCAACCTGCCAGCGGTGAACGACCGGTTCGGTAATCACGTGGTCGGGTTTTTCAAAAAATACGGTATTGGCATTCTGGGGTTCTGGACGGAAGAGATCGGCACCAGCAACCGCCTGACCTTTATCCTGAGCTATGAGGACATGGGAGACCGGGAGCGGAAGTGGCGGGAATTTGCCAGCGACCCGGACTGGCGCAAGGTCCAGGCCGAGACGGAGGCCGGAGGGCCCTTGGCCGCGACGGTGCAGAATACGTTCATGCGGCTCACCTCATACTCCCCCGAGCCCAAGATTTCCTCCAACTTGCAGGAACTGCGGATTTACGATGCGGTCCCGGGCAAATTGCAGGCATTGCACGACCGGTTCGCGAACCATACGATGGGATTCTTCAAAAAGTACGACATAGACGTGATTGGTTACTGGACCGACGAGATTGGGGTCAGCAACCGGCTAACCTACCTGGTGGGCCACGAAAGCCTGGCGAAAAGAGAGGAGAATTGGCGGGCTTTTTCGGGCGATCCCGACTGGCAGAAAGCAGTGGCCGAGTCGCACCGGGACGGGGTTTTGGTCCGGCAGGCCCGGAACATCATCCTGCGCCCCACGTCCTACTCGCCGCGCTAGTGTTGGTTTGAGGGAAAGAGAGGACAAGCCATGTCGAAAATCAACCGAGAGGCGCTAAACCTGGTAATGGATGCCCTTGACCAGTATGAAAAAGAAGTCGAGGGAACGCACCTTAAGGTGCAAAGTAAGCGGACGTACCTCTTACACGCCCGGCATTTTGTACGTTGGCTTGAAGACGATTTCGAACCAGGCGTGAACGTGAGACATCGGAGGGCATCCAATCAGCCCCGTTAAGCACTAGGCTCAAGCGATTTCAACATTGGAATGGGCCCAAGATTGCGGCCCGGCCCATGCACGGCAGGGAAACTTAATCCGCCGGGAGTAGCTCGATGAAATACGACGCAATTGTAATTGGAGCAGGGTCTGCCGGGTCTATTTTGGCCACCCGCTTGACCGAAGACCCCAACCGGTCAGTCCTGCTGTTGGAAGCCGGCCCGGACTATCCCGATTTCGAGCGACTGCCCGAGGAAGTAAAGTTCGGGTACGCTACGGAAATTGACATAATGACCAGCGACCACAACTGGCAGTTTGTGGGTAAGGCCACCGACACCGCCGGGGAAATGCTGGTGCCCAGGGGCAGGGTGACCGGCGGCTCCAGCGCAATTAACGGTCAGGTGTTCCTGCGTGGCGTGCCCGAGGACTACGACAGTTGGGCGGAGATGGGCAACGACCAGTGGAATTTTCAGAAGTTGCTGCCCTATTTCCGCAAGCTCGAGTCCGACACCGACTACAGCGACGACTTTCACGGAACCGACGGACCCATTATCGCCCACCGCTTCAAACGGGAGACCTGGCTGCCGGCCCAGGTGGCATTCTACGAGGCCTGCCGCGCCGCCGGCTTCCCGGATTCGCCGGACCACAACCACCCTGATTCCACCGGTATCGGCCCGATCCCCCTGAACAACCCCAACGGCATCCGTTTCAGCACGGCGTTGGGCTACCTGGATCAGGCCAGGCACCGACTCAACCTGACTCTCCGGTCGGATTGCACCGTGCACCGCATTATTTTCGACGGCAACCGGGCCACCGGGGTGGAGGTGGAAAGCGGCGGCGAGAAATTTGTCCTTGAAGGGGATCAAATCATCCTCAGCGCCGGGGCGATCGGGTCGCCCCACTTGCTGATGTTGTCCGGCGTGGGGCCCAGGGACCAGCTGTCCAGCCTTGGCATTCCCGTATTGGTGGATGCTCCGGGAGTGGGCCAGAATATGAGGGACCATCCCGGCGTGTGGGTCACCTGGCGCACCAAACCGGGCTTTGAATTGGACGGCCTGGCGCCCCGGATGCAGTTAACCCTGAGGTATACGGCCGAGGGTTCACCCTTGCGCAACGACATGAAGATATCCATGCAGTCCTTCGCAACGGGAAGGGTCAACCGGGGCGGAAACCGCATGGAGCCAATTGGGATTCGCATAACCGGCGGCATCCAACTGGCGGCAGGCGCCGGGGAACTGAGGTTGACTTCAACCGACCCCACCGTTCAACCTTACCTGGACTACCGCTACCTGGAGGATGAGTTCGACCGCGAACGACTGCGGGAGATGGTTCGCCTTTGCATTAAATTGGGTGAGCACGAGAGTTTCAAGGACATTATTCAGGAGCGGGTCGATCCATCTGATGAACACTTGGCATCCGACGAGGCCCTGGACGCCTGGTTGATGCGGGAAGTGACCACCTCGCAGCACATTTCCTGCACCTGCAAGATGGGTCCGAGCACCGATCCCATGGCCGTGGTGGACCAGTACGGTTCAGTCCATGGCGTGGAAGGGCTCCGGGTGGTGGATGCCTCGATCATGCCGGACTGCATCCGGGCCAACACCAATGTCACCACCATGATGATCGGGGAGCGAATCTCGGACTTTATCCGCGAAGGCTCCTGAGCTAACCGCTGCGAATCACCGGGCAAACGAATCCCCCAGATTGGACCTATATCGGGTCGATCTGGGGGATTTCTTGTTGGGGGTCGGATTGTCGGCCCCTACTGCGGCGGGCGATTTCGGGGTTTAGCTCTTGGGGTTTAGCCTTTGAGGTATTGGTCGAACCAAGCTATTGCCTTGCCCCAAGCGTCGCGAGCAGACTCCGGTCGGTAGCTGGACCTGGCGTTGCAATGGAAGCCGTGGCCGCAACCGGGGTACATGTGGAACTCATGAAGCTTGTTGTGAGCGGTCATTTCGGCGGAGATTTTGTCCACGTCCTCAGGCGTGGGATTTTGGTCCTCCTCGCCGAAAAGCCCCAGAATGGGCGCAGAAATGTTGGCCGTCTGGCTGAACGGGGACGGGCCGTCTCCACCCAGTGAGGCCATGATCCGCCCTCCGTAAAACACCACCGAGGCGGACAAATCCGAGATGTTGCAGGCTGCCAGGTAGGACACCCTGCCACCGAAGCAGAATCCCACGATACCTATCCGGTCGGATTGCACGAACGGCTGGGCCTTGAGGTAGTCCACCGCAGCCTGGACGTCGGCCACGATCTCATCGTCTTTGCTGGCGCTCATCCATCCTATGGCGGTGTCCATTTCCTCGTGAAGGCCCTGAACCATGCGGCCCTGCCGGTGAAACATAGCCGGCGCCAGGCCGACGTATCCTTGAGAAGGCAGCCGGTCGGTTACGTATTGAATGTGGGAATTGACTCCCCAAATCTCCTGAATGACCACCACCGCTGGGGCCGGGGCCTCGTCGGTTGACCTAGTCAGGTATCCTTCCATAGGTTGGCCACCAACGTCGATATCTACCCATTGTGAAGGCATGGTTTCCCCTCCTTGATAATTCGCCGCCAGCCTATCCGCGGACGGGCAGCAACATTTTAACATGGCCCCAGGGGTTGGCAGGACAACCGGTATTTCAAACCGTTGGCACAACGACCCAAAATCTCCCCCTGCCGTAGCCAGCAGAAGGTCTGGCTGAGGGCGAGGGTAGACGCCGTCGTATCAAGGACGATCATGCCCCACTTTGGGTGCAAGATTCGCCCGTCCAATTGGAATACGTTTGGCCAGATTCCATCCGCGGCGTCTCCGGCGTATGATTCAGCTTGGCTTGGGCCAAGGCGACAAACCGGTGATGGCGAGGTAGAGGCTTGGAGGGCTTGGGTATAGAAGACCGGTCCATGAATGGCAAGGTGTGCTTGATTACCGGCGCCACGTCCGGAATCGGCAAGGCGGCGGCGTTGGAGTTGGCCCGGCAGGGGGCCACGTTGGCGCTGGTCGGACGAAACCAGTGGAAATGTGAAAGGACCGTTCGGGAGATTACGGAACAGACCGGAAATACCTCGGTTGAGTATTTCCTCGCAGATCTTGCATACCGGGACCACGTGCGGAACCTGGCACAGGAATTCCAAAGGCGCCATCAAAAGCTGGACGTTCTGTTGAATAACGCGGGCGCCATCGTGCTGAGCCGGCAGCGGACCGCCGATGGCATCGAGTTGACCTTTGCGTTGAATCACCTTGGTTACTTCCTCCTTACCTGCCTGCTGCTGGACACGCTCAAGGCCAGCGCGCCGGCCCGGATAGTCAACGTGTCTTCCGACGCCCATCAACGCGCTATCCTGGAGTTAGACGATCTACAGTGCCAGCACGAGTACCGGGGATTTTGGGCCTACGCCCGGTCCAAGCTGGCCAATCTTTTGTTCACTTACGAGTTGGACCGCCGGTTGGGTGGCACCGGCGTTACCGTGAACACGCTGCATCCGGGGTTGGTGGCCACCAACTTCCTGAGCAATAACGGGCTGGTCGGTAGGATTCTGCGCCTGTTTCTACTTGTCAAAGGGGTCAGCCCGGAGCGCGGCGCCGACACCGCGGTTTACCTGGCGTCTTCCCGTGAGGTGGAGGGGGTGAGCGGCCAATACTTTATCGACCGCCTACCGGCGGTATCTTCGGAGTCCTCCTACGACCGGGGACTCGCTCTCGGGCTGTGGCAAGCAAGCCTGGAGCTAACCGGCTTGGATGACATAACGCCACTGGCGGGTGGCCCTGCAGAGGCCTGATTCACGGCTGCGGTCGGAGGGGTGATCCCGCCGGTGCGTGGTATACTCCCCCGCGGAACCGGCGCGAAAGTGTTTCCGAATCCCTGAAATCCACCGTTAAGAATATAAGCTCTCGCGGGTACTAAGAAACTATCTCAAAACTTGAAACGGCCATCATCCCGTCTTGAGATATTTGGATGGCGGGGCTACGTTGGGGGATGAATCCCCCAACGTAGCCCCGCCATCCAGGGACCTCCGAATTTTGGTTTTAAGATAGTTTCTTATTGGTGGTTGAAACTGCTCACCGAGAGCGGCTCATTTTGGAGAAAGGCGGCATGGCGAGAAGAAGTTTTTGGGCGTGGGGACTGGAATCCTCACAACCCACGGTGCAACAGCGCAAGGAGATGGCGGAAACCATGTCCCGCAAATACGGGGCGTCGCTGGAGTCACCGCCAATGCCCACCGAGGCCGACCTGAAGCTTAGGCGGCCCCGGGTTTCTCCACCGGCCGCCTTGAAGGAAATCTGCTCGGCTGATGACCACGACCGCGCCGTCCATACCTATGGACGCAGCTTTCGGGACCGGGTCCGGGCCTTCAACGCCGATTTCCCCAATCCGGTAGATTTGGTGGCTCACCCACGCGATGAAGCGGAGGTGGAAAGGGTGCTGGAGTGGTGCTCCACCGCCGGTGTGACCGCCATACCCTACGGCGCGGGCAGCTCGGTGGTCGGAGGAATAGAGCCTCCCAAAGACGCCGACCCAGTGGTGTCCATTGATGTGTCCGCTCTGGACCAGGTGCTGGAAGTCGACGACCTGTCCCGCGCGGCTCGAATTCAGGCGGGCGTGTTCGGACCGGCCCTGGAGGACCAACTGCGGCCGCGGGGGTTTACGCTGCGCCACTTCCCCCAAAGCTTCGAGTTTTCCACCCTTGGCGGGTGGATCGCCACCCGGTCGGGGGGCCACTACGCCACCAACCACACGCACATCGATGATTTCGTGGAATCGGTCCGGATGATTACGCCTGCCGGAGTGTGGGAGTCCCGCAGGCTTCCCGGCAGCGGCGCCGGGCCTAGCCCGGACCGGATGGCCATTGGCAGCGAAGGGATTCTGGGCATCATCACCGAGGCCTGGATGCGGATTCAGGCAAGGCCGGTCTTTCGCGGCTCGGCGGGTGCGACCTTTCCTACCTTTCAGGCTGGAGCGGATGCCGCCCGGCATATAGTCCAGGCCAAACTGTGGCCGGCCAATTGCCGGGTCCTGGACCCCGGAGAAGCGGGAACTGCCGCCGGTCTAAACGGGCAGGAGTCCTTGCTGGTTTTGGGGTTTGAGTCGGGCGAAACGCCCCAGGGAGACCTGGTGCGAACGGCGATCGCAATTGCCCGGGAGGCCGGGGGCACCGTCAACGATGACGAGGTGATGATATCTGATGAACCGGCAAGCGGGGCAGGCCGCCAGGGAGCGGTGGGAAACTGGCGGGACTCATTTATCAATGCACCCTACACCCGGAACCTTACCATGGGGCTGGGGGTGGTGGCGGAAACCCTGGAGACGGCCATAACCTGGGACCGGTGGCCCCACCTGGACCAGGAAATCCGGGGTGCCTTGCAAGAAGGCCTGCGGCGGTTGTGCGGTGGAGGCACCGTCACCTGCCGGTTCACCCACGTTTATCCCGACGGTCCTGCCCCCTACTACACTTTCGAAGGCCTTGGGACCAGGGGCGCTGAGATCGAGATCGTCGATGAACTGAAGGAACTGGCGTCCAGGGCGCTGATTGCCGCCGGAGGCACCATCACCCACCACCACGCCGTCGGACGGGTGCACCGTCCCTGGTACGATGCGCAGCGCCCGGACCTGTTTGCCCACGCCCTGCGGGCCGCCAAGCGCGCGTTGGACCCGAACGGCGTGTTGAACCCAGGGGTTTTGATCGATCCGTAGGCCGGTTGTTCTTTTGGGGTAAACCGGATCGACAGATCTGCTTGTGGGGCCGGGAGCCTGGTAAAGGAGCTCCTCTTGCGGTGTCCGATAGTCGAACCCACTCCGGTGCAAAGCGTTGAAACGGAGTCCAGATGTCTAAGCTCAGCCTGAGCAGGTCCAACCTGGTGGTGGCAAACCACCAAATCCACTATGCCTGGGTTATCGTGGGCGTAGCTTCCGTGATGTGGATAACAAGCTCCACCATCCGGTTCGCCATCAGCCTGCTGGTGCCCCAGTTGCAGGACCCGAGCGGTCCGTTTGGTTGGAGCTACTTCGCCATTGCCTCGGCATTCACCCTGCAGTGGGTCCTGTCCGGCGTGCTTTCTCCGGCGGCCGGTTGGTTGGGAGACCGGTACGGCGTGCGGAAGATCATGCTGGCGGGGGCGGGGCTGTTCGTTGCCGGCATGTTGCTCACCGGCGCAATGAGCGAATTGTGGGAGTTCCTGCTGTATTTCGGCGTGTTGATGGGCGCCGCCATGGCAATATTCCAGGTCTCCTTGATAACCGGCGTGTCACTGTGGTTCAAGAAAAACCTGGGGTTGGCCATGGGGCTTCTTCAAGGTTTACAAGGCCTCGGCACCGTGCTGGCTATAGTCATGGTGTATGTGCTGTTCGCCTGGTTGGGTTGGCGGTGGACGTTCTGGATTCCGGGAGTGGCCGGCGGGTTCATACTGCTTTCGTTCATTGGTTTTTTCCACAACGAGCCGGCCGATATCGGGTTGCGGCAACTCGGCGCAGACGAAGTGGAGCCGGTACGAAGACTGCAAAACAACGAGCTGTCTAAGATCAGAACCCGGACGTTTTTGAAGCACGCCCGGAAAACCAGCGCTTTTTGGAACCTGGTTGGTATCCACTTCTGGGGATGCGCCGGCCACAACGTAATCCTGATTTTCCTGGTGGCCATGGCGGTGGACCGGGGAGTTTCCACGGCCATGGCGGCGGGAATCTACGCCACGCTGACCGCGGTAAGCACCATCACCCGTTTCGGAGTGCCGGTGGTGTCGGACACCCTCGGGAGCAAACAGGTGATGGCAGTTTGCTTTATTTTGCAAACCGCGCCGGTTTTGATACTGCTGGTTGCCCAGGACGGATGGGTGTTCTACGTTTTCGCAGTCCTTTTCGGAATCGGCCTGGGTGGAGAGATGAGCGCGTTCCCGATTATCAACCGTCAGTACTACGGGAGCGCACCTTCGGGGACCACCTACGGTTGGCAGACCCTGGGCGGAGGAATTGGTATGGCCCTGGGGCCCATCCTGGCGGGGTTTCTCTGGACCTACTATGAGTCTTACACGTGGGCGGTCTTGCTGTCGTTTGGCCTGAGCCTGGTGGGGGTGATCTCCATTTTCGCCCTCCCGCGCACCGACCAACAGTTGATCCCCGATTGGGACCTGTCGATCCCCCACGAGGCTAGAACATCGGCGTGACTACCGGCGACGACGCAGCGGCCATGTCCCGCGCCAGGACGCGGATGATGAACCTGGAGAAGCGGATCATTGGCTGTCGTCATTGCCCCGGCCTGGTGGAGAACCGGGAGAAAATCGGCAGGGAGAAGCAGGCCAGATACCGCGATTGGGACTACTGGGCCAAACCGGTTACCGGTTTTGGCGATTTGCAAGCCCGGTTGATGGTGGTGGGGCTGGCCCCGGCCGCCCACGGGGGCAATCGCACCGGGCGGTCTTTTACGGGCGACGCTTCGGCCAAGGTCCTGATAGCTGCACTACACCAGACCGGATTCGCCAACCAGCCAACCTCGGAACACCGGGATGACGGACTGTTGCTGCAAAACGTCTACATCAGCAACTCCGTCCGCTGTGTGCCGCCGGGGAACCGCCCGTCGGTACAGGAACAACGCGACTGCCTTCCATTCCTGGCGGAGGAATTTGATATCCTGCCCAAGCTGACCACCGTGTTGGCGTTGGGCGGAGTTGCGTTTACTTCCTGCCAGCGGGCGTTGAATCAAAAAGCCCCGCAACCCCTGAAGGTCAAGTTCGCCCACGGGAGTTGGTCTCACTTCGGGGACAACCTTCCGAGGCTGGTGGCCTCATACCATCCAAGCCCCCTGAACATCAACACCGGGCGTTTTTCCATCGAAGCCCTGGTGGAATTGCTTCAGGAGGTCCGGGATAACCTTGAGGTTGCCGCGCCAGGTTAGCTAGGCGACGCACCCAGTAGGCATCGCCAGTTGTCGGCCGGGGGGCTTGGGTATTCTCTCGCCCGGCTACCCTGTTCGGTCCGGCCAAACCGGCTGATGGAACCCCAGCGGTACTGCCGGACGGGCCCAATTCGGCGGTGTTTCTGAGAGCTGGACTACCGGGCCAAGATGGTGCAGCCGCCCGCCCTGAGTTTCACTGGTCAACGACCAACCCTCTAGTTCCGCCGCGGTGAAGTCATTGGCAACGTTTTTCAGGTCGGATTCGGGAACCTGGCCGAGTCCAACCAGCCAGCGACCGGTTTGGGCCAGCGAGATCCGCACGAGCCAGCTACCACCTTGACGAGCGCGGCGGCCAAGGGCCACCAGCGCGCCGAATGCCATCAGATACCCGGTCAGGTAGTCGATGGCCGAGACCGGATAGAATTGGGGCCCCGGCTCGGATCCCGGAAACAATTCACCCTGCCGGCTCGTTATCCCGCTGACCGTCTGTATCACCGTGTCAAATCCCCGCCGGGAAGCCCACGGTCCCACATGGCCAAAAGCGGACAGCGACACGTACACGATGCCGGGGCGCAATTGTGCCAGCTCCTCCGGCGATAGGCCGCGGCTGCCCAGGGTTCCGGGCCGGTAACCCTGGGAGAAAACGTCGGCTTGGCTGACCAGCCCAAGCAGCGTGTCCAGGTCGCTTTGCTCGCGCAGATCCAGGTGGGCGGACAGCTTGCCGTGGCCGGTGTCATATTCCTGGTAGCCGATGGAGGGCAGGTGCGGCCCGGTGATTTTCAAAACGTCGGCGCCGTGTTCCGCCAGGGTCCGGGCGCAGGTCGGCCCGGCCAAGACCCTTGTAAGGTCCAAAACCCGCACACCGGACAGAGGCCGGTCGCCCGCGGGCAGTGGTTCGGGGGGACTGTCCCCGATCTGGATAATCTCCAGCAAGGGAAGTGAGGCAATGGCGGCTGCCTGGGGGTGTTGGGCCCATTCGTCCATGGTCCGGACCATGCCCCCGGCGCCATTCGCCGCGATGATCGCCTCCTCCAACTCCAGGGCGTCCCAACCGGCCACCGCTTGCCGCACCGCCTCCTTGTCTTCGGGAACGCCGAGCACCTTCAGTGCGGCGGCGCGGTGGTTCGGGAAATTGCAGTGCAGGTAGCTCCAACGACCGGCCCTGGCCGGGTAGACACCCATGACCGGGTTGCGTTCGGTCGAAACGTGGTCTTCTTCGAACTTCATGTAACGCCCGCTGCGAAGAGAGGCGGTTGCCCGCCGTACGTCCACAGCGACCTTCTGACTTCGCCCGGTGCGCGTTTCCCAGATGTCAGAAACGGCGAGGCCGACGGCCCCAAGCGCGGCGGAGCTGGCTTCGGCAATGCGAAAGGGCGTGGGCAGGAGCGGGTCTTTTGCGTCGGTAAGTTCCAGGTCTTCCAGCCGTTTCTCCTGCCATTCCGCGATAGGACTTAGAGTATGCAGAATTTCGTTGCTCACGTTCGGCACTTCTCCTTTCTGGTAGCGGGTCGACCCAAAACGATCGGTTGTGCGAAATTGGGGTTACGGTGAACGTAGCCCGGCGCCTAGTGTCCCGCAAGTGGTCTCGGGACACTAACTTGTTCTTGCTCCGCGGAGAAAAAGGGTACAGTAACGGTCCTGCAGAATCAATTCAGGCGGTTTGGCAACCGGGCAATCGGATTCCAATATCGCAGGACACGCGGATGCCGATTACATCCAAGTGTTAGAGATGCGGAGAGAAAGAAATGATGGTGGCCCGGCGAATAACGGAGGACATGGACCTTTAGGCATTGCGGTCGTTGGGTTTGGTTACAATCTGTTTACCCGTTCGTAATCGATGGGTAATATCGAGACGGCAGCATAAGGATACAGGCTCTGCGTCCGCCGTTCCGTGGACTGGTCGGGTATCTACGAGGGAACCGGCGGATTGGGGATCTGCCGGGGCCTGGAGTATTTTTTGACGGCGGGGTCGTGAAATCACCGACCAGGGTGCTTCTACTGGGCGAGCACTGGGACTGCCTCTGACCAACGTTTGAGTCCCTTTCAGATAGAGGCGATGTCCAGTTCGTTGGGCCGCTCGTTCGCGAGATTCCTGACGCAGTAACCGAGACCGGGGCAGCGGCTATCATGGCTGTCCGCGGGCCCGGCGGTGTTGTTCCCACAATCAACCGCCCCGCCGGGGACGAACTGTCGTTTCCGCCGGTGCTGCTCTGTGTTGATGATGACGGTCTGGAAACCGAAGAACTGTTTGAGTTTGCCGACGACTTCCTACTGATTCCCTGCTCCGCGGCCGAATTGTACAAGCGTTTGACGCGGTTGGTCCGGTGCAAACAAGTAGAAAGTCCCGGCCACATCCTACGCCACGGCAAAATAACTCTCGATACGCAAGTCTACGAGGTCGCCTTGGAAGGCAAACGGGTGAACGTGGCATGGATGGAGTTTCAACTGCTCAGGTTTCTGATGGAACACCCGGGCCGGATTTTCACCCGTGACGAACTGCTGTCCAGTGTATGGGGTGTGGACAACCTGGGCGGTACTCGGACGGTGGATGTCCACATTCGCCGGCTTCGGCAAAAGCTGGGATTGTACGGCAACACCAATATAAGGACTGTGGCCAACGTCGGCTACGGACTGGTCGAGAATTAAACACCCCTTCGGCTGACCCTGGGATTCCGCTCCTCTCCGCTTCCCCCCAACCCTCTTCGTTACACACCGTTTACTTAGGATTTCCTCAACGGTTACCCGCCGGTCATTTTCTTGTAAAAAACCCGTCTTATTCTGAGACAAGCGAACACCTACCCAGGGATGGCACTATCGGCAGGTCGGCGCAGGCCGGAAGGAATGAGACCTTGGCAACTACTTTGAAAGAGGTCATCGCCGTCATAAGGCCAGACAAGTGGCAGTCCACTCGCGACATTGCCAGGGCCCTGGGGGCCGAGGAAGTGATGCACTGGAGAGTGCTGGGGCGGGGCCACCAACGGGGTCTCCGGTACGTCCGGCCGCTGTCGGGTGGTGAAGAGGGCGGCATGCAGTTTTTGCCCAAGTGGATGGCCGGATGGCTCATAGACGCCGACCAAGCCGACGTTCTGGTGGACGCTATCATCCGGGCAAACGGCACCAACAGTTACGGTGACGGCAAGGTCTTCGTCTGCCCGGTCGAGGAAATTTCCAGCATTGAAAGGGTCGAGGCGGTCTCGAATTCTGTAAGCAGGTAAGGATGAAGATGAAGCGTGAAGGCGTGAATTACCCCAAATTCAAGGACCAGTTCGCTCTTATGGACTTCGAGGCCGAGCCGCTGCCAGCCCTGTCCCTATTCCCGCTGCCTGAGCCTCGCGAGTTGGCGGATTGGGAAGTCACCTTGACGGGCGTGGGTGGAGAGCGTCTCAGCATCAGCGGCCAGAAGCTGATGGAACTACCCCGGGTCAGAGGGAAGTCGTCCATCGTATGCCAGATCTTCAATTGGTCCGAGGAGGCCTGGATTGAAGGCGTCCGGTTGGTGGACCTGCTGGATTCCGAGGAACTCGACGCCCCCGAGGACGGTTTCTTCGCCTTCTACTCGGCAGATGGTTTGTACTTTGAGGGATTGCCCAGGGCCATCGCCCGCGACCCGAGAACACTCCTGGTTTTTGGATTGAATTTCGGTCCGCTCCTCCTGGAATACGGCGGTCCCCTGCGGTTGTGGGTTCCTTTCCTGCAGGGTTACAAAAGCGTGAAGTGGGTTGAAACGATCAGGACCTTCCGAAAAGACCCGGTGGGTATCAAGCGACTGCTGGGCCAGAGCCGGACCTCAGTCCTGGGGGCCACCGGTCAGGAAAAAGCAGGCGTAGTGGTGGCCCGACCGTTTAACGGGGAAGCCGGCTGCGACGTATAAGGTTTCACGCCGGTAGGGGGCTCCATTTATTGTCCCGGAGACATTTCCATCCGGTGAGGGTGAGGATTTAAGCCCCGCAACCAACCTCTAAGGAAGTGACCAGGAGTATTGCCGCCATGAAAATGATCCGCGCCATCGTCAGGCCAGAGAAGGAAACGGTGGTCACCACCGCCCTGGCTAAGGCCAATTTCCCAGCCCTGACCAAGTGGGACGTGCTCGGACGCGGCAAACAGCAGGGTATCCAGGTGGGGGGCCAGCTTTATGATGAACTGGCCAAGTCCATGGTGATGATCGTAGCCGAAGACGATGACGTGGAATTGGTCGTCAGCACTATCGAAGAGGCCGCTTTCACCAGCTATCCGGGAGACGACAAAATCTTCATAACCCCGGTGGAATCCGCCTACACAATTCGGACCGGCGAGTCTGGGTTGTAGACATCAGGTCTTCCGGTCCAGCGCTTCTCTGCACCCCCATTGCCGTAAGCGGAAAGCTGCCCCCGGCTTTCCGCTACGGTTTCTGAATTTCCTCAAAAGGCCAGGCATACGCCCTTCAGTCGATAAGGGCCCGTTCCAGGTTTGGCCGCCGCCAAGGCTTGAACCTCGCCGTACCACGTTGCTAATTCTTTCCCCCACAGGCGTTGCCAGGTGCTACACTTGCCTCTGCCATGCGCCTTGATTACCGTTGTGTTTTGACGCCCAAAGTGCTTCGGCAAAGATGAGCCTCGGTCGGCCTCGGTTCCGGTCTGCGCGGCCGATGATCGATTGGCGCGGAGGCGGGGACTGGGGATTCTACGATAAGCAAGAGGGAAGCCGTGATAATTCGGGACGTGTCGGTCAAGTTGGTGGAAGCGCCGTTAAGCCGGGTATTCCGTGGCAGCACTTACCAGGTGCCCAGCCGCTGCACGGTTATTGTTCGCCTGGAAACCGACGATGGCATTGTGGGCGAAATCTACTCCGGTGACGAGCGTACAGACTACCACCAGATCCGGGCTTTAATCCTGGGTGAGTTCCGAGAGGCCTACATCGGGGAAGACCCCATGGCCGTGGAACGCATCTGGGACAGGATGTTCCGGCTTACCCCTTACATCGCAAACAAGGCCGTCGCAATGCAGGCAATCTCCGCAATTGACCTGGCGGTTTGGGACCTTATAGGCAAGGCCCTGGATACGCCGGTGCATCGATTACTGGGGGGATGCAAGTCCGAGATACCAATCATCGGATACACCTACTTCGAAGACGGAACGGATACTATGCCCGAAGCGGAATTGGTCCTTTCCCAGAAAGAACAGGGTTACGCCGGAACCAAACTGAAGGTTGGGGACGAAGTGGTCTCGAGGGACGTCAAACGGGTGGAGGCCATCCGGCGGTTGGTGGGCGACGACTTCATCCTGGCCTGCGATGCCAACCGGGCCTGGACGGTTGACCAGGCTTTGTACTTCGCCCGAAACGTCGCCGACCTGAACGTTGCCTGGCTGGAAGAGCCGGTGCGCTGGCAGAACGAGGTTGACGGAATGCACCGGGTCAGGGAGTCCACCGCGATCCCGGTAACGGCAGGCCAGAGCGAGATGAGCGGTTTTGGCTGCATGGACCTGATGAAGGGCGGCGCCGTGGACTTCCTGAACGTCGATGCCTCGTTGTCCGGCGGCATCACCGAGTGGCGGCGTGTTGCGGCGGCGGCCAGCTACTTCGGTGTAGGTATGGTCCACCATGAGGAACCGCAGGTGGCGATTCACCTGTTGTCCGCCATCCCGCACAGCTTTTGCGCCGAGCTTTTTCAGGACCCCGAGCGGGACCCGGTGTGGCACCGGATGTACGTGGACCACCCCGAGCCTTACCAGGGCATGATACGCCCGCCGGACAGGCCGGGGCTCGGGATCCAGATCGACCATGAATTTGTCGAGCGTTACCTGGTGGCCTAGCCCCTCCGACCTTGGGACAACGGAGCAGCGCCCCCTTGGTCACTCCTTGGGACGGGTCCCGATAACGCCCTCGGTTTCCAGGTCGGCCAATTGGCCGGGGGTCAACCCAAGCAGGTCGCCCAAGATGTAACTGTTGTGTTCTCCCAGGCCGGAAGCCGCGACGGCTCTTAGCCTGGGACTTTTGGACAGCTTCCATGGGGTGGTGGTCTGCCGGTAACTGCCCGCCTCGGGATGGTCTACCACGTCCCAAAATCCCCGGGCCGTGAGATGGGGGTCTTCAATCAGTTCGCTGCCCTTGAGGACCGCGCCGGCAGCGACACCCTGGGCTTGCAGCAGGTGCATGGCCCGGTAGTGGTCCCGTTGGCTGGTCCAGGCGGTGATAATCCCGTCCAAGGTGTCCCGATTGCGGCGCCGGGCCTCAGCGCTGTTGAACCGCGGGTCCTGGGCCAACTCCGGCTGTCCCAAAGCCCGGCACAGGCCTTGCCAGTCGGTGTAGTTGCTCACCGAAATGGCCAACCACGCGTCCTCACCGCGGCTGGGGTAGACGCCCTGGGGGGACATCTCGGGATGGCGGTTCCCTATTGGCTTGGCGACCACGCCGTTGACCGAGTAGTCCAGGTAGGCTTCACCCATGAGGTTGACCGTGGCCTCTCGTTGGGACAGGTCGACGAAACAGCCGCGGCGTTTTTGGTTGCGCTGGCGCAGGCCCGCCATCACGGCCCCCACCGCCAGGATTCCCACCACCGGGTCGGGGAAGGTTTCGTTGCTCATCATGGGTACCTGGTCTTCATAGCCGGTTATGGACGCCAGGCCCGCGGTTTGCTCCAGTGTTGATCCCAGCGAGCCGTAGTCTCTCTCAGGTCCGGTGGCTCCCTGGCTGCTGATTTTGACGTAAACCAACTGGGGATTGACCTGGGACACCACCGTGTAACCCAAGCCCAACCGGTCCATGACCGATGCCCGGTAGTTCTCCACCAGCACGTCGGAGATACGTGCTAAATCCAGAAACAGTTGTTTGCCGCGGGGGGTGGCCAAGTCCAGGGTGACCGCGAATTTGTTGATGTTCCGGTGTACGTGGTGCGCGGTGCGGTTCCACGGCGTTTCACCAGGCTCCCCGTTGGGATATAGCCGGGGGTCGCCGGGCCTCGGGTTTGCCTGGCCCCGGTTGATGTCCATGCGGGAGCAAGACTCTAACTTGATGACCTCCGCTCCCATCAGCGCCAACAAAAGCGTGGTATATGGACCCGCCGCAACCTGCGTCAGGTCGAGGACCCGCAGCCCGTCCAGAGCCGGAGACATGGTTCTGCCAGTCACCGGGTGCTCCGGCGCGGGGACCGCTCTCCGGTGAGGGCTTCCACGTTAAAAAACTCCCTGGAGCGACATTTCGTCGAGGTCAACCTGGTCCATGCCCAGCCGCCCGCAGTAGATTTCATGGTTGTGTTCACCCAGGCGCGGGGCGGGTGAGTGGGGCATCGGCTGGTCATCGATTCTGAACGGATGTCCGGGGTAGGTCGCCACCAGTTGCGGCGGGCACTCCAGTTCCTGGAAGAACTCCCTGAACTTCAGCTGCCCTGAGTTTACCAACTCTTCGACGGTGGCCACGTAGCCGCTGATCGTTCGGAGTCCCTGGAGGGTGTGGTAAATCTCCTCCTTGGGCTTGGTTATCGCCCAACTGCCCACCACTTCCCGCAAGTCCGCCTGGTTTTCCCGGCGGGCTTCCGACGTGCTGAACCTGGGGTCTTCCGCCAGTTCCGGGACTCCCATCAGTTCGCACACCCTGGGCCAGGTGCCGTCCGGGGCGCCGGTTTCCAGCCCTGGACTGACCCAACCGTCCTGCGCCTGCACGAGGTTGGACTCCCGCCGGACCGGCGTCCTTCCGAACTGGTAGTGTATCGAAGAGTGGATTTGGGCCACCGCGATCGTTTCCATAGCCGATACGTCCACGTGCTGCCCGATCCCGGAGGCGTCTCTGACGTACAGAGCGATCATGGTGGCCGAGAATGCGCTCATGCCGGTGGTGTAAAGGGCGGTCTCCCCGCCGATTTTCACCGGCTCCCGGTCCGGCAGCCCAATGGTGCACATCAATCCGCCCACTGCCTGGGCCACCAGGTCGGATCCCTCGTAATCGGAGTATGGACCCCACTGGCCAAAGGGTGTGACCGAGGTGTGGACCAGCCCTGCATTCAATTCCTCCAGGGCGGAGTAGCCCAGGTCCACCCGGTCCAAAAATCCTGGAGGATAGCTCTCAATCAAAACGTCGCATTCTTGCACCAGTCGCCGGAAGACTGCCTGGCCGGCCGGTTGTTCCAGGTCCAGGGTGATTCCCTTCTTGCTGGTGTTCAGGTACAGGAACAGGGCGCTGTTTTGAGGTTGGGCGTCATCCCCGTCGCCTAGGAACGGACCCGCCCTGCGAGAAAAGTCGCCGGTCCCGGGCGGCTCAATCTTGATCACCTCGGCTCCCATCCCGGCCAGGAGCTTGGCGCAGAAGGGTCCGGGAACCCCCTGGCTCAAGTCCAGGACGCGAATGTCGTGCAAAACCCGGCCGTTGTTTTCCATCGTGTCCACGCGAGTCCACTGGTCGTCAACCGGCGCCTAATGGCAAGCCGGAACCTCTGGGGTTAGTTAGCTTCGGAGCATTGAAACCCCGGATGAGACCGAAGGGGTAGCCGGCGTCATGCTTTCGGGAGAAAGGCCGCGGACCCGAGTCCAATTGGCGGACCCGCCGGCGCGTTCCCAATTCTGCCACAAAAATCCGCGCTATGGAAACCGGGGCAACCCGGGGCCGGGCGGTGGTGTTTCCCGGAAGGCCGCATTATATTAGCGACGGCGGAATGACCCCGAAGCCGCTACTTGGAAATACAAGGATTTATGATGAACGTAAAGACGGTTTCCCACATCGCCATCTGTGTCCGGGACCTGGAGAAGTCCCTGGAGTTTTACCGGGACATTTTGGGTATGACGGTCAAGTTGCACACGACGCAAGATATGGCTGGTCGGACGGGGGCTCAATCGTCGGCAATGTACACCGGCCCTCACGAAAGCCGGACAGTGGCCAACGTTTACTTCGACGGCGAACCCGGAGCCGACCCGTTCCTGGTGCTGACTTCCCATCCCGGCGATACCGTGGGAGGACAACCGATAAAGCTGGACCAGGTTGGCATAACCCATCTTTCATTTGCCGTGGACGACGTCGCGGCAGTTATGGCAGATCTGGAAGCCAAGGGTGTGCCCCTCGCCGGCAAGCGCGAGGATTTCACCGAAGGCGCGGGAGGCGTCAGCACCGTATTCGTGTATGACCCCGACGGCATCCTGGTCCAATTCGACCGGGGACACAGCGGGTAGTCGGGGGGGGGGGGGGGGGGTGGCCCAATCCGTGATTCTCGTCGCAACGGAAATCCGGGGCTTTTGGCGCCAATGGGACAGTTGGGTATGGGGAATCGGTCCGGCAGAGACACGGCGGACTTGCTGCCGGCGGGGCTGCGGTCAGCACAACCGTTTCGGCCCTCAATCAGGGCTCTGGATTCCCGCTGCGGCGAGAATGACGGGTGGGGGGTGTGGATTCCTGGGCCCAGACCTGGATGACGGGTGGCAAATAGGCATACTCGTTTTCTCTGCCGCTGCCATCTTGGATATCCCATACCGGGCTCCTTGCAACGACAAAACCGGGGCGCAGTGGTAATGAGGCCGAGCCAAGGGCAGTTTGCGTAGTGAAAAAAGGGGAAGCGCCGGCCTGGCAAAAGCATTGCCGGCGGACGACCGTTGGTCTCTCCCAACGGGATCAGCCCCCGGCGCGTCTGGGGGTAGAACCTCGGTCAGATTACGTGGAAGAGTAGCAGATGTTGCCTCAGGACGTCGGCGGCAAAATCGTTTTCCACTTCTCGCCAGACTGAGTGGATGTGGTTTGCCCCGTCCTGCCGGTTGTCAAACTCCACCAAGAAGTCCCCGCCATGAATCCGGTAGTAGTGCTCTTTGCCCTTGTCGGATGGTCCAGCCCAGGCGAAATGGAAGCCGTCCAAGCCCTGGCTCTTGATGGCGTCCATCCTTTCGGATGCCAGGTCTTCTCGAACCTGCCCGACGTATTCGCCAATCAATGACAGCAGAATTTCCCGCTGGACTCCAGACATCTTGGAGCCGGGCAGTCCCTCTTCCATTGGGAGCGACACTTTGGAACTGTTGTAGGTGAGGATGTCCAGGGGCGCGCGGTCGTAAATTACGGCGCTCCTCTTTTGCCCCTCGTCCAGGCTTTCCATCACTTGAAACGCCAGGTCTTCCCGGTCTCCCAGGATTCTAAGCCCGGTCTTTGGCCCCTTGCGGACTTCTGCCGGGTTGGCCCCGAAGAAGAAGGGAGTCATCGATATCACCTTGTCTCCCCAAATGCTGAAATGGAGAGATACGTGGTGCCCTTCGGCGCGCCAACCCCAGGGGTCCTCACCTCCCGGCTGCCCGAAAACGGTGAAGTAGTAAAGCTCCGGGTCGCGCACAAAGGTTTCGAGTCCCTGCTCTTTTTCCAGCGGCCCCAACACCAATTCGTGGTCAATGATCAGCCTGGCTTGCTCCCATGATCTCGGGGTCAAACCGGTGGACATAACGTCAAACGCCAGACTCCGTTGTGAGGGGTTCATGTCCCGCAATGCCAGCCCATGCCGGTTGGTGGGCGGGTAGTACCAAAAAATCCTTTCCCCGTCCAGATAGTCGTAACAGGCTTTGGCCTTCTGGCCGGCGGAGAGACTCGCAAGAAAGGAATTGCAGACCTCGGCCATGTTGGCCGCCGCACTGCGCTGAACAGTTTCAGACGCCATATAGTTGTCCTCCGGGATTAGCTGATAAGTTAGGGTGTCCATGGGCTGGGACCCCAGCCGCCCATCCAAGCCGAGTGTATGCAGGCCCATTGGGGGTGTCAAGCTGGACCGGTCAACGCCAGGGCCGAGACGGAGGCCGATATTGCGAGCGTGTCCTCCGGGGAACCCCTGCTGCGCCCTGTGCTATCATACCGCCGAGAGCATGTTTCGCCCGGACTTGGCGCGCGTTGCGCCCGCGGAGAAACGCGGCAGGAGGTCGAAATGGCGGAAAAGAGGATACAGTGCGCCTTTGGGGTGGACCTTGACGCGGTGGCCGGTTGGTTGGGCTCCTACGGCGGCGAGGACTCCCCCGACGACATTTCCCGGGGCATTTTCGCCGGGGAAGTCGGAACGCCGCGATTGCTCAAGTTGTTCGACCGGCTGGGACTGAAAACCACTTGGTTCATACCCGGCCATTCGATTGAGACCTTCCCCAAAGAGTCAAGGATGATCGTGGACGCCGGGCACGAAGTTGGCATGCACGGCTATTCCCACGAAAATCCCATCTCCATGACCCCGGAGCAGGAGGAAGCCGTCCTCCTCAAGTGCATTGATTTGCTGAGCGACCTGTCGGGGAAACGCCCGGCGGGCTACGTTGCTCCCTGGTGGGAATTCAGCCACGTAACCAACGAGCTGCTGCTCAAACACGGCATCAAGTACGACCACAGCTTGATGCACCGGGACTTTGAATGTTACTACGTGCGGGTGGGCGACCGGTGGACCAAGATAGATTACTCCGACCCGGCCGAGTCCTGGATGAGCGCCCTGGTCCGGGGACAGGAAACCGATTTGATCGAGATTCCCGCCAATTGGTGCCTGGACGATCTGCCTCCCATGATGTTTATCAAAAAGTCCCCCAATAGCCACGGGTTCGTCAATCCCAGGGACATCGAAGAGATGTGGCGGGACCAGTTCGATTACGTATACCGAGAGTACGATGACGCGGTTTTCCCCATCACCATTCATCCCGATGTCAGCGGCCGCCCCCAGGTCTTGCTCATGCTGGAGCGTTTCGCCGCCTATCTGCTGTCCCACCCCGGCGTCCGCTTCTGCACCTTTGAGGATATTGCTGACGACTTCGCTCGGCGCCAGCCCCGGAATAGCGCCAGCGAGCAACCCAACCCCTAAGCAACGCTGCTCAAACCCTACCGGAGGTTTCTGAAATGAAGTACGACTACATCGTCCTCGGCGCCGGTTCTGCCGGGTCTATTATGGCCACCAGGCTGAGCGAAGACCCAAGCAAGTCGGTGTTGTTGATCGAGGCCGGCCCCGACTACCCCGACTTCGAACAACTGCCCGACGAGGTCAAGTTCGGCTACGCAACCGCCACCGATATCATGACGAGCGACCACAATTGGCAGTTTACGGGCAGGGGGACCGCCACTTCTCCGACCATGATGGTGCCCCGCGGCAAGGTTACCGGCGGCTCCAGCGCCATCAACGGGCAGGTGTTTCTCCGCGGCGTGCCGGAGGACTACGATTCCTGGGCCGCCCAGGGAAACGACCAGTGGGCGTTCCCCAACCTGCTCCAATACCTGAGGATGATTGAAGCCGATACCGACTTCGGCTCCGACGACTTCCATAACGCCGACGGGCCAATAATCGTCCACCGGTTCAAGCCCCAGGACTGGCTGCCCGACCAGAGGGCGTTTCTCGAGGCGTGCCGCGCCGAAGGAATCCCCGACAGCCCGGACCACAATCTTCCCGACGCCTCGGGCGTAGGCCCATGCCCGGTGAACAATCCGAATGGCATCAGGTGGAGCACGGCTTTGGGCTACCTGAACATGGGCAGGCATCGGCTCAACCTGACAATACGGCCCAACGCCATGGTCCGCCGGATACTCTTCCAGGGCAATCGAGCTACCGGCGTTGAAGTGGAAAGCGGCGGCGAGACTTTCACCGTCGAAGGAAGTGAAATAGTCCTGAGTTCCGGGGCCATCGGATCTCCCCAAACCCTGATGCTGTCCGGCGTCGGGCCGGCCGACCAACTGCAACAGTTCGGCATTCCGGTAGTGCGTGACCTTCCCGGAGTGGGGCAGAATCTGAGAGACCATCCGATCGTCTACGTCACGTTCAAAACCCAGGATGGGTTTCCCCTGGATGGTATGGCTCCCAGAATCCAGATGGCGGCCCGCATAACCGCCGAAGGCTCCGACTTGCGAAACGATATCCAACTGCTGATGCAGTCCTTTGCCACGGAGCGGGTGGACCGGGGAGGGGAGCGCATGGACCCCCTTGGGATTAGGGTCTTGGTGATTCTGAACCTGGCCGAGAGCGCCGGTGAGCTGCGCCTGACTTCGGCCGACCCTGCCGTGCAGCCAACGCTGGATTACCGGTACCTTGAGAGCGATTTCGACCGCAAGCGGCTGCGCGATGCCGTGCGGTTGTGCGTTCGCCTGGGCCAACATCCGGCCTTCAAGGACATCATAGAGAAGAGAATAGAGCCTTCCGACGAAGACTTGGCCAGTGACGCCAAGCTGGACGAATACCTGTTGCGCGATGTCACCACCGGGCAGCACATCTCTTGCACCTGCAAGATGGGCCCGGATTCCGACCCCATGGCGGTGGTTGACCAGTATGGCCGGGTGCACGGCCTGGAAGGGTTGCGGGTGGCCGACGCCTCCATCATGCCCAATTGCGTCCGGGCCAATACCAACGTGACCACGATGATGATCGGGGAACGTATAGCCGATTTCATCCGGAAAGGCTGAATACGGGCCATGCGACGGACCGTCAAAACAAATGGCTGCGCCGCTCCTAAAGCCTCCCGATTCCCGGAATTGGTGGCCTAGGGAATTGGATGCCTGGCAGTCGACCGTCGATCTTTTTCGCGGGCTGTTAAAGGGTCCGGAACCGGATATGGACCTGGCCCAGGCTGCTTTTCTTATTAGCACGCTGGAATATCCAGAGCTGGACGTGGACCAGGAGTTGGCGGTTATCGACGCTCTGGCGATGGGAGCACAGCGGCGGCTTGGCAGCCCCGGAAGTTTTTCCGACGACCCTCTGTTCTGCCTGAATACTTTGAGTGAGTATCTATTCGACGAGGTGGGATTCCAGGGCAACCAGGAAAATTACTACGACCCTAGGAACAGCTTTTTGAACGAGGTGCTCCGACGCCGCCTCGGGATTCCCATCAGCCTGGCCCTGGTCTATATCGAGGTGGGGAAACGGCTGGGGGTTCCCATCATAGGGATAGGTATACCTGGCCATTTTCTGGTCAGGCACCGGGACCAGGATGACCATTTCCTGGACCCGTTTCACAAGGGAATATTGTTGACCCCTGAGGAGTGCGCCGAGCGATTGGAGCGGATGGTCCAAACTGATTTCATTTGGGACCCGAAACAATTGGACCCGGTGGGCAACCGGGAGATTTTGTCCCGGGTTCTCAGGAATCTGAAGGGGATCTATCAGCAGTCCCAGGAATACCCGAAGTTGTTGAAGGTGGAAGACCTGTTGGTGGCGTTGCAGCCCGCCAGGCCGCAGGAGCGGCGCGACCGGGGGTTGGTGCATTTTGTGCTTGAGCACTGGCAGGATGCCAGGGAAGACCTGGAATTTTTCCTGGATTACACTGTTCCCGGAGAGGGTACCCTAGGCGTAAGCCGAGTTCTGGATGCGATTTCCAAGATTCAGCGGCCGGGCGGCGGATCCGGTCTATAAACGGCGTCAGACAGTGACTCCTCGCCGCAGCCTTTTTCCACACTTTTAGCTAGTCGGTCGAACCGGCGCCGAGAACGCCGCAAAACAGGTGCTCGCCGCAGCCGTCCCCATCGCCTGGCAGTGGAATCACCTCCACGCTAAAACCCGCCTCGGCCATCAACTCCATCCACGTTGCTATTGGGAACAGTCCGCTAAGGTGGAGGTCCCGCTCGACCCTTTGCACGCCGTTCTCGGTGATGGTGTAGGCAAAGAGTGATTCGATAACCGTGTCCGACGGGTCGGGATCGCTGAGATGCTCCTCCACACTGATTTCGGGGCCGCCGGCAAAGGGTGGTGGCCTCGAAGGCCAGCTCAGGACTCCGGGGCGGAACGTGTCCTTCACCAAATCTGGGGCCGCCAGCAGTACGCCGCCCGGCCGCATGTGGCTGTTGGCCGTGGCGAAAGTTGCCCGCAGGTCGTCCTCGGTCAGCATATAGGAGATGGCGTCGTGGATCAGTACGGCGTCGAACATGCGTCCGAGACGCACGGTGCGCATATCACCCAGGTGATGCTCCACGCCCGGATTGAGCCGTTCCGACAGCGCCAGCATCTGCGGAGACAGGTCAACCGCCGTTGCCTGGAAGTCGCGGGTCAGGTGGGATAGGTTGTGCCCGCCGCCAACGCCCAAATCCAGGATATGGTGGCGGCCGGGCCCAAGTTTATCCCGTAACGCTCGCCGCCAGTATTCGGCTTCGGCAGCGTAATCTTCCGGCGGGCTTATGATGGGCCATAGGTAAGCCAGGTCATCGTACAGGCGGTTCTTTTGGGGTGCGGGATCCATTGTTTTCCGATGCTGGGGGGTTGTGGTTTACCGCCCGGTCAATCCCCGGCAACCTCGATGACGCATTCGACGATGACTGCAGAATTGCCCGGCAGCGCCGCCATGCCCGGAGCCGACCGGCTGTGCCGTCCCCGGTCTCCGTAAAGGCTCACGAACAGGTCCGACGCGCCGTCCACCACCTGGGCCTGCCCCGTGAATCCCGCGGCGCTGTTGACCATGCCGACTACCTTGAGAATCCGGCTCACCTGGTCCAGGTCGCCAAGCTCCGCTTTCATGCGCGCCAGCAGGTTCAGGGCGCACCGTCGCGCCGCCTCATATCCTTGTTCCACCGACAGTTCCGCCCCAAGCTGCCCGGAAATCATGGTACCGTCGGTCTGGCGCGAGCCCACGCCGGCCAGCCACATGAGGTTGCCGCTGCGGTTGGCCGGCAGGTAGTTGCCCACCGGGTCCGGGGGAGGCGGCAGCGACAGGCCCAGTTCCCGCAACCTGGCTTCTATTTCAGGCATGATTGTCCTGAACAGGCTCGCGCGCCGGCGTGGGAATGTCTAACCGCCGGATACGGGAGATCAACCTGCATCCCGGATGCACTGCTCCAGCAGGTCCAATGCGGCCTTGGCGAACGCCCACATGTTGGCTTCCCGATCCTCCGACCCGGTCTCCAGGGTCATTGACCGCTCCACGGGTCCGGCAACCGCGAAACAGGCGTGGCCCGATGAGTCGCCGTAGCGATTCCCGGTTGGCCCGCTGGCCCCGGTTTCGCTTAAAGCCCACGTGGTTTCCAGTTTTTCGCGGACGGTCCGGGCGTTGAGCAGGGCATAGGGCTCGGAACTGGCGCGGAGGCCTTCCATAGCACTGTCAGGCACTCCCAACAAACCTTTTTGGGCTACCCGCGTGTAGGACACCGCGGCGCCCCTGAAATAGGCAGAGGCCCCGGGCACCGAGACCAGGCAGGCGGAAATAAGCCCGGCGCAGGACGACTCGGTCAGCGACAGAGTATGGTCGCGCTCTTTCAAAAGGGCGGCGACGGACGCAGCTAAGGGACTCAGGTCTGGCATTACTGTCTCCTATAGGTTAGCCGAATTGGTTAGCCGGAATTTCGGGGCCATGCGATTGATTCAACAGACTCAGCGGTATTTTACCCTATCTGATGCCCCGGTCACTTTGCCGGCAGCGATTTGGCCAAGGCCAGCCCTCGTTGCACCCACTGGGTCAGGGTTTGGTCGGCTTGGGCCGCTTCCCCGCCCACCAGGACAAATCCCCGCATCGTCCTGCCGGTGAGGTCCATGGGCCGGGCATTGGGTTGAGCCAGCGCTTCTTCCTGGCCGGCGGGACCTACCCGTACCATCAGGTCATCGTTGCTGATGCCGCAGCACATGTTGCCGTCAACCATGAAGCAGAGGCCGCCGAACATCTTTCTTTCGATCACGCCGGGTTGGTCCGCCAGAATCTCGCGAACCTGGAAAGCCAGATCCTCATTGTAGGCCATGGGAATCCTCTCCTTGGTCGGGCGGTGGTAGGAGTCCGGGGCAATTATAAGCTATTACCCCCGTCTTTCTCGCCGCAGCGGGAATCCAGAGCCCTTTCTGTGGGCTGACACGCAGGGCAACGCCAAGTGCGGACAAGCTGCGCCCATCCTGTCGCCCTTGCCGCAGCGTGGCCCCTTTCACCACCCATGCCGTTTTACCGTGCCCTGGATACCGGAACCTGCTCAATGGACAAAAGGGCTCTGGATTCCCGCTGCGGCGAGAAAGACGGGGGATGGGACCGCGAATACCGTAGCGCCAATGCTTAGATGAAATCGGCTTCTGCCGGCCCTCCGATTTCAGAATGCGATTGCCGCCCATCACGGCAATTGCGTTGCGTTCGCCTAGCGCCTCTGTCAAAATGAAGTAAGTTGAGCCTGATTAGAATGTTTCCGGTCACTGACGCTGCCAGGAAGGAGATTCGCAGATGGATAACCAGCTATTCGTCTTACGCGAAAGGCCCGAAGCCCGTTACCTGATTGCCGGGTGGCGCCGGCAGTGGTCCGACGGCGGTTCAATTTCCAGCGGTCTACCCAGGTACCTGATCGACAAACTGGACGCCAAAGAGATTGGATCGCTCGGCGAGGAAGTGTCGCGGCAGTGCTTTCCATTCCAGGTTCCGGGCACCCATGATGCCTACCGCCCCCGGGTGGCCTACGAAGACGGGTTGCCCATCCGGGACATGCACCGCCGGAACTTTTTCTACGACGCGGGCAACGGCTTGATTATTTTTCTGGGAGAGGAACCCTGGTTCAGGATCGACATTTACGGACAGGCATTCTTCCAGGCCGTGCAGGAGCTTGGCGTGACCCGGACGGTGGCCGTGGAGGGGTACAATGGCGCCGCTCCTCCCGAATTGGAACGTAATATCAGCTGCACCTACAGCCAATCGCGCATGAAGGAAGAGCTGGACGGTTTTGGCCTCCGGTTCTCAAACTATGGCAGCCGCGGCAGAAACGGGCCCACAATCGGCATGGCCCTGATTACCATTGCTCACCACGATTACCCCGATCTGGACGTTTTGCGCCTGGGCGGCATGGCGCCGATGTTCCCCTTCATGAGCCAGAATAACGATCCCATCGGAATCTCGAGGGACCACCGGGCCTTTTACGACATCATGAGACGTTTGAAGGCTATGTTCAAATTAGACCTGGACCTGGCCGAGCTTATGGACCTGGGTGAAGCTGAGTCGGAGCGATTGCGGGCGACGTTGGAGCGTATCAGCGCCACCAATCCCGAAGCCAAGCGCATCATCGACCGGGCGCGCGACGAATATGAGGTCACGCCGTTCGAGGAGTCAGTTGAGCTGGACCCTCAGCTGGACCGGACGCTGCAAGAGATTCTGCAAAACCTGCCTGACGAGTCGGACCAAGCATGAGACTGTTTAACCGACCTCAAATGAACGCAGTCGGTTAGACCAGACCTTCAGAGACCGCGGCTTCCTCCAAAATCTCCCACCCCGTCTCCATGCCGGCCACAAAGCTGGCGCATCCTTCGGCTTCCAGAACTGCCCGGCCATCAGGGTTGGTGTGGCTCACGGACAATAGGGCGTCCTGGATTTGCCGGTAGGTTTCCTGATCGGTGGCCCGCTGTGCTGTGAAACAGCAGTGGCTGTAACCGGGGCTGGACCAAAAAATCCGCACCTGTCCCGGCTGTAGCGATCCATCACCGGCCATGGCTTCCAGGGTTTGCTGGCTCACCGCGCCCGCTGAGAAATCGCCTTTCACAACTCTTTCCACCACGTCTCTTTCGTGGGACCGGTGGCCGGGGGGACGGTCTTCAAAGAAGCTTGCCTCCGAGAGGTCGCGCCGCGGGTCTATCCCCAACTGCTTCAAAAAGTGATAGGGCAGCAATCCGCCTTGCTCCGAGGCCCTGCGGCCAAATGCGAAGGACTTGTTCTTGAGATCTTCTGCGGTGGTTATTTCCGATTGGGGTTGGGTGATGAAGTGGGTAATGCAATTGATGTCCACGTCGCGCATGGCGATAACACGGCAGGGCTCATCGAGCCGCCGCTTTATCTTTACATAACCCAGGGGCCCATTCCAAGCCAGGTCGATATCCCCGGAAACGAAGGCATCAACCATCGAGTCATAGTTGGAGTAGAGCACCCAGTCCAGGTCTATGCCCCGGGCACGAAACAACCGCTCCAATCCTTGAAATGCGGTGAGGTGCGGCAGCGATGCGGATCCGCCCATTCTGACCATAATGACTCTCCCGCCGTAGGATCTACTGGTTCTGGGACAATGAGTTGGGTGAAGGCTCTGAGACAACGGGTCGGGTGACCCACTCACTGTGAGCGAACATTTTGAGCGGAAAACACCCTGAAGTCCACCTTGGGCTCCCGCTAGGCGCCGGCGCCTATACTGAAAGAAGCTCCGCTCAATTCCAGTGGGACCGTTACGCCCGCAGGCACGTTCACCTGGACCACTATGGGAAAGGTCAAAACGCCGCGATCTGTGCGAGGTGACGCCGAAACCGCCGTGACAACCCCAGTCAGCGGGACCCCGTCCACCGAGTCGATGGCTACCAGGGCCGAGTCACCCGGCTGGACGCTTTGGATCTTAGTACCATCCAGGAAACCGTGGACTTCCACGCGGCTGGGGTCCACCAACGTGATTATCCTGGATTTGTCGGTTACCACGTCATCCACTTCCACGTTAACCCGGGACACCACGCCGGAAAACTCCGCCCGTACCTGGGTCCCCTCTATGTCTTCCAACGCGGCTTCGAGCGCTGAGTTTCCGCTGGAAATCTGGGCTTCCAGCAAGGCGGTTTCCAGGGGGTCCGGGCCAAGGTCCAACTCGGCCAGGTCTTTTTCCGCTTTGACGACGTCCTGCCGGGCCAAGCCCACCTGTTGTTCCCGCAGCGCCAGTTCCAGTCTGTCCCGGCTGGTTTGCAGAGACGCCAGCTGGCTCTGGGTCTGCGAAAACTCGCTTCGGGCGGTGGTAACAGCAGCCTCCAGGGTTGCTTGGACCAGGGGGTCAAGTCCTTCCGACAACCGGGCCAATTCCCGGTCTGCGCTGATCAACGATTCCGACAGAAGCCTGACCCGGGCCTCCAGGGCGGCTACCTCCAGTGGGTCGACGCCGGCGGTCCGGGCCTCAAGCGACTCCTGGGCCGCAGTCAAGGCGGCCTCGGCCACGGCGACCCTGGCCCGCCCCTCCACTATCTCGTCCTGGTCGTTTGCTGCCAGGGATGCGGCCAGTGAGTCTTGGGCCGCGGCCAACTCCAATCGCGCCGCGGCGACCGTTGGTTGCTGTCCGTCTGTTTGCTGCCCGTCGTTGTTCAACGATTGTATGCCGGTCTTGGTGTCTTGCAGGTTTTTGAGGGCGGAGTCCAGCCGGGTTCCGGCGACCTCCAATGCGGAGTCCAACAGCCCCTTCTGGAGCACGTCCGGACCTCTTTCCAATTCTGCCAAGTCTTCACGGGCCTGGTCCAACGCGGTCTGGGTTACTTCTACGGCGGCCTCCAGGCGTTCGCGTTCCAGGTAGGACTGGCTCTTGGTCGATGTTGCTTCTTCGCCCTGATTCTGAAGGACTTCTAACTCCCTGGCGGCGATGGCCAGCCTCCCGGAGGCGGCTACTATGCCGGCGTAAAGTTCCTGGCATCGCTGCACCAGCGGGTCGGGTCCCTTGTCCCGGCAGGTTCGGCCGGACGTGGTGAGGGTTAGCGCGAATGCGGTGGACTGGGCGATGGTTAGACGGTCGGTGGCTTCGTTAATCTCCCGATGGAATTCCGCCAACATAGCGGCTTCCTGGTCCTTCGGCACGGGGAATGCTTTGCTGCGGAGGGTGAAGTCGTCCAGGGCGTCTTTGGCGTCTTCCAGGTCCTGGCTTGTGGTGTTCACGGCTTGGGTGGCCAGCGCCAACTGGGCGGTCGTGTCATTCTCAAAGCCTTCGAGAGCGTTCTCGGCGCTCTTGAACGCTTCTTCGGCCCTGGTTTTAGCCAATAGTGCATTGGCCAGGTCCTGGGCATGAGCCGGCGCGTGATCGGCCAAATTGTCCAACGCCCTCTTCTGGGCCAGCGCGGCGTCTGCAGTCGTCATTCGCGCGTGTACAATCCGTCGCAGGTGCTCCCGCTGAAATTCATCCAGGTCATCTTGAGCCCGGTCCCGGGCCAACTCAGCGCTGGCGACGGCCTGCAGGGCGGCTGCCAGGGTTTGGCCGTAGTTAAAATCAGCATTGGCCAGGGTGTCCAGGGCGTGGTCCAGGGCCAACTCGGCGGCGGCCCGCGCCTCGGCGGCAACCGCCAGCTTTTGGGAATGCTCGGATTGGAAATCCTCCAGGTTCTCGATGGCTTGGTCCAGTGTCAGCCCCGCAGCGGCGTTTGCCTGGGTTGCCCGGGCCAACTTGGTGTTGTAGTCGCGTTGAAAATCGTCCAACCGGTCTTGGGCCAAGTCTAAGGCAAACTCCGTCTGCGCAACGGCCTGTTTGGCCCGCGCCAGTTGTTGCTCGTGGTTCCGGCGGAGGTCTTCAAGTTGATCGCTGGCGTTGTCGAGGGCCAGGACTTGTTGGGCGCTGCGTTGGGCAAGCTCATTTATCAACAGGTCATCCAGAGTGGCCAGGACGTCGCCGGATTCCACCCGTTGACCCGGTGAAACGAATATCTCGCCGACGGTTCCGCCGATCCCAAACGTGAGGTCGGCCTTCCGGGGAAACACCAATTTCCCGGCTACCTGGACCACCTCGGGGCCAGGGGCGGTGACGGTTGGCTGCTCCGTCGCCCCGGTTTCAACGGTGGGGTCTGGTTCGGAGCGGGTGCATCCCGCCGCAGCTAGCAGCGCAATCAGGCCAAGGCCCAACAACCAAGCCCTGAGCGCGGCCGGTATGGACACAAGCCGCGGCGATGCCGGGTGCGGTGATTTGGGCCGCGGGAACCTCGATTTATTCATGGGGCAAAGACAGCAAGGGCATTATGGTGTTTCACTCTCCGGTGGATTAGGCGCCGAGCGGTAGCCCAGATGGCTGAGTCTACCAATGGCTCCCGTCAATCTGCCAAATCCGTTGGGGATGGTCACGTGGGCCAGGGTATAGATCACAGGGACCACAATAAGAGTCAAAAAGGTGGAGCTGATGAGGCCGCCGATAACCACAGTGGCCAACTCTGCCCCGATAATGCCGGAATCACTGGAACCGGCGAAGGCCAACGGGGCCAGGGCAAAAATGGTGGTGAATGCCGTCATCAGGATTGGGCGCATACGGACCCTGGCGCTTTCGATCAGGGCGTCGTAAACGCTCATGCCACCTTCACGCAACTGCTCGACGAAGGTCAGCAATACAATGGCGTTGGTTACCACCACACCGATCAGCAGCAGCAACCCCATCAGCGCCGACAGGCTGAGGGTCCTATCGGTGACGGCCAGAGCGATCAGGGCGCCAACCACCGCCAGCGGCAGGCTGAGGACAATCACCAGGGGATTTCTCAATGAACCCAGGGTTGCCACCATGACCAGGTAGACCAGAATGACGCCGATTGCCATTGACGCAAATATGTCTTCGAAGCCCTCGGCTACCTGTTGGAAGATACCCCCGGATTTGATCTGGACGCCGGGCGGCGTGGCAACCGAATCGATCCGGGATTCAATTTCCCGGCCCACGGCCTGGGTGTCAACGTCAACGATGTCTCCCGTGATGCTGGCGGAGCGTTCGCCATCGAAGCGGCTGATGCTCAGGGGGCCTTGCTCAACGGCTATGCGGCTGATGGCGCCAAGTTGCACCGGGCCCAGGGGTGATTCAATTCTGAGAGACTGCAATTCTTCGATGTCGTCGAAGTCTTCAGGCTGCCCCTTGAGCACCACCGGAATCGTGTCGTTGTCCAAGTCTGCCCAGGCTACGGTTTCGCCGACAAGGTAACGATTGACCTGAAGCGCCACTATCAGCGCGGTGAGCCCGTACTCCGCCGCCAGTTGCCGGTCCACCCGAATAACCAGCTCTTCCCTGGCTTCCGATACGTCACTGCGGATGTTGGCCACTCCCTCAACCGCCGAAAACGCCGTCTCCAACTGGTTGGTCACGGACGAAATTGCCGAGTAGTTACTACCGGTGACGATAACCTCCAGGTTGTCGCTGGGAGGCCCGTTGCTAAGAGCGGTGACAGAAATCTTCGTCTCTTCAGTGTCCGGCAGCAATTCCTTCATGGTGTCAGCTATGTCGCCGGGCACATCGTCGGTCATGCGGAGAATTGCTCCGGCAAGGTGGGTGCCGCCCGGTGCGCTCCCGGGGCCAAAGTCGCCGTAGAGGCTGCCTATAGACATTTGATAGGTTTCCACGAATCCCTGGTCCCGGAGGTCGGACAACACACTTTCCACCCGCTGGACCTCCCGAAAAGTGCTGGCCATCGACGCTCCGGTGGGAAGTTCCACGTCAATCACGACGTACTGGGGAGCGGCCGATGGGAACAGGGTGATTGGAATGACGAAAACCAACCCCAGACTGGAGACGGTGATGACAATCGCCGCCAGTACGGCGGGCAACTTGTGTCGCAGCGACCAGGCCAACACCGGTTGATAAATTCGCTGCAGCAACCTCAGTTGGAACGTTTCTTCCGCCTGGGCAGAGCCCGCGTCGACCCCGTCCGGGAGGTCTCCGCGGCGCAGTAGCGTCACTGCCAACACCGGGACCGCGGTCAGGGCCACCACGGTTGAGGCCAGCAAAGCAAAGCTGACCGAGTAGGCGAATGGAGAGAAAAAGGACCCAACCAGTCCCTGGATAAAGGCAAGAGGTATGAACACGACCACCGTGGTCAGGGTGGAGGCGACAATGGCAGCGCTGACTTCGCGCGTGCCGTTTATCCCTGCTTGTATCCGGTCATCTCCGGCCTGGATGTGGCGGTAGATGTTTTCCAGGACTACGATGCTGTCGTCGACGACCCGACCCACGGCAATGGCCAATCCGGAAAGGCTCATGAAGTTGAGGCTCAAACCGGAGAAGCCCATGATCAACACGCCAGACAGGATGCTCAACGGTATAGAAATCCCGATGATCGCGGTTGGCCGGAGGGCTAGGGCAGTCCCTCGAATCAGCCCGGGCCGAAAGTTGATTAGAAAGACGAAGACAACGGAGATGGCGAACAGGAATCCCAGGAGTCCTTCGCGCAGCAAGGTGTCCAGCTGAGCCTCCACCTCGGGTCCATCGTTGGAAATAGTTACGACTTCTATGTCCGGTGGCAGGCCCTCCAATGCTTCCAGCTCCGCCAGAACCTGCCTGGTCACGGCAACCGTGTTCGCGTCGGGCTCTTTGAGGACATACAGGGTCAGGCTGGGCTTGCCGTTGGTGCGGGAAAGCAGAGCCTCGTTCCTGGTTCCGATGCCCACCTCGGCTATGTCTGAAACCCGAATGGGGCGGTCGGTCAGCATCCCGGTGTGGTTGGACTCGAAGCCGACGACCGAATCCCGGATTTCACCGAGCGAACCCACCCGGTGGGAGGTGCGCACCGAGTACACCGTGGCCCCGTCGTCGATGGTTCCGGCGGGAATGCTCACGTTGGTGTCCGACAGCGCCGCCGCGACACGGGAGGCTGGAAGGTTCAGGTCCTCCAGCGCCTGGACGTCCATTGTTACCTGGATCTGTTCCTCAGATTCACCCAGAACGTTGACTTCAGCGACGCCGGGGACGCCTTCGATGGTGGATACAATCAAGTCATCGGCGATTTTCTGGAGTGAAGGGATGTCGCGGTCGCCCAACACGCTGAGTTGCAGGACCGGGAATACGTCGTTGGCGATTCGGCTGACAGAGGGCGTTCCCACGCCTTCGGGGAAGTCTATGCCGGACAGGTTGCTGCGGATGGTCCGCTCGACGTCCTCCATGTCTTCACCGAACTCAAAGGTGGCGATTACTACGGACAGGTTGTCGGAGGAGGTCGACTGGATCTCCTCCAGCCCGGACATGCCCTCGATTGAGGTTTCGATCTCATCGGTGACTTCGCGGACGACGGCGTCGGGGTCGGCCGAGGGATAGGTAGTCGTGATGGTGATGTTGGGGAATTCGATCTCGGGGAATAGCTCTTGCTCCAGCGTCCGGAACGTGTAGACCCCTCCGGCCAGAATTAGCAAGATTGCCAGGATGGTGACCGTTGGCCGGCGCATGGCCAGGCCGGTAATAAAGCTCATTGCCTCTTAGTCCCTGTCCGGCCTTTGCGCGGCTTCACAAAGGATTTCCATTGCCCGAACAACCAGTTCCAGTTGCGGCGTGGACAACCTTTGGGCGATGTCCCTGAATTGAAGCTGGTGGAGGCGGAGGAACTGGTCCATTTCGTCCCGGCCTTTGGGTGTCAGTTGGCACATGACCACCCGGCGGTCGTTGGCGGCGGGGGCCCTTTCGACCAGGTCTTTTTCCATTAAACGGTCGATCATGCTGGTGGCCGATGACAGGCTGATATTCAAGTGGCCGGCTATGTTTCCCATGCGTTCGGGGCCCTGCACCAAAAGGGTAAGGGTGCGGCATTGGGCCATCGTGACCTCCAACTCAGGCCATTCTTCGTTCGTCTGCGACTGGATCTGAGTGGAGATGCGTTGGACTAAGTCCAGCAGGCTTTGAGTTAGCTGCTCCCTCTCGGATTGCAAATGGTCCCTCGAATAGTCGTGGTGAGTCGAATAGTTCTAGTATATCAAATCTTATCGGTTAGCGATTGCTCAAGGATGTCATAGACTAAGCCGTTCAAATGGTTCCCGTGATTTCCGCCCAGGGACTTTCGATTGTGCCCCGTCATTCCCGCCGCAGCGGGAATCCAGAGCCCTGATTATGTACCAAGACGGTTATGCCAACTAAGACGCGCCTGGTGGACAGGTTGACGTCCCAACTGGGACATTCCTGCAGACACGAGCCAGGTTGGATGGGAAAAGGGCTCTGGATTCCCGTTGCGGCAAGAGTGACGGGGGATTCGAAGATAATCGAAAGACCCTGGATTTCCGCCCCGACGATAGTGACAGGGCGTGGGCGGAACGTTCCGCGTATGGGTGAGTGTGGTTGCCCATCGAAAGGACCCGGACTCCTGCTCCGGCGAAAACGGAGGTGTGAGTTGATTGCAACGGAAAGAGCCTGCGCGGCAGATTGGGCACATGAGATATTGGGGCCGGCATCCAACCGCCGTTGTCGCCACCAAGTTGCTTTGGCCTCGAACGACGAGCGACTTGCCGCTGCGGGAGTACACACCAAGGCATTATAGGCAGTCCAAAACTCGGCTTTCCCAGTTATTACTACGGTTAAAGTGAATGTTCTGGATTCCGTAAGCCTATTAACGAAATGCAACAACCGATTAAGGTATTGTCATGGGGATAACAGCGGGAGGCAGAACAACATAAAGCGAAGCATACGGCATGACCCAGGCCTGGAGCGTGGGCCAAGAGCATTAACAGCAAGATTCGGGGTCGTGCCCGGATAGGTCACCGCAGCGTTGGAGTTGTAATGCCGGTGACTATAGTCAGCGTTGCAACGGGGCCGGCTGAAACATGCCGACCCCGTTGCAAAAGACTAATATATGTTGATTCTTGGCGCTGGGCGCGGCGGGTTAGTCCGCGGGGGTGGCGGCTTTCACCTGGTTTTTGAAGGTGGGCATTACCTCTTTGCCGAACCACTCCAGTTGCTCGAGCGTCCGCTTTTCCGACATGCCCATCGAGGTGCAACCTACGTTAATTTCCTCCAAGGCGGGGTAACGCTCTTGCAGAGCCATTAATTTTTCCGTGACCAACTCCGGCGGGCCGCAAACCCACTGGCCGGCGTTAATGGCGTCCTCCAGGGTGGGCAGGCCGGCGCCCCTGGCCTTGGAAGGGTCTTCCATGGCGGTTATCTGCTCCGGGGTTAGAGAGCGGACGAAGCCCAACGCGCCAAACATTTTCATGTTTTCTTCGTAGACGCTGCGGATTTCCTCCTTGGCTTTCTCCTCGGTGTCGGCCAGGTGGATGGAGATCCCCACTATCAGGTCGGAGCCAAGCTCAGTCTCCCGGCCTGCTGCTGCGAGGGTGTCACGCCATCGGGTTACGACCTCGTCGCCGGCTCCGCCGGAAGCCGCGCCGCCGCCCACTATGCCTTTGATGCCGTGCTTGACCATGAAATCCATGGCCCGTTGGCCGGCGCTGACTATGGGCTGCCAGCATTCCACCGGCAGGGTTCGGGGGCGGGGCACCAACGTCAAATTCTTCAGCTCGTACCCCCGGTAGGGCACGTTGGGCGGAAGGTTGTAGTATTTGCCTTGGTGGGAAAATGAGTCGCTGTTGAAGGCCTTCAGGATTATTTCCACCTGCTCTTCAAACAACTCACGGTTGGCGTCGCTGTCGGTAATGGTGCTGGGCGCGCCGTAGGTGTCAACTTCCCGGGAGTGGTATCCTCGCCCCACGCCGAAAATAACGCGGCCGTTGGTAAGGATGTCGGCTGTAGCGTAGTCCTCGGCCAAGCGCAGTGGGTTCCACATGGGCGCGATGTTAAACCCGCAGCCGAATTTTATATTTTTGGTCAGGTGCGCCAGGTGGACGTAGACCATCAGCAGGTTGGGAATGCACTCGTAGCCTTCCCGCTGGAAATGGTGCTCAGCGGACCAGAAAGTGTCGTACCCCAATTCGTCCATCAACTGGGTGAAGGACACGCACTTGTCGAATGCAGTGGTCAGGTGTTGGTCGGGAAGCCACCGGTCGTTGACCGGAGTTCCTTCAAACCCAATGTCGTCCAGGTCAACGTTCCCGGCGAACAGGCTTCCGAATTTGGTAATCATCTAAATCCTCTCTGAAGCAACATTACTGAAGCAACCTTGGCCGCAACCGCGGCCCAGCATGAGTTCTACGGGTCAAGCCCATTTTAGCCCGGCGGAAACCCTTGTCAACTCGGGGGGGGGGGGGTACCGTAGGGTCTTTCGATTATCATCGAATCCCCCGTGGCTCTTGCCGCAACGGGAATCTGGAGCCCATCTTGACTCCTACTCCCGTCATTCTCGCCGCAACGGGAATCTGGAGCCCTTTTCTCCATCCAACCCGGTGCGTGTCTGTAGGAATGTTCCAGGTGGGACGGCGACCTGTCCATCCAGTGCGTCTTAATTGGCATAACAGTCTTGGCACACAATCAGGGTTCTGGATTCCCGCTTCGGCGAGAATGACGGGGGACAATCGAAAGACCCTGGCCGTACCGGATCAGGTCTTGAAATGGGGCAGCACCTGACTGGCGAACAATTCCATTTGTTGGAATAAACCCGGGGAGTCGGAGGTCAAAAACCCGAAGTTGAAATCGCGGACACCGGCGTCGACGCGCTCTTCAATAGCTTTGATGCAGTCCTCGGGCGTGCCGGAAACACAGAGGGCCTGGGCAATGTCCTCGGCGCTGCGCTCTGCGGTAACGTACCGCTGGCCCACGTTGGCCACGGCCACGGCAAACGCCTCTTCCCGGTTGGCGCCGATGGACGTGGGCTGGTTCAATCCCCAGTGGAATTCGGTCAGGTCACGGCCGGCTTCCGCAGCAAACTGCTCTATCGTTTCTCTGCTGGACTTCAACCGGCGCACGGTGAACAGGTAAGGGTACCAGCCGTCTCCCAACAAGGCGGCGCGCCGCATGGCGGCATCGCTCCGGCCCGCCACCCAGATGGGAGGGTGGGGTTTTTGTTCGGGGAACGGGGCAAGGGTGACGTCGTTGAAATCGAAGAAGTCGCCGTGATGGGCCACCTGTTCTTCGGTCCACAGCCGTTTCATAACATGGAGCATCTCATCGGTGCGGCGCCCCCTGGTCCGGATGGAAACCCCTACGGCGTCAAACTCCACCTTGGTGCCCCGTTGCCCGCTGATGCCAATGCCGAAGTCCAGCCGGCCCCCGGAAACGACGTCCACGGTGGACACCATCTTGGCCAACAGCACGGGATCGTACAGAGGAACGATGACAATTCCGGTCATGACCCGGATGGACCGGGTGGCCCCGGCGGCGGCGGCCATGGCCGGAAGGTTCAGCACTGTGGGCCGCGGGGGATTGCCGTCCATCAGGTGCTCGCCCATCGTTATGCGGTCAAAACCGAGAGATTCGGCCCGGCGGGCGAATTCGGCCACATCCCAATAACCCTCGACGCCCAGGCTGCAACCAAAGGTCAATTTTGGCGAAGTCATGAAATTGCTGCTCCTGACACGGGCGTCGTGCGAACCAAAGGTGTCCTAATATTCACCGTGGTCTACCATCCGATCTCGATTACCTTGCGAAGTGGCTACCAGCCGAAAGCGTAGCCGATGTTACCCTTAGGGGAAACACCGCCCTGGATAACCCCGCGTTCCTTGTCCAGGCGGATAGCCATGACCTTGCCGTTGGACCACCCGTCGGTCATCTGGACCTGGTGCCCCCGCTTTCTCAATTCCTCTATTGCCTGGGGGGATACCCGGGACTCGGCGACTACCCTGGCCGGATAGGCTGGGCGGGGATAGAACGAGGACGGAAAATGGACCGAGTGTACGGTTGGGGCATCCAATGCCTCCTGGATGTCCATCCCGAATTCCACGTAATTCAGGAAAAATTGGGAGGTCCATTGCTCCTGGGCGTCTCCACCCGGCGTGCCGAACACCATGAACGGCTCGCCGTCCCTGGTTACCAGGGTGGGGGTCAACGTGGCCCGCGGTCGCTTATGCGGCTCCAGGGCGTTGGGACGCTGGGGGTTCAGGTAGAACATCTGGCCCCGGGTCCCCAGGGGGAATCCCAGGCCGCGGATCACCGGGGAAGTCCCGATCCAACCGCCCGAAGGCGTGGATGCAACCATGTTTCCCTGAATGTCTACAGCGTCCAAATGGGTGGTGTCGCCGGTATGGGCATGGTCCAGCCCCAGGTCCCGGATTTGCCCCGCCGCCACGCCCAGGGCCAGCCGGTTGTCTTCGGCTACGTCCCGTAGGGCGTACTGGGGCACGCCTTGTCCCAGGTCGCCGGGGCGCAATTGCTGGGAGGCTTCCCATTCGATCATTTCCCGCCGCATAGACGCGTATTCTTTCGATAGCAGGGTATCCAGGGGGACCTGGTCGAATTCGGGGTCTCCGTAGTAGGCCTCCCGGTCGGCAAAGGCCAGTTTTGTGGACTCTATGACGGTGTGGAGATAGGCCGACGAGTTGTGACCCAAACTCGGCAGGTCGAGGCCTTCCACCACTCCCAGAATCTGGAGGAAAACCGGCCCCTGGGTCCAGGGCGGGCACTTGTGGACCTGGAGGCCGCGGTAATCGCAACTAATCGGGGCTTCGACGGTGGCGTGCCAGCCGGCCAGGTCCGCGTGGGACATAAGAGCGGCGTGGGCCCGGCCGCTGGCGTCTTCCACCGGGTTGTTGGTGGCGAATTCCAGGATGGCGTCGGCAATAGGGCCTTCGTAAAAGGCGTCCCTGGCGGCTTCAATCCCGGAGATTCTGCCCTTGCCGTTCCCACGCGCCTCGGCTTCGCACATGGTCTTCATTACCTGGGCGAGGTCTGGATTTCGGAAAATCTCACCAATTTCGGGGACCCGGCCGTTGGGACAGTAAATGTCCGCAGACGTGGGGTACAGGCTCATGAACCGCCCCACCATGGGGAGCAGGCGCTCGTGTAGCCGGGAATAAACGCCAAACCCGTTTTCCGCCAGCTCAATGGCCGGCTGGAGGACCTGCGAAAGACTCATGGTGCCGAAGCGGGCTACGGCGGTGGCCCAGGTGTCGACCACCGCGGGCACGCAGGCGGGAAGGTATCCATCGCCAGGGATTAAGTCGATGCCATTTTCCCGGCACCAGTCTATGGTGAAATCTTGAGGCGACCATCCCATGCCGCTGATCGCGAACGTCTTGCCTTCTTTGGCGGAGTAGATCAGGGTTGGGGCTTCACCGCCGATGCCGTTGCTGGCGGGCTCCAGCACGTTAAGACAAAAGCACATGGCGGCAGCGGCGTCTATCGCGTTGCCGCCTTGCTCCATAATCCGGAATCCGGCCGCCGTGGCCAGGTAATGTCCCGACGTGACCACGCCGCGGGTGCCCATGACCACGGGTCTGGTAGTAAAGGCCGCCATACGATGTCCTCCAGGGAATCTGGTTCCCCGCAAACTTCGGCAACTATCGGGCCGGATATTGGCCGGGCGGTCAGTCTGGCGGCGTTCCGCTACGGAAACGCCGCTTTCGCCAAGTTCTTTATGGAGATGTACCGAGGCCCAAGGCCTGGATGCCGGCCATTGAGGCGTCTTCGTCCTCTTGGGCGGTGCCGCCGCTGCCGCCTACAGCCCCGATCAATTCCCCGTCTCGATATACCGGGAGCGCGCCCTGGCCTGGGATCATGTGTCCGCCTTCCATGGCCATCAGCCCGCGGAACACCGGTGCCAGGGCGTTTTCGGTAAGCTCTCCGCTGGGACGACCGAAACAGGAGGCGGCTACCGCCTTGGCCCGGGAAATGGGAGGGGTCCGCCAGGATGCGCCGTCGGTCCGGAACATGGCGATCAGGTCCCCGCGGGGATCAACTACGGAAACGCTCATCTTGGCGCCCATCGATTGCACTTTTGCCTTGGCGGCCACCAGAATCTGCTCTGCTTCTGCCAGGGTCAACGCTGCCATTGTGTATGCCTCCATCGACTATTGGTCGGGTTGCAGGCGTTATTCTAAGCGAGAAACCGGGCAATGGAAACAGGCGGGGTTCTTGGGCGCAGAGGACGGAGTGGGGACGCGTAAGGTCGGGCTGTTGGGTTGGTCAGGGTGCCCAGACGTTGAAGTTATCGAAACTGGGCGAAGCGCTATGGTCTGCAAAGAAATCCCCCATAGCGCTCACGGAGCCGAAATCCTGGTTGTGGGACAGGTCGAGCTTGTCCACTAGCTGGCCGTTGATGAAGAACCAACCTGAGTCTTCGATAGCAATTACAAGGAGATGATTTTTGCGCTGGAGAGTGGGGGTCAAATAACCGCTGGCCACTTCAGTATATTGTGCGGCCCAGATGTCGTAGCTTTGATGGAACCACCATGCTTTGTCGATCAGGCCGATTACTTCGAGCCGATTGTGGGATGGGTTGCGAATTACAAACCCGTAATCCCATTCCATTCCTAAAGCGCCATTAAAGTCGGCCTCTACTACGAGGTCACGAGTCGTCACTCCGCTAGAGTACGATCCGATAAATCCCGGCTTTTTCCCCAATATCCCTTCAGCCGGACCATAGCGTCGCGCCAGTTGGCTTATTTTGAAATTTTCGAACCGTGTGACAGCGCCGGCCACTTCATCCCCGGTGAATGCCCCGGTAATCACTGCGATGTCGCCGGATATGGTGACGTTGGATAAATCAAGTGTCGCAACAAAATCGCCGTTGACGAAAAACCAGCCTCTTTCCTCGATGGCGACGATTCGCAAGTGGTTGCGGCCTCCGGCGCTGGTGTCGAATCTTGCCAGCGTACCTCCGCGGATTGGCTGATTGTGGGCGTCAACCCCTTCACGCCATGCCAGTGACCACCGGCGGAGGCTGTTGACCGCGATTTGGACAAATGCGCCATCGGCCCCACCTCGGTTATCCCGGAGAATAAACCCGTGGTCCCAAGAGTTGGAGGAGGCGGAGTACGGGTTAACGAAGGTAGCCTCCACGATGAAATCGGGGAAAGAGACCCCGGCGTACTCGGTTTTTATCCAAGCGTCCCCCGGGCTGTGCGGTAGTCCCCCGCTGATCGGGCCGAAGGTGGGAGATCCTCCGGCGGAAGGAGTGGGACCGGCTTGGGTTGGGCCGGGTGTTGCTTTGGGAGCGGCGGTACGCAGCGCGGGGATTCGCTGCTGCACCGTGGTGCTCGATATAGCGAAACCAAGTCCCTCGAGATCGATGTCGGAGTATTTGAACGTAATAATTCCCAGGATTTCCCCGTTGACCGAAAGCATAGGTCCGCCGCTGTTGCCGGGGTTTATGGCGGCGTCGGTTTGGATAACGTCGCTCTGGTAGACAGGATCGTAACGGATAGCGGAAACGATGCCATTGGTCAGGGTGGCCGATCCCGGAAGGTGGATGGGATAGCCAAGCGCAAAAACCGAATCGCCGGGGCCAAGCCGGGAAACATCACCGAAGGACAGGGATTGGAAAGCGCCGCAGCAGATGCTGACCACGGCGAGGTCGCGGACAGGATCTGAGCCCAAGACCGTACCCTGATAGGCGGCCGAGTCGTTGACGACAACCCGGACGAGGCCGGCTTCCGCTATCACGTGATGGTTCGTAATGACGAGGCCGGTTTGGCCTTGAGTGTCGAAAATGGCCCCGGAACCGGTGCCTAGGTCGGTCTCGATCTTTACCACCGCCGGCCTGACCCGGTTGATCATGACGCTCAACGGCGGTGGCGAGGGCGTTGATGTTGGTCGCGGCCTCGGTGTGGGTTGCATCGTTGGCGTTGGTGTCGGCCTGGGCGTTGACGTTGGCCGCGGCGTCGGCGTTGGTGTAGGGGTCGGTTGGGGGGTTGCCGTGGGCCGGGGCGTTGGACTTGGGGTCGGAGTAGGCTCGGGAGTGGAAGTAGGAGTAGCGGTTGGAGTAAGCGTAGGCGTGGCGGTTGGCGTGGGTGTGAGTGCCGGCATAGCCGCCTGCGTGGCCTCGATGCGCGCCTCCACCGTGGCATCAATGTTCGGCGTTGGGGTAGGTGTCTCCGTCGGCAGGGCCCTGGCCACGGCGGCTTCCACCATGGCCGACAGGTCAGGGGTTGGTGTTGGTCGTGGGATGAAGTTTTCCACCTCACAGGCAGTCAATGCCAAAATAGCGATCGCCAGGAGCAGGATGGCCGAGCTTTTCATCTCTTGTCTTGGAAGCCTGCTGTTTTCTAAATCAGGATCTAAACGCGGACCACGTTAAGGACCGAGGATGGCTTGAACGCGAATGGTCGGCGTTCCTTAATCCCGCGGGATCCCACGCCATTATACGGAAGGTCGGAGGGGTGGATAGGCGTACGGTGTCGGCGATTGATGGCGATTGTTGTCGCAATCCAGACTGGTTGCTAGTACTCAGTCATGTTTGGAATCAAAGGGATAGAGGCGGTGCAGTTTGGTTCGGGCGTCATGGGTATTGAAGCGCCAGTTGATGGTAGCTTGGGCGGTGTTGCGCTCCGTAACCAGGGCCTGAACCTCCCGCCCGAGAGCTTCCTCGTCGGGGAGTCGCTGTCTGAGGCAGGAGCGGGACAGTACGCTGAACTCGATTTCCGCCATATTCAACCAACTCCCGTGCTTGGGGGTGTAGTGGAACTCCAGCCGTTTGGCAATCCGCCGGGCCTCCGCTGCCGGGAACGCCTCGTACAGCGACGCCATGCGGTGAGTGTTCAGGTTGTCCAGGACGACCCGGACCACCTCGACCTCCGGATAGGCCTCGTCCACCAGCCATCGCATCTGTTGGGCAAAGTCCTCCATCGTGCGCCGTTGGGTCACCGCCACGTGCCGCCACCCGGCCTGCGGCTCACAGGTCAGGAACAGGTTGCGGACGCCCTCGCGCCGATACTCGTAGTCCTGCCGCAGCGGAATTCCGGGCCGGGGCGGCAGAGCCGGCCGCGTCTGGGCCAACAACTGGGTGGAGGTCTCGTCAAAGCAGACCACCGGCCTTCGCGGGTCATACGGCTCCTCGTATAAGTCCAGCACTTCCTCCATGTGCGCCACGAACTCCGCGCTCACCTTGGGGATGCACCACTCTTTCTTCTGCCAGGGCTTGAGAGCGTTTTTTTGAGCCGCTGGCGCACCCCTTCGTGGGACATGGAGGACGCCAACCCCAACTCGACCACCTTGCCAGCCAACAGGCGCAGGGTCCAGTGGTCATGCCCCTCCGGGGCTGGGCTGCAGGCCAGCGCGACCAGGTGAGCCTCACCCCGGTCGTCCAACTTTCGGTACCGATGGGCTTGGGTGCGCTCCCATAGGGCCCCTTCCAACCCATCCTCGACAAACCGCCGCTTGATCCGGTACACCGTGCCCGCCACCACATCGAGGGCTTCGGCCACCCGGGGAGCTGACCAACCGTCGCCGGTCTTGAGCAGAATCCGCGCCCGGATGGTCATCCGAGCTGGGCTCTTCCCGCCGCGTACCAGGCGTTGGAGATTTTCCCGTTCTTCCGGCGTCAGCCGGACTGGGTATTTTTCCCTTACCATCACCGCCACCCCCATCAACACTGTCTGCCCACCAGCATAGCGCGATCGGTCACACCCCCACATCACCATCTAAAACAAGTTTGACTCAGTACTAGGACCAATCAGGCCATCAGTCAGGAAGCAGCAGCGCAGAACCCGGCGTGGCGGCCTCGCGCCGGCGTCAAAAGGAGAGATTGGTGTGGCTGGGACTACGCGCAGGCGTCGCGGACGGCTCGGCAGACTGCGGCCAGACGGGGGAAGTTGGTCACGTCGGAGCGGTAGCCGTTGGTGATGTAGGCCATAGCCAGGCCGGATTCTGGGTCGGCCCAGCCTATGGAAGTTCCGGCGCCGCCGTGGCCAAACGTAGTGCTGGTAGCAGGGTCATCGGGCGCGGACCTGGGGTCGCCCACTACCAACCCAAGGGAACGGCGCACCTCCCTGTCGTTGGTCACGTCCAGGGCTTCGATTTGCACCTTGGTGACTTCGGCCACCGTTTCCGGGGCCAGGATTCGCGTCCCGTGAAGGGAGCCTTGACCCTGCATCATGGCAAAGAATCTGCCCAGGTCCCGGGCTGTGGAAATCCCGCCGCCCGCCGGTTGCACCGCCCGGTGGGCAGCAGGCTGGTTGTAGGTGTATACCTGGCCGGGGCTGTCGCAATCTTCGGTGGCATGGAGGCGGGACACCCGGTCCTCCAGCTCCTCTGGCAGGCCCACGTAGGTGTCAGACATGCCCAGCGGGCCGGTCAACTCCTCCTGGAAAAATTGGCGGAAGGGCCGCTCGTCAATGCGCTGCACCAGTTCGGCAATCATCCATCCGAAGTTGCGGGCGTGGTAAGCCAGGACCGTTCCGGGTTGGTAGATGGGCCGGGTTTGCTCCAATGCCCGGACGATAGCGTCCCAATCGCTCCATTGGTCCAGCGTGATTTCGGGAGGCGTGTCCGGGAACCCGGCCTGGTGGTTCAGGATGTGGCGTATGGTCACCGTTTCTTTGCCATTTTGGGCGAACCCGGGCCAGAATTTGGACACCGGGTCGTCCCACTGGAATTTGCCGCGCTCCCATAGGATGTAGAGACAAGAGGCCGCCAGGGGTTTGGTCGAGGAGAACAGCACAAACATCGTGTCCCCGGTCACCGGCTTCCCCGTTTCCGCGTTGGCCTGACCCCCGACCAGGTCCAGGACCAGATTGCCGTTCCGGTAAACGGCCAGGGCGGCTCCAGGATGCAACCCCTTGGCGATCTGGTCTTGGAAAAGCTCCCGCACACCTTCCAAGGCCTTGGGGTCCATCTGAGAGCTGCTATGGGCTACTGCCATGATGTCTCCTCGCTATGGACGCGGCAACGCGGCCGCGTTTTCTGGGTAACCTGCCGGGTTATTGGGCCGGGATCAGGCTACGCTGCCTCGTATGCGTGCAGCTGTATCTCCTTGAGGGCGGGAATCACTTCCTTGCCCAGAAGCTCGATGGACCGCATGCAGTCCTCGTGGGTCATGGGGCCTTCGTTGCCGTAAATCAGCAGGTAGCCGGGGTTAAGTTTCTCCACCACCCAGGTCAACTGTTCGATTACCGTCTCCGGGGTGCCGACGATGATGGTCCGGGCGTTCTGTTGAAGCTCGTAGGACTGGGGGTCTCCGGCGTTGCCGGCGAAAACGCCGCTGGGACGGCTCCGCTTGATCTGGAGAGCCTCCCGTGACTGGTAGCCCGGCGGGTCGACGTGCTCTCGAGGACCCCGCTGGCGGTGTCCTTCAGTCCAAACAAAATTCCGTCCAATCTCCTGGGCCTTCTCATCGGTGTCGGCAACCAGGACTTTGAGCAGGTAGCCGAAATGCTCGGGGCCGGGTTGATAGCCAGCTTCCAGGGCGGTGTCGATGTAGATGTTCTTGAGCCATTCGGTAGTTTCCATCACCGCGCCCAGGTTCATGTACGGATGGCCGTTTTTCGCTGCCCACACCACGCTTTCCGGGCTGCCGGTGCCTGGGAACCAGATGTCGGGCCGGGGTTTCTGCATGGGCAATACCCACGGATTGACCACCCGATGATGGTAGTACTTCCCCTCGTACCGGAAGGGTCCTGGCTGAGTCCAGCACTTCACGATCAGGTCGTGGGCTTCTTCGAACCGTTCCCGGTTTTCCGTGGGGTCGATGCCGCCCTGGAGGCTTTCGACGGCGCCGCCGCGAACGAAACCGGAGATGATCCTGCCGCCGGAGTAGCAGTCCAACATTGCTATCTCTTCGGCCATTCGAATGGGGTCGTTGATAGCGATTACATTGCCCAGAATGGCGATCTTGGCCTTCTTGGTGACCTTGGAGATAATGGCCGCATCCAGGTTGACCGCGGGCTTTCCGCACCAGTAAGCCGCGTGGTGCTCGTTGGTCATGATCCCGTCGAAGCCCACTTCGTCGGCCAGGGCGTACTGGTCGTGGTACTCGTTGTAAAGGAGGTGGGCCTTGGCGGGGTCGAAGAACGTATTGGGGAATCCCAACCGACCCGAGTCGAATTGCTCCAATTGGGCGTCGCTGACGTAGCCCTGGGGTTGCTCGGAAAACCAGTAAACTTCCACTTTGTCTTTGGGGCGGGCTAGTTGGTCAACCATGTCGTCCTCCTGGGGAGTTAATCTGCAACGGATGATCCCCCGAATCGGCCGGGACCACAGGATTTCTTAATTGAAGGGCAAACCAAAGGGATATATCTGGGAGCCTGAACCACGGGCCATTATAAAGTTATGCCCCAGCGTAGACAAGCCACAGGGCGACGCGACGAGGGCAATCCCATTTCAAAATGCCGGCACAACGTCCGAAGAATCCCCTGTGCCGGGGTTGGATGATGAGGGGAGCGGGCGGCTACGGCATTTGGGACCTTGGCCAGCCCGTCGATTCAATCTTCCTGTTAGTAGGGTAGCTGCGTATCTGGATTGTCCCGGATATATTGGGCCTGCCGAACGCCGAAATCTTCTTGGATTTGCACGGTCAGGCCGCCGTCCACGACCAGAGCGTGACCGGTGATGAACGAGGCCTCGTCGGAGCACAGGAACACAATGGCGTTGGCTACGTCGACCGGACGGCCTACCTTTCTCAATGGGTACTGGTCCGCAAGAAAGCGCGCCCCTGACGGATTTTCCTGTGCGGCGGCCAAGATGCGTTCAGTGGCGATGTGTCCGGGGCATATCGCATTTACCCTGATGCCCATAGGCCCGAAGTCGGTCGCCATCTGGCGTGTCACGCCGATGACCGCCGACTTCCCTGCCTCGTAGACCAGCTTTCCGGGGGCCGTCAGTAGGCCATGCACCGACGAGATGTTGACGATACTGCCGGCTCCGGTCTTCTGCATCTCAGGCACCGCGTACTTGGCGCCGAGGAAGATGGACTTCACCAGCATGCCCATTCCCACGTCCCATTCCTCTTCGGAGACGTCCACCGCTGTGCCGCCGCCGGTGCCGTGGACCGGGCTGTATGCGTTGTTCACCAGCACGTCCACTCTGCCCCAGAGGTGAGCGGCTCTCTCGATCATAGCCCGGATGTTTTCGTGCTTGCCTAGATCGGCTCCGAAGGTCTCGGCCGTGCCCCCTGCCTTGCGAACAGTCTCGACGTTGGCATCCGCGGTGTTCACGTCGATATCGGCAACCAGGACTTTGGCTCCCTCCTCGGCTAGCCGCCTTGATGCAGAGCCGCCAATGCCCTGTGCGCCTCCGGTGACGATCGCCACCTGGCCATCCAATCTCCCCATTGCACACATCCTTGCGTGACCGGGCTACGGGCCGTTGCGTCCGCTCCGGGTATCTGAAAACGGTCTGCTTTATGCGAAATTCGTTGGGCCATTATAACCCACGCAGAATTTTTCACGCGGCGAAATCCGAGGCGGCGGAGGGCAAATAAGTTGTTCCTCGCCTTGCTCGCCCCAGCTGGATTACGTTGCGTTCACCACAGCGCACCCGGAGAACGCCAAGTTCTTGGGGCAATGGGCCAATTACAAAAAACTCTGCGCTCTCTGTATTCTCTATGGCAAAAAGGATCTTGGGTTGCGGCTGGGGCTAGGACGGCAAGGGGCCGTGAATGGTCTATGGACGGGCGGATCGGTGGCGGGTTGCTTGGGGAAGGGAAATGGGCGTTGGCTAATCGGGAATGGACTGGAGGAATTCTTCGATGGCCTGGTTGACCTGCCGGGGTTGTTCCGCGGCCGGGAAATGTCCTGCTTGGGACAGCTTCATGTAACGGGATCCGGGCACTGCCTGGTGGATTTCCATTTCGTACTCGGGCGGGGCGCCCGGGTCGTCCACGCCCCGAATCAACAGCAGCGGAGCCCGCAACGAGTGGATTCTGTCTCGAACGTCAAATTCGTCGATAGTGACCAGGTCCCGGTACTGGGAGATTGGCCCGACTTTGGCGTGGCACTCCATTAGATGTTCCCGCAGTTCCGGTTCGACAAACATCATGGCGTGGCGCTGGAACTCCAGCCATTCCTGGTAGACCTGGGGGTCTTTGGCCGCGTTGAGACGCATGTCGAGAGTCCCTGGGGCCCGCACTTTGGGGCGCATCGCCACGGTCATCAGCACCAGGGCTTTGACTTCTTCAGGGTAGTCGAGCGCGTATTGCAGACCGATGCTGGCGCCCAGGGTGAATCCCACCAGCACCAGGTCTTTGGCCCGGTTTTGGGACCAGAGCCAACCCCGAACCCATTCAGTGTACCGGGCAACGTCGGTGCATGGCTCCCCTTCCAGGTGCCCCGGCAGGGTGGGCGCCAAACTTCCGGGGAAATGCTCCAGTTGGTTTACGTATGAATCGGCGCAGCCGCCGGCTCCGGGACCGTGGATGAATACGAGCTGACTCATAATGCCGCCATTCTAGGCAGAGGGTCCAGTTACGGTCAAGCTGCCATACGAGTGCGGAACGCCACTGCCTACGCCCTGGCGTAAGAGGGCGCCCCACCAGCCGGGCCCGCTCGGCGTCGTCACCTCGACAACCCTGCTGATCCCGGCCGGTCCAAAGTTCTTTAAGAGACTTTTATTCTGGGCTGCGTCGGTTTACGGGTAGCGGTCCATGGCTTGCGAGTAAACCGGCGGCCCAGCCCGCGCTCTATCTCACGCCACTTCCGCTCTTCATCAATGGTGATGAATGTCACCGCCTCGCCGGCGCGGCCCATGCGGCCGGTCCGTCCAACCCGGTGAGTGAACAATTGCTCCGAGTCCGGCAGGTCATAGTTAATCACCCGGCCAATGCCTTCGATGTCCAAGCCCCTCGCGGCTACGTTAGTCGCCACCAGGATCGGGGCTGAGCCTGACCGGAAGTCCTTCATCACGCGTTCCCGAGCGACCTGGCTGAGATTTCCCTGCAGCGCTCCTACCGGATAGCCCGAAGCTGCAAGCTGTTGTGCCAGGTGTTTGACGCCGTGCTTGGTCTTGCCAAACACGAGGACCGGGGCGCCTTCCCGTTGGTCCAACAGTGTTTGGAGAGCCGCCAACTTATCGCTTTTCTGGATGGTATAGATCAGGTGCTCCACCGTTGGCGGGGCTTGAATTCTCGCGTCCAGCGCTACAGTTACCGGTTCGCGCATGTGCTTTGCGGAGGTTTTGGCAACCCAGCTGGGCATGGTTGCGGAGAAGAGCGCCGTCTGTCGCTCGGAAGGCGTGCGGTCGAGAATTGCCTCAACGTCTTGGGTAAAACCGCGGTCAAGCATTTCGTCGGCTTCATCCAGCACCAAAAAACGGACTGCTTTAAGGTCCAGGGTGCCTTGGCGTAGATGATCGAGGGTACGCCCCGGAGTCCCGATGATGATGTGGGAACCGTTCCTTAACGCCGTATACTCCGGCCTCAGCGACCGGCCGCCGTATAGAAGCGTCACGCGCAGTTTCTGCGGCGACGCCAAGGCCTCCACGACTCCAGCCACCTGGATGGCCAGCTCACGGGTGGGCACCAGGACAAGGGCTTGAACCCTCCGTACCGTCGGGTCGCACTTCTCAGCCAGGGGCACCGCAAATGCCAGGGTCTTTCCAGACCCCGTCCGCGCCTGCCCTTTCAGGTCCCGTCCCTCCAGGAGATGAGGGATAGCTTTCTCCTGAATGGGGGTGGGTTGGGATATGTTCATCCGGGATATTGCTGCCCGTGTAGAGTCCTTCAAAGGCATTTCGGAAAATACGGGACCGCTGCCGTATACGGTATCAACAGGGGTCTCGTTTTCAACAAATGGCTCATCGAAGCGCTTGTTGAACACCGGGGCAGGCCCGCCGCGGCGGTTGCTGAAGCAAGCGCGGCAGTAAACCGGCTTGCCTGACGTCGGAAGGAATGGGACGGTGGTGGGCGTGCCGCAGTCGGCGCAAATCACCTGGTGGGGGTTGGTCCGGCTGGACTGTGTGCTGTCGGGCTGCACCCAATTGGGCTGTACGCGATTGGGCTGCGCCCGGTTGGGTTGTGTTCGACTGAGTTGTCCGCGATTGGATCGTGCATGGTTGGGCTGTGTTCGGGAAGATAAACGCGCGCGCGTGGAAAGAGGTCTTACAGGCATAGGGGAACAGACTCCTTGGTCCAAAGTGGTAAAGCTACGTGTGAATAAGACGAGAGAGGGAGAGACAAAGGTCCGTTGATATGAGGAACCTAGGTGCAGCAATCAAACGTTTTTATTCAAGATGAGACTATTGTACCAAATAAACGGCGCAATAAATAACGGACCTCCCGGGGACGTTCGGGCATTGGCGTGTCAAACCGTTGGCGCAGCGTCCGAGAAGCTCCCGTTGCCGTGCCTGGACATGGGTTAGATGGGAGTGGCACATAATATCCGGCATTCCGGCCTCAGCGGTAATCCAGGCCATTTTTGGCAAGAACCAGGTTTACCCGCCAGGGAGGCCCGCGGATGAGGCGGGAGGAGTCCTGCATGCTGCCGCCAGGCTGAACGACAGAGAGGGTTCCGGATTTCCATCTCTACCGGGATGGTGGGAAAAAGAGGCGACCGCTTGCCGTCTGGCCTGTCTGGTAAAATCTGTCCGGCAATTGCGGCTGGCTTCCGGGGAGCCAGCCGCGCGGGGATTGAAGGACCGGGCAAGGCCTTCTGCCCCCCGGCACGAATCACGACGCAGGGGCCCTGCACTGGGAGAACGCATTGGAACGGTGGATGGGTCTGCTGGGGCTGGTGGTCATCATGGGCCTGGCATGGCTGATTGGCGACCGCAACCGCAAGATCAACTTTCGGGTTGTAGGCGGTGGGCTCGCACTTCAGTTTGCCCTGGCGTTCTTAATCCTTAAGACATCCGTAGGTGTTGGCCTGTTCCAGGGGATGGGGGATTTCTTCTCTTCAATCATGGGATTTGCCGACGCGGGCAGTGTCTTCGTCTTTGGAGAGGATTACACCAATCACCTGATCGCATTCAGGGTGCTGCCGACCATCATATTCGTCTCGTCCTTGATGTCGATTCTCTACTACCTGGGCATCCTCCAGAAAGTGGTAGGGATATTCGCCTGGGTGATGCGGCACACGCTTGGGACCTCGGGCTCGGAAACCTTGGCCGCCGCGGCCAACGTTTTCGTGGGCCAGACCGAAGCGCCTTTGATGGTGCGCCCTTACGTTCTTGGTATGACTCGCTCCGAGTTGATGTCGTTGATGGTGGGGGGATTCGCCACCATCGCCGGCAGCGTCTTCGCGGTCTACGTCAGCCTGGGGATTGACGCGGGGCATCTGGTATCCGCGTCGGTCATATCGGCGCCGGCCGCTCTACTGGTCGCCAAGCTGATGGTCCCTGAAACCGAAGTCCCCGTAACCCTGGGGCGCGTCCAGATGGAGGTGGAGAAAAATGCAGGAAATGTCCTGGACGCGGCTGCCCAGGGGGCGTTGGATGGCCTGCGTCTGGCGCTGAATGTAGCGGCGATGCTCATCGCCTTTGTGGCTCTGGTGGCGATGGTCGATGCCCTCCTGGGGCTGCTCGGCGGATGGGTCGGGGGGTGGTTCAAGCAGTCCTGGGATTGGTCTCTCTCGGCCATGTTTGGCTACGTCTTCGCCCCGTTCGCCTGGTTGATGGGCATTCCTTGGGGTGAGTCGCTCCGCGCCGGCGAGCTGCTTGGCACCAAGATGGCCCTCAATGAGTTCATCGCCTACGCAAAGTTGGCCGAATGGTCGGGGCCGAATTCGGAAGTCGTCCTGAGCGAGCGGACCAGGGTGATTCTGACCTACGCCCTGTGCGGGTTCGCCAATTTCGGCAGCATCGGGATACAGATAGGCGGCATCGGCGGCATAGCCCCGGAGCGGCGGCTGGAGCTGGCCCGGTTGGGATTCCCAGCGATGTTGGGAGGCACCTTTGCCATGATGATGACCGGCTGCGTCGCGGGGATTCTCATATGAGAGCCTCTCCGCAAGTTGCACCAACGAAATAGGCGGTACGCAGGTTGGTTCTTGCAACGAGGGTTTCGGGATACCGGGGGACTACCCGGGGGCTAGACGTCGGGTGTCATCACATTCCAGCGTCTCGGCGCTAGCCCTCATCCCGCCTGAGAAGCAACCTGGCTAATGTCCACCACCTGCGCTCCGGCGGATTTGGCGAAGGTTTCGGCGGTGGCTGGGTGGCAGGTAAAAACCAAAACCTGGTTGGTTTCTGAGAGACCGGCGAAGGACACCGCGGCCAGGCGGGCCCGCTCCGGATCGAAGTTGACCAGAGCCTCGTCCACAACGACCGGCAGTCGCTCGGCGTGCTCGCCGAACTCCCGGATCAGCCCGAATCGCAGCGCCAGGTAGAGCTGCTCCCGGGTGCCCCGGCTCAGTTCCGAGGGCTGCCGACTGCCGCCGGTGGCGTCGGTCACCGATATTGTCTGCTCCCCAAGGGGCGCGTACAGCCCGGTGTACCTCTGGCCGGTGACCGTGGAAAAGAATTCCTGCGCGTGTCGGATCACGCTGGGCTGGCGTTCCCGCTCGAATTTGTGCCGCGTTTTCTCCAGCAGCGACTCTGCGATTGTTAGCCGCGACCACTCTCGGGCCTGCTCCTGCAGTTGCTCCAGCAGGGTGTTGCGGCGGATGCGTAGAAACGATGATTCCTCCTCGCCGGTCAGTTGGGCCAACTCGTTGTCGATGCCGCCCCGCTCTTCTCGCAGCGCGTTGCATTGGGCGTCCACCTCTGTTTGCCGGTCTGACAACCGATCAGATTCCTCCGCGAGTTGGGCCGGGTCGGAGTTGGCCAATGATTCGCGGAAGGCGTCGAACCTGTCGCCTGGGCCGCTGATACGTTCCAGGCTGCGGAGATGTTCGTCGCGCCGCCGTTCCAATTCCTGGCGGTCCTCGTGCATCCGCACAAGGCGTCGGAAATCCTCGGGGTCGGCTGCCCCGCCGGCCGTCAGCAAAGCGTCGATATCTGACGCAACCTGCTTCAGGCGCTGCTCCTGCCGTTCCAACCGTTGACGGCTTTCCTGCTCCTGCTCCTTGGCCCGCTCCCGGTCAGAAACACGGGTACGGGTTTCGTCCAACCTTTTGATGAGCTCGTCTGCCGCGGCCGCCAGTTGGCGCTGGTCGGCCGGGTCCAGTTTGATGCCGTGATGGACGGCCAGGGGCTGCACCCGCTCCCGGAACTCCTTTATGTCGTGCTCGATAGCCGCTACCCGGTCTGCCATACGCCGGGACTCAGCCAGGGAAGAGCGTGTCAGCTCTACGCGGGTCAGGAATGTGGTCATCGTGTCTGCGGTCAAGGTTTCGTTGAGGCCGCGCACCCGCAGCCAATCTCGCCATTCCTGCAATGACTCCATCTCTGCCGCTTCTGCCGCTGCGTGCTCAACGGCGGCGGCTTCGACGCGCTCTTGCTGCAACTTCTCCCGCCGGGACGTTTCCTCAACCCGGGCAGTGGCGGCGGTCCAGACGTCCAGCGCCTGCCGGGCGGATACCAGGTGCGCTTCCACGGTGTCCAGAGTGGCGGCGTTGGGCTGCTCGGTTAGTTCCAGTGCCGCAGCCGATTCCAGCAAGAGTTGCCGCGCGGCATTGGCTGCGGCTTCCGCTTGAGCAGTCTGTTGGCCCAGCGGCGCCGCCAACGGCGATGGACCGGCGGAAGGGGGAGCTTTACCCAGCAACAGGAGGGCGGCGGCCGTTGCCAGCAGCGCCAGTCCGCCGGCGATGCCCAAAGGCAAAGCTGCTCCGCCAACTAGTATCCCGGCTGCAATCAGCGCAACCCCAACCAGTCCCAACACGACAAGCAATGCGAAATTGGGCCGTCCCGGTGATGCCATCTCCGTGCCGCTGCTGCCGGCTACCAGGTTTAGGTGGTCGCGCAGGGACTCGTGCCGCTGGCGCTCCCTTTCATAGTCACTCAACCTGCCGCGGCAAGCACGCAGGGCATCCTGCCGCTCGGTCAACTCGGCTGCGTCCAATTGAGGCGGCTCCGGAGGCAGCTTCTCCAGGGCTTCCCGCGCTTCCGTTTGCAAGCTTTCAAGGGTCAGGCGGTCCGGCTCCAGGCGCAGTTGGGCTTTTTGGGATTGGTCCAGACCATCGGCTAGCTGCTGTTTCCAGCGAAGCACTTGATCTCGGACAACGATCGACGTGTCGAAGGCTTGCAGTTCCGCTTCGCCCCAACCGTGGCCGAGTTCCTCCAGGTTTTTGTCGAAAACGCCTTTGAGCCCTCGCAGTTCCGCCTGCCTTTCCGGTAAATCGTGGACCGAACCGTCGAAACTGCTACGGGCGCGGCGGATTTGTTCGATATTGCCTGTGTCATCGAGGAGGTTTTCGCCCGGTATTTCGACGGAGGCAGCTTCCCCGGCCAGCCGCACCTGTTCGGCGGCATCTTTCAGGTCTTCTTTGCCCTGCCGGTCCCGTTCTTCCAGGCTTTCCAGGCGGGCGATTGGGTTCTCCGGGAACTGCTCGAATCGAGGCATTTCCCCAAGCCGCGTTTCGCAATCCGTCAACACCAGCCAGTCGTCCCACCCGTTTTGCAGGCCGGTGATTTCGGCCCGGCGAGAGATAAGCCGGGAAAGCTCGGCGTCGGCGTCGGCCAACTCCTGCGAAATCTCGTCCTGGCGGTTGATCAGGCGGTGGTACTCATCCGCGTTACCCAGCACTGCTTGTAATTGCTGGTCAATGCTTGCCAGGTCGCGCAGCGATTCAGCGATTTTCTGCGCGCTGCCCCCTGGAAGAAAGAGTTTTCTCTTCCGGTCTGACAATGCTCTGGCGAACTCTGGCAGTTTGGAAACGCCCAAGCCGGCGCTGTAGATGCGGTCGGCGATTCCGGTATCCTTCATCAGTCCTTCGCTCTGGAGTTCGTCCAGGCTGAACGCGAACACGTTCTTGAACAGGTCCGGCGTGGCCTGCCCGGTGAGCCGGGGCAGTGTGGTCGCTACGTCTAACGGCTCACCCGCGCCAGTCAGAAGGGATGCCGCGCCGCCGCGGGCCCCGGCGAACCGCTCCAGTGTGTACACCACTCCAGCGTCGTCGGAAAACCGTATGCGGCCGCCGTGCCGGCCACCGGCGAGAGGCGGGTAGTGTTCGGTGCGTCCCCGCGTTGGGAATCCAAATAGAACGGCCCGCACGAAGGCCAGCAGGGTGCTCTTGCCCGCTTCGTTGGGGCCGTAGAAAACGGTGACCGGCTCAGAGATTCCAATCGTTTGCTGGTGGAACCTCCCGAAACCGTCCAGGTAAAGCTCTTCCAGCCTCATGAATCGTCCTCGTCACCCACTAGTTCAGCCAGGCATTCCGCTTCGGCGGCGGTTAGTATTTCCAGGAGTTCCGGGCCTTCGGGCAGGAAGCCGTCCAGGTAACGCCGGGCACGGTTGGCGCCGTACAGTTCTCGCAGCGACTGCCCCAATTCAGCAAGGGCGTTGGGATTTTCCCGCAACTCCGTGCAGAGGCGCGCCAGGTCTCCGGTGAAATCCTCGCGCCGGGCCGCCTGCTCCCGGTCTACCGGCGAGGCGGTATCCAGCTGGACCCGCTCGCACCACAACCAGGGGTGGGAATTGGCGTAGCGGCTGTTGAGCTGTTCCAATAGGTCATCCACCGTCCCTTCGCGACGCAGCCAGCGGTGCATCGTCCCCCGTCCCGTCAGAGCTAGCCGGAACACCACTGGACGCCCGTCGGATGCTTCCAGGGGAGATTCGGCCAGGTCACTGATGGCGTCGATCAGCGCCTGCTCTGTTTCCAGCCCGGCGATGTCCAACGAAAGCGTTTCCCACCGCACCACGTCCATGGCGTGGAACTCCAGCCGCGGTGGGCCGACTTCTTCAACTTCCACCAGGTAGACGCCGCGGGCGCCGGTTTCGCCTGGATGGCGGCCCTGGGGGTTGCCGGGGTAGACGATGGCCGGCCCTTGCTCCCGCAGCGTCTGCCGGGTATGGACATGGCCCAACGCCCAGTAATCGATAGGAGCGATTTCGAGGTCGGCGACCGAGCAGGGGGAATAGGAGTCGTGGTTGGGGTCGCCGCCGACGTTAGCGTGGAGCAGGCCGACCTTGATTCCGCTGCCGGAGACTACCTGGCGAAAGAGTGGCGACAGGTTTTCACGGACCTCTCGCCGGGGATAGCTGATTCCGTATACCGTGGCTCGCTCCGGATCATCCGGAAACACCGGCTCGGCAGTCACGTCGGGGCCGAAGCGCACGCATCCCGACGGCAGGTACAGGCGCGCCTCCCAGCCATCCAACGGGTCGTGGTTGCCGTGGCAGATGAAAGAGCGAATGCCGGCCGAGTCCAGTTGCTTCAGACCGGCCACGAACTTCAACTGCGCTCGCAGGCTGCGGTCTGCCCCATCGTACACATCGCCGGCTACCAAAAGCGCGTCGACCTGTTCCCGAACGCAGAGGTTGATGATGTTTTCAAAAGCGTCGAAGGTGGCGCGGTGGAGCGTTTGGGCTACATGTTCCGGGGCATGGCTCCGAATGCCCCGGAAGGGGCTGTCCAGGTGCAGGTCGGCGGCGTGTACGAAGCGTAGCTTCGGCATAAAAGTTCGTTCCAACGTTCGACAAGATAGAGGGTGATACTATTGCCCGTCCTGAGCAGGCCGTGCTAGTGGGGTGTGTTTTCCTGGATCCAGTGTTCTTCACACGGGCCAGCGGCCCGCTCCCGAGACGGTATGGTCGATTCGGAGATGCGAGTTTCCCATAGGTCTCCACAAAATGCCATCGCACGGTAAACGTCAACTCACGTCGTCCTTGCCGTGACTGGAATCCAGGGAATAATTTTGGAGAACCTGGCTTTCCCACGTGGGAGGGGCCGCGGATGAGACCCTCAATTTCCGAACCACGTTGAACCACGTTGAACCACTGAAAGAGCCCTGGATTCTGGTCGCAACGGGAATCGCGGGACGGGCTGCGGCGGGAATCACCGGACTGGGACACTATGAGACCATGGAAACTCGGTAGTTGTTAGTGGTGTGAGCGCCTGAAGTTTAGAGTAGAGTAACCTTGCAAAGAAGCCATGTCCCATCTTGTAGCCGCGGGACCTGACGCGGACTCGCTCCGCAGCCAAGAGAACAAGTGCCAAGTAGGCCGGTCGAAGGGTGCAGCGCAGCGCGGCACCTGGACTGGCCGGGATGCGGGTTTACCGGCGACATTCGCCGGCCCCCAGAGGCGCCCATGATTTTCGGCAAGCCTGTACGAGTTACCGACGGCGTGTTTCAAATCCGGGCCATCGGGGCCCGGGTAACGCTGCTGGTCGAAGAGGACAAGGCGCTTTTGGTCGACGCGGGGCTGCGCGGCAGCAGGGGCGCGATAACGGGCGGGTTCAAGGCTCTTGGCCTGTCTCTTGACCAGCTGACGCGGGTCGTGGTCACCCACGCCCACCCGGACCATTCCGGCGGCCTCGGTGAGCTGGTCGGCGGTAGGAAAATCTTGGTGGCCGCGCATCGGCTGGAGGCGGACATTATCGCCGGCGACGCTCCCCTGCCAAACCCGCTGCAAAACGGAATGTTGGCAATGATGGCACAGCCCCTGCTCACCACGCTCAACGGAGACCCTGTCCCCGTCGAACCACTCGAGGACGGTGAAGTCATCCTGTTCGGGACCGATGTACGTGTGGTCCAGGTTCCCGGGCACACCGAAGGCAGCGTCGCCATTTACCTGCCGGAGAAAGGGACTATCATTGTTGGAGACGCCCTCCAGTACAAGTTCGCCCGTAGGCTCAGCCCACCCGCTGCCGGGGTAACCCAACGGCCCAAAGAGGCGATGCGTTCCCTCGAGAAGCTCCTGGAGTTGGACTTCAGTATCATGTGCTTCGGGCACTTTCCTCCGATGCGGGACAATCCCAAAGCGGCCCTTCGGCGGCTGATCGAGCAACAGGAGTCCGGCCGGATGCCGGGGTGACGCCATAGACCCGGGCATTGTCACCCGGTTGGCGCACTCGCCGCCGCTCGATTTCCAACTAAATGGACAGTTCATGGCAACCAGGAGGTAATCATGGCGCGGACTAGTACCGCCGGCGCCCCGGTGGGTGACACCGTGGTTAGCTTTCTTAGGGGGGCAGTGGAAAGACACGGGCCACGGGACGCCCTTCTGTTCAAGCCCGCGTTTCGATACCTTCGTTGGTCCTACTCCCGGCTGTGGAAAGAGGCGGGCCAGGTCGCTACCCTGCTCCAACGCCGCGGCTTGGTCAAGGGAGACCAGGTCATCCTCTGGGGACCCAACTCGCCTCACTGGGCGCTCATCATGTTCGGTTGCATGCGGGCCGGCATCATCCTGGTCCCGTTAGACCTTCGCAGCGCCCCCGATTACGTCGAGCGGGTGGCGTCAAAGGTCACGCCAAAGCTGGCCTTCACGTCCCGGTTTACTCCGAAAGGCGAGGTGGAACTGGGAGTTCCCGAGATAGCATTCGAAGACCTGGAAGCGGCCATCGACGGTTTGCCCGAGCCGGAGGACGTGCCCATTGACCCGGATGACCTTGCCGAGATCATGTTCACGTCCGGTACGACGGGCGACCCCAAGGGCGTGATGATTACCCACCGTAACCTGACCGCAAACATAAAAGGAGTGTCCCAATATATCTCTTGCGGGCCCTCGGCCAGGCTGCTGTCGATCCTTCCGCTGAGTCACATGTACGAGCAAATGGGAGGGTTGTTCCTGGTCCTGTATTCCGGCGCCAGCGTCACCTATCCGACCAGCCGCCAGCCGACGGTCCTGGCCCGGACGATGCGTGAACGCAAGGTCACGATCATGCTGCTGGTTCCCCAGGGATTGGAGCTACTCATGAACGGAATCGAGCGCGAGGTGAAACGCCAGGGTAAAGAGGCTCTGTGGAATAAACTCCTCCAGGTGGCCGGCCGTACGCCGTTTGGGCTACGGCGGCATCTGTTCCGTCGCGTCCACAAGCAATTCGGTGGCAAGCTTGACTTCATAGTGTCCGGCGGGGCGGCCCTGGACCCCGACCTTGGAAGGAAGTGGGAGCTGCTCGGGGTAAAAATCGTACAGGGTTACGGGACCACCGAGGCATCACCGGTCATCAGCAATCACAGCATTTGGGAAAGGCGGCTGGACTCAAACGGCCGCCCCCTTCCAAATGTCGAGGTCAAGATCAGCGACGCGGGTGAGGTACTGGCGCGCGGGGACAGCATCACTCCGGGTTACTGGGACGCACCCGAAGAGACCGCGGAGTCTTTTGACCGCGACTGGTACAAGACAGGCGACCTGGGATATTTCGACGAGGAAGGATTTTTGCACATCCAGGGCAGAATCAAAGACATGATCGTGCTGCCCAGCGGCCAGAATGTCTACCCTGAGGACATCCAGGCCGTGCTGACGAAGCATCCAAATGTTACCGATGCAACCGTGGTAGGCCTGACCAGGGATTCATCGGTTGAAGTCCATGCGGCGTTGATCCTGGACGACGCAAATATGGCCCAGGAAGCCGTCGCATGGACCAACGGGCAGTTGGCCGAACAGCAGCGGATCAGGGGTTTCACGGTCTGGCCGGAAGAGGACTTCCCGCGCACCCACACTCTCAAGGTAAAGAAACGGCTGGTAGTCGACACGATTCTCGGCAAGATACAGCCGGTCAACCCGGCCGAAACGAACCGCAGCGGCTCGCCGGGCGCGGCAAGGGGCCTGGTGGACATCGTCGCTGAGATGAGCAGGCGGAGCGTCGAGGAGATTAAGGACGACGCAACTCTCGGCGACGACCTCGATCTCGACTCGCTCGGCCGCGTCGAATTGCTGTCGGCAATCGAAACGGAACTAGGGGTCTACCTGGATGAAAGCCAATTGGGGCCGGATACGACGGTCCGGCAGTTGTTCGACTTGATCGAAGAGGGTTCGAAGAATCCCCCGATGATGAGCTTTCCGGGATGGGGCATGCACTGGTGGTGCCGCATGCTCCGCGGTTTTCTGCAACGGGCGGTCGTCTTCCCGTTGGTCAGCATTCCTTATCGACTGAAGGTAACAGGTCGGGAGCAGCTGGAAGGCATCACCGGGCCGGCGCTGTTTGCATCGAACCACCATCTTGGGCTGGACAACCCCCTGATCATCAAGGCCGTACCCCTCAAGTGGCGTCGCCGTATGGCAGTTGCCGGGGCCGCCGACCTCTGGCGAAATCCGACGTGGTGGATCATGAACCCGCTGTTGGGCAACGGCTTTCCCGTGGCCAAGGAAGGCGCAGTCCGGCCCAGCCTGGAGAACATGGGCAAGATAATGGACAACGGCTGGTCGGTGTTGATCTATCCGGAAGGCGAACTCACCGTGGGAGGGCCGATCAAGCCCTTCATGAACGGGACCGGCCTCGTCGCCGTCGAGGGACAGATTCCCGTCGTACCGCTCCGTTTACACATTAACAGTTTGGGCTTCCCGGCGAGATTCCCCATCCTCAGACGGGGAAACGTAGAGGTGCGTTTGGGAGAGCCGATCACCTTTTCACCTGGAACGGACTACCAGGATGCAACATCGGCCATCGAGAACGCAGTCAAGTCCCTATAGCCCAGGCAGCGGCGAGCCGCCCCAAAACGTATTTCAGGACTTGGAAGGGCGAGTGATAGAAGGGCGAGTGATACACTTGGCAGACCGTCATCGCCTTTTCGACGCAATCCTTCCGGGAGTTAAATCATGATTATCGACACTCACACCCACGTGGTCAGCAGCGACAAGGTCAAGCACCCCCTAGACCCAGAAGCTCGGGGATGGTCCACCGAGGTTAGCAACGACGTCGAGGACCTGATCGCGGCGATGGACCGGACCGGAGTGGATGCTGCGACGCTGGTGCAGCCCAACGGCACCTACGGCCTCGATAACACCTACCAGTGCGACAGCGCCAACCAGTACGCCCCGCGCACCGTATCCGTTGGTATCCTGGACCCGGCTGCGCCCGACGCTGCGGACAAGCTCTCCTACTGGGTGAACGAGTATGGCATGAAGGGCGTCCGCCTCCAAAGCCAGGCCGAGCCGGACGACCCCCAATGCGACGCCCTGTGGCAGCGCGCCGAAAGCCTCGGCGTCCCGATCTCCATAGGCGGCGGTGGCCAACCCGAGAAGGTCGACCGGATGCGGAACGTCGGCGCGCGGCACCCCAACGTCCTCTTCGCGCCGGACCACTTTGCCGGTTGGAGCGGCGCCGGCGACAAGGCCGCCATGACCGTGGCCCTGGAAAACCTGGCCAAGTTGCCCAACGCCTCCCTCCGTATTTCCAGCACCAGCCTTGGCCCCTACGCCGGTCTTACCCAGCCCGAAAAGGACCTATTTCGGCGCGTTATTGAAGCCTTCACTCCGCAGCGGGTCATGTGGGGCTCCAACTTCCCTTCCTCCCGCGAAGGCGGCTACCTGGGCCAGGTCCAGCTAGGCCAGACGGCGCTACCCTGGCTCTCCAAGGAAGACATAAGCTGGATTATGGGAGAAACCGCCCACAAGCTATGGCCCATGCTACAAGCGCCGGTCGGCGGGGGTAGGGACGTCGCGGAGATATGCCGCTGTCCCAAGAGCTAGGGTTGAGGAACAGTATCCCCGTAACCTAATTCCGGAGTGAAGATACAGTTGGGTGGTGTTGACCGAGTCCATCGTAACCTGGGCCATCCCGCCTGTTCCTACGGAATACACTTGCCTACAGGCACGTCCCCGTCGTTTCCAGTTCATGCCATTCAAAGCATGTGGGGATTTCCCGGGGGCAACGCGCCTAGACGGGAGCGCTGGTTTCTTTCCAATTGAAATAACCGCAGACTATGTTGATGTTTTCCCTTAGCTTGTTAGTCGAACACCAGTTCGCTATAATCAAGCCAAATAGGAAACCATCACCTTGTCCGCTCAGCGAACTCCGATGCTGTCGGCGTTGGTTTCTAGGGATATCCGCGTGCTAGAGGTCAGTAATGCTCTCAGGTGACAACAACGAAGTTTTTGATCGTAGAGCAACCGTTGACCAGGATTTCGTCCTGCGTGCCCTCCTGCAACATAATTTTCTGCCGAACCACAAGCGCGACAGAGATGAGTTGCCACCCACCATTGCATCGACGTCGTTCTCTGAATCTGCTGCAAGGAAACTAGCGGCCTCGCAAGACGGCCGCGAGTCAGCTTATCCCGGATACGATGCGGTAGAGTACAAATTGACCCGATTCAATGGCGTGCCACGCATTTGTCCTATCCCTCATCCAAAGGCGTATGCAGGCCTTGCGTTGTGCATCACTGAAAACTGGGAGCACTTAAAGTACGTTTCCGAGAACAAAATTAGCAGGATTATCCCGGAGCGCCACGGGGATGGAAGAATCGCTATTATGGACTATGAAACCCAGTTTTCCAAAGAGCAACATATGGTTGCGTCATCTTTCGGACAACGGTTCATAGTTAATACGGATATCGCGAATTTCTATCCCAGCATATATTCCCATTCAGTCCCTTGGGCGGTTGTAGGTTTAGACGAAGCGAAGGCCAACAGGGGGAACCGCGAAAAATGGTATAACCAACTCGATCGCGCATTGCGGCTTACCACTAGAGACGAAACGAACGGCATCGCTATTGGCCCAGCCACGTCCAACATAATTGCTGAGGCAATTCTCGCTCGTGTGGATGATAATCTAGCCAAAGAGTTCACATACTATCGCTACATAGACGACTATACTGCGTATTGCGACACTCACGAAAAAGCGGAGCATTTTATCGTAGAGTTGGCTGAAGAGTTGTCGAAATATAAGCTAGTCCTGAACATCGAGAAGACTACCATAACGCCCCTACCGCAAACCTTGAGTCCCGATTGGGTTGTGGACCTGCAGAATAGCTTACCGAAGGGAAGTGAAATCGACACCTATGATGCAGCCAACTACTTGGCACTAATGGCTCGTCTTGCGAATCAAAGACCTGACGGAGGCGTATTGAAATACGGCTTAACGTCGTTAGTGGGGGTTATGCTCGCTCACAGTTCTGACGATTATGACGATGATGACGATGCGATTCGGGTTGTACTTCACGGTGCTCTTAACTTTTCATTTCATCAAGCAACATTGATTCCAGTTCTCCAACGGCTATTCGATAAGGCATTTAGTATTGGCGGTGGATTCCGGTACGGTAGCGAACTCCAAAAGATATTGTGTGAACACGGTCGCCTAAATCGCTCAGACGCTACCTCCTGGGGATTGTATTTTTCCAGGAAGTACGATGTGCCAATCAAAGATTGCTGCTCAAACTAAATTATGCGGTCTCAAGATTGCATTCCTATGCTTCTTTTGTATCTAACAGGTGGCCAAGAAAATCAAGATAAAGTAATTGGCTTCGCCAATAGTCTCGTAAAAGAAGACAGGTACATGCTTGACCAATATTGGTTGCTTTTATATCAATTGTTTTTGGACCAAAAGATTGCCGACCCATATGGCGATGGGGCCACTAAAGAAACATCCTTTACGATAATGCAATCCGAAGGTGTTAACTTCGTGGAGCCTCTTATCGCCCAGTGACCACCATCACCGAAATTGGCGCTAAACCTGACACTTTTCTCGGCTAGAAAACGTTGGATGGTAGGTCCGCACGGGCCCCTAAGAGAGATACGTCACCGAGAACACGGTACCTGCGGAAGTTGAGAATGGGAAAAGCGCTTTGGCGTGGCTGGGAGTTTGGCTCCACAAGCAAGGTATCAGAATGGCCAATTGGAATAAGTGCTCTGCGGTTGAACGAGATCCGGATAAGCTCAACGGGGCTTGGGTGTTTCGCGGGACGCGAGTGCCCGTGTCCGCCTTGTTCGAGAACCTTAAGGACGGCGCCACTGTGGCCCAGTTCCTTGAGTGGTTCCCAGGGGTCGACGGTCGGAACGTGGAAGCTGTCCTCGCCCACGAAATGGAATCCTTGGCGAATGTGATGGATTCTTGAGGGTCTTGTTCGACCAAGGCGCCCCTGCTCCCCTGCGGCGTCATTTGGTCGAGCACTCCGTGGACACGACCTTCGAGATGGGTTGGTCCAACCTTCGCAATGGGGACCTGCTCGACCGAGCCGAAGAGGGCAACTACGACCTGTTCATCACCACGGACCAACAGTTGCGTCATCAACAGAATTTTACAACTCGACAACTGTTGGTACTTGTCCTGCTTCTACTTCATTGCCGCGCATCCGACCCAGGGTCTACGCGATCCGGGATGCCTTCAACCAGATGCAGCCCGGCGAGTACCGAGAGATTTCTATTTGATAAGCTTCACCACACACGAACATAAAAACCGGTGATAGAGGATCGACGCATAAATGAGAGACTATTGTCTATCGAAGCAACGAACACGCCATCTTCGTTGCCGAAGCGCCCGAGCTTCCGGGATGCGCCGCTACCATATATTCGGACGGTTCCGATCTCGGTAACCTACTCGGTCCCACGCCCAGCATATTTACGATGTTTCAACGCTACTGAACTATGTCCGACCGTCACCGCCTTCGTAGATCCGTGGTGGCTACAATCACCGATTGGGCTGGCAGCCGGCGCTGCAACTTCTTGGACCCTTTGTGCACTTTGGCGAACCTCGTTGACCAACGGCTGGCACCTGGGAACAAACGCCAAGCCGGTTGCGTCTTTATAGGTGCAGGGCCGGAAACTCTGGACTGGGGCCGGCCCGAACATTTCCCGCAGGCGAGGTTCCTCTTATGAACGCCAGACTCAAGGCCTCTCTGCTTTCAGCCCTGTGCTTCTGCATCGTCCTGTTGACCGCCTCCGCATGCCAGGACAGCCTTTCTCCTGAGCGGGGCGGAGGGCCGGCTCCGAGGAAGGGCGCCTCGCCCTCTGCGTCGGTAACCGGCACCGTCACTTATCGGGAGCGGATTGCCCTCTCCCCGGGGGCGACGCTGGAGGTACAACTGAGGGACGTATCCCTGCAGGACGCCTCGTCCATTCTCATCGCAGAACAGGTTATCCCCAGCCCCGGCCAGGTGCCGATAAAGTTCAGAGTCAAGTACAAGCGGGCTGACCTGGACCAGAGGAACACCTACTCCATAACCGCTCGGATAAAGGAATCCGATGGTCGCCTCGGCTTCATCAACGATACCGCTTACGAGGTGATTACCCGGGGAAATCCCAACAAAGTGGACATGGTGCTGGTAATGGTCGAGCCGCCGCCGGACCCTTCCGGCGATGGTGATGCGTCCGGTTCGAAGCGGCCAAGGTTGGTTGAGGTCCCGGTTCCTGTGGTTGGGGCCAAGTTGATTCAAGACGATACGGAGTACCTGCTGCTGGTTGCGTTTTATCAGTCGACGATAGACGGGTGCTCACGGCCCGGAGGCCAGGAGTTCGAATTAGACGGTACCAAAATCATTGTCGATGTGACCCTGATGGCTCAGCCGCCTTCTCCCTGGGCCATCCCGTGCTCGGAGGATGTGGTGGAGGTGGAAACAGTAGTCCGCATCGGGTCGGCGTTTGCGCCGGCCCAGACCTATCGCGTGGTAGTCAACGGCCGGGAAACCACCGCTTTCACCCCGCTGGAACCGGACTTCCCGGATCCGTCCATTGCCTTGTCGCCGGTCGAGAAGGTAGAAGTAGTTGGTCTCGAAGGGGCACCGCTTCAATACGAACTGCGCGTCGTTTCCGGCCTGCCCAAAGGCAGCGGTTGCTCAAGGTTCAACGGCTACGAAGTAAGACGGGGCGAGCCGGAGAAGATCGACGTGAGCTTAACCCACCACGAAGTTGCCGACCCTTTTGTGGCCTGCACCGCCGACTATCCCACGTTGGAAATGTCAATACCCCTGGGCTCCGACTTCGAGCCGGGGAGGGAGTACACGGTGAGGGTCAACTCCGACGCTACCCAAAGTTTTCTGGCCCGGTAGCGGTTATGGGTGGCCGGAACGTGTGGGCAGATGTGGGCGCAAGTGCGAAGTGACTGGCACAGCGTAGAAGAGCTCTTCTATTTCCCGCTCCAGACGCTGTTCCGGTGTTTCGATGCTTTGGGGTAGTACCGGGCCTTGCTGTACCGGGACGCCCGGTGTACGGCTGAGGCTGGCGTAGGACTCGGCGGAGCCGTATTCCCGAGTGCGCACCACCAGGGGCATGGGCAATGCGTGCCCAAAGATCAGGGCCTGCTGCTTGGGCTCCAGCCGGGCCAGAACACCCCTGAGCTGGCGGCTGCCGGACGCGCCCTGCAGCACGGCGTCAATGTCCCGGTCGTTGTCCAACAGGCAGGTCAAACGGGTACCCACCTGGCTCATCACCTCGGACTCGATGGCGCTGGGCCGCTGGTCGATGACCATGAGCGTAACGTTGTACTTGCGCATTTCCCGGGCGATGGTCCCGAAAATTGTTTGGGACGCCACGGACGGCGCCAGGAATTTATGGGCTTCCTCGATGACGATGACCAATGGCCGCGGCGATTTGCCGCTCCCGCCCTCGGCGGCTTCGGTAGAGTTAACGTACCGGTCGTGGATGCGCCTCGAAAGGAGGTTGCTGGCCAGGATATAGGCGGTCAGGTCGTTGCCGTACCGGCCGAACTCCAACACGACGTGCTGCCCTCTTTCCAGGTGTTCAATAATCCGGGCGGCGGCGTCACCATCAGTCTTGTCTACGAGGAACCCGAATCGCTTGAGCCGGCTCAGCCGGTTATGTAGCGCTCCCAACGCGTGGGGCTGGACCTGAATTTCCGAGGCCAACTCAAACACAGCGTCGCGACCGGTCAAATCCAGAAATTCCTTCATCCAGCGCTGCGGCCCGAATTTTTGCTGAAGGTTGAACGCGGCAGAGGCGGCGACGTCCGACAAGTTCAGGGTCTCCCGGAGCAGTTCCACGTCCTCCGGTTCGATTTCGCTGTAACCGATGCGTACGACTTCATCCACCGAAGAACCCCGGCGCAATGAGCTTTCTTCGTCGAGGGTGAATGTGGAAACCCTGGACGGGAAAAGCTGCTTCAGCCCCTTGACCATGATGTTCCGGTCGGCGTCCTGCCCGTTCCACCCGTATTCGCTGTGCATGTCGAAAATCAACGAGGACGCCCGTCCGCCCTGGAGTATTCCCACCAGCAGCAGCCGGGTCAAAAATGTCTTGCCGGTGCCGCTCTTCCCGAAGACGCCGATGGAACGCTTGACCAGTTCGTCCAGGTCGAGGCACACCTTGGTCTCCATATCCAGCGGATCGCCTATCCAGAAGTGGCGCTGGTCTTCACTGCCGAAAACCGCGGCGACATCCTGTTCCGTGGCGGAGAAGGCTCGTGCAAAATGGGGAGGAATGGTTTTGGCCGCTGCTGGGGCCCGTGCGTCGCCCAGCGCGGCGGGGATAACCAGGTTGGCCCCAGCACCGAGATTTTGCCAAAGGCCACTGTTCCGGTCACCACCTGGGCAATGAAAGGGTCGTCCACGTCGGGCGGCGTGTGCTTCAGCCGTTGGTCGGAACTGTCAAGGGCGATCTCCGTGATGACCCCAAAAAAGTTACCCCGGTCGCCCTTTATGGTCACGAATGTACCGACCTTCAGATCCTCAACCGAGGTTTGTTGGTTGAGACGGACCTCCACGCCATTGGCCAGCGATCCGTCCACCACCAGGCCGAGTTGGGCGCCCGGTTTCAAGAGAACCGGCTCTCCGGTTTCCCCGTTCCTTTCTTGGTAAAGCCGGTCATCCTGGTGAAGCCGGTTGTTTTGGCGAAATGGGTCGGATTGCGGGCCGCCGGTCATTCTTTCACCATCCTCAAGATTGCGTTGACCCGGGGCCAATCTCCGGCCAGTTCGCCGGCGATTTCCCGGCATGCTTGGAGCAGGAACCTCTCCGGCTCAGGCGCAGATATGGCTGCGCCCCGGAGGCATGCAGCCGCCACCTGGTCGGCGGCGGGAACATTCGAGGAGAGCAGGGTCCTCATCCAGCCGGGGCTTTCGGCCAAGCGCACGGTTTCCTCCGGGCCGCATGCATATACGAAGGCGTGGACCCTGGGAGGCAGTGGGGGCAGCACCGGGAAGTCGGCCCCGCGGGCATGGTGGCCCAGGATCAGGACTTCGAATCTGGATGTCAACAGCCGCTCAAGCTGAGGGTTGGCGCGAAAGACCTCATCCTCGGTGACGGCGGATTCTCCCCGGGCCAACACGGGACGGCTGGCGTCCAAAGGTTCGGTGACCACCTGGTAGACCACTCCCTGTATGGCCGGGTCGCCGGTCCGGACCAGAGAACCCAACGGCGGTGCGCCGTATAGCTGGTAGCACTGGGCAACAAAGGAGGTGGAGGTTGCCTCGACCACTTCGCCAATCCGAGCCGACTCGGGTGTATCTACCATTTACCCATCCACCTCACGCACACAGGGGTACCCATAGATTCGTCTGTTTATCCTAGCATAGCCGGGCAGCCGCGGTGCTCAAGATAATTTGCAAAGGCGCAAAACCTGAGATGGCAGGACCATACTGCTATGGATTGACCGCCCGCAAGTCTTCATCGCAGCGCACATCCGATAATCGGGGTCTACCCCAGTCCAGGACGTTTGCCAAACACGAACGCAACAACATGAAAGCGACACACCGATTGGAGCGGGAATCGCCCTGACCGGGGCGAATTACTGGCCGGACGCCTCCAGACCGGCGATGCGGTCCAGGTAGTGGGACTCCATCTGGCGGTGGATTCCGGCTACCCTGGGCAAATCCAGGTGAAGGGTCTCCAGGCTGCTTCTGGGAAGCGCCATCAGGAGCAAGTCGCCCGAAACGCCCGTATTGGTGCGCATTCCCAAGCAACCCAGGGACTGGGTCGGCCGGTCCTCCCGCACCGCCGCGGCCAGGGCCCCGCAACCGGGCCGCCCCAGCAGGCCCGGTGTGGGCGCGGACCAGTCAATCAAGCCGCAACACTCGCTCAACATCATCGATTGTTGGGGGGTGGTCCAGAGCAAGACCAGGTCCGGTTGCAGGGGGAAGCGGGCCAGGGGGCCGTAAACAATGCCGGTCGGGGAGTTGGGAATCGTGGGAACGTGGGGCAGTTCAGATTCCCGCACGTACTCAATGCCGCACATCATGCCCAATTCTTCCTGAAGACCGGCGGCCTGGGGTTCAGGAAGGTCAAACCCCATTACCATTGCTCCCAACGGGCAATTGAAGTGGTGCGAGGCCGGGGCGTAGAAGACGTCGGTCTCCGCCAACCTCCAAACGGCGCAAGCCGAGGGAACCTTGGTCTCCAGCACGGGCAGGTCAGGAGGGCGGTCGTTCACAAAACACAGGGCCACCGGCGGAATCTGCAGCCCCAGGGTTTCTTCCAGTATCGGGGCTAGTTGAGAGTACGAGTCGACCATCAGGGCACTCTTCCGAACATCCGGTTAGCAGTTACCTCAACTGAGGTTCCCCTTACGCCGCAGGCGGCCCCGCGCACGTGATTGGCAGCTAGCGATTCCAGCAGCGATGGCGGCCGGACCGGCCCGATCATGGGGCTGGACCGGCTAGATTACCCCGGACTCCGCCAGGATTGTCAGCTCGTTGAGGCTCAGCCCCAACTCTCCACACAGGATTTCCTGGTTGTGCTCGCCGATCAGCGGGGGCCGTCGGGAGATCTTCCAGGGAGAGCCGTTATAGATTGCCGCGGCTCCCGGATATATAAACTTCCGGCCCAGCTCTGGATGTTCCACTTCCACGTAGAATCCGCGGTCCTCCAGGTGTCCATCGTCTATAATCTCGTCCATCGACCGTATGGCTCCCCAGGGGAAATCCCTCTCCTGTCCCCCGTGATAGACCTCATCCTGAGGCAGGCTGGCAAAGAAATTAGTCAGGACGTCCGTAACGTGGAACGCGTTGTCCTGAAGCACCTGGGGGTCCCGGTATTTTTCATCTTTCAGGTCGTCGGCCAGTCCGTGTTCGCCCATCCACTCGACCAGGGTAGCCAGGCGGGCCGGGGTGATGTTGCTGCCGGACCGGGTGACGTTAACCCAGCCGCCGCCCTGGGTGGCCAGTTGAATTCTGGTGGATTGGCCGGGATCGGCGTGCCGCCCGGTGTGGCGTCTGACGACGGTGCCGGAGGCCAGGTATATTGCAATGGCCCCCTCAGTGGTGAGGGCGCAGGCCTCGTGTATCGAGGCGTCAATGTACTGGCCTTCCCCGCACATTGCCCGGTGATACAGGGCCGACAGAATTCCCATGTAGGCATAGTGGGCGCCGATGTGCCAGGCGTTTCCTCCTCCGGGAGCTATGGGAGGCGCGTCGGGAACGTCTTCCGGGTCATATCCCGAAGACGCCATCTGGCCTCCGGCCGCCAGGTGAAGCAGGTCCGAGGTCTGATAGTCGCGCCAGGGGCCGGTCTGGCCGAACGGGGTCAGCGAGCACACGATGAGTCCTGGATTGAGCCCGCTCAGTTGCTCGTAGCCCAGGCCAAGGGACTCCAAATAACCGGCGGGAAAGGTTTCCAGGACAATGTCGGCTTTGGCCGCCAGGCGTTGGAAGAACGCCGCTCCGGGTCCCGTTTCCAGGTTGAGGGTGATGCTGCGCTTCGACGTGTTGTAGTGCCAGAAGGAAAGGCTCCGCTCCGGGTGAGGAACGTCGTCCAAAAACGGGCCGACCCTCCGGGTTCTTTCCCCGCCGGGCGGCTCTATCTTGACCACGTCCGCGCCCAGGTCTCCCATTAGCTTGCCGCAAAACTGGCCCTTTTCATCGGCCAGTTCCAACACCCGAAGTCCGGAGAGCGGCCCCGGCGCTTCCAGCCGGTCTGCCGTCATTTGAGGGCCTCTTCGATATACGGGAACGTCGGCATACCCTTGGGCCAAAGGACGCCGTCTTCGTGTCCGCTGAGCACTTCTTCGTGGGAGACGCCCAGGAGGTCCTCCAACACTTCCCGGTTGTGCTCCCCAATCATCGGGGGAGGGCTGCTGACCACCGGAGGCGTTTTGGACATCTTGAACGGAGCGTTCTGGAACTTCCACGGCCCAAGCATGGGGTGCGGCATCTGGGTGTACATCGCCCGGTGCCGCAACTGTTCATCATGCTCCACCCGGTCCTCGGAGCTTTGCACCGGCATGGCCCTGACCCCGGCGCCCTGGCACAATTCCATCAACTCGTACTTGTCCAGCGTCTTGGTCCAGGCCTCGATCCCCTGGTCCATCTGTTCCTGGTGCCGGATGCGTCCTTCCAGCAGGTCCAACTTGGCGTCAACGGCCCAGGCGGGGCGACCCATGACGTTCACCAAGTCTTGCCATTCCCGGTCGCTGGCGCAGGTAATCACGCACCAGTCGTTGTAGCCGCCCCCCTCGGTGCGGTAGGAGTTGTGCGGGGCCACCGTGGGCCCCCGGTAGTTATTCACCAACGGCGCGCCGGGCCAAACGCTCCGGTTGCCCGGCGGGTACCCTTCCCTTCTTGCCTTCCGGCCGTTGGCCGTACGGTCCAAGAATGCCGACCCGGTAAGTGTGATGCCGGTTATCATCTGGGAAAGGTCAACGTGTTGGCCCTTGCCCGTGGTTCTCCGGTGGTACAAGGCAGTGAGAGCGCACATCGCGCCGTACATCCCGCCGGTGTCGTCCAGGTACGACCAACCCCAACCTGCGGGCGGCTCGCCGGGAAGCCCGGACAGGAACGTCAGGCCGGAAAGAGCCTGGGCTGCTGGGCCCATGGTGCCGTAATGGTGGTGCCGCCCGACATGACCGAAGCCGGCCATGGACACGTAAACCACGTCTGGGCGCAGCTTCCTCAGTTCGTCGTATCCCAACCCCCAGTTCTCCATGATTCGGGAGCTGAAATTTTCGATGACCACGTCGGAAACCGAAATAAGCTCTTTCACCAACTCCAGGCCCCGGGGAGTGCGCACGTTGACCGTGATGCCCCGTTTGTTGGCGTTGGTGTCTGCAAACTGGCCGGTGGAGTTAGGGCCCGGCTCAACGCCTTCCGGGACCGTAAAACGGTTCTGGCGGAGCATATCCATGTTTTGAGGCCATTCCACTTTGATGACCTCGGCCCCAAAAGCGCCGAGCCAACGGGCGGCCCAAGGCCCGGCCCTCACCCAGGTAAAGTCGACGACACGGACTCCTTCCAATGGACGGGGCAAACCCATTTTCTACCACCGCTGACCAGTTTTTTGAAGCTAACGCAGGCGTTCCGCAACCCGCGGAAACACGGGGAGTGTAGTGTTGGGCCAACCGCCTGTCAACAAGCTTTGGCCGTCGCCGCAACGGGAACCCACAACCCTTTTCGCCACAGAGAGCGCAGGGAGCGCGAGGTTTTTTGGATTGTCGTGCTGTCCCAAGAACGTCTGCGTTCTCGGTGCTCTCTGCGGTGAATGGGTGGCGTGAAGAGAGTACAGGAGCAGGCCAGACGGGCTGAGGCAGAGGGTAACTGTCCCATCCCCCCACAGCCCGCAGGGAACTGCGCGCCTATTTTAGGTTCTTCAACGACCAGAGGCCCCATCAGACCCTGGGCTACCGGACACCGGCCGAGGTGTTCCGCTAGGCCGGGAATGTCGCGGGCGAAAGATCGAAGGAGACGGAAGGTCCACCGGAACGGGTGCTGGTACCATTGGGATGAGCAATGGGACTCTCGCTCAATTCCACCCCAGTCCTGTCCATTTGGTGGTGTCCACCTCAGGGAATCCAGAGGTAGACTGCCTGCTCTCCACGCAGTGGGCCAAGGGTTCGAATACTGTAGTCTGGATGGGCAACAGCCTAGCCCACCCCAGTGTTTGACAAAGAGCACTCTACAGGTAAATCTCTGAGCGGATTACCGAGAAGCTCAGCTTGGATATTCTTAGGGTCCAAGCTTTCGTTCTTCAACCGCTCAGCAATAACTTGGCGGAAATCCTCGTTCCCAGTTTCAGAGGCCTGGGCCCTGAGGGCTCGCAAAGTGGATAAGGTTCTACGTCCGAGTTCGCGTATGGACGCCAATGTAACCACATATAATCCTTCTGCGTTTGGCAGAGCAGCGCGGGCAATTTGCTTTCGGTCGGAAATTACTACGGCCGAGACCGGCGTGGAATCAGTTTGCTGCGTATTACCGATTACCCAATTTACGTGCCCCTGAGCCTGTCTCGCTGTGCTCAAAGAGATCACCCCTGTGGGCTGTTCGTTACTCTTCGCTTCGAACGTAACTACTATTTCCTCGCCGAAAGACCAAACACCGTCTGGAACCCCCTGACCCGAGGGACGTTTGGCGTCAACCCCTAGCCAATATCCCAGTTTCTCCAATCCCTGCTCGAAGGGTGTAGCGTCAGCGCTGTCCAAAAACTTAGTGACGTCCTCCGCTTCCTTCTCAAACCCTACCCCGGCGACTCCGACCTGCTGAATCCTCCGTTCGATGGCTTCGGCGACGATGAGCAATAATGGATCTTCAATTGGTGGAAAATCAGTCTCCGAGCCTACAAGCCGTACGACCTCCCTAAACCAAGTCGATCTAGGTGTAGCTTGGCAAGCCCGCGCAAATAGCTCGGTGGATGTTTGGGCTAGATGTGGCGCGTGGTCTCTCACCGATGACAGCGCTGCCGCACTTCCTGCCAAGTAGTACCACCACGCCCTATAGTCGGCAAGGTCATCCCCGCTAAGTCGGCTGGCGCACGTTTGAGCCTTCTCCAGAGCCCCCTCATAATCGCCTACCCACATGGCGTGGGCGTAGTCCATTTCGTCTGGAACATTGGACATCAGCGTTTGTTCCACTATATCGGGTAACCGCTGACAGTTGTCTCTTTCGCCCTGAATCCACTCGTCAACTCTCTCCCAACCAGGTTCTTTTCGTAAGAAATCACGGGCTTTAGTTGTAAATTGATCTGGCCATACAATCTTGGAAACATCGTCCAGTCCGTAGTTGAGTTCTGCTTGGAGTTCCGGATGGAATCCTGATCGGTTCTCGATCTCGTTGCAGAAGTCCAAAGTTTTTGGTCCAGAAATTATGACCACTGCGTGGTCTGTTGCATTGCGAGTGCACCTTCCCAACGCCTGAGTAAGTCTTGTTTTGATGCGGTCTCGAAGGAGGGAGTTAACTCCGAGCCGATTTAGTAAAAAGGCTTCCTGAGCATTCGTAGCTCCCGGTAGGCCAAAAATCCATTCCAAGTGACAGGCATCGCCCGGTAAGTCTAGTCCATCGTACCGGTTGTGAAGGACCAATGCCGCATGTTCCTTCTCTAGAAATGGTTCTAGGGAATGCTCAATGTCAGTTGCTGTGAGTATTGATGGCCTCGGAGAAAGTTTGTTTAGATTGTCGATTACCGACTTAGAGGTGCTCCTATTGGGTGTCAAGATTAGAGAGCGCACAGGCTCCCCCGCTAGAGTAATGGCGGCGGCCGTAGATGTTTCAGCCGGCAGACCCAGTTCTGGAAACATGATAAATCGCCGACCGGGTCCTTGCCTGTCCCAGCCTTCCGGAACCGGAAGGCGTTCAATTTTTCTAATGCCTGTAATCCGTTCCAATTCTCCGCCTTCGCCTAAGGTCGCTGACATATAAATCCTTTGACGAGATTTGGAAAACGGTTCATGGTCAAAAGTTGGAGGAGTTATTGGTCTGATTGATATCGTCGGCCAGGTTACAAAAATGTGGCACGCATCCAGGTGTCCACGGATCATCTGCCAAGAAAATCGTTGGTCTGGCTCAACCAGTACTGAGTCAAGATAGTCTCTCAATTCCTCTTGACGTTTATGTGCGACAGGAGACGGGATCTTGCCACATTCTGTTCGCGCATCAAGCGTCGACTCGCTCTTGAGGTTCGACCATTGGAAACCGGGTATCTCGTTCCTGAAAAAATCCAGCAAGCCGATGTAAATGTCATGGTGAGCGTCGCGGTCTATATCCACATTCCAAAGCGAGGCGATAAAATCCTCGCTCGCGTGGGCATCGTCGAGAATTAACAAATTCGCAGAATTGATTCTGGGATTAGCGTTGAATATGGCGGAATAGGTGGTAATAGCGATAGCCGAAGAACCTACGAAAGCACTAAAGTCGGATGGGTCATAGTGTGATTGCTGGCCAACCAAAACCCGCGCATCGATGCAGTACTCTTTGGCCAATTTGCCTACTTGGTGAGCGAGTTGCCGATTTGGGCACAGATACGCGACTCTCTCTCCTTTTGTCTGTCTGACGAAATCTCCAATCAGTAAGCCTATTAGGGTCTTTCCGGTACCAGTCGGAAGTTCCAAAGCTAGGTCATGGGTTTCCAAATGTTTGGAATGCCAACTTCTCAACACGTCAGCCTGATGGGCCCAAAGATGTTGAATTTGAGTTGACCGTCCACTAAGGCTCCTGAAAAGACTCTCAGGGTCTGAAGGCTTGCTTGCGCGCCTTGCTGGAATTCGAAAGGAGATTGAATCAGATGTCGTCATTGGGAAAGACCTCTCGCATCGAATTCATTCGATGCAGCTCAAGACGTAGAGAGAGCCAGCGGGTTAGCACTATTATAGCTGAGACCAAAGGCGGAGGTTAAGGTGGACCCGGGAAACTGGACAAGCGGCTGAGTGAGAGTCCCGCTCCTAAACTAAGAGCCGTTGTGGTTGCAGGGGAGGAATTCGTCGGACCGCCCCGGCGGAACTCAAAATGTTCAGGGCTCTGGTGTAGTTCGGCAAACTTTGTGTTCAAGCATTACCTAGTTAGAGAGACACAAGGGATGGAAATTCGATTGGTTGTTCCATGGTCGCTCCGTTAGTGTAGGGCTTTCGCTGACGAGGAATTGATCACCATCAATAACTCAAACCAACTCTACGGCACGATACGGAAGAGAACCGCCCAGAACCACACCCCGGCCTGCAAATCGGCACCCATGGGCATTTGGGTGTAACTATGGCGCCCCAAGCTGTCTCAGGGCCCGATACGCGTCTTGGCGCAATATTCTTAACAGCGGCCGACATCCGGTTTGTTCCATCCGATGTTGGTCAGGCGGACCTAACGCGGGCAAGGACAAATACCGCAGCCACCCAAAATAATGGCGCCTCGTGTCGAGCGTTGAAATTATACCAATCGAGTCAAATTCCTCGTAAGGTTTTTCGCGTGCGGGTCTTGCCCCGGGGACCTGCAAGGTTCGGTCCGAACTGAAAGCCAACTGTGGATTCGGGCAACGCAAGCACCGACCTGTCCTGCGGGCGTTGGCTTGACCCGAGTAACGACGGGCGTTGCCATCAAATATGCAAACGATGTGCCTTTCACTGAACCCAGCATGGGCTGAACGCCGCGCAGACACCAACGCCTGCTTGACCTTCATGCCTTACGGCCGGTACCATTCCGGTAAGGAGCAACTCAATGATCGTCAAAATCACTTCGAAGCGCCAAGTCACATTCCCGGCCCGCGTGCTGGACGCGCTGGGCGTAAAACCCGGCGACCAACTCGAGCTAACCGAAGGGCCCGACGGATACATAATCCGCCCCAGACGGATCGACTATTCACGCCTGGGAACCCTAAGAGGGTGTGTGAGAAATCCCGTTCAAGCTGGCTGGAGTCTTTTGAGCATGAGATGGATCATGGCTACATAAACCCAAGCCTCGCTGGTTTCCGGGAGGGCTTCATAGTCTTTGCTCAAGCGCCGGCAGCGGCCCAGCCACGCCAACGTCCGCTCCACCACCCACCGGCGGGGCAGCACCTCAAAGGAGTGACTGTCCGGCCTCCGCCGGACCACGGTCAGCAGCCAACCGCCGGTGACCCAGGCCCAGGCTACCAACTTGCCAGCGTATGCCCCGTCAGCCCAGATCACTTTGAGCCTGGGAAACCGGCCCACCATTTTGCTCAACACCAGCTTGGCTCCATCCCGGTCTTGAATGTTGGCGGCATGTACCACCACGGCTAGGAGCAGTCCTAAAGTATCTACTGCGATGTGACGCTTGCGCCCAGCAACCTTCTTGCCTGCATCGTAGCCTCTGGGCCCCCTTTTTCCGTGGTCTTCACCGACTGGCTGTCGATGATCGCGGCGCTGGGCGTAGCCTCGTGTCCCTCAGCCTCCCGAACCCTGGGACGCAGCGCCGCCTCAATGCTCTCCCAGGTCCCATCTCTGCGCCACTTCCGAAAATACCACCAAATCGTCCCCCAGGGCGGCAGGTCATGGGGCGCCATGCGCCAGGGTATGCCGCCGCGCAGCACATACAGAACGCCATTTACTACTTCCCGCAAGTCCACGGTCCGAGGATGGCCCCTGGGTTTGCTTGGCGGCAGCAAGGGAGCTAATTCGGCCCACTGGGCGTCGGTCAAATCGCTGGGATAAGGTTTTCTGTTCATACCCCCACAATAGCAAGATTGCTGACCCACTCCCCAAGAGAAATTCGTGCAAGTTTAGCCCTTTCTCACACACCCTCTAAGGGACAAGATACCGCCCGGGCGCCCACCATTCGACATCCAAAAGTTCCGGGAACAAACGTATGACTCAGCCCTTCGGAATTGATACCTCGGTCTTGGTCAGACTGACTACCAGGGAGCCCGAAAAGGACTTTGAGCACTGGGTCGAAGAACTCCGCGCCCTAATTGAGGACCAAGGCAACGAGATCTTCGCTTCAAACCAAGTCATCGGAGAGGCATATATAGCCATTCAACATCACTACGGGGTATCCGACTCAGATACCCGCGCCTCTCTGATAGATTTATTGACCAGCGGCCTGGTTTCGCCACTAAACGGACATTCGGTCATTATCGCCCTTCAAACCACCACCAGCCCGGGACTCTTCGACAGGCTGATTGTCGACGAATACTCACGCGCCGGTCTGGAAACTCTAACCTTGGACCTGAGGATGGCGTCGCTGCCAAGAGTACGAAGGCTGTAGGCACTAGCCCGTAATTTAGACGTTTCCTGGTAACAGGTTTCTGCATTTTAGTCTCCTCTCCGAGTCGATTGGTTAGCCAACGCTCGGGGCCGCCCCTCCGCTCAAGGGCATGGTGGTTGACTTGCCCTCCAAAGTCAAAATCTATTAGAGGCCAGGATCGGTGTGTCTCCTTATATCTGGGTTGAAAATTAAGCCGCCACGTAATTGAGGACGACGTTTCGGTTGAGGGTGTGGGGGTAGTTTATCTCGTGCTCTTCGGAGTACATCCAATTCCCCGCTCTCTCTTCCCATTCTTGCACCCAACTGCTGACGTTCCACTCCTGCTATTCGGTTTTTCGTGTTTCCAGTATTCAAGGTGTCAGTGCGAGCCGTTGTCCGGGCAGCTTTGCAACTCCCCTCTGGTGCCTTTGTCGGTGTACATACCCATTTGGTTGGGAGATAATGGGCCGGGTCTACTATGCCTGGGAAGGGCTTGCCGGCCGCGGAATAGTCGGGGGCCATTCGTACTGGAGGAGCCATGCGTGTCCTGCTGATCGCCACTAATCAACACCACCGCCTGATGAGCCGCATGGACGCTCGGCCTTTGCCAATAGGACTGGCCTACGTTGCCGGCAGTATCGACCGGTCCCGCCATAGCTTGAAGGTTTTGGACCTCATGTTTTCCCAGGATTCCCTGGCTGACGTTAAGCAGATGGTCGAGGAGTTCCAACCCGACGTAGTCGGAGTATCCATACGAAACCTGAGCAACCACAGCTACCTTGACCCCCAGTGGGCGTTGCCGGCCAGCAAAGCGGTTATCCAACAAGTTCGCGGGGTCAGCGGCGCAACCATCGTGTGCGGCGGCCCTGCCGTCAGCCTTCTGCCGGTGGAGTGTTTCCGGTACCTGGAGCCGGACCTGGCGCTGGCGGGCGACGCGGCAGAGGCCTTCTCCGAGTTAGTTGACCGGTTGGAGTCGGAAGGTGCCGGTCCCGGTGCGGGTTCCGCAGGAATCGGCTCCCGTCTTGGGTCGGTGGAAGGCCTGGTCTACCGGGATGAGGATGAGATAGTTTTTACCGGCGCCCGGTGTGCGTCCAGTTTTTCAACCCCGCCCCGGCTGGAAGACCTGGATATGGACAAATACCGGAAGGCCGGCTTTGGCATTGGAATTGTCACCAAGCTGGGAGATTTCCAGTATCCAACATCTCCCGGGAACGGCGGCGGTTCGGGTCCTCAGGAAGACGGCGCTTGGCGGGTGATTCGTCCTATTGAAGACGTCGTCCAAGAAGTTAAAGACATGGATGAACGCTTCGGATTGCGCAAAGTTTTCTTCATCGACAACGGGTTCAACATCCCTATGGACCACGCCAAGGAGCTGTGCCGGGCCTTGATCGACCGCGGTCCAAAGCTACAATGGAACACCTGCCTGGCCCCCTTCTCGTGCGACTCTGAAATGGTAGGCTTGATGAAGCAAGCTGGCTGCGCCCTCGTCATTATGGGCAACGCCAAGGCCGACCCTCGCAACGGTTCAGGCTTGAGCGCCCAACTGGCGCCGATGGTTGAAACCGCAGGCCTGTGTGAAGCCGAGGGCCTCCACTACACCGTCGCCCAAACCTTCGGCGAACCCGGCGACACGCGGGAGACCGTGGAAGAGAAGCTGGCATTCCTGCGCCGGTTGAAACCCGCGGTGGCGAATTTGCGGGTGGGCGTCAGCATCATGCCGGGAACGCCGGTAGCCGCTTTGGCGCTGGAAGAGGGCCTGATATCCGACGAAAGCGAGTTGATCGAGCCCACCTTTTACCTGGCGGAGCCGGTGAAGGACTGGATAGTCGACTATCTAAAGGAACAGGCGGCCCAAAATCCCCGGTGGAACCTGATGTAGCGGAAATATCCGCCGGGAAGGGCGGGGCGCGCCAATTCAGATGCTTGTTGGAGGATAAGCTTGGAAACCAGCCTGAGAGACAAGTATTGCATCGTGGGAGTGGGTGAAACCGAGTACAGCCGCGGCTCTGGGCGCACCACCCGCGCCTTGGGCGCCGAGGCAATTCGCAATGCCATGCACGACGCCGGTCTGGCCCCGGACCAGGTGGACGGCATGCTTAGCTACCACGGCGGGGACTCCACACCCTCCACGTCGATAATGTATGACCTGGGGCTGCGCCCCAATTTTTACATGGACTGCTCCGGCGGCGGGTCCAGCACCGAGGCCCTGGTGGGCTTGGCAATGGGCGCCATAGAAACCGGCATGGCTGATACCGTTGCGGTTTTCCGTTCCATGAACGGCTACTCCAACATCCGCATCGGTGGAACCGGCGCCAGAGCGTCCGCGCCGATAGCGGGTTTGGACCTGATGAAACGGCCCTACGGCATGATCAGCGCGGTGCAGCAGTTCTCCTTTACCTTCACCCGCCACATGATGGAGTACGGCGTCACCAGCGAAAACCTGGCTCAAATCAAGGTGGCCCACAGCAACCACGCCAGCAACAATCCCAAGGCCTTGATGAAGCAAAGGGTGACCGTGGAAGACGTGCTCAACTCCCGCTGGATCATCCGTCCGGTGGCCCACCTGTTGGACTGCTGCCTGGAAACCGACAACGCCACCTGCGTTATCGTCACCTCCGCGGAACGGGCCAAAGACCTCCGGCAGCGCCCGGTCCACATCCTGGGGGTCCAGGGTCGGGGAACCAAGCCGGGCGGGGATTTCCACTACCAGCACGGTCCTATTTCCCGGGTTGCCGGTCACTACGTTGGCCCCCGTGTTTTTGAAAGCGCAGGGGTGACTCACGATGACGTTGACGTGACCGGATGCTACGACGCTTTTACCTACACGACCTTGCTCCAGTTTGAGGACTACGGCTGGTGCGAAAAGGGAGAGGGCAAGGACTACGTTTCCAGCGGAATCATCAACCTTGGCGGACGGAGGCCCAACAACACCAGCGGCGGCCACCTCTGCGAAGGCTATACCCACGGAATGAACATGGTGATCGAAAATGTGAGGCAATTGCGGGGAACGGTGGACGACTATTGTCCCGGAGCCGCCGACGGGGTCCACAGCTACGACTATTCGGAAGGCCAGTGCCGCCAGGTACGCGACGCCAACATCAGCATGAACATGGGCTGGGGCACCCCCGCGGTGGGAAGCTCCCTTATCATGAGGAGGTAACATCGTGCCGGTTTACCAATACCGGGGGATCCCGCTCAACATTTCCGACAATGACAGCGAGTACAAGGGGTACTTCGAGGGGGCCGCGGAACATCGGTTGCTCGTGAAGAAATGCCTGGACTGCGGCCTTCTGCGCGGCGAACCCGGCCCCGGGTGCCCTTGGTGCACGTCTTTGCAGTGGGAGTGGCACGAGGTTAGCGGCAAAGGCGCCATCTACAGCTATCAGATCGTGGCCCACACGGTCGTGCCCAGCTTCAGGGATTGGGCGCCCTTTGCCATTGTCCTGGTCGAGTTGGACGAGCAGAGCGGGGAACCCGACCCCAATGACGGCCTGCGGATCATCGCCAACCTGGTGGATGCCAACATGGAACCGGAAAAAGAGGAGAACGTCGCCATCGGCAAGCGAGTTGAAGCAGTGTTCTACGACGGCGAAGACGGGTTCTCCTTACCCCAGTTCCGGCTGATCGACGAACCGCCCAAGGGCCCCGTCTGGCAGCACCAGATTTAGGCGGAGGCACTATTGCCCAGGCTAATCAGCTTTGATATTGACGGGACCATGGAGTTTGGTGAGCCTCCCGGCGCCATAACCCTGGAAATGGTCCGGAAGGCCCGTAGCCTGGGCTATCTGATCGGCAGTTGTTCCGACCGGACCATCGGCAATCAGCAGCGCCTATGGGAGGAGCATCAAATTCCGGTGGACTTCACGGTGTTGAAGCACCGCCTGAACGACGTCAAAGCCCAGTTCCAGGCGGACGAGTACTACCACATCGGGGATTCGGAGTTGGATGAGTTCTACTCGGGAATTTCCGGGTTCCAGTACCTGCCTGCCGATGCTTCCGCGCCCCGGTATAGATGCCTCGGTATAGATGCCTCGGTATAGATGCCTCGGTATAGATGCCTCGGTATAGATGCCTCGGTATAGATGCCTCGGTATAGATGCCTCGGTATAGATGCCTCGGTATAGATGCCTCGGTATAGATGCCTCGGTATAGATGCCTCGGTATAGATGCCTCGGTATAGATGCCTCGGTATAGATGCCTCGGTATAGATGCCTCGGTATAGATGCCTCGGTATAGATGCCTCGGTATAGATGCCTCGGTATAGATGCCTCGGTATAGATGCCTCGGTATAGATGCCTCGGTATAGATGCCTCGGTATAGATGCCTCGGTATAGATGCCTCGGTATAGATGCCTCGGTATAGATGCCTCGGTATAGATGCCTCGGTATAGATGCCTCGGTATAGATGCCTCGGTATAGATGCCTCGGTATAGATGCCTCGGTATAGATGCCTCGGTATAGATGCCTCGGTATAGATGCCTCGGTATAGATGCCTCGGTATAGATGCCTCGGTATAGATGCCCGGTATAGATGCCTCGGTATAGATGCCTCGGTATAGATGCCTCGGTATAGATGCCTCGGTATAGATGCCTCGGTATAGATGCCTCGGTATAGATGCCTCGGTATAGATGCCTCGGTATAGATGCCTCGGTATAGATGCCTCGGTATAGATGGTATGAACCCAGCCCGGCTTGGCGCCAATCCCGGAGGCGGCTACTGAACCTCGACCGGCGGAGGATACTGCCGGCCGTCGTCAGCGAAGATGGCCCCCTCGACGGCGTGGATCGCCACTTCGATTTGCTGATCGTCGGGGTCCCGGGTGGTCAGCCGCTGCAGCAGCAAGCCTGGAATCGCCACCGCCCGGCCGATTATTCCCTGTTGATGCGCTCCGGCAAACCGGATCACCTCATAGCTGATGCCGGCCACCACCGGGATCAACGCTATGCGGGAGATAATCCTCATTTCCAATGAAGGCCTTGGGTAGAGAGCAAATACCAGTATCGACACCAGCAGGACAGTCAATAGAAAGGCCGTGCCGCACCTTGGATGCGGCGTTCGGAACTTCCTCACGTTTTCAATGTTCAGCGTTAGGCCGGCTTCGTAGGCGTGCACGGCCATATGTTCGGCGCCGTGGTAGGCGAAAACTCGCTTGATGTCTCCCAACCGGCCGATCGCCCAAACGTAGACCACCAGGAAAATGAGCCGGATCCCACCCTCGACCAAGTTACTGAGTTGGTCCGATGGAATCATTGGGTCCAACCACCCCACGATAAACAGCGGCCCCAGGAAAAACACCCCGATGCCCAACGCCAGTGACACGGCAAGTGTTACGCCCAGGTACCACCCGGACATTTCTTTTTCCGGTTCCCCTTCGATGTCCGACGCTGCCATGGTGGCCGACTTGTTGAGCGCCTTCATGCCCAGCAACAGGGTTTCAACAAGCAATACCACGCCGCGCACTAAGGGAAACCGTCGAACCGCGCCGGTATAAAGGGTGTTCAGCCGTTCGGAATAGTGGGTGATGCTGCCGTCTTGGCGCCTGACGGCAAGAGAAAGGTGCTCCCGGCCCCGGATCATCACGCCTTCGATTACAGCCTGCCCGCCATAATTGAATTTGGGTTGAGTCGACAACGCTGGCGTTACAACCTTGTGGGAATTGCGGTGGTGGAGATTACGGCGCCGTCAGCCGACGCGACATGGCCGGGTATCACGCCGGTAGAAAACGGGAGTGACCTTCCCAGCGCGGGGAGCCGGGTCTGGCTCCAGTCGGGGCAGGGTTCTTTTAGTCCGAGCACCGAAGTGGGAGGACAGCAAAGAATTTGGAATGTTACCAAGCAACACCAAAAGACGCCGGATGTTCCGGCTCCTCGACCGCCAGCCCTGCCGTGGTGTGAAAGCTAGGTAAGATTGTAGCGACGACGCAGCCGCTCAATGCGGCCTTGGGTGTCAACAATGCGCTGCTCGCCGGTGTAGAAGGGGTGGCATTTGCTGCACACCTCTACACGTACTGCAGGCTTGGTGCCGCCGGTTTCAAAAACGTTGCCACAGGAACAGGTTACCGTGGAGCGAAAAAATTTGGGATGTATGTCTGCTTTCATGTTACTGCTTAAGGCCGCCTAGACCGTCTCAGCCGGGTACACGCTGACGCGACGCCGACCCTTGGCTGCCCATTCAAATTTGACCTGACCTTCGATCTTGGAATAAATGGTGTGGTCTCGGCCCAAGCCGACGTTGGTTCCCGGTCGGATCTTGGTTCCACGTTGGCGCACTATGATGCACCCTCCGGTTACCCGTTCGCCGCCGTACCGCTTTACCCCCAGCATTTTGGGGTTGCTGTCTCGGCCGTTGCTGGTGCTGCCTCCGGCTTTCTTATGGGCCATTAAGCGGCGCCTCCTTAGTACTCGATCCTCAGCCTCGTGGGTGCGCGCCTGGGGTCGGGCGCTCTTGCCGCGGGCCGGTTATCCTACCTGGATTTCTTGAACCTGTAGCCTGGTGTAGGCTTGGCGATGGCCTCTCATGCGCCGGTAACGGGTTTTCGCCTTGTATTTGAAGACGATCACCTTCTTGTCCCGGTAGTGGGATTTTACCTCGGCCAGCACCTTGGCGCCCTCTATGTAGGGAGCGCCCACCTTGGTGTCTCCCCCATCGGAAACCACCAGGACCTCGGGAAACTCGGCCACTGAGCCTACCGCTACCGGAAGTTTTTCCACATCCAGAGTATCACCGGGCTTGACCCGGTACTGTTTGCCACCTGTTTTGAAAACTGCGTAATCCATCAACTCTCCGACCTGATATGCTAAATCAGCGCGTCACGGGTGTCAAGGCAGCCCTAAGCGGAGTAACTGTTCAGGGTCAAGGGGACGCCCTCACCCCAGCCCTCTCCCAGGGGGAGAACTTCGATTGTCATCAAATCATCCCGTCACTGTTGCCGAGGCGGGAATCCAGCGCTCCATTTGTTACCTACTCCCGCTCCCGTCATCCTCGCCGCAGCGGGGATCCAGAGCCCTTTTTGTCATCCACACAGTTGGAGAATGGAGTTCCTGCCCCGGTTCCAGCCGAGTCATTGTTGCCCTAACCGTGTTGGCGCAGTGTCAGGGCTCTGGATCCCCGCTGCGGCGAGGATGACGGGGTACAGGGGCTTTTCCTGAAAATGGCATTGTTTGCCCAGGGAAAATCGGGTTTTTGCAGGCTTTTGCACAAATCACGCCATTTTCCACTGATTGTTTGTAGCTAGTGGCATCGTCCCAGATACGAATTTTTGTAAACAGTGCCATTTGTTGCCATTTGATGCCATTTAGTTCCGGTTGCCGGACCGTTGGTCAGGGCCGGGGCTTGCTCCGAAAATGGCATTGTTTGCCCAGGGAAAATCGGGTTTTTGCAGGCTTTTGCATAAATCACGCCATTTTTCACTCATTTTTTGTAGCTAGTGGCATCGTCCCGGGCACGATTTTTTGTAAACAGTGTCATTTGTTGCCATTTAGTTCCGGCGGAGTCCGGGAGATGGCTGTCTGCGCCAACACTCCATGGCCAGGCGGCTGATGGTCAGGCATCATGGTAGATAAGGGCCGCGCGGGTTGGCAAGGGGCGGATGTCAGGCAAGGCATTTTTCGGGCTGTCCGAGCAGTTGAGGGGAGCAATAGTTCAGGTTTGTTAGGCGTGACGAAAGACGGCCCTCCCCTGAGGTGTTCACCCATCGACTCTGAAGAGATACTAGGCGGACCTTGAACTATCACGCTCCAAAATGCGAGCACTCGCCGAAGCCGAGTACATCAAAGATGTGGCGTCGCGGCATTCCTCCAACCCCCGGTCTTTCGCGACTCAACGTGAATCCAGAGCCCCTCATCACATCCAATCAGGTCGGGTGCTCTGGGAATGCTGCGGGTGTGACCGGTCCGCTCGGGTGTGCCGAACCGCGTCCGGGACACCCCCACCAAGTCTAACGACAGAATGGATTCCGAATTCCCGCCGCGCCCGTTGCCAGCACTTCCCTGGAATCCTACCAGGGAAGTGCTTGTTGTATAATTGCTCAGATTTCAGGCGGCCTGCCACCGGGAGATTGGTCACCCAATGGCCTACCCTCAAAACGCTGTTATCGGCGGACGGGAACTCAGGGACGCCTTTTCCGCCGCCTGCGAATGCTTGGACCAGCACCGGGACGCGTTGAACGCGTTGAATGTGTTTCCCGTGCCCGACGGAGACACCGGCACCAACATGCTTCTCACCCTGCGTGCCGCGGTAGAAAATGTTCCGGGGTCGCCGGACGGCGAAGACGCCGCTGTCTCCGGGATTGCTACCCAAGTGGCCGACGGGGCATTCTGGGGAGCCAGGGGGAACAGCGGCGTAATTTTGTCCCAATTCCTGGCCGGGTTTTGCGATGCTCTCAAGACCGTTGAGGTGTGCACCTCCGCGGACTTGGCCCGCGCGTTCCAAATGGGCGCACAATCAGCCTACCAGGCGGTGGGGAATCCCGTCGAAGGGACCATGCTGACCGTGTTGGGTGCGGTGTTTCCATCGATTGAAAGGCTTGCCCAACAAGAAGACGCTACCCCCGTGGGTTTGTGGGAAGTTGGATTCAACGCCGCTCTGGCCGCCCTGGAGTCCACCCCGGAATTGCTGCCGGTCCTCAAAGAGGTGGGTGTAGTCGATGCCGGCGGCCTGGGCATCGTGGTGATTCTGGGCGGGGCCCTGGATCAATTGACCGGTGCGGACCGGCTGGACTCTCTGGTGGAACGGTTCGAGTCGGCGGCGCCCGCGCCCCAAGCCCTGGCCGGCCTGCAACAAAGCGGCGGCCCGGAAGGCGGCGACCATGCCGCTTGGGGGCATTGTATTCAGTTCCTGATTCAGGGAGAGGGTTTGGACCCCGAGGCGATCCGGCAACGGTACGCCGCCATGGAATCCCTTTCCGCAGTGGTTGCCGGCAACGAAAGCGTCGTCAGGCTTCACGTCCACGCCGCCGATCCGGAACCTATTTTGGCTTATGGCCGGTCCCTGGGAGAACTGCACCGGATTTCCATTGAGGACATGGACCAGCAAAACTCGGATTTTATCCGGGACGCCGGGGCCAGGACTGCCGAGCCGCCGGAGATTGCCATCGTGGCGGTGGCCAGCGGGGACGGCCTCGACGGGTTGTTCCGCGACATCGGTTGTTCTGCGGTGGTCAGCGGCGGACAAACCATGAATCCCAGCGTCCAGCAATTGCTGGATTCGGCGGACGACACCCGGGCCAACTCGGTCATTGTGCTGCCCAACAACGGCAACATTGTTTCCGCCGCGCAGCAGGCGGCAAGTCGCGATCCCCGGCTGCACGTCGTTCCGTCCCGCTCGATTCCTCAGGGCATAGCCGCTCTGTTGGCGTTCAACTCGACCAACTCCCTGGAGGACAATCTGGACGCCATGGGCCGGGCCATTGGGGAGGTCACCTCGTTGGAAGTCACTACCGCGGTGAGAGACACCACCGTCAACGGGCTTGCGGTGCGCCAAGGGCAATGCCTAGCCTTGACCGACGGTGAAATAATGGCGGCCGGCGACTCGCCAGAAAACGCATTGCTCGGAGCGCTACGCCAAATCGGCCTGGATTCCGGCTCGCTGTTTACGCTATACCTGGGACAGCAGGCCAACCGACCAAAAGCAGAACAAATGGCGGCCCAACTGGAACAAGAAACCCCGGAAATCCAGGTGGACCTGATCTACGGAGGCCAGCCCCACTACCACTACCTGGCATCGGTGGAGTAACGTCGGTGCATCGAGAGGCAGTCGCCCTGTCCGTCCCGTACAATGTCCGGCGACGGAGGATCCAAGGAACGACCCGGCAAAAATGTACGCCCCGGCAATGTACGCCCCGGCAAGGTAGAAATTATGGCATTGCGAATCGTCACCGATAGCGCGTCCGACTTTCCCGCCGACTTGTTCCAGAAGTGGAACGTCACCGTGGTTCCCGCTTATGTGATTGTGGACGACGTCAGCTACCTGGACGGCATCGACATATCCGGCGATGAATTTTATCGTCGGCTGACCGCAGCAGCCCGACTGCCAACCACCTCGCAGCCCACCGCCGCTGATTTCGAAGCGGTGTACCGGGACCTGTTGGAGCAGGGCCACCAGATCCTCTCAATTCACGTCTCGGCTAAGTTGAGCGGAACGCTGAATTCCGCCCAGCAAGCCAAAGCCGCACTGGGGGACGATGCTCCGATAGAGATAGTCGACTCCCAATTGGCCTCGCTGCCCATGGGGTTAGCAGTGCTGGACGCCGCCCAATTGGCGGAAAGTCAGGAAACCCTGACCGGACTGGCCGACGCGGTTCGCAGCCGCCTGGACAACCACCAGGCATATTTCGTTCTGGACACTTTGGAGTATCTGGCAAAGGGAGGCCGCGTCGGAAAGGCCGCCGCTTTTCTTGGCTCCATTCTCAGCGTCAAGCCCATTCTGACCCTGCAGGACGGCGAAGTTCACCCGGTGGAGCGTCCCCGGACTATGGCCAAGGCCTTGCCCCGCTTGATTGAGCTGGTGTCCCGGAACGCGCCCCTGGAACGGATAGCAGTCATCTACAGCACTGACCTCCAGGCAGCACAACGGCTGCAGAATGATCTGACGGACCTGGCGGGTGATGAGGATATAGCCGTTGCGAGGTTCAGCCCGGCTCTGGGCGTCTACGTGGGGCCCAACGCCCTGGGGATCGCTTTCACCCGGTCAACTCCGAACGGCAACTCTGGAGGATGACCCCGGCCTGATGAGACGCCCCAGGACTGCCTGCGTCGGTTTCATGACCCCAGGGTCTTGACCTACGACTGGCTGCATTCCATGCTGGACCGAGCAGGACGAACTCAGTTGACCCCCGTAGTCTTAAACCGCCTTTTTCACCACCCGAACTACGCTGGTAGGCGATGGCCGGAAAATGGGAACCCAGCACAAAAGCCAGGACGACGATGACGCCGCCCGAAAGCGGCGCGCCTTGGCTCGGGCCCCTGCTCAACATCCTCCAGTTGGAGCAGAAGCGGGGCTTCGACGATCGTTCGGTTATTGGTGGATTGGACGGGTTTACCAGTCATTGGTCCCATGAGATCATCAGCCAAGCAAGCAACGTACGGTTGGTCCGTCGCTTGCTTGGCGCGTCCTATCGCAACCTGTCTCCGGAACAACGGGCCAAATGGACCGAGGAATGGTTGACGCTGCTGTCCGCCGAGGGCAAGGCTTCCCCGGCGGAGAACACGGAGCAGCAGGCCCCGGCCGGACCGGCGGCCCGCAGGGCAAATTCGCCGGCAACTCCGTCGAAAACTCCGTCGAAAACGCCGCCGACAACCCAGTCCCGTCCCAAAGCGGCGCGGCGGGCCTCCACTCCGGGTTCGTTAAGCTTGGACGAGACCGTAGACAAGCTGCGAGGGGTCGACACCAAGCTTTCCGCACGCCTGAAACGCCTCGAAGTCACCACCGTCCGAGACCTGCTCTACCTGTTCCCCCGCCGCCACACGGACTACTCCCAAGCCACAAAAATAGCGGACTTATCTCCGGGGATTGAATGCACGGTGGTGGGCACGGTCTGGGAGGCCCGCGAAGTATCCCGCGGCCCCCAGGGCAAACGCCAGGACTGTGAAGCGGTGCTCAGTGACGACACGGGCAACGTTCGGGTTGCCTGGTTCGGCCAACGTTACCTGGCCCGGACCTTGAAGCCCAACACCCGGATTGCCGTCAGCGGCCGGGTCAACGTTTTCAACGGGCAGTTGGTGTTCCAATCCCCGGAATACGAGCTTCTGGACTCGGGCCAGGCCGGGATTCACACGGGACGCATGGTGCCGGTGTACCCCCTAACTGAGGGTCTTACGGGGAGGAACCTGCGCCGCATTATCTGGCAGGCGCTCCAGGAGTGGCTGGGAGGGATTGAGGAGGCCCTGCCCCAGCAAATATTGGACCGCGCCAAGCTGATACCCTTGAAGCAGGCCATTGCCCAGGCCCACTACCCCGATGGCGAAGCGTTGCAGGCCGAGGCCCGCCGGCGGTTGGCTTTTGACGAGCTATTGACGCTTCAGTTGGCGGTCCTGTCCCGCAAGCGACGGCAGGGCGTCCAATCCGGCGGCATCCGGATCAAATCCAAGCCCCAGGTGTTGAAGGGATTCCTGGAGTCTTTGCCCTTCGATCTTACCGGGGCGCAGCAGCGAAGTATCGGTGAAATAATCGGCGACCTGGAGACTGGCTCTCCGCCCATGAACCGGCTGCTCCAGGGTGAGGTGGGCAGCGGCAAGACGGTGGTGGCCCTGGCGGCATTGCTGATGGTAGCCGCCGATGGCTACCAGGGCGCACTGATGGTCCCAACAGAAGTGCTTGCGGAGCAGCACTTCCAGACGGTGTCCCGGCTGTTGAGCGGCTTGGCCAGCCCGGTGAGGGAAGAAAACCAGGTTACTGTTTACCTGGACTCCCTATCCAGACCCGTGTCGGCCGGCCTGATAACCGGCAGCACCAAGGCCGCCCGCAAGCGGGAACTCACCAGGATGGCCGCCGATGGGACCCTGGACATCCTCATCGGCACCCAGGCGTTGATCCAGCAGGGCGTCACCATGCCCAAGCTGGGCCTCGCCGTAGCGGACGAACAACACCGGTTTGGCGTGCTGCAACGCTCGGCCCTGCGTCAAAAGACCGAGGAAACACCCCATGTTCTGCTCATGTCGGCGACCCCCATACCCCGCACCTTGTCATTGACCCTTTACGGAGACCTGGAGATTTCCACTCTTGACCAGCTACCGGCGGGCCGGCAGGAAATCGCCACCCGCTGGCTCCCTCCGGAACGCCGGGACGCCGCTCACGGTTTTGTCCGGAAGCAGGTGCAGGCTGGTCGTCAGGGCTTCGTGATTTGCCCTTTGGTGGATGAGTCCGAGGTAATCGAGACCAAGGCCGCCACCGAAGAATACCGGAGGCTATCCGAGGAGGTATTTCCCGACCTGCGGTTGGGATTGCTGCACGGCCGCATGACACCGAAAAACAAAGACCAGGTGATGCGCGAGTTCCGGGACGGGGAATTGGACGTGCTGGTTTCGACCCCGGTGGTGGAGGTTGGAATTGACGTAGCCAACGCCACAGTCATGATGATCGAGGGCGCCGACCGGTTTGGTCTGGCCCAGCTTCACCAATTTCGCGGCAGGGTGGGCCGGGGTGAGCACAAAAGCTACTGCCTGCTGCTTTCCGACTCCCCTTCCGAGTCCGCCCAAGAACGGCTCTCAGCCCTGGAACGGATCCATGACGGCTTCAAGCTGGCCGAAGCAGACCTGGAATTGAGGGGGCCGGGGGATTTCTTCGGCACCCGCCAGAGTGGACTGCCCAACCTGAGGATGGCCCGGCTTTCCGACCGCCATTTGTTGGAGATGGCGCGGACGGAGGCCAACCGAATCATGGAAGAAGACCCGGACCTGTCCAACCCGCAACACGCGCCGCTGGCAAGCCAGGTGGGAAGGTTCCTGGCCTGGGTGACCGACGATACCGCTTAGGTGGAGTTGATAAACCGGTAGCCCACATTGCGGACGGTCTCCACGAATGACCGCCCCGGACCCTCAACTTTAGACCTGAGCCGCCGCACGTGGACGTCCACGGTGCGGGTGCCGCCCAGGTAGTCGTAGCCCCAAACCTGGCTCAACAACGCATCTCGGGTATACACGTGGCCGGGGTTGGATGCCAGCAGCACCAGTAGTTGGAATTCCTTGTAGGTTAGGGTCACGCGCCGGCCGGCCACCGTCACCTCGTACCGTTCCAGGTCCACCGTCAGGTCGCCGGATTTGAGCAGATTAGCGCCGGTGGGTCCCTTCACCCGGTAAATCGCCTGCTTTACTCGGGCGGTCAGTTCGCCTTCGCCCACCGGGCTGAAAACCACCTCGTCGGGATTCATGGAAGGGTCAAAGTCGGCCATCCGGCCGCGGTCGACCACTGCCAACACCGGCATCTTGTTTTGCTTGCACTGGCTGATGATCTGCCGAGCGGCGCCCGAACTCACCGAGTCTACGTCCAGGATTACCGCTTCGGGCCCCTGGGAGTTTCGAAAGTGTTCCGGTTGGTTCAACACGTCTAATTCGGCGCCGAACACGCAGGAAAAACCGGCGCGGTCAATGCTGTCGCGCAGGGGCGAGGCGCCATTATCGTGATTCGTTAACAGGTAAACGCTGTACACCAGTCCAACCTACCGGGCAATTATAACAACCCGCTCCAACTATCGCACCGCGGGAAATCCGCCGGTGGCTGGCTGCCACGGCCCCGTCCCACAACACCCCAGTGTGGTCCAGCAGTCGCCGGATGTTGCTGCCCCGTCCCACAACTCACCAAAGTGTGTCCAGCAGATTGTAACCCAACGGCTGCGTTTGACCCAAGGATTGACTCAGTTCCTTGGCCTGAATATGATGAACCGGCTGCCGTAACGGCCGGATTAGACCTCCGGCCCCAACTCCGGTCCAAACTCCGGCATCGATCCCACCGCACCGAGATGAAAGCATGAGTTCACTGACTTTGGCCGGGACCCCCCGCGGTGTGAGAGAGCAAATTCGCACCGGGCAGTGGCGCGGGGTTACTTCAGGTGTGTCGCCGGGCTACGTTCAGGCCAACCTGGCGATTTTACCCAGGGACCTGGCGTTCGACTTTTTGCTCTTTTGCCAGCGAAACCCCAAGCCCTGTCCCTTGCTGGAGGTTGTTGACGCCGGAAACTCGGAGGCCGTCACCACGGCACCCGGTTCCGACCTGCGCACCGAAGTCCCCGGTTACCGCATCTACCGGGATGGACAGTTGGCCGCCGAGGTTGAGTCGTTGGTGGACCACTGGCAGGACGATTTGGTGTCCTTTCTTTTGGGTTGCAGCTTCTCCTTTGAGACCGCAATGGTCGAAGCTGGCATTCCGCTGCGTCACCAGGAATTGGGGCGCAACGTGGCAATGTACCGCACGAATATACAGACCAACCCCGCCGGGGTTTTCTCCGGACCCATGGTGGTCAGCATGCGGCCAGTTCGGCGGGATAAGATTGTCCGGGCGGTCCAGGTGACCAGCCGGTTCCCAAGCACCCACGGCGCTCCGGTGCATATCGGCGACCCCGCGGCCATTGGCATCGAAGACTTGTCCCAGCCCGATTACGGAGACCCGGTTGACTTGTTTCCGGGGGAAGAGCCGGTGTTCTGGGCCTGCGGCGTTACCCCCCAGGCCGTTGCTTTGAACTGCAAACCGCCGCTGATGATTACGCACGCGCCGGGCAAAATGTTCATCACCGACCAGCGGGACGCCGACTATTCAGTCCTGTAATAACGTGCGGCGAGTCCAGCAGACCCTGTCGCCTGGTTCCGGCCTATTTCCTGAGTGTCAACAATCCCTGCTCCTGACCCGGGCATCCAGCCTCGATTCCGAAGTCTCACGGCCTTATAACCAGGACAGAGAATGAGCGAGTCCATAGAAGACATTATCCTGGCCAACGACAAGCGGGGCGTGGCCCAGCTGCGCCCTTACCTGCCCGTCGACTACTGCACCCAAGCGGCGCGGTTCACGCTGGAGCATCCGGGGAACGTGGTCATAGCCACGGGATTCTATATCTTGATGTCGGGCAGCGCCGAAACCGACGGCCCGCCGGGAGCGTTGGCCATCGGTAGGGCCCTGCAGCAACTGGGTAGCAACGTGAGCTACCTCAGCGACTCCCACGCGGTCCCGGCATTGCGAGAGTTGGTCGCGTGCGAGGCAGAGGTGGTCGAGTTTGGCATTACCGACGCCGACACCAGCCAATCCGGGGCGTCCTGGGCCTTGGACCAAATGAAGCCGGACCTGCTGATTTCCATCGAGCGCTGCGGTCGAAATCGGAATAACTCCTATCTCAACATGCGGTCGGTGGACATTTCAGATCAGACCGCCCGCATCGACTACCTGTTCGAGACCGACGTTCCTTCAGTGGGCATTGGCGACGGCGGAAATGAAATCGGCATGGGCAACCTGGCTCAGGTGATTCCCACCTTCCCGAACCTGCCCCAACTCCCCGCCACCACCTGGGTTGACCGCCTTATTGTCGCCAGCGTCTCCAACTGGGGTGGCTACGGCCTGGTGGCGGCCCTATCGCTGCTAACCGGCCAAAACCTGCTGCCGTCCATAGAACACGAGGCCGGCGTCATCAACCGGCTGGTGCAGCTAGGCCTGGTAGATGGCACCACCGGCAACGCCCAACCCTTCGTAGACGGCTTCACCACCCAAGAGCACGGCCAAGCGCTGGCGCGGCTGCACCGGTTGGTGGAGCAGGAACTGGACGTGGGTGGGGCCCGGGAAGGCTGAAAGGATATTTGCCGGCAACCGACCCTGCTGTCTGCTAGAGACGTTGCCGTTACTCGTTGCCACCGCGGCCCCACATGGTTAATGGGGATGCCGCCAGTTCAGAGTGAAAACCGACGAGTCAATGCCTCTACGTGCCTACGGACCTCAAGTGCGCCAAATCTCTTCCAGTCAGCCAGTAACTTACGGTACGTGCTGGCAACGAACTTCACTTCATCACCTGCAACAGCTCTGGCAAATCTCTCGACCTCCTCGCGATGCTTGTCCGTAATTTCCTGGGCGACGGGTGTGCCATCCTTCGGCCCAGCGTAGACGTATAAGAGGATGGGTGTCAGCTCGTTGTGTTCACCGTCTCTGTGGACCTGGCTCCGCAACGCGAAAGCATGCTTGACGCATTGAGCCGCGTCGAAACAGACGTAAGAGCTCCTCTGTTCAACAATTGTGTCCCTGACACTCTCATAGCCATTCATGCGGTCGCCCCAGACCCGTCGCCAATATGCATCTGAAAACCGGCGACCTCTGCTTTTTCGGTAGGGTTCAAATCGCTTGGACTCAATCCCTATCAGTTCCGACGGTGTTACCACCAAAACATTCAGGACGGGATGTCGCCCACCCCTCCAGGGGAAATGGACGGTCTTCTCAAGAGCCAGTGCGCTTTGCGGCCAGGTCTCCTGATTGCAACCCGGAAGGGGAGGCATTTCCTCCACTCGCGGGAGGAAGTATCCGAAAGCGTTGGCTCCAAGTGCGGCGGAGGATTCCGGGCTATCGAACTTCCCGGTCGCTATCTCCCGTCCTGGGGCGGCGTTGAAGATTTTTTCGATCTCACGTACCGGAACACCAGGCAAGAATCTGGAGGGCACTTTTCTATTCTCCCGGCTCGCTATATCACCCTGCACTCACATTTCATGCGGGGTTCACAATTGGACCGATTCATAGAGGCCTTCAACCTTTGTCCGATCCCGGCAGAACACAACAGAGCCTTCCCGCTCACGCTCCAACTGCCGCGGCCTCTTTGGCGTCGGCCACCAACGCATCTATATCGGTGAAAGACCGCTCTTCCTTAGGACGGAGGAAGAGTAGCACCGCCTCGGCGACCGGTTTCCCGGTGACTTCTTGGGTCGCCAAGGCGTAGAGGCCCATTTGAGTGCGGTGGCGCGTGGCCGCATCCTCAACCTCTTGGGCGTTGTCCAGTGTATCTGTCTTGTAGTCCACCACCACCATACCGTCGGGTCCGTCAATCAGCAGGTCGATAAATCCCTCTACCAGCCGCCCGTTTAGCGGCGCACTGACGAACACTTCCCGGTAGTAGTTGGCCTGGCCTGCCGCAAGCTGCGACGCAAGCCGCCGGACCACATCGGAATCAACGGCGGTACGGGCCAGGGAAGCAACGTCCTCCCATTGGGCCGGAATCCCTTCGGCGGCCGCCTGTGCCCGGCTGGCCGCTTCCAACCCGTCGCCGGTGATGATGTCAATGCTTTGCAGCACGGCGTGGACGGCCCGGCCCAGGTTGCTGCTCCCCCGGCCCCGGCGATACACTACCTCACCGCCCTCGGCCTCGTCTTTATCCAGGCGGGCTATGCCGGTAACGGCCCGGGCTTCTTCCCTTGAAGCCGTTGCGATGGTGGCCCCCCGGTCCTTCAGCCACTGCCCGCGCCGCCGGTTGAACTCGGCGGCGTCGGGCGCCGGTTGGGGGGCTGATGCGGAGGGCGGGGAGACAGTGGGCGTGCTCAAGGAATTCACGTCGATTTCCCGCCACAGGTCCGGCCGGGAGACGCAGAACTGCTCCATCAACCCGGCGGGCGATTTGTCGTTGCCCTGGCTCTTCCGGAACAGGCTCAACACCAAATGGTCCCGCGCCCGCGTGCAGGCCACGTAGGCTAGACGCACGTGCTCTGCGGCATCTGCGGCATCTTCCAGCTTGTTGGCGGCGTCGAATCCTGACGTTTCCAATCGGCCCTGTCCCGACGCCGACACTCGCGCCTCGACACGGCCTGAGGCCCGGTCAATGATAACCGGGGCCGGCCGGTGGCGGCGCGCGCTGCCCAGACCCGTGAGAATGACCACGGGAAACTCAAGGCCTTTGGCCGCATGAATGGTCATAATCCGAACGCAGTCGTCGTCGGTTTCCGGCACCGGGACCTCCACCGTCTGGGCGCCTTCCCCGAGTTGCCGTTCCATCCAGTCCAGGTAGCCGCGCAGGGAACCTCCGCCGGCGTTGATGAATTCCCGGGCCTGCTCCACAACGAACCGCAATCGGCGCCACCGCTCCCGGGGGCGGCGGCGTCCAAACGATAGTTCCACCATGCGGCGGTCCCGTATAAACTGCTCTATCAGGTGATCAGGCGGGGTCCAAACCCGCTGGTTATGGAACTTCCGGAGTTCCTCCAGGGACTCAGCCACCGGACCGGTAGCCGCGCCTGACTGGAAATAGTCGAACCGCCCGCCGTCGTCGACGAACTCCAGCAACTCCACGTCGCTGCAGGCGAAGGCCGACGACCGCAATGCAGCCACCACGGCCACCTGGTCGGCCGGACTATCGATGGCCCGCAGACAGTTCAGCAGTTCCCGCACGTCCTCAGTCGCCACTACCATGGACTGGCTTTCGATTCGATAAGGGACATTGGTCTCCTCCAGGGCCTGTTCCAGTATGTCCAGGCCGGTCCGGGTTGGCAGCAACAGGCAGATGTCCCGGAACTCGGCATCGCCCAGGGTCCCGGCGGCGTCCTTCCGCACCTGCCACCGGTCACCCTTGATTTGCAGGGCCAAAGCCGCAATTGCTCTCGCTTCCTGCCGCCGCACGTAAGCCGTGGATCCATCCAACGCCTCGCCCATCCGGTGCACGCCGAGAGGTGGCGTTGCCTCCGGTGGCTGCCAGCGGGCCTCCAGATGCTCGTAATCTGCCTGGACCACCGGGCCACCCTCGTTCGCACCGTCAACGGGGGAGTCACCGCTGCTCATCCACTGTTGGAACACGTGGTTGGCCCAATCGAGTATTCCTGCCTGCGACCGGAAATTCTGGCGTAACGGAACGGCCTCTCGACCCAAGTGTTGGCGCACCTCTTCCAGCGTGGCGATGTCGGCCCGGCGGAAACGGTAGATGGACTGCTTGGGGTCACCCACAAGAAACAGCTTGCCGGGGGCCGGCGTGATTTCCCGCCAGTCCTGCGTTCGCCGGTCAGGGGCCGGAGAACCGGCCGCCTCGTCGGGGCTACCCGCCAGGAAAAAAGCGATCTCCGCCTGTATCGGGTCGGTGTCCTGCAACTCATCAATCAGGATGTGGTGGAACCGGCGCTGGAAGTGCTGCCGGGCCTGGGGATTGTCCCGCAGCAGTGCCCGGGCCCACACCAGCAGGTCCTGGAACTCGGACCTTCCCTCGGCTTTGCGTTGCGCCGCCAGGTCGACGACAAAACGCCGCAGGGCTTCCAGCAACGGCGTTAGCGCCGATTGGCGCAGTTGCTCCAGGTCACGCGTGCACGTGTCGTTCAGGCAGTTCAGCAAGTCCTTCATTAGCTTGCAGCCGTTGATACCGGACGCCGGGTCGGCCTTCCAATCGGGCTGCCTGCCTCGGGTGGTGGATAACCTTCCCGCTGCCGCCACCATGGCAATGGCTGCATCCTCGCTCCCGGACGCCTGAATCCGGCGACCAACGTCAGCGACACCCAGGGCGTGGACGTAAAGCCGGTCCTCGGCGCCCAGGGTGGCCAGCGGCAGCAGCCGGCGTATCTCCCCTTCGGAATCCCTCAATTCTTGCAGGATGGCAAGGTCCGGCGGCGGTGATTCGGGGAAAGGAGCTCGCTCCACCAGGTCGTAGTTCCGGTGGAGAATCACCGCCACCTGCCGCAGAGAGTTCAGCCGCAGGCCCAACCGCAGGGAGCGCAGGATTTTGCCGCCCAGGTCTTCTGAATCAAGAGCTAGGTCCAGCCACTTTTCCCATGCATCCTGGAACCACAGGTCAGACTGCACCTGGTCCACCGCCTCGAATCCCGGCGGCAGCCCCGCCTCTAGGGGTAGCTCACGAAGCAAAGACAGGGCGAAGCTATGGAGAGTCTGGATAGAAGCCAGCTCCATCTCTCGGGCGGCGCGCTCGCAACGCTCCCGTTCCTCCGCCGTCCGTCGCTGATCTCGGGCATCCTCTTCGAGTTCCCGGCGCACTCGTTCCCGCAGTTCGCCGGCAGCGGCGTCTGTGAAAGTGATGGCGGCCAACCCGTTCATTTCCGCTTGGCCCGAAGCGATAAGAGCCGTAATTCTGCTTACCAGCGCGGTGGTCTTGCCCGTGCCGGCGCCGGCCTCGACAAAAAGGTTTTCGTCCAGGCTGGTTCGGATGCGGAGACGTTGCTCCTGGTCGACGGGTTCGACGGGATTGACGGGTTCTGTGGGCTCAACGGCCTGACTCATGCCTGCACCTCGCCGTCTCCGGTAACCTCATCATCCCCGTAGACTTGGGCCAACTTGACGTAGGGCTCCGCCTGGGGTGATGCCTGTTTGCGTTCCCAGAGGGTGGTCCGGCTGGCGGGGCAAACCCGGTCGAAGTCGCAATAAGCGCAGTTGACCGGCCCATTTTGGCCCGGAGGCCCGGGATTGGCCGGGAAGACGCCGTGCCGGATCCCCTGGACAACGGTCTGCACAGTTGCCCGGAAGTCAACCTCCACGTCGGCCAATTGGATCTTTTCCCGTTGGAATCCGCCTTGGGTCGAGACAAACCAGTACTCGGCTTCAACCTCGGCGTCCGGCAGCAGGGCGCTCCGCACCGCCAGGGCGTAGACCGGCAACTGGAGGCGGGTACCGCTGCCCAGGGGGTTCTCGCTCATACCCCGGTACGGATTTGCGCTGCCGGTCTTGTAGTCCACGACCATTGCCCGGGAAAGGCCGGAGTCCACGTCAACCCGGTCGATAAGCCCGCGAAAGCTCACCTGTTCGCCGTCCGGCAGGTCCAGCATGACCGGCGGGCCCTCGAACCCGAAGCGGTGTTCGGTGCGCCATGGCTGCACGCCATATTGGGCCCGCCGTTCCGTATCTTTCTCCAGGAAAGCTCCGAGGTCTCGGATGATTTCTTCCTTGACCGCCTCCCACAGGATGCGCTGCCCGGTGACGCCGCGTTCCTCGGCCGCGCGAAATTCCTCCTCAGCAATGGCCTCGATCCGGCTGATGTGAGTTGGTCCCCAGGCTGTCCCCTCTGGCGGAGGGCCAGACGCCAGCGTTTCGCTGATGAAACGCTCCAGTATCTTGTGGATCAGCGTGCCCCGTTCCAGAGCTGAGATGGTCAGCACGTCTTCGGGTGATTCCCAGGCGCTCAGGAAAGGACGTTGCCCAGGAAAAATTGGAAGGGGCATTTCGACCAACTTTCCAGTCTCGTCGGGGAAAACACGCGGGTCAGCGCTCCCAACAAACGGTCGCTCCCATGGGCCGCCTGTCCCAGGTAGCCGTCCCATTCGGTTAGAGCTCGACTGCCTCGCGCCCGTTCCATGTTCAAGGCGCGGCCGATGGGTGAAGCGCCAATAGGAGAATTGCCGAACGGGGAATTAATAGAAGACCCGGCCGCGGCCAGCGGGTGGCGTTCTAGGATGCCGCCCCCCTGCCGCCATTCGGCAAGGTTAACCAGGTCGTACTCATGTTCGTCCGCGGCCCTATCTCCGGCGGCGTCTTTCAGGGCGTGCTCCGGGGACTGGATGACCGAAAGCCAGGGTGCGGAGATTTGAGTCAACTCTTGCGAAGTAACGCGTGGTCCCGAGCCGCCGTCCCCCTGCCGGCCCGCAGTCGCAGCCGCATCCAGCAGCCAGGGAGCCGGGCGCTGTCCCCGCCGCGCCCCCGGGTCCGTCCTGGCGTAGGACAGGTATCGGTGTTTGCCGCCAGCTAACGCCGCCAGGTACCGGCGGCGTTCGTCCAGTACCGCGTCGCGGCGTTGAGGCAGTTTCCCATTCCCCAGGCTCCGGCGGGCGCCGTCGGGCAGCAGCGGGTCCTCGATAGGCCTTGGCGGAAAGGCCCCTTCGGCGATCCCCAAAATCCAGACGGCGTCGAACTCCATTCCGATGGCGGCTCCGAGGCTGGCGACAAATACGCCGGAACCGGTGGCTCCGGTTCGCCCGGACGGCGCGTCCAGGGCTTGTTCCAGCGCTTGTCGAAACTCCGCCAAGGTCGTCCCTGGTTCTACGTCGTCCAGTTCCGACAACTGCCCCAGTACTTCCTTCACCCGGCCGAGGGCGGACTGTTGTGGCTCCGGCCAGTCATCCGGACTGGCGGCGTAGTAACCCAGCGCGCCCTTTCCCCACTCTCCGAACTGTCTCCAACTACTGCCGTCCTCCGGGGGCAGACGCCCGGCCAGGCCTTCGACGAAATCAACCAACCTGGCAGCCCGGCGCGCTTGTTCTTCCATAGCGCGGACCCGGGCGGGGCTGGTCTCATCCTGGAGGGCGCTCAACCTGGCCCGCTCTTCCGCCTGCTCGACGCTGCGGCCCACCCGCTCTCGCCACTGGTCCAAACCGCGTACGACGCCCGCCTGCCGCGAAAGCGCCTCCCAATGCATCAGTTCCGCCGAGGCAACGAATCTCCCCGGCCCGTCGCGCACCGGGGCCTCGGCGAGCCACTGCATCAACTGGCTCCGGCCAAAATCGTCCTCGATTACACCCAGCAGGCCTATCAGCAGCCGTCCGGCGGTCGAGTCCTTCAACGTGCTCGGGTCCGGTCCGGCCATCGGCAGGCCGGCCAAACTGAGTTCCAGCCGCAGTTGGTGAGCGTAGGGGTCGGCCTGCCGGAAGAGTGCAGCCATGCGGTGGAAGGGCGTGCCGCCCCTGGCTTCTCTCAGAATGTCCCGGACCGCGCGGCGGACTTCCTCCCGCACGTCGGGAGCGGAAACGATGCCGTCCGGCAGAAACTCACCGCCTGGCTCGTCGACTCCACTGGACTCGCCGGCAGAACCGGCTCCGTTAAGACCTTCTTTCCACCCGGAGTGTGTTCCCATTTCGATATTAGAAGTTGATGAGAATGACTTCGCCAAAGTAAAAGCCGCCTCGTCAACCTCTGTTTCGCCGGTCAGACCCAGGACTATGCTGCACCGGCCGCGGTCGGCCAGGGCGCGCGCCAGCGCGGTTTCCGCTGGAGAGAGGTCCGCAGGCAGATAAAAGATGACAGCCCCTATGTCTCGCAGCACCGCGCCGGCCGCACCGGAAACCACACTCTTAGCCGCCGCGTCGGCCATTTCCTCCCGGTGGTAATAGCCGCTTGTCCGCTCCTGGAAACGGTGAAACAACCGGACCGTCTCGGCCTGCAACGGCGACAACGCGGCCAAGACCTTCAAGTCCGCATCATCAAGGCGGGCAAGGTCATGGAACGTGCCGCTCAACGATCGGTGCAGGGAGGGGTGGTGGGATACATCGCCGAGGACTCCTTGCCCGGCGATTTCGCCGGCGGCCGCGCGGACCGTGGCCGTCTCGACCAGTGGGGAAAGCGGGCGCTTCCCGCGGTCGGCCATCGCCGGGGCGCCCAGGTATTCGGCGAGCCGGGCGGTCACCATGAAACGGACGTTGAGCAGTCCGCGTTCACCGGCGAGGATGCGGCGGAGGGATATTCCGGCATAGGGGTTGGGCGGCGCCACGGTAACCGGAGCCAAGGGGTTGGCCGCCTTGGCCTCTTGCACCAGGCTCTGCAGCCGCTCCCGCGCCGCCACGCCAAACCGCTCCAGGTAGACCTGCATTTCAGCCATTCGGAAGACTCCGATGCTTCAGGTTAACGTGCCCCGGTCCTACCGGCGGGATCGATAGCAAGAGTCCTGAAACCCCTGCCCAAACCCGCCAGTCACCAGGGCGTTGAAAGCTGGTGAACCCGCGCCAAGCATACCGTCATCCGCGAAAGATTTACAGACAATTGAACTCCCCATCCCCCGCCATTCGGGTACCAAAACCCTGGCCAGGGGTCGCACTTCGTTTGTGAGTTTAGGGCATAACCGGGGGAGTGGGGAATGGCCGCGCAACTGATTACTGCGGCGGCAGGGGGAATGTTTCGGACCCTGTACGACAGATTTGGGATGTGGTTGCACTGTTAGGGTGGCAAAAGCGCATGGCTTGGTAACCGCGGGGCGATATGCGGCGTGGCTGGGTGAATCGCCGGCGCTGGGACCGGCTAATCCGGAAGTTGGTCCGAAAAAGGGGATTGTTTTCGAGTGGGCGCGGGCGCTTGGATAAAGACGATTCCTGTCCTGACGCCCGCATTGAACCGCGTTTAGTCGCGGACCCGGTCTCCATCCCGGCGTTGACGCTTCCGGGCCAGCGGGGAGAGTACCGCCTTTCGAAGGCGTAAGTTTAGGGGAGTAACCTCTACGAGTTCGTCGTCAGCGATAAACTCCAGCGATTCCTCCAGGCTCATCCTCATGGTGGCGTTCAGGCGTAGGGTCACGTCGGCCGTTGACGAACGCATGTTGGTTAACTTCTTCTCTTTACAGACATTGATTTCGATGTCGCCGTCCCGCCGGTGGGTGCCCACTATCATGCCCCGGTAAACCATAACGCCCGGATCGATGAACGTGTCGCCCCTGCCCTGGGCGTTTAGGAGCCCGTAAGTTACCGCCAAACCGGCCTCTGATGCCACGAGCGCCCCGCTGCGCTTGGACTTGATTTCACCCTGCATCGGCTCGTAGGACGTGAAAATGCTGCTCTTCACTCCTTCTCCCCGGGTAGTGCGGACAAAGAAAGCATTGAACCCGATCAGGCCGCGGGTAGGTATCTTGTACTCCATGTGGACGTAACCGTTCTCGTCGTACCGCATGTCCCGGAGTTGGGCCATGTGGGCGGAAAGGTATTCGGTCAGCACCCCCACGTACTGTTCAAGGGTGCTGATGTTAAGGATTTCATAGGGCTCGTGAATCTTCCCGTCGACGATTTTGGTAACGGGGGCCGGGCGGGAGACCTGGAATTCATACTTTTCCCGGCGCATCGTTTCGACCAAAATGGACAGGTGCAACTCTCCCCGGCCGGCGATGGCGAACACGTCCGGGCTCGATGTGGTTTCGACGCGCAGGCTGACGTTGGTGCGCAACTCTCGCATCAGACGGTCCTGAAGATTGCGCGAGGTGCAGTGGAGGCCCTCCCGGCCCATGAAGGGGGAAGTGCTGGTGCCGATGGTCATCCGCACTGTCGGTTCATTGATATCAATAGAAGGCATGGCCACCGGGTTCTCTGGAGAGGCGATGGTGTCGCCTATAGACACCCCCTCGGGGCCGGTCAGGGCCACAATGTCCCCGGCATGGGCTTCGGACACTTCCTCCCGTTCCATGCCGCGGAACACAAAGATACGCTCCAGGTTGTGGATTGTAGTCTCGGTGTTGCGACTCAACAGGGCCACGTCGTCCCGCAGCTTGAGCGTGCCGTTGGAGATGCGTCCCACGGCCACCTGGCCCAGATAGTTGTCGTAGTCCAGGGCCGCAACCAGCATTTGGACCGGGGCGTTGGGGTCCCCGGTTGGGGCCGGCACCGAATTCAAAATCGCTTCAAACAGGGGTTGCATGTCGGACCCCAGTTCGTCAGGGTTCGTCGTGGCATAGCCGTGTCGGGCAGACGTGTACAGCACCGGGAAATCCAGTTGTTCCGCGCTGGTGGCCAGTTCCAAAAACAGGTCCTGGACCGTCTCGACCACCTCTGCCACCCGGGCCTCCGGTCGGTCAATCTTGTTGATGACCACCATCGGCCTGACGTTCTGTTGGAGGGCTTGGCGCAGCACGTAGGTAGTCTGGGGCATGGGCCCGTCCACGGCGTCCACCAACAAAAGACAGCCGTCGGCCATGTTCATGACCCGTTCCACCTCGCCGCTGAAATCGGCGTGGCCCGGCGTGTCGATGATGTTGATCCTGACACCGCGGTAGGAGATCGAGGCGTTCTTGGCCAGGATGGTGATGCCCCGCTCCCGTTCCAGGGGGTTGGTGTCCATGATCAACGTGCCCACCTGTTGGTGCGCCCGGAAGACCTGCCCTTGCTTCAAAAGTGCGTCGACCAGGGTGGTCTTGCCGTGGTCGACGTGTGCGATGATTGCCAGGTTACGGATGGCGTCGTTTCGGTATTCACTCAAATCTTTTCACCCTATATTTTATAATAGCATTTGTAGGGTTTTATTGTCTGGGTTTATACTTTCGATGCCCGGCAATTCATGGACAGATACACCACTCAATCCGTAGGCGGACCAGGCAATACAGGTGGAAAGGGATAGTCGATTCGAAACCCACATCCAACATCGGATGGTTCCACAACCATCAGGAACATCTCTAAATCGTCGCGTCAGAGTCACGGTTGGCCTTATTGATTCACGAGCCGCGCCGGATACCCGGCCGCCTGGACACGTCAACTTCTCGCATGGCTTGGGCAAGCCCACCCCCACCCCCGTCCTTACTATGAAAACAGGCCGCTTTTATCCTGATGGGTGGCCTTGGAAAGGCCATCCGCCATTCTCGCCGCGGCGGAAATCCATAGCCCCTTCCGTGCGCCCACGCGCATGTGCCAACGTGGAAACACCGGGTGTTGGCCAGCCCGCGCCCCTCCAGTGGACCTTGCCGCATGACCATGCCCCGGAAACCTGTGCGTGCTAAAAGGCCAAAGAGGGCTCCGGATTCCCAGTGCAGCAAGACCGACGAGAGGCGGGCGCGTTCGGATAAGAGAGGCGATCAGGCATCACTTCGGATGCAAGATTCGCCTGTCGCATCAGAATGGGTCTTTCCTGGATCCACCACAGAATGTGACGTTTATGCTGGCCAGTTAGCCAGGACGTTTCCGGTGGACGTCACCACCCCAGTGGCCCAATGCTCCTCCGCCACTGCCACTCCGACCCCTGCCGCCAACTCCATTGCCGGGATACGTCAACTACCTAGCCGGGGTTCGCAAGTGGAGTGCCATCGAGGCAGCCGGCCTTACCTATTCCGTTCCCCCCGCCTCATCGGGACGGAGGTGCGGGTCCGGCTGCACGCCGACTGGGTGGAAGTCTACTAAAAGGACCACCTCGTGGGCCTCACACCCCGGATCGCGCGGCCCTTTCCTTTCATCTCGTGGATCTCTTTCACTTGTCCCACCTTCAACAAAGTTCCGCAGACTCCTCCGCGAAATCCTCGTGAATAATGCCTTCGCCGCCAGGTGGGTTAACTCAAACTCGACGATTTTGCTCACTTTTACATCGGCGGTAACAGGGATCCGATTGGGTACCGGACCAGGGGTTCCTGTGGGTTGAGCAACGGGGGCATTGCGATCCAGTGGATCTCTGGCCTTGCCACCCGCGTTCAGGAGAAGACCCATGTCTTGGTAAGGGCCAACCGTCTGGGAAGACCAAGGTAGGATTGCCATTGGTCCCGCCGCATCAGCTTATTATTGCAAAGTAGTATACTATGAATCATGAAACACGATTCTAAAACATGAATAGTTGTTCATGTCATAGGAGTTTATGAAAATCGGTTGAAAGGACTTGTTGACATGCCGGGGTGGGATTTCATTACCAACCACGGCGGTGTGCTGGTGGCCGTGTTCCGGTAACCGAGGATCACCGCTAGAGAGATTTCGCAGCAACTGGGGATTACTGAGAGGGCCGTGCTCAGGATCATCGCCGATCCGGACGAAGCGGGGTATATAACCAGGTCCCGACAGGGGCGAACCAATACCTATGCGGTGAACCGAGACCGACCCCTCCATGGACCGATTTTGAAGGATATAGCCGTAGGGGATTTGCTGAATATCCTCAAGACCGGTTTCGTGGGGATTGGAACAGATAGCTAATTTCACGACGCCCGAGAAGTTTAGGAAGTTCAAAAAGGAAGGCAGTCCATGAAATTGATGTTCTGGAAAGCTTCAAAACCCCGGGTGATGACGCGGGCAATCAACCAGCACCTGATCTCCGAGTTTGCTCTGGGGCCCGAATTACTGGCTAACCTCTCGGTGTTGGAGAAGAACGGGAAATTTTCCAATCGAAAGGTAAGGATGGTCAGAGTCTATGATCCTGAACTTGTCTCCACCGACGGGGCGTCCGAACTGAAATACGACGACCTCAAGGGGACCGGAAACGAGCAGGCTATTCGATTTGAAGGGCACGTCGAAAAGGACGGGTCGCTCTACTTCCGTGACCGGCGGCCAAAGGCGGGCACTCCGGGCGCCGACTCCCATTAGCCGACTCCCGTTAATGGGTACCAGTTCAAGAATTGCAGGTGGCCCCTCTGATGGGCCTGAGCAGACCGCATTGCGCCCTTGTAGCTAGGGGGTCTCGGTACCACGAGACCCCCTCAAGCTTTTCCGGTCAATTTAGATATTCTGACCAAACTCGCATTTGCACTGGACCAGGTTTCAGGTAGCAGATTAGGGACGGGAAGCAGCACGGAGAGTTCAAGCAGCGGGGGGCAGGCCTCCGCAAAGCCCAATTTTGGATCAACACCTCCGCCGTCAAGTGATCCCTCAAGTTCCGCGAAGGTCTCCCGCAGCAAGAACGGACGCCTGTTTCGAGGCGCGTACCGCCCCCGGCGTTGCAACCTGGAACCGGGCCCGTTCTTCGCCGGTCTACTCTCAGGATGGGGCTGGCGTGAGTTCGCGCCTTCCATTCAAGACGCCCACAGCTAGAATAACCACCCAGACCAGCATGGGAATGCCATAGAGGTCGGCTATTTTGTAGAGCCGTACTAAGCCGTGGTTGTGTCCGACGATTATGAGGAATATCAGCGCAATGGCCGAAAGGACGATCATTGCAAGGGCGCTGCGCTTGTAGAAACCACCCGAGAACCTACGGTGGATGCCCAGGCTGAGGGCGAGGAATCCCAACGCGCCAACCTGGCCTGAGATCACGTAAAGACCGCTTTGGGCCGACATGAGAGTTATGGCGGCTAGAACCAGTTGCTGGCTCGGAATCCCGGTAACCTGCCCGTGGTCCACCAGATTGACCGCGATGTGGATCAGTCCGTTGGATGAAACGGAGCAGATGACAAAAAGAGCTATTGCCAGGAGACCGAACCGAAACAGCGTCTCTCCGACACTTTCGTCTTCACGGGCCCGCAGGATCGCCCACAGCCCATAGAGCAACAGGAGCATTCCCAGGCTTCGCCGGTGTGCCGCACCCCATCTTCCTAACGACCGGAGGTAGAAACGAACACTCTTCTGCCGGAAATCACGCGTCAGCGGAACAGAAACACTGAACCGCTCATGAGGCAGACCATCAGCAGGAGCAGCCACTTGATGAATCGCTGGTCCACATTCAGCGCAAACCTCACGCTGAGGAAAGCGCCTACCGTCATTCCGGTGGCAAGAAGTATTCCCGATACCCACTCAACTCCGTTGGTGGAAACGAATACGGCCAGGGACGCTACGCTGAGCAGCGCCGTGCACACGACCTTCAGGGCGTTGGCCCACACCAAATCGTACCGTAACCCGCCCGCCAGTGCGGCGATCAGGACAAAGCCCACTCCGGCCTGCACGAAGCCCCCGTAGACGCCTGCACCAAACAGCATCACGAACCCCAGTGGGCGCTCCCGGAGACGACGGACTCTAGCGTCGTCCTGTGGCGCAGGGACCTCGGGAAGCATCAGCATGATTACCGAGATGGCAATCATCGAACCGAGCAGGACCGGCTTGAGAACCTCGGGATGTAGCCAGGTCGTAGCCAGGGCTCCCACCGCAGCGCCGGATATTGTGGGCAGGACCATTGGCAGGATTGCTGCCCTGTCGAGCATGTTTGACCGGCTGAACCCCCCGATACCGGTGAGTGACTGCTGCAGCAGGCCAAGCCTGGTTAGTGCCGTTCGCGTGGTCCGCGGGCATTCCCAGCAGCATCAGCGCGGGCACGGTGACCATCGCGCCCCCGCCCGCCACGGTGTTGATGAACCCTGCGACGACTCCGGCCAACACTAAAATGGATGCGTTCCAAAATGTGAAGTGAATGTGGGACGCATGGGCGGGAGATAGCAGTTCAACAATTGAATCCATGTTAATCCGGTAAATGACTACAGCGGTATTGGGTCATCACTGATGACGGCCGCCGGGCTTACCGGCCTGACTCGGGACACCCGCCCAGTACCGGGATGTGCCGGGTCCTTATCACTCCGGACCGACCCCGCATGTGGACGCACTCAGCGGCGAGCGGCGAGTTCTTGGATGTTCGCGGCCAGCATTTCTATCTGTGAGGCCGGTGGGTAGCTTCTGCGACTGCTATATTAGTCGGGCAATTGCCGCGGTTTCCCTGCGTCCTGCTTCGGGAGATCGCCATCGCTATCGGCAACAGCGGCGCCGGTGTTGTTTTCCAATGTCGTTAGGCCAAGGACTATCGTGGACCTGAGTCTACCCTGGGCGCGAAGGATTTGGTCTTGTATCAGGTTGAAGTTGGCGAGTCAATCGCCCCTTGGATGCTAGATTCGCCAGTCCCATGTGCTAGCGTTTGCCCTGGGTTATGGCGGGCACGCGGTGCTAACGGCGCATCGACTGCGATAATTGTGACAAATGGTTACGCCTTGCCAGCGTCCTGCCACGGTATACTGAGAATCGTCGGCGCCGCTTCATCGAACGTGTTAGGAAACCTCTGAACAAGTCGGGAACGACGGCGATCCCCTGTTGGAATCGTGCTCAACTGAGGCGTGGTCTGGGGCAATCCAACAACTTATTCAGAGGTTTCTTAGTTTTATTCTAGGCTTGTCCAGCCGAATTGCCCTTTCCGCCGGTGGTGGCCCCTGGAAGGCATGGCGGCGCAAAGAGATGGTCTCCCGGGAGTAGCAATGGTAGCAGAGGTTAGAGAAAACATCGGAACAATTCGCGGCGTGAATGTACGCAGCCTCGAAGTGGTCATTGCGGGACACACGGTAGAGCAATTGTTGGTGTACGACGTCTCCGAGGCAGAGGTCGAATATGGGAGACCCTTCGATGACGAAATGGATGGACACATCCAGAAGGGTATGTTCGCCATTAACCGAATTGCCGGCGACGGTACTATGCACAAGGTTGCATCGGCCCACAGCTACCTGCTCGACGGGAAGTGCATACGCACGGCTAAGATTGAGCATTGTGCCGACATTGAGCCGGAAAGCGTTGGCTGGACTATCACCAGGGCGGACGGAACCAAGGTGGAGCGAAAACCCTGGAGCTGTGTCTCGGGGGAACATCCCCGGTCCCATAGCGATTTGCTGAATCCCAGTTAAGAGCCCCGCTAAGCTTATCCGCCATCCTCTAACAGACAGCCCCGCAGCGACCGGTACCAATCGCTGTCGAACACGCCGCTTGGGTCAAACCGGGACTTCAAATCCATAAACCGCCGCAACTCGGGATAGGCGCGTTCGATCTGGTCTTTCCTCGCCCACCGGTGGTAGGTCAGGTAGTAGCAGCCGCCCTCGTCCAGTGCACAGTCGATCAGTGACCGGAACTGCCTCTTGGCGCGGTCGATACCATGCGGTGAGTGTTCAACCAGCAGGTTAAAAATGATGCAAGCGTAGTCCTGCTTGGCCCATCGGAGTATCGATTGGTCTTCCGCTTCGATGAGCCGGACCGTTCCGTAAACCACGTTTGCGCCGGTTTCCAGTACGGCCCGGCGCGCGGCAGACATAAATTCGTCGAACCGGTCACGCGGGACGTAAAGCTCCGAAATCATCAGCGACGCGGGGGTGCTCCATCCCAATTTTCGAGCCAGCGTTTGTCCTGCCTCGGGCAGGTAGGGACTGAACTGGTGCTCATCCGACCAGTAGATCTGACCGTCGGTCTGTAGGTAGTGGCTGGCATACTCGGCATAGGCTTGGGATTTGGCGGTATGCGCCAGGGCGTACAGCCGCACCCAGTCTTCCGTTGAAAGCCCAACCTCGTCTTTGGGGGCCGCTACCGACGGACCGGTCGGCGTGTAGGTGGACAAGATTCCCTTTGCCATGAAGTCCGGCGAATTCTCGTCGGTCATGTACTGGAAGTCTCCGTAGGTTGCGCCGCGGCGGATTTGGTCCTCGAGGGCAGGTATCACGTCGCCGACTTTTATCTCCCGCACACGCCGAATCACCTGGCGCCGCGGCTCCAGCCTGAGCAGAACTGAGTCGACCACTCCGAACAGGCCGTATCCGCCAATCCCGGCTCTGAAGAGTTCGGCGTTCTCGCCGCGGCTGCACCGGACCCTGTCCCCGGTGGGCCGAGTCAGGTAGAACGCTTCTATGTCGGCAATGATCGGCATGCGGCCCAGTACGCGCCCGTGGATGTTGGAAGACAACGCCCCGCCGAGGGTCATCTCGTCCGCCCCGGTCTGTTTCTGGATGATCGTAAGTTCGTCGGTCAACCCCTCCTGCGCGGCCCGGAGCCATGTCACCAACTGCGGCCATTTCACGCCGGCTTGCACCCACGCGGTTGCCGAGTCCGGATTGAGCGGACCGATTTCCGTGAGCCGCGATGAACTGATTGAGATCCCACCACGGGCAAACTGCTGGCCACCCATGGAGTGCAGCGCGCCCGCCGGGCAGACTACGAGCCCTTGAGCCGACGCTTTCGCTATCACCGCGCCGATTTCCTGTACCGTTGCCGGCGCAACCACGCGGACCACTTCCGTTTCGTTCAACTGGGACTGTACGTCGTTCAACAGTGGCATTCGGTTACTCCGGGCAGTAAATCTACTGCCCGCCTACGTCCGGCGAAGAGGCTTCATTATTGGGGTTGAGCGCTCCGTTCCCGGAACGCCGGTTTTCGGCCTCGGCAACGCGTGACCCCTCGGCCACGTCTACCCAGCGTAGCGCAATGGTGCCCGCCACAATGATCGCCAGGATCGCTGTCACGGCCACGCGGGTGTCGAACACTGCCGTAGCCACGATGTACAAGGTCGGCCCCAACACGGACGACGCCCGGCTCATGGAGCCAAAGAACGAGAAGAATTCTCCGCTGCGGGCTTGGGGCGTAATCTGGGCGAACAGACTTCTGGCCAACGCCTGACTGCCTCCGATCACCAGGCCAACTGAAACGCCAAGCAGCAGCCATTGATACCCGGCGTCCAAACCGAGCGGGGCCCACACCGCCGTTCGGACAGCCGAGGGCCACCAATCCATGGGGCCAGGGCCCAGAACGCTTGGGTGGGCCGGGCCGACGGCGGATTGGCCGTCCAAGTCGCCGCCCTGCACCGATAGGCTGTAAGCCACGCCGTCCGACCCCCGCACCGCCTCCGTCAAGCTCTGGACTGCACCCCGTTTCAGGGCAGCGCCTTCGGCGAGGACCCACTGCTCATCGCCCCACCGCAGCTCGAAACCGGAGTCCGGCAACGCCGGGGCAACGTCGATGACGTAGTGGTTGGAGTCCTGACGATAGCTCAGCTGAAAGTCATAGTCTTCGTGGTCGCTCGGAGACAGAGGGACGATAGCGACGCCGAAAAAGACAATCACAATCCAGCCGGCCAGAGAGACTATCAAAGCCCGCTTGGTGGAGATTCTTTCAGCGAGCCATCCGAAGGCGATCGCGCCGGGTATGGCGACGATTTGTATGATCAGGATCGTCGCCATGTTGAACGCTAGGGATATACCTATAGTGTCGGCGGAGAACGCTCCGGCAATGGCTAGGGTCGTTTGAAGGCCGTCGTTGAACAGTAGGTAGGCGCCAAAGTAAATGAGCACCACCTTGAACCGGGCGAGATCTCGGAACGTCCGGCGCAGTTCCCGGACCGCCATGACCAATGTTCCCGCAACCGTCAGGCGGCCGTCGACCGGGTGTACCGGCGGCTCCGGCAATACCCGCAGGGTCCATATACTCCACCCAAGCCACCACACGCCTATCGAGGCAATTGCGGCCCTGGTGACCAAATCCGCGATGTCCGAATTCTGCGTTGGTAGAATCAACGCCAGGTGCACCAGCAGGACCAGTCCGCCTCCCGCGTAGCCAAACGCAAACCCCCTGCTGCTGATGGCGTCCAGCAGATGCCTGGGACCCAGGTGTGGCAGGAAGGAGTTGTAGAAGACCAGGCACCCCGCAAAACCAAGGTTGGCTAGGGTGAACACTACAAACAACCACACCCACGGTTGGGGGGTATACGCAGAGAAAAAAACTAGGACCGTGAACAGGGCGCCAAGGACAGTAAAGATCCCAAGCAGCGCCTTCTTGATCGGAATACGGTCTGAAATCACTCCCAGGATCGGACTGCCAAGGGCGACGACCCCCGTAGACATTACGACCGCCAGGCTCCACATCGAGCTTCCGGTAAACGTAATGCCAAGGAACGACCCGCTCTCCCCCACGGCATCCTTGAACAGGAGAACAAAGTAGACCGGCAAGACGGCGGCAACGCCCGACGTGGCAAATGCAGAATTCGCCCAGTCGTACATGCACCAGGCGCGGATTTCCCTGCGTTCACCGCCGGGCAGGTCTCTGATCTTCAACGTGCTCACAAGGGGATTTTCGGCTTTGCCCAACAGTGAATCGTCCGCCAGGGTCAGTGAATTCCGGGCTGATCCGCCCAGGCGGTGATCCGCCCAAGCGCGCTGCGACCACTGCATCCGGAACACTTGCATCCCGTCCGCCATGAACGCGACACGGCAACCCGTAGGGGTTAGTCGGCCACTTCTACCAATTCGTAGGATTGCGGTTCTGGGACCGTCAGGCCATCTTCTTTAAGCGTCTCGACGTAGAGTTCGATCGCCTCGCGGATGAGAGTGCACACTTCCTCTCTGGTTTCCGCGGCAGCCACACACCCAGGCAGGTCCGGGACCTGTGCTCCGTAACTGGTTGGCCCCTTCTCAATGATGACTGCATACTTCATAGTGGACTCGCCTCATTTAGGGCCCGCTTGCTTCCGAACATTGTTCCACGTTCCCTGGGGCCAATCGACTCCAGGATTGCCTGCAATGACGACTATGCCTGGCTTCTCCTGATGTTTATACACCCGGTGGCTGCCCCGCATCCGGGCGATTCTCCAACCATCCCGCTCGACGAGAAGCATTGCTTCTCTAACCTCGGGCATATCTCGGCTCCCAAACCTGGGCGATGCCCGAAATCTTATCATGTTAAGCCTACCGCAGATTCTCCAGTTGCCCAGCGGACGGTTTTCTGAGCGCCCGGTCAGCCGGCCAAAACCCCTGTTTCCGCAATCCCGTCGCGGCGCGTCTTGTAGGTTTGACAGGGTTTTGGGCAGGTGATAACTTGGGCCGCGTCGCCGCATTGCATAGCCGCGGAACTGTTGCGTTCGGCCATTTTTGAAGTCCGCGGCAAGCCCGTTTCACGGCAGTTTATGGGCTTATGTAGGGACCGGAGTCCCTTCCACGGCGCAAATTTCAAGCGTTAAGACCTGAGCAAAAATAGGAGGCATTTTAACCATGCCAAGGATGACCGGGGGAGAAGCTATCGGAAAAACCCTGGCGGCCTACGGGGTGGAGTGCGTGTTCGGAATGACCGTGACCACCGAGGTCCCGCTGACCATGTCCCTGATCCAATCGGGCATCAAGATGATGACGGTCCGCAGTGAAACCGCTGGTTCCATGATGGCCACCGGCTACAGCAAAATCAGCGGCAAGCCGGGCGTCTGCCTGGTTTCGGGGGCCGGTTCCGCTCATGCAGCCCTGGGCATGTATGAAGCCAACCTTTCCTCAAACGCTATCTTGGTCATCTCCAGTGATTCAGCGCCCACCAGTGCCTGGAGACCCGGCGGCACCTACCTGGACCAATTGGCCCTGTTCCAGCAGGTGACCAAGTGGGCGGTCAAGGCCGAGGTCCTCCAAAGCCTGCCCGATATGATCGGACGCGCCCTCCGGGTGGCCACCACCGGCGCCCCCGGACCCGTGGCGGTTATCGTTCCGGGCAACCTCTTCGGTGAGGAGGGTGATTTCCAGATCCCAACCCCGTCCCAACCGGCCATGCACCCGGCCCTGCGGGCTGCGCCCGGACCGGCCCCCCTGGAAGCGGCGGCCAAGGTGTTGTTGGAGGCCTCCAAGCCCGCCATCATAGCCGGGGGCGGCGTAACCCTCTCCGGAGCGACCTCTGAGTTGCAGGAACTGGCCGAGCTTATGGCCATGCCGGTTGCCATGACTCATATGGCCCACGGCGCGTTTCCCACCACTCACCCCCTGTGCGCTCACGTGTTGGGCAGCCCCAACGCCGGTAACCGCGGACGTATCGCCAACCGAATTATCGAAGATTCGGACACCGTTTTGCTGGTGGGAACCAGGATGGACGCCCGCACCACCAACGGTTGGACTCTGCCCACGCCTGGAACCAGGGTGGTGCAGATAGACGCCGACCCCGAAGAAATCGGCAGCAACTGCGACGTTGAAGTCGGCATTGTCGGCGACGCCAAGCTCGCATTGCAAGCCCTGTTGGAGACTCTGAAAGGCAGAGTAGAGAGGCAGCAGGCGGCGGCGGAGAGCCCCCGGGCCCAGGAGATCGCGGCGATGACCGAGGAGTGGCGGGCCGAATTCGCTCCGCAAATGGAGTCCAACGCAACTCCGATTAAAACCCCGAGGCTGTTCCGGGAGATTCAAAAGATCCTGGATGACGACACGATCGTCGTGGTGGACGCCGGGAGCAGTTCCTATTGGGCGCCCGCCTACCTGGACTTGAAACCCGAACACCAGGCGTTGTATCCCCGGGGTTATGCCGCGCTGGGTTCGGCATTCCCGATGGCCCTTGGCGCCCAGATGGCCGCTCCCGACAAGAAGGTGATCAGCATCTCCGGGGACGGCGCCTATGGCTACAACATCATGGAATTGGAAACCGCCATGCGAATGAAGTTGCCCGTGGTGTGCGTGGTGGTCAACAACCACACCCTCGGCATGGAACGCCGCGGCTACCTGTCCTATGCCGGCGAGATTCCGCCGGAAGCGGTGAACTTCAGCCCCCAGGACTTCAGTAAAATCGCCCAGGCCTACGATTGCTTTGGCATCAGGGTGGAAAATCCGGGGGACATTGGCTCTGCCATTGCGGCCGCCCTGGCTTCCGGCAAACCCGCCATTATCGACGTGCTTACCGATCCTGAGGACAGCGACTCGGCGGAAACCAGGCCCTGGCGGTCCTACTGACGCAATAGGCCGGCGGCGCTCGGCGATTGGCCTACCCTGGACTTTTTGGTTTTAGTCGGGCGGGCCGGAGTTCGATAGCCGCCCGGTCCATTTCTAGCTCACAGGTGTCCAGGCCGGGATATTCGCCGCCGCGTGAGGTGACTTAGCTGGGATCGGTTCTCGACCGCGGTTCGTTCCCCGTGTTCCCACGAATAGGCTATAAACGAATAGACGATAGAGGAGGTTGGAGACCATGGCTCTGGCTCCGGATCGAATAGATTACAGCCCAATTATCGACCGTCCAAAAGTCAAGTGGCCCAACAACGCCCGCGTGGCATTTTGGGTTGCGCCTAACATCGAGCATTACGAGTACATGCCGGCGCTCGACGGCCAACGCAACCCCTGGCCGCGAACACCCCATCCGGACGTGCAGAATTACTCCCTGCATGAGTATGGCAACCGGGTCGGCGTCTGGCGCTTGATGGAGGTCTTGGACAAGTACAACATCAAGTGTTCAACCACCCTGAGCGTGGGCGTCTTGGAGCATTTCCCGCAGATCGCCGAGGCCATGCTGAAGCGGGACTGGATTTTCGTGAACCACGGCTTCTACAACACCCGTTACGTTACGACCTATTCTGAGGAGCAGGAAAAAGAGTTCCTCCTTGCCTGCCGTGAGAATTTCAAACGGCTAACGGGAATGGAGTTCAAGGGTCAATCCGGCCCGGCTGCCTCTAACACCGACCGGACGCCGGACCTGCTGGCCGAAACGGGGTTTATGTACCAGACTGACTGGAAATTCGACGACCAGCCCGTTCCCGTCAAGGTGAGGTCCGGCAAGCTTCTGTGCGTGCCGTACACCGCGGAGTTGAACGACGCCAGGTTGCTCAGGTTGTCTTATGAGTCCGATTACCACGCAGATATTGTGAAGGCCCAGTTCGACCAGCTTTACGAAGAGGGTGCCGAGAACGGTCGCACCCTCTGTATTGCGTACCACCCCCTGATGACCGGCCGGCCCCACCGTATCAAGCACATGGACCGGGTGTTGGATTACATAATGTCCCACGATGGCGTGTGGCAAGCCACCACTGACGAGATAGCCGAGCATTACATGGCCAACTGCTACGACGACGCAGTTGCCTACACCCAAAACCTGACCCCATAGGCCTGGCCCCATAAGCCTGACCCCATAAGGAGATTGCTTCATGCCCGTGGACCGCGAACATATTCTGCCCCAGCTTCGTTACGGGATGGACCATGACCATTACGATTGGAACCCGCTGAATGAGAGCCGCGCCATCCTCAAATGGCCCAACGACGCCCGCATCGCTGTGTGCGTAATAGTCAACCTGGAGCAGATGGAATGGGCCCAGCCGGAGGACGGCTATCGCTCACCCACCCTGGCCAGCGGCCCGGGGTCGTATCCCGACATCACCGCCTGGTCGGGCCGGGAGTACGGGCACCGGGTGGGAATCTTCCGGGTCTTGGACGTTCTGGACAAGCATGGCATCAAGCCCACGGTGGCCATGGACACCCTGACGGCCGAAAACTACCCCTGGTTGGTCAAGCATCACGTTGACCGGGGCGATGAAATCATCGGCCACGGCATATCCCTGAGCCGCATGATCACCGGCCGGATGTCGGAGCAGGAGGAGCGGGACTACATCCAGACCTGCCTCACGTCCTTGAACCGGACCACCGGCGTCACTCCAATGGGTTGGCTTGGCCCCGAATTCGGCGAGTCGGCCCGCACCCCGCAACTGCTGGGTGAAGCCGGAATCCGCTATGTTTGCGATTGGACCAATGATGACCAACCATTCCCGATGAAAACGCCCCAGGGTGAGTTGTACGCCCTGCCGGTAAATATGCCCCTGGACGACGTCAGCGCCCTGGTTGACCGCAACCTTGGTATGACCCGCTACGTTCAAATCATCAAGGACGCCTTCGATGTGCTCTATCAGGAAGGGGGCCGGAACGGGCGGCTGCTGGTGCTCAATCTGCACCCATTCCTGATCGGCCAGGCCTTCCGCATCCGCGGTTTGGACGAGGCCCTCAACTATATAAGCCACCGTGATGGTGTCTGGGTCGCCACCGGATCCGAGATTATTGACTGGTACCGGAGCAACCCGCCGGTGGCCTGATTCCGGAGTTACTCCGTACTCGTCAATCGATTCCCCAATCTCCCAAGAGGAGGCTGGTCTTATGCCAGCGAAAGTAGCATTCTTTAGCCCCGCCGGGAGCCGAGCCGAGTTCATGGCGGAGCGGGCCCCGGACGGAATTGAGCTGGTCCTGGTTGACCCAAGCCTGCCCGACGGCGAAAAGGCCGCCCTGTGCGGGGACGTCGACGCAATCATCTCCAGCGACGTGTCCAACGACGTGTTGCGCCAGTGTTCCAACCTGAAGCTGATTCAAACCCTCAGCGCCGGCTACGACCGCTTGGACCTCCCTACCATCCTGGAAATGGGCGTCCCCGTGGCCAACAACGGCGGCGCCAACGCCATTGCGGTGTCCGAGCACACCATCGCTATGATGATCAGCCTCAGCACCAGGCTGTGGCGCCAGTACGAAGTCACCATGAACCAACGCCAGTGGAAGTCGCAATTGGACCAGTACCGGATCCTGGAGATTACCAACAAGACCATCGGAATTGTTGGCTTGGGCCGCATCGGCAAACAGGTTGCCAAGCGGCTGAAGGGTTTTGACACCAGGACGATATACCACGACGTTATTGAAATCGATGATGACGTGCGGCAGGACTTGAACGCGGAACCGGTGGGATTCGATGAGCTGTTGATGGAATCGGATATCGTGACCCTGCACGTGCCGCTCACCCGCCGGACCCGGGGGATGATGTCCGACCGGGAATTCGGACTGATGAAACCAACCGCCTTCCTGGTCAACTGCTGCCGTGGCCCGGTCGTAGACGAGGCTGCCCTGCACCGGGCCTTGACCTCGGGCGCCATCGCCGCAGCAGGCTTGGACGTGCTGGAAGTTGAGCCTACCCCTCAGGACAACCCGCTTTTCGATCTGGACAACGCGGTGATTACGCCGCACATGGCGGGACCGGGCGAAGAATCAACCCAACGGGCCGCCGATTTTGCCTACTACAACATCGTCAGAGTGTTGGCCGGGGAAGAACCCGAATCCCTGGTCACACCCGAGTAGCGGCCCCGACTATTCCACCGGCGCATTTCCGCCGGACCCATCCTGAATCACAGGCATTCAATTTCCCCCTGTCATTCTCGCCGCAGCGGGAATCCAGAGCCCTTTTCGTCATTCAACCACGTGCAAGAGCGAAGGAATGGCCAGGGGGCAACGGCCGTCCGGGTGGGCGATCCTGGCTCCGCACGCGAAGTCCCTGGATTCCCGTTGCGATAGTAATGGCGGGGCACTGGATTACCCAGGTGCAAGGAATGTCAGTAGACAATCAAACGGCCCTGCAAACTGAATCCCGACCATTGATCGTGGCTCACCGCCGGATTCACAACGGCCTGGTCGGGATTTTGGACCTCCTCGACCTGTCTGGCCACGCCTGCCTAGCCGTCCGATTCTAGGCGCCCGGTTCTAGCTGCCAGATAGAGGTGCTACGCTGAACACTACGCTGAACGGCTTGCAGTAAATCACCACGCTCATTTGGGCCCCCACATCGGTCCCGCTTGGGATCGGATAGTTCTGATTCCCAATATTCCCCTTGAGCTTGCCCAGGTCCAGGTAGCCCGGTGACTTCACCTCTGCCGATGATTGTGGGTCGGGGCTCTGACTGAGGAGCACGTGAAGCTCCGGCCCGTTGGTGGTCTGAAAATCCTCCAACCGCAGCAGGTGGGCCCCATCGGGCGTCTGGTAAATCGTCGCCAGCCCGCTCCCCCTGTGAAAACTGTCGGCGTCTCGGAAGGAGCCGGACTTGAGGGCCACCGGCCCGGCCGGCACGCTTGTCGCGGCCGCCGCGGTTGGAGCGACTTCCCCGCCGCCGGTTGCTGCCGGTGTGGCATTCGCTTCCGGCGTGGTAATTGCTGCCTGTGTTGCAGCAACCATGGACTTCATCATGGACTCAGGCATGACATCCGACAGGTAATCTGTCATGGAGTTGGGCATTGGCTCTTGCACCGGTTGGTCCATCCTGGCCATGCCTTCCATGATCATTTCCACGTCAGCCATGGTCATGCTCTGCGGTACGAGGGCAGTCTCGGCAAATGGAAATTCCTCATTTACCGTGGTGCTGGTAAACAGGGGCAACCCCAGCCAGAGGCCGATGGCAACGGCCGCTGCCAGACCCGGAGTGCCGACTATAGCCAACCCCACCCGGTGGCGCCACAGAACCTGATGCCACCCCCGCCAGTAGCCCAGGCCCGCTGCGCCGGTTAGAGCCAGGAACACCAGAATCAGAATTGGCCATCGATGGGGGTATAGCTCCGCGAAAAACCGCTCGATGCTCCCCACGAATTCCAACTCAAACCCCCTTATCCCGTGTCGCCGATTTCAATCCAACAAGTTTTAAGTTATACCTACCAAATTATACGCCCTATCGTTCCGAAAATCGTTTGGGGTCAGCCACTCCTTCCGCCCGATACCCACTAAAAAAGTTTTGCGCAGCTTTTCCAAAAGCGTATCCCCCGTCCCCAACCTACATGGTTACGACTCGGCCCACAGTTTGACACCACTGTCGCCCCAAGACTAACGTAACTGTTGTGCCCTTTAACTGCGCAAGCACGCTGGGCCTTCCGGTCGCTTTACCAATCATCAACAAACTCCAGGTAATAAACTCCGGGTGTAGAAACCGCCATGCCGAACGCTAGCCCATACGGCTCTTGGAAGTCGCCAATAACCTCAGACATGATCGTTTCTGGAGCCATCGGCCTTGGGCAGGTCATTCTGGATGGAGAGGACATTTATTGGGTGGAATCCCGCCCTGCGGAAGGTGGGCGCAACGTCCTGGTCCGCCATGGACCCGACGGCGAAATCTCCGATGTCACGCCTCCGCCTTTTAATGTCCGCACCAGGGTCCACGAGTACGGAGGCGGAGCAGTTACGGTGGCGGACGGGGTGGCTTACTTTTGTAATTTCCTAGACCAGAGGGTCAACCGGCTTCGAGGTGGACAGGCGCCGGAGCCGATTACCGCCGCTGGGGAAATGCGCTACGCCGACCTGTGTGTCGACCGAGCCCGCAAGCGCCTGCTCTGTGTACTGGAAGACCATACCGCCCCGGACCGGGAGGCCGTAAATTCCCTGGTCAGCTTGGATTTGGACGGCAGGCGAGAGCCCATTACCCTGTTCTCCGGTACCGATTTTTGCTCCTCGCCGTGCCTGAGCCCCGACGGTTCTGCCCTGGCCTGGTTAAGTTGGGACCACCCCAACATGCCCTGGGATGGCTCCCTGCTTTGGTCGGCCCGATTCCGGCCGGACGGCTCACTGGAAACTCCTGTCCCGGTGGCCGGAGTGGATAGCGAGTCAATATTTCAACCCCAGTGGTCCCCCGACGGCGTGCTGTACTTCGTATCCGACCGCACCAATTGGTGGAATCTTTATGCCCTGCGTAACGGCGAAATTGAGCCGGTAGCCCCTATGGCCGCCGAGTTCGCCAGGCCGCAGTGGATGTTCGGCACAGCCACTTACGGTTTTCAATCCGACCGGCGCATCATTTGCAGCTACACCCAGGGCGGCGTTTGGCGCCAGGCAGTTATCGACTCGGACCCCAAGAACGACGCCGATCCCAAGAGCGTTGAACCCTGGCCCGCTCACTATACCGAGATGTACCGCGGCGACCTGGCCGTGGATTCCACCCAGGCTGTAATGGTGGCAGGGTCTCCCAGCGAACCGTACTCGATAGTGCGGGTCGACTTGGGATCCGGGACGACCAGTGTGTTGCGCAGGTCGACATCCAACGCCGTTGACCCGGCATATCTTTCGACGCCGGAACCAATAGAGTTCCCAACAGAGAACGGCGCAACCGCCCACGCCTTGTACTATCCACCAAAGAACGGGGATTTCGCCCCCATCCCGGGGGAGTTGCCTCCGCTGTTGGTCAAGAGTCACGGCGGGCCGGCGGGCGCAGCTGGAGCCTCGCTCGACCTCGTGATTCAATATTGGACGAGCCGGGGTTTCGCCGTAGTTGACGTAAACTACGGCGGCAGCACGGGCTATGGCCGCGAGTACCGGGAGCGGCTGCGCGGCCGCTGGGGGATAGTCGACGTGGACGATTGCGTAAACGCCGCCCAATTCCTGGTCGCCACCGGACGGGCGGACGGTGACCGGTTGGTCATTGACGGGGGAAGCGCCGGTGGATTTACCACCCTGGCCGCCCTCACCTTTCGAGATGTTTTCCGTGCCGGAGCCAGCAGCTACGGCGTGAGCGACCTGGAAACATTGGCCAAGCATACTCACAAGTTTGAGTCCCGCTACTTGGACAGCTTGATCGGTCCTTATCCGCAGGAGCAGGAACTTTACCGGGAGCGCTCACCGATCAACCACGTGGACCGCATGTCCTGCCCGCTGGTCCTGTTCCAGGGACTTGAAGATGAAATAGTGCCTCCCGAGCAGGCCGAGGTCATGTATCTGGCGGTAAAAGCCAAAGGAATTCCCACGGCTTACCTGCCGTTCGAGGGGGAGCAGCACGGCTTTCGTCAGGCGGCCAACGTCAAGCGGGTCCTGGATGCAGAGTTCTATTTCTATTCCAAGGTTTTTGGCTTCTCGCCCGCGGATGACCTTGCGCCGGTGGACATCGACAACCTTTAAGCCAGCGACACAACCCCGACCGGAGTCGCCAGCAATGCCGTTGAAACGCGGCTAAGTCATACTTGGGAGATAACCAATGCCCGATGCCGAAATCACCGTTTATGGAGCGCCCTGGTGCCCGGATTGCCGGCGCTCCAAGCAATTCCTGGCGGACCAGCGCGTCGCTTATGACTGGGTGGATATCGACCAGGACGAAGCCGGGCGGTCTTACGTTCAACAGGTCAACAACGGGAAGCACATTATCCCAACCATCGTGTTCCGGGACGGCTCCACGCTGGTGGAGCCTACCAACGCCGAATTGGCCGCCAAACTGGGAATCAGTCCCCGGGCCGAGCGGGAGTTCTATGACCTTATTGTCGTCGGTGGTGGCCCGGCGGGGTTGACCGCCGCCATATACGCCGAAAGGGAGGGCATTGAAACCCTCATCATCGAGCGCAGTGGGGTCGGCGGTCAGGCGGGTACAACCGAACGCATCGAGAACTACCCGGGCTTTCCAGACGGGATCGGTGGAGGCCAGTTGGCCGATCAAATGCGGCTCCAGGCGGAGGGCTTCGGCGTTGAGATTCTGCCGGCCCAGGCCGTCGCCAGAATCGAAAACCAGGGCGACCGTAAGCTGGTGACCACCGAAACCGGCGACGATTACCACGCCAACGCAGTGCTGCTATCCCCCGGAACCACCTACCGCCGTCTGAACGTGCCTGGAGAGGAGGATTTCATCGGCGCGGGCATTCACTTCTGCGCCACTTGCGATGGCCCCTTCTACAAAGGGCAGGACATGCTGGTGGTAGGCGGCGGGAACAGCGGCGTTGAAGAGGGCCTGTTCCTGACCAAATTCGCCAATAAAGTGACCCTGCTGGAAAGAAATGATCGGCTGGGGGCCAGCCAGATACTCCGGGACAAGGCGGACGGCCATCCCCAGATGGAAGTGCGACTGAACACCAGCGTCGTGGAGTTCAAGGGGGATGGACACCTGAGTTCGGTGGTAGTCGAAGACCTCAAATCAGGAGCTAACGAAGAACTGGCCTCGGCAGCGGTTTTCGTCTTCATCGGCCTGACCCCCAACACCGGTTTCATCGAGGACTCGGTGGAGTTGGACCAATGGGGGTTTATCCAGACCGGGCCGACCCTAGAAACCAACATCCCTGGGGTGTTCGCCGCCGGAGACGCCCGGAAGGGTAGCACCAAGCAGGTGGCTACTGCGGTGGGGGAAGGCGCCGCTGCGGCGTTGATGATCCGCCAGTACCTGGAGGCGAACCAGAGCAGCCGCGGATACCGGGGGGACTAGCGTTTCGTGACGTGCGAGTAGCCGGACTTCCCGAAGGCGTGCGTGTGGAGGCTGCCTGGTACTATCCGGAGACCGTCGGGCTTCCAGTTGGAAACCCTGGGGTCGGGTTATTCGCTCGAATTGGGAACCCTGACCGCGCCTGCCCTGGAGCAGGAGGAACACCAACCATAGAAGTCCACCCTGTTGGCGGCGACCTCAAATTCCGACTCGGTTTCCAGAATCTGCTGCAGTTCGGCCACCATGCTCTGACCAACGTCAGCGTCGACTATGCTTCCGCAGCTGATGCACACCAGGTTGGCGTGGGGTGATAGGTTGGCGTCATAACGGGACTGGTGCTGGAAGGGAAGCTGCCGGACGATAGCTGCCCGCTCCAGGACATCCAAGGTGGAGTAGACGGTAGCCAGCGTCACGTAGGGGAAGAACGCCTTCACCCGTTCGAAAACTTCTTTGACCGAAGGATGGTCTCCGGAGTTAACCACGACTTCGGCAATGGCCAATCTCTGGGGCGTAAGCCGAATCCCCAGTTTCCTCAGCCGTACCGAAAGCTCTTCTTGAGTAGTCACTTCTCACACACCTCCCTCACGTTGGACCATTGGCCCGAATCGTCCCGGCCCCGGCGGTGCATTGGATATATCAAACCTGATAGCAGGTTTGTGCAGAATTAATCATGGGGCGGTAATGCGATGCTAAGAGACGGCGGCCCCGGTGTCAATCACCGGGGTGTTCCCCCCCTGGGTCAAGCCCGCCTTTGAGGTTACTGCAATTCCCCGCCGTCACCGCGTCGTGTACGGGGTTAACCCGGGTTGTTTGAGGATTGTGAGCCGCCGAACCGGCGGCGATGCACTCGGAGGGTTCAATCGTCCATAACCACGGGGATTCCGGCGGCCTCTGCTTTGGCGGCAGCCTCCGGGTTGATGACGCCGTCCTGCATCCAGATGTACTTGACGCCCACCTCAATAGCCTCGTCAACCACCGGGGGCACCAGTTCCGAACGCCGGAAAACGTCCACCATGTCGATGGGCACCGGCACCGACCGCAGGTCCGGGTAGGCTTTTTCCCCGAGGGATTCCTCGATCATCGGGTTGACCGGGATGATTCGGTACCCCTGGCTCTGCATGTACTCGGAAACACGGTAACTTATGCGGTCCGGGTCGTTGGACAGGCCCACGACGGCTATAACCTTGCTGTTGACCAACTGTTCCTCAACCAAGTCCATAATCCCTCCCTTTGCCAAACTCGAAAAAGTCCTGCCGTCGCCCGGCTTTATACCGGGACCCGCGGGACGCGAAGATGCCTATTCTTGGCCCAGCATCTTGACGTAGTTGTGGGCAGCTATGGCGGCGGTGGCGCCGTCGCCCGCGGCGGAAATGAGCTGTGAGGATGAGTGTTGGCGGATGTCGCCCACCGCGTAGAGCCCGGCAATTTTGGTTTTCATGGAGATGTCTACTGGAATATGGCCGGCGTTGTCCAGGTCCACCAGGTTGCTCACAAGTTTCGACCCCGGCTCCAATCCCACGTAAACGAACAGTCCCGATAGCTCAACCTGGTTCTCTGTATCGGTCAACGAGTTTCGCACCGCGACGGCCGACACGGTGTCCTCACCCACGACCCTCTCCACAACGGTGTTCCACACCACCTCGATTTTGGGGTTGGCCTCTAGCCGGTCCTGCAAAACCTTTTGGGCGCGAAATTTGTCGCCGCGCACCAACAAAATCACACGTTCGGCGTATTCCGACAGGGTCAAAGCCTCGTCGACCGCCGAATCACCACCGCCGACTACCCCAACCACCTGTCCCATGTACAGCGGACCGTCGCAGGTGGCGCAGTGGGAAACGCCGCGCCCGAACAATTCTTCTTCCCCAGGGATCCCAAGTTGTCGCAGATTTGATCCGGCGGCCACGATTACGGCCTTGGCCTCGTGTTCCCCCGCGTCGCTGGCAATCACCAGCCGGTCGTCCCGCTGAGTCACCGCCGTTGCCTCGGCCATAATGAACTCCACCCCGGCGTCCAGAGCCTGTTCCTGGACCGCTGGTCCCAGTTCCGCTCCGGAGATTCCCTGGGGGAAGCCTGGATAGTTTTCAATGTTTTCGATGTTGATAATCTGGGCGCCGCCCATCAGCCGCTCGACGATGGCGGTGCGCATGCCATACCGGGCGGCGTATATTCCGGCGGTCATGCCTGCCAGCCCGCCGCCAACAATCAAAACGTCGTATTCTTCCGCCAAACCATTACCCCGCGGGCCCAGGTTGATCTCTCCAGCTTGCGCTCAACTCCGGAGTGGGCTCAACTATAGTTGCGTGTTGATTTAGGTGTCAACCTGCGGCGGTCGTGGTCAGGGCCCCCTTAACTTCCAAACCCTGAAACCAGCCTGGCGGCAAGGCGGTTGGCAGCTATTCGTACCACCCCGACGCGAAGATCAGCCCGTCATGGCGTACCGCCCAGGTGTGCTTCTGCCGGTTGTCGCCCGTTTCGGGATTCAGCAGCACGTATTCGACCCAGCGTCCCGACTCGGTGGCTCCCAGCAATTCGTCGCCGTAGAAATATCCCGTAGCGTCGACGCGAAGGCTTGGGTCCCGCCCTCGAAACATCGGATTGTGATGGCCTATGGTGTAGCCGTCCCCGTCAATGATGAAGACGTACCACTGGCCGTCCACGCTCTCCCCGGTGTTGTAGTAGGCAACCGTGTCCTCGCGGCCGACAGCGTCATACAAGTTTATGGCCCGCCCGACGAAAGCATTGGTGTAAGCGGGGGCATCGGACTTTCTGGGCCCGCGCTCATACCAGCCCGATCCAAAGGTCAGGCCTTCATATTCGACTATCCAGGAATGCTTAGATTCCGCGGCGCCGGTAGTGGGATTGATGGAACTGTAGCTGAACCAGGCTCCGTCCTCGTCGGCTGCCGCTACCACTGCCTCGCCGGCGGGATAGTTGTTCGGCCCGACGGCCACAGAGGCGGGATGCCCAACGAGGTCGGGGTTGGCGGCGTGGGCCAGCATCATGTCGTCCTGATCGAAGATGAGCATGTACCACTGGCCGTCAACGCTCTCCTTGGTGTTGTAGTAGTCGACGGTGGCATCGAGTCCTTCTGCGTCGTATTTGATGATTGCCGTTTTGACGAAGTGCTTGGTGTACTCGGCGGCCTCCCATTTGGGAGGTGCGGACGCCCTTGCCGCCGAATCCCCGGCGATCCTCGCCTCCGCAATGGCGTCCATGATGCTGGAAAGCACCACGATGCCTTCCATCAACTCAAAAGCTTGAGCCGTTTCCTGGTTGGGAGCGGCGGCGGCAGCTTCAAAAACCTTGTGAATTTCCCTGTCCAGACTGCTCAATCGCTCCTTGAAGGTCTGGTTCCGGGTGTTTTCGATGATGAGGTCAATCAAATTGTCCAGCCGCTCGGAGTCCTCTTTCCGGGCCTCGGACAGGTTCATGTTCGACAGCTCTTGGATCTGCCCAACGATAGAAGCAATCGTGGCCTCATCCAGCGAGGCGTTGTCTCCCGCTGGTCCGGGAGGACCTTGTTCCCCGACAGGCCCAACCTCCCCCTGGCAGGCAACGACCGACAGGACAAGAACGATGATCGAAATTGCCGCTATCAATGCGCGCACTGACACAGCCTCCACTTAAGTTATCTTGGGCACAAACCGGGCAGCTTAGCGCCGGGAATTTGCAATTCTGATTTACCGGGCCAGAGAATATCACACATGAATGGCCTCGTCAGTCAGGATTGCCTTCGGCTCCGCCCGAGCCCACCCTGGCCGAGCAGATTAGGACCCGTCGCTGGTGCCGGGACGGTTATTTTTCGATGTTCCACCTGGCAGTTCCTGTTCTCGGTCTACCGGCCCGGCCGTGGGCTGACCCTCCGGCCGCTAGGCCGCTTCCACCGGCCCCAAGGGTGTCCAGTCAATCCCTTTCACCTCAAGCAGGCTTTTTGGTCGCCGGGTTCAGCCGGCGGCAGCGGGGAATAATTGAGAGGCCCCGGCTTGCGGTACGCCGACCGGCTACGTAGAATCTCAACCTGATATGGCTTTGCCATCACGGTCCCCGGAGCAAATAATCCATGCCTTCAGAAGAACTCTCCACCGGCTCAATCTACCAGGTTCAAATTGAACGGGATGTGTTTGTTCCCATGCGGGACGGGGCAGCGTTGGCCACGGACCTTCACCGGCCGGCGACAGACGGAACACCCCTGGATGGGCCTTTTCCGGTGCTGCTGCAGCGGACTCCTTACGACAAATCAGCCGAGGCCCGCGTCCTGGAAGCGGACTTTTTCGCCTCGCGCGGATATGTCGTTGCTGTTCAGGACTGCCGCGGAACCCACGCCTCGCCGGGCAGCTTCACCAAGTACGTGAGCGACGGCGCCGACGGGTATGACACGGTAGAGTGGTTGGCGCGGCAGCCATTGAGCCTTGGCAAGGTGGGTACCTACGGGTTGTCTTATGCCGCCCACGCGCAGGCGGCGTTGGCCTGCCTGAACCATCCCCACCTGGGTTGCATGTGGCTGGAATGCGGCGGTTTCTCCGACGCCTTCCTGTCCGGATGCCGCAATGGGGGAGCCTTCGAGTTGCGGCAGGCAACCTGGGCGTTTCGAGAGGCCCTGGAGTCTCTCAAGACAGCCGCCGGCCAGGCGTCCCCGTCGCAGGCGTCCCCGTCGCAGGTGTCCCCGTCGCAGGTGTCCCCGTCGGAGCATGCCCAATTCGGCTTCCAGGCGATGGACCGCCAGGACATTTTCGCCTGGTTCAAGCGTATGCCATGGAAGCGGGGCCACGGGCCTTTGCAATGGGCGCCGGACTACGAGAGCTATCTGCTTGAACTGTGGAGCAACGAGGCCAACGGTGAGTATTGGCGGCAGGTGGGCCTTTCGGTCAGCGCGCACCTGGCCGAATTTACGGATGTTCCCCAGGTGCATATGGGGGCCTGGTATGACCCTTACGCCCGCAGCACCACCGACAATTTTATTGAGTTGTCGAAAGGAGGCCGGCAGGCCCCGGCATACTTGATTATGGGGCCCTGGACTCATGGCGGTCACGGGGTCACTTATGCCGGAGACGTCGACCTCGGACCCCAGTCAATCATCGAGGGCAACCTGGCCGGCGATTACAACCACCTGCGCCTGTCCTTCTTCGACCGGTGGCTCAAGGGTTTGGAGACCAACTGGGACACCGGGTCTTCCGTCCGCATTTTCGTCATGGGCGGCGGCACGGGACGACGCAATCCCCAGGGGCGTCTGGACCACGGGGGCGCGTGGCGGGTGGAGCAGGAGTGGCCCTTGGCCCGGTCATTGCCAACCGCCTTCTACCTGCATCCGGGCGGCATCCTGGCTGCCGAGCCTCCTCAGGTGTCAACCGGCGAAAACCCTCCGAGCCGCTACCGGTTCGACCCTGACAACCCGACGCCCACCATCGGAGGCAACATATCGTCGGGCGAGCCCATAATGTTCCCGGGGGGATTTCACCAGCAGGAGGGCCCCGGCTTCTACGGCTGCAGCGAGCCCTATCTGCCCCTGGGGTCGCGGCTCGACGTGCTGGTGTTCCAAACCGAGTCGCTGGCTCAAGGGACTGAGGTCACGGGGCCGATAGCCGTGAACCTGTGGGTGGAATCCACCGCGCCCGACACCGACTTCACCGCTAAGTTGGTGGATGTTTACCCGCCCTCGTCGGACTACCCAGAGGGCTACGCATTGAATATCACCGATGGTATCCGCCGGGCCAAGTTCCGGGATTCCTGGGAAACTCCCTCGCTTCTGGAACCGGGCCGGGTTTATCCGCTGACCATTGAGCTTTTTCCCACGGGCAACCTGTTTGCTGCGGGGCACCGGATACGGCTGGACCTATCCTCCAGCAACTTCCCCCGGTTCGACGTAAATGGCAACACCGGGGAAAACCCGGCATGGTCGACGGTAAAAGTAGTCGCTGAAAACAGCGTTTACCATGACTCTGACCACCCATCCCACGTCGTGCTGCCGCTCCTGCCGATGCCTTGAACCTGGGCGGGCCCGGTTGCGACACCATACCTGCCGTAGTCGTTGGTTTCGAGGGCTGTTAACCCTCTCCCGACTCCTCCGGTTGCGGTATGCCCCCTTGCTGTTCTTCCGGTAGACTCCACTGTTGGAAGAAGTACACCACCATGTCTTTGCCCATCGCCACCAGGGGCGGGCCAAGGATGATTCCCCAAATCCCAAAGTAATGGCCGGAAATCACCACGATCATTATCACTGCGATGGGATGCAGCTTCAGCGCATTCCCCTGGATTCGTGGGACTAGAACGGCGTTCTCCGCAAGTTGGATGACCAAGTAAAGCAAGATCACCCAGGGCGCTTTATCCGGTACCGTAGCCAGCGTTACCAGGACTCCCACGGCTCCCCCGATCCAGGGGCCGATGATGGGGACCAGTTCGGTTAACGCGGCAACTATGCCCAGGAAAAACGCGAAGGGTACGCCCAGGAGCAACAACCCTACCCCAACTATGGCCCCGACCACCAATGCCAGAGTGAGTTGTCCACGGAGGTACGCGCCCACTGTGCGGCCCACAATGTCCAGCACGTTCTGCACGTACGGTTGCATCGAGACGGGGAACGGGGAACGGACTGCCGAATTAATCGATCCGGAGTCTCTCATAAGGTAATAGACCAGCATCGGAAGGGTCGCAAATCCTATGATCAGACTCAGGGAACCGGAAATACGGTTAAGTGTCCGTAGAGTTCCATGCCAAACTGCGTCCGCCAAAACGCTGCCAACATCGGCAAGCAATTTCTCGATGTCATGTCTTAGTTCCACCGGAATCCGGTCGGAATATATAGCCAGCCAACTTTCCAGAGTGACCCTGGCATCACTGAAAAACCGGGGAAATTGTTCGACGAACAAACCAGCCTGGCGGATGGTCGGAGGAACGACCGATAACAGTACCCCGGCTACGACTCCCGCGCCTGCAATGAATATGATTACGATGGCCGTGAGACGACTCAGCAGTGGATGACGCCGTCGCCATGGCATGGCCCGTTCCAATAAATGGACCACCGGCAAAAGCATGTAGGCGATGATTGCACTGAGGCCAATTGGCAGAAGGAGGCTGCCCAACAGGTACAGTACAACCAGCGTAGCAACCACTGTCGCTGCCGTCGCCAGCAACATGAAGCGCTTCTGCCGTATCGAAGGAGTCACCTAAACCTGCATCATCGAGGCGTTAAGAATACCAAGCATTGATTTCGGAAGCGCCCGCCACGGAATGGCAGCCGGTTGCATCGAGCAGCCAAATGCCGGTGCTGCGCCAACCGCCGGTTGAGGTTAAGTCCAACGGGATTGCCGTCGCAACTCTTGCCGGCATCCGCCGCCGCGGGGTTTCGATGCCGTGTAACCTCGTTCCGGTGCAGATAACTGCTCAGATTCGAGGGAGTTTGTGAGCCTACATTAATCCAAGGTTGCCGCCCAGGGCAGGCCAATCATGGCAGTGATTCAATTATTGCGCTCTCGTATCCGCGGTTTCCGCCTTCCCAAGGAGACTGAATGATTGTTGTGCAAACGGTCTCCCCAAGGGTGAACTAGGGTACGGGCGCGTAGAGGCTGTTGTCACGCTAATGACAACTCAGGTGATCGGAGGGAGGGTCTTTGGTAGGACTACTGGTGGAAAGCCGCTTAAGGGTTCCGCAGGGTCATCATGTACTGCTCGTCGTTGAGGTTCCGCACGTCCCGGTACCTGAAGCCCGCCCGCGTCGCCAGGTCCCGAAGCTGTGCCGGGTACAATCTGTGCTCCGGAGGCGCTCCTTCTCCTGTTTCCTTCCGGCGCCACTCCAGCACCGTGCACCATCCTCGGGGTTGAAGCAAACTTCGCACTGCTGCCAGAAACCGCACCGGGTCAGGACTTTGGTGGGTCACAAAGGCTAAGAATGCCCCGTCCAGGGAAGCGGGGTCCAGGGGGAATTCGAAGGCTTCACATTCCATGACCTCAACGTTGCCCATTCGGGACTCAGCGACTCGGCGGCGGCAGGCTGCCGCCATCTCTTGGTCAAGGTCCAGGGCGTACAGCTGCCCGCTAACCAGGAATTTGGCCAGGGGAATTGTGAAAAATCCCGGACCGCAACCAATGTCCGCCACCGTGTCGTGTACGTTGATGGGGCAAAAGTTCAAGACCACAAAGGGATCCGTCTTTTCGATGCGGCTAGGCGAGAGCAATTGCTTTATGTGTTCTTCAGTCGACATCTGCACATCATCTGCACATCGTTGGTTGCCGCGGCAATCTACCCAGGAAATTGTCCGCAGCCCAATTTACAACAAGGTCAAGCCAGGCGCAACGGCGCGGCGCGGCCAACTTCATTCGCCGGACCCCCCGATTGGTGTATCACATGGTTGTTTATGGTCATTACGGAGGGACTGCTCCGGAACTTAAACGGAACTCAAGCGGGACTCATATCCAGGTTGGAAGTGTACCCATCAGGTCACGGTGCCCCGCCATCGGAGACGGACGCAGTCTCGTTGACACCCTTATGGGCTGGCGGTAAACTTAGGCTCCCTGCCTCACCCGTTGCTTTTGCCGCGGTTAATTTGCCGCCTTATAGGACGTTGCAAACTGTTATGGGCCTGGCTGGACCTGAAATTAAGAAGGGGGACGCTATGTCCCGGGTAGCTGACCAAGACCCAGAAGTTGCCAAAGCGCTGGCCGGTGAAGACCGGCGCCAGCGTGAAAGCATAGTCCTCATTGCGTCCGAGAATTATGCCAGCCAGGCCGTGCTGGAAGCCCAGTCCGGCGTTATGAACAACAAGTACGCCGAGGGATACCCCGGTAAGCGTTACTACGGTGGGTGCCAGTACGTGGACGTGGTGGAAGACCTCGCTATCCAACGAGCCAAAGAGCTCTTTGACGCCGAGCACGTCAACGTCCAGCCCCATAGCGGAGCCCAGGCCAACATGGCGGCGTATTTCGCTCTGCTGGAACCAGGGGACACCATTATGGGGATGCGTCTGGACCACGGAGGCCATCTCACTCACGGTTCCAACGTCAATTTTTCCGGCAAACTCTACAAATTCGTGCCCTACGGCGTCGACCGGGATTCCGAGGCAATCGACTACGATGAAGTTGAACGGTTGGCCCTGGAACACCGTCCCAAGGTAATAGTGGCCGGGTGTAGCTCCTATTCCCGGATCTTGGACTTCCCCCGGTTCCGGGCAATCGCCGATCAGGTGGACGCGACCCTGATGGTTGACATGGCCCATATTTCCGGACTGGTTGCCGGCGGCGTCCACCCTTCCCCGCTGCCATACGCCCACGTGGTTACATCCACAACCCAAAAGAGCCTGCGGGGTCCCAGGGGCGGCCTTATTTTGTGCCAGGAAGACCTGGCCCGGAAGGCGGATTTTGGGGTCTTCCCTTTCACCCAGGGAGGACCATTCATGCACGTCATCGCCGCCAAGGCGGTGTGCTTTGGTGAGGCCCTGCGACCAGAATTTGCCCGGTACGCTTCCCAGGTGGTCGACAACTGCCAGACATTGGCCCAGGAGTTGTCAGAGGCCGGCTTACGGCTCGTCTCAGGCGGCACCGAGAACCACCTCGTCCTGGTGGATGTGACGCCGCTGGACATCACCGGGCAGCAGGCGGAATCGGCGCTCGAAAGCGTGGGCATAGTAGCCAACAAAAACGTCATCCCCTACGACACCCAACCTCCCATGGTTACCAGCGGGCTGAGGCTGGGCACACCGGCAATCACCAGTCGTGGTTTTGACGAAGCCGCGGTCAAGCGCGTTGCCCAGTTGATCATCAGGACCCTGGCGACCATGGATGACCAGGACGCTTTACGTGCGGTGGCCGGTGAAGTCAGGGAGTTTGCTTCGAGCTATCCGGTGCCGGGAATCGACCTTTAGTTGAGGGGTAACACCCTCGATGCTATAATCTTTCCAATCGTTTATTAGGAAAAAGAGGATCAACCTTTGCGCCATTACGAGCTAGTAGTAGTACTCAGCCCAATGTTGAACCAGGACCAGGCAGCGGACACTTGGTCCCGTATCAAAGGATTCATCAATAATCGGGAAGCAGAAATTACTCACGAGGAGAACTGGGGAACCCGCCGGTTGGCCTACGCGATTCGAAAGGGTCCCTACCGCTTTCAAGAAGGGAATTATCACCTCACTCGCTTCAGCGCTGAAACCCCGTTCAATCAGGAACTCGAGACGTTTTTGCGTTTGGACGAGCAAGTCCTGCGGTCGATGGTAGTAGCAACGGAAGCGCCAAAACCGGTGGTTGAGCCTCCCCCGGCCCCGGTAGTGGTTGAAGAAGCGGTGAGCGAAGCCCCGGCAGAGGCTGAGGTTTCCAGTGGAACCGAAGCTGCCGATGTGAGCGTAGCATCTGAAGACGCCAGCGCCCCCGGCGAAACCGAGGCTCCCGTAGCAAGTGCTGAAGAACCGGCTGTCGAAGCAGCCCCAGCAGCCCCGGCGGCAGAAGTTGCAGCTCCTGAGGGAGAAATTGAAGCCCCGGCGGCAGAAGTTGAAGCCCCTGAGGCAGTAGTTGAGGCTCCGGTGGTTGAAGACCAGGAACCGGTTTTGGAAGATCTAGCCGAAGTGGCCGCTCCCGAAGCAGAGGCTTCAGAAGCCCAGGAGGGCGACCAACCGGAAACCGCGGCCACGGAAGAATCGCCGAGGTGAGGTGGACGGGTGAATAAGATTATCGTTATCGGGAATTTGGGTCGGGACCCCGAAATGCGGTATACGGCCAGCGGTCAAAGCGTCACCTCGTTCTCGGTGGCTTCCAACCGGAAGTACACCACCGCGGCAGGGGAAAGTCGAGAGGAGACCGAGTGGTTCAACGTTAGCGCTTGGGGCAAGCTCGGCGAGACCTGCAACCAGTTTCTGACCAAGGGACAACAGGTTTACGTGGAAGGCCGGTTGAGCAGCCGTACCTATCAGGGCCGGGACGGACAGACCCGGTTTTCCAACGATATCTCCCTGACTGATGTCCAGTTTCTCAACCGGCCCCAGGCCATGGGCTCGGGAGACGACGGCGGGTACGTGGGAGAGGCGGCTGGTTCTGGTGATTTCGGCCCCGGCATTGATGACGCTGACGACTTGCCGTTCTAAGGTTCGGCAAGATTCTCAGGCTCAAAGTTAACCCAGGCAAATTAATGCCAAAAGGATATCCACAACTATGACAACTCCAGCACCCGGCAATCGTCCACCTGGAGGAGCCCGCCCACCTGGAAGAGGCGGACCAGGCGGCGGAGGACGTCCCGGAGGTCGCGGCCGGGGACGATACCCTCCGCGTCGTAGGGTATGCTCCTTCTGTGTCGAGCACATCAAGAACATCGATTACAAAGACGTCGAAAGGATCAGGCGCTTTGTTTCCGATAGGGCCAAGATAGAACCCCGGCGCCGGACGGGCGTGTGCGCCAAGCATCAACGGGCGCTGCGGCTCGCTATCCAGAGGGCCCGGCACTTGGCGCTGCTCCCCTTCGTGCCCTACCAAGCCAGTGCGGCGGCGCTTCGCCGATAGCCTGGATTAGCTGGGAATAACCAGCGTGGCTCCCCGCGCCTCCCGAGTCCCCGCAGAGCGATGCGTTTTGGGGGCTCGGGACTTAACGGCATCAAGATACCCGAGGTTGGGTTATGGCATTCCCTTGGACCCGCCGCGACGAACCGGAACAGATGCTGCCCGCGGAACGCCGCCGGCGCTCCCGCTCCCGCCGGAACCGTCAGGCAGCGGTAACTAGAGAACCCTCACGGTCGGACCGAGAAAGATTGCACCAGCGTCTGGTTTGGACGGTTGGGGCCGTCTTGCTTTTGGTCGTTGCCGGGGTTGTGGCCTTCGGGTTTTACGACAAATTCCTCAAACCGCCGCGGGTATGGGCCGGCAGCGTCAGAAACGTTGAGTTCACCATGGGGGACCTGGTCCAACGGATCAGGGTGCTGCAGGGGATTACCGGCGAGGTCGACCTGAGCATCATCCCTTTCCAGTACCTGGATGACATGGTCAACGCGGAGGTGCTGCGCCAAGCGGCCCCAGGACTGGGCATAACCGTAACCGATGAAGAAGTAGACAACGCCATACGGTCCCAATTCATGCCCGAAGCGGCCGAGGGAGATCAGACGGATCCGGGCCAACTGGATGAGGAGTTCCGCCAGACCTTTAGCGAGTTCCTGACTCGGACGGGCCTGTCTGAAGACGACTTCCAAGGAATCATGCAGGAACAGATAACCCAGTTACGCTTGCGCCAGATCCTCGGGGAAACTATCGAAGACGAGCAGGAACAGGTGGAAGTGGAATGGATCCGCATGGAAACGCGGGGAGAGGTGGAACCGGACGAAGTGCTCCAGCGTTTGGAAATCGAGGAATTCGGGGTGGTCGCTACCGAAGTTGGCGTCCCCCGTGGATTCGCCAACAGCAATGGCTACGTGGGATGGGTGCCCTTGGGAGCCTTTCCCGAGTTGGACGATTTCCTTTTTGGCAATGAGGAGAGGGAAATTGCCGGGGAGAAACTCATTCCCCCGGAGCCGGATAGTACTATCGGCCCGATTTTCACCAGCACCGGGTTTTACATTATTCACGTGATTTCAGCGCCGGAAATTCGGGAAATTTCGAACCTGATGCGGGCCAAGCTCAATAATGAATTGTTGGCCATGTGGTATGCCGACCAAACGAGACGGGGCGGCGCAGAGGGTTGGCGGCTTGTGAACCTCAATAGTGAACTTTACGCGTGGGTTGCGGAACAGGTGAACATCAGTACGCCCCGGGACCGCTTTCCCCAACCTTAAGTTGCTGCCGGATTTGGCCTAGTTGAGCGATACCAAAACAATCAACGTCGGTTTGATGGGTTTCGGGGTCGTGGGCGGCGGTGTCGCCGCAACGCTCCAGGCCCAGTCCGACGCCATACGCCGTAAAACAGGACTCCCGGTTAAGGTTAAAAGGATCCTGGTGCGGGACGGCGGCAAACCCAGGGACGCTTCAGCGGCCCTGGAACTCCTGACCACCAACCCGGATGACATCCTGGACGACGATGGGATTCAGGTGGTCGTGGAAGCGATCGGCGGGTCCAATCCGGCCGGCGGGTATCTCAAACGCGCTTTGATTTCCGGCAAACACGTGGTCACTGCGAACAAAGAGGTGATGGCCCGATCCGGCCCGGAATTGGTGCGGTTGGCGGAAAAACACGGGGTCAATTTGTTGTTCGAGGCTAGCGTCGGCGGTGGAATCCCCATCGTCGGCTGCTTGATGAACGAACTGGTGGCAAACGACGTTTTTTCAATCCGCGGCATCATCAACGGCACCACCAACTACATCCTCACCCGCATGGCCCATCACCACACGGATTTCCAACAGGCCCTAATCGAAGCGCAGCAACTTGGCTACGCCGAAGCAGACCCAACCTCCGACATTGAAGGCTTGGACGCCGCGTTCAAGCTGGCCATCCTTTCCTCTTTGGCCTATCACCACCGGGTGGCTCCCGAGGATATCTACCGCCAGGGAATAGCGTCTCTCGAGCCGAAGGACTTCCAGTACGCTGAGGAATTGGGTTACGCCATCAAGTCCCTGGCCGTTGCTACCCTGGAGGGCGATTCAATACAAGCCAGACTGTACCCGGCACTGGTCCCTCACGACAACATGTTGGCCAACGTGGATGGCGTATACAATGCAGTCGAGGTTGAAGGCAGCCTGTGCGGCAAAATCCTGTTCTATGGAATGGGGGCGGGCCGCGAGCCTACCACTAGCGCCATAGTGGGTGACCTGATCGAAGTTGGACGCCGAATCAGCTCCCAGGGGCCGCCGGCAACCCGGGTGGAGCACTGGCGTCGGTTACGCGTCGAGTCCATCGACGCACTGGAGAGCAGGTACTATATTCGTTTGACTGCTGCCGACCGTCCGGGTGTTTTGGCCCAAATCGCCCGAGTTTTCGGGGATTACGACATCAGCTTGGCATCGGTCCTGCAGAAAGACACCAATCCCGCGGATAACACGGCTGAGTTGGTTATAACTACCCACAATGCCGTGGAAGCGTCGGTCCAGAAATCCCTGGGCCAGTTGGGCCGCCTGGAAGTGGTAACCCGTGTCAACAACATGTTGCGCATTGAATCCTAGAAAATTGAATCCTAGAACATTGAACCCTGGAACATCGAATCCCGGAACATCGAATCCTAGAAGGGGCACCCTCACGCAGACCCGCTGCCAGAGATAGATGGGCGTAGGCGTTTTACGTAGGTACAAAGAGTTCTTGCCGGTTACGGACGCAACACCGTTGCCCTGTTTGGGTGAAGGGGAGACGCCCCTCGTCAAGACCAATCGCCTGGGCGCAGTTATTGGCTGCCCAGACCTGTACTTCAAGCTGGAAGGATGCAATCCCACCGGCTCTTTCAAAGACCGGGGCATGGTGGTTGCCATCGCCAAGGCCCTGGAGGACGGCAGCCGCGCAATAATGTGCGCCTCTACGGGCAATACCAGTGCCTCCGCGGCCGCGTATGGGGCCCACTGCGATCTTCCGGCGATGGTGTTGATACCCAAGGGCGAAGTCGCCATGGGTAAGCTGGCGCAAGCCATGGCCTACGGCGCCACCATCATAATGATCAACGGGAATTTCGACGCCGCCTTGGCCCTGGTTCGGGAATTCACCGTTAAGCACGAAGTTAAGCTGGTTAACTCGGTGAATCCGGACCGGATTGAGGGCCAGAAGACGGCCGCCTTCGAGGTGGTGGACGACCTTGGAGAGGCGCCGGATTACGTGTTCATTCCAGTGGGTAACGCCGGGAATATCACCGCGTATTGGAAAGGGTTCAAAGAGTACAAGGCCGCCGGACGGAGCACCAAGCTGCCGCAGATGATGGGTTTCCAGGCGGAAGGGGCGGCTCCTATTGTTAAGGGGACCCCGATATTGAACCCCCAGACCATCGCCTCCGCTATTCGAATCGGCAACCCCGCCAGTTGGCAACCCGCGCTGGTAGCGCGGGACGAGTCGGGTGGAATTATCGATTCCGTAACCGATGACGAGATACTAGAGGCATATCGAATGACCGCGACTATGGAGGGCATTTTCTGCGAGCCCGCATCGGCGGCCTCGGTGGCCGGTTTACTCAAGCTGCATCGCCAGGGATTGGACCTTACCGGCCGGCAGGTGGTCTGCATCATTACCGGAAATGGATTGAAGGACCCTGACCTGGCCGTGACCAGCACCATTGCCCATACCATGGAGGCGGAGCCCACAATGGAGGCCCTGGAGCAGATCGCATCGGCGCACAGAAGATGACCAGCGGCAAAACACGCGTTGATCAGCCGAAAGTACAATCCGCCATCGACGCTCTCTTGGCGGCAATCGGGGAAGACCCGGGTCGGGATGGCTTGAGAAGTACACCCAACCGGGTGGCCGAGATGTTCGCCGAATTGGTGGGTGGACTGGATGCCGACCCGAGCGAAGCAATCGACGCCGTGTTTGAAACGGACAGCCATGACCCAGTCGTGCTGAAAGGCTTGCGGTTCTACTCCATTTGTGAGCATCACCTGCTGCCGTTCTTCGGAATAGCCCGCCTGGGCTATATTCCCAATGGTAAAATTGCTGGACTGAGCAAGCTGGCCCGGGCTGTGGACCTTGCTTCGCGAAGGCTCCAGGTCCAGGAAAGGCTCACCGCACAGGTGGCAGATTCCATCTGCAAAGCGCTCAGCCCCAAAGGGGTCGTGGTGGAACTGGAAGCCGAGCATCTGTGTATGTCGATGCGCGGTATCGAAAAACCTGGCAACCTGGTGGTGACCACCGCGGTCAGGGGAGATTTCAAGAATAGCCCGGTGGATTCCCAGGGTCTGTTGTCGACCATGAGGATGATCTAGATCGATGGCCTTATCCCCGGTTAACGCCCTTCCCCTCACCTCCTTTGTAGAGGTGGCTGACGAATGGAAGGATGTCCTGTCCCATTCCGAGGTGAACACCCTTTTTCTAACCCCCCAATGGCAGGAAGCCTGGTGGGAGATATTCTCCGAGGGCAGAAGCTTGTCGGGGTTCTATCTGGCCGGTCCTGAAGGTGTGGTAGCGGTGGCTCCAATGGCCAGGAGCGGCGACACGCTGTCCTTCGTGGGCAACCAGGACACGGTCGACTACAATGATTTCATGGTGAAACCCGGGCACGAGGCTGCGCTCTACCACGCCTTGCTGCTCTCGATGGATGAGCAGGAGTGCAATACTCTGCGACTGGCTTCGCTGCGCCACACATCACCGACCTTGGAACACCTCCCGGAATTGGCCCGGGAGAGGGGATTCTCCGTAGAGATTCAAGAAGAAGACGTGGCCTCTGGCATAGCCTTGCCAGACTCCTGGGACGATTACCTGGGCGTGCTTTCCAAGAAAGACCGCCATGAGCTGCGGCGTAAAATCCGGCGGTTGGAAACGTTGCCGGATATGAAATGGTATTGCCTGCAGGAACCCGACCAGGTGGCAGACCGGTTGGACCAGTTCATCGAACTGATGCGGCTTAGCAGGCCAGACAAGGACGAGTGGATGACGCCGGGGCGGGAGCAGTTCTTCCACCGGATGTCCCAGCGGATGGCGCAGGCCGGAATGTTGCGATTGTTCTTCATGGAGTTGGATGGCGTTACCGTGGCCACCAGTCTTTGTTTCGATTATGCCTCTTCGCGCCTGCTGTACAACAGCGGCTACAATCCGGAATTCAGCTACTACAGCGTTGGGTTGTTGCTGGACGCATTTTGCCTTAAGGATGCCATCGAGTCGGACATGGACTACTTTGACTTCCTACGCGGCGACGAGCCTTACAAAGCGCATCTTGGGGGGCAGCAGCACACCCTGTATCAGATGGTCATAAGCAGGGTTTGAACGTAAAACGGGCCGCCCTGGTGTGTTTCCACGCCTGCCCCCTGGCGGCGCCCGGCCAGGGCAAAGCCGGTGGCATGAACGTATACGTTCGTCAATTGGCAGCCGCCCTGGGGAAGCAAGGCATTGAAGTGGATGTGTTCACGCGGTGCCACCAGGGCGCGGAGAATTCAATTGAGCAGATCGCTGCTAACGCCCGTGTGATTCACCTGTCCGGAGGCGCCCCGGACGTCCCGATGGACCGGTTGTTTGATTCATTGCCCGAGTTCCTGGCTGAGGTGGAGGAATTCCAAAGGCAAAACCAACTGGAGTACCAGGTTGTCCACTCCCACTACTGGTTGTCAGGGTGGGTAGGGCGTCAGTTGGCCAGGTCCCTGGGCATCCCCCATGTTTTGACATTCCACACCCTGAGTCTCATCAAACAGCAGTCCCGGTCGGGAGAAGTAGAGCCGCCGACCCGGCAGTCGATGGAAAGAGAATTGGCGGCTTCTGCCAGCCGAATCGTCGGGTTCAGCCCCCATGAGCGAGATGCGCTGGTTAGGCTTTACGGAGCGGACTCAGACAACATCGTCCTGGCGCCCTGCGGTGTTGACCTGTCGCTATTCCGGCCGATGGATCAGGAGATGGCTCGGCAGCGGTTGGGGCTGAACGGTGAAAAGGTTGTGCTCTTCGTAGGCCGGGTGGAGCCTCTGAAAGGATTGGACCTGTTGCTGCAAGCGGCGGCTCAAATGGAAACCGGGCAAGCCGTGAAAGTAATGGTGGTAGGCGGCATTGAGGAAGGCGACACCGAGGTCTGCCGGCTGCAGGACTCGGCCAGAGATCTGGGAGTCGACCGGGTCATTGAGTTTGTGGGCAGGGTGGACCAGGACGAACTCCCCTTTTACTACAACGCCGCCGATGTTTGTGTCATGCCGTCATACTATGAAAGTTTTGGAATGGCGGCATTGGAAGCAATGGCCTGCGGCACTCCGGTGGTGGCTTCTCGGGTGGGTGGCTTGTCTACCGTGGTGCACCACGGCCACACCGGGTTTCTCAAGTCCTGGCGTTGCCCGGAAGCATTTGCGAATTCTTTGGACATGATTATATCTAGCGAAGACCTTCAGGAGAGCATGGGTAAGGCCGCCAGGAAACGGGCTGAGGACATGAGCTGGGAGAACGTGGCGGCCCGCATTGTTGACGTGTACCGAGCCGCCGTTCCCGATAGGCCCTAAAGGAAGGGAAGACGTGGCCACAGGACCCGGAGGCTCGGACCCACAAAGGACACCCCCAACGCCCCGCCGGCAAAGCTTGTTGCGGAGGGCAGCCGGTCACATCGAGCGGACCTTGGGCGCCGGAATCCTTGTGGTTCTGCCCATCGGCGTCACAGCTCTGGTTCTCAAGTTCTTTTTTGACCTCTTGGACCCAGTGTTGCAGGAACCGGCGTTGCGCCGGCTTCCCGGCCCGGAAATCCCAGGCGCAGGTGTGCTGGCCCTTTTGGTATTGGTGTACCTTGCAGGACTGATTACTACTCACGTAGTGGGCCGGGCTTTGGTCGAAATTGGTCACAGGGTCCTGGAATCTGTGCCGGTGATTAACTCAATTTACAGCACCACCCGAACAGCAATTGCCGCTTTGTCCAGCGCTGGCGACCGACCCTATAGCAGTGTGGTGCTGGTGGAATTCCCCCGTGAGGGCATGCAATCGATCGGGTTGGTGACTTCGCAGATAGAGAATGAAGATGGGGAGAAGATGTTGACGGTCTATATCCCCACCACACCCATTCCATCGTCGGGGTTCTTGATTATTGTGCCGGAGAAAGACGCAGTGGCCACAGATATGGGTGTGGACGATGCGATGAAGGTGATTGTTTCCGGGGGGTTGCTGTCAGGCCGTGGGTTTCAGAACCTGCCCGCTCCCAACCGTGACAAGTCCAGCTCAAACCAGTGAATGTCGCCCACGTGGGTGAACCCCACCGAGGTGTACAGGCGGATCGCGGGAGTGTTGTTCGAGTCCACTTCCAACCCGATGTCCTCCACGCCAATGGACGTGAGATATTTCATCCCGGAAGACAGGATGGAACTGCTAAGTCCCTGACCCCGGAACTCCGGGACCACCCCAATCATCCCAATGATGCCCCTGACACCCGTCGGCGTGGGGACGATGCAGGTCCAACAGTACCCGGCGGTCTTTTCATCCTGGCGCAGAAATAAAATTCCTTCGTAGGTGGTATTGGCCATCTTGGTCCGATATTCAATCTGGTCAACCGTGTTGTTGCAGAAACCCCAGCTTCCGTTGAAAGCGTCGTTCTGGACCTGTGTGAGCAAGGCTTCATCGCCTTTTGCAAAGGGTACGACGGTAAAACCCGGGGCGATATCCCCGAGATGCAGCGACTCCTTCCGGCATAGCATCAGCGAATATGCCCGCACTTGGGAAAACCCCAGGCCCTCCAAAAGTTTGCCCTGGGTGGAACCGGCAGGCAGGCACACGTGGGCTACCCGGGCATTCCAACCGGCGCAACACTTCAGGGCGCGGCTGAGCATGGTTTTCTCGTCCGGAACATCATGGAACGCTGGGTCCACCACCATTTGCAGTACCGCCCGGCCTTTGGGCGGTTCCCGGTGGACCAGGCAAAACCCCTTGATCCGTCCCCCGTGTTCCAGCAGCCAGCAGTTGTGTTCTGCGTCCACCCATGGCTGGCGTAGCACCTCGAGAAATGTCTGGCGACCCAGGCTATGGCTCTGGTGTGACCAGTCGTTTTGCGACTCAACGAAGTCCACGAGGTCGGGCAAACGGGTATAGGAGAACATCGAAACGGGCAAAGGAAGGCTCCTGCGCGGCTCCCGCCAAAGGGGCGGTTAGTAGTCGCCGGTCAGGCAGGAAACGTCCTGCCGGAACCAGCCGATAATATCCTGACAAAGGGCGCTCTTGACACCCGGGGCCGATTGTAGCAGAGTAGCCAACGGCTCACAATCCCAACTAACCCGGCGCGAACGGCCTGGTGTAGCCGCACGCTCCGTGCCACTTGGCAGGGTTTCGCGGTCGGGCCCTCGCTATAAACATAGATTTGATAGGAACGCCCCGGCAACCCCTGCAGGTACTGCGGTAGGATTGGGGCTGGAGGAACGCCCGAATGGATGAGACCCCGCAACGCGTTTTGGTGGTGACACCCCATCCCGATGATGCGGAATTCTGGTGCGCCGGCACCGTTGCCCGCTGGGTAAGTCAGGGGGCCACCGTGCGTTACGTTTTGTGTACCGATGGCGGGAAAGGCACCGATGACCCTGATACCACTTCCGAGGAGCTGGGGCCGGTGCGGGAACAGGAGCAGCTCGATGCGGCGCGGGTTCTTGGTGTTTCCGACGTGGTCATGCTCCATCACACCGACGGGGAATTGGAAGACACCACTGACTTCCGCAAGGAAATCGTCCGGCAAATCAGGTTGCTAAAGCCAGACGTGGTCCTATGCCCTGAGCCCTACCGGCGTAACCTGGCGTGGCACCGAGATCATAGAATCACCGGCCAGGTAACCCTCGACGCGGTCTTTCCGGCGGCCAGGGACCACCTGAACTTCGTGGAACTATGGCGTGACGAGGGATTGGAGCCCCACAAGACTGCGACGGTCCTCTTCTGGGGCGCCGAGCTTGCCGATACCTACGTGGATATTTCCGACAGCTTTGATACCAAGGTAGAAGCCGTGATGGCCCACAAGAGCCAGATGAGGGATAGGTCCCTGGAGGAGGTCAGGGGGTTTGTCTCGGAACGGGCCCGGGATGCCGGGTCCACTGGTTCCGAGCAACTGCCGATGGCCGAGTCCTTCCGGAGGCTTAACTTTCGGGTCTAGCCGGCTCAACCGGTCTACAGAGGGGAATCTCCCGGGTTTTCCAGCATAACCTCCCGCATCAGGGGCAGCGGTGGCGCGCCGTAGGACAACAACTCGTCGTGGAACCCCTTCAGGGTGAACTCGGGACCCCGTTCCCTCCGCGCGTCCTGGGCCAGTTTTATAATCATCAGCTTGCCCAGGGTGTAGTTGAGGTACCCCGGGTCAAACGTTCCCCGCAGCGCCTCCTGCCTCGCCGGATGCTCGCCCATGTAGGCGTTCTCCATGAAGAACCTGGTTGCCTGGTCTACCGACATCCCCTGGGTGTGCATTCGGATGGAGCACAGGTAACGGCAGTTGCGGACCAGCGCTTCCAACAGCTGGGTCAGTTGGAGGTTCAACCCTCCTCGGTTGAATCCCGATTCCAGGAACATCTGCTCTGTATAGTGGGCCCAACCCTCTACGAAAGCGTACGATGAGGTTACCCGGTTCACGAGGGGCAACTCACGCCCGTACTTGTTGTGCAAGTGGTGGACGAAGTGGCCTGGGTACACCTCGTGTATGGATATGATTCGCAATGTGTCGTAGTTGAAGTTGGATAGCCACTCTTCCTTTTGCCCCTGGGTCCAGTGGGTTTCCACCGGAGTCACGTAATAGAAGGACTCGGTGGTGTTCTCTTCCAGGGCCCCTGCGGAGTCCATGGCGGCGAAGGCGTACCTCATGTAGGACGGAGTTTCCAGCACGTGACACCGGTCTTCGGATGGAACGGACAAGACGTCCAGGTCTACAAGGTCCTGTCGCAATTCCTCGAGCATCGCTTCGGTGTCGGGAATTAAGGCGTCAGCGTCGGGATGGTTGCGGCTGATGTCGGCTACGATGTCGGGCACACTGCGGCCAGGGGAAATCTTCCCGGCCACTTCCGCCAGCCGTGACAGGTTATCTTCTAGGTTGGCTTGACCAACCCTCTCTAATTGCTCCATTGAGATGTCGACCAACTCGCCGCTGGACAGCATCGACTCGTACAACCGGGCTCCAATGGCAAACTCGGTAGGCGCCTGCCGTTTGCGGGACTCCAGTCCTTGAACGAACCGGTCCAGCGCGCTCGCCGCAGCTTCCCGCGCCGCGTCGAATTGCCCTTTGATGATTGCGTCCTGAAGTCCGGAAACCGGCTCGGCCAAGTCCACGCGGTAGAATCGGGCCATCCCGGCGTAGGCCTGGATGCTCATGTCCAGCACCGGGCCGCCGATTTCTTGCGTCAGGGCCGCATCCAGGGAATTCAAGAACTCCGGCGCCTGCCGGAGGATTTCGGTCGCGGACCGAACCCGGTCGGCCAAGGGTGCGTAATCGCGGCGTACGTAGGATCCCACGTTCAAGTATCCCACCTGACGCATGGGATTGTTCTCCAGCGAGCGCATTTCAGTAAGGGTGAAGACCTCACGTTTGAGGAAGACTTCCAGGAGTCGATGACTCAGACGGCGCTCCGGGTCCAGGCCGTCAAGGTTGATCGCGGCCAACCGGACCAAGCCGTCGTTCAGGTCCTTCACGCGGCCGGCTATTTTCGCCGGAGATAGGTCGGGCAGCCGCCCGTCAAACTCGTGCCGGCCGATACGCGATCCCGCGGTGGGATAGAAATCCCAGTAATCCTGGATTATGCGCTGAGCCAAATGGTCCAGGGCTTGATGTTGCGCGCTTTGTTCGGTCATACGCCAACCGTCCAGTCCATCACCGTCGGGGACCTGCCTAGCTGACTACGTCGCTGATTTGAACTTGAGGCGTGATGGTGGTGTAGTTTTTGATGTCGCTCATGATTTCGCTGCCGTGGGTGATGAACGCCTGATGCACCTCATCCACGGTGTTGAACAGCAGGTGCCCCACTGCCTCGAAGGCCGGTGGCTGCTTGGGGTCGGGAGCCGACACGCCCTTGTCCAGGCCACTGCCCTGCAGACCCATGGGTTCCAATAAGCGATGAACCATGGGAAGGTGGGTGTTTACATAATAGTCCACGTCAAAGGTTTTCTCTGAGTCGTGGGGATAAAAGAGCGATACTTTTATCATCGTTTCCTCCTGCCTGGTCTGGATAATTGCGGCCTCTGGCCCGCCGCCTGCTGGTTGGCGCCGGCCCGCTACCCTGGTACCTGGGCACGGCCCATTTTACAACAACCGGAATACCCTAGCTACATCTCGATTTGGACTACCCACGGCCGTGCTCGCCTAATCGAACCAGCCCCGGTTGGGCGATTCCCCATCCCCTGGACATTCCTGGATTTGGGAAATGGCTCTGGATCACCGTTTCGCCAAGAATGACGGTGGATGGGGAGCGTGACTTCGATAACGGCCGGCGTTTGCCGCAAAAAACATTGTATGCTACCGGGGGCCGGATTGAAGTTGACCGGATGTGGTCGGGATATTCAGCGTAGGAACGGATGGGGAGGCAACCGCCGGGACGCGCTTCCTAGCGGTTGGCGGACTTAAGAGTACTGTATCGGGGGCCGAGTTGGAGCTGGGGGCTGACGGATTTGCGGTCTAGTTACTCAGTCTAATCGTTTGAGCGGAGGAGCACCCGAGTAGCTATCAATTCAGGATCGTTCCGTGTGCGGCTAGTGATGTCAAGAAGGACCTAGTACTCACTCATGTTTGGAATCAAAGGGATAGAGGCGGTGCAGTTTGGTTCGGGCGTCATGGGTATTGAAGCGCCAGTTGATGGTAGCTTGGGCGGTGTTGCGCTCCGTAACCAGGGCCTGAACCTCCCGCCCGAGAGCTTCCTCGTCGGGGAGTCGCTGTCTGAGGCAGGAGCGGGACAGTACGCTGAACTCGATTTCCGCCATATTCAACCAACTCCCGTGCTTGGGGGTGTAGTGGAACTCCAGCCGTTTGGCAATCCGCCGGGCCTCCGCTGCCGGGAACGCCTCGTACAGCGACGCCATGCGGTGAGTGTTCAGGTTGTCCAGGACGACCCGGACCACCTCGACCTCCGGATAGGCCTCGTCCACCAGCCATCGCATCTGTTGGGCAAAGTCCTCCATCGTGCGCCGTTGGGTCACCGCCACGTGCCGCCACCCGGCCTGCGGCTCACAGGTCAGGAACAGGTTGCGGACGCCCTCGCGCCGATACTCGTAGTCCTGCCGCAGCGGAATTCCGGGCCGGGGCGGCAGAGCCGGCCGCGTCTGGGCCAACAACTGGGTGGAGGTCTCGTCAAAGCAGACCACCGGCCTTCGCGGGTCATACGGCTCCTCGTATAAGTCCAGCACTTCCTCCATGTGCGCCACGAACTCCGCGCTCACCTTGGGGATGCACCACTCTTTCTTCTGCCAGGGCTTGAGAGCGTTTTTTTGAGCCGCTGGCGCACCCCTTCGTGGGGCATGGAGGACGCCAACCCCAACTCGACCACCTTGCCAGCCAACAGGCGCAGGGTCCAGTGGTCATGCCCCTCCGGGGCTGGGCTGCAGGCCAGCGCGACCAGGTGAGCCTCACCCCGGTCGTCCAACTTTCGGTACCGATGGGCTTGGGTGCGCTCCCATAGGGCCCCTTCCAACCCATCCTCGACAAACCGCCGCTTGATCCGGTACACCGTGCCCGCCACCACATCGAGGGCTTCGGCCACCCGGGGAGCCGACCAACCGTCGCCGGTCTTGAGCAGAATCCGCGCCCGGATGGTCATCCGAGCTGGGCTCTTCCCGCCGCGTACCAGGCGTTGGAGATTTTCCCGTTCTTCCGAAGTCAGCCGGACTGGGTATTTTTCCCTGACCATCACCGCCACCCCCATCAACACTGTCTGCCCACCAGCATAGCGCGATCGGTCACACCCCCACATCACCATCTAAAACAAGTTTGACTCAGTACTAGGGTCTTTCGATTGTCCCCCGTCATTCTCGCCGCAGCGGGAATCCAGAGCCCTGATTATGTACCAAGACTGTTATGCCAACTAAGACGCGCCGGATGGACAGGTCGACGTCCCACCTGGAACATTGCTGCAAGCACGCACCAGGTTGGATGGGGAAAAGGGCTCTGGATTCCCGCTGCGGCGAGAGTGACGGGAGTAGGAGCCAAAATGGGCTCCAGATTCCCGTTGTGGCAAGAGTGACGGGGAATTCGATGATAATCGAAAGACCCTTAAGAAGGACCCTGATGAATGGCTTTTGGTCGTTATCAGGAACGCCATCCAGCAACTAGTTAGCCGCCTGGTCCATCGTCCCGGCATTTGCAACGGGCGATAGGAGGATGTCCCACCGCGGGCCAAGCCGTTCGTGCTGAGGAGCCTGGGCCCACAGGACCACTGGGAGCCACGGCCTTGCTTACGTGGAAACTGCCTCACTTCCCTGGCAGCGGGCGCAGACGTAGTCGTCCCGGTTTTCGGGCAAGGAATCGCTGGCCACGTTGCGTTTGCGGCCGCAAACCGAGCAGGTGGCGCTTTCCAGCAGGACTTGCGGCTTGGACGTGACGGTGTTGGGACCGCGGAACCCCGTGTAGTCGGGGTTCCGCTGCTTCAGGCGAAGAAATCTGTCCAGGTCTTTGCGACGGCTCATATTCTTCTCCACCGGTGTGTTGGCCGCCGGATTTGGAGATGTGTATTTGGGTTGGCCCCGTGGGTGTTGTCGCGGGTCGGCCGGCCGGGTTTACTTGACGCTTACCACCGCCCCGGCTTCCTCGAGCTTGGCCTTGATGGAATCGGCTTCGTCCCTGGCCACGGCCTCTTTAACCGCGGAGGGGGCGGCTTCCACCAGTTCTTTGGCCTCGCGAAGGCCCAGAGAAGTGAGTTCCCGGACCGCTTTAATGACGTTGATCTTGTTGGGGCCGATCTCTGTGATGGTGACGTCAAATTCGCTCTGTTCCTCTACGGCTTCAGCGGATTCTCCGTCCCCGGATCCTCCTCCGGCTGCTGCCGCCATCATCACCGGCGCGGCGGCGGTGATCCCGAACTCTTCCTCCAGGGCTTTCACCAAGTCGGAAAGCTCAATGACGTTCATCTGCTTGATCGCTTCCAACATCTCGTCTTTGGTCATGACATCCTCCTGATAATTGGCTAATTAGTTAACTGTATTTCCGTTAGAGACCGGATTCGGGCTTGGGCATCCGCCGGGCTTAGGCTCCGGCTTCTTGCTGCTCCAATTGGGTTATCCGAGCCTGCATCAACCGGTCCAGATTTATCAATGGGCCGTTGAGCACACCCAGAAGCCGCTGGATGGGCGACTGCAATTGTCCCAACAGGCTGGCTACCAGTTGGGGTTTCGGGGGCAAGGCCGCGAGACGGGTAACTTCGACGGCGCTCATCACCGGGCCGTCTCCCATGACGGCCCCGCGGATGGCCAAAACCGAGCGGGATGTCCGGATGTAGTCGGAGACTGCCTTGGCCACGTCCAGCGGGTCATCATACCCCAGGGCCACGGCGGTGGGCCCCTGAACGATTTCCTTGACGTTGGGGCGTTGCGCCTGCTCCGACGCCAGGTACATCAAGGTGTTTTTGACCACCGTAAACTCAACGCCCGCACTCCGCATCCGGCTGCGCAGGTCGGTCATTTCGTTCACTGAGATCCCGGTGTAGTCGGTAGTAACGGTGATGGTGGAGCGCTTCAGCTTGTCCTTCAGCTCTTGAACTCGGTTCATCTTTTCCTGGGTTGGCAAATTGGTTCACCTCCAATAAAAATCCCCGCGCCAAGACCGGCCACGGGGAGCGAGCAGCACGGTAAATTCGTGTGCTGCGCCTCGGCGGGCGAAACCGATTCTTCGGAATCCTTAACCCCGGTAAATACGGGGACCCACGGTCTCAGGCGTTGGTTTGGTTGATATTTTCGACGGGCTGTGCCGGTTAAACTAACTCCTACTCCGGCGGTTGCAGGGCCTGGAGGGCCGCCAAGTCCAGTGGAACGCTGGGACCCATCGTTGAAGCCAAGAAGGCCGATTTTAAAAAAGAGCCTTTAACCGCTGAAGGCTTCGACCGGACGATCGAGTCGGTGAGCACCGCCAGGTTCTCGGCCAACTGGTCGGTGGAGAAGCTGGCCTTGCCGATGGGGCTGTGGATGATTGCGGTCCGGTCGGTGCGAAATTCCACCCTTCCCGCCTTGGCCTCTTGAATTGCTCGGGGTAAGTCCTGAGGTTGAACCAGAGTGCCAGACCGGGGATTGGGCATCAACCCCCTTCGTCCCAGCACCCGTCCCAACCGGCCAATCTTGGGCATCACCTGGGGAATCGCCAACCCGACTTCAAAATCGGTAAATCCGGCCTCAACCTGTTCTATGAGGTCATCGTCGCCCACATAGTCGGCCCCGGCCTGGCGGGCGATGTCCACTGCCTCACCGGTGGCGAAAACCAGCACCCTGATGGGCTTGCCCAACCCGTGGGGCAGCACGGCCACGTCGCGGATCATTTGGTCGGCGTGGCGCGGGTCAGCATTGGTCCGAAGGTGGACTTCAACCGTTTCATCGAACTTGGTGTTGGACGATTCCTTCACCAGGTCAATGGCTTCCAGGGGGCCATAGAGCCGCTCGGAGTCCACGTTATTGATTACGCTTTGGTAACGCCGGCTGTGTTTCACCATGCTATTCCTCGGAGACCTCGATCCCCATACTGCGGGCGGTGCCCTGAATTATTGCCATTGCCTGTTCTACTGTGCCCGCGTTGAGGTCCACCAGTTTCTGGGTGGCTATCTCCCGCAGGGCCTGTTGGCTGATGGAGCCAACCTTGCCGCGGACAGGGTCCGCCGCGCCTTTTTCCACCTGGGCCGCCTTTCTCAAAAGGTCTGATGCGGGGGGTGTTCTGGTCAGGAAGGTGAAAGACCGGTCTTCGAAAACCGAGATATGAACCGGGACTATCGTTCCTGCTTGTGCGGCGGTGCGGGCGTTGTATTCCTTCACAAAACCCATAATATTCACGCCGTGTTGCCCCAAAGCGGGGCCAACAGGCGGCGCCGGTGTGGCTTTGCCCGCCTGGAGCTGTAGCTTAATGATGGCTCTTAGTTTTTTGGCCAATGATTACCCCACTAACCTCTGGAAACCTAGAATTGCTGGAAACCTAGAATTGCTGGAAACCTAGATTCGCTCTACCTGTAGAAAGTCCAACTCCACCGGTGTCTCTCTACCGAAGAAGGACACCAACACCCTTACCTTGCCTTTACCTTCGTCAAAGTCGTTGACGGCGCCGATAAAGTCCACGAATGGGCCCTCGGTGATCCTGACGGTCTCGCCCTTTTCCAGGCCAATCTTGATGCGGGTGGGAGCCGACTCGACCTGGTTGAGAATGTCGTTAATTTGTTTCTCTTCCAGGGGCACCGGCTTGGCCCGCTTGTCTGATTCGTCCTCGCTGGAGACGAACCCGGTAACCCCGGGGGTGTTCCGCACGGCGTGCCAACTCTCGTCGTCCATGGTCATTTGGACCAGGATGTAGCCGGGGAACAACTTGCGGCGTTCCGAGCGGCGCTTACCGTCCTTGAAGACCACTTCCTCTTCCGTGGGAACCAACACGTCAAAAATCCGGTCTTGCATGTCGAGGCTCTGGATCCGCAAGTCCAGGTTTTTTTTGACCAGGTCTTCTTGCCCGGAGTAGGTGTGGATGATGTACCACCGGGGACCTTGTTCCTCTTCCAATTGGGTGCTTGTGTTAAGGGTCATGGCATAATCCCACAGCCGCGTGAATCAGGACGCGCATTGAATTCGGGTTCCGACCGGACTGCGGTCACAGGATGAATCTGCCGAAGACTTCGGCAAAGATCCGGTCTAACCCACCCAGGAAGAATCCGGCGGCGGCAGCCAGGATGATCACAACCACCGTCAGGCGGGTGGTTTCTTCGCGGCTGGGCCACACCGACTTCCTGAGCTCGGAAATAGTTTCCTGGATAAAGACGCCTGGGCTGACCCGGCCGGCGGCTCCGCCGCCCGCTAAAGGCCTAGAACCCCGCGTTGAGACCCTGGCCATTGGACCCTACCTCACTTCCCGGTGTACCACGTGTCCCCGGCACCGGGAACAGAACTTGCGCAACTCGACCCTCTGGGGATCGCTGCGCCGGTTTTTCATGGTCGTGTAGTTACGTTCCCGGCAGTCGGTGCATTGCAGGGTGATAATTTGGCGTACGTCGGCAGTTTTCCTCGCCATCTGTTACTCCAACACCTTGGTGATTACGCCGGAGCCGACGGTCCTCCCACCCTCGCGGATGGCGAATCGCATTTGCTCCTCAATCGGCACGGGGCTTATCAGCGAGATGGTCATCCGGACGTTGTCTCCGGGCATCACCATCTCAACCCCTTCGGGCAACTCGCACTGGCCTGTGATGTCGCTGGTCCGGATGTAGAACTGGGGCTTGTACCCGTTGAAGAACGGGGTATGGCGCCCTCCCTCCTCCCGGCTCAACACGTAAACCTCCGCTTCCGCTTTGGTGTACGGCCGCATGGAGCCGGGTTTCACCAGCACCTGGCCGCGCTCGACTTCATCCCGGTCCACGCCGCGGAGCAGAATGCCTACCGCGTCGCCGGCTTCGGTAGTGCTCAGGGTCTTGTGGAACATCTCCAAGCCGGTGGCCACCGTCTCTCGAACGTCGCCGAACCGGATGATCTCCACCGCCTCTCCCTGTTTAAGTTGGCCCCGCTCCACCCGGCCGGTCACCACCGTGCCGCGGCCCTTAATTCCGAACACATCCTCAATGGGCATTAGGAACGCCTGGTCGATTATGCGCTCGGGAACGGGGACATATTCGTCCATGGCTTTCACGAGATTCATGATGCCTTCTTCGGCTTCCGGGTCCCCTTCCAAGGCCTTCAGACCGCTGACTCGGACGATTGGCGTGTCGTCGCCGGGGAAGTCGTACCGGCTGAGCAGTTCCCTTACTTCCAGCTCGACCAGTTCCAACAACTCCTCGTCTTCCATCATGTCTACTTTGTTCAATGCCACCAGGATTCGAGGCACCTCCACCTGGCGGGCCAGGAGGATATGCTCTCGGGTTTGGGGCATTGGGCCGTCGGGAGCGCTGACCACCAAGATAGCTCCGTCCATTTGCGCGGCGCCGGTGATCATGTTTTTGATGTAGTCGGCGTGCCCCGGACAGTCCACGTGGGCGTAATGGCGCTCGTCGGTTTCATACTCCACGTGGGCAATGGCGATGGTCACGCCGCGGGCCTTTTCTTCGGGGGCGTTGTCGATGCTGTCCATGTCGCGGTAATTGGCCATGCCGCGTTGCGCCAGGACCTTGGTGATAGCGGCGGTCAGGGTGGTTTTACCGTGGTCTACGTGGCCGATGGTGCCGACGTTAACGTGGGGTTTGGTCCTGTCGAACTGCTGCTTGGCCATTTGGTTGTCCTCTCCTATTCTCTTGCTGGAGCCCAGAGGCGGGATTGAACCGCCGACCCCGTTCTTACCAAGAACGTGCTCTACCGCTGAGCTATCTGGGCTGGTTGCCGGTTTGTTTTGGTTGCTGTTGGACCGCTAATTCTTATGGTGGAGGGGGCAGGATTCGAACCTGCGAAGCCCTTCCGGACGCCAGATTTACAGTCTGGTGGCTTTAACCACTCACCCACCCCTCCAAAACTGATGCCCCCTCGTCGGCGGCCGCACCTGAATTGGTGAGGCAGGAGAGTGGAGACTCAGAGCCAATTGGAGCCCCAGAGGGGATTTGAACCCCTAACCTGTCGATTACAAATCGACTGCGCTGCCATTGCGCCACCGGGGCACGGAATATGCCGGGTGGCAAGCACACTATAAAAAGGCCCCGCGGAATCGGGGCCAGTTCATTTAAAGGGCTTGATTGCACAAGTAAGTTTATATTCGGGTATATGGATTGTCAATAATCGCCGAATGTGACTGAATGGTGATTTAGGTAACGTTGACGCCGGGAACCGGCGCACCGGTGCAAGGCGGAGCCCTTATAACACTTCAACCAACGCGGTGGAAGTCTGCGGCTCAGGAATGGGGATACCGTCTTCACGCAGACCTTCAAGGTGGAAGACAATCGCTTCATAGATGAGTTTGCGCACTTCTTCCTTGGTTCTGCCTGTCGTCACGCAGCCCGGCAAGTCCGGCACATAGGCCGAAAAGTTACTGCCCGCATTCTCAATAACAACAACATATTCCATGGGTCCTCTCATTACGTACTTTGAGTCCAGCCTGTTCCAGAATGCTGGCCCAGGTCCTTGGAGCCAAGTTATTCCTCGGGCGCCCAGCCACGGTAACTCTCCCTATCTTGTCGGTCCTGCGTCGGCTAACGTTGGTTTCGTCCTACGTCGAGAGAGCGTTCGCAACCCCATGTGACATACTCATTCATCTAACTGTTGTGTAAATCGTGCAAGGGCAGAAGTTAGTAAGTCAAAGACACTCAGCTTGACGGCCAACTGGCCTTATTCTACACTCCAACCCCTATCTCTCCATGCTGATTCGATCGAAAACGCACGTTTTCCAGGCTTCTAAGTTCATGCCTGACCGGCCGACTATTTTGAACTACTTTGATTGAAATGGGTGTTAATGATTGAAATGGGTGTTAATAATTGATCTGAAATCCTTCATACGTGACGTTCCCGATTTTCCGGAGCCGGGGATATTATTTAAGGACATCACTCCTCTTTTGGGGGACGCCGGGGCTTTTTCGCACGCCGTTGATCGTCTCAGCCAGTTGTTTCCGGCCGACGATTTCGACGTCATTGTTCCGGTGGAATCTAGAGGGTTCTTGTTCGGCGCTCCGTTGGCTTACGTGACGGGGAAGCCTCTGGTCCCGGTACGCAAGCCTGGAAAGCTGCCGGCGGCCACCCATTCCGCCGAATACACCTTGGAATACGGCTCCAACGTCATTGAAATACACGTCGATGGTATCCAGCCGGGCCAGAGAGTCCTGCTTCTGGACGATTTGTTGGCCACGGGTGGAACCCTGGCGGCCACCGCCGGGCTGGTGGCGACCGGGGGCGGGTCGGTGGCCGGTATAGCTGTGCTGATTGAGCTCAACAGTCTGAACGGGCGAGAACTGTTGAAGGGTTATGAAGTGCGCTCCCTGTTGCAGTACTGACGCCCCGCCGGCAAGCTAACAGGAGCCGGGCAGTTAAGGGAAGATTGAAGCTAATAGAAGATTTTGGACGGACATTCGCGCAATTAGCGTTTAGGGGGTGACCAATGGCTGACACAATTTCTGTAGGAAACGTGGAGATTACGGCGGTACTGGACATGGTGCCGCCCCCCCGGCCAGCTACCATGATGTTCCCCACGACCACCGAGGCTGATTGGTCCCAGTATCAGGACATTCTGGAAGAGGGACAGTTGCAGCTTTACTACGGCGTGTGGGTCGTGCGTTCCCAGGGTAAGCTGATCCTGGTGGATACCGGCATGGGGCCCGGACCGCACCCGGACCGGGGAAACCGGACCGGCAATCTGTACGAGGAACTGCGGCCGGTTCTGGCCCCCCCGGACAACTCGCAGAATACCAACGTTTCGCCGACGGACCAGATCGACATTGTGGTGCATACCCACCTCCACTTTGACCACGTGGGCTGGAACCTGCGCTACCAGGGTGGGATGCCCGCTCCAACCTTCCGCAGGGCCAGGTACCTGGTTCCAAAGCTGGACTGGGACCACTTCACTTCACCGGAGATCATCGATTCGGCGCCCCACGTGAAAACCCAGGTTATGCCGTTGCGCCGCCTTCGCAAGATGGAACTGATCGAAGGTGAATACAGCATTACCGACGAAGTCAGCACCATCCCCACGCCGGGCCACACGCCCGGGCACCAGTCGATCGTCATCAGTTCCCAGGGAGAGACCGCCGTAATAGCGGGAGACGTTCTTCACAGCAAGGTCCAGGTGCACGAACCGGGTTGGTGCGCCGGAGTGGACATTGACAAGACCGCCAGCGCCAACAACCGGGAAGCCCTGCTGGACAACGCAGAGCGGCAGGGCTCGGTGATCGCCGCCGGCCATTTCCATCCTTCGGAAAACCTGGGAAAGATAGTCAGGCGTGAAGGACGGCGTTACTGGCAAGGCCTGTGAGGGAAGAAAGTCACTCGTAAAACCTCGGTCTAAGTCAATCTGCCAAATTTAGACACTGAAGGACGGGTGCGGCGTTGGGACCGGCCCGTCTTGAATTTGACAGGCTTTTGCAGTCCTTGTCCGATTCCAAACGTGGTGGCTGCCCCTACACACTAGCCAGCAGTTAATTTGTTCGATTAACGACTTGGAGTAAACGCTATGAAGCTTGGTTTTATCGGCGCCGGCAACATGGGCAACCCCATGGCGGCAAACATGATCAAGGCCGGTCACGATTTAACGGTCCATGACCTGCGCCGGGAGGCGGCGACCAACCTGCTGGAGATGGGCGCTCGATGGGCCGACACGCCCAAGGATGCGGTGGGGGACAACGAAATAGTCTTCACTTCCCTGCCCGGCCCCAGAGACGTTGAGGCGGTGGCGTTGGGCGATTCGGGCATTTTGGAAGGATCGTCGCCCTCCACCATTTACTTGGACCTGTCCACGAACTCCCCAACTATGATCCGGAGCATCCACCAGACCTTCGCCGGCCGGGGCATTTCGGTGATGGACGCGCCGGTAAGCGGCGGAGTCTACGGGGCTGCCGCCGGCACTTTGGCGGTAATGGTTGGAGGAGACCCGCAGGTATTTGACCGGGTCAAGCCCGCTTTGGACGCCATCGGGACCCACGTGGTCTACTGCGGCCCCATCGGCAGCGGCGCGGTCTGCAAGATATGCAACAATCTCTTGAGCATGGGCACCGGCGTGCTCCTTGCGGAGGCGTTGACCTTGGGAGTTAAGGCCGGGGTTGACCTGGCCGTTTTGTCCGACGTGATCACCAACAGTTCGGGAGGGTGCAAGCGGCTCAGCGAAAAATTCCCACGGTTCCTGTTCCAGGGGAATTTCGAGCCCGGTTTCGCCACGGCGCTGGCGGCCAAGGACGTGCGCCTCGCAACCGACCTGGGCCGGGAATACGGCATTCCCCTGGAATTGTCCAACCTGGTTGACCAACGCCACGTCGAGGCCATGCTGCGGGGCTGGGGCGCCGAGGATTCCGACGCAGTGGCCCGCATCCAAGAAGAAAAGGCCGGAGTGCAGCTAAGGCTTGCCGACATTTAGAGCGGTATCCAGGGCCGTGACTGCCACGCCGACGCCCGGTCGACCGTCGCCTGCGAACGCATAGTGGCTGACGAACGCATAGAGGCCGGCGAACCTATAAACGCATAGATGATAACTGCCTGATAGGGAGGTCCTCCATGACCACGGGTTCCGAAAGGTCCAAGCTGGTGGAGACTAGCGATACTCTTGAGGCAATCGAAGAGTGTTTTCGCCTGGGATGGAGCGATGGCCTCCCCGTGGTTCCGCCCGTGGACTACAAGGTCCGGGAAATGCTGGAGTACGCCGGTATGACCGGGGAGGAGGAATTGCTTTCCCTGGAGATGCGGAACCGGGTGTTGACCTCGGAAAACGCCGCGGCCAACGCGGTGATGGCCGGCTGCCTACCCGAATACTTTCCGGTGCTGGTCACGACGCTACAAGCGCTGGAGGAGGAGAAGAATTTCGTCCACATGGCATCGGCCTCCACCAGCAGCCCTGCAATATTGATGTTGGTGAACGGCCCGATTCGGCACCAGATCGGCATGAACTCCCAAGACGGCCTGTTCGGGCCTGGGTTTCGGGCCAACGCCTGCCTAGGGCGCTCGATCCGCCTTTGCTTTATGAACGGGTTTGATGCCCGGCCCGGCGCCATGGACCGGGGAACCCTGGGCAATCCCAGCAAATATACCCTGTGCGTGGCAGAAAACGAGGAAGATTCCCCGTGGGAACCCAACCACGTCAGCCGGGGGTTTGCACCGGAGGATAGCTGCGTCACCGTGGCCGTGGCCTACAACCCGATCACGGTCAACAACGCCTATGGGCATACCGGCGAAAGCATCCTGTCCTCCATTGCCGACACCCTGAAATCGGCGGCGTTGGCCTTCAGGTTCCCATCCCAGTGGGTTTTGGCCATCGGGCCGGAGCATGCCATCACCCTGAACGATGACGGTTGGACCAGGCGGAATATTCAGGAATACCTGCTGGAACACGCCAGCCGGCCCCTGGTGGAGCTAATCCGGCTGGGCATCGCGCAGGGCCCGGAGCAGCCCGGCCACGACCAGTTGATACGCCACTGCGCTCGTGACCCCGAGGATATCCTGGTGTTCATGGGCGGAGGAACCGGCGGGCGGAACAGCAGCATCCTGGACACAGCGGGGTTCCAAATCCGGACGCGAAAGATAGCCGACAATCCTGGTTAGCGGCAGCGGGTCAGACAGAGCCGTTCCAGATGGTCCGCCGCCCGGGAGTCGCCGGAAATGTCAGCGGCCCGTTTCAGATTCGGTGGCCTGACCATTGCCCGCGTGATTGGCTCCGGAACGACCGGCAACCAGGTCTTTCAATTCGAATAGGAGGGTGGATTTGAGGGCTCCTCAATTAGTTGAAAATTCAGGAATGCCTCTGCAAAGCTGAGTAGCCCTTTAGCCGGGCAATCCCAAGTGGGTTCCGGTACTGTCTCCGGCGTAGCGACTATACTTCTCGAGAATACGCAAGCTAAGAGTAAGATGGATAGTAAGCCTTAATTTAACTGAAGGGGGGCACAAATATGAGACCAAGCAATCTGTTCCAATTGGCCCAACGTCGATGGCTGGTAACTGTGGTAATTCTGGCCTCCCTGATAATGGCGGCGGCCTGCGGAGGATCAACCACCTCCACGGATAGCGCCGGTTCGGGGGATGCTGCTCCGGCGGTGCAGGCAACGGTCGCGCCTACGGCGGTCCCGCCAACCAGCGTTCCTACCGCGATCCCCGAAATAGCAGGTCAGACCTTCGAGTTCCCCCTGGTGCCGGAATGGGTTTCCAAGGGTAAGTACCAAGCGATGGTGCTACAAGGGGTGAACCGCACCAATCCGGGTCAGTGGGATGTCCACTCCTGCGGCAGCCTTTCCAGTTGCTTGCATCCGTCTTCGTTGCAATTCAATGGGTTGGTTCATCACGACCCTTCCAACCCCATCGAGATAATTTGCGACCTGTGTGAGAGCTGGGAAGTCAGCCCGGACGGGGCAATCTATACTTTTACAATCCGTGACGGGGTTTGGCACGACGGAGAACCGGTTACCGCCGCCGACATCCAGTATTCCTTTGACCGGATTGTTCTCCCCGACGCCGGGCGCGCCAGGACGGCGCCCTTGCGGAATTTCTACGAGTATCAAACTGCCACGGTCATTGACGAAAAGACCGTTGAGATACCCTTAAAGTTTCCTGGGCCCCTGTTCTTGATTAACCTTTCTTCCGAATACATGAAAATGTACCCCAAGCACGCCACCGAGAACCTTTCGGGTGACGATGCCAACGCGCCGGGCAACCTGGTGGGGTCGGGGCCCTGGAAGCTCGTGGATTTCCAACCCCAAGTTGGCATCGTTTACGAAAGAAACCAGGATTATTTCAAGGAGGGACGCCCCTTCTTCGACGGATTGAATTTTGCCATCATCCGAGATTTCAACCGCGTGCTGGCTGCTCTTCAGGTTGGTCAAGCCTTCACCACCGCCGGGCCCAGCATCGGCTCTTACGGCAACGAGAACGCCCTGAGGCTGCAGCAGGAATCCGAAGGCCGGATCAGGTCCAGAATGATACCGGACGCGGTGCAGCGTTACCTGGTGCTCCACTCCAACAAGCCGCCCTTCGATGACCCACGGATGCGGCGGGCCGTTTACCTGGCGGTCAACCGCAAAGAGATCCGGGACACAATCATGTGCCGGGAGGAATTCGGCTGTTTCGGCTCGGAGGGAACCTTCCTTCCCCAGAAGGGCGGGTTCAACGTGGAACCTTCCGATGAGCTGGCCCAGGAGCCCGGTTGGCGCCAGCCCAAGGAACAGGACATCGCCGAAGCCAAAACGCTGGTTTCGGCAGCGGGCATCGAGGATGGGCTGAAGGTCACTTTCAACCTGTCCAGTTCCCCGGTTGGTGTGCAGACCGCCGAGCTTCTGGCCGAGCAACTGAGGACCCAGCTGGGGCTGGATGTAACTCTGGACGTGGTGGACCGGGCCACCTTTGGGTCCCGTGCCAGGGAAGGCACCCACAACATGGACCTGGGAGCGTCGGGAGTGATTATCACCGACCCTTCGGACTACCTTAACCAGCACTTCACCACGGGAACCCAGAAAAATCCGGACAATTGGACCGACCCAAGGCTGACCGAAATCATGGATGAACAAGCCATGGAAAGGGATCCCGCCGCTAGGCTGGAGTTGTTCAGAGAGGCAGTCCAGATCCTTCGCAAAGGCGAAAGCCACTGGGTCCCGGTATCCTGGGGCAACTCCGGGGCTCTGATGGACTACCGCCTCCAGGGTTATGTGGTCGCGGAGTCGGAGCAAATCCTGAAGCAATGGGAATCCATCTGGTGGGATCCCGAAGCACAGATACCGTCCTCTTAAGGGAAGTTTATTCAACGGTCGGTTGACGCCTCCGGTTCCCATGTGAATTGGAGGCGTTAGCTTATGCCACCGCCTGAGCAGTTTGAACGGGTCGGAGATTTGGGGTGGAGGCAACGGGTCCGCCAGCAATCCTGAACTTGGTCCGGTTGGTTCAAGGGTTGTTGTATAAGGTGAAGGGGGCTGGGACCAGCAGCTCTCTTCGACTCGGGGATGACTCTTCCGCAGTCGCTCTACCAGGGGATTATTTCAATTGTCATCAAATCACCCCGTCACTGTTGCTGCGGCGGGAATCCAGTGCTCCATTTGTTACCTACTCCTGCTCCCGTCATCCTCGCCGCAGCGGGGATCCAGAGCCCTGACAATGCGCCAACACGGTTAGGGCAACCATGACGCGGCGGGAGCCGGGGCAGGAACTCCATTCTCCAACCGTGTGGATGACAACAAGGGCTCTGGATCCCCGCTGCGGCGAGGATGACGGGGGACAGATGACGAGGGACAATCGAAAGGCCCTGTCTCCCAAGGGGGAAGGGATTCTGCAAACCTTGACCTATTGCACCAAAACATCGCACCAGGATTGACCGGTTACGCTTGGCGATGTGGACATAAGGGAGGCCGGTTGATGGACGCTAAGTCTTTTCGCCGGACCGTTTGTGAGGGCCGGGGATTTTCCTGAAAATGGCGCTGTTTGCCCAGGGAAAATCGGGTTTTTGCAGGCTTTTGCACAAATCACGCCATTTTTCACTGATTTTTTGTAGCTAGTGGCATCGTCCCAGATACGATTTTTTGTAAACAGTGCCATTTGTTGCCATTTGATGCCGTTTAGTTCCGGCGGAGTCCGGGAGATGGCTGCCTGGGCCAACACTCCATGGCCAGGCGGCTGATGGTCAGGCATCGCAGGCATCATGGTAGATAGGGGCCGAGCGGGCTGGCAAGGGGCGGATGTCAGCCAGGGCATTGTTCGGGCTGTCTGAGCAGTTGAGGGGAGCAATTGTTCAGGTTTGTTGGGCATGACGAAAGACGGCCCTCCCCTGAGGTGTTCACCTATCGACTCTGAACAGTTACTGCCCGGACTGATGTTCGCGTAGGACCAGCGGCCGGGTTGCAATTCCCAACTGTGGGCGGCGGGCGGTGCGGCCTCGCCGGTTTCATTGGTAGGTCAACAGGCCGCTGCGTCGCCGGTCGTTACTCCGCGGGTGTGGTTCTAGGCGGATCCGCCATCCAGTGCCTGGACTGCGCTACTTCAACAACCCGGTCCAGACATAGTCGTTGTCTGCCACGTCGCCATGGCAGGTCTGGCAGCCTTCAACCATGCCTTGCTTCTCGACCGTGCCGTCGGCCAGAACCTTGAGCCAGAACCAGTCGTTGTGGTCTGGGTTGTAGCCCGACTTCTTGTACATGACCGTGTTGGCGGCTAAAACGCCTTGGGGGGTGTAGTTTTCCTTGACTATGATGGCTCCGTTGGGCATGACTCCCTCCTTGCCGTCGAGGGCATCATAGGCGGTAGGGTTTAAGTAGGTGGTCAAGAGCATACCGTGGGGGTCGCCGCCCTCGTACTTCTCGCCCAGACCCGGCCACAACTCCCAGGACTCAGCGTATTCCACTTCTTCCAAGTAGGCGATTACCGATGCCGCCGTTGTATCAGGCAGTTCCGGCTCGCTAGAACCGCCACACGCCGCCAATCCAACGGCTATGACCATAAGAGCAAGCAGAGTAATCAAGAGACGATTCCAGTGTGCGGACATGAGCAACTCCTCAGTCACCTTGGTATAGGTTCCGAAATGCGAACCCCTTTCTACCAGAATCCCCACTGGTGTTCAAGTCAATTACCGTCTGGTACCAGAGTCTTTTCGTTCCCCCGCTGGCGCCCGTTTCAACGCAGAGCTCGCCGAGAATCACGCAGAGGGCGCAGAGGACTTGCTTGAGTCGGTACAATCTCTGCGTCGCTCCGTTGAAAAAACGCTAATTCACATCACAGGTCACCAGGAGACAGGGGGTGTGAAAAGGCGCTGTGTGGGAAGGATCGATGCTTTTCAACCCAAGCCGCGGCGTGTATCATTACCCTTGTGCCGAGCCTTGGAAACTTGGTGGAAACTGCTCGGAAATCTGGCGGAAACAAAACCCCCGCATAATCCTCGGTAATGGACTGGGAGGCATGATGGCGGATACATACACCGTAAGAAACATGAGACTGGTGGACCCCAGCGGCGTCAGCCTGGGCTCCGACGAGTTTCGCCTCAACCAACGTCCCACGGATTTGAACGGTAAGACTCTCGGCCTGTTGGAAAATCACAAAGCCAATTCGGACAAGGTACTTCACGAATTGGGCAGCCTGCTCAAAGAAAAGTACGACTTGAAAGACGTGGTCTACCTGAGCAAGCACAGCGCCTCTCTGCCCACCAAGCGGGAAACGGTCCAGGATATTCTGGACCAGGTGGACGTTTTGATCACTGGGATTGGTGATTGAGGCTCCTGCAGCTCGTGCAGTGTGCACGACGGAATAGAGATGGAAAGGCTGGGGATTCCCACCGCATCCATAATCACTCACGTTTTCCTTAACACTGCCAAAGGCATGACCCGGATGATGGGCGTGCCGGATTACGAGTTCGTCGTGGCCGACCATCCCCTTTCCAGCCTCACCGATGACGAGTGCAGACAGAGGGCGGAGGACATCGCTCCGGAAGTGGAGCGAATTCTGGTCCAAAGCGCCGCCAAACAAGCGGTGTAATTGCCGGAAAAATCACCGGTTCAGGTAATCGAAAAAAGAGTCCTTGGACCAATCTCGTTCCCGGTACGTATCGGGTACAAGGACTCGTTAGACCGTCCCGGCAGCGTCGAGTTTCGGTCCGGGAGAAAGTCCGGGCCTCCCGAGCATCTATGCCCATCGGCTGGAGGAAGCTTTGCCCATGGACGGGCTGAAGCAGCGCATTACCCAAGCGGTCCAAGGACAACCCCAGCCAACGGTGACCATACTGTCCAGTCTATTGGCGATTCAGGACGCCATTGGCTACGTACCCAAGCAGGCGTTGGAAGAGGTTGCCGCTTTCAATAAGGCCACGGTGAACGACGTGTGGGCTGTGGCGTCCTTTTATCCCAACTTTCGCTTCGAGCCGTTGTCCGCCCATGACGTGGAAGTTTGCTGGGGAGCGTCCTGCCATTTGGTGGGCGCCATGCCGCTCATGCAAGCCGTGCTGGAAGCCGCCGGATTGGAGACAGAAGGGGAAACCCCGGGCAAGCAGCTATCGGTGCGCTTCAATACCTGCCTGGGCGCCTGCGCCCAGGCTCCGGTGATTTCGGTGGACCATGGGTTGAAAGGCCGTATGTCCCCCAGCGTCGCCGGGAGAATAGTCGCCGGCCTGCTGTCGAATAACGAAACATCAACGGGCCATAATTCCGCTCCAGGGACTCATGATGCGCCGAATGCTTAGCCAGGACCCCCTGGACCCTCAGATCTCTCAGCCCGGTTGGGCTTGCCTGGCCTATCAAGTCGGCCCCCTCAACTCCGATACCCGATTCCAACGGACCGGTCTGGCTTACAAGAGCATGGGCTGTGGGTCCAAGGCAGGTCATGGCTCTCAGCTACGAACAGATTAGCTCCCAGGCCAGGGAGCGCTGGGAATCACTAGTCGGGGGAGACCGGCCCTGGATCAGGGTTGGTACCGCCCTGTGCGGCCAAGCTGCGGGAAGCGAGGAAGTGTTTCAGGCGATTGAAACCTCCCTTGCCCAGAATGGCCTTGCGGCGAACCTCAGCCGGGTCGGCTGCCTGGGCCTCTGTTTTGCCGAATCCCTCGTGGATATCCAGATGCCCAACGGCCCCCGGGTTTTCTACGGTAACGTTACCCGCCAGGCCGTCCAACAGATTTTGGAGTCCCACATCGGGCGGGGAATCCCGGTCCCGGAATTGGCCCTGGGATACCTGGCGCCCGTTTCCGGCGACGGCGCGGCGTCTGGGGGAGTCTCGGAGCCGGAAAACATTCCCAACCTGGACCTCCATCCCATGCGGGCCATGGAAACCAGGATTGCCCTGCGAAACGCCGGCACTATCGACCCGACCGACATCTACCAGTACATAGCAACCGGCGGATACCGGGCATTGCACCAGGCCCTGACCGAAATGACCGCCGCGGAGACCCTGGAGCAGGTGGCTGCCTCAGGCCTCAGGGGACGGGGCGGGGCGGCTTTCCCTGCGGCGACCAAGTGGAGATTCCTGGCCGGTTCCAATGCCCCCATAAAGTACATCCTGTGCAACTGCGAGGAAGGCGACCCCGGCGCTTTCAACGACAAGGCAATTCTGGAAAGCGATCCCCATACCCTGATAGAGGGCCTGCTGCTCTGTGGATATGCCACCGGTGCCAATCACGGGTACATCTTCATTCGCCATGGCCACGACGGGCCAATTGACACCACCAGGGAAGCCGTCCGGCAGGCCTATGAGCAGGGAATCATCGGCCATAGCATCTTTGGTTCGGATTTCGATTTCGAACTGGAAGTCGCTCTCACCGGAGATTCCTACGTGGCCGGAGAGGAAACCGCCCTGATGGAGGCCATCGAAGGCAGCAGGGCCATGCCCCGCTACCGGCCGCCGTTCCCTGCCCAGTCTGGCTTGTTCGGCAAACCCACCAATATCAATAACGTGAAGACCCTGTCCTACGTGCCGGAAATAGTCGCCAGGGGCGGCGAGTGGTTCTCCGGCATCGGCCACGAACAAAGCACGGGCACGGCCATCCTCTGCCTGACCGGCGCGCTGAACTATACCGGTATGGTGGAGTTGCCCATGGGCGTCAACCTTACCGACGTGTTGTACCAGGTAGCCGGCGGCGTTCCGGGAGGCAAGGCTCTCAAGCTGGTCCAGACCGGCGGACCCCTGGGCGGGGTGCTTTCCGCAGACAACGTCGACCTGCTGCTGGATTTTGAGGTCTTCCGCAACGCCGGAGCCATCTTGGGTTCCGGGGGCATAATTGCGGCCGACGAGGACACATGCGTGGTGGACCTGACCCGGTCCCTCATCGCATTCTGTCAGTACGAGTCCTGCGGCAAATGCTTTCCCTGCCGCATGGGTATGAGTCACCTGCTGGAAGTGTTGGAGCGGATCTGCCGACTGGAAGGGCAGCCCGAGGACCTGACGCTGATGCGCAGCGTGGGCGAAAACATGCAAGCCGGCTCACTGTGCGGGCATGGGCAGTTGGGTTTTAATCCGGTGGCATCGGCATTGAAGTACTTTGGCCAGGAGTTCGACGCTCACATCAACGACCGGCGTTGCCCCACCGGGGTCTGCAACACTGCTCGTTTTTCACCCCGGCAAACCCGCAGGTAATTGTCCTACCCGGACGCTGCCGGGGTCCGGACCGGGTCTGAGCAAATTGGTCGCAAGAAATACTAGGGGCCGGGGGCCTGAATATGCCAAATGAAATCACCATCACCATCACCATCGATGGTGTGGAAATCAAAACCGAGCCCGGAAAGATGGTCCTGGAAGCCGCCATCGAATCCGGCGTATACGTTCCCTACCTTTGCTACCATCCGGGCATGAAGCCCTACGCCGCGTGCCGGATGTGCGTGGTGAGCGTTGACGGCGGGCGGGGATTTCCGGCCGCATGCACCCTGCCGGTGCAGGACGGCATGATAGTCCACAGCGAGGACGCCGCAGTCCACCAACTGCGCAAGTCCGTCATGGAGATGTTGATTGCGGAACACCCAGACGGGTGTCTCACCTGCCACCGCGTTGACATCTGCGGGCCCAATGACGTTTGCCTGCGCCACGTCTCGGTCAACGACCGGTGTGTAACCTGTCCCAAGAATGAACGGTGCGAATTGAAGGACACCGTTCGCTACTTGGGAATGACCCTGGAATCGCCCTTGGAGTACAAGTACCGGAACATCCCACTTGAAACCGGCGATCCCTTCTACGATCGTGACTATAACCTGTGCATTGTCTGCGGACGGTGTGTTCGCGCTTGCGAGGAACTCCGCGGCGACGATGCAATATGCTTCACCGAGCGAAGCGGGTCGGCCTTGGTGGGAACGTCCTTTGGCACGTCGCTGCTGGAATCCGGCTGCGAGTTCTGCGGCGCCTGCATCGACGTCTGCCCGGTCGGAGCCTTGACCGAACGGGACCACAAGTGGGAAAAGCCGGCGCGGGTTGAGCGGACAATCTGCCCCCACTGCCCGGTAGGGTGCCAGCTGAACCTGGAAGTGGGCCCCAAGGGTCAATTTGTCCGTGCGGTGCCGGAGATTAACTCGCCGGCCAACCGGGGTCAGGCGTGTTTCCGAGGCAAGTTCGGCCTGGAATTCATCAACGGCGCGGACTCGCTGACCACTCCTTTGATTCGCAGAGATGGCGTGTTGGTCGAAGCTTCCTGGGATGAGGCCCTGGACCTGCTGGCGGCAAAACTTCGTGAATACAAGGGAGATGAGTTCGCGCTGCTGACCGCTCCCGATAGCACCAATGAGGAACACTACCTGGCCCAGAAGTTCGCTCGGGTGGTCATGGGGACCAACAACGTGGACCAGACCAGCAACACCCATCCGGAGTTGGTGCTGGCTCTGGAATCTACCTTGGGGTATGCGGCGGCAACCAACCCCATCTGGGACCTGGAGCAAGCCGGATGCACCTTGGTTTTCAACACCAACGTGACCGAAGAGCAGAACGTGGCGGCGGTCCCCATCAAGAGGGCGGCGCAAAAGGGCGGGAAACTGGTGGTGATCGACCCCCGAGAGGTCGAATTGACCCGCTATGCCGATATCTGGCTGCGGCCGGCCCCGGGCAGCGAGCTTCTTTTATTGGGAGGCATCCTCCGGTCGATTGTAGACCAGGGATTGGAGCAAACGGACTGGCTGGAAGAACACTGTGAAAATCCGGCGACCCTGCAATACGCGCTGCGCGGCATGGACCTGGATGAAGTTGTCCGGGTAACCAACGTGTCCTTGGACAGTATGAACGAAGCGGCACGGCTTTTCGCGCAAGCTGATGGCGGCGCGATTGTCTACGGGTTGGACAACGTTCCCGCGGACCTACAACGGGACTGTGTTCGTGCCCTGGCCGACCTGGCAATGTTCACCGGGAATCTGGGCAAGGACGGATGCGGATTGTATCCCATGCGCCGGGGAGCTAACGAACAGGGCGCTTGGGATATGGGTTGCTATCCCGACCGTTTGCCGGGTTATCGGTTGGTCGGCGATGAAGATGCCAGGCAGGCGGTGGAAGCAGTTTGGGGAGCAAGCCTGCCCACGACTCCCGGAGTGAGTTTTGCCCAGGCCCTGTGGGGTGAGGCTGGCGGCGTCCGGGCTGCCCTGGTGATTGGCGAAGGGGCCGTGCCCTGGGAAGCCCTGGACTTTTTGGCGGTCCAGACCGGCCACCTTGGTCCGACCGCACAGCGGGCCGACCTGGTGCTGCCCAGAGTCACCTTCGCTCAAAAGAACGGCACTTTCACCAACTTGGAACGGCGTATTCAACTGCTCCGGCCGGTTTTCCCGAATTCCAATACCAAGGCCGAAACCAACGCCCAAGCCAACGCCGATGTGGATGGAGCCCGCACCGAGGCCTGGGTTATCGAGCAACTGGCCGGCCGCATGGGCGCGGATGGTTTCAGTTTCAGGTCGCCCGGCGGCATCATGGACGAAATAGCCCAGGTAACACCCATCTACGGCGGGATTTCCCACCGGAGGCTGGAAAGGGAGGGCAGGTTGGTGTTGGCCTCCAACCCGGAAAGCCCCCAACCCACCCAGGTCCTGTATTCCCGCAAGGAGTACCGGGGAATCCAGTGGCCTTGCCCTGACGACGCGGCCCCCGGGGTCGGCGTTTTGTACCGAGACGGGTTCCCCTCTGAGAAAGGCCATCCGATTACCCCGGAATTCAGGGCGGCATCCGGAACCGCCGAGGCGGAGAATCCAATGTGGCTGGTTCCGGGCCGGGTGCTCATTCAGCGGGAACGGGACTTGGAAGTGGTCAAGGGCCTGAGAAACCAGATCGTCCGGGAAGATTGGATCGAACTGAACCCCGCCGACGCAAGCCGGCTGTCCATTGTCGACGGCGATCAAGTAGAGGTCGCTTCTGCCGCACGGATCCTGTCCGGAGTGGCGCGTTTGGTCCCTGAGGTGCCCGCCGGTGTTATCGCGGTCACCGGTCTTTTCGGCCAGCTGGCAATAGACCTGCAGGCCAGCGAGGAGTGGAATCCGGCGGCTGAATCTCCCCGCCTGGAAATAACTCCAGCAAGCATCGCCAAGGTCTCAGTGGGAAGCGCCGCATGACGAGCGTGCTCTCCGCCGATATTCTGGTCGGCATGCCCGTTTAATAGAGGGTTGCGGTAGGTCCCAAACTGTTCGGGCGCTTTCATCCGGCTGGGCGTACCCGAAGCGCGAAATCGAGTGAACCCGGGATTCGGCAACGTGGGACCCTCGTTAACGAATGACTTAGAATAATTTGAAACCAGATGGTTTGCTGGCAGAACGGGAGCGTGGGTACGGTTCCGGAGGAATTCAGCATCAAAGGGGTAGGTGATCGTTCAGCATGACCAGCACATTGATATTGCCCAAAGCGCGATTGGTGGAACGAAGGGACGTAACCGAAGACCTGATTGTCATCAAGCTTGAACCCGAGCGCCAACCCTACACTTTCAAACCGGGGCAGTACTGTACCCTGGGGCTTAACGGCGTCGAAAGGGCCTATTCTATAGTTTCTGCTCCACACGAGGGATTCCTGGAGATCTTTGTGGAATTGGTCCCCGAAGGCGGGCTTACCCCGTTGATGTGGGATATGAAGCTGGGCGACGAGATGTCCCTTAGACCAACGGCCAAGGGACTCTTTACGCTGGACCGCCGCCGCCGCCACCATTTCATGCTGGCTACGGTGACCGGCGTGGCTCCATACATCAGCATGGTCCGAAGTTATGCGAATAATCCGGAGCCCGGGCATAAGTTTTACGTGTTGATGGGCGCGAGCTACGACGATGAATTCACCTACGACCATGAGTTGCAAGAGCTTTCGCAACGCTTCCCCGACGCGATTTACTTTGTCCCCACGGTCAGCCGTCCCAATGAAGACCGAAATGCCGCCTGGACCGGGGTCAAGGGCAGGGTCAACACAATCGCCGAGGGATACCTGCAGCATTTCGACCTGCCTCAAGAAAGCACCATGGTGTACGCCTGCGGCCATCCCGGCATGATCGAGGACGCTCGAGAAAAGGTGTCTACCAAGGGTTGGAAGTTCAAAGAAGAGCGTTTCTGGAAAGAATAGTCCCCGGACTGATTTGATTTGACGCCCGCGCCCCGCTGCCTCAGCTTCCCGCGGGCGGGTGGTTCCCCCGGAAGGGGTTGCGGGATTAAAATTGCCGGAGCGACTCTCTTGTGGCGGGTGGTACGTGACGCCGATCCGGCGGCAATATCTGAAAGTTAAGCGCTCCTACCCCGATGCTATCGTGCTCTTCCGTCTGGGGGATTTTTACGAGACCTTTGACGACGACGCCCGGCTTGCCTCTCAGGAACTTGAGATAACCCTCACCTCCCGCAGCATGGGCAAAAACCTGAAGGTCCCAATGGCAGGGGTTCCCGCCCATGCCATGGAAGGCTACCTGGCCCGGCTTATAAAGCGGGGGCACAAGGTAGCCATCTGCGAACAACTCTCCGATCCATCCTCCTCCAAAGGCCTGGTCGACCGGGATGTGGTCCGGGTGGTCACCCCCGGCACGGTGTTTGAGGCTGGCCTCCTGGACCAGAAGTCCAATAACTACCTGGCTGCGGTGATCGAGACCGATACAGTGGCCGGCCTGGCCTACGTTGACGTCAGCACCGGGGAGTTTCGCGCCACCCAGCTTGATCTCGAGGCCGTGATTCCGGAACTGGAGCGGATCAGCCCCGCCGAGGTTTTGACTCCCGGACCGGACCGGCAATTCAAACAAATTGGCGATTCCGATGGGAGCCACCCGCGGACCGCCCCACAACAGGCAGGCGGCTCTTACGTCCACACGCCGATCGCGCCATCCTCTTTTGGCCTGGACCAGGGAACCCGGAGCCTGTTGGACCTCTACGGAATTCTCTCGCTGGAGTCTTTGGGCTGCCAGGACAAACCCCTCCTGGTGCAGGCGGCCGGCGCAATCATCTCCTACCTTGCCCAGACTCAGAAGAGCGGCGGGTTGGCGTTGTCCCCCCTTGGGGTTTATTCCACTGAGAATTTTATGGTGTTGGACGCCCAGACCCGCACCAACCTGGAACTATTCCAGGCAGGGCGTTTCGGCAGCGGGGGACGGTCCCTGCTGTCCATCCTAGATCAAACGCAGACACCTATGGGGGGCCGGTTGATGCGCAGCTGGCTGGGCCAACCGCTGCTGGAGGTCGGGCCCTTGGAGCAGCGTTTGAACGCCGTGGAGTTCTTTTTTCAGGACGGGGTGCGCCGGGCCGAAACCTTGGCCATTTTGCGCCGGATTCCAGACTTGGAGCGAATACTGAGCCGGGTCAAAATGGGCACGGTGATGCCGCGGGAACTGGTGGCCATGGGCCGCGGGCTGGAAGGAACTGCTGAGCTTGCAACCCTCTTGGCAGCCTCCGTAGGCGGAATTGATCCGGTGGCGTACCACGAAGGATACGGGGGCCCCGCCGGGCCCGCCGGGGATGGCTCGTCTGACTCTCTCGAAGAACATGGTGAGACCACGCCAGAGCCGGGCCGGTCACAAAGCCTCGGAGACCCTGTGGCCTGGCTCCGCCGCATGTTGGTCCCGCTGCCGGACGTTGCCGCACTTATCCGGCAGGCCATCGCTGACGAGCCTGCCGGGATGCCAGGCGAGGGCAACGTGATCCGGCAGGGATTTGCTCCGGAACTGGATGAGCTTAAAGCGGCAGCCAGCGACGCCCGGGGCTTCATTGCTGGGTTGGAGCAACAAGAACGGGAACGCACCGGCATCCGGAACCTCAAGGTTGGTTACAACCAGGTCTTTGGCTACTACATCGAAATCAGCAGGGCCAACGCCGCCCAGGCGCCCGAGGACTACATCCGCCGTCAAACTCTGGCAAACGCCGAACGGTTTGTAGTCCCAAAGCTCAAGGAGTACGAATCGTTGGCCCTCAGCGCCAGGGAGCGGATAGAGGAAACCGAACGGGCCGTCTTTCGGCGTGTCTGCGCCCAGATCGGAGAATCGTCCAGGGGTATCGGCGTCCTGGCCCAAGCGGTGTCTCAAGTGGACGTTTTCGCCGCCTTGGCCCAGGTGGCGGCGGACAATGGGTACGTCCGCCCAAGCCTGGATATGGGGGACGTTATATCGATTGACGACGGCCGGCACCCGGTGGTGGAACAGGTGCTGGACCCTGGCGCTTATGTGTCGAACGACATCCATTTGGACGTGAGTGAATACCCCATCGTCGTGCTGACCGGGCCGAACATGGCGGGCAAGTCCACCTTCATACGCCAGGCGGCGATTATCACCCTGATGGCCCAGGTGGGCAGTTTCGTGCCGGCGACGCGGGCGTCGATCGGCCTGGTGGACCGGATTTTCACCCGGGTCGGGCTCCAGGACGACCTGGGTTCTGGGCAATCGACTTTCATGGTTGAAATGGTGGAAACCGCCGCGATCCTGAACCAGGCCACGCCCAAGTCCCTGGTCATCCTGGACGAAATGGGCCGGGGGACCAGCACCTACGATGGTATGTCCATAGCCCGGTCGGTAATCGAACACCTCCACAACGACCCCAGGCTGGGGTGCAAGACCCTTTTCGCAACCCACTACCACGAGTTGACCGAGCTGGCCAATATCCTGCCCGGAGTCCGCAACTTCTCGGTGGCGGTGACCGAAGAGAACGGCGACGTGGTGTTTTTGCACCGCATTGTCCCCGGAGGCGCCGACAAGAGCTACGGGGTGCACGTGGCCCGCCTCGCCGGCCTGCCCAAAGGAGTCATCAGCCGTGCCTGGGAAGTTTTAGAAGATTTGGAGCGGGAAGGGCGCGGTTCCCAGCGGTCCAAGGCAGGCAATTCCCGCGGCGCCAAAAAGGCTCGGTCGCAGCAGATAAGCCTGTTTCAGCAAGAGGAAAACCCGGTCGTGGATGAGGTGCGCCGGTTGGACATCGCCAACCTGACACCCCTCGAGGCGATAAACAAATTGTACCAACTTCAAGAGCAGGCCAAAGCGGATGGGTAGCGCGTTACGCGCCAAACCATGTCGCATGGTCGCTGGGTAAACGGTATCTGTCTGCGGTGTAAGCCGCACACGGCGGTGTGTTATACAGGGTAGGTTATACAAGGAGGGAGCTATGAACGAGACAGTCACTCTTTATTGGTGGCGCAATTGATCCTCCTGCCGTAAGGTGAGGGAGTTGCTCTCACAAAAAGGCCTGGAAGTGGAGGAGCGCGACTTTTTCCGGGATCCCATGAGCCCTGAAGAGATCCGGGAATTGGCCGGCGCCCGAAGCCTGAGCGAACTGTTCGCCTGGCGCAGTCCCAGCCTGAAAAAACTGGGCTTGGCGGGGGAGGATTTATCCGAAGACCGGATGCTGGAGTTGATGCAGCAGGAACCTCGGTTGATTCGGCGTCCGATCATTCGCATGGGCGGTAACCTGTTGATCGGCGGCAGCGTCAAGGCCGTTGAGGCGGCGTTGGATGCGGCAGGCTGATCGTAGGACGGCCCCGGGTCACCGCCGACTTCGAGCGTCGCTGAGCGGCGGATCCGCATCACAGTAGCAAAAACGCCGGTCATTGGGTAGTGTTACCGTCGCACGGGTTACTATACAATGACCTGCGGTTTGCTTGTTGTCATTTCCCGTAGGGTGGTAGCCGGTTTGACTGAAAGGAATTGGCCCCGTTAATGAAGATATTTTTCGACGTGGATTACACTATTCTGGGCTTGGACGACACCCTGAGACCCGGAACCATGGAAACCCTGGAACAACTGAAAGAAGAAGGCCACGAAATCTACATATGGTCCGGAATGGGCCAGCGTTGGGAAGTAGTGGAAAAGCATAACCTGACCCCCCTGGTAAGCGGCGTCTACGAAAAGCCCACTCACCATTTCCACGAGCGCCTTGAAGAACTGGGCGTGCCCTTCGAACCTGAGTTCGTGATCGACGACTACCCCGAGGTGGTCGCCGCTTTCGGCGGTGTTTGGGTGCCTCCATATTTCTTCAAGCGAAGCTTTGACCAGGAAATGGAGCGCATCTACCGGATAGTCCGGGATTTCATCACCACCGGCACCTCTGAAGACCGCCAGTACCGCGCCAAAGGGACCAGAGTACCGCTGTTTTAAAGCCGGGTCGCATGCCCATAAAGGTCCTTCCCCCTGAGCTAGCCAACAAAATCGCCGCCGGCGAAGTGGTGGAACGTCCGGCGTCCGTGGTCAAAGAGTTGCTTGAAAACTCCCTGGACGCCCTGGCCTCCCAGGTGACGGTTGAAATTCAGGGGGGAGGCGTCCGGGAGATCCGGGTCACCGATGACGGCCACGGTATCGCCGCGGACCAACTGGAACTGGCCTTTCAGCGCCACGCCACCAGCAAGTTGGAAGGCACCGAGCAGTTGGAAGCGGTGGGCACCTTGGGGTTTCGGGGTGAAGCCCTCCCCAGCATCGCCGCGGTGTCCCAGATGACCATGACCACCCGCACGGCCGACGCCGATGCCGCCCGCTCGGTGCAATTGGAATGGGGCGCAATCCAGCGTTTGAGTACCCTGGGAGCGGCTGTCGGGACCTCGGTGAGGGTTGCCGACCTTTTCGGTAATCTGCCCGCCCGCCGCAAATTTCTTAAGTCCAATGCCACCGAAACGGGCCGCGTCCAGGAACTGGTCAGCCGGTATGCCCTCGCCTATCCGCAGGTGCGTTTTCTGCTCAACAACGACGGCCGCCGTATATTGCAGACCCCCGGCAGCGGCAATCCCCGGGATGCCCTGGTTGCTGTGTACGGCGCAGAGGCCGCTGGGCAAATGCTAGAGGTTGTCGGTAAAGACCCCGAGTCGGGATATGAGGTCGAGGGGTTTGTTGGTGCGCCGGGGCTAAACCGGGCCAACCGCACCCACATGAGCTTCTTCGTCAACCACCGGTGGATACAGAGCCGGATGCTTTCCTTCGCCGTCGAAGAAGCCTACCACGGCTTGTTGCCCGAGCGGCGATACCCTTTGGCGGTCGTCAACCTGTCAATTCCCTTTGACGGCGTTGACGTAAATTTCCACCCCTCCAAGCGGGAGGTGCGGTTCCACCAGGAAGGAAAGGCCTTTTCCACGCTCCAGCGGGCCGTTCGGGCGGTATTGGTGGCCGATTCTCCGGTGCCCCGGATGGGTCCGTCAACGGGGAGCTCCTGGGGAGGAGCAGCGCCCGCTGCGGCCGGGCCCACCGGCCCATCCTTCTTTCCACCTTCGCCGTTCGGCCGGTCCGGTGATAGGCCCGCGCCTGCCCCGCCGGCAGGCCAGAATGCCGCGTGGGGCAACCCCGCGCTGCGGCCGGCGGCCCTTTCGCTGAGGGTCGTGGGCCAGGTCAAGCTGACTTATATCGTGGTGGAAAGCCCGGACGGAATGCTGTTGGTGGACCAGCACGCTGCCCACGAGAGGGTGGTTTTTGACCGGTTGATCCGGGACTGGGAAGGGCGGACTCCCCAGTCGCAAGCGCTGCTGGACCCGGCGGCGGTGGACTTGACCCCGGCACAAATGGAAATCCTACAAAAAAACGCCGAGATGCTGACCGCCTACGGGTTTATCCTGGAGCCGTTCGGAGACAACTGCTACGTGGTGCGGGGAGTGCCGGCGGTCCTGGCCGACAAGAGCCCGAGGCCGCCGAACGAAGCGTTGATTGACGTGTTGGACATGGTGGGTTTTGAAGGGTTGCTGCGCCGCCAGGATGACGTGGTGGCTGCCTCCATTGCCTGCCACAGTGCCATTCGCGCCGGAAAGTCGCTAACCGAGGCGGAAATGCAAGCGTTGTTGGAGCAACTGGAAGGCGTCGACAATCCCCACACCTGCCCCCACGGCCGACCGACCATGGTTCACTTCAGTTCCTACCAGATGGAAAGGGAATTCGGCCGACGCTAGCCTGCGGACCCTGCTGGGTGGATTCGTGGACAGCGCCGCGTCCTAGCAACTGCCTGCCGGAATCGCTGCCCTACAACCCAACCGCCGTGATGTGCTCCCCGAGGTTTTCCCCGGATAATCGGCCTGGTGGCCTGCTGTTTTTCAGAAGTTGGTTGCGGGTTGAAGCTAGCTGGAGCGGGGGCGGAAGATGGAGTCGTCTCCCGTAAGGTCCTGGCTGCCCGGTTGGGAACGGTCCGTTTTGCTCTGGCCCCAGTGAAAAATGGGTGAAGAAACCAGGGCCATTGCCGCGGCTCCCAATCCCAACTTGGCCAAAAAGCTTCGGCGGGACTCCGCCGGCAACGGGCTAGGGGAACTCTCTTTTGACACAGGGCGCTCCTAAGTAAAGATCCACATTCCAAGGTCTGGGCACAATGCACAAGCAGGTGTGCCGACCCGCAGTAAATTTTAACCCAGTCGATAGAAATTGCAACAACGGCCGGAGGCCGTCAGGGTCTTTCGATTATCTTCGAATCCCCCGTCACTCTTGCCGCAACGGGAATCTGGAACCCATTTGGATCCCTACTCCCCGTCATTACTATGAAAATAGCGTGTTCAGGCTGGTTGTAGTGCGACTTGGTGGCCGAGGCGTTCGAGTTGGCGGACATACCGGCGGGTGGCGGCGGCGCCTTGGCGTTGTTCGAAGTACTGTTGGCCCAGGTCTAAGAAGGGCTTTCCGGTCTTGATGACCTGGTAGAGGATGACGGCGATGGAGTGGGCTACTGCCATGGCCGCCCGGTTGGCCCCGATGCGCCGGGCGAGGCGCTGGTACTGGGCCCCCAGATAGGTCTTGGTCCGTCCCGCCGCCTTGGCCGCCTCCACCAAGGCCGGCTTCAGCCAGTTGTTCCCCTTTGTCGTGGGGGCCCGCTTATGCTTCTCCGCGCTCCGGTTGTTCCCTGGACACACCCCGGCCCAGGAAGCCAGGTGACCCGCACTGGGAAACCGGCTCATGTCCGTGCCCATCTCCGCCACGATGACCTCGGCGGTGCGCCGCCCCACCCCCGGAATGGCGTCCACCGCCGCCACCGTCTCCTCAAAAGGGTCCACCCGCTGGGCCACCTCTTCGCTCAGAGCATCGATTTCCTCGTCCAGGAAACTGAAGTGGCGTAGCAAGCGGCTCAGCAGGTAGCGTTGATGCGGACCCATTACGCCCCGCAGCGCCTCCTCCAGTTCGCCAATCTTATCCCGGAGCTTCCCCTGGGCCAGGTCGGCCAATGCCTTGGGGTCTTCCTCCCCCTGCGCCAGCGATGCCAGCATGGCCCGTCCCGATACCCCCAGCACGTTGGAGGCCACCGATCCCAGCTTGATATTGGCCCCCTCCAGCACCTGTTGAATCCGGTTCGCCGCCCGGGTGCGCTCCTGGATCAGACTCCGCCGGTAGCGGGTCAGCTCCCGCAGTTCCCGCTGGGGCCGGTCCGGGATGAAGCTGGGCCGTAACAGACCGTGACGCAGCAGATCGGCGATCCACTCGGCATCTTTCACGTCGGTCTTGCGCCCCGGCACCGCCTTCATGTGGTGTGCGTTGACCACCCAGACGGTGAAGTCCGCCTCCAACAGGTTGTAGACCGGCTTCCAGTAGACCCCAGTGCTCTCCATGGCCGCGTGGGTCACCCGGTGGTCCTTGAGCCAGTCGGACAATTCCAGAAGGTCTTTGGTCATGGTGCGGAAAGTGCGGACTTCCTGGCCCTCGGGGGTGACGGCGCAAGCCACCACCGACTTCTTGTGCAGGTCCAGGCCGCAACACCTCTCTATGATGCTGTCCATCTCCAAGCTCCAATTCGAATGCTGCCAGCCGGCGGGCGACCTTAAAATTCAAGACGTTACTATTCGTGCTCACCGCCAACGCGGGGCTACAATCATGGGTGCCTGCAGGTCACCGGGGCAAATTCTCGCACGGGCTCAAGGCGCCAATGACAACCGCCTACTCTGCCAGCCGACGCCACCCCATTTTCATCCTCATTCGTGGCCTGGACAAGGCCATGGTAATTCTCGCCGCAGCGGGAATCCAGAGCCCTTTTCCACATCCAACCTGGTGCGTGTCTGCAGGAATGTTCCAGTTGGGACGTCAACCTGTCCACCCGGCGCGCGTTAGTTGGCATAACCGGCTTGGTACATAATCAGGGCTCTGGATTCCCGCTGCGGCTGGAATGACGGGGGACAATCGAAAGACCCTGGACGGACCGTGGCCCTTAGCTCAAGGCGGCCCACCCCGACGCTTATTCCAACCCGTTGTCTTCCAGGACCATCCGCGCCACCTGACGTCCCATTCGCACCGAGTAGTTGGTGCCCCGGTCTTCGGGGTAAATCTGGGTCGTGTTGGCCAGGTACAGGTTGTCTATGGGTGTGCGGTGGTCGGGGATGCGCCCGCTGTAGTTGACGCCGATTATGGGCTGGGCCGCGTCCACTTTGTGGTGGTGGTAATTCAGGATCCACGACCGGTCGAAATCGGGGTTGATCTTCTTGAGGTGGGGAATGAAATCCTCCAGCAGTTGCTCCCCGCTCTTCTGATAAAGCTCGCTCTTTGGGTCGGGGTAGTTGGTGAGGTAGACGATGTGCCTGCCTCCGTACAGTGACTTGTCGATCAGGTTGGTGTGTTCGATTACGCCGACGAATGGGAGACTGCGGTCGGCGACGTTAAGCCAGTATTTGGCGGACAACGACTGGCTCAACTCCAGCACAACCAGTACCGCCGACAGGTAGTCGGCGCTTTCCAGCAGTTCCCGGTACTCGGCAGGCAGTGAGGGCGCAAGCCGGGTGAATACGTAGGAAGGCGTCGTGGAGATAATAGCGTCGTACTCCCTGGTTTGCGGCGTCTCTCCCGGCAGTTCCACCTCCAGCCCGACGGCGGCGCCATTTTCCACTACCGTGCTTTTGACGCCCGCTCCCAGGTGCACCTCGCCTCCCAGTTCCACGATGCGGCGGGCCAGGGTCTCGAACACCTCGCCGAAGCTCCCCATGGGATACCCCAACCGTTCTTTCTGCAGACCCTTGCCCCTGGAAGCCACCCTCAGATATATCTTCCCCCAGATCCAGGTCATGCTTACCTGTTCAAAATAGTCGCCGAATTTCCCACGCAAGAGTGGTTCCCAGATTACCTCGTAGGCCCGCCGCCCCATGTGCCGTTGCAGCCAGTCCTTGGCGGTAACGCCCTCAAACTTGCGCCAGTTGAGGGTCTTCTGCAATACAAGGGTCCACCAACCTACCCGCAACCGCGCCAACAACGGGAGAGGACGGAAACGGAGCAAGTCCATGGGAGTGGCAAAATCCCAGATCTGGCCTCCGTAGAACAGGCCCACCTTGGATTCCAGCCAGGCCAGTTGGCCTTCCAGACCCAATTCCTGGATGAGGCCTACCATGTCCACGTCGCTGACGAAAAGGTGGTGGTAGCCTTTCTCCAGCTGTCCGCCCCCGACTTCGAACGTCGACGCCTGTCCCGCCAGGAAGGGGGCCCGTTCGAAGACCTCGGCGAAGTGGCCGCGCTTGGCCAGTTCGTAGGCGGCCGCCAACCCCGCCGCGCCGCCGCCGATGATGCCTACTCTCACGATGTCTCCTTGCCCGGTTGCGGAACTGCTTCCGGTTGTGTTGCCGAAGTATGGTCCGGGGCCCGGTCCAACGGAGGCGTCGCAACGGGTTCCCCGTCCTGCTGGGCCGGCTGCCGGATCAGCCGGTCGAAGGAAAGGCTGTGCTGCCAGAGCAGGACCAATCCCACCAGGTTCACCGGCAGCCACAGCGCCGCCAAATGCACGAACGCCCCGTACACGCCCGCCAGAGATGCCCCGACTCCCAGGGCAACCAGTGTCTGCTGGGCCACCAACTCAAATGGCCCGATTCCGCCGATCGACGTGGGTAGGGCCCCGACCAGGTTTGAGGTTGCGGTCACCAGTAGCGTCGCCAGAATTAGCTGCCCGGTGGAGGAAAAGTATTCCTCCAGCCCGAAGGAGTAACCCACCAGCATATAAGTGGCTCCTTCCAATAACCACACTGGGAGGGACAGCAGAAACACCGCCAGGTGTTTGCGGGGCGAGTTAAGAATCGCCAGGCCTTGAATGAAGCCATCTATCAGGTTTTGTACCCGGTCCTTGCCCCTGTTTCCGGGCACGAAACGAAGCGCGAACGTGATTAGGGGGTGTCCCGTGGTTTGTTTTGCCAGAAGTGTAAGGACCAGCAGTCCGGCCACAAACAAGGCCACGACGGCCACCGCCAGGAAGCTGGCAGCGCCTTGAGACAGACCCCCGTATCCTCGAAACAACCCCAAGGCGACCAGCCAGGGAGCGGTCAGGGCGGCGAAGGCCAGCAGTGTCAGCCCGTCGAAGACCCGCTCGACCGTTATGGTTGCCAACGCCGCGCCGGCGCTGCAGTCCTCCCGGCGCGACAGAAGATAGGACCTTGCCAGCTCCCCCAACCGGGCCGGCGCCAGGTTGTTCACCATGTAGCCGATGACCACCACGGAGTAGAGTCTGCCGACCTTGAATGCGCCGATAGGCGACAGCAAGTATCGCCACCGAATCGCCCGGAAATAGAGGGCGACGAAGTACAGGGCGATGGCCGGGGCTACGTAGACGTACTTGGCAGAACTCAAGGATTCCTGCAGTTCTTCGAGGTCTACCTGGAAAACCAGGACCACCAGGAACGCGGCACTGGCCGCCAACCCAAACCAAAAACGCCAATCATTGGTGAACAATCAAGCAGGTCCTTGGGGCATGTGCCGCAGGGGTGGTCCGCCTAACGAAGCCAAGCGGTGATTCACCCTGCCAGTATAGGTTCGCCACCGCGGCCCCACAATGATTCACGCGCCCGGTTGCGGTAGGTAGGTGTAGTACAGAGAGTCGTACCAGGTGTCTTCCAGCCGTCGGAAAATCCAGTAGTCCAGCCCCTCGCGCCAGGAATTCCGGCTTCCGACCACTGACTTGAAAAACCTGACGTCTTTGGTGAATTGCTCCCGGTTGGGGATTCCCTTGAGGCCCAGGAACGAGCCTTCAACCGGGCGGTCTTCTCCGGGCCGCCGGTAACTTTCGGGGAACCAGATCAGGTTCCGGAACGGCCCTTCGCGGCGAAAGTCCTCCAGATGCTCCTCGTCTCGCTCTCCGTGCTTTTTGTTGATCAGCCACGCCGACGCTTTCGACGAGTCGGAAACCGTTTTGCAGCTATCGACATAGCCGTCCTCGTCTTCGGTTTTAAAACACCGGAACGATAGCTTGCCTTCTTCCTGTACGTGACGCACATACCATTGGAAGGGATACCATGCCTCGTAATCCACCAACGCAGGCGCGTCCAAGTCGCGTTGGAACACATGGCGATTCAATTCCAGGAAGGATTGTTGCAGGTCGGCCCCTCCCTGGGCATAAGCCAGGATTTCAACGTTGGAATCGTCGTAGGTGTAGGCTGCCCGAACGGCCCCCCATACACCGAATCCCAACAGGAGAGCGCCCAACCCCAGTCCGGCCAGCGCCGCGCCGCGCCCCGGAGAGGCTAACCGGACCAGGTACGCGGATAAAATGGCGCCAATCGCGATGACCGCCAGCAGTGTCCATCCGCCAACGTCCAACCCGGTGTCCGACTCCACAAAGCGCCAGAGCAGGTAGACTCCGGCGGCCAGCAGGCCCGGCGCCAACACCCCCAGGGACCAGTACCCCCGGGATATCGCCTCCCGCCATCGTACGCGTTCCGCCAACCGTCCCAGGTACATTCCGCTCAGGAATATCAGCGGCAAAGACACGCCGACCAATAACCAGGGCATCTTCTCGCTGGCAATGGTGTAGGCTAAAAAGGTTCCCAGCGCCCAAAGACTCAACACCACGCCCAGGATTTCTCCCCGGCGTAGGAAAAACACCGCCCCAGCGATCCCGAACGCCGCCGGGAGCGCTTCATAAACCGAAAGGCCCACGGAATAGTAGTACCAGGGTTGATTGCCTCGGGCCACCTCTTGCTGGGCTATCCAGTAGCCCATGCCCTGCCACATGCCGGTAAAAATCCCGGCAAAGTTCGTGAAAAACGTGGTGTATAAGGTGATCCAAATAGCGTAAAAAACGCCCGCCATAGCCAGCCAGGTTTTTCCCAACCAGCGCACGCCCACGTAAATTGACACGCACGAGGCCAGGAGAATAACTCCTCCGGCCACCAGAAAGTTTAACGGTATCCCGTTTCTGTTGATGTCGGCGGTCGCGCTAACCGGCGCCAGCCATTGGATCACCGCCGGGAGGTCGATCACGGTAGTGAACAGCGCCAGGTAAGCGGCGGCGCCGGCTGCAGGAATTAAGAGACACATGGCGACCGAAGACCCGGTCATGTGGAATTGGCGTGTGGCCCGAATGGCACCCAAAATCAGGACAACCGCGAAGATGAGATCGGCGGCCGTGCCCGCCGGGCTGGCGGTCAATTCGCCGATTGGCCGCAACATCGCCATGCACGCGGCGGCTATGGGGGCCGCTATTATCAGCGCGAGAACCGGTAGATCCCTGGCCGAAGGCCGGTTGAGGGGAACCAACAAACTCGAACCGATCACCGTGGCCAAAATAGCCGCAAGGTGGCCCCACCACTGGAAATGAAGCACGGGGAGCGCCAGAAACGGCCCTTCCCATGCCGGCACACCCACCAGGCCGGTGCTGTCCGCGTCGCGCACGGCCAGGGTCAATCCAAAGGCATCCTGGAAAATGCTGGACACCGCCGACCATTGAGGGAGGGTAATGGTTGCCAGAAGCAGGAAAAATCCCGCAGGTCCCGCTGCGCCGACCAGGGAGTCACGCCCCCGAAACCAGGGAACGATTTGAGGCAGCGCAAGAAGAAACGCCAACCCGCCCAGAGCCACGGTCACCAGATAGGCCGTCTCTTTAGTGGCAAACATCAGCGCCAGCACCGCCGAAGCCAGAAACAGGTAGCGGTTCCGCCCTTCGTGGATGTACCGCCACATCAGGACCACGAGCGCCGCCGCCCAAACTGCCATGAGGATGTCGTTGCGGCCAAACCGGCTGAAGTACAGCATCGATGGGGACAACGCCAGCATGGCGCCGGTAATCAGTGCGCCGGCGTTCCCCATGTGGCGTCTCAGGAAGTAGGGCAGCCCTACCAGGACCACTCCGAAAATGGCATAGCCCAGCCGGGCGGTGGAGTCGCTATCTCCTACAACGAAGAGAATCAGCGCGGTCAACTCGATCTGGAACGGGCCATGCATCCAGGGTGAGTGGTCAAACCCGTGGCCCTGGGCCAACCGCCAGGCTTCCTGGAGGTGGATCGCCTCGTCGTAGTGCATCGTCCGGGCGCCAAGGTCCCAGAGGCGCAGAACCAGCGCAACCAACATGATTGCCAGGAATCCGGCTTCCACCCAGCCCAAGGTCAGGGATAGCGACAACTCCGGCGGACGGCGTCCTCTATTGCGGATGAGACCAAAACGCAGCATGGTCAGGTTGTCCGGTCTCCGGTGCAACGCCGGTGGTTGAGTGCCCGGGAGTCTAAGGCGAACAAGGCTGATTAGTTGACATACTCAAAAATTATTACGCCGTCCGCGGAGAAAACGGACTCCAAGAATTCAAAGCCGTGTAAATGTTCCCCACCGTAGCTCTCCACTTCACGGTGGCCCAGGTATATATATATTACCTGGTGTTTGTCCAGGAGGTCCTGAACCACCCGGCCGTTATTGCTCTGGTATATGTCGGCGACCTCATCGGCCCGGTCGTGAAAGAGTTCATTGCCTCCCCGCCATTGCAGTTCGTGGCCCGGCCAGCCCAGAATTGTTGGCAATCCGGAACTGGAAGAAACTCGACCGTATTCCGAGTAGTCATCGCCCACGGCCTCCACTATCCGGCCGTGGGGGGCCGCGTCCCTCAGCCAGAGGATTGCCTGATGCTCACTGGGCCGGTCTTGCTGCAGAAAGGCCAAGCCGTCCAGCGTGTTGTCGCCTGCCGAGTACCCGGGACGCAACAGGCCGGTCCGGTCCAATACTGCCCCTACCGGGTAATACAACGATGTCAGGACAAGTAAAGCCACCAGGCCCATCCAGAGGTAGTGGCCCGCCGCCTTGACCCAATGCCTGTCCGTGAACCTGGCGCCCCGTGGGAACTCAACCGGGCGGGAAACCCAATAGTAGATACCGTAGCTCGCAGCCAGGCCCAACAGGAGCCAGGCCTGGTAGTACACCTTGAAAACCGTGTTCATCCGGCGCAGACTCCCGCCGAATGAATCCGACACGTAAAACATTTCGACGCCGGCCAGCAGGTAAAACCCCGTCGCCAGCAGAATCAGCGGGAACACCGTTTCCGGGTTGAGGTCCAGCCGCACCCGCCGGGCGATGCTATATCCCGCCAGGCCGACAACTGTTAACCCGGCCAACATCCATACGAGCCGCTGGAACGCCGATAGGAAATCCCAGGTTCCTCCAGCCAGTAACCCCCATATCAACGCGGTCAGGGCCCAGAGAAACAGTGGCGCCAGCACAATCAATAGTATCGCCACTATCGGCTGCTGGTCCTCGGGCTCCGGACGGCCCACAGCGGCCAACTGGCGGAGCAAGAAAGATACCGCCATGAGTGAAAACAACCCGATTACCAGGAAAAACAGGAATGGACGGGTGCCGTGTTCCAACAATGGTAGGACCCCGTTCGCCTGCGCGGTAAAGGTCGCGTAGAAGGGGAGGAACAGGAACACCGCGGCTGCCAGGATCGGCGCGGCCATCAGGCCGGCTTGCAGCAGTGCGCGCTCCGGCGGGTCTTGATTGGCCCCGTAGCACTTGACCAGGACCACCGCTGCGAAGATGGCTGCAATCATGGGCAGGTCCCAGGTGTTGAGAAATCCCAGGCACCCTATAGACAGGGCAATTGCCAGCGATTCCAAGGGGTTGCGCTTGATCCATCCTGGGCCGGGGACCTCTTTGGACAACAGTAGATTGAGGCAAAAGAAAAGCCCCAGCATGACGAAAGGCAGGGCTAGGAGGTGCGGGTGAAGGTCGCCCAACAGGAAGCTGAAAAACGGAAACTCGGTGATGGTGTAGTCCAGGCTTTCGCCATTGGAAATGGTGTCGATGACCCGGGTTGCGCGCCACCACCACCAGGTTTCGTCTGGGAATAACCCCGAGCCGGCGGCGGGGTTGGCGGTCAATCCCTTGATGCCGACCCATCCCCAAAACCCGCCGGAACCCCAACCCTGCGCCCGCAAGAACTCCAGGACACCCTCGAGGTTGCCCAACAGGATTATCAGGAACGGTGAAGCGGCCGCGAATTTTATCGCCCTGGGCAAACTGGCTCCCGACAGGCGGACCAGGTTATAGAGCAGCCCGAACACGGCGGACGCGAGGAGGGCAGGAACCAGCGCAATGGCAAGGTTGTAACCGACGCTGGGCGAGACTGCCGTCAGCTTGACCAGCATCGCCATGATGAAGTGGCCGAAGTAGTAATAGCTGATGGGATTCCCGGCCAGCCACATGTCCTCAGCCGGGAAAAACTGGCTCTGCAGCACCGCGTTGAGAAAACCGAAATCCATGGGTTTTTCGGTGTGGTCGATGGCCGGAGATGCCGACGCTATGCCGGCCCACAGCAGGAAATATCCGATGAAAAGGACTTCTGCCGTTGCCACAGCTTTCCATTCGGCCTGAAAAAAGGCCTTGATTCGCCGGAAGTAACGCCCGGTAAAGTACACCGAGATTGCCAGAAGACCCGCCGCTATGCCCGCAATGGTGTACCAGGTGTTGGGCGCAATCCGTGTCAGGCCAAGAATCCAGAGCAAGTAGGCGCACAGCACCAGGGCCAGCGGCTTGGTGACGGTGTATCCGCGATCGGGGAGCCGGCCGAGCAGCACAAAGGTGAGGGGGAAGGCCAAAAGTCCAAGAATTTCGACGGCCAGTAACCAGGTTACAAGGTCTATCACGGGAATTCACGCACGAGAATTCAGGTGTTGGCCGGCCGGCAAAATGGCAACGCTATGGACTAAGAAACCGGGGCTAACAGCGAGTCGACGAAATCCCGGGTGTCGAAAGGAGCCAGGTCCGAGAGGTTTTCACCGGTTCCGATGAAAAGAATGGGGATTTTCAATTGCTGGGTTATGGCCAATGCGATGCCGCCCCTGGCAGTGCCGTCCAGCTTGGCCAGGAAAACACCCGTGCACCCAACAGCGTCCTGGAACGCCTCTGCTTGAGCCAGTCCGTTGAGACCGGTGGTTGCGTCCAGAGTGAGAATCACCTGGTGAGGAGCAGTGGGGTCCAGCCGGCTCAATACCCGCCGGACCTTTTTGAGTTCTTCCATCAAGTTCGTCTTAGTGTGAAGACGGCCGGCGGTGTCGACTATCAGAATATCGGCGCCGCGGGCCTTGCTGGCTTGATAGGCGTCGTAGGTCACCGCGCCTGGGTCTGCGCCGGACTGGTGGCTGATCACGTCCACGCCAACCCGCTCTCCCAGGACTTGCAACTGTTCGCTGGCCGCCGCTCGAAAGGTGTCCGCCGCGCCGAGTACGACCTTCTTGCCGGCCCCGCTGAAGTGGTAAGCCAGCTTGGCAATGCTGGTGGTCTTGCCAACACCATTGACCCCGACCATCAATATCACGTAGGGGGTTGGCGACTCGCTGTCCTCCAACCAGAGGTTGGGGTCGCTGCCGGAGTCCAAATCTCGGGCCAGGGAAGCCTTCAAATGCCCGAAAATTTGCTCCGGAGTTTCCAGCTTGCTCTGGTTGGTCTGGGAACGGAGGTCCTCGATAATTCCTTGGGAAGTGGCCACTCCCACGTCTGAGGAGATGAGGATCTCTTCCAGTTCGTCCCACATGTCGTCGCCCGGCTTCCCGGAATGCAGCAGATCCATGATCCGACCGAACCAACGCTGCTGGCTCCGCTTGACCCCCACTTGGGTCTGGCGCTGGTTTTCGGCTCGGTCACGCTTGAAAATTCCGAACATGTGCCCACCATTCAGGCTTATTTCGCGACGACTGCACAGGCTTACTTCGCGAGGACTGCAATTGAAACTGCTACGGGATCATCCCAAGGGTGGAACCCGCCGGTAATACTGGCCGAAGGGTGTCGAAGCAGGGCTTGGCGCTGCCTCAAAGGCCGTGGCGCGGCCCGGCGTCTGGGGCTGCGCAGAGAGGTGGGCCAGGGCGTTCCGGGCAGCCTCTCTTTCGGCGTCGGCCTTTTTGCCTCCCATCCCCTGCCCTGCCACCTGGCCGTCCACCAACACTTCCACGGTGAATTCGGGATTGTGGGGAGGTCCCTGGTTGTCCACCATTCGGTACAAGGGGGAGGGCATGCCTCTGCTCTGGACCTCTTCCTGGAGTAATGACTTGGCGTTCGCCGGTGCAACGCCCCGCTCCAGATAGGTTTTCAACTCCGGGGCCATCACGCGCAGGACGAACCTCTGCGCTTCGAGGAAACCCTGGTCAAGGTAGACCGCCGCCACCACGGCTTCCATGGCCGCGGCCAGTGTCGACTCCCGGTGGCCCCCTCCGCTCAACCCTTCGCCCTTGCCGAACACGATGAAATCGCCCAGAGACAGGCGTCTGGCCACCCCGGCCAGTGACTCCCCGCAGACCAGCGAGGCGCGGCCTTTGGTCAAGTCTCCTTCAGAATGGTCGGGAAGAAGCTGATAGAGGTGAGTCGATACCGCGAGTTCCAGGACCGAATCGCCCAGGAACTCCATACGCTCGTAGGAGTCGGACGGGCTGCCGCTTACTTCGTTTACATAAGATGGATGAACCAGGGCCCGCTCCAGCAGGCCCTGGTCCCGAAAGGTCACACTGAGTATCGACTCCAGGGGATGGGTCGCCAAGATTTATCCCCTGATGACGCCGTGGGGCCACGGAGGCTGAGGCCGCTTCATTTCTCCCACGTGTTCGAACTGGCCCATAACCTTGGTTACGGATTCGAAAATCTCCGGCGCCTGCTCATCCGGAGGTATGAACATCTTCAGGAAAGCGGCGTTGCCGCCTGGGAAGACGTAAGTGGGTACGCCAAAGACACCGTGCTCTTCCACCGCTTTGGTATGGCTGTCGGCGATGTCCTGAAGCAGTTCCGGGTCGGCCTGGTCTTCCAGGAACCGGGCCACGTCCAATCCGGCCGCTACCGCAGCCTCCCGCATTACTTCGGGGTCGTTCAGGTCCTTCTTCTCTTCGTGGCGGGCCTTGAGCAGCGTGACCAGGAAGGACTTGAAGGCGTCGGATCCCTGCCGCTTCGCAGCCAACCCTGACATGTGGGCCAGGAAGGTCTTGTCGGAGCCGTCAAGCACACCGGGCTGTTCCCAGGCCTTGAGTTCCGCGTCCTTGTCGGTATTGACTTGCGCCAGTGAGAAAGGTTGCCAATCGATGTCAACCTTGATGTCGGAGTTTGCCTCCACCTTTGCCAGCCACATGGCGGCATTGTACACGAAGGGTCAACGGAAATCGTAATAGGTCGTAAAATGAGCTTCTGTCATTCTCGCGCCTCCCCAATGGATTTGGCATGATTGTATCCACCAACCGCCGTCATGTCAAAGCTAATCCGGGTCAATTGTGGCCTCCCCCCAGGCTACCGCTGCGGGTGCAACCGGCAAGTGGCCCGTCCGCAGGCTGACGGAAGTCCGACCTGGCGCGCCATGATATAATAGAGGCCACCGGAGGCTCTCCACGGACAAGCTCCAGCACAGCCGCGCTCTCATGGACGTGATCGAGGACAGGGTCGCCGGCGCGTCTCTTGCAGCCCTCCGGGCGTTGCGCCAGGCCAGCCAGCAGCTGGATTTATCGATATATCTGGTTGGCGGTTCGGTGCGCGATTTGTTATTAGAGCGGCCGATCAAGGACCTGGACTTTGCCGTCGAAGGCGACGCTCCATCCTTGGCCGGGCATCTGGCCCACGAGTTAGGTGGCAGGCTGGTCCTTCATCGCCGGTTCAGAACGGCTTCGGTGTATTTCGGCAGTGAGCGGGTTGACCTGGCCACATCCCGCCGCGAGCAATACGACAGACCGGCTGCCCTGCCACGGGTGACGCCGGCATCCATTGATGAAGACCTTGCCCGGCGCGATTTTTCCATCAACGCTATGGCTTTGCCCCTGGCAGAGCACCGGCGGAGCCTGGTGGACCCATTTCACGGGCAGGAAGACCTGGAACTCGGGTTGGTGCGAATCCTTCACCCGAAGAGCTTTGTTGACGACCCCACGCGCATCCTGCGAGCGGTTCGCTACGAGCAGCGGTTGGGCTTAAAAATAGAAGCCAAGACCCTGGAACACCTGGACCGGGCGGTGGCGGCAGACGGCATTGCCGGGTTGAGCGGGGACCGGATTCGAAACGAGTTGGACCGGATTTTCCAGGAGTCAAGGCCGGAATTGGCTCTGGAGCGGGCGCTGGATTTGGGAGTATTGACCGTGGTGCATCCGATCCTGGCGACAGAAGACACCCGACAAGGGTTCCGGGCTCTGGCACAGCGTCGGGATTCCTCTGGCGCATCTATTGGCGGGCTTGCTTGGCTCTCCGTCATCGGTTACCGGATGGATAGGGCCCAGGGTGACGCGGTTACGCGGCGCTTAAATATGCCGGCTACGTGGCGACGGACTATTCAGGATTCCATTTATCTTTGGGAAATTTCATGCCAGCTAGAGGCGCCGGAGTTGCCTAATTCCGACCTGGTGCGCCTCCTTGACGGGTGTGCGGAGGATGCGGTGGTGGCGGCCGCGGCCATCAGCGAGTCTGCTACGGTAAGACGCCGCTTGACCGAGTATCTGGATCACCTGAGGTTTCTCGGAGTTGACTTGGACGGATTGGAATTGCAGTCTCTCGGGATTCCAGAGGGGCCCGAACTGGGGAAAATGTTGGACCAATTGAAAAATGCCAAGCTCGACGGAGCGGTTACCAGCAAAGAGGATCAGCGTCAAATGGTCCGGGACCTACTGGACGGCGGCGCTTATGCCGGGGACGCCTGCCAGGAGGTGAGCCATGACTGACGACCTGGACTCGGAAGTGTGTGTAATCTGCGATGAGAGTTTGGACGAGGTCCACCAGGCAACGTGCCAGTTGTGCGGAGGCAAGTTCCACCAACCCTGGTCCCAGGACGCCGATGTCCCCCAATGCGGGCGGATCGGCAGTCATGAAGAGGCGCTGGCAATCGTGTTCCTTTGCGACGATTGCTACTATGGTCGGAGGCCTTAACGGCGGTTGTAGGCCGTGACGGTTGTCGGAGGCTTTGACGGTCGGTCTGCCGGCCTTTTATTTCCAGCCTGATATTTAACAAACCGGAGTGTTCAAGAACAAATGAAAGCGGTCTACATCGAATCCCACGGCGGTCCCGAGGTTTTAACCTACGGTGAGCGCCCCGAACCTTCTTTGGGCCCCACCGAGATTAAGGTCAGGGTGAGGGCTTCTTCCCTGAACCGGTTGGACCTTTATACCCGGGCCGGGGACCGGGGTTTGGCCCGTGAGTTCCCGCCCCCGTTGATATTGGGTGGCGATTGTGCGGGCGACGTGGCGGGAGTTGGCGCCCAGGTGACGGGTTTGCAGGCCGGAGACCGCGTGGTGGTGAACCCGAAGTTCACCTGTGGCCAGTGCTCCGAATGTCTTGCCGGCAAGGACTACCTGTGCCCGCGGCCCAGGTTCATGGGCAGCGCCATCGATGGGAGTTATGCCGAGTTCGCGGTCCTGCCCGCGGCCAATGCCCACCGAATAGCTGAAGGGGTGTCTTACCAAAAGGCAGCTGCCGTTCCGACTACGTACCTCCCGGTGTGGAACATTCTGGTCCGGCGGGGCCAGTTGAAGCCCTGGGAGACAGTCCTGGTGTTGTCGGCCTCGGCCGGCGTCGGCACCGCGGCGATTCAGGTTGCAAAGAATGTTGTCGGCGCTCGCGTAATCGCCACCACCAGCACCCCGGAAAAGGCGGCCAAGGCTAAAGAGTTGGGCGCGGATGAAGTGATCCTGTACAACGAGGAAGACATAACCCAGCGGGTGCGGGCGCTGACCGACGGCGGTGTCGACATGGTCGTGGACCACGTGGGCGCCGACTTTTTCCCCAAGGCGTTCAGCGCGTTGAAACCCGGCGGGAGGTACGGGATCTGCGGGGCCACCACCGGCCTGCGTACCGAGCTTCACCTGGGGTTGCTGTTCAGCCGGCAAGTGGAGGTCTTTGGAGCCTTTATGGGCTCCAAAGAGGACATGCGCCAGATTGTAGCCATGCTGAACGTCGGCGCGATTGACCCAATGGTGGACCGGGTTTTTCCGCTGGAAGAGGCAGCGGCGGCTCACCGCACCATGGAAGAAACCGCCTTCTTCGGCAAGTTGCTGTTGGAGCAACCCTAGGGACGCTGCCGGTGGCCCAATGTCGCCGCCGCTCGCACCACCGCGTGGGAGCGGCTTGCCCCACCATTTCTGACGTTACCGCAACGGAAGGCCCTGGAAACCGCTCCGCCGCCACGGAACTATTTCACCGGAACCACTTCTACAGAATAGATTCCAGATTTGATGCCGTCCTAATTCCGTCTTGGGTTGGACCACTCGGCTGTCAGGTCGGCCACGTTGGTAAGGCTGCTGGGCTTCATCGTGCATGACGGTATTGAATTCAGGAAAGAATGACCGTAGCCCATGCCGGTCACCCGGCGGTCCAGCACAATGAGTGCGCCCCTGTCGCCTTTGTTGCGGATCAACCGGCCAATACCCTGACGAAACCGGAGCACGGCCTGGGGTATTGAGTAGTCTTTGAATGGGTCCTGGTACTGCTCCGACCGGGTCTTGGCTATCGGGTCCGTGGGGACGTGGAAGGGCAGCCGGGTTAGCACCAGGGCCTTGAGCACGCCGTGCGGAAGGTCCACCCCTTCCCAGAAACTGCTGGTTCCCAGCAGCACCGAAGCGGGGTTATCGGAGAACCGGGAAAGCAATTGCTGCGGCGATCCGTCGATGCTCTGCGCCAGCACGTCAATTCCGTCGGCCACCAGCATGTTCCGTATCCGTTGTGACACCCCCCGGAGCGCGGAATAGGATGTGAACAGCGCCATGGTATGACCACCCAGGGTTTTACCCAGGTCCGCCAATACCCGGGCCACGGCGTCCAGGTACCCATCCTGGTTGGGGGCAGGCATATCATCCGGGATGAGTAGCAAGGCCGCTTTCTGATAGTCGAACGGAGACCCCACCCACAACTCGCTGCTGCCGTCAGGCATCCCCGTTCGTTGGCGGATGTAGTCAAAAGTGGACTCGGTACGGAGGGTGGCGCTGGTCATCACCACGCTTTCCTTGCGCTCGAACAGGTGCTCCAGCAGGATGGAGCCAACTTCCAGCGGCGCCGAATGAAAGGACAGGTCGTCTCCCGGTGGGTTGCGGGACTGCCCGCGGGCAAGCCAGTTGATGGCGCGCCGGTCGGCGCCGCCCAGGATTGCTCCCAAATGGCCCTGGAGCTGTTGTAGACTGTCCTGAATGCCCCCCGCTTCCATCATCAATGCCTGTTGGTCGGAGGACACCGAGAGCTTCGACGTTTGGAGAAACCGGATCAGCCGGTCAATTCCCTGGTCGGATTGCCGTAAAATAACCTCAAGGTTTTCCCAGGCCAGCGCGAGTTCAGACCATAGTTCGGAGTTCCGTCCGCCGATAGCCCCGTTGGGTGATTGGTCCAGCAGCAGTTGAGCCTGTCCATCGCCGCTGCGCTCCCTTGGCGCGTTGAACAACCGGTCCGCGGCGGCCCATAGCCGGGTCCACAGCTCTCTCAAGCGAGGGCCGGAGCCTTCTGCGCCTCCCACCGCCTCTTCGCCCTGTTGGCGGATGGCTGAGGCCAGGTCTTCCGCTAGCAGGGCAAGCCGGAGTTCGGTGATCAGCCTTGCGTGGGGCTCCAGGGCCTGGTCCAGGCTGCCGGGAACAACCTGGAAGCCTAGCTGGCGGGTTGCGGCGTCTTCCAGGTTGTGCGCTTCGTCGATGATCAGATGCTTGTATTCCGGGATTAAACTCCCGCCGCGGACCAGGTCCGAAATCAACAGGGCATGGTTCACCACCACAATGTGCGCCTGCTCGGCGCGCTCCCGTGCGGTGCGTAGGAAGCAGGCGCCGCCGTCCCTCAGTCCGGGACACCAGCCTCCTTCCCCGGCGGATGCCTTGCTCCAGGTGAAGGCGTCACGGCCGGAAAGATTGATTTCTGCCCGGTCTCCGGTCGTCGTTTCCTGCAGCCAAACCGAGGTCTTTCCCAGCAGCCGGGCCTCGTCAACGCTGGGTCCATCTGCGGAGTTCAGGTAACTCCACCGGCGCAGGCACAGGTAATTGGTTCGCCCCTTCAGAGACGCCGCCTTGAGCGACCCCGTAGGCGCCAATCCGGCCTGGTCCAACACCTCGATCATGGCGGGAATGTCTTTGTGCAGCAACTGCTCCTGGAGGTTGATGGTGTTGGTGGAGATAACCACGCGCTGTCCCTTGGACAGTGCGAACAGCGCCGCCGGCAACAGGTAGGCCATGGATTTACCCACGCCCGTGCCGCCTTCCACCACCAGGTGCTCTCCATGGTGGATGGCTCGAGCGACAGCGGCCAGCATTTCTTCCTGTTGGGGCCGGTATTCGAACCCTTCGAATACCTTGGCGAAGGGACCGTCTCTGCTTAGCAGTTGGCTGATCTTGTCTTCGTCCAGATGCCCTAAATCGGCATCCGCTCGCCGCTGCTCCACCTTCCCCAGGCGGGACGCCAGACTTTCCAGGTCCAGACCGGTAAAACCGAACACTGACGGATTTGCCTGAGCCCGAGAGGCGGCCCCTTCGGGATTTTCCAATCCGGCCAGCAGCGGACCAATGGACCAGGCGCTGCGATGGGCCAGGTTGCCCAGATAGGACAGTAGTGACGGGTGCAGTTTGGCCGCCCGCTGCAGCAGCGCCAAAAACACCTGCCTGGTGGCCTCCGCGTCGTCCAGGGCCCGGTGCGCGTGGTCATGGCTTACGCCGAAGTGGGCGGCCAGGTAACCCAGTGAATACTGGGGCGTTGTGGGCAGCAGCACCGAGGCTAGGTCCCAGGTGTCGTAGGCAGGGTTGATGAGTGGCACGCCGTGGGTCCCGAGGAAGCGAAGGTCGAAGGCAATATTGTGACCGATTACCGGGTGTGGGCCGATGAACTCTGCCAGTCGGTCTCCCACGCTGGGGAAAAATGGAGCGTTCGCCACTTGACGCGGCGAGATGCCGGTTAGGCGTTGGACGAATTCTGGAATCGAGCGGCCGGGATTGACGAAGGTCTGGAAGGTGTCAATGCTCTCGCCGCCCCGGAACTTGACCGCGCCTACCTCGATGATTTTGTCCCGGTCCGAGTCCAGGCCCGTGGTTTCTAAGTCCAAGGCGACGTGGACCAGATCAAACGGGTCCAGGCCGGCTATTTTCAGCCCCATGATTCACACATCCCTACTGCCCATGTCGGCGGCGCTCCCAACCTGGCCTGCCGGGGACATTTGTACTCCGCTCCAATCCGAGCGGTTGTCCGGCCCGCATTCCGCCCTTGATGAGCCTGCGGACTCTCTCTGTTGTGCGTCTGTGCGCGATTGTGTGCGTCGTTGGCGCCGGCAGTCGGTGTTGTTTACGGCCCGGTCCGCTGGCTCGAAAATGCCTTTGTTCTATTGAAGTCACCCCGGATTCTGGGCTGCCGGAACCTCAGGGGCGTACGGCCTGAGGTTCCCCGTGCGGAGTCCGGTCGCCGGGTAGAATGCGCCGGCGTGGAGGGCCGCCAGGAACTCGGCCTCGTTGTTGATCTCGTCCCGGAATGCGGTGACAAACTTGCCTATGCCGTGGACCGAGTGGGCGTCGCTGCCTCCCGTGACCGGCATCCCAAGCAGACCGGCGACCTCCATAGCCATTTCGTTCTCGTTGTCGGCCGTCCCCCCGTTGGCCACTTCTACCGCGTTAGCCAGTTTGAAAACCGGGTGGTGGGACGCATCCGTTGGGCCGGCGGGCAGTTCATCGCCCGGGGACTGGTACAGGAGTGGGCGCATGCGGGTGGACCGGCTCAACACTGCTCTGAATGGATGAGCTGAAACGACAAAGCCGCCCATGCCTCTCATGGTCTTGCACAGGACGTCTGCCTTGTGAAAGCCGGATTGGTACTGGTCGATCCCGAAGGCCAGCATGTGGCCCATGTCCGTCTCAACCTCGGCGGCGCGCACCAGGACCACGTTGTGCCGGGCGGCGAAACGTTGGAATTCATGGCGGTCCCAGGGCCCGCTGTGCTCGGTTAGGCAGAGACCCCGCAGTCCCAACCGGTCGGCCTCCAGAATAAGGTCTTCCGGGGAAAGGCCGCTGTCGCTGCTTCCCTTGGTGGTGTGGATATGTAGGTCAAAAAGCCGGGCCAATACAATTCCTTCCTCGCGGCCAACCCAGTCTAATTCCAGCCACGATGGCCGTCAATTGCGGAGAGTCGGCGCTGTTAATATAGCCGGTTATGCCGCCGCCTGTGCCAGGGCGGGGAACTGGTCCAGGGGAAGGGCCTCGCCCGTTGATTCAAAGTGGTCCACCAATTGTCGAATTTCGTCGGGGACCGGCCTGCTTTGTCCCAACCCTGCGTCGTAGCCTACGTGCACCGTTTCCATGGTAGTTAGCAATTGGTCGGTGCCGCTCAGATAAATCTCCAGGTCGAAATTCATGCTGGCGTTGCCGATTCGGGACACTTTCATAAAAACGTCCAGGAGATTGTCCACCCGTGCCGGGGCCTTGTATTCCACGGTAAGTTTGACCGCCGCGGTGTCGAAGAAGCCATTTTCTGCGATCCGGTAGATGCTGAATCCCAGGTTCCGGAAATACTCGGACTGGGCCACCTCAAAGTAGTTCATATAGGCGCCGAAAAAAACGATGCCTTGAGCATCGCATTCCATCCAACGCACCCGGACCGGGGTTTGAAACTTGAAATGGCTTTTCGCCACTACGTTACCCCCAGTGGTCCCACGATGTTGCACGGGCCGGTCATGCTTGGGAGCCGCGGCGGTAGCCTAATGACGACAGGAATTCCAGGTCTTCCTCAGTCAGGTCCGCAGTTTCCAATAAGTCTGCCCTCTGCTGGAAAGTGCGGCGCAAGGATTCACGGCGACGCCACCGCTGGATATCCGCGTGGTGCCCGGACCGCAGCACTTCCGGCACTTCCATGTGCCTGAACTTGGCCGGCCGCGTGAACAAGGGGTGTTGCAGCAGGCCGCAGGTGATGGAGTCTTCGGCCACGCTTTCGGGCGAGCCGACGACGCCCGGAGCGAGCCGGGCGACGGTGTCGATCAATATCATGGCCGGAAGCTCGCCGCCGGTCAGAACGTAGTCGCCGATGCTAACCTCACGGGTGACCAGGTGTTGCCGCACCCGGTCGTCCACCCCCGCATAATGTCCGCAAATCAGCACCAGGGACGGCGCCTTGGCCAGGTCCTCAGCCATTTTTTGGTCCAACAACCGGCCCTGTGGCGTCAGCAGGATGACCTCCGCCGCGTCCCGTTCATCCGCAGGCAGGCTGGATATCGAGTCCTCGACGGCCTCGAACACAGGCTCGGCTTTCATTACCATACCCGGCCCACCTCCGAATTGGTAATCGTCGGCAGTGCCGTGGGCGTCGTGGGCGTAGTCGCGGATATCAGTGACCGTGACGGAAATCACGCCGCGTTCGCAGGCCTGGCCCACTATGCTGTGCCCAATGATGGCCGGAAACACTTCCGGGAACAGGGTTAAAACGTGAAATCGCAAAGTTTTACGCCTGGGGGCTCGTCTATGGGTTGATCGCCCAGGTTGACCGGCTTTCCAATAGACCCTTCAGGACTCCCAATCGTAGGACTCCTAAGAGCGTTCCTTTTCCCGGCGGACCATCCCCGGTGCCCGAGCTATTGACCGGAAGTGCACTTTCTGCATCGGTCCTTAAGAACTCACGGGCTGGGGTGCCCTTGCCGCGATTTGGTTCTTGAAGGCGACGCCGCCCTTCATAATCAGCTTGATTTTCTCCCGGTCCCGCAGCACCCCGATGTTCTGCAAGGGGTCGCCGTCCACCACCAGGATGTCGGCCAGCTTGCCGGCCTCGATGGTTCCCAATTCCTTGGCAAGGTCTACGCACTCGGCGGCCCAGCCCGTAGCCGCCTGGATGGCCTGCATCGGCGTCATCCCCCGCTCGACCAGCAACTGGACCTCTCTTGCGTTGTCTCCGTGGACAAAGCCCCCGGCGTCGGTGCCGGCAACTACTTTAACCCCGGCGGCCAGCGCTTGGTGCAGGCTTTCCTGGTGGATGCGCATCAGCGCCTCAGCCCGCTCCCGCATGTGGGGAGCGCTCACTGTGGAATGAAATTCGTAGACCTCAAACGTGGGTACGAAAAAAGTCCCCTGGTCGGCCATCATTTTAACCAGGTCCGGGTCGTCCGCCAGGTAACACCCGTGCTCTATGGACCCGGCGCCGCCTTTGACCCCCATAGCCAGGCCGGGGCCGCCCACGGCGTGGCACATGGTCCTGCGGCCCAATGCCCGAGCCTCATCGACCAGGGCCTTGACCTCATCGGGACCGAATTCAATGTCCATCGGCCCGTGGCCCGGACGGGAACTGGCCCCTCCGGTGGTGGCGAACTTGACCACGTCTGCGCCGGCCATGGCAATTTCCCGGACTTTGGCCCGGATTGCATCGGGACCGTCGGCCACCCCTTCGGGAATGCGGGGGTCGCCGCGGAACGCGTTGCGGTGTCCCGAGCCGCTGGCCCGGTCGGCCAGGCCGCCGGTAGGCGAGATGATATTAACCGAAACCATCAGGCGCGGGCCGGGATACAGGCCTTGGTCGATGGCCTGCTTGAACCCAATGTCCAATCCGCCGGCGTCCCGAACGCAGGTGTAACCCGCCGCCAGCGTGTCTTCCAGCGCCTTGGCCGTGCGAAGGTGGTCCAGGGAAGCTGGCTCGGTCAGCCCCCAGCGTCCGGACAGGTCGTAATTCTTGGATGCCAGGTGGTCGTGGCAATCGATCAACCCCGGCAGCAAGGTCATCCCGGTGACGTCCAGAATTTCAGTGTCTTCAGGCATGGCCACGGCCGCCCTGGGGCCGACGGCGACAATATATTGTCCATCAATGAGCACGGCGGCATCCTTCACCACCGGCGCGCCGGAGCCGTCGATCAGGTTGGCTCCAATCAATGCCTTCATTGCCTCCACCTCTCAATTGCTGCCGCTACTAGCTGGGATGCTAAGTAACCCATGTTTTGTTGTCAAGACGGCCCATGCGCGCTCCGAGACTGTGTATTTCACGGCGTACGACCCAATCCCCCCCATTCTCTGAGGGTAGGCAGGGCCGACGTCAACCGGAATTTGCTCCAAAATAGCGCCCTGCACCTATGGGTTAATTCTCCGTTCAGTCGCTATAATTTGGATAATTGCTAAAATCTCGACCAAAAATGTTGACTCCAACCCATAAGGTAATCTCTGGTGTTGAAACTGTGCGGTGTGGTGGTGGAATGAGGAATATTTGGGTAGTCCGGGTGCTTGCGTGGTGTGTTGTGTTGATGGCGATGGCTCTGGCCGCTGCCTGCGGGGGTTCCTCCGGTGACCGGATCGCTTTTGTGACCACCGGGGGCGGCGACCCGGAAATAGCCGTGCTGGACGTCAGAACCGGGGAGATAACTACCCTGACTGAGAACCAGAGCGAAGAGCTTTCTCCCCGCTGGTCGCCGGACGGCAAAACCATCGCCTTTTCTTCCGACCAGTCCGGGGAGTTGGAGATTAACCTTTTGGACGTGAAGGAGCGCACCATCACCAGGTTGACCTACAACGGAGGCGATGACCGGACACCTCTGTGGTCGCCCGACGGAGACCGCATCGCGTTCATGTCCGAGCACGATGATAGGTCTGATATGTACGTGATGGCCCTGGCCGGAGGCGAACCGAACCGCATTTCCATCAATGCGGGCAACTCCGGTGATCCCATCCTGGGAGACTGGTCTCCCGATGGCCAATGGCTGGTGTTCTACAGCGACGGCTCGGGCGACGGTTCCGAAGAAGAAAGAGGTCTGTGGGTGAGGAACCCCAACGGCGTGAACATTCTTCGTCTGACCACGGGTATGGACCTGGACCCGGCGTGGTCTCCCGACGGAGATATGATCGCCTTCGTCCGCCGGGAGAATGGCAGCGACGACATCTTTGTTCTGCGTTTCCTGGGCGGGGGGTCCACACCGGGTGAGTTCGAGATCAGCCGTTTGACCCAGCACGAGTCCAACGACCAGTCTCCCAACTGGTCCCCAGACGGCCTCAACCTGGTGTTCGTCTCATACCGCGACGGCAACGGCGAAATCTATTCGATGGCCGCAGACGGGTCAAAACAACGCCGGCTTACCAACAACGAAGCCGATGACGTGACCCCCGACTGGTCGCCCGATAGCCGGCGCATTGTTTTTGTTTCCTACGTGTACGGCCAATCGGAAGTGTTTGTCATGAACGCCGACGGATCCGACCAGCGGCGTTTGACCAACAACTCTGCCGAAGACTACGACCCCAACTGGTGAGCCCCAACCAGTAAGCTGGGGAAGGCGGCGGCCTGGCCGCTAAAGGTTGGTCGGCCGTAGACTCGAAAAGAGCCGAATGTTAAACTTCCCCAACGCTATCCGGCCGCTATGGTCGGGCTCCCTAGACCTCTGGAACCCCGTGCAATTCTAACCTCTGGATCCTTGGGGAATACTAACAACCCCTGGCAATTGCTGGTCAACATGGATTACCGCCGCATCGCCCCGATGATGGGCGCTCTTTGGTCTCCCATCGCCGCCGTTACCACTGCCTGGAATGACCGGCCCAACGCCCAGATTGCAGTGGCCATTGCCGCTGCGTCCATTGTGCCGGACAAGTCTCGGGTGCTGCTGCAAATCTACAAGACAAACCACACCCACGGCATGATTCTGCAAAGCGGGGCGTTCGCGCTGAATTTCCTGAAGCCCACCCAGTTGGGGTTGATCAAAGACTTTGGCTTTGTGTCCGGTCGGGACCAGGACAAACTGGCAAATGTGCCGTTTTCCTCGGGGTTGTCGGGAAGCCCGCTCCTGGAAGATTGCTTCGGGTACCTGGACTGCCGGGTCGTCAACGGAATGGACGGCGGCGACATGACCTGCTTCCTGGCCGACGTGATTGATGGAAAGACATTGGTTGAGGGAGAGCCACTGTGGTGGCGGGATGCTCGCAGGCAGATTCCCGCCGGCTGGATGGAGGAGTGGGACCGGAAAATTTCCGGCGAGATACAGGTTTCTACGGCCACAATGGACAAAATCGATTATTCCCCCTGGAAGCCCGGTTAATTTTCCCCGGTACACGGGGATTTCAGGTGCGGTTGACAACATGCCTCCCGAACAAGAGCCGATAGAACAGGTCCGCAGGGTCGTCGAAGAAATACATGCCACCCCTCCCCAGGCCGTGGTGGCGGTTGCCGGCGCGGGCAGCCAGGCATTGGCCTGGTTGTTGGGCGTTGCCGGAGCCTCCCGCACCCTCCTGGAGGCGCTGGTCCCTTACGGAAGATTATCGATGATCGACTTCCTGGGCAGCGAGCCCGCCCAGTTTGTGTCTGCTGAAACCGCGCGGCTTATGGCTCGCTCCGCCTACCGGAAAGCCGCGACGTTGAGGGAAGACGCCGGGCCGGTCTTTGGTCTGTCCTGTACCGCGACTATCGCCACCGACCGGTTCAAGCGGGGCGAACACCGGGCCCACGTGGCGGTTTGGGACGCATCCGGCTGCACCCAATACAACCTGAGCCTGTTCAAGGGACTCCGTGACCGGGATGGAGAAGAAGAGCTGGTCAGCCGGCTACTGGTCCAGGCTTTGGCCAAGGCATCCGGGGTTGACTCGATATTGTCCCTGGAGGTGCTGGACCTTGTGGAGGTCACCAGGCAGGACTCCCTGGAAGTTCTGCGGGCCAACCATCCGGACCCGGTAGACCTGCTGCTGTCCGGTGACGCCGATTGCGTGTTGGTCCACCCGGACGGCTCTATGGTCGTCGACGAACCCTGGGAAGGAGCGGTGCTGCCCGGATCGTTTCGCCCTTATCACCAGGGCCATGAAAATTTGGCCAAGGTAGCGGAGCAGATTCTCGACCGCCCGGTGGTGTTCGAGCTTTCGGTGCTAAACGTCGACAAACCGCCGCTGGATGCAGACGAAATTAAACAGCGGGTGGCCCAGTTTGCCGGTAAAGCCCCGGTGGCGCTCACACGGGCCGAAACCTTCCGCAAGAAAGCAGGACTGTTTCCAAACTGCCCCTTTGTTGTTGGCGCTGATACGGCGGAGCGTTTGGTGGCGGAAAGGTACTACGGCAACTCACGGTCGGGCATGCTGACCGCATTGGCTGAAATCTGGGCGGCCGGCTGCCGGTTCCTGGTGGCAGGCCGGTGGGAGGACGGCCGGTTCAGGACCCTGGACGAGGTGCCCATCCCCGAGGGTTTCTCGCCAATCTTCGACCAAATCCCAGAGTCCCAGTTCCGCGAGGACATTTCATCCACGGTCATACGCTCCGAACCCTGAAACCTGCATAGGCATACCCGTCGAGCTTCAAGCCGTGACGCGTTTCAAAAAATAGCTGGGAATTTCGCCGGGAGCCGCCCGGCAACCGTAGCAAACCATTCAGTAAACCCTTCGCCCGAAATTGACGATACCCAGTGCCGTTGTTGTATGATTACCGTCTGGAGTTTGAGGTTGTTCGGGCTCCGGCGTCATCGTTCATTGACCGACATTTGGTAAGCGGGCCGCGGTGGTTATGTGGGGCTTGTTCCCGGTCGAATTACAGGCGTTTAACTCGGACGTATTTTCAGAAAACTGGACTGCGGTGGCCATCTCGGCAATTGTGGCGACCGCGGCAATCGTCGGCATGTTTGCCGCTTCCCGGATTTTGTCCGCTCGCCGCCGGTCAGACATAAAGGTCACCACCTACGAATGCGGGATACCGGCGACGCCGTACAATTGGTCAAACATCAACATCCGCTTCTACGTTTTCGCGATTCTGTTCTTGATCTTCGACGTGGAAGCGGTCTTTCTTTTCCCCTGGGCAGTGATTTTCCTGGACCAGAAAGTTTTGCAGGCCAACGCCGTGCCGTTCTACGCCATGCTGATGTTCCTGGGAGTCTTGGTCTTCGCTATTGTTTACGCTTGGAAGAAGGGGGCGCTGGATTGGCAGAGATAAACTCGAGCGGCGGAAATCAGCCCGGCCCCAGTACGCTTCACATGGCTACCGCCGGGAAAGTCCCGGGGGTCATCACCACCACCACGGAGCAGTTGTTTGCGATGGCCCGCAAGTCGTCCCTATGGACCCTCAGCTTCGGTCTGGCTTGCTGCGCCATTGAAATGATGTCCACCTACATGGCCCATTACGATTTCGACCGGTTTGGCGTAGTGACTTGGCCTTCTCCCCGTCAATCTGACGTTATGATCGTAGCGGGCACGGTGGTCAAAAAGATGGCTGAGCCGATCCGCCTGTTGTACGAGCAGATGCCCGAACCCAAATGGGTCATCGCGATGGGAAGCTGCGCCACCAACGGCGGCCCGTACTACCGCTCTTATTCGGTGGTTATGGGCGTGGACCACATCATTCCGGTGGACGTGTATGTCCCCGGATGCCCGCCCCGCCCCGAGGCTTTGCTGTACGGCATCATGAAACTGCAAGAGAAGATCATGGATGACGCGGGCCGCAGTGCCAACGCCTGATAACCTCCAACCCGGACCGGCAGACCTGGCGGAACTGGATTCCTTGAGCCCGTCCAACCGCCAACTGCTCCAAAGCATGGTGGAGGCTCTTGGCGAGTTGCATCCCCAGCCGGGGACCCTCCACGACTTGCCTCAGGTTACCGTCAATGCCGATGAGCTGGACAAGGCCTGCCGCATAGCCAAAGACTCCCCGCTGTTGAATGCCAACCAGTTGATGTGCCTGGCCTGCGTGGACTACCAGGAAAATTTTCAGCTCGTATATTTCCTGCGTTCACTGGAAGACAACGGGGAGCCGGCTCCCACCATGGTAATCAAGGGCGTTGTTCCCTACGACCAGCCGCGGGCGCCGTCGGTGGTTTCGGTTTGGCGGGCCGCGGAGTGGTACGAGCGGGAAGCCCACGATTTATTCGGAGTAACCTTTGAGGGTCACCCCAACCTTTCGCCTCTCCTGCTTTACGAGGGGTTTGAAGGGTTTCCCGGAAGGAAGGAATTCCCCCTCAACGAATACCAGGAGTTCTAGCGCCCTTGCAGCGGCTGACCGTTGTCCAATTAACCGCCCGGATTACTTTCGACGATGGCGTGTACCTGGCCAAAGTGGACCAACTGCCTGTTGAGGCCACTGGGGCTACCCCCGAGCGGGCCCAGGACGAGCTGGCGGCGGTGGTCCGGTCCTGGATTCAGGCCCAGGACAGCAGTGACGGCCTGGAATCCAGCCTTTCGGCGGCCGGGTTTTCTGGAGTGACCGAGGACACCGAGATCGAATTGGAGTTCGTTGAGTAGCCAGCCCGTTTCGCCGCGGCCGGGCTTTGATCGCGCCTAGATAAACCCACGGCCGTTGGCCGGACGCTCCACCGCCTTATCGCGGAGCGCCGGCAATCGGCTCTAGCGAACCGGAATTATGGATTTGACCGGACTATGAACAGCAGATGATGCAAAATCCTTCCAACCAACAGGCCGTTGGAGAGCCGCTGGAAATGCTGCTCAACATGGGGCCGCAACACCCCTCGACCCACGGCGTGTTTCGCATGGTGCTCTGGGTGGACGGGGAGAAAATTGTGGACATGGAACCCCACATCGGCTACCTCCACCGCGGTTCGGAAAAGCTGTGCGAAGGGGAGCAGTACCACCAGGTCATCACCCTTTTTGACCGCATGGATTACATCGCCAACTTCAACAACGAGTTGGTGTACTGCATGGCGGTGGAAAAACTGATGGGGCTGGAAGTGCCGGAGCGTGCCGAATATGTCCGCGTCATCCTGTGCGAGTTGAACCGCATTGCCAGCCATCTGCTTTTCGTGGCTACCATGGGATTGGATGCAGGGGCAATGACCCCGTCCATGTTTTGCTTTCGAGGCCGGGAACGTGTTCAGGGCCTGTTCGAAGCGGTGTCCGGCGCTCGAATGATGCACAACTATCTGAGGGTAGGAGGCCTGAAAGAGGACCTCCCCGAAAACTTCTCCGAGATGGTCACCGACCTGATTCCCCTGCTCAGGGAAGATATTGAAGAGTCGGACAAGCTGCTTACCTTCAACGAAATTTTCCTGGCCCGGTTGAAAGACGTCGGCGCTATTTCCGTTGAGGACGCCCTGGACTATGGTCTTACGGGACCATGCCTGCGGGCGTGCGGCCTGGACTATGACCTGCGGAAGCAGGAACCGTACTCGGTCTACGACCGGTTTGAATTTGAGGTCCCTGTGGGACTTGACGGCGACTCCTGGGACCGCCATTACGTGCGAGTCCAGGAGATGTACGAGTCTTTAAGCATCGTAGAGCAGGCAGTGGCCCAGATGCCCGGCGGCAGCGTAGCCTCATCCCTCGGCCGCCGGTTGATTCGCCCTCCGGCTGGAGAAATTTACGTCAAGGCTGAAAATCCTCGGGGAGAGATCGGCGTTTACCTGGTCAGCGACGGCACCGACCGCCCCTACCGGGTCAAAGTGAGGCCGCCGTCGTTCTGCAACCTTTCCGCTATTAGGACTATGCTCCAGGGTGCCTGGGTGGCCGACTCCGTGGTGATTCTGGGTTCTTTGGACATTGTGCTGGGAGAGGTGGACCGGTGACTTCCCCCCTGATCCCGATGGCCGTCGGCGTCACTGGCATCCTGTGGGACACTCTGGCGCTGTTGGTCCTTTTCGTGGCTCTGTCTATTGTGGTTTTGTCTTTGGTCTGGCTGGAACGCAAGGTGCTGGGCCGGTTGCAGCGCCGCCTGGGGCCCACGCGCACCGGCCCCATGGGGCTGCTCCAACCGGTGGCCGACGCCCTGAAATTGATTCTGAAGGAGGACATACTTCCCGCGTCTGCGGAGAGGTCGATGTTCTGGCTGGCGCCGGTGATAGTCGTGGTGCCCGCCTTCATGATTTGGGTCACTATTCCGGCCGCTCAGAATGCAGTCGTGAAGAACCTGGACCTGGGGTTGCTATACATAACCGCGTTCTCGGTGATGGGTATTTTGGGGCTGGTGATGGCCGGCTGGGGATCGGCCAACAAGTACGCCGCCCTCGGGGGATTGCGCGCGGCTGCCCAGTTGATCAGCTATGAAATCCCGGTGATCATGGTGGTCATTGGGGTGGCCATGCTGGCTCAATCCCTGGACTTGCGTGAGATTGTGGGAAGGCAACAGCCCGTACCATTCGTGCTGATTCAGCCCCTGGGGCTGGTGATCTTCTTCATTGCCGGCTTGGCCGAAGTAGGCCGAACACCGTTTGACATTTATTTCGCCGAGTCGGAGATTGTCGGTGGACCCTTTGTGGAATACAGCGGCGCCCACTGGTCGGTGTTCTTCTTGGCGGAATACATAAACACCTTCGCCATCGCCGCCCTTACCGTGTTGCTGTTTCTCGGGGGATGGTCCGGGCCGCTCCTGTCCGGTGCTTGGGCCATCGTGTGGTTCTTGCTCAAGGTTTACGCCGTGATTCTGGTCATATTCTGGATTCGCGGGACCTTCCCCCGGCTGAGGGTAGACCAGCTTATGGCCTTTGCCTGGAAGGTTATGGCCCCCATGTCATTCTTCGTAGTGATTATCACGGCGGTCTACCAGTTCTACAATTGGCCGGCCTGGTCTTTGACTTTAATGTCCAGCGCCGGGCTGTTGGTGGTTGCTTTTCTCATCCACCGGCGGTTGTCCGGACCGGCGAACCGGGTGGCCCAGGTGCAGGCCAGGCAAATGGCTCTGAATCAGCGTCGGAGGGCCGCAGCAGCTATGGCGGCATCCGGGGATCAGGCGGCTGCGAATGTTGAATAGCCTCAAGGGATTGTGGCTGACTCTAATGTCCACCGTGAACGGTCTGCGGGATCCCGTCACCCGCCAGTACCCGTCCACCGGCAAAGCCTGGATGAGGAGCGCCAGACCAACACCGGTGCAGCCTCGTTTCATGGGATTTCCCGCCTTGACCTGGGATGCCGAGGTCGAGGAGCCCTTCTGCACCAGTTGTATGGTTTGCGTCCGCCAGTGCCCCACCCATTGCATGTCGGCCACCATGAAGGACAACCCGGCGCACGCCGAGGGTCGGAGCCACCGCAGGAAGATAGTCGATAGCTTCGAAATCAATTTGAACCGGTGTATACTTTGCGGGATTTGCGTTGAGGTCTGCAATTTCGACGCAATTGTCATGAGCCACGAGCATGAAATGAGCACCTACCGGCGGGACGGAGACCGGGTTGACCTGCCTGCATTGTTGGAAATCGGCAAGAAATTCCAGAACGAGGCGGCGTGGGCGCCAACGCCTGCCCGAACGCCCCGGCGAAGCGGCTCCTCGACATCGGAAGGTGAGAGCTCGAGTGCGGCAGATGGAGAGTCGACTGCAACTGAGGCTCCCCCTCCTGAGGGCGGCTCCGGCGGTTAATCTTGGCGGGGCAACCCGCTTACGCGGCAGGCGCATCTCGGGTGGTTGCGCTGGCGTGCTCCCGATTTTGATGTTAATGGCCGCTGGGTGAGAACGGCCCCGTGTAACCCGATTTACGAAGTTGGTAGCCCAATTCGCGAAGTTGTTGGATAGGCATGTCCTGGATTTTATTTTTTTTGCTGGGTGGGTTGACCCTGGGAGCGGGCCTTGGTGTGGTAATCACCCGGAACGTCGTGCATGCCGCTCTTTTCCTGTTGGTTTCCCTGGTGGCAGTCGCGGGATTGTACCTGATTCTATTTGCCGAGTTCTTGGCGTTGGTCCAGGTGCTCATTTACAGCGGGGCCATCGTAATCGTCCTGCTGTTCGCCATTATGCTGACCCGCTCCGGCGAATATCCCAGGACCGGCGATACCCGCCAGTGGCCGCTGGCGGCAGTCACCGCCCTGGCTCTTCTGGGAGTTATTTCGGTCGCATTCCTGGCCGGTCCCACCGAGTTGACCGCGCCGCAGAGTCCCTCGTTCACGGAGCTTGGCAATTCCCTGTTTACCATTTGGGCCATACCGTTCGAGATTGCTTCGTTGGTCCTTCTGGTTGCATTGATCGGCGCAATCATTATTGCCCGCGGCGACCGGGAGGACGGCTAGCCTTTGGCGCCGCTGGTCTACTTTCAACTGGTCAGCGCCGGCCTGTTCACCATTGGCGTCTATGGGGTCCTGGCGCGGCGCAGCGCCGTGTTGATCGTCATGTCCATCGAGTTGATGCTCAACGCGGTCAACATCAACCTTGTAGCGGCTGCGTCGCACCTGGAAGGCAGCGGCGCATTCCAGAGGTTTGACGGGCAAATCATTGCCATTTTTGTCATAACCATCGCCGCCGCCGAGGTGGGCCTGGCGCTCGCGGTGATACTGCGGATATACCGCAACCGCGCCACGGCAAACGTGGACGAGATCGACCTGATGAAATGGTAACCGTGGCGGGTACATAGAGTGGCATTCGCCTGGCTCATTCCGGTTTTGAGCTTTGCTGCGGCGCCGTTGGTGATGGTGTCGGCGAATTTGGCTCGCGGGCGCGGCTTCTTGATCGGCTTGCCCGCAATTGCCGCCATTTGCGCCGGGTTTGTCCTGTTCTGGGTGGTGTTGTTCGGCTTCCTCAATGCGACGCCGGACACGCCGAACTGCGCCATCAGTGAGACCACCGAGACCCTGATCTGCGATTACGACCGCGATTGGTTTGAGGCGGGCCTTCCCCGGCTGGAGGGGAGCGTGGCCCTGCGTTGGGGCATCCTAATCGACCCTCTCACCATCGTGATGATTGGCCTGATCACCTTCGTCGCGTTGATGGTGCAGGTCTACTCCCTGGGGTACATGCGCGGGGATCCCCGGCTCGGCTGGTACTACGCGGTCCACGCGTTTTTCGCCGGATCCATGCTAACCCTGGTGCTGGCCGACAACTTCCTGCTGCTCTACGTGGCCTGGGAGTTGGTGGGCATTTGCTCCTACCTGCTTATCGGCTTCTGGCACGAACGACCGGCGGCCAAAGAAGCGGCCAAGAAAGCATTCATCGTTACCCGGATCGGCGACGTTGGAATGCTGCTGGGGATACTCCTGCTCTGGCGGGAGGTCGGCAGCTTCAGCATGCACGAGGCCTTCACCCAAGCCCATTTGGGTTCGATGACCCAGGGCGCCGAGGGTTTGAGCCAGGGAGTTGCCACCGCCGCCGCTTTGCTGTTGTTCCTGGGTGCAATGGGCAAGTCGGCCCAGTTCCCGTTCCACGTTTGGTTGCCCGACGCCATGGAGGGCCCCACTCCGGTCAGCGCGTTGATTCACGCCGCCACCATGGTGGTGGCGGGGGTGTACCTGGTTGCCCGCGCCTTCCCCATTTTCCAGGCTTACAACGGGGATGCCCTGGTGGTGGTGGCTGCGGTGGGCCTGGCGACGTCGCTGCTGGCCGCAACCATAGCCCTGGTGTCGGTTGACCTGAAGCGAGTCCTGGCCTATTCGACGATCAGCCACTTGGGACTGATGATGCTGTCACTGGGCGCGTTCGGGTATACGGCGGCGATATTCCATCTGCTGGCCCATGGGTTTGCCAAGGCCTTGTTGTTCCTGGGAGCCGGCAGCGTGATGCACGGGTCGGGAGAACAGGACATTCGCCGGATGGGCGGCCTATCCCGGCGCATGCCCCTGACCGCGGCGTTGTTTTCCATTGGCGCGATGTCCCTGGGGGGTATCCCCATCCTGGCCGGTTTTTGGAGCAAGGACGAAATCCTGACCGCCGTGGCCTTGGGCCGCAATCCGGTGTTCATCGTGATAGCCCTGCCGGTGGTCTTGCTCAGCGCCCTGTACATGGCCCGGGCCATGTGCATCACCTTTTTCGGAGGACTGAAAGCCGAAAACCAAGGCGCTCATGAATCGTCTTGGATCATGACAATACCCATGTCCCTGTTAGCGGTGTTGGCGTTGGGTTTTGGGCTGATTAGCTTCAACTGGCCCGGTGGCTTTGATGGTTTTGGCGGCTTTGTTTTCTTTGGAGAGCGGGAGAAGTTCCATTTCACCTGGTGGCTTGGGATACTCTCCGCTGTCCTGGCAGTGGGGGCGTTCGGCTTTGCCTATTTGGCATATGTGAAGGGAAGTATTTCCGCCGAAAGGATCCGGCGCGTGTTTGGGCGGTCGATTGCCGTCGTGGAAAACAAGTACTACTTCGATGAAGTCTACCAATGGTTTGTGGACCGGGTCGTTTTGGGCGCTTCCAGGTTGCTCGCCCTGTTCGACCGGGCTGTGGTCAACGATCTCGGCGTCAACGGCCCCGCGAATTCCGTGCGCCGGCTTGGAATCGTCCTCAGGCTCCACGTGACCGGGCACGTTTATAGCTACGCCCTGGCCATGGTTTTGGGGACCATCGGGCTGGCGGCTGTTTGGTGGTTTAGGTCCGCGTGATGGCTGAATTTCTAAACAGGCCGGACCGATGATGCCCGTGTTGGACCAAAGCGCGCTGGCCCTGGTGATTTTCACCCCCTTGTTGGGGGCGCTCCTGACTATGTTCCTGCCCAAGGAGCGGCCCGGAGACGCCTGGGGTTTCACCATTGGGGTCGGAGTTATTTGCCTGGCCCTGTCGGTCTTTATATTTGGCCGTTACGACTATGGGGAGGGAGGCTTCCAACTGGCAAGGTCCTTTCAATGGCTGGAATCTCCCGTCAACATCAACCTCGCGCTGGGAATCGACGGCATAGGGGCGCCTCTCGTCCTCCTCAACGGCATCGTTCTCCTGGGGGCGGTCCTGATTTCCCAGAAAATCCAACGGCGGACCAAGGACTTTTTCGTACTGCTTCAGGCACTGGGGGCCGGGGTCTTCGGCGTTTTCGTGGTGCGGGACCTCTTCTTCCTGTTTTTCTTTTACGAGTTGGCGGTGCTGCCGATGTACCTGCTCATCGGCGTATGGGGCAGCAGCACCGACTTCGGGTCTTTTCTGAGAACCAAGGAATACAGCGCGATGAAGCTGTTCCTGTTCCTGGTGGCGGGGAGCGTGCTGGTCTGGGTGGGAATTCTCGCGGTATACGTCAAGGCTGCCTCCCTCGGCACACCCACGTTTTCACTGGACGCTCTGGGAGCCCTCGCTCAGAGTGGGGGCTTCAGCGTCGAGTTCCAAACCTGGGTGTTTCCGCTTTTCATGATCGGGTTTGGCGTCCTGGCGGGACTGTGGCCCTTCCACACCTGGTCTCCCGACGGCCACGTGGCCGCGCCGACCGGGGTCAGCATGCTTCACGCCGGCGTCCTGATGAAGCTGGGCGCCTATGGCATCATCCGGGTGGGCATGGTCCTCCTCCCGGAAGGGGCCGCCAATTGGATGCCGGTGCTGATCACCCTCGGCACGGTGAACGTGCTGTACGGGGCGGTTTCGGCCATGTCGCAAACCGACCTCAAGTACGTGGTCGGCTACTCTAGCGTCAGCCACATGGGATACGTCCTGATGGGTATCGCAACCCTCGACCCCATCGGTATTGGCGGCGCTGTGCTCCAGATGTTTTCTCATGGAATCATGACCGCCCTCATGTTCATGATGGTCGGGGCCATCTACGACGCAACCCACATCAGGGACATCAACATTTTGAACGGCCTGTTCGGCCGCATGGGCGTGACTAGCTTCTTCTTCGCTATAGCTGGGTTGGCGTCTCTGGGCCTTCCCGGTCTGAGCGGTTTCATCGCCGAATTTATGATTTTCACGGGCGCTTTCCGCACCTACCTGCCCCTCGCGGTGCTGGCGGTGGCCGGTGCAGCGATAACCGCCGTATATATTCTCCGCTTGTTGGCGCGCACGTTCCTGGGAGAGTTGGACCCAAGGTGGGATCACCTGACCGACGCCAGCCCGGTCGAAAAATCGGTGGGCGGAGTATTCGTGGCAATTTTGATAGTGGTTGGGGTTTGGCCGCAGCCATTGATGCGGGTGATTAACGTCGGTGTAGCCTCGTTGCCCGGAATCTAAGATGAAAGAATCTAAGAATACTCTGAACAAGTCGGGAACTACGGCGATCCTCTGTTGGAATCGTGCCTAGCTACGGCGTGGTATGGGCAATCCAACACCTTATTCAGAGGGTTCCTAAGAAGAAAGAATCTAAAATGAAACCTGAAACGGCGGGATTCTAGAGTCCTGATGACCGGACTAACTGACAACATCTACCTGTTGGCCCCCGAGTTCGCGCTCGCGGGGTTGGCTCTGTTGGTGTTTGCTATTGACCTGGTCCTTCCCGCCGGTCGCAAATCGATTACACCCTGGTTCACCGCGGCCGGTCTGCTGGGAATAATTGCTCTATCGATTGCGATGCTGTGGGACCGGCAGGAGTTGCTGTACGGCGGCCTGCTGGGGGTGGATGCGTTCTCCCTGTTTTTCAAGGTGTTTTTCCTGGGGCTGGGCGTGTTCATCGTGCTTATCTCATGGGAGTACGTGGACCGGTTCCTGGAAAACCCCGGTGAGTATTACGGCCTTCTGGCGCTGTCAATCCTTGGAATGAACCTCATGGTTCAAGCCCGGGAATTGCTGACCGCCTACATTGCACTGGAACTGCTGAGCTTCGTTTTGTATGTGCTGACCTCGCATGCCCGCCGGGACCCCCGGTCAAATGAGGCTGGCCTGAAGTACATCCTGATCGGGGCCTTTTCCTCAGCGGTGCTGCTCTACGGGCTGAGCATGGTCTACTCGACAATTGGAGTAACCCAGTACCCCGATATCGCCCTCGCCCTGTCTGCGTCAGGCCAACTGCCGCCCGCCCTGTGGGTGGGGATTGCCCTGTTGGTGGTGGGGCTGGGGTTCAAAGTTTCTGCGGTGCCCTTTCACATGTGGGCGCCCGACGTCTACGAAGGCGCTCCCTTGCCGGTGACCGCTTACCTCGCGATTGGCTCCAAGGCGGCGGCCTTCGCCCTGATTCTCAGGCTGGTCGCCGAAGGATTCCTGCCGGCGGACGACCGGTGGAGCCAATGGCAGATCGTTCTGGCGGTGATCGCTGCATTGACCATGCTGGTAGGCAACCTGGTGGCCCTGGCCCAGCGGGATATCAAGCGGTTGATGGCCTACTCCAGCATCGGCCACGTGGGGTTTATCCTTGCCGGTATCGCCGCTTTGGCTCCCGGCTCAGACCTGGCCACCAACGGCGTCATTCTCTACCTGGTAGGCTATTCGGCAACCAATTTGGTGGTGTTCGCCGGCATCATTGCGTTTTTCAACCGCACGGGACGGCAGCAAATTACTGACCTTGCCGGACTGGCTGACGAGCAGCCGCTTGTAGCCGGCGCAATTGCAGCCGGGTTGTTCTCCTTGGGCGGATTGCCCATTTTTGCTGGATTCGCTATCAAGTTCTACCTGTTCGTTGCGGTCGCTGAGGGAGGGCTGCTGTGGCTGGCGGGCCTGGCAATCTTTTCCAGCCTGATCTCGTTGTACTACTACTTGCAGGTTATCCGGCAGATGTACATTGAACCGGCGGTCCCGGGACCGGCGCTCGCTGAACATGAGATCCCGGAGTCCAACGACTCACCCTCACCTGCAAGCGCGGACGAACCGGCAGCGGTTCGAGAATTGAGCGACACGGCCGGCACCGCCTCTCTGGCTGCCCCGGTCATCAAAACGTCCCCTTCACTGGTGGGTGTTCTGGCTGTGGGTTTGGTGGCTGTGGTGTTTGTGGGGGTATATCCGGGGCCGTTGCTCGACCTGATTGCGGCCGCCAGCCGGGCGATTTTACCTGGCGTCTGACAACCTCTACCGGAAACAAGGCAGTGTCGGAGTGGGTCAACCGGTTGCCGGGCGTTGTTGGGTCGAGACACATGGAGGCTGGCGTCGATGCATTCCGGTTACTTGGTATAATTGCGCCGCTGGGGCCGGGCCGGTCGGAGTCTAAATCGCGGCGCCAAATCACTGTGCCAAATCACGGCGAGGGATAACTGAGGGTTAACTGGTTGAAGTCATGATTATTGCGGTGATCGGCAGTAGCAATCCGGCATTCCCCGAGCATCTGGACCTCGCCGAGCAGGTGGGGCGAGAGCTGGCCAGGCGGGGCGCTACCGTGGTCTGCGGCGGCCTGTCCGGCATTATGGAAGCGGTCTGTCGGGGAGCCAAGGCCGAAGGCGGCATGACCATTGGGATTCTCCCCGGCCAATCGCCGCGAGACGCCAACAACTACGTCGACATCCCCATCGTTACCGGAATGCGCTATTCCCGGAATGTGATCGTGGTCAACACCGGGAGGGCCGTGATCGCCATCGGCGGCGCATGGGGAACTCTGTCGGAAATCGGCCATGCGCTCGGCGACGGCATCCCCGTGGTGGGGTTGAGAAGCTGGGAGTTTTCCCGGAACGGCGACGGCACTTCAGTTGAGAATGCCATGATCCGGGCAAACGACCCGGTGGACGCAGTGGACAAGGCCTTGGCAGCCGCCGAGAACCGGGACCGGGTTCAGGCGTAGACAACTCCCCGACCGCATCCTTGGCCGTATCCCTGGCCGTGTCCGTGAAGGCTTCGGGACGCCGGCCGGGGTTAAACTTTGCCCCATCATAATCACTGGCAAGAGGGAAACGACAAACATGGCTCAAACACACGGGCAGGTGACCATCTCCAGAGTTCGCGGTAGAGAAGTATTGGATTCCCGGGGCAACCCCACGGTGGAGGCCGAGGTTGGACTGTCCAACGGTATTTCCGCCCTGGCCACGGTCCCTTCCGGCGCCAGTACCGGCGCTTATGAGGCAGTGGAGCTTAGGGACGGGGACCGCGGCCGTTACCTTGGCCGGGGGGTCAGCCGGGCCGTAAACAACGTCAACACCATCATTGGCCCGTCGCTGCATGGACAATCTCCCCTGGACCAGGCCTCGGTGGACCGGAGTTTGATCGACCTGGATGGTTCCCCTGACAAGGGAAATCTGGGAGCCAACGCGGTGTTGGCGGTTTCCCTCGCGGTGGCCAAGGCCGGAGCCGCGTTGGCGTCCGGCAACTCCGGCTCCAACGGCGGGAAGAATTCCCTCTGGAGTTACCTATCTCAGGGCAGGGAGGTTACCCTGCCGGTGCCGATGTTCAATATCTTGAACGGCGGCCGCCACGCCTCGGACTCCACCGACGTTCAGGAGTTCATGGTTGCCCCGGTAGGCTTGCCGACTTTCCGCGAGGCGCTCCGGGCCGGCGTCGAGATTTACCATGCCCTCCGGGAACTGCTGCGGGAGCAGGGACATAACCTCAACGTGGGCGATGAGGGCGGTTTCGCGCCGACACTGCCGTCCAACAGCGCCGCCATCGATGTGATTCTAAAGGCCGTCGAATCCGCGGGCTACGCTCCGGGGAAGGACGTGTTTTTGACTTTGGATGTGGCCGCCTCCGAGTTTTACGACGCCGGCCAGGACCGGTACGTCCTGGAAAGAGAAGGCGTTACGCTGAGATCTGATCAACTGGTGGAGCTATATTCAACCTGGCGCCGGCAGTATCCCATCATCAGCATTGAAGACGGGTTGAATGAGGACGACTGGGAAGGATGGCAGGAACTGGCGCGCCAGCTTGGAGACTCGGTCCAGCTGGTGGGCGACGACCTGTTCGTAACCAACCTGGAACGCATCCGGAAGGGCGTGGACACACGGGCCGGGAATGCCGTGTTGCTGAAACCAAATCAAATTGGCACCGTCACCGAGACCTACCAGGCCTTCAAGCTGGCGCGGGATACCGGATGGGGGACCGTCATGAGCCACCGGTCGGGAGAGACCGAGGACACCACCATCGCAGATTTGGCGGTGGGTTGGAACGTGGGGCAGATCAAGACCGGGGCTCCCGCCAGGTCCGAAAGGGTGGCGAAATACAACCGGTTGTTACGAATCGAGGAAGAGCTTGGCGACGCAGCCAGGTACGCTGGTCTGGAAGCGTTCGCCCACTTGAAGCTTCCTTCCTGATCTCCAAGTCCACCATACCTCGGATTCAAAGGCATCTTCCCCTTGTGAGCGCACGCGGCGTCCGGTATATTATGGGCCGGACTCGGGACGCAACAGGCAGTCCCTACTGAGATAGAGTCCAGAACTGGTTCTCCGGGGAGGCGAAAGATGGTTACCAGGGTGGGAATCAACGGCTTTGGGCGCATCGGCCGGCTGGTGCTTAGGGCTACCAACGAACTCCATCCCGAGTCATTGGAAGTCGCGGCGGTCAACGACCTGACCGACGCCAAGACCAATGCCCACCTTTACAAGTACGACACTAACTACGGGCCCTATAACGGCACTGTCGAAGCCAACAACGGCGACCTGGTGGTTGACGGCCATAGCATCAAGGTTTTCTCCGAGCGCGACCCCGCCCAAATACCATGGGGGGAAATGGGGGTTGACCTAGTCGTGGAGTCGACCGGGATTTTCACCGACTCCGAGAAAGCCAGGGGCCACCTGGCCGGAGGGGCCAAGAAGGTAGTCATATCCGCCCCGGCTACCGGCGAAGACATAACGGTAGTGTTGGGCGTCAACGACCACCTCTACGACGCCGATAAACACAACATCGTTTCCAACGCCTCGTGCACTACCAACTGTTTCGCTACCATGGTGAAGGTCCTGAACGACGCTTTCGGCATCGAACACGGCTTGATGTCCACCATTCATTCCTACACCAACGACCAGGCTATTCTGGACCAGCGGCATTCGGACCTGAGAAGGGCCCGGGCTGCGGCTATGAACATAATCCCCACCAATACCGGAGCGGCCAGGGCCGTGGGGTTGGTGCTGCCCGAGCTTAACGGGAAGCTCCACGGGATTGCCTTCCGGGTGCCCACCTCCACCGGTTCGGCCACCGACTTCGTGGCCATGGTGTCCCGCGACGTCTCCCCTGAAGAGGTCAATCAGGCGTACCTGGAAGCAGCCAATGGCGCGTTGAAGGGGATCCTGGAATACACCGACGAGCCGTTGGTCAGTTCGGACCTGCGGGGCAACCCCCACAGCTGTATCTTCGACTCTCTGTCCACCATCGTGATGGAAGGCCGGATGGTCAAGACCCTGGGTTGGTACGACAACGAGTGGGGCTATTCCTGCCGCACTGCCGACTTGTGCTCCCTCATGAGCGAAAAAGGCATCTGATCCGGGCGTTTCCGGGGCGGCGGGTCAGTATGGCGCGACCGCGGACCATGCCGTATTCCTGTCTCCCCGGTCCGGTACCCCAGCGCGGTACCCCGATCCAATCCCTGGGCTCCGGACTGACCGGGATCATTGCCCCATGTTTAACCTTTGGCCGAAATCTCGGAATGTAGCGTTCCGAGGTGGACTCGCATCACATGAACCGGCTCCGCTTCCAATTGCCTTCCTTCGGTGACTCCACTCATTCCCTAGCGGCCCGTTTTCGGAAGAATCTAACCTCGACCGCAGTAATCCTGGCGTTGATTTTGGCGGTCGCGCTGGCCCTCCGTCTCAATGGCCTGAACTGGGACGACGGGTTTGGATTTCATCCCGACGAACGCGACATATACATGCGGTCCGACTGCATGTACCAGGCTTTGGCGAACCACCCCGGCTTTGAAAACTGCGGATACGTTCAGGCCCAACCCGAAACCACTCCGGGTCTGCCCTCGCTGGAGGTTTTTCTAAACCCCGAGCGCAGTCCTCTTAACCCCCACTGGTTCCCCCTGGGAAGCGTCCTGCTGTATGTCCTGGTGTATTTCCGCTCCATTTTTGAGTTGTTCAACGACTTCTCGTCAATGGATATGCGCTACGCCGGCCGGGCTATTTCTGCGCTGGCCGACGTCGGTTCGGTTTTGGTGGTGTTTTTGCTGGGCCGCCGGATATACGGAGTCAAAATCGGCCTGCTGGCCGCCGGGTTGACTGCGCTGGCCGTGATCCACATTCAGAACAGCCACTTCTACCGGCCTGAAACCTTTTCTGCCCTGTTCACCCTGGCCAGTTTCTGGGCCATTTTCCGGATGATGGAACGCAAGAGGTTGGCGGACTCGTTGCTGCTGGGCGTTTTCGCGGGTCTGGCGATTGCACCCAAAATAAGCGGAATAATGGTGTTGTGCCCGGTGGGGCTAGCTTACGCCTACCGGCTTTGGGACTCGATCCGCTCAAACCACGACCAGGACAGTGAGGTTTGGCTCCGGATTGTAGCCCACGGCGCGGCGGCGGTTGCTGGCGGCTTCGTGGTGTTTGCGCTTACTTCGCCATACGCCCTGTTGGACTTTGCTTCCTTCAAAGGGGACTTGGCGGCCCAAGGCCACATGGTGCGCAACGCCGGAGTATGGCCGTTTACCATCCAATATGTGGGTACGGCTCCCTACCTGTACCACATTCAGCAGACCGCCGTTTGGGGCCTGGGGTTGCCTCTGGGGATAGTGGCGTGGTTGGCGGTTCCCCTGACGGCGGCAACCCTCTTTTGGACCACCGGCCGTTTCCGAGCCGACACAATCATTCTGGTCTTCGTCCTGGTCAGCCTGGTTGTGCAGGAAAGCTTTGAAGTGCGTTTTCAGCGGTACCTCTTCACGCTGATGCCGCTGATGATTTTGTTGGGCTCAAGGATGCTTTGGTGGCCGGTGGAACGCTTCGGCGGCCGGCCGGTGGCCGACACCGGCAGGCGCCGGAGGAGTTTGCGGAGAGCGAACCGGGTTGCGGTCCTTTGGCGACGCCGGGGCGAAACACTGAAGTGGGCGGCCGTTGGGACGGTGGTTTTTGTGGTGGTGGCCACCGCATTTTATGCCCTGTCGTTCCAACGGGTGTACGAGCGGCAACACCCGGCAGTGACGGCCTCCCAATGGATCAACGGTAACATCGCTCCGGGAACTGCCATCATCAGCGACAACCACTGGGACGAATTCGTGCCAAACCTTTATGAATTCGACGTTTGGCAATACCCGGTTTACGAGACTGATACCCGGGCCAAGATGGAAACCCTGGCCGGGCGGCTGTCCGATTCCGAATACCTGGTCTTCTATAGCAACCGTCCGTACAGCAGCGTCAACAGAGACCCAAACCGGTTTCCCAATAGCGCCCGCTATTACCAACTCCTCTTTGCGGGCGAACTGGGATACAGCCTGGAGCAATCATTTCACTCCTATCCGGGCCTGTGGGGAGTGGAGTTTAGGGATGACCCCATAGGCGCCGCCGGTTTGCCGCAGCCGAAGTCGGTCAACTTGGCTGCTCCCGGGCCATTGAGCTTCAACCTGGGCTACGCCGATGACAACGTGGTTGGCTATGACCATCCCTTGGTTTTGCTATTTCGAAACATCGAAGGACGACCCTTCGAGGAATTGCTGGACCTTTTGGCCGGAGCGCAGTCGCCGGCCGGGTCCCGTTTGGAGGGCCAAGCTGCGCCGGGCGGCCTGATGCTTTCGGCAGCGGACCTGTCGACGCAGCGAAACGGCGGGACCTGGTCCGAGTTGATTCAGCGTGACAGTTGGACCAACCGGCTGCCCGTCCTGGCGTGGCTGTTGGCTGTGGAACTGGTCTTCCTGGCCGCTTTGCCTCTGTCGATTGTGATCTTCCGCCCCCTGCCGGACCGGGGCATCATCTTGGCCAGAATTTTGGGGCTTTTACTGGTTTCCTATGTCGCTTGGATGGCTGTGAGCCTGGGATGGGTGGAATTCTCCAAAACGGCGATCGTCTGGGGGTTTCTGGCCCTGTGCGCCGCATCCGTGCTGGCCCTGGCAGTGCTGCGGAGAGAAATCCTGGGGTTCTTGCGAGAGCGATGGCGGTTCTTGCTCGGCGCCGAAACGCTGTTCCTGCTGGCGTTCCTGGCGTTCGTTTTAATCCGGGCCGCCAATCCCGACCTGTGGCACCCCTGGCGCGGTGGTGAAAAACCCATGGAGTTGGCCTATTTCAGCGCCGTGATCAAGTCCTCCGCCATGCCGCCCTTCGACCCATGGTTTTCCGGCGGGTATTTGAACTACTACTACTGGGGGTATTTCATGCCGGCGGCCCTGGTCCGCATTACCGGCATTCTGCCCACCACGGCGTTCAACATGGCTGTGCCCCTGTTTTTCGCATTGACAGTAACCGGAGCCTTTTCCCTGGTTTACAACGCGGCCCAGGGAGTGCGCGCCTCCAGACGAGGTGGGAGGCGTCCTTCTCCGGGAAGGCTCGGCGGGCCGTGGTGGTCGGGCTTTAAGAGCCCGGTCGCGGCCGGGTTGCTTGGGGCCGCGTTCGTCGGCGTCATTGGCAACCTAGACGGCGCAGTTCAGGTCGCGCAGGGGCTTTGGCGTAAAGGGTTTGAAACCGGCGGCTACCCGGCGTTCGATTTCTGGCGCAGCAGCCGCGTGATCCCCGCCCAGGAGAATTTTGACCCTTCACCCCTCGCGTTCTGGGTTCCGGACCAGGCACTGGGTGTTGCTGAGATAACGCCCCACATCACCGAGTTCCCGTTTTTCACTTTTCTATTCGCCGACCTGCACGCCCACATGATGGCCATTCCGTACTACCTGCTGGTCCTCGCGCTGGGCATGAACCTTGTTGTAGGGTTGCATCGCCAGGGCTTGCGTTGGATTTCACTGGCGGCGGCGGTGCTGGCGCTGGCCTTGGGGACCCTCTGGGTGATTAATAGCTGGGATTACCCCACGTTTGGACTGCTCGCCCTGGGGCTGGTGGTCTTGGGCGTCTACTTGAGACCGGGGCCGGACCAGCATAGGGCTCGCCTGGGGGTTTCCCTGTTGTTGCTGGTGGGAGTCGGGAGCATTGTGGCGTTCCTCCCGTTCCACCAGGCGTACGAGACCTTCAACAGCGGTCTGGAACCCACCAAGTGGCATACGCCGCTGACGCGCTATTTGTGGATCTACGGACTGTTCCTCTTCATCGCCGGTACTTTCGTGCTCTGTCAAATGCGCGGGGGCCTGGCCCGACTATATTCCTCAATCGGTGGATGGCGGAAACCAACCCTATCGACCCCCAATGGACGCCTGATCGTCTTGGCAGCAGGTTTCGGCCTGGCGGTATTGATGGCGGCGGCAGGTTTTTGGACGGCGGCAGTGTTGCTGGCGTGTCTTCTGGGCGTTGGCTGGGTTTGTTGGACATTGATTTCGTCCAACCGGGAAGACCGGGCCTTCACCCTGATGCCGTTAATTTGGCTGGCTATGGGCTTGGGCATCAGCATCGGAGTGGATTTCGCCAGGGTTACCGGGGACATCGGCCGAATGAACACCCTGTTCAAGTACTATCTGGAAGTGTGGGTGCTGTTCGGCCTGGCCGGGGCGTACTTGCTGTGGCTTGTGGTCGATTCCGGGGCCTTGCGCCGATTGGCTCCGCCGGTGCGCTGGGTATGGGCCGCGGCGCTGGTGGTTTTGTTGGGTTCGAGTCTCATCTATACCGTACTCGGAACACGGGTGCGTCTGGCAGACCGCTTTGAGCCGGCCCCCCTAACGCTCGATGGAACGGCGTACATGAACACCGCCACTCACAGTGAGTTGGAGCAGCCGTTTCAACTAGATCCGGACCTGCGAGCGATTGAATGGCTCCAGGACAACGTGGAAGGCTCCCCGGTAATCCTGGAAGCCCACGGCGACCAGTACCGGTGGAACGCCCGCATCTCCATTTACACCGGCCTGCCGACCGTGTTGGGGTGGCCCTGGCACCAGATCCAACAGCGGACGGATTACTCCGGCCAGGTTGGTGAAAGGGCCCGGGACGTGGCGACTATCTACAACACCAACGATCTGCAATTGGCCGGTGAGCTTTTACAGCGTTACCAGGTGGAGTACATCGTTATCGGGGAACTGGAACGCATCTACTATGACGCGCCGGGGTTGGAAAAGTTCCTCACTATGGAGCAGCGCGGCCAGCTGCGGCGAGTCTATGAAAGCAACGGGGTGCTGATATTCCGGGCCATTCCGAGCTGACACCGACCTTGGGGTTGCCATCAATTACTAAATGCATTGACCCAAGGTCGATACTCCCGATGGCCGCAGTTAAGGTGCACATGTATCTTCCTAAAATAAAGACCGAAAAATCAACATAATAATCCTTAAATTTAAACTAAATATATCGCCCAAAAGCATTGACACACCCTTGACATAACTGTTAGATTGTGTCCAAGCGATGAACATAATCAAAAAATAGTCAAGGAGTTGTCGCAATCGAAATCCTGGCCATGATCCGGGACATTGCCATCATAGTTTTCGCCTCGGTATTTTCCATAGTGGTGGTCGTACTCGGGGTGCTGATGGTCCGGCTTTACCGGACAGTTCACCGGACCGCCGAAAACGCTGAAGTTATTTCCGGCTCAATCCGGGCGTTCGTAACGGTCCCGTTGAACCCAATCCATATCTTGACAGAACTGGGAAACAGCCTGCTGGGTTGGATCCGAGAGTACCGGGCCAAACAGCGGAGGAGCGAAGACGATGAAACGTAAACAGGTAGTCAAAGGTCTCCTTGCCGGGGCAGCGGTGGGCGTGGCTGTCGGTTTACTGTTCTCGCCCAAGTCTGGAAAAAAGGTCAGGGAAGCTTTGGCGGCGAAGTCGCGGTCCGCAAAGTCCAAGGCTGGCAAGTATGTCTCGCTCGCTCGACACAAAACTCCGCGGCACCCGGAAGCCAATAACCTGGATGGCTACAGCAAAGAAAACGTGGAGAGCCGCTGAACCCAAACGCCGGCGCTCGGGTCGGATAGCCCGCTCGCCTACAACTTAAAAACCCCTGCTTGCTGGCCTTTTCGGCGGCGGGGTCTGCGTCAAGAGAGTGTGGTAGCCGTGTGGTGGAAGTGCTCTTGGCAAGGATCCGCTAATGGAGGGCCAGCATTTTTTGTCGTGGACGGTTCCGGCTAGGGGACCCAACAAGGGGCTAGGCGATCCAGCAAGGATAGGAGCCGAATACTTTCAACATTCGGCAAAGGCCGGACAGGGAGTCCAGGGCTTCCTTGATGATTGAGTCCTCCCGGTGACCGGCGCAGTCAACGAGAAAGATGTACTCCCCCAGGGACTGCTTCGTGGGACGCGACTCAATCTTTATCAGGTTGATCTCGCGCCGGGCAAACTCTCCCAGGGCGTGGTAAAGCAAGCCGGAAGTGTCTTGTTCCTGGAATGAGAAGCAAATCGACGTCTTGTCGTTTCCGGTGGGTGGATGGTCCGACATCGCCAACACAACGAACCGGGTGACGTTGTTGACACTGTCTTGAATGTCCCGGCCGATGATTTCCACGTCGGGATTCAATTCAGCGGCCCTGCGGGGTGATATGGCCGCGGCAGGGGTGGCGCTGTTCTTCATATCCGCTACCGCCGCCACCGTACTCAAAGAAGCCATTTGGTCGGCATTCGGGAAGCAGCGTTCCAGGAAACCCTTGCATTGGGCCAGTGCCTGCGGGTGGGAGTAAATTACCTGGATGTCCGAGAGGGCGACGCCGGGTTGGGCCATTAGGAAATGCTCGATGGGCACCACCACTTCGTTTTTGACCGACAGACCCGGCTGTCCGATCAACAGGTCTAGGGTGAAGTTGACCGAACCCTCAAGGCTGTTCTCTATAGGAACAACCCCTTCCACGGTGATGCCGGATGTCACGGCCGAGCCCACTGCTGGAATGGAAGGGAAGGGTTGCAGGTCGGCCTCCATCCCTCGCGTATGCAACAGGGCCGCCTCTTCCGTATAAGTGCCCACGGGGCCCAAATAACCGATGCGTTGAGCCATACCTAGATCCCGGTCAAGATTTCGTAAAGGGTGGGCCCGTCGGCCGAGGAGGTCACCGCGATCAGTTGGTCGTCCGTCTCCAGAACCAGGTCCGGCGTCGGTCGTTCCACGCCGCTTCTCTTTACCACCACGGAGATAAAGCTGCGCGGCGGCAGCTCAACTTCACCCAACCGCTTGCCCACCACCCTGGCATCCTCCGGCACGGTAATGCTTACCAACTCCATCGACGGGGACGCCAGGTTCATCAGGCGCAACAGCGGATGCCCTGGAATCCGCTCTTCGAGGTCCTCCAGGATCAAATGGGTCGCATTGACCACGGTGTCTACGCCCAGGACATGGAACACCGGCTCGTTTTTTGGGTCCTTGATCAATGCGATCGTGTTCGGCGTTTGAAAAACGTGCTTTGCCACCTGGCAGGCCACCAGGTTGATCTCATCCCGGTCGGTCGCCGCGACCAGAACGTCGGCCCGGGAGGCTCCGGCCAATTGGAGCGTTTTATAGTCGGTCCCGTCTCCGTGGAACGCCACGTCCCCGAGTTCCTCGGTCAACATTTGGAACTTTGCCCGGTCTTTTTCCACCACTACCACTTCGTGACTGGACGCCAGAAGCGCCTTGGTCAGATGATAGCCTACCTCGGTGCATCCAATCACAAGGATATACATCGGAGGAATCTCCGGCTATTCGAAGACCTGACTCAGGTCTTGTAGCAGTTCAATGGTGGGGCTCACAACCTCGATGTTCAGGTTGGCGTAAAGCTCTTGCAACCGGGGATTCTCCAGGCGGCACACCACCCTTGGAACGTTGAATATGTGCCGGGCGATTTGAGCATTGAGGGCGTTCCAGTGATCGTTCTCGGTTAACGCCAGGAAAACCTCCGCGTTATCGATGCCAGCCTGTTGCAGGTAGTCTTGCAGCAGCGGGTCCACCGTGACCACAACGTTGGCCCCGTGGGTGTTGGCCTCGTCGTCCAGGAAGCCGATGTCGTCACCGATTAACGTGACCTCGCTGGGGTCGAATTTGTTGGAAGACAAGAGTGTCGAAATTAGTTGCCCGCAGCCCATAATTATGATTTTCATTAACCGGGCCTCAGCTGAAAAACGCTTCGCCGGACTGGTCTCTGATGAAAATCACACGGCAGGAGGCGTTGTTGAGGATGTAGGACGCGGTGTTTCCCAGGTAGTACGAGCCAAAACGTCGCCGGTAGGGAATCCCCATAACCAACAAGTCCATGTGCCGGTCTTCGGATTCCTGGACCAGGGCCGGGCCGGCGTACCGGGCCCGCAGGAATTTGGCCTGGACGCCCTTGATCCTTTCGTCTTCGCTGATGCTCTCTATCCGTTTAAGAATAGATTCCCCTTCGTTGACCGCCCCGTCCAACTCGGCTTCCAGCGGGGAATCGAGTGGGACCTCAATCACGTAGACCGCGTGGAGTTCCGCTCTGGATTGTTTGGCAAGTCGACAGGCCCAGCGGAAAGTGCGTTCCGTGGCCGATCTACCGTTGACCGGTACCAGTATCCGGGTAGCCTCCATTCGCGCGTCTTGGCGGGCCATCAATAAGACGCCGGAGCGACGGGCAATTCTCGGAAATGGGTCATTGAATGGGCGATCTCAATCGGGAATTGGGCCGCACGGGAAAACGGCATTCCCCTGTCGCATGGGGCGAAAATATCCTGCCGGCCTACGATCTGGAAACACCAACCGGCGGCGGCAGTTCCTTGGCCATGGAATACAACCTTCCGACCTGCTCGTTGGTCCCTGCCACCACCAGGATGTCTCCCGGTTTGATCTCTTCATCCCTGGCCGGATGGAGGATATAGCTGCGGGCCCGGCGAATCGCCAACACCGAGACACCGTGGCTATCGGTCGAACCGGCCAACCCGACTTCCTCCAATGTGCGATTCAGCATCTGTTCCGGTGGATGGACCTTGCTGATGCCGAAATTCGGGACAATGGACATGTAGTCGACGATGCCCGTCTCGAATCCAACGTGCGCCGCGCGCCGCGCTGCCTCCATCTCCGGATAGACAACCCGGTCCACCCCAATACGCTCCAGGGTTTCACCGTGCAGCTCGTTGGCGGCCCGGGCAATTACGTATGGTACGCCCAGGTCTTTCAGGAGGACGGTTATCAGGATACTGGCCTGCACGTTGTCGCTGCCCAAGGCCACGATGGCCACGTCGAAGTCGGCCACGTCCAACTCTCGCAGGACCGACTCGCTGGAGGCGTCGGCCCGGACCGCGTAGGTGACGTGCCCCAAGAGGTCCTGAATTTCCCCTTCGTCCAGGTCAATAGCCAGTACGTCGTGGCCCGATTGGAATAACTCTTGTGCCACTGTACGCCCAAACCGGCCCAAGCCAATGACGCAGACTTGCTTCTTCACACGGTTCCTCCGTCACCCTATTTTAACCCTTTCCCTGGCAAAACGATATATCGAAGTCTCTTCTCCGGGCGCCAAGGCCAGCGCCAGGGTTATCGGCCCCAGCCTCCCGACAAACATCGCAACCATGATAAAACTCTTCCCGGCCAGGCTCAGGTCGGGAACGATTCCCGTGGTGGCTCCGGTGGTTCCCAATGCCGAAACCGTGTCGAACAACAGGTGCAAGAAGGGGACCTCCGGGTCGGTGATCGTCAGAATCGGCACGAACAGGCCGATAATGCCCAACCCCAACAAGGCTACGGTTAATGCCCGGTATATCTGGGGTTGGGCAATCTCGCGCCCAAAGGCTTCGGCCCTGGAGCGCTGGCGCAACGAAGACACCACCGCGGCCACAATTACCGCGAAGGTGACCACCTTGACCCCACCGGCAACCGAGCCGGCGGCGCCCCCGATGAACATCAGCCCGCCGTAGGTTGACTTTGTGACGTCCTGGACTTGGGCAAAGTCCATTGTGGCGAATCCCGCGGTTCTGCCGCTGACCGACTGAAAGACGGCGTTAACCACCTTGTCGAACCAGCCCAGCCCGCCGATGGTAGCGGGATTGGAGAACTCCGCCAGCAGCAGTACGCTGGCCCCCAGGGCCCACAAGGATATGCTGGTAACCAGGACAAGTTTCGTGTCCAGGCTCAACCGGCCAAAACGGCGGCTGTGGACTATGTCTACGAGAACTGTCCAGCCCAATCCACCCAGAACTATCAGTCCGCCTGTAACTCCCAGGAGAGTCGGGTTGGTGGCAAACCTTGCCAGGCTGGACCCAGTTGGTAGCTCGGGCAGAATGTTGAACCCGGCATTGTTGAACGATGAAACGGATAGGAACAGGGAGTGCCACAGCGATTGCCCAAATCCAAGCCCGTCCAACCCTTGCACCTGGGTGAAAATGACCAACATCCCCAGCGCGTACAAGACGAAAACCATGGCGATCACGCGGCGCCCGATGCCCCTCAACCCCTGGAACCGTTCCACGCCCACGGTGTCTTGCAACAATCCGCTGGTAAGCATCCGTTCCCCGAGGGTGGAGCGTTGTCCGATCACCAGGAGCAGGAAGGTGCTCACTACCATGAATCCGATCCCGCCCACCAGCATCAGAACGAAAATCACGGCTTGCCCGAATCCGCTCCAGTAAGTGTTGGTGGTCACGGCGGTGTGGCCGGTTACCGTTGCCGCCGACACCGCCGTAAAAAATGAAATCTCAATGGGTGTGAAACCGCCTGCTTGGCTGGACATGGGGAGGGCCAGGAGCAGGCCGCCGGTCAGGATCATCAGCATGAAACCCAACAGAAGTATCAGGTGAGCGTTTGTGGTCCGGCCGGCCTCCCGCAGCGGGGGAGTCGGCGCAGTAATAGGGGTAAGCTCTCGACGCCGCGGCTGGCGTAGAACCGAATCCCGCCGCCTGTTGGGTGGTCCTACCGCCAATACCGGACTCCGCTTTCAAGGAATGACGTGGGGAATGACCAGGGGGAGGAAATATAGGAGAATACTGAAGGAAACCGGCGTTCGCTGCAAGGCCCAAAGCAGTCCAAACACCAGACTCCCGATAGGCACGGCGATTCTAGTAACCTGCCCCTGTTCTGTCAACGAGCGTCTGTCTTCTGCCCCCGTGCAAGAAGACCGAAATGGCGCCGGGGCCATCTACGCAAAAGCCGCAGAGGAGCCCGGAGAGCCAGAGGTTTTTTGTTCGGCAGGTCAAACCCGGAAACTCCCTGGTCTCCGCATAGAAAAGGGCCCCGACGGGGCTACGAATCTCGTTGAGCGGTCTCGGCGGCGGGTGTACAATACCGGGGCGCCAACGGGAAACCGGATTAAAGCTCATCGGGGCTTGTGGAGTCGGAAGTGACTTGGGGCCGGGCAACATCCACAAAACCAGTATCTCGCCTGCGGGGGATGGAAGACCTGTCCTCCAAGGATTGGTATAACCGGCGCCGGGTCCAGGACCTGGTCCAGGCGCTGATCGGCAGCCGGGGATACCGCCTGCTTGAAACCCCTATCCTGGAACCCACCGAGTTGTTTCTCCGGAAATCGGGGGGCCAGCTCGCCTCACGGCTTTATAGCTTCATCGATTCGGGTAGCACTCCCGTGAGCATGAGGCCGGAGTTTACCGCTCCAATCATGCGTCACTACTTGGAACACGCGGCCGAACTGGACTTGCCTGTGCGTCGTCAATACGCCGGACCGGTGTTCCGATATGAAGACAGCGGCGGGATCGGCGGCCAATTTACCCAGGTCGGCGCCGAATTGTTGGGTTCCGACAGTGTGATGGCCGACGCGGAGTTGGTGGTCCTGGCCGCCGGCATTCCCGCCCAACTCGGGATAGGCGATTTCCGGGTTCACCTTGCGGACATGGACCTGTTGGACAGCGTCCTGGAAACCACGGGTATCTCGGAACGGGCAAAATCCCTGGTGATTGAATCCGTGCCCGAGCTGCGGGCCGGACCCTCGGCCATCCCGGAAGCAATGGACCGGGCCGACCGTTTGAGGTTGGTCTCCGACGGCGCCGAAACCGACGGGTTGATCCGGGGGATTCGGGGCCTGGATGACGATCAGGCTCGCGAGGTTCTCCAGGGCATGCTCCAATGGAGTTCCAATGGCCGGCTGGGCCAACGGGACCCGGACCAGGTTGTGGACCGGATGTTGCGTAAAATTAAAGGCGGAGACACCGCATCCAGCCTGCAGCACGCCTTGGAGCTGGCCGGTCGGCTGGCATGTATCCGTGGTGAGCCCGTTTCGGCCTTGGAGTCCGCCCGCGCGGTGGTCCAGGATGCCGGCGCCAGCGCGTTCGCTTTGGCCCGGTTGGAAGGATTCCTGGAGTTGTTGCAGGCTGCCCCTGATCTGGCCGGCCGCGTGGAGATAGACTTGGGGTTGCTGAGGGGGCTGGCTTACTACAATGGGATCGTCTTCGAGGTAAAGAGTCAGTCCCGTGAGGATTCTTTGGGCGGCGGCGGCAGGTATGACCGGTTGGCCGGCGCACTGGGAAGTCCGTATCCGGTGCCGGCTCTGGGGTTTGCCTTCAACCTGGAATCACTGATCGAGTTGATCCCCGACCCAGAGCACGGCGCCGGGAGTGAAACGGAGATTCCTTCGGCTCTTGTAATCGCCGAAGGGCCCGGCTTGGAAGCCGAGTTGATGAACGCAGCCCAGAGGCTGCGCGACGGCGGTGAGGTGGTAGAGTCGGACGTTTCGAATTTGAGCCTGCAAAATGCCATCGCCCGTGCCGGACGGTCGGGAATCAAACGGGTGGTTTCGGTTAGCCAGAACGCTGCGCAGACGGTCCACCAGGTTGGGTGACGGGTAAGCTGAAGATGGCTGATTTGACAGACACAGAAGTACGGCTGGTCCTGCCCAGCGACGGCGAACTCCACGATCCGACTCTGCAGTTTATGAGGGCCTGCGGGCTGGAGGTCAGGCGCCCCAGTTCCCGGCGTTACACCGGTACCGTCCCCGCCCTGCCAGGCGTGGGGGTCCTCTTTCAACGTACGGCAGACATCACTATGAAAGTGGAAGAGGGGAGCGCCGAGTTGGGAATTACCGGCCTGGACCGTTTGATTGAATACCGGAGCGATGAGGGCCGGGTGACCTCAATCATCGACGATTTGCGTTTCGGCCGGTGTGAATTTGTCCTTGCGGTTCCGGATTCCTGGCTCGACGTGGTTTCCGTGGCGGACCTGGCAGACCTGGCTCTGGAGTTCCACCAGGAGGGCAAGCAGCTGCGCATCGCCACCAAGTACCCCCGGCTGCTGCGCGGGTACCTGTTCCAAAAGGGAATCAACTACTTCACGCTGGTTCCCACCACCGGATCGTTGGAGGCCGCTCCGGCGGCCGGTTACGCCGACCTGATTGCCGACATCACCGCCACCGGGACCACCCTGCGGGAAAACGGCCTGAAAACCCTGGAAGAAGGCACTATTCTGGTGTCCCAGGCATGCCTGATAGCCAATCCAATTGAATTGTCCATGTCGGACAGAGCCCTGGGATTGGCCAGTTCCCTGGCTGAAACGATGGAGTCATATCTTCGGGCCCAACCCTACTACCGCCTCACCGCCAACGTTCAGGGCGCATCTGAGCAACAGGTGAGCGCCACCATCCTCGCCCGCCCTCAGTTGGCCGGATTGAGGGGTCCAACCATCGCCAGGGTCTATAACCTGGAAGAGCAAGACTGGTATAGTGTGAGCCTGCTGGTAAAAAAGGACATGCTGCTGGAAGCGGTGGAGCATCTGCGGGATGCCGGCGCTTTGGACATTGCCGCTTCTCAGTTGAGTTACCTGTTCGACGGAGGCTCCAAATCCTTCAGACAGCTCTTCGGACAGGAATAGTGAAAGGACAACGACTGGCGCTGAGGTCACGTGACCCGGCACGGCGGCCGGCCGGATAAGCGCAGCGGGAATATGCCAAACCTGCCAATGCACATCTACATGGCCCATCAGGCGGCCCAACAGTTGGATTGGGGCTTTGCCTTCGATTGTTTTGGCAGTTTTTACCTGGGTTCCACTGCTCCGGATATTCGCGCTATGACCAAATGGCCCCGCGACCGCACCCACTTCGCCCCGTTGTCAGTGGCCGAAGTGGGCGAAGGCGCCCGGAGAATGTTCGAGCTGCACCCGGAGCTAAGTGATCCCTCGAGCCTCGACCCTGCCACCCGGGCCTTCATGTTGGGCTACGTGTCCCACCTGGCATCCGACGAGGTGTGGATAACCACCATGTTCCGGCCTCATTTCGACCCGGAGCCGCCTGGCAGGCGGGTGACCGAGTCTGACGTGGAAACCCATATCTGGGACCGCGCTTTGCAACTGGACATGGACCGCAAGGTTACCGAGGCGATGGGCGGGTTTACCGTAGCCAGCCAGCAGATTGACTGCGCCGACCCTGGCGTCAATGTTGGATTTTTGGAAACCGAGGCGCTCCAGGAGTGGCGGACCTGGGTCCAATGGGCGTTGAACCGGGAGTTTAGTTGGGAGCGCCTGAAACGCGCTCTGAACCGCATGTTCCGGGACAATGATGCCGTCCAGGGCGAAGTTGACCTGTTTTTGGACTACTTGCCCGACAGCATGGAGCGGATTTACGACAAAATCCCGGAAGAGAAGCTGACGGCCTACCATCAGCGGGCCGTTGCCGAGACGGTGGCGCTGGCGCAGGAGTTCTTCGTTGCAACTTAAGACGATTAAAGGCATGGACAACGCCGAAAAAGCCTTGGACCGGACCGACCCGTTGGACATGTCGGCTCTGCCCGATGCCGTCGTAGCCCGCACCAAAGAGGCTTTCGGCCCCGACGTCACGCCGGAGCAATCGGTGGTCAACATGCTGCGGGATGTTCGGGCGGACGGCGATGCTGCGGTGAGACGCTACTCCAAGCTGTTGGATGGCGTGGATTTGGACGATTTCCGGGTCGGCCCGGGGGAAATGAAACGGGCCAGGGACAGTGTGTCCAAAGCGCTAAGGAAAGCGTTGGAGACCGCCGCCCAAAGGGTTAGGGATTTTCATCAGGCAGTGCTGCCCCGCAGTTGGGTGGACCTGGAAAAAGGTTTGGGGGAAATGGTGCGCCCGCTGAAACGGGTGGGGCTTTACGCCCCTGGAGGCACCGCCGCCTATCCTTCCACCGTACTGATGACTGCCATCCCGGCCCGGGTGGCCGGCGTCAACCAGGTAATCCTGGCGACCCCTCGCCGCGGGGAAGAGCCATTGAATGCGGCGGTGCTGGTGGCGGCTGAAATCGCCGGCGTTGACGCGGTTTACCAGGTCGGCGGCGTACCGGCCATCGGCGCCATGGCATACGGGACCGAAACCATCCCCAGGGTTGACAAGATTTGCGGGCCCGGCAACATTTTCGTCGCCTACGCCAAGAGGCTGGTCCAGGGGCAGGTGGACATCGACGGCGTATTCGGACCGACGGAAACCATCGTGATTGCTGATGAATTCGCCAATCCGGAATTTTGTGCCGCCGATCTTATCGCCCAGGCGGAGCACGACCCGCTGGCTACGGCCATCCTGATCACCGATTCACCTTCGTTGGTCAACCAGGTGGAATCAGAGCTCGATCTCCAGCTGGACCGGCAGGAGCGGCGGGACATTGCCCGGCAATCGCTCGATGCTCGGGGACGCGTGGTGCTGGTGGATGACATAGACCAGGCGATTGAGCTGGGTAACCGGCTGGCGCCGGAACACCTTTGCCTGATGGTGCGTGACCCCTGGGCGTGGGCCGGCAAAGTGGAGAACGCCGGTGGCGTGTTCCTGGGCCAATTCTCCCCCGAAGTTATGGGCGACTATGTTGCCGGTCCCAGCCACGTCATGCCCACCGGCGGCACCGCTCGCTTCAGTTCCGCCCTGAGCGTCCACCAGTTCCTGCGCACGATGCCGGTAGTGGGACTCAGCCCTGCCGACTTCAGAGCCCTGGGGCCATCGGCAGTGGACATCGCCCACGCTGAGGGCCTGAGCGCCCACGCCGGCGCTATCCAGGTGCGCCTAGCGTCCCTGGGGAGTTAGAGAACGCCGGGAACGAAGCGCGAACGCTCCGGAAACGGGAAACTCCCGCTCTCATGGCAGGCGCAAACCGTGCCCAGTAATCGGTAGTACCGTAACCGGTATAGTGGAATCCTGGAACCGGTCGATTTAATATGCCAAACCAACAAGACCTACGAAAACTGCTGCTAGACCACATCCGCCGCATCAAGCCATACTCCGGCGTCGACCCTATGGAGGCGATGGCGGAGCAGGCAGGCATACCCGCGGACCGGGTGATCCGGCTTAACGGAAATGAAAATCCCTACGGGCCCTCCCCCAAAGTGGCGGAGGCTTTGGGTTCTTTCCCCCATTTCAACCATTACCCCGATCCCGATCAACGCCGTCTGCGGGATGTTTTGTCGGACTACCTGGGGGTGCCTCCGGAACAAATTGTAGCCGGCAACGGCGCCGACGAGTTGATCGACCTTCTGCTTCGCATGTTCGTGGGTCCGGGAGACAATATCATCCTTCCGACCCCCACCTTTGGCATGTACGCCTTCTCCACCGAGGTATGCGGCGGCGAAACCGTGTCGGTTGAGCGGGACGGCAATTTTGACATCGACATAGAGGGGATGAAGACCGCGATCAATTCCCGTACCAAGGCGACGTTTTTTGCGTCACCCAACAACCCCACGGGCAACATTGTGTCGGAAGCTCAAATCCGTGAACTGTTGGAAACGGGAATCCTGGTGGTGGTGGACGAGACCTACTACGAATTTTGCGGCCACACGACACTGCCCCTGCTGGATGAGTACCCCAACCTCGTGGTGCTCCGAACATTCAGCAAGTGGGCCGGCCTCGCTGGTCTGCGCATAGGCCTTGGCGTGATGAACCCGGACTTGGCGTCCACCATGATGGGAATGAAACCGCCGTACAACGTTAACCTTGCCGCCGAAATTGCGCTTTTGGCCTCATTGGAGGATCGCCCCGCTCTCCTGGAACGGGTCCATAAGATTGTGGCGGAACGCGACCGGATGATGAGACTGTTGAAGGAAATCCCGCAGGTTACGCCGTTGCCGTCCCAGGCCAATTTCATTCTCTTCAAGTTGCCCGAAGGGAGGGGTAAAGAGATATTCGACGGCCTGTGCCGCCGGGGCATATTCCTGCGGTATTTCGGATCGGGCCAACTTAAGGACTACATTCGGGCCAGCGTGGGGTTGCCCCACGAGACCGACGCCGTGGTGGAAGCCCTGGCCGAATTGGCGGGGAGTTAGACGATTTGACGACCGGCAGGGACGCAAACGCCGACCAGGAAAAGGCCGACCAGGAAAGCATGTTAGCTAACACCGGCCAGCGTGTGGCCTCTCTTGCCCGCGAAACCGGTGAGACTACGGTCGCGGTGACGGTCAACCTGGACGGGCAGGGCCGGTATGACGTGGATACCGGCAACGGGTTCCTGGACCACATGGTGAGCCAGGTGGCCCGCCACGGGCTGTTTGACATAACGCTCAAGGCCCAGGGAGACCTCCACACCGGGTGGCATCACCTAGTCGAGGACGTGGCCATCCTCCTGGGCCGGACCTTTAACCAGGCCCTGGGAGATGCCCGAGGAATCCGGCGCATGGGTCATGCCATTGTCCCCTTGGACGAGACCCTGGCGTTGGTATCGGTGGACTGCAGTGGCCGCCCCTATGCCGTGATTAACACGACCCTAGAGGGAGCAATGGTCGAAACTCTGCCCGGGGACTTGGTCCGCCACTTCCTCGAGTCGTTCGCCATTGAGGGAAAGCTGAATCTCCACGCCAAGATCCTTTACGGCGAAAGCTCCCACCACAAGGCGGAGGCCCTGTGCAAAGCCTTGGCCAGGGCGTTGCGAGACGCAGTGGAGCCTGACCCACGGGCCCCCAACCAGGTTCCCAGCACCAAGGGCACCATTACCGGGTAACGGGCCTGCTGCATCTCCACAATATTGCTCCGGGCCCTGGAGCGGCCGGTTAGCCCACCTCTGCACCGCTGGGCGGCGGGTCAAATAGGTCGGAAACCCTTTGACTTGACCCCGGCTGCTTCGGCTCACCCGGAACCTACGACCGGCCCTTGCGAGCCAGGAACTCGGGGAAAGCTTGCTCCACGCCGTAGCCCACCACCTTCTCGGTGGTAAAGACCCGCTCGTTTTCCCACTGTTGGTGCAGGTCGCTGGCCATGTGCTGCAGCAGCAACTCCTTGATCCCAATCACCGACTCGTGGCGGTTGTTTGCGATCATGGTCGCAATCTCCATGGTCTTCGCCTTGAGTTCATCCACGGGGACCAGGTGATTCAGTAAGCCGATTCGGTATGCCTCTTCCGCCTCGACCACGCGGCCGGTGAACAACAACTCCTTGGCGATGGGCCAGCCGACCTGGTTCGGGAGTGTCCAGGTGCAGTTGATCCGCCCATAGGCCACTGCCAGGAACCGGAACTTGGTGTTGGGGCACCCTATCCGGATGTCCAACGATGAGGACAACACCGCCGCTCCGCCGTAGGCCAACCCGTTCATCATGCCGACTACCGGTTTGGGTGAGGCGGCAATGTCGTAGGACCGTTGGTTGAACTCACCACCGAATTTCTTGCGGGCCTCCGAAATGTTGCCCTTGGCTTCTTCACGCTGCTCGTGAATGTCGCCGCCGGCGGAGAATGCCCGGTCACCGGCGCCGGTGATCACAATGCAGCCAATGGCATCGTCGGAGTTGGCCTCCATCACGGCATTGTGCAGCTCGTAGGTCAGCAGGAAGTTCATGGCGTTGAGCACTTCCGGCCGGTTCAGCGTGATGATGGCAACGCCGTCCTCTTGGTCCACCAGGATGTTTTCGTAGGCCATGGACTCCTCCTGAAAACGCAATTCCGTTAGAATTTGCCTCAAAAAGCGGCGGAGATGCGGCTTGGAACGCCGGAACAGAGCCCGCCGGATGACAATTGGATTTTATGGCCTGGTCTTCAGGCCGTCAATTTGCCAATTGTATAGAAATGTATAGAGCGGTGGGGCCCGGCGCGGGTTACTGCCGCCGGCGGAACAGCCGCCAGACTGGGGTGGTGAAGCCCGGAAGCAAATCGCCGCCGTCCAGCGTTTCATCCTCGCCAAGGGTTTCGGGTATAGCGCCTGGCCGGTGTACGGTGATGGAGGTGGACACGGGGTCGGCGACCCAAACTTCCCGTGAGTCGTAACTGAGCCACATCGCGGCCTTGGCGGCCATTTCCGGGTTGGAATTACTCGGAGATTTCACCTCTACCGCCAGGTCGGGAGCAAACTCCGGGTAACCCCGCAAACCGACAGGAACGCGGCCCGGCGCAATCCAGGAAATGTCCGGAGCACGGACGGTGTCGGGGTCCCGCTCCAAACGGTAGCCGGGTTCGCCCGCACTGGGGGCGCCGAAGTCGTGGGATTCGGCATAGTGAGCGAGAGCGTAGTCGATTCTGCTCACCACTTCACCGTGAGAGTATCCTGGAGGCATTTTTTCAACCAACACTCCGCGAATAAGCTCGTACCGGCTGCCGTCGCGGGGCATCAGCAACAGTTCGTCTGCGGTTATCAATTCCCGTTTGGTAGTCATTGGCATTGCACCGGCCAGGCAGTGTGCATTCAGGCGCAGGCCCGATTCTAGCATACAGCTATGGTCGGTCTCCGGCGGTTGTACGTCTCTCGCCCTGCCACAATCAATGAGCCGCGCCGCCTAGCCGGCTCTTGCGCTGATTTTGTGACCCCTCGCGTTCCTGAACATATCCGCACTCCCAACCCTGCCAACTAGGAATCCTCTGAACAAGTCGGGAACGACGGCGATCCTCTGTTGGAATCGTGCCTAGCTAGGGCGTGGTCTGGGGCAATCCAACAACTTATTCAGAGGTTTCCTAGCAGCTCCCAGGTGACTTCGCCCAGCCGCCGCCCTGTGTGCCTCTGCCTTCCCCCCGGCTGTGATAAACTTCTGGCTGCGCCGGCTTATGGCGCAATGTGCCTGGGATTCCTACCCACCCCGACCACCCGCGTATTGGAGGTTGTTTCCTTGCCCCAACGAATGAAAGCCGGCGAGGCAGTCATCGAACTTCTTCGGCAGGAAGGCGTCACCCACATTTTCGGCATTGTCGGTTCGTCCTTCCTGGATATCCTGGACCCTCTCTATGACCGTGACGATGTTCAGTTCGTGGGTGTGCGCCACGAGCAAGGCGCTGCCCTGATGGCTGACGGGTTCAGCCGGGTTTCCGGTAAGCCCAGCGTGTGTTTGGTAACCAACGGGCCCGGCGTGCTCAACCTGACCTATGGCATCGGATCTGCCTTCGTTGCCCATTCGCCGGTGGTAGTCCTGGCGCCCTCCGCATCGCGGGATCACCAGTACCGAGACTCAACCCAGGAATTTGACCAGGTGGCGCTATTCGCACCGATCACCAAGGCGGCATTCCCTATCAACAAGATCGAGCGCCTGCCCGACGCCCTGCGTCACGCGTTCCGGGTCGCTACATCGGGCAAAATGGGCCCCGTCCTGTTGGACATTCCCAGGGACCTGCTGCCTGGAGCCGAGTTGGACGTGGACCTATCGCCGCCGGACACCTACCGCTCGGGGCAGACCCGGTCCAGGGGAGACCGGGATCTTGTAGAAAAGGCCGCCAGGGTCATGCTGTCTGCCCGGAATCCGGTGATTCTCGCCGGCGGCGGAGTCCAGTGGAGCAACGCCGCAGAGGAAGTCACCGCCGCGGCTGAGCTCTTGGGCGCACCCATCGTCACATCCTATGGTCGGGCCGACGCAGTGCCTAGTGACCATCCCAACTTCCTCGGCCACTTGGGCCGCTTGGGCTCGGAAGAGGGCGCCGAGGCTATCCGGATGGCGGATGCGATTCTCGCTGTCGGCACCCGGATGGGCCAGTCAACGTCCTTTTTCGACCACCGGTTCATTCAACCGGGGGTGCCCATCGTCCAGATTGAAATAGACCCCAGGGAAATCGGCCGCAACTACCCGGTGGCCGTGGGAATCGAAGGCGATGCCAAGGCCGTGATGGCGGAATTGAACGGCCAGTTTAAGGCGGCGGAGCCCCGGCCCAACCAGGAATGGGTGTCGGAGATTCGCGACTGGTCTACTCGCCGGCAAGCCCGCCTGGAAGCCGAAGGCCGGCTGTCATCCCTGCCCGTAAAGCCGCAACGGGTCTACGCCGAACTCCGTAAGGTCATTCCCCGGGACGCGATAGTCGCCCTCGACGCTGGCCTTGCGCCAAACTTCGGCCAGGACCGCTTGAACTTTTACCAGCCCCGCAGCCTCATGACCTCTCTGGACCTGGGGGGGTTGGGGTTCAGCTTCCCGGCGTCCTTGGGGGCCAAGTTCGCCGCTCCCGACCGTCCGGTTATAAACTTCAACGGCGATGGCGGCTTTCTGTTCAACGCCCAGGAGTTCGAAACGGCGGTGCGTTATGGCCTGAACGTGGTGACCGTGATAATGAACAACAGTTGCTGGGGGTCGGAAAAAGCCTACCAGCGCTACGCTTTTAACGAGAGGTATGTGGGAGCCGACACCGTCAATCCTCGGTTCGACAAGTACGCCGAGCTTTTCGGCGGCAACGGTTTTTTTGTGGAGCGGCCCGAGGACATCGGAGACGCCATGCTGGAAGCCCTGAAGGCGGACGGCCCGAGCATCATCGAGATTATCACGGATCCCGACGAGATGCCCCGACCCGCCAGGTTGGCCGATGTCCAGGCCCCCCAACCCGGGTCTTAGGGAAGACTAGCCCAGGTCTAAAGGACAAGACGACCTCAGGGGACGCAAAAGTTTTGGAACAACCGATACTGGCCAAAGAAGTGGACATCGAAGGCGACGCCATCGTTATTCTGTGGAACGACGGCCATCGCGGCATCTATCCCCACCGATACCTGCGGCTACGCTGCCAGTGCGCCAACTGTGTCGATGAAATGAGCGGCAACCCCAGGCTGGACCCGGATTCGGTGCCACAGGAGGTGCGGGCGGTTGACCAGATGCCGGTAGGCAACTACGCCGTGCAGTTCCTATGGAGCGATGCCCACTACACCGGCCTGTATCCCTTCCGGTTCCTGCGTTCCGTCTGCACCTGCATCGCATGCAACCAGGCCCGGAGCGAGACCCCGGCAGTGTAGCCAAGCCTGCCCACCGGATGCAAAACGAAATGCTGGACTGCCGAGCCGGAGGCCGCCGAACAGGACGCCCTCTTTCCCCAGACACCTACCAACCGGTCCTATTCAGACTCCGGTCGGCGGTCGTAAGACCGCAATGGTTTGGCATTGGAGTGCTTGAGTTTGGGGGCCGTGAAAGAGTTGGATTTGAAGGAAAACGTGGACAGTTGCCTCCGCCCCGGCTTTCCGCATGAGGCGCAAAGCGCGGGCTCGTCGGCTTGGGCAATCGCACGCAATAGCTGATATTCCTCGCCGCAGCTGGCGCAGTAATACTCGTAGATTGGCATGACCTCCTCCTTTCCGGGATTATATACTCTATATATTATGGCCGCTTTGGCGCAGGTTGTGCCGCGGCAAGTGGATTGTGTCCCCAATCTTTTTTCGCTTGATACTAGCTGGAGGAAACAGCAATGGCCTATACCGGCCGCGTGGTTGGCGAAGTAGTTATCGTGGGCGGCGGAGTCGCCGGATGCGCAACGGCGTACTACCTGGCAAAGGCGGGTTTTAAGTCGATCATCGTAGAACCTGGAGACCTGGCCGGCCATGCCTCCGGGTTTGCCGTCGGCTCGTTAACCCCCGTGGATGGTCATGGTATACCCGGACCACTGAGCTCCCTTTCGATGGAATCATTCCGGATGCACCGCGGTTTGCCCGAGGAGCTTGCGGAAGCCTCGGGTATCGATTATGAATACCGGGTTGCATCCCACATTACGGTGGCGCTTGAGGAATCGGCAATCCCGCAATTGGAGGAATCATTCGCCCTGTATTCGGCGGCATCGGCCCACGGGTTTGAGGCGCGCCGATTGGACCCCGACGAGGCTCGCCGGCTGGAACCCCGGCTCTCCCCCAAGGTGATTCAAGCCTTGTACACTAAGGGTGCCCTGGCATTGGACAGCTACAAGTTCACGTTGAGTCTGGCCGAGGCCGCCCAGAGCATGGGAGCCACGGTGCTCCGGGGGACCGTTAGGGGATTGGAAACCGCCGGTGGCCGCATCAACCGGGTCTTATTGGATGGCAATGAGGTCTCCTGTGACGCCGTCGTTTTGGCGATGGGCCCGTGGTCTCGAAAGGCTGAGTCTTGGTTGGACGTCTACATCCCGGTGGACCCGCTAAAGGGGGAAATTCTGCGAATTCGCCCTCCCGGGCCTCCCCTGGAGCATGACTTTTTCGGGGGCCGCAGCGCAATGTACACCAAACCCGACGGCTTGGTCTGGTGCGGCACCACCGAGGATTGGAGTGGATTCGACATCCGTTCCCTGGAGGCCACCCGGAACACCATCGTTCAATGGGCGGACGCCGTCCTGCCGGGCGTGGGCCAGGGTGAATTGATGCTGCACACCGCCTGCCTGAGGCCGGTCACCCCGGACTGGCTGCCTATCATCGGCAAACTGCCGGGATACGAAAACCTGGTGGTAGTCACCGGGGCCGGCAAAAAGGGGATTCTGTTGGGGCCGGGCATGGGCAAAGCCGCCGCAGACATCATCGCCAACGGAGGCACCGACTTGTCAGTGGCTGAACTTGGCCCGGAGCGGTTTGTCCAACCTTCCCGGTGACCTGTGCCGCGAGTTAGCGCCTTGTCACGGCAGAGCCGAAAAACCCACATCGGGCCCGGCTCCTGGGGGTGGGCGCCCCACCCACCATCATCCCCTACGCGCTAGGAATCCAGACTCCAACCCCCCAACCTTCAGCCATCCCCACCGCCCCAGGAATCCAGGTCCCGACCCACCCCCGACCCTTAGTCATCCCCCATCGCACCAGGAATCCAAAGCCCCTACCTGCCCTCTGTCATCCCCACCGCAACCGGAATACACACGCCTCCCAGCCCCCGTCATCCTCGCCGCAGCGGGGATCCAGAGCCCTTTCTCCCATCCAACCTGATGCGGGTTCGCGGGAATGGTGCATGTGGGAAGTCTGCCTGTCCACCCATCGCCCGTTTGAAGCCATAACCGCCGTGGCGTATGAGCAGGTCCCTCGAATCCCGCTATGGAAGACATGGCGGAGTGGATTAAAAGACAATTGCAACAACCCCGAACGATGACGATCATCGTTGACGGCTGGCCGGGCCGTTGCTACCATCCTCAAGTTGAAACGGTCTCCGGAGGCGTCTCCGTAGCGGGCCGTCGCCAAAAACCACCCCCTCTTCACCCAGCGCCATTAGGAGTGATCAATGACCAGTTCATCTTCAGCCGTAACGTCTGCATCCGGCGCCCTTCGAGACACCCGGGTTGTGGAATTTGGTCAGTATATTCCCGGCCCCCTGTTGGGCATGTTGTTGGCTGACCAGGGAGCAGAGGTGATCAAGGTCGAACGCCCCGGCGGTGACCCGGGCCGCGCCGAGCCGGCCTTCGCTACCTGGAACCGGGGCAAACGTTCGATGGTCCTAGACCTGAAGTCCGCCGAGGGTCAGCGGTCGGCCCGGGAATTGGTTGCTACGGCGGACGTGCTTATCGAGAACTTTCGACCCGGGGTTGCCAACCGGTTGGGGATCGGATTTCCAGAGCTTTCCCAGTCAAACCCCGGATTGGTCTATTGTTCCCTGCCGGGATTCGGTGAAGACAGCCCGCGCCGGGACCAACAGGGATGGGAACCTATCATTGGGGCAGCCACCGGGGCCTATTCCGCGGTGGAAGGAGACCCGGACCCGCTGTACCTCCCCTTGCCCGTGGCCAGCACTTTCGCCGCTATCCTGGGATCTGTGTCTGTGACCATGGCCCTGGTGGCTCGGGACCGCACCGGCGCCGGGCAACGGATTGAAGTGCCTATGTACAACGCCATGTTCTCGGCGATGGGCAGGCACCTGGTCAAGCTCCACAATTTTGAATCGCCGGACCTGTTCATGCTGCCCCGGATGATTATGGCCCGCCAATACGAGTGCGCCGACGGGCGGTGGGTCCAGAACCACGGCATGTACCAACGGTTTGTGGGCCAGTTCCTGGAGGCGTCGGGGCGTCAGGAATGGTTCGATGAGCTGATGGACTCCTACGGCAAACCCCTGGACCAGGCGGCGGGCGCAATGTGGCTGGAGCGATTCCAAAGCGTCTTTCGCGAAAGGACTGCCAAAGAATGGGAGGACGCCATCAACGCGGCCGGCGGGGCCTGCACCATCTGCAAGACCATCGACGAATGGCTGGTCCACGAACACGCCATCGCCGCGAAAATGGTAGTCGACATTGATGACGCCGAACACGGTCCTATGAAGCAACCGGGAGTCCAGGTCAGGCTTCGCGGCACTCCGGGTGCAATCCAGGGACGAGCTCCCACGTTGGGGGAGCACACCGGGGAAGTCCTTGCCGAACTCAACGCCGGAAAAAGACCGGCCCCCCAACCCTCCGCAACCACCGTAAACGCCGGCGTGATGAGCGTGCTGGAAGGGGTCAGGGTGCTCGACCTAGCCATTGTCCTGGCGGGCCCTACCTGCGGCCGCACCCTGGGTGAGTTCGGGGCTGACGTGATCAAGATCGACGACCCTTCCCGCCCCTACGACGCGGCCGGCAACGTGGACGTAAACCGCGGCAAGCGCAGCATCCAGTTGGACCTGAAGAGCGAGCGGGGCAAGGAAGTTTTCTGGAAATTGGTGGATTCTGCCGACGTGGTGGTGGAAAACAACCGCAAAGGCGCAATGGAACGCATGGGTTTGGGCTATGAGGAGGTCAGCCGTCGCAAGCCCACCATCGTCTACGCGTCTTTGAACGCCTTTGGCTACGACGGCCCCTGGAGCCAGCGCCCCGGTTGGGAACAGTTGGCGCAGGCCACCAGCGGCATTCAGGTGCGCCGCGGCGGCCGTGATGCCGCCCCCAAGCTGCTGCCCTACCCCATGAACGACTACGGCACGGGGTTGCTGGGAGCCTACGCCGTCGCTCTGGCCCTCCACGAGCGCAACCGCACCGGAAAGGGGCAGTCGGTTGACAGCGGCCTCACCCTGACCGCCTGCCTGCTGCAATCTCCATATTTTCTGGACTACCAGGGCTACCGTAGGAAGGAACCCGAAGGCCTCGGTTTGAGAGGCATTTCGGCCCTTTCCCGCCTCTATGCCGCCGCTGACGGCTGGCTCTACCTCCACTGCCCCGGGGAAGCTGACTGGGCCAGGATGACCCGCCTGAACGAGTTTGCACCCTTGGCCGGTGATTCCAGGTTCCTTACCGAAAATGACCGGCAGCAAAACAACAACGATTTAAGCGATGAGCTCGAAAGGACGTTCAGCTTTAAGAACCGCAGTGAATGGGTGGGCCTTTTGCAATCTGCCGGCGTGAGCGCCGCGGAGAACGTTTCGATAGAGGATTACCGGGATGATCCCTACGTGCGCCAGGCCGGGTTGATCGTCACCCGAGACCATCCCGGCCGCGGTTTAACCGACCACCTGGGTCCAACTGCGGTCCTCACCGGCACCCCCATGCGCCTGGGCCGCACCACTCCGGTGCTGGGCAGCGAGACCACTGAAATCCTGCAGGAAATCGGATATGCACAGTCGGACATCGAATCCCTGATTGCAGCCAGGGTGGCCATCCAAACGTAAGCAACATTCAAAGATCGCAGCCAGGGTGGCCATCCAAACGTAAGCAACATTCAAAAATTGCAGCCAGGGTGGCCATCCAAACCTGAGGAATCATTCAAATCCGGACCGAATCGTTAAGGCCTAAAACCGGCTGTTCTCACTGTGGCATGGCCAAACGGCAAGTGATACACTCTAGAATATTCTCGGTCTGAATAGGCGTTCAGGGCGCTCCGTGGATAGAAGGGGGAGTCGCTTGCTGCGAATCTACAATACCCTCACCAAAAAAGTGGAAGAGATCCAACCCCTGGAACCAAAGCGGGTCCGCATGTACACCTGCGGCCCGACGGTGTACCGCGACGCCCACATCGGAAACCTGCGGACCTACATGATGGCCGACTGGATTCGCCGGGTCATCGAAGACCAGGGCTACGAGGTCTTCCAGGTTAAGAACATTACTGACGTGGGTCACATGCGCCAGGAGTTGGTTGAAGCCGGCGGCGACAAGATTATCATGGCAGCGCTGGCTGAAGGCAAAACAACCCAGGACATCGCCGATCATTACACCGAAGTATTCCACCGGGACGAGGCGAGGGTAAACATAAAACCGGCCCAGGTGTTCCCGGAAGCCACCCGCCATATCCCCGAGATGTTGGACATCGTCTCCAAGCTGATGGAACGGGGATTCGCCTACGAGCAGGGCGGGAACGTCTACTACGACGTATCCAAATTCGAAGAATACGGCAAACTCTCCCGGAACACCGGTGCCGACCTGCTGGAAGGTGTCAGGGCTCAGGCCGACCCGCTGAAGCGAGACCCTCGGGACTTCACTCTATGGAAAGCCGCCGAGCCGGGCCGCGACCTGAAATGGGACAGCCCCTGGGGAGAAGGTTTCCCCGGGTGGCACGTCGAATGCTCCGCTATGGCCGCGAAATACCTGGGTCAAGAATTCGACATCCATACCGGCGGCGTGGACAACATCTTTCCTCACCACGAGGATGAGATCGCGCAGAGCGAGGCCGCGTTTGGCAGCCAGCACGTCAGGTACTGGGTGCACGCCCAACATCTCCTGGCCGACGGCGCAAAAATGGCCAAGTCTTCGGGCAACGTCTTCCTGATGGACGAGTTGATCTCCCGGGGATTCGACCCGCTTTCGTTCCGGTATCTTTGCATGACCATCCGTTACCGGAATCGGATGAACTTCACCTTCAACTCCCTCCGGGCAGCCGAAAAAGCGTTGACCAACCTGAGGAATCGGGTTTCTTTGTGGGGCAACCTACCTGCGCTGGCACAGGACCATCCCGATGCCGAGCAGTGGCGGCAAAATATCCGCTCGGCAGTGCAAAACGACCTGGACATGCCGGCAGCGTTGGCGCTCACCTGGGACATGGTCCGATCGGAGTTGCCCGGCCAAACGAAACGAAGCCTTCTTCTGGAATTCGACCGGATCTTTGGTCTGGACTTGGACCGGATCCCCTCCGACGGCGCCGTTCCCCCTGAGGTGATTGCCACCGTCGATCGGCGGGTGGCCCTCCGGGAACGGGAGGACTACCAGGAGGCGGATGCCCTGCGGGATAGAGTTGCGGCCAACGGATATCTGGTCGAAGACACGGCTCACCGGGCGCGGGTCCGCTCCAAGACGCCGCTGGAGAAACGCAACGAACTGTGGCATTCGGTTTCCTCTTCCAGGGAAGTGGAATCATTGTTGTCTCAGGAGCCTCAGCACGACTTCACGTTCATTTTGAACGCCTATAGCTATCCGGAGGACGTGCAGCGCTGCGTGAGCAGTATGCTGGAATGCTCCCAGGGTTACTCCAGTCAGATAATCGTCATAGATAACGGGTCAACCGACGGCTCCGGGGAGTGGTTGGAAGAGTTCCAAGTCGGCCAACCTCGGCTTCAGGTCATCCATTGCGACCACAACGTCGGTGACGCCGCCGGGAAAAACATTGGGTTGAAACAGAGCCTGGGAAGAAACATCATCATCCTGGACGGTTCTGCGGAAATCGTCGGCAACATCCTGGACCCAATCAACGAACAGTTGGCGGACCAAACTGTGGGCATCTTCGGCCCATACGGCCTGACCACCGATGATTTGCAGCATTTCCATGAAGAGGTTGAACAGGGGGAAGCCGATGCCATGCAGGCCTACTGTATGGCGTTCCGCCGGGATGCCCTGCAGACCGTGGGCCTCATGCGGGAATGCTTCCGCTTTTACCGGAACCTGGACATAGATTACTGCTTCCAGTTCAAAGACAAAGGCTACCGTATCGTCTCCGACAGCGATCTGCCCCTGGTCCGTCACGAGCACCGGCAATGGACTGAGTTGGATGAAAACCAGCGGGACGAACTGAGCCGTAAGAACTTCGGGCGGTTCCTGAAGCGGTGGGGCAACCGGCCGGACCTCCTGATTTCCTCCGAAGGCCAGGCCTTCCGGCATTCCGGCTTCCACCACTAGGCCCCAATTCAGGCGTTTCTCCTGCCTGATCTCGGGCTGATTGACCCGCTGTACCCTGACGTACTCTGGCTGGATGGCCCGCCCGTTCGTTTCTAACCTTCAGTCAATCTTCCTCCTGTTAACTCCCGGGGTGATCACAGCGGCACGCGTCTGCCATTTGAAGTTTCTCCGTATCAACTACGAGTACCGGGGCCCTGGTTGGCAAGGAGCCGCATGGAAGAATAATCGGGGAGTCTCCGGAGTTAGTTCTCGCAGACTTGATGGTTTTTAATCCCGGTTGGCTTCCCTGGCACACGCAGTTTGCTGCGGCGACTGTCTAGGTCTTATTCCTGCGGGCCGGCTGGGGAGGAGCCTTGTGATCCTTGATTCACGCCTGCTGCAGGATTTGACATCCGCAACGCAGGATCCCGCTTTTAGACGATGCGTGATTTTATAGGCGTGCCTCGGGGTTGGGGTGGGTGTCGTCCTCCGGTGAAACTATAGGTGTGAGTCTGGCTATTCCAGAGGGCTGATGATTCTCTTGGTTTCTGTGTCTCCAACGTTGAGTTGGCATATTCGGACGTCTCTCTCGTTGATTGGGTCGCGGTCGGTTGTGCGGTTTGTGACCTCCACGATTTTTCTGTCCACGGTCATGGATACTCTGTTGCCCTCTCTGTCTTGGAGTCCCCAGTCTTCGACCAGGCAGGCTGTCTCGTAGCTGTTGACCTCCATGCGTTCGGGCAGGTATTCGCTGCTTATGCCGACTCGGCGGAGCTTGGGCAGGTTCTTCAGGAAGTCGGTGGGAATGGTCCGTGGGTTTGAAGTTTCTCCTTTGTAGGCAGATATGGAGATGGATTCGGCTTTATGTAGTTGGTCGAGGGACCTGCTAGGTATGTCACCCTTGAGGTATGAGATTTGCAGATTCTTTAGGTTCCTCAGGTAGTCCAGTGCTCCGTCTGGGAGGCTTTCGACGTAGCTAATGTCGAGATTTTCGAGGCTCTCTAGTCCTTTGAACGTATCCCTAGTCAGTCTGATGGACGGTTTGCTGGAATCGGTTTTGATTTCCAAGGCGGCAAGGCTCTGCAGGTCTTCGAATATGCCCGGACCTAGTTCAATTGGTCTGTCCTCGTGGTCTTCGTTCAGTCTTAGGCCTAGGACGAGGAGATTCGGGAGGTGGTCGAAGTCCCCTACCTTGAAGGATTGGGCTGACGCACTGAACTCTCTGACTCGGTAGAGTTCCGCGGCATCGATCGTTCGGCATGAAGGGATACCCAGCATTCCGATGAAGGTGTATTGCACCTCCGGCGTGCGGCCGCATATCCCCGATTCGGCTATCTCCCTTGGTAGAGGGGTAGGCGGCGTCTGTTTGGTTGGGTCGGTTGTATCTAAGGGTCTAGTGGTAGTGGTATCACTTGGTTGGCCTACGGGTATGAGATCTATCGGTTGGTTCAAGATATTGGAGCCCAAGTTGTCGAGGGTTTCCTTGACCTCCTGGACTTTGCTTTCGGCACCAGTCAATCCGTCGAGGCTGATCCCGTTGACTGCCATCTCGCTGATGATGGGATTAGCATCCTGCACCACCGGCGTCGGCCTTCCAAGGAAGTCTCGGTCGGTCATGATCATGGTCACCCGGAAGGGTGCGTAAATCCGAAGTTCCAGAGGCCAGTCTAGTGAAAACGACAGGTCGCATCGTGTGTCCACTGTGGTTTCGTAGTCGTCGCTGACTTCGCATTTGTAGGGGATCACCTGCTCCGAGATGGACTCCGCTACTTCGGCTATGACCTCCGCATTCAGGGTGCTGCCTGGGAGTGCACTGTGTACAACTGCTTCGGCAACTGCGTCGTAGTGGTCCTCGATGTACGATTCGGCAGCTTCCTCCGGTGAGGGTGGCATGGTCAACGTATACACGAGAACTACGATGGCTATTACAGCGGCACATGCTCCAGCGATTCCTGCAAGTACGCGGGTCTTGGGGTTGGCGCTTCTATCGTCGTTCATAGGGGACTTTTTCCTTTATTTGAGTTGGACGCCATTATCTATTGGCAGGGCTGCGTAGCGCTATTTTCTCATCTTGCCTTGAACATTGGGTGAATTGACAGATGGGCGTTGGCCAGGTACTGGTTTCAATATGAACTGCCTGGCCGCACTAGGTTGCTTGTCCCTGGCACTGAGTTTTTTACAAAACCAGGAATCACCCGCGGGTACCCGAGGTCGTCTCGAGGGCGAATAATCCCAGTGCCACACCCGAGGAGAATCGTCCGCGTACGTCCGGACCGGTCCCTTCCATGGTCCGTTCCATGGCGATTTAGCCATTGTTGTCACCCTGTTGTTATCCAAACATTGTGCCGTAACCAAAGCGCTCCCTGGGGGATCTCCTTCGAGGACGCAACGGTACCGTCGACCAGGTTGTTGTGAATTCCGCCTCAGGGCAATAATGGTGGACATGATTCCGCTGGAACGGCGATGGTTCCCGTCATATGCCCTCAAAACCACTGTTTCTCACGGGTAAATTGACCCAAAAGTCCTAAAATTCGTGCCTGTAAAGGCTTCCGAACCGCCACCGAGCGGAAATCGTTCATTTGCGTCGGCGAATCGGGTTGCCGGGGACGGATAGTTGGTTTCCGGGTGTCGGAATCTAGGAATCCTCGCCGGTTTTAGGCACAAAAATGTCCCTTGACGGGGTCTTTGGCGTTTGCTAAAGTCCGCCGATATTCCAACTCAACCTTCGCTTTCAACCTGGCTCCGGAGTCCCTTACCTATGGAGGATATTGCCCGTAGGCTGCTGGCCGGCGACCAACGAGCCCTTTCTCAGACCATGTCAGCGGTGGAACGCAGTGACCCGAGCGCGGCCGGGGTCATCAAATCCATTGACCCCTTTACCGGAAATTGTTACACCGTGGGCATCACCGGCCCCCCTGGAGCAGGCAAGAGCACGGTGGTCGATCGGTTGACGGAGCACCTGAGGGGCCAGGGGCTCACGGTCGGGATTATTGGGGTAGACCCCACCAGCCCCTTCAGCGGCGGGGCTCTCCTGGGCGACCGGATTAGGATGCAGCGCCACTACTTGGACCCCGGGGTGTTCATCAGAAGCGTTGCCACCCGTGGACAGTTGGGCGGTGTGCCGAGGATGGTCAAGACCTTGGTTCGGCTGCTCGATGCGGCGGGGAAAGACGTGGTGTTGGTGGAAACCGTGGGTGTGGGGCAAACCGAATTGGGAGTGATGGGAGTCGCTGACACGGTGCTGGTCGCCTTGATGCCCGATTCCGGCGACGCGATACAGACCTTGAAGGCGGGCATCATGGAGATTGCCGACATTTACTTGGTAAACAAGGCCGACCGTGCCGGCGCAAACCGGATGGCTGCGGCTATTACCGCTATGTTGAGCACCGCCTTGGACCAACCGGACTGGTTGCCCCCGGTGCTGCTGGCAACGGCGCAAACCGGGGAAGGCATCAGCGGCCTATGGGACCAGGTCCAACGCCACCGGGACCATTTGACGGAAAACGCTCAGTTACAGGCGCGCCGGGAAAAGAGAAGGCGGCAGGAATTCCTGGAAGCGGTGGAGGAAGAGCTGGGCCGCCGGTTTCGAGAGAGCGTTCAACATGACCCGGAGGTGGTGGGGGCCATAAAAGGCGTTGCCGAAAAAAACCTGGAGCCATATTCGGCTGCTCTGGCCTTGCTGGATTCTCCATGGACAATGGGTCGGCTGCCGGCCCCGGACCTACCAGACACTGCATAGACCACCGTTCCCGCGAATCCTTGACTTCTCTTTGCCGATTATCGCTGGCGTTGAGCAGCAGCTTGCGTCTTAGCGCTGGGATTCGGCGCGAATTTCGAAACGTCACCCTGGTTTGCTGGAGGGGGTAGAAAACGTGATTTTAGGAGTGGACCTCCGAGCTTCGGCCAAAAAGCGCAGCACAGTGGTCGCGCTCGACGGAGACTCAAACGTAGTATTCTTTTCAAATTTCGATACCGATACTCAAATGCAGGAGATGGTGCAGTCCTGCCAGCCGGACCTCATCGCATTCGGCGCTCCCTTGGGGTTGCCCCAGGGCCTTTGCTGTTTGGAAACCGACTGCGGTTGCTCTTTTGCCACTCCCCAGAGAAAAGGCCGCCAGTCTGAAATCGAGCTGGCCAGCCTGGGAATAAGCTGCTTTTACACCAGCAAGGGTTCGATAATTCGCAACCTGATCTACCGGAGCATTCGGTTGAGCGGCCAGTTGGGTGAGTTGGGGTACCCGGTGATCGAGGTCTACCCCCACGCGACCAAGGTTATTCTGTTCGGCGACAAAGCGCCGCCCAAAAACAGCCCGAAAGCCGTGGGGTTTCTGAAGGAGCACCTTACGGGCTTGGTGCATGGACTCGACCCGTATCTGGACGACATGGACCGCAATACCTGTGATGCGGTGCTAAATGCCTATACCGCCGTGCTGCACCACCAGGACTCCACCGATAGGCTGGGAGCACCGGAGGAGGGGACGCTGGTGTTGCCTCGGCTGCCCCGGTAGGGTCACAAAAAAATCCCCCAACCCCGGATTAACAGGGTTGGGGGGCTAGCTGGTATTGTCGTGCTCGGCCTGGCTGGATTGGATCGATCTTAAGGGTCGGACTTAGGTGTCGGAGTTGTTTTGCGGCGGGTTCATTCCACCCATGCCCAGGAACGGTTGCAGCATGTTGGTGAACTCCATGGGGAAGATCCACTTGGTGGAGGGACTGGCTCCCAGCGACTTCAGGGTTTCGAAGTATTGCAGGCTCATTGTTTTGGCATCTATTGTGTTTGCAATCAGGAAGATGCGTTCCAAGGCAGTGCTGAACCCCTCTGCCCGCAGGACTTGGGCCTGCTGGTCTCCCTCCGCCTTTAGGATTTCCCCCTGCCTGGCGCCTTCCGCTTGCAAAATCTCGGCCTGTTTTTCTCCTTCGGCACGGTTAATCTGGGCTTGTCGCGCCCCTTCGGACTCGGTTATCTCGGCGGTTTTTATGGCTTCCGCCGACTTCTCCCGCTCCATGGCCGCCTTCACACCGGGCGGCGGGTCAATTTCATTGATTTCCACCTGTGAAACCTTGACACCCCAACGCTCGGTGACCTCGTCCATTCTCACCTGCAGTTGGTCGCGGATGCGCTCCCGTTCCGTGAGAGCCTCCGCCAATGAGGTGGAGCCAATGACGGCGCGCAAAGTGGCAAACGCCAGATTAACGACCGCGGACTCGAAGTTCTGGACCTCCAGAACGGACCTCTCCGCCAATTCTTCCATCACCCGATAGTAGATCACGAAGTCCATGTCCACCACCACGTTGTCCGCGGTGATGTACTTCTGGGTGGGAACCCGGGCTACCCGCTCCCGCAAGTCCACCTTGGTCCCGTTTTGCACCACCGGAATCAGGATGTGTAGGCCCGGCCGCATGGTGCCCGTAAAGGTCCCGAATTTTTGCACCACCATTCTCTGGTACTGCTGTACAACCACTATTCCAGAAGCCATGAACGCCTCCTTGGAAAATCTACTACCCGGTTGTCAATTACTATTGTTCGAATGCCTGGAAACAGTGAGAATTAGTCCGTTAACTTGGATGACTTTGACCGATTCACCACTTTCGATTACGTTACCATCCTCGGTGACCGCTGTCCAGGTTTCATTTTCGACGCGCACGACGCCGGTAGGGTCTAACGCCACCGTAACCGTCGCTAACATTCCAGGCTCCATTTTCCGGGTCGAATCACGACCTTTGATCTTGGCTGAATAAATCTCTGAGACTACATAAATGAGCCCGAGCCCCAAAACCGTCGCCGTCCCACCCAGCAGCCACCGGTTGACACCCACTTTAGGCAGGGTCGGCGACACGTCGCCAAACTGGGTGAACAGCAGCAATCCTCCCAACACCAGGCTGATGATGGAACCCACTCCCAGCACGCCAAAGCCGGCAACCTGGGTCTCAAGCACCGCTAATATCACCGCCAGAAGGATAAATGCCGCCGCCGCCCAGTTCACGGGCAGGTTGCCAAAGGCCAGGAGCGCCAACAACAGGCAAATGACACCGGTCACCCCTGGGACGATTAGACCGGGACTGAATAGCTCGAAAACAATCCCAAGCCCACCTATCGTAAGAAGCAGAAACGACACGTTGGGGTCGGATATGAACTCCAGGAAACCCTCCAGAAGGTTTTTGTCCAGACGCCGGAGTTGCATGTTCTCGGTTTGCAGGATCGTCCCCTCAGGTTCCCCTACCAGTTGAACCTGGCGGCCGTTTATCTCCCTTAGGAGGTGGTCCAGGTCTTCCACCACGAAATCGATGATGTCTAGCTCCAGCGCCTCGTTGGCGCTGAACGACGCGGCTTCCCTTACGGTGCTCTCCAGGGCATCCTCGTTGCGCCCCCGTTCCTGGGCGATGCTACGAATAAGAGCAGCGGCGTCGTTCTCCACCTTGCTCGCCAGGGTTTCTTCTAACGCTTCTCCCGTGCCCGACACCGGCGTGGCCGCACCGATGTTGGTTCCGGGAGCCATTGCCGCAATGTGACCCGCCGCGGTAATAAAGGTCCCGGCGGATCCGGCACGGGCGCCCTGGGGGGAGACGTAAACCGCAATCGGGACCGGGGACTCCAACAGGACCGCAACAATGTCCCGAGTGGAATCCACGAGTCCGCCGGGAGTGTCGAGTTCTATGACCAACAGGTCTGCGCCGGTACTTTGAGCCTCCTCGATGGACCTCGAAATATACCGGTGCTTAACCCCGTTGATTATTCCGTCAACATTGATTACCAAACCGGAGGGCTCTTCAGAATCGGTTTGTGCGTGGGCCAAATAGGCGCCCAAACAGCCAAGCGACATTAACCCAAGGGGGACAATCAGGAGGAGCAGTCGATGCCATGAAATCAATGCCATGCCAACTCGCCAGAACTCCCCGGAGGAGAACAGTTGCGGCAAAACAAGTGATACCAAACCGGGTGAGTTGATGTGGAAGAGCGTGAAATAGAACAAATCAATAATCCGTTACCATCTACCACATGTCAAACCTAGCCTCGAGCATGACCGGGGCGACGGCCGCCGTCCGGGTTGCATCAGACGGCTGGCTGACAATCCGCTATGCAGAGGGGGATTTTGTGGGTGCTGTTCCATCGGCTTGAAGTGTGATTGCCCGGAGCGGCTAACAATCGCCTCTTGACAGGTTGTGAAGGGAGTGTATAATCGCCCTGATTCAAGGATTGGTCAGACCACTTAAAGAATTGCAAGTAGACCAAGTTAGAGTTCCAAAGATCAACGGTCGGCTGTACGAGGACATCGTCCAGCAGTTCCACGCGTTGGTCCAACAGGGTGAGTTGCAGCACGGCGCTCGCCTGCCCTCCGAGCGGGCCATGGCCGAGCAATTCAAAGTGAGCCGCAGTTCGGTCAGAGAGGCTCTGCGCTCTTTGGAGTTGCAGGGGTTGGTGGTCAGCAAGCGCGGTTCTGGAACCTTTGTGAACACTAACGACCTCGAATCTATGGTGTCCTTGTTGGCTACTACCCTCGGCGGCGGTCCCGGTGCACCCGAAACGCTCAGGGACATATTCGAGATGCGCTGGATCTTGGAACCTCAGATAGCGGAAATGGCCGCCCTGCGGGCCAATCCTGAAGAAATGCTCAAGCTTTCGGAGATTTTGGAAGAACAGGGGCAACAAATCTCCAACGGTGATACCGGCGTGGATGCCGACACCGCCTTTCATTTCGCCCTGGCATCGGCAACCCATAACGCCGCTCTGGTTAAGGTTATCAGCGCGGTGGCCGACATCCTCCGCGAGTCCAGGGACCAGAATTTCCAGGCCCCTGGCAGACCTAGGCGCTCCTTGGAGTCCCACGGGCAGATTCTGGACATGGTTCGGGCCGCCGATTCTATGGGAGCCCGCAAGGCAATGGAGCATCATCTCGCCGTGGTGGAGCCGGCCGAAGTCTACGTTTCCCGCTCGCCGGTTAATGGCGACGGCTCGTTGGCTTGGCGCTTTGGACGCAAGGCCGAATCTCAAGCTACCGAATAGCTAATAAACAATAGGAGGAACCGCCATGAGCACAGTAGCCGTGGAGGTGGTGTACCGGGGGATTTTCCAAAAGAGCCTGGCGCGAAACATCGTGCGTTCGATCGTGTTTGCCGCCAGGAAGGAGGGTAAGATCGGCACGGCTTTTGGTCGCTACGGCGACTCTCCCGAGCGGAACGGCATACCGGCGAAACAGTTCGCCATCGTGGCCGACAACCCGGAGGAGTTGGAAGAAAGCCTGGCCGTTTACGAGGCTTCCGAAGTTGACGTAACAATCAACGTCGACGACACCATGTGTAAAGGGGTCGAATCCTGGGCGTGGTACGGGCTGCAGCCGATCAACCAGCTAACCAAGCCCAACGGAACCCTTCTCGTGACCTCGCGTCAAGAGACCAACGCCCTGGTGGAAGACATTCATCAAAAGGACTCTCCATACGGGTTGGCCGTGGTTACCGGGACACCCAGCTTCTCCGGGCTGTGGGTGTACAAAGACGACCACACCGACGTTCGTATCCTGGGAGCCCTGTGCCGGGTCTGTCCCCAGTTGGTCAGCCTGGGATCCATGCTGGAAGCCATCCAGGACCAGTGGCCCAGCGAAGTGAAACAGGCCTCGGCGCAGCGGGCCTACGACCGTACTTCGATACGGCCGGTGGAGCCTGGGGAAGGCAACACCGAAACACCCTTCAAGTTTGACCTCCCGGGCTGGACCCAAATGGAAGAGGGCCTGGTCATTCGAGGCATCGAGCAAGGGGGCGGGTTCCGGGGAGGCGAAGAGGGCTACGAGCCGGTGCGCAACTCGGTTTTCAAGAAGTTCAGCACCCGGTCCATGCGGCCGGTGATCAACTTTGAGACCTGCATCAAGTGCACTCTTTGTTGGCTCCAGTGCCCCGACACCTGTTTCGATGTTACGCCCGACGGTCTGTACGATGCCAACATGGAATCGTGCTGCGGCTGCGGCGTGTGCGAGGCAGTGTGCCCAGTCCCTGATTGCGTGACCATGGTGAACGAGGCCGAGTTCAATGACAACAACAGCCAGTGGGAAATGTGGCAGCAGGATAAACCCAGCTACCAGCAGTGGATGACCTCCCTGGTAGAAAAGCAACAGACCCAGACCCGCACCCACGGCTTCCATCACGTTGGCGGATACGCGGAGGAGCTTTCCCAGGAGGACGCACAATGACCACCGTTCAAGACCAGTCTTCTGAAATCTCCCGGGAAGAGCTTATCAGTGGAAGCGAGGCGATTGCTATAGCCTGCTCCCTGGCCGATGTGGACGTCATAACCGCCTACCCCATCCGTCCCTACGATACGGTGATGCAGTACGTGTCCAAGCTCAAGGCCGACGGCGTGTTCGACTGCGATTTTATCGTCGCCGAAAGCGAACACTCCCAGTTTGAGATCGTCAAACACGCCTCAGCCGTGGGCGCCCGAACCTTCTGCGGCTCCAGCGGCGTCGGTTGGTTCTACGCCTTCGAAGCAATCACCGTCACCGCTGGGCTGCGAATGCCGGTTGTGGCCATGGTGGGCAACCGCGCGTTGGACGACCCCGGCGCCTTTGGCGTGGAGCACAACGACGCCATGGCGGTGCGGGACCTTGGTTGGATGCTCTATTGGGTAGCCACGGCGCAGGAAGCCATGGATATGGCGCTGATGGCCTGGCGGATTGCCGAAGACCCCACGGTCTTGCTGCCCTGCGCCCTTTCCTGCGACGGTTCATTCTTGACTCACTCCCAGGCCATCGTGGAAGTGCCCACCGCCGCTCAAGTCGAAAGGTTCCTGCCTCCCTACAACCGGGGCCTGCTTCAGCTGCACCCGGACAATCCCATCACCGTTGCCCCCCAGGTCAACGAGGACTGGCTTATGGAAATGCGTCGCCAGTCCGACGAGGCCATGAAACGGTCGGTTGGAGTAATACAGAAAGCCTACCAGGAATTCAAGGATGAATTCGGTCGGGGCGACCCCAGTCCCTTCATCGAGGAATACATGGCTGAGGACGCCGACATCATCCTGGTGGGGATGGGAACGTTGGCCCTGCCCGTGAAGGTTGCTATTCGCCGGCTCCGAGAGCAGGGGACCAAGGTGGGATTCGTTCGGGTCAAGTTCTTCCGACCCTTCGCAACCGAGGAGTTGCGCCAGGCGTTGGGTCACAGCAAGGCGGTGTGCGTCATAGACCGGGACTACTCATACGGGTCGCCATCCTTCGGCGGCGTGCTGTTCACCGAACTGCGCTCGGCGCTGTACTCTTTGGAACAGCGGCCGCTTATGTTAAACTTCATTGCTGGCCTTGGCGGTCGTGAAATCCGAGTTCGAGACGTCAACAACATCGTGGAAATCGGCCAGCAGGCCGTGGCCACTGGGAACATCGAGCAAGAGACCACCTGGATAGGTGTGAGGGAGTAGACGCCATGACCACCGTTCAAGACTTGCCCCAGGTTAGAGGGGTCAAGAACATACCAGTAGAAGAGCAATTTACCTCCGGCCATCGCACCTGCCAGGGCTGCGAGTCGGCGCTGGTGATGCGGCTGATGATCAAGGCCGCCGGGCCCCGCACCATCGTGCTGGGCAGCACCGGGTGTATGTACGTGGCCAACACTACCTACTACAGCACGCCTTGGGTGGTGCCCTGGATGCACACCCAGTTGGGCTCTTCGGGATCGGCGGCTACCGGCACCGCTGCCGGCCTGGCATCGATGATGCGCAAAGGCAAGATGCAGCAGGAGCCGATCAACGTCATCGCGTTCTGCGGCGACGGCGGCGGAGCGGACATGGGCCTTTCCGCAATCTCCGCGGCATTGCAGCACGATGAGTACAATCTGCTGATCCTGATGTACGACAACGAGTCCTACGCCAACACGGACATTCAGGTCTCCGGCAGTTCACCCTGGGGAGCCAACTCCACGTTCAGCCCTCCGGGCAAGGTGCACCGCATCATGAACAAGCGGTGGAAGAAGAACACTGCCCCCATGCTGGCCGTAGGCCACCCCGATTGCCGCTACGTAGCCACCGCCTGTGGCTCCTACGGACTAGACTTCACCAACAAGATTCGCAGGGCTCTGACCATCGGCGGGCCCACCTTCATCCACAGCATCGACCCCTGCCCCAAGGGTTGGGACTATGACCCCAAGTTCTCCCATGAGCTGGGCATGATCGCCGTGGAGACAGGGCTTTGGGTGCAATACGAGATTGTAGATGGCGAGCTGGTGCTCAACGGACCCAGCCGGGCCATCGCCCGGGGAATCCGCCAGCGCAAACCGATCACCGATTACCTGGACCGGCAAGGCCGTTTTGCCCACATGACCGATGAAGACAAGAAGTTCTTCCAGGGAAAGGTGGACCGAACCTGGGAGGAGTGGTGGTTGCCCGGCGTGATCCCCTTCAACCTGAGAGAGGACTAACCCCGGTCGTCTTCCGAGACATTGGATAGAATCAGCAGGTGCACGGGATACCGTGCACCTGCTTTTTTTGTCCGACTGGCCCCATTCCACGCCGGTTGTTCATTGACGACGTCATCACCAATGGATATTCTTATAATCAATAAATGGAATCAGCCACCGGGAGGCGCCTTATGGCTATTACTTTGAACCACACCATAGTTCCGGCCAAGGACAAGGAAGCGTCGGCGCGGCACTTCGCCAAGCTTTTCGGCCTCAGCTACGACGGCCCTGCCGGGCATTTCGCGCCGGTGCGGGTCAATGACACTTTAACTATGGACTTTGACGACCGGGACGTGCTGGAAAGCCACCATTACGCGTTCCACGTCAACGATGAAGAATTCGACCAGGTCTTTGGCCGCGTCAAGGCTGAGAACATTACCTATGGAAGCGGCCCGAGGGACTTAAACGACATGCAAATCAACACCCGCCGGGGAGGCCGGGGCTTCTACTTCAAAGACCTGGACGGCCACGTCCTGGAGTTGATGACCTATAACTAGGGTGCCGGCAACCGTGCCAATGCAGCTACTACAGGCCAACAAGGCCTTGTCTTAATTTGTCAGCCCGCCGGCTCCCCTGGAGTCGGCGTCTGCTATCATTATCTTTGCCAACATCAGGAAACAGGCCGGGCCGGAATCAGACCAACCCGGCCCAGGAGCTCCGGTCATGACGATAAAACCGACCTACACAATTCTGTCGGACATCGACTACGACAGCCTCGATTTCAACCCCGACGAATTTGATGAACTGCCGGACGCCATGTTTCAAGACCCCATCATCGCCCGGATACGCTCCATTGTGGTCGGACATGTCGAAAGACTCTATCCACCCGAAACGGTACTCCTCAGCAGCAACACCTCGGTCTGCTACAACCCCGCCAATCTGAACAATAGGGTCCTCCCCGACCTATACCTCGCATTTGACGTGGACGCCCTTGCGATCCGGAGAAGAAAGCTGTACTTGCCATGGGAAGTGGGCAAACCGCCGGACTTCGCTCTGGAGGTCGGCTCGGAGAGCACCTACCGGAACGACATGGGACCCAAACGAGATCTGTACGCCCGGATTGGCATCTCCGAATACTGGCGTTTTGACCCGACCGGCAGCGAATACTACGGCCAACCCCTGACCGGAGAGCAGTTGATAAACGGGACCTACCGGCCCATCGAGCTCACCACCGAACCCGACGGCGTACTGAAGGGGTACAGCCCTATGCTGACACGGAGCCTGTGTTGGCGGGACGGGATGCTGGAACTCTACAATCCCGAGACCAGCAAATACCACCGCGACCTGACGCAGGCCGAGGCAGCGCTAAACGCCGAACGAATCGCCCGGCAAGCCGCCGAGGCCAGAATTCGGGAACTGGAAGAGGAACTCCGGCGCCGGCAGTTGTAGCACAATATGCTTCGAGATATTTTGGAAGGCTGCGGCTAGACAATCGTCCTACTACTGTATTTTCCCCACACGAGGCCTCAGCAGCATAGAACCCAAATAAGGGACCCGATACGCCGGGTCCTCTTCGCGTTCGGTGAATTCAGCGGGCAAGGACCGGTCGCTGCCGGTGGGCCTTGCGTGTGAATGAGCTTCCATAGTCAGACTTCTTCTTCGTAGGCCTCATTCTCCAGGTCATCCACTATGGGCGTGATTTCCTCGATGAATCGCCGCAACATTTCCGCAATCCTTTTGGCGAAGTCATCACCGAGGGTGTCACTCCCCAAGTCTACTGTAATGCCGTTAGGGTCAGTTTGTTGTTCGGGATGCAAACTTATGCCGGCCAAGTTCTTGTCTAAATTTTCCAGCTTGTGTATGAACTGAACGTTAGCAAGGTATGAACTTCCATCGTCCTGTGGCCACAAGTTAACCCGGTAGGACATGCCCCAATTGCTCCAACGTGGACGCGTATACCAAAAGTGGTAGTATCGCCTTTCATAATATTTGCCGGCCCATCTGCTTTTCCTGTCTGGCATAATTTCATCCGCTAACCCAACTATCGCCAAATCGTCAACTTGTCGCAGGAACGCCGTAATTTGGTCGTTACTGTGCAGCTTAAAGGTGGCTTGCAACTTCTCTCCAAGAGAGGTTCCACTCACGGAGGAAACCTGCCGGTTATCCCCTATACCAACAACATACTTCTCTATCCCTGGTACTGGAATAATGATATTAGCCTGTATGTACAGCGAGCCGGTGTCTGTGTCCTGAAACGGCGTCAGGGAAACGCAAGTGATCAGGTTTTCACCGGGAGCCTTATCGTTCAGCCATAACGCGGCGGTGGTTACTTCCGGAGCAAATCGGTGACTGGCCAGGATGATGCGCTGGTCATTGTTCAGGGCATTAAGATCGTCGGCTCCAAGATGTTGCATAAGCTGATATTCTGCATCTTCCTGCGAGACCCCCTCATATTCGGCCATTATTCTGATGATGTCGGTGGCCTCGGCCCTCCGGAAGTAACTGGCATACTTGATGGCCTGCCAATGGGCGTCGGCCCCGGTGTCGTCCCTCTTTAGTTCGATGACTACCAGCTTCCCGTTGGAATCCACCGCCAGCAGGTCAAGCCTCTCGTTTGTCAAGTCGAACCCACTGAACTCTTTGCCGATTATCAGCAAATCTTCACCAAGTATCCCTGGGTTTGCGGATACCCACTCTTGAATGTCTTTCCGCTCTCTTAAGCCCAAGCGGCTGAAATCCACTTCTTCAACCCGGTCGGACTCCCTACTTTCAGGGTTAACTCTGAACAACTGCGGTCCACTGGTCATTGCTATCTCCGGGCGCAATATTTTCCCAAGATTATTGGCCTCGGCTAGGACGGCGTCAAATCGGCGACGTCGCTTTCAGCGTTGGTGCTTGCGTCGTTGCAGAAGAGGAGTTGGCCAGCCTCTTCGGCGCTTCGGCCAATTGCCAGTCGCGCTTGCCAGCGGGGATTGTAGGGGTTAGAGTTGGGATGTTTTTCTCAAGCCCGTCTCTATGACTCCATCACTACGAACCCTGCTTGGAAGCCAGGGTCTAGACTTAACGAATTCGGAGGCCCCCATGGCCAACGATCCTTTCAACCTTTACGAGTACGAAGAAATCGCCAAGCTGAAGCTGCCGCACAATGACTGGGACACCATCGATTCGGGCGCCATGGATATGTTCACCACCCGGCGCAACCGTACGGCGTTGGAGCAATTGACCCTGCGTCCCCGCTTTTTAAGAGATATTTCCCAACGTACAATCTCGACAACGGTGTTGGGAACCGAGATCAGTATGCCGGTCATGCTGGCGCCGGCCGGCAGCCACATGCGGGCCCACCAGGACGGTGAGCTTGCCACCGCCCGGGGGGCAGGCTTGTCCGACACGCTGATGATGCTCAGCACCTCTTCCAATTACAGCATGGAACAGGTTTCTGAGGTTGCCACCGGACCGTTGTGGTTCCAGTTGTATCACCGGGGTTATGACCTGACCGAAATGCTGGTTCACCGGGCCGAGGAAGCCGGATTCAAGGCCATCGTCCTGACGGTGGATACCCCGGTGCCCAGCCCGAAGGAAGCCGACCTGCGCAACAACACCGTGCGGCCCGGAGATTTGGCAAACTTCCGCGGAGCGGACCGACCCAGCAACGAGATCAGCGGCACCGACGAAACTCCCGGGTGGAACGTGTCCCAAACCACTCCTTTGACCTGGAAAGAATTGGAGTGGTTGAAGTCCTTGACCGAACTTCCCCTGGTGCTGAAGGGCATTCGCACCGCGGAAGACGCCCATGTTGCGGTTGAAAGCGGTGTAGACGGGATCCAGGTTTCAACCCACGGTGGCCGGCAGTTGGACATGACCATGGGAGCGGTGGAAATGCTTCCGGAAATCGTGGATGCGGCCAAGGGGCAGGCGGAAATTTACCTGGACTCGGGAATCCGGCGGGGCAGTGATGTGATCAAGGCGCTGGCCCTGGGGGCGCGAGCCGTGGCCATCGGCCGTCCACTGTTCTGGGGGCTGGCCGTCAACGGCCACTTGGGGGTTCACGGAGTCCTGGAGTTGCTGAGAGAAGAGGTTGACCGGGCGATGGCCTATTGCGGTCAGACCTCGGTCCAGGACCTGGAGCCGAATCTAATCAACATCCCCGACGGATGGGGTCCGGGTTCCAGGATGGCTCCCTAGCCGAGTGCAGTCACGCCGCTAGGCGCTCCAGACCCGGTTCGGGAGACTCGTTTTGCTAATCGGCGGGGTGGCCGGCAACCCAAGGTGGGTTAGTCGGCCGCAACCGCCGCTTTCTTTGCGGCTATCCTGGCGAAAAAGTCCAAGACCAGCCGGTTGAAAGTTTCCGGCTGTTCGTAATGGGCCGAGTGGGCCGCTCCGGAGATTATCTCCATCTCTGCGCCCGGGATCAGTTTCTGTAACGCCCGGATCACCTTGGGCGGAAAGATCGCTTCTTCCTCCCCGGCAATCAGCAGCGTCGGCATGTTCAAGCCGGCAAGGTCTGACGCCTTTGGTCCTTCGGGGTCCCTGAATGCGGCAACGATGTCGTCCTGGGGGCCGGTGGAGTTGAGCCCGCCTATCTGGGAGTGCAGGAAAACCAGTTCCAGGTTGTTGGCGATGAACCCTGGACACATCGTCCTGGCCGGGCCATCCGGCGGGGGGAAAACATCCTTGAGCTCTTCCAGCACCGCGGGGTCTCCCACGCCGCCGGTGGTGTCGCCAAGCACCAAACCAAGGCAGCGTTGAGGATGCGCCAAGGCGAAGTCCATGCAAGTTAACCCGCCCATCGACTGAGAAACCAGGTACACCTGGGGCTCCTCCAGGTAGTCCAAAAGCTGTTTCAGGTCCTCGCCAAAGGCAGCTCTGCGGTTGACTCCGGGCTGGCTGGTGGATGCACCCCAACCGCGGGCGTCAAAGGTTATGCACCGGTACCGGTCACGAAACGAGGGCACCTGTCGCCACCAACTCAGGTGGCTGCCGGCCCTACCGTGGGCGAAGACCACCGCGGGGCCCTCGCCGTGGGTCTCGTAGTAAATCTCAACTCCGTTGACCTTGGCCTTTGGCATATCGTCTCCTAATACCGTTTCCAGTTGCTTCCGTCCGAAGGTCATATCCTGGACCTGCATCGCTCCGAGCCCAGATAGCCGGGGATTGTTCCGGCCATCACGGACTCCTGGGAGCGCATCATCAGGCAGGCCATTGCTCCATGTTGTAGGCCATTTCCCAGAACATGAACTCGTACTGGCTGCTGATCAAAAAAGCCTGACGCATCGCTTCCAATTCTTGACCGCTGGCCGATTCCGCCATCCGGTCTACAAAACTGCGCCAAGCTTGCACGCTGTTTTCCAACAACCCGGCTACATAGAACGCTGTCCACTGGCTGTACAGAGGGTGCTCCGACGGCCCTAATTCCTCTCTTAGCAGGTGATAGGTCCATGGGCAGGGAAGCAGGGAAGCCGCAGCAGGGCCCAAGCCGTGCAAAGACGCGGTGACCAACATGTGGTTTACATAACCGGTGTTGGTGGGCGACCGTTGGACCTTCTTCACGTCTTCCATCGACAGCCCGGCTTCGCTCACCAGTTTGTGGTGCAACGGCCGTTCAATGGGAGTGAGCACCCGCTGCGAAAGCTCTTCCATCAGGGCTGAATCCGGCGATTTGGCCAGCGTCATCGCAACGGTCCGTCCAAAACCTTCCAGGTACAGGTAGTCCTGGCCGAGGTAGTACTGGAATTTTTCCAGGGGCAAGGTGCCTTCCTTTATCTCCCGCAGGAACGGATGACTGAAGATGCGCTCCCAAATTGGCTGGGCCTCGGCCATGAGCTCTTCGCTGAATCCGCTCACACCAAATCCTCCAAGTTACGCGCAGTTACGCGCAGTTACGCGCCGTTCTGGTTCCAGTCCCGGCCCGCCGGTGTGCCGACAAGCCGTAGGCTTCAGGACGCCCGAAAGCCGGGTTCACGCCGGGGTCTGGTCGCTATTTTGGAACTCGGCTTCACGCAATTCGACTCGGCGTATTTTACCGCTGATCGTCTTGGGAAGCTCGGTAACAAACTGTATGGCCCTGGGATACTTATATGGCGCCGTGGCGTTGCGCACGTGCTCCTGGAGGCTGAGCGCCAACTCGTCGGATTCCTCGTAACCGGGCGAAAGGATGACGAAAGCTTTGACAATCTCACCACGGACCGGGTCCGGGCTGGCGACCACCGCCGACTCAGCCACGGCCGGATGCTCGATCAACGCGCTCTCCACCTCAAAGGGTCCGATGCGGTATCCCGCCGAGATAATCACGTCGTCTGCCCGGCCAACGAACCAGAAGTAGCCGTCGGCATCCTTATAGGCCTTGTCTCCGGTGAAGTACCAGTCGCCGTGGAAGGACCTTTCCATGGCCTCGCCATCTTTCCAATATTCCCGGAACATACCCACCGGACGCTGGGGTGTCACCTTGACGGCTATCTGGCCTTCCTGGTCTGGCGCCATTTCCCGGCCGTCTTCGTCCACCACCGCCACCTCAAATCCGGGCATGGGCTTGCCCATGGAGCCGGGTTTGATTGGTATGGCCCGGTAATTGGCCACCAACAAGACCGTTTCGGTTTGACCGTAACCATCGTAGATTGTGAGCCCGGTGCCGGCTTCCCACTGCTTCATCACCTCAGGATTCAAGGGCTCTCCGGCGCCCGTACAGTGACGCAGCTGGCTCAGGTCATATTTTGTCAGGTCTTCCAACACCAACATCCGGTATGCGGTCGGCGGAGCGCAGAAGCAGGTGACGCCGTACTTTTCCAGAATACTCAGGGTTAGAGGAGCGTCGAACCTCCCCCTGGCGTCGTGCTGCATCACGGCCGCTCCCATGGCCCATTGGCCGAACAGCTTGCCATAGGCTGCCTTGGCCCAACCGGTGTCGGAAAGGGTCCACTGCAGGTCGGTGGGTTTCAGGTCGTGCCAGAATTTGGCGGTGAGGACGTGGCCGAGGCCGTAGGAAGCCTGGGTGTGCAGCACCATTTTGGGGTAGCCAACGGTGCCAGAGGTGAAATAGATCAGCAGGGGGTCGTCACTGCGGGTGAGCTCCACGTCTTCCAATCTACTGGATGCCTGGGCCATTTCTGCTTCGTAATCAACCCACCCACGCTTCGAGCTGTCGATGCTCATCAATGATTTAAGGGATGGGCAATTCCCCGCCGCCTCCTCTAGCTTGGGGGCATTTTCTTCGTCGGTAATAGCCAGATTAGCCTCGGCCTGGTTGACCCGGTATTCAATATCTCTGGGCGTGCAAAGGGTGGTGGTAGGCATGGGCACGGCGCCGATTTTAATGAGGCCCAGCAATACCACGTACCACTGGGGAACTCGAGGCAGCATTACCAGCACCCTATCTCCCTTTTCTACCCCCAACCCGCGTAAAACATTGGCAAACCGGTTGGACTGTACCTTCAGGTCCCAGAAGGTGTGCTGTTGAATCTGCTGGCCGGTGGGATCTACAGAGATCAGGGCCAACTTCGTGCGGTCCTCGGCCCAACGGTCAACCACATCGAACCCGAAGTTATAAAACTCAGGCACTTCCAACTGAAAATCCCTGAAGGTCTCTTCGTAATTCACCATATTGGGGGCTAGGTCCGGCATAGCAGTCTCCTCCGCGGTCAGGGTGCTATAAACTAAGTGGCAATCCGAGCATATTCTACAACAAACCGCCGGGGCCGTTGCCGGGTATGGGCAATTTCGCGCCCGTGCGACGGGCCCTTAGTCACCAACTCGAAGTTGTAGCAAGCAATTTCTTGACCCAGGGCCCTCCCGATTCCATAATTGGTCTATACCGGTGAGGAGCACACATTATGGTTGCGCGACGAGAGAAGTTCTCCAGCCAGGCCGCCCCGGAGTTGCTGGCGGCGGTGCGGGAAATCGCCCGGCAGGATGGCCGTCATTTCCAAGCAGTGCTGGAAGATGCCTTGCGTCAATACATCCAAGACTGGGAAGGCCCCAAGGACCACTCTCAAGAGAAGGTCCGCCCTGAGGTCATGGCCCATTTTCGCGCCAGCGTAGAGAAAAACCGCCGCCTCTACGAGTTGCTCGCCCAGTGACCCATGGCTTCCCGACGGTCGAGTAAGCCATAGCCATACATGATGTCCTGATCAAAGAGTTTGGCGGCGCTTTGGGCATCCTTGATGAAGGCGCGCTGGCCTCTGCTATCGTGCGTCCACAGATTGGGTATTACGACGGCCTCATTCAGGAGGCGGCCGCCCTCATGGAGAGCCTGGCCAACAATCACCCCTTCGTTGACGGAAACAAGCGGGTTGCCTTGGCTGTTGCCGACGCATTCCTCCGCTTCAACGGGCACTTCATAGACTGCGACAACATTGAAGCACACAGCTTCTTCATGGGACTCTTTGAGGCGGGATCTTTCCGTTTCGCCGAGTTGGAAGCCTGGCTTGGTGAAAAGGTTAAGCCGCAAGCCGGGACGTAACCCATTTCCATATAGGTAATAGGGCGGACGGTGCTACTTATCCCCAGGGTAGTTAATGGTAATTCCGCCAGGGGGCGCAGAGGAGAGCGCGCCAAGGCACGAGTTTCGTGGAAGCCGGAATTGGCTGCAAAGTCCCAAAGGGAGCCGTTTGATGAGCCACTACTTTGCTGAGCGATGCCAACGTCAGCGCGAAGGCACGATAATTGGGGCTTGCTGGGCCTGTGGAGAATACTTCTACTAGCCCCGGTCTATGGTGTTGCGACGCTGGCCGGGGCTGTAATATACCCACCGCATCCCACCTTCCGCATAAGCAGCGACTTACTTCACTTTACTTTCTCGGGGCCGAGGCTTGATACTGGGGCGGCTTACTGCGCATTCCTACTCGAACAAATCCCATAGCCGGACATGGGGGTGACTCAGAAAATATGGGCCGCGTGTTAGGAAAGGGCAACATCATTCCCGGTATGCGCTACCGGGACGCTCCGGCCGCTATCGAATGGCTTTGCAGCGCCTTCGGGTTCTCCAAGAACCTGGTGGTGCCGGGGCCGGGCGACACCATAGCCCACGCGCAGCTTGTCCTGGGTGACGGAATGATCATGCTGGGTTCTGTGGCAGATGACGGCTACGGGCAAATGGTCACGACGCTTCAGGATGCCGGTGGAAACACCCAGTGCGCCTACGTGGTGGTGGATGAAATTGACGCCCACTATCAGCGAGCAATGGCGGCGGGGGCAGAGATTGTCATGGAAATTGCCGACCAGGAATACGGTGGGAGGCTTTATTCAGCGAAGGACCCGGAAGGCTATCTCTGGAACTTTGGGTCTTACGATCCTTGGGCTGAAAACTAGGGCAGTGGGCTGAAAATTAGCGGTGAAGATTCTCGGCGCACGTCATCTTCTCGGACGTCATCTTCAAAGGCAGTGACGCTTTGTCCAACGAAAACAAAGAGCTGGAGCGATACCTGGCAACCACTCCCAAATCCCGCGCCCTGTGGGAAGAGGCTCGAGAGTACCTGCCCGGCGGCGACAGTCGGAATTCCATCTTTTGGAACCCTTATCCCGTCTTCATAGAAAGCGGGTCCGGTTGCCACGTGGTGGACGTTGACGGCGTCGACCGGCTGGACTTCATCAACACCATGACTTCGCTAATATTGGGGCACTCCCCCCGGTCGGTGGTTCACGCTGTGACCAGCCAATTGGAGAAAGGCGTGGTCTACAATGCCCCCAACCGACACCAGATCACGTTGGCCAAGCTGCTTTGCGACCGGGTTCCCAGCTTTGACTTGGTGCGCTTTACCAACTCGGGCACCGAGGCAACCTTAAACACTATCCGGGCGGCCCGGGCTTTCACTGGCAAGAATCGTATCGCCAAAGCGGAGGGAGGCTACCACGGCACTCATGACGTGGTAACCGTCAGCGTGCGGGTGAACCCGGAACAAGCCGGCGACCCGCGGCAACCTCAGGCGGTGGCGGCCAGCGAGGGTGTCCCTCAAGAAACCGTGGACCAGGTGACCGTAATTCCTTTCAACGAAACCGAGGCGGCTCTGAAGATTCTTGAAGGGCAGAAGGATACGCTGGCGGCGGTGATTGTTGAACCGATGCTGGGCTCTGTGGGGATGGTCCCCGCAACGCCGGAATTCCTGGCCATGCTCCGGAAGTTTACCAGCGAACACGGGATCGTTCTGATATTCGACGAGGTCATCAGCTTCCGGGTCGCTCCCGGGGGCGCCCAGCAGTTCTACGATGTCACGCCGGACCTGACGTCTCTGGGGAAAATCATCGGCGGCGGGTTTGCCGTGGGAGCTTTCGGGGGTCGGGCCGAGATCATGGAACTCTACGATCCCACCAAGGGACCAAGGGTGTCCCACGCCGGCACCTTCAACGCCAACCCGGTGACCATGGCGGCGGGGTCTGCGACGTTGGAGGAGTTAACCCCTGAGGTTTACCGGCGTTTGGCGGAGTTGACTGATCGACTGAAACTCGGCATCCAGAACGTGTGCGCGGCGTTGGAGGTGCCGGTCCAGACAACGGGATTGGGGTCGTTGTTCGGTATCCACTTCAACGATCAACCCATAGTCAACTATAGAAGCGTGTCCCGTGGGGATTCCCGGCTCCGGGACCAGGTGTTCCTCGGGTTGCTGAACGAGGGCATCCTCATGGCGTCCAATTTGGTTGGGGCCATGTCAACCGCGCTGGAAGAATCCGACGTGGACGCTTTCCTGGATTCATTCCAGCGGGTGTTGGAGCGTCGATAGTTGGAGAGTCGGTAGACGGTTCCTGGTGTCCAGGCGACGCTTACGGTATGGGCTGACGCTTGTGCCAGGACGATTCGGGCGGGTAGACCGGAGCGCCAACCCGGCGGATGAGTTCCCCGTCAAACCAATCAGCCACGGTTTCCCGCCACTTGGTGTAGTGGGGCGCTGCCCGGTGGGCGTCCACCGCAGCCTGGTCCTGGTAAACTTCGTACAGGTGGATGCGGTTTTCGTCTTCCGAGTCCTGCAAAACGTCAAACCTGAGGCATCCGGGTTCGTCGTTGTTGGAACCGCGGGCGTCATCGAACATCGACGCCATGAATGCGTCCTTCTGCCCCGGCTTGATCTGAATAGTTACCATCAGCGCGATCATGATTTCTCCCCAATGCGGTGATTGAACCGCGTCGTTTGGACCGGTTGCCGTCCTGACCGGCCTCAGTCGAGCCAGCGACATTATAGACTGGCCCAGCTACCGGAACAAGGCAGCCTGCTTCCGGTAGAACGGGTGGTGACAGGGATGACCGGCGCATGTAAAATGGCAAAACCAAGCTCCAGGAGGCCGAAAATGGCCGATATTCCCGTGGTATACACGTTGACCGTTTGCCCTGCCTGCGACCGGTTGCGCGAATCATGGCGCCGGCAGGGAATTGAGTACGAAGAGCGGCGCGTCGACCAGAGCCAGGAAACCCTGGACGCAGCCCTCTGGTACGCCGATACCGTGCCCATCATTGTCTACCCCGATGGAAAGGTGGAAGTGGGGTTTGAAGGGCATACCGGTTGAGAGATTGGCTGATGCGCCGTCGGCGCATTTCTAACCACTATCAGGGATGAACCATTCGACCCTACGGCATTCGACTCGCCAGAGCTTACCCAGCAACGCAGGAGGACAATCATGGCCAGCGAAACCAGCGTGGTTACCCCGGAACGGTTTACACAGGGGTTTGACTACTCCACTTACATCGGCCAAATCAAGGTTAACAAGGCCAGGTTCGACGGGTTTTATGAGAACTTCACGGTGATGCCGGAAGACGCTGAGTCCTTGAAGGAATTGGTCTCGCGCCCCAATGGTCCGGCCAAAATGTTGGTTTTGGGTGAAGATTGGTGCGGCGACGTGATACGGGGCCTCCCGGTGCTGGCCAGGGTTTGTGAAGCCGCCAGCCTCGAGATGAGCATTTTCCCTCGTGATGAAAACCACGACATCATGAACGAGTTTCTGAAAAATGGGCAGTGGATGTCGATCCCAGTTGCGGTCTTCTACACCGCAGACCATCAGTACATCTGCCACTGGATTGAGCGACCGGCCTCCGCCGAGCGGGAGATGGCGGAAATTGAAGAAGCCATCCGGGCGGAAAAACCGGACATCGACGATCAGGAGTTTGGCCGGGAGCGCCGTAGCCGCACCGCCGCCCGGGCCGAGGCCTGGCAGCAGGACAGTGTGACCGAAATCCGGGAACTACTGGCCGACAGCATCAAGTGAGACCGACCGGGCTGGGGACGGTCCGTCGCGGATAAGGCTGGTGAAACCCGCGCTCTCAGCGCCTCATTGGCCGAACGGCGGGCGCCGGGATGGGGTCGCCAAGAAAGAGGAACATGGCGGACCCGACGAAGCTGACCGCAGCCACTGCTACAAAGGGGATTGTGTAGCTGCCGGTAGCGTCGAACATGATCCCGGCGAACAATGGAGCAACCAGCAGAAAGAAATTCATCGGTATCATGGATACGCCGGTGATGCTGGCAAATGCCTTCCGCCCGAAGTATAGCCCGCGAATGGACGTGGTCAACGGTGTGCGGCCTCCAAAGCCCACACCGAAGACCGCCGCGAATAGAAAGGCCATAGCCGGACTATCGGCCACAAGCAGTATCCCCAGAGCACCGGACTGAAGCGCCGAGAAACCGAACAGCGCCAGCTTCAACGGCACCCGGTCGCCGACATAGCCGCCCACCAGGTTGAATACCGCGGAAACACCTGTTTGCGTTGCTACCACCCAACCCACGGTCTGCAGGGACATCCCCCGGTCGGTGAGCATGGTCCCAAGGTGGACCATCAGCGTAACGATAACGATGGAAGTGCAGGCATGCCCCAGGGATATCAACCAAAACTCTCGGGTGCGCACGGCCTGTTGCCAGGTATAGTCGGAGTCTGAAGGAAGCGGCCTCCTGGCCGGTCCAGCGCCCTGCGATGCCACCGGCGCAGCGGCAACGGCGTCCCCATCCGGCGCCAGGCCGTACTCCTCCGGACGGTTTCTTACCAGCCGGGAAACCGGGTACGCCGCCAACATCACCGCCGCTCCGATTACCAGGGCGGTGGTGCGCCACCCGTCAGACCCAAAGCGAGTGGGCTCCATGGACCAGGCCATAGCGGGCACCAGCAGCACCCCGCCCACCGCGAACCCTTCCATAGCCAACGCCATCGCCGTGGAACGCCGCCGAACAAACCAGTAATTCAGGACTGTCATCATGGGGAGCCAGGTGCCCAACCCGGCGCCGGAACTCATGACGATGAAAACCAGGTAAAACTGCCAAATGTTGGTGATTCTGCTGAAGGCCAGGAATCCAGCACCCAGGATCAACAACCCGATCAGGACCATGCGCCGGGGGCCCAGCTTATCGATCAAATACCCAGAAACCGGACCCATGATCGAGCCTTCCACCCTGCTTAAAGAGAATGCCAGGGACAGTTGGGACCGGCTCCAATGGAATCTTTGCTCCAGCACCACGAACCAGGCAGGCATTCCCTGGAACATGGGGACGGTGCCAATCACCATGACGAGGGCTGCAACTCCGGCCAGCCACCAGCCGTAATAGGCTCCTCTTACATTCCTGATTGAAATCACCAGGGGCCTTGGGTGGAGCACGCTGGGTTTCACCTTTCAGCTTGTGGGCTAGTCAAAAAATATGGTTACTCGCCCAACTCAGTGGCCGCGGGACAGGAACCGATGAAGATTATCCCACATTGTGTGAGCACAACCGGCATTATTCGGATATTTTCACGACGAATTTGGTACAACCCGAGGTTTAGTGGACGGCGGAGGCGTGCCTGGGGTAGTATCAAATTCGGCTTTGACCGACACCCGTGGACTCGGGCAAAGTCCTGAGACAGTGGCGACCGGCGCCGCCGCTCTAAGAAATTCCAACTCCGGAGGAACCGGCGATGAAATACGGGCTGTTCATGATGCCATCACACCCGCCTGAGCGGGACCTGTTCCAAGCGCACCAATGGGACCTGGACTGCCTGAGTTTGGCCGACGAACTGGGATACGACGAGGCGTGGATCGGGGAGCATTTCACCAGCCCATGGGAGCCGATTCCCGCCCCGGACCTGATGATCGCCCAAGCGTTGCAGCGCACCAAGAACATCAAACTGGGCACCGGTGTACATCTTTTGCCTTACCATCACCCCGCGGAATTGGCCCACCGGGTGGCCTATCTTGACCATCTGGCCCAGGGCAGGTTCCTCTTCGGGATTGGCTCCGGCGGACTGCCCAGCGACTACACACTGTTCGACGTTGACGGCATCGGAGGCCAGCACCGGGATATGACCCGGGAGGCCATCGACATAATTCTGAAGATTTGGGAAGACCAGGGGCCCTTCGAGTACAAGGGGAAGTTCTGGAACGTCAACGTCCCGGACACAATGTACGGGACGCTCAAATACTTCTTGAAACCCTATCAAAAGCCCCACCCGCCCATTGGCGTCGCATCGGTCAATGTCGGCTCGGAAACTCTGAAAATCGCCGGCGAACGAGGATTCATACCCATGAGCCTGGGCCTCAATGGAGAATACATCGCCAGCCATTGGGACGCCGTCTGTGAGGGGGCCGCCCGAACCGGGAAAACGCCCTCTCGTGCAGACTGGCGGATCGTCAGGGACGTGTTCGTGGCTGATTCGGACGATGAGGCTTACGAAGCCGGCGTCAATGGCATGTTGGGCAGGGTCTGGCGGGACTACTTGCTGCCCCTTTTCGGCGAGTTCGACCTCAAAAAGGTCTTTAAACATGACCCCGCCATGCCCGATTCGGCGGTAACGGTGGAGTACTTGGCCGAGCGCCTTTGGCTCATCGGGTCGCCGGACACCGTGGAGCGAAAGCTGCGGGACCTGTACGAAATCTCCGGGGGATTCGGCACCCTATTGGTCCTCATCTACGACTACATGGACAACCAGGCAGGGTGGGAGAAATCCATGCGGCTATTGGCCAAAGAGGTAATGCCCCGGTTCTCCGACTAGGTTGCTGGGCAACCGGAATCAGGCCGTCTTCGTCCGTAGGGGACGGCTTACCCGGTGCAGGTATTTCAGCATTTCCCAATTGGAACCGGCAACCGAGGTCTCGTGGTAAGAGATCGACCGTTGCTGGCAGAAGTCCTTAACCAGTTCCCTGGCCTTGCGTAGGTTGTTGCGGGGCATGTTGGGAAACAGGTGGTGCTCGATTTGGTAGTTCAGGCCGCCGTAGACCAAGTCGGTTAGGGGATGAGGACGAACGTTTCTGGACGTAGTAATCTGACGCCTGAGAAAATCCAGGTCTGAATCCTTAGCCAGCACCGGCATCCCCTTGTGGTTGGGGGCGAAAGTGGCGCCCATGAAGAACCCGGCCACCGCTTGGTGGATGAGCAAGAACAAGGCCCCCTGCCACAACCCCAGCACCAGATACAGGCCGACCAAGTACATGGCCGCATGGCTGAACAACAGGATCGGCTCAATGACCGGGTATTTGGCTTCGCCGCCGCGTATCAGGTAGCTGACTCCCCCGAATCTTAGGCTCAACGACGACAGAAGCAGTATCGGGAAAAACAGGAATGCCTGGTAGCGGATAATGGGCCACAACAGCCGGGGCTTGTTCAGCGCCTGTTCCTCGGTAAATGCCAAAACCGAGACTTCTATGTCGGCGTCCATTTCCATTTGATTGGGATTGGCATGGTGGCGGTTGTGCTTGTCAACCCACCAGCTCAGGTCCATTGCGACTAGCAAACTGACCAGCAGCCCGACCAAATCGTTATTGCGGGCCGACCTGGCTATTTGGTAGTGACCGGCATCATGGCCCAGGAACGCGATCTGGGAAAACACGAACCCCAGGAAAACGGCGTTCAGAAGCTGAATTCCCAGATGGTCGATGGTGGCCAGGACGGTGAGGCTTGTCCCCAGCAAAACCAAGGCGGAAACAACCTTGAACCCGTAGTAGCCGGTCTGTTTCTCCAGCAGGCCTTCGCTGCGGATCCGGCGCCGGAGTTCTCGGAATGCGTCGCTGTCACCGGGGGTTTGGGGGGATTCGAAGGTGATCTGGCGGTGGAGATAATCAGGTTGTCGATCGTCTTCAGGGCCAATGCCGACGTTTTGGGGCGGCGGCTCTGAATCGGGTTTGGTTGTTACCGGGTTGGCCATACAGGCATTACCTACCGGGTTAAGTTGTCCCGCCGCGGGAAAATGCCATTGGGGACGGCAACGCTACCGGTTGCTCGGGGGAATTCATCGAGGGACGGGTCTGGAGCGGCAATAGAGGATTGCCGGATCCCAGGACCACTCTTGCCACCACGGATTAGCCGCGCCGCCTGTTAAATGCTTTCCTCGGTCCGCCTAAGGGACCGACGTTTGGGCAGGTTTTCCAAGTGGAAAACTATTAACCGCTTCAATGGAGGGAAGCGGAATTACGGTAAGTCCTGGACGATGAGCCGGCCGTCTTCCACAGTCACCGGAGCGGAGTACATTTTGGCATCCGGACCGTTGACGCATATGCCTTCGGTGTACTCAAAGCGCCAGCCATGGTCCGGACACATAAAGCATGAGCCCCAGTCCATAACCTCGCCGCCGTGGTGCGGACAACTGGTTGAAAGGAGTTGGTAGCCTTTGTCGCTTTTGACCAGGAAATAAGGCTCTTTTTCCAACTCCAGGTAAGTAGGAAATTCGGTGAAATCGGTTTCAGCGCCCAGATCCATGCAGATCAGCTCCCAGTATCAATTTTCGTGGGGCTATTGGCGGTCACAGCAATCTCGATCGCGGACCGGATTGTTAAAAGCAACCCCAGTATAGCCGTAAGCGTTTTTCATCTCAAGTTGGCCCGGCGGGAATCGTCGAAACAACCACTACGCTCCGCCAAAGAACCGGCGTGGATTGTCCACCATCATCGCCTGGATGTCGACATCGGAGGCTCCGAGCTCTTTCAGCCGGGGCAGCACCTTCCGAGTGATGAAGAGATAACCATCTGGATTGAACCTTCGCCGTTCTTCCGCCTGTTCTTCGGTGACATTGGTGCTTGGAACCGAATGATCGTGGGACAGCATGATCTTGTGAGCGAACCCCGCGTCAAGCAGCTGTTTCAGGATTTCGGTGCGAACTTCCCAGTTGGGTGTGTCGCCCGTGCGGCCTCCCGGATAGCGGTCCAGACCCAGCCAGACGCCCTTCCGCAGCAGCCCCAAGAGGTAGTCCAGATCGGTATCGTCGTTGCTGTGGCCGACGTACACCAGGTTAAGGTCGACGCCTTCTTCCTCCAGGATTCGCACCTGCTGGTCTCCCACCCTGTCCGGTGACCAGGTATGTGTTGATATGCGGGTCCCGGTCCGGTTGCAGGCTCGGGCCGCCGCCCTGAGGATGACCTCCTGGGCCTCGGTAATTCCGCCCCGGTCGCTGGCCACCTTGATGATTCCCGCTTTGATTCCGGTGCCTTCGATACCTTCTTCGATCTCACGAATGAAGAAAGGAGCCACCATGTCCGGCGGCGCCACGGCGAAACTCCGAGGCACCGCCAGGTGGTTTCCGGTGCAGGCCACAATGTGTACGCCGCTCCTCCGCGAGACTTCCGCCAGGAGCCGAATATCCCGGCCCAAGTCAAAAGTGGTCACGTCTATGATGGTGCGAACACCCTCATCGTAGGCCCCTTTCAGCTCCGCTGCACCGTCATCGGTGACCCGTTGGTGGTCGATGAACCCCGGATAAGTATGGCTCACTCCCGCGGCGCTGAGCAGGACGTGCTCGTGGCTGAGAGTGAACCCCAAGTCCGCAGGATCCACCGGTCCAAGTACCGTGTTGACTGGCGGCATATTGGTAACCTCCTGCCCGATTTTACATAAATGTTGCCCCGCTTCTCGTCTCTGGAGCGGGACCGGTTGGTATTGGTCAGAGTTTTCAGGATTCCGGCCGGAACCATTCTAACCGATAGGCTGGAAACCCGCGCGCCGCGCGGGCGGGATATCCGGTGACAGCGGCGGAAACCCGGTGTACATTGAAGCGGGTTGCGGAAGCTGGTCGCATTGGGTAGTCGCACAACTAGGCTTGGAGGTAGGTGAATATGGCTTTGGAGTTGGATCAGAGCAAAACGGCCCTTCTGGCTATGGACTTTGAGAACGACATTGTTCACGAAGAAGGCGCCCTTAAGGACTTTGGCTTGGCCCAAATGGTAAAGGAAAACGACATCTTGGCGAAGGTGAGCATAATGCTTGACGCGGCCAGAAGCGCCGGGGTCAAGGTGGTCTACGTGTCCGTCAAGTTCCGGCAGGGTCATCCCGAGGTGTCTCCGTACACGGGCCTTTTTCAGGCCGTGGTTGCAACCAATGCCTTGGTGGAAGGGACGTGGGGGGCACAAATTCATGATGCGGTCGCTCCTCGGGAGGGCGAACCGGTAGTGACCAAGCGGGCGGTTAGCGCTTTTGCGGCTTCGGACCTGGAGAAACTATTGAACGCATCCGGTATTTCGACCCTGCTGTTGTGCGGAGTGGCCACCAATTTCGTGGTGGAAGGGACGGCGCGGGAGGCGGCTGACCGGGGCTACAACGTGGTGGTGGTCGGCGATTGCTGCTCCTCGATGTCCCAAGAGGTGCACGATGCCGCCCTGAACACCGTGCTGCCGTTCCTGGCTACGATCACCACATCGGACGAGGTGATTGCCGCCCTGCAGTAAGAGAGGCTATTCCAGGCCGTACAGCCGGGCGCAATTGTCCCACAGGATTTTCTTTTTGGACTGGTCCCCAATTCCCGGCAGGTCCAGGAATTCTTCTACGGCGTGGGGAAAAGCTGAATCCGGATGCGGGTAGTCGGTGGAAAAAACTACGTTGCCGTCTCCCAGCCGGTTAATCATGTCGGCCGCCGGGGCCTCATCGGCGTCTATGGAGATGAAACATTGTCGCTGGAAATAGACCGACGGCAACTCCTTAAGTTCGACCTCATCCCCGCCGCCGAACTTGCTCCACTGGTCGTCCATCCGGTAAAGCCACCAGGGCAGCCAGCTGCAGTTGCCTTCTAAAAATGCGACTTGGAGATTGGGAAACCGTTCCAGCACCCCGCCCAGAATCATGCTGCCCGCGGCCATCATCAACTCTATGGGAAAGACCGAGGTATGCAATAAGGTCCGGTAATTGGGATGTCCTACCAGCCGGGTTCCCACGTATTCGGTGGAGGCTGCTCCCGACGTCCCATGGAAGCAAATTGGGATCCCTAGACTTTGGACCTGATCCCACAACACATCGAACTCTCCATCATGCACCTGTTTGCCAGCCACCGGTGAGGGAAGCAGCACAACCCCCAAGGCTCCCAGGTCTTCAACCGCCCGCTTGGCTTCAATCGCGGCCATACCGGCGTCATGTTGGGGTACGATTGCCGTTGCTTTGAGGCGGGCAGGGTCCTCCGCGCAGTAGTCGGCGACCCAGTTATTGAATGCCCGGCACAAGGCTAGAGAATAGGCGGGGTCCAAAGAGTCGATGGAAACCACCATGCTGGCCGCGGTGCGAAACAGCACTGCCACATCGATTCCCTCCGCGTCCATTGCCCGCAGGGACGATTGGGGATCGAAGTTGCGTTCCCATCCGTCTCGCATCAAATCCTGGGCTCGGAGATCGAGAAATTCGTTGGCCCGGAGCGTCTGCTGGTCGCCGATCCACGGCGGGACCGCCTGTCCCTCGACCACCCACCCGGCGTAATGCCCGGGGCGGTCATGGGATGCCACCGGCTCGCGGGAACGGAATTGTGGGTCCAAGTACTTGCGGTACAGGTCTGGAGGCTCCATAAGGTGAAGGTCGCTGTCCATGACCCGGTATCCATTTTTCGCCATACTTCGATTGCTCCGCCCTTTAGTAGTTTCCTATTGGGGAGCGGCTTGGAATGGTTTGCTGGCAAATATCATCGGACCTAGCCTCCGAGGGATGCGCCGAAGTTTCGGATATGGCAGCCGTTCCGCTGAGGGTTAAGCCGTGAGTCCGGGCCGATTCAGATGACGCATCAAGCCCGCTTCTAGTCCGGCTAACCTACTTCTGCGGCTCCAGGACCACTTTAAGCGACTCGGAGGCCTGGGCGGTTAGCTGAAAGCCCAGACCGGCTTGGTCCAGCCCGAGGCGGTGGGTGATCATTTCCCCTACCTGGACCCTGCCGGAGGCGATCAAATCCATAGCGGTGGTCAGGTCGGAGGGTGCGCCAGCATAAGTTGTGGTCAGGGTCGCATCATTGCGGAAAAACACGTCGTTTATTGGCACTGAAACTGAAACACCCGGCTCGGTGGGGGCGAAGAAGAGCACGGTGCCGCCTCTTTCGACCGAATTCAGCGCTTGCACCAGTGCCGCAGGGGCGCCGGTGGAGACAATGACCACGTCGGCCAGTCGCCCGTCGTTGGATTCACGCAAACGAGCCGGAACGTCTTCCGTAGCGGAGAAGGTAACGTCCGCCCCCAGGCGACGGGCGGCGGCCATGCGGTACTCCACCATGTCGGTAGCAATAATCCTGCCCGCCCCCAGGGCCCGCGCCAAGTTGACGTGCAGCAACCCTGCCAGGCCGCTGCCCAAGACCAGCACGCTTTGACCCGGCTGCAGGTTGGCCCGCCGCTGCCCCCGGTAGACGCAGGCCAACGGCTCGGTAAACGAAGCCTCCGCAAAGCCGACTCCGCCAGGGATTCTGACCAGCCCACGGTCAACGTTAATCTCTGGAACCCGCAGAAACTCGGAGAATCCTCCGGGGTCAAAATTGGTCAGCCGAAGGGTGTCGCAGACGGTGTGCCGCCCGCTCAAACAGTACCGGCAGGCGTTACATGGGACGTGATGAGTAACCACCACCGGGTCACCTTCCCGGTAACCTTCCACTTTGCTTCCCACCTGGGCCACCACCCCGGCCACTTCGTGCCCCAGCACCGTTGGAGCGCGTTGGATGCGGTACCACTCCATAACGTCGCTGCCGCAGAGGCCGCTGGCCTCCACCCGGACCAGTAATTCGTCCGGTCCAATGTCCGGCACCGGCATTTCCTCCACCCGGACGTCCTGGTTGTTGTAGTACATTGCTACGCGCATAGTTGTGTCCTCAAATTGCTTAAGGGCTGTCATTTGCGGGCATGAGTTGAGCAGGCCGTGATTCCGGCGCACTTATCTGAGGTCTCTACCTACTCCCGCCGCCGCCACACCTCATAGTTTTCCTGCATGTATTGCAGGTGCTCCGGCACGTGACGCTCATAAACGTCCAGCCAATCGTCCAGGGTCATGTCCCCATTCTCCGGATGGTAGCCCGAGTTGGACCAGGCAGCTTCAGTCAGGGACTTGATGAGCTGGCTATTTTGGCGCCGCAGCGACTTGAACAGGTCGAGTGCGTCCTCAACGCTCAGGCCATGATAGTTCAATGCCGATGCCCATTGGTTTTCGTCGTAGGCCATCAGTGACTGTCCAGGCTCCGCAATCAGCCGGCGGCATCGAATGTAGCTGTTTGCCTCGCTGTCGGCGATATGGACGAGGTGCTCATGGATGCTCCAGCAACCGTGCTCGTCCCGGAATTGCCACATCTCCTGCGGGAACTTGCCCACGGCGCCAACAAGCTCTTCGTAAGCGTTCCCGTAGGATTCGATTTTCTGGATTCGCAGTTCCGGTGTCATCCGCCATATTCTCCGAGATTTGGAATGGGTCGGCATGGGCGGTGGTAGGCCGGCGCCGGTTTGGTGGGCGGCTTTGTAACTCAGGTAGTGACCGCTGCAAGGCCCAACTCTTCGGCCTTCACGCTGTCGAAAATTTCCTTTGCCTCGGCGACCGACCCGTTCTCGTGGACGATGTGGCGCAGTGCCCGGATCATGGGGACCGGGTAGTCGCTCTGCCACACGTTCCGGCCCAGGTTGATGCCTATAGAGCCGTTCTGGATGCCGTCGTGAACGAACTCCAGGACCTCCGACTCGGTGTCGGCCTGGGGGCCGCCGGCCATGATTACCGGAACCGGGCAGCCCGTGACCACCTTGTCAAATCCGTCGGCGCACCAGTAGGTTTTCACGACTCGGGCGCCAAGCTCGGCGGCGATGCGGCAACACATGGCCAGGTACCGGGACTCCCGCTGCTCCAGTTCACGCCCCACGGCGGTCACCGCCATCACCGGTATGCCGTACCGCTCCCCTTCGTCCACCAGCTTACCCAGGTTGAGCAGGGACTGCTTTTCGTATTCGCTGCCGACGAATATGGAGATGCCAACCGCGGAGGCGTTCAGCCGGATGGCCTCCTCCATGGAAGTGGTTATGCCTTCGTCGGATAGGTCGTGGCCCACCATACTTGTCCCGCCGGAAACCCGGAGCACAATCGGTTTGGTTCTGGCTGGGTCAATCGCCGAGCGAAGGACTCCCCTAGTGACGAACAGGGCGTCGGAGTAAGGAAGCAGGGGCTCAATGGTTTTTCCCGGCTGCTCCAGTTTCCGGGTCGGGCCTTGAAAATACCCATGGTCTATGGGTAGAAACATGCAACGCCCGTTGGACTGGATTAGCTGCGCCATCCGGTTTTCCATTCCCCAATCCATTAACTGCCTCCCAAATCTGTTTTGGCTTCTCTCATATGGTTAATTTGCAACGTGCGGGTATGGCCCTACCACCCCAGGGATTGCCTGATCAGAATAAGGGTTATGCGGCCGGGCACGCCCTCCCGCTCGCAGATCATCAGCTTGCCGATGGGAGCGGGGTTGCGGCCTTGGTCAACCAACCAGGCGTCGTGGCGTTCCACCGTGTATCCGCGGACCCGGGCGATGGCTTCCTCCAACGTCGGGCAAATTTTCTGGACGCCGACCACCCAAATCACGTGGGTGGCATTGAAAGCATAGGCCGGAATCTGGCTTCCCGATCCGCTGGCTACGACCACTTCCCCCGATTCGGCTATGGCTTGAACACTGCCGATAAAGTAGTCGGCCAGGCTCGCGTTGCGTCGAATGTCCCGCTGCTTCTGCGGGTCCGATTCCGCCGTCAGGTCGTCGTGAAAGTTGCGAAAACGGGGATTGTGGGCCACGTAGTCGGAGAAACCGATGTCGTCGAGCGTCTCCGAAGTGTTGTTGTAGATTTCGGCGCCCTCGGGCAGCATTTCTTTGAGGACGGCCAGAGCGTCCGAGCCACTGTCCACGACCCGGGCGTCCATGTTCCTGGTCTTCAAGGCCTCTATGGTTCGTTGGACTGCGGCCTCATCGGTCAGGTGAGTGGAGCTTCCTGAGGTCCCGCTTTGGGTCATAGAAAATTCTCCTGGAGGAAAGCGGTCAACTGATCCCGGAGGTGGAGCTTATGACCCAGACGCCCGCCCATGGTCCATTTCGGTTGGGGCTCTGTTGTCATTGATCCACCGAACCGTGGGCATGGCTAGTGGCACACTTCATTAAAGCGTTAGCAGTTTAGCAAAGGGCATTGGTGTATTCAATCTGACGCACGGCAGTGGGTATATTCCAACATCTTCAAGTGGCGGCTGAATTCGGCGGCGCTGGTTTGAAATTGGTGATTTCATTGGGGGGCTCGGGAGGTCAAATGAAACCCGCCGAGGCCAATAGTATAATTGAGCATCCCAAGTCTCAGGCCCCAGCTTTACCCCAGACTCGGAGCCTTTAGGAGAAACAGCATGGTCCAGCCTTCAGCAACCAAAGCAACATCGAAACAGCTTCAAGAGTTCTACGAGGAACTGTTGCCCCACAGTCTGGGCGCCCTGTGGACAGTGCAGGAACAAGCCCTGACCAGCGAACCCCGGAGCAAGGCAGTCCCCTATCTGTGGCAGTGGCGTGAACTCCAGGCCAAGGCGTTGCAGGCCGGCGAACTTGTCGGCACCCAGGAGGCCGAGCGGCGGGTCCTGATGCTTCTCAATCCCGGCCTGGCGGGGCGGATAGCAACCACCAATAGCCTGTTTTCCGGACTTCAGATTGTAATGCCGGGGGAGTCCGCCCGCTCACACCGCCACACGCCGGCGGCCCTGCGGTTTGTGATTCAAAGCCAGGGGGGCTATACCACCGTGGAGGGCGAGAAGATTCCCATGCATCCCGGTGACCTTGTGCTGACGCCCAATTGGAACTGGCACGACCACGCCAACGACACCGGTGAACCCATGATCTGGCTGGACGGCTTGGACCTGCCATTGGTCCACCTGCTGGAGTCGGTGTTTTACGAGCCATTTCCGGAAGACGCGCAGCCGGTGACCCGGCCCGCGGATGAAACCCTGAAGCTGTACGGCAATGGAGGGCTTACCCCAGGCTGGCAGACGCCCGCAGGATCCCATTCCCCATTAATGCACTACCCGTGGGAGCAAGCCCGCAACGCCCTATTGCGCTTGGCCCCGGACACCGACGGCAGCCCCCACGACGGGGTTATCCTGGAATACACCAATCCGGTGACCGGAGGGCCGGTGATGCCCACCATCGCCTGTCACGTCCAGCTACTGAGACCAGGACAATGCACCAAAGCCCACCGCCACACGTCCAGCGTCATTTACCACGTTGTGGAGGGACATGGTGAATCAATAGTGGACAGCCAACCCATGGAGTGGGAAACCAAGGATGTTTTCTGCGTCCCCGGCTGGGCCTACCACGAACATGCCAACACGTCGTCCACCGAACCGGCGTTGCTATTCAGCTTCACCGACCAGCCGGTCCTGCGCTCCCTCAACCTGCTGAGGGAGCAGGAACATCCCCAGGGACAACAGGTGCCCGGCTGACCGGCGAGTACCGAGCGGGCGGTAGGAGCGGCCTGGATACCAAAATTGCACTATTTGGTTTTTCCCATTGCAATCTACTATGCGGTCTTACCGGGTCACTTCTCGCAATGGGCTATTGGCCTTTCAGCGCTGTATGACCTTTTCATTCTCGCTCACAATGCCGTTGATATACCCGTAGGCCTCGAGGGCCATTCCGGATAAGGTTCGACGACCTCGTCACGATGCGATTACTCTGTGGACTCCCGTGAAGAAAAAGCTCTGTTGGGTGCCAAGTCTCCATTGACGGTCCGATGGTACAATTATTAGTCTGAAAGATAGAAAAGTTGCCCCGTTCAAAGATTGGGGCGCATTTGATGGCAGGTGCAATCAGTATGACCATCCGGGGAAGTTCAGACAGCGAACGTCTTGAGCGCATCGAGCACCTCGTTGAAGGCATTGCGAGCGACCAGACCGCCGTGAAGGCGGACATTTCGGATCTGAAGACCGACGTCGCAATGCTGAAAACCGACGTCGCAGTGCTGAAGACCGACATGTCGGATGTGAAAGCTGAATTGTCAATTTTGAAGGGCGACGTTGGTGTGTTGAAGACCGACATGTCCGTGATGAAGGGTTGGCAGACTGAGTTGGCCGTGGAGCGCCGGGTCAGAGACGTTTTTCGACGCCTGTGCCGCGGCCATCTGTTGCGGGTCTACCCCAATGAGGAGTTGCACCACTACGTCAGGGAACAGACTAATGCTGGGACTATGTCCAGCGATGCTGCCAGCCGGGCGGAGTCGATTGATTTCTTGATTGAAGGTACAAATGCCGGCGGCGGGGCAGTGATGTATGCCCTGGAAGTCTCCTACACTGTCGGAGCCGGCGACTGCGACCGAGCCGTCGACAAGGCCGTCCTGTTGACCCGTCTGCTAGGGCGGGAAGTGAAGCCGGCCGTAGTAGGAGAGGTTTTCGCCACCGGGTTCGAAGCCTACGCAGAGGGCCGAAACGTTGCTTACACACACATCGGCAACGGCAACGAGATAATGCGCTGAACATTCCGGGTCAGGCTTGTCCCGGAAGCCAGGCCGCTCACCCTGATAACCAATACCTGGTCCACCCAGCAATTCAAGCGCTTACCAGCCAGGTAGGGTTGAATGAGGCCGAGAAGCTGCGTCACCCGCTGGTGCTGTACAGCCGTAACGCCTGGGTCTTGAGTTCCTCCCGGAAATCCGGGTGGGCAATGGATATAAGCTCCCCTACCCTCTGGCGGATCGTCTTGCCCCTCAGGTGGGCGATGCCATGCTCCGTCACTACGTAGTCAACCAGTGTCCTGGGAACCGTAACCACGCCACCCTCAGGCAGGGCCGGTACGATGCGGGACATCCTCTGCCCGTTGACCATCGAACTGGACGGAAGCACGGTGATTGAGCGACCACCTTTGGAGTAATTGGCGGCAATGGCAAATGCGGTCTGCCCGCCCACGCCGGTCCATACGCTCGAGCCAATTCCCTCCGAAGCGACCTGGCCGGTCAGGTCCACCTGAAGGGCATTATTGATCGCCACCAGGTTGTCGTGCCGCACCAGCATCCGAACGTCGTCCACGTAACCGAAGTCGTATAGCTCAAAAGCCGGGTGGCCGTCGATCTGGCTCAACTCATCCGGGGGAACGATCAGGAAACTGGCCACCACTTTGCGGGCGTGAAAGTTCTTGTATTTGCCGGTAATCACGCCCTGATCCACGAGGGCGGGTATGCCCGTGGTCACCAATTCAGCCTGAATGCCCAGGTCGTTTTTGTCCCCCAGGTACAAGCCCATCAGCGAAGATATGGTGCCGATGCCTATTTGCACTGTGTCCCGGTCGTTGACCAACTCGGTGGCTACCAGCGTGCAAACCACCTCGGCCACCAGGGTCTCTTCATCGCTGAGCGGCGACACCGGCAGCGTGCCGGTGCTTTGCTCCGCTTCGCACATCCGGTCGATCTGGGAGATATGGACGTAGTTTTCTCCCCCGGTCCGGATGAATCCTTCATGTACTTCCGCGATTACGGTCTTGGCGACCTGGCAGATGCGGCGCGAGAAGAAGACGCCGGGGCCGAAGCTGCAATATCCGCGTTGGTCCGGAGGCGATACCGCTACCAGGAAAACGTCGGGTTCCTGCAGCACCCCCGGCGGAATTTCGTCCTCCATCCAGCGGGCGTTGGGACTGTAGTGCACCTCTCCGCTGTTGACCATCTCCCGGTCGACCCCGGTGGCATAGAGGTCATGCAATTCAAACATCAACTCTTCACCCGGCGCTTTCCAGGAGAAGAAGGGAGCGAAGTGGTCCAGGTGCAGCCCCCTCAATTCATGCCGCCGCTCAAAAAGGGCCCGGCAAAGCGTAAAGGGCGTTACGTTGATCGGCGCCGACATCACTTTGTCACTGGGGCGAATCAGGCTGACTGCCTCCTTGGGGCTCATCAGCTTGTCTCCGGCCATGTCACGCCAGTTCATACGCCACCTCCCGGGGAAGACTGGGACTACTCCCGCCTTGGGTCATTATATTCCGACTGCGCCGGAGAATGTATTTTGGCCACACCACGGCATGATTTACAGACCGGATGGTCCCGTCTCGGCCGCATGAAACGTGGGAAATCTTCTGTTTTAGACAGTCACACACTATACTGGTGGCCCGGCGTCCCCGCTGTGGGCCGGACTACGGCAACCCGGGACAAAGGTCCGGGCAATTGCCGATCAGCAATAGCGAGCCGTTTAACCAACATAAGGCAGCAATCAAACCGGAGCGAGAGAAAACATGCAAAACAACCCGCCGCCACTATTGCCCCGGCAGTTTGGCCCCCTGCAAGGAGTGCGAATCTTGTCCACTGGCACCATAATCGCCCAGCCGTTTGCCGCCGCCATGGCCGCCGAGATGGGAGCTGAGGTGATCCAGATTGAACGGACTGGACCTGGCGACGCCGTGTGGCGGAACCTGGAGTTCCCAATTCCCGCCGCAGACGGTTCAACCGTCGCCGCGGGTTGGGTGCAAAATCGCCGCAATAGCTTCCACACCACTCTCAACCTTTCAACGCCCCGGGGAAAGGACCTTTTCCTGGAGCTAATCCCCCACATCGATATCTGGATGGAGAGCTCCATCCCCGGCACCTACGCCAAATGGGGCTTGGACGATGAAACCGTGATGAAGGCCAATCCGAAGCTGGTGATTTGCCACGTGTCGGGCTACGGTCAATTTGGACACCCGGACTACCTGACAAGGGCGTCCTACGATTTCATCGGCCAGGCTTTTGGAGGGTTGATGAATCTGACCGGTTTCCCCGATCCCGACCCGCCGGTGCGGGCCGCCCCGTGGACGGGTGATTTCATCACGGCCCTGTTCTGCCTGTGGTCCTCTCTCGCCGGGTATATCCATGCTCAGAAGACCGGCAAGGGCCAAACCATTGACCTGGCCCAGTACGAGGCCGTCCACCAAATTCTGGCCGGCACAATGGTTGCCTACCACGAGCTGGGTCTGGTCCGGGAGCGGTCGGGGAACGCCGCCGGATTGGTTCAACCCTATGATTCATTCCAGACCAGCGATGGCTGGGTGGTCATTGCCGCCGTGGGCACAACCTACGAGCGGGTCTGCAGGCTGTTGGATCTGGACCCTACCGAGGATAAGTGGCGGATAGCCTACACCGAAACCGACTCGCCGGAAGGGATTGAGTTTGACGCCATTCTCCGGGGTTGGGTCATGGAACGGACATCGCAGGAAGTGGTGGAAATATTAAACGCCAACCAGATTGGCTGTTGCCACATCATGACCCCCAAGGATATTGCTGAAGACCCCCATTACCAGGCGCGTGGTGTGCATATCGAATGGGATGACGTGAGCCTGGGCCGGAAGGTTAAAGGTACGGGTATCACTCCCAAGTTTTCGGAGACGCCTGGGGAGATTTGGCGGGGTTCGGTCCCCTTGGGGCATGACAATGCCCTGGTCTACCAACGGTTCTTGGGGCTTTCCGACGAGGAATTAGCCCAACTTGAAACCGATGGGGTTGTCTGATGAATTTCCATCTTTTCATGCTCCCTACCATTGGCCGCCGCCAGGAGTTGGAGCAGGGCATGGCCGGCACCCGTGAAGACCTGTACCAGCGCATGTTGACCGAAATAGGGGAGCAGGCCCAGTTTGCCGACCAGTTGGGCTATTACGGTCTCGGTTTCACCGAGCACCATTTTCATATCGAGGGTTTCGAGCTTTCCACCAATCCTGTGCTTCTCGATGCCTATGTTGGCTTGAAGACCACCCGGCTCAAAGTGGGGCAGTTGGCCCTGGTTCTGCCGGCGCACCACCCGCTGCGCGTTGCTGAGGACGTGGCGATGCTGGACCACATCACCGGGGGCCGGGCTTACGTGGGTTTCGCTCGGGGTTACCAGGACCGGTGGGTAAACACCCTGGCCCAGGGTGAGGGCGTGGGCGCCACTCTTTCCGACAAATCCGAGGTCGACCTCCGCAACCGGCAGGCGTTTGAAGAGGCGTGGGAAATCATCAAGCTGGCCTGGACCAAGGACACGTTCTCCTATGACGGTCAGTTTTGGAAAGTACCCCCGCCCGGAACAACCTGGAATATGCCAGCCACCCAGAATTGGGGCCGGGGAGTGCAACCCGGAGGAGCGCTAACGGAGCTGGGAATCACTCCGAAACCGCTGCAAAAACCCCATCCGCCGGTCTACTCACCCTTCACATTCAGCGCCACTACATCCCGTTTCTGGGCACGGGAAGGCGGCACGCCGGTTCTCATTGGCGATGACGTCGAATTCTGTCAGACCCTCTTCCGGGTGTACCAGGAAGAGGCCCGGCTGGCCGGCCGCGACCTGGAATTCGGCCAGGGTATGGCCATGGGAGGAGTGCTGTGCCTTGGCGAGACGCCCGAGCAGGCCAGAGAGTTGAGGGAACAGTTCGACTGGCTATTCCAGTCCTGGTTCGTTCCCTTCGGCTTTCCTCCGGGGTTGGTGTTTCAGGGCACTCCGGACCAGGTAACCCGGCAAATCAGGGAACTACACGACGTCCTGCATTTCCCCGAACTGTTTCTCTGGTTGAACACCGGGCTGTTTGAGCACAGTGTCATGATGCGCCAATTGGAATTGTTCGCCACCAAGGTGATGCCGAATTTCGACTAACCCCGACGGATGTAATTCAACGCCCCGGTCTCATTTGATTACTTGATGGCTTCGGACAGCCCGGGAATGTGTTCAGCCCCGGCAGGCACGGTGATGGACGAACCTTCAAAATCACTGCCCACCGGTTCATGCCTCCCACCCAAACACCCGGCCAGGAACGCCTCTGTGACCGCGAAGAAGGATAGGTTGTTCTCGGGCCGGGCAAAGCCGTGCCCTTCATCGGGGTACAGCGCGTAGGTTACCGGAATGTTCTTGTCCTGCATCGCCTGAACAATCTGCTCGGACTCAGCTTGTTTGACCCGGGGGTCGTTGGCGCCCTGACCGATTAGCAGCGGCTTACTGATCCGATCGACGTGAGTGAGCGGGGACCTCTCGGTCAAAAACGCCCGGCCCTCCTCGGTGCGGTGGTCGCCGACTCGATTGGCCCATAGCTCGACCTGCGGCTCCCAATACGGCGGTATGGTGTTCAGCAGGGTCACCAGGTTGGACGGGCCGACTATGTCCACTCCGCAGGCAAAGGTGTCGGGCGTGAATGTCAAACCGGTCAGGGTTGCGTAGCCGCCGTAGCTACCGCCGAGGATCGCAACCCGTTGGTGATCCGCAATATTTTGCTCTATTGCCCACTGCACGGCGTCAACTAGGTCGTCGTGCATCTTTCCGGCCCATTCCAGGTTGGCGGCGTTGACGAAATCCTTGCCGAACCCCGTGGAACCCCGGAAATTGACGCTCAGGACCGCGTATCCCCTATTGGCCAGCAGTTGGTACACCGGGTTGTATCCCCAATTGTCCCGCGCCCACGGACCGCCGTGGACCAGCAGGGCCATCGGCAGCGGGTTGGCAGGATGCCCTGGGCTGTCCCGGTCGCTATCCAGGGGAAGCATGTAGTAGCTCACTAGGTCCAACCCGTCCCTGGATTTGATGACTACCGGATGCACCTTGGCCAACGGCAGGCCCTCTAATGCTTCCCGGTTGCTGAACAAGAACTGGGCCTGCTTCCTGGTTCGGTCGTAGCGATAGTAGCGGACCGGGCCGTCGTCCAGCAGATAAGCTGCTATCCAGAAATCATCATCCAGGGTTCGGCTTATAACCTCAATCTCGCCATCGGCGACCGTTCCCAGGTATTCCAGGTCGGCGGCTATGGAATCGTCGAGGATTCGCCACTCCTTGCGCTGGTGGGAAAATGCGGCGGCCTGGGGGGTCTTTTCCGTGGGGTGCAGCATCGTGTCGCTGACATCCGACCGAGCGTCTTCAGCAATTACCGTTTGTTCTTGAGTATCCAGATTGATGGCGGTCAGGGCGGATGTGTCCCGCCCTCTGCTGTCGATCATGTACAGGGTGCGGCCGGCCCGGTCGAGCCCGATGGGACCGGTGTGGATGCTGTCCTCCATCGCAATCCTGGCAAACGGCTCCCAGCCGCCGTCTTCGGCCCTACTCAACAATTCGTTGCCCCCGTCGGGTGTTGGCCGCACGGCGAAACGGACGTTGAAATCCTCGTCCGTTACGAAGTCGACGAACTGGTCGTTCTCCTGCACCAGTTCCCTTTCCCCGGTGTAGATGTTCACCCGGTATATTTCGTGGAACTGGGGATTGCGGGCATTCAGCAGTACCAGCACCTCTTCGGGGTACTTGGGGCTCACCTCCTGCATACGGGCTTGCACTCCTTCGAGCGGGGTCATGTCCATAGTTCCCCCAGTGGTCAAATCAACGTGGTACAAGTGCCAGTTTTCGTCCCCGTCGCGGTCCTGGATATAACCGATATGGTTGTTGGTGTAAGCCCATCCGTAGAACCGGATCCCACGGCCTTTGTCCGTGGTGACCGGCTTGGCGGCAGCCGGGTTGTCCGCCGGCCCGACCCAAACGTTGAGAACGCTATCCACCGGGGCCAGATAGCTCAGGAAACGACCGTCTGGGCTGAGTTGTGGCGAGGCCTTGTCGGGGTTGCCGAAAAGGAGCTTACGGGGGATGATCTGGGTTACCATGGACCACCCCTCCGGTGCGTGCTTATTTGGTTCGATTCCAGCCGCATTCAAATCCGGCCTTCAGCCTATCGTGGGGCCCCGGGTATTCCGGCCTCAATGGCAGGGTCATTATAGGTCAATATCCCAACGAATTAAGAATAACGGCTGCTCGACTCTGACAGAGTGTTCCTAAATCCCGGGATAGTCACGAAAATCAACTGCGAAAAAGGAGTGACAACATGCGCTTGGCAGGCAAGGTTGCCTTGATATCTGGAGCCGCGGCCGGAGTTCAGGGCGAATTGATGGGATTCGGGGGCGCTGCGGCCCGACTGTTTACCCAGGAAGGCGCCAAGGTGGTGTTGACTGACATTCGGGACGAGTTAGGGCAACGCACGGCTAACGAGATCAGCGAGGCTGGAGGCGAGGCCATCTACCTCCACCTGGACGTTACCAGCGAGGCGGAATGGGTCCGCGTGGTGGAAGCCGCGGTGGCCCGTTTCGGCAGGTTGGACATCCTGGTTAACAACGCAGGCAGCGGCGCCCGCTATCGGGTTGAAGACACGTCCGAAGAGGACTGGGACGGGCAGATGAACGTGCATGCCAAGGGCGTCTTCCTGGGTACCAAGCACGCCATTCCCCAGCTGCGAAAGGTGGGCGGAGGCTCAATCATCAACGTTTCTTCAATCTATGGACTCGTGGGCAGCGAGACTTCCACTGCGTACCACGCCGCCAAGGGAGCAATTCGCCTGTTCAGCAAGTCGGCGGCGATCCAATACGCCAATGAAAACATCCGGGTGAATTCGGTGCATCCTGGGTACGCCCACACGCCCCTTACCGACCGGGGATATCAAGACCCGGATTACTTCGAAAATATCAGGTCGCGGATACCGATGGGCCGGGTGGGCAACGCCTACGACATTGCCTACGGAATGCTGTACCTCGCCTCTGACGAGTCCTCTTTCGTCACCGGGTCGGAGTTGGTCATCGACGGCGGCACCACGGCTCAATGACTGCGGCCCAATAACTGCTGCGGCCGGAGCAGCCCGTAGCCACTACCGGGGGGCGCAGGCGCGAATCACGGCCATAGCTCGCTCCTTGGCTCCCGGCCCCGAGACCCGGGGAGACACTATAGGCAGGGAGATGCCGGCCTCCCGGTATTCCTGAAGGCGTTCGCGGCATCGCTCCGGCGTACCCACCACCCCCAACTTCTCGATCAGAGCGGCAGGGACCAGGGCCATCGCTTCCTGCTGGCGGCCGGCCTGCCACTCGCGCCTGACTGTTTCCAACTCCTCCTCAAATCCAGCTTGGGCCATCAACCGCCGGTACCTCGGAAACCTTCCGGCGTAGCCGGCAATCACTGGTCTGAAAGAGTCAATCATCTGCTCCACCTCAGCCGGGCTTTCCGCCGGGCCGCAGGAGATAAGGGAGGCAACCTCCACCTGAGAAGGGTCTTTCCCCGCCCTTTCGGCGCCTGCCGCCACATGCCGTGCGGCGGTTCCGGCATGGTCCAGGGTGCACCAGGTCAGCAGGGCTCCCTGGGCGATTTCGCCGGTGGTTTCCAGCATCTTGGGAAATACGGCCGCAACGTAGATTGGAATCTCCGGGCGGTAAGGTTTAAACCACAGGTCAAAGTTTTCGATATTGATTACTTCGCCCTGGTAGGAGACCTGGCCGTCCCGGAGCAACGCCCGCACTACATCCACCGTCTCCCGCAACCGGGGCACCGCATTGGCAAACACCATCCCATGCTCCGGTTCCACCTGCACCTTGTGGCTTGAACCCACTCCCAGGACGAACCGGCCCTTGGAGAAATAGTCCACGCAGGCTGCGGCCATTCCTATGGTAGGAGCGCTCCGCACGAAGACGCTCGTTATGCTCGTGCCAAGGCGTATCCTCTCAGTGGCCACCGCGCAGGCGGTGAGCACGCTGAACTGGTCGCCGCCGTGGCCTTCCGCCATCCAGGCCGACTCGTAGCCCAGCTCTTCTGCCAGCTTGACACATTCCACAACTTCATTGGGCGCCAGGCCCGCCGTGACCGCTACTCCCAATCTCTCCATGGCAAACAACTCCTTGAGCGGCTTTCATTCGCGCCCGTTGAATCCGGGCTTGTGAAGATTCAGGACCGGCGAGTCTGGAAACCCCTCCGGTTTCCTGCTTCTCATCAATTTGATACTCTATCAGAAACGTCAGCCAGAAACGCTAGGCTAAGGCCTAGGAACACTGAAGTAAGTGTTATCCAGTCGCCGGGGACGCAGGGCCGGACCGATGCGTTGTTCACCGGCAAGCCAACAGCCGAATGACTAGACCAGGGCGGTCAAGGGGGACGACGCGTGACCACCGAAAAGTGGAACTTGAAGGGCGGCTACTTTGAGAATTGCAATTGCCAGATTTTGTGTCCCTGCGTAGTGCCGGGACCACCCTTGGAACCGACCGAAGGCCATTGCGACGTTGGGTTAGCCTTCCACGTGGACCAGGGCGATTACAACGGCGTTTCTCTGGACGGGCTCAACTTTGTCATAGCCGCCCACACTCCCGGAATCATGGGCCACGGCGGTTGGACCACGGCGTTCTACGTCGACGAGCGGGCCAACGACGATCAACGGCGGGCCTTGGGAAGAATTCTGTCGGGAGAAATTGGCGGGCCTATGGCCGCCTGGATGAGCCTGACCGCCAATATGCTGGGAATCACATACGCAGCGATTGACTATCAGGAGGAAGGAATGGACCGCCGGGCCTCAATCCCAGGTGTCATGGACTTCCATGTAAGGGGAATCCGCGCCAGTCGCCGCCGCCGGTCGCCTCTCCGGTTGACTAACACCGGCCACCCGGTGAGCTCTACCCTGGCGTTGGCCCGGGGCATCGACAGCACCTACACCGATCACGGCATGGAGTGGGACAACACCGGGCGAAACGCCCACTACGCCAAATTCAGTTGGTCCTGGCCCTGAGCAGTGTTGGACCGCACCGGATTAATCATTTGAGGCGGTCTGTTAACGAGCCCTAGCGGGCCGGAAACCGCGCCGTCAGAATATCGATTATCAAGCGGGCCGCAACCTGCGCGGTGATCTCCGAGGAATCATAGGGCGGAGCCACTTCCACCATGTCGAATCCAACCAGATTGTTCCTGGCCACCAACTCCACCAAACACTCGCTCAGTTCCTGGTAGCCGAGGCCGCCCACTTCCGGTGTTCCGGTCCCCGGCGCCTGGCTGGGGTCCATCACGTCAATATCAAATGTGATGTACAGGTTTTCACCCCTGGGAATCAGGTCGACTACCGCCCGCGGGCCCAACCGGCGGAAATGCCCGGTGGTGATTATCAGGTTGCCGTCTGCCTGTGACTCCTCGTAGGGCTTGCGGCGGGCCCGGCGAATGCCCACCGAGGTAATGTGATTGACGAAGGGCAACTCCCGGCAGCGGCGGATGGGACTGCCATGTGTGTGGAACACCCCCTGAACGTCATGGCTGTAGTCCATGTGGGCGTCAAAATGGACCAGGTTCAATGGGGAGAACTTGCTCAAGCCTCGGACCGCCGGGAAAGTGATTGCGTGGTCACCGCCCACGATCACGGGCAGTGCGCCCCGCGCAGCGACTTTCTCGACGGCTTGGCTGAGTTTGTCAAAATTGCCGGTCACGTCCGAGGGGACTACGGTGATATTGCCGCAGTCGGCCATGGTCACGCCCTTCAACAACTCGCCCCCGGCATCGATGTCAAAGAATCCTTCGGCCTCGGCCTGTGCGCCCAGGGGGTCCGAGTAGGAATAAGCCCTGGGGGCGTCCCGGATGGCGTCGGGCCCGAACCGCGCCCCCGGCCTGCCGAAGGTGCCCTGATCGAAAGGCACCCCGATGAAGGCGACCCTGGCGTCCAATTGTTCCAGGTCATCGCATAGCGGAGCTTTGAAAAAACTCCGGGGTTGTGCCCGGATTATGGGCCACTGGTCCTGGTCGCCGGTGTTGGGAGTCGCCATGTTTTTGTCCGTCGGGCTGGATGATTGGGAGCGGCTAATAGGCGCTTATGACGATGATACAACTCGGGACCGGGCTGCGCTATCCAGACTCCCGCGTCGTCGTTCCGGCGGTTTGAGTTGGTGCGCCTTCCACAGGTTTGTATAATTGCTGGGATGAATAGAAGAACGTTTGGAAATTGGTGCTAGGATTTCTCAGGGGAATGGAGGTAAACCATGAAGTACGACGTTATCGTGGTGGGGGGCGGCTCCGCGGGCTGCACCATCGCCAGTCGTCTGTCGGAAGACCCGGGGCGTTCGGTGCTGCTCCTGGAGGCCGGCCCGGACTACCCGGAATTTGAGCAATTGCCGGAGGACCTTAAGCAAGGCAACAATGTGTGGCTGTCGGCCTACGGTCCCCACAACTGGGGGTACACGGCCCAAATAACGCCGGAGCAGACCGAGCTGGTCATCCCCAGGGGAAAGGCCACGGGCGGCTCCAGCGCGGTGAACGGCCAGGTGCTGTTCCGGGGTATCCCCGAGGACTACGACCGTTGGGCGGAGTGGGGCAACGACGAATGGGGGTTCACTAGTGTGCTGCCGTACTTCAACAAGTTGGAGACAGACCTGGACTTTGGCGGCGGCGACTTCCATGGCTCAGAAGGGCCGGTGCCGGTGCGCCGTTCGCCGCGCAGCGAGTGGATGCCCCACGCCCTGGCCTTCGAGCAGGCCTGTGTCGCCGAGGGCTATCCCATCGACGAGGACCAGAACCATCCCGAGTCCACGGGCGTTTCGCCACGGGCGCGCAACACCATCGACGGGGTCCGGATGAGCATGGCCTTGACCTACCTGGACCTGGCCCGCCACCGTTTGAACCTGACCGTCAGGGGCGGCATCACGGCGCGGCGGATCCTGTTCCAGGGAAAGCGTGCGGTGGGGGTTGAAGCCGAAAGCGGCGGCGAGGTCTTCACGGTTGAGGCCGACCAGATTGTCGTAAGCAGCGGGGCAATTGCCTCGCCCCAGCTTCTGATGCTCTCCGGCGTGGGGCCGGCGGAGCATCTCAGGAGCTTCGGCATTGAGGTGGTTCAGGAACTGCCTGGCGTGGGCCAGAATCTGCGCGACCACCCGGCTGCCTCGGCCATCTACTACGCCACGGGGGAGAAGCCCGACGTGCAAGCCCCGGTGATTCAAGTGGGGCTGCGCTATACAGTAGAGGGATCGGACCTGCGCAACGACATGCAACTCAGCCCCATGCTGATGACCAGCGAGCACCGCCCGGCCCACGTGGTCATCGACGAGGACCGGAACTACATCGGAATCAGCGCCAGCTTACAGTTGGCCTTGGGTAAGGGCGAGTTGACCCTGCAGTCGACCGACCCTCACGTACAGCCCCTGCTGAATTATAATTACTACCAGGAGGAAGAAGACCTGCGGCGCATGAGGGAGGCAATACGTCTCGGCGTCCGCATGGCCGATCAACCCGGTTTCTCTGAAATTCTGCTGGAGCGGATTATGCCGACCGACGAGGAGTTGGAGTCGGACGAGGCGCTGAACGACTGGCTCAGGCGCAACTCTGGCACGTCCCACCATGTGTCCGGTACCTGCAAGATGGGCCCCGACTCCGACCCAATGGCCGTGGTTGACCAGTTCCTGAAGGTAAAAGGACTGGAGGGTCTCAGGGTGGCCGACGCTTCGGTAATGCCGGATTGCATCCGCGCCAACACCAACGCCACCACCATCATGATCGGAGAAAAGCTTTCAGACTACATCAAGGAAGGCCGTTAGAGGTTGGGAGAAACTCAGGGGCTTCGCGTCCTATGCGTCGAACAACCCCCCAACACGGTGTTCCAGGGGTCAATCCACCCCAACGTTGAAATAGCTTATAACGACAAATGCCTGGCTGGGCGACAGGAGAAGTCTCTTGCAAGTAAAAGAGAAGCAGTACACCGAGCATCGGATGCGGGTCAACGGCATCAATATCCACTACACCGACTGGGGAAACCCCCACCTGCCCCACATGTTCCTAGCCCATGGTGCGGTGGCCAATGCGCTGTACTGGGACCTGACCGCTCCCGCTTTCCGCGACCAGTACCACATCGTGGCGGTCACGGCGCGCGGCAGGGGAAAGAGCGACTATGACCCCAATGGGTGCTACGAGACAAGGGACTACGTGCAAGACTTTCACGAGTTGACCACCGGCCTGGGCATGGACAAGCTCACCTACTTGGGCCAGTCTATGGGCGGCAAAATCGGGATGACCTACGCCCCGACCTACCCGAAGCAGGTGGAACGCATGGTCCTGGTGGACGTGGGCGCTGAATCCACCGGCGCTCCTTCCGGCAACCCCATGGAAAGCCGCCCTGAAGTGTTCTACTCCCCTGGAGAGATAGAGACCTGGCTCAGGCAGTTCGACCGCTTCTCCCGGCTGGGCCGCGAGGCCATGGACATAGTGGTCCACACCGGCTTCCAGCAACTGGTTAACGAGCAGTGGGTCTCCTCCATCGCCCACCCATTGGTTTACGGGCCCAGGCCGGCGTCGCCGCCGGTATATGACGTTCTGGCCGGGGTACAGTGCCCCACATTGCTGATTCATTGCTTGCTCAGCGACTTGATGGGCGCTGAAATAGCGGCCAAGACCCGCGACGCAATTCCCAATTGCCAACTGGTCCAACTGGATTCGGGCCACCTGCCCCACCTGGAGCGGCCGGAGGAGTTCATCAAGACCGTCAAGCAGTTCCTCGGGGGCTGAGATACCCTGACACCGGGCAGGGCCGCAGTCACCCCCGCCCTGTCCGCCGCCGCGGTGTTAGCGACATGACGCTCACCGGGCCTGGCGCGTCGGCTGGCGGCTTTCTTGTGTTGACCCGGGTCAGAGTCTATACGAAGTTGCCAGTGATAACGCCGGATATCCTGGTAATGGGGAAGCCTTGGCAGTCGTCCCGGCACAAGAAAACGGAGGTTTGCACTTATGGAAGTAGAGTGGATGAACCACACCGGGTTTGTGGTCAGCGATATGGAACGTTCGCGCGCCTTCTACCGTGACCTGTTGGGGCTTCAAGAGGAACGGGACCAAATCTTGGAAGGGGAGTTCATCTCCGAGCTAGTGGGCTATCCCGATGCCAGGCTGCACATCGTGTATTTGGGTCCGGGAGACATGCGCCACTCGGTGGAGTTGATCCAGTACCTCAACCCGCCCGGCGACGCAGTCACACTCCCCCAGCGCCACCAAGTGGGGGCCACTCACCTGGGGGTGATAGTGGACGACCTGGACTCCTTTTACCAGGAGCTTTCGGCCAAGGGAGTCAGGTTCGTCAGCCCCCCGGCGGTACGCCCCGGCGCCGTCTACCCTATGGCCCGGAAGGGTTGCTACATGCAAGACCCCGACGGAAACTGGCTGGAACTTTTGGAACGGCCTCCCGCCGACGCCGGTGTGGCCCAGCCATAAGTGCGGGTCGTCGCCTGCGCCACGGTACCGGTGTGGCCCAGCCATAAGTGCGGGTCGTCGCCTGCGCCAGGGTAACTGTCCAGAGTCGATGGGTGAACATCTCAGGGGGCGGCCGTCTTTCGTCATACCCAACAAACCTGAACAATCGCTCCCCTCAACTGCTCTGACAGCCCGAACAATGCCCTGGCTGACATCCGCCCCTTGCCAGCCCGCGCCGCCCCTATCTACCATGATGCCCGACCATCAGCCGCCTGGCGATGGAGTGTTGGCGCAGGCAGCCATGCTCCCGGACTCCGCCGGAACTAAATGGCAACAAATGGCACTGTTTACAAAAAATCGTATCTGGGACGATGCCACTAGCTACAAAAAATCGGTGAAAAATGGCGTGGTTTGTGCAAAAGCCTGCAAAAACCCGATTTTCCCTGGGCAAACAGCGCCATTTTCAGGAAACGCTCCGGCCCTTACCAACGGTCCGGCGACCGGAACTAAATGGCAACAAATGGCACTGTTTACAAAAATTCGTATCTGGGACGATACCACTGGCTACAAAAAATCAGTGGAAAATGGCGTGATTTGCGCAAAAGCCTGCAAAAACCCGATTTTCCCTGGGCAAACAGAGCCATTTTCAGGGAAAGCCCCTGTCCCCCGTCGTCCTCGCCGCAGCGGGGATCCAGAGCCCTGACAATGCGCCAACACGGTTAGGGCAACAATGACTCGGCGGGAGTCGGGGAAGGACATCCATTCTCCAACCGTGTGGACGACAACAAGGGCTCTGGATCCCCACTGCGGCGAGGATGACGGGAGCAGTAGGATGACGGGAGCGAGAGTAGGTAACCAATGGAGCTCTGGATTCCCGCCGCGGCAACAGTGACTGGGTGATTTGATGACAATCGAAATACCCCCTGGGAGAGGGTTGGAGTGAGGGCGTCCCCTCGACTCTGAATAGTTACGCCTGCGCCACGGTGCATAACCTGCCTTGAAACCGGGGGGTATAGCTTGTATCCTGCCCTTAGATACTCAGGGTTGGTCCAGCAGCAAGCCTGACTTATCCCGAATCCCAATGTCGTCATCGGGGAGGCAGAATGCAATTTGGAATTTTCACCATCGGCGCCTGGCATGAAAGCCGGACCCAGGCGCAGGCCCTGAATGAAGCGCTGGAGCAGGTTGAACTTGCCGACCGGCTGGGCCTGGACGAGGCATGGTTAGGAGAGCACCGCTTCTCCCGCCACGGACTGCTTTCCGGCATTTTCCCCTTCATGGGAGCGGTGGCCGCCCGGACCCAGCGTATCCGAATCGGCACCGCTGTAATTGTGTTGCCCCTGCATAATCCGATACTGCTGGCCGAAGAGACCGCCATGCTGGACGTGATCAGCGGCGGCCGGTTCAACTTTGGGATTGGCGCCGGGTACCAAGCCCAGGAATTCGAAGGCGTCGGCGTAAACATGGATGAAAGCCGGAGCCGGTTCCAGGAATCCATCGACGTCATCATCAAAGCGTGGACCGAGGAGAGGCTTACCTTCCACGGCGACTACACCGACGTTAACGACCTGTGGGTGCTCCCCAAGCCGTTGCAGCAGCCCCACCCGCCTATCTACCAGGCGGTCAGCACCAGCCCGGAAAGCATCGATTTCGCGGCCAGCCGCAACATCCAGGTTATTGCGGGAGGCCCCACCGACATTCTGGGCCAGGCGCCCCAGGTCATAAAGGCCTGGCGCGATCGGATGGACTTTTACGGCCATCCCCACGCCCATCTGGACCCGCCGATGTCCAAGGCGATTTACGTCGCCCCCACGATGGAGGAGGCGGAAGCCGACCCCGTGGGTCTGGAAGATTTCAGCTCCCGAATACTGCGCTCGACTGGGAACAACGGGTATGCAATCGGGATGCCGATGGACAAGAACGGTAACGTCGCCAAGGGCTATGAGCACTGGGCCAACCGGCAGAAAGACCGCGACCGCCGGGACGACCCTGGCCACGCGGGCCTGCCGCCCCTGCGCGGTACCCCGGAAGTGGTGGTAGAGCGGCTCAAGCAGACCCAGGAGGCGGGGATTAACCACGTCTTCGGTAACTTTGGATTCCCGGGCCTGCCCCACGAGAAGGTGCTCCGGTCTATTGAACTCTTCGCCACCCAGGTCATGCCCCACTTCCAGGACGTCCCCGCCGGGGCGCCCGCCGGCGACGGTTAGGGTTGGGGACCCGTGGGACATAAATCGTAAGGCGGGTGAGTATGCGCACAAACTACACCAAAGCCAAGCTAGCCGAAGGCGAGGTAGTGTTCGGCGGGATCGTCACCAGGTACGCCCCGGACATTATTGAGATTCTGGGGCTCATCGGGTACGACTTCGTCATGATCGATTGCGAGCACGGCCCGTCGGACCTGGACCAGGTCGAGCACATGGTCCGGGCGGCCGAGGTTTTCGGCATTACTCCCATAGCCAGAATTCCGGACCATGCCGACGCTACGGTGCTGCGGTTTCTCGACCGTGGGGTCCAGGGAGTTATTGTTCCACACGTGGATACGCGCCCGGAGGCCGAGGCGGTGACCCGGGCGGCCCGATATTATCCTGAAGGGCACCGCGGCGTGGGCGGGGGACGTCCTCACGATTACGGAATAACCGCGTCCCGCAATGAGTCCACCAGCTGGGTCAATGCCCAGACAATGGTGATCCCCATGATAGAAGACACGGAGGCAGTGGAGAACCTCGACCAGATTCTCGCCGTACCCGGTGTCGACGTGTTTCATGTGGCTGCGGGAGACCTGGGCCAAAGTATGGGCAACGCAGCCCCCGCCGACGTACGCAACCTGATGCGGCAGGTTGTACCCAAGATTCGAGCGGCCGGCAAGAACGTCGGCGTTGGCGGCAATTCTCCCGCCGACGCTGCCGGTGTGGCCGAATTCATCAAGCTGGGCGCCAACTTCGTCACCGTGTCGGCTTGGGGATTGCTGAGGATTGGAGCAGAGGACTTCCGGCGCCGGGTGCAAGAGGAACTGTAAACAGAGACCGGGTCGGATTAGACCGGCTCTTCGACTTTGGATGAGCACCGCAGGCTAAGTTGAGGGCCAAAGCCTCGGCTGAACACCACGGGAGGGAAAATGTACGTGATCATCGCCCCGATCCAGATAAAAGATGGGCACAAGGATGAATTCATTGCAGCCTTGCTGGAAGACGCCAGGGGCTCGGTTAACGACGAGCCCGGCTGCCTGCGCTTCGACGTGATTCAGGATTCGGCCGACGCCAACCGCGTGTGGCTATACGAGGTCTACGTGGACGAGGCGGCTTTCCAGGCGCATACGCAGGCGCCCCATTTCGTCAAATGGCGGGATACGGTTGCCGAATGGCGCGACCAAGGCCTCACCGGCGCCGGCCGGGGCAGCCACAACATATGGCCAGCGGACGGTGAATGGAAGTAATAGCTCAGCGCCATGGTTGAAGAGAGTCCGACGTGTGGTTTCTGGTATTCCCCCTGACGAGAAAAGCAATATCGCCAAGTGTTCCAGGTACTGGGCCAACAGGCAGCGGCACCGGCAGAACGCGGATGGGTAACTCCCAGGAACAGGACCGGTAGGACCAAACCCGGAGAGTGGGTAAGCTATGCAAACAAACCTTACCAAAGCCAAGTTGGCCGAAGGGAAGGTAGTATTCGGCGGCATAATCAACCGGTATGCCCCGGACCTTATCGAGATTCTGGGGCTCATCGGCTACGACTTCGTCATGATCGACTGCGAGCACGGTCCGTCGGACTTGGACCAGGTGGAACACATGGTCCGGGCCGCGGAGGTCTTCGGCATCACTCCCATAGCCAGGATTCCGGACCACTTCGAGGCCACCGTGTTGCGCTTCCTGGACCGTGGTGTCCAAGGGATAATTGCTCCCCACGTGGACACCCGCCAGGAAGCCGAGTCGGTGGCTCGCTCCGCCAAATACTATCCCGACGGACACCGCGGTGTGGGCATAGCCCGGGCCCATGACTACGGGATGACGCATACGCTCAACGAGTCTAAAAGCTGGGTCAATTCTCAGACCATGGTCCTTCCCATGATCGAAGACATTGAGGCGGTGGAAAACCTGGACGAAATTCTGACCGTTCCCGGGGTTGATGTTTTTCTGGTGGCGGCCAACGACCTTGGCCAAAGCATGGGGAATGCGGGCCCAGAAGCAGTCGCGGACGTGATGCGCCAGGTGGTCCCCAAAATTCGGGCTGCGGGTAAGAACGTGGGGGTTGGCGGCAACTCTTCCGCCGACGCCGCCTTGGTGGCCGAGTTTATCAATCTGGGCGCCAACTTCGTCACGGTAACTGCGTGGGGGTTGCTGCGTTTGGGGGGCCAAGACTTCCTTCGCCTGGTGCAGGAGCAGGTTGAGTCCGCTGCAGCCAAGGTATAGACGCCGCATTGTGAGTTCAGGGGAGGCACTGTGTACGTAATCATTGCACCGGTCCAGATGAAAGAGGGCCACAAGGAGGAGTTCGTCGAAGCCCTGGTGGACGACGCCCGGGGCGCGGTCAACGACGAGCCCGGTTGCTTGCGGTTCGACGTGATCCAGGATTCCTCCGACCCCAACCGGCTTTGGGTATACGAGGTTTACCGAGACGAAGCGGCCTTTCAGGCGCACCTGCAGGCTCCACATTTCATCAGGTGTCAGGAGGTGATAGCCGGCCTGAGAGAAGAGGGCCCCACGGGCGCCGGGCGGGGCAGTCACAACATATGGCCCCCCGACGGCGAATTTAAGTGACCGGACCCATACGGGTTAGACATTTTGAATGACAGAAGACAAGGAGGAAACCCATGACCACCAAATCGCCGGTAGAAGTCACAGTTTGGTACGATTACACTTGACCTTTCTGCTACGTCGGCCTGGGCAGGCTCGAAAAGGTTGCCTCAGAAACCTCGATTGCGGTGGACCGCAGGCCCTACTTGTTGAACCCGGACAAACCGGAAGAAGGCGAACCCCGTCCGCAGCGGGAAGGAGAAACGGAAACCGGCCTGAACCCCGGAATGCAGGCCCGCGCCGAGGGCGTTGGCCTGGTGATGCGGCGCCCCGACTGGTCGCCGAACACCAAGCCGGCCCATGAGGCCACGATGTATGCCAAGGAACAGGGCCGGGACGGCGAATTACACCACGCCATAGCCAAGGGTTACTGGGAACAGGGCACAGATTTCGGCAAGTCGGAGGCGTTGCGGGAAGCCGCCGAGCAGAGCGGACTCGATTGGGGGCAACTCGCGCCATTGCTGGAGTCAGGCCATTACCGGCAGAGGCTTATGGACGAGTACGCCGCTGCTAAGGAAAAGGGCATCGGCGTGACTCCTACCTACATGATAGACGGCGAATTATTGGTAGGAGACGTGAGCGTCGAAGACCTGCGGGCGGCCATAGACAAGGCAGGTCAGTCCTAAGCAAGACTGCGGGACCGGCCACTTTAATTGGTCTCTTGAGAAAGGCTCACCGACAAACCGGTGAGCCCTTTTTGGTTGACTGTTCCCCAAGCAAATGTTGCCGGGCAAGGCGCTCTCGCCAGGATTCGCGGGGCAACGAGAGAATACTCAACTGGGACGCTCTTTTCCGGGAACTCAAATGAAGGTTCGGAAACTCAGAAGAACTTGAACAGCAGAGGAGCAGCTATGGCGAAAGAAGTTCTGGTCAGTCCAAACCTTTCTATTCCGGCGGGAATCATGTCCCAGGGCATCAAGACACCGGCGGGGAACATGGTGTTTGTTTCCGGCCAGGTGTCCCGCAACTCCCAGGGTGAAATCGTGGGGGTTGGCGATATCGAAGCCCAGACCCGCCAGGTGCTGGAAAACGTCAAGGCGGTGCTAGCGGAGGGCGGCGCCACCCTGGATGACGTGGTCAAAGTCACCGTGTTCGTGACCGACGTAGGCGACTACGCAGCCATACACAAGGTCAGGGGGGAGTACTTCAAGAGCGACTACCCCGCCAGCACCATGGTGGAGGTCAAAGCGCTGGTCAACCCGGACCTGAAAATAGAAATTGAGGCAATTGCGGTTACGTCATGACCGGCAGCCCCATCCACGGATGGGGCTGTCTTCGTCGGTTATCCGGCGGGTGTTATCTGGCGGGCAGATGCTCTTGGAACCAGGCAAGGGTCTCCTCCATCACCTGGGTGAAGGCGGGTTCGGCGTATACTTCGTAGTGGCCGACGCCCTTTAGCACAACCAGCTTCTTGGGTTCTTTGGCATGGGCGTAAAGCTGCTCCGACTCTTCTGGCAGGACCAGCCGGTCGTTGTCTGAAGTGATGAACAAGATCGGCCTTGGCGAAATCTTGTCCACGATCCATTCCGGGTTGAAACCGATGGTGTCGTCTACGTATTCCACCGGAATCGTGCCCACGGCCGCGGGGTTATTCCTCCGTGCAGCCGCGGCCAACTCCGCCGACTGGCGGTCGGGAAGCAGGATTTCGCTCCGGTCCACCATTCTGGACTGGCCGGTCGTGGCCCTTTGTTCCCGGTCGACTTTGGATACTTCTTGCAGGTCAAACCACTCGTCTACCCGGCGGACCCGGCTCATCCAACGGGCGCCGTTGCCGATGCCAACCACGCTGACGATACACTTGGGCCGAGGGTCGATGGCCCCGACCCAGGACACCGTGGCCCCGCCGTAGCTGGTGCCGTAAAGACCCATCCTGTCCTCGTCCACCTCGGGTTGAAGGCCCAAAAAGGTCAACGCGGCCTGAACGTCGGCCACCCGGCTGTAGGGAGCCAGGCGGCTCCGGGTCCCTTCGCTGTCGCCCCACCCTTTGTAGTCAAAAGTCATGGCCACGTACCCGGCGCCGTTCAGAGAGGCCGCGTTGTCGGGCAGGTAGAGGTCCTTCACCCCCGTATATCCGTGGCACAGCAGCACGGCAGAGCGGGTCTCGCCTGCCGTCAGGCCGTCAGGCGTGTAAACATCCCCGCACAGCTTGACGCCTTCGCTGTAAAACTCCACTGAGCGGTTCATTTTGAGCCTCCAAAACCCCTTCTGGCGAATGCCGGGGGATTATAGCATGGGCCGCGGCGATACCGGGCCCGGAGTTCGGGTTTGTGTCGTGTGGCACCGGTTGAGATGAGCAGCGCGGGCCCACTCATTGGTGGGTCAGTCCTCCCCGGCTCGGGAAGCAACCCGCACGTCGTAAGCGTTGAACTCGCCCGGGCCCAGGATGAAGCTTGACCGAAAGCCCGAGTGTACCTGGCGGAACGCCTCACTCCTGGTCCAATCGTCGTGGGCCTCTTTGGTTTCCCAGTGAGACACCACCAGGTAATCCTCATGGTCGGCCTCGCCTTGCAGCTTCCAAAGCTCAAAGGTAAGGAAACCAGGTTGGTGTTCCAGTCCGGCGCGGCTTTGAAAAAGCTCCTCCAAGTCCGGCCCATGGGGTTTTTGGACCTTGATCCGGTTGGTGGCCACGTACATAGATGACCCTCCTCTGGCCCTCTAAAGCCGGGCCCCGGTAGGAATGCCCCGGAGCCCGATATGCCCCTTGATTCTCAGTAGTGTATGGCTCGGCCGTTGCCGCCGGAGGTTGCTATGGCATCCCCGGTAATCGCCACGGACTTGGGGGAGGCCAAAAAGGTTACCACGTAGGCAATCTCTTCCGCGTCGACCATCCGCCCGATGGAAATGTTGGACGCCATATTCTTCTCCGCTTCTGCTGCAGATATACCCTGGGCTTGCATTTGGGCTTCTACCATTGCGGCGGTGCGCTCGGTGCGGGTGAGTCCCGGGTGGACCACGCTAACGTTAATGCCCAAGGGGCCCAGTTCGTCGGCCAGGTTCTTGGTCATAGCAGCTACCGACACGTTGCGCATGCTCCCGATGATAGTCCCGGACTGCCGGGCAGCCATTCCGCTGAGATTGATAATGCGCCCCCAGCCCCTGCCGGCCATGTAGGGCGCCACCTCTCTGGCGCAGCGCAGGTAGCCCAATACCTTGGTGTTCATGTCGTCCCAGAAGCTCTCTTCGGTGATTTCCGCCAGGCGTGGCGCCGGTCCTCCGCCCACCTTGGCCGCGCCGTTCACCAGGATGTCCAGGTGTCCAAGTTCCCGTGCGGCTTCCTGCACCATGTCTCGCACCGATCCGTCGTCACTGGTGTCCGCGGTAATCACCACGTACTTGGCCCCGGTCTCCTGTCCCAGTTCGGCGGCGGTTTGTTCCAGGGCCTCCCGCCCCCTGGACACCAGGGCGACGTCGACCCCTTCTCGGCCGAATTCCCGGGCGATCGCTTTGCCTATTCCCCGGCTGCCCCCGGTGATAATAGCTGTCTTCCCTCTCAACTCCAGGTCCATGTCTCATCTCCTCAGGTCTAGTGGCGATGGGGCCGGATGCCCCTATACTCCGGGCCAGTGTATTTAAGGCTAAGCCCCGTGGCAACCCTGTTGTTTGTCCGTGGGCGGCACCATGGCTGGTATAATCGCACGCATCCTGCCCTTAGGATTATTATTAGGAAATAGGATTGGAGAATTAGCCATGAATTACTGCCCCCGGTGCGGCAGCAAACTAGGGTCGAAGTTCGACGGCGGGCGGGACCGCCCCGCATGCCTGGCCGCCGGATGCGGGTTCATACATTTTGGAGACCACTCCATCGGTTGCGGCGCCGTAGTGTTGCGCGATGGCAAGGCCTTGCTGATCCAGAGAGGCATCAACCCCAACCGCGGATCGTGGCAAATTCCGGGGGGGTACGTGGAGTCTGACGAGGAGATTATCCGCGCGGTGGAGAGGGAGGTTATGGAGGAGGCTGGCATCGTCGCCAAGTTTTCCGACGTAATCGGGGTACGTCACTCTGTCGGCGCCCCATCAGCTAACGTTTACGTTGTCTTCAGGTTGGACCTGGTCTCTGGGGAGCCCCGGTTCGACGGTCAGGAAACCATCGGCGCCGGCTTCTTCGACCAGGATGAGATCAGCCGGATGGAACAGGTGCAGGGATTCTCTGCATGGTCAATCCAGCGGGCCCTAGAATTGCCCAGGAACGCCGGCATGTCCCTGGACCAAACCGACCTGACCCGAAGCCGCCCCGGATGGACCCTTTTTGGTGTCGACCAACGCTGAGGAGACATAAGAAACGCCTGGAACGAACGGCCGGACCGGCCTTCGACGCTTAAGAGTTGCGCTCAGGAGGTGCAATGATGTGCGGAAGGTATGCACTCACGTCCAACCTGGACGAATTGCAGGCATCTTTCAAATTTGAAGCCCGGGACTTGGAATACCGGCCCAAGTTCAACATAGCGCCAACCCAACAAAGCCTGGTCGTGACCAACGAAGGCACCCGCAGCGCGGAGTACATGCGTTGGGGCCTGCTGCCGTTTTGGGCCAAGGACGCCAAAGCCGGCGCCAGAATGATCAACGCCGTGGGAGAAACCGCCAGCGCCAAGCCGGCGTTTCGCGCCGCCTTCCGGAAACGGCGATGCCTGGTTCCGGCCAACGGGTTTTTCGAATGGAGGAAGGAGGGAAAGGCGAGGATTCCCAACTATTTTTTCTTGACGAACCATGCCCCTTTCGCTTTCGCTGGGCTTTGGGAGACCTGGAAATCGCCCGACGGCGAGCGCATCAAGTCATTCACCATCCTCACCACCAAGGCCAATCAACTCATCCAGCCCATCCACGACCGGATGCCGGTGATTCTATCCGGCGAAACGCAGGCCCTGTGGTTGGACCCCATGACGGAGGACACCGAAATCCTGGGTAAGCTGCTGGCGCCTGCCCCCGACGAAGATTTGGAGGTATACCAGGTTTCCAACCTGGTAAATTCCCCCAAAAACAATGGACCCGAGTGTATCCAACAGGTTGCCGGAGCGGCCGATACCATTGCGCCTCGGTTGCTGTGACGGGAGAGCTGACCAGCCGGTCCCACTGTGCATACACTCACCTTGATGCTTGATACAACCCACTCCAGGCGGTATCCTGTCCCCAACATTCTTGGGTCCAACGGTATCGAAAACCACCATATGAGCCATATTCTGGAGTTATTATCCGATCAGCCGGGTGGCGGGCCGGAGGCAGATAATCGATCGAGGGGGTTACCAAATGGCGGAATCGAAAAACCATACGCCAACCAACGGGACCATTGCCAATAATGGCATGCCGTTGAACGGAGCCACTCTACCCCACGACGCCGAAATGGCTTGGCGGGAGGCCCAGGGGGCGTCTCAGATCGGCCCCTTCGAATACGTGCCTCCCATGGGTTTCCGCGAGTACTGGTACCCCGGGGTCCACAAGAAGGACGTGGGCACCAAGAAACCTGTTTGCGTCAAGATGCTGGGAGAGGACATAGTTTTCTTCCGCGGCAAGGCCGATAAGGTCTACGCTATGTTCGATTGGTGCCCTCACCGCAGTGCCAGGCTGTCCCAAGGGGAATCGGTTTTCCCCGGAACGATTACCTGCGAGTACCACGGATACACCTTTGACGGCCAGGGCGAATGCGTGGCCGGTTTGATCGACTCTCCGAATACTCCCATGGTGGGGAAGATGAAGGGCCGTTCCTACCCTACTGAGGAATACGGCGGAGTGGTCTACGTCTGGATGGGAGAGACCGAACCCGTGCCGCTGGAGGAAGACCTTCCTCCGGAAATACTGGACTCCCGCAACCATTGGTATCACCATTCCTCGGTTTGGGACGCTAACTGGACCGAGCCGGTCAACCAGGGCATCGACTACCATGAAGCCTATCTGCATCGAAGGATGTTCAACTACATGGGCGGTTGGACCAAGCCCTGGAAGTTCAAATTTCACGGCCTGCTCAGCAAGGAGTTGCCATTCTTCCGCCCCAGGTTGGCCAACTACGGCGGGATAAAGATTACCTATGCCGACGACAAGCGGTTCGTCAGCAACCCGGTCAGCCCAAAATTCGGCGGAGACTATCACGCCGGGGTCAACCACACCTGGCCGAAGAAACGCTGGTACCAGTTCCTGCCAAAACGGAAGCAAGCCGGGCAATTGACCGGGGGCGTCCCCCAGACCAGCCTCCTGGGAATCCCCAGCTTTGCCCACGGCATGGAGTTACCTGCAAAGATACGGGTTGGCGGCGGCAGCGAGAAGCCGGCCATCAGCCTGCACCTGCGCTGGATGGTGCCGATGACTTTCGACAACTGCCGGGTCTGGAGCTACACCATCGGCCGCCGGCCCAAGACCGCGTTGGGGCGGATGTACAAATACCTCTGGTACCGCCTGTGGCGGAAACCCAACACCATCACACGGGTTAACGAATGGGAGGACCTGGTCACTTTCCAGACCGACCGGCTCCGGTTCGACATTCCTCAAAAGCTGAGCATTCTGGACACGGAAGTAATCTACTTCCGCCGTCACCTGGCCCAGAGGAGCCGGGATTTCCAAAGGCTGGGCGGGACCTACGGCTCGAATCACCCACCCACCCGCACGGGCGATGAGTGGAAGGCGCTTCAACAGGAAACCGCGCCGGAAGAACCGGTCCGCCAGGAAATCCCTCAACATCCCGTGCCAACTGCCGCAGACTAGTACACTTACAGGACCAAGCCAGGGATTCTGCACCGGAAACATGCGAGTGGACTGGAGGTTGAAGCTATGGGCGAGACGCTAGGCATCGGTATGACCCACTATCCGGGGCCCATGTGGGGCAAACCCCAGGGCAACACTTGGACCCAGCAAATCCGGAAAGTGCTAACCAGCAGGCAGGTCCCGGAACACATGAAGGACCCCAAGAACTGGCCGTCAGCCATGCAGGACGAGTGGGAGCATGAGTTGGAACGAGCGGTGGTGCATTGGGAGGAGCATCGGGCGGGATTCCAGAAAGTTCGGCAGGCCATTGACGATTTCAACCCCGACGCGGTGATCATCTTCGGTGACGACCAATACGAGAATTTCAAAGAGGACCTCATCCCGCCGTTCAACGTTTACTGCGCCGATGAGTTCCCCTGCCAACCCTTCTACCGGCACACGAAAGACAACCTTTGGGGAGTTGAACCGGAGACCGTCTTCAACGTCCCCGGCGCCGGGATGTTGGGCCGGGAGATTGCCAACGGTCTGATCGAGCGCGATTTTCCCATTCCCTATTCCTACAAGAGTCTCCACTTCACCAAGGGTTTGGGCCATGCCTTCGCCAACGGGCTCGTGTACCTGGACTTCGACCATGACAATCCCTGGAACTACCCGGTGATTCCAATCCAAGTCAACTGCTATGGCAAAGCGGTGTTGCCCAACCGGGGCGGCATGGCTCACCTTTACGACGACCGGTCCGAGTCCGAGAAGGACCCGTACCTGGACACCCACGGGCCGGAGGGGCCGACGCCGCGCAGCTGCTTCCGACTGGGCCAACTCCTGCGGGAGATTCTCGACGAGCGACCGGAACGCACCGTCGTCATCGCTTCTTCCAGTTGGTCCCACGCGTTCTTGACCGGCAAGAACCACTATCTGTGGCCTGACCGGGAAGCCGACCAGCAGCACGTGGACCAGCTCCGAGCCGGGCAGCAGTGTCGTTGGGCGGACCTGACCAACCAGGAGATCTTTGATTCGGGAGACCAGGAATTCCGGAACTGGATCTGCATGGCCGGTGTGGTGGAAGAACGCACGCCGTCTTACGTGTCCTACCTGGACACCTGGATTTTCAATTCGCCCAAGTGCTTCGCCATCCTCCCTCCCAACTAGGGGTTGGTCAACCGGCGCACAGCCGAGAGGACGCGGTGAACCACTCAAATCCCTCTGGACGAAAAACAGGAGCCGTTGACACCGACGGCTCCTGTTTCCTTCCTGCTGCCCCCGGAGTCCGGGTTTAGTCTTCGTTGATCCGGTAAACCCGCACGGCCGTGTCGTGGAACAAGGCTGCTTTTTCTGAGGGTGAGAAATCAGTGGCCACCCTTTTGTAGGCGTTCCAAAGCACGCCGTAGCCAAAAACGGCGTTATCCACCGGGAAGTTGCTTTCGAACGTGCAGCGGTTGGGGCCAAACTGCTCAATGCAATGCATCAGGTACGGCTTCCGGATTTGGGCAAACTCTTCGGAAGACACCGGCTTCTCCCGTTCGTTCCATTTTTCGCCGCCCAGCAGCATACTGCCGCCCAACTTCATGGCCACGTTTTCCCGCTTGGCCAACTCGGTAACGTTGGCCGACCAATCGGCGAAAACCTCGTCCTGGCGGCCGGCATAGGCCCCCAGACCCATCCTCCCACCCTGGTGGTTCATGATTATCTGGGTGTTGGGAAAGTCCGACGCCAGCTTGCACAACAACGGGATCTGGGTGTGATAGAGCCAGGCGTCAAAGCTGAGGCCCAGCCGGCTCAGAGCGGTAAAACCCTCCCGGAAATTGGGGGACTCAAAGACATCCCAGGGCGGGATGGGACGGGAGCCGCTGCCTCCCAGACGGTTGGTAATAACTGGGTCTGGGTCCAAGGCGGTGGAGTAACGGATTCCCCTGAACCGGTCCGGCGCATGGGCAATCTGAGCCTCCAGAACTTCGCCCGCCCGTGCTCCCAGGCTCAGGTCGGCAGAACCAACGATACCTGCCGCAACCCGGGTGGTGTTCAAGTCATTGCTGGCGCAAATGGCGGCCACGCCGTTGGCAAATTCGACCTCTCCTACGGGCCGCATCGCCTGGGGGCCGTAAGAGCGGTACATGGAACCACAGTCCATGTAAACCGTGGAGGTTATATTGTGGCCGCTGCGGGTGTCGGCCAGGAATTCGTCCAGCAGATACCGGCGTCCGTTGCGGTTATTCCAGAGGTGGTGATGCGTGTCGCAAATTGGCAAATCGGGCTCCAGGGCTTCCTCCACGGTTAGGGCCAGCCAGTTGTCATGGTCGCTTGGAGTCATAACTATTCAGCTCCGGTTGTCGTCAAATCCAGCGAGGGCTTGGCGCGGAGCCGGGAACGGGTTCCCGGCTCCGCGGCCTTGCCTGGTGAATGTGCAATGAACCGCCCTCAGGCCAGGTTCTTACCCAGGAAGTCGAAAATCTTGTTCCAGCCGTCCACGGCCTGCTCCTGGCGGTAGGCGCCGCGGTCATAGTAGAAAAAGCCGTGGCCGGCGCCGTCGTAACGGTGGAACTCGGAGGTCTTGTTGTGTTTCTTGAGTTCCTCTTCATGGAGGTTTACCTGTTCCGGCGTGGGCGCCTGGTCATCGTTGCCGAACAACCCGAGTAGGGGACAGGACAGGTCGGCGGTGTAATCAATAGGCGCCACCGGCTGGTTGGCGGTCAAGTCGTCGCCGGAAGCGACCACCCGGCCACCCCAGCACTCCACCGCGGCATCGAACCCCTGGATGCGGCAAGCGGACAGGAACGTCAGCCTTCCGCCGGAGCAGGTGCCGAAGACGCCGACTTTACCGTTGAGATAGGGCAGCGTTCGAAGGAACCGCATGGCGCCTTCGATGTCTCCCAACGCCTGGGCATCGGGGATTCCTCCGGACTCCCGGACCTTGGCGCCGATTTCGCTGGGGTCGCCGTGGCCCGCCCGGTGGTACAGGTTGGGGGAGATGGCTACGTAACCGTGGTGGGCATAGCGGCGGGCCGCTTCCCGGTACCACTCATCCCAGCCGGGAGCGTGGTGAATCAAGACCATTCCGGGAAAGGGGCCCGGGCCCAAGGGTTTCGCCATGTAGGCGCCTATAGAGTCCCCATTGTGGCCCTGAACGGTCGTGGTTTCCGCCAGCATTCCTTGATACATGTCGGTTTGATACATCATTAACTCCAATTCTGAAGATGGCCTTAGCTTGTAACGGATTCGCGGCCAAGTCAATACCCCGCATTGACCCGCAGCCGCGGAGTCCCGGTGAAGAGAACTGACCGGGGGCCGGTCGATTGATGGTCAGATGCCTCTACGGGACGGGGGAAGGGCCCGGACCCTCTTGGGGAAATGGCATTGTTCTGCACGAGAAATGCGGGTTTTTGCAGGTTTTTCACAAATTTGCCCGGTTTTTAACCGCTTTTTTGTATCTGGTGGCACAGGTTCAGATACGAATAAAATATTTCATTGCCATTCTGTGCCATTTAATGCCATCCGGTTGAGACAGGGGCCGGGATATGGGCGCCTGGGTCGGAATAGGGATTTTCGACCGTCCCGCATTATTTTCGCCGCAGCGGGAATCCAGGGCCCTTTCTCCCATCCAACCTGATGCGGGTCTGCGGGAATGGTCCAGGTGGGAGGTCTACCTGTCCACCCGGTGCGCCTTGGATGCCATAACCGTCTTGGCGCATGATCAGGGCTCTGGATTCCCGCTGCGGCGAGAATGACGGGAGGAGGTAAAATAAAGAGGTGCTGGATTCCCTCCGAGGCAACAGCGACTGGGCGATTTAATGACAATTGAAATGACCTGGGGGTCAGAAGGCTGATACTGCCAGCTATCATGGTAGGGAGAGGCCACAGGAAATGGCAAGAGCAGGATGTCAGACGAGGCGGCCACAGTGGTACGATAAATGTGATTGGATATGGGGTTACACGGCGGATACTGGAGTAATGGAGGGTCTAGAGATGGTCAAGATAACCAAGATACGGTCTTGGAACCTTAACGCGGACAACCTGGATGAAACGGTGAGCTTTTACCAGCAGGCGCTGGGGGCCAAAGTCGAACGGGAGAACACCGTGGCGGGGGCCAGGGTAACCCGGCTGAGCCTGGGAGACACGGTCCTGGGCATATTCGACGCTTCGGAAGGCGCGAGGCCAGGGGTGCCCCATCACACATTCGAATTGCAGGATGCCGGGCCGGCGGAGGAACTGGTTCGAGACCTGGAATCCAGGGGAATAACCGTGGAAAACACCCGGCAACACGGGGAAGGGCCGGGCTACTCGGTTTACATAACCGATCCATGCGGGAACCGGTTGGAACTGAGCTACGACCCCGCGTGAGAGCTCGCGGCGCAAAAACCGGCAAGAGTCCGGCGTAAGTCAGGATATAGGAGCCTTTTCCTCGGCGTAGGCGGACTCGACGAAGCCTGGGATTTGGGTCCAGCGGGCGTTGTTGGCATCGTGGGTTAGTTCTATCGCCTCTCCCGATGATCTCTCGAGGCCCCTGGGGTGAAACACCATCTCAATCAAGTTGCCGTCGGGGTCGTTGATATAGGCGTAACGCTCTCCGGTGTCTTCCCTGGCGCCCTGCTGGGGGTCGTCTCCGCCGGTCCCGGTGAAGTCGCCGCCAGCCGTCCTGGAGTAAGGAACGCCCTGAGCATCCAGATGAGCCAGCATTTCATCAAAGTCTTCCGCCTCGATGGCGAAGTGGACCCTGGGCACACTGATGTACTCATCCGTGTCGGAAGTGTGAATCTCGCTGGTTCCAAGGCGAAGCTGAAGCTGGCGTCGATTCAACGCTGGACCGCGGTCCAGGAACTCGGCTCCGAGGACCCGCTCGTACCATTCCCGGGTCCGCTCCCGGTCTGTAATCTGGATGTTGATGTGATGAATCATGTTTATCTTAGACATGTCGACGCCTCCAAAATCAGTCTATTGGATGACCCGCGTATTATCGTTCCAAATCGGGATTTCACGCAAACCTTGGCCAGTGTGGTTGCTATAGGAAAGAGCAAGATCATCAGGAGTTGTTTACAGTTGGGACTAACATGCAACTATCCGACCCTGGCTATCTACACTATGCCGGACCAGGGGTCATTGCTTTTGTCATGTTATTTGGGGGCTCTTAGCTACACTTGCAAAACAGGCGGCAACGGCCAAAAAGGTCTTCGAATGGCGACAAATAACACGAAGGCCGGGCAACCAGGCAAACCAAATGCCCCCGGCACAAACTGGGGGTCTTACTATTCTGGTTGGGATCAGCAGCCCTACCTTGTTTCGTCTTCTACAGGCTCCCGCCCGCCGTACTTGGTCGAGTGCACTTCGGCCACAAATGGGGATGTGTGGCGAATGTACCTTACCCTGCTCCTGCGCGTATGCCCGTAGCCATCATTAAAGTCGCTCCTGAGGAATTCGCGTTGGAAAATCTGATGGCTTTGGTGGGCTTTGGCGATGCCCGGCAGGTAGACTTGGGCGGCAACGCCTACCGCGACCGCCAGGGCAACCAAGGCCGCCGCTGCAGCGAGGACTTTAGTGGAACCGGGAGCCCCCCGGGAAAACCTTGGGAATTCCTCAGAGGGGTAACCACCAGGCCATGTAAGAATTTAGAGAGTTGATGGGCCGGGGAAGGCTACGTTACAGATAGGGGACTGTTAACCTGGCCCAGCTGTGTCATAAAGGGCCAAAGCCGCCAACCGATGCTCGCCGTCAATGGGTTACCGGGGCTTCCTGGGCAGCCCCTTGTTACCAATCCATGACCAAGGTAGTCAGTCGTTGCACGAGGCCCAGGCCAATTATGATGAAAAATCCCCATACAACGATCCTTTCAACGACCTTGCATACAGAGGACAACTCCGGCTCGGGCGGGTCCTGTTCTTCATCTTCGGGCATTATTGGCCGTCCTGGCCTTGCTACCCCAGCCCCTTCACTTGCCCCCAGGCCGGGCACCCGGCGCTCCCTGGTAAGCCCCCAAAACAGCCACACAGAGCCGAACGAGAAGCCCAACGAGACAAGCCTAAACACCCAACGGAGCGATTGGCTATAAGGAGAGGTGAGGAACATCGCAGGGTAATGCGGGAACGAAAGAAGCACCCAATCGCCCCAAAAGGACAACCCAACCATGCAAAGTGTGGGGATTATCCAAAACCGGGCCAGCCAGCGCACAGCGGCCCCCGCGGGGCCAGGGCGGGCCAACCGGCGCAACAAAACCGATGTCACTACCAATCGCAGGATGCCCGCCAGACCCAGACCCAGCCCTATCCACAGCCAGTGCGGCCAATCCTCCGACCCGATTTCCTGTTCCATTTGCCATAGGCGCCAGTAGCCCAGGGCCTAGCCCAAGACGGAATAAGCTAAAAGAATGAACCCCGCCGCCGACAACATCCTGGCATAACGCTTCATAGCCGCCCCCTTGTCCGGTATGTCCTACCTCGAGGCGCAGAACGATTTGATGTCCAGGAGCGCCCGCCTGTCCTCGGTGAAGTCTTCCAGGGTTAGGGTTGGGGCATATACGTCACCGGCGACGTCGCACATCATGGCGGCGGCTTCTTCGGTGATGGACTGCACCTGTTCCGAGGTAAGCAGGTCTATAGCATTGGCTACTGCCGCCCTCAAGTCTTCCTTATGCACCCCGGCGACCGACCTGCCGAACCATGAGCCTGTCTCCCCCGTAGGGACTATGGTTGCGGGGACGCTGAGGGCCGCCGTTGCCGTTGGCCTTGTCGTAGGCGTTGCGGGGACTGGGGTGTTCGTGAGAACGATGGCCGTAGGGGTGTGTGCTGGCTCATGATTCGGCGGGGGGTCCCACCAGCATGCCGCGGCAATCAGGGTTAAGCAGGCCAGGGCCGGGGCTGTCCATTGGGCGAAACGGGTGTTCATGTCCTCTCCGGTCTACCGCAATCCGCCCTGTGGCAACCCTGGCCCAAGGGGCGGCCATTATAGCACCGCTCCCGAAATCACCCGGCCTTCCAAACTCATCTGAATAGACCAGGCAGGGTTATAACCAACTTCAAATCCAACCAAGTTGTGGAACTGGAACTGGATGAGTAGGAAAGGGCAAACCTGAGGCCAAATGGGAAGCCCCCATTTCCCCCTTTCCTAGTTGCTACTAACGCCAAGACCAGCCGGGGTTCCCGGTGCTAAAATAAACCCAAAGTTTTCTTTTGTTTTGTATGCTTAACGCCGCAGCGTTTAGGGCTGTTTAGGGCTATTGAGGGACTAAGTTGCCAAATTCTTACGTTTACGACATCAACCAGCGGGTCAGGATCAAGTCAGCCGGCGGCGGCGGATTCTGGCCTCCTTCTGAAAAAGCCAAGGGAGGCTTGGGCACGATTCTGCCCCAGTTGACCCAGGATTGGGCCGGCACCCGCCTGGAACTGGAACCGGGAGTGGCCAGGACGTACTACGTCACGGTAGACGGTGGGACCACTGAGCTGGTCTCCGAGGAATGGCTTGATGCCGCTGGGGCCGGTGAGTGAGCCGGGGTTCTCAATTGTCGGCCTGCCAGGATGGGGCGGGAGTTTTCTGCTTGGCCCGGACTGCTGACCAGTCCTTGCCCAGGCGTGTGACTTTTATCCAGTGCAGGCCTACGTATGCTAGTGGATCCGCGGCGAATCAGCGGGGCCGCGTCTGTCGGTCAACCCAACCGGCCGATGCAACCAACTGGCCTAACTCACCAGGGTCTTTCGATTATGTTCGAATCCCCCGTCACTCTTGCCGCAAAGGGGATCTGGAGCCCATTTGGATCCCTACTCCCCGTCATTCTCTTCGCAACGGGAATCCAGAGCCCTTTCCCCCATCCAACCTGGTTCGTGTCTGCAGGAATGTTCCAGTTGGGACGTCAACCTGTCCGCCCGACGCGTCTTATTTGGCATAACCGTCTTGGTACATAATCAGGGCTCTGGATTCCCGCTGCGGCGGGAATGACGGGGGACAATCCAAAGACCCTGCCTAACTAACCGGGAGAGGAGGCTCCACGCCGGGATGGGGCAAGCCGAGGTCGATGGCGTTGGCGTTGAAAGCGAGCATGGCGTAGAACCCCATCAGCGTGGTCAATTCGACCATGCCTTGGGCCCCAAAGTTCTTGAGTCCCAGGTCGAAGGTTTCCTGGCTGACCCGGTGGGTCTTGAAGAATTCCATACCCACGTTCACCACCGCGGCCTCGTCCTCGCTCAAGTCGGGCAACGGTTTATTGTCCCGCAGGGAATCAACCAGTTGGTCGCTGAGGCCCGCTTGGCGGCCCAAGCCAACATGGGCGTTCCAGATGTATGGGCAGTCCAGGGCCCGGGCGGTGGTGAGCATGGCCAACTCTCGGGTTCGTTGGGGAAGCGCCGATTCGTTGCGTACGTAGTTGAAGAGGGGAGCGGTCCGCCGGGACATCTCTGGGCTGTGATTCAAGATCGACATGGGGCCGTCTCCTGCGCCGGGAGGTCCGCCGGAGACCTCATCGAACAAAGTCCGAAGCTCTTCTCCGAAGTTCTCCCGGTTGGCTTTAGGTAAACGCGGCATCGGTTAGTCCTCTTCTTGGGGCCAAGCGTGAATCGGCGCCGTATAGGGTGGATTAGTCTCCGGCGCCACGATGGCCCGGCAGGTTCATGCTCACGCGAAGAATCTCCAGCGACTCGTCTCCGTCACAGATGAAGTGGTAGCGGGTGCCGTGGGGCACCAAAACGCCTTCGTACTTGCCCAGGTCGGCCAATACAACATCATCCTCGCCCAGGAACTTTGCCCGTCCGCCCAGCACCAGCCAATAACCGTCTTGCGCCGGGTGGGTGTGCAGATCGTTGCCGGTCCCCTTGGGGAAAATCTGCACCGTGCTGATCACTGCGTCACTGTTGTACATCGGGAACGATGTAGTGCCGTCGGGACGGTTCCGGCCGCCGTCACCGTCCGAACCGGGATACTTGAAGGTCTGGAGTTCGGTTGTCATAACACTCTCCTTGGCCAGAATTTGTGGCCTCATCGACGAAGCCCAGAACCGGCTCGCTGCAGCGGATATGTTTGCTCAGAGCATCCCGGACAGGGCCTACCTGTAGTCCCCAAGATCCGGGAATACGTTGGCGCACGGAATCGTTAGTTAGCGGAACCCTGGGTTCCCTCGCGGCGCCATTTGAACAGCCACAACCTCGGCGTCTGCCACTGTGTTCTTGACGATACCACCCGATAGGCCCGTATGCAAAGCATTGCGGCTTCTACCAGGGTCTTTCTATTGTCCCCCGTCATTCCCGCCGCAGCGGGAATCCAGAGCCCTGATTATGTACCAAGACGGTTATGCCAAATATGATGCGCCGGGTGGACAGGTTGACGTCCCAACTGGAACATACCTGCAGACACGAACCAGGTTGGATGGGGAAAAGGGCTCTGGATTCCCGTTGCGATGAGAATGACAGGGGATTCGAAGATAATCGAGAGACCCTGGCTTCTACGCAGTTGCTTTTGATTGTTGCTCGCTCTTCTCCCCATAGGGGTAATCCAGTAAAGTTTTTTGGAAGTCGAGCTCGACCGTTCCCCAAAAATGTTTCCATGACCAACATCATGTGAGACAGCCAGGGCTCTGGATTCCACTGTTGCGGGAATATCGATCAACAATGAAAAAGTCCTGGGTACCGATGGGACTTAGGGCCCATGGATAGGTTGAACCTCGCAGCATTCGCCCGAGCAAATCCCTATCCGCTGGCAGAGAGCTTGGCAATTTCTTCTACGTGAATTGGACTGTACGCCCAAGGCAGTTTCGGGATGTATGCAATCCGAAATGTGGCCATTAACGAACTATTATTGATATTGAATTTGGGTTCTCTCGTTGGAAAGCATATATCGGACGTTGTTTTGCCCAGGGTCTTTCGATAGTCCCCCGTCATTCTCGCCGCAGCGGGAATCCAGAACCCTGATTATGTGCCAAGACTGTTATGCCAACTAAGACGCGCCGGATGGACAAGTCGACGTCCCACCTGGAACATTCCTGCAGGCACGCACCAGGTTGGATTGGGAAAAGGGCTCTGGATTCCCGCTGCGGCGAGAATGACGGGAGTAGGAGTCAAAATGGGCTCCAGATTCCCGTTGCGGCAAGAGTGACGGGGGATTCGATGATAATCGAAAGACCCTATTGTTTTGCCAGAGTTAGTTGACCGCAGGATTTGTCTCCTCAAGGGCCGGAATAGGATTACATAACCGGGAAAATCCCGCGGTAAAAGGAAGGGTCAGGGCAACCGGAAGGGCTGTACACTTGAGGCGGCGGCGCTTCCGAACCAACACCAGAAAAGCTGCCCCAACCAGTTAGGCGAGCCGAGCGGGCCATGGAGTGCGTGTCGATCGGGGCGGCGACCCCTGAGCACTCTAGCGGGTTCCTTCGCGATTCCTGTACAAGTTGATTTAAGGAGAAAACAGATGGCGACCGGGTCAGGTGGAAGCGGGTCAGGTGGAAGAAGGGTATTGGGAGGGTTCACAGGACGCACAATTATTATTGGCCTTGCCATGTTGGTCGCCGCTGTCCTTTTCGCGGCTTGCGGCAATGACCCGCAGCCCGAAGCCCCGGAACAACAGGGAGCGGGCTCGGCTTCCGCAAATCCCGAAACTGCGGCTTCGGGGCAACCGGTGGCAACACCAGCGCCAGCAACTACTGATAGCACAGCGGCGACTCGAAAGCCAACCGCTGCGGCAGCCCCGACGCCCCGTCCACGCCCTACGGCAAAAGTGGACCGGAATCCAGGGTCGCAGACGGCGGCCCCTCCCCCAGGGCCAGGCGGACCGTCCGGCGAGCACGAATTCGCGATAGGCGCCGGTACACTATGGCAGGACCTGTTTGACATGCTCGAGCCCTACGAGCAGTCCTGCATTCGCCGAGAGGTGGGAGAGGAACTGGAAACAATGCTGGGACTACCCGTGTTGCCGGGTGAGGAAAGTCGCCCGTGGGAGGTCACAGCGTTCCAATGTCTCGATGCGGAAACGGCATCCGGGATTTTCCTCGCGGGCATTACCTCAGAGATGCAGGGACTGCCCCCGGAGGGTTTAACGTGTTTGCAGGATCTGGTTGCGGGCATAGACGTGGTGGGTATAGTCGCTGCCTCCTCGCCGGAAGCCGGCCCGGCTGGCGCTGAGGTCCTTGGTGCGTTCACCGGCGGCGTCATGGAGTGCATGCTCGGGCAGATGCTGACCGGCCCCAGCGGTATGTCCGGAATTCCGCCGCCGACTGACGAGTCCATGCTCTGGAGCTATGCCACCGGAGGATGGGTCGGCAATTCTCCGGTAGTCAACGGCGATGTGGTTTACGCCGGTTCCGACGACGCCCACGTCTATGCGCTGAAAGCGGAAACCGGGGAACTGTTGTGGAGCTTCGAGACCGGCGACGCTATAAAGTCATCGCCAACTGTGACCGGGGGAGCCGTGTACGTGGGGTCAAACGACAATCACGTCTACGCGCTGGATGCAGCCACCGGCGAGTTGAGGTGGAGGTACGACACGGGAGGCTGGGCGCAGTTTTCCCCGGCTGTCAGCGGCAGGTTTGTCTTCCTGGGGGGTCACGGGGAGGGGGGCTTCATGGTCCGCGCCCTCGATGCATCTTCGGGGGAACAAGTTTGGGTTGCCGAAATGTCCTCTCCACCCAGCGCCGAGTTCGCTCCTACGGTCATCGGGGACAAGGTGTACCTGCCGGGCGATTGGGGCGAGTTCCATGCCCTTGAGGCATCGACGGGCAAGGCCGCCTGGAGCTTCGACACTGGTATCCCGTCGGATTCCCCGCCTTTGGTCCGGGATGGGGTAGTGTACCTGACTGCCGTCAACAACGCCTTCGCCCTTGACGAGGAGACCGGCGACCTGCTCTGGACCTACGGAACGGATACATTCCCTGCCAGGGACTTCCCGACTGTCATCGCCGACGGGGTTTACTACTTCTCGCCGAATAACCGCCTCTATGCCCTGGACGCCGCCAAGGGGGAACCTATCTGGGCCTACCAGACGGCCGATCTAATCTCCACTACACCCGTGACCGCCAGAGGCGTTGTATACGTGGGCGACGAGTCTCGCCGCTTCTACGCGCTGGATGCCGCTACGGGTGCACTGCTCTGGAGCCACGAGGGCGGAGACTACGGACTGGAGTCGGTGATGGTCACCGGGGGCGTCCTGTACGCGGAGTCCAGCGACGGCCGCCTGCGCGCGCTCAACGCCTTGACCGGCGAGGAGGTCTGGGGATTCGAAAAGGGTTATTTCTCGGACACTCGGGCCTACACCGTGATAGACGGCGTGGTGTACCTGGGTTCCTTCAACGGGAGCCTTTACGCCTTCACGGCGCCCAAGGTGAACTGAGCCTTACCCGGCCGGCCGCGCCCATCGGGTTGATGAGCGTCCGAGGCGGTCGATATGCGGGACCGTTCAATTCTTATGGATGTAATGGCACATAACCAAAGACCTTGAGCAGTTTTCAAGGTAATCGGAGCACGTACACGGAGAGGATGGTGTGAATTGACGCTGGCTATGGAATATCTAACCAATGCCGATGCGGGCTGGATGCGTGGTAGGGAGGTGAAAACCGAAAAAGGGGGCTTTCGGAATCGACCACTAGGGCTTGAATATGAGATAAAGCAGACATGGTGCAGGTTGTATCGAAACCAATGACACAACAGCATAGAGCCCATGAGCATAACGCCCACGAGTGCGACGAGCACGAACACCACGGCGACGAGCCGGGCCACGTTCATGACCCGCACGAGTGCGATGAGCACGAGCATCACGTCCACGAGCATGCCCATTAGGGCCAGAGAGACTCCGACGTTCTGACTTAGTTTGAGGCGCTGCCAACATGGCAGCGCCTTTTTTGTAGACACACGCCACGCCCATCTTCCTGCAGGTCTTGAAGGGCGGAGTAATAGGATTGCCAGGTCAGACTAATGGCTATTTGAGGCGTTGTTACCGGGACGGGGAGAGTCGGGGTAGCTGTTGTGGCCGCTAGTGAGTGGGCTGTGGTTACTGGGAATTCTGGGGGATTATTTGGGGCCGTATCCTGCCCGAAGCGCGTCAACGGGGCCGAGCCGCCTGGGTCCCCTGAGAGCGGGGCAGGTTGGACGCTTGAGCCACTTCGTCGGGCGTCACCAACAATAGTCGGCTCAGAAACCATTGGTTCCAAACGTCGCCAGCTTACCCGGTCCACATCAAGAACATGCGATTTGGGTGGAGGAAATCCCCTGAGTTTCGCCTGGCCTATCCTGTCGGCAAAAACTTCATTGAAATGGAGTTGATGCAGTGGCGGGCATTGGTGGGGGTGAAGCCTTCTCCCATAAAGACGTGGCCCAGATGGCCTCCACAGTTGGCGCACTCCACCTCGGTCCGCATTCCGTCGGGGTCGGGGAGATGCTTCACCGCTCCTGGGACCTCTTTGTCAAAGGCTGGCCACCCGCAGTGGGCGTTAAATTTGTCCTCGGACCGGTAAAGCTCGGCGTTGCACTTGCGGCAGACGTAGGAGCCGGCTTCGTAAAAGTCGTCGTACTCGCCGGTGAAGGGCCGCTCGGTACCCTTGGATTCAATAACGTACCGTTCTTCGGGCGTAAGTTGGTTGTAGCTGGGCGTAGTCATGTCAATCGTTACCATCTTCGGCGTAATTTAGGCGTTTTGTTGGTTCCCGGCAGGATAGAGATATTATGCCAGATTGAGGGGAGCCAGGTGAACCCGGAAGATCGGACAAGTAGCAATGCGAGAGTCCCGCCCCTAAACCCAGGGCAGCGGCTACTCCGCAGCCAAGAGTTCCAGAGTCAACCTGTCAGGGCTATGCCGGCCTAAGCACACCACATGGCGTCGCGCTCGCTCCAACTCCCTGGCGATGTTCACACCGACAAACGCGGTAGCGCCGGAAATCGACGTAGACATTTAGCGCATCACTTTTAACCGGCGTTAGGGTTTCGCTTTGGCCTCAATCGCTTCCAGGTCCACAGGCACTATGTAGACTCCCTTGGCCCGCGGCAGCAGCGAACTTTCGTAGTTGAAATGGGTCTCGACGGCAACGCGAAACCGGGAGTCGCTCAAACGCTGCACCGCGAAGGGCACGGGATTCCAGCCGACCATTTGCAGCAGCCGCTCTTGGTATAGGACCGATGACTCCAGACCGGCGTCCTTTACCCGCAGGACGTTGGCGGTCATCGCGAAGTCGTCGGCCACCTCCTTTCCGGTCATAAACAGGTGGAAGTGCGGCAATGGGCCGTCATCCTCGCGCTCCAGCTTCATCCAACTCAGGGTATGGTCCCAGGCGACAATCCGGGCGAAATGTTCGGGACGGTTGTAGTAGTCCTCCACGGACAGGTCTGACACCCAGATTCCCCCGCCCTCGTCCTCAAAGCCGTACAGGGTATTGAAGAGGAACCTTCCGTCGGCGCTCAGTCTGGGGGAAACGCCGTAGAGGCCCGCCTCCGGCGCGTCGGGAAACTGCTGGATGGGGTACCGGACTTTGTGGTACTCCTCCGGGTCACGCAGATTGACCAGGTACACCGTCTGCCACCTTGGGTCGGCCGGGCCCTCGTCGTCGGCAGATTTCCAGCCTTCAGTGCTCATAAGCCAGTAGTTGTCGTCAGCCGGCAGTGGCATTGCCATCAGCACAACCCCCGGCGCAACGTAGATTTCCTGGGTCGACCCATCATCATCCAATGCCAGCACCCGGTACCTGGCGGTCTTTTCCGGCTCGAGAGAGCGGCGGACGATCAGATAGTAACTGTCCTTGTCAGCGTCCTTTTTGCGGAAGGTGCGTACTCCTCCAGCGGTGTCGCATTCGCCCATCCAGGGGACTCGCAACTCCGCCAACCGGTCAGCCAACCAGTACTGGTCTTGCCCAAAGTAGCTTGTGTCCCGGCCGGCGCCGTCCCGCAGTATTGCCAGCAACCGCTCCCCGTAGGGTGGGGATGCCTCGCTGTCATCCTTGACGACATCCCCCAAAGTAAACCCGTACCCGATTGCATTGAGCAGGTCAGCGTATTCGGCGCCGGCCAGGCTCTCGTGGTAGACACTGCACTGTTTCCGGGCCAGGGGGGGCGGCGGATATCTCTGGTCTTCAAATGACAGGGATAGAATCTCCTCCTCAAACTCCTGGGCCAGCTCAGACTGCCCGACACTCAAAGCCCGCGGGTTTACGTGCAAATGCGTTGGACTGGCTACGTCCGGCTGGCTGCTCTGCCATTCCACAGGGGATTCTGGAACAATCACCAGGAAAGTGCCGTCAGGGAAAACGTCCGAAATGGTGCCGTAGGTTTCTTTGCCGGGGAGGTACTGGAAGGTCACGCTATGAAACAGGTGGTCGGGCGGGGTTGGGGATTGCAGTGCATCTTTCAATTCAGTATCAAGCGGCACACCCGATTCGTGGAGGCGCAGCACCCGCCGGGCCGGATGCTCGCCAATCAGACCTGAATTGAGCGACAAAGGGTCTATGTACTGATACTGCCCGCCGCTGGATAAGCGCACCTTCGCCTTGCCCCGCCAGGTGACGATGCGGTCCACTATTCCCCGCACCGGCTGAAGGCTTCCGTCATCACCCAAAGCATAGAAGTGGGGCCGGACGTTCTCGACGAAGGGTACAGACTGCTCCGTGGACTTCATACTCACATCACCCGGGGTGACGGTCTCGGTGACCGGAGCTCCTGCATGTGGGGCGATGCCAGAGGACGGCGATTCTACCTGCTGGTTTCCGAAACATGCGACCGTCAACACAAACGGAAGTAGTATCCAGAGTATGTTTCGGCTGATGCGCCTCATAACCCTTCACAAACTATCCCATCAACGGATAGGTTGAATGCGCCGTCATGGTTAACTTCGCCGTCATTCCGAGGGGCTTATGACAAAGAACCCAAAAGTGGATTCGTTGCCCAGATATACGGTGGGCACGGTGTTGAACACGCTGCCGCCCAGACCAGACGCATTATTTCTCGCCTCAGATGATCCCCTGGACTGAGGGCGGGTTATCCGAGCGAGGGCAACGCTCCTCGCTCCGGTGATTCCGGTCAATACGCCATGTCGTCAAGGTGCCGGTCCGATTTAGGTGGTTTGGCCGGTTGACTGCCGTACATTTAGTGGCCACTCCAATGACTGCCCTGCCATGAAACCGCGTCCTGCTGAACTAAATCGCCTGAATTGCAAAGCCGTCGGCGCGTCCGTACGGGGCTGTTTGGGTGCCCGCCCGGCCAACGAGGTCCTTCGCGGGAGTCATTCTCACAGGTGGTCCCGACAAAACCGCGCGTGGCTTCTGATTCCGCACGGATTGATAGGGCATCTGGGTATGCCAACATCCCCATGAACACAGCAATACCCCATTAACCCCATTCGCGCTGCGGCGGCTTGAAGAACTTTCTTTTAATCGTCCCCGCCGGGTTGGGGGGCAGGCTCCGCGGGCTGCTCCCGGCCCAATACCAACGGCACCCGCTGGAACATGGCGACGATTGCCCCCGCCACTACTATCCAGACCACAATCATGGCCGCAACTCTGAATCCCTGTTGATAAAAAGGCTGCGCGTCGGCCGCCGACATCAACGCCACGGTGGCCGGCAGGCTGATTCCCAGAACCATCGCGGCCAGCGTCGTCCCAACCGTATGCCCCATCTGCCGGGTGGTTTCCAGCATCCCGGAGGCAAAGCTCCTGTTCTCCGGCAGCGTGTTCATCACCAGTGCATTGTAGGGCGAGATGAATAGCGCAGTCCCGATCGACGCAGGCAGCAGCAGCATGGGCAGCCCCCATATCGGAACGTGGGCCGCGAACAGAGCAATGGCGGCAATCCCGGACGCCACCATAGCAAGCGACGCCGGGCCCAGCCACCGTGGGTTGTAGCGGTCATAGATCAGCCCGGCGATGGGCGGGAGCCACAGCCCGAAACTCTGGTGACAGAGCAGCACCGTTGACACAACCAAGGGCGAATACCCCAGGCCGTCCTCTACCAGGATGGGCACCAGCGTGAACACCGTCAGCATCGAAAGATGGAAGGTGGTGTTGCTGAACAGCGCCATTGAGAAGTTCTTGCGCTTGAAGTACCGGAAGTCCAGGAACGGCTCCCGGCTCCTTGCCTGAACCACCACGAACAGCGCCAGCAGGGCCAGGGTCAACAGGTGCATTGGCAGGTGATATCTGAGGGCATCCGGCGACGTATATGATTCCGCCCCATCGTGAAGGTGGGAGCCGGAAAGGACGAACACTGCCAGCGTCACTACCAGCAGCGCTGCGCTGGAGTAGTTGATGTTGATTTTTCCACGGTCCTCCAGCGCTTGCAGGAAACGATACTTGAGCAGAGGGAAGCTGAACCACAGGGCCAAGGCCCCGGTAAACACGGCAAAGCCAAACACCAGCCTCCAGTTGAACAACGCCAGGAAAGCCCCGTAGAGCGCCACTCCCAAGAGGGTGCCGATGCGCGATGCGGTTACCGGCACGGCGAAGGCCCGTCCGCGCTCGTTGGGTTCGAACATCATGGCCAGCATGGCGTTGCCGTTGGCAGTCACCATGGCGGCTCCGAACCCGCCGCAGCCACTCCAGATGATTAGCTGGGTCAGGTTCTGGGACGTGGCGGCCACCACGTTCGCGATGGTCATCACGATCAGGCCGGTGAAGAACACCTGGATGTGTCCGTACTTTTCGCCCAGCCGCGCGGCGAGGAAAACCGTGCTGCCCAACACCAGCAGCCGGATTATTACCGACCATGCCGCGTCGTCCACGTCAACGTTAAAGTAGTTGGCCACCGACGGAATGGTCAACGTGATAGGAATGAAGGTGGACTGGACCAGAAGATGGCCAAAAGCCAGGGCGAACAGCGTATCCCGCCGTTGCTTGGTGGAACCCAACTCCCGGAAGTCGCCGATAAAGTTCAGCCGCCGCACAATCAGGGCTAATATATACACAATTGCTGCCTTCGATCCCCCGGTCCAAGATTTCGGCAAGAGCGGGTTCGCTGAACCAACCCGGTGTTTCCCCTACATACTAACCAGTGCAACCCCTTTCGACAATAAACCCGGAGAGTTCAAGCAGTTGGTCCTCATGCTTGGGAAGCAATAGGCGAGGAAAGGCAAGGACAATTGTGTGACTTGATGGGGGCCTGTTTGTATGTCACTGGGTAGATCCAGAGGATGAACGAATGGGTTCGCCACCGCGGCCCTTAGGCCTGGTTCGAGCCCACTTAGGTGGCCGAATCGTCCGGCCTACCTCGGTTGACGCTCTCCTGCCTCATCCCCCATCAGCAACAACACCGAGTCAATTCGCCAGTGAAGTAAATTGACACTTTGTAGACTCCAGCAATACGCTGTGACCGAGTAAAATTCTTAACCCTGGAAGGGGTAACCAAATGGGGAACCCAGTAGTGCACTTTGAAATTGCCGGCCCGGATGGGCCTGCTTTGCGGCAGTTCTATAGCGACCTGTTCGGATGGAATATTGACGTGCAGGGCGAGGAGATGGGCAACTACGGCATTGTGCCAGCAAATGAGGGCGGCATCGGTGGAGGCCTGTTACCTACAACTGAAGATATGGCGGCGCGCAGCTATGTCACCTTCTACGTGCAGGTTGACGACCTTCAAACGACGCTGGATAAGGTGGTTACTAAGGGCGGGAACGCCATCATGCCACCGATGGAGATAGTGCCCGGCATGGGCTACATCGCTTTATTCGGGGACCCTGCCGACAACACCATTGGGCTGTATGCTCCACCGCCGGAATGGGACGGACAGATGCCCCCCAAGGGGGACGGTCCACCGGTGGCGCACTTCGAGGTTGGAGGCAGCGACGCCGCGGCGCTCGCCGATTTCTACACCGGGATGTTCGATTGGAAAATCGACTATCTCGAGGAGGCCAACTACCGCTTCGTCCAGCAGGAATCTGGAGGGATCGGCGGCGGCATCTTCCAGCACATGGAGGGCATGCCGCCCAACCATCCTTCCGTCGCTGTTATTGTCAACGACCTCCAATCGTATCTTGACAAGGCCGTAAGCCTGGGCGGCACGGCCCTCATGCAACCCACAGAGATTCCCGGGGGATTCGGCGCCATTGCAATATTCCATGACATCGCTGGCAATCGCATAGCGCTCTTCAAGTCCTCTGAGTAGGAACTGTGACGCTGGTTGGATTGGCCCGCCACACGGCGTATCGGAGCCGTCACAACGGTGGGCTACCAGCCCTGTGACGGTCACACCTGCGGGGCTAACCTGAACTTCAACACGAAGGCTCTCGATTTTGTCCAGTTAGGTGGGCCTACGCAGACCGTATTGCGAACTTTTCGCTGGGAGGTCCCGATACTATGGGACTAGCCTTCTTCTCCGGTCAGTTCAGATCGTCTCACTAAACTCGCATAACCACTGGTCCAGTTTTCGAGGAGCAGATCAACCGGACCGACAGCACACGTCGAAGCTGGCGGCGAAGGCGAGTCAGGCGGAGAAAACGGCAGCGGCGAGAACTCCAGCGTAGAATATGGCAGGGGCGGGGAGCACCGGGGCCCCTGCTGCCGCCGCTCCCCGCCAGCCGACGTTCCTTCAGGGGGAGAGGTGAAAGGCGATTCAGAAAGCCCGGCTCAAGGGGATGTCGTTGCGGGCGATAGAGCGGGAGTTGGGAATCCACAGGGCCAACATCAAGAAATACCTGGACACTCAGGGTCCACCGACGCCGCGATTCTGGGCCGGTCCCACTACGTCATCATCTGAAACCATGGCAGCCAAACCGGGTGACACTCATGCTGGCCACTTAAACGGACATTTATCCTGAACTTCGACAGCCGCAAATCAGCCGGTCAATCCGCCCACCTGTGACACTTTAGTTCCGCCTTTACAATCTCGCTGAACGGCGCCCGCCCGAAGATGTGCCGTAACATCGGTTCGAAGAACTCAAGCGGCAGTGATTCATAGTTGGGGTCGAAAGACGACTGGTCCCAGCGTTGGCAGAACTCCACCGTGTCCCGGTACCAGGGATGGTCTCGGAAGGCGTCGCGGGCATTGCGGTTGCCGCCCGTATGGTGGGCGTGGTAGTAGCTCTGAAACAACCCGTGGTGGCGCACGATCCAGTAGGTGCGCTCTGCGACGTAGGGACGCAACACGGCGGCGGCCAGTTCGCTGTGGTTGAATGGCGATAGCAGGTCCCCGATGTCGTGCAGCAGTGCCGCCACTACCATCTCCTCGTCGGCCCCATCACGGTGGGCGCGGGTGGCGCATTGCAGCGAATGTTCCAGCCGGTCAACCTGGTAGCCGGCCAGCGACCCGGCCAACCCCCGGAGCATCTCCAGAACGCGGTCTGCGGTTTGGGCGGCGAATCTTGCCTCCAGCCGCTCCAGCAGTTCATAGTCCTCCCGTGTGCCTTCGGCCATGCTGGTGAAGGCCACAACTTCGTTAACGTCAGCCATCGTGCAACTCCGTGCCCCGCGTGAGGGATGGTGCCTGCGGTGTAAAATGTCAATCGATTTTATCATCCCGGCGCTTATCTGGGACTGGCAGGAGGCTGGTTAATGCCTGACCGCAAGAGGCTGGAAGGACGGGTCGTTCTGGTCACCGGAGGAGGACGCGGCATTGGGCGAGCCATCGCGCTGGCCTACGCGGCCGAGGGGTCCCGGCTGGCGCTTACGGCCCGCACCGCCTCCGAGCTGGAGGAGACAGCGAAATTGGTTGCCGAAGGGTTTGGCAGCGACGTGATTACCGTCGTCGCCGACGTGTCCAGCCGTGAGGAGGTGGAGCAGGCTGTCTCCAAGACCCTGGGACACTACGGGGCAATTGACGTCCTGGTCAACAACGCGGGCAACATCGGGCCGGTGGGCCGGGTCTGGGACAACGACCCGGAGGACTGGGCCCGCACCATAGCGGTGCATCTGATGGGCGTATTCTATGGTTGCCACGCGGTTCTCCCCTCGATGTTGGAGCGGGGACAGGGCCGCATAGTCAATATGTCTGGTGTCGGAGGGCCCAATACCTCAGCCTACGATGCGGCCAAGACCGCCATCGTCAACCTGACCGAGAACCTGGCGCTGGAACTGGCGGAAACCGGGATAACGGTTAACGCATCAGCCCCGGCTCGATCCATACCCGGATGTGGGAGGAAAACCGGGACCTGTCGTTGGCCATCGGCGATACCGCCACCTACGAACGGGGCGTACAGGTCACCTCGGGTCAGGGAGCCTCCATCGAGCGGGCGGCGGAACTGGCGGTCTTCCTGGGCAGCGACGACTGCGGAGCCTTGTCGGGACGCCTGATCCGGGCCTTTGCCGACCGGTTCGAAGAGTTCCCCAGTAGAGTTGACGAGATAATGGCGTCGGACGCCTACCTGCTTCGCCGCGTTGATCCGGACAGGCCCTTCCCATCGTCGCAGTCCTACCCCACGCTGCCCGTAACCGGCCCATAGGTCAAGCCTGGAACCACCTCCTTATATTCAAAGACGGCATAGCGCTGGTCGCCCTGTACGAATTGTTACTCGCTGGCATCAACAGAAGTGCGGTGAATCGCCAAGCAAAGTGGGCTTACCCCAACGGGGTGGATCTGGACTTCAGCCGGCCGGGCAAGCCTGCGGACAACGCCTCCATCGAGGCTTTCAACGGGCGATTCCGGCAAGAGTGCCTGAACGAGAACCGGTTCCTGTCCCTGGAGGACGCTGCCGGGAAGGTGGAATCCTGGCAAAGACTCCACAATCGGGAGAGACCCCACAGCGCTCTAGGTAACCTTTCCCACAGGGAGTTTGCGGCGTTGGCTAAACCGCGGATTGACCGCAAAACTCCCACCAAGCTTGGTACAGAAAATGGGACAAGACCAGAGTGGCGGGCTACCGGACCGGGGGCCACATTATCCAGCCCCGGCGCCCGGTGTTGCGCAGTCGCAGCAGGTGTCCCTGGCCGGTGGTGACGTACAGGCTGCTCTGTTTGGCGTCGCCGAAGCAGCAGTTGGTGGGACCGTCCACGCCCACCGGCATGGGGTAGGTCTCCAGCACCCGGCCCTGGGGGGTCCAGACGTATATCATGGGGCCGGGGCCGCTGAGAAAGTTCCCGGCGGCGCCCACGATGTTCCCCTCCGAGTCCAGGCACATGCCGTCAATGCTGCGCTGGGGCCCCCGGTGGTCCCGGCCGAACTGGTGCAGCACGATGTACTGGCCCAGGGAGCCGTCGTTATTGATGGGGTAGGAGCGCAATTCCCGCACGCCGTCGGGCGAGGGGTCGGTCTGGATGATGTACAGACTGCGCTCGTCGGGCGACACCAGCAGCCCGTTGGTGCCGGTGGTATCGGAGGTCATCCGCTGGCAGGTATAGCTGCCGTCGGGCTGGGGGTCGGCCCGCAGGATGTCCCGGTTCATGTTCTCCTGCTGTTCGCTGGGGTCGATGTTCCCCTCGTTCCAGGGATTGCTGAACCAGATGCGGCCCCTCCGGTCTATGGCCAGGTCGTTGGGGGTGTTCAGGCGCTGGCCGTCCAGCCGGTCAACGATGGTGGTGGCGCCGCCGTCAGGCTCGAAGCGGACGATGGAGCGGCCGCCGGAGCAGCAACCGTAGAGGCGGCCATCGGCGTCGAAGGCCAGGCCGTTGGTGTGGTTGGTGTTCTCGCGGTAGATGCTGCACCCGCCGGTCTCCGGGTCGTAGGCCATGATGCGGCTGGCCGGAATGTAGGTGAACAGAAGCCGCTGGCCGTCCCAGGCCGGCCCCTCGGTCAAACGGCTGAATGGTCCCGCGACTTGCTCCCATTGCAGTGCCATGCTTTCCTCCTCTGTTTAGTCGATTCTCAGTAGACTAACCCTCTGGTGTTGATGGATGAAAGGGTTTCTCTCCGTCTTTCCGGCGGGCGCCGGGATACAGGAACCGGCGTGAGCAATACTTTTCCGCTGGACAAAGCTCTGGATTCCGGCCTTGCCGGAAAGACGAGGACTGTCACTGACCAGCAATCATTCCGAACCATGCCCACCGAACAGGGACTCAACCCAACCTACAGCCGGTAGGCACGCACCGCTGTTCCCTGGAACATGGCGGCCCGCTCGCTTTCGGAGAAGTCCCGGGAGACCTGTTTGAAGGCGTTCCAGACGATGGTGTAGGCGCAGGATGTCTTGTCCACCGGGAAGTTGCTCTCGAACATGCAGCGTTGCGGCCCGAACTGCTCGATGCAATAGGTCAGCCAGGGGCCGATGGTGTCGGCTACGTCCTGCGAGGTGGGCGGAGCGGCGCGCTGATGCCAGTCGTAGCCGCTGATCAGGTTGCCGAACCCGCCCAGCTTGACCACCACGTTCTCCCGCTGGGCCACGGCGGCGATGCCCTGCTGCCAGTCGGCGAACACCTCGTCCCGCTTTCCGGCGTAGGGGCCGACGCCAAGAGGACGCCCTACGTGGTTAAGGATGATGGTGGTGTCGGGGAAGGCGGCGGCCAGGTCCGCCAGTTCGTTCAACTGGGTGTGGTACACCAGGGCGTCGAAGCCCAGGTCCAGCCTTTGCAAACAGGCGAACCCCTCCCGGAAACGGGAGTCCAGCAGCATCCCCGGCGTGTTGGATGCCGGGGAGCCGACCCTGGGGCTCGCGTCCCAGGCGCAGGAGAAGCGGATGCCCCGGAAGCGGTTGCTGCTGGCCGCCAGGTGCGCTTCCAGCACCGGCTGTACCGCCGCGCCCAGCATGAGGTTGGCGTTGCCCACGATTCCGGCGGCCACTGCTGTGGGGCCGTACTGCCCGCTGGCGCTCTGGGCGGCGATGCCCTGGACGAACTCGACCTCGCCCACGGAGCGCATCTCCTCCAGTCCCCGGGCGCGGTACATGGAGCGGCACTCTATGAACACCGTCTGGGTGACGTTGTGGCCTCCGGCGAGGTCCTGGGTCAGCTGGTCCAGCAGGTAACGGTCGCCCTCCCGGTCCCAGAAGTGGTGGTGCGGGTCGCAGATGCGCAAGTCGGGTTCCAACGGCTCTTCCACCGTCAGCGCCAGCCAGGAATCATGTTGGCTTACCATGTCCCCTCGCCGCCCGCCGCCTTCAGGTATGCTCGCTACTAATGGGGCGGGCTTCATTTTAATGTCTTGGCCCTATTAGGCCGCCTAAACAGAGCGCAAAAAAGGCCCGGTTCAGTTATTCCCCCCGTGTCTGGGCACGGGGGCTTCGGTTTTGACCCAGTAGCTCCCGCGCGCGCCTGCACCGGTGTGTGCGGGCTTCGGCTAGGTCAGGGAAAAGAACTCCATGACCGGGCCAAAGGCCTCGGGTTCCGCCAGGGTAGGCGCATGACCCACGCCGGGCACTTCCACCATGCGACAGTCCTGCATCTCCGCCACCATGCGCTGGGCTATCTCCGGCGACAGCAGGTCGCTGGTACCGCCCCGCACCAGCAGCACCGGGCCGGGGATGCGCCGGGCCAGGTTCCAGGACGCTTCCGGGTCGGGACGGCGGGGGTCGGCGCGGACCGCCGGGTCCATCTTCCAGGTGTAGCCGCCGCCGGGCCGGGCCTTTACCGTATGACCGGCGGTGGCCAGCTGGTCGGCGTCGCTCAGCGAGCTGAAGCCGACCCGTTGCTCGCAGTGCCAGGCTATCACCTCTTCCATTGTCTCAAAGGTGGTGATCGCATCCCGGGTGCCGGTGGCGATGCGGTTGCCGCCCCGGGGGTCAATCTCGGGGCCGATGTCGTTCAGTACGGTGCGCTCCACCCGGTCGGGATAGGTCCCGGCGTAGGTCAGGGAGATGCGGCCACCCATGGAGGTGCCGACCAGCGACATACGCTCGAAACCCAGGGCCTGTCGCAGCCCTTCCAGGTCAGCGACGTAGGCTTCGTTGGAGTAGTTGGCGTCGGCCGCCCAATCGCTGTCGCCACGACCGCGGACATCCATGGATATGACGTGGTAGCGGAGCGCGAAGTGGGGGGCCAGATTGTCGAAGGCGTGGGCGTTGCCGGTTAGGCCGTGGACCATGATGACCGGCGGCGCGCCGGCCTCGCCCCACTCCAGGTAGTGTAGGTTGAGGTCGCCGACCCGGACGAAACGGTCTACTGCTTTGGTGGTTCCTGTAGTCATGGGGCCTCCTTAATAAGGAATTGGTACTCTCCCCCTTTTAGAGGGAGAGTTGCACCGAAGGCAGCGAGAAGCTGTGTCAAAACCTACTGGCCCATATTTTATCATTCCCGTCTTCGCGGGAATTCAGGTAGCTTGGCCAGGGGAAAGTCAGCATACGCCGGGAATTCCTGGATTCAGGCATCCGCCGGAATGACGAACCGGAACTCAACCGAGCCGGGCAATTCCCAAATTCGATTGTCCTATGAGCTAGAAGTCAATCACGTTTGAAATAGCAGGATAATTTTCACTGGTGACAGCCACTTCCCCTCTCAGTTCCCTGAACCTTGCTTCTCAGCACGGTCATTTCTGGTATGACTGACTATCAGTCCCTCATTGATCATCTGAGTTGCTTATGATTTCGACGAGGAATATTGCCTAACGTCGTCAATCTTCCGGCCAACCAAGCACACTTTCCTACAGTGGTTTAAACCCCGGTCGCGCTCACATGACAAATCTATCGGTGACTCTACACGAGCTGACCATCAACACACTTCGCTCTTATTCCGTTGCCCCCCTGTGACCACCATGCCGTTCAAGAATACTCGCCATTTCAATGTCATCTATCCATTATCGCCTAATGCACAGCTCCTCTCGCATCCGCTCCCAAGAAGCCTTCCTAGTGTCATCTTTAACCGGTGAATTAAGATCAACATAACATCGTCTGATACATTCAATTGCACGATAGCAAAAGAAGGGGCTATGGTGGATAGACCGAATTGCTTCTCTTATATCTCCCAAAACAACACGCAACTGCGACAATTTAAAGCCCGCGTCGTTGCCAAGAGCCCGGCCTCCAGCGAAAAGCAATGCGAACAATTCGGCAGGTGCTAACGGGCGTTCTTTCTTTGTTGCTCGAATGGCTCCCATTTCAATTGGAAATACCTGCCATCTGTCTCCAGCCGAGTCAACCTCCGATGTTACCTCAACGCGGTATCCCCGGCTCTCTATGTGGCCAAATGCGTCTACAATGCCACGAACAACTTTCCCAACGACATTCCGCAGGGTTTCCAGATTGTCAATCGAGATGAGGCTGTGCGCCACCACCATTATGTGCGCAGCGTCAATTACTACCTGGGCATCATAGTCCATATTCCCATCCGGGAGAATCGTCTGAATTTTCATTCGAGGTATGGGCCCAAGGGTGACAAAAGTGAGGTGGACCCCGTTAGTTGGACAGGATTGATGCGGAACTAAGTGAGAGCCCTGCCACTTAGGAGACGGGGAATTTGTGTACATTTGGTTGAAAGAGCGGCGTTCGGACGGCGGGCGCAATTCTGCGTGTGGTCGTGCACATGACGCAGCACTCGGATGACTCTTTACCGCATATCCGACCATAGTAGTGCACATCAAATTCGCGGCCAGGAAGCCCTAGTAGTGATGGCGCAGAGGGTGAAGGGCTGGCGGCCCTGCTTGTCCACCTCCCAGTAAGGTCTGTCACTGTCGGCTGCTGAATCGCCACTGCACTGGAAGGCCAGCCTGGGCAAAGACGCCCATGTGCTGACCTACAAAGCTAGTCGCCGGGTTACGGGCATCACTACGAGCGACTGACAAAAACGCGAGGAGCATATTTGGCGGAGTCCGTCAGATGCTTGACCGTGACGAGACGGTCCACGCTGCCGGAATCGAAGTGAATTTCGGTCCTGTGACCGAGATTCATCCAAGACGGCCGAGTTTCTCGGGATGATCCCCCGCGGTGCGGTGTTTTTGGCCGCTCCTGCAGTCTATTTTCGGAGTTTGCGGGAGTTTTAGGGACGGGATTAAACTGGCCAGAGACGATCCTGGTGCGGCGCTATCCGGGTGGTAAAACCCCTCAAACGAGAGGAGGAGAGCATGGTGCGGTATAACAAGGTTATCGAGTTGCTGGAGCAGGGCAAGCCGGTGTTCTGCTCGGGACTTGTGTGGAACGGGAGCTTGGAGACCTGGCGTTCGTTGCGGATTCGGACTACGACATGACCATCATCGAGATGGAGCATCGGGACTTCAGTTTTGACAAGCTGCGGATGTCCCTACAGTTCTTGCTGTCGCGAAAGAGGATTGCGGAGAGCGGGTCGGTGCAGGCCGACCCGGTCCCCATGGTGCGGGTGCCGCCCAACGTGCGGGAGCGGAACCAGTGGGTGTTGAAGCAGGCGGTGGATACGGGAGTTTACGGGCTGGTTCTGCCGCACCTGAACACTGTAGAGGATGCACAGGCGGCTGTGGTGGCCGCCCGTTACCCGCAGGTGCTAGGGTCGGCTGATTTTGAACCCCAGGGGGAGCGAGGCTGGTGGTCCCGGGGCGCACCGCGCTACTGGGGCTTGGCGCCGGAAGAGTATTACGACGCGGCGGACCTTTGGCCGCTGGACCCTGATGGGAATATGCTCCTGATGGGGATTATCGAGGAGCCGCACGGCGTTGAAAACCTGAAGGACATACTGCGAGAGGTGAAGGGCATTGGAGCAATCTGGGCCGGTCCTGGGGATATGTCGGTGGCGATGGGGCACAAGGGAAATGCAGGGCACCCGGACGTGCAGGCCAACCTGCTACGCATCCTGGAGACATGTAAGGATGCGGGAGTGCCGTGCACCACCGGGGCCACCGCGGACGAAGTGCCGATGCGTCTGGAGCAGGGGTTCAACATCATCATCACGTCACCGGAGACGACGACGCGGGGGCTGGACGAGGGGCGGCGACTGGCCGGTCGGTGACGGCTTGCTTGCTAATAGGGTATCCCAAAGGGGTTGCCGGGAGGTATTCCCGAGGTAAACTTGGGTGAACCGGCGGTGATGGCGAGCCAATACGGCCATTCTGTGCGCTGTCCCTGTGTCAAATAACGGCCGGCCTCCGGGGCAGTGGACTATGGCCAGGCCAAAACTTACCGGATGGGCCACTCCATGATGACCACCAAGAAGAGGAACCCCCGGGCCATGGGCACGTGGGTGGTTTCGGCTGCTCACACTTGATTGGCCCAAGTAATTCTGGCCTTCTAACCAGTGGCGGACATCGATACCAGGTTTGAGTCCAGTCTGGTGGACCGGAGTTCACGGCCAGGGCCGTGCGTGATTGGCTTGGGAGAGCGGGAGCCTGGACGCTGCACATCGAACCCGGGTCACCCGGGAGAACGGCTATACAGGGAGTTTCAACGGCAAGTTGAGTGACGAGCTGCTGAGGGAGATCCCTCCCTCCTTGGGCGCTCGCTCCACTGGGTTGGCCCACCTCACGGTACAATTATGTCAAAGGCCAATCGGAAAATCACAGGGCAACAAGGAGGAGTCAATGAAGTTCGTGATGTACAAAGACAACCAGCCGGGCATTCTGGCCGATGCGGGCGTTATAGACATAGGTGACCTCTGCCCCGGCGGAGGCCAGACCGCAATTGTCCATCTAGTCACCAACTACGACGACCTGAAGTCCCAACTTGAGGCCCGCGCCGCCGAGGGTTCGCCGGTCGCCGGCGCGCAACTGCAATCGCCGCTGCCGCACCCCAGCAAGATCCTCTGTATGGGCGGCAACTACCGCGAATTCGGTGCACGGGAGCCTTCACCAATGTGGGGCTTCATCAAGAGGATTCACAGCATTCTGGGCCCGGGCGGCACCGTGGTCCTCCCTGATGTAGACGCCAACATTTTCCACCATGAGGCGGAGCTAGTGTTGGTCTTCAGCAAGGGCGGCAAGGACATCCCGGCGTCGGAGGCCATGGACTACGTCTTCGGCTACACGGCTGGCGTGGACGTTTCGGCGCGAATGCCGGCAACTGGTGGCGGCCGAGTGCCCAACACGCTGCCCATCTCGGAGCACAAGTCGCACCCCACCTTCTGTCCCCTTGGTCCCTGCATTGTGACCAAGGACGAAATCGCGGACCCGGAGAAGTTGCAGGTCACCTTGAGCGTCGACGGCGAGCTGCGCGTTAACTACAACACCGACGACCTCGCCCACTCCATCGCCGAATCGATCGAGTACGTGACGGCTATCGAGGAGATCAGCCCCGGCGACGTGCTCTTCATGGGCACCAACCACCAGGGCCTCGGCGCGATGCAGGATGGCGACACCATTGAGACGGGCGTCGAGGGCGTGGGCAGATTCACTTTCACGGTTAGCGACCCGCTCAAGCGCCGTTGGCCCAGGGGCGTCGACGAGGCGACGGCCAAGGACGTGCGCGAGGGCGCCGGCGGCCCCGGCCGCCAGGCCCGACCCCTGCCGGCCGGATAGCAGAAGTTCGGGGAGTGTCGAATGACCCCGCTCCTCATCGGCGAAAGCCGAGCGGAGGAGACGGGCCCAGGCCAGCCGCTGTTGCGAGGACGGCGCCACCCTGATCGCCCAAAGATCCTTGTATCTCGTGTCGTCCGACGAGGGAGTGAATGCCCTGGCTCCGGTGGGCGACTGCCACGATCCTAGCGTGGTTCAGGCTAAGGCATCACTATCGCCGAGTCGAGGGGCTTGGTGAGTTCACAGGCCCCCTGCCTCAGTTCAAAAATGGTTCTGTCTACGGTGCGCGTTGGTGGGCCGGGGCAGACCGAATTGCGAACTTTTCGGTGGGAGGTCCAGATATGATTGGACTAGCTTCCTCCTCCGGTCAGTTTAGATAATCCCACAAAACTCGCATTTCCACTGGACCAGTTTCCGGGGAGCAGATCCGTCTGAGGTGGACCCGGGAAATTAGACAGGTAGCTAAGCGAAAGTCCTGCTCCTAAACTGAGGGCAGCGGTTGCTGCCAAAGAGGAGTGGGAAATGTCCAAAGGACGGAGGAAGCACAGTCCGGCCTTCAAGGCTAAGGTGGCTTTGGAGGCGATGAAGGGCGAGGAGACGGTGGCCCGGTGGGCCGATACGAAGTCCACCCCGGGCAGATTCAAACTTGGGAAAACGCCCCTTGTGGGTGGCGCCTCTGGCGTCTTCGGCGACGGTCAGGAGCGGAGGGCCAGGAGCGACGCCACACTGTTCCGCAGGTTGCACCAGGAGATCGGCCAGCTGAATGTGGAGCGGGATTTCTTGGCGGAGAGGTCCGGTCCAGGGGCACGTCTCCAATAGAGGGGAACACATACCTTTCAGCCCGCTGCCACCAATTGGATGTTGTCTTGGAATTGTCCCACTTGGCCGCATTCAAAGCGTGAACCATGCCGGCCGCTTTCAGAAAAGTTGGCGTAGCATCGGCAAGTTCGGCGTTGGCGCTTGCGCTGCGCTTTATACCCTTATGCGAAGTATCCGGGTCGCGCCCTTCCCTGACCGCTGCTTTATTGACAACCGCCCGGCCCCGCGCCTCTGCGAGTGATACAGACGGATACCCGCCAAGTCCCAAGGCTCGCCGCTTGCCGCCATTGGGAGCAATCTATAGATAGAGCCCTCCGCTGTCTCCGTGCCGTCCAGGCTTCTTGAGATTCTTTACCGCCAGCGCCGTCAACACTGCCATGTTGTCCGTCTCCTTTTCCCACAGTTGCACCTTGGCTAGGGGAAGACGATGACGGACAGGTCATGTTAAGACGGCACCAAAGTTAGAGGGGGATTGTGGGGAAATCGGACCTAGTTGGATGGCTGCGTGTGATTAAGAAACTATCTCAAAACACCTACCCTGTCCTCCTCTCCCAGTATGGGAGAGAATTGCGGTGAGGGTGACAGATACAATTCCCCTCATCCTAACCTTCTCGCGTGGCGGGAGACGGGACTTTTGAGATAGTTTCTAAGTGGTGCCGAAGGTCGGATTCGAACCGACACGGAGTCACCCCCACCGGTTTTTGAGACCGGCGCGTCTACCATTCCGCCACTTCGGCCTCATACAACAATATGGCTATTTAGCCAATTTTGCAAACTGCGCCCGCTAGGCCGTTGTTCGAAATTCCTGCCCGCGTCGAGGTCACTCGCCGGCAGGACGTGTAAACTTGCTGCGGTTGGAATTGCCATCCCAATTCCACGAGCGTCGCTGATCGGTTCCGATATAACGCGGTCGTTTCGTCCCCAATTGCGATCAACAGGCGAGAGCTACCTAAATTAAAGCCGCCAGGATTATCGGAATCTCCCCCGGCCAAACCCGTGCCTAGAAACTCGGACGGAAACCCCGATTCTCTCCAAGCTGCCGTTTTCTCAACATCGAATATCGATGTAATAGTAGGTTTTTGAAACGCATTACATATACTATAATGCTGTCTAAGCCTGTAATACGCCTGAATGGCGTAGCGCGAAACCCGGCCAATGGCTTTCCGGCCAGACTTCTAGGGCCACGATCAACGTTTGCCCCCGTGTTCAACTTGGACCATATCGGTTGACATAACTCGGTCGCCGCAAGCACGTATTAGTTGCCAATCTGCGGGCATCGCAACCGTCGGGTTGAAGCGATTGTTGGGCTTCGGGTGCCTTTGGAATAGCCAGAGATGGATTTACCCGCTCGGCAGGCGCTACCCGGTTAAGAACATTCTTTTGACAGATAATCTCACTTCGCAGCCTAGCCCGCAGCCTGACCACGCACACTAAGTTTATGTGGGACCGCCTGCGCCGAGCATCCTTGACCGAGCAACCGCGAAAGTATCCCTGGATATATAAAGTGTGCAGACCGGTGATCAGATTTTGACCCAAATTCGCCGTCTGACCGGCGTTCTGGCGTCTAGGGTGGTTTGATCCGGCAGACGGACTGCTAGAAGTCTAGCCGGAAAGCCATTGGCCGGGTTTCGCGCTACGCCATTCAGGCGTATTACAGACTTGAACAGCATGATAATATATGTAATACGTTTCAAAAACCTACTATTACATCGATATTCGATGTTGAGAAAACGGCAGCTTGGAGAGAATCGGGGTTTCCGTCCGAGTTTCTAGGGGCGGCCCAAGGGGTTGCGGCAGCAGCCCATGGGCAATTCCGTGGGAGTAAGTCATGCAGCGTCGAGCTCGGTTGAATCCCCATAGAGCCGACTATATACTCGCCCCACAGTACGAGAAATCCAAGCCGTGGGCCGAACGCCCTACAACGGCTGGAGGGGCAGGATGCGCTTCGGTCATTTTTTCTATCCCATGAAGTTCGACGACTCCCATGACGAGGAGGCCATTCAGGAGTGCCTGTCGGAGGCCGAGTTGGTCGAACAGCTGGGGTTCGACGCCATTTGGCTGGCCGAGCATTATTTCACTGGCGAGTGTGTGTATGGCGACCCATTGGTCTTCGCCGGCGCCCTGGCGGTCAAGACCAAAACCATTGAACTCGGGTTTGGAATCCTGGAACTCCCACTGCATAACCCGGTGCGGGTAGCCATCCAGACCGCGTTGTTGGACAACCTTTGCCAGGGACGCTTGATCGTAGGAACGGCGAAGGGCTCCAACTACAACGCCTACGAGTACATCGGTTTTGGGTCCAACCCAGACCTGGGTCTGGAGCAGATGGAAGAAGCCGAGGAGCTATTGGTCAAGGCGTGGACCACCGACAACGTGGAATTCAAGGGCAAGCACTATCAGGCCTCGTTTCCATCGGTGCGGCCCCGGCCCTATCAGAAGCCTCATCCCCGGCTGGCCCGAGCCTGCCTCAACGATGAATCTATCAAGGCGATGGCCCGCTTGGGCCGCCCCATCCTGCTGCGGGGCCGTTCGACCAACGCCACGGCCGCCAGCATCCGGTTGTACCGGGACACCATGGAGGAGGCCGGGTTTGACGGACCGGCCATTGAGAACAATCTTGACCAGATTTGGGTCTGGCGGGAGATGCACCTGTCCGAGACGGACGAGCAGGCCATGAACGAATTTCTCCCCGCCCAGCACACGGCTTACTCCAAAATGCAGGAGTACCGGACCCGCTGGAATCCGGCTGAGTACGCTATGGAACGTCAGGCCCCGCCAATGGGCCCCGAGGGATATGCCGCCACGCCGGACCCGGACGCCTCTGAAAATGTGATCGGAGGGCCGGAACGGGTGGCAGAACAGTTGGCCCAAATGCGCGACGCGGGAATCCGCAACCTTATGCTCACCAACCGTGGCCTCATGTCCCACGAAAAGACCGTGGCGTCGCTGAAGCTTCTCAGTGAACGGGTCATGCCTAACCTCCGCGACTAGGGTCACTCCCCATTAACCTGGCGCGCCGAAAATAGGCGCAGGGCTATTCCGAGGAAGAGCGTGCCGAGCTTCTCAAAGCGAGAGCAGACCCGAGGAAGCGTTCAGCCGCCGTAACAACCGCTCGATCTCGCTGCGCCTCCGGCAAATCTTCCAGTCTTACTCCCAAGTGCCTGGCCGGGTGCCGCGGCGCGGAACAACCGGAGTGAATTCCAGCGGCGATGCCAGTAGACGGCTCTTATTCCCTTGGCACGCCCAATCCATTTACAGGAATGGCTTCTGGCCCTGCGACACCTGGCGCGCCAAAAGCTTCCGCCCATCTTGCTGATTCAAGCATCGCACCTCTTCGTTGCACAATGCGCCCGGTGATTTTGTCCTCCTCCAGGGATTCTGAATTCAAGCGGCGAGTCCTCAGAACTAGGGAAATCCTTTGCCACGGCCCCTCAACCCTGTTGAGACGCGCGGATACGCATTGCTGCGGATGCTCTTGGTGTTCCCGGCGTCAATCGACAGTTCATCGGTGATCGAACCCTTCAGCGCACTGGGACCCTGGGGTACCTCCTCGAGGCGGCCGGTCCGGAATGGCAGCGCCACCTCCAGATTTTCACAGCCGGACCGTCAGATTCCTAACCAGCGCTCCGCGGTGATGCCGTTCAAGCTGCCGCGTCGCCTGCGTCAGCGGTCAACGTATGAAAATGCTCAAAAGTGGCAGAGCAAATACGAAGCAGGTTGGGAAGGTGGAGTGTTATGTTTGCTTGACTGGCCGGATAGGCATGGGTGGCAAATGTCTCCACGCCGTCTTAAGCAATGGAGACGTGAAACCGTGGGCGCCAGCATTGTCTCCCACCGAGCCTGGCTGATGCTGGGATTAACATAATCGTCGGGCCACGCCGGATGTCATCCGACGGGTAAAGGCTACTGGCAGCGACTGATGCAGGCCGCCCCAGGACTGACCAAAATTGGCGCTGCACTCCAATACACCGGGGCCGGCCCGGCCAAAAATTCGGCGGTGGCTGTTGGATACCCGGCCGATTTCCGACCCGCACTGGGGCGAGGCGCGATGGCTTGGCGACAGTGTGTGGCGGGCCGGTTCCCCGTTGGAAATACGAATTGGGCGCGGCGGTGGTAGAAGACGCGGGGAGGCGCCCACCCACTGTTGATAGCAAACCTCCCCAGGCCCGGCGCTGCCGCCGGTCCGTGGGGCTGATTGTCCCTAGTTGGTCCACCACGGGTGTGTGAGGGAGAGGGGTATGCGTCATAGGACGCTCATCGGAACCATCGGAATGCTGGGGTTGGCCGCCCTTGTCGGCCTGTTTGCAGCCCTCTCGACTACCTTTTCTCCGCAGGATGCAGTATTCGCCCAGTCTAACAACTCGCCGGCGTTCGCGTCAGATGAAACCACTCGCGACGTGGACGAGAACACCCCTTGGCTCCAGAACATTGTCGGTCCGGTAACGGCCACTGATGCCGACGACGACCCGCTGACCTACTCCCTGGAGAACGCGGGCACATCGCATTTCACCATCGTCAAATCGACCGGCCAGCTGAAGACCGGCGCCGAGGTGGACTACGAGGACCAAAGCGTTTACACGGTGAAGGTAATTGCCACCGACCCGTCCGGAGCCAGAGACAAAATCACCGTGACCATCAATGTCAACGATGTGGATGAACCAGGAACGGTGTCCTTGTCGTGGAAGCAGCCACAGGTCGACACCGAGTTAGCGGCCACCCTGACCGACCCAGATGGCGACATTTCCGGCGTGACGTGGCAGTGGTCCCGGTCCAGCTCCAAAAGCGCCACCCCTACCCCTATCGCCACAGCCACATCAGCCAGCTACACGCCGGTTGCTGCCGATAACCGCAAATACCTGTGGGCTACAGCCTCCTACACCGACGGGAATGGTTCCGGCAAAACCGCGGAGGCAGTATCGTTCAGGTGGGTGCGGTTGGAGCCGGCTTCCAACAACGCGCCGGCGTTCCCTGAGACCAATTCCACTACTTATACCTGCCCACAGGATATTGATACGGATTATTGCGTATCGGTCAGTAGGAGCGCTGCGGTCGGCACCGAAATCTACAATCCGGCGAGAGCCACCGACCCCGACCGGCAAGACGAGATACGGTATTCGTTGGAGGGGGCCGATGCCGATTCCTTTGGCATGGTGGCATCGAACGGCTACCTGGTTACAAAGACCTCCCTGAACAACGCTGACACAGCCCCGTTCACGGTGACATTAAAGGCTTCTGATGAATCCGGCGCCACCGACACCGTCACGATGACCATCAGGCTCCAGGGCGGCAGATTGAACCCGGTTGTTGTCGGGCCTAGCAGGATAAGTTATCCGGAGGGCGGTACCTGGCGAGTGGCCACCTACACCGCCACCGTCCCGGATGATCGCGCTACACATAGCTGGATAGTCTCCGTTGAACCTGGTGGCGGGGATGGCGACTTTTTCGACATCGATGATCACGGAGTGTTGGTCTTCAACGACCCGCCCGATTACAAGGAGGGAGGGGATAACGAGTACTCCTTCAGCATTACGGCCTACGATGGCAATCCGCCCCAGGGGCAAGGACGCCCCAAGACTTTTTTTAACGTGACGGTTACCGTCATTGACGTGGATGAAGCGAATGAACAACCCGCGTTCGCGGATGAGACGACTACCCGTTCCATCATTGAGAACATGGCAGCGGCTGAGAATGTGGGCGACCCGGTGACTGCCACGGACCCGGACCGCGACGCGCTGGAATACGCCCTTGGGGGCACTGACGCGTCGTCCTTCGACATCGATACATCGACGGGCCAGTTGCTGACCGATGCAGCGCTGGATCATGAAACCAAGTCCAGCTACTCCGTCACCGTGTCGGTTCGCGACAGCAAGGATTCCGACGGCAATCCGGACACGACAATGGATGACTCCATTGAAGTGACGATCACCGTCACCAACGAGGACGAAGACGGGACGGTGACGCTGGCACCGCCCCAGCCCCAGGTCGGCACGGCACTTACCGCCACCCTCTCCGACCTGGATGGTGCGGTAAGCGGCACAACGTGGGTATGGGAGAGCTCCGCGGACGGAAACACCGGCTGGACTGCCGTCACCGGAGCCACCAGCACAGTAACGACGTCGAGCTATACGCCGGTGGATGCCGACTTGGACAGGTACCTGCGGGCCACCGCGACCTACACCGACCCGGAAGGTTCGGGCAAGAATGCTGAAGCCGTGTCCGCCAACGCAGTGCAGGCGCGCCCGGTAACCAATGCTGCCCCGCAGTTCTCTGCAGGAACAACCAACCGTGAGGTTGACGAAGGTACGGTTGTGGGCGGGAACGTCGGCGCGCCGGTGACGGCCACCGACACCGACAATGGCGACACGCTCACCTATGGACTGGAAGGCGCCGACGCGTCAGCGTTTGAAATCGATTCCACCAGTGGCCAGATCAAAGTGGCGACAGGCACCACGCTGGACTATGACACCAAGTCCAGCTACTCCGTCACCGTATCGGTTCGCGACAGCAAGGACGACTTCGGCGATCCGGACTCGCTTATGGACGACACCATCGGCGTGACCATCACCGTCATCAACGTGGACGAAGATGGAGCGGTGACACTTTCGTCGACCCAGCCCCAGGTCGGAACTGCGCTTACCGCCACGCTGACGGACCCCGACGGGACGGTAAGCGGCACAACGTGGGTATGGGAGAGTTCCGCGGATGGAACCACCGGCTGGACTGCCGTCACCGGAGCCACCAGCACAGTAACGACATCGAGCTATACGCCGGTGGATGCCGACTTCGAAAAGTACCTGCGGGCCACCGCAACCTACACCGACCCGCAAGGTTCCGGCAAGAATGCTGAAGCGGTGTCCGGCAACCCAGTGCAGGCGCGGCCGGTAACGAACTCGGCGCCGGAGTTCCCCGCCCCAACAGCCACCCGTGCTGTTGACGAAGATACTGTTGGGGGCGGGAACGTCGGCGCGCCGGTGACCGCCACCGACACCGACAATGGCGACACGCTCACCTACGGGCTGGAAGGCGACGACGCGGCAGAGTTTGAAATCGATTCCACCAGTGGCCAGATTAAGCTGGCGACAGGAACCACGCTGGACTTTGAAACCGAGTCCAGCTACTCCGTCGTCGTATCGGTGCGAGACAGCAAGGATGCCTACGACGCCGCGAACACGGACACGGACGACATTATTGACGTGACGATCACCGTTATCAACCTTGACGAAGACGGGACGGTCACGCTGGCGCCGGCCCAGCCCCAGGTCGGGACAGCGCTTACCGCCACTCTGACGGACCCAGACGGAACGGTAAGCGGCACAACGTGGGTATGGGAGAGTTCTGCGGATGGAAACACCGGCTGGACGACCGTCAGCGGAGCCACGAGCACAGTAACGGCATCGAGACATACACCGGTTTCCACTGACTTGGACCAATCCCTGCGGGCCACCGCGACCTACACCGACCCGGAAGGTTCCGGCAAGAGCGCTGAAGCCGTGTCGGCCAACGCGGTGCAGGCGCGCCCGGTGACCAACGCTGCCCCGCAGTTCTCCGATGAAACCACCACCCGTGCGGTTGACGAAGATACGGTTGAGGGTGGGGCCGTCGGCGCGCCGGTGACGGCTACCGACACCGACAATGGTGACACGCTCACCTATGGACTGAAAGGCGACGACGCGGCTGCGTTTGAAATCGATTCCACCAGCGGCCAAATTAAGGTTGCGACAGAAACCACGCTGGACTATGAAACCAAGTCCAGCTACACCGTCGTCGTACCGGTGCGAGACAGCAAAGACGACTACGGCGTCTCCGATTCCGCGACGGATGACACCATCACGGTCACCATCACCGTGAATGGCGTGGACGAAACTCCGGAGGTCAAGGGGCCCGACAGCATAGACTATGATGAAAACGGGGAAGGGGAGATAACCGCCTACGAAGCGTTCGACCCTGAAACCGGGAGCATCACCTGGTCCTGGGACGGGGACGACAAAGACAAATTCCTCCCCAGCTCCAATGGGTCATTGGCCTTCAGAACTCCGCCCGATTACGAGACCCCGACGGATAACGACGGGGACAACGTGTACCAGGTTACCGTGCAAGCTTCAGACGGAAGCAACACCGGCTCCTTGGTCGTGACGATCACCGTCACCAACGTGGACGAAGATGGCACGGTGACGCTGTCATCGGACCGGCCCCAGACCGGTACGGCGCTGACCGCCACCCTCTCCGACCTGGACGGTACCGTAAGCGGCACAACGTGGTTATGGGAGAGTTCCGCGGATGGACTCACCGGCTGGACCGCCGTTACCGGAGCCACCAGCACAGTAACGACATCCAGCTATACCCCGGTGGATGGCGACCTGGGTAGGTACCTGCGGGTCACCGCAACCTACACCGACCCGGAAGATTCGGGCAAGAGTGCGGATGCAATGGCGGCCAATCCGACGAACGGCGCACCGATCTTCTCCTCGAACGCCGCCGACCGTTCGGTTCCAGAGGACGCCGCAATCGGTGACGACGTCGGTACCCCGGTGATCGCCACCGACGCCGACACGCTGGAATACACTCTTGACGGGACCGACGCGGCCTCCTTCCGCATTGTGGACACGTCCGGCCAGTTGCAGACCAAAGTCGATCTGGACTATGAAAAGAGGAGCGCCTACGATGTGACGGTCACCGCCACCGACCCTTCCGGGGCAACCGCTACGATCACCGTGACGATCACCGTGATCAATGTGGAAGAGGATGGTACGGTGACTCTGTCATCGGTCCAACCCCAGGTTGGGACCGAGCTGACCGCCACATTGACCGACCCTGACGGAGACGTTTCCGGCGTAACCTGGCAGTGGGCCCGGGGTGACGGCAACGGCTCCTGGTCCAATATCAGCACGGCGGACGCTTACACGCCCGTAGCCGCCGACGTGGACGATTACCTGCGGGCCACGGCCTCCTACACCGACCCGCAGGGCGCCAGCAAGAGTGCGAGTGGAGTATCCGCCAATGCGGTGCAGGCGGCGGCGGCGACAAATAACTCACCGGCATTCACGGCGGAGACCGCCTCGCGCTCCGTGGATGAGAACGCGGAGATCGGAGCCAACGTCGGCACCCCGGTTACCGCCGACGACGCTGACACCGACACCCTGACCTACACTCTGGGCGGTGACGACGTAGGATTGTTCGATCTTGTCGAAACGTCCGGGCAGTTGCAGACCAAAACTGTGCTGGACTATGAGACCGACCATTCCTACGAAGTGACGGTCACCGCTACCGACCCTTCCGCCGCCGCCGGCAGCATCGCGGTCACCATAACCGTGATTAACTTGGACGAGGTAGGCACGGTGACATTGGCGCCGGACCCACCCCAGGTTGGTACGGCGTTGACCGCCACGCTGGAAGACCCCGACGGAAACGTTTCCAGCGTGACCTGGCAGTGGGCCCGGGGCGCCACCGCCACCGGCACATTTACCAATATCAGCACCGTAACCAGCTACACGCCGGTCGCCGCCGACTTGGGCAAGTACCTGCAGGCCACGGCTTCCTACACCGACCCTCAAGACTCGGGCAAGACGGCGATGAAAGTCTCGGCCAATCCAGTTCAAGCGGCGCCGCTGGCGAATAACGAGCCTCAGTTCTCAGGGTCCACAGCCACCCGGTCGGTGGAGGAAAACACCGCCGCGGGCGAGAGCATCGGTGACTCGGTAGCCGCTACTGACATGGATAATGGCGACACGCTGACCTACTCTCTTGGCGGCGCCGATGCCGACTCCTTCGACATTGTCACTTCCTCCGGCCAATTGCAGACCAAAGGCGCGCTGGACTACGAGGACAAGGAGACGTACACGGTCACTGTGTCAGTCCATGACGGCAAGGACGCCAACGGCGAAGTCGACACTACCGTGGATGCCACCATCACGGTCACCATCAACCTGTCGAACGTTGAGGAGCCGGGCACCGTGACTCTGTCATCGGCCCAACCCCTGACCGGGACCGCGTTCACCGCCAGTCTGACCGACCCGGACGGGAGCGTTACCAGCCTAACCTGGCAGTGGGCTTCAAGCGCTACGTCAGGGGGCACATTTGTCGATATCACGGACGCAACATCCGCCAGCTACACGCCGGTGGCCGTCGATCTGGGCAACTACCTGCAGGCCACCGCGACCTACACCGATGGGCATGGCGTCAACAAGAGCGCTGTCGCGGTGTCAGCCGATCCGACGAACAGCGCGCCGGCCTTTTCTGAAACCACTGCAACGCGTTCGGTAGCAGAGGATGCTTCAATAGGCGCCACCATCGGCGCCCCGGTCACCGCCACCGACGCCGACACGCTGACCTACACGCTTGCCGGGACCGACGCGGCATCCTTCAGCATTATCGAATCGTCCGGGCAGTTGCGGACCGATACGCTCCTGGACTACGAGGACAGGAGATCCTACGAGGTGACGGTCACCGCCACCGACACATGGGGCGCAACCGACGTCATAACCGTGATCATAGAAGTGACCAACGTGGAAGAACCGGGTTCGGTGACGCTGTCAACGGTCCAGCCCCAGGTAGGGACTGAGGTGACCGCCGAGCTGACCGATCCCGACGGCGACCCCACACGGCTTGTGTGGCAATGGGCACGGGCAACCTCCCCAACCGGCAGCTGGACCAACGTCAGCAGCGGGGTGGACCACGCGAGCTATACGCCGGTAGCCGCCGACGTGGGCTATTACCTGCGCGCGTGGGCTACATATGAGGACCCTCAAGGCGGCAGCAAGAGCGCGAATGGAGTATTTGACAACCCCGTGCAGGCAGCCCCCGCGGGGAACAACTCGGCCCCGGTCTTCTCTGAGAGGACCGCCGCCCGGACGGTTTCGGAAAACACGGCAACTGAAACCAGCTTCGGAACCCCGGTCACCGCCAGTGACGCTAACAGCGATACGCTGACCTACACGCTTGGCGGAGCAGACGCGGACTCTTTTGGAATCGTCGCAGCGTCCGGTCAGTTACAGACCGGGGACCCCTTGGATTATGAATCCAGGAGTTCATACCAGGTGACGGTTACCGCCGCTGACCCGTCAAACGCGAGGGACATCATTGATGTGACCATCACCGTGTCTAACGTGGACGAGTACGGCACCGTGAAACTGTCGTCACTCCAACCCCAAGTGGGGACGGCCCTGACCGCCACACTTACCGACCCCGACGGCGTTCCTTCCAGCGTCGCCTGGCAGTGGGGGAAAAGCACTACCGCTTCCGGCCCCTTTACCAACGTCAGCAGCGGGGCAGATCCGGCCACTTACACGCCGGTAACTGCCGACCTCAATATGTACCTGCGGGCGACGGCGACCTATACCGACCCGCAAGGCTCGGGCAAGACCGCGAGTGTAGTTTCGTACAGCCCCGTACAGGCAGCGGCGGCGATCAACAGCGCGCCGGTGTTTTCAGAGGAAACCGCCACGCGTTCGGTGGGGGAGAACGCCGAAATTGGGGCCAACGTCGGCACTCCGGTAACCGCTAGCGACGCCGAAATCGATACGCTAACCTACAGCCTCGAGGACGACGCCGCCCCCTTTGAGATCCTGCAGGCCAGCGGGCAATTGCAGACCACGGCGGCGCTGAACTTCGAGGAAACTGCGTCCTACAGCGTGACCGTCATTGCCACCGACCCGTCGGACAAGAGCGACACTATTACGGTGACCATCACCGTGGACAACGTGGACGAGGATGGCTCGGTGACGCTGTCGTCGCTCCAGCCCCAGGTGGGGACGGAACTGACCGCGACGCTGGACGATCCCGATGGAGACCCTTCCAGCGTAACCTGGGAGTGGGTCAGCGGAGACTCCAACGTCGGCGGTGGGGCAACCTACACGCCGGTCACCGCCGACGTGGGCAATTTCCTGCAGGCCACGGCCACTTACACCGACCCGCAGGGCTCGGGTAAGACCGCGATTGGAGTCTCGGCCAACGCGGTCCAGGTTGAGCCGCAGACCAATAGCGCGCCGGAATTCACGGCGGCCACCGCCGTCCGAACCGTGCCCGAAAACACGGCGGCGGGCCGGAGCATCGGCACGCCCCTTACGGCTACGGATCCCGACGACGACACCCTGACCTACAGCCTGGGTGGAACCGATGCCGGATCGTTCCGGATTGTTCAAGCGACAGGCCAGTTGCAGACCAAACTGCCTCTTGACTCCGAGGTCAAGCAAACGTACACGGTAGTGGTCACCGCCACTGACCCGTCCGATGAATTCGACACTATCACCGTCACCATTAACGTGACCAACGTGGATGAAGCGCCTGGAGTGTCGGGGCCGACGAGCCGGAATTATAAAGAGAACGACATTGTGGCTGTGGGGCCCTACGCGGCTACCAACCCTGAAAACGGCACTATTGTCTGGGGGAAGTCGGGAGACGACAGCGACGACTTTTCCATCAGCAACACCGGGGAGCTCACCTTCAGCTCCTCGCCAAACTTTGAAAGCCCAAGTGACCTGAACACGGACAACGTGTACCACGTCACTGTCGAAGCGTCCGACGGGACCGATACCGGTTCCCTGGCAGTGACCGTTAGCGTCACCAACGAGGACGAATGGGGGTCGTTGGCCATACCCTTTGACCAGCCCGAGGTTGATATAGAACTGACCGCATTGCTGGCCGACCGCGACGGAACCGTTTCCGGCGAAACTTGGAAGTGGGAGAATTCCTCAGACGGGCAGACCAATTGGGCCACCATCAGCGGGGCCACGTCATCCAGCTACACGCCGGTGGCCGCCGACGTAGACAAGTACCTGCGGGTCTCGGTGACCTACACAGATCCCCAGGGTCCGGGCAAGACCGCCGACGCAGTGACGGCGGACACGGTGCTGGCGGAGCCCAACAGCGCTCCGCAGTTCTCGGATGCAACCGTCAGCCGTTCAGTGGATGAGAATACCCTCTGGGGTAGGGACATTGGAGCCCAAATTACTGCCACTGACACCACCGGCGACACGTTGACCTACTCGCTGGACAGCGACGATGGGGACTCCTTCAGTATTGTCAGATCGTCCGGCCAGTTGCGGACCAAGGACGACCTTGACTACGAGAGAAAGGCCAGCTATTCCGTAACCGTAACCGTCACCGATTCATCCAGCGCCGTCGCAGAAGTCCCGGTGACCATTTCCGTCACCAACGTGGAGGAAGCAGGCGAGGTAACGCTGTCGTCGGTCCAACCCCAAGTAGGCACCGCTCTAACCGCTACTCTGACCGACCCCGACGTCGTCTCTGGCGCCCTTACATGGCGGTGGACCATTGCCAGCAGCGCAACCGGCACCTTCAACAACATCAGCGGAGGTACGTCGGCTACCTACACGCCATTGGCGGGTGACGTGGGCAAGTACCTGAAGGTCACCGCTTCCTACACCGACGGAGAGGGCTCCGGCAAGAGCGCATATTTAGCGCCGGCCAACCCGGTGAGGGTGGCGCCGGGGAGCAACGCCGCGCCGGTCTTCCCGTCCAACGAGAACGGCGCTCGGAGCGTGGCCGAAAATACCCGGGCGGGCCGGAACATCGGCGCACCGGTCGACGCCACCGACCCGAACGCCAACGATACGCTCACCTACTCCAAGAGCGGGACCGAAGCCGCTTTCTTCAACATCGTCTCAACCTCCGGCCAGTTGCGGACCAAGGACCCTCTGGACCATGAGACCAAGCCCAGCTACTCCTTTACGGTAACCGCCACTGACCCGTCGGGCCTCACGGCCACAAAAACGGTGACCGTCTCCGTGACCGACGTGAACGAACCGCCGGGTAAACCCGCAATCCCCACGGTAGGACCCGCTTCAACCAATGGTCATACCGCCCTGAGCGTGTCGTGGAATGCGCCGTCCAACCGGGGGTCGGTCATTACGGGATACGACGTGCAGTACCGCAAAAAGGGCGCCGCGAACTGGCTAAACAATAATGTCGTAGTCTCCGGGACCGGCGCTACCATCAGCAACGTGACGCCCGATTCAAACTACCAGGCCAGGGTGCAGGCGAGGAGCGAGGAAGGCACCGGTACATGGTCCGAACCGGGGAACGGCAGGACGGCGGTAACCCCCGTTAGCCTCCAGGCAACGTTAACCGTAAGCTACCAGTCGGCGAGCTACCGCGTAACCGAGGGTGGTTCCCGGAGCATCACGGTCACCCTGTCTGAGTCTGCCGACCGGGTCCTTTCAATCCCGATAACAGCATCAAATGGAACTGCGGAATACGGGGACTACCAGGTTACCGGGTTGAACAACAACGCCCTGTCCATATCTCCTGGGGACAGCAATCGCAGCTTCACGTTCAGGGCGCTGCATGAATCCGATAGAAGCAATGAGACCGTGAACCTTGGGTTCGGCAACCTTCCCAACAAAGTGATCGCGGGCGCCCGCAATACCGCCACGGTGAGCATTACGGACGACGACCTCCTCGTTAGGACTTTTGACAACAACGACGACGACGATTCTGACGACGACGATCAAGATGAAAAGAGCGAGATTGACCCGCTCAGCAATATCGTCGACTCCGATACCTCGGGTAACCGGGCTCCTGTGTTTGTCGAGGGCGTTAGCACCAGGCGTACGGTGCCGGAACACGCAGAGCGGGCGGCCTACATCGGTTCACCGGTGATTGCCACAGACCCGGACGGCGACGTGTTGACCTACTCCCTTGGGGATGTTTTCGACGGACAAACCTTCATCGTTGATAGCGCCTGGGGCCAGTTGATGACCAAATTGCCGCTGGACTTCGAAACTAAGTCCAGCTACACCGTGGTCGTGGGCGTTACCGACGGCCGGGGCGCCGGCGACACCATGGTTGTGACCATCAACTTGACCGATATGCAAGAAGTGCCTATCGACAACCCACAAACCCAGGCAGTGGGCAAGGTCAATCCTGATGCAGAGGTCACCATCGAAACGCCGGACGGCGTTGCGGCGGTCACGTTCCCTGCCGGTTCCCGGGAATCCTCCTACCAGGTCAGGGTGGACTCAGCTTCGAGCAACTGCGGTAGTGATATTCCCGAAGGCGCTCTCCGGGCTTCCCTCAGCGTGGAATACTTTGACAACTGGGGTAGGCAGGAGCATGACGTGGTACTGGACCAGCCGGCCACAATCATACTTAGGCTGAACGCAGCCGAATTGGGCGGAGTGAACCAGGTGTTGGCGGCCCACCGGCGGGGCGGGTTCAACGTCTTCGCCCGCAGCGACGCGGCTGGCGAGTGGTCGAACGTGGAGTTCACGCTGGAGGCCAATGACCAAGGTACTATCACCCTTACCGTCGGAGGTCTGTACCGGCTTCACTGCTTCGCCGCTGCCACCGACGCTGCAGCGTTCGGGTCGGTGGTGCAGCCCGCCGCCGAGACCCCGACGCCCACGCCCACGCCCACGCCGCAGCCCACAGTCCAGCCGGCGCCGGAACCTACTCCGGTGGCAACGCGGCTCCCAACGGCGACGCCTACGATTGTCCCCGATGTCACGGAAACGCCCGAGCCGAAGCCACCGGTAATCAGTCTGGTTGAAGAAGTCTCCGCCGCGTCGGAGCCTGAGGTCCCGGATGACCCGGCGACACCCGTACGGGAGGAATCGGTAGATACCCCGATCTGGCCGATCTTGATGATGATCGCAGGGGTAACGATGATGGCAACCGGCGGCGGCCTGTACCTGGTAGCGCGGCGGCGGCGCAAGGCCGAAGGGAGACCGTAGGACGCCCAAGCAACTTGCCGGGAGGTCAAACCTCCCGGCAAGTCATTTTGGAACCCCTCCCCTTTATGAATTTATATGTCCTCCCGAGCAGATGTTAGGAAGAGCTCGGTAGTAGGCAATACAGTCAGCTTTGGTCGATCAAACTGGACAAGTTCAAGACTGTTCACGCCGCGGGTCAGGTTGGTTTTGTGGCTAGTATTCACAGGAAAACAAGATTGACTCCGGCTCGAATCCTCGGAGCATCTCTATTCGAAAGTTTCTTTCCAAGTTAGAAAAAGCCGCTTCCCCTTGTTAGGGCTCGGAGTCAGCCGTTTTTGTTAAACTCGCCGCGGTTGTACAATACGCCATCAAAATTGAAAGCGTTCGTCAGATATCCGCCCCACCATTGAGGAGTGGCTCTTGACCGGAAAGCTTGCCCGCGTTTGCGCCCAAAGGCCGTTAATAACCATTGGTATCTGGCTGGTGTTGATTGTTATCGCCCTGGCGCTTATCCGCGCCTTGCTGCCAAGCGCTACCACCACCGAGTTCTCGCTTGCCGGCCGGTACGAATCTGAACGGGCTTCCTCCATGCTGGAAGAAAGGCTGAGAGGACCCAAGCCGCTTTCCGAACTGGTAATAGTTCAATCGCAGTCCCTGACCGTCGACGACCCTGAATTCCGCTCCCAGGTCGAATCGGTCCATGCCCGGATCGTTGCCCTGGGTCCAGACTTAGTCCTGGGAGGACAGCACAACTACCTGGACAACGATGAGATCCGGGTGTCCCCCGACCGCAGGACCACCTTGATGAACTTTATCCTGGCCGGCGACTTCAAGGAGGCTACGGAGAATGTTGGGGAACTCATTCACGCCGTTGAGGAAGCCAATGGGGCTGACGACTTTCGCGTGCTCATTGGGGGAGACGCCAGCGTAGCCTTTGAGAACAACGAACTGAGGGCCGAAGACCTTGAAAAGGGCGAGCGGATCGGCATACCTGTAGCCCTGATAATCCTTCTGGCGCTGTTTGGAGCGGTTGTAGCCACCCTGTTGCCTTTGGGGCTGGCCATTGTCGCTATTGTGATTGCGCTGGCGGCGGTGGGGATTATCGGTCAGTCCTTCGATCTAATCTTCTTTGTTAACATGATGATTACCATGATCGGCCTGGCGGTGGGTATCGACTACTCGTTGCTCATCGTGTCCCGATTCAGGGAGGAGATGAGCCGGGGCCTGGGCAAACGCGAAGCGGTTGAAAGGGCGGGCGATACGGCAGGCCGCACTGTGCTGTTCAGCGGCACCACCGTGGTGCTCGCCCTCATTGGCATGCTCATTGTCCCGGTGTCCTTCTTCCAGTCCCTCGGACTGGGCGCTATTCTGGCGGTCGTCGCCGCGCTGGCCGCCACCCTCACGCTTTTGCCCGCGGTGCTCTCGTTGCTCGGCCCCAAGGTGGGTTTCCTGTCCATACCTTTCCTTGCCAGGTTCTCGCTGAAGAGTCCCGAAGCCGCGGGACATGGGTTCTGGGTCACTATTACTCGTACTGTAACTCGCGTTCCAATCGTCAGCATCCTAATCATCGCTGTTCCGATGATAGTTCTGTCGGGGTTCTACTTCACCATCAAAACGGGGCTCAACGACGTCAACACTTTCCCTGATAAGTCCCAGACCAAACAGGCGTTTGCTGTTTTCAAGGAAGAGTTTTCCGTGGGTGAAGTCAGCCCTGCGGGTTTCCTCAGCCCGGCGGAGATAGTAATAGATGGAGACGTTAACAGTCCGCAGGTACTGGAGGCGATGGCGCGCCTGGTGCAGACAATCACGGATGACCCTGCCTTCCCGGTCCCTCCCTCTCAAGAGCCCAACGATGCCGGGGACCTCGCCTTGCTGACCCTTCCGTTCCCGGGCGAGCCCAACAGCCGGGAGGCAACGGCCAAAATGGCCGCTCTCCGCGATGAGCATATTCCCGCCGCCTTCAATGGCGTGGCCGCGGAAGTCTACGTGGGGGGCGTAACCGCGGAAGCCGCCGACTTTTTCGGCATCGTTGACGTTTACACGCCGATAGTATTTGCCTTCGTCCTCGGCCTCAGCTTCATAATACTGATGCTGGTCTTCCGGTCCATAGTCATTCCGATCAAAGCCATAATAATGAATCTGTTGTCGGTCGGCGCTACCTATGGGCTGCTGGTGTTGGTGTTCCAGAAAGGGATTGGTGTGGACTTGCTGGGATTCCAACGGGCTGAGGTAATCGACGCATGGATACCCCTGTTCCTGTTTTCCATACTATTTGGGTTGTCCATGGACTACCACGTATTCCTGCTCAGCCGGATCCGCGAAAGGTATGACGCGACCGGAGACAACGCCCAGGCAGTGGCCTATGGTCTGCAGTCCACGGGCGGGATGATAACCGGCGCCGCGCTTATAATGGTTGCAGTATTCGGGGGATTCGCCGCCGGAGAAACAATCATCAATCAGCAGGTCGGATTCGGGCTAGCCGTGGCGGTATTGCTTGACGCGACTTTAGTAAGGTCGGTGCTGGTCCCGGCCAGCATGGAAGTTCTGGGTAGGGGGAATTGGTACCTGCCATCATGGCTGGGGTGGCTGCCCGATTTACGAGTGGAAGCAGAAGAGCCGCAGAGTTGAGGGAGTTCACATGGTAGAACTCGACGCTGAAACCCAGGTGCAAGCGCCAAACAATATACCTAACGACTATGTAGCGGGGTACGAAAACGCCCGCCAAGTCGCACCCGATATGGCGGCCAATTACGTCGCTCACACCCTTATTGGAGACCCGCTGGCCGAAGCGATGACCGAAGACCTGGCCGAGCTTGAGGCAGGCGAGTCAATGCAGCTAATCCAGGCGGCTATAGAGCAAGAGGGTGACGGGGCGCTGCGAAACGCACCGACCTCACTGCGGGAATTCTTCAAGGAAGCGGAAATCCGGCCGGAATGGCTCGACTTTGCGACATTCGCACCCGGCGTCCGCATGTTTCATAGAAATTCCAGGGTGATTTTGGCGGCATTCGTCGCGGGAGTCTTGTTCGAAGGCTTCACGACCAACATAGCCAAGTCCTTCTTCATCACCGGTCGGGTGCGGGACCAGGGCGTCAGGCGGTTGGGCCAGAATAACCGTCACATGATGGAGATATTCCTTCCCGGCGGCTTGTACCGAGAAGGGGACGGCTGGAAACTTTCCGTCCGTATTCGGATAGTTCACGCGCGGATGAGGCGCCTCCTGAACCAATCGGAGGAGGGGATTCCGAGGCTTGGGGTGCGCCGATTATTGCGGCGCACCTGGGTTATGCTGTTTCCGCTTTTTCGGCTCGGCTGCTGAAACACATGAAAACCCTCGGAGCTGAGTACAATGCCGAAGAGTACGACAGCTTCATGGCCGTTTGGCGTTACAGCGGTTATTTGATGGGCATACCCGAGACCATCCTGTTCCACGATGCGACCGAGGCCCTGAAGCTTTACGACGTGGGTCTCATGTGCGAGCCTAACTCCGAGATTGAATCAGTAGTTATGGCCCACTCTTTGGTAAACTCGGCGCCTTTAATTGCCGGGATGGTCGAACCTGCCGACCGCCGCAGTCTGGCCCAATACGTGTACCAGATTTCCAGGGGGCTTATCGGAGACGAGACTGCCAATGCACTGATGTATCCTCCAACTGCCTCATTTGGAGTGGTAGCGTGGTTCAAGATTCAGCAGCATTATGAGCAAACTGTTTCGGGCACGGTACCAGAACAGCAATTTCACCAAGTTCACGGGTCTGCTCGACACTTCGTTGTTTGACGAAGACGGGATCCGCTACGAATTGCCCGACCACGTTTACGCCGAAGAGTCCGTCCATTGGTGAATACAGGCAAACTGCACCGCTAGATACCCAGATTTCATTCGCCTTCTCCCGCGGCATCCGCAACGCGGACCCTTTCACATTTCTGGCACGCTCCAAGGGGTCACCCTCGACGCCTCCGTAAAAATCCTTGTTCTCTGTCCACGAGAGCGGATAGACGCGCCGCCTGCCGCCTGCGCCACCCTACATCCGTGCAGACCTCGCTGGCCCTCCCTGACGCCATAGAAGGCGTTGGCGAATGGGTTAGCGAGGATTAACGACTCTCGAAAATGGGCGCAAGCCTGGATATTCCCTCAAAACCAGCCCAGTGACCACGACCAGGTTATTGATGGGCTAGTTCAGGGTATCCCTGGGTTATTGTTTCCATATGCTATGTCAATATTCATGCATGTTTTCTGGTACCGATTTAGTATTTTTCTAAGAGTTACGATTACCGTCAACTTTTTGCCTTTTGCTGCCGGGTTTGGACAGCATAGGAAATAACAATTGACAATAAGAGGAATCCAGCAAGATAATCGCAATCGGGAGATAGCGACGTAAGGCTTTTCTCAGTTTATTGTCAGATTGAGGTCGTGTAATGGCTAGTGAAGACATTGCTTTGATGGCTCACTTGATGCGGCGTGCAGGGTTTGGAGCCGGCCGCGAAGAATTAGAGACGCGAGCAGCAAAGGGATACGGGGCAACTGTGCGGGAGTTGTTGAACGCGGATGGAGAGTCTGCGGACAGGCTTGAGTTCCTGCGCTATCAACCGGGGCACCTGAGACCAATTACGTCGCCCGGAACCGGCGGGGCTCCCTGGCTTCACACCATGGTCAACACCCGGCGGCCGCTCGAGGAGAAGATGGTCCTCTTCTGGCACCAAATCTTCGCCACCGGCCAATCGAAAGTAGACCACTACCACGTGCTGGTTGACCAGGTGGACATGTTCCGGGAAAAGGCCTTGGGCAATTTTCGCGACTTGCTCGGAGCAGTTTCTAGAGACCCGGGCATGATTTACTGGCTGGACAACAACGACAACCACGAATATGCAGTGAACGAAAACTGGGGCCGGGAATTGCTGGAACTCTTCAGCATGGGGGTTGGAAACTACACTGAGGACGACGTAAGAGAATGCTCCAGGGCATTCACCGGCTGGACCATTGCGCCGGTGCCGCCCCGAGCCATTATCGGGCGGTTCAGTTGGGAGTTCGAATACATAGAAGAAGACCACGACAACGGCGAAAAGACTTTCCTGGGACACACGGGCAATTTTAACGGCGATGACATTCTCGACATTATCTGCGAACACCCGGCAACCGCGCGATTTGTTGCTCGTCACCTCTACAGCTTCTTCGTCGCCGACGAGGCCCAGGTTCCGGCCTGGTCTGTGACACCACCGAGAGACCCCGAGGCTGTCGCCGCTCTGGCCAAAGCGTTTATGGATTCCGGAGGTGAACTCCGGCCGGTCCTGGAATTGCTTTTCAACTCAGAATTCTTCAAGAACGCCCGCTTCGCCAAGATTAAAAGCCCCGCCGAAGTCGTAGTGTCTACCCTTCGTTTCGTTGGCGGATGGGAATTCCCCGCCCCGGGTATCGGCACTTTGTCCAAGCAGGCAGGCTACATGGGACAGGACTTGCTGAACCCACCCAGCGTAGAGGGTTGGCACACCGGGGTGGAGTGGATCAATAGCGGCGCGCTAATGAAGCGGATCAATTTCGCGGCATCAATGTTGGGCGATACAGAACGCCCCGGAATCCAGTCCATTTGCCAGCGTCTCAAGGCTCTGGGAACACTGTCGCCTGAAGGTTTCGTGGACAGTTGCCTTGACCTGGTGGGCCCTTTGGAAGTGAACCCGGTTACCCGCCAGCAGTTGCTGGAGCATGCCGTTGAAGAGGGAGACCTCCTCTGGGACGGTCGGGAGAATGACCAAGCCTCCACTGAAAGGGTCGGCGAAATGCTGAAGCTGATAGCGGCGGCCCGAGAATACCAGTACGCTTAAATTCGATCCGTCCAAGGAGGGCGACATGACTACTACTACCAAAGATCCGGTTCTTGTGGTGCTCCAACTAACGGGTGGAAACGACTACCTTAATTCGGTAATCCCTTACACAAATCCCTTGTACTGGGACAACCATCCGGCCACGGCCATTCCAGAGAATGAAGTAATCGCGTTAGACGACCAACTGGGGTTTCACCCCAGCATGGGTCTCATTAAAGAAATGTACGACCAGGGGAATGTGGGCATAATTCATGGGGTAGGCTACCCGAATTCTGTCCGGTCTCATTTCCGTTCAATGGACATCTGGCACACTTGCGAGCCGGATACTTTGGGCACTGAGGGCTGGCTGGGACTTGCGGCTCGCGACCTGGATCCCCAAAAAGAAAACATTGTCACCACCGTTAGCTTTGGTCCCAGCTTGTTTCGGGCGCTGGTGACTCCCGGGGTTCCCGTAGCCTGCGTGGACGAACTCGAGACGTATGGTCTGCTGACCGATATCCAGTCCCAGGACCAAAGAGCCAAGATCTTGAACAGGTTCGTTCGTATGTACTCGCCAGCCATCGGGACCGACGCGGTGATGGACTATCTGGGCCAAACCGGACTAGAGGCCATGGACGGGGCAGACATCCTGAAGCAAGCCCTTCCAATCTACTCTTCCAGCGTCGAATATCCCGATACCTCTATTGCTCAAAAGCTCAAGGGGATCGCTCAAATCCACCTGGCCAATGTCGGCACACGGATTTTTTACTGCGATCACGGTGGCTTTGACACCCATTCCAATCAGTTGATCAGCCACGCATTTCTTTGGAAGGACGTATCGACGGCCATCGATAACTTCTTCGCCGACTTGCGGGAGCACGACGCGTCGGACAACGTGGTGATGCTTCTCTTTTCAGAGTTTGGACGGCGCGTCAAGGACAATGGCTCTGGCACCGACCACGGAGCGGCAGGGCCGGCCTTCGTCATTGGCGATCCGGTGAAGGGGGGCCAGTACGGTGAATACCCCTCAATGCAGCTGGAAGACCTGCAGCAAGGCGACCTGGTTCCCAGCCTGGACTTCCGCGGCTTGTATTCCACTGTGCTCGAGGATTGGCTGGGCTTGGATGCCAAACCCATCGTGAAAGGCACATTTGAGAAACCGCTGTTCATCTAGCGGGTTACTCGGCGGCGACTTCGTTGCAGCGGCGAGTCCCGGCATGTGGGGACTCGCCGCCAATATTCACCTACGGTTTTTTCGGGTTCAGGAGGAGCGATGCTGACACAGGTAGTGGCAGGCAGGGTCTATGATTTCAGCCGGGTTGTAGGACGCAACTCGGATCTGGGGACTGGGTTTACCTACCCGGTTGGGGTGGCATGTGGCAAGGGCGACGTAGTCTACGTGCTGAACCGGGGATATGAGCGGTGGCCCCTCCAACCCTGGGAAAGGACCCATCTTGGCGCCCGGGTGAGCAAGGTCACCATCGGGAATGAACCGGAAGATGAGGAATTTATGCTCGCCATTTCCAAAAGCGGTATTGGCGAGGATGAATTACTTTGGCCTGCCGGCCTCGCCCTGGATAGCCAGGAAAATGTGTATGTCACCGATGAGTGGCTCAATAGAGTCTCTATCTTTGATAACGAGGGAAATTTCCTGGCGTTGTGGGGTTCCGCCGGAACCGCCGACGGTCAGATAGACGGCCCTTCCGGCATAGCCATTGACCAGCAGGGTGATTTGTACATCGTCGACAGCCGAAATCATCGCGTCCAGAAGTTCACCAAGGAAGGCGGGTTTCTAGACAAATGGGGCACGTTTGGCATCGGGGATGGGCAGTTCGACACTCCTTGGGGAATCACCATTGATGGGCAGGGCTCAATCTACGTCGCGGACCACAAAAACAACAGGGTGCAAAAATTCACCCCCGACGGCCAGTATTTGGCCACCTTTGGCAGCTACGGCGCCGGTAAGGGGCAACTGCACCGTCCGGCGGATGTCGCCGTGGACGCCGAGGGTGACGTGTACGTTTGCGATTGGGCCAACGACCGGGTGCAAATCTTTGGACCGGATGGCCGCTTCGTCACCAGTTTGATTGGGGATGCCCAGGAGTATTCAAAGTGGGCCCGGCTATCTACCAACCCTGAAAAAATGAAGCGAAGCCGTGAAGCCCGCCGCCCGGAAGCAGCGTGGCGCTTCTCCTTCCCTGTGGGGATCACTTTTGACCAAACCAGGGACCGAATCCTGATCGCCGATAGCCAGCGAGGCAGGCTGCAGATATACAACAAGCTCAAGAATTACTCCAGACCACTGCTCACGGTTTAACTGCGAAGGCCCGGCGAGTCGCAAAATTTGGAGGTCCAGCCATGCCCATTCGTGCGTTCAATCAACCCAAGGCATTACTATTGCCGACCTTGGTCTTGTTGCTGATTTTCGCCGTGGCCTGCTCATCCGCAGCCCCGGAGGGCCCACGGGTGGTGGAAAAAGAGGTGATCGTAGAAGTCCCGGTGGAAAAAGAGGTGGTCACCGAGGTCGAGGTTGAAGTAGTGAATGAGGTGGTTAAAGAGGTGATTGTGACTCCCACCCCCAGGGCGGTGGCGAAAGGGCAGACCTATGAATCCCCTCTAAGGCCGGATTGGGTGTCCCAAGGCAAATACCAGTCCATGGTCCTGGATGTTGTCGGAAGGGGACGAATCGGCCAGTGGGACGTCCACTATTGCGGCAGCGGTTTCAGTTGTCTCATAGGGGCTACGCTTAAGGTCAATGGGCTGTTCACCTACAATCCGGTAAACCCAAGCGAAGTGATCGGGGACCTGGCCAAGAGTTGGGAGACAAACGCCGAGGGTACGATCTACACCATCAGGTTGCACGATGCCCAGTGGCACGACGGCACCCCGGTTACGGCAGAAGATATTGTTTACTCATTGGACCGTCTCGTAGAACCAGGTTCAATTAGAAGCAGGACCGCAGCCCTCAAGTTGATGTATGCGCCAGGTACCGCCAGGGCCATCGACGAAAAGACTTTAGTGGTCCCTTTGCTCTACCCAGCCGTCAATTTCACCAGGCATCTAGCTTTGGAATACTATGCCATGTATCCCAAGCAGACCACCCAAGGATTGTCCCAGGAAGACGCCAACTGCTGCCCAGAAAACATCATAGGATCTGGTCCCTGGATTCTGAGCAATTGGGACCGGGGCACCGTCCGCGAATATTCGAGGAACCCTAACTATTTCAAGACGGACCGCCCTTTCTTCGATGGGTTAAGATTCAATGTAATCAGAGACTTCAGCCGGATTTTAACGGCATTGCAGGTTGGTCAGGCCTTTGTTAGCGATGGGCCTTGGTCCGGTAGCTACCGGCCAGAGGACGTGTTCAAGCTCCAAGACGACACCAACGGCAGACTCAGAACCATGATCCTATCCGGGGCTACCTGGTCCGGTTTTATCCTTCACCAAAACCGCCCCCCATTTGATGATGCCAGAGTGAGGAAGGCGTTTTACTTGTCGATGGACCGTCATGATTTAATGGACATAGCCTATTGCACGGACGAGTACGGCTGTTTCGCCGAGTTGGGCACCTTCTTCCCTCTGGGAACCGTGGAAACCGAGAGTGTGGAGAACCTGGCCACTGTGCCCGGCTGGCGCCAGGTTAACGGCCAAAAGGACCCTCAAGATCTTGAAGAGGCGAAGCAACTCCTGGCCCAAGCGGGTTACCCCGATGGGTTTGAGGCCGACATGAACCTTGGTGACTCCGCCAACTCCATTCGAGTGGCTGAGGTTGTGACCGAACAAATGAGGACCCGGACGGGTATGGACTTCACCCTCAAACCCCTCGATACCGCCGGCTATCACGTGGCCACACGAGATGGCTTGGCCAGCATAACCTGGGTCAGCGCCAGTGGACTGTTGATTCGGGACCCGGAGGATATCCTGGGTTCGCACTTCGCCATGGATATTGAAAAGAATCCGGACGATTGGACCCAACCCAAGTTTGCCGAGGGAATCCTTTCCCAGGCCCGTGAGTTGGACTCGGTGAAGCGCCAGCAGACCTTTCAGGAAATGGTGGAGATTCTGCGTCAGGGCGAGAGCCATGTGGTTCCCAACGTTTGGGTTGGCCTCGGCGCCGCCATGGACTATAGGCTCCAGAACTGGCATCTGCCCCAGTCCACGCAGCACGTACACAAATGGGATCATGTTTGGTGGGACCCCGAAGCGGCGTGCCCCGATCCCAGGGGTTGCCAATAACATAAGGGACAGCGGACCGGAAAATTCGCTCGCCTTAGCCATGTGTTGCAATGGTGTCTCGTCGAAAATGCTAAGGGGCGCCGAGGTACCGGTCACGGTTAACAAATTGGAGGGCCTGGTGCAAACTGGGCCCTTTTATTGTGTAAGCAGCGCTATCGGAAGCGACAACACTCCAGTGAACAGCCAGCAAGCTGTATATTCCCGCAGAACCGCCTCAGCGACCACAACCCGGCCACGTCCCAGCAGGCTCGAATACCATATCTCTGTGCCGCCACACGTTGCTAACGTGCTGAGGACGGTCACAGGGAATCATACGATGCTCTACCGCAAGGTCGAATATAATCCCGGTTCTGAAAGAGCGCCAACACATCCCACAAAACCTGTATATTTGTTTTTGAGACCGTCGGGTTTACTATTCCGCCAGCTCGGTCCCCGGTATTCTAGTGGGATTTATTTAGGCTTCCCCACGCCCAACTTTACGGGCGCAGCCACCGAGAGTAGCGGGGGTTCCCATGCCCGTAGCTTCAAGGCGTGCAAGAATAGGCGTAGGGGAGATAGGCCAGCTGATTAGCATTTGAGCCCGTATACCCCTCGCAGGCCGGAAGGCGTTTGCTTTTGCCCTTGACTTAGGTTTTTGCCAACCCCTATAATTCACAAGCCTTATGACTGATTCACATGCCTAAACGCACTTATCAACCTAAAAAACGTCGGCGTTCTCGCGTCCACGGGTTCCGCTCCCGCTCCAGCACCTCAGACGGACGCGCCGTCCTGCGGAGGCGGCGTTTCAAGGGCAGACACAAGCTGACCGTTTAATCGGCTTCCGATGGTTGGCGGTCATGCAACAGAGATCCCGCCTAACTAAGGGTTCCCGCATCGCGGAAATCCATCGTGACGGGAAAAGCACGGCCAACCGCCTCCTCGTGATCCGGTATCTTTCCAATGGGCTTGGCAGGAGCCGTTTTTGCTTTGTGGTTAGCAAGAGGATCGGAAACGCCGTAGCTAGGAACCTCCTGAAACGTAGATTGCGGGAAGCAGTTCGGTCCATTCCGGTGAAACCGGGCTGGGATACAGTCCTGATTGCCCGCTCCAATGTGCGCCGGGCCAACTACCAAGAGATAAAGCAGGCTACCAAAAATTTGTTAAGCCGCACCAATTTGGCCAGACGAGACCTACCTTGTCCCGTCACTCCCCCAGCAGAAACTGACCGATGAAACTCACGGCGATTTGGGCCATCAGGATTTACCAACAAGCTGTTTCACCCTACCTTCCTTCCGCTTGCCGGTTCGCCCCTACTTGCTCCCATTACTTCCAGGACGCCTTGATGAAATATGGAATGGTCAAAGGCGGCTGCATGGGGTTGTGGCGGCTCGTCCGGTGCAATCCTTGGGGTGGTAAAGGGTACGACCCGGTTCTTTGAAAGGTATGACCGTTATGGCTCCACGGGTTTCCTTCGTCGACTGCGGCCGGCGCAAAAACGCTTTGGCCCGTTACTTTAGGACTCCCATCTGGCCATTGGGCGGCACCCGGGCCTTACAGCGGTGGGCGCCCGCGCTGGTTGTTGGGTTATTGGTCGGTTTGTCCGCGTGCACCGGAGACCGTTTGGAAGGTGCCAGCAAGGGTTGGTCGCCCGCTGCAGTCAGCAGCCAGCTGCAGGAAAGCCGGGTAGTGGTCAGCGAAGGGCTGCCCTTTTCCGAGTCGGATACTACGCTGACGGTGACCGGTGGCAGCGCTTTGTTCACTGGGCAGACGATTGTCCTGGGAAGCGAACAGTTGGTGGTTACCTCAATCTCCGGAAGCGACCTCAGGGTGCTCCGGGGGGCCAACGGGACCTTGGCACGGGCTCACGCGGACGGGTCGCCGGTGTCGGTTTTGACCGATGACGTGGTGACCGTTTATGTGACGACCAAACAAGGGGAGCTCAAGGTGCTCGAGGACGATGGATTTGGGCCTCCGGCGAGCAAGTGGACCTTCCGGCCATTGGGAGATACCCGGTAATGGGGTCCAGGCGGATTACCCGGACCCTTGGAGTGTTGCTGGTTGGCGCGGCTATGCTGGCGCTGACCGGGTGCTTTAACCGTGAGCAAGACCTTGGTCTGGAGGGGGGATACCGGCCGCCGCTAATCGCCCACGGGCTGACTATTACTACGGGCAATGATGGTGTGACTTCCACTTCCAGCAGCGGTTTCACCGACCCCAGCGCCGACTTCGACGAGGCCGGCGTGCTGGCCGGTGACATCCTGGAGATCCGGAGTGGGGCCAACCAGGGGGAGTTTCCAATCACTGAGGTCGGCCAAAATTCGGTGACGGCCCGCGGATTCAATCCAACAACCCGGGAATCGGGAGTGGCTTATTCCATCAAAGGCTCCAGAATCTACTTTGCCGCGATTGACGGTTACGTGTACGCCTTGGGAGAATCTCCCTTGGCGGAAGAAGCAACTCGGTTGACGTCCTTAGGCGTTCCACCCACCGAAGTAGAGGTATTGGGCACACCCAACGAGGCCGACGGCTTTTTGTATGCCGCCGAACCCTCCACCGGGGTTCCCCGCCAGGAAGCCAAGATCGGGTGGCGCCGGCCTGAAGGCCAACGAAAACTGGAGTTTGAATTGGTTGCTTCCCCGGTGCTTGACCGGTCCACCAATTCCATACTCCTGGGGTCCGAGGATGGAAACCTCTACGCCTATGACGCCGCCAACGGGCGGATTCGAGATGGCTTCCCGTTCCAAGCCGGCGACAAAATCTGGTCCACGCCCACTGTTCGGGACGGGGTGATCTATTTTGGTTCTCATGACAACAATATCTACGCGGTGTTCCTGGACTCGGGCGAAAAAAAGTGGGAATTCGCAACCGGTGGGGTAGTAGCCGGCCGCCCGTTGATATTCCGGGACCAGGTCATCGTAGGTTCTTTCGACACGAATCTGTACTCCCTTGATATCCGGGACGGCAGCGTTCGCTGGACCGCGGAAGGCGACAATTGGTTCTGGGCAGGAGCCGTGACCAACGGGTCAACGATCTTTGCGCCCTCAATGGACGGGAATATCTACGCCCTGGACAGCGGCGGAAACCTGCTGTGGAAGCATGACATGGGCTCACCGATCGTTTCCACCCCGCTGTTGACCCCACACGGTCTGGTAGTTGCCGGCAAAAACGGGACCGTCAGCGTCCTCGATCCCACATCCCGCGACATTGGCTTGCAGCGGGTGATTTATTCCCCTACCCCACGGGACGCCGATATCCTTGCCCCCATAACCATTGCCGGAGACTCTATCTTCGTCGGGGCCGAAGACAGCACCGTATCCCGTTTGGACCTCGCTTCTCGAAAGCAGATATGGTGTTTCCACACAGAGGAGCAACAGTGCGAATAGTTCCGAATCACTCGGTTAATCGGCGGGTTAAGCGGCCGGTTAAGCGAAATGACCCGGTTAGTCGGCCAGTTAAGCGGTAGGTAACTTGGAACCTCTCTGGTTATTGACAGCAATCTTGGGAGATTTGGTCCTCGCCGGCTTCAACCCGTGGACCGAGTTCATAATCCGTCCCACACTCAATGCCCTAATGCTGCTGTACGTAGTGTGCGGCAACCAGATGGGCATTGCGATTATCCTGCTGACCATCGTTATTCGCTTGGTCACCCTTCCGTTGACCCTGAAACAGCTTCACCAGATGCGGGCCATGAGCACGCTCCAACCCAAGGTCAAAGAGGTGCAGGACCGGTACGCTCGAGACCGGGCGCGGATTTCCCAGGAAACTATGCGCATCTACAGGGAAGCCGGTGTGAGCCCCATCGGCTGCCTCGGGCCCATGATCATCCAGATGCCTATATTGTTTGGGTTGTTCCGGGTGTTGGTGCAGACCCTGTTCACCGGGCCGGAAAAGTTGGTCGGGCTGGCAGAGAAAATCTATCCCGTGGCGCCCTTCTCGCTCGCCTTCGCCGCTGCTCCCTTGAACCCGGGCTTCCTGTGGTTGGATCTTGCAGAACCTGACCCAACCAACATAGTCATCCCGGTCTTGGTTTTTGCCACCACCTGGGTCCAGCAGAAAATGACCATACTGCCCTCGGCGGATCCCCGGCAACAGTCCAACCAGGTCATGATGCTGTGGATGATGCCGCTGATGATCGGGTTCTTTTCCCTGACATTCCCCAGCGGGCTATCTCTCTATTGGATCGTTTCCAATGTTATTGGCGTAGCCATACAATATTTCATAACCGGATGGGGTCCTTTGTTCCCCCTGTTTCCCAAGCCAACGCCCCAGCCAGCCCCGGCCCGGCCAGTGGGGGAAACTCCGTCCCAGGAGACGCAGCAAGATGGAAGAACGAATCATGAGCGCCCGAACCGTCGAAGAAGCCATAGAGCTGGCGCTGAAAGAGCTAGAAGTCGACCGCGACGAGGCCGAGGTCGAAATACTAAGTAGAGGCAAAGCAGGATTCTTGGGCATCGGCGCGGAATTTGCTCGAGTCAAAGTCACCAAGATTTCCGAGGGGCCTAGCGCCGCTGCCTTTGCTGTGGAAACAGTCAGCCGCATTCTGGAGGCCGCCGGCGTCAATGTCAGCCGTACGTTGCGGGCCGCCGACGACCCAGATGTGGGCGGGCCGGTCATCGATTTGGAAGGCGAGGATTCCGGGCTCCTGATTGGCCGCCGGGGCCAAACCCTCGCTGCGCTTCAATTTCTGGTCAACATGATTGTTCGACGGCAGTTCGGAGACGGCGTGCGGGTGATGTTGGACGTGGAACGGTACCGCCAACGGCGGGAAACCTCCCTGCGGGAAATGGCGTCCAAGGTTGCCAGTCGGGTCGTGCAATCCAGCCGCAGTATAACCCTGGAGCCCATGACCGCCGCCGACCGGCGCATAGTACACACTGCCCTGACCGATCACCCCGGCGTCACCACTCAGAGCACCGGAGTTGGAGACGACCGCAAAGTAACCATCTCCCCCAAACGAGACTAGAATTCTGCAGACGCCTGAAGGCCAATCCCGGGCCGGGGTTCTGAATTAGTCTGGTCCCGTCATTTTGGGACTTGAGCGAATAATAATCTAAAGTGGCAGTGCGCCGAAACCGCGCTTTGTGTACAGGCACACCGTCTCACGCAAGCAGGACCTGGAAAATGTAGTCGCGTTAAGTTTTCAAAGCCGTCGCTCCGCCGGAACGGGAATTTAAGTGAGGTTCAACATGAAGATGGAGGGCCACCTTAGAGTAACGACCAAGTGCAACGGGTCACGCGCCCAACCCAGTCACAGTCGCCCGCATCCTGAAGACTGGGTTTTCCAAGCCGCAACGGCCCGCCTTGTTGACCGGCGGCTGGAGACCACCTAGAATGAGCGACGTGAAGGTTTTGGGGAGCAGTTCCGAAGCAGGCCTCCCGTTCGACCACCCGAAAGAGGAGTGTGGTGTTGTCGGTGTTTATACACCGGGGCAAGACGCCAGCCGCTTGGCCTTTTTCGGCTTATTCGCGCTACAGCATCGTGGACAGGAAAGCGCGGGCATAGCCGCCGCCAACGGCCAGTCCGTCAACGTTCACGCGGACATGGGACTGGTCACCCAGACTTTCCGAGAACGCGACTTCTACCCATTGACCGGCGAAATGGCCATTGGTCATACCCGGTATTCCACGATGGGAAGCAGCCAACTCTGCAACGCCCAGCCTATTGTGCTCCAATCCCATTGGGGCCCGTTGGCGTTGGCAAACAACGGCAACATCATCAACTCCCCCCAACTGAAGACCCAACTGCAAACCGATTGGAACTGCGTGTTCACCAGCACCACCGACTCGGAGATTTTGGGGTTATTGCTGGCCCATTCTTCGGGCGGAACCTGGACGGAGCGATTGTTTTCCTGCATGCGCCAGGCGGAAGGGGCATTCTCTATGGTGGCCTTGACCAAGGACACCTTGATGGCCGCGCGAGACCAAATGGGAATTAGGCCATTGTGCTTGGGTCAGCTCAACGATGGCTGGGTCGTAGCGTCTGAAAGCTGCGCCTTGGACCACTTGGGGGCAACCTACGTCAGGGAGTTGGAACCCGGCGAGGCTATCGTTATCGACAGCGATGGGTTTCATTCGGCCACCTGGACCGGGCGGTCGGGACGGAGGGCCCTGTGCGTCTTTGAATTGATTTACTTTTCCCGTCCCGACAGTGTTCTTGGGGGGCAACTGGTCCACTCAGTTCGCCAGGAATTGGGCGCGCGCCTGGCAGTAGAACATCCGGTGGATGCCGACCTCGTAATCGGAATCCCCGACTCGTCCACCGCAGCAGCTGTGGGATACGCCCGCGAGTCCGGGATACCGTTCAGCGAAGGGTTGGTCAAGAACCGTTACGTGGGCCGTACGTTTATCGAGCCCGAACAGCGTCTCCGGGACCTGGGAGTGCAGCAAAAGTTCAATCCGTTGACTGAAGTGATCAGAGGCAAACGCCTGGTAGTTGTCGATGACAGCATTGTCCGCGGTACCACCACTCCGCACGTGGTCAACCTGTTGCGCCGGGCCGGAGCCAGTGAGGTGCACATGCGGGTTTGCGCACCGCCAATCAAGCACCCGTGCTACATGGGCGTGGACATGGCCTCTCGCCAGGAGCTGATAGCCGCCAACTCCAGCCTGGAGGAGATCCGCGAGTTCATCGGCGCGGACAGCTTGGGCTACCTGGGCGTCCAAGGCTTGCTGGAAGTAGTTGGCGGTTCCAATGGTGGGTTTTGCGACGCCTGCTTCACCGGCAACTACCCGGTGCCGGTCCAGCTTGAACTGACCAAACTAGTTTTGGAAAATGACGCTGCCGAGGCTGGATAACAGTCAATTACCCGCCACCCAACCGCCGCCTGGGGACGGGCTAGCGAGCCCGGAGCGATTGCCAACGTGACCTCCTTGATTTACCTTTGCATAAACTTGGGTTGGATTCAAAGCCGTATCTCTCGCCCTTTCGCAGCAGTCGCGGGTGGTGAGGACAACTCCACTTGAGCAGCAACGCTTATTCCAATTCGGGTGTCAATATCGACGCCATGGAGGCCGTGAAGCAGCGGATCCAGGCCTTTGCGTCAGCAACCCACGGTCCCGAAGTGCTGGGCGCGCAGGGAGGGTTTGCCGGCCTTTACCAGCTATCGGGCTATCGGGAGCCGGTCCTAGTTGCCAGCGCGGACGGCGTGGGGACCAAGATAAAAATCGCCGGCTACCTGGGCCACTTCGAGTCGATCGGACAGGACCTGGTCACCCTCAACGTCAACGACGTTTTAACCCGCGGCGGCAAGCCGCTTTTTTTCCTGGATTACGTCTCATTTGGTCAACTGGAAGAACAACGGATAGACGCACTGATGCGGGGAATCGCCTGGGGGTGCCGTGAGACCGGGTGTGCCTTTATCGGCGGTGAGACTGCCCAGATGCCGGGGCTTTACAACCCCGAGGACATGGACCTTGCGGGATTCGTGGTGGGCGTTGCCGAGCGCCAAGCGCTGATCGACCCCTCCCAGGTAAAGGCAGGAGACTGTCTCCTGGGGATTCCTTCCAGCGGCCTGCATACCAACGGGTTCTCCCTGGTCCGTCAGGTCTTTGGCATCGATCAAAACCCATCGGTGTTGCTGCAACACTACGACGATCTGCGGCACAAGCTGGGCGAAGAACTGTTGATACGACATCGTTCTTACTACCCGTTGCTGGAGCCGGTGCTGGGATTGTTGACCGGCTTATCCCACATCACCGGAGGGGGGCTTCCCGGGAAGATGCCCGGGGTAATCCCCAACGAGTTGGCCGCCGAATTCGACACCTCTTCCTGGGTGAGGCCGGCCATATTCGACCTGATTCAGCGGACCGGCAACATCCCCTGGGAAGAAATGTACCAGGTCTTCAACATGGGGTTGGGCATGGTTGCCGTTTGCCGAGAGCAGGACATGAAGGCGGTGCAGGATTTGGTCCCCGATGCGGTGGAGGTCGGCCGCGTCGTGCCCAGAGAAGACGGCCCGCAGGTATTGCTCTCGGGACTGTAGCGTTCTGCGGCAATGCTTACTACAGCAACACAAGCAACATATCGTTGCCGCGCGGCCTTCTAACCCTGAAGGCGAGAAGAGTCAGGCGGCGAGAAAAGTTAGGCGGAAGGGAAATTGAGAGCACTAATCAGCGTTTACGATAAGACCGGGGTCGTGGAATTCGCCCGCAACCTGTCCGCAGCCGGGTACGATCTTATCAGTACCGGCGGCACCCACCAGACCCTTTCCAACGAGGGCGGTTTTGCGGTGCGGCAGGTGTCCGAGGTGACCGGGTCGCCGGAGATTCTGGACGGCAGGGTCAAGACGCTGCATCCGGTGATTCACGCCGGCTTGTTGGCCCGACGGGACCTGCCGGGACATCAGGCAGAGTTGGAACAGCATAAAATTACTCCTATAGACTTGGTCGCAGTCAACCTTTACCCTTTTGTGGCAACTATCAGCAAACCCGGTGTGACGCTGGATGACGCCCTGGAGAACATAGACATCGGTGGCCCAACCATGCTTCGCGCCGCCGCCAAGAACTTCCCGTCGGTGGCGGTGGTTGTTGACCCTGACGACTATGAATGGGTAGCCGGAAAGTTGGCGGGCGACGGATTAACCCTGGAAGACCGCCGGGGCTTGGCCGCCAAGGCGTTCCACCACGTGGCAGTGTATGACGCGGCCGTAACGGGTTACCTGGGCTCTCAGGCGGAAGAGGAACCCCTGCCGCCCGAATTGTCGCTTTCCTTGACCAGGGTATCGACGCTGCGTTATGGAGAGAACCCCCACCAGAAGGGCGCCCTTTACGCTGCTCCGGGAGCGCCGGGACAGGGAATTGCGGGGGCCGTTCAGTTGCATGGGGCGGAGCTTTCGTACAACAACCTGATGGACGCCGACTCAGCCTGGAGAACCGTCTCCGACTTTGCCGACACCACCGTGGCGATAATCAAGCACTCCAATCCCTGCGGCCTCGCGTCTCGGGACGAACAGGTCCAAGCCTACCTGCAGGCCTATGAAGGGGATACCGTGTCTGCCTTTGGTGGGATCGTGGCCTTCAACACCACGGTCACGCCGGAGGCCGCCCAGGCCATGGGGCCGGTGTTCTACGAAGTAGTGGTGGCCCCCGGATATGACCCCGAAGCGCTGGAGACGCTCAAAAGGAAACGTAACCTGCGGATATTGCAGGTGTCCCTCAATGTGTCGGCAACAGCGTACGATCTTCGGCCGATCACAGGTGGGGTATTGGTCCAAACGCCGGACGTCATCGACGAGGACCCATCCACCTGGAATACGGTTACCAATCGGGTGCCAACCGCCGCCCAATTGGCCGACCTCGCTTTTGCCTGGAAGGCGTCCAAGCACATCAAGTCCAACGCCATCGTCATGGTAAAAGACCGGACGCTGGTTGGTATGGGCGCCGGGCAACCCAACCGGGTGGTGAGCGTTCACCTGTCTCAACTTAAGGCGGGAGACAAGGCCCAAGGCAGCGTCCTTGCCTCCGATGCGTTTTTTCCGTTCCCGGACAACATCGAACTGGCCGTGGAAGCCGGTGTGACGGCAATAGTCCAACCCGGAGGCTCCATCCGCGACGCGGAAGTGATCGAGGCCGCCAACACGGCAGACCTGGCCATGGTGTTTACCGGTGTGAGGCATTTCCGCCATTAGCCCGAAAATGTCTTTGACAGGCGCAGTCGGTTGCTCGCAGAATCAAGCAATGTGAACCCGGCAGTATGGGGTAGTTTGGAAAAAGGAAGGGATGAGTTCCACAGTCGACATTGTCATTCCGGTCTACAACGAAGAGGAAGCGTTGCCCCGCAGCATCCTGACCCTTACCGAATACCTCAAGAAGAATCTGGAGAATCCCTGGCAGGTAACCATTGCCGACAACGCTTCCACCGACAACACGCGTTCAGTGTCGGAGACGTTGCGCGAAAGGCATCCCGGCGTCAACTACATGTTCCTTCCGCAAAAGGGCAGGGGGCTCGCCCTCCGGACCGCATGGCTGGATAGCCCCGCCGACATCGTAAGTTATATGGACGCCGATCTATCCACCGATCTTTCCCACTTGCCGGAGTTGATTTACAGCTTGGACCACGGATATCACGTTGCCATCGGCAGCCGCCTCAGCCGGGAGTCGAAGGTCACTCGTTCTCCGAAACGGGAATTCATATCCAGGTCATACAACCTAATGATCAGGACGATGTTTCTGACACCGTTTCCCGATGCTCAGTGCGGCTTCAAAGCCATGACCCGGCAGGCGGCCCAAGCAATAATTCCCCATGTACAGGATAACAACTGGTTCTTCGACACCGAACTGCTGATTCTCGCCGCAAAGCGCGGCTATCGAATAAAGTCAGTCCCGGTCAAGTGGGACGACGACCCAACCTCCACGGTGAACCTGGTCAAAACCGCTTCTGAAGACATCAGGGGATTGGTCCGTCTCCGGCTGGGGGGTATCCCTCCGGTTCCGCCGCCGGGATAGTTCTGCTTGCCGCGTTGCGTCATTCGGGTTAAGCCCTGGCCGCCTCTTCTCCGCTTCCTAAATTTAGTCGACATGGCGTGGAGTGTTGTCACGCCAAATCGCGCCTGGGAAAAAGTTGCCAGGGCGCGGCAATAAATTTTTACCACAGTGAGGAAAGACAATGGACTTGGGACTTACGGGCAAAAACGTCGTTGTAACGGGAGGTGGTTCCAACATCGGCCGCTCTATCGTCCACGCTTTTGCCAAGGAGGGCAGCAACATTACGATTGCCGAGTTGGTTCCCGCCCAGGGAATGCAAGTGGCCGCCGAAGTTGCAGCCATGAAAACCGGCAGCCGGGTGAAGGTGGTCGCCACCGACGTCACCCGGAGCGATCAAGTGGTCGACATGTTCGATCAGGCCATTGGCGAATTCGGGTCGGTCGATGTTTTGGTCAACAACGTGGGCTGGACCGTCGACCGCCTGTTTTTGGAGAAGCCGCGGGCAGAGTGGGAGAAAGAGGTGCAAGTCAACCTGTGGGGCGCAATCAACTGCATCCACGCGGTGTTGCCCCACATGACCGAGCGTCAAAGTGGAGCAATCGTCTCGATGGCCTCCGACGCCGGAAGGATAGGCGAGTACCGGGAGGCGGTTTACTCGGCCTGCAAGGCAGGAATCATCGCGCTGAGCAAGTCCATTGCCAGGGAAACGGGGCGTTATGGTCTCAGGGCAAACGTGGTCTGTCCCGGTTTGATAGTTCCTCCGGACGGCGAATCAATCAGTGACGAAAGCATGTGGAACCAGATGCGGGATATTTTCACCGAAGACGTGTTGGAGCGGGTAACCCGGAGCTACGCGCTGCGGCGATTGGGAACGGCCGAAGAGGTCGCCAACGCCGTGGTTTTCCTGGCATCAGACGCCGCAAGTTTCATCACCGGCCAAACGTTGAGCGTCAGCGGCGGCTACACCATGATGTAGGTGCAGACGCAAATTGTTGCAAGAAAAAACGGCCCCGGGACGCTTCCTGGGGCCGTTTTCGCGGGTCTCTCGCCGGAAAGGTGGCCTCCGGCGGGGGGTTGAATCGCGTGTTGCCTAGAGGGCGGCCACCTTCTCCCGTAGTTCGTCCAACTCTTTGATCAACTGGGCCTTGGTCTTCCGCTCATCATTGACCGCCGGTTTGTTTTCTTTGTTGAGGGCTACCAATTCGAAGGCCCGGGCCTCGATAGCAGGCAGCTTTTCCTGGAGCAGCTTCTCGTCAATCGCGCTGGCGATGGACGGGTAGCCGGCCCGCTCGATCATTGCCTTCAGCTTGCCCTCTTTGAATTGGTCCAAGGTCCATTGGAGGGTGTTGCCGGAGGTGGTGAGGTCCCAATATATCCGCACGTCCTGGTTGCGCGGGCCGTAGTGGTAGTGGGGGCCGCTGTCGAAGCAGTCGAAAGCCAACAGCTCAACTTCCTGGTAGGCGACCTCGGACAAAACGTGAATCGCCATTCCTTCGTCGTTGATCTGGGGCAGATGGCGGTACTCCAGTCCAAACTTGAGGTTGCCAACCTCAATCTTATCGCCTTCCAACATCTCGGGCATCATGTGTTGCACGGTGCGGCGCTGGGTGTTGGCGATCTCCCGACCCTTGGCCTCGGTCTCGTCCAGGATCTCCTGAGAAACGGGGTTATTCTCCAGGTTTGTCGCCAGTTCTTCATAACCGGCACGGCGGACCATCGCCGGCAGGTGGTGGCGCAGGTTGTTCATTGTCCAGCCAAAGGGGTTGCCCACCGTGGTCTTGTCCATGAACAAACGGACGTTACGGTTGTCTGGTCCGTAGTGATAATGAGGGGCCTGGTCGAAGCAATCGAATCGAAGAACCTCGGTGTCCTTTCCTTCAATGTCCGAGTACACCTGCACGCAGATTCCCTGGTCGTTCATGATGTCGGGCCGGTAACACAGCGCTATATTTACAAGTCCCGCGTCGATTACGGTCGTTCCTTTATCCACGGTCATCCTCCTAAAATTGCCGGATGGGCCAGCTTTACGTCGATGCCTCGGAGCCGATGCCAGCACCCGTAGGCTTATGTTATTGGTGTCTTTATTTTAGTTGTTGCGCGGCGGTGACGCAACTCAAGCCCGCCGCCAAAAATCCCGCTGCTCGAAGCGCTGATTCATAGTGCACCAGACCCCAGGCGGTATGTATCTGGGAATATCCTCACAAACTGCATTTCTTCCGCGAACTGAAGGAACTGCAGCCTTTGCCGATACGTTCATGTGCCTGGGAAAAATTTTACCGCTGCAACCGTTGCCAACGAGACGCGAAACACCGGGCCTCTCTGACGGCCATCACAGATCGGAATCGCGGAGGCTACTTGCCAACGTCAAAGGTTGTCTGTAGAGTCGCCACCGTTAATGATTCGACTCTTGATGGCGCCGGTATCCAGGTTCCGTGGCTACTTCTCCCCGGTGATGGGGTCGGTCATTTTTGCATTGTGCTGTTCGGTGTTGGCGGCGGTTGTGCTCACCGGCTGCAACTCTGCGGCGACTACGGGTCGGACAGACGGGCCCGCGGAGTCGCTGCCCCTGGATATTGAACCGGTCGGAAACTCTGTGGCTCCAGCGGATGGCGGTGGGGTTCTATCACTCATAGGCCGGGCTACGCCAGAGCCAACGAACAGTGTCTACCCAACCCCAGCTGCGGATCTCGGACCCACGGTTGCGCCCGCAGCCGCGCCCACGGCGGTTACCGGGTCACCCGAAGCGGCTGCGGTTGACACACAACCGGCTGGAATTCCAACACTCCCGGCAACCGCCGAGCCTGCGGTCGAACCGGAACCACCATCCATCTTGACGCCGACTATATCGCCGGTCCCGACCAGTACGCCGCTCCCCACCGCTAGGACAGAGCCTACGCGAATTCTCTCTCCGGCTCCAACCAGTACGCGGTTCCCCACCGTCACGCCTACTCCATCGCCGGTCCCGACCAGCACGCCGCAGCCCACGCCTACGCCCACGCCGACCTTGGTGCCGACCAATACGCCGCAGCCCACTGCCACGCCCACGCCGACCTTGGTGCCGACCAATACGCTGCAGCCTACTGCCACGCCCACACCGACCTTGGTGCCGACCAGTACGCCGCAGCCCACGACCACGCCGACACCAACCCTGTCTCCGACCAGCACGCCGTGGCCCACGGCCACGCCGACACCCACACCAACCCTGACGCCGACTAGTACGCCGCAGCCCACGGCCACACCGACACCGACCAATACTCCGCAACCTACGCCGACTCCGGCCCCTACCGCGACACCCGAACCGAGCGTGGGTGCAGTTGGATGTTCCGCGGGCCAGGTAGACGTAAATTCGGCTCCGGTTGAAGAGTTGGACAAGATCAAACACATCGGTCCCGCTCGGGCTGCGGAGATGCTGATGTTGCGCCCCTTCACCTCTTTGGATGATTTGGTACGAATTAAAGGGATTGCTGCTGCACGCTTGGCGGACATTAAGGCGGAGGGGATCGCCTGCGTTGCTCGTTAACGCGAGGACCCAAAGGTTTAGGCATTGACCAGGCGCCTAACCGACGGGATACACTGAGTCTCAAATGCTCCAAGAATCCGATAGTTTTAGTGGCCTCTTTCGGCGAGCCATTTGAGTAAACCCGAACAGCACAAACCTGGCAGGAGGACAACATGCGCGCGTTAGTTCTTGAGGAATTTGGCGGGCCGTTGGTCCACAAAGACATACCCGTTCCAGCAATTGACTCCCATGAAGTTTTGGTGCGGGTCCGCAACGTAGGGGTGTGCGGGTCCGACCTTAAAATCCGGGCGGGTCGAATGGGATTGAATGTCATACCCCTGGTCATGGGTCATGAAATTGCGGGGGAAGTGGCCGAGGTGGGCTCTGGTGTCCGCGGTGTCGCGCCTGGAGATAGGGTGGCCGTGAACTTCTACGTCACCTGCGGAGTTTGTCGATATTGCCGGGAGGGCCGTGACACCCTTTGCCCCGCCGTCCGGCAGCACGGATTCAGTCGAGATGGCGGGTTTGCCGAGTACCTGAAAACCCCAGGGGTCAACCTGTGCAAGGTCCCCGACAACGTTCCCTTAACACAGGCCTGCATTCTTGGGGATGCCGTCGCTACTTCCTATCATGCGGTGGTCAAGCGGGCCGGTGTCCGTCCCGGCCAATCTGTGGTTTTGGTCGGGGTCGGCGGGGTAGGCTTGCACGCCCTGCAAATGGTAAAACTGGCCGGAGCGCGGGCCATCGCAGTTGACATAAACCAGGAACGTCTGGACAAGGCCCGGGAATTAGGGGCCGATGCCTTGATAAATACCAGAGGCGAGTCCTTTCATGACCAGGTGTTGGAGTTGACCGGAGGCGAAGGGGCGAATGTGGTGCTGGAGTTCGTTTCCAATCAGGCAACTCTGGTTTCCAGTGTACGCAGTCTGGCCCGCGCCGGCCGCCTGGTGTTTGTGGGTTACACACCTGAGCTGCCATTGGCGTTAATGCCCCACGAGGTGGTGCGCAACGAACTAGAAATTCTGGGTTCTCAGGCCAACTCCAAGCAAGAACTGGAAGACACTATGGACCTGGTGGCTCAGGGCAAGATCACCCCGGTGGTGGACCGAGTGTTCTCGTTGGAAGACGTGGAGGATGCCTTCGAAGCTCTGCGGCAAGGCAACTCCCTGGGCCGCAACGTAGTCGCGGTTTAGGGCCGGGCACGATCCGATAAAAACAGCGCCCGTCTGTGTGCGAAGGGGCGTTAACCAGATGGACAAGACCATGCCGGAAACAACCATCCCGGTGCTGAGGATATGTTTTCCTACAACAAGCCAGCCGGGACGATGAGGACACTACTGGGCCATTGGTCCGTCTTGCACTTCAATGCCACCATGGCAATTCTGGCATTTTGCCCTAGCTGTTCCATCGGCGGGGGTTGTCTTCCCGCAGTTAGTGGACTAGCTCGAGTCCGCGGCGAACGTAGAGTTCGCTGGACGGCAAAGTGGCCAAGGTCCCATTAACTTGCGCTAACGCTGCCCAGGAGGATAAAGTGAACGGCATGACGCCGGAAGTGATTGCGATTACAGCAGTTGGGGGATCTCTGGGCGCATTGATGGTTGGCCTGGGCGCCTTGATAGTGGCTGTATTCCAAACCATGAACCGCCGTCTCGACTCCCTCGAGCAGCGGTTCAATGCGTTTGAGCAAAGGGTGGACCAGCGGTTCCTGGCATTTGAACATGGGGTGGACCAACGGTTCGTGGCATTCGAACAGAGGATGGACCAGCGGTTCATGGCATTCGAACAGAGGATGGACCAGCGGTTTACCTCCTTCGAGGAGCGCTTTTCAGCTTTGGAGCAACGCCAGGCGCGGCTTGAGGGAGTAATGGAATCAATCCGAGACGCGCTGCGCGTTTCTCCGTCAACAAGCTAGTAGTCCATCAGTGTTGGATTGATGGGTAAAGAGACTTCAGTTTGATGCGCGCATCCTCGGAGGTAAAGCGCCAGTCCACTCGTATGCCGTCCCGGTTGCGCTGAGCCTGCCACGCTCCCACCTCCCGCCGCAGGACGCTTTGGTCCGGTATGCGCCGGTCCAGGCATTGCCGAACCATCACCCCAATTTCAATCTCGGCCATATCCAGCCAACTGCCATGCTTGGGAGTGTAGTGAATCTCCAACCGTTCGGCGATGCGCCGCGCTTCGGCAGGTTCAAATTCCTCGTACAGCGAGGACGGGTGGTGGGTGTTCAAATTGTCCATCACCAGCACAATACGGTCCTTGTGCGGGTAGTCCTCGTCCACCAGTTGCTTGACCACCCGGGCCCAATCGGCTTTCGTGCGCCGGTCCGTCACTTCCACCCGGCGCCACCCTTCCAGCGGAGCGAACAACATGAACAGGTTGCTCACCCCGTTGCGCTCGTATTCGTAATCGTAGGAGGCCGCTGCTCCAGGCCGGGCCGGACGCGGCAGACGCGTCTCTTTCACCTGCTGTTTGCTGGTCTCGTCCAGGCAGACCAGAACTTCGTTGTCCGCATACCGGCGCTGATAGACTTCCAGCACGTCTTCCATCGCACAGACAAACTCGGCGCTGCCTTGCGGAGGGATGCACCAGCATTCCTTCAGCCAAGGCTTGAGTTCGTTTTTTTGAGCGTCTGGCGCACCGTTTCAGTGCTGATGCTTTCCACGATCTCGCATTCAACCAGCCGGTGGGCCAACAGTGTCAGCGTCCAACCGGCCCGGCCTTCCGGCGGTTCTCCGCAGGCCAGGGCAATCAGGTGGGCTTCCCCTTGACCGTCCAGTCGCTTCGGACGACGATTAAGCTGCCGCTTTCGTCCCAGCGCCGCCTCAATCCCTTCCTCCGCGCAACGGCGGCGCACCCGCTCCACCGTCGCGCGGCCAATCTGCAGGACCCGGGCAATGTCTTCATCCTTCATGGCCCCGTCCGCATGGGCCTCATCACTCAGCAGCAGGATGCGCCCGTGGGTCTGCTTGTAAGCCGCCACCCGGCCACGGGACACCAATGTCTTCAGTTCCTGCCGCTCCTCCGCACTCAGCTTGACCCGGTATCTCTTCATCAGCATCCCCTCCTCACACGCCCCAATCCTCTTCGCCCTGTGCTTGGTAGACTACTCTCGCTCAGTACTCAATTCAAAAATGTTCGACTACTAGCCGCTTCCAAAGCTGGTCCCGCAACCGCGGCTCCACCGGACAATCCCCTGAACTACCCATTTCAGAGTCCGCTCTCGCGGAATGCCTTGGACCTATCCACCATTTCCTGCACTGTGTGGCGCATGGAATCGATTTGTTCCTCGGTAACCTGACGTTTGACCGAGCCTGGAATCCCGGTGACGAAGGACCTGTCGGGAATCTCTTGACCCGATAGTATGGCAGAGTTGGCCGCGACCAAACACTGTTTCCCAAGCACCACTCGGGGCAGGACCGTGCAGTTGTTGCCCAGCAGTGAGCCCTCCCCTACGCGGTCGCAATGCACCACCACGCAGTGGCCGATGGACACGTGGTTTTCGATAATCAATCCGCCGCCGTGGACGACCGAACCTTCTTGTATGTTGACATAATCCCCTATGACGATGGTTTCCTTGCCATCGCCCCGAACGGTAACACCGGGCCAGATGCTGGAATACTCTCCAATCTTTACGTCTCCTACCACGTAGGCAAACTCGCTGACCCAGGCGGTGTCCGCCACCTTGGGGGTTTTGTCTCCCAGGCTCCGTATCAAGTCCTTCCTCCTGATTTAGCTAAAGCGTCGAATTGACGCGGCTTTCTAATGGTGGAGCGCCGTTTGCGGGTACACACCCGGCTTGCGCCACACGCCCCGGTCAACGGGCGGCGCGCATGGCCCGCATCGCCTCGCGGTCCATATCCCGTTCCATGATGGCGCGGCGTTTGTCGTACTGGCGCTTGCCCTTGGCCAAGGCCAGTTCCACCTTGGCGACGTGATTCTTGATGTAGATTCTGAGGGCCACTATGGTCAATCCCTTCTCACCCGCCGTTGCAGAAAACTTGGCTATCTCCTCCCGGTGCAACAGCAACTTTCTGGCCCGGCGGGGATCGTGATTGTAGAAACTGGCAGACTGGTAGGGCGCGATGTAGGCGTTTACCAGCCACATCTCCCCGTCTTGGAGCCTGGCGTAACAATCTCTCAGGTCCGCCCGGCCGGCGCGAATGGACTTGATCTCAGTACCGGTTAAAACCAAGCCCGCTTCGCACCGGTCCAGGATCTCGTAGTTGAAAAACGCCTGGCGGTTGGAAGCCAAAGCCCGGTTGTTGGGATTGGATTTGGAAACTTGCTTCTTAGCCATAATTCAGCCGCTGGTTACCAGGCTCTGCTCCAGGAACTCGATGGCCCGGTCCAACTGGGCGTCTCCGTCCCCGTCGACGTCTTCCGGAATGTCCTGCACGAAATCCGGGACTATGCCTTCGCCTTCAATCTGGCTTCCGTTGGGAGTATACCAACGAGCTATGGTGAAGTTGACCCCTGATCCGTCGTCCAGTTGCCACAGATTGTTGACGCTGCCTTTACCGAATGTGGTGACCCCCACGATTTTTGCCCTCCCCTGGTCTCTGAGCGCCCCGGACAACACCTCGCTGGCGCTGGCGCTGAACTCGTTTACCAACACCACCACTGGAATACCATGGGCCAGGCCCCCGGACTTGACCCTCCAGTCGGTGCGTTTGCCCTGGGCGTCAATCTGATACAAGACAGTGCCGTCCTTCAGAAAATGGCTGGCCACGTCGACTACTGAGGACACCAACCCGCCGGGGTTGTTGCGTAGGTCCAGCACCAATCCCACGCCGTTGTCTCGTTTGAATTGCTTCAAGGCGTTCTCCAATTCTTCGTTGGTGTGGCCATTGAAGCTTGACAGGCGCAGGTGGCCGATTCCTCCAGGCTGCATTGCCAGAGAGACTGAGGTTAACGGAATAACGCCCCGGGTCACGGCGATAAGGACCGGCTCAGTGGTGTTGAGGTGAAGGACCAACAGCTCGACGCTGGTCCCTTTCTTGCCGCGAATTTTGCCGACGGCCTCCAATAGGCTTAGCCCCTGGGCGCTGTCGCCGTCTATCCCCAGTATGATGTCTCCCGGTTTGATACCCGCTTTTTCGGCAGGAGTGTTGGGCAGCGGGGCCAGGATGGTAATCACCCCGTCTCGCATGCCAACCTCGGCGCCGATGCCTTCGAAAAACCCATGGATATCCTGGGATTCCACGGCGAATTGGTCCGCCCGGAGATAAGCGGCGTATGGGTCGTCCAACGCCTGCAGCATCCCCCGGATCGCGCCGTCGCTCAACTGCTTCCCGTCCAAGCTTTTACCGTCGATGTGCTCCTGCTCCAGGAGGTCCCACACCTCGGCCAACCGCTGAAACTCAGGAGGAAGGCCATCAATTGCAACCTCATCGGCCGGGACGCTTTCCGAGGTGGCGCCAACTTCGGCAGCGGGGCTGACCTCTCCGGCGTTGGACTCCATGGCGCAGCCGACGGCGAGAATCCCCACGAAAAGGGACAATGCCAGGGTCAACCAGAGGCGATGAAAGGACGGAGGTGTCACGTAATGATGTTCCTTGTGCGGAAGACCCTGACACGGTCCTGCACTGCCGCCATAATATTGCGTGCCGGATCGTCGGACGGGTCAATTGGTTTGCATGGGACCACCCGCGGAGGTGTTCCAGCATTCTATCACAAGGGTTGACTGGAATCCGTCGAGGCCACGGCGCGTTGACACCCTAAATGGCAGACTGCTAGCATGGGCGAGCCCGGCCACCACCGCTTTTTGAGGATTCGAGCATTGCCCGGAATCGTTGCATACGGCGTATACGTGCCCAGGTATCGTCTGGGCCCTACTACGTTGGGATGGAATGCCGCTACCGAGCGGGCAGTGGCTAACTTCGACGAAGACAGTGTCAGCATGGCGGTAGCCGCCGGGGTTGACTGCCTGCACCGGCAAGACCGGAACTCAGTCGACGGGTTGATTTTCGCCACCACGACCCCGCCCTACGCTGAAAAGCAGTGTGCCGCCATAATTGCCACAGCCCTGGATCTGCGGCGCGATATTTTTACCGCCGATTTGACCGGCGTCCTCCGCGCCGGGACTTCCGCGCTCAAGTCCGCTTTGGACTCGGTTACCGCGGGTTCCGCCAATCGTGTTTTGGTTATCGCCGCTGATAGCCGGCAGGGCGCTCCCCGTAGCGAAACCGAGCGTAATTCCGGCGATGGAGCAGTTGCATTTCTGGTCTCAAATCAGGACACCGCCGCCGACTTGGAAGGATTCCATTCGGTCACTGAGAATCTTTTGGATACCTGGCGAAGCGCCGGCGACCCTTTTGTCCGTTCCTGGGAAGACCGCTTCGCCGCTGAAGAAGGATTGGAGCGCATTCTGGCGGAAGCAGTCGCCGGATACATGGCAAAGCATGAGTGCGACGTTTCCGACGTGGCCCGGGTTGCCCTTTACGCTCCTGACCGCCGTCGCCATGGTCAACTGGCCCAGCTTTTGGGTTTTCAACCCGGCCAGGTGCAGGACCACCTTTTTGGTCAACTGGGCAACACGGGAGCCGCCTTTCCCTTGATGCTGCTGGCGTCTGCAATGGATTTAGCGGGGCCCGGTGAGCTTCTGCTAACGGTATCCTACGGTGATGGCGGAGAGGTTTTGGGGTTCCGGACCAATGGCAAGGTAGCAGCCGCTGGCCCGCCGATGGGCATCGGCGGTTATCTGAAGTCCAAGCAGGAACTCCCGGACTACGAGACTTACGCCCGTTGGCGGGATGTTTGGGTAACCGATGCAGCGGCCCGGCGCCCGGCATCCGCGTCGCCCTCTGTCACCGCACTCTGGCGGGATAGTGACCGAAACCTCCGCCTGTACGGAGCCGTGTGCAACGCTTGCGGATACGTTCAATATCCTCCCCAACGCGTCTGCGTAAATTGCCGCGCCGTGGAGGATTGGTCGCCGCTCCGGTTCAGCGACCGTCGGGGTTCGGTCTTTACGTATTCAATGGACTACCTGGCAGGCACCACCGATACGCCGCTGGTTATTGCGGTTGTGAATTTCCTCGGCGGCGGGCGCATCCTGTGCATGATGACAGACCGCGAGTTGGACGAAGTCCATATCGGAATGCCGGTGGAAATGAGCTTCCGAAAACTGCGGGTCGTTAACGGCATACACAACTATTACTGGAAGGCGATACCGCTGAGAGCCGCAGCTGCGGCCGGAGAATAGGGGAAGATTATGGCAGGTATCAAGGACCGGGTGGCCATTATCGGCATGGGATGCTCCAAGTTCGGCGAACGTTGGGATTCCGCAGCGACGGACCTGATGGTTGAGGCTGCCCACGAGGCGTTTGCCGATGCCGGAATCGAAGCCAGCGACGTACAGGCCGCCTGGTTGGGGACCGTCAGTTCTTTCCGGACAGGACAGCCCCTGGCTGAAGCTCTTAAGCTGGACTACATTCCGATAAGCCGCTTGGAAAACGCCTGCGCCACCGCAACCGACGCGTTTCGCAATGCCTGCTACGCAGTGGCTGCCGGAATCTACGACATAGTGCTGGCGATCGGCGTGGAAAAACTAAAAGACTCGGGTTTTTCCGGCCTGGCGATACCCGACGCGGCCGGGTCCGACGTTGCCCCGCCCGCGCCCCCGCCGTCCCAGTTCGCCATGGCCGCCACTCGGTACTTCCACCAATATGGCATCCCATACGAAGAGGGCAAACGCACCTTGGCGGAAATTGCCGTCAAGAACCACCACAACGGGTCAATGAACCCCAAGGCCCACTTCCAGCGGGAGGTCAAGCCCGAACAGGTGGTGGATGCGCCGATGATCGCCTGGCCCCTCGGCCTTTACGACTGCTGCGGCGTCAGCGATGGAGCGGCGGCGGCAATCATCACGACGCCGGAGATAGCGCGCACCTTCCGTGACGACTACGTGTTGGTTAAGGCTTTGGGTCTTTCCGTTGGAGCCTTTGGAATGCTGCGGGACGACTGGGACTTTGTTCACTTCCCCGAAAGCGTGCGAGCCAGCCAAGCCGCCTATCAGGAAGCTGGCATCACCGACCCGCGCCAGGAACTCGACCTGGCAATGGTTCACGACTGCTTCACCATCACCGAGTTGATCATTTACGAAGACCTGGGATTCAGCGACCGGGGTCGAGCCAGCGAAGACGTGGCCCGGGGAGCTTTCACGTTGGAGGGGGACCTGCCGGTTAACACTGACGGCGGCTTGAAATGTTTCGGGCACCCCATTGGCGCGAGCGGCATCAGGATGATTTATGAAGTTTACAAGCAACTCCAGGGAAAGGCAGGCCCTCGCCAACTGAAGAAAGCCGATCTCGGTTTAACCCACAACCTGGGAGGCCGCCCCGGGTCCTTCACCTGCTCAGTCGCCATCTTCGGCGCCCGCGACTAACCAACCCCCGGGTTCTCAGCCAGATCGTTCTTAGCCCGGTGGCGGCCCGAAACCAGGGCCGCTGCGATTCCGGCCAAAGCCGAGCCGGTCAGCCCCAACGCCATGTCGCCCAGGGTGTCGGTGTAGGCCGTGGCAAGCTCGGACGAATTGCGGATGAAGGCGAAGTACTCGGCGATCTCCCATAGGATGGCGGTGACCGCGCCAAACCCCACTACGAACGCAAACGTCGTCCCGGACCCTATACGGTTCCGCCAGGCCAGCGCACCGATGGCGCCGGAGAGCAGCATCCAGTTCACCAGGTGGTTGGCGTCGTCCCACCACCAGAGCGTGTCATAAAGGTCGAGGGCATTGCCCCCGGTGTCGATAAGAAAAGGCAGCGTCAGCAGGACGTCGGTGGCGTAAGGGTAGGCAGTGCGGCGGCCCCAGGCGGTCTAAACGATTGGGACTACAAAGGCTGCAACCGGGTAAATGATTAACCGGAAGAAGAACGCCTTCCCTTCAAATTGTTGTAGCCCCGAGAACGCTCCGAATGCCAGGAGGCAAATCAACAGAGCCTTCAATGCTAAATTGGGCCAAAACCCCGCCGCGTGTTTTCGCATACTCGAGATTAGCTCGTAACCCTTCCTCAATCTCCTGATTGACCGCGTTAATCGGCACCGCGACTTAGCCGGAACTTCCCGGATCAAACCGACTTTGCCGATTAGTCATCTGTGGGTCCGGCATAACTGTAAATCGGTGTCCTGAGCTAGTCAATCGCACTTCCATTCGTCGGGAGCGCCTTTCAGTTGTCGTTGCCCGCGCGTTTTTCTGGTTCCTGGTGTGCGCTGAAATTACTGACTATTGTCGGAATTTGAGAATTTTCTCGGAATTAACATAAAGTCGTAACCAAAACCCTTGTATTCCCTCTGTGTCCGCTGCTATACATAACTATGGACGGGCGGCGGTCCGTGAGGCCGCTGGAAATGCGCCACATTTTCCGGCCCGTTCTCACAAGTCGCAGACTGCGGTTCGTGCGGGGATTGGTCGATGTTGCAAACAAGCGTGGTCAAAGTATCCGGCAGAGGTTCCAATGTCGATTTTGCTATCGACGATACCTTGCCCTTCGAAATGGTTGTTAATGGCCTGCGAGAATATCTGATCGACAACCGCCTGCTGTTGGCCAACGGGACGATCACGATCAATGCCGGCCTCCGCATGGGTTCTCCCGAACAACTCAGTGAGCTCAGAAGGGTGATTGAACAGGAATCGGGTTTAACTGTTGCCCGCTTCTGGTGCTCCCCTGACGCTGTTGATCAGGCAGGCTCCGGCGTGCAGCCCAGAGTCCAATCGCAGCCGTCCGAATCGCCTCTATCAAGCCGCCCGGCGGGCCCCACGGGCCACAATAGTAACGCCGCTGCCTTCAAGACCATCTCCGAGTTGGTCGGTCATTCCGACGAACTCTACGCACCCATGCTCGGACCGCACCGGTTTCCATCAGAGGTGACCCTGAAACCACGGGGACGGACGAAGCCGCGCCAAGCAGAAACACCGGATTTCCTGATGAGGGAGCTAGAAGCCGAGGCCAACCCCAGCGAGGCGGCCAACCCCAGCGAGATGGACGCCCCAGGCCCGGACCCCGAGTTCAGTCGGTTGATTGACGAGACCGCCTCAGAACCTGATGCCACGGTGGAAGGCCCGTTCGAGGACATCCGGGACGCAGCCGGGACTGAACAGGACTCCGGCAACTGGGAATACCGTCGGGATACCGCGTTATTCGTCAAGTCCACGTGTCGCTCCGGCGAGGTCATCCGGCACCCCGGCGACGTGGTTATCCTGGGGGACGTCAACCCCGGGGCAGAGATAATCGCCGGGGGAGACATAACGGTTTTTGGTTCTCTCCGGGGCACGGCCCACGCCGGGTCCGGCGGGCTGACCAAAGCGGCGATCATCGCGTTCTGTCTGGAGAGTCCGCGGTTGCAAATCGGACCATACAAAGGTGTGGCGCCCAATTTGATCGCAGCCAAGGGCAAAAGAGCCAAATCAGGCGAGTTGGCCCCAAAGATCGCCTACGTGAGGCGCCGGTCAATATATGTGGCAACCTTCACCGGGAGGTTCGCCAAGTACAGCAGAGGGATACCGTATGAAGGGTAAAACCATCGTCATTACCTCAGGGAAAGGCGGTGTAGGCAAGACCACCGCCACTGCCAATATCGGCACCGGCCTGGCCATGCGCGGGAACCGAGTGGTGGTCATAGACACCGACATAGGCCTGCGCAACCTGGACGTGATCATGGGCCTGGAAAACAGGATTGTGTATGACCTGGTCAACGTCGTCGAGGGAGTTTGCAAGGTCAGTCAGGCCATGATCCGGGACAAGAACAAGCTGGAGTTGTACCTGATTCCGGCCGCCCAAACCCGCGACAAGTCCTGCATTGAGCCCGATCAGCTCAGGGAAGTGTGCGCCAGCCTGGAGGAAGAGTTTGACTACGTGCTGATGGACTGCCCCGCCGGCATTGAGCAGGGGTTCAAAAACGCCGTAGCCGCCGCCCAGGAGGCGATTCTGGTAACCACGCCGGAGGTTTCCTCCATCCGGGACGCCGATCGGGTGATCGGCTTGCTGGAGGCTTCGGAACTCCACCGACCCAAGTTGATCATCAACCGGATCAACCCGACCATGGTGAAAGAAGGCAACATGATGGACCAGCGGGACATCGTGGACCTCTTGGCGGTGGACGTGTTGGGACTGGTGCCGGTGGATGACAGGACAATCACCGCCGCCAACCGTGGCGTGCCCGTGGTCCACGATAAGAAATCCCCAGCCGGCGCCGCCTTCTTGCGCATTTCCGCCAGAGTGGACGGCGACGCGGTGCCCCTGTTCCAAGTGGAATCAAAAGCGGGTTTGATGTCCCGGTTCAAAGGGATGGTGGGCATCAACGGGAGTGCGTATTCCCATGCTTGATTTTTTGCGCTGGCTGATCACCCAAAAAGAGTCCAACAAAGACCAACCGCGGTCCAAAGATACTGCCCGCAACCGGCTCCGGCTGGTCCTGATTCAGGACCGAATGGACCTTTCACCGGAACTGATGGCGGACATGAAGCGGGAGATCTGGCAGGTCGTCTCCAGGTACATGGTGGTGGATGACGACTTTATGGAGTTTGAGATACGACGGTTGGACGAGTTGATGGTTCTGGTATCCAACATCCAGGTGAAGGAACTGAACCAGTTTGCCGCGGCCCAGTAGAGTCGCCCGAACCTGACATGAATCAGAAGGGGGGAGTTTTCACTCCCCCTGATTTATTTCACCACCCTACACAGGTCTTCCCGCGCCTGCGCTCCCGGTCAGCCGGCCCCGGCCCAGTCTTCGAGGGTTACCGCGTGACGCGCTGCATTCCAGCCTCCCACGAAGCATTCGGAAAAGTTGCCGCCTGACAGGTACAGATGCCCAAAGGCGCCGCCCAGTTCTCCGGCGGCGTACAATCTGGGTATGGGTTCTCCCCATACGTCCAACACCCGTTGATGTGCGTCGTGGCGCGGGCCGCCATGGGTGTTGGTGATCATCGGCCACACCTCTCCGTAGGTAAACGGGGGCTTTTCGATGGGAACGAGGGATGAAGGCGGTCTGCCGTAATCCTCATCTAATCCCCGGCCGCAGATGTCGTTCCACCGGTTGACCGCTCCCACCAGGACCTCGGGCCGCATGCCAAGGTCCAGGGCCACGTCCTCAATCGTGTCTGCCTGTTTGAGTACTCCCCTGGTGACCTCTCTCAGGTTGTCTTCGCTCCACATTTCGTACTGGTTGAAAGGATCATGGATTGTGACCAGGGCCATTTGGTCCATGTTGAACCCGTTGTCGTCGATAAGAAGGTAGGAAGGAATACGGGGGTAGCTCTGGGTAAGTGAATCAAAAAACGCCATGGGCCGGTGGGCGATATCCTGTAGGTAGGGCGGGTATTCGTTCATATACCGCTTCCCATTCTTGTCGACCAGAATCCAGGGCAGGACGTAGCTCGCTCCATAGCCCCGGGGAGCGCCGTAAGAAACGGATTCCTTGCGAGTGTTCTCCCGGCCGGGAGGCTCTGACGCCAGCCAGTCGGATTTTCGGAAAGTGCGTGTCGTAAACCGGCTATCCGGCTCCATCAAAAATCCGTAAGAACCGTGAAAGTGCCACATGTGCCACAGGTCGGCGCCTAAATCCTGGGCCATTCTGATGCCGTCGCCGGTGTTTCCCATGAAACCCGAAACCATGAGCGGTTGGGCCTCGAAGTAGTGTTTGATCATTTCGGGGTCGCCTTCAAATCCACCGCAGGTGAGCACGACCGCTTTTCCGGCCCTAACCGTGATATTCGCACCCTCGTGCTCGGCCCTGACCCCTATGACCCGTTTGGCCCCGTCCACAATCAGGCGCCGCGCTGGCGTGTTCAAGTGGACGTCGATGTTGCGGGCCTGCACGTTGTCCCGCATCACTTTCATCATTCGGGCGCCTCCCCGGTATCCGGGAGAGTGGGGGTTTTCCTTCACCGGGTCATAGTCGGGAATCTCGGCGTAAGACGCGCCGCCCCAGGTGGCCATGCCTGGGAAGGGATAAGTGACGTTCCCTTCACTCCACCTCAAATTTACCCTGGCGCCATTGGTGGCGGCCAGCTTTTCCATATAAGCTGGGATTTCCACCATGCCTTTTGCCAGGGCTTCCAGTACGTCGTCGGGAGTTCGTTCCCCGCAGGCTGCCTTCAGATCGGTGAAAGCCGGTTCCCAATCCCGGGCGATTCTGGCTCCGCCTCCCGCAATTCGGGAAATTCCCCCGTCATCGGGCATTTTCTCCAGTAGTATCACGCTGGCGCCCTGGTCATGGGCCTCGATGGCCGCCACCGCCCCTGCCAGTCCGAATCCTACGACCACCACGTCGGCGGACAGGTCCCAATGAGCAGTAGCCTGATTATTTTGGGTTGTCATAATCGTGCGCGGCCTCCTGATAAACGAATTAACCCGCCTACCCTCCGGTTTGTATTCGTTGGGCCGGCGGCGTACCGGGAGTCCCGGCCAATATATTCCCGGCCATTCCGCCGGTCAAGCCGCTCCCGGCGGCGTAAACGCGGAGATAGTCCATGCGCCGTTGCCCGCCCCAGCGGCCTACCCTATAATCGGACGCGACTGGTCTACGGATGATGCGAGCGCGCGTCAGGACCTGGATTAGCCTTGGATACCCCCAGGAGGTGGAAATGCCCAGCCCCAAAATTACGATTGGAAACGTTGAAATCATCTCGCTTTCCGACGGGATCCTGGAATTCGACCTGTGCAACTTTTTCCCGGACCTTCCGGCGGAAACATGGGATTCATACCAGGAACACCTGACTCCCCACAATACTTTGAGCTTCAACTTGGCCTGCTTCCTGGTGCGTTCTCAGGGCCGCACGATAGCGGTAGACACCGGTATGGGTCCCAAGCCTGCGGATGCTCCGGACACCCCCTGGGGGGAGTTGCTGAACGATTTCAGCGCCAACGGCGTGAGCCCCGAAGAAGTGGACATGGTGGTTATGACCCACCTGCACGGAGACCATGTTGGTTGGAACCTGCAGGGGCAAGACGGCCAGTACAGACCCACCTTCCCCAACGCCAGGTATTACTTCAGCGCCACAGACTGGCAGGCGACCCATTCCCCTGAAATGGCGTCCACCCGGTTTCCCACCGCCCCGGATAAGGTGTGGCCCTTGGAGGACCTGGGAATCATGGAGTTGGTCGATGGGGAAGTCGCCCTGACCGACGAGTTGACCACTCTGCCAACCCCGGGCCATACGCCGGGCCACATGAGCATCATGATTGCGTCCCAGGGCGAAAGAGGACTGATCCTTGGGGACGTGCTTCACAATACTGTGCAAGTTGAACACACTGACTGGGTCTCCCGGGCGGACATAGACCCGGAAACCACTCGGACCACCCGGAGCGCGTTGATGGAACGCCTGGAAAGTGAAGGCACCACCGTGGCAGCCGTCCACCTGCCTTTCCCGGGGTTTGGCCGGATCGCCCGTTTGGAAGGCCGGCGTTATTGGCAGGCACTGTAGCCCACCCGGCCGAGTCTGACGGGTGCGCAGGCGGGCAAGTACCGTATGAATGATCGCCGTTGACAGCTATACGGCGCCAAATTACACTTCCGACGAGAGTCCCCGGATCGCAGTGCCTGTGCATTTATTGCGTGTCCGCGGGCATGTAAACCAAGCTAAATTTCCAGGAGAAGGCGTTAATGGCCAGGTTTGAGTACCTAGAGGCCCGAAGTCTGCGGCAGGCTGTTTCGTTGCTGCAGCGGCATGGCGAGGGGGCCCGCCTCGTAGCCGGCAGCACCGATTTCCTGGTCAGATGGCGGCAAGGGGTTTGGCAACCGCAGTATGTGGTGGATATCCGGCGCATCGCCAGTCTGGCCCGGATTAGCTACAGCAACAGCCGCGGCTTGAGGCTTGGTCCCCTGGCCAAGGTGCAGGACCTGGAAACACATCCTGCCGTCACGCGGCGCTATCCGGCGCTGGCCGCTGCGGCGGCGTCTTTTGCCGGCGTCCAGGTCAGGAACCTGGCCACCGTCGGGGGAAACATCTGCAACGCCTCTCCAGCCGGAGACACACTGCCGGCGCTGCTGGCCTTTGATGCCGAGTGCCGGGTCGTTGGTCCGGATGGCGAGCGTTGGCTGCCACTTGCCAGTGTGTTTGCCGGACCGGGCAGGACCGTGCTGCAGCATGCCGAAGTTTTGGCTGAAGTGAGGCTCCCACCGCCCGCGCCAAACTCCGGCTCTCTTTACATAAAACACAGCCCCCGGGGCGCGATGGATATCGCAACCCTTGGCGTGGCTTCGGTATTATCGCTGGAAGATGACGGCCGGACCTGTCGCAACGCCGCCATCGCCCTGGGCGCGGTCGCACCGACGCCAATTCGCGCTCCCGATGCCGAAAGATTGTTGATTGGCAACACCGTTACACCCGAATTGATACGCGAAGCCGCGGACGCCGCGCAGCGAACCGCCTCCCCTATTGACGATATCCGCGGGACTGCCGAGCATCGTACGGCCATGGTAAAGGTGTTGACACAGCGCACCTTGGAGACTTCCCTGGCAATGGCGCAAGGCAGCGAAGTTTCCACACGGCGCCAGCGTGACCTGGCTGTGCAGCGGGCCTTCTAAGACCGGGCAGTCCGGACTAAATCCAAAGCTGGAATGGGAATAACCTGGAATGGCAGCAACAATGAAGAAACCCCTGGTATTAAACGTCAACGGCGAGTCTCGCACGGCCCTGGTGCAACCATACTATTCTTTGCTGGATGCTCTCCGGGACGAATTCCAGCTTACCGGGACTAAAAAAGGCTGTGATGAGGGCGACTGCGGGGCCTGCACGGTGTTGATGGACGGCAAGGCCGTGACCTCATGCCTGGTCCTGGCCCACAGCGCGAAGGATGCCGAAATCACGACTGTAGAAGGGCTGGCTGGCGCGAACCCGGCAGAACCAGGGGAATTGCATCCGGTCCAACAGGCCTTCGTTGAACACGGCGGTCTCCAGTGCGGGTTCTGCACTCCGGGCCTGATCATGTCGGCGGTCGGCCTGTTGAACCGGAACCCGAGTCCTGATGCGGAAGATGCCATCTACGCAATCGGGGGTAACCTTTGCCGCTGCACCGGTTACAACAAAGTGATTGAGGCCATCTTGGCGGCAGCAGAAACCATGCGGTCCAAAGCCGGTTAACCGCGAACCACCCGGGATATCACGAAGGGGTGAATCAAATGCCTGATTTCAAAACCCTGGGCCAGAGTCTGCCCAGAGTAGACGCCACACAGAAAGTGACCGGCAGGGCCACATACGCCGCCGACGTTTACCTTCCGCATATGCTGATGTGCAAGCTGCTCACCAGCACTGTGGGACACGCCCGCGTGGTTAACCTCGACACCTCCAGGGCCTTGGCGCTGCCCGGCGTGCGAGCGGTGATTACAGGCCATGATTTCCCCGACGTAATGTTTGGTTCAGGGGCCCTCCGGGACCGGCGCGTGATGGCCCGGGACGAGGTTTTCTACATTGGAGACCCCGTCGCGGCAGTGGCTGCCGACGATGAAGTCACCGCGCAAGAAGCGATTGAATTGATACAGGTGGAGTACGAGCTGTTGGAGTCGGTGGTCGACCCCTTGGAGGCGATCGCAGAAGGGTCTCCGGCGGTACACGGCGACATGACGAGTTTCGAGGGTTACGGATTCGCCATGGGAGGCAACAACTGCACGCTGTTGGACGCCGACCGCGGTGACGTAGACCAGGCCTTCCGGGACGCTGACCGTATTTTCGAGGAAAACTACCGGTCCCAACCAATCAACCAGGGCTTCCTGGAGCCCATGGCCTGCGCGGCTAACGTGGAATCTGACGGCAGGCTCACCATTTGGGCTTCAACCCAGGGGCCGTTCCAGGTCCGGGCGCAGCTATCTTCAGTGTTGGATATTCCAATATCCAGGATCAAGGTAAATGCCATGGAGTTGGGCGGCGGCTTCGGAGCGAAACTGCGTCTGGCCTTCGAGGCATTTCCCGCCATGTTGGCCATGAAGACCGGCCGGCCGGTTAAGCTGGTCAACACCCGGGAGGAGGCCTTCACGCTCAACGGTCCCCGTCTGGAAACCAACATCCACCTTAAGACCGGGGTCTTGAATGACGGGACCATCGTCGCCAGGGAGTCGCACAGCGTCTTCGACGTGGGCGCCTACCTGGGCGCCGGGCCGAACTCCGGAGTCGCCCATGCCCTGGGCCCCTACAACATCCCCAACATCCGGTTGCGGTCCTACGGCGTCTACACCAACAAAATATATGTTGGTTCCTACCGTGCTTCCGGTGTCGCCGATATGACCTTTGCCGTAGAGTCGCACATGGACAGCATGGCCCACCAGTTGGGCCTGGACCCAATGGAGTTCCGCCTCAAGAACGCCATGTCAGAGGGCGACACCTCGGTTAGCGGCGCCAGGCTGCCGGCGAACGGTTTGAGGGAAACCGTGGAAGCCGTCAAGCAGCGGATGGGATTGCCCAAGAAGCTCGGCGAAAACCGTGGCGTTGGCATCGCCATGGGAGAGTGGCGCAGCGGCAGCGGCCCTTCCACCGCCTCCATAAACGTTAACGAGGATGGCACCGTCAGCCTGCTGACCGGGTCCGTGGATATTTCCGGCAGCGACACCTCCCTGGCCCAGATTGCCGCGGAAACCCTGGGTCTGGACCTTGGCCAGGTGATTGTGTCCACGAGGGACACGGACATGACGCCCTTCACCGGTCCAAGCGGCGGCAGTCGTATTGTTTACAGCCAGGGCAAAGCGGTGCAACAGGCGGCCGAAGACGCCAGGGACAAGCTGGTGAGCTTGGCCGCGCAACGACTGGGGGTTCCCGCCGATGCCCTGGCCTGCCGTGACGGCAAAGTTTATGTTCAGGACAACCCTGCCCAGTCAATGACACTGTCTCAACTGGCCCGGGCCAGCCTGACCTCGCAGCAGGGACCGATCATTGGTTTGGCAAGCCTCTCCAGCATGCCATACGCGCCGGTTTTCAACACGCAAGCCGCAGAAGTCCTGGTGGACACCGAGACCGGGCAGGTCAAGGTCACGAGGTTTGTACAAGCCCAGGACGTTGGCGTTGCCATCAACCCCATGTCGGTCGTTGGCCAGTTGGAAGGCGGAGCGGTCCAGGGAATCGGACGGGCTTTGAGCGAAGAGATGCAGATCGATCCGCAAACAGGGCGGGTGATGAATCCTTCCCTAGCTACCTACCTGATGCCTCTCGCCGTGGATATGCCGGAGATTGAAACCATACTGATCAACGTGCCTTCGGAGAGTGGTCCTTTCGGAGCCAGGGCAGTGGCGGAACCCCCGGGATTCGGCCCTCCCGCGGCAATCGCCAACGCCATCTATGACGCGGTTGGCGTCCGGATTAACCAATTGCCCTTCACGGCCGAGCGGGTGCTGGCGGCGATTCAAGGCAAGAACTCGTTGGACCGCACCATGGACGTCGAATCTCTGAAACAGCGCGAAGGGTAGCGGTTCTTCTGTGCCAACGCGGCATTAGAGAGCCGTTGGGCAGTCAGGGCACGGATGACGGCCCTATACCCCGACCCAAACCCCGACGTCGGCATCGCATGGCGGAACTAGACGCCGGGGAGGATTCCCATGGCTGAAGTTAGAGTAGACACCATAGTCCGCGGCGGGCAGGTGGTCACTTCGTCCCAGGTTGTAGACGCTGCGATTGCGATCAAGGGCGAAAAAATTGTGGCCCTGGCCCCGGAACACCTGCTGCCTCCGGCTGACCTATACATCGATGCTGAGGGCAAATACATCCTGCCCGGGCTTATCGATTCCCACGTCCACCTGGATGGGCATGACAATTACGCCCTGGGTGGCAGAGCCGCCGCCTACGCCGGACTCACCACGTTGATCCCCTTCGGCACCTACGATCTGGAAGGGGATGAGACCCTGCCTCAGGCCATCCACCGCATCCGTGAAGTGATCGAGCAGGGCGCCCTGGTGGATTTCGGTCTGCATTTCATCTTGCAGAACCGGCCGAGCATTTTGAACAGCCTGCCCCAAGCCCTCGCCATGGGGGTCAAGTCCTACAAAATGTTCATGACCTACAAGAAACGGCCGGGCAGGATGTGCGACGACGACTACATCTGCCAGGCCATGGAAAACGTGGCGGCGGGCGGCGGAGTGTTGCAGCTGCACTGCGAAAGCGGCAACATTATCGAGTATCTGGAGAACAAGCTGCTCGCCGAGGGCCACACCCATCCCACTGATTTCCCTTCGGCGTGTCCTGATTGGGCCGAGGAGGAGGCAATCAACCGGGCGATCAACATGGGCAACGCCACCGGATGCCCGACCTACGTGGTGCACCTGAGCACCCAGTTGGGCCTTGAGAGAATCAAACAGGCTCACGCATTGGGCCAGCGAATCTGGACTGAAACCTGTCCCCAATACCTTTTGTTGTCAGACGCGGAAATGGCGAGGTTCGGCCCCATGGCCAAGATTGGACCTCCGCTCCGTCCCGAGGACGGTCCCGACCGCGACGCTTTGTGGCGGGGACTGGAGCAGGGCCACACTTCTATTGTGGCCAGCGACCATGCTCCATACCCTCAAGAACTGAAGCAGGTTGGATGGGACAACATATTTGTTGACGAGGAAGGCCGCTCGGTGCCCTTCGGCTCGCCGGGTGTGGAGACCTTGGTCTCGTTGATGTACAGCGAGGGAGTGGTCAAAAGAGGCCTGCCAATCTGGTGGCTGGCCCGGGTCATGTCGGAAAATCCGGCGCGAATCTTCGGTTTGTTTCCCAGAAAGGGCGTGATCCAGGTGGGGTCTGACGCCGATCTGCTGATTTGGGACCCACAAGCGGACCGGATTATCACAGCCAAAGATCATTACAGCACCGCCGGTTACACCCTTTTCGAAGGTTGGGAAGTCACCGGCAAGCCGTGGATGACCCTGCTGCGCGGCCAGGTCTTACTCAACGAAGGGAAGTTGGAGAGACAACCGGGCTACGGCAGATTCCTGGAGTGTGCTGGCCCCACCGCCCCCATCGGGGGCCCGGTCCGGTAGGTTGGACGAAGTTGCGTCAGTCCCAGGATTGAGGTTGTCCTAGGATTTGGCATCGTGAACTCAAAGGCCTCTCGGAGGCCGGTTACATCAAAGTGTTGGCGCTTCGGCCATCTCCAAGCCCCAACCCCGTCCTTCCAGCCGCCACAACCCTTTTCCCTGCGCTGGCACTCCTATGGCATCTTGGAAACCCCAGGTTGTGGTAGACCGCTCCGCTCCTAGGGTCTTTCGATTGTCCCCCGTCAGTCTCGCCGCAGCGGGAATCCAGAACCCTGATTATGTGCCAAGACTGCTATGCCAACTAAGACGCGCCGGATGGACAGGTCGACGTCCCACCTGGAACATTCCTGCAGACACGCACCAGGTTGGATTGGGAAAAGGGCTCTGGATTCCCGCTGCGGCGAAAATGCCGGGAGTAGGAATCAAAATGGGCTCCAGATTCCCGTTGCGGCAAGAGCCACGGGGGGATTCGATGATAATCGAAAGACCCTAGCTCCCCTCCCGTCACACTTGACGCGCGACCATGGCTCGGAGACTGGAGCCCGCTTAAAGAAAAAAGCGCTCTGGATTGCCGCCGCGGTGGGGTCGACCGGCCGTGGGTGCGGTCTGATGGAAGGCTATCGAGCATCGCTGTCGATGCAAGATTCGCCTGTCACATTAGAATGCGTTCGACCCGGAAGCGGTTCTACTTCAGCTGGGGGATCACCTGGTCGGCCAACAGCTTTAAGGATTCTTCAACTTGCTCTTTGGTCAACTGGCCACCGGGGTTCAAGTCCAGGGAGAATCCGGTGATTCCCAGTTGGTCTTGATACTCCCTGAGGCGGTCTACCACCTCCCCGGGGGAGCCGAAAGCCACCCGGGTTAGCACGTCGTCATAGGTTGTTTCGGAAATCCGCTTCAGTCTTTCGTAGGCTTCTTCGTCCGCCGCTCCGGCCAGGTTGGCCGCCACTAACCGCCGCTGCCGCATGGTGCTGGCTTCCGGCACCGACCGGCCCTTTTCGGACGTTTCGCCGACATAGGCTGCCAACTGCAGTATCACGTCATTCGGGCCGGAAAAGCCCGCCAGCTCTCGCTCCGATTTGTAATGGGCCAGCAACTCTTGTAACTCCGGGACGTCCATCTGGTGCCGGATGAAGATTGGGAATCCGAGCTTGCCGACCAGGGAAAAGGTCTCCCGGCTCTCCACGGCGACCCGTATTGGCGGGTGTGGACTCTGAAAGGGCCTGGGCACCAGGTCCACGTCCTGAAAGTTGTAATGCTTCCCTTGATAAGAGAAAGGAGTGTCGGTCCAGGCCTTTTGGATGACCTCCAGGGACTCCATAAAGAGCGTCCGGCTCTCACCGTAGTCCACGTTGTAGCCTTGGTATGACTCCAGAAATGAACTGCGTCCCACGCCGAACAACAACCGGCCCTGGCTGATGTGGTCCACCATTGCGGCCTCTTCGGCTACCCGCAGCGGGTTGGCCAAAGGTAGGACCTGCACTGCCAGGCCAATCCCGATGCGCTTGGTCATGGCGGCGGCGGCGCTGGCCCCGATTAGCGGCGAGGCCAGTACAGCCCTGTTCGGCCGGAAATGGCTCTCCCCGAACCAAAAAGTGTCCAGTCCCGCGTCCTCCGCCAGGGTCACCAGGTCGAACCATTCCCTGAAGGTCTCGGCCTGGCTCGAGCCTTCCCGTGTGGTGAACATGGAAAACATGCCGAAGTTCATGGTTCAGTCCTTTTGGAATTGTCGGGGCGGAGCGCAGTTCTGCCCGGACGCCACCGTGCCGGGCAATGCAGGATTTTTAACTTGAAAGACATAGCCCACTCCGCTGCTTCGCTTGAAGCTGCTGGAGTGGGCTAACGGATTCAGGGTCGACTACGGCCGGGGTTAATTTTTGGCGAAGGCGTCCACGTACTGTTGCCGCGGAAATTCCTCGTCATCGTGGACCGGCATGGGCTCCGTGTAAATCTCCAACCGGTTGCCATCCGGATCCAGGAAGTAGAAGGACCGGCTTCCGCTCTCTTCTACGCTTCCACCGCTCTCTGGGCCGTGAATGAACGGTCCCTGGATGATTTCAACGCCGTGGGACCGCACGTGGGACAGGGCATCCAGCCACTCTTCCCGGTTGTTCACCTGGAAAGCTATTTGCTGGACCAGTCGATGCCTGGGATTGCCGCCGTCCACGTCCGCGCCTTCGGGAGCAGTCCCGATTACGAAGTTGTGGTGGTCCTGCTCGAACCGGAGAAAGCCCGTCTCGGTGCCATCCGGCCGGGTGTACCTGCGGGTTACCTTGCATCCCAAGGTTTGGGTGTAGAACTTGAAAGACCTTTCGAAGTCGGATACCAATATACCTACGTGACCGACACGTCTCAGTTGAATACCCATGTTGGAAACCCTCCATACCCTGAGTCTAATATGCCGCTCCCCAAGTTTCCTCGTAAGCAAACCTGAATGGCCCAATGTTAACCGTGCTGGCAGACTCCGTCAAGATTTTGGTTCATCCCCGGCAGGCCCACCTCGTCGGGGAGGCTGGTTTCGAGATTTAAGACCTCTAATTTTCGGTGATTTTGACGTGACGCAACCTGGGAATCACCATTGGGAACAGGAAGTAGTCCTCCACGTAGGGCTTGATCAGCACGTAACCCGAATCACCATGCCACAGGGGAATCCAGGGAGCGTCTGCGACAATCAATTTCTCCGCCCGGTTGTACAGGTCAAACCGCTTGGCCTGATCCTGCTCGGTGCGCGCCTGCTCCAAGAGGTCGTCCACCTCAGGATTTGCGTAGTTGGTGTGGTTGTCCACGCTCTCGGAATGCAGCAGCACGTCCAGGAAATTTTCGGGATCCGGGTAATCGGCAACCCAACCTGAGCCCCCGTACATCTGGAACCGGCCTTCGTGCTGGTCCTGCAAGTAGGTGGCCCACTCGGTCTGCAAGACCTCCACTTCTATACCCAAAGTCTCTTGCCACATGGCCAGGATGGCCTCAGTGGACGGGCCCACAGAAGCGCCGAACGACCCCGGCAGGGACAGGACTATGTGTGGGAAATCTTCCATGTTGGAGCCGTACTTGGACTCTGCCAACAGGCGCTTGGCTTTCTCAGGATCGTACTCGTAACCTCCCAGGTTGGGGTCGAATCCGGGGAACCCCGGAGGGAGGACCCCATTGGCAGGCACTAACAGTCCCCGGAGCAATACCTCGGAAATGGTGTCCCGGTCGATGGCGTAGTTGAGCGCCAGCCTGACGTTCTTGTCGTCAAAGGGCGGCTCGATAGCGTTCAAGCCCATGAAGTAGGTGCTAAAGCTGGGCGGCGACCGCTGGACATCCGTGCTTAACGGATTGGCCGGGTCGAGAATGGCGTCCAGGGAGGTGAGGCCCACGCCGGTGATGTGAATCTCGTCGTTCTCGTACATGAGAAGGGCATCGCCGCCGCTTAGAATGTGCATTACCTCATCGACGTGGGGCGCGCCCAGGTGATAGCTCTTGTTGGCGGTCAACCGGATCAGTTCCCCGGGGATATATTCGTCCAGCAGGAAGGGGCCGGTGCCGTTTGGCTGCTTGAACCAATCATCATTCCCCTCAAGGTTGTTCCGGTCCAGGACAAAGGAGGTGGGATAGCTCAGCTTGGCCAGGAGATAAGCCTTGGGGGCGTCGGCGGTAATGGAAATAGTCCGTTGGTCTATTACCTTGACCCCCGAGATATTCGAGGCGTTCCCCTTGAGCTTGTCATTGACCCCCGCGATGTCACCCAGGAAAACGCTGACGGTTGGAGCTTCCGTGGCAGGATCTGTTGCCCGCTCCATTGACCATTTCAAGTCGTCGGCGGTTACCGCCTTGCCATCGTGGAACTCAATATCGTCCCTGAGATGAAACGTATAGGTCAGCCCACCGTCGGAAACGTCCCACCGTTCTGCCAAATCTGGGACGATTTCCAGTTGCCCGTCTATTGTAGCCAGCCCACCGAAAACTTCTACGATGATTCCCGCGGATGTCGTGTCCCCGGCAAGGTGGGGGTCCAGCGTGGGCGGGTCACTCCAGAGCCGGACCAGTGTGCCGCCGGATACCGACCCGGTCTGCGGCTCCATGGCGGTGGGCTCCGGCGTGGGCGCGGCCGTTGCCGCCGTTTCAGTGGCTTGGGGCGGCTCCGGAGTTTCCGCTGGGCCGCCGCAGGCGACGACGAATAACAGTAGGATGGGGACCAGTATGAAAAGCAGTCTCATGTTTATCCTCAGCAGGAGATTTTTTGCGAGTGTGCCGGACAATAGCGCCGGATCATTAACAGAATCATTAAACGTACTGGTAATTCGGTCTTGAACACTCATCAAGTAACAATCATGGGAATTTAAACCGACAACACGACGTCTACTATTGCCGTTTGGCCTCCCTTCACCGCGTTGAGCGCGCGGGCCAGCGCGGGTTTCAATTCTGAGGGGTCCTCGACCCTGACCCCATATCCCCCGAAAGGTTTCACCAGGCCCGAATAGTCGGGTCCGGGGATGTCCACTCCATGGAAGACGCGGTTCGCGTCGGCAGCGCCGCCGGGATACCAGGCTTGGTGAGTCTGCTGCATCGCCGAGTACTTGCCGTTGTTGAACACGACGATAAGGATGGGCAAACCGGCTTCGTTGGCCACGCCCAAACTCTGGACGACCGGGTTGTAAAGAAAAGAGCCGTCGCCCATCAAGGCTACGACCGGCTTGTCCGGCATGGCCAACTTTACGCCCAGGGCCAAACCCAACCCTTGACCCAATCCACCGGTGGTGTGGAAGTACTGTTGGGGCTGCGTCCATTCCACGTGCTTCAAGATGGTAGGGCGGTGGGTGATTGTCTCTTCTACAAACACGGCTTCCTGGCTCAGGACATCGCTTATGGCCGCGCTCAACGACACCGGGTCAATTGGGTTGCGACCTTCGGCATGGAATTCTGCGTCTCGTCGGGCTTCCTGTTGTCGGTCATGCTCTTGCTGCCACCGGTCCCATCTTTTCATCCGTTCCGGTGCGTCAACCTTGGCGGCCACGGCTTCGGTCAACAATCGGAGTGAGGCCGCCAGGTCTCCTTCCAGGTAAAGGTCGGCGTGAAGGTCCTGGTAAACCAGGTGTTCTTTGATGGGGTGCTCATCCACGACTACAACCTGTGCGTTGGCGGGAGCATCGCCGGGTGGATACCAGGGCGCTTGAGAGCTCACAATCAGGAAAAGGTCCGATTCGCCCATGAAAGGCTCAAGGCTGTGCCCCAGGTGCAAGGGATGTTGCTTGGGGAAGTTGGCGTATATCGGTCCCGGAGCTTCCACCACGGGGATTGCCCAGGCTTCCGCCAGTGCGATGAGATTTTGGTAAGCCTCCGGGTCTCCTCCGGCGCGCTCGGTGATAATTACCGGGTTGGCGCTGTTGGCTAAAAGGTTCGCTACTGTTTCTACGTCGGAAGGGCTGGGTTCGGTTTTAGGGGCCGGCGCCACCTTTCCCATTCGGGTCCGCGGCGTCCATTCCGCGGTCATCACCTCGATAGGTATGTCCAGGAAAGTGGGGCCCTTGGGTATCCTTTGGGCCATCTCGCCCGCCCGGGTTACCGATTCATAAAGGGCGAACGGGCTGGGGACGTGGCTGCTCCACTTGACATAAGGCTGCGCCCACCGGTCGGGACCGCCCACTACGCTGAGGCCGCGGTACCACTGGGCGCCGGGATCGAAATTCGGGTCCTCGCCATAGGTTATGGATTCGCCGGAACAGACCAGCATGGGGACTTCTGATATGTAAGCCCCATGAATGCCCATGGCTCCTTGCAGCAGGCCAACTCCCGCATGCAGCAGCACCGCCTGCATTCGGCCGGTCGCCCGGGTGTAACCCATGGCGATAGTCACGGCCAGCGTTTCATGCCAGCAATTGATGTACTTTGGCCCAGGAGTTTCGTTGGCCTGTTGACGGGCCAATGCTTCCCACACCGGCGGCCACTCTGAACCCGGGGAGGAGATAATGTAGTCAACTCCCAGGTTGCGCAAAGCCTCCAGAACGGCTTCTCCACCGTCATTTGGTCCGGCCATTGAGGCCTCCTTGTCCATTCAAAGCCTTGTCCGAAACTATTGACTAAAAGGTGACTTGGGGATTAGACGTGCATATTATACGACCTTGCCGCGAATCGGAACAAAATCCCGATACCCGCCTGAGGGACGTTTCATTGTCTCCTGTTATTCCGGCCGCGGCGAGTCCTCCGATATTGGATTCGGATAACCCTGCGGGTCACCGACAGGGACATCGGACGCGAGGATTGGGCAATGGTTTTCATCCCTGCCAGAAGGCGGGAACGGGATAGCGCCGGGACCATGGGACGAGGGAGCGAAGGAGGTCTTCGCGGTCGGGGAGAATGTCTTTGACCCTGCACCTCTCAAGGTATTTGTGGGCCGCCATGAAGGATGGGAGGCGGAAGCCGGCGGAGGCCACCCGTTGGATGAAGACGTGGGGCTGGGGTGGCGGTTCGCCGCTGGCTTGGTCCACCGATGATTGAAGGCAGAACTCTTCGGACAACCGGCGGAGCCGGACGACGGCAAGTTCCTTGGCCAGGATTCGTTGTAGGGCACGGACTCGGGCTCTGAGGGCACGCATAAGGCAATCACCTCATTTTCTTATCTGGGTGTCTCTGGGTGTCGAAAATTTCGATTCGCCGGACATTTCCGGACATTTCCGGACATTCTGCTCCGGTTCTGGTTCGGTGTCGGACTTGGGGATGACGGGCTGGCGTTATGGTAGGGAATGGTTTCCCAGGTTGGGAACGGGCAAGTGTCAGCCGGGGGCAATCGCATTTACAACGCCTACACCCGGGTCACCACTAACTGTCTTTCTCGCCGCAGCGGGAATCCAGATCCCTTTCCCTCATCCAACCTGGCACGGTATGCAGGACGCCACCCGGCATCACCCCGGGAGCCCCGCCGCGTGTCCACTACCTCATCCGTGTTGGCGCATAGCCAGGGCTCTGGATTCCCGTTGCGACGAGAATGACGGGAGTTGGGGCTCTGGATTCCCGCTGCGGCGGGAATGACGGGGGGAGGGGCTAAATGACAATGAAAAGGCCCCGTACTCCGCATAGGTTGGCCCCGTTCCTTGATTACACTGTCCATTTCTCCGCCCGTTCGAGCCGCTTACGAACCCGGCCGGAGGTTTCCAATTTCAGCAACCCCGGTTTAACAGTGGCCCTGCAACTCACAGTCAACCCCAGTGGTCGGGCCTCAAAACGGCGCGAGCATATGCCGCCAAGCTATGGCTCGGGTCGCCCGGGAACAGAAAGAAGGCAGCGATTGAAAAGGCTTAGGCCTTTATCCAGCGGCACTCGGGAAGGTGGCCGTGGGCTCCCCCGTCGGAGCAGGTGCAGCCGATGTCGTCCCTCTTCCGGTAGCCAAATGCTTGTAAGTACTCTTCGAAGCCGGCGTAAAATCCGTCCCCGTCATCGATGGACTGGAAACCGGCCTGAAATGCCCGGTCTATGTCCGCTGGTGTGGGTTGCATAAAATTACGATCGGCGCAGCTGCCCGGATTCCGGGTCACGTCGACTCCAAGACCTCGAGCACGTCCTGGGCAAAGAACATTTCCTCGACGCCCACCAGGGAAGGGTCTCCGGGCGACAGCAGGTAGCGGGCGAAGACCCACACGCCGTCTTTGGGGTTGGAAGCCACTTCCACGGTGGCCCCGCCGACGATAGACAGTTTGTCTCCCGGTTCCAAAGTGATCAAATTGACCACGTCAGCCATTGCCTACTCCTTGGCCGCCAAACGTCATGCTAGAGCCATGCCTCCTACCGGCTGGTTCTTGCCATGAAAACGGGCTACTTTTATCCTCATGGGTGGTTTTGCCAGAACAATCCGCCAAAATCACGAAATAGGACTCTTTAATTGTCCTCTGCGGTCCTATGCGGTCTCCCCAGTACCCACCGTCATTCCCGCACCTGGAATCCCCCGAAACTTCCGCATAGCCTTGCTGCTCTAGAAGAAGAATGTAAGATTCTTGGCCAGGAGGATGTTCTGGTCCAGTATCACCTTGCGTTGGGCGATCTTCCAACTGCCATCCACTTTCCGCAGAACGTCCTCCCGCTTCCCGACCAGCAGGTCGGTTTCCGTTTCGACGCGGTTGCGGTAAATGAAGAAGCGGCATTTCACTGTCACGTCGATTGCTTCAGACACCGAGGGCGCGGCCTCTAGGACCTGGACGTTGGACACGGTGTGGCAGATACGCGACAGGGGCTCTTCCGCCCAGTGGACCCCGGTGAGGATCTGGTTCACCCGACGGGTGAGGGTGTCTTTCCCCTCGTCAAACCAGTTGATGTCCTGGCCCTCTCGGGTAAACTCGCGCTCCAACTCCCCGAATTTGACGTTGCGTCGCATCGGCATCCAGTAACGCACGTCCTCGGTGAGCAGGTCCAACCACTCCTCAAATCGCCTTTCGTCCAGGATTTCCGCTTCCTGGTATAAGAACTCTTCGACCTGGTGTATGAGCAACATGTGGGCAAGGTCTGAACCCTGGGTAGTCACGGGAATTTGCCTCCGGGGCTTTTGCGGGTTTTCGACGGTGACCGGATGAACTGGTTATGGAGTGTTGCTTTTCCGGGTGGCCGGCCCCGCCGAAACCGGCGCCTCTTCCATCAATGCCGACCAGCGGGAATAAAATGCTCTTTGGTTCTGCTCTCCCGCCCGGGCGCCGGTCGTGTCCAGGACCTGGCCGGGCAGTTCGACGCCGCCGTCACTGAATCCGGATGACCCAAAACCGAGGCCCATTTCGTAGTTGTAGTGGTGACGCCTGGCAATGACGCCCCTGCTGGCGGAGTGGGCGTAGTTCCAGTTTTCCATATCGTCTTGCTCGGTCAGGCCGCCGGGACCCGAATACCGGGTGTAGTACTGGCGCAGGTATTCCTTGACCTCGCTCGGCGCGTTCTTGTCCACCAGGTACCAACGCCACGCCGCGGTCTTGCCTGCTCCCCTGGGGTGCCACACCGCAATGGAACGCGGCTGGCGGGGAAGGTAGGACATGTTGGGAAACACGGTGGCCGGGCCGCCCAACAGCCGCGAGTACTCCCCTCTGCGGAGCTTTCGTTGTTCCTCACACCACCGGAAATACTCCCCGATGACCGGCGCATCCTGATAGCTGGGTGCAATGGGCGCATCGGCGGCACGCAGGAAGGCCAGCGAGCCGTGGCCCCTTTCCGGGAAGCAGATATCCAGGGAGCGGGAACCGTTTCGATCCGAGGTATCGCGCCGTCCTTGGCCGCTGGGACCGATGCCGACCATGTCCACCGACCGGTGGGAGATGTTGTGGTACCGGTCGCCAATGAAATTCTCTGCGGGGAACTTCCAGTTGCACGGAATCTCCCACTTTTGCACCCCGCCGATTACCTCGGTCCCGCCTTCCTGGCCATCCCACGTGTCCAACAGTAGGTCCAGGAAGATTTTAAAGCCGCCCAGGTAATCGGAGAAATCCGGGGCCGCATGATCCCAGGTGGCCCAGACAGACCCTTTGTAGTTTGCCAGCTGGGCCACTTCAACCAGGCCCCACTGCGACTTGTCCAGCTTTTCGTGGTAGGCGTCCTTGAAGTAAGGCACGCCGACGAGGGAGCCGTCGGTGGCGTAGCTCCAGCCGTGGTACGGGCAGGTAAAAACCGCGTTGTTGCCTTCGTCATAGCGGCACACCTTCATGCCCCGGTGCATACAGGAGTTCAGGAAGACGTGGAGACGGTCTGCCCGGTCCCGGCAGAGGATAACCGACTCTTCACCCATGCAGGAGACGAAGTAGTCGCCGGGTTTGGGAACCTGGCTCTCGTGACCGACGAAGAGCCATGACCGCGAAAAAATGTTCTCCAACTCTTGCTGGTAGATGGAGCCGCTTACAAAGATGTCCCGACTGATTGTTCCATTTTCCACGTCAACCAGCTTGGATTTGGGCGCCACCGCCATAATTTTAACCTCTTAAGTTGTGAGTCCCCGGCCTGCCTTGGGGAGCCTGTCCAGGCCGCACATCCGGCTTGCTCCCCAAGGTAACTTCCCCGGTCTTCAAGAAAATGGCCGTGGGTATCAGGGTCTTTCGATTATGTTCGAATCCCCCGTCAATCTTGCCGTAACGGGAATCTGGAGCCCATTTGGATCCCTACTCCCCGTCATTCTCGTCGCAACGGGAATCCAGAGCCCTTTTCCCCATCCAACTTGGTTCGTGTCTGCAGGAATGTTCCAGTTGGGACGTCAACCTGTCCACCCGGCGCGTCTTAGTTGGCATAACCGTCTTGGTACATAATCAGGGCTCTGGGTTCCCGCTGTGGCGGGAATGACGGAGGACAATCGAAAGACCCTGCGGTGGGTATGCCGGACATTGAAAACTCCCAGGTCATCCCAGCCGGGGGTCTGTTGTCTGGTAGCTCGAACCCGGTTGCGGCGCGTTGGTGCGCAGCTCGATTCCCGCCATTTGCTCCAGGATCTTGGCCACCTTGGGATAGCCGTCCTTGCCCCAGCCCTGTGCCTGTGACCGCTTGAGGACTTCGTCGGTAATGGCTCCAATGCGGGACGGCGCGCCGACCTCCCGGGCCAACTGGCAGGCCAGGTCCAGGTCTTTGGCCACGATGTCCAGGCTGCCCCCGGACCCGTAGGAACCGTCAAACACGGCTCGTGGAATGTTGTCGAAGGTGCGGCTGGCCCCGGCGCTGACCGGAACGATGGCCGCGAGTATATCCAGGTCAATACCCGCTTTGGCGCCGATCAAGAGCCCTTCGACGGCGGCCACGAAGTTGCTATAGCCCATGTACTGGGTGACCAGTTTGGCGACACAGCCAGCCCCGGCCTCCCCTACGTAGTAGATATTTTGCCCCATTGAATCCAATACGGGCTTGTATCGGTCGAAGGTCGCCCGTTCCCCGCCAACCATGATGGTCATGCCGGGAGGGCGGCCGCTTACCGGAGCGTCCAGGGTATCAATCCCCCGCAGTCGGCAGGTTTCGGACAGGCTCCGAGCGACACCAGGCGCATTGGTGGTCATGTCGATGAAAGCGCTTCCCGAGGCCAGTCCAGTTAACACGCCATTCTCGGAGTTGAGAAGCACGGCTTCGACCTGCGTTGGTCCGGGCAGAGAGGTAAACACGACCTGCCTGCCCTCGGACGCCTGGGCCGGGGTTTCCGCCCACGTGGCCCCCATCTCGCAAAGGTCTGTGGTTGCCTCGCGTCTCAGGTCATTGACTGCGACCTCATGGCCGGCTTCCAGCAAACACTTGACCATGGGGTTGCCCATGGTTCCAGTGCCAATAAATCCTAACCTCAACGGCGGACCTCCCCCATTTTGTGCGGTGGCTGTGGGATGGTAGTGCGGTGCGCCAACCCGGCGTCTTTGCCCCACTCCCGGGTTTTGGGAACGAGACGCCGACCCTTAGCGACCGGCGGCCAAGGCCTCGGGGGTCGGAACGGAGCGGTGGCCCCAGATGCTTCCCTTTTCGTGGCGCTGCACCTGCCAGGTGGCATCGTCCACGGTCCGGGCGCCCCAGCCGTACTCCACGTTGAATCCGGAAGGAGTCTTCATGTAGAAAGAAGTCATGTGGTCGTTGGTATGACGGCCCAATCCCCGCGTTATCTCAATTCCCTGGTCCTGGACCAGGTCGTAGGTGGCGCCAACTTCGTTGATGGAGTTCACCTGCAGCATGAAGTGATTCAAGCGCTTGGGAGACTTGGCGTCGATGATCGCCAGGGAATGATGGCGGGGGTTGCAGTGAAAAAAGGCCAGGTTGCGGATAAAGTCGCTGATGCGCATGCCCAGCACGTCGCGATAGAAGCGAATGCATTTCTCCAGATCGTCAACGTGCAAGACTACGTGGCCCAACCCCTGGTCGCCGGTCACGAATCCCGAAACCGGGCGAGGAGAATTGAAAGGGTTATCGAAGGAGATTGGGGGCCCAAAATAGACCTCGGTCGGGATCTCGTTGGGGTCTTCGAACTTGATCAACCCCTCGACCCGGCGGGCCTTGGCCTCTTCGGGAGTGCCAAAACTGACCTCAACGCCGGCATTGCTGAGTTGCACTTCCATGTCCATCAGGTCCTGTTCGTTGGTGACCTGCCAACCGATGTAGGAAATGTCGTCCCGGCTGTCGGGATGCACCGCGATTCGGTACTCGTACTCGTCCATCCTCAATAACAGGGACCCGTCGTTTTCTCGCCCATTGCACTGGAGCCCCAGCGATTCCGTGGCGTAATGCTCCCACTGTTCAACGTCTTTGGCTCCGATTCCTACATAACCCAACTGTGTGACGCTTGCCATGGCTACCTCCCTCGGCCCAATCTTCGTTTTCCGGGCGCTTTTCCCGGCTTGGCTTGGGACGCCCTTAGCCTTGTCCGCCCGCCTTGGATTTGTTCGCACCTTTGTGCGGGCGGTGGTTAGACTTCCCGTTTGAGGTTAGGTTGTCCCAGTCGTCCGCATCCATCAACTGCGCCCACCTTTTATAGAGGCTCCGCTGGTTCCCTTCCGTGATTCCTAGTGATATGCGGCCCGGCGTCGGGTAGCCGGGGTCTCCGTTGTCCAACCCCATCTCATAATTGTAGGGATGACGCCGGGCGATGGTACCCCTGCTGGCGGACTGGGCATAGTTCCAATTTTCCATATCGTCTTGCTCGGTCATGCCGCCGGGGCCGGAGTATCGGATGTAGTAGTGGCGCAGCACATCCTTCACCTCCTCGGGCGTGTCCCGGTCAACCAGGAACCAGCGCCAGGCCTCGGTCTGGTTGGATCCCCGGGGATGCCAGACTGCTATGGAACGGGGTTGCCGGGCCAGGAATGACATGTGGGGGAACACCGTGCCCACCGACCCCAACAGGCGAGAACCTTCGCCCATACGTTCGCGCCTCTGAAGGTATGCCTCGCGAAAGTATTCCTCCACCAGGGCGTTGTTCTGATAGGAGGGTTGATAGGGTGCATCCAAAGACTGGTAGTAACATACCGCAGCATGTCCCAGGTCGGGAAATCCCACGTTCAACCTGGGGGCGGCAGTCTGTTGGTCGGTGTCCCGGCGGCCGCGGCCGCTTGGACCGATGCCTGCAATGTCCACCGAACGGTGGCTGATGTTGTGATAGGCGTCGCCGGCGAAGTTTTCCGCGGGAAACTTCCAGTTACAGGGCATGGTCCATTTTTGGACGCCGCCGATGATTTCCGATCCGCCTTCAGTGCCGTCTCGGGAGTCCAACAGAAGGTCCAGGTAGACTTTCATCTCGCCAAGGTATTCCGTGAACGGCGGAGCGTTTTTGTCCCAGGTCGCCCAGATTGTACCCTTGTAGTTTTCCAGTTGGGCGACTTCTACCAGGCCCCATTTGGACTTGTCCAACTGCTCGTGGTAGGCGTCCTTGAAATATGGCACGCCGACCAGTGAGCCGTCGGCGGCATAGCTCCAGCCGTGGTAGGGGCATGTGAATACCGGCGTGTTGCCCTCGTCGTACCGGCAGACCTTCATCCCCCGGTGTCGGCATGAGTTGAGGAAGACGTGGAGCTTGTTGGCCCGGTCCCGGCACAGGATGACCGACTCTTCCCCCATGCAGGATACGAAGTAGTCCCCAGGTTTTGCCACCTGGCTTTCGTGTCCTACGAACAGCCAGACTCGGGCAAAAATCTGTTCCTGCTCGCGGGCGTAAATCTCGTCGTTTACGAAAATCTCCCGGCTGATGTGCCCGTCGGACAAGTCGACCAGGTCGGATGCGCAGAAGGCATTGGCAGGAGAAGCCATTTGAAACACCCCGCGTCGCAGCTACCAGCAAAGGGTTCGGGCGGCTTCGAAGCCTTCCGCTTTTTCCCAGGGCCGCCGTTGCGGTGAGTGTAATTGGGCCTAATTTTGCTGTCAACCACATTGGGATCGGCGATATCGTCAATACCCACGGCAGTCAGGACACCGATATTATTAGCGGCAGCTGTGCCTTGCGGGTGTTGCAGGAACCCCGTCGGGCAAAGCGGCGGACATTGACCCCATACTCCTTGAACCATACAATTTGGACCCCTGATGAGGGTAGAAACGCCCCATTTTAGATTCCATCTGTCCAGAGGAAGAGTCAACCGGGCCGCCCAGGCGGCGAGGTGAAAAATGAAACTGACCGGAAGAACGGCATTGGTTACGGGGACCAGTCCCAATATATGCGGGGGCATCGCCGAAGCATTGGCCGAGGAAGAGGCCAAGGTCGTCTGCGTAGACCTCAATCCCTCCTATGCCCGCGGCTGTGCCGACTCGATCAAAGAGCGGGGAGGGGATGCTATAGGGCTGGTCTGCGACGTGACCAATGAGGAGCAGGTCCAGGCCACGGTCAACGCGGCCATTGCCGAATTCGGGGCAATCGACATCCTGGTCAACGGAGCGGTCATATTCAACCGCAAAGGCGTGTTGAGCATGCCGCTGGCCGAATGGCGAAGCCAGATTGACGTAATACTCACCGGCGCGTTCCTGTTCACCAAGTACGTCGCCCATCACATGATCGACCGGGGCCGCCCCGGCAACGTCATCAACATTATCTCTTCCGCCGGGCACCAGGGTGAGCCCGGCAACGTGGGCTATGGCACCGGCAAGAGCGGGCTGTTGAACTTCACCCGTTCGGTCGCTATGGAACTCGCGGAGCACGGCATCCGGGTAAACAGCCTGACGCCCACCGCCACCGACTCTGCAGAAGGGACGGAGCGCGCCGCCCGTTGGGGCGTGGAATGGCCCGGCCCTCGTCTGGGGGAAAGGACACGCGGTATGTTGCCCAACGCTGATTTGGGCCTGCCAATGCAAAAACGGCCCAGTCCCCGTCATTACGGCAAGGCGGCCGTGTTCCTGGCGTCGGACGACGCTGACATGATTACCGGCTTCGACCTGCGAGTGGATGCCGGAGCCATTTCACGCTACTGGCTGTGGGACCCGGGCGCCGCCGAATAACGCGCCGGGGTCGGCGGCCCTGGTGTTACCGAGGCCGGATCGCCGAATAACGAATAAAAAAACAACCCCCCAAGCCTGGGGGGTTGTTTTTGCGTCGTGCAAGACTGCCGTCTGCCCAAGGGCTTATGGCTGGAATAGGGCCATGCACTTCTCAGAGTTGAAGACGTAGGTCTCAACGTAGTCGAGGATCTCGGGCTTGCGGTTCAACTCCTCCATCGCGCCGGCGAGGCACATCCAGTTGAGCATCTCCTGCTGCCCGGCGGCCTCAATTTGTGGGGTGGGGAGCTTCCGCCAAGCGTCCCAGTTACCCGCTTTGAAATCCTCGAAGAGGACCCGGTCGGATTCCATGTCCGGCCACATGCGGTGATGCTTGTCGGTCAGGAATGCGTGGGACCAACTGGAGGACGCAATCAGCGCCACCCGGTAGGGGCTGTCCTGGAATGCCCGAACCGTGGCCGCTCCCACTTCCATGCAACGCTTCGCCGTAGGACCGGGCGGGTCGTCTTCCTTCTGGAACTCGTCGGCTCCGCCTTGGTTCCGAATCACCTTGCTCCCGTAACAGTTGACCTGGAAGGGAATGATGGGATAGTCGAACCCCTTCCGGTCGTAGTCCAGGAACATGAGGGCATTGATGAAAGCGTGACCCAGGCCGCCTTCGAAGTGAAGGGGCTTGTAGGCGTAGGAGACGTCTATGCTCTGGTGAATCAGTTGCTCCACCAGGAAGCGGGCGGCCGGGGAAACCTTGTATTTGAACACCTTGTCGCCGGGCTCTCCCCAGGCGTTGGTCTTGGCGCTTCCGTTGCGGTTGAGGAAGGGCCGGCATTCCACTTCGTCGTATGCCAACACGCAGAACGGGGGGATGATGTCTTCCTTGAAGTTCTCGTACTGGTCGTCGCCCCAAATGAGGACGATGTCGGGGTTGAAAGCGTCGAGCGCGGCCCGCTGCTGCCGGAAGCCCTGGACCAGCCGCTCGCGGTGTTTGATGGAGGCGGACAGCCCCTCATCTTCGCCGTACTCCAGCCGCGCCGCCTCGGGCCAGTTGGCCGGATTGGTCAACTCGGACGAAAGCTTGCCGCTCTTCAGAATGCGGGTCAAAGGGTAGGTGGTGCCCTCGTCAGGCATCACCAGGCCAGGGTAATGACTGAGTCCAATCCCAAGAATTTCTCCCATCGTCTTCCTCCGGTAATTTCTTACTGCGCTTGTCTCTTCTTGTCCGAAAAACCCTCCGAACTTACGTTGGCGGGTTTCGGAAAACGTTAACTACTTTTAGCAGAGCGCTGCTTTAGTGTCAAGCTAAAGCAGCGCGGCGGGTGCAGGCCGACCCACCCGGTTTACCAGGATAAGGCCGGCCTAGTGGCTTAATCTCCAGTGATTTATGGAGGCGGAATCGGGACGTCTGGATCCCACCAGATGCCTTCCCAATGCTTCATCAGTTGCTCAGACTCGGGAACGTTGTAGCCCTGCAACCGATAGTCCATTATGGCTCCGGAGTACCCCCAAGACGTGGGGACCCACTGGCTGTGGCCCTCTCGGAGAATCTCCAACGCCTGCTGGAACAGTTCCAAGCGCGCGGCCGGGTCTCGTTCCATAGCTTGTGCCTGTATCAGCGGCGTAAGCCGGTCGTCTGTCCATCCGTCGGGGTTCTTGTGGGTGCCGATGACGAAATGTTGGTTCAGGTAGTCCGACGGATCGGTAATGATCACGCCGGAAGAGTCGACGCTGATGTGGTGGTTGCCTTCCCGTATCCGGGCCACTGCACTGGCCCGGTCGGACTGTTCCAGAGTGATGTCTACCCCAATAGTCTCTCTCAATTGCTCCGCTACCACCTCTGCGGTACGGACGGTGTTGGGGCTGGAACTCAGGTTCATTTTAACTTCGACGCCTTCGCCGTAGCCTGCCTGCTCCATGAGTAACTTGGCTTCTGCGATGTCCGGCGCTTTGGGCTGGCGCCACCCGGCGACGTCGGCCAACGTGTTGGCGGGCTCAATGTCGAAACCGCCTTTCCTGGGGAAGAACGTCCCCGGGGAGCCGAAACAGCCTAGTCCTTCCCGGCATCTCACGATCTCGGCCAGTTCGTTTCGGTCAACGGCTAGGAAAACAGCCTTGCGGACTCGCGGGTCGTCAAACGGCGGCTTGTTGGCGTGGAGTATCAGGAAAGTCTCCACCGCGTCTTCAATGTAGACCGCACGGAGCCGGCCCTCGCTCTCTCTTTGCAGGTTCAGTGAATCTTCGTTGCCATAGGAGCCAATGTTGGGTCCCCCGGTGGTGAAGACCTGGCCCACCTGCAGGGCGGCCAAGCGCCGGTTGTATTCCCGGATAACCGTGAACTTCAAGCCGTCGAAGAAAGGACGGTCCGGCTTGAAATAGTCCTGGTTCCTTTCATACTCAATCGACACTTGGGGCTCGAACTCTTTGAGCTTCCACGGCCCTGACCCCAGCAGGTTCCCCGGCTGGTTGGCCACATCTGAAGCCATATCTTCGGTGGCGTGTTTGGCATACATTTTCATGTATTCCGAAGACAGGTTGATCAGAAACAGCGGACCGGGGAATTTTATAGGAATCTCCACCGTGCGATCGTCGGAGACAGTGGCCGTCTGGTACTCGTAAAAGTCCCTCATTGCCGCTGTTCTGGCCCGGATGGCGTCGGGTTCCACCAGGCGGTCCATCGAAAACTGGACGTCGTTAGCGGTGATGGGCACCCCGTCATGCCAGTTGCCTTCCCGGATCGAGAAGGTGTAGGTCTTGCCGTCGGGGCTGACCTCCCAGCCCGAACAAAGGTCGCAGACAATCTCGGTGGGTTCGTCGGGATTGTGGTAGACCAGCCCGTTAAATTGCATTGAGGAAGGTTGCAAACAGCTTGGTAGGCCCCCGCAGGACTGAACGTCCCACTGACCCGGGTTGAACCCGGTCAGACCTTGCAGCACCATGGGTTGGTACTTTCCTTTGGCTACCCAACCCGGGACCAAATCAAACTCGAACTTCTGTCCCGCTTCTTCCGGCATGGCTGTTGGAACGCTGGTGGCTGGGACCGCGGTCGCTTCCACCGGCTTCTGAGTTGGTTGGGGCGCAGCTGACGTTGCAACTGGCTCCGGAGTGGACGAGCCTCCGCAGGCAACCGCTACCATAAGGGAAACGGCTACTATCGAGATCACCAGCCAATACCGTGTGAGAAAAGTTAGTGGTTTCCTATCTGCCATGTTTTCGCGCCTCTCTTTGCTCGCTAGCCCTCTTACGGCCTGACGGCTCTGGGTCTGAATACCCCTGGGATGTTGATGTCTCCGGTTGGAACCGCGTGCCTTTCCTAGCTAAACGCCCAAGCGAACAACACCAAACGCCCGGTACAAAAGGGGTAGGCCCAGATATGTTCAACCGAAGTTGCTTTTCTAGCATCCGATAGCCTGGGATGTCAAGGGCAACTCACTGGCTCGGAGGAAAGGCGCACTCCAACGTGACGGGCGAGTCTTGCATCCAAAGCGACGCCTGAATACCTTCTACCCGACCGTGCCGACCTCCCGTCATTCTCACCGCAGTGGGAATCCAGAGCCCTTTTTGTGTGCCGACACGCTCGTGCCAACGGGGAAACTCCAAATGTGGGCAAGCCGCCCCATCCCGTCGCCCTTGTCCGATAACAATGCCCTGGACACCGGAGCGTGCCTAAAGGGCAAAAAGGGCCCTGGATTCCCACTGCGACGAGGATTGCCCATGCCTTTGGCGGCAACCCAAGCCGACCAAAACGCCTATATTCAAGGCCATGAGGGCTTAGGACGGAGTCTCGGTTGGAATTTGTCGGTGTGCGGTAGGCGCGCCGCGGCCATGAAAGCAATTGCCGAGATTCACAAACAAAAGACCCAGGGCCAAAAGGCCCTGGGTCCCGGAGCCGCCACCGGCCCCTCCGGTCCACCAGGATGGGGCCGGTCTGTACGCGTGGCTAACCGGAATTTATGGGGGTGGCTGCGGGACGTCCGGATCCCACCAGATGGCTTCCCAATGTTTCACTTGCTGCTCCGATTCGGGGACGTTATAGCCCTGCAACCGGTAGTCCAACAAACCACCTGAGTAACCCCAGGTCATGGGTACAAACTGGCTGTGCCCTTCCCGGAGCACCTCTAACGCCTGCTTGAACAGTTCCAGCCGCTTGCCCGGGTCCAGCTCCCGCGCTTGGGCGTTGATAATCGTGTCCAACCTTGGGTCGCTCCAACCATCGGGATTCTTGTGTGTGCCTATTGTGAAATGCTGGTTAAGATAGTCGGAGGGGTCTGAAATAATCACCCCGGACCCGTCGGAACTCATATTGGCGCTGCCTTCTCTGATCCGGGCTACCGTGCTGGCCCGGTCTGCGGGTTCGATGGTGACATCGATGCCTAACGTACTCCTCAACTGGTCAGCGACGACTTCAGCCTGCTTTATACCGGTGGGTGAAGTGCTTAAGTTCCATGAAAGGCCGTCGATGCCATCAGCGTAACCCGCCTCGCTCATGAGCAATTTGGCTTCGGCGATATCCGGGGCCTTGGGCTGCCGCCAGCCCGGCACCTGGGTCAGCTCATCCAGAGGTTCCACGTTGAACCCGCCCTTCCTGGGGAAGAAAGTGCCCTGGGAGCCGAAGCAACCCAATTCCCCCCGGCACCGGACTATGTCGGTGAGTTCCTTGCGGTCGATGGCCAAAAATATGGCGCGCCTTACCCGCGGGTCGTCGAAGGGCGGTTTGTTGGCGTGCAGCACCATCCACGATGAGACCGCGTCCTCGATGAAATAGTATCTCACCCGTCCATCGGTTTCCTGTTGCAGCCTCACGGAGTCTTCGTTGCCGTAGGACCCGATGTTTGGTCCACCAGTTGCGAAGACTTGACCCACTTGGAGGGCTGCCAAGGCCCGGTTATAGTCGGGGATGATGGTGAACTTCAGGCCGTCGAAGAAAGGACGGCCCGGCTTGAAGTAGTCCTGGTTCCTTTCATACTCGATCGCCACCTGGGGCTCGAAATCCTTGAGTTTCCAGGGCCCGGACCCCACCAGCTTTCCGGCCTGATGGGCTTCGTCTTGGGTCAGATTTTCGGTCGCGTGCTTGGGGTAGATTTTCATGTATTCAGATGAAAGGTTGATCAGGAAAAGAGGACTGGCGAACTTCAGTGGGACCTCTACCGTCCGGTCATCCAATACCGTGGCAGTCTGATATTCATAGAAATCTCTCAGTGCATCGGTCCGCGCCCTGATGGCGTCCGGCTTCACTATGTGGTCCAGCCCAAATTGGATATCGGTGGCGGTCACGGGCGTGCCGTCGTGCCAGTTGGCCTCGCTAATGGTGAAAGTATAGGTGGCCCCGTCGGGGCTCACCTCCCAGCCTGAGCAAAAGTCGCAGATGATCTCTATAGGGTCATTGGGATCGTGGTACACCAACCCGTTGAACTGCATTGAGGAAGGCTGCAAGCAGGAGGGAAGGCCACCGCAGGCCACTACGTCCCACTGACCGGGGTTGAACCGGGTTAGACCCTGCATGACCATGGGCTGGTACTTGCCCTTGGCTACCCATGCCGGTTCCAAGGGAAACTCAAAGGTCTGTCCCGCTATTTCCGGAATGGCCGTCGGTACGCTGGTAGGTGGAACCGCCGTGGGTTCTACCGGTTTCTCGGTTGCGGCAGCCTGAGCCGGCGCTTCCGCAGGCTCTGGGGTCGCTGAGCCGCCGCAGGCAACCACTGCTATCAAGAAGGCGGCCGCGAGGAAAAAAGATATCCACTGTCGTTGGAGGAATTTGAACGGTTTGTTTTCCGCCATGTCTTCGCTCCTTACTTTGCAGATCGGGCATCTTCCGGCCTATAAGTCCTAGGCTGGTCTAATTTGAGAAGGTTGTGTTCTCCGGTTGGTAGGTCCCCTCCTTCATATAAAACTTCAGGTAAAAACCCTGAACGCTGGTACAGCCACAAAAGGCCGGAAATTCTTTTCTGCGTTACGCTAATTTATCATCCGATGGCTCAGGATGTCGAGAGAAACTTACAGACCTCGGGCAATCGCTCCCTAATCGGAGTCATATTTTGCACATCTCAAGACACCGTTTTCCAGGGACCGCCATCTGGCCCAAATCCAAAACGAACTCTGCGTTCTTCGCGCTCTCGCCGGTAAAACGCGCTCTGAATTCCCATGGGACAGGCATGACGGCGTAAGATTTGTTTAACGTTGACACTTTTGATGGAAGTTTCCTAAAATGGGTCACCGGGCATAGCTTGGCGTGACGTTCTAAATAGAGCCCTGATACAGGCTGTTTCCGGGCCCGGGAGGATGGGCGGAATTCAAAGTAACGGGTCGGGCGCACAGGAGAAGAAACGATGACCAGCCAACCTAGCAACGGTCACCAAGGCAATGGGAGCAACGGGTCTAGCGGCGGAAACACGGTAGGCAGCAGAGAGAACGCCTACAACGCAATGAGCCAGTACATCCCCAGGGGGGCCTCTGGCATCGGAGTCCATGACTTCGTGCCTGAAACAGGCTACCGGGAGTACTGGTATCCCGCAGTGATGGCGGCCGACATAGGCAAGAAGCCCGTGGCCTTGCGCCTTTTGGAGGAACAGATAGTGTTCTTCCGTGACACCAAGAATGAAGTGGTGGCCTTGTCGGACATCTGTCCCCACCGCGGCGCCTTCCTGTCCGGCGGTGTTGGAAAAGCCCCCATGAACGACGAGTTCAAGGGCTTCATTGTTTGTCCCTACCACGGTTATACCTTTGACGGTGAAGGCCAGTGCGTGGCGGCCCTTACCGACGGCCCCGAGTCCAAGCTGGCCCCCAAGCTCCGCAACCGCAAATATCCCACCCGGACCATCCACAGCGTCGTTTGGATATGGATGGGCGTTACCGAACCGGTGCCCCTTGAAGAAGACCTTCCCCCCGAGTTTTTCGAGGACGACGTGGACGTGCTTACCTACGTTAGAATCTGGCCCATGAACTGGTCGCTGACCATGGAAAACTCCCGTGACTCGCACAACAGCAAAATCCACCGGGGTGGCCCCCGGAGGTTGTTCAACCTGCAGTTGTTCGATAAGGGCGGCGCCTTTTGGGAAGGGACGGACATTACCGAGGAAGGCGACAATTACATTTGCATCACACCCAGGGTGCGTAACACCAGGGAGCAGGGATACTTCGAAGGCTTGGGTAAAAAGTGGCCCCAGCATATTTGGTGGCGCTTCCGCCAGGCCGGCCGCGTCAACCCGGTGAACCAGCAGGCGGCCGCCTTTAACAACGATCGGCCCGGCGGTTTTTACATGCTGCCGGCCATCGCCTGCCCTGGGTCCAGAACCGTCACCCAGCACCTGCGGTTCTTCACGCCCATAGACGCGGGCAATACCCGCATGTTTTCCTTCGCCATGAAGCGGGTGAACAAGAGCCTTCTGGGCAAGTTGTACTTCCGGCTGTACTACCACCTTTGGTACACCTACTTCAACGCCCCACAGTGCACCAACGAAAAGGAAGACTTCCCAATCCAGGCAGTCGGTGCGTTGGACCCCCATGCCTCTCAGAAATTAGGGGCCACCGACGCCGCCATCATCTTCTGGCGCCGGAGGATGCCGTTCAAATCCCGGGACGCCCATCGGATCTGGGGCAAGAACGCCATCGAGACCGCCGCCCAGGAGATCGCCGCCGCCGAGGAACGCGAGGCGGTCGAGATACCTCTCGCCGACGATTAATCCGGCGCATCAATACCCGGTAATCGGACCGCCCCTACCAACAATGGTCGGGGCGGTCTTTTTTGTCCAACGCCCGTGGATGGAACCGGGATAGCCCGGATGCTCGAACCTGAACGCTGGCAATTGGCTGTCAAAATTCCAGTAAATAATGAGGCAGGGCCCGTCTGGCGCCCAGGTAACACGTCGGTCAAATTCGGCGATGCGTTGCGCGTATTGACATTAGTCTACCCGTTTCCTTAAAATACAACCCACTTGGAGGAAAAGCCTTTCCTCCACAGAGTAATTTACTCCTGAATTGGCGTGGGAGAAACAGGGGAAGCGCCGGAGGACGTGAATATGACCAGCCAGCAATCCAATGGCCATCAGACTAACGGATCCAATGGAGACCAGAGAATGGCGTCCGTAGGCAGCAGGGAAAACGCCTACAATGCGATGAGCCAGTACATACCCAAAGGAGCCTCCGGAATCGGAGTCCACGATTTCGTGCCTGAAACGGGCTACCGGGAGTATTGGTACCCCGGCGTAGAAGCCGCCGACATCAAGCGGAAGCCCGTAGCTCTTCGCCTGCTGGGCGAGCAGATCGTGTTTTTCCGTGACACCAAGAACGAAGTCGTGGCATTGTCCGACATTTGTCCCCACCGCGGCGCGTTCCTGTCCGGCGGTATTGGAAAAGCCCCAATGAATGACGAGTTCAAGGGCTTCATTGTTTGTCCCTACCACGGTTATACCTTTGACGGTGAAGGCCAGTGCGTGGCGGCGCTTACCGACGGGCCCGAATCTAAACTGGCCCCCAAGCTCCGCAACCGCAAATACCCCACCCGGACCCTCCACGGTGTCGTTTGGATCTGGATGGGCGTCACTGAACCGGTGCCCTTGGAAGATGACCTGCCGCCGGAGTTCTTCGAGGATGACGTGGAGACCCTTACCTATACCAGGGTCTGGCCCATGAACTGGTCCCTGACCATGGAGAACTCCCGGGACTCCCACAACTCGAAGATTCACCGCGGCGGCCCCCGACGGTTTTTTAGCGGGCAGATATTCAACCAGGGCGGGGCCTTCTGGGAAGGCGCTGACATTACCGAAGAGGGCGATAACTACATCTGCATCGCCCCTCGCACCCGCAACACTGACCAGCAGGGGTTCTTCCCGGGATTGGGTCAGAAGTGGCCCCAGCACAACTGGTTCCGGATCCGCAATAAGAAACGCGTTAACCCGGTCAACGAACAGAAGAATGCCTTCAACAATGACCGGCCCGGCGGGTTCTACATGCTGCCGTCGATTGCCTGTCCGGGGGCTCGGGGTATGTCCCAGCACCTCAGGTATTTCACTCCGATCGACGAGAACAACACCCGGATGTTCACCTTTACCATGAAGCGGGTCAAGAACCGCCCCATCCTGAAATGGTGGTGGAAGCTTTACTACCACACCTGGTACGTATACTTCGGGGCGCCCCAGACCACCAACGAGAAAGAGGACTTCCCGATTCAGGCTGTCGGGGCATTGGATCCTCATTTCGCTCAAAAGCTGGGGGCCACCGACGCGGCGATCATATTCTGGCGCAGGAAGATGCCTTTCAAGTCCCGGGACGCGCAACGCATCTGGGGCAAGGACTTCACTGAGGCCACCGCCAAGGAAATCCAGCAGACCGAAGAGCGAGAGGCCGTCGAGATTCCTCTGGGCGACGACGATTAGCCCACCGCTCCGCTAGACCAACGAATCCGGCAACCAAAAGCCACCCCGAGCAATCGGGGTGGCTTTTTTATTGCGCGCTGGCCCCGTGAACCGCCTCGCGCGGTGCTACAAGCTACCGGGACGTCCCCACAGGCCAGGGGGAAGAGTTCCAGCGCAACGGTCTCTGCAAGTCGCGGTGTAGTCGGCAAATTCCGCGGAGCACTACCGCGAAATAAGTCATTCATGTATCCACGTGTGCCCCCTCGGAAGCCCGCCCGTCATCCTCGTCGCAGCAGGGATCTAGGAATCCTCTGAACAAGTCGGAAACAGCGGCGATCCTCTGTTGGAATCGTGCCTAGCTAGTACTGAGTCAAACTTGTTTTAGATGGTGATGTGGGGGTGTGACCGATCGCGCTATGCTGGTGGGCAGACAGTGTTGATGGGGGTGGCGGTGATGGTAAGGGAAAAATACCCAGTCCGGCTGACGCCGGAAGAACGGGAAAATCTCCAACGCCTGGTACGCGGCGGGAAGAGCCCAGCTCGGATGACCATCCGGGCGCGGATTCTGCTCAAGACCGGCGACGGTTGGTCAGCTCCCCGGGTGGCCGAAGCCCTCGATGTGGTGGCGGGCACGGTGTACCGGATCAAGCGGCGGTTTGTCGAGGATGGGTTGGAAGGGGCCCTATGGGAGCGCACCCAAGCCCATCGGTACCGAAAGTTGGACGACCGGGGTGAGGCTCACCTGGTCGCGCTGGCCTGCAGCCCAGCCCCGGAGGGGCATGACCACTGGACCCTGCGCCTGTTGGCTGGCAAGGTGGTCGAGTTGGGGTTGGCGTCCTCCATGTCCCACGAAGGGGTGCGCCAGCGGCTCAAAAAAACGCTCTCAAGCCCTGGCAGAAGAAAGAGTGGTGCATCCCCAAGGTGAGCGCGGAGTTCGTGGCGCACATGGAGGAAGTGCTGGACTTATACGAGGAGCCGTATGACCCGCGAAGGCCGGTGGTCTGCTTTGACGAGACCTCCACCCAGTTGTTGGCCCAGACGCGGCCGGCTCTGCCGCCCCGGCCCGGAATTCCGCTGCGGCAGGACTACGAGTATCGGCGCGAGGGCGTCCGCAACCTGTTCCTGACCTGTGAGCCGCAGGCCGGGTGGCGGCACGTGGCGGTGACCCAACGGCGCACGATGGAGGACTTTGCCCAACAGATGCGATGGCTGGTGGACGAGGCCTATCCGGAGGTCGAGGTGGTCCGGGTCGTCCTGGACAACCTGAACACTCACCGCATGGCGTCGCTGTACGAGGCGTTCCCGGCAGCGGAGGCCCGGCGGATTGCCAAACGGCTGGAGTTCCACTACACCCCCAAGCACGGGAGTTGGTTGAATATGGCGGAAATCGAGTTCAGCGTACTGTCCCGCTCCTGCCTCAGACAGCGACTCCCCGACGAGGAAGCTCTCGGGCGGGAGGTTCAGGCCCTGGTTACGGAGCGCAACACCGCCCAAGCTACCATCAACTGGCGCTTCAATACCCATGACGCCCGAACCAAACTGCACCGCCTCTATCCCTTTGATTCCAAACATGACTGAGTACTAGGGCGTGGTCTGGGGCAATCCAACAACTTATTCAGAGGTTTCCTAGAACCCTTCCCATGAGCCGAAAGCGTTACCACGACAATGGCCATTCCGTACCCACGTGTGCCCCCTCGGAAGCCCGCCCGTCATCTTCACCGCAGTGGGGATCCAGAACCCTTCCCCTGAGCCGACACGCTTATGCCAACATGAAAACGCAAACCGTACCCAATCCGCACCTCTCCCGCCGTCATTGCCGCAGCACTGACTATGCCTCGAACACTAGAGCCTGCTCCAATGGCGAAAAGTGCCCTGGATTCCCGCCGTGATCAGAAAGACTGACGCAAGCTCGACAGGAAAAACTGCGATCAAACGCCACTTCGGTTACAAGACCCTCCTGTCACATCAGAATGCGTTGCAATGTCTCCGTTGGCAACCCCGTGAACAACAAAAAGCCACCCTGATCGAATCAAGGTGGCTTTTTTCCTGCGCTTGTTGGGACTCACTCCACCGGGTGGCAGCCAACCCGCCGCTCGGCAAATGGGTTGGGCATCAACCAACCGGGTCGTGGCCGAAATCTAGTCGGACGCGGCGCTCCCTACGGAGTACTCCCGGAAACGACGCCGGTACAGGGCCGTGGCCATGAATATCACGCCAATCGTGAGATGTGCCGCGTTTTCCCACGGGTGAGAAACATAGAACATGTGCAGGTTGGAATCCGTGCCGCCGCCGTTGATCGCAGCCAGCACGAATCCGGCTATGCCTATCCCCAGGAAAAACGCTCCGATTACTACGTTGTAGCCCCTCTTGATCGGGGAATTCCAAACCTCGCCCACGTACCAGGTGAAAATGCCCATTATCAGGTAGGCAATGCTCTGGCCGATGCCCATGTCGTATATGCCGCCGGGGGAAGAGGGAACAAAAAACCCGGCGATCCCTGCCGCCGCCAAAACCACGCTCAGTACCAACTGGCATCGGCGGTTGGTTAAGCCCTTGGAGTAACGTTGGGTTACTCCTCCATAGGTCACAACAACCCCTTTTACCTGCGGTCTCATTGCCATAGCGTTCCTCCAATTTGTCGCCGGGCCGGCCATACCAACCAAGATCCGAGGGTTGCGGACCACTCGCTGCCGAGCCTCTCTCACCCTTGGCAAATCAGCCGGACCGGTGTTAACCTACCAAGCGCTTATCATAGCCAGGAGATTTGTTCCTGTCCATACCTGCGGCCGCCAAACGACGGCCCATAGTGATGACAGTAACCAAAATCTTCCGCTGGTCGTCCCCCGGCCCGAGTGACCCAATGCCCGTGAGAATACCGTGAGAATCCAGGGGCCGCCCACTGTGGGCCGCGTCGTGGACCAACGACCATAATTTAAGGAGGAACAGATGGCAGGAGAGCTAGACCCCAGAGCAGCAGGGGCCAAAAGATTCGCGGGTAAAGTATGCGTGGTTACGGGTTCGGGCCAGGGCATCGGACGTGCCACCGCTCGCCGCATGGGCGAGGAAGGCGGCACTATTGTCGTGGCGGAGCGAGTTGACGAGAGCGCGACCCGGACCGTCAACGACCTGCGGGAAGCCGGCGTTGAGGCGACCAAGGTCCTCGCCGACGTGGGCACCTTCGCCGGAGCCAAGGGCCTGATGGACGAGGCCGTGGCGGCATATGGACGCATCGACGTTCTGGTCAACAATGTAGGTGGGACCATCTGGGCCCAACCCTACCATCGATACACCGACGAGCAGGTCAACCTTGAATTGGAGCGCACCCTCTACCCCACCCTGTGGTGTTGTTTGGCCGTCCTGCCCGTCATGATGGAGCAACAGGGCGGGGCCATAGTCAACCTCGGCTCCCAGGCGCCTCGTGGACTCTACCGGCTGCCCTATGCCGTGGGCAAGGGCGGGATATTCGCTCTGACCAAGGTGCTGTCGATGGAGTACGGCAGTTACGGGATCAGGATAAACACCGTCTCTCCCGGTGGAACGGCCGTCCCGGACCGTATCACCCCCCGGCTGCAAATTCGCGAGGGCGTAATTGCGGATGAAATCACCGGCGACGAAGCTGAAATCTGGCGCCAGGAAATGGGCGCTGACATTCGCGCCCAGCAATCCATCAAACGCCCCGGAGTGCCAGAAGAGCAGGCCGCTACCATCACCTTCCTGGCCTCCGACGACGCCTCGTTTATCACGGGGCAGGTGGTCAACTGCAGCGGCGGGCAGTCCTAGCCCTCGCCAACCCGCCCGAATTGAGGTAACCGCAACAACCGGGATTCTACAGACCGCTATCCCCAAAATAACCGGAGCCCATATCCGGTTTGCGGCCAACGTAGAATCCCGTTTCAATCCCAGCCCGATGCAACTAGCGGTTTTTTCAGCGCAGCGGCGGAGAATTATACCGGCCCACTCAAGTCCTTGGCGCTCTCTGCGCCCTCCGCGTTGAAAACGGGGCGGGTTGGAGAAAGACCAGATAGATAAGGAAACGACTCGGCCCGGTGTCCACGGCTGGTTTGATGGCGTCTCATCGGGGGGATATACTTAGCCCCATACATACACAATTGCATAACCTATCCTACTACTGGAAAGGAGGCCTATATGGCTGGAGACAAAGTCATCTTGGTCGGTACTGTCGGCCAGGGCGTAATGCGCAGCGCAGACGCCGGAGAGTCTTGGATGAGGGTTGGCATCAACCAGGGACTACACTCCGATGCCCTGGTCCGTACCCTGGCCAGTCATCCGACGCAACCCGAGCGCCTGTTCGCCGGCACGGACAAGGGGCTCTACGCCAGCAGGGACGCGGGTCAGTCGTGGAAACTTCTGGATTCCCCCCTCAGCGATTTCGTTGTTTGGGCCCTGGCGTTCGACCCTGCAGACCCGGATACCATGTTCGCCGGCACCGGAACTCCGACGCCCGCGGCAGTGTTCCGTTCCAGGGACTCCGGTGAGAGTTGGGAGCGCCGTCCCATGGAAGCAGCGGATGAGTGCCCGGCTGTCGGAACCCCTCGGGTGACCGGCATCGCCGTCGACCCCAGCGATGGGCGTAACATCTGGCTGGGTTTGGAGGTTGACGGTGTCCGCCGCAGCACCGACGGCGGAGACACTTGGATGTCCCTTAACGGCGATATTCCCAACCTGGACATACATAACGTGACCGTGGCCGCCGGCCCGCCAAAGACCGTGGTGGTGGTGGTCAACAACGACGTTTACACCAGCACCGACGACGGCGAGTCCTGGACCCCCGTGGGAATTAAAGAAAACTTCCCCCTGACCTATCCCCGGGGAATCATGGTCCAACCGGGCATGCCCAACGTCATTTTCGTGACCATTGGCGATTCCACGCCGGGACGCACCGGGGCAATCATGCGCTCCAAGGACACCGGCAAGACCTGGGCCAATCTGCCCCTGCCGGTCCAGCCTAACACTGCCATGTGGGCGGTCAACTCCCACCCGGCAGACCCCCAACTGCTGTACGCCGGCAGCCGTTACGGCTACCTCTACAGCAGCCCCGACGGCGGAGATTCATGGGAAAAGCTATGGCGTGAATTCAGCGAAATTTCTTCGGTGCTCTGGATCCCCGACTAAGCGGACTGCCGTTTGCCGGCCCACTGGAAGATCGAAACGCATCCCGGGATTGGGACTGGCCCATTCCGGGATGCGCTCCCAATACGAGCGCACGACCCCTTCATCCATAAATCCGCCGTGCCCTTCTGTCCCCTCTGCGTTAAAAGTAACCTCTTGCCCAGGGCTTTTCCATTGTTAGCTGTCATTCCCACCGCAGCAAGAACCCGGAGCCCTTCCCGACTCCCGCCCATCGCACCGCAACAGGAATCCACACTCACACCACCCCCCCGTCATCCTCGCCACAGCGGGGATCCAGAGACCCTTTTAAATGCAAAAACGGCGGGACTGACGAACACACGCCCGGCGTGGATGCTCTTCCGCGCCCTCTGCGTCCATCCTAACCCACATGCCATCCACTCATTGACACTCCCGAATGCACATCCAAATCATCGAACCCATGTTTCCTAACACAGACAACCCGGAAGTCCAGCCGCCCTCCCTCGCCGAAATCGTCCGGGAGGAGACCGAAGACGGCCGCCTAATAGTCCGCTTCCTCCTCGACGTCATGCAGGGCCTACTCGAACATTCCAAGCCCTGCCACCGTCTCGACGCCGCCCGCCAATTACTCAACCTGGGTTCCCACACGGCCCAATCCCTCATCGACGCCAACACCCCCTCCTCCCCAACCCGAAAAAACCTCCGTGCCCACGGCGTCCTCGGCGTTGAACCGTCCACCCTGCACCGGGAGCTAGCCGCCCTGGCCGGCGACTACTATCCGGCCCTCCGGCCCCGGCCCCCCGACGGTCCCGCGCTCCCCATTTCTTCCCGGCATCTGTACGTGTCATGGGACCGGCCCGCGGAGGATGAGTACCCGGAGGACTGGTCGCCGGCGGATTTGGGGTACGATCCGCCGAATTCAACAGAGACACCCAGCCGGGTCGAACTCATCAAGGAAGGAGGCCAGGCCTGGGTCTATGGCGGCACGACCGAAGGCTATAGCTGGGGCGCCATCCCAATATGACTGCAATACCGTGACGCCCCAACCCGGGGGCGCAGCGGTCGTTCATCCCCGCACCCCTAACGAAAAAGTTTTGCGCAGCTTTTCCAAAAGCGGGTGCCCCAGGCGCGAGTTGCGGCTTGACAGTCTGGGTTGCCAAAAGTAGCATGCGCATGACCTGATATTTGTTATTCCATTCAGCTATGAGATCCCAGGTTGTTCCGTAACAGATTCAGCCGTAGCACTACGGAATCTCAAACGATCATGAAGCGGCCGGATGACCGCGATTGGAAATGTTAGCGATTGGATGGAAGCAGGCCCGGATCCGGCAATAGCTCGACGTTTAATCCATAGGAGTTATGACCATGTCTGACCGAGACCAATTGGCTCTAATGGCCCACCTGATGCGTCGAGCCGGGTTTGGCGCATCCCGGCAAGAGTTGGAATCCATGGTCGCTGCCGGCTATGAGGCCACGGTGGAAGACTTGGTAAACCCGGAGCGTCACCCTCCCATCGATGAAGACATCATGTACCGGTACCTGCCGGGCTTCGAAGGCGCGCTGGCCCCGCCGCTGAACCAGGCCGATTGGGTCTACCGCTTGGTCAACACCCAACGGCCCCTGGAAGAAAAGATGGCCCTCTTTTGGCACCAGCTTTTCGCCACCGGCAACTCCAAAATCGACAACCCTCCGGAGCTCACCCAGCAGATAGCCATGTTCCGACGGTGCGGGTTGGGCAGTTTTAAGGACCTGTTGATTGAGTTGGCCAAAAACCCGGCGATGATTTTCTGGTTGGACAATAACGGCAACCACATGGGCGCGATTAACGAAAACTGGGGCCGGGAGCTGTTGGAGCTTTTCTCCATGGGAGTGGGCAACTACTCCGAAGACGACATCAAGGAGGCCTCCCGCGCCTTTACCGGTTGGACCATTGCTCCCAAACTGCCGCGGCTTCCGCTCGGACGTTTCTACTGGGGCTTCGAGTTTAAACCGGAAGACCATGACTATGGGGAGAAAACCTTCCTCGGTGAGACGGGCCCCTTCAACGGCGACGATATCATTGACATCGTGGTGCGGCAGACCGCCACCGCCCGATTCCTGGCCCGCCACCTATACCACTTCTTTGTGGCGGACGAGCCGCAGGTTCCAAGCTGGAACATTACCCCGCCCGGCGACCCTGAAGCGATTCAGGTCCTGGTGGATGCCTACACCCAGTCGAACTATGACGTGCGGGCCGTCCTCAAGACCCTGTTCCTGTCGGACTTCTTCAAAAACGCCAGGTTCGCCCGGGTCAAGAGCCCGGCCGAGTTGGTCGTGGGAACGGCCCGCCTTGCAGGTAGCTTCCAAAACCCCAGGGTGGGATTCCAGAACCTGGCCTTTGAATGCACCTATCAGGGCCAGGAACTCCTCAACCCCCCCAGCGTGGAGAGTTGGCACACCGGCATGGAGTGGATCGACGGTGGCGCGTTGGTTCGCAGGGTGAACTTCGCCGCTAAATTCCTGGGCGACACCAGCATGCCCGGAATCCAGTCCATCGTTCGGGAATTGCAAACCCGCGGCGACCTGTCGCCGGAAGAGTTCCTGGAGGCATGCCTGGACCTCATCGGGCCGATTGACGTAACGGACGCAACCCGCCGGGAACTGCTGGACCAGGCCGAGGAGGGTGGAAACCTTTCCTGGGCCACTGAAGATTCAGCTCGCCGGTCTGAACAACGCGTGGGCGCTCTGCTGGCCTTGATTGCGGCGTCCCGGGAATACCAATTCGCATAGGTGCCCGATAAATAGGTACCCGATAAATAGTTACCTGATAAGCGGGCGCACCACCGCTAGCCCCGGCAACAACGAGTGGAGGACGAAGATATGGCTACTACGAAGAGGGACCCGGTTGTGGTGGTTCTGCAGCTCACGGGGGCCAACGATTATCTGAACACCATCATTCCCTACACCAATCCCCACTATAAAGACGCCAGGCCCAGGTTGGGGATACCCGAGGACAAGGTCCTGCCCATCGATGACGAGTTGGCCTTCAACCCGAACATGGGGCCCGTCAAGGACCTCTACGACCAGGGCAAAATGGCCATTGTCCACGGTATTGGGTACGAAAACTCTCCCAGGTCTCACTTCAGGTCGATGGATATTTGGCATACCTGCCAACCCGACAGCATCGGGACCGAGGGATGGGTTGCCAAGGTAATTCGGGACTTGGAACCGGACGGCGAAAACGTGCTGAAAGGCGTCAATTTCGGACAAGGCCTGCCCAGGGCCCTGGCTTTGCGCGGTGTGCCGGTGACCTCTGTGTCCAACTTGGAAAGCTACGGCGTGCTCAGCGACGTGCCCGCGATTTCCAATGACGAGGCAAGGGACCGGCTCCTCGATCGGTTTTCCCGGATGTACGGCCCCGCCGTGGGCACGGGCCCGGTGATGGACTATTTGGCGGATACGGGTCAGAACGTGCTCAAGGGCGCTGACACCATCCAGGCGGCTCCCCGGGGGTACAGTTCCTCAGTGGAATACGCCGATACTCCCATTGCCCAAAGCCTGAAGAGCGTGGCACAAGTCTACCTGGCCGGTCTCGGAACGCAGATGTTCTACACCGCCCACGGCAGCTTTGACACCCACTTCAACCAGGCGCCGACTCACACGAAACTGTGGATCGACACCTCCCGGGCAATTTCTGACTTCTTCGCCGACCTGAAAGAGCATGACGCCGGAGATAACCTGATCATGATGCTGTTTACCGAGTTCGGGCGCCGGGTGAAGGACAATGGCACCGGCACCGACCACGGGGCCGCCGGGGCGGCTTTCGTCATTGGCGACGCCGTAAATGGCGGTATGTACAGCGAATACCCATCAGTGCGCCCTGAAGACCTGCAGCAGGGAGACCTGGCGCCCAACTACGATTTCCGGGGTTTCTACTCCACAGTCATCGAAAAGTGGCTGGGCTTGGACCCGGAACCCATCGTCGGTGGTAAATTCGAACAATTGGCATTCGTGTAAGGAGTGACGCCATGCTAACGACAGTGGCCGCAGGACGAGTCTTCGATTTCAGTCATTGCATCGGCATGTACGGCATGGCCGGCCAGGGCTTCTGGACGCCTCAGGACTTCGTCTTGGGTTCCGAAGGACTAGTCTATGTGCTTAACCGGGGCGCGGAGGAATTGGGCCAGCGGGTGACCCGGTGCACTCTGGACCATCAATTTCTTGGCCAGTTCGGGGGTTTTGGCGAGGGTGACGGCCAATTCATTTGGCCCTGTTCCATCGACCTGGACCGGGAAGGCCAGGTGTACACCTCCGACGAAAGGCTGCACCGCATCACCGTGTTCGACAAAGACGGCGTGTTTCTATCAAAGTGGGGAACACCGGGCAGCGCCGACGGGGAGTTGAACGGCCCTTCGGGAATAGCTTTCGACGCCGATGACAACCTGCTGGTGGTGGACAGCCAGAATTGCCGGATACAGAAATTCTCCAAGGACGGCCGGTTTCTGGCCAAATGGGGCGAGCGGGGCAGCGGCGATGGGCAACTGGAACTGCCCTGGGGCATTTGCCTCGACAGCAACGGGGACGTTTACGTCGCCGATTGGGGGAACAGGCGGGTCCAGAAATTCTCGGCCAGCGGACAGTTCCTGAGGAAGTTTGAAGGGACCGCGTCGGGGGTTGGAGCTTTGAACCGTCCCTCCGGGGTCGTCGTGGACTCGGACGGCGACGTGTACGTCACCGACTGGTCGGACCACCGGGTCCAGGTGTACGGACCAGACGGGGTTTTCGTCACCACTTTGGTTGGCGACGCGCAGGTTCCCTCTCCCTGGGTCGACACCTACCTGGAGGCCAACCCTGACATTGGGAAGGCCCGCCGCCGCGTGAACCTCGAACCGGAATGGCGGTTCCGAAGGCCGGTGGCGATAAACGTCGACAAAGAAGACCGGATCTTCGTCCTTGAAGTGCTCAGGCACCGCATCCAGGTCTACACCAAAGAGAGGGACTACGAAGAGGCCGCAATAAACCTCTAGCCCCCAACCCACCGGCAAACTTAACCCCACCTCCAAACTATTGAGGTGGGGTTTTTTCGTGCGCTAACCGCCATCACACCGCATTGCACGCCGATGGACCGCGCCCGGAACAGCGCTACCGTATTCTGAGATCGGAGGACTTGAGCAAGCCGGCTACTTCAGGGCGTCGGCGTTGTGGTGTCCGTCGCGCCCCTCCCCTGTCATTGTCATGAAAATAGGCCATTTACGCATCTTAAGGTGGCTTCGGCAAAGCCATCCGTCATTCTCGCCGCAGCGGGAATCCAGAGCCCTTTTCATCCAATAAGCGGGCTCAGGCATCCAAGGTAAAGTCCCGCGGCAACGCCGACGGAAGGGAGAGTGTCGTGTGCCCACGCCGGGCACTGCCCCGTTGCAATAAACGCGTCGAGGTAAGGAATGGCGTCTGGATTCCCGCTGCGGCCAGAGTGACCAAATGCGGGCGCAGCCGGACATAAGAAAGCCGGGAAGCCTGCGGACTTATGCCCTCATGCTCCCCGGCGTATTGCGACCCGTTGTTATGGACCCGTAGGGTTATGCGCCGTTCTCCGGGCGAAGCACGGCGAAGCACTTGTCGGAGTTGAAGATGTGGGTCTCCAGGTAGTCGAAGATCTCTGCCTTGTAACCTTCCATCGCCCCAGACATGCAGATCCAATTCCGGAACTCTTGCTGACCGGAATCGTCGACCTGATCGTTGGTTAGTTCGGCCCACTTGCCGAATTCGCCGTCGCGCAGTTGGGCGTGGTGCTTCCGGTCCGCCTCGATGTCCGGCCAGAGCCAGTAGTGCTTGGCCACGAGGAACGCGTGAGACCAACCCGAAGAAGCCATAACCACGTACTTGCCGGGCAGGTCTTCCAGGATTCCTCGGATCCTCCTGCCCAGGTCCACACAGCCGGCGGGGCTTGTGGAAGGCGGAGCGAAGTCATCTCCGAAGGGTTCATTCTTCCGGTTCGGGTCAAGGTGGGAGATGAAGCCGCGGCTTTGGATCACGTTTTTGCCGTAGGCGTTCACCTGAATGGGAACCACCGGGTAGTCGAACCCTTTGCGGTCCCAGTCCAGATACAGCAAGGCGTTCAAGAAGGCATGGGTCAACGTCGTCGGGCCGTGGTCATCAGCGTGGTGGCTGTTGGTCAGGGAGTAGGTCATGGGGAACCCCTGCTCCAACAGACTGCTGGCAATGTGCTTGCCCAGCTTCTTGTCGCCCCGATGCACGAAGGTCTTATCGTCGGGTTCGCCCCAGACGTTCTCGCCGCGCCCGGGACCACCCAGAGAATGCAGGAAGGGCTGGCTCACCATTTCGTCTCGAATATGCACACAAAACGGAGGGACGCAGTCTTCCTTGAAATTTTCGTACTGGTCGTCGCCAAAGATTATGATCCCGTCCGGCCCGAAGTCATCTATCGCTCGTCGTACCGATCGGAACCCCTCGATCATCCGCTCCCGGTGCTCGATGGTCAAAGCCTTTTCGTTGGCGTACTCCTCTTGCATCTGCTCGGGCCAGTTTTCCGGGTTCTTCATCTCGTCGGGGACCAGGGGGCTTTTGGCAGCCAACCGGACCAGGCCGGCGTAAGTATCCGAATTAGATAGCAGCGGCGGGTAGTGGGTTACCCCTGCTCCCATGATTTGGCCCATGATGTTGCCTCCTTGGCGGTGTGCGTTAGTCCTTCCGTCACCGGGCCCAAAAGTAAACCCGATACTCCATATTACCATGTACCGAGACCAACGACACCTTAACGTTCGAGAAACTACGGGGAAGCAACCGCTGGTTTGGCTAACGGCCGTCTCCGGCAAGGTCTTGAAGATGCTATTGATCCCCTCCGGTGATCCCCGCCGCAGCGGGAATCCGGAGCCCTGATTGTCCGGCAGAACGTTAGGCGAGGATGACGCCTCTTGGGTATGCGAGAACTTGAGAATTTCCGGGATTCCCGCTGCCGCGAAGATCACGGGGGCAGATTGAACGGCCCCGTGAGATGGGCAGATTTGCTTTGATAGACAACTGCCGGTATGTTAAGCGTGGTGGAACACAATTAGCCCGCCAGCCTTGATACCCCAGTCTTGATATCAAAGGGAGGTCGCCATGGCCGGGATCGTTGATGCCGACACCCACATCCTGGAACCCCGCGAGATGTGGGATTTCTTCGACAAAGAACTCGCTAGTGAATGTCCTACCGTTGTATCCGGCCCCAACCGGCTGCACTGGCTGATCGACGGTTCTCTTTTCCCAAACGCCGGCGGCAAGCACGGAGCCAACCTGGCAACACCGGTTAGCGACGACCTGCGAGCACAACGGCCCGACGTTGGCGCCCGTGAGTTGATGGATATCGAATATCGCCTTGCGGACATGGACGCCATGGGCGTCGAAACCCAAGTGGTATACCCAACCCTGTTCCTGGCTTTTCTTACCGAAGACGCGGGGCTGGACCTGGCTCTCGCCCAGGCCTACAATCGCTTTTTGGGCAAAGCCTACGAGAAGAGCGGCGGCCGGATCCGCTGGGTGGCCATTCCCCCCCTGCGGTCAATGGAATCGGCTGCTGACGAACTCAAGTGGGCCAAGGCGCATGGCGCCGTGGGCGTATTTTTCCGCGGGCTGGAGGACGACCTCTCCCTGGATGAACCCTACTTTTATCCAGCATATGAAGCAGCAGAGAAGCTGGATTTGCCTATTTGCATTCACACCGGCGCGGGTAGCCCCACCATGACCGCAATGTTCAACATCAACCGGAGCCGTGTTTTCCCCCACGTTAGGATGCTGCCCCTGATGGCGTTCCGCAACCTGGTGGCCAACAACATTCCCCAGATGTTTCCCACCCTGCGGTTTGGATTCATCGAAACCGGCGCTTCCTGGGTACCGTATGTGCTGAAGGCCATACGGCGCGGTGGCAACCAGAACACATCGGTGGAAGACTGGGGACCGGAGCTTTTCCGAAGCCAGCGGCTTTACATCAGCTATGAAATCGATGAAGACCTGCCCTACCTGGAGAAGTTCATTGGGGCGGACAACCTCGTGCTTGGCACCGACTACGGCCATCACGGCAGCCTGGATGGCCGTGGAGGCGACCAATCAGCCCAACCCCAAATGATTGCCGACCTGCAGGCCCGGGAGGAAATCGACAGCAGCCTCCTGGACAAACTCTTGATAGAAAATCCTCGCCGATTTTACGGGCTTTCAGACTGACCACCATGGAAACACGGTCCCCTGACAATGTGGGTCGATGACTATGCAGGGTAGCTAGGCGAACATCCTGTAACGTAGAATGAATGGCATGACGACATCGTTACCAACAGCCGGAGACCAGAGCAGCGACGACCACTCGGCCCTGAGCCGCAGGTTCGTGGAACACGCGAAGGATGAGTTAAGCAAAGGCGACCGACTCCAAGCGTCGGAAAAAGTTTGGGGGGCGGTTGCCCATGCTATCAAGGCTATAGCGGTCCAACGCGGCTGGAGACACCAGCGCCACAGCCTCATTACCGCTATTGGCGACCAGTTAGCATTGGAATACGGCCGGCCTGACTTTTCCACCACGGTCAGCATGGCGGAAACGCTCCACGTCAACTATTACGAGAATCAAAGGGAGGAGCCAGCCATTCGCGCAATAATCGCCGCCGTCGAGCCCTTCATCGTCGAGTTGGAACAAGTGCGCACCTCTCTGCCTCGACCCTACACGGTGACGAACGCGTCTGAACAACGCCTTTTGCAGCGTATATTAGGACGGAGCGTCCAGATAAACGACTATTCGGACGTTGGCTTTTCTCAACCGCCGGACGCCATTGGCGAAGGGACCCCGGAGGTCTGAGCAACAGCTATCCCAAGGGAAGCGTACAGCCGTCAGTTCTTGGAAATGCCCGACGCCAATGCACCGGTTTGCTCATTAACCAGGAACGAGGCGGCATCCTTGCCATAAGCCGTTTCCAACTCAGCGTCGAACCTCTGCCCTCCCAGACCCCCGATCACCTCGTACCGCCTCTCGGTGAACAACCGGCCTTGGAACTCGGAGTGCTTCACCTCTCGGGTGTCCTCCCCGGCAAGGTACATCTCCACGGCCTGCACCATGAGGTCCTCAAAGTGATCGTGTTGCAGATGGTTGGCGGACTTGAGGAAGACGTAACCCCAGCGGATACCCTTGTGTTCCAACATTGGTTTGACAAGCTCCTGATAGGTCGGCCGGTTGACTATTAGTAATATGATACCTGATTCTGCCGGACGGCTGGCAACAGTTAATTCATCGACGCAGGGGTTATCGATTCGCCATGGTGGCAGGGCCACAAAGCATCGAAGCTGCGCTTGGCTTGGCCGGTGAGCGTTAGAAAAGGTTGGCCCTGGCTCTGGCGTACGCGCAGTTTTCGCAAGACGGGTTGGGTTCAGGGACTTCCGGCGAGTTCAAGACTTGGATCATTTCCCAGAGCCGTTCATCTATCCAATCCGAGTTCCACCGGTATGGAACCAGGGTCTCCTGGAACAGCATCTGGCCGTTGAAACCTGGGGTGCTCCGGTCGGCGTTGCAGACGTAGAAATACCCGGTATGCCATACCGGGAATCCCATCTTGACTAACAGATAGGCGTAAACATCCAACTGTACCTTGTAGCTTTGGTGATACGTCTGATCCAGGTATCGCTGCGTACGAACGGGGTAGGGACTAGCCTGGGACTTGTAGTCGACGATGATGAGTTGTTGCTCTGTCCGGCTGTACCAGACGTCGTCAACGCCCCCATGGAGAACGATGTTAGAACCTTCGATCCGGTGTTCCAGCCCGTGGTGCAAAGAATCCCGCCACTTGTCCAAGTCGGGATGTTGGTAGGGCACGACATCGGCGAGGCCGAATTTCAGGAAGGAGGGATGAGGCTCCTGCTTTTGCCGGTAGTCATCGAACTCTCTTTTCAGAAGTTCGTCAGTGGTGGAGTTCAGGCTCCAACCCGGGGTTGAGGGCGATACCAGGCCCTTAACCCGGTCAAGGTAAAAGCAACGCTGACAGCTCAGGAAGTCGTTGAATTTTCCGCGGCTGATTCGGAACGGTCCGGTCTGCCCCGGCTCGTACCTGGAAGATGGGCGGCTGCGAATCCCGGAAGCCTCCACCAATTCACCCTTGGAATTTCTTTTGAGGCTGATCATGGCAGTATTTTACTCCGAAGCTGCGGCTGGGGCCGGGCCGCCGCCGGCAGTCAGCTCAGGCCGGTGACCTGGCCGGCTTCGTCAACATCCATGTCCAGGGCCAGGGGTCGGCTGGGTAGGCCGGGGAGGGTTTCGATTCTACCGGCCAGCGTGTACAGGAACCCGGCCCCTATCGAGGCGCGAATGTCCGTTATCGGGAAGGTGTAGCCGGAAGGACTGCCCCGGAGCGTGGGGTCGTGGGATATGGACAGGTGGGTCTTGGCCATGCAAATGGGCAGGTTGCCCCATCCCTGGGATTGGAAATCACGCGACTTGCGCCGCGCTTCTGCCGACCAGGACACGTCGCTTGCGCCATAGACCTTTTGGGCCAGGGCAAGCACTTTCTCTTCCACTGTAGAGTCGAGGTCGTAGGCGTACCGGACCGAAGAAGGGCCAGTGGGAGAGCTATTACCGGATGTGGCCTGGACCACGGCCTCGGCCAGGGCAATCCCTCCCTCGCCGCCGTCGGTGAACCCGGAAATTTCGGCCGAGGCTGCGGCGCCGGCCTGTTGCGCAATGTTTCGCACCGCCTCCAGTTCTTCGGGGCTGTCTCCTTCAAAACGGTTAATCGCCACCACCAGAGGTAGCCCGAAACCGGTGATCATCCGCGCTAGGTGGTCCAGGTTGGCGCCGCCGGCGGTTGTTGCCGCCAGGTTGGGGCGGGCCAAATCCCGGCGACTCGCGCCGCCGTGCCATCGCAGGGCCCTCAGCGACGCAACCATGACCACTGCATCCGGGACCAGGCCGCTCTGCCGGGCTTTGATGTGCATGAACTTTTCGAAACCCAGGTCCGCCCCGAAGCCCGCTTCGGTCACCACGTAGTCGGCATAGGCCAGTCCGATACGGTCGGCCAGGATGGAGTTACAGCCGTGGGCGATGTTTCCGAAGGGACCGGCGTGGATCAAGGCGGGCTGCCCTTCCAGGGTTTGCACCAGGTTGGGCATGATTGCATGGCGCATCACGGTCATCAAAGCGCCGGTCACGCCAAGGTCCGCCACCGACACCGGGTCTCCCGCCCGGTTGCTGCCCACCACAATTCGGGACAGCCGGTTTCGCATGTCTTCCAGTCCGTCGGACAGCGCCAGCAGGGCCATAATCTCCGACGCGGTAACGATGTCAAAGCGGGTCTCCCGCAACGTGCTGTTAGCGCTCCCGCCCAGCCCGGTCACCACCTGGCGCAGAGCACGGTCCGAAGCGTCGGTGACCCGGGACCATTGGATACCCGTGGGGTCCATGCCAGACGCCTTGTCGCGGTAGACTGCGTTGTCCACCAGGGCGGCCAGCAAGTTGTGTGTGGATGCCACGGCGTGGGCGTCCCCCGTGAAGTGGATGTTGATCTCGTCCTCAGGGACCACCATGGCCCGGCCTCCACCAGTCCCGCCACCCTTGATGCCGTATATCGGGCCCAGGGAAGGCTCGCGGAGATTGACCACGGGACGCAGCCCCAGCTTTCCCATGCCCTGGGTAAGACCGATGGCGGTAGTGGTCTTACCTTCCCCGGCGGGCGTTGGTGTAATGCCGGTCACCACGATCAGCTTGGCTCCATCGCCTGTCTGTGGACGTCTCCTACCTTCGGCCAGGGCATCCAGCGATATCTTGGCTTTGTAATGCCCGTAGGGGACCAGGTGCTCCGTTCTGATGCCCAGGTCCACGGCGATCTTGTTGATAGGCTCCATGGCGTTCCCTCCTCAGCGAAGGCGGTGTAAGACGATGCAAGGCGATATGTTGTAAGTGGATCGCCGTTGAGAGTTTGGGTTGATATTGAAAGAGGCTGCCTCGGTTAATCCCTTGACGTAGAAGGACGCCGCTCCGGGGAAAGTGTCGCCGTCTACCACTGCCGTACCCGACGACAGCGACGTCGGCCGTGGGTAATCCCGGGCCGGTCAGGCCGGCAACAGAAGGTCCTTCAGGCAACGGGCGCTGCTGTGCGGAGCGGACAGGACCGGAACGTGGCACCTGCTGCTGACGTAATCCAATGCTGTAGAAAAGGAAAACTGGCCCAACAACACGGCGTCGACCTGTTCCGCCAGGGCGTTGACTTCCTCGGACAGTCGTTTCTCAAATGCCGCCTCTCCCTGGTGGCGCAGCACTGGAATCAGGTCCTCCGCCAAACGGGGGAAGGGTTCCACCTGGACCTCATGCTCGGCCGCGGTCTTGCGCAAATAATACTCGGCGTCGCGGATGGTGGCGGGCACTGAGGCGATTATCCCCACCCCTGGGCCCGGAAGCCACGGCGTCGGCCATGACCGGCCCGTAGGAAGACACCAGGGGTATATCCACCAGTTGTTTGATGGTGTCGACTGCGGGGGCGTAAACCGAACAAGCCAGCGCAATGGCATTGGCGCCGTGATCGGCAGAATACTCCACCAACCGGCTCATGCGTCGGAGCAGCTTGGGGGTCAAGGTATTATCGAAGTCGATCAACAAACCTTCGTCCAGCAGGTTGATCACCTCGGTCTCGGGGAATACCTGGCTGAAGGCCGTCCTCACGGGCGGCATAGACTCGGCAAGTGCATGAATTACGACTACGCGCATTTCGATTGTTCCCTGTTGTAAAAGTATCGCAGTTCCTTGGTTGTGCGGCCTAAACCTGCGCTGCTTCCTGCTCCAGAAACTCGATGTCGGTGGGGCTCAGGTTGAAATACTTGGCGTCCGGATGGTGCAGCACCAGCGCCGAAACCGTTGATTCCGGCTCCATCATAAACCCTTCGGTCAGCTCAACTCCTATGTTCGAGGCCACGTCCAGCAGCCGGAAGAGTTGTTCCTGGTCTTCCAACCTGGGGCAGGCCGGGTAGCCGAAGGAGAAACGCCGGCCCCGGTACTGGGTACGAAACAGGTCTTGATAAGATATGTCCGGCGAATCTGAAAAACCCCACATCCTTCGCATCCGCTGGTGCAGAACCTCGGCGAAGGCCTCGGCGCTCTCAATCGCCAGCGATTGCAAGATGTGGGAATCAAGATACCGGCCGTCAGACTTCAGGCGTTCCGATAGCTCCGACACACCGGGACCCACCGTGGTCACGAACATTCCCACATAGTCCAGTCCAGTGGAGGAGTTGCCCGCAGTCCCTGAGCCGTTAACCGCCGCCGCCGGACCATCTTTGGGCAACGAGTCTTGGGAAATAGGCCTCACGAAATCCGCCAGGCAGAGGCCTTCACCCTGGGACTGGCGGCCAAAGTGGAAGCGTTCGACAACCCCTCCACCGTCGGGCCGGCAAATCAGCAGGTCTTGACCCGCAGAGTGGCTTGGGAAGAATTTGAAAACGGCGTCGGCGGTGATATTGGGGGATTCCAGGACCAGGTCTTCCACCCGGCGAACCGACTCTCGCAGTTCCAACGCTCCCGGATCATTGGCGGCCAAGGCTTCGTTAAACCGCCCCCTGAAACCCAAATGGCGCACGTACAGCATTTGAGGATTAATATAGGGAAAAATTTCATCCAGGCTGAAATCACGCAGCACGTGGGGGAGCAGGTCCGGCGGGCTGGGAGCCTGGATTTCGTGGCTAACCCTGGAGACCACGACCGGTCGTGCCGGCGCGGTCGTGGCGCTATCTTTGCTGGCCGCGGAGCTTTCCGCTTGTATCAGCTTCTCGGTCTCTTGAGCCAGAACTTCCGCCAATTTTTCCCGTTCATCGGCTTCCCGAATGGTGTTTGCCAGGCTCAGGCCGGTCATTGCGTCGGAGGCGTAGACTACCAGGTTGGCGTGTTCCGGAGCGATGCGCATCCTGGTAAACCGGTTGGAAAGGGCCGCGCCTCCCACCAGAATGGGACAATTTACCCCGGACTGTTGGAAATCTCGAACGGTCTCCACCATCATTTGCGCCGACTTAACCAACAGCCCCGACAGGCCGATCATGTCGGGCTTGTGGGTCTGGTAAGCGTCGATAAGGTCTTGCGGCGGCACCTTGATGCCCAAATTGATTACGTTGAAACCGTTGTTGGACAGGATTATCTCCACCAGGTTCTTGCCGATGTCGTGAACGTCGCCCTTTACGGTTGCCAGCAGCACCTTTCCCTTGCTGGCATTCTCGGCGTCCATTCGCTCCATGTGGGGCTCCAGGTGGGACACGGCGAACTTCATGGCCTCGGCGGATTGAAGGACTTCCGCCACAATCAGTTGGTTGGCGTTGAATTGGCGTCCCACTTCCTCCATGCCCGCCATCAGCGGACCGTTGATAATTTCCAAAGGCCTGCGGTCGGCCATGGCTTCGTCCAAGTCCTCGGAAAGCCCCTCCTTGCTCCCTTCGATGATGGCCAATGCCAACCTCTGGTCCAGGGGTAGGCTGGTGCGCTCCTCGGCCGATTTCGCCGGCGGCTTATCGCGAAAATGGGCGGCGAACGCTGCCACCGGGTCTTCTCCCCGGTTCCAGATCAAGTCCTCGGCGAGTTTTACTTCTTCCTCCGGGATGGAGGCGTAACGCTGCATCAATTCCGAATTCACAATGGCCAGGTCCAATCCGGCCTGAACGCAGTGGTAAAGGAATACGGAGTTGAGCACTTCACGGCCGGCCGTGGGCAGGCCGAAAGAGACGTTGGAGATGCCCAATATGGTCTTGCACTCCGGCAGCGCCTCTTTGATTGCGCGGACGCCTTCAATGGTTTCGGCCGCCGAACCGAGGTAATTTTTGTCCCCCGTCCCGCAGGGAAAAACCAGGGGATCGAAAATGATATCCTCGGGTTCCACGCCGTATTTTTCAGTGAGAATCTGGCGGGAGCGCGTCGCTACCTCCAGCTTACGTTGTCGGGTAACAGCCTGGGCTTGCTCCTTGTCCTCGTCGATGCAACCGACCACTAGCGCGGCGCCATATCGCTTGGCCAGGGGGACCACTGCTTGAAAACGCGTCTCGCCGTCTTCCAGGTTGATGGAGTTGATTATCGACTTGCCTTGCAGGCGTTTGAGGGACTCTTCCACCACCTGTTGATCGGTGGAGTCGATCATAACCGGCGCTTTGACCTTCTTAGTCAGGATGTCGAGGAACGACGTCACATCGGCCATTTCGTCCCGGTCCGGGTCTTGGAGGCACACGTCAAGGATATGGGCGCCGTTACGCACTTGCCTTCGACCCACCTCGGCAGCCTCTTCAAAGGCCCCTGAACCGATGAGACGGCGGAAGCGCCGGCTGCCCAATACGTTGGTGCGCTCCCCCACGATCACAGGCCGAGTGTCCTCGTCAATCGCCAAGGCTTCGATTCCGGACACCCTGGTTACGGTTCCGGACCCGACCGCAGGTTGCGACCCACTCTTGGATGGGACCTGCCTGGGAGTGCTGGCGGCAGCGGTTTCCCAAAGCAGGCTGATGTGTTCGGGAGTGGTGCCGCAACATCCGCCTACCAGGTTCAGCCAACCCTCTTGGAAAAAGCGGCCTATGGTCCGGGCCATCATCTCCGGGCTTTCGTTGTAACGGCCATTCTCGTCGGGAAGTCCTGCATTGGGCACACAGGCCACGGGGAAGCGGGAAAGCTCCGCCAGCGTCCTGAGGTGGTCGGTCATGAATTCGGGGCCCGTAGCGCAGTTGAACCCGATCCATAGCAAGTCACGATGAGCCATGGAGGTATAGAAGGCTTCGGCGTCCTGCCCGGCCAACAGGGTTCCCATTGCTTCCACGGTCCCTTGAATTGCTACCGCCACAGTTTGCCCGGTTTCCGTTGCGGCCCGGTCGATGCCCTCCAACCCGGCCTTAATGTTAATCGTGTCCTGGGCGGTCTCCAGCAGCAATACGTCCGCGCCGCCCTCAATGAGCCCGATGGCTTGCTCTTCATATGATGCGGCCAGTTCGTCGAAATTAATGCCGCCGGTTACCGATATGCTTTTGGTAGTTGGTCCCATTGACCCGGCTACGAAACGCGGCTTTTCCTCGGTGGATGCCGCATCGGCCGCCTTGCGTGCTAGTTGGGCGCCTTCCCGGTTGATCCTCCGGGCTTCGTGGGACAGGTTGTATTCAGCCAGGACTACTGAAGTGGCGCCGAAGGTGTTGGTCTCCAGGATGTCTGCCCCGGCGTCCAGATAGCTTTGGTGAATCCGGGTGATGGCGTCAGGGCGAGTCAAGACCAGGTTTTCGTTGCAGCCTTCGAGCTCGGGACCACCAAAATCGTCGGGCCCCAGGTCCAGAGCCTGAATGGCCGTTCCCATGGCGCCGTCCAATACCAAGACTCGCTCGCTCAATAACGATTTCAGTTGCTCATGCCGGGTATTCTTAATCATAAACCTTTCATATCATAGCTGTTTTAAGTAAACGCTGTTTCAGTATAACCCCTAAATCACCCCACCACCAAAGTCCACGCCGCGGGCGGCAGTTGTTACGCCAGCGACGGTTGCGCTTACCGGGAGGCGTGTTGCGGGTAGGCCGGAAAACAAAGGACGGGCCCAAGCAGCCCTTAGCCCTGTAGAGGTCTACCGGTGCAAGTTACAAGCCATTAGCCCCGGGCAGTCGCCAGCTCGCGGCCGCGGGCCGATCATCCACTGAACCATTGGGACAATTCTCCCAGGTTGCGGTCCAGCCAGCCGATGTGCAGCCGGACCCTTTCCAGGGCCTGGCGAATTGTGCGCTCCGCGGCGGGGGCGGGATGGCTCTGGAAAAATTCTTCCACGTCCGCCAGGTGGTGGGCGGTCGTGAAATTGCCGGAGACCGAAACCAGGCGCATCAGTCCGAAGCCGCCTCCACCGTAGCGCCGGTCGAACTCCTCCCACTTATTCTTTACAAAATCCCAAGCCAATTGACGACCCTTCAGATTTGCGGCCACTGCGGTAACCACGGATATGGTGTCCTGGGAACGAACGTCGCTGGTCAGGGTCCGGTCCAAGGTCTCCTGGAGGAGTTCCGGTTGCGTGAAGCGAGCCAGAGACGCCAACACACGGATCTTTTCCTCCTGCAAGGAGGTTTCCTTTTCCAGTTGCCACATACGGTCGTAAGTGTCGCGGTCTCCTGCTTGGGCCGCCAGGCTGAGAACCACGCCGCGCAGGTCGGGATGAACGGTACCGTGATCTTCCAGGTATCCTCGGAATTTGCTTGTGGCCCGGTCGATGATTTCCTGGTCCCCGTAAGCGCCTGCCTGACTTAACACGGTGCTGCGCAGCAAGGCGTCGAGGTGGCCTTCGCCTGGACGGACTTCCCAACCGATTTTCCGGGCTGCCGGGCCAAAAAGGTCGCGGCAGGAAGCGCGAAAACGTTCGTGGTATGGCTCCTCGGCAAGCAGCAGATCGATATCTCGCAGGTTGCTGGCCAGATCGCTCCACACCGAAGCATCGTCCTCATTAACATAGGCTTGGGCCAGGGACAAGAACTGGGTTACCCCCAGGATGCCAGCCCGGGACAGGGCGTAGGCGTCATTCTGTATCCCCAACCGGTCGGTGGCCGGCAGTTCCAGGGAGGAAATAGCTGGAATAAGCTGCTGCCAGTCCTCCGGGGAATAATTCACCCGGAAGAATCCCGTTTGGCCCGGGTTTACTTTAAACCAGGGTTTGGCGGAGCCCCCGGGGATACGCAACTGCTCCCGGGCCCGCTCCATCACCATGGTTTGGGGCGGGCCGTCGCCGGAGGAGACGCCCACCGGCACCCGCCAGACCTGGGAATCCGGGGCGGATGCATCCCCGTCGTTCCCAGAGCTGTCGTAAACAAAACGCTCTTGTTCCAGGGTCAATTCCACCGAATCTCCCGAAGCCGCGGCGGTAACCCGCAAGACCGGATATCCCATCTGCTTGACCCAGGAGTCCATTATGGCCGTAACTGGTTGTCCCGAGACCTCTTCTAACGCCGCCCAGAGGTCTTCGGTCCGGGCATTGCCGTACTGGTGGGCCGACAAGTACCGCCTCAGGCCCTGCCGAAACACATCCGGCGTTAGGAATTGCTCCAACATGCGGATAACCGAGGCGCCTTTGCTATAGCTGATGGCGTCAAATAGCTGGCTGACTTCAGCCGGGTCCTTCACTTCCTGCTCAATTGGGTGGGAGTTTTTCAAACCGTCCAGGCTCAGGGCTCGGTTGGTGTCCATGTTCACAAATTGAGTCCACATGGCCCATTCAGGGAAAAGCCAGTCCACGGCCTTGGTGCCCATCCACGAAGCGAAACTCTCGTTGAGCCACAAGTCGTCCCACCACTCCATAGTTACCAGGTCGCCGAACCACATGTGGGCCATCTCGTGGGCTACCACCTCGGCGACGCGTTGCCGGGTTCCAGCGGAAGAATTCACCGGGTCTACCAACAGAGCGGTTTCCCTATAGGTTATGGCCCCCCAGTTTTCCATCGCGCCGGCGGCAAAGTCCGGGATGGCGATGTGGTCTAATTTCTCCAGCGGATATGGGATGTCGAAGTATTCGTTAAAAAAAGACAAAAGCTTGACCGAGGTATCCAGGGCAAAGTGCCCCTTCTCTTCGTTGCCCCGGGTAGTCCAGACACCCACCGTAGTTTGGGCGCCAGGACCGGTGTAATCCGCCTGTGTGGATACCAGGTCCCCAACCACAAATGCCAGGAGGTAGGTTGACATAACCGGGGTTTCGCCAAACTGCACCGACTTGAGCCCGGGACCCGCCTCCAATTCCGACACCACCGCGGTGTTGGATATAGCCGTCAGGTTGGAGGGGACGACCAAGGTCACCTGGAAGCTGGCTTTCTGAGCCGGCTCGTCCCAGCAAGGGAAGGCCAGCCGGGCGTCAGTTGACTCGAATTGGGTCGTAGCCAGGTACCGAATTACCCCGTCGGGGTCCTGATACTGGCTCCGATAGAATCCCCTCAGCTTGTCGTTCAATTCCCCGGTAAAGTCGATGGACAAGCTGGCGTCGCCGGGAGCGATTGCGCTCCCGAAATCCAAAGTTAACGTCTCGGCATCCTTGTCGAGGCTGATCGCCGGTTCCAGGGCGGCCTCGCCGTCCCGGGTTAAGCTGCAGGACTCAATGTCCAAGTCGACGGCGTTGACCACGATTTGAGACGTCGATTCAAGCACCTGGATGTCCACGGTTTCTTTGCCGGTGAAAGTGAACGCCTCCAGGTCAGGTTGCAGCGTTATGGTGTATTTGCTGGGTTTGACCGTTGCCGGTAGTATCGCCGCCTCAGCGGTGGGCATGGTTTCCATCCTCCAGATTGGGTTGCTCATGTAGGCGCAGCTATATCCAGTGTCGTAAAGCCCAGTGTATCACCATTGGGTGGAAGGGTCTGCCCTGAAGCGCCTTAATGCTATAATGCGTCCGTTAAAAGGCACCCGCGGAATGCTCAAAAAACCCGATTCTTGTGTCTAAATCCGTATGAATTTTTCGAGCGCGCCGACTGTTGCGCCGCTTGATTTTCTGGAGATGAGTTGCGATGCCCCCACAAACGATGTTCGAAAAAATCTGGGATTCCCACGTGGTCCACGAGGAGTCCGGCCAGCCGTCAGTGATCTACGTTGACCTGCACCTGATCCACGAGGTCACAACGCCCCAGGCGTTTGAAGGGCTAAGGATGGCGGGGCGAAAGGTGCGGCGGCCCGACCTGACGGTGGCCACAGTGGACCACAACACACCAACCTGGGACCTCTCCTTGCCCGTGACGGACGAGATTTCCAAGAGGCAGCTGGATGCGCTGGCGGACAATGTTAAGGACACGGGGATCGTTTTCTACGACCGCTACAGCCCCAACCAGGGAATTGTCCACGTGATTGGGCCCGACTTGGGTTATACCCAACCAGGCATGACCGTGGTTTGCGGCGACAGTCACACGTCGACCCACGGCGCGTTGGGGTGCTTTGCGCTGGGTATCGGCACTTCCGAAGTGGAGCATGTTCTGGCCACCCAGACCCTGAGGCAATTCAAGCCCAAAACCATGGAAGTGCGAGTCAACGGGCCGCTTCCGACGGGCGTGGAGGCTAAGGACGTGATCCTGGGCATCATCGGTCAAATCGGGATCAACGGCGGGATCGGCCACGTGATCGAGTACACCGGCGAAGCCATCCGCGGTCTTTCGATGGACGGGCGGATGACCGTTTGCAACATGAGCATCGAAGGGGGAGCGCGGGCCGGCATGATCGCCCCGGACGAGACCACCTTCGAGTACGTGCGGGGCCGGCAATTTGCGCCCCAGGGGGCCAACTTCGACGCTGCGGTGGAGCGATGGCGGGAACTTCCGACAGACGCCGGGGCGACTTACGACAAGCTGGTGGAGATAGAAGCGGCGGACTTGGAGCCTTTTGTGACCTGGGGCACAAACCCGGGGATGGTGACCAAGGTGACCGGACGCGTTCCCGACCCGGCATCCTTTGAGCAGGCAGCCGAGCGGGAAGCGGCGGAGCGGGCGTTGACCTACATGGGCCTGGAGCCCGGCACGCCGATGCAAGACATCAAGATTGACCGGGTGTTCCTGGGGGCCTGCACCAACAGCCGCATCGACGACCTGCGGGCGGCTGCCGAGGTCATCAAGGGCAAGCAGGTGAACCCGGACGTTTACGCTATGGTGGTGCCCGGTTCGGCGCGGGTGAAGATGCTGGCGGAGCAAGAAGGATTGGACCGCATCTTCACAGACGCGGGCTTTGACTGGCGCGTGGCTGGATGCTCGATGTGCCTGGGAATGAACCCGGATATTTTGGAGCCCGGCCAGCGATGCGCCGCCACCTCTAACCGCAACTTCGAAGGACGTCAGGGCAAGGGCGGTCGCACCCACCTGGTCAGTCCTACGATGGCGGCAGCGGCGGCAATCGCGGGACACTTTGTCGATGTCAGAGACTTGTAAACACGCCGGATGAAAAACGCCCATAACGCGGCTGGCTCCAGGATTACCGAAATGAATACGCTCGACGGAACGTCTCTCGGGGATTACGGCCACCCGGTCTTCAAGCGAGACGGGTTCGTCTGCGTCTACTGCGGGTTTGACGGCAACGGATTCGCCAATTGGCGCCAGTTGGGTGTGAATCGTCTGCGGCCAGCCAGCGCGGGAGGCGGGGATTCACTGGACAATCTGGTTACTGCTTGCAATTTTTGCAGGTCTGCAACCAGCCGGATGAAGTTCTCCCAAGACCAGACCGCGGAAGAAATTCTTGAATCCAAGAAGAAACACATAGCCAATCGACTGAAATCGTTCTACAAATTCTGGTCGAACGAGGCGGCTCCCAGGGACGCCGCACTGACCCCGGAGCAAGGAGGTACGTATTTGCCCCACCCCCTGGTATTGGATTTTAGGTCACTAGATGTGACCGATGACCAACTCCTGAAATTTTGCTCCGACAACGACAACCTGCGGTTTGAGCTTACGGCGAAAAGGGAGTTGGTAGTAATGCCGCCAGTGGGATTACGAATCGGATGGCAAGAAGCAGACCTTCTTGGCCAACTGTTCACCTGGGCGCGCCAAGATGGCACTGGAACGGTGTTCAGTTCAGCAACTGGCTATACACTCCCCAACGGGGCCATACGTGCACCCGATGCCTCCTGGACCCTCCGGGAACGGTTGAATGCGCTGGAAGAGGACGAATGGCGCAGTTTTGCCCATATCTGCCCCGATTTTGTGCTTGAGCTTCGTTCGGCTTCTGAGACCCTTGCCAGCCAGCAGGCCAAAATGGAGGAATACATCCAAAACGGGGTCCGACTGGGATGGCTGGTCGACCCCATTCAAAAAAGAGTTCACGTTTACAGGCCGGGCGCATACCCCGAAGTTCTGGACAGTCCATCGACGGTGTCCGGAGACGCGGTGATGCCCGGGTTCGAGCTCAACCTTCAAGAGATTTGGTAACCAGGAGCAAAAATGCAAGCATTTGTTAACCTGACCGGCGTGGCGGCGCCGATTGACCGGGTGAACATCGACACCGACCAGATAATCCCGGCTGTCTATCTGAAGCGCATCGAGCGGAGCGGTTACGGCCAGTTCCTGTTTTCCAGTTGGCGTTTCAACGAGGACGGCAGCCCCAACGATGACTTCATCCTGAACGACCCCAACTACCAGAATCCAAAGATACTGGTGGCCGGGCGAAATTTCGGCTGCGGGTCCTCTCGGGAGCACGCGCCGTGGGCGTTGGACGACTTTGGGATTCGCTGTGTGATTGCGCCCAGTTTTGCCGATATTTTCTTCAGCAACTGCTTCCAGAACGGCTTGCTGCCGGTAGTGTTGCCGGAAGAGGACGTCCGGCGGATTCTGGACCATCTGAAAGAAAATCCTGGAGCCCAGCTGACGGTGGACCTTGAGGCGCAGCGGGTCTGGACAGAAGACGAAGAGGTTGCGCTGAGCTTCGACGTGGACCAGTTCCGCAAGTATTGCCTGCTGAATGGCCTGGACGAAATTGGGCTCACACTTCAGCATCAGGACAAGATCGCTGCATTCGAGGGGACGCGGTGACCGCACCGGCTCGATGGGCAGGTTACTAACCGGAGCCGTAAGCCTCGTTTAACCGCTCCCGGTAATCGGCGTCGTAACGCTGCATGCGGCCCAGCCTTACCTGCTCTTCAGGAGAGGGCCGGGAGATCGGCCTGGGGTTAGTTGGGGCATATCCGATGATTCCTTTTGCCTCCAACGCGTTCATGCCTTCCTCGGAAATACCCAGCAAGTCTCCCAGCACCAATTTGTTGTGTTCACCTATGAGTGGGCCGGCTTTTCCCTGTACCGGGGGGGTTGTCTCAAATTTCCAGGGCCGGCTGGCGTAGGGTAGAGGCGGCATCCCGGTGCTGGGATCATGTGGGATTAGCTCGTAGAACCTGCGGTCCAAAAGATGGGGGTCGAACAGCAGGTCTGAGCTATCCATCACGGCGCCGGCAGCGACTCCGGCATTTTGGAGGCGATTCATCAGGTCCTTGGAGTCCCACTCCCTGGTGACCGCCGGAAGCATGGCGTCCAGGTCCAGGCGGTGCTGCCACCTGGAGAGACTGTCCGCGAACCTACTATCCTGCAGCCAGTCCTCTTTCTCCAAGACCCGGCACAAGCTTTTCCACTGGTCATCGGTGGACACGGCGATTACGACCCACCTTTCGTCGCCGGCGCAGGGGTAACAACCATGGGGCGCCATGGCCGAATCTTCATTGCCCACCCTGGGAGCTACACGTTGGTTGGCGGCATAATCCATCAGCGCCTCGGGGACTGTGGCGCTGGTAGCCTGGGTCTGGGAGACATCCACAAACTGGCCCTCGCCGGTGCGGAGTTGGTGCATCAGCGCTGCCATAATGGCGAAAACAGTGTGCTCCCCGGAAGTGTAGTCGGTGTACGGTATCTCCGACATCACCGGCGGCCCGTCCCGATAGCCCGTCATGAATGACAATCCTGAGGCACCCTCGGTGGCCGGGCCGGTGGCTCCAAAGTTAGCCCAAGGCCCAGTGAACCCGTAGCCGGTCGAGGACACGATGATGATGTCCGGTTTAATCTCCCGCAGGCTGTGATGTTCCAGGCCGAAATTCTTGACTACCCTAGGCGTGAAGTTTTCCACGAAAATATCGGCAACAGAAATGAGGTCTCGCAGGATAGCCAGTCCCTCGGGTTGGGACAGGTCCAGTGTGATGCCGAGCTTGTTACGGTTGTGCTCGTAGAAATTTCCTCCCCGGTTCCAGAATTCGCCGTCAACCGAGTTTTCGAATAGGGCGTCCGTGCGGTAGCTCTCCAACCGCTGGCACGACTCCAAGCGGATTACCTGGGCCCCCATGTCTGCCAGCATCTTGGTTGCCCAAGGCACGGCGATCAACTGCCCCATTTCAATGACGCGAACGCCGGCAAGAGGAGCGGTCATATCTAGATCACCTCCATGGCGCGGAGTTGCCCAAGCTCCAAGTCAGAGTAACCAAACTTCTCCCCCCAGACCTCGCGGTTGTGTTCTCCCAAGGTGGGGGCAGGTTTTTTGATTTCCCAAGGAGTCCCGTCCAGATTGAAAGGGGCTCCCGGGTAGGTCAGCGTCCCGGTTGCCGGATGGTCCACGTCCACGAAAAAGCCCCTGGCTTTGAACTGCTCGTCGCTCATCACCTCTTCCGGGGATTGTACGATCCCGTAGATGAAGCGCAGTTTGTGGGCGCCGAAGAACATGTCATACTTCTTCTTGTTCAGAAAAGTCCGGTCCATAATCTCGCCCAGTTCCTCGGCGTTGGCCAGTTGGGCCGATGCTGTCCTGAACTTGTCGTCGTCCAACTCCGGCGCTTCCAGAAATTCGACGACCGCGTTCCAGTTCATCCGGGCGGTTATGCCCGGATTGGGCAGAATATAACCGTCGGACGTGGCCCGCATCCGAGTAAGGTCGCCGCTGTGGTTGGGCTGGCGCCGGCGCACCCCACCAGTGTAGGTGTAGTTGTCGATCACGTCCCGCAGACCCGAGGCCATGCATTCCTGTATCGATACGTCCACGTGCTGGCCCTCCCCGGTCATTCGCTGGTGATACATGGCCATCAGGGCAGCCGAGGCCGAGTCGGTGCCCGCTTTGAACTGCGCTTGGTGCAGCGCATGCTTCAATGGGGTGCCCTGGTTGGTGCCGAAGATGTACATCAGGCCGCCCATGGCGTACTCGACGATGTCGGTGGCCCGGTAATCCCTGTAGGGCCCGGTCTGGCCGAAGTTGGAAATGGAAACCAACACCAGTGATGGATTCAACTCTTTGAGGGTTTCAAAGCCCAATCCCAGTCCGGGCATGACCCGAGGCGAAAAGTTTTCCACCACCATGTCCGACTCTTGGGCCAACTTTTTCACCATGTCGATACCCTGACGCGATTTTAGGTTCAGGGTGACGCCGCGTTTGTTGGTATTGAGGTACAGAAAGAGCAGGCTCTTTTCGATGTCGGTTTCATCGTGGTAGAAAGGCGGCATCCGGCGCGACGGGTCGCCTTCAGGACGTTCCACCTTCAGGACGTCGGCGCCAAAGTCGGCCAACAATTTGGTGCAATATGGACCGGCGATATGGTGGGTAAGGTCGAGGACCTTGATCCCTTCCAATGCTCCTTCGGGCAACTGGGTCACCTCCGGGCCGCACCATTGGCCCCGGGGGCTTCAAATGGGCGCGGCAAGCTGAACGGCATTATAGCGCAGGCCAGAGGCCGGGTGTAGGCGCAACACAGTCAGGCGGATGGTTTACGAACCCGGATAGGTGAGTTTCAACAGAGTGTGTCGGCGGTTGCCTGTATGGGGACGCACCTGTTGCGGCCAGCGGCCTTGTTCGACGGCGTCCGCCCAGGCAGTGCTGGTCAACACGTCGGGGCTTTCCAATTCATACAGAGCATGATGAACGGGCTCGCCTTCGATCTTGATGGTTTGGGTTTCTCCACCCATTGACATGGTCAACGGCTGCAGCTCGAAGCGGGAGACCGACACCACTCCCGGCACCTGGGACAAGAGGGGGCAGTGCTCCGTGTTGTAGACCTCGTTGAACAGGGACTGGTGCTGCGCGTCCACGTCCATGCTGGCGATGAACAGGTACCGGGACTGGATTGGCATAGCTTTACTCCATTCTTGAGATGCTTACGGCCTAAAAAATCACGGGCCCTCCCAGCGGGAAAGCCCGTGATTCACTTGGCGGCGGCGTAATTTCGTAGTTGTTCCTAGAACGCCCTGCGGAAGGAGGTTTCGGTTTCTGCCTGGGTTATGAACTCCAGCAACACCGCTTTGCCCTCCTCCTCGGTGACCTTACGGGCCCGTTGGAAAGCCGGAATAATCTGCGCGGGGTCTTCGATGCGTTCGGCGTATCCCCCCATCGCCGTGCCCATGTCGGCGTAGTTGCCACCCAGGTCACGGGTGTTGTACAGGGAGTGAGAGGCCATCATGGCGTTGGTCTCCACCGCCATTGTTGAGTTGTTCAAAACGACGGTGATAATGGGGATTCTCGACCGCACAGCAGTCTCAAAATCCAGACCCACCATCCCGAATGCGGCATCTCCCATGAAGTTGACGCAAACCTTTTCCGGCTTGGCGAGCTTGGCGCCTATGATCAGCCCGAGGCCGGTGCCCAAACCATGTGACTTGCCCCAACCCAGGTAGCTCCGGGGGCCGTTGGACTGGTAAAACGGCATGATCTGGTCCCGGGGACTCCCCGAGTCGTGGGTTATGATGGCGTCCTCCGGGCGGACAGCCTGCATGAAGTCCCGGATCACCCTATAGGGGTTGATGGGACTGGAGTTGTCGGTGAGTTTGGCAGACCAATTCCCCAGCCAGGCGTCCCTCTCGGATTTTATTTCCCTGGCTATTCCCTGGTCGTCCCTCCCGTTCTTCCCAACGATGTCGCGGCAGGCGTCGATCATCTGTTGCAGAATCAATTTGGCGTCACCCACCAGCGGCCGGTCTATGTTGTAATCCTTGTTGATGTCCCTGGGGTCGTTGGTGCCCTGAATCAGTATTTTGCCGGGGGGGATGTTCATGCACATGCCGTGCTTGGTGAAGCTTGTGCCGATGCCGAACATAACGTCTGCCCGGCGGACGAAATGGTGAACGGGACCCGACATAACACCGGAGCCGCTACCCAACGATAGGGGATGGGTTTCAGAGAAGGCGCTTTTGCCGAGCAGTGTGCTCATCACAGGGACCTGAAGCAACTCCGCCAACTCGGTGAGCTCGTCGGTGGCCTCGGCGTAGAGCACCCCCTGTCCGGCCAGCACCACGGGGTACCTGGCATGGCAAAGAGTCGACGCGGCGGCCTCTATGTCCCGAGGATTGGCTTGGCTCAGCACCGGCCTGCTGGGTTGGTAGAAGAAGGATTCCTCGCTGACATCCTCCAGCGCGATGTCGGCCGGCGTCTCGATCAAAACCGGACCGCCCCGGCCCTGGTTCAATGCGGCAAAGGCGCGGCGGGCCACTTCCGAGACCCTGTCCGGGGTGTTGACCTGCTCGATGTATTTAGAAACGCTGGCGTAGCTAACCATGGAGCTGAAGTGGGGGAGGATTCCCTGCCGTTCCCTCGGATGTCCCAGCGGCAATACCAACAAAGGAGTTGAGTCGGAGTACGCGGTGGCGATGCCGGAGTAGGCGTTCTCGGCCCCCGGGCCGTACTGCATGGCAAAGACCCCCATGCGCTTGCCGTTGGTGGTTCGACTGAACCCGTCGGCGATGCCTACTCCGACCCGCTCTTGGCGGCAGATTATGGGGCGGATGCCGGCCTGGGCCGCCGACTCGATCACGGGGGTGGTTGGGAAGCAACTCAAGAACTCCACCCCTTCACGTACAAGTATTTCGGCAATTGCGTCAACCGTATTCAATTGGTCATCTCCTGTTGGAATTCCCCGGGGATTTCAATAACCTGGGTCAAATGCCGGGGTCAAGGCAGCCTGAGTATACCACCTGACATAAGCCACGGCGTCTCACCGGTGGGTTGAGTAGGGTCTTTCGATTATCATCGAATCCCCCGTGGCTCTTGCTGCAACGGGAATCTGGAGCCCATTTTGACTCCTACTCCCGTCATTATCGCCGCAGCGGGAATCCAGAGACTTTTTCCCCATCCAACCTGGTGCGTGCCTGCAGGGATGTTCCAGGTGGGACGTCGACCTGTCCATCCGGTGCGTCTTAGTTGGCACAACAGTCTTGGCACATAGTCAGGGCTCTGGATTCCCGCTGCGGCGAGAATGACGGGGGACACTCGAAAGGCCCTGGGCGTAGAGCCGGAACGGCAAGGGTGCTATTGGCCGTGGCAACGCTTGTACTTCTTGCCGCTGCCGCAAGGGCACCCTTCGTTGCGGCCGATCTTGTGGTCCGAACCCTGGACTATGTGCCGCTTCTCGTCGCATTGGGTGCAGGTGCATGCTTTGGGGTGCTGCGCGTACCAGTTGGGTCTAACCATGGTTCACCTGTTTAGCCGCCCCGGTTGGTGTTGTGGGTTGTCAAGGTTCCGAGTCCCTCTTCAATCCGCAGCGCCCAGGGCTTCAAAATTCCGTAGATTGCGTCGTTCAAAGGAGTGGGAACTCCGGCCTGCTTTCCCAAGCGCACCGCGGCGCCGTTGAGACCCTCCAGTTCCACCGGGTTCCCTTCCTGAAAGTCCTTGGCCAGGGACGCGCGGCCGGTCTCGGGGAAGTTGTCCAAGGCCGTCATAGCCCACTCCAGGGAGTCTTCCATAACCGGGGCTCCCAGCGCGCGGCCCACTGCCAGACACTCCGAGATGGCTCCCTTGATCAACTCCTTGGTTTCGGGCACGGACCGCATTTCACCGTAGTCTGTGTTGGTCGCGGCGTTTACTCCGGCAGAGCTGACAATGTAGGCGAACTTCTTCCAAAGCATCCCCGGCATGTTTTCGGCAAGCTCCACACGCCAACCGGCTTTCTCAAACTCCAGGAGAAGACTCTTCCCACGGGCGGTCAGCCCCTGGCCCAGTTCGCCAAAGACGGCCCTGCCTGGGCCGCCCTGAGTGACCACGCCGGGCGCTTTAATGCGGCCTTCCATGTAGACGGAACCGATCATCACGGGTTCCTGCCCAAGGGTCCGGGTCAACTGCTCTCCATTGTCGATGCCGTTCTGCAGCGTCAACACCACTGTGCCCGGTCCCATCAACGGCATCACGGCCGGGATAGCCTGCTGATTCTGGTGCATCTTAACCGTGAAGAGCACGAGGTCTTGCCCGCCGGGGGTGGAGGTGTCGCCGGTGGCAGCCCCAGAGGCGGTGAAATCGCCGTCAAGCTGGGACTCCACTCTCAAGCCCCGCTCCTGGATCGCCTTCAGATGGGGGCCACGGGCAATGAAGGTCACTTCATGACCGCCTCGGGCCAGCAGTCCCCCAAAGTAACCCCCGACTCCCCCGGTCCCCATTACGGCAACTTTCATAGTCGTGGACCCCAATATCTAGCTGATGGCTGCATAATCGCGTTTCCTCAAACTTCCTGGGATCTATTGGACCACTGGATAACCGAATTGCTCCCGGAGATCCCGTTTCAACACCTTGCCCATTACGTTACGCGGCAGTTCTTCGACAAAGACCACCGACCGGGGCCGCTTGAAACTGGCAAGGCGTTCCTGGCAGTAGGATGAAAGATCATCTTCGTTTACTTCGTTACCGGTTTCACCGGACCGGCGCACCACAACCGCCCGCACCTCTTCACCCCATTCGACGTCGGGAACCCCGATGATCGCGGCGTCTTCGACGCCAAGATGGGACATTAGGACCTGTTCCACTTCCTCTGGCGAGATCATTTCCCCGCCCCGTTTGATGAAGTCCTTGGCCCGGCCTGCAAGGTAAATGTAAGAATCTTCGTCCTGGTACGCCAGGTCTCCGGTGTAGACCCAACCAGAGCGCATGGCCTCGCTAGTAGCGGCTTCCTGCTGCCAGTAACCCTTCATCATGCGGGCGCCCCTGGCGACGATTTCCCCAACTTCTCCCAGGGAGACCGGCTGCCCGTCCTCGTCCACTATTTGGACCTCCACGTCATCCAAGGGTACGCCAATGGAGGAAAGCCGCCGCAGCTTTTTCTCGATTTCTTCGGGACTACCGGTTAACACGTGGTCGTCGGGAGGCAACAAAGTAATCGTGGAGGCAGTCTCGGTCTGGCCGAAAGCGTTGATAAATCTGGCTCCGGGGAACCGGTCAATAGCCTGCCGGATTACTTCCATGGGCATGGGAGCGGCCCCGTAGGTAATCACGTCCAGCGCCGACAGATCGAAATCGTCAAACTGGGGATGGTCCATCAACCGCTTCAACATGGTTGGGACCAGCATTGCCCGGTTTACACTGTAGGTCTGTGCCAGAGTCAGCCATTCCTTGGGGTCGAATTGCCGCATTACCACCAGGGTACGCCCCCCGTACACGGCCGCCAACGCCCCTTGAAGCCCCGCAATGTGGTACAGCGGGACCGTCAGAAGGTTGGTTTCTTCCTGCTCCGGGTCGGCCGGGTCGACCGTGGACAGTAGAAACGATGCAAAGCTGTCGTGGCTGAGCATCACTCCCTTGGGCACGCCGGTGGTGCCGGCGGTAAACATAATCACTGTGGTGTCGTCGTCTTCCGCTTCCGGGAAGTGGATCTCATCCGGGTCGGCGTCCGCAACCAGTTCGTCGTAGGACAGTGTGCCTTGAGGACCCTGTCCGTCAAGCACCACCAGCCGGTCGGGCGGCAGCACCGATTCTCCGGTGGTAGGAGCCAGCGGCAGGTACCGCTCCCCGAGGAAAAGCAAAGACGGCCGGGCGATTTGGACCATCTGCTCCAACTCCTCGGTCTTGGCCCGGAAGTTGATTGGAACGTATATGGCGTCTAACTGGGCCGCGGCGAAGTAAAGCTCGATGCCCAGCAGCCCGTTTACCTGCATGATGGCTACCCGGTCGCCTGCTCCAACCCCCCGTTCGGCCATTGCGTTGGCCAGCCGATTGACCCTCGCCTGTAAATCTTCAAAAGTCACGGCCTCGCCGTCGAAGATTACGGCTGGTCGGTCTGGGACAATGGCCGCAGCGATTGTCAGGAAATCCGAGGTGCGCATTGTTCTCTCCTAGTCGGAAATGTCTGAAACATCGCAGGCCGATGGCCCAGTTGACGACCCGGTCGACGCCCCGGCCGACGACATGGCTAGCAGCCGAGCCGACAACCGGCGTTCCTGGGCGAGGCCGTCGGCCAGCGTGGAATCCAGGCCCAGTCCAATGGCAGCTTTTGCGTAATTCTGCGGCTTCCAGCTGCCGTTCGCCAGTTGCTGACCCAACTGCATGGCGGTTTCGGGCAGGTCCTCCGCTCCGACTACCCGGGTTACCAGTCCCAAGGCAAGGGCTTCTTCGGCGTCGATGCGACGACCGGTCAACAACAGGTCCAACGCCCGACCAGGCCCGATGTTGCGCGGCACGGTTTGAGTGCCTCCGGCCGCGGGAACCATTCCCAGGCGGACCTCCGGCATGGCGAACACAGTTCCCCTTGCGGCCAGACGGAGGTCGCAAAACAGGGCGATTTCCAAGCCGGAACCAATGCAATAGCCATGCACGGCGCAGACTACCGGCTGGCTTAGACGCCAAAGCTGTCCCCAGACGTCTCGCTGCCAGCGCACGTTACGGGCGATAGGCAGTGAGGGAGCGCTGCCGAATTCGGTCAGGTCAGCCCCGGCACAAAATGCGCGCCCCTGGCCGGTAATCAACAAAGCGCCTACGTCAGGGTCGTCTGCCACTGCCGCGAGAGCCTCCGAAAAGTCGTCCCGCATCTGAACATTATAGGCGTTGAGCGCTTGGGGCCGGTTGAGGCTGATGTGAGCCAGGTGGCCCTGCTTCTCAAAGATGAGGGTTTCGAATGGGGGCATGGCAAAGATTCCAACAGAGGCTCGGATGCTTGGCCGCCGGACGCTTGGCTGATCGTTTTAGCCGATAGGGGTGGCCAAGCGGTACAGGTCTTCCATTTCCAGTTCCGTAAACCGCAGGCCGATGTTTTCCAGGTTGTGGGCGTCGCTCACTTCAAACGTCAAGAGTCCGTTGGCATCGGCAATGTCCTGGACTTGTGGTTTCCTGATATGCCAATTGTGGATGTAGTTGTCAATCTCAATGCCGTGGACGCCGTCTTCGATCAAGATGTTGGGAGAATAGTAACCGGGGTGGCAATAGGTCCGAAACACGCCGCCGTTGGGCAGGAACAACTCAGCTATCTGGTATTCATCGAAAGGGCTTTGAGGAGGCCGCACCTCGATCTCCCATCCCGGAATAATGATTACTTCACCGGGAAAGTGCTGCTCTACCAGGTCACGGAACTCGAACGACCAATCCTTGTTGTGGTGGTCGGTGATGGCGATTCCATCGATGCCCTGCGCCTTAATTTGCGCGACTACCTTTTCGGCGATTTCCAATGATGGCCGCTGGAAGTTAAACGCTTCCCAAACGTGAGTGTGGAGGTCTAACTTAACTGTCAATTGACCACCTTCGTGTACTGGATTGGAGGGCTACCAGCGGAGTGAGGACGCTACTGACGCATTGCAGGTTGGCCCGGCCCGCCTATTGTCCCGTGAACCGGGGACTACGCCGTTCAATGCCGTCCCCCTATTGTCCCGTGAACCGAGGACTACGCTTTTCAATGAAGGAGCGAATTCCCTCGGCGCGGTCCGTCGTGCTTTGCAGTATAACGTTTAAGTCGGCCTCCAAGCCAAGGCCCTGGGACAGGGTTAAATCCAATCCCTTGACTATGGCTTCTTTAACGTAGCGGGCTGCAACCGGCCCCGCCTCCGCCATTTGCTGGACAATTTGGTCGACAGCCGGCGCCAAGTGTTCCCTCGGTTCAACCCGGTTTACGAGTCCAATCGCCAGGGCCTGTGATGCATCGATGGTACGGCCGGTCAGGATCATGTCCCGGGCCCAGGACGGCCCCACCAGCCGCGGCAGGCGTTGGGTGCCGCCGTCCCATGGTATTTCCCCCTTGGGCACGCCGGCGAGGCCAAGACGGGCGTCCTGGGTGCAGATCCGGATGTCTCCGGCCAGGGCCAACTCCAAGCCGTGGTCGAAGGCGTCCCCGTTTATCACCACAAGTACTGGCATCGGCAGAGCCGCCACTGCCGATGCCGCCTGGCATTGGTTGATGCTGCCTTCCATGGCGCCAATGGAATCAACGGCATCCGGTCCGGTCCACGGAGATTCACGGCCTACCGAAAAACTCTCACCTGCGCCGGTGAGGACGACCAACGAAGCGGAATCGTCCTCGCTGATCTCCTGGCACACCAGGCGTATTTCTTCGGCCATAGACCGGTTGATACGGTTCTGCTCTTGTGGCCTACGCAGGGTTACCCGGACCACAGGTGGTAAGCGCTCGACCAGTAAAAGTTCGAGTGTAATCGTCGCTCCCGGCAACCCCTTCCGAAATGGTTGAAGGCCGCCGACATCATGTATTTATGGGGGAATGGTATGGCTGTAACCGTACTCTTGACAAGGGGTTAGGCCTTTAATACCATTGGTTCAGGCCCCTTCAGAGCTAGCGATAGCCGCGGCCTAAAAAAGCCGCGCCAAAGCTGAAATCGGGATCAAGAGACTGAGGATACTAGGAGGAAATGGTGGTGAACTTCGTCCCGTTGGGTGAGCGAGTAATCGTACAACCCATAGAATTCGAGCAGCAAACCAAAGGCGGAATCTTCCTGCCGGATACCGCTAAGGAAAAGCCCCAAGAGGGTAAGGTAGTAGCGGTGGGACCGGGAAGAGTCGGGGATGACGGCGGCAGGATACCCATGGAGTTAGCTTCGGGCGACCGGGTCATTTACTCCAAATTCGCCGGAACCGAGTACAAAGACGGTGACGATGAATACCTGATCCTGCGCGAAAGCGACATTCTGGCAAAAATTTCCTAGACGCCGGAGCGGATCACGCTTCTGCAATAACCAAATCGCAACATGAAACAAAGAGAGTATTACCAGGAGGTGCGGGATGCCCGCCAAGAAACTCACCTACGCTGAAGATGCGCGGAGGTCACTGCGGACCGGCATTGACACGCTTGCACAGTCCGTGAAAGTGACCCTAGGACCCAAGGGCCGCAACGTTGTTTTGGACAAGTCCTTCGGGCCGCCCCAGGTATGCAGCGACGGCGTCACCATCGCCAAGGAAATCGAGTTGCCCGACAACTTTGAGAACATGGGAGCTCAACTCCTGAAAGAGGCCGCTACCAAGACCAATGACGCCGCCGGCGACGGCACGACCACGTCGGTGGTGCTGGCCCAGGCCATTATCAACGATGGGTTCAAGAACGTAACCGCCGGCAGCGACCCGATGGCTATCAAGCGCGGGATTGAAAAGGCCGTGACCGCCGTGGTTTCCGAAGTGCTGGCGATGGCTCAACCCGTGGAAACCCGTGAGCGGATAGCCCAGGTGGCCAGCCTGTCCGCCCATGAAGAAGCGATCGGCCAGACCATCGCCGACGCCATGGAAAAAGTGGGCAAGGACGGGGTCATCACTGTGGAAGAATCTCGCGGCTTGGCCGATGAGATCGAATACGTAGAGGGCATGCTCATCGACCGCGGCTACATCAGCCCCTACTTCATCACCAACGCGGACCGGATGGAATCAGCGATTGAAGACGCCACCATTGTCATCACCGATAAGAAAATATCGGCGGTTTCGGATATGCTCCCGGCGTTGGAAAAACTCCTCCAGATAGGCAAGAAGAACGTGGTCATTGTCGCTGAAGACGTGGACGGCGAAGCGCTGGCCACCCTGGTGGTCAACAAGCTTCGGGGCACGCTGAACGTTCTGGCGGTCAAAGCGCCAGGCTTCGGCGACCGGCGCAAGGCCATGTTGGAAGACATCGCCATACTCACCGGCGGCACCGTAATCAGCGAAGAAACCGGCCGCAAACTGGACGCTGCCACGGTGGAAGATTTCGGAACGGCGCGGCGGGTGTCAGCCAACAAGGACGAAACAACCTTCGTGGAAGGTCGAGGTTTGGAGGATAGCATCCAGGCGCGCATCAACCAGATCAAGACCCAAATCGAAGAGACTACCTCCGAGTTCGACCGGGAAAAACTCCAGGAGCGAATGGCCAAACTTTCCGGTGGTGTTGCGGTAATCAAGGTCGGCGCAGCTACCGAGATTGAGCTCAAAGAGCGCAAGGCCCGGGTCGAAGACGCCCTTTCCGCCACCAGGTCCGCGGTGGAAGAGGGAATCGTACCCGGAGGCGGAGTCGCTCTAGTTCGTGCGCAGCGAGCCCTGGACAATCTATCAGGCACGGTCGGTGACGAATCCGTGGGAGCGGCGATTATACGCCGAGCCCTGGAGCAGCCGCTGCGACTGATTGTAGAAAACTCGGGCTTTGAAGGCTCGGTAGTGCTCAACGACGTAAAGAGCCAGGCCGATGACTACGGATTCGATGCCGACGTCGGCGAGTACGGCCCCATGTTGGAGCGCGGCATTGTTGACCCGGCCAAGGTGACCCGGTCGGCCCTGCAAAACGCCGCCAGCGTGGCCGCCATGGTGCTAACGACCGAGTCCATGATCACCGAGATACCCCAGGACAAGGCCGCCATGCCGGCGATGCCCCCAGGCGGAGGAATGGACTTCTAACCAGGAGCCCTTCGGTCAACCTTCGAACTTTGTGGCCGCCCCACTCTTCTCCGGCGTAGGCGTCAAGAAACGGGGCGGCCCTTTTTTGCGATGATGTCCCAAGGTTCTGACACAACAAGAAATCAAAGCGTGAACGGAAAGGTATATCCGTCGGCGGAAGCTGCCCTTCATGATTTAAGAGATGGGGCCGTCATTCTTGTGGGAGGGTTTGCCGGTTCGGGTGTGCCTGAAACGCTGCTTAAAGCGGTGCTGTCTCTTGGCATTGGAAACCTGACCTTGATCTGCCAGGGCGCGGCGCCCGCCCCGTCCGGCAGCCCGGATGCCCTGGGAGTTGACCGGCTTATTGCCGCAGGATTGGTCCGAAGGTTAGTTGCCCCGCTGCCATTCCTCCCGGCCGAGGGTCTGAATGGAGAAGCGACGGCGGCGGAGTCAAGCTGGAAGTCTGGACAATTAGAGATTGAAGTGGCGCCCCAGGGGATATTGGCGGAGCGGCTTAGGGCCGGCGGCGCTGGCCTTGGCGGTGTGTTTCTCCCATCTGCCGACGGGGTTGCCCCCAAGGATGGCGGCGAAACGAGGACCATTTCCGGCGGGACTTATGTATTCCATCCGCCCTTGAGGGCGGACTTTGCTATGGTGAAGGCGGCCGCGGCGGACACTGTGGGCAATTTAGTCTATCGGGGCTCCCAGCGGAACTGGAATCCAGTGATGGCGATGGCCGGCCAGGTTACCATCGTAGAATCGGACCAGATACTGGAAATAGGGGGCCTGGACCCCGAAATGGTGATCACGCCTGGAATTTTCGTGAACCGTGTGGTCCCGTCGCTCTGATCACTGAACATAATCCCTGACGTTCGAGGCCAGGTTTTGCCCGAGAGAATTGACGTTCAAGCTCAAGCCCGGCGCGTCGCCCGCGAATTTGCCGCCGGCAACGTGGTAGCTCTTGGACCGGGGATTCCCGGCCTGGTCCCGATGGTGGTCCCGTCCGATGCGCCGTTGCAGTTCCTGGCCGACAGCGGGGCGTTGGGTTATGGGTGTGAGGACGCTGACCTGGCCACTGTCCCGGACCAACTCGTAGTCGATTCCAGCGGCCGTGCAGCATTCTTAGGGATCGGCGGAACGTTTCTCAGCACGGTGGACTTGGCTGCAATGGTACGGGCCGGACAGGTGGCCGTCGCAGTGCTTCAGCCGGCCTACGTGACCTCCGCCGGGGACTTCATCCATTGGACCACTCATGCTACCCCGGGCCTATCTGCGGTGGGATCAGCCGTCGACCTGGCGTCCGCCGCCGGTCTAGTGGTTGCGATGATGCCACACGTCGGTCCGGACGGCGCGCCGACCATAGTCGATACCGCCCCCTTTCATCCAGATGTCGCCCGCTGCGTGGATTTGATCGTCACCGATGCCGCTGTCATCCGTGTAGGGACGAGTGGATTAGTCCTCGAAGAGCTGGCTCCGGGATGGAATGCCGACGACGTGTTAGCGATCACCGGCGCTCCCTTGTCCCTTGCTCCGAACTTGAAAGAGATGGACCTGGACCCGCCATCTTGGCTCCCGGTGTCAAAGGTTTATTCCAACGGATTGGACGCAGTGCAAGACATCCCGGATGGGTCGGTGGTCAACATCGACGGGTTCGCTGGGCCCGGCGGAATGCCTCACTATTTGATGGTGGCATTGCGGGACCATGGCGCCAGGGATTTGACCATAATCAGCAATACCGCCGGTTTGGCTCAAGTGGTCAACTTTGGCACGCCGCCGGGCAAGCGGGCTATCGATCACAGCATCCTGGTTGACAACCATCAGGTCAAAAAAGCCATCGCTTCTTACCCGGTGTCCCCGTCGGCGTCCCGTCCAACCTCGTTCGAACTGGCCTACCAGGGAGGACAGGTTGAATTGGAGGTGGTCCCCCAAGGCACGCTGGCCGAGAGGATTCGCGCCGGGGGAGCGGGGGTTGCGGCATTCTACACCCCCACCGCCGCCGGGACATTGCTGGCGGAAGGCAAAGAGATCAAAGTGATCGACGGAAAAGAGTACGTGCTAGAGGAAGCGCTTCGGGCTGATTATTGCCTGATTCGAGGCCATAAGGCCGACACACTGGGCAACGTGGTATACCACGGCACGTCCCGGAACTTTAACCCCATAATGGCGACGTCGGCCGGAGTCACCGTGGTGGAAGTGGACGAGATTGTGCAGCCCGGTGAACTGGACCCGGAAGCGATAGTTACTCCCGGCGTGTACATCGACCGGATAGTGGTGCGGCCTCCGGATTTTTCGCCCTACTTTTGACCGATCCGGTCAGGCCGGTCCGGCGTCCCTGAACCCAGCCGGCATGGGTGTCATTCCCACTGGAGTTGGACCGTATCTCGGGACACCAACGACTCCTTCCAAGAAACAACTTGCAATGGATCATGGAGGATCCGTGGACAAACCGCGTTTGGACCGAGAGGTAATTGCTATGCGGGTGGCCAAGGAGCTTCCCGATGGCGCGTACGTGAACCTGGGCATCGGGATACCGACCTTGGTATCGAGCTTCGTGCCGGAAGGAAACGTGGTGTTCTACCATAGCGAGAGCGGGGTGCTCAATTGCGGCCCCCTGGCGGAAGAGGGAGAGGAGGACATCGATTTAATCAACGCCGGCGGGCAGTTCCTGGAACCGGTCCCAGGCATGGCCTTCTTCAATTCCGCGGAGGCATTTGCCATGATCCGCGGCGGCCACGTGGACGTGACGGTTTTGGGCTCCCACCAGGTTTCCTCCAAGGGTGATTTGGCCAACTGGATGCTGCCCCAGCGGGGGGTTGGCAACGTCGGCGGCGCCATGGACTTGGCAGCCGGGGCCAGGCAGGTGATTGTGGCGATGGAGCACACAGACCGGCAGAACAGTCCCAAAATTGTGGATGAGTGCACCTTTCCGGTCACCGGCAAGGGCTGCGTGAGCATGATTATTACCGACCTGGCGGTGATCCGCTGCACCGGCCAGGGATTGGAACTCTTGGAGGTGGCTCCAGGTTGGACTGCGGAAGAGGTCCAAGAGCTCACTGGAGCCCCCATGACGCTGTCCCCCGACTTGGCGGAGTACCAGCTGTAGCGTGGGCCATTTCTACCACCCAGCCGCCGGTGTCCCGTCAATGGGTTCAATCCACACGCTACTCCGGGAAACGACCAAAACACCGCCCTGCTCGTCGTCGGGTTCTTGAATAGGAGATTCTCATGAGTTCTGACATTCTGGCCGTTGCCACCGGCGTGGCGCTCTTAGCGTTGATAATATCGGCATTAATCCTTTGTTTGTCGGTGACTCGGGCCCTTTTCAGACTTTACCCTGATATCCGCCGCATTGTCGCCAATCTTGAATCGACTATCGCCTCTACAGCGGTAGCAACCGAGAATATCGCCGTGGCATCCGAAAAGGCGCCCGAAACCATGGCTTCAGCCGCAATAGCTGCCGACAACATCGCCGCGGCCGCTGGAAACGCTAGAGAAACGATGGCCTCTACTGCCAAGGCAACCGAGAACATCGCAGCCGCTTCGTCTTTGTTGGGGCCAGCCGGGGCCGTAGCGAGCGTCTTGAAAACGGGAAAAGATTTGCTGACGGATGAGCAAAAGCGGGATTTGGTGAACGGAATAAAAGCAAAGTTGCAGTCGATAGATGCCAGAGTCTCCGTTGATAGCATCACTGGAAAGATAGGAGAATTGTTGCGCCAACGACGCGGTAGATAGCCGTCTTCACACAGGAGTCGGGCCTGCCGCGTTGACTAGTATTTGGGCACCGTGTTAAGATTTTCGCACAAAAGCGACACCACAGACGCTTGCGGGAGCTTGGGTAAGCCAGGCTGAGAGGGTGGCCGACGATGCCGCCGACCGTCTGCACCTGATCCGGGTAATGCCGGTGTAGGAATGAGACGCTCGATTGCTCAACCCCAACAACCGCCAGGGTCTTGCCTGGCGGTTTGCATTTTTGGAGTAGGTTAGCGAGGAATTGGCGATGGCGGATGACCTGGTAATCGGCGGCAAGCACTTCAACTCCCGGTTGATCTTGGGCACCGGCCGCTACCGGACTATGGAAGAAATGGTCCAAGCGGTGGAGTCCTCGGGCACCGGAATGATCACCGTGGCTATACGGCGGTTGGACCTGGACGACCCCACCCAGAAGACCCTTCTGGACTACATTGACTGGGACCGGTACCAGATTCTGCCAAACACCGCCGGTTGCGCCACGGTCGAGGAGGCCGTGTTCGTGGCGCGCCTGGGCAGGGAGGTCGGGCAAACCGACTTCGTCAAGCTGGAGGTCATTCCAGACCCCAAGTACCTTTTCCCCGACGGCGCGGCTACCCTGGAGACAGCCCGCCAGCTGGTTGCTGACGGGTTCATCGTGTTGCCCTACATCCACGCCGACCCCACGTTGGCCAAGAGACTGGAAGAGGTCGGCTGCGCCGCGGTCATGCCCTTGGGATCAGCCATCGGCTCCGGACAGGGCATACACACGGTTGAAGAGGTCAAAATCATAATCGAGCAGGCAACCGTGCCAGTGGTTGTGGATGCCGGGCTGGCGGTGCCTTCCGACGCGTCAAAAGCACTGGAATTGGGAGCCGACGCGGTGCTGGTAAACACCGCGATAGCCCAGGCGCAGGACCCGGCAATGATGGCCGAGGCATTCAAGGATGGTGTACAGGCGGGCCGGAAAGCGTACCTGGCCGGAAGGATTCCGGTGCGGAGCCACGCTGCGGCCAGCAGTCCCACCTCCGACGTACCTCAGCCCGCGGCGATCCGCACCTAGGCGGCCGCTAAGTGCCCCCGCCGAAGCCCTCCGAGGGAACATCTAACCCGCTGCCCAAGCCGTGCCTGTGCCTGGTAACAGACCGGAGCGTAGGAGACCCCAAGACACTGGTCTCCCGAGTGGCACAAGCGGTCGAGGGCGGTGTAGACCTGGTCCAACTCAGGGAAAAAGACCTGCCCGGCGGCGTCTTGCTGGAATTGGCTCAGGAAATCAAGCAGGCTATCGGGGACCGGGCGGCATTGGTGGTCAACGAGCGTATAGATGTCGCCCTGGCTGCCGGCGGCCTTGGGGTCCAATTGGGCGAAGAGGCGTTGCCGGTGCACACAGCCCGCCGGATTCTGGGTCCCGAGTTCTTGATTGGCCGATCGGTCCACTCGGTAGATGGCGCCATTCTGGCCGAGGGCCAAGGGGCCGATTTCCTGGTGGTGGGCACCATGTATGCCAGCAATTCCCATCCCGGGGCTGAGCCGACGGGACCAACCCTTGTCCAGCACATAACCAGGTCTTGCACCCTACCGGTGATCGGCATCGGGGGAATCACCACGGGCAACTTAGATGGGGTCTTGTCGGCGGGCGCCTGCGGTGTGGCGGCGATAACCAGCATCCTGGCGTCGCCAGATCCCAGGGAAGCGGCTAAGGCGTTGAAACAGGCTCTGGCTCAGGCGTGGGCCGGCCTGGCGTCAACCCGATCCGGTGTTGAATAAACGGGTCGAATAAAAGGAGAGTCCAACTCAGTATGATCAATCTTATGGTTAATGGGAAACCCAAAGAACTCGACCATAGTGTTGATCTTGCGGCCTATCTCGATTCATTCGGGCTGCAATTGACCCACGTGGCGGTGGGCTACAACGGGGAGGTCCTGGCGAAGGACCAGTTCCCGGAGATAACCCTCCGGGACGGCGATGTCCTGGAGATCGTCCGGCCCGTGGGCGGCGGATAGACCGGCGGGCCCCGACCAAGCTCGGACCCCTTTCCCCGTTATTGCTTAGTCGAAACCTCGAAGCCTTGGCGACTCAAGCACGTCCGGGTTGATTACCCGCACCGGCTCACCGCTGGCAAAAGCCCTGATGTTTTCAATCACCCCGGCGTAGTATGCCCGGTAAGCATCCTCGGTCACGTAGCCCTGGTGAGGGGCCAACACCGTGTTGGGCAGTTGCAAGAATGGGTGGTCCTTGGGTAAAGGCTCAACGTCGTAGGTGTCCAGCCCGGCGCCAGCGATGCCCCGGTTCTGTAGCGCCTCCACCAGGGCCGATTCATCGACAATGGGACCCCGGGACGTGTTGACCAAATAGCCGGTAGGCTTCATCAACTGCAACTCCGGGCGGCCCACCAGGCTCGTGGTGCGCTCGCTCAGCTTCAGGTGGATTGAAACCACGTCAGCTTCCCGGAACAAATCCTCTTTCCCAACCAGGGCCGTGTTGCATTCGGCGGCCCGCTGGGCCGTCAGGTTCTGGCTCCAAGCGATCAGGTTCATGCCAAAGGCGTCGCCTACTTTGGCCACCAGGGACCCGATGTGGCCCAGGCCGACCAGGCCCAGGGTCTTGCCCTTCAGGCCCACCCCGATAGTTGTCCCCCACTGCCCTTCCCGGGTCAGCTTGTCTTCCAGCGGAATCTGCCGCAAAAGACCGATAATCAGTCCCCAGGTTAGTTCAGTGGCGCCTTCACCCTGGCCTCCGGTGCCGCATAGGACGATACCCAACTCGGTGGCGGCGTCCTCATCGAAAACGGCGTTCCTGCCTCCGGTGGTGATTAGCAAGCGAAGCTCCGGCAACCGCTCCATCAAAGACCTTCGGAATGCGGTGCGCTCGCGCATGCCCATGACCACCTGAAAGTCCTTGAGGCGATCGACGAGTTGGTCTTCATCGGTGAGATGCTCTTGAAAGAAACGGATCTCGGCGCCGCGGGGCAGTTGGGACCAGTCCGCCATGGATTCGGCGACCTGTTGATAGTCGTCCAGGATGGCGATCTTCACAAGAAAGCACCTCCGTTGGATGGGTCCAATTGACAGGGTATACGAAAGCCGAATCGACGGTCCAGCCACGAGCAAACGGCTTTGGGTTGACATGGCCGGAAAGAATTCCGCGTCCGATGTTGGATAGCAAGTTGGATACCGAACAAGCCGTGGGATACCCAACTAACGCTACTTGAACGCGGGCATCACCTCTTCGGCCAGCAGTTTCATGCTTCGTTGCACCGCCGCGGGCGGCAGCAGGCCACCGGGATTGAGCTCGGCGGCAAACCCGGTTAGCCCCAGCATCTCTTTGAACTGGCGCAAGCGGTCGACGACCATCTCGGGCGTTCCGAAGATGACCCTGGTTTCCAGGATGTCTTGGTAGGTCAGGTTGGCCAGCCTTTCAGCCCTGGCCAGCCGTTCCTCGGGCAGATCCCCGCCCCCGCGCTTCAGGCGTTCTTCATACATCCGTCGCTGGCGAGCGAAGAACGCTTCGGTGGTCTCCTGGGGCTCGGAAATCGCCTCTTCCTTGGTAGCTCCGATATAGACCGGGACCCGGACTGATATGTCTCCGCCGTCCCCCGGGTGGCCGGCTTCCCGCCAGGCCTTATGATATTCCTTCAGGTTGTTTTCCAGGTCGTTGACGTCCATGCCCCGGACCGACAGGAAGATGGGGAACCCCAGCCGGCCCACCCTGGCGAAGCTGTCCTCCTGGGTGGAGGCCAAGCGCACGGGTGGCCTGGGTTTCTGGTAAGTACCGGGGGTTATGGTGGCGTCGTCGATGTGGTTGTACTTTCCGTGGTAGGAGAAGGGTTCCCCCTTCCAGGCTTCCAGAATAATGTCCAGCGCCTCCTGGAACCGGGCGGGGCTCTCTTCATAGGGGATGCCCATGATCTCGTAGGCGTTGGCGTTGCCGCTGCGGCCTACGCCAAACTCAAACCGGCCCTCGCTTACCTGGTCCACGGTAGCTGCTTCCTCTGCGATTCGCAGCGGGCTGATCAGGGGCAACACCTGCACCGCGTTGCCAACTCTCAACCGCTTGGTGCGGGTGGCGATGGAGCTGGCCACAACCGTGGGGGCCGACAACACGGACCGGTTCGGATTGAAATGGGACTCGCCGAGCCAGACCGTATCCAAGCCGGATTGCTCGGCCAGGTCCACCAGGTCGAATGATTCCTGGAAAATTTCGTTGGGAGTTGCGCCCTTCCGGGAAGCAAAGTCCAAAAATACGCCAAAATCCATTTCTTACTCCTCCATTCAGGCGCCGGTCGCTAATCTCAGGTTGCTAAACCTGGCGCTGGGGCGTTTCAGCCTTATCATTTTGGCTTGTCGACAATGGGGTCCGAACGGTGTTGGGTACCTGTAACCCGAACCCCGTTGCTATCTCGTTCTGGTGATCAAGGCCATGGTTTGGGGTCAATGTCCAGCTTTATGGGCCCGCGAATGCCTTGTGGGCTGGGATGGGCCGGGGAGCCGTATTCGTCAGAATTCTTTTCCAGACAATATAACTGTTTGCCCAGGGGCTTGAGCAATTTGACAACCTGGTTGGAGCGGTTGACAAACAATTGGGTGTTTTCCAAACATCCCCACGCAGCCATCACCATATCGGCTTTACTGGCAGCATCGAGAATCACCCGGTCATTCTCCGGCCCCACTACCTCAGTATAGAAGTTGGCCTGGAACACCTCCTGTTTGCTGTTGGCTCGATAGGCGAACAGGTTAACGGTAGTCAGGGCACCAAAACCCCACCTCTCAGCGAAGTGGATGCAACGCCGCCTCGTGGGGCTGAAGCGGCGCGGGTTTTCTTTGGAGTTTGCGGGGTTAAACATGAGGAAAACCAGCTCGCCACGGTCCTCCTTCCCGGCCAAATCCAAGTGTTCCCCGTCAATCCGCAGGCTGTAGGAGAGCGGGCCGAATTCCTCAGTATATTCGGTAATGCTCATTGGCGTCCGCGACTCTGCCCTCTGCCGACCCCGTAGTCACGCCCCTGGGAGGCGGCCTGCCCCGGTTTTAACCGGCTGCGCCGGCTTTGGCCGGCTGGTCCCGGAAGGCTGGAATTACTTCCTTGCCGAATAGCTCGATGGACTCCATTACCTTGTCATGCGGGATAGTCTCGGTCTGCATGATGCACAGGCACTGGTCTACGCCGATGTCTTCGTACATCTGGACGATTTTGCGGCAGCTCTCGGGGTTGCCGGCGATAATCACTCCCCGGTCGGCCAGGGTATTGGCGTCCAACTGGGCGATGGCTGCCCGGGCGGCGCCGGGGCCCGAATCCAGGGAAATGCCTGCCTCGGCGGCCTGTTCCTTATGTTCTTCGTCGGACTGCCGGAGCCACCGGCCAAAGTCGGCCTGAAGGTGATCCGGCACGCCTCCCCAGGCTTCCAGAAGCTCTTCATAAGCGCCGATGCGGCCCTGAATATAGGGCTTGTCGGGACCGAAAAAGGTCTTCATGGACTCGGCGGCCAGTTCCTTGGCCGCCTGGTCGTCTTTGCCGCAAAAAGCGTGGACGTTGTTGCCCCAAAACTCGTTGACGAACGCCCCCACCGGGTCGGCGTCCTTGATGGCGTCCCGGTAAACCTTCACGTGGTTGGCCAGAACGTCCACCGCGTAGGAAGCAGAGGACAAAACGCCGATGCCTTTTTGCGCGGCCAGACGGAAACTTTCGGTTTGGGTGCAGGCAAGGTACATCCTGGGATGGGGCTTCTGGAAAACCCTGGGAAGAACCCGGCGAGTGGGCACGTTGTAGAATTTCCCTTCATAGGAAAACTCGTCCGCCTGCCAGATTTTTGGCAGCATGGTCATGGCCTCGTCCCACCGGTCACGCGTCTCCCTGGGATCGATGCCCAGGCCGGTCTGCTCGTAGGCGTTGGAACGGCCAGTGCCGAATTCAACACGGCCATCGGTCAACTGGTCCACCATCGCGACCCGCTCTGCGATCCGCACGGGATGGTGGTAGGGGAGAATCGAGACGCCGAATCCGATGCGAATGTTCTTGGTCCTCTGACTCAGGGCGCCAAACAGCACCTCGGGGCAGGGAGAGCCCGAAAAACCCATCAGGAAATGGTGTTCCACGAACCACAGGTTGTCGAACCCGACCTGGTCGGCCAGTTCGCATTGATCCAAGGTTTCCTTATAGAGGCTGTTCCAGTCCACGTCGTTGCCCTGGTAGGGGCGCTGCCCCTCATACAATAGGCCGAACTTCATGTTGATTGCTCCTAAAACCGGCGGTTGCGCCGGGCTTTGACAGCCACTGCTCCGCCACCGACGGTGGGTTGTAATGATGGCAGTATACGCCAAATCCATGCCTGTCGAAACCGGGAGGTGTTGATGTTAGACAGATAGGCATCAAGCCGTTTTCAACGTAGAGGGCGCGGGGATTTGGGGGTGGGGGACCCGCTTTTGGAAAAGCTGCGCAAAACTTTTTCGGTGGGGCGTGGGTAGGCCGCGCCCGCTGTTTAGGTGCGGTGTTCAATGATAGTGATGGCTCTGGATCCCCGATGCGGCGAGGATGACGAGGGTGTAGGTGTGGGTTGGGCAGTGCCTTTTCATTGTCATTTAGCCCCTACCCCCGTCATTCCCGCCGCAGCGGGAATCCAGAGCCCTTTCCGTCCGCCAACACTGCCAGGAAACGACACCCTCAGCGGACGCTCCACCACCTAACCCCAACCCCGTACCCCCTTCGCGCCCTTCCACCTCTGCGCCCTCGCGTCAAACGTACCCCCGGATGACACTTGCCCGTTCCCAACTTGGGAAACCATTCCTTACCATAACGCCAGCCCGTCATCCCATAGTCCGACACCGACACCGACACCGACACCGACACCGACACCGACACCAGGGCAGAATGTCCGCAAATGTCCGGAAATGTCCGGCGAATCTAAAATTTCGACACCCCGTTAAGTAAATGAGGTGATTGCCTTATGCGTGCCCTCAGAGCCCGCGTCCGCGCCCTACAACGAATCCTGGCTAAGGAACTCGCCGTCGTCCGGCTCCGCCGGTTGTCCGAAGAGTTCTGCCTCCAATCATCGGTGGGCCAAGCCAGCGGCCAAACGCCACCCCAGCCCCATGTCTTTATCCAACGGGTGGCCTCCGCCGGCTTCCGGCTCCCATCCTTCATGGCGGCCCACAAATACCTCGAGAGGTGCCGGGTCAAAAATATCCTCCCCGACCGCGAAGACCTCGTTCGCTCCCTCATCCCCTGGTCCCGCCGGTATCCCGCTCCCGCCTTCTGGCAGGGATGAAAACAACTGCTCAATCCCCGCGTCAGGCGGCCCTGTCGGTGACCCGTAGGGGTATCGTATTCAAACGTCGGAGGTCTCGTCGCTGCCGGAACAACGGGAGACAATGAAAAGGCCCTGGGGTTGGGGTTCTGGCCTTGACCGGGTATTCTGCTGGGAATACTCTTAAGCCGCGGTTGACGGTCTTGGTCCAAGCCGCCAACTGTTGCGGCAGTCCCCGAAATTCGGCGCTACTGCTTATTTTGTTTTACAGGCCTGGGTGTATGAATACGGAAATAGTCGCCATCGGTTCGGAACTGTTGTTGGGGCAAATTGTCGACACCAACTCGGCGTGGATGGCGCAGCGGCTGGCCGACCTGGGAGTCAACCTTTTCTACAAGACCACCGTGGGAGACAATCCAGGGCGGATGAGGGAGGTCATCGAACGCGCCATGGACCGGTCGGACCTCGTAATCACATCAGGTGGCCTGGGTCCCACTCAGGACGACCTTACGCGGGAAATCGTGGCGCTGGCTTCAAACCGGGAGCTGGTGTTGGACCAAGAGCTTTTGGACCAGATCCAGGCCAGGTCCCGGGCGCGAGGGTTCACCATGACCGAGAACAACAACCGCCAGGCGTACATGCCGGAAGGCGCAACTCCGGTGAAGAACCCCAACGGGTCGGCTCCATCGTTCATCGTCGAGGATCACAGAGCGGTGGTTTTCTGCCTGCCGGGCGTGCCTTTCGAGATGAAGTGGCTGTTCGACAACGAGCTTGCCCCCTACCTGAGGCGGAAGTTCCAAATCTCCGACGCCATCTACTCCCGTGTGTTGAAAGTGGCCGACCTGGGAGAAAGCGCCGTGGATGATCGGATCGGCCACCTGATCGCCAATTCGACCAACCCAATGGTGGGGGTGCTGGCTCATCCCGGCCAGGTGGACGTCAGGATCACGGCCAAGACCGCAACCCAGTTGGAGGCCGACCGGGCGATTGCGCCGGTGGAGGACGAAGTCAGGTCGTTGCTGGGCGACCACGTGTTCGCGACCGACGACCAAACGATGACTTCAATCCTGGGAGAGCTCCTGGATTCCAAGGGGTTGACGGTTGCCTCCTACGAGGGTCTCACCGGCGGGATGGCGGCCCAACAGCTGCAGGAAGCGGCGGGCGACCGGTTCCTCCAGGGCACGGTGGGGCGCGACGCCGGGGTGCTGCGGAACATCCTGGCTTCAATTGGACAGGAATTGGCGGCTGGGCAGGAGATGGCGGCGCAAGACCTGACAACCGGCGGCGCTGCCCTGACCGACCAACTTGCCGAGGGCGTCCGCAGCCAAACCGGGGCAGATCTCGGGTTGGCGATACACTCAGTGCCGGACGCCAAGGCCGATAACGAAAACCTGAGGGCCGGGAAGACCTTCATATCGGTGGCCTCCCGGGACGGTACGCACTCGCGGGAGTACAATTTCGCCGGGCCGGGGACACCCGACCGGACGCGGGCTACCCTGCACGCCCTGGACCTGCTGCGTATGATTATTCTTGGAACCAACTAGCTTGAAACCCACTGGCTTAAAAACCCACTAACGACTCGGGCCATATCAGAGGGATCGAACATGCAAAGCAATACCTACGATATTGTGGTGGTTGGCGGGGGCATAATCGGGTTGGCCACCGCAATGAAACTGAAAACCGAGAAGTTTCCCGGCTGGAGTATTGCGGTCGTTGAAAAGGACTCGGAATTGGCCAACCACCAGACCGGGCACAACAGCGGTGTCATCCACTCGGGAATCTACTACCGGCCAGACTCCCACAAGGCCCGTTTCTGCGTAGACGGCGTCCAGAAGCTGCTGCGGTTCTGTGATGAAAACGAGATCGAGTATGACCAATGCGGAAAGGTGATAGTTGCCACCCACGAGTCTGAGTTGGGTAGGCTGCAGGACCTTCACAAACGAGGGGAGGCCAACGGCGTTAAAGGCCTGGAGATGATCGGCCCGGAACGGTTGAAGGAGATCGAACCTCACGTCAACGGAATTCAGGCATTATGGGCGCCCTCCACCGGCATCATCGACTACAAAAAGGTGTCGGCGGCCTATGCGGCTCGTTTCCAGGAGCAGGGCGGCGATATCTTTACCGGAACGGAGGTGCGGCGGATCAACCGCTCGGCGGAAGGTCTGGCCCTGGAAACCGACCGGGGCGACCTGAAAGCCAAGCACATGATCAACTGCGGCGGGCTGCATGCGGACAAGGTCGCCGAAATGATGGGAGAACGGATCGACGTCAGGATTATTCCCTTTCGAGGCGAGTACTACACGCTGCGGCCCGAAAGCCATCACCTGGTCAATGGGCTGATCTACCCGGTCCCCGATCCCAGATTCCCCTTTTTGGGTGTTCACTACACCCGCAACATCCACGGGCAAGTAGAGGCCGGTCCCAACGCGGTGATGGCTTTCAAGCGGGAAGGTTATCGGAAGGCCGACGTCAACCTGGGAGATTCCTGGGGGACCCTGTCTTTCCCGGGGTTTTGGAAGATGTCCATGCGTTTCTGGAAAATAGGGGTCGGCGAGATGCACCGCTCTTACAGCAAGGGGGTGTTCGTCCGGGACCTGCAGAAGCTGGTACCCGAAATTCGGGCCGAACACCTGGCGCCTGGCGGGTCCGGGGTTCGGGCCCAAGCCGTTACCCGAGGCGGGGCGCTGCTGGACGATTTCCACATTCTTCAAGGGCGGGAAGCGGTCCACGTGCTTAACGCGCCTTCCCCCGGCGCCACGTCCTCACTGGCCATAGGCGAATACATCGGTGAACTGGCCGTCGACTCATTTAGCTAACCGACACATCAACTGACCAGGCCACGGGGCAGGGTCTTTCTATTGTGCCCCGTCATTCCCGCCGCAGCGGGAATCCAGAGCCCTGATTATGTGCCAAGACGGTTATGCCAACTAAGACGCGGCGGGCGGACAGGTTGACGTCCCAACTGGAACCCTCCTGCAGACACGAACCAGGTTGGATGGGGAAATGGCCTCCAGATTCCCGTTGCGGCAAGATTGACGGGGGATTCGAAGATAATCGACAGACCCTGGGCCACGGGGTGGGGCCGGTTGCCGCGATAAAGGCGTGTCGGTATAATCGACCCGGTTTATATACCTGAAGGTGAGTTCGTTTACCTTACGGTGGGGTCGTTGGCGATGTTGAAGCCCCAGGCAGCCTCGGATTTGGAACGAGAGATTGACCTGGGCGCGTGGGAGGTTACCGAGGATTCGGTGCGGGAATACACCCGGGCCGTGGGTGACTCTCTGCCTTTATATTTTGACTGCAAAATGGCCCCTCCTCTGGCAATCTCCGCCTGGGCCCTGGGTCGACTGTTAAGTCACTTGGACCTGCCGCCGGGCGCCATCCACAGCCTCCAGGAAATGAAAACTCTGAGGGCTGTGAGATTCGGCGAGCAAGTGGGCGCCCGGGTACGGATAGGCAAGCCGCGGCGTCGCGGCGGCATGGAGTTTATTACGGCCGAGTTTTCGATTGGCCCAGATAGCCAGGAAGTTGGGGGGTCCGGTCCCCCGGCGCCGGCGATAACCGGCAAAACAACGGTGCTGGTTACGAATGCGCACGTCGCCGCTCCTGATGAGGGGAGTGCGACCCCCGAGGTCCGACAACAACCCCCAGACATGGTTGAGCCGGGCGGACTTACCCACTTGGAACGCACCATCACCCAAAGCCAATTGGACGCCTACGCCAAGGCATCGGGAGATTTCAACCCCCTGCATCTGGACCCGGAGTTCGCCGCCACCACGGGGTTCGGCGGCATCATCGCACACGGCATGCTGACCCTGGCGTTGATATCGGAAAACATGGCCGGCGAGTTTGGGATTGACTGGCTGACCACCGGCGGGCTGAGAGTACGGTTCAAGGGAGCAGCCTACCTGGGAGACAGGATTGCCACCCGGTGCCAAATCATGGAAAAAGTCCCCCAAGAAGACGGGCACGGGGTGAAATGTTCTCTCCAGGTAGTTGATCCAAGCGCCGGACGCGAGTTGATCAGCGGAAACGCTTCGGTATCTGTGAAGTCGCAAAATCCGCAAATTGTCGATTAACATAACAATTCGGTGTTATCGGGGAACAAACAATGAGTAGCCTGGCCCTTGGCAGTTGGCGGTGATAGTTGCGGAAGCGCGGAACAAGGGGATAAACCTATGACAAGCGGCCCAAAAATCAGCGACGTTGTGGACGGAATACGCGTCACCCGGCCGGTGCGGGTGGCGGTGGATGCCATGGGCGGTGATTTCGGACCTGAAGAGACGGTAAAAGGGGCCATCCAGGCGTTGCAGACCCATGTTGTAGAACTCCTGTTGGTGGGAGACCAGGAGCCCCTGGAAATCGAACTGGCCAAGTACGATCTCAAAGACCAACCGGTGACGTTGGTGCCTTCCGCGGGCAAGATCGGGGACGACGAACACCCGGCCCAGGCCCTGCGCAGCAAACCCAAGGCATCCATCCTGGAAGCCACCAAGCTGGTCAAGTCGGGCGCCGCCGATGTCTTGGTGTCCATGGGGTCAACGGGGGCCTCCATGGCCAGTTCCACAGTGGTGCTGGGATTGATGGACGGCCTGGAAAGGCCTTGCCTGGGCGGTCCCTTTCTGGGCGTTGCGCCCCAAACCGTGATGGTGGACGCGGGCAGCAATCTGGACTGCCGGCCGGCGTTGTTGCTGAGCTTCGCCGCGCTTGGCTCGGTGTTTGCTCACCGGTTCCTGGGAATTGAGAATCCCAGAATCGGACTACTCAGCGTTGGGGCGGAAGACGCCAAGGGTAACCGGCAGGTCCAGGAAAGCAACCAGTTGCTGCACCAAAGCCACCTGAACTTTATCGGAAACGTCGAAGGGTTCGACTTTTTCACCGACCGGGCCGACGTTATTGTGTGCGACGGCTTCGTGGGAAACATCCTGATGAAGTTTTCCGAAGGGTTGGGCAACGCTCTGGGGAAGCTGGTACAGGAAAGACTAGCGAACACGGTCCCCCAGGCTGAATTAGACCGTATTTCCTCCGACCTTTGGCAAACGACCAACATGCCGCGGACCATGGGAGGCCCACTATTCGGGGTAAACGGAGCGGTGGTCCTCGGTCACGGCTCATGCAAGGCCACGGGAATCGCCGGAGCCATTTATACCGCCGTCAAGTACGTAGAGGTGGGTTTGGTTGAAAGCATGCGCGAGGAGCTTTCCCAGATACACCTCAACGGGGAAGCAGCCGGCGAAGACCGCGGGCAGTCTTGAACTCAACTGAACCAGTTGCCCTGACCTGATGGCTGATAATCCCGAAACGCCCGGCGCGGTAGATGCGGGGCATCCCAAGCGGGCAGCCCTGGTCACCGGCGCTTCCAGGGGCATTGGGGCCCAGATAGCGACCCGGTTGGCCTTGGCTGGGATTCAGGTAGCCTTGAACTTTCACTCCAACCCGAGCGCCGCCGAGCAGGTTTTGGCGGGGATCACCGAGGCCGGAGGCGAAGGATTCCTGGTCGAGGGCGACGTTTCCAGCGAAGAATCATCCCAAGCCATGGTCCAGAGCGTTATCGACCGGTTCGGGCACATCGACATGTTGGTAAACAACGCCGGGATCAACAAGGATCGACTCCTGCTGCGCATGGCCCCGGATGACTGGGACCAGGTGCTGGACGTCAATCTTCGCGGGGCCTTCCTCTGCACCAAGTACGTTATGCCCCACATGATCCGGCAGCGCCGAGGTCGAATCGTCAACATATCCTCAGTGGTTGGACTGAGCGGCAACCCCGGTCAAGCGAACTATGCTGCGGCCAAGGCCGGCCTTATTGGATTTACCAAGGCGGTAGCAAGGGAGGTGGCGTCCCGCAACGTCACGGTAAACGCGGTTGCGCCGGGTTACATAACCACCGGAATGGTCGAAGGCCTGTCGGCTGACACCCAAAAGCAGATTTTGGACCGGATCCCAATGGGCCGGTTCGGAGCGGCCGACGAGGTTGCCGAGGCCGTGCTGTTCCTTTGCGGAGAAGGGGCGGGGTACATCACCGGCCAGGTCCTTACCATTGACGGCGGCTTGATCGCCTGAGTTCGCGGGGATCCCCGGCGACGCTTCCTCCCTTTGTGGATCCAATCCAGGTCCGCTCCAGGTCCGCGTTTCCCACGGGTGTCGATCTCCTACCGTCTGCCCTTACGCCGGTTGGAACCCGGTTAACATATCCGCATCATTGAAAGGAGGAGCGTCATGTCGGCGAACAAATCTGCAGCCGGCCGGTTCAAGGAATTGTTGCGAGCGCCGGGAATCATCGCAGCGCCGGGGGCTTACGACTGCCTGACGGCTGCCATCATCCAGCAAGCGGGCTTCCCCGCGGTCTACATGACCGGGGCCGGGACCTCGGTTGCCCGCCTCGGGAAGCCCGACCTTGCCCTGGCCAGCATGACCGAAATGGTGTCCAATGCCGCCGACATTGCACACGCGGTGGACGTTCCGGTAATCGCCGACGCCGACACCGGTTACGGCGGTGTGCTCAACGTCGCTCGGACCGTCCGTCAATATGAGAGGGCCGGAGTGGCTGCCATTCACATCGAAGACCAGCAGTCGCCCAAACGCTGCGGCCATCTGGACGACAAACAGGTCGTCTCTTCCACCGAGATGGTCCAAAAGATTCGGGCCGCGGTGGATGCCCGCACCGACGATGACTTCACCATTATTGTTCGTACCGACGCCCTGGCGGTGACGGGCTGGGACGACACCATGCGCCGCTGTGGCGAATACGTGGACGCGGGCGCGGACATGCTGTTTATCGAGGCCATCCGGAGCGCGGAAGAGGCACAGCGAATCACCGCAAACTTTAATGTGCCGCTTATGTACAACTTTGTTGAGACGGGGAAATCGCCGCTTTTGCCAGCGCCGCAGTTGGAGCAGCTGGGCTTCAAGCTGGTCATTTTCCCGGTCAGCGCTTTGCTGATGGTCTGCAAAGCGGTATCAGAATTGATGGCGCAGCTGAAGTCTACCGGCTCCACCGAGTCCATGCTGGACCGCATGTACAGCCTGGAAGACTGCTTTAACCTGGTGGGACTGAAGGAATTGATGGCGCAGGACGCCGGTTTTGCCGGAGCGCTTGGCGGGTAGGGAGCATCCTACGGGGATCTGCTGATCTCGGCGACGCAATCCTCCAACGGGGTCTGGCCGGGCTCCGGTCTTCAACTTTCAATTGCACACGACCCGGCAACTATGATCGGGGTCAATGATCGTTGTTGGTGGCGGGTGATTACCACATCCTCCTTGCAGTTCCGAATCCAAGAGGATTGCATTCCCACCTCGTGCTATGCCATCGGAGACTGAACGGTCGGGGCGACCAAGGTTTTCATTGTGGTAAGCGCTACTCGCGCGTAACGCCCGTTGCGCCAAGAATGGCTGGCGGCAAGAAGACGCTGGCATCTGATCTTTTACCGCCCGCCGTGGGGGATTATTTGGAGGCTGTGACAGGGGTTTGAAAGGCGATTGTTCTGCCTGAGAATGCCGCAGGGCAATAGCATTTACAACCCCAATACTCCGGTAACCCGCACCCGTCATTCCCGCCGCAGCGGGAATCCAGAACCCCTGATCTCAATAGCCTTGGTTAGGACACTCAGGACGCCTCAACTCTTAGCCAAGCAGAGCGGTCCCATGTGGACCACTCCTCCATTGCCTCACGTATTTGGATGTGGGAAAGGGCTCTGGATTCCCGCAGCGGCGAGAAAGACGGGTGTGCTCCAATCGTTACTTCTCCTAGCCGCAGAAAAGAGGACATTTCGAGAGCACTAGCCGCAGTGTGTAATGCGGTTGCCCTGAGGATGCGGCCTTTGCGTTGTTTGCTCCCGGGCGTTTATTGATACAATTGATAAGCGTAGTCAAAAATTTTCCAGAGTCAATCAAATGTGGCAATGCCAGGAGGTCTAGTCATTCTAAAGAGTTCATCATCGAGGTGGCTGGCAGGCATTGGATTGACGGTGTCAGTCCTGATTGGGGTCAGCATTGTGGTGACACTGGTAGGCCGCGGTGGGGAACCGGAGCGGTTCGCGTCCGGAACCCCGGAGGCCTCGGTGCAGGACTATCTGTTGGCTATTGGGGACCGCAGAGACCGGGAGGCTTACGATTTCATACACCCTGACATTGCTGATGACTGTGAGTTTGACCACTTCAAGTCGACCCTAAGGGAGGTCCAGCCCGACGGTGTACGCAGGGACCGAGACTTGCGAGTCAGTTTGGTCAATGTCGAAGAAGTGGACCAAACTGTTGAGGTCAACGTCCGGGTAACCCGGTTCTACGCTGACCCGCCATTTGGAAGCTCGGAACATTCCCGAGGGGAACGGTTCGTTCTCGAGGAGGAAGCAGGCTCCTGGCGGTTTACAGAGCCTCCCTGGCCCATGAACTGGTGCCCGGACCCGGTGGAGCCTACGGGGGCGGGAGGCACTCCTTAACCTGGGAGGGTGCAACAAGGGAGTTGAAGACAATGGACATTTTTCTTTTCGGCGGCGCACTCATCCAAATCCTGATCCTGGTTGGGATCATTTCCCTGGTCGTATGGCTTTTCCGCCACCGGTCCCGCTCGGGAGAAGACCCGGGCATCGGCACTCTCAGGAGATTCTACTATTATGGGCTGGCTTTTGTCGCCCTGATTGTTGCCGCCAGCGGGGCGGCAATGCTGGTGGACGAGGTCCTGGACCTGCTGTTCGCCGGGGACATTATCTCACGGGGCCAAAACCAACTGGCTCTGGGTCTGGCGATGCTCCTGGTAGGAGCGCCGGTGTGGTACCTGCATTGGACGCTGGCCCAGCGCGCGGTGGCAAGGATTCCCTGGGAGTCTCAAGCGGTCGCCCGCAGGGTGTATATCTACCTGGTCCTTGCGGTTTGCGCGGTCGTGGCGGCTGTAGGGATGGTTTCATTGTTCCATTGGTGGCTGTCCCTGGACTCGTTCAACGGCCGGAACCTGGCTTTGCCGCTGGTCTGGGGATCCATTTGGGCGTTTCACTGGCGGCTACGGGACTCGGAACAATCCGGTACCGTCGCTGATGATGTTGTCCGGCAGGTGTACGTCTATTTCTCCGGCTGGTACGGGCTGGCAATGCTCAGCGTCGGTGTGGGGATTGTCATCTGGCGGCTCTTGCTCCAGGTGTACAGTTTATGGTTCGGCGCCGGGACCCTGGTGTCTGGTGACTCGGGGTTATGGACCAGCACCGTGGTTTGGGCAACAGCGACAGCCATCGTGGGGGCAATTTGGTGGTGGTGGCACTGGCATCTAATCGCTCGGACCGACGCCGGGTCCACGGTCCGCCAGTTCTACCTGCAACTTTTTACGATTCTCCCGGGCGCCGGCGGCGTTTTTGTTTACTCGACTATCTTGCTGTATCGCGTTATCCAATGGGGAATTGGCCAACCTGACGTTGCCGCCCATGAGCAATTCCGCGTCATTCCGGAAACCGTGCCCGGAGTGTTGGTTGGGGTTGCATTGTGGGGCTATCACTGGGCGGTGGCGCATCAAGAGGCGTCGGCATTGGGTAGCCTTCCCCACGCCCGCCGGATTTACCGCTACATGGTGACGGCGGCGGGCCTGGTGGTTTCGGGAGCCGGGATCATCGTGCTGCTGGCTGTGGGCATCGGGGGGTTGGCCCTTATCAACTCGGATGTGGTTCTGGGCCCGGCGTTGTGGGGGAATAGCCTGGCGCTGGCGGTGACGCTGCTATTGGTGGGGGTTCCCGTTTGGGCGTACCACTGGTTTGGCGTACAACGTGATGCCGGAGCGGACATGGAGGAACTGGATCACCCAGTCCGCCGGGTGTTCTTCTTCGGAGTATTCGGCGTGGCCGTCCTGCTGGTGTTGGGGAACCTGAGCGCAATGCTGTTCTTTGTGCTGAGAGACCTGCTGGAAGGAAACCTGTCGTCAACAATCCTCCTCGACGGCAAGTGGAGCATCGCAATGTTCCTGACGGCTTGCGCGGCGGGTGTGTACCACTGGTCCGTTTCCAAAGAGGACCGGCAAGTCTCGGAGGAGGCGGGGCCCGAGCCGCTCCCGGAGGTTCCGGTCCAACCCCGGAAGCTGGTTATCGCCGTGGCCACTCAGGCTGCGCAACCGCTGATCTCTCAGATTGAGGCGCGATTGGGGTTTACCATAAGGGTTTGGCAGAGGTTGGACCCGGAAGCCGGCGCTCCGCAACTGAGCGATGAGCAATTGGACGCTACCCGGGACCGGATATCGGCCGCCCCGGGAGACCGCGTCCTGATTACGCTGGACGCAAACGGAGTGGGCGTAGTGCCCTTCAGGGAGTAGCTATGACGAACGTAGTTCTGGTTGTTGATATGGTCAAGGGGTTTTTGGAACCTGGGCACAACCTGTATTGCGGCGACCAGGCCAGGCAAATCATTCCCAAAGTCAAAGCCATGTTGCAGCGGGAGAGGGGATTCGGCTCCCGAGTGCTTTTCGTGTCGGACCACCATGACCCCGATGATCTGGAGTTTCAGATTTTCCCGGTCCACTGTGTCAAGGGCACCGAAGAACCTAACGTAATCGACGAGTTGGCTGAATTCGTGACCCAGGACAATGTGGTGGCCAAGAACCGGTACAGCGGTTTTTTCAACACGGACTTGGCCCAACGGCTGGAATCCGTCAATCCGGACAAGGTCATCATCTGCGGGGTCTGCACCGACATCTGTGTGCTCCACACCACCTCAGACGCCCGCAACCGGGACTACCTCGTGGAGGTGCCCACCGATTGCGTGGCCAGCTTCGACCCGGAGGCCCACGCATGGGCTTTGGGGCACCTCACAAAGATCCTGGGGGCCAAGGTTATCTGAACGCGGTTGGTCGCATCTGTTAGACCAAGGTGAATTTCGCTTCCTTTCCCACCAACCGGTGGCCGGCGCGGTTGCTTGGTTGCTCCGTAAAGCCGGTCAGTTGTCATTCAATCTCCCGGCGATCTCGTGACAATAGGAATCCGGAGGGTTTCCCTCGGGAGCCACGCTTGCCCCCACGCGGAATGTTCCTCCTCGGGTGTTCCCGTGGTCATGACCGTGCTGGGTCAGGCAATGAGCTCTGGATTCCCGTTGCGACGTGAATGACGGGTGAGGGCGAGGCGGCGAGAATGCGTGGGACAGTTGGATGCTCATTGGTTGCTCCCGCGCCGCCTTGCCGAGTTTTTGACGGCGGGAGTATGATGAGCGCATCATCGTACCGGGTTGCTGGCCAATAATCCGGCAAGCTATGGACCACTCCCGTACGCCGCCGCCAGCGCATCGATTGCCGTAAATTTGAAACCCGCGAGGCGTCATGCTTTACCGTACCTACCGGTATTCCCAATGGGACGGCACCCAGCAACTCTTCGAATTGGACGCCGACGCGTTGATGGACCAGCTTTCCGACGAGGTCTTGCGCCAAGGGGACGTCTCGCGCGCGCTGCGGGAGATGTTTCGGCAGGGGTTCCAGGACCGGGAAGGCCGGCAAATGCCGGGCATGCGGGACCTGATCGACCAGCTAAAAAACCGGCGGCGCCAGCAACTGCAGCAATACAACATGGATTCCGTAGTGGACGACCTGCAAGAGCGTCTGGATGAAATACTTCAAACCGAACGGTCCGGCATCGACCGCCGGCTGGATGAAGGCCGCAGCCAGGTCGACGATGCGGAGGACGACGCCAGGGAGCAGCAAGAGAATCTCTACCAGATGCTGGAGCAACGGGCCCAGAGAAACCGGGAAAAGCTCGACAACCTCCCTGAGGGCCTGGGAGGGCAGATCAAAGAGTTGATGGAATACGACTTCATGGACCCCGATGCCCAGGGGAAGTTCCAGGAACTGCTGGACATGCTCAAAAGCCAGATGGCCCAGAATATTTCCCAGCAAATGCAGGACCAAGTCCGCGGAATGTCTCCCGAGGACATGGCGGCCATGCGAGAAATGATGCGGCAGATGAGCCAGATGATGCGGGACAAAATGGAAGGGAGGGAACCCGACTTCGACGGGTTCATGCAACAGTACGGCTCCATGTTCGGCCCCAACCCGCCCCAGTCTTTTGACGAGTTGATGGAGCGGATGCAGCAGCAGATGGCGCAGATGCAGTCCATGATGGACAGCATGTCGCCGGAAATGCGCCAGGAGTTGGAAGACGCCATGGGGTCGGCCCTGGACTCTGAGACCCTTCAAGCCATGAATGAGTTGGCTTCCATGATGGAAGTGATGATGCCCATGGACGAGCTTCGCCGCCAGTATCCCTTCCTGGGCGACGACAGCTTGACTATGGACCAGGCCATGGACCTGATGCGCCAACTGCAGGAGAACGATCTTCTCGAGCAGGCGCTTCAGGAAGCAATGCGCACCGGCAACCTGGAGAACATCGACCCCGACAAGCTGGCCGAATTGTTGGGCGACGACGCCAAGCGAGTATGGGAGCAATTGGACCAGCTACGCCAGATGCTGAAGGATGCGGGATACCTGACCGGCGACGATAAGATGGACTTGACGGCCCGCGGGATCCGCCGCATCGGGCAGAAGGCCCTGAAGGAAATATTCGTCAATTTGAAAAAGGACCGCATAGGCGGCCACATGATGGAGACCCGGGGGGCTACGGGGGACCTGCTGGGAGAGACCAAAGCGTACGAGTTCGGCGACCCGTTCCAACTCGATCTCCTGAGTACTCTGAAGAACGCGGTGATCCGCGGGGGCCCCGAGCTTCCGGTAAGGATGCAGCCCCAGGACTTCGAGATTTATCGCAACGAGCACATGACCCGCACTGCCTCGGTAATCCTCCTGGACCAAAGCCGTTCCATGGGATTGTTCAATAACTTCCTGGCGGCCAAGAAGGTAACCCTGGCGTTGATGTCATTGATCCGCACCCAGTACCCGCGAGACATTCTTTACGTGATTGGGTTCTCAGACTACGCCAGCGAAATCAAGGAGGAGGAACTGCCCAAGGTGAGTTGGAATTCCTGGGTTTCGGGCACCAACCTCCATCATGCGCTGATGCTTTCCAGGAAGTTGCTGTCGAAAGAGAAAGGCGGGAGCCGCCAGATCCTGGTGATAACCGATGGCGAACCCACGTCCCACCTGGAAGGAGACCGGGCCTTCTTCGCCTATCCACCCAGCTACCGCACCGAGCAAGAGACCTTGAAAGAGGTCAAGCGGTGCACGCAGGAAGACATCCTCATCAACACCTTCATGCTGGAAAACTCCTACCAGTTGGTGAATTTCGTCGACCGGATGACACGCATCAACCGGGGCCGGGCATTCTATAGCAGCGCTGAAAACCTGGGGCAGTACATGCTGGTGGACTACGTGACAAACCGGCGCAAGAAGGTGATGGCGTAGGCAATATGCACGGTTGGGGCGGTCGGCTCACCCACCCCGGAAGACGTCCAGCGTAGGTGTGGCAGGCGGGAATCGGTGCGGTTGGGCCAGGGTCTTTCGATTGTCCCCCGTTACTCCCGCCGCAGCGGGAATCCAGAGCCCTGATTATGTACCAAGACGGTTATGCCAAGTGAGACGCGCCGGGTGGACAGGTTGACGTCCCAACTGGAACATTCCTGCAGACACGAACCAGGTTGGATGGGGAAAAGGGCTCTGGATTCCCGTTGCGACGAGAATGACGGGGAGTAGGGATCCAAATGGCCTCCAGATTCCTGTTGCGGCAAGAGTGACGGAGGATTCGAACAAAATCGAAAGACCCTGGGGTTGGGCGGAATTCCTTCCCATTCAGGGTTGAGTCTGCTAACATAATCAATCACAATTGAATAACCGGGTCGTAGGGTTGTCCCGTGGGGGACATCCGGGCTTTTAAGACAGTCCTGTGAGGCTGGCAAGGTTCAGCGCCCCAACTGGATATCGGACCGCCAGATATGGCGTGCCGGTGACGCGTTGATACCCCTTGCCCAAGTCGCTGCAAGGGGTTTTTTGTTGCACCGGAAACCCAGAAACGTTGGAGCCAAATGTCCCAGCGGCAGATAATGAACCAGGATGATATCCGAAGGGCTCTGGCCAGGATTTCCCGCGAGATTTCCGAGCGAAACCGGGGTGTCCAGGACGTAATCCTGGTGGGCATCTATACGGGCGGGGTTCACTTGGCCCAGCGTTTGTCGCGCAATTTATTGGAATCGGAGGGGCACGCGGTGCCGGTGGCGGCTTTGGACATCAGCCTGTACCGGGACGACTTACAGGACAGTTCCAGACCGGTCATAAGGCCAACCGATATGCCCGAAAGTATCCATGGCAAGCGGGTGGTACTGGTGGACGACGTGCTCTACACCGGAAGAACTGTCCGGGCAGCCATGGACGCCTTGAACGATTTTGGAAGGCCGGACCAGGTGCAACTGGCCATTTTGTTGGACCGGGGTCACCGGGAGTTGCCCATCCGTCCCGACTTTGTGGGGCAGAACGTTCCCACCGCCCGTGACGAAGCGGTAAAGGTGAGATTGACCGAGGCTGGAGGAGTAGACGAGGTGACCATAGTCAGGGTGGAAACGGTCACGAATCCCAGAGGTAAGCGCGGTTGACATATTCAAGCTCCGGCCACAGCACAGACCTGGATGACCGCCGTTGTCTTCATCGAGCCTGGCTCGAACAGGACCAGGTGGCATGAGCCTGCCTAGAGCAATCGACGCCCCTGCTGACGCGTCTATCCACGCGGGCGACGCGGGAAATACCGTTGGGTGGGCCGAGCGTCGCCACGTGCTGGACCTGGACGACTTTTCGCCATCTGAGATTGAGGATGTGCTGGAGTCGGCCAAGGGGATGGCCGAGGTCCTAAAACGGGACATCAAGAAAGTGCCGACGCTGAGGGGCCGGGTAATCGTCACCCTTTTCTACGAGTCCAGCACCCGAACCCGGGTGTCTTTTGAAGAAGCCGGGAAAATCCTGAGCGCCGACGTCATCAACGTCTCCACCTCGGGCAGCAGCGTTGAAAAGGGCGAGTCTTTGCTGAACACCGGGTTGACCCTGCAGGCCATGGGCGTGGATTCTATCGTGGTGCGCCATCCACACGCCGGGGCCCCGAATTTCCTGGCGCGGCACTTGGACCGGGTGTCCGTGATCAACGCCGGCGATGGCATGCACGCTCATCCGACCCAAGCCCTGCTCGACCTGTTCACGGTGAAGGAGCACCTGGGCCATCTTGATGGCGTGAAAATCGTGATTGTGGGCGACGTGCTGCACAGCCGGGTGGCAAGGTCCGATGTCCTGGGATTTGCCAAAATGGGGGCTCAGGTGGTCCTCTGCGGCCCGTCCACGCTCCTGCCCATCGAATACCTGGGCCGCCGCGGGGAATCCAATGCGCCGGAACCCCTGGCCGGCGTGACGATGGACACCGACCTTGACCGGGCAATTGAAGGCGCCGACGTGGTAATGGCGCTCCGATTGCAGGCCGAGCGGCAGGAAGGCGGGTTTTTGCCGAGCCTGCGGGAGTACGTCCGGCGGTGGCAGTTAACCGACCGGCGGTTGAGCATGGCCAAGCCGGGGGCCCTGGTGATGCATCCCGGCCCAATGAACGAAGGGATTGAAATAAGCTCCTCCATAGCCCACGGAGGCGCATCGGTAATCGAAAAACAGGTGACCGGGGGTGTGGCGATCCGGATGGCATTGCTGTACCTGGTCGTGGCCGGCGGGAACGGGGAGTAGGGGAAGACCGGAAAGTATGGACTCCACAACCGTTGTAATTAAAGGGCCCCGGATCATCGATCCCGGCCAAGGCTTGGACCAAACCGGCGACATCCTGGTGTCTGACGGCAAGATCATGGCGGTCGGCGTGTTGCCTGCGGATAGCGTTCCGGTGGATTGCCGCACCGTAGATGCCGCGGGACTGGTTGCCTCGCCCGGCTTCATCGACCTTCATTGTCACCTGCGCGACCCTGGGTTCGAGTACAAGGAAACCATCACGGCCGGCGCTCTGGCGGCCGCCCGCGGCGGTTTCACCTCTTTATGCTGCATGCCCAACACCTCTCCCCCGATCGACAATGCGGCGGTGGTGGATTTTCTGCGCCGCCGCTGCGAGACCGAGGCCGTGGTACGGGTGCATCCCGTGGCCTGCGTCAGCAAAGGACGGTTGGGCCGGGAGCTAACCGAAATGGAGGAGTTGGCCGCGGCGGGTGCCGTGGCCTTCAGCGACGACGGCGATCCGGTGTACGACCCCAGCCTGATGCGGCTGGCCCTGACCTATAGCCTGGACCTGGGCTTGCCAATCACCAATCACTGCCAGGACCGGTCCTTATCCGGAAACGGCGCAATGGCCGAAGGCTGGGTCTCTTCCAGGCTGGGCCTGGCGGGGATACCGGCAGCGGCTGAAGAGACTATGATCGCCAGGGACATCGCCCTGGCGGAACTCACCGGCGGCAGGTTGCATCTGGCCCACGTCAGCACCGCCGGGTCGGTGCCGATGATTCGACACGCCAAAGAGCGCGGGCTGGCGGTAACCGCCGAAGTCTGCCCTCATCATTTAACGATCACGGAAGAATGGGTCCTGGGCCGAAAGGGCGCCGAAGCGGCGTCGGCCGGCCTCCTGGCCTACGATACGTCCACCAAGGTGTTCCCGCCGTTGCGCAGCCGGCACGACGTGGACGCCCTGGTAGAAGCCCTGGCCGACGGCGTCATAGATTGCATCGCCACCGACCACGCGCCCCACGAACCGACCAGCAAACAGGTCACCTACGAGGACGCCGCCTTTGGAATCAGCGTGCTGGAGACGGGTTTCGGGTCTGTGATGCAACTGGTCCACAACGGCCGGTTGAGCCTGCCAGACCTGGTGGAGCGGCTTACCGCGGGGCCGGCGCGGGTCATGGGTGGGGCATTCCAGGAGTTCGCGACCCTGGCACCCGGAACTGCCGCGGACATCGTACTGTTCGACCCGGAACGGGAGTGGCAGGTGGATACGGCGGAATTCCAGTCCATGGGAAAGAATACTCCTCTGGAGGGGGTGACCCTCAAGGGACAGGTGATGGCAACCATGGTGGGCGGGCGGTTGGTTTTTGAGCACTCATTCTGGAATGGTGGAAATCCGATTGGATAAAACGGCGCATTTGGTCCTCGAAGACGGTACTATTCTCCAAGGACTGGCCTTCGGTGCAGATACCCAGGGCCAGGGAGAGGTTGTTTTCAACACCAGCATGACCGGGTACCAGGAAGTGTTGACCGACCCTTCCTATGCGGGGCAGTTGGTTACGCTGACCTATCCACTGGTGGGGAACTACGGCATCAACGAGGAGAGCTTTGAATCCAAGGAGATCCGGGTCAGCGGTTTGATCGTCAAAGAACACTGCGACCAACCCAGTCACCGGCAAAGCGTCCGGACCCTGCACGAGTTCCTGGAAAGCCAGAATATTCCGGGAATCAGCGGGTTGGACACCCGTGCCTTGACCAAACGCATCCGAAGCCGCGGCGTGATGATGGGCATTATCAGCACCGGGGACCCTCAGGCCGCCGTCGAACGGCTCGCCGGGTTGCCCAGCTACGATGGGACCGATTTTGTGAAGTCGGTCACCACTGCGGAACGCTACCAATGGGACAGCCCGTCGGTAGGGGACAGCCCGTCGGTGGAATTTGACCCTGACGCCAAGTTTCGAATTCTGGTCAATGACTGCGGCCTCAAGTACAACATACTGCGCCTGCTGCACCAACGGGGTTGCCAGGTAATCGCAGTGCCCGCCACCACGCCAGCTGAAGAAATGCTGGCCATGGAACCCTCGGGGATACTGCTGTCGCCGGGGCCGGGCGATCCCCAGATATTGGATTACATGGTTGAGAATGTTGAGCGGTTGCTGGGCCGCGTTCCCATAATGGGGATTTGCCTGGGGCATCAAATTGTGGCGCGGGCCATGGGAGCCGGCACCTACAAGCTGAAGTTTGGCCACCGGGGCGGCAACCACCCGGTCAAGGATCTGGCCACCGGGCGGGTTTACATAACCGCCCAAAATCACGGGTACGCCGTTAGCTCCGATGGTTTGCCAGTTGGGTTGGAAGTGTCCCACATCAATCTTAATGACGACACAGTTGAGGGTCTGGTGCATCGCCAGATGCCTCTCTTCACCATTCAGTACCACTCGGAAGCATCACCGGGACCCAGGGACAGCGAGTACCTGTTTGACCGGTTCCTTTCTCTAATCGAGGATTCCGAGGAGCGCGAACACTCGCACTCGGAAACGTAGGAGGTGGCCTGAAGCTAAAGCAAAAACCCCGCTACGGGGAACCGAAAAGTCTCCTTGGCTTACAAGTTGGTTCATTGAAATTTGTCGCCAAGCAACACAGCATTATTTTCCATATCTGTTTTTCTGCAATATTTCGGAGGTTTTCATGTCTTCATTTACTCACGTGTTGCTGGAGGATGGGGTTGAGGTGGAGTTGCCAGGAAGTGTTTCGGACCTAATTACCGTATTGGACCAGGATGTTCCCCAGTTTCATTGCCAGGGGAATCGCTATAATGTCGCCCCGGCCAAGGGGTCCATCGGCAGCCATTGGGACCTGATTGTCCGGTCCTTCAATCCGGACGAAGGGGATCTCGATTATTCTCCCGTGGGACGTCTGGAGGTGGAAAAGATAGACCATGACATGGTCTTATTCCGGATTCCACCCAGCAGCGAGCAACAAGTCGAGCTTGCGCCGGGTTACCAACACAACCAGCGTATATTCGGGTCGTTTGTATACCAGGTGCTGAATTCCTTCCAGGACCGAAAGCTCTTGGTGCTGCCGGGTCCGCTTCCGGTGTTCTAACCGGATAAGGCGACCCGCTCGGCGCAGTATCGCCTAATGCGCCATGGTGTCATTCCGGGGCGGTCCATAACAATGGATGCCCCGGAACGACAAACGGCGCCCGAAAGGGCGCCTAACCTTGGACACACCGAGGCTAAAAATAGTAAAAAAACCGGAAAAAGTGCTGGTGGTCGGCTCGGGTCCTATTGTCATTGGACAGGCCGCCGAGTTCGACTACGCCGGGACCCAGGCATGTAAGGCGCTCCGCGAGGAGGGCGTGTCTACCGTTTTGGTCAATTCCAACCCGGCCACCATCATGACGGACCAGGGTATTGCCGACCGTATCTACATCGAACCCCTGAGCGTCGAGGTGGTGGAGCGGATTATCGAAGCAGAGCGGCCCGATGCGATTCTCCCAACTTTGGGTGGGCAAACCGGACTGAACCTGGCGGTGGCTCTCTCTGAAGCCGGCGTGCTGGAAAAGTACGGGGTCCGTTTATTGGGCACGCCATTGGAGACCATCCGCACCGCGGAGGACCGGGATCTCTTCCGCAATTTCCTGCATGACATCGGAGAGCCCGAGCCTGAGAATGCCTCGGTTTCCACTATCGAAGAAGCCCGCGAAGCGGCTCGGGAAATCGGTTTGCCGTTGGTGGTGCGACCCGCGTATACGCTGGGAGGAACCGGAGGCGGGATAGCAAATACCTGGGAAGAAATGGAGGCAATAGTTGCCAGCGGCCTGTCGGCCAGCCCAATTTCGCAGGTGCTGCTCGAGCGGTCCCTGGTGGGATGGAAGGAGATCGAGTATGAGGTTATGCGGGATGGGGCGGACAACTGCATAACCATTTGCAACATGGAAAACCTGGATCCCATGGGAGTGCATACCGGAGACAGCATTGTGGTTGCACCCAGCCAGACCCTGAGCGACCGCGAATACCAGATGCTGCGGACGGCCAGCCTCAAAATAATCCGCGAGTTGGGCATCGAAGGCGGTTGCAACGTGCAGTTCGCACTGCAACCCCATCCCATGGTTAGCGAGGCCATCGAGCGAAACACGGAGAACCCCTGGGAACCGGATTCGCCCTACTATGTCATCGAGGTGAATCCCAGGGTCAGCCGCAGTTCGGCCCTTGCCAGCAAGGCCACCGGTTATCCCATCGCCCGGGTTGCGGCCAAGATTGCGGTTGGCAAGCGGTTGGATGAGATTCCGAACGTGGTCACACGGCAGACGTTGGCCGCCTTCGAGCCGGCGTTGGACTACTGCGTAGTGAAGATACCCCGGTGGCCTTTTGACAAATTTCCCGGCGGCGACCGGCGCACCACCACCCAGATGAAGGCCACCGGCGAGGTGATGGTTATCGACCGCACCTTTGAAGCCGCAATACAAAAGGCGGCGCGGTCGCTGGAAATCGGCGGTAGAACCCTGCTCTGGGAAGACCCATCCTGGAGCGATGGCTCCCCGGATTCCCTGGACAAACTGCCGCTGGACCCCAACGACACCCGGCTTTGGGCGATTGTCGCCGCATTGAGGCGCGAGATGCCGCTTGAGGACCTGGTGTCCAGGACATTCTTCGAGCCGTGGTTTATCTACGCCTTGCAGCGAATCGTAGATATGGAGCGCCGGCTTCTGGCCGAAACCTTGACTCCGGCGTTGCTGCTGCAAGCCAAGCGCCTGGGCTTTTCCGACCAACAGGTTGGAACATTGTCCGACATGCTGCCGGAGCAGGTGCGAAACCTGCGCATACAACTGGGTATCAAGCCAGTTTACAAGACGGTAGACACATGCGCCGCTGAGTTTGAGGCGGTGACACCCTACTATTACAGCGCCTACGACCAGGAGAACGAGGCGCTGCCTCTGCCGGGCAAAAAGGCCATTGTGCTGGGCAGCGGTCCCATCCGAATCGGCCAGGGGATCGAGTTCGACTATTGCAGCGTCCACGCCGCGGCGGCGCTAACTCAAGCCGGCGTGAAGAGCATTATGATCAACTCTAACCCGGAGACTGTGTCCACAGATTTCGATGCCAGCGACCGGTTGTATTTCGAGCCATTGGACGAAGAGTCGGTGCGGGACATCATCGACAACGAGACGGTGGACGACGTGGCGCCGCCGTCGGTGGTCCAATTCGGCGGGCAAACAGCCATAGATCTGTCTCAAAAGCTGGCCCTAGCGGGGCTTCCCATCCTGGGATCCAGCGCCGAGGCGATAGACGCAGCATCCGACCGGCGAAAGTTTGAGGAGTTCATGTCCCGGCTCGGCATACCCCAACCCCCCGGAGCCGCCGTGACTTCAGTATCCGAAGCGCTCCAGGTGGCGCAGAACATTGGGTATCCTGCCATAGTCCGTCCCAGCTACGTGCTGGGCGGCCGGGCAATGGAGATAGTCCAGAATGCAACGGACCTGATCCGGTACCTAACAGTGGCTTCGGAGATTGCCCCGGACCGGCCGGTGCTGATCGACCGGTACATGGAGGGCAAGGAGTGCGAGGTAGACGCCGTGTGCGATGGGGAGGAAGTCCTCATCCCCGGCATCATCGAGCACATAGAGCGGGCCGGGGTGCATTCCGGAGACTCAATGGGCATCTATCCGGGACTCAACCTCACATCCGAGGAAGTGTCCACGATTGTCGATTACACCACCCGCATGGGGCTGGCCCTGGGCATCAAAGGCCTGATGAATGTGCAGTTCGTCATTCACGGCGGGCCAGCTTATCGCAGTCCCCGGGTCGACAGCGGCTGGAACGACGAAACCAGCGTGTATGTATTGGAAGTGAACCCACGGGGCAGCCGCACGATCCCCTTCATTTCCAAAGTTACCGGCGCTCCGGTGGCCACCATTGCCACACGGGTGATGCTGGGTGAAACCCTGGCCCAGCAGGGGTACCAGGGCGGGCTATGGCCGAGGCAGAAACTGGTGGGCATCAAGGCGCCGGTGTTCTCTATGGGCAAGCTCATCGGCGTGGACTGGAGGTTGGGACCGGAGATGACCTCCACCGGAGAGGTGATGGGGATAGACGTGGAGTTCTCCCCGGCCCTGTCCAAAGCGCTGTTGGCCGCCAACCTCAGCCTTCAGAAAGGAATGGGTATCCTTTTGAGTATCGCAGACCAGGACAAGGCCGAGTCCCTGTCTCTGGTGCGTGAATTACATGACGCGGACTGTCAACTATTTGCCACCGAGGGCACCGCATCCATGATTTCGGCGATGGGGATACCGGTCATCATGGCCACCAAGCGGTTGGATGAGGGACATCCTAACTGCCTGGACGTCATCGAACAAAGAATGGTCGGAGCGGTGATCAACACCCTATCGGGCGACACTTCGGTGCTGCGTGACGGGTTTTACATCCGACGCGCCGCGGTGGAACGCCAAATCCCATGCTTCACCGCGTTGGATACGGCGAGGGCTGCAGTGGAAAGCCTGCTGACGGAAGGCGGCAGGTACAACGTCCGGCCCATGGTGGACTACCTGAGTCCTGGCTGAGCCAGTCCTTTCTGAGTCCTGGCTGAGTCAGTCCTGGCTGAGCCCCGGCTGACCCCTACCAGTCCATCTCCATTCCAATGCCCGCGGCGGTGGCCTTGTCATAGGCTAACTTGGCGGCGGCAACGTCGGCCACCCCGGTGCCCATTAGCTTTACATAAATGATCTGGTCAGCTGAATCCCGCCCGGCGATCGCTCCCGCCACCACGTGACGCAACTCCATAACCTGGCTCCACTGAATGGCCCCGCGGTCAACGGCGCCGGCTATGTCGCCCGCCTCGACGCCAGCCTGCTCGATGGAGTCTACGAAAACCCGGCTGGCCCGGTCCAGAGTGGCGTTGTCCACCTCACTGGCGCGCCAGGTGGTGGGACCGGCGCCGACCACCGTGGAGCCATGGTTCAACCATTCGCCTTCCAGCACCGGCTCCATGGTCGCCGCAATGCACAAGATGATGTCACTGCCGGTCACCGCTTCCTTGCTGCTATCGGCCGCTACGACCTCAACGCCTAAAGAATCGCTCATGGCTTGAGCGAAGCTCTTCCGGTTATCCAAGGTGCGGCTGTAGACGTTGATCTTCTTGATGCCGTGCACCTTGGCAACCGCTTCCAACTGGGTTGGCGCTTGATAACCTGCGCCAATAATCGCCAGGGTCGATTCGCCTGGGTTGGAAAGGTGTTTGACTGCCACCCCGGTAGTCGCCCCGGTGCGTAGCTGGCCCAACCGGTTGGCCTGGGTGTAACAGAGCAACTCCCCGGAATCGGCGTCGTACAGGCTAACCTGAAAGGAATACTTGCCCCTCACCACCGTGTAGGTCTTAACGCCCAGAACACCATCATAGAACAACCCGCCTCCCATGACCGACAGCATGCCGTTGCTGCCGATGATTTTCCGGCGGGACAGGTTGGAGGCTTGTCCCTGGCCGAACCGGCGTTGCATGTTTTCGATGGCCGCCAGCATTTCATCCATGGACACCAACTGGTTGACGTCTTCGTCTCGCAAGAACCTGGCCATCGCAATCCATTCCCAAGCAAGGATTTTCACGGAGCTGCCAGCTAGAGCGGGGCCCGGCCGGCCCAGCGTCGATGCGCCCCTGATGAAGGGCTAGTTTATCCCGAGGGACGGAATCCAATCAACCCGCGACCCAACAGCGAGATCGCATTGCAAACTGCGGTTTGGGCGTGCTGAATGACCTCTGTCCTGCAGCTATGACATTAGGATGGGAGCACAACCGCAGCGCCGTCTTTCTCGCCGCAGCGTTAATCCAGAGCCCTTTGTCATATTAAGCTTGGTCAGCATACGCGGGGCGCGTCGCCTACTTAACCAAGCACACCGGTCCCATGCGGACCACTCCTGCAGTGACCCACGTACTTGGATTTGGGAGGGGGGCTCTGGATTCCCGCGGCGGCGAGAATGACGCTGGGGGCACAAGTTTAGCCGCGTAAATGCGAATGCTTGGCCACCCAGGCCTACCAGAGAGCATCCGGTGTTCTTAGTGCAATGTGTGGTCGATGAAGCTATGCAGCCTAGGGGATAGGGCTGGTCGTGAGGTGGGTCAGGGGTAGAAGCGGCTTGGTTGGCGGCCGGTTGTTACTTGAAGTAGTCCCGGTTTTTCTTGATGTAGTCCCTCCATTGGGAGGGCACCGCAAACTCGTCGAAAATAGCGTTTACCGGGCAGACCGACACACAATAGGAGCAATCAATGCAGGTTTCCGGATCGATGTAAAACATATCGTCATCGTCGGTGGAGACGATGCAATCGACGGGGCAGACCTGGACGCAGGTAGCGTCTTTGACACCTTTGCAGGGTTCGGTGATTACGTAAGGCATTCGGATGCTTTCCCTTGCGGCTGGGCTCGATGACCTGTTTGAGTCGGGTCCACGGCTAAAGGTTCACCAAAGAGGTTCGAACTACAAAGGTCAGTACAGGGGTCACAGACGGTGGAAGCGGGAATGCACCTTGTTCTTATTCTCAAATCAACCGAATATTTTGTCAAGCAATATCGGTTGATATATAATATCAGAAATGCCCAGCACAGTCTCTGGGGGGATGTATCTGTGGAATTAAGGGAACTCATTAGTTTCTATCACGTCGCGAGGTTGCGCAGCGTTTCCAAGGCAGCCCGCGCCCTGGAGTTGGGCCAACCCACGGTCACCACACATCTCCGGAAACTGGAGTCGGAGTTTGGGATTACGCTATTCGATCGTATCAAGCGCCCCATACAACTGACTTCGGAAGGCATCACGCTACTGGAGTTGGTTACTCCGGTGGTGACTTCGGTGGACACGCTGAAGACTCAGATGGACTATTCGGAGCGGCGAGGCTCCTTCAGTATCGGAGCTTACCCGGACTTGGTGATGCATCACCTGCCCCGAGGCATCCAATCTTTTCGGGACCGCTACCCCGATGTACGCATCCGGCTGCTGGCCCGAGCCTATTCGCCACTGATTCAGTTGGTCCGGTCCGGAGAGGTTGATCTGGGCTTCTGCTCTCCTCCCCCTGCGGATGACTTCTCCCTGGAGTTCACCGAGTTATTTGAGTACAACGTAGTTTTGATGACCCCTCCGGAACATCCCCTGCTTAACGAGTCACTCCCCACCCTGCAGGGTATCGCCGAGTGGCCGCTGATTCTATCCGGCCAGGAAAGTCTCACCCGGCAAAAGGTTGAGCAAGCGTTGAAGGGCCAGGGGATTTCCTGCGAAGTAGTTCTGGCATTGGACGATACCGAGTCGATCAAACGATACGTGGAAATCGGGATGGGGGTTGCCGTTTGCAGCGACTTCACCCTGCACCAGGAAGACCACGATAAGTTGGGAGTCGTCAGGCTCGACCACATTTTCGAGACATCGGTAATTGGAATCTGCACATTGAAGGGCAAGTTCCTGGGTCGGGCGGTGCGCAACTTTATCGAAACCATGTCTGACGAACTACGCGGCTACCACGCCGAAATGCTGGACTGGGAAAGAAGCCCCAAGGACGAGACCCCTCTGTCAGTACCCACGGCCTAACCTACCCCAAGGGAAATCTGCGGATCAGGTTTACTCCGGGCTAGCCGCCGGAGTCGTTTCCCGGGGTATGATCTCCTTGACCCGCCGGTCAAGGTAGGACCGGGCAACCATGATGTGCCGTCCGCAGGTTTGGCAGGTCAAGCCAATATCCGCCCCCAGCCGGCCGACTCGCCAATGGTAGCCGCCGCATGGGTGGGCCTTCTTCATCCGGACCGCGTCGCCGACCCGAAGCGTTAGCGCCATCCCTGGCCCCTTGAATCCAGTATCCGGTTGATGGCATCCCGCAACCGCGCCGTTTCCCGGGCGGCGGCGGCGGCGAAATCGCTGCCGGTGGAAGCGTATATGATGCCTCGGGACGAGTTAACGATGGCCCGGCGGCCGTTTGAGTCCACGCCGTCACCGACCGCCGCCTCCAAGTCCCCGCCCTGCGCGCCGACTCCTGGAATAAGAAAGGGCATATCGGGGCAGGAGTTTCTCACCGATTTCAGTTGCCTTGGGTTGGTGGCGCCCATCACCAGGCCCAGGTTCCCCCCGGAGTTCCAATGCCCGGCTGTCAGCGCCAGGTGTTGGTAAAGGGGAATATTGCCATGGGGGCCAGCCACTTCCAGGTCCTGAAGGTCAGCAGATCCTGGATTGGAGCCCCGGCACCACAGGAAAGCGCCATGATCAGGGTCATTCAGGAAAGGCTCTATCGAATCACTGCCGCCCCATCCATTGATCGTGACTGCGTCGAAGTCCCAAACCCGGAACATTGCCGCGGCGTAGGCTTCGCTGGACGGCCCCATATCCCCGCGCTTGGCGTCGCCGATGACAATGGCATGAGGGGCCTGGCTCCTAATACCTGCTACGGTTTGTTCCAAGGCGGTCAAGCCGGGAATTCCCAATGCCTCGTAAAACGCTAAATTAGGCTTATAGGCGCAGGCCGATCCTGCAGTGGCTTCTACGATAGCAGCGTTAAAATCCGCCACGCCCATCGCCGGCATACGTTTGAGGTCCGGGTCCAGACCGACGCACACCAGGCTTTCCGAGGATTGACAGGCCTCGTCCAATCGTTCGAGGAACCGGGCCACAGCGAATCTCCAGCGCAGAGTAGTTTCTGAAGGATGGGTTGCGCCATTATATCAGTCACCCCGCAGGCCAATCCATGCGAAACGCCCGCTTCCAAAGTCGTTCAGTTATGATTAGATCCCCCGTCTTCCTCGCCGCAGTGGGAATCCAGAACCCTTTTAGTGAGAAACCAAGAATATCCACATGCAGGATGTTCTGCCTGACGTATGCCCGCTAACACAACCGCGTTGGCGCAGGAAAGGGGCTCTGGATTCCCGCTGCGGGGAGAAAGACGGGGAAGGTGCTACCGCGGGAATTGCGGTGGACAATGGAAAGATACTGGGCCGGTCCGGCCCGGTTGTACCACCTGCGGCAGGTTGCTAACATTGGCTCTTTCAGGCTTGCTCGAACACACAGGAGGCAATGTGGACCTGGGCCCGGATCTGGTGGAAGCGACCTTTTTGGAGCGGTTAAACCGGTTCGCCGCCAGGGTGAGGATCCAGGACGGGGACGTGCTGGCCCACGTAGCCAACTCCGGCAGGATGCGCGAGCTGTTCATACCTGGCGTCCGGGTCTTGCTGAAACGAAAGCCGGGCAACCATCGCAAGACGGGCTATGACCTGTGCCTGGTGGACCTCGGCTTTGCCCTGGTGTCAGCCGATGCCCGGCTGCCGAATGCCCTGGTTGCCGATGCCCTGGCCAACGGAAAGTTGCCCCAGTTCGCCGAATATACCCAGGTCAAACCGGAGTCGACCTACGGGGAGAGCCGGTTGGACTTTCTTTTGCAAAACCCTTCGAACGCGGGAGCGTCAGGCAAATGCTACTTGGAAACCAAGTCAGTGACCTTGGTGGAGTCCGGCGCTGCGTTGTTTCCGGACGCGCCTACTTCCCGTGGCGTGAAGCACATGGGCAGCCTCGTGAAAGCCGTAGAGGAGGGAAACCGCGCCGCCGTGATTTTCGTGATTCAGCGAGGGGATGCGCGCCGGTTCTCCCCCCACGATTCCGCCGACCCGGATTTCACCGCAGCTTTCCGGCTTGCGTTGGCGTCGGGGGTAGAAGCCTATGCACACACCTGCGAGGTGACCCTCCGGGAGATTTCTCTGGCCGGACAAATCCCCATTCATCTTCCCAAGTTGGCCGTCGCAGACTAGCGATCTACCTTCAATAGTTGGCTGTCCCAGACTAACTCTCTCCAAAGGCGGAATCAGGTTAACGAAATGCCCCGTCATGCCGCAGTTAACACCCGTATCGATTCCCCGGAAGACCTGGGCGCATACCTACAGGAGGTGTACCGCCGGCTCTACAGTGCCTACGGCCCTCAGGGCTGGTGGCCAGGGAACGGACCCGTTGACGTGGTCTTGGGGGCTATTCTGACCCAATCGGCGGCCTGGACCAACGTAGAAAAAGCTCTGAACAATCTCAAGACCGCCGGGTGTTTCTCTTTGGAAGCCATCCACCGGATGTCTCAGGACGAATTGGCGGTGGTTATACGCCCCAGCGGCTACTTCAACGCCAAGGCCCGCAAGCTGAAGGCTTTTGCGGCTTACATCCATAATTTCAGCAATGGAGACCTGGCGGCCTTTCTTTCCCAGGACGCGGAACCACTGCGTTCCCAGTTGCTTTCCATCCACGGCATCGGACCGGAAACCGCTGACGACATTATCCTTTACGCTGCGGGCAAGCCGTCATTCGTAATCGATGCTTACACCCGGCGTATTTTATCCAGGCTGGGCGTGCTGCCAGAAGCGGCTGCCAACGACTACGCGACCTGCCAGGACCTTTTTCACAACAACTTGCCCTTAGATGCCGGCATGTTCAACGAATACCACGCCCTGCTCGACCGGCACGCCAAGGAGGCCTGCTCCAAAACGCCCAAATGCGCCGGCTGCTGCCTGTTGGATCAGTGCGCCACGGGAAGGTCAAGGGTGTCTGACGGCTGAGCCAGGGTCTTTCGATTGTCCCCCGTCATTCCCGCCGCAGCGGGAATCCAGAGCCCTGATTGTGTGCCAAGACTGTTATGCCAACTAAGAAGCGCCTGATGGACAGGTTGACGTCCCACCTGGAACATTCCTGCAGGCACGCACCAGGTTGGATGGGGAAAAGGGCTCTGGATTCCCGTTGCGACGAGAATAACGGGGAGTAGGGATCCAAATGGGCTCCAGATTCCCGTTGCGGCAAGAGTGACGGGGGATTCGAAGATAATCGATGGTGTCTGCCGGCTGAACCCGCGGGCCTATCGGCGTAGTTGCGCCTCTGATAAAATGAGGCAACGATTCTTGCGAGGGGAGGCATAACCATGTTCAAGACCACCAACATCGATCACGTGGGCGTGAACACAAACGACATGGAAGCCACGGTCCAGTTCTATTGCGGCATCCTTGGCATGAAGATTGCCAGGACAATGCGCACCCCCAACGGAGGGAGGCACTACAACGTCGAGATCGGCGGCGGCAATTCCTTTGCCTTCTTTGAGACTCCGGAGGACCTGTCCAAGACCAGCAACCAGTACCTGAACCATTTCGCCATACCGGTCTCCACCAACGAGGAGTTCGAAGAGTCAATGAAGCTGCTCCAGGACAATGGAGTCGAAGTCACCGACATCATCGAACGCCACTGGGGCAAGACCTTCTACTTCAACGATCCCAACGGCATCAGGCTGCAAATTGAACTCCAGACCAAAGAAGATGAGAGAGACCGCATGGGCGATCCCGACCCGGTGCCTTCGGCGGCGAAACACATGGCCTAGCCGTCAAAAGGCTTACTAATGTGGCCTGTTCAGGCACATGCTCGTAAAAGTTCAAATCCCCCGGACCCGGCTACATGCCGGAAATCCGGGGGATTTTTGGGTCATGACCGAACCGGGGCGGAGCTCCAGGGCGTGTTTATATTCAGTTTGAAGGGGCGCAGTTGAATGACCTTGGAAGGTTACAGGGTGCTGTTTGGACAGTTCAGGGGGTTGATGTGCATCAGTATACAGAAGGGCATCGCGGTTTGGCGTTCCGCATCAGGGGCAGGGCCCGATGTGATCTTGGCTAGGTTACTAGATGTCCAGTCTGCTTATCTGGTGGTGCTCAGTAGCGTTGACGGCCTGGTTAATCTCATCAAGGTGCTGGCGCAGAGTTGGCCAGGAGTTGTTGGTCAGGACGAGCACTCTGATGCCTCGATTGGTGAAGTTCTGCTGGAAGGGCATCTGCTGATCGGCGGTGATGAGTAGTCCGTAACCCTCAGTCTCGGCCCGGTCCAGGAGTTCGCCATTGTGCAACTCCTCCCATCTTCTTTCTGCGGTCGTGTCGACATCGTGTCCGGGCAGGCTATTCCTGAGGGGTCTTGGGATGTTGTGGTCCAGTAGTATCCTCACGGTTCCGGGACTTTCTCCAATGATTGCATCTGGTGGTTGAGAACTGCTTCTATCTGGTGGCGGGTCACCCCGGGGAACCACTCCATGAACTCTTCTATCGTGGCTCCGTCTTTCAGGTTGTTGAACAGGGCTGTGACCTGAACCCTGGTACCCCTGAATACCCATGCCCCGCTGACTTTACCGGGGTTGCTCTCGATGGCTGTGCACATGCCCCAGTCGTTCATGGTTCTCACCTGTGTCTGTCAGTTGCGTTTAGGGGTGTTCTACGTGGATGGTGTGCGTCCTACCTTTGTTGTACCGGCGGCGCGGCTGATTGTAAACAGGCTCTAGAACAGGGACTTGGATTGGCCCCCGTCCACGTTGATGCAGGCGCCGGCTACGAGGTCGGCTCGGTCCGAGGCCAGAAAGGCCACCATCTCTCCAATGGGTTCCGGCCAGCCAAACTTGCCGGCCGGCAGGTTCCGGTCGATGAACTCGGCCACAACCTCGGGAGAGTTGTTTTGCTGGAACCGGTCCCAACTGCTTCCTGGAAAGTCGATGGACCCGGGTGCGATGCAGTTGACCAACACGTTATAAGGGATGGTCTGCAGGGCCAGATGCTTCGAAAACGCGATCAGGCCGGCCTTGGCGGCCATATAGTCCATGGAACCGCCATGCTCCCGGCCGTAGATTGAAGATATGTTGACGATGCGGCCCCACCTCTGGGACTTCATGTGGGGCAGCACCATGGCCATCAACCGGACCGCGCAGATAAGGTTCACGTCCAGGCCCTCCTGGAATTGCTCCAGCGTCATTTCCTCGAAAACCGCTGAGCCTCTTCGACCTCCCACGTTGTTGACCAGGATGTCCGGTTGGCCCAGGTTGTCCAGCGTATCCTGGTAGAAACGTTGGGCGTCGGCCTCCATGGTCACGTCGGCTTGGGTTCCGTGGACGACATAACCTTGGGCTTGAAATTCCGCAACCGTCCCCTCAAGCCTTTCAGGGCCCCTTGCGCAGATAGACACCTTGCAGCCCTCTCTGGCCAGGGTTTGCGCCGCTTGTTTTCCCAGGCCGTTGCTGCCTCCGGTAATCATGGCTACCCGGCCTTCCAAACCCAGGTCCATAGCATCCTCCAAATCGCCATTAGTCCGTCTTGCGGCCCCGTTGTCCACGATGCGGATTCCACTTCCGGCACTATTGGGGCGAAGCAAGCTGATTATAGCGGCTGACCGACGCCGATGCACCGCGCCACGGAGGGAACCGCTGCGAAAACAAGACCCCCGGGCTTGGTCAAGTCGGCGTTAGTGGTGTTAATCTCAATGTGGACTCCTTCTTCCCCGAGCATCACATTTGACTCGACCCAAAGTTAACCCTGGTTGTGACCCTCGCATGAACACGACAGCATGAACTGGCACCTAGACCTGGCAGACCGGGCGGTCCAACTACTGATAGATTACTCCGGTTGGTACATCGCCGGCATTCTGTTGGTTACCGGCTTGCTGGTACTGCCGATGCTGCTCATGACGCCCACGGAGCGGGCCTCGCAGGACCCCGGTGGACCTGTGTTCGAGCTTCAAGAGCGAATCAATCAAGAATTCCCTGCCAGGATTCATGGGGCCGGCTTTATTGTTGAGGACCGCCAAGGGGACATTCTGCGCCAGAAACCGTTGTGGGAGTTGTATCAGAACCAGGAACGGCTCAGGAAATCAGAATTGGGGAACTACCTGTACAACGGCTACGACGCAGAGGCGCAAAGGCAGACTTTTGGCCTGTTCACCATAGCCGACGGTGTAAGCCTCCTGTTGGCGTTGGACCGCGAAGGTGCGGCCAGCCTGGAAACCGCAACAGACCTGGAAGTTAAGCTGGCGGTGCACCGCCTTTTGTCCGGGCCCAACGGCGAACAACTTCGCGACTCCCTGTCTTTGGACGCAGATTCCGAGACCAGGACTTTCAATGGAGAGGAGTTCGAGTATTGGCGGGCTCCAGCTTTATTTTTCTTCGTGGCTTCGGACAACGCCATGTTGGGCGGCGGACCGCCAATTTTGAGCCTGTCCAACGACCAGGTTACCCTGGACAAGGAACGGTTCAACCGGCAGATCCAGGAGACACTGCGAGGTTCCCAGGTTAACTACCGGCTCTGGGGTCTGGCCATCGACGTTAACCTGGAATCTATGGAACAGGGCAGGACAGTATTACCTTTCATCGGCGCCACTATTCTCCTGGTGCTGGTGGTCGTTGGCGTCACGCTCCGCTCCTGGTCCTCGGCGGTTCTCGCTTTCGTTGGCCTGCTGATGGTCCTGATCTGGCTGAAAGGCGGGTCCAATCTTGTGGGCCTAAATTCGTCACTGACTCTGGACCTTATTGTGCCCATCGCCATCGTCTCGCTTGGGGTGGACTTTTTCATCCATGCCTCTGCCCGCTACCAGGAGGAACGCCGGCTTGGCCGCGCGCCATCCCTGGCCCTGGGCACTGGGCTGGCAGCAGTGATCGGCGCATTAACCCTCGCCATGCTGTCGGACGGCATCGCCTTCCTGGCCAACATCACTTCAGGCATTGAAACCATCATCGGATTCGCAGTTGCGGCGGGAATTGCGACGATTGCCAGCTACCTGGTAATGGGCATCTTCCTGCCGCTGGTGAGAATGCGCCTGGACGGGAACCGTCTCCTTAGTCTACAGCGGCCGTCCCCGGCGGGGCCGCTCTACCTGGCAACGCCGGAAACGCCATCAACACGAGACGCCCCGACCGCCCCGACCGCGAACGAAGCCTCCGGTGGCCGACTTGGGTTCGTCGGTCTTGGGTTCGTCGGTTTAGTGGCGGCGTTGGTGCAGGCGCGTTGGATCGTCCTTTCCTTCGCGGCGGCGGTCACCGTAGTCAGCACTTACCTGGCGTTTCAGTTGGAGCCTCAACTGGACGTCAAGGAGTTTTTCGCCTCGGAATCAGACCTGGTGGTAGGGCTGGAAAAACTGGAACAGCACGTGGACCTGGACCTCGCCGGTGAACCAGGGGTGGTTTATATCCGAGGAGACCTTACCTCACGAGAGTCCCTGGCGGCGATTGAGGAGTTGCTCAGGGATCTGGGGCAAAACCCCCACTTGGGGAGTGACGATGATGGTCAGGTCAGATTGTACCGCCAAACTGTGCTGACCTTGCTGTACCGGCTAACTGGAAGCGACTATGCGCGGGAGCAGATTGAAGCGGAGTTTGGGGTCCGCATCACCGACAACGACGGTGACGGGCTGCCCGACGACCCCATTCAGCTGCGAACAGCCTATGAGTTTATGCACCGGTATGGCGTTCCTCGGAGTGCGGACAACCTTTATTACGACCAGCATCAGGTCCGAGAGACCGTCTCCCCGTATTCGGAGTCCAGCGGGGAGATGGCTACCAATCTGATTTTTGGCGTTCGAGGCACCCGCGAGCAGGCCACGCTGGTCCAGGTCCGGCAATCGTTGGAGGAGGACCTGGAGACGGTACGACAGGTTTCCTCCATATCGTTCGCCGGGATAACCGGCTCCCCGTTCACCCGGGAATCCACCCTCCATGCGGCCACCAAAGCCCTCAATGTTTCCCTGCCGGTCGCAGTGGCCGCTTGCCTGATTCTGCTCGCCGTTTGGCTGCGGTCCCTGCGTTTGGCAGTGGCCGCGGTCATCCCGATGGGGCTGGTGGTGTCCTGGCTCTATGCATTCATGTACCTTGCCGGTTTCCACTTGAATTTCGTCACGGCCACTATTGCCGCGGTTTCCGTTGGACTGGGAATTGATTACTCAATCCACGTAACCCTGAGATTCCGGAGGGAGATGGAACGTAACCCCGACCGGACGGCCGCGCTGCGGGCCACCGCTTCGGGCGTCGGGGGGCCGTTGATCGGATCGGCGGCGTCCAGCGCCATAGGGTTCGGCGTTTTGGCGTTTGCTCCAATGCCCCTGTTTTCGGCCTACGGGGTTATTACCGCTACGATGATCACCATGGCCGCCGCAGCTGCCCTGGTGGTGCTGCCTTCCTTGTTGACGCTCGCCATGGGAAGCGAAACGCCCAGGGACGGGCGGGTCTGACGCGGTGGGGCGGTCAACCGGGCGCGCCTTTGAGTGGGGACCTACCGTGCTATAATGTTTCACCTACTCAGCTACGGGCCCGGCTAAGATTCGGCCCCCGGCAATCTCCCGCCTCGGGTCTTCCGCCAAGCCAACTGGAACGAGAATAATCTATGATCAAGCGTTTTTCGGTGTTGTATGTCGGCCAAATTGACCTGGAGGACGTTGGTTCTGAAGGCACACCAGCCGACGACCGCCGCTATCCCAACGAGAAGTTGGTGGAGGCCTACGGGAATGCCGTAGCGCTGGCCACCCACATGGACGAACTGGGCTACTACTGTATGTGGACCGCGGAGCACCATTTCCAGCGGGAGGGCTACGAGTGCTTTCCCAACCTGATACTGCTGGGAGTGCACCTGGCCGGAATAACCAAACGTCTTAAATTCGGCTCGGCGTTCAATATAGTTCCTATGTGGCACCCCATGCGTTTGGCTGAAGACTTCGCCATGGCCGACGTGCTCACCGGAGGGCGGCTGATTTTCGGCGTCGGCCGGGGTTATCACTCCCGGGAGGTGGAGAGCTTCGGCGCTCCGGTCATTGACAACGACGCCAACAAGGAGCTTTTTGAAGAGCAGATGGAGGTCATCTTCAAGGCCTTCAACGAAGAGTCGTTCAGCCACCGGGGCAAGCATTACACCATTCCTGCCGACGTGCCCTACCGGGGGTACGATCTCAAGGACGTCACGATGGTGCCGCGGCCGGTCAACCGGCCGGTCGAGATTTGGCAGCCCATAGCCAGCGGCAGGACGTTGGAATACATCGCCACCAAGGGGATCAAAGGCATGGTCGCCTTGACGGGCCAGCTCCTGGTAGAGCGGCTATTCCAAAGCTATCAAGACGCGGCGGCCAAGGCCGGTCGGCAATTGGCCCTTGGGCAAGACCTGGCCCTCGGCATTGGGTTCTGCATCGACGAAACGCCGGAGGCGGCAGTTGCCAAGGTTAGGCCGTACCACGACGAGCGGTACAAGTGGTTCGCCCCCTTCGGGTTCGTTCGCTACACCGACTCCGAGGGCCGTGCCTGGGGAACGCCGGGAGCGCCCTCCCGGGTCCCGACCATCGAGGAGGGTATCGAGCAGAAGGTCTGGGCCTGCGGTCCTCCTGAAACGGTTATCGGCCTACTTCAGGAATTCCAGGCCAAGTACCCGGGGCTGGAAGATGTGGTCCTGCAATGGCCTGAGGCAATGCCCTGGCCGGTATTCAAAGACCAGCTATCCAGGTTTGCTCGAGAAGTCATGCCCGCGTTTTCCGGCGCGTAGCGTTGGTCCCAGTTCGGGACGAATCGCCGGTGCCAACCCGCAAATAGGCGCAACCATGTCAACATTCCGCCGGACCGTCTACTTTAATCCGTCCCAGGAGCAGCGTTATTGGCCGACCCCGACCACCTGGCATTGGCCAAGCAAGGCAGCCACGCCATTGCCCGCTGGCGGGAGCAGGTCTACTGGCGACGTAGGTCCCTGGACCTTTCCGGGGCCTTCCTTAGCGGCTCCAAGTTCGCCGGGGTGGACCTGGCAAACGACAACCTTGCCAACGTGGATCTCACCAGCGCCGAATTACGCCTTGCCGATCTTTCCGGGGCAAACCTGCACGGGGCACATCTCTGGCGTTCGAACTTAGCCGGAACCGACTTTCGCCGGGCTAACCTCAGGTCAGCCAGCCTGGTGCGCTGCAACCTCAGGGGATGCTCATTTCAGAGCGCCGACCTCTCCGGCGCGGACCTGTCCCACTCCGACCTGTGGTGCGCCAACCTGGCGGAGGCCAACCTGCAGGGGGCTAACCTTACCGAGGCGAACCTTGCTTGGGCCGACCTTGGGGGCGCCGACCTCCGCAACTGCCGCCTGGCAGCGGCCAACCTGGAAGTCGCCAACCTGGAAGGAGCGGATCTAAGAGGAGCCTGGTTCATCCGACCGTGGTTAGCCGGCGCGTCTATGGAGAACTGCGTTTTTGAGATGACACTGGTCGCTGATTGCGACCTCAGTCAGGTCCGAGGCCTGGCTTCGATACGGCACAGCGGACCCAGCGTTGTGGGGTCCGATACGCTTGCCAGGTCCAGAGGGATGATCCCTGATGAATTCCTGCAGAAGGCTGGAGTAGCCGGCCCGTTCATAGCGGCGCAGAACGAAATCTTCCGTTCCGGTCAAAGGTCGCCAAAGATACTGTTGATCAGCTCCATCAAGGACTCGGAGTTGTCGGCCAGGATTCACCAAGACCTGCAACGTTCCGGGGTTTCGTCCTGGGCCCTGGCTGCCGATGATGAGGCAGTGCTGAGGGCCGATCAAGGAGTGCTGGAAAGGACTATCTTCTACGATCTGCTCGTGCTGGTATGCTCAACTGAAGCTTTGGCCAGCCCGCACATCAACCGCCTTTTCGCCCACCTGGAGCCGCGCGCGGCGGCGGCTCACCAACCCAGGTTGATCACCGTCGCCACCGATGGCCTGGTCTATTCCAGCCAGGACCGCCTTTGTGCTCAATTGCGCCAGACCAAGGTTGTGGACTTGCGAGGATGGGCGGAAGAGGAGAGTTATCGCCGGGGCCTGGACCGTCTTGCGAAGGCCATTGCGTCAGCCGATGCCACGCCTGTGGCCTAGTCATTGAGTTTTACTCGGAGGCCGAGGCGGCTTTGTCCAGCAACAAACAGGCCTCGCCCCATTGGTTGGCGTTGGAAAGGTCCCAATCCTCGGTGGAATCCAGCGGCGACAGCCTGATCCCCTCATCTCCGCCGTATATCAGCAGGACGACCCCGTCTCCGGAATCCTCAGACAGGGCAGCCATCGCCTGGCAAGGGCCGCTGGAACTCCACCCGGTGACGCGGCACCAGAGGTCATTGCCCGCCGGGTCTGCTGCGAACACCTGGTTGATCGGCCTGGGTTCATCCAACAGGTCGAAGAACCGGTTGACCGACAGAGGGCTGTTAGGGCCCTCCGCCACATCTAATTCCATAAGCATCTTCTTTTACCGCCACCGCCACCGCCAGAGTCAGAGTCAGAGCCGGTCGAGATTTTGACGCACTCAGAGTCATTGCGATGATTGGAGTGCGACAATTGGAGAGTCGGGCAGAATGTTTTCTCTTTCAACCCTCCGTGCGGACCGACGGGCAAATCCGTCGTCGTTGACCCACCCATACCCCGTGGATAGAATACCATGAGCATTCCCGAGTTTCACCGCTGCTCCGTAGAGTAGAATGACCCGTCCTTCTCTCCGCAACCCCGGCTGGCAATCAATTGTCCTCACCGTTGCTCTGGCTGTTTGGGTGTTGGTCATGGCCTGCGGGGTCAGCCAACCAGAGCCGCCCGTCGCTTCAGACTTTCAGGTGACCTTGTTTGACGGCACGGAATTCCAGTTGTCGGACCAGATAGGAAAGAGTGCCGTGGTGTTGAATTTCTGGTACCCGTCCTGCCCACCGTGCCGTGATGAAATGCCCGCGTTCCAAGAGGCATGGGGTCAGGTCCAGGGAGAAGATGTCCGGTTCCTGGGGCTGTTTGTTCCCCAGGGGTTCGATTCGGAGCAGGATGCCCGAGATTTTGTTCAAGAATCGGAATTGACCTATGATTTCGCCACCGACCAGGGAGCGATGATCGCGCTGGATTACCGGCTGGAGTACTTTCCCAAGACCTATTTCATCGATAAGTCCGGACGTGTGTTCGCAGAAGTGATCAGCGCCCTTGACGCCAATCAAATCGCAGAAACGGTCCGCGCCATGGCCAAGAGTTGATCCGGGTCCGCCGGTAGTCAAACCAGGCGAAATCCCGGCCCTGCCGGGTTTTCCTAGGTTGGCTTTATTGATGGCTGATGATAGATGTCCTTGACTGGATTTTGGTGGCAATTCGTTGGTTTCACGCCCTGGCCGCCATGGCCTGGGTGGGCGGCGGCGCTTTCTACCTGCTGGTTCTTCGCCCCGCTTCCCGCCGTTTATCCACCGGGAATCCCGATGCCGACCGCACGATAGCGGAAGAGTTCAAAGGTGTGGTCAACACGGCCATCGCCGTGCTGATTATAAGCGGGGTTGTGCTGTCTTTGAGCCGTTTGACATCGGACGCCGTAAGCCTGCCCTACATAGGAGTGTTGGCGGGCAAAATAACCCTGGCCATGTATATGTTTTACATAATATGGTCCATGCAAAGACGGCGGGGACTTCGGGGCCAACGAGTGGATGAGCCGGCGGCGGAAGGATTCTGGCCTACCTGGCGCTCCCGTTTGACCGGGACCACGTCAATCTTTGTGTGCGGCGTGGTGGTGTTTGGCTTGGCCGACGTGTTGGATGCGTTGTTTGAACGCGGGTTGATGGGTTAGAGACCTCTGGTATGCGGCCCGCCTAAGGAGAAAGTGTGAACAAAGAGCTGATGGAGATCATCGCCTGCCCCATGTGCAAGGGGGAATTGGAACTGCGGGTGGAGACCGAGGACGGGGAAGAGGTGATCACCGGGTCACTAATCTGCCACCAGTGCGATGAGACCTACCCGATCGAGGACGCTATCCCTAACCTGCTCCCGCCGAACATGCGGAGCTATACTTAGGGATACTCTGAACGAGTAGCTGTGTTCCCCAGCCTTTGTATCCGGTTTGGGGTTGATTGGATTCTCACGCAGGCCGTTCTCAGGTGGTTTGCTGCTCCGCCTCGTATTCGCGGAGGCAGTTGACGATAATCTCGTTCATTTCGGGGAATTCGTTTGTGGCGAACCCTGCGACCCACTTTTCTAACTTGGCGCGAGTTGTTCCGTCATCCCATCCAAGACCATAGTCGGCCAGATCCAGGATATAGTCAGCTTCTTGATGCAATATCATCCAGCTGTCAGATAACGAGACAGATCTTGGCCTGAACGATATCGGATGTTGCCGTACCGCTTCGAACAGCTTTTGCCTCAAGGGATTGTTAGCTTCGTCCCCGTTAGAAAGTGCGAGTTGTAGCCAAGGAAACCCGTTTTCGAATGTGAACTCGAAGAGCAACAAGGCGTTGGAACGGGGAGCCCAACCCATTCCCGTCTGCATTGCCTCATACCGGTCCCAATCTGTCGAGCGGAACCGGACGAAATTTGTAGTTTCCAGGTCTAGTTCCCACCCTCTCTGCCGTGCGACTGCTTCCTTGAGCCACTGCTTGGCCTCAGCCACCCAGTCAGGCCTATGGGCAATTATTTGATCTATTGCTTCCCAGTGTTCCAGATAGATTCTTCGGGCCAGCTGTGAAACGCTGGTCTCAGGCATGATATTTCTCCTCAACGTGGTTGCGTACTGGCGCAGGAATGCGGCAACGTCCCCGTTCGCTGAATTGTCGTTGTTCTCAACTATCTTTTGGACGATTTCGAAAACCATGGAGTAGGTGAAGGGTGTCCAGTATCCCTTCTCTTCCTCACGGAAAGGGTGAGTGCCCCACGGCGTCAAAAAAACGTGGTACTTGGTGAAAGTCGGGTAGACAACCTCCAATGCTTTGCGGTAACGGGTGAGTTGCTCACTGTGTTCGATGGAAAATACCTTATTTTCGATGGCACACAGGACTTGCCTTGCTTCGTTGACGATCAGAATATCGAGGAATCCCTGTTGCCCATCTACCAAGTTTGGCCATTCCCGGGTCACTTCCGTCGGCGACCAATCGCCGGTGTCACCGGCCAGCGGTGCCCCGGCACGTAGGAGAAAGGGGCTAAGGAAACGGTCCCCAAGACCGTGACTTTGCGTTGGGTCCAGTAACCAGGCCAGTACATTGGAATGGAATTCCTCCAAACCCCAGAGAGCTCGTCCTACTCCCAACCTCGCGTGACCAATGAAATCGAGGGCGTCAAACCCGGTACGGGTTTCTTGAACAAGTTCTTTCAGTCTGTACAGGCTCTCATCCGTCTCAAATTTGCTTAGGCCCGTTACTTGCTCCGCCCGTTCCGCAGCGAGCCCTTCCCCCAGCTGTTTCAAGTTGGGCAAGGCGTTTCGAAGGGCGGAAACCCGCGCGGCTTGGGTCGTGCCCATGAGGCTGTCGAGTCGTTCAAGAGCTGGGATTAAGTTTTCCAAATCCGGCACCTGCCCCACTGTGTCCCCGAAGTGTGTTGGCATGTACCCCCTCGGCTAAGTTTACCCGGTTTCCGCCCAGGGTTTTCCAATTAGCAATAACTCCCTGGTCACTCTTGCCGCATGGGAATCCAGAGCCCTGATCACACGCCAAGACGGTCATGCCCACTAGGGGAGTCAGGTGGACAGGCCAAGATCCCACCCGGTCTCTTCCTGCAGACCCGCATCAAGTTGGATGGGAGAAAGGGCTCTGGATTCCCGCTGCGGCGAGAATGACGGGGCGGGGGACGGAAGGGCTGTGGATTCCCGCTGCGGCTAGGATGACGGGAGTAGGGGGCAAAATGGCCTCTGGATTACCGCTGCGGGAGACCTTTGCATAACCATGGATTAAAGCGGGATTGGGGGTCCATCCTAGATCAAACTTAAGCAGTTTTTGATAGACATTGGCGGTTACGCAAGGGTATCCTGCGGAGAGAATGACGATGGGTCACAATCGGAAGGCTCCGGGCTTCCACCAAAGCAAACCTCTCTGCGGGGTCCTAACTCTGGAGGGACAGATCTAGCGAGTGGTTCCATGACCTGCGGGTATGGCCCCGCGGGATGATGAAATCCCGCCGGGCCCGGTAAAATCGGGTGTTGTTTATCAGGTAGGCCCTGGCGCATGTCCGGGTCAGGGTGCCCAAGCGTTCGCTATTTTCCGTCTCCGGTAAGGACGCCTACCACAATGGGGGCCAATTCTTCGGCCCTCTGCCGAAGCTGCTCACGGGTGAGGTTCTCGATAGGGTGTTGGGTAAAGATGGTTGGATAATCTGCGGCGCCCCACATCTTGGCCATCCCCTCCGCCGTGGGAATGAACCGGTCGGTGCAGATGGTCGCCGATGGGATGCCTGCGTTTTCCACGTGGATTCCGTCGTGCACACTGCACGCGCTGCAGGACCCTCAATCGCCAATGGCCACAATCACTGAATCGCAATCACGGGCCAACTCTTGAATTGCCTTGGGGTCTGCCGGGCGGGAAGCGCTGGGCTTGCGGTGCCACTTGACGTCGCTGATCTCATATCGAGTGCGCAGGACGTCGACCAACTCCTCCAACAGAACATCCGCGTTGCGTTTGCTGTCGTCAATGATGCCCAGCCGCGTCCCCGCCATGGATGGCAGCCGGGGCGCGCCGTCGAAGGGCGCCACGATTGCCTGGGTTGTTGGGTTGACCAGGACGTGTTCTTGGGCCATGATTCTTCCCCCTATCTGATCTCTTTGGTGACCGCTGTGGATGCCACCTTTGGACCCCAGCTTGGGATAACCGAGGACATGTTGGACTCCTCGCCGCCGGCGAAGATCAACAGAATGTCATCGGGCTCGGGAACCAACGAAACGTAGGTTTCCTCATCGCCGCTTTCCGGGACTCCGGGAAGCACCTGGGCAAGTTTAAGGTCGGCCACCGAACGCTTGATTCTGGCGTGCAAATACCCCTTAACCTGGACTTTGGACCAATCCGCCCACAGGGAACTGGCCCCGGCGATGGTAACCGCCACCTGGCCTTGTCTTAGACGCGCTGCCGGATCTCCCACCGAGCCAGAGGTGGACATGCTTGTTCCCAAAGAAGAAGCTGCGTCGGCGATGGCGTGCAGAATCGCCTCCGGGTAACCGGTGGCCCGCACTTGCCGGGGGCTTTCGGACGCGAAGACGGTTACTGTGCTCTGGTCCGGGGAAAACCCGCGCTCGACGTGCAGCGGGGTCCAATGGGTCTGGGTGTCGGCCTCGGCAATACAGTAGGAAAATTTTCCGGGATGCCCGATAACGCTACGGTCGAACAGGCCGGGAACTGCGGCACAGGCATTCATTAATATCAGGCGAATGGACCGCCCGATAGTGGCATTGGCCCGGTTTCCCGGCCCGAAGAGGTTGTTGCGGGAGTTGATGTTGAGTTGTCCCGCAACGGGACCGTTGACAATCACCAGTACCGCCGCTCCTCCCATGCTGGAAGAGGGCCCGACCAGGTTGAATACCGGGTCCAGCATCGCCTCGGTGGCCGCTAGAACCACCGGCAAGTGCTCGGGTAGGCAACCGGCCATGACTGCGTTGGCGGCCACCTTCTCGGCGGTTATCTCCCGGCGCCGTTCCCGTAATTCACCAACAACTTCGCCGGCCTGCCGCCCGGCCCGCTGCAAAAATTCGGCGACCCGTTCTCGGGTTGGCGGCACCACCGGCAGCCCGTCGGTCCATCCCAGTTCATAGCACTTTTCAATGGCTTCCAGGGAGTCGTGCCAACTAACGGTGGTGGTTTCACCAAAATCGGGCAACTGGTGACTCCTTCAGGCATTGACTAGAAGTTGAATGGCTCGGCAGGGGATTCCACGTGGCACTTCATTAGGTTCTCGTTTTCCCACGGAGAAATCCCGTGGTTCGGGAGCCGAGCCACGGAGGCCCGACGACAGATTACATAATCGTTTTGTTAAAGGAATCCGGCCTGAAAAAACCCGGGGCCTGCGGCTCAACGCGCCGTAAGCCCCGGGCAATTGGATTCGTCAGATCGTCGAAGGTGTAGTCAGGCGGCACCGGACGTTTGGGGCCGGACCCAAGCATCGGTGCCTTTCATCCGGAAATGGATCGCTATGTTGTGCCAGAACATCACCGGATCCATTTCCAATACCTCGCCGGTGTTGGCCCTGGCCATGATCAGATACCCCCACGAGGCCGGATCACGCCGGCTGTCGGACACCTGCATCTCTTCCCAACCTGATTCCATGCTCAGCAGGTCATTCAGGAAGGCTCTAAGAGCCTTTTCGTCGCCAACAATCGCCCGGCGGACGGTGTTATTGTCATCGTCGATGAAAACGATGGCGTTTTCCGTATCTCCCGTGGACCTCCATTCTGCGCGTAGTTCCATAATCGTTAAAAGAACGTGACGATGTTTTTAGCTAGCAGGACGTTCTGGTCCAGCAGGATTGTTCGTTTGGCGACCTTCCATCCGGTGTCGGGGTCCCGCCGCAGGATGTCGTCCCGCTTGCCTACGAACATGTTCACTTCATCGTGGAGGCGGTTGCTCCACACGAAGAAGCGGCTTCTCACATGGACCTCGTCCCCTTGAACGTCCACGACCTGCACGTTGGAAATAATGTGGCGGACGCGAGACGGCGGCTCTTCAGCCCAGTGGACCCCGGTATTGATTTGCCGGACCCGTCCTTCCAGGGTCCTTTTGCCCTCGTCGAACCAGGAGATTTCCGATGTAGCATCGCTGTTTTCCATGTGCCACTCGCCGAACTTGAAGTTACGCCGGATCGGCATGTGGTAATGGATGTCGTCGGCCATCAAATTGACCCACTCGGTATACCGGCGCTCGTCGATCAGCTCCGCTTCCATGTACAGGAACTGCTCGATTTCGCGCTCCAGAAGCAGTCTCTCCAAGGTTTGCTGCATATTATCAGAACTAATTGCCATGGTGGAAGCTCCTACCCATAGTAGGTGAGATGATGGCGTCCCGACTCGCCAACGGCGGACCCGGGACGCGGTGGATACTGGTTTCAGACGTTTTTGAGATCCCTCAGACCAACGACTCCACGTCTACGAAGAAGACCATGTCGTCTACCCCGATCTGGGAGGGGTCCTCGGGGTTCTCGAGGTATTTGATCAGGAGCCAAGCCCCGTCCTTCGGGTTCCCGGTAATCTCCGCAATCGCTCCATTGGTCAGCTTGACCTTCCGCCCCACCGGGAGATCCCGGAACGTGTAGGCGGAGTCAGTGGCCTCCAACTCTCCAGGGTTATCGGTGTTGCCGGTACTGCCATATTGAACCATGGGAAACTCCTGAAAACTACCTCTGCTGCGTCCTTCCGGGACTTACTTGTTGTGCAGGTTTTCACCCTTGTACACGGGATAAAGGTCGTCCCAACTTCCGGCCTCCATGAAGTCCAACCACCGGCTGAAACGGGCACGCTGGGCCTCTTCAGACTTGTTTTGGCTGATGGTAAATCCGGGCAAACGCGGGTCCGTCCAACCCCGGTGGATGGCGCTTTCGAAGTTATAGGGCAGCGTCCTGGCGATGGTGCCCTGGCTGGCCGGGTAGACGTAGTTCCAGTTCTCCATGTCGTCGGACTCAGTCATGCCAACCGGGCCGTTGTAGCGCATGACGTAGTGCCGTTGGGCGTCCTTAACTTCCTGGGGAGCGTTCTTGTCAACCGGGAACAACCGGAAGGACTCGGTCGAGCCGACGCCATTGGGATGCCAGGGCCGGATCCTCCAGAAATCGAACACCACGTTGGGCCAGACGCAGAAGTGGCCGCCGCCATGTCCCCTTCCGGGCATGATGACGTCCTTGTACTTTTCGGCCTTCTTGTCGCGCATCGCCCGGTAGTAGTCGTCGACTCCAGGCTCCATCCAGGTGTTGACATACTCGGGCACACCGGGCTGTTCGTAGAAGGTGTACCCGCCGCCATGTCCCAACTGATGGTTGCCGACCACCCAACTCTTGGACGGGAAGGGAGCCCGCACCGGGGCGCGGTTGCCAACGCCGTCGTCGCCCTGGGGGCCGATTGCTGCGGCGTTGACCGAACGGTGGGTCATTGCGGCGTGGGCCGGGTCGGTGGAAGAGGTGAAGCCAGGCACCTTCCAGTTGGTGGGAATACGCCACTTGATGATGGGCTTGAACACCTGCATTCCGTTGTCTTCACCGTCGCTGCTCTGCATGCAATGGCGAATACTGGGAGCATAGGCGCCCACGTAGTCTTCAAAAGAAGGAGCCTTCTTGTCCCAGGTAGCCCAGATGGACCCGTAGTAGTTGCAAACGGTGGCTTCATGGAGGCCCCATTTGCTCTTGTCCAACTGCTCCCCGTTGTAGGACTCCTTGTAATAGGCCACCCCTACGAGGCGGCCGTCGGTGTCGTAACTCCAACCGTGGAATGGGCAGGTAAAAACCAGGGTGTTGCCCTCGTCATACCGGCACACCTTCTCCCCGCGGTGCATGCAGGTGTTGAGGAAGACGTGGATCTGCTTGTTCTTGCGGTCCCGACTGATAATGACTTCCTCTGCTCCCATTCGAGAGACAATGAAATCACCGGGTTCCGGCACCATGCTTTCGTGGCCGACGAACAGCCAACACCGGGCGAAGATCTGCTCCATTTCCTGTTGGTAGATCTCATCGTTGACGTAGATTTCCCGATTTACGATCCCTTTGTCAAGGTCAACCATTGATCGGAGGGACCGGTCCCCTATCGAGCGGAGTATGTTGACCATAGTAATCCTCCTGTTTCCTTACTTTGGGTTACACACCGAACGGAGCGTGCAAAAGCCTAATGCCACACAGATGGGGCCAAGCTATGTCCGGAATCCACACCTCCCTCCAACCCCCGGATTTAGCGTGCGTTCGGGTTTGTTGGGCGGCCACACCGTGATGTAACACTTTGATACCACAATTGCCCGATATTCGCAATGACTTAATGGACATTTGAGTTTGAATCACCGGGCCAGGCCGGGTTCCAATGAGACTCAAAGGGCTTCCCGGTTGACTGACCCGGTTTTGCCACCGGCGCAACCTGCCACTGGCGCAACCTACAATCGCGAACCTACCCACTGGCGTTTGTATTTGGAGAGGCTGCGAGGCGCCCGTGGGGGATCCATGTGGCGGCCCCGGATGGTGTATGAAACCTCGCCCACGTACAGATCGCCTTTGGAGTCCACCGCGATGCCGTGGGGGGCGATGAACTGGCCGGGGCCCTCTCCTTCCTCCGGCGCGCCAAACATGCTTACCCGCTTGCCATCCAGATCGTAGATCGTGACCCGGTGGCCCAATCCCGGCGCATCGTCAACACCGCCCATGCCGTTCAGCTCGCCAACATAGATGTGCTCCTGCCATAGCACCATGGCATCGGGCCGGTGGATATTGTTCCACATGGTTATGAAGTTGCCTTCGGCGTCGAAAATCTGTATGCGGTGAGCCTCTCGGTCCACCACGTAAACCCGGTTGTTGCTGTCGATAGCGATGTTGTGGGGACGGATGAATTGTCCGGCGTCGATGCCGGGGCTGCCCCAGGAAAATTTGTAATCTCCGGCGCCGGTATATACGTGGATGCGGGAGTTGCCGTATCCATCAGAGATATACAGGTCGCCATTGCTGGGCATGATTGCGGCTGAGGTTGGCCGGTTAAAGGGCTGGCCGCTCCAGATGGGCGCCGGTTGATTGCGCTGGCCGATCTCAAGAAGCTTATCGCCCTCCGGGTTGAATTTCTGGATGGTGTGAATTCCGTCATCTGCGGCCAAAATCGAATCGTCGTGGGCGATGTAAAGACCGTGAGTCCGGTTGCTGAACTCCCCTTTGCCAAAGGTCCGAATGAAATTGCCCTCGCTGTCAAACACCATTATGGGGTCGTCGCCCCGGGTCAGGACATAAACATTGTCCTGGGAGTCAACCGCCACGCCGGGGCACTCGTGAAAGGACATCCCCTGGGGCAGTTTGGGCCAGTCGTCAACGTGGGTGTACTGAAAATTTCCCTCGCCGAATACTTCAGGCATCGTCAAAACCTCCGTGGTCTATCGCAAAAGTTCCCCAAGGGTTGTTCGGGGAGAATTGCGCTTATCCTATGGTGCAACGCGCCGGGTGTCAACGTAGGAGAGGTGGGAGTAACTGTTCAGGGTCAAGGGGACGCCCTCACTCCAGCCCTCTCCCACGGGGGAGTGCTTCAATTGTCATCAAATCACCCCGTCACTGTTGCCGCCGCGGGAATCCAGTGCTCCATTTGTTACCTACTCCCGCTCCCGTCATCCCACTGCTCCCGTCATCCTCGCCGCAGCGGGGATCCAGAGCCCTTGTTGTCGTCCACACGGTTGGAGAATGGATGTCCTTCCCCGACTCCCGCCGAGTCATTGTTGCCCTAACCGTGTTGGCGCATAGTCAGGGCTCTGGATCCCCGCTGCGGCGAGGATGACGGGGGGCCGGAGCGTTTCCTGAAAATGGCGCTGTTTGCCCAGGGAAAATCGGGTTGTTGCAGGCTTTTGCACAAATCACGCCATTTTTCGCTGATTTTTTGTAGCTAGTGGCATCGTCCCAGATACGATTTTTTGTAAACAGTGCCATTTGTTGCCATTTGATGCCGTTTAGTTCCGGCGGAGTCCGGGAGATGGCTGCCTGGGCCAACACTCCATGGCCAGGCGGCTGATGGTCAGGTATCGCAGGCATCATGGTAGATAGGGGCCGCGCGGGCTGGCAAGGGGCGGATGTCAGCCAGGGCATCGTTCGGGCTGTCAGAGGAGTTGAGGGGAGCAATTGTTCAGGTTTGTTGGGCATGACGAAAGACGGCCCTCCCCTGAGGTGTTCACCCATCGACTCTGAACAGGTACGAGTGGAACCACGACGGCTCTTTAACCCAGAGAGCGCAGAGAGCACGGAGGCTTTGGGATACAGTCCTAATACCCTCCGCATACTCTGTGCACTATGTAGTGAATGGAACGTAATCCAGCCGAGATGAGAATGACCGAGGCGAGTCCGGGAGCGTGTTTCCGGACTACTCCAACACTGCCCTGCCCTCTCCTTTGATGTAGTCGGCGGTGCGCAGCGCCAGGGCCTGGATTGTTGTGGTGGGGTTCACGCAGGCGCCGGTGACGAAGGTGCTGCCGTCGACAATGAAGAGGTTGGGCACTTCGTGGCTACGGCCCCACCGGTCTACCACCGAAGTCTCTGGGTCGTTCCCCATGCGGGCAGTGCCCAGCAGGTGCCAACCAGCGTTGCGCCGGAGGTGGGACCAGAGGACTTTTTTAGCGCCGGCAGCCTCGAAAACCTCCTTGGCCCGCTGGACGCCATGGTCCAGCATCAGCCGCGTGTTCTCGCTGAGCGCATACTGGATTTTGGGCGCCCGTATACCGTGGCTGTCGGTCAGAACCGGGTCCAAAGTGACCCGGTTGGGTTCTTCGGGCAGGTCTTCGCTCATCACAGTCATCCCGGCAGCATGGCCGTACCGTTCCCGGAATTCCTGATGATGGCCAGATCCCCAGGGTACGGTCTGGCTCAGCAGGCCGCCCAGGGCAGTGGCCAACGGCGCTTCATTGGGGCTGATAATCTGAAGGTTGTATCCCCGGACAAAGCCGCGGCTGGGATCAGACTCATAAAATTGCTGGCTCTGCATGGTGCTGCCCCGCGGCGGCGCGCCGTCTGCATCAAGCCGCTCTTCAAAAAAGCCGACCACCATGCCACAGGGATGGTGCATCAGGTTCTTGCCCACCAGGCCGGTGTCATTTGCCAGGCCATGGGGAAAACGGGGAGAGGTTGAATTCAGCAACAACCGGGGGGTGCCTATTCCGTTGCAGGCCAAAACAACCACCCTGGCCCGCTGCTCTTGCAGGGCTCCGTCGGCATCGTAGTACAGCGCGCCACGAGCGGCGCCGGATGAATCAACCGTGATTTCCCGGACCCTGGCGTGGGTGACCAAGCGGGCTCCCAAGCCCAGCGCTTTGGGCCAATAGTTGATGTCGGAGGCGGCCAGGGACCTGAGGAACTGGCCGGTGTCCGGCTGCCGGTCATCGTAAGGGACCGAAGAAATCGCCGTGTCGGAAGCCCACCAATGCCAGCCGAGCTTGTCGAATCCACGGGCAAGGGCCCTTCCAGCCGGGTGAATGGACAGGGGCGGGCAAGGCCGGTCGGTCTTGGGAGGGTAGGCCGGGTCGCCCGTCAGACCAGAAACGCCGGTCATGGCGTCATTGAGGTCGTAGTGGGGCTCAAGCTCCTGGTAGGTCAACGGCCAGTCATCGGCCACGCCGTCCAGGGTCTTGACCCGGAAGTCCGAAGGATGAAATCGGGGAATGTGAGAGCCCCAATGGACCGTGCTGCCGCCGACTGCGTTGTACATCAGCGGGGCGATGGGCGTTTCGGTGTCGTTAACCGGGTAGTCTTCGGGTAGCCCACGGACGTTGGGATCTGGATGGAAGTCGGCCTGCAGCCTCAGTTGGGCATCGGGCTCGTCAACCGGGAAGGCCGTTTGGGGCGCCCAGCCGCCCTGTTCCAGACAGACCACTTTGATGCCCGCCTGGCTGAGGCTCCACGACAACGCGGCGCTGGAAGCGCCGGCTCCAATAACCAGAACATCTGCCACGTTGTCGTTTGCCACCTAAAACCCCCGGTACCGATAGTGGGCCGGTCGTCACCTAATTATTGGACCGCACCACCTGGTGGTTAAGTCCGCTCGAATACCGCTGCCACCCCCTGGCCGCCGCCAACGCACATCGTCTCGAGTCCCCACTGCGCCTGCCGGGCCTCCATCTCATAAAGCAAAGTGGCGAGGATCCGGGCCCCGGTTGCCGCTATTGGGTGGCCCAGGGAGATACCGGAACCGTTGACGTTGAGTTTGTCTTCGTTGGGCAGCTTCCACTCACGGAGTACCGAGAGTACCTGCGCGGCAAAAGCCTCGTTCAACTCGATGAGGTCCATGTCTTGCAGGGTCAGGCCCAGCTTTCCCAGCACCTTGTTGGTTGCCGCCACGGGTCCGATACCCATGTAGGCCGGGTGGCAGCCGGTTACCGCCCATCCCCGCATGAAACCCATCGGCTTGAGACCAAGCTCCTCGAGCTTGTCCTCGGCTACCACCAAGCAAACCGAGGCGGCGTCGTTCTGGCTGCTGGCGTTGCCGGCGGTTACCGTTCCTTCGCCCATAATTGGGCGCAGTCGGGCCAAGGCCTCCAGCGAAGTGTCCCCACGTGGGCCTTCGTCCTCCAGGAAATCCTGCGGGTCGCCACGGCGTTGGGGAATAGGCACGGCGACGACCTGCCCGTTGAATTTCCCAGCCTCCATGGCTGCGGTGGCCCGCTGGTGGCTGCGGAGGGCGTATTCGTCCTGCTCAGTGCGTGTCACTTCATATTGTTTGGACAGGTTCTCAGCGGTTTCGATCATACCGGAGATGTAGCCGAACCGTTCTTCCGGCGAAATTGTCTCCCGGGCGCGGGCCAACCGGTCGTGCAGCGTAACCGAGCCGAACCGAGCGCCCCAGCGGCTTTCATTTGAATAAAACTCGGCGTTGCTCATGCTTTCCACGCCACCGGCAATGACTACATCGGCGTTCTCGGTCTGTATCAGCATCGAAGCGTTGATAATCGCCTGCAATCCCGAAGAGCAACGGCGGTCCAACTGATAACCGGGCACCTCAATGGGCAGTCCTGCCTTCAATGAAGCCAGGCGGCCCATGGCCGGATTCTCACCGTTGGGATATCCGTGGCCCAGGATTACGTCGTCCACCTTCTCAGGTTCCAGACCCGTGCGTTCCAGGACCTCTTTAATTACGATGCTGCCGAGTTCCGCCGCCGAGATGCCTCTCAACGCGCCTCCGAAATTCCCCACGGCCGTGCGCACCGGCGACACTATTGCTACTCCTCTCATGGTGCCTCCTCTGAGTTTGGTCTGGTTGCTACCAGACCAAACGATAGGTCTAATTGGCCGACATCATACCCCGCCCGGCCGAATGTGTCGAACAAATTGGCGACGTCGCAGAAGCCAAAATTACTCTTGCCAGACTAACATAACGCGGGTGTCAGACCAGGCAATTCGCTCACCCGGCGACACCACGTAAATTGGCGGAACCGCGGTCCATCCGGCAGTGGAACGGTCCTTTCGACGGCCATCATGCCAGTTATGCAAGCAGCTGCCAGGTTCGTTGACAACCAAGACGGGCTAAACCTACACTGGAATTCTCCGTGGGGGTGTAGCTCAGCGGGAGAGCACCTGCTTTGCAAGCAGGGGGCCAGGGGTTCGATTCCCCTCACCTCCACCAAACGGTCATTCTCACAAGTCCCTCACAGTCTGAGTTAGCCCTAATTCGCCTCTATGCACAATCTCACTTAGGCCAAACTTGACGGTAGACAGTACCGTTTTTAACTTTTGTTAAACCTTTAGTTCCTGGGTATTTTGTGCCGTTTAGTTGTTGATGTTCAGCGAAAAGGTCCGCTCTAACTGGCCAGCATAAATGTCACACTTCCCTTATGGAGAATGTGACATTGACTCAAAAAGAACAGGCAAGACTCCAGGTTCTTAACAGTTTGCTTGCTGAGCGCATGACCCTGGACCAGGCAGCGACGCTGATGGGTGTCACCACTCGCCACACCAGGCGTATTCTGGCGGCTTACCAGCTGGGCGCTGCCGCCGTTGCTCACGGTCATCGTGGCCCGTAGGCCGCCCAACGCAACACCCGAGCCCGTTGCAACTGCAGTGGTTCACCTGGCTCGTACCAGATACGCCGGGGCCAACCACACCCATCTCAGCGAGTTGCTGAGCGAGCGCGACGGCATCGACATCGGCAGGACAACCCGCGGCGTATTCTGGTCAACGCCGGGCTCAGCAGTCCGCGGCAAAGACGTCCGCCAAAACACCGGGTACGCCGTCAGCGCATGCCACGGGAAGGCATGCTGATCCAGATGGACGGCAGTCATCATTCGTGGCTGGGGGACGAGGCGCCGCCGTTCACGCTGCTGATCGCGATGGACGATGCCACTGGTTGCGTGGTCAACGCCCTGTTCTGCGAGCAGGAGGATACCAACAGCTATTTCCGTCTGATGCAGGGACTGCTCCAGCGCCCCGGCGTTCCCCTCGCCCTGTACACCGACCGTCACCCGGTCTTCAAGCACAAGTCGGAATATCAGCCCGCCGGCACATCCACCCAGTTCGGACGGGCAATGGCAGAGCTGGGGGGTCAAGTGATATTCGCCCTGTCGCCCCAGGCAAAGGGGCGGGTAGAGCGGACGGACGGAACCTTCCAGGACCGGCTGATCACGGAACTTCGGCTCGCGGGAGCAACCACACTTGAACAGGCCAGAGCCGTGTTGCAGCAGTTCCTGCCCAGATTCAACCGGCGTTTCGGGGTTCCGGCCCGGTGCCCCGAGCCCGCGTTCCGGCCCTTGCAGGTGGACCTGCCCCTGGAGCAGGTTCTGTGCTTCAAGCACCGCAGGAGAGAGGCCGGGGACAACACCGTGAAGTACCAGAGGCACACCCTGCAGCTGCTTCCAAGTACGGAACACCATAGCTATGCCGGGTCAGCGGTGGAGATCCTGGAAGGGCTGGACGGCCGGCTCACGGTGCGGCATGAAGGGCGCATCCTCCCTGCCCAGGAGGCGCCGCCCAGTCCGGTATTTCTCTGAAACGGCCTCGGCCATTCCGATAGTGTTCCTGTCCCGCCCTCCGGCGCCAACGGCTTGGGCGAACACTGGACCGCGATTCCCGAATCGCTGAACTCAAGGGCAGAGGATGAGGGGGATCAAGGGGACATCACCGAAGGTTCGCCTGCCACCTCGACGCCCACAATCATCTCTCCGCGCGAGCCTACCTTCCTTCGGAAGGAGAGATGGAAGGCGGTTCAGAAAGCCCGTCGCAAGGGATGCCGCTCTGTGCAATCGAGCGGGAATTGGGAATCCACAGGGCCACGGTCAGGAAATACCTGGACGCCGAGGGTCCGCAACCCGGCGACCCTGGACGGGTCCCGCGATGTCATCAACTGATACCATGGCAGCCCGACCGAGTGACATTACGGACAATTATCTTAAACAGCGACACCGTAGTGTCCCACCGGGGCGTTGAGAAAGAGCTAGCCAGGTTATCGGAGCGCCACGACCGGTCTTGCGGTGTCTCTGCCCTTTTATGGCGCCGAATTGAGGGCCCACACCAAGCAGCGGAGGACTTATGAAGAGGAGCACTTCCCGGATTCTCACCACCCACACCGGCAGTCTGCCCCGTCCTGAAGGTCTGGTGGGGATGCTGGGCGCAGTGTCCCGCGGGGAGCCGGTGGAACAAGCCACGCTGGATGCCGCGGCTGACGAGGCCACGGCCGGGGTTGTCGCAGCGCAGTTGGCGGCCGGGGTCGATGTCATCAACAACGGTGAACAGTCCCGCATCAGCTTCTCGACATACGTCAACCAGAGGATGTCCGGTTTCGGCGGGGCCTGGAGCAGGCGGGGCCACCGGGACCAGAATGAATACCCCTCCCTGGCACGACCCCGAGTGGTTCAGTTGACCCGGGACGTTCCCACCTGCGTTGGCCCACTGGCATATGAACGGCTGGACCTGGTCGAACGGGAATGCCGTCAGTTTCTTGATGCGGTCGGCGCCGCCGGAGGGGAACCGGAAGATTTGTTCATGACCGCGGCATCGCCCGGCATAGTCGCCTTGACCATGGCCAACTGCCATTATGCCAGCCACGAAGACTACGTGTTCGCGCTGGCCGAGGAACTGCGGAAAGAGTACGAGATAATCGTCGCTAACGGCCTGACGCTCCAACTGGACTGTCCCGATCTGGCCATGGAACGGCATATTTCTTACCAGGACGAACCACTGTCGGCCTTTCAGGACCTGGTGGCCCTGCATATCCGGGCCATGAACCATGCCCTGACCAACATTCCCCGGGACCGGGTGCGTCTGCATGTGTGCTGGGGCAACAGCGAAGGACCCCACATTTATGACGTGCCGCTGGAGGAGATCCTGGGCCTGCTTTACGAGGCCAAGGTAGGGGCGCTGGTGATGGAAATGGCGAATCCGCGCCACGGCCACGAGCACCGGGTGTACCGCGATAACCCGCTGCCCGAAGGGATGATGCTGGTGACCGGCGTCATCGATACCAAGACCAACTACGTGGAGCATCCCCGGCTGGTGGCCGACCGGCTGCATCAAGCCGTGGCAGCTGCCGGAGGTGATCCGACGCGGGTGCTAGCTGGGACCGACTGCGGCTTTGACACCTCCGCCGGTTCCAACCGGGTTGAGGGAGGTATAGTCTGGCTGAAGCTGCGGGCTATGCGGGAAGGGGCCGATATCGCGAGCCGCGAGCTGTTTTAGGAGATTGTCGGGACAAGGAAGTGGGTAGAGAGCAACGCGGGTCGGCTTTCCCAAATGCAACTAGCCCGACGGTGGGGCAGGGGGCCGAAGGTTACCCCATCTCCGTATCCTTTCGTCATGGCAGTCGTGGTCCGCTGGCTCTTCATTCTCCTCTCCATGAATCCGGCTGACAGCACCAGCAGATCCCTTATCTGTGATTCGCCGCAATGATTGAACCAGTGATTTCCAAGGACATTGGTGCGCGTTGGGCGCGGGCGAATTGGGCTTCTATCAGTGAATTGGGCTTCTATCAGATTGCAGTTGGAGAGTTGATCCCATCATCCGTGCCAGGCAACTTCCGGTGTGGGGACAACCGTGCCGGAAGCCGATTCTACAACGAGGGCTTGACGCGTTGTCCCGGGAACGCTACGTACCGCAGAGGCTGCAACACTGGCGGGAGGATGTACATCTACGAAGGGATTGGGAGAACATCCGGTGTCCCGGCCTAAATCCGTCGTAGGAATCCTGGGCGGCACCTCCAAGCAGAACCATAGGGTTTTCCACCGCTCGCTCCATTGACCGGGTGAGCCCTTCCCGGGGGAAGTCCAGGAGAGCAGCAGAGGCCCGCACGCCTCAGGGATCTTCCCGGTGTGAAGGGCGGTGCAGCAAGCTGTGGACCATCGTGGCCAGTCCGTTGTAGAGCGCGGCGGATCTATATGAACCGCGAGCTGGATTTCAACGAGCCGCCGATAAGCTACGGCATCGGGCGACAAAGGACATATGCAGTGACGAGGCGCTCGCACCCGCGGTTCTTTAGGTTTAGACAAAGTCCTAGCGTCCCAACTGACAAGCCCCCGGCATTTCAGCAGGGTCTCGTCCATTCGCCCTTCGGGTGAGACAGCGCGTATGGCCGATTACACCGCCAGGGTGAACCTCAACACGACGGTTCTTGATTTTGTCCAGTTTGGTCGGCCTAAGCAGTCCGCATTGCGAACTTTTCGCTGGGAGGTCCCGTTATAATTGGAATAGCCTTCTTCTCCGGGGGGTTAGGTCACCTCACTAAACTCGCTTATCGCCTGGTCCAGTTTCCTGGGGGCGGGTCAGGTACCGAAGGAATAGGCCAAGCGCTTGGCCAAACCGGAGCCTATACAACAAAAGGGGGAGATGGACCGTGGCAGGACCATGTACAGGCCTTACCGTCCTGGATTTCTCATTGGGGATGCCGGGGGCCATTTGCACCCTAGTAATGGCCGACTACGGGGCCGAGGTGATCAAGGTTGAACCTTCCGGAGGAGATCCTTACCGCTTTCAGTCCGCCTGGATTTCATGGAACCGCGGGAAAAAAAGCATCGTGCTGGATCTCAACACTACAGAAGGCCGAGAGCAAGCCATCCAGCTAGCCGGCGAGGTTGATGTTCTGGTGGAGTCCTTCCGTCCGGGAGACATGGCCGACTGGGGGATGGCGTATGAGACCTTGGCGCACCTTTACCCGCGGCTGGTCTACTGCTCCATCACGGGCTTTGGGCAAAAGGGCCCGCTGCGCCGGGTAAAAGGGTACGAGGGTGTCGTTGCAGCCAAAGTAGGCCGGATGCTCAACTTGCAGGGGCAGCCTAACCGTGAAGGCCCGGTGTATTCGGCGGTGCACACCGGTAGCTGGCACGCCAGCCAGGCTGCAGTGCGCGGAATCATTGGCGCCCTCCGCGTGCGGGACCTATGCGGGCGAGGACAATGGGTCCAGACCAGCATCATCCAGACCCTGGCTTCTCCTCACGACTTCAATGCCGGTGACGGTGGACTGGTGAATATGCAGCTCCGGCGCAGGGACCCGGAGCGGGTTTCCGGCAGACCCGCCGGCGCCCGAGGACTCTCCTCCGTCGGATACATTCCTGTGCGAACCAAGGACGGCGCATGGCTTCAACACGCCAACCAGAGGGTCCCGCACATCCAGGGACATCTAAGGGCCATTGGCCTTGGGCGCCTGCTCGCGGATGAGCGGTTCGAGAAAGTTCCCGACATTAAGTTGGAGAACCGGGAACTCCTGCGCCGCGAGATACTGAAACAGCAGTTGGAGAAGACCGCCGGCGAATGGATGGAGATTTATCTCCAGGACGGCAACATCGCCGCCGAGCCCTATCGTGACAGCGTCCAGGCCATGGATCACCCTGCGGTGGTCTCCAACGGTGCAGTGGTAACGATCAATGATCCTCGCGTGGGCCCTATGCGCACCTTGGCCCCCCTCGTGGATTTCAAGGACACTCCGGGAGAGCCAAGCGGACCCGCCCCTGATGTGGGACAGCACAACGCCGAAGTGCTGGGACGCCTGCGGCAGCAGTCCGTGGCCGTAAGCGGTGGCTTGCCTGAGCCGAATGGCGCCGATGTGGCGGCCCACCCCCTGTCGGGGATCACCATCCTGGACCTGTCGACAATCCAGGCCGGGCCCTACGGCGCGTCCCTTTTGGCAGACCTTGGGGCGCGGGTCATTAAGATCGACGCCACCGACAGGCGATTGGATGAGGGGCGGCGTTCCACTGCACAGGCAGTGGCCGACCCGCGGACCTACGCTGGCAAGGAATGCATTCAAGTTGACCTTCAGACCGATGAGGGCAAAGAGATTGTCCATAAGCTCATTGCCACGGCCGATGTCCTCTCCCACAACTTTCGCCTCGGCGTTCCCGAGCGTCTCGGGATCGATTGGGAGACCTGCCGGAAGATCAACCCCCGCCTGGTCCATGTCTGGATGGGGACCTATGGAGAAAACGGGGTACACGCGCGCAGGCCGGGCGCCCATCCCATTCCCGGCGCTATCATGGGTGGGGCCATGCGGCAGATGGGCCGGGGCATGCCCCCGCCACCGGAACAGGTCATGGATATTGAGGAGACCGTTGAGGCGACCCGCTGGATCATGAAATCCAACTGGGGACCAGACCAGAACACCTCCCCAGCGTTGGCCACGGGCATCATCCTGGGAGTTCGGGCCCGTGACCTCACCGGTAAAGGCCAGCCCGTTCAAGTCACCATGCTCAACGCCAATGCCTGGACTAATGCCGATGAGTATTACGACCACGCAAACCGCCCTCCCATCGCAATGCCGGACGAAGAGCTTCATGGCCTTCATGCCATGTACCGTCTCTACCGCTGCCGGGAAGGGTGGGTGTTCCTGGGTTGTCTGTTCCAGGACGAGTGGGAAACATTCTGCCGCACCGTAGAGCGGGGAGACCTTCTGACCGATCAGGGTTTCTCTACTCGAGAGGCGCGACAGGCCAATGACGAAGCCCTGATTACCGAGATCTCGGCAATCTTCGCTGGGCGCACCGCTGCCGAATGGGAAGAGTTGCTAATCAAGGCGGACATCGGCTGCGTCCGGGCCGACGAAGCTCTGGAAGGGAAGTTTTATGCGGACCATCCCCACGCCAAGGCGAATGCTCTGAGCGTTGAGGTGGAGCATCCGTATGTCGGCAAGTACCTGCGTTACGGCGGGTTGGTCGAATTTTCTCTGACTCCGGGACTCTACCGAACCTCCGTGCAAATAGGCCAGTACACCAAGCCCCTTCTTCGAGAAATCGGGTACGATGACCAGAAGATCGAGAACCTGGGATCTCGGGGAATCGTCCAATGGGCGGACCCCTCGGTAGGAGGGGAACCGTAGGGGAGTACACCCAACACGCGTCGAGCCGCTCCAGACCTGGGTAATCTCATCTAAATCCAATTTGCAAGGGGAGGTCATACTTGGCAATTCTGGTCAGTTTCGATATAGATGGAACGTTAGAAGCAGGAGACCCACCTGGTCCTATTACCATGAGCATGGTCAGGAAGGCCCAAGCTCATGGGTGCATTATCGGCAGCTCTTCTGACCGCCCACTTCCAGTACAGCAGGCCATTTGGGACAGACATAACATCGAGGTGAGTTTTGTCTCGGCGAAGCAGGGTCTCCCGGACGTGAAGTCTCGCTTTTCGGCTGAGGAGTACTACCATATCGGCGATACGGAGTTGGATCGCCAATTCGCCCTGACAGCGGGGTTCCATTTCGTCTGGATGGATGCCGGAAATACCGAGCCGTGGATTAACGGGAGGACGAACAAGGATTAGATGCACTTTCCGCATGCTTGTTCTTTCCCACGGCCTTATCCGGACCTGAAACTGAAGAACGCCACCTTTGGTATTGGCTCTGGTGATATTGGCTCCGGGCTTTGGTGGAGACATAGGGGAACCCAACTATGGGCGACAAACTTTTTTGACCAATAAAAGTACTCTACATATAATCCGCTCTGGATTGTGTCGGTAACGGCAACGCGCAGTTTGCAAGATTCCACAGGAGAGGTGAACCATGTCAACTATTCCAGGCTTGGAGAGACCCGCCCCGGTTCCCAATGATCTGAACAAGCCCTTCTGGGACGCCTGTAACGAGCGGCGGTTGGTCTTGCAGAACTGCACCGCCTGCGAGAGGCTGCATTATCCGCCCACCCAGCGGTGCAACAAGTGTGGTTTGGCCGATAACCTGGAGTGGAAAGAGGTGCAAGGCAAAGGACACATTGACGTGTACATGGTTATACGAGACTCCCGCATCAGGGGGTTTAGGTCGGCACAGCCCATCAACTTTGCGGTGATAACCCTGGACGAGGACCCGGGCATCAACTTCTTGTCCAACCTTCCCGGCACCCCGCCGGGCGAGGTCCCCGGTGGAGCCCCGGTGGAGCTGATATTTGAACAGACGAGTACCGGCCAGTTGGTCCACGAGTGGCAGGTGCTCACCTAGTCCACCTGGGTCCTGAGCACACGGTCAATATTACATAGGGCAAAAGGGAGCTGAGATGGTTAGTGACACGAGCTGGATGAGAGATCGGGAAGGTATGGGAACCTGGGAGCACCGGGGCAAGGTCGCCGTTGTAGGTTGGGGTCAGTCCCATATGGACCGGCGCTGGGACGGTGTGACCATGGACAGGAGCTGCGGCGGCTTGAGCAAGGAGGCATGCCTGAAGGCAATCGCAGACGCTGGCCTGTCGCTGGACGACATTGACGGGCTTATCACCAGCGCGGAGACCCGTGCGGAACAGACCTGGGCGCCTAGACCTTATTTTGACCCGCCCTACGACACCGAAGACGGCCTGATCAAGGCTTCAGGGGAGTGGGTACAGAGGGAGTTGGGGTTGAAGAACGTAAAGTATATCAAGTCCGATGCCCCCTACATCGGCCCGATGATGGGCCTCGCCGCACAAGCGGTTGGTGACGGTCTATGCGAGACCGCCCTGGTTTGGTACCCGATGGTTAACCTCGAAGGCCGGTACGGGCACAACAATCCACAGAATACCAATCAGGAGGCCCCCGGGAATAGCGCCTTTTCCATTCCGTGGGGTTATCAGAGCGGCGCCATGTTCAACAATCTGGTGATCTTCCTGCAATACTGCAAAAAATACGGCAAGTCCCACGACGGGCTGGCCCCTCTCTGCTTGAATTTGCGCAGAAACGGCCTGATGACTCCCTGGGGGTATTACGCGCTGCACGAGCCCTATCAGCTCACCCGTGAGGACTACTTGGCCGGGCGGGTGATCGAGGAACCGCTGGTGATATATGATTGTGACAGGCCGGTCAATACCTGCGCGGCCTTCATCTTCACCACCGCTGAGCGTGCCAAGGACCTGAGGCAAAAGCCGGTCTACGTCCTTAACCATGCCCAGAACAATGGCAGTGGCAGGAGCACCATGGCAACGCTGGAGGAGCATCAGGAGGCGGTTGCCAACCTGGCACGGAAGATGTGGGAGGGTTCGGGGCTGGGTCCTGCGGATGTTGATATATTCAACCCGTACGACGGCTACCTCACGTTCACGCAGCAATTCCTGGAAGGCTTCCAGTGGCACGGTGTCAAGCTGGGAGAGGCCCACGACTTCTATGCCGACGACATCAGGGCTGAAGGTCCGCATCCCTTCCTTTCAAGTGGCGGAAACAACGGAACGGGGCGCAACCGCTCCGTCCTCTACGCTGATAGCATTCAGCAGCTTCGGGGGACAGCGGGTCCACGACAGGTGACTGGGCGGGCCGACACTGCCCTTGCGGGCTGCAATACACCCGACAGTAACGGCTTCATCATGTTCAGCAAGTATCCGAGCTAGAATTCAGCCAAGCGTAACAGATTCGTTGCCTTCGGCTCTCTCGTTATCAATTGAAGGGACCAAAATGCCTGCTGGCATTTTGGTCCCTTCGCTTTTTACTTCTAGGAGGCTTTCCCTAAGAGGGTGTGTGAGAAAGGGCTAAACCTGCACGAATTTCTCATGGGGAGTGGGTCAACAATCTTGCTATTGTGGGGGTATGAACAGAAAACCTTATCCCAGCGATTTGACCGACGCCCAGTGGGCCGAATTAGCCCCCTTGCTGCCGCCAAGCAAACCCAGGGGCCATCCTCGGACCGTGGACTTGCGGGAAGTAGTAAATGGCGTTCTATATGTGCTGCGCGGCGGCATACCCTGGCGCATGACGCCCCATGACCTGCCGCCCTGGGGACGGTTGGTGGTATTTTCGGGAGTGGCGCAGAGATGGGACCTGGGAGAGCATTGAGGCGGCGCTGCGCCCCAGGGTTCGGGAGGCTGAGGGACACGAGGCTGCGCCCAGCGCCGCGATCATCGACAGCCAGTCGGTGAAGACCACGGAAAAAGGGGGGCCAGGGGCTACTATGCCGACAAGTACGATGCAGGCAAGAAGGTTGCTGGGCGCAAGCGTCACATCGCAGTAGATACTTTAGGACTGCTCCTGGCCGTGGTGGTACATGCCGCCAACATTCAGGACCGGGATGGAGCCAAGCTGGTGTTGAGCAAAATGGTGGGCCGGTTTCCCAGGCTCAAAGTGATCTGGGCTGACGGGGCATACGCTGGCAAGTTGGTAGCCTGGGCCTGGGTCACTGGCGGTTGGCTGCTGACCGTGGTCCGGCGGAGGCCGGACAGTCACTCCTTTGAGGTGCTGCCCCGCCGGTGGGTGGTGGAGCGGACGTTGGCGTGGCTGGGCCGCTGCCGGCGCTTGAGCAAAGACTATGAAGCCCTACCGGAAACCAGCGAGGCCTGGGTTTATGTAGCCATGATCCATCTCATGCTAAAAAGACTCCAGCCAGCTTGAACGGGATTTCTCACACACCCTCTAAGGGGCGAAAGACTCCGTATGTGGCCGTATGTGTAGGTGAGCCGAATGATATGCCTGTTATCTTTCCGGGCCCTCTAACACCCGGAACTCAACGCCCAACCCGTTACCTTTAGCTTGGGCAAGCACTTTGAAGTCACCATACTCGTTCGAGTCCACCAGGGTCATCATGGCCATACGGCTCAGTGCCGTTCAGGCGGCGGATAGGCCTTGCGCCTGGAGGGCATCGAGGAACGAGGAGAAGCCCAGGTTCGTCAGGAACCGGCTCTGAAGGGCGGCGCCCACGGTGGCTGGACCGTGCCGATCATCCATCCGCATGAGGGACGTGAAGTCCACCTGGCAGGTAATATCCCGTTGTCCCGGGCAGGTTAAAAGCCTCCACTGGGCGAGTACCGGCAAGCCTGCATGAACCGGGCGAATGTAATTCGCCTATTCATTTCAATTATATCTCTGATCTCTTGGTCAACCGCTGAGCGCAACGTCATCCCCAAGTATGGCCGAAATTCCCTAGCCCCTTAAGCAAGCTTATCAATGACAACTGGGTATGGGCGGTTCATCTCGTTATGGCATCCTTGGTGTGGCTCAGTAATCCAGTCGAAGGAGCGTCTGTTGTTTCCGGCCCCATTGAAGCCCGGCTTCCGGGTGTCGATCGAGACGCGCGACGGCGGGAATGAGGAACAGCCGCAGGTGAACTGCACGCCGCCGGCGATCGAATCCCCTTCAGAGCCTGCTAAACATAATCTCAATGAGCGGTCCGGCAAGCCCAAGGGCGGCCCCCTCTGGGTGATGACCGGGGCGACGTTTATCGACGCTAACGCAGGACGCTGCTTGCCTGCGCCGCGTCAATATGTCTCTGAACGTCGGCGGGAAGAAGGAACCGCTGTCCTTCGAGTTGCCTGGCTGCCTTCGTTACCGCCCTCACGTAACCTTCGTGGTCGTGGTACCGCTCCTCCAGCGAAAGGCGCGGGTCGCCTGCTGCCAAACGCTCCGCTTTGGTAGTCTTGAAGGGGATGTGCTGCCCGTCGGATTCGCCGCCGTCATTCTCGCCGAAGCCGGCGCGGCGCAATGCCCATCCGGTTGTGGTGGCGATTGGCGCCTCCACCGGGGGCAGGCGGACTCCGGCCACTTCGTTGCCGTCTTCATCAACCCTGGACACGAATATGGGATAGGTCGGACGCCCGGCGAGGGTGGGCGGGTAGTTGGACAAAACGCCGCGGTCGAATTCCGGGCCAAAGTCCAACAGGTATCGGGTCGTGATCAGTCCGTTGTAGGTGACGCCCGGAATGCCGGGCCAGCCCAAATCCTCCGGCGGCACGAAGCCGGTCTGAAAGCCGGGCCGGGGTACGGCAAAGACAGCGTTATTGGCGCGGCGCGGCACCCTGCTCTCCGGCGGCGCGATGCCCTGACTGACCCACTCGTCCAGGGCGACCAGCAGCGCGCGATGGGCGGCGTAAGGGGCGACTCCGTTGGTGAACTGCTGGTTGTTTTTCCTGTCAGAAGTGTTCCCCACACCGTGGGACAAACCGGACAGCAGATAAAACCGGACGTTCTCCGGGTCGGTAAGGTCATGGCCCTGGCTGTCGGTGTGCAGTAGTGAAGCGGCCTTGCACCAGTATTCGTTGGAAGTATTGACCTCGAAGCGCTTGGGGCTGGTGTTGCTCTCCATGCCCCGCTCACTGCGCCCGCCGGTCTTGCCCGTCAGGTGGTCGGTCAACACCTGGTGTGCAAATGGGAAGACCGCTTCCGGGTACAGGTGATTCTGGCGGTTGCGCTCGGTCCGGTCGGTCTGACCAAACCGGAAGTTAATCTGGTCGCCACTGCCCCCGCCGGTATGGCTGAGGATTCCGTCGAAGACGCGCCGACCGTGTTCGTCTTCGTTAAAGCCCAGTGTTTGAAAGTCGTTCAATGTACGGGACGGCTGGGAGATGGAATAGCTGAAGGTGTGCTGGACATCGCCAGCGAGGGGATTGCCTTCAGCTTCGCCGGCGTTCCGCAAGAAGGATACGAAGTCCCGGGTAGCGGCCAGGCCGATTCCGGCCACCATGGGGTCTTTCGCCGTGTAGGTGAACTCGTAGATGTGGCTTTGCTCGAAGGGCGTTCCCTCAGGGTGCAGGCGGATTTCCTTCCCGTCGGCTGAAGTATAGTCCCAGCCGGACGACGGTATTGTGGTTGGCTCGTCGTCCAAGAGTGCCCGGACCGTGAGCTTCGCCTGGGATTTATCCAGAGTGGCTGCCGGGTAGGCCAGTTCGCTAGTCAGGGTGGCGCCGTTGTCGAAGACGATGTATTCGTAGGATGGGCCGGTGATGGTCGCTCCGCCGTTGGTGGCGACGGGGACGGTAATCTTCATCGAGCTGGCGCCCCTCGCGCTAATATCCCACCCATTGGACACCACGGTGTAGCCCCGGTCCATGATGAAACCGGTGCCGGCATCGGCGGCGGTTGCCGGGTCGTTGGTGGAAGGTGCGTCGTTGAGCTGGCTCACCCGCATCGAGCCGCGATTGTTGAAGTCAAAGAGCAAGCGATGGTTGCCGGCGCTCAGATTGATGGGCTTGAGGATGAAGATGTCCATCGAATACTCGACCATGCCCCGGGCGTTGACCGGCGCCAGTCCGATGTCGGTGATTACCGCGTTCCGCCGGTCCGCGGGGTCGAGTTCACCGAAGGCGGCGCCGCGAAGTTTCTCGTACTGCCCGACAGAGCCGAAGGACAGCCCGCCGAACGTGGGGGACTGGGACCGGGCGGGGTCGATGACTATGCTCCGTATTCCTGAACCGGCGGCGGTGGGCCTGGCTAATTGGGCGTCTCTCAACAGTCCTCCGGAGGCGGCAACAGGTCCCAGAACCTTCCAATTCCCTGGGGAAAAGATCGGAGACCCGGCCGATAGTTCGATTAAAAGGATGATACGAACACCAGGTAAGGCCGTCAATCGCCACGATGCCCGGGTCCGGGGTTACGATGGGAAGGGACGGCCATGACTCCGCCGGGTCATCCAACTTGGATACTGTCGCATAGGCGGTCAGCCGGAGACGGGGATGCAGAGCCCTTACATTTCCGACTGGAGGCAGATAAGCGGCGTAGTTGGTCTAGCTACATCTTCCGTGCCGGGCTTGGTGCGAGTTTTACGGGTCAATCCGCTGTTTCAGCCAATGCCGCAAACTCCCTGTGGGAAAGGTTACCTAGAGCGCTGTGGGGTCTCTCCCGATTGTGGAGTCTTTGCCAGGATTCCACCTTCCCGGCAGCGTCCTCCAGGGACAGGAACCGGTTCTCGTCCAGGCACTCTTGCCGGAATCGCCCGTTGAAAGCTTCGCCCGTTGAAATTCTCGATGAAGGAGTTGCCCGCAGGCGTGCCGGGCCGGCTGAAGTCCAGCTCCACCCCGTTGAGGTAAGCCCACCGGTCTATGCGCTTCATCGCACTCCTGTTGATGGCGACGAGCACCAATTCGTACAGGGCGACCGGAGCCATATAGTCTTTGAAGGCAAGGACGTCGGTCCGGGCTTCACCTATGGGCCGGTTACGGGCAGCGTGGGGTAGGACTGCGACGATGGGAAGGGCCTGTCCGGATCAACGCGGCGAAGCTGGTAGGCGTCCGACGCCATTATCTCGCCAACCCTATTGGGGAACTCTTCGAACCGGTCGGCAAAGGCCCGGATCAGGCGTCCCGACAAGGCTCCGCAGTCGTCGCTGCCCAGGAAGACCGCCAGTTCCGCCGCCCGCTCGATGGAGGCTCCCTGACCCGAGGTGACCTGTACGCCCCGTTCGTAGGTGGCGGTATCGCCGATGGCCAACGACAGGTCCCGGGTTTCCTCCCACATCCGGGTATGGATCGAGCCGGGGCTGATAGCGTTAACCGTTATCCGGGTTTCCGCCAGTTCCAGCGCCAAATTCTCGGTCAGGTTGACGATGGCGGTCTTGGCCGCATCGTAGGCTGAGGTATTGGGCCCTCCGACACCAGACATATTGACTATGCGGCCCTGTCCCCGCTCCAACATCGAGGGGAGAACCGTGTGGCAACCATAGAATACGCCCATCAGATGCACCGCTATGGTGCGGGCCCAGTCCTCCGGGTCGTTGTCCCAGACCCGGCCCACCGGCCCGATGTTGCCCGCGTTGTTGACCAGGACGTCAATTGCCCCGTAGTGTCCCAGGGTCTCGGCGACAGCCTGCTCCACCTCCTCACGGCTGGACACGTCGGCGACGACGGTAATCACGTCGCTGCCAAACCCTTCGGCAACCAATTTCGCTGTCTCCTCCAGCTCGGAGGCGGTGCGGGCCGTAAGCGCCAGCCGGGACCCCTCGGCGGCGTAGGCCAGCGCGATGGCACGCCCAATGCCGCGTCCTCCTCCGGTGACCAGAGCGACCCGTCCTTCCAACCTCTTGCGGTCAGGCATTGGCCTTCCTCCTGCCAGTCCCAGATAACTGCCGGGATGATAAAATCGATTGACATTTTACACCGCAGGCACCATCCCTCACGCGCGGCACGGAGTTGCACCATGGCTGACATTGACGAAGTTGTGGCTTTCACCAGCATGGCCGAAGGCACACGGGAGGACTATGAACTGCTGGAGCGGCTGGAGGCAAGATTCGCCGCCCAAACCGCAGACCGCGTTCTGGAGATGCTCCGGGGGTTGGCCGGCTAGAGTATTCGTTCCCTGGGTTGGATGGAGCGTTTGGGCGACTACACCGCCAAAGTGAACCTCAATTTGAAGGTTCTTGTGTTTTTCCAGTTAGGTGGGCATAAGGGGACTGTGCGCAGTACCTTGTTTGGCCTGATTGTGGCCCTTTAGCTACCCAAGGAAGGAAAGCTAGAGTCCTGTTTGGGGGTTCACCCTCCCATTCGCGACCGGTGTCTCCTCAATCATGTGACCCAACCTGTCCGGCAACTGGCCGACGGGACTTCTCCGGTTGTGCACCCCATACAAGAGAAAGCAGCCGAGCGGCGTGAGACCGGTGTAACCCCCGTTGCTACTCCGCCCTGGCAACCCGTCGCAGGAAGGCGCTCAGAAGATCGACCCCAGCCACCAGCAGCAGGTACCAGATAATGAGCAGCGTCACGTCGGTGTAGTGGAACCAGGCCAGGCGGAGCGTGAATTCCCGCCCCAGACCACCGGCACTGACGAATCCCACCACCACCGTCGTCCTGATTATCACCTCCCAGCGGTACAGCAGGTAAGTTATGAACTGGGGCATGGCCTGGGGCAGGATGCCGTACAGCAGCACCTGCATGTTTCCCGCGCCGCTGGCCCGCAGCGCCCGCGCCGGAGCCGGATCCAGGTTCTCCACCACCTCCGCCGTCAGCCGGCCCACTATCCCGTAGTTGTGCAGTCCCAGCGCGACCGCTCCCGGCAGGATGCCCGGCGACAGGAAGAACACTATTATCATCGCCAGCACCAACTCCGGCACGCCCCGGGAGAAGGTGTAGGAGCCGCGGGTCAGGTGGTAGGCTACCCGCCCGATGTTTGACGGCCTGCCCCCCAGCGTTCCATCGCTCACGTTCCGCGCGGCCATCAGGAGCGTCGCAAAGGCCCCCACTCCGGCAATACAGATGGCCAAAAGGCTCATCGCCAGCGTTTCCGACGCCAGCTTCCCTGTCTCCAGCCACCGTCCCGCGTCGACGTAGGCCGGACGGGCGTCCGAGTTCAGCCCAAGCAACGACTCCAGGAACCGCACCGCGTTGCCCCAAATCCCCGACGCGAACAAGCCAGAGAAACCATCGGCGTCCCCGAAAACGATGAACCCCCACGATGCAACGGCCAGCAGTATGAACGCATAGAGAGAAGACCTCGCGAACGTCGTCCTCCGCCGCGCCCGAAATAGCGTTCCCACTGCCCGCCCTTCCGTCACGACACCAGGCTCCGCCGCACATAGGTGCTCCACGTGTCCACCACCACGATTATCCCCACCAGGAATATCAGCAGCGTCCAGACCTGGCTGAACAGCAGATCGTGCATCGAAAGCTGGATTTGGTATCCCAGTCCCTGAATCCCGACAAAACTCAGGATAGCGGCGGACCGGATGCCGCATTCGAGGCGGTAAAAGGTGTAGCTCAGAATATCTGGCAGGGCCATCTGGAAGTGTCCGTACATCAGGACACCCAACGGCGGCGCCCCCGACGCCCGCAACGCCCGCAGCGGCGGCTGGGGAACATCCTGCAACAGCTCGGCGCAAATTCGCCCCAGGATGCCCCCATAGGGTAGGGCCAGCGCCAGGATGCCCGACATCGGCGACAGCCCCACGGCCGCCACCAGCAGCACGGCCCACACCAACTCATGCACTGACCGCAGTCCCGCTAGTAAAACCCGTGAACCGACCATCAAGGGGCGCTGCCATGGCGACTCCACCCGGAGCACCGTCCCTGAGGCGATTACTCCAAGAGGCAGCCCGATGGCCGAGGCCAAGGTTATCCCCGCAATCGCGTAGGCGAGAGTGTACCAACTCGCCTTGACCGCGATGGCCAGGAATTCAGGCGTAAGGTCGGGGGGGAACAGCGCGAGAAGGAACCGCAGCGCGGAGGTTCCTCCGCCGGAGTGGACCAGCGGAGCGTCCCAGTCGATGTTGGTCAGGCTCCAGGCCAGCGCCGCCACCAGCGCCAGCGTCAGCAGCAGCCGGTTTTCCAACAGCGACGGGAGGGACTTCAGCGGAATGCCCCCGGAGGAGGCGTCCTGCTCTGGAGAGCCGGGCCGGAAGCCGTAGGGATAGGCATCGCGTCTTGTTCCGGCGTTTCCGAAAATGGCGCTTCCAGGTGGTAGAGATCGTCCAGCGTAGTCCCGGTTACGGCTTCGGCTGGCAGGTCGAAGGCCAGATGCCCCGCCCTCAGTCCGATGACCCGGGTGCAGAATTGCCGGATCAGTTCCGGCGAGTGCAGGCTGACAACAAGGGCCCGCCCGCCGTCTTCCGTCAACCCCGTCAGAAGGCGGAATATCTCCTCGGCCCGCGCCGGGTCCAGGGACGCCACCGGCTCGTCGGCCAGCACCACCCTGGGGGACTGCACCATCAGCCGGGCGATGGCCGCCCGCTGCTGCTCCCCGCCGGACAGGTGGGACGTCCGCTCCCACGCCTTGTCCCCGATGCCCATCCGTTCCAGGGCGCTCTCGGCCATTCGCCGGTCCTGGGGCCACACCAGCGACGCGGCGGACCTCAACAGGCCCCATTGCCCCAGACGTCCCGCCAGCACGTTGTGCAGCACCGGAAGGTGGGGCACCAGGTCATACTGCTGGTGAACGATCCCCACCAGTCGCGACAACTCCCGGCCAGGCTTCACCCGCGCCAGCTCTTTCCCGCCAATGGCCAGGGTGCCGGTGTCCGGTTGCAGGATGCCCGCCAGCAGGTACAGCAGCGTCGTCTTGCCGCTGCCGCTGGGCCCGGCCAACGCCACCCGTTCCCCGGGCAGGACGGAAAAGCTCACCGGGGAGAGGGCTCGAACTTCCGAGTAGCTCTTGCTGACCCCCGCGGCCGTGACCAACGGTTGTTGCGGAACGGCGTTGCTCATTTGATGATTTCCAATTCCCTAGCCACGTCCTCGATGGCCTGGTAGTTATCGTTACTGGTGGTGATGAACTTCTCGGTGCTGAATAGTTCCAGGATTTCGCCGTGTTCTTCGGAATTCAGGTCCAGTAGGGCCTGCCGGATTTTGTCCGTGAAGCCTTCCCCGTAAACTTCGTCCAGGTTGCCCTGGGCCGTCCAGTTGTAGTCGAAGTAGTCGGGAGTGGTGTAGAACTCTTTCACCTTGCCGGTGTCCGCCTTGTTTTCCTGCACCGCCCGGTCCCAAACGTCCTCATTCAGCGCCCCCAAGTCGAAGGCCCCGCTCTCCACCAGTTGCCAGGTGGTGTCGTGGGAACCGGAGAAGTTGGGCTCCTGCCGGAAGGCGGTGGCCGCGTCGATCCCCGCCTGCTTCAGGAAGTACCTGGGCATCAGGTGGCCGGATGTGGAGTTGGGGCTGCCGAAGGTGAGTGTCAGGTCTCCCGCCTGCGCCTTTAGGTCCTCCAGCAACTCTAGGTCCAGGTCGGCCCGGGCCACGAACTTGGAGTGAAAGACAGCGTCGTTTTCCCGCTGGGCGATGGCCACCGCCCCGGGTTTCTGCAGCCGGGCTTGCACGCCGGTCAGTCCTCCAAAGAACGCAAGTTGCAACTGGTCCTGGGAGAAGGCGGTAACCACCGCCGCGTAGTCCACGCTGGGAACGAACTCCACCGGAACCCCCACAGCGCCGGACAGGTAATTGGAGAAGGACTCGTAGCGGCGGGCCAGCCGGGCGGTGTCCTGGTCAGGGATGCCCCCGACCTTTAGCGCGGGAGCGTCATTGTCTGGTGACCCCGAGCAGGCCGCGATGCCCAGGATCAGGGATACGGCGGCGAGTATTGCGAACAGGTTAAATAAACGAAAGATGTTAATCCTAGACCCTCTCTGGTTGTTGCAAGCAGTCAAAAGCGCTAAAAGGGGGGCGTCAGGGTATTCCGACGGAATACCTAGAACATGACTGCCGAGGGTCTTGGGAGGGGGCCGCTAGAACCGGTGAGCTAGCGGCGGGTTAGCCCTTGGGACCGCCCGTCAGTACAGGCCCCGAGGTCCCGGGCTCAAGTGAAGCCGGTGGAGAGGAGACGGAAGCAGTGGCGCAGAGCCGACGAACAAACGCTTATAGCTAACACGTCGCCAAGTCTAAACCGGCGAAAAAAAGATGTCAACCTGAAGTGCGGCTTTTAAGTTGCCCTCGAATATAGGTGGATCAATCACCGGGTGGCAGGCTGGCGGCCACACGTCCGCTCTCTTCCTTGGCTTTGACACCCTGATTGGTTTTCCAGCACCGTTTTTCAGACAGGTTGCTAGTACTCAGTCAACTTGGTTTTAGCATTTGTTTAAGAAAACGGACAATTAGGCTATCCTACCTGGTGGGAAGTGTTGTTGGCGGGGGTGGCAGTGATGGTCAGGGACAAGTACGCAGTGCGGCTGGCGCTGGAACAACGGGAAGAACTCGGACGTCTGATTCGGGTTGGGAAACACACGGCCCGAGTCACCGCCAGGGCCCGGATTCTCCTCAAGAGCGACGACGGTTGGCGGGCTCCCCAAGTGGCTGAAGCTGTGGATGTGGCCCTGGGCACCGTGTACCGGGTCAAGCAGCGCTTCCCGGCGGCCAAAACACACGGCCCGAGTCACCGCCAGGGCCCGGATTCTCCTCAAGAGCGACGACGGTTGGCGGGCTCCCCAAGTGGCTGAAGCTGTGGATGTGGCCCTGGGCACCGTGTACCGGGTCAAGCAGCGCTTTACCGAAGAAGGGTTGGCCGGGGTTCTGAAGGACCGTCCCCAGGCCAACCGGCGCCGGAAGCTGGACGACCGGGGCGAGGCCCACCTGATCGCCCTGGCTTGCAGCCCGCCGCCGGCAGGGCATGACCACTGGACCCTGCGCCTGCTGGCTGGCAAGGTGGTGGAGTTGAAGTTGGCCTCCTCCATGTCCCACGAAGGGGTGCGCAAGCGTCTCAAAAAAACGATCTCAAGCCCTGGCAGAAGAAGGAATGGTGCATTCCCAAGGTGAGCGCGGAGTTCGTGGCCAACATGGAGGACCTGCTGGACCTCTACGCCGAACCCTATGACCCCCGACGGCCGGTGGTCTGCTTCGACGAGACCTCGACCCAGTTGTTGGCCGAGACGCGGCCATCTCTGCCGCCCCGGCCCGGAATTCCGCTGCGGCAGGACTATGAGTACCGGAGGGAGGGCGTCCGCAACCTGTTCCTGACCTGTGAGCCGCTGGCGGGCTGGCGTCACGTGGCGGTGACCCAGCGGCGCACGATGGAGGACTTCGCCCATCAGATGCGTTGGCTGGTGGACGAAGCTTATCCGGATACCCCGGTGGTGCGGGTGGTCATGGACAACCTGAACACGCACCGTCCGGCGTCCCTGTACGAGACGTTCCCGGCGGCAGAGGCCCGGCGGATTGCCAAGCGGCTGGAGTTCCACTACACCCCCAAGCACGGAAGTTGGTTGAACATGGCGGAAATCGAGTTCAGCGTGCTATCCCGCTCCTGCTTGAAGCAGCGACTCCCCGACGAGGCGGCCCTCCGCCGGGAAGTCCATGCTCTGGTTAGGGAACGCAACGCCGCCCAAGCCACTATCCAATGGAGGTTCAACACCCGGGACGCCCGAACCAAACTTCACCGTCTTTACCCTTTTGATTCCAAGGTTGACTGAGTACTAGTATTACCACGACGGATTGCCAAATATGGTTTCTGACCCTTCCTTTTCGGCCACGCCGAGCTATCTCGGTACGCTCATGGCAGTGCGGTTCAGGTCCAAATCGGTCGCGAAAATCACCCCGGCAGATAATCCGTCGTTGTAATATCAGGAGTCTGTCTGAGAAACAGTGTTTTAAATAGTAATTATTTTCAACAGAGATAGGTATTGCGAAATTAGACATAAGAGAGTACATTATTATAGTAATAGGTCATCATTTGACGAATATCGTCTAACAGAACTAATCCTCGGACAGGCTGTTGGAAATGAACGCATTAGGAACCGGAGCGGTGATCCAGGCCCAGGCCAGGTCGGGCGACCCCCAGCCGGAAGATGTCATCATCTGCCGGGACGTTCACAAGTGGTACGGCGGCTACCACGCCGTCCGGGGCGTCACAACGATAATCCGCCGGGGCGAGACCGTGGTGATCGTCGGCCCCTCCGGGTCCGGCAAGTCCACCTTCCTCCGTACCCTCAACCAGACTGAGGACCACCAGTGGGGAGATATCATCGTGGACGGCGTACTCCTCAACCGCAATACACGCAACATCGACGCCGTGCGCCGCAACATCGGGATGGTGTCCCAGGACTTCAACCTCTTCCCCCATATGTCCATACTGGACAACATCACCCTCGCCCCCCAGAGGGTCCTGAAGGAAGACCCGGTGGAGGCACGGGAGCGGGCCATGGAGATCCTCAGCAGGGTCGGGATCCCAGATCAGGCCGGGAAGCATCCCCACCAGCTGTCCTCCGGTGAGCAGCAGCTGGCAGCCATCGCACGGGCCCTCGCCATGAGGCCCAGGATCATGCTCCTGGACGAGCCGACCTCGGCGATGGACGCCGATATGGGAAAGGTCCTCAAAGTCATGCGGGAGCTCGCCCAGTCCCGGATGACGGTGGTGGCCGTCACCCACGAGATGGGCTTCGCCCGGGAGGCCGCCGACCGCATCGTCTTCTTCGACGAGGGCCAGATAGTCGAGGACCATCCCCCGGAGGAATTCTTCCAGAACCCAAGGAACAGCCGGGCCAAGAGGTTCCTGGAAACGATACTCTAGTAATGCGACGACGGTTTATCTGACAGGGTGATCTTCGCGACCGATTTGGATCCGAACCGCACTGCCATGAGCCTACCGCAATTTCTCGCTCGTTGCCGAATACGAAGGACCGGACACCATATTTGAGGTGGACCCGGTTAGTTGTACAGAATTAACGCAGCGCTGAGCGAGCGTTCCATGACTCCTTCGCGTGGCGCCAACACCCGTCCATCTGAACACCTCCTTTCATTGGGCTCCTCTCCCCGACTTCCAATTACACTTGACCTGCCCCCGATGGTTGTGCCACCTTCTGTGTTAGTCCGACCATCACCAGACCAGGTTCTGCAGGCAATATAGCTTCCGGCGCACACAGCCGGTAGCCATAGGGAGCCGTGGCGCCTGATCCGGTTGTAGGTCTGCCGGTATTTCTCGGTCAGCACCTGCACCTCCAGCAAAGCTTAAAGAAACTTCCCGGTCCAGGGGTTCGTCTCGGCCTGCCACTGAAGTTCTCCACTTATCCGTTCTCCCACAGGGACCTGGGCTCGATGTAAAGGGTCCTGGCCCCCAATCCCCGAGCCACTCACGCACCGCCCTGGCGATGAATTCCGGCCCGTTGTCCGAGCGGATGTGGGCAGGCGACCCTCGGGCCACTATCAGCTCCGCCAGCATATCGATGACGTCCGTGGACCTGATGCTCCTTCACGCCCGGATGGCCAGGCACTCCCGGGTGTACTCGTCGATGACTTCAACAGCCGCACGGCCCGCCCGTCCCCGGTCCTGACCGGGAGAGGTCATAGGCCCACACATCGTTTTTTCCCTGGGGCCGCAGCCTCACACAGGAAATCTCGTTCATCCACAACCGCCCTCTTCTGGGTTGCCTCACCGGTACCTTCAGCCCTTCCCGCCGCCAGATCCGCTCCACCCGCTTGTGGTTCACCACCTAGCCGCTGCGCCGGAGCATCGCGGTGATCCGCCGGTACCCGTACCAGCCAAAACCTCAATGACGCTTCTCTCTGCCCAGGGGTGAGGGCCACCCCGCGCCACCCGCACCTCACCGTGCCGATGCGCGTTGTGCCCCTGAACGCAACATGGGTGGGCGATGCCCCGAGCCCGTGCAGTCCCTCATTGAGGACGTCTTCCAGGGTAGGAAGCTCATAATCGAACGCCCCGCCGCCCACGGTAGGGTGGAAAATGCTCAGCCCGGTAGCGTCACGAGGTTCGCACGAAGGGACGTTCTCCTGCCCGGACCCGCAGGGCCCCACCTGTGAGGGCGGTTCGTTTACACAGGCAAACAAGGCCAAGACCAGCACCCCCAGGGTAGCGGTCAAGACAGTCGTTCTGAATGCTGCTTTGTTCATATTATTGAGCCTATAGGGCTTTGGCACCGTCGTATCCTTCACTGCGGGCGTCGGATGGACAATGCTCCAGCTTGACATCAGCGTTGGTCACAGCTACCTCTTTCCGTCGGGCAGCCTGAATAAGGTGCGGAAGCCGGAATCGTCGGGCGCAATGGTGTATAGCTCCCATCCGTCAACCCAGGTAGCTGTTTTGGGCTCTAGAAAACGCGTATCCCTCAACACCGCAATCCTGCTACCGTCGGGGGACCATGACGCATAGCCTGGAGGCGATCCATAGTCGCTCTGGAAGCCCCTCAGACCTGTTCCATCGACATTGACGACGTGAGAACCGTCGAGCAGCAACATACTCCCATCGGGTGACAACTTGACCTCGCTTACCATGAAATCTCCAAGGCTGGCAATCATGCGTTCGTTGGCGCCGTCGCTGCCAACCGAGTACAGCGAGGACTCCCAAGAGCCGTCTGGCAACTGCTCGCCCATCACAAAGTAGAGGCCGTCATCGTCCTTAGACCAGGCGCAATCTTGCTATTGCAGAAAACCTTATCCCAGCGATTTGACCGACGCCCAGTGGGCGGAATTAGCTCCCTTACTGCCGCCAAGCAAACCCAGGGGGCATCCTCGGACCGTGGACTTGCGCGAAGTAGTAAATGGCGTTCTGTATGTGCTGCGCGGCGGCATACCCTGGCGCATGGCGCCCCATGACCTGCCGCCCTGGGGGACGATTTGGTGGTATTTTCGGAAGTGGCGCAGAGATGGGACCTGGGAGAGCATTGAGGCGGCGCTGCGTCCCAGGGTTCGGGAGGCTGAGGGACACGAGGTACGCCCAGCGCCGCGATCATCGACAGCCAGTCGGTGAAGACCACGGAAAAAGGGGGCCCAGAGGCTACGATGCAGGCAAGAGGTTGCTGGGCGCAAGCGATCGCAGTAGATACAGGACTGCTCCTAGCCGTGGTGGTACATGCCGCCAACATTCAAGACCGGGATGGAGCCAAGCTGGTGTTGAGCAAAATGGTGGGCCGGTTTACGCCTTAGCGCATTTCGGCCAGGCGGCTCCCGAGATGCGACCCACGTCTCCGCAAGGACTCTTACATCCGTTCCATCCCTTGAGATAGTCGAGATACGAATTCTGGAATCATCCGGGAACCGATTCCCAGCTCCATCTGATTCTAAAAAGGCGATATGTTTGCCGTTGTTGGACCATACCGGTTTATTAGAGAATTTTTGAAACCCTGGTGGGATAGAATGCCGCGCGGTGGGTCCGACGGCATCTACTATTGATAGCCAACGGCCTTCACGGGATGAGATGGGCTCGGTTATGAAAGCGAGACGCTTGCCGTCTGGAGACCACACGGGATAGATGGAAGAACAATGTCTCTCTTGAGCGACGAACTCCACTTCGGAGCCGCTCAGGTCTGCTATTGCAGTGTGTCGTTCGTAAGTGTCTGAAACACGGTTTTCGAAGCCGATTTGATATGCCACCCGCCCGTCCCGGGAGAGGGAAGGGGAATACTGGCGCTCACCTGTGTTGCCCCTTATGACAAAGGGTTCGCCGCCGTTCAGGTTGACGCCTAGTAACCGCTCCCCAGGGTTCACGACAATCACCTGTCCGTCCGCGGACCACCGGGGCGTTCTATCCGCATACTGGAACTCGTTACAATTCACATCTAAGCTCGGCTCCGGGAAGCTCTTCCGTGTGCCGAACCCAAACAGGAACAAATTTAAAAAGACGACATAGCCCAAGACTACGACAAAGACTAAGCCAAATGTGGCAAAAACAATCTTGTCCAATTTAGGGTGTCTCTGGATAGGAGTCATAGTGAAGTGGCCCCGTTAGGGCGCTTGCCCCACTTTCTGGTACAAGGCATAAATCGCAAGTATGTCAAAGGGATGGGGTGAGCAGTCCGGCTCGGTCTCGTAGTTCATCACGGAATCGGAGATGTTCGGGTGGGCAGGGATGTAAAGCCCTCCTCGAGAAGGGTCAAACCCGGAGGTCCCCAGGGCATGCCCGGCCTCATGCATAGCTGTTCGGTACGCGTAAGTCGAGTCGTCGTCGTCGTCCAAGACTCCAGCGTTCATGAAGCACTTGTTGAATTTAACTGCCGTGGGGACGTCTAGCCAATTCCAAGAAATGAAGTTGCGTTTGCTGAACAGAATGTCTACCGCATTGTTAGAATTAGAATCCGTGGACAGCTCGGTGGCACCTCCGGCGTTGCCGAATAAAGGAGTATAGGCCTTAGAAATAGCGCAGGCCGGAGAAAAAAATACGCATCCGCTCTGATAATCCTCTACAAGATCGATAAGTCCCAAGATACTGCTTGGATTCGATAGGGCGTCAGTATCAACCATATAGACTTCGTTTTTGTTGATGTTCAGACTCGTATACTCCATTAGGAGGGTATCGATTGGCGCAGGTGAAGTGCTGGAACTCGAACAAAGCGTATTGTCGTAGGTCATGAGTACAAGCCCACCGGTGGCAATCTGCCATTGTCTGAGGGCACTCTCTATAAGTCCAGATCGGCCAGGATTGCCGACCCAAGCTTCCCTGAAAGCGGCCCCAATGGGAAATGTCTGTGCACAAATCTGGTACAAGTACTCCTTGCCAGGCCAGTGCCCAAAGTAGGGATAGGTGGCGACTCTTCGGCCTGCCTCGGGGAAAATCTTTGACGGCCAACCATACGCCTCCCGTGTTGAGAAGCCCTCCCCGCCGGCGTACTGGTGACCTGCGCCGACGGAGTGACCTTACAAACGCAACTCTCTATTAAGAAACACCGCGTGTAGGGCGGCTGGCGAACATTCGGTTCGCGACGTGTTTTCACCGCCCCACTGCCACCTTCCCCAATACCCCCATCAGTTCCCCAACATCCGGCAGGTCCTCCAAGTTCTCCAGCATCTCCAGCACCCGCTGGGTATCGGAGTCGGACAGGGCGCGGCGAAAGCAGTCACGGACCTTTACCAGTCGTTCTTCGCGGGACATGGGGTTTTTCGCCGAGCCCCGGAAGGCGCTGCATTCGGCCCTTACCGTTGTACCTTCCTTCAGGAGGGTGGTGGCCAGGGTGGCTCCAGATTCCGGGCCGTCGGGTTCCACCCGAATGCGGCCAAGCATATCTTCCATGTCCCCGGCAAAGCGGCGGGCATCAGTGAAAGTGTCGATACCCACCTGCCCGTCCAGAAGGGCGGCGGCGGCGCAGTACTCCACGCTGAACTTGCCGTCCAGTCCGCTGCGGGGGAGGGGACCGGAATGGCCGCGGCCTTGCCGGTGAATGGTTACCTGCTCAATGGATTCAGGGGACAGCCCATGCTCCTCCCGCAACATCAGAGCCGCCTCGATGACATTCTGCATGTAGACCTGGGCAGGGAACCGTTTGATGTCAAAGCCGGGGTCCGTCAATCGCCAGGCAACTCCCAGTCCTCCGGTGACGGCATCCCAGTTGAAATTACCACCGAACAGGGCTGCAGCATATCCTACCGGCGATTCCAGCGCCTCGTCGCTGGCGGTGTAACCCATTCCGGCCAGGATGGCTGCCTCGGCGCCCATGCGAGCGGCGTTGCCGGGATGGGTGGACTTGACCATGGTTCCGGTGTTGGCGGTGAGGCCTCCGGTGCGGGAGGCGGCAATGCCCAAGGCCACCAGGGTTTGCCCGCCATCCAGCCCGAGGGTCTTGGCCGCCGCAGCGGCGGCGCCCAAGGGACCTACCAAACCAGGGGGATGGTACCCTGGAGCTGTGGCGTGGGCAGAAGCAGCCCGCAGCCGCCCCTGGATTTCCCATCCCAACACGTAGGCGCTGATGATGTTCTTCCCGGAGACTTGATGCTGCTCCCCCAGCGCCAGGGCAGCCGGCAGGCACGATGAGGTGCCGTGAGTGGGCGGGAACCCCTGGATTTCGTAGTCCAGGCAGTGGCCGAAGACCCCGTTGGCGAATGCCGCCGCCGGAGGATTAGTCTGGTAGCCCCAGCCCACTACCGAGGCTTGGGACGCTCCCCCGCTGTCTCTGACATAACGGCCAATGATGTCGGCCAGTTCCTGCACAGAGCCGGCCGCCATGTTGGCGACGCCGTCCATAATGGCTATCTTGGCTGCTTCGACCACCGGCGCAGGGAGGGAGTCATATTCCGTATCCGCGATAAACTGAGCTAAAGCTTGGGTTGCACCCATATCGTTCCCCGTCCTTTTCCAATGAAGCTAATTCCAGTGCTGACAACTTTTCTTCGTAGGATGGCGCCGACTCGTCAAAGGGTTTGACCCTTCCTTCGGGTTAAGACATCGAAGGTTCCAAGCTTGCCAATGCTTCCACTCTTTTGCCTGGCCCCTCTCCTCACTCTGCTCGAATAGAAAAATCAGGGGAAAGGCAGACGCGGTGTTATTAGGGGCAGGAATCTCCAGCTGGGGACCCGTCCGGTAGCCGAGGTGGGAACATCCTGATCCCAGGACCTTCTGGCGTGGGCAAGACCCACTTGGTGGTGGACCTGGGCGCGAGTGATTCGGTCTTGTATCAGGTTGCAGTTAACGAGTCAATCACCTTCTCCAGACCCCCAGGGTCTTTCGATTATCTTCGAATCCCCCGCCACTCTTGCCACAGCGGGAATCTGGAGCCCATTTGGATCTCTACTTCCCGTTATTCTCGTCGCAACGGGAATCCAGAGCCCTTTTCCCATCCAACCTGGTTCGTGTCTGCAGGAATGTTCCAGTTGGGACGTCAACCTGTCCAACCGGCGCGTGTTAGTTGGGATAACCGTCTTGGTACATAATCAGGGCTCTGGATTCCCGCTGCGGCGGGAATGACGGGGGACAATAGAAAGACCCTGCCAGACCCCGCAACTCCGGTGCGGGAACAGCCTTTCCCGGTAGCCTGCTCCCTCGATCACTATCTGGTCCCTGACATTGGCCAGCCTGTCCAGGGCGCTGTAGACCAGGATGGGATAGTCGAAGATGCTCAGCCCTTCCTCCACGCCCCAGTTGCTGGTGATGACGTAGCTCGACACCTGGTGACGGTAGAAGATGGGCTCGTACAAGTCTGCCGACTGCCATGCGGAGAGCCAATGGAGGCCCAGGTATACCGTGTGGTGCGTGTGACTCTGCCACGGGACTGACTTGGGCCCCAGTGCTGCTGCTATGGCTGGACGGTGTCCAATACCGCAACGGGTGGGTCTGGTTCTGCCACGATAAACGAATCGCCACCTCATATGCAGCCGCCGACGCCCCTCCCTAAGCCGTCGTTGTAATATAGGGAAGCTAGAGGTATTCTCCGGCCCAAGACCGGGTCCTGTCTTAACGCAGGGGCAGGTTTGAAACCTGCCTATACTGCCCAGAAGAATCTGTTCGGGCCTGGCTATCGCATTGGCAGATTGGTACGGAACCTGCTGCTTAGGAGAAGTATGAGGTACGACTTCGTTATCGTTGGCGCCGGTTCCGCCGGCAGCATCCTGGCAGCCCGGATTTCGGAGGACCCTGGTGTATCAGTGCTGCTGCTGGAGGCGGGCCCGGACTATCCTCAATTTCAGCACCTTCCAGATGATATCAAGTTCGGATACAACACCGGCGGGAACGCTCCCGCTCTGCGCACATCTGGCGGTCACCCAATTTCCCTGTTGGATAGTCGTCACAACTGGCAGTATGTTGGGCGCGCCACTGAGATGTTTCCGGACATGCCGGTGCCCCGGGGCAAGGTTACCGGCGGGTCCAGCGCCATTAACACATCGGCCTTCTTTCGTGGGGTTCCGGAAGACTTTGACCACTGGGCCGCTTTGGGCAACGACCGCTGGAGTTTCCAAGAGGTCTTGCCCTATTTCAGGAAAATTGAGACCGATGTGGACTACCACGACGACTTTCATGGCGCCGACGGCCCTATCTTCGTTCACCACTCCCGTAGGGAAGACTGGAATCCGGCGCAGAGGGCTTTTTACAACGCCTGCCGGGCAGCCGGATTTCCCGATTGTCCGGACCACAACAGCCCGGACGCCACCGGTGTCGGACCCGGTATTACCAACAACCATAACCGGGTTCGCTTCAGCACCGCCTTGGGTTACCTGGAACCTTCCAGGCACCGGATGAATCTCACTATCCGCCCCAACAGCACCGTGCACCAACTGCTATTCCAGGGCAAGCGGGCTACCGGCGCTCTGGTCGAGAGCGGTGGTGAGACATTCACTGTCGAGGGAGACCAGATCATCCTGAGCGCAGGGGCCATCGGTTCCCCTCAGTTGCTGATGCTGTCGGGGGTTGGGCGGCCGGAGGACCTGGAAGCACTGGGAATCCCGGTGGTGCTGGACTCGCCTGGGGTAGGGCAGAATCTCAAGGACCATCCCAAGCTGTACGTGACCTGGCGAATCAGGGACGGTTACCCCAGGGGTGATTCCCCAGCCAGGGGCGGCGTCAGTCTGCGTTTCAACGCGGCGGACTCGGAATATCGGAACGACCTGTCCATCGGACTCTCCGCATTCGTCACGCCGCGAGTCAGGACCCTGAAGGTCCCAAACGACGGTGAAATTGAGGATTCCGGTCCCGACCTGGCTGAGATGATGGTTGCCCTGTTGCGTCCAGCCAGCCGCGGCGAGTTAAAGCCGAGATCGACCGACCCCAACGTTCAGCCTTGGTTGGACTACAACTATCTGAGTGAACCCTTCGACCGGCAGCGCTTGCGCCACGGGGTTCGGCAGGCCCTGCAGTTGGCCCAACACGACGGGCTGAAGGAGTTGCTGGGAGACCGCCTGGAGCCCTCCGACCCCGACTTGGCCTCGGACGAGGCGCTGGACGCCTGGATGTTGCGGGAGGCGGTAACCTTCTCCCACATATCCGGAACCTGCAAGATGGGGCCATCATCGGACAAGACAGCTGTGGTAGACCAGTACGGTCGGGTGTATGGACTGGAGGGCCTGCGGGTGGCGGATGCATCCATAATGCCGGATCTGGTGCGCGCGCCCATCAACCCGGCGGTGTTGATGCTCGGCGAACGGATCGCCGATTTGGTGCGATCGGGTCACTAATATTACAACGCCGGGTTATCCGGTAATGTGACTCTTGTGGCGAAATTCAACCTGCCGACGTATTACCGAAATGTCAATAGCGGGGACTAAACGTACCACTGGAGCGGCGAAATGGTCGCCCGCCTTGAGAGTGAAAAGGCAGGGCAATCGCATTTACAACGCCGACACCCGGGTGACCACCAACCGTCATTGCCATGAAAATTGGCTATTTTCATCTTTCATACGTGGTCTTGGAAGACCACCCCCGTCTTTCTCGCCGCAGCGGGAATCCAGAGCCCTTTCCCACATCCAAATACGTGGGACAATGCAGGAGTGGTCCACACTGGACCGGTATCCTTGGCTGAGAGGGGAGGCGTCCTGTATATCCCGACCAAGTCAATTGAGATAAAGGGCTCTGGATTCCCGCGGCGGCGAGAAAGATGGGGGTGGGGTCGCGCTTCCGTCCTGACTTCTCCTGGCTGAGGGAAGGAGGACATTTCGGACATACTAGCCGCAGTTTGTAATGCGATTGCCCTGTGAAATCCGCCGCTCGTGTTGTCTTCCAACCGGTCCACCGTATTGGACGTGTTTGAGTACGTTTAGCGGGGAAGGAACCAACTGATGGAGCCGGTCATCCGGTACTCGACCTCGTAACTGCTTGCCTCGGGTACAGCATTCCAACTCAGGCTGACGCTATCCTCGGTGTCCGACGTTGTCCCCGGTCCCGTCGTGGCCAGTGCCACACATGCGGCGGTCGTCTCCGACACACTCGATGATGGGTCGACATAAGTTAGAGAGTAGGTGCTGCCGTCGCCCCGCGCCAGGGCCCGGAACTCGTAGCTCACATTGCAGTCCAACCGGTTCACCATATAGGACCTGCTTGAGTAGGCGTAGCCGACTCGGAGCCAGTTGACAGAGCCGCTCCTCCGGTACTCGACCTTGTAACTGTCTGCGCCGGGTGCCCCATCCCAACTCAGGCTGACGCTATCCTTGGTGTCCGAGGTTACCAGGAGTCCCGCCGGGGCCGGAGCATCCCCCGCGCTCCCGGTCGCGCCTTCTCCTTCGTAAACCACGTCGTCGCGCACTGCCGCGTCCACATCCAGGAGCAGCCCTTCAGTATCCTGATCCACCACCTCGGAAGCGCCGCTTTCTTCCCCAACCACGTCGTCGCGCTGCGCCGTGTCCAAGCCCGGGAGCAGCCCTTCAGTATCCTGATCCACCACCTCGGAAGCGCCGCTTTCTTCCCCAACCACGTCGTCGCGCTGCGCCGTGTCCAAGCCCGGGAACAGCCCTTCAGTATCCTGATCCACCACCTCGGAAGCGCCGCTTTCTTCCCCAACCACGTCGTCGCGCTGCGCCGTGTCCAAGCCCGGGAGCAGCCCTTCAGTATCCTGATCCACCACCTCGGAAGCGCCGCTTTCTTCCCCAACCACGTCGTCGCGCTGCGCCGTGTCCAAGCCCGGGAACAGCCCTTCAGTATCCTGATCCACCACCTCGGAAGCGCCGCTTTCTTCCCCAACCACGTCGTCGCGCTGCGCCGTGTCCAAGCCCGGGAGCAGCCCTTCAGTATCCTGATCCACCACCTCGGAAGCGCCGCTTTCTTCCTCAACCACGTCGTCCCGCTGCGCCGTGTCCAAGCCTTCGACCGGCTCATCTGCCTGAACTATAGCCAAGGGTGCAGCGATTAAGAGGAGGAGAATCGTGATGGAGGCGAATAGAGTCCTTGTGTGCATTGCAAAACCCAGAACCCTTTCGATATTCGCCAACACGTCTCCATTGATTAGACAACTATTTGAGGGCACGGGCGGTCACGGTGAGGGACTCCCCCTGCCGATGTCTGGGTGAACATAACGCGAGAATAGGCAGGAGATCTGGTCCCACCATTGGAGGGGGCCCGCCTGCCTTGTTACCACATATTTCCCGCATGGCCGGATTGCCTGACAGACCCGCCAGTAGCCAACTGTAGAGCAGTGAGCCCTTGACGAGACGTGAAAGTCAACGAGTTCCGGGGCCATCTACGAGGTAAACCCCGGCGGAGAACTCTGAACGTAAACAGGGGCCGTATACGCTTCAGGGACGGCGGTACGTTTGGCGTATAACGTATACTGGGAAAACGGTCCTTGTCCTACACTATAGAGTGAAACGCCGGGGCTCCCAACAATCAAACGCAATTGGCTCGCGCCAGCACCACTTTTTATAGCCCATCACTGAAAATTTGCAACGTTATCCGGGAGGAACATCCTTGTCCCAATACACCCAAGACAAACGGATAACCGTCAACGGTCTGGATTTCCACTACCGGGACTGGGGCGGCTCCGGTCGCTCCTTGGTGCTCTTGCACGGTTTGGCCTCGACCTGCCATATCTGGGACCTGGTGGCTCCCATCCTGTCCGAGGACTACTCCGTGGTGGCCCTGGACCAGCGGGGTCACGGCGAGAGCGCCAAACCCGAAGATCGCTACGACTTCGCTTCTGTAGCCGATGACTTGCTGGGGTTCATCGAGGGAATGGGATTGGACCGGCCCATAATAGCCGGGCACTCCTGGGGCGGCGACGTGGCCCTCGAGTTCTCCGTGGCTTACCCGCCGGCAGCCAGCGGGTTGTGCTTCGTTGATGGCGGCATGGTCGAACCTTCGGCCCGTTACCCGTCCCTGGAGGAAGCCCGGGTGCAGATGGCCCCTCCCGTGCTCACCGGCATGACAGTGGACCAGTTTCTGGAGCGGGTCCGCAACGGCAACCAGGCCCGCATGATGACGCCCCGGGTGGAGGAAGCTGTTCTCGCCAACTTTGCCGTACTTGAGGACAATACAATCCGTCCTCAGCTCAGCCGCGAGAACCACATAAGAATCATCGAAGCCCTGTGGGATCACCACCCTCCCCAACTGTACCCCCGGTTGGAATGTCCGGTGCTAATCCTGCCCGCCCGGCAGGGCACCAACCCCGCAGAAATGGAACGACTGGAGCGCAAGGAAGCTGGCGTCGCCGCTGCCGCCGGGTCCATGCAACGGAGCAAGGTTGTCTGGTTGGAAGACAGCGTCCACGACGTTCCCCTGCAACGCCCGGAGTTAGTCGCCAGCGTCATACGGGAACACATTCAGGAAGGCTTCTTCGGCTAAGAAGATGCCTGGCAGGGCCATTCTCCCTTTAGATGAGAAGGTTGGGATGATGGCAGAGCCGCCCAGACCGTCGTGAATTCCCGATTCCGGCTTTCGCCGGAAAGACCATGTCCAATCCTACGGATGATTCAGATGGTCTGTTGGCCAAGTAGAGAGGTCGGAAACAAGACGACACCGTAGGAATCGGATAGCATACCTACCAACTTATCGAGAACCGGGCCAAGCTGCCCACGGCACGTACAACTACCCCTCCGAGCTGGCGCCATCTCATACCGGCGACATCAACGTCTCCGACGGATACCGCAACGCCCGGCTGCATCGCTTCCGGGGATGGCCGGTTTATTTCGTCTTGGGGCGAGCCCGGGCAAGGAGGGGCCGAAACAGTTCCACCCGCCCCACCGCTTGCTTGTGGACGAGCAAGGCACGGTGTTCGTCTGCGGCCAGGAGAATAACCGCACTCGGGTTTTCTCAGCCGACTGGCGGTTCCGCGAGCGGTGGTCCGATAAGACGGGATTGCCCTGCCAGGGATTGTTGCCACCTTATCAAAGTTTCTTATCCTGCGTATCCTGTATATCGTTCTTTGAATTAGACACTTGGGCGAGGTCAACAAAAGATGGAATACCGCAAACTTGGCAACCTGGACGTTTCAGCCATTGGCCTGGGAACCTTACGAACTTTCGATGTTACCGGCGACGATGAGATTGCCGTCCGACGACAAATCTTGGATAACTGCCTGGACAGCGACGTAAACCTGATCGACACCGCTTCCTGGTACGGCCACGCGGAGCAGGTCGTGGGGGAGATCACCGGGGACCTTCGGGACCGGTTCTACATCGCCACCAAGGTGCGCACCGAAGGTAAGGAGGCCGGCGAGGCCCAGATTGCCCGCTCCTTCGAACTGCTGAAGACCCACTACATAGACCTCTTCCAAATCCACAACATGATCGACTGGCAGACTCACATCCCCACACTGGAGCGGCTTAGGGGCGAGGGCAAAATCGGCATGCTGGGCGTGTCCGCCATGGTGCCCGATGCATACCCAACCATTATGGACCTGATGCGCCAGGGTCGGGTGGACGCCGTCCAGATTCCCTACAACGTGATGAACCGAGCCGTTGAAGACGAACTGCTGCCCCTGGCCGGGGAACTGGGCACCGGCATCCTGGTGATGGAGCCGCTGCAGAAGGGCCGCTACGTCCTGGACCTGAAGCAGCAGCCCGACCTGACGCCGCTGCGGGACTACGGCATCAACACCTGGGCCCAGGCCCTGCTGGCCTGGATCATTTCTGACCGCCGGGTGAGTTCGGCCATACCCACTACCTCCCGCCCCGAGCGCATCCAGGAAAACGCCCAGGCCGCCGAGGCAGCCGGGCTGCCCCAGCAGTTGCGGGACTACGTCCGTTCCGAGGCGGAGCGGTGTTTGTAGGGAGCAACCTCACTCATTCGATCTGTAGAACCTGGTAGAAAGCTGGTTTAGAATCTATATCAAAAGTCAGGGCAATCGCATTACAAACTGGGGCAAGTGCGTCCGAAATGTCCTCCTTCCCGCGGCTTGGAGAAGTTAGGACGGGGGCACAACCCCACCCCCGTCTTTCTCGCCGCAGCGGGAATCCACAGCCCTTTGTCTCAATGGTCTTGGTCAGGATACGCAGGACGCCTCACCTTTCAGCCAAGCAGACCGGTCCCGTGTGGACCACCCTTGCATTGCCCCACGTATTTGGATGTGGGAAGGGGCTCTGGATTCCCGCTGCGGCGAGAATGACGCGTGGGGGGTCACCCGAGTATTGGCATCGTAAATGCGATTGCCCTGGACTTTTAATATAGTTTCTGAGCAGACCGTATTGCGAACTTTTCGCTGGGAGGTCCAGATACAATTGGACGCTTTGGATCAACTGGAAAAGTATAGCCTGATGACTTCAAGAAGGTCTTCCAGGCTGATACGGTCATTGAAGTAGTCTGCGATCGCCGGGAGAACTTCCTCCAAGTCGATGACCTCGTTGTTGTCCGCGTCGTACCTGCTGCCGAGGCTCCCCAGGGCGGCGCTGGTGACGGTGATGGTCACCCTGGTGATGGCGGTTGCGCCGAATATGTTCCTGGCGGTTACGTCTACCGTGTAGGTGTTCCTGCGCTCCCGGTAGTCCAGGGTTGTTCTGGGCGCCACCCTGATCTGTCCGGTGGCCTGGTCGATGGTGAAGAACGCGGCGTCGGGGCCGCCCAGGGAGTAGGTCAGCCCGTAGTTGGTGGCGTCCGCCGCTGCGACCGGCCGGCCGGCGTTGGCCCCCGACGGCAAGTTTCCGGTTATCGTGATGGCCGTCCTGGCGCCGGTGATGAACGCGGGAGGCCGGCTCGGAACGATGCTGCCACCGCCGCCGCCACCTCCGCCGCCGCCGCCACCTCCAATCCTCCTGGCAGTCCTTGGCGGGGTCTCGTTCACGTCGGTGACGTTGATGGTCACGCTGATGGTGTCGTCGGTCCTCGAGTCAGCATTTCCCACGGGGTCCCTGCCGTCGCGGACCGACACGGTCACGGCGTAGCTGGTCTTGGCCTCGTAATTCAGGGCGGCATTGGTATGCAACTGGCCTGAGGAAGCCACGATGCCGAAGGAAGCGGCGTCGGTTCCGCCCAGGAAATAGGTCAGACGGTCGCCGTTGGGGTCACTGGCCGTGATTGGATCGCCGATGCCGTCGCCCGCGGGCGTATTTTCGGGCACGGAACGGGTTGTACTGGCGCCGTCGGTGAACGCAGGGCTCCGGTTTGTCGCCGCCACCCGCACCGCGTTGGTCGATACTGCCTCCGCCTGGTCGCTACCGTGTGGGTCCGTGTAGAAGACCCTGGCGCGAAGGAATCTTCCCACGTTGCTATCAACGGGGGTATAGCTGTTTGAATTGGCCACTCCGATAGGGCTCCAGATGGCCTGGTCTTGAGAACTATGCCACTCCCATCTCTCGCCGGAGATGTTTCCGTCGGGGTCGGTGAGGTTAGCGCTAAGGCGGGCGGCAACCCGGGGCTGCGCCGGCGACAGGGTCACCTCCCCGTCATCGTTCCCGTCGGTTACGGTGATGGTCACCGCCAGCATGCCGGTGGCGATCCCGTGGGAGGCCTGAACCGTTACCCGATATATGTTGTCGGCGTCGTGGTCCGCCGGGTTCTCGTAATCGGGCGGGGTATCGAAGTTGAGCAACCCCGTGCTGATGATTGAGAACTCGCGGCGATCGTTTCCGGACAGCGACCAGGTGATGACGGGGTCCTGCGGGTTGGTTGCGGTGTAGATGGCTACCGCCTCCGAACCATTCTCCGCGTAATTCGTCGCGACGTTACCTGACACCATCGGGGCATCGTCGTCGATGATGGTAACCGTGGCCGTTGTAGCACCGCCTAGGAGATGGGGCAAGGTGGGGTCTGAGTAGGTCAGGGTTGCCGTGAACGTCTCTCTTGGTTCGTCTTCGGTATCGTCCACGACATGGACCGCGATTTGTTTTACCGCCCGGTAAACTCGCCTGCCGTTGACGGTCGCCCGGCTAAAGTCGCTCCGGTTGAAAATGACCGTATCGTCCACCTGCGTATAGTCGCCGGGCTGGGCCGCGCTGTCGTCAGACGTAGAGATGGAGGCGTCGAAGGAGAACCTGTCTTCAGGCCGCTTGTCCACCGTGGTGACGGCGTAGGCGCGCAGTGTGGTGCTTCCGGCGTCCTCACCGACGGTTACGTCAGACTGTTCCCAACTTATGGTCACCGGCACGTGTTCGTTGTCCTGGATAGTCACGACTGCCGTGGCGGGGCTTCCCTGGAGATGCGTGAGGCCGGGAGTCGCGTAGGCCAGCCTCACGCGGAAGGCTTCGTCCGATTCGTCCATCGCGTCGTCTATGATGGCGGCGCTGAAATCCCTGGTCGCGCGGTACCGATGCTGGCCGTTCACGTCGGTCTGGCTGAAGTCGATCGCGGCAAAGGTAGCGGACGAAGGCGGAGCCGTATAGTCGTCGTCCTGGGTCGCGCCGCTATCGGTGGTGGTCAGAATCACATCGAAGGTGAAGTCACCCTGCGGCGCCGTGTCAAGTGTCGTTGTGAAGACTGCTCTGAGGACTACGCTCCCGGCGTCCTCCGCCACCTCCAAAGAAGTCTCTTCCCATTGCAGGGTTATGGGAATATCATCCGGCCGAGGTGTGCCGGTCTCTGTGCCGGACCATGCTCCATCCCCGGCGGAGTTGACGGCCCGCACCTGTACGTCGTACTCCGTCGCGTTTGTGAGATTGGGGATGGCATATCGCAGGTCGCCGCTTCTCCAGGCGTTGTCCCGCACCGTCCAGTTGGAGTCCACAGTCTCGTCGGCGCTGGTTTCGATGTAGCGCACGTCGTAGGCGGTGATGACCCCGCCACCCGTGTCAGCGGGGGCAGTCCAGACGACAGCCAGGGTCCTATCGCCGCGAGTGACGCTGGTAATGGATGGCGCCGACGGAGCGACCGTGGTGGGCTCGTCAGCTTCCATTTGGGACCAGGGGCCGAGTCCGGAACCGTTGTGGGCCCGCAGTTGGATTTCGTACTTCACTCCGCCTCGCAGGCCGGTTATGGTGTAGCTCCGGTTGCTCGGCGTCCCCGCATCCGTCTCCACAGACCAGTTGCCATCGCTCTTGTCGGTAGCATCGTCTCGAATGTAGCGCAGGTCGTAGGAGGTAATGGCCGTCTCCCCGGTGTCGGTCGGCGCGTTCCAGTTAACCACGAGAGTGCCGCCTCCCGGGGTCACAGTGTTGATATCCGGCGCGCCCGGAATGGAGCCATGACCGTAGATGGTGAGGCCCCACGAGCGGAGAACACCATAACGGCCCCTCTGAGCGTCCTTGATCCGAAGGGTCCATTCGCCGGCCGGGTCCTCGCCCAGGTGGCGTGCCGAGCCGAAACGGAATGCGGTGGTCAACGCCCCTCCTATCAAGGCGGTATTGGACAGCGTTGAAACGGTCCCTGAGGGCGAGACCAACTCGACGGTAAGGTCCCGGAAGGCAGAGTGGTCGAAGTGGGCGTTGACCTCCACAAACTCGACGAACTCCACGTATGGGTCTACGTTCAGGCTGGTGGTTACGGTGGTGGGCGTTCCGGAGAACGGCAGGTCGGGGATTGGCAGGTTGATGACGCTGGACTCAGCGGTGATTCCCCTCAAGTCGCCGACGTTGGTCCAACCCGGAGCCAGGTCCACGGCCGCCTTGGCGTCCACCATGCCGAAGCCGTACTCGTGGTTGAAGTTGTAGAGATCAGTGGTCGACCCGTATTTGAAAGCTCCGTCCGCCCAGCCGGTGTTGTCCGGATCGACCTTGCGGGCGGAGGCCGCCAGGATGAGCTTGACGTCCCGCCAGGTCAACGCGGTGTTTGCCTCTCGAACCAGTGCTACCACGCCTGAAACTATGGGGGCGGCGGCGCTGGTGCCTCCAAAACTGCCCATATACCGGTGCCCGTTGTCGGTGGTGGCTATTCCGGGATGGCCCACTCTCTTGCTGTTGGACGGCCCGCACACCCACAGATTCGAGCCTAATTCCGAGTATTCACTGCGTTTGTCGTCGTGGCCGACGGCGCAGACGGCCGTGACGGCATAGAAGTTCGCTAACTCGTTCAGATTGGAGTAGTCTCTGTGACCTCCGTTGCCGGCAGTCCAGACGTAGAAAACGCCTTTTCCGCCGTATCCGGTGGTGACGCCGTCCTTGACCGCAGTTTCCCATAATTCAGTGGCATGTTCCGGGAGGCTGGAAGCCCCAGGCCCCCAGCTGTTGTTGGATATGGCCGTAGTTGCCGCGTTGCGAGACGCGACATCTGCTGTATTGGCGGAGGTAAATCTCCTAAGAAGATTGTATCCGTATATCTTGGCCTCGGGCGCTACGCCGCGCATACCGAGGTTGTTGTCCTTCGCAGCGATAAGACCGGCCACGGCGGTGCCATGGTTCCCGAGGGGATAGTATATGTCGGTCAGGTTGGGGTGATAGTTGTGATTGAATGAGGTGAGGACGTTATCGGTCAGGTCCTCGTGCTGGTGGTGCATACCATTGTCCACCACCGCCACGTTGATGCCCGAGCCTTTGTATGTGGGCCACACCTCCTCGACCCTGATATCTTGACCGGCGCTGTTGCGAAACTGGTTGTCGTTGTTCAGGTGCCACTGGCATCCGTAGAGCGGGTCGCTTATGCCTGCGCTCCTGGAAATGATGGAACAGCGGTTTGCGAAAGAGGCGTACACGGGGTCTTCAATGGCTCGGATGGTATAGCGCCCGGTGTCTGTCGCCTCGTTACCGGCCACTTTGACGTAGTAGGTCCCAGCATCGAGGCGACCCTGAAAGTGAAACCCATCGTAAGAATCGATTGGGTCCCCCTGTACCGGATTCATGCTATCGTCGCGCAGCGTCCCATCGGTATCAATGTCCTGGCTTGCAGCCCCTAGCAATACGTAGGTGGTCTCAGAGAGGGTTATGCTGAAGTAGTCCTCGTCGCCGGCCGGTTCTATAATTCCGCCTGCCGTGCCGCCGAGTGGCAGCGGCTGAGCGTCCGCTACGGTGCTGCCCAGCTCGGTTATAGCCGTCGCATATACTGTATATGGCCCACTGGATTCCCCATTGTGAGAGTTGACCTTGACGTAGTACACCCCGGCGTTTAGGTTCTCCCGGATGAGAAAGTTCTTCACGCGGCCAGGGAGATAGCCGTCATCGTTGTATGCTATCACCGTGCCGTTGCTCCTTTGCAACTCACCTACGGTGTCAGGGAACGCGGATGTGCGAATGGCGACTTCCGTTGTCTCGGAAAGCTCCAGCTTGAAGTAGTCTTCGTAGTCTTCCGGGTCTATGGTGTCGCTTGCGGAGCCGTTGATATTCAGAGTGGCCGCGTTTCTCCTTGAAGTTGTGTCCCTAAACTCCCTGATCCTAAGGACATATGGTTCGTCAGTAGGTCCGTATCCGGTTATCTTGATGTAGTGCGTCCCGGACCGGAGTCTTTGCCACAGGAAGAAGTTGTCCGGGTTGGGCAGCACACCTCCTCTATCGCTGCTCTCGATGGACATGCCGTCGCTGTTCTGCAGATCTCCCACGGTATCCAGGTCGCCCAGGGTGTATATCCAGTAGTCGGCTGTTCTTGGCACACTAAGTCTGAAATAGTCCACGTCGTTGGTGGGGTCAATGGCTCCCCACACCCTGGCGCCTGCGGTAACGCTTGTGGCGTCGGCGCGAGTGTCGCCGTGGTCCGAAGGAGTTGCGCTGGTTGTGTCGGACCAGGCGCCGTCGACATCGTCAACGTCCACCGCGCGCACCTGCACGTCGTACTCCGTGCCGTTGGTCAGGCCGGTGACGGCGTAGGTCAGGCTGCCGCCGCCCTCTTTCCAGGCGTCATCCTCCACACCCCAGTTGGCGTCCACCGTCTCATCCTCGCTGGTCTCAATGTAGCGGACGTCGTAAGCCGCGACTCCGGTAGTGATGCCGGTGGGAGCGCTCCAGGAAACCAGCACCGCGCGGTCGTCGGGACGCACGGAATCTATAGTGGGAGCGGGCAAGGCCGGCGTACCGGTCTTGGTGTCTGACCAGGTTCCGTCTCCGTTGGAATTTACCGCCCGTACCTGAACGTCGTACTGTGTCCCATTTTCCAGCATGGTTAAGGTGTATTGCAGCGAGCCGGATGTCCAGGAGTCGTCTGCCACAGTCCAGTTGGAGTCCGCCGTCTCATCCGCGCTGGTCTTGATGTGACGCACGTCGTAGGCCGTGACGCCGGTTGCGCCGGCGGGAGCGGTCCAGGCCACCGTGAGTGCGGTATCGCCAGGGGATACGGAGTCGATAGTAGGCGCGGCAGGAGTAGACTGCGCGCTGGCGTAGCCCAGGGCCAGCACCAGGCAGAGCAGGGCACAGCCCGCCGCCGTCAGCAGTCTGGTGGGCCTGAACATCCTGATCATGGGATAGATGACTCCGAAGAGACGTTAGCGTTCATGGGAACAGCGGATCACAACAACCCGTGGAATTCACAGGCAACTATCACTTCGGGGTGGCTTCTCTTCCCCAGTTGGGACTGGAGATTTCCACACCTTCCTGCACTGCCAGGGCGTTGGCGAGGTCCAGCGAGGGAAACCCCGGTTCAGCTTCAACGAAGAAGCCGTTGGCGGCGTAGTCCAACTCCGACACTCGGGCTATCTTGATCCCGTTGTTGGAGAAAAAGGCGTTTGTTTCCGCCTGGCTCCATTCAGAGTTGAGCACCAGCAGAACGCCGCCGGGGAGGGTCATCAGCCCACCGGACTCCGAGCGAAAGACGGGCAGGGTATCACTCTTCGATTGCCCATCCGCGCTCCTGACAACGTTGGTTCCACCCTCGTCGGATGGAACGACGTCACGGGGCAGTCCGCCGGAGTCTTTCTCGACCACCAGGTCTGTCTGAAGCTTCACCGTCATTGCCCTGTCGCCGTCCTGCCAAGTGTGGGGGTCACCCTGGACAGGGCCGGCGGCGCCGGGGCCGCCCTTCCGGTAAGAATCCGGATCAACCACCCCTATGGATTCCTGCTTCTTGGACGTCCCGAAAGAGTCGATGGGCGCAAATTCAATCCCGTCGCCGGCAGACGGCGCGGGAGTCGGTGTTGACACGGAGTCATCCACCAGAGGAGTAGATTCGGCGGCGGCGGGCTTCAAGAGTGGCGATGCGGTCTGCGCGGGAGCTGCAACAAGGCGTCGCTCGGCTTGTCGCCCGTCTTCAACCCTCGGTGCAGACGGTCCGCATCCGGCCAGGGCCGCCGTCACGCTTGATACAAGGGCAGCTATGGCCAGCAGGACAACCAGCTTTCTCATTTCACTCCACCTGTATGGTCCTGAATTATGTTCGGTGTGCCGGCTGTGATGGTCGTCGTTGCCGGACTCCCGGCGGAGACCCGGTGCGGCATGCCGCCGAAACTGAGCCGGCTGATTGGCGTCGAAGAGGAAGCGGAACGCCGCGGGCGTCGGCTTCCCCACCGGCGCCGTGCTCGATCTCACCTGTTTCCGGGTTCATGTCTTCGTGGGATAGCCGGGCGCCCACCGTGGCTTGCGTCTCTTAAGAATCTCTCGTCCTGATGTCGGACCAGCCTATCGGCGTTGACGTAGAGGGCAGGTCCGCCCAATCGCTCCGGGGCACTTTTGCGTCGTTGCGTGCCAAACGAAACCGCCCTCCCCTGGCGGCCAGGTTACTCAAGAGTGTTGCACTCTCCTTCGGCGTTTCGAAAGATGAAAATGACAAAAATGGCCTTTGTCTTTTACTCATTTTGAGACAGCACATTGCCCAGTCACATTGGTACAATGTGATCACGTAGTCGACTGAGCAATTGATGTAAATTGTCGGTGGTAAACGCCGCTATCATCTCGCGGGTATAGGCGGACGTATTCAATCCGTGATGGGAAAAGCGAATCCAAGCCCGTAACCCTGGAATGGGAGCCTGGACTTGCCCAAGGCTGACCTGGGAGCCGTAGCAAATCGGTTTTCACCGGCCATCTGGGCCGGCCCGGATGTAGTGCCCTATGTCGCGAGGGTCTCGGTCTGGCCTGGACGACGGTGACCGCCGTCGCTTATGCCCTCGTGGGCTTGACGGCGGGCGCCGGTCCAGACGTAGGCGCGGGCGGTGAGAAGGTGCTGCTGGGCAGGTTGGGGAAGATGTGCGCCCTTGTGTTGTGCGTCAGTCTCATCACCCGGTTCGAACGCATGAGGAGACAGACGGGGGTGGACCGGGAGCGGCAGGGGACTCGCCGGAATTGACCTGCTCCGCAGAGACTGGACCGGCGGAAATGAGAGTTTAGTGAGATCCTCTAAACTTACCGGAGAAGAAGGCTAGTCCAACTATATCGGGACTCCCAGCGAAAAGTTCGCAATACGGTACACTTGGGTCCACCAAGTAGCACTTGCGGATACCAATTGACGGCCTCACCCTGGGGGCGCCGCAAAAATTATGGTCGTCAATGTGGTTTCCGACGCTGGCCTTTTCCGTGACGGGGGCCGGGGGTTCCTTATCAGTCTTCGGGCTTCAAACCGCTATTCTCCGCCATCCCTCGATGCTCTGGAGTGGACCGTTGCCCTGTTGGCCATGTCTACTGAGGAGCAGGAATGGCCCGCAATCGCACAGGTTACTACGACGCAACCTGAGGAATAGCTGACCTACCGCGACGTTATATCCGGTCTTGCCGATGACCGTCCGACTCCAAGCTGTAGCTGGGGACGTCCGTCAATCGGCGTCCTGGCCGGGAGACACGGTACACGGGAAAGTTGCTATACTATCCGAAACCTATGGTACGCATGAGCCTCCTCCTGGGGGACGGTGCCCGTGGTTGGGATGATTGCCGTCCGCGGGTCCTAATTGCCGTGACGGCGGGCAGTCGACACTTTTAGAAAAGGAATCCCACATGAACGCAACCCGAAAACCGGTCGCCGTCGTGATTGGGGCGACATCCAAGTGGCAGGCAGACGGCCGCAACACCCATTTAGCCCACGGCAGGGCAGTCGATGACAGCGACCTGCCCGTCGGCGTCCGCTGGGGGGTAGGGGGAGCCATCTCCCTAAAGTTTGCGAAAGAGGGCTTCCTCACCGTGTTAACCACCCGCAATACCCCCAACGCCGCACCGTTGGAGGAAGCGATCCGGGAACAAGGCGGCGAAAGCATGATTGTCGAGCTGGACCTCGCTTCCCGCGAGTCCATATCGACGGCGTTTGCCCAGATCCGGGACGAGGCGGCCGACCCCAACGTTCTGGTCTACAACGCGGGCTATCTGGAGGGCCGCGACCTTCCGCCGGAACAAGAGCTTCTGGAACACATCCCCTTCGAGATGTTCGAGACCGCGCAGCACATCGCCAGCAGCGGACCCTTCCTGGTCGCCAAGGAGGTGTTGCCCGGAATGCGCGAGCGTGGGGAGGGATCTGTGTTCTTTTCCAATAACTCGTTCGGACTTCGGGGGAAAAAGCGGTACACCGGGCAGTCGCTGTACTATCCGAGGGTGATGATGCGGACGCTGGCGCAGGCGTTGACGGAGGAGTATTCCGAGCACGGCGTGCATGTTGCCAATGTGGTGATCGACGGGACAATCGATTCTCCAGGCACACGGGCCCTACCGCGCGCCCAACAGCAGCCTGAATTGTTGATGAATCCCGTAAAGATAGCCGAGGCTTTCTATTATCTGCACACTCAGGACAGGTCCTGCTGGACTCACGAATTGCAATTGACCCCCTTTGCCACCAAGCCTAGCTTTTAACTCCCACTGCCCTTGGCGGGAGGGAAACCTGAATGAACCGGAAGGAGTGATTAGATGGATGTCGGAATGATGATGATCTTCTCGAGTTACGGCTGGGAAGAAGGCTCGGACGGCCAGATGTGGGAGGAGGAGCTGCGCCTTGCTGAAATCGCCGCCGATGAGGGGTTCGATTGCCTCTGGTCCGCAGAGCATCATTTCAACGATTACTCCTTCGTGCCGGACAATCTCCAGCTAATGACCCACGTTGCGGCGAAGCATCCGGACATCGACGTGGGGACCGCCGCCGTGATCCTTCCCTGGCATGAGCCGGTACGGGTGGCGGAGAACGCTGCCGTCCTTGATATGTTGAGCAACGGCCGGCTCCGGCTGGGGTTCGGTCGAGGCCTCGCTCGACGCGAATTTGAAGCCTTCGGCATCAGCATGGATGAATCTCGGGACCGTTTCGACGAAGCGGCGCCAATGATTGTGGATGCCCTCAGGACGGGGTTTATCGAGGGCAACGGGACTTTCTACCAGCAGCCCCGCACGGAACTCCGGCCCCGGCCGCAGCATTCGTTCGACGGGCGCATTTACGCCGTAGCGGCCAGCGACGAATCTATTCTCTCGGCAGCATCGCTAGGCGCTCATATCATTATGTTCGCAGACCGACCATGGGAAATGCGGATGCCGGGTATCGAACGCGGCCGGGCATTGCACCGGGAATTCCACGGCACGGAGCCACCCGCCCTGATGCTCACCGAATTTGTAGTCTGCAGCGACGATCTCGCCAAGTGTGAAGAAGAAGCGCGCCAATATCAGGGCAAATTTGTCGAGAGTAACTTTCATCATTACGAGTTCCTGGGCGATCACTTCAAGTCGGTGAAGGGTTACAACGCTTATCAACAGAAAGCTGAAATTGCGCGTTCCACCGGTCTCGAAGGGGCTGTCGAAGGTTTTATGAAGGCGACCAGTTGGGGCACGCCGGACAAGATACTGCGGGGACTTGAGGAACGCCGCGCCCTGCTCGGTGAGTTCGAGTTAAACGTGGCCTTCCGCTTCGGTGGCACACCTTTCGATGTTGCAGAGCGTGGCCTGAAACTCTTCGCTCGAGAAGTGCTGCCGGTCCTGAAGTCCTGGTAATTGCTCAGGTCGCTAGCTGGAGCGGCCAACCGAGCGGAGCATGGCTCTTCTGTCAGACGCTGACGTTGTTGCCCGACTTGGAGCGACGGGCTAAGGTTGCAAGTCCGCGATTCGTTGAATCTTGCTGGAATTGGCTCGCGGCGCGGCAACGGCCTACCTCCGGTTTTGAAGTCCCAGCTTTACCCAACGCCCTTGCCGCCCATCGGGGCACACGCTGCCTAATTCCCAGGATTCATGGCAAGCAGGACACGCAGCCGGGCAGGGCAGACCCTGACTTCGTATGCCATTTCTCGGCGTCATGCTGGTATAGTTGGGCTGCGGGACCCCAGCGGTTCGTGACGGTCAAGTATAGATGTCTTGCGGTAACTGTTCAGCGTCGATGGGTGAACATCTCAGGGGAGGACCGTCTTTCGTCATGCCTAACAAACCTGAACAATTGCTCCCCTCAACTGCTTTGATAGCCCGAACGATGCCTTGGCTGACATCCGCCCCTTGCCAGCCCGCGCGGCCCTTATCTACCATGATGCCTGACCATCAGCCGCCTGGCCGTGGAGTGTTGGCGCAGGCAGCCATCTCCCGGACTCCGCCGGAACTAAACGGCATCAAATGGCAGTGAAAGACACGGTTAAAAAATCGTATCTGGGACGATGCCACTAGCTACAAAAAATCAGTGAAAAATAGTGTGATTTGTGCAATAGCCTGCAAAAACCCGATTTTCCCCGGGCAAACAGCGCCATTTTCAGGAAAAGCCCCGGGCCTTACAAACGGTCCGGCGAAAAGACTTAGCGTCCATTAACCGGCTCCCTTTGTGTCCACATCGCCCAGCGTAACCGGTCAGTCTTGGTGCGATGTTTTTGTGCGATGAGGTTAGGTTTGCAGAATCCCTTGCCCCTTGGGAGACAGGGCCCTTCGATTGTCCCTCGTCATCCTCGCCGCAGCGGGGATCCAGAGCCCTGACTACGCGCCAACACGGTTAGGGCAACAATCACGCGCGGCGGGAGCCGGGGCAGGAACCCCATTCTCCAACCGTGTCAATAACAACAAGGGCTCTGGATCCCCGCTGCGGCGAGGATGACGGGAGCGGGAGTAGGTAACAAATGGAGCACTGGATTCCCGCAGCGGCAACAGTGACGGGGTGATTTGATGACAATCGAAGTACTCCCCCGTGGGAGAGGGCTGGGGTGAGGGCGTCCCCTCTACTCTGAACGGTTACGTCTTGCGGACCAAGGTTGCCGCGTCGGGAGCCAGGGTCACGTTACATAACGAGACAGACCCTTTCTTTGCGGCACGCAAAAGTTTTTTATGACAGGCAGGTGAAGGTTTGGCCGATTACGCATTAGAGTGGATAGACGAGGGCTCAACTGAAGCCCTGATAACCGAACGGGAGTTTGTTATCACCGGCGGCAAGAAACCGGTGCCGGGAATCCTTTGGACCCCTGAGTCGGTGGAAAAGCCCCTGCCGCTGGTGTTGTTCGGTCACCAGGGCAGCAGCCACAAAAGGGTATCCGAGGCCCTGATGCTGGCCCATAGATTCGCCGGCGCCTATCAATTTGCCTTCGCTGCGATTGACGGGCCGGTCCATGGCGGCAGGGAGGTCCCAGGGGATTACGCGGCCGCGATGGCTGACGGCGGCGTGGATAACGTCATCGACGGGATGGTGGCCGATTGGACGGCCACCCAGGAACAGCTAAGCCGGTTGGACCAAATTGACGGCGACCAGGTGGCCTATATCGGATTTTCGATGGGAGCCCGTTTCGGACTCCCTTACACCGCCGCAGCCGGCGAAAGGCTGCGATGTTCCGTGTTGGGCAAGAATGGGCTGCAAAGCAATGATGAAGCTCTTGCCCGGGCCAGCACTGGTCCGCGGTTCACCAGGGATGCACCGCGGATCAAGATTCCGGTACTGTTTCACATGCAGTGGGATGACCAGCTTTATCTGAAAGAGACCCAGTGCGACCTGTTCGACCTGATCGGCTCGGAAGACAAAAGGCTCATTTCCTATCCGGGGCCTCACGCCAGGTCAACGCCGGAGGCAGTGGACCACTGGTGCCGTTTCATCGCGAGTCATTTGAGGGCCTGAGTAATGAGCCAAGGCGATCGGTAACCGCGGGAGCAGGCCGCAGGGTGGTCCAGTTGTAATAATGTCCCACTGTTTTTCGCACGAAAACAGGCCATTTGCGTTTTCCTGCGCCGCCTGGGCAAGTCCATCCGCGATTCTGGTTGCGTTGGGGACAACCGGAGATGGAGAAGTTAATAATGAACGAGCAACGTAGCAGGTTGGCTGACAAAGTCGCGGTGGTCACTGGCGCCGGAGCGACGGGAAGCGGCGATTTTGTCGGAATCGGCCAAGCCATTTCCATACTCTTCGCCCGGCAGGGGGCCAAGGTCTTGCTGGTGGACCGGGAAGCGAAAAACGCCGAAATCACGCTGGCGACCATCAGGGAAGAGGGTGGCGACGCGGCGGTGTTTGTGGGCGACGTGACCAGCAACGCCGACTGCGAGGCGATGGCGAAAGCAGCCGTGGAGATCTACGGCAAGCTGAATGTCCTCGTCAACAACGTGGGTATCAGCGGCCCCGGTCTGGTTACCGAGGTAGATGAGGACTTTTGGGACACTGTAATCGACGTAAACCTCAAAAGTGTGATGCTCACCAGCAAGCATGCTATTCCCCCGATGGTGAACCAGGGAGGCGGTTCGATCATAAACCTGTCCTCCATTGTTGGTCTGCGGGCCGGCAGTGGCAGCGCCAGCCATCCCTACGCCGCTTCCAAAGGCGGGATTATCGCGCTGAGCAAATCCATGGCGGTGCACTACGGCCGTGACAACGTGCGGGTGAACTGTATAGCCCCTGGCCATATCCACAGCCCCATGGTGGCGCGGCATTCCAGCCAGGAAATGCTGGACCTGAGACGCCGGGCCGGACCGTTGGGCACCGAAGGGACACCCTGGGATGTTGCCTGGGCGGCGGCGTTCCTGGCATCGGAGGAATCGCGCTGGATCTCCGGCGTGACCCTGCCGGTGGACGCCGGGTTGCTGGCGGCCACCCCGCTAGCGATGTTCCCCCACTTGCAGGGTCCAGAACAACCCAGGAGCTGAAAAACCGGCGCCGCTGGCTGGAGCCAACGGCGCATTGAATCCGTTCATCAGGATATGTTGTAAGAGCCGACGTTCCGGTTTGGAACGTCGGCTCTTAGTATCAGGAGATTGATGGCGCCTGCCGGATGAACGGGTTCGCTATATAACCCTCGTTGCTCCGTTAGCGGTGATACTGGGGGCTTGCCTAACCTACAGCCAACCCTCGGACTTCCTGGGCTTTTTCAGGCATCTGGTAGTTAGACCAAGTCGCGCCGTTGTCCAATGTGCCGTACACCTGACCATGACGGGTGAGGCAGAATATGTGCCCTGGGGCGTGCGGGTCCTCCCCAACCGCCATCATCGTGGAAGGGGCGTCGGAGCCGCTGTCCACACGCTCGAAGGTGCGGAACAGGTCCCGGCTGCGGTACAAAGCGCCCCGTTCGCTGCGGGCGGCGGCGCCCAACGAGACATAAAGTACACTTGGGTCCTGGGGCGCAACCGTCAGGTCGCGGGTGTAGGTGATTTCGGAAAACAGCCCCAAGTCGACGTGGGTCCACTCCTCGCCCCGATTGCGGCCGATGAATGGACCTACCCTGGTTGTGATGTACACGGTGTGTGGAGATGCAGCGGTGCACTGGATGCCGTGGAGGTCCAACGTTCCCTCGTGGGGCGCCAGTGACCCTGTGATTTCCTCCCAGCTTTCCCCGCCGTCGGAACTGCGGATGACTCCCGCAACCTCCAGGGCGGCGTAGACGTCGTTGGGGTCGCTGGGGTCCACGGTCATGGCAATCACCCGTGTGGGGAAGGACATGGCGCACTCATTGGAGCCCATGGTGGCGTTCATGTTCTGCCATGAATCTCCGCCGTTCAGGCTGCGGTGGATTTCTCCGGGCGCGGTCCCCAGGTACATGACGTTGGGGTCGCCGGGGCGGAAAGTGAAGGTCCAGACGGGCGCTCCGGTCCTGGGGTAATCCAACCGTTCCCAATGGTTGCCCCGGTCGACGCTGCGATAGGGTCCATCCTGTGTGCCGGCGTAGACCACCTCGGGGTTCTCCGGATGGACCGCCAGCCCGGGAACGATTGGATTTTCGGGAAGACCCTGGGTCAACTCCTCCCACTCAGTGCTGCCGGGAGACAGGCGGTAGATGCCGGAATTTTCGGCGCTGGCGTAAACATAGGTGCCGTGAACGTCGCTGCTCATACTGATCACCTCTTGCCGGTTATTGGATCAGGGTTTCGGGGCCGGTATCTTGTGGTGGGGCGTGATTGACATAACGGAAATGCCACTTTTTCCGGCCTCCCTGAGGGGTTTCTTCATCGTAACCGCGGCGTCTCCAGTTGTCACCCGGTTTTCCGGTTGTCACTCAGGTTTCTAGTAGTCAGTCAACAGTGTAATCAAAATGGCAAATGCGGTGAAGTTTAGTTCGGGCGTCCTGGGTGTCGCCTGGCGCAAATTACTATTCCAGAGATGACTGACTACTAGGCTTCAGATCGGAATCGGGGCCGGACCGGGGCCGGAACTTGGCAATCTCTGGCCCGTGGCGTCAAAGTTGTGGGTAGCGATGGAGTCGTCTGGCTATGGCCGGGTCGTTGGCGTGAACTGTTCCAAGTCGAACCGATATTCCTCAATGACCGGGTTTGCCAGCAGGTCGCGGCACATCCGGTCCACCAGGCCTGTTGCTACCGCCTGGTCTTCCTCATCAACTCTGACCTCCATGTATTTGCCCACTCGAACGTCGGCCACCGAGTTCAGTCCTAGGTTCCGCAACGCCCCCAAGACCGTGAGGCCCTGTGGGTCGTTAACCGTGGGCTTTAGCGTGACGTAAACCTTGGCCAGGTACAATTAACCTCCAGGGACCTCCAGGAATTGGTGTGAGGGTATTCTCGGGGCTTCCAGTTCCACGGACTTCTATGGCCGCAGAACCATTTTCGGGTCTACGTCCCTACTGCATGCTACCGCCGCGGCAGGGGATCTTTTCCGGCCCCAGGTTCCCGGCATAGGCTTCGAAAAATCGTTCGATCCGGTCCGCGTCTACGCCGTCCATGGTGTCCAACACCTGCCAAGCGGCCACTGCCACCTGGCCCGACGGCAGCTTGTCGTAATATCGAGCCACACCCCAAAGCTGGGCCAGTCCGATATCATCGAACGTTTCCTTGAGCTCTTCTATTGCATCGTTATCGGTCAGGTTATAGCTGATTACGATGGTCCCATGCTCCAGGTTATGGACCACCCTTTCATCCGGCAAACCCTGTTCATAAAACCCGCAAGGGGCCTCCTCCCCGGGAGGCCAATGATCGCCGGAAGTGGGAGGGAAGGATGTGTAAACCACCGGTTGACCGAAAGGAACGTGTTCCTTGCTGACTTCGGGTTGGAACACGCCGAGTCCCTCTTCGTATTCAGTCCGATCTCCGATTTGGGCATCGGGGCCTCCGAAGTTAATGCTACCCACCGCGAACCCGGCTATGACCAGAACCGCGATGACAACCGAGGCCGCCAGGTACCAGTAGTTGGTCTTTCTGGCCCTGGGCCTGGTTATGGCTAAATCTCCGGAATTCCGGGATCCGGGCCCGACGCGACGGCCCCGCCGGCGCCGGTTTTTAGACTCGGGCAAAGATTATTCCTCCAGATTTAATGTTTGGCCTGGAAGTCCCTGGGGGTCTTCCACCAAGTTGAATCAGACTTCCTGTGTCCGACTCCGGACCGGCTCAGGTCAGGGTATCACCGGTCAGCATTCGGAACGCTTCCAAGTATCTCTGCGAAGTGGCGGAGACGATGTCGTCGGGAAGATTTGGTATCGGCGGCTCCTGGTTCCATCCCTGGGATGTAAGCCAATCGCGGACAAACTGCTTGTCGAAGCTCGGCTGAGACTGGCCGGGCTGGTACCCTTGGCAGTCCCAAAATCTACTGGAGTCCGGGGTAAGCAATTCGTCGATGAGATAGAGTTGGCCGTCTACCATGCCGAACTCCATCTTGGTGTCCGCCAGGATTATCCCGCGCTCCAGGGCAAAATCCCGGGCGAACGCGTATACGCTTTTGCTGACCTGTTCCAGTTGGCCGGCCAGGTCGGCGCCCACCATTTCCAACATTTCCTGGTCCGACATGTTCATGTCGTGGCCTTCTTCAGCCTTGGTGGTTGGCGTGAACAACGGTTCGGGGAAGGGGTCTCCTTCCACAAGGCCCGCTGGCATTGGCTTGCCGGAAACGGTCCCTTCCCGGCGGTATTCGGACCAGGCAGAACCGGTGATATAGCCTCGCACGATACACTCCATGTCAATCCGCTCGGCCTGCCTCACCACCATGGCCTGCCGCTCACCTCCGGAGGGTAGAGCGCCGATGAGTTCCATTCCTTCTGGGTCGCCTTCCCAGGCGTCGGCCAAGGCAACCAGGTGGTTGGGGACCAGGTGTTTGGTTTGCTCGAACCAGAAGGCGGAGAGTCGGTTGAGAACCAACCCCTTACTCGGTATGGCGGAAGGAAGCACCAGGTCGAAAGCGGAGATCCGGTCGGTGGATATCATCAACAACAGGCCTTCGCCCAACTTGTAGGTATCCCTGACTTTTCCACGGTGCAAAAGATTAGGAAGCTGGGTCTCAATCAGCATCACAAACTCCTTCATCCACTTCCATTCGTTTGAATACGATTTGGGTAGCCGGCGAGTTGGGTATCGGGAGCGCAGGCATTAGTCCGCGCTTACAACCGTCGACCCGGCCCGGTCGGCCGTCTTTGCGGTTGGAGACGACGCCGGGAGCAAGCCGACTCGTTGGAAAGTATAGTCGACGTGTTGGACGTAGTACCCGTAGTCGAAGATGTCGTCCATTTCCTGTTCCGCGAGGCAGGCCGCGGCGTCCGGGTCCGCCTTGATCAATCCGGGAAAGTCATGTCCCTGGTCCCAACTGGCAGCGGCGTTGCGCTGCACCACTTTGTAGGCATCCTCTCGGGACATTCCTTTGTCCACCAGCGCCAGAAGCACCCGCTGGCTGAACACCAGGCCACGGCTGCTCTCAATATTCGCCCACATCCGTTCCGGGAACACCCTGAGGTCTTTCACGATCCGGGTGAAAATGCTCAGGATGTAGTCCAAGGCCAGGCAGGCGTCCGGGAGGATGATGCGCTCGGCCGAGGAGTGGCTGATGTCTCGCTCTCCCCAAAGGGCGACGTTTTCCAAAGCGGTGACGCTATGACCACGGATCAGCCTGGCCAGACCGCAGATGCGTTCGGAAAGCTCCGGGTTGCGCTTGTGAGGCATCGACGATGAGCCGGTCTGGCCCTGGCCGAATGGCTCCTCCACCTCATGAACTTCGGTCCGCTGCAGGCCCCGTATCTCCGTAGCGAATTTTTCCAGGGACGCGGCAATGAGGGCCATAATCAATACCAAGTGCGCGTGGCGGTCCCGTTGAACCACCTGGTTGGAAACCGGGGCCACCGCCAGGTTGAGTTGCCCGCAGACCCGCTCCTCCACCCAGGGCGGAACGGTGGCATGGGTCCCTACAGCTCCGGAGATCTTACCCACGCGCACGCTTTCCAGTGCTTCCACCAGCCTGGCGCGTTGGCGGCGCATCTCGTCCCACCACAGGGCCAATTTCAGCCCAAATGTGGTCGGCTCGGCGTGGACTCCGTGGGTCCTGCCCATCATCAAAGTGTCTTTTTGGGCTAACGCCTGGCGCTTCAGGGCTTCCAGGGCCTCGTCCATATCCTGAAGAAGCAGTTCGCCGGCCTCTCCCAACTGCAACGCCAGCGCGGTGTCCAGCATATCCGAGGAAGTCAGGCCCAGGTGCAACCAACGGCCCTCCGCGCCCAATTGTTCAGTAACTGAGCTAAGGAAGGCGGTGACGTCGTGACGGGTGGTCTCGAAGATTTCCATCATACGCTGGTGGTTGTACTGAGAATTACGCAGCAGGGCCATGTCCTCGGATGGAATCACGCCGTCTTCCGTCCAGGCCTCGCAGGCCGCCAACTCTACGTCCAGCCATTTGCGGTACTTGTTTTCGTCCGACCAGACCTGCTTCATGGCTGGCCGGGAATATCTTTCAATCACTCAGGTCCCTCCGGGACGGCTTCCTGCGCCTTGCCCGCAACGGAAGCTGACGCCAATGCAAAGTCATTGTGGAGATACGAATGGGGCGCAATTATATAGCCTAATGGGAATGGGTTTTGCGGGAGTAAAGCTCCACGGCCTGGAGCATACCCTGGAAATCATCAAAATCCTGAAAGGGGATTTGCCTTTCCCGACACTGTTGGGCCAAGGTGCGGTGGGCGAAAACCACGTCAGCCCTTTCCGCCGCCTCCAGGTCTGAAGCGCCGTCCCCGGCGTAGAACACATAGTTGCCCTGATTCCGAAACCGGTCGACCAGCACGCCCTTGGAATTGCCCAGGTCTTCACGCCCCGGATAGGGGAAATTGTATATGTAGGAGAGTCCCTCAGCGGAGAACACGGTGTTCACGGCGTAAACCGGTACATGGGACAACCCTTCTTTGTCCAGCAGGGCTTGGATATAGAAGTCCAAACCCTGGCTAACAATGGCGAGCGGAATATCTCGTTGTTGGCAAAATCCGCAAAGCTCATGGAAGTAAGGGCGGAAATTAGCCTTCTCCATCACGTAGTCCCGCATGGATGCCCGGTCTGCGCTGATGTGTCTGAAGGTGATTTCCTGGTACTCCTTCAGCGTCAACTGCCCTTCCCGAAAGCGGTTCCGCACGTCCCGCCAGCTATCGTGCCCAAACCGCTCCAATAGCAACTCGGCCACATTCTGTTCCGCGGCGGTGTCGTCGAAGTCGGATAGGACTGCCGGTGACAGAAGGCCTTCCGGCCGTTCCGCGCTAGGGGTTCTGAAGCTGTTGCCGGTACTCATGGTAGGCCTTTTCGATGGGTTCGTATTTCAACCCCAGGATTTCCGCCGCGAAAAACGCGGCGTTACGCGCCCCCCAGGCTCCAATGGCCATACAGGCGACCGGTATGCCCGGCGGCATCTGGGCCGTGGCCAGCAAAGCGTCCATTCCCTTCAACTCGCTGGAGGCGAGCGGCACACCGATAACCGGCAGAGTGGTCCACGAAGCCAGAACCCCACCCAACGCGGCGGACCCGCCGGCTGCCGAAATCAGGACCTCAATGCCCCGTTCCTTGGCCTGCTGGGCGTATTCCTGGACCTTTTGGGGGGTTCGGTGCGCGGACATCACGCGGACTTCATAGTCGATGCCAAGTTGTTCCAGCACGTTCACGGTTTCCTGGACTACGGGTTCATCGGAAGCGCTGCCCATGACAACACCCACTAACGGCAAAGCAGTACCCTCCTTATTTGCGGCGACCGTATTCTCAAACTCACAGGTTCAACTCGTCCCGGAAACCTTCAATCAATGCTTGTTCCAGAGCTTCCCTTTCGGTACGAATATCCACGCCGTTGACCTGCAGGTAGATGCCGTCGTCGCTTATTCCAAGGTCAACAGCCAACTCCAACTCCCCGCCCTCTTCCCAGGTCAAGATGTCGGTTATGACGTCGGCCTCCACTTCAACTTCCTCTTCGAGCATTGACTCCGGGTCATCGGAAATGTCCTGCTCGGGAATTGGTTCCCAGGACACGGTGTGTTCCAATTCGCCGCGACCTTCCAGCAAGACGTCGTTCATCTCTTTGACGAGGTTTGCAATCCCCAGATCCTGAGCCATCCGGGACAATTGGTCCCTTTGGCGTTGAAGCTCAACTTGATCGGCTTCGTACTGCCGTTGGCGTTGGGCTCGAACACCAGCCAACTCCCCCCGCAGTTGCACTAGAACGTCTCGCCAGGCCATCGTGTCCTCCCGGGTGGCAGCCGACGGGCCGCCAGGGTGTTTAAGAATATCGGGGCGTCGTCCCGCAACCCTGCTGGTGGTTAACCAGATACGGGGCTGTCATCGCCCCGCCCCGATTTGGTTTTCCGGGCCGCCACGGCGAAACAGAGTTCATCCAACGCTCTGAAGTCCGGCAGTCCCAACCGGAACCGGGCCTGGGCGAGTCCTTCCAGCACATCCAGGTAGCGAATTCCCATAGGACCCGTTTTCATACCCCGGCTGAGGGTTCCCAAGCGGCGCAGCGTTCCCTCCGCGTAAGAATTCCAGACGGCGAGAAGGCCGGGTTGCTGCAAGCACAGGACGTATGAAACGAACTCCTTGCCCGCCCCTTCCAGTTTGAATCCTCCCCCATCGGCGGCGCATTCCTCAAACCGCCCTTCCAGCTTGACCGTGTCGTAGAGCAAAAAGTCCAAAGATTCCCGGATGTCTTCTATGGGGTTGGTTTTGAACTCTCCGGCCCGTCCTCCTCCGGCAGCCCGGTGCAGGGTCAGAGCCTGGTCCATGGAAAGATTGGCAAGGTTTTCCTGTTTCAGCCATTCAGAGAACTCATCGGACCGGGCCCACCGGCGTTCCCGGTGCTTGGCCAAGCGACCGTCACCCCGAGTCCGCTGGTATTCCTCTATGGTGTTCAGCCAGTTGGAGTTGGCCGACCCGGCGCCCATGCCCTCTCCCCAGCCTCCAGGTCACCTATGTCCCGGCGATAGGAGGCTCCCTGGAAACGTATTCGGCTCAATCTATCATAGGCCCTGACCCGCGCTTGTGCCAAGGAATCACCCCGGCCCACCACGGTAACCACCCTTCCGCCTGAGGTAACCACGCGCTCTTCCCCGTCACCGGGGCCGAGCCGCGTACCGGCGTGAAACACCAGGGTGTCCGGCGATTCCAGATCAAGGCCCGAAACCTCGAACCCCGTATCGTAGCTGCCGGGATAACCGCCGGAAGCCATCACCACTCCCGCGTGGCATTGATCGCTCCACCGCACCGGGACGCTGGCAAGGTTGCCCTGGGAGCACGCCATAAAAACGTCCAGGGGGTCGGTCACAAGAGTAGGAAGTATCACCTGTGCCTCGGGGTCGCCCAAACGGCAATTGAATTCCAGCACTTTGGGGCCGTCCAAAGTTAACATAACCCCGGCGTACAGAATACCCTGATAAGGCGTTCCCCTTCGGGCCATGGTCCGGATTACAGGGACCATGATGGTCTCTTCAATTTGCTGAGACAGGTCCGCGCTCCAGAAATCCGGCGGTGTAAAGGCGCCCATACCGCCCGTGTTGGGACCCTGGTCGCCGTCGTTCAACCTTTTGTGGTCGCAGGCCGCAACCTGGGTCGACACGGTATACCCGTCGGTGAACGCGAAAACACTGACTTCGGGACCAGTCAGCATTTCCTCGATCACCACTGTTTTTCCCGCGGAGCCGAACAGTTCGCCGGTCATGCAGTCGCGGACCGCCGCCGCTGCCTCTTCGGGGGAGTTGCAAAGACTGACACCCTTTCCTGCAGCCAACCCATCGGCCTTGACCACCCACGGCTGCCGGCGCTTTTCCAGGAAGGATATAGCTGACGCCTCATCGTTGAATACGTGAAACTCCGGGCACGGCACCCCTGCGTCGCGCATAACTTCCAAGGCAAAAGCCTTGCTGGCCTCGATCTGGGCGGCGGCCTTGGTTGGGCCTAAAGCCGGTATTCCCAACTGGCTCAGGCGGTCAACCAGTCCCAGGGCAAGGGGGATTTCCGGCCCTACAACTACCAGGTCAATGGACAGCGACCGGGCGGTGGAGACTATTGCTTCTACGTCTTCGGGATTTACGTCCACGTTGGACGCAATGCGCCCGGTGCCGGCGTTTCCGCCGGCAACCCATAGCCGGGTCAACCGGGGGCTCTGGTTGATGCGCCAAGCCAGGGCGTGCTCCCGGGCTCCCGAGCCGACGATCAGCACTTTCACGGCAGCGCGCTCTTTGGCCGGTTATGCATTAAAGCGGAATCGGCCTGCTGGAATAATGCTGGATAGAGCTTCGATACAAGACATGATGCGGGGCAAAGGGAGCGCAATTTCCAGGGAAAACCCTTACTCCCACTCGACCTTTACTCCCACTCGATGGTGCCCGGGGGCTTGCTGGTAATGTCGTAGACCACCCGGTTCACTCCGGGGACCTCGTTCACGATACGGTTGGAAATTCGCGCCAACACCTCATAGGGCATACGAACCCAATCGGCGGTCATTGCGTCTTCACTGTTCACGGCCCGTATGGCGCACACGTAACCGTAGGTCCGGTAGTCCCCCATCACGCCGACCGTGCGGGTGTTGCTCAACACCGCGAAACTTTGCCAAACCTGGTCGTATAGATTGGCAGCCTTGACCTCGTCAATTACAACCCAGTCGCAGGCCCGCAACAGATCCAGCTTTTCCCTGGTAACCTCTCCGATAACCCTAATGGCCAACCCGGGGCCGGGGAAGGGCTGGCGGAAAACCATCTCGTGAGGCAGACCCAACTCCAAGCCAACCTCTCTGACTTCATCCTTGAACAGGTAGCGAAGGGGTTCCACCAGGGTCAGGTCCATATGTTCCGGCAGCCCTCCCACGTTGTGGTGGGTCTTGATTCTGGCGGAATCCCGGTTGTCGGGGCTTTCGCTTTCGATTACGTCCGGGTACAGGGTACCTTGGGCTAAAAAGTCGGTCTGACCCAATCGCGAGGCACACTCCTCGAAGACGCGGATAAACTCTTCGCCGATAACCTTCCTTTTTGATTCCGGATCTATGATGCCTTGCAGCCGGGTCAAGAATCGATCAGAGGCATCCTCGTAGACCAGGTTCAACCCCATGTTTCGTTTGAACATCGCCTGGACCCGCTCCGCTTCTTCAAATCGGAGCAGTCCGTTGTTAACGAAAATGCAGGTCAGTTGGTCCCCGATGGCTCGTTGCAACAGTGCGGCGGTTACCGTGGAGTCAACGCCGCCGGACAGCGCGCAGATTACTTTGCGGTCACCGACCTGCTCACGCACTCGGTCTATCGCGTCGGTCAAGAAATTCCCAGGCGTCCAGGTCCCCTGGCATTGGCATATGCGAATCAGGAAATTCTCCAGAATCGCTGTTCCAAGAGGGGTGTGGTTGACTTCTGGATGGAATTGGAGACCGAATATTATGTCCCCGACGCCCATGGCGGCCACGGGAGAGTTTTCAGTAAAAGCCAGGGTGGTCGAATCCGGAGGAAGAAAATCGACCCGGTCGCCGTGGCTCATCCAGACTTGGAACGATGGGGGCAGGCCTTGGAAAAGTGGGCCCGCGGTCGGGTTCTGGTGAAGCGTCGCAGAACCATATTCTTGCTTCAGACCCGGAGTTACCTTGCCGCCCAAATGGTGGGCGAGGGCCTGCATCCCGTAGCAGATTCCCAATACCGGCAAGCCGCGTTCCAACACCCAAGACGGCACTTGAGGAGCGCCGGGTTCGTACACGCTGGCGGGCCCGCCTGAAAGGACGACGCCCTTAGGGTTCAATTTGGCCACCGTGTCCCAGGTGGCCGAGGCTGGCACTATCTCTGAATAGACCTTGAGTTCCCGGATTCGGCGGGCTATCAGATGGCTATACTGGGAACCGAAATCGACGACGACGATCCCTTCCGTAACCGATCTGGGGTTTGCCGCCGCGGCATCGGGTGCAGTCTCTACCGTGGTACCCGCGCTTTTGGGCGCGGAGCCCACCCTTTCCGGTCCCTGAGAGATACCGAGGTTGCCCGACACGCCCGAATCTTCGCTGGCATCGACCCTACTATCCCTGGGTAACCTCTGCATTGCCGTTTTTGGGCCTCCTGCGAAGCGCGGAAATTTACTCAAAGGTAAGGGAACTTCCGGCGCTTGGGGACTCCGAATCCGCGCGGTTATTATACATAACCCGGCCCATTGGGTGAAGGCTGCCGCCCTACTGGGAAATCGTCCGGGGATTGACTCAGGCCAGGCTCAAAGTGCCGCCCCGGACAAACTTTTGGGCCGCTCCAACATGTTATACTCAGGGTATTACATCGGTTACCGATACTTTAGCTACCTTAGCGCATTCTAGCGCTGAAATTGATCCGAGGCAGACATCGGAGCAGCGAGACCCATAGCGGAAGCAGTGGGCCACCTCGAGGCTGGGGGCGTGGTTACCTTTGCCACGGATACCCTTTTCGGCCTGGGTGCCGATGTATTATCACCGGCGGGGCTGGAAAAGGTGTTCGAGATCAAGGGCCGTCCCCAACACATGCCACTGCCGGTGCTGGTTTCGGCGTGGGAACAAGTGCACCTGGTGGCTCAGGCTGACTCCCCGGTGGCCCAACGATTGGCGCGTTTGTTTTGGCCCGGAGGCCTGACAATGGTGCTGAGAAAACATCCCCAGACTCACGACCTGGTGACCGCCGGGGGAGATACGGTGGCGGTGCGCATGCCGGCCCATCCGGTTCCCCAAGCATTGGCCCAGCTTTTGGGCCGGCCGATCACCGGCACCAGCGCCAACCGGAGCGGAGATGCGGACATCCCGGATTTTGCCACGCTGGAAGCCAACTTGGGTCACCTGGTGGACTACGTAGTCAAGATCGGACCGCCTCCGGCTGGGGTTTCCTCCACGGTGGTTGACCTGACCGGCGGCGAGCCCAAGCTACTGCGGGCCGGAGCGGTGGATTTCCAAGAAGTCTTGGCCGGCTGCCGGTGAGCCAGTACTTGTGATTTGAGCAGAGGTAGACCCGCCGCGATTACCAAGTCCAGCCGTTGATAGCTGGGTCCCGCTTCGAACGAAATGGAGTGTAAACCATAGCGACATCCTTAAAAAAAGACCTTTACCGCCAGGCTTTGGAGCGCGAATTGAGGGAGGTCTTCACCGACCGGCAGGGCTTTCTGTTCGACATGCTCCGCTACCACCTGGGGTGGATTGACCAACAAGGCCAACGTATTGAAAGCCAGTTGCCGCTGTGCTTTCAGCCAGCGTTGTCGCTGGCCGTATGCCAGGCCATTTCAGGGGACATGGACCCAGCGCTGCCAGCAGCCGCGGCGGTCGAAATGGTGCGGAACTTCACGCTCATCCACGGGGAGGTCCAGTCTGCCAGGACCGAATCCCAAGACCGTCCCAGCGTATGGTGGGTATGGGGACCGGCCCAGGCCATCAACGCCGGGGACGGATTGCATGCCCTGGGGCGCATTACTATAATGCGCATGGCCCAGCGTGGGGCGCCTGCCGACCGGGTACTGCGCGCGGTGGAAACCGTTGACCGGGCATGTCTGGCCCTGTGTGAAGGCCAGTACATGGACCTGGATTTCCGTGACCAAACGTTGGTCAGCAGCGCCGACTACTTTCGCATGGCGGAGCTCAAATCCGGCGCTCTGGCGGCCTGCGCCTCCGAGTTGGGAGCGATTGCGGCAGATGCCTCACTGGAACGGAGCGCAGCATTCAAAGAGTTCGGGAAACGCCTGGGAACGGCTTGGCAGATTACGGTGGATATTGCGGAAATGTGGGGCCGGGAAGGCGACGGGGCTACTCCCAGTAACGTTTTGAATAAGAAGAAGGGTCTCCCACTAGTACACGCCTTCGAGACCTCGCCGGTCGCCGCAAAGCGGGAGTTGACCAATATCTACATGAAACGCGTCCTGGAGACTGCTGACCTTTCGCAACTGATGGACCTTCTGGACCAATCCCAGTCCCGCCAATTCGCCGAAAACCGGGCCAGGGAACTGGTGGACCAGGCCATCGACAATCTGAAAAGCGAAGACCTGCCTCCGGAAGGTATGGCAGAGTTGGCCGGTGTAGCCGAATGGGTCCTGGAAGGCGGCGCCTGATGCCGAAACGCTCCTTGGCGGACCTGGACGCGGCGGGGAAAACCGTCCTGGTGCGCGTCGACTTCAACCTTCCAATTGAGCAAGGTATTGAGGCCATCGCTGGTTATGACCAGCGACTCCGGGCAACGCTGCCGACAATTCAGCACCTCCGGGAGCGGGACTGCCGCGTCATTCTGTGCTCCCACCTGGGCCGTCCCAACGGGCAAGTGGTGGAGGGCCTACGGCTGGCCCCGGTTGGCGCCCGGCTGGAGTCCCTCCTGGGAACCCCCGTGTTGTGCCTCCAGGAAAGTACGGGTCCAAGCGTCGAGGGGGCGGTTTCCGCCTCCAAACCCGGTGACGTTATATTGCTCGAGAACCTGCGGTTCTCTCCCGGCGAAGAGGCCAACGACCCGGGTTTTGCCCGGGAATTGGCCGCGCCAGCCGATTGCTTCGTTATGGATGCCTTCGCGGTCGCCCACCGGGCCCACGCCTCCACGGTTGGAGTGCCGGCAATCTTACCCTCCGCCACGGGCTTGTTGACGGAGCGCGAAGTCCGGTCCCTGGGCCTGGCATTGGAAATACAAGACGAAAACAAGCCGCTGGCCGCCCTGATGGGCGGAGCTAAAGTCGCCGACAAGATATTGATTCTGGAGAATTTGCTGGACAAGTTGGACCACCTGGTCGTCGGCGGCGGGATGGCTGTGACATTCCTTCATGCCATGGGCCGGCCCACCGGAGCTTCGGCTGTTGAAACGGAGCGACTGGATTTCGCCAGGGAGATTCTGGACCGGGCAGAAAGGGAGAATGTCCAGGTTCACCTGCCCACGGACGTGGTCGTGGCCGACAGATTCGCCCCGGATGCCGCAACGGTAAAATCCGTGGACGTTGGCAGCGTTCCGGATGGCTTCTTTATCATGGACGTCGGCGAAGCCACGACTGAGCAATTCTCGGACGTGCTGGCCAATAGCAAAACCATCATTTGGAACGGCCCGATGGGCGTTTTTGAGATGGAGCAGTACAGCCAGGGGACACGAAGGGTGGCCGCCGCAATGGCCGGCCTGGCAAACGTGACCACGGTGGTTGGCGGCGGGTCTACCGCCGAGGCGGTGGAAGCAATGGGACTGGTGGACAGCATGACTCACGTATCCACCGGGGGTGGAGCATCATTGGAATTCCTGGAAGGAAAGGAACTTCCCGGAATAGCAGCATTGCCCGACATTTGATGGATTTCCCATTCATCGGGCCGGCCCCAACACGGATTTAGTCTCGAAACAAACAAAACGACGGTGCAACTATGATTGACTCGGAACAGCTGCGGAATTGCTACATTCCCACCCCTTCAAAGATTATCATGCTGGTGGTGGACGGCCTCGGCGGTTTGGCCCATCCGGATACCGGACGCTCGGAATTGGAGACCGCCCACCTTCCCAATCTTGACGCCATGGCCAGGGAAAGCGCCTGCGGCTTGACCACTCCCGTGTTGCCCGGTGTTGCTCCGGGCAGCGGTCCGGGCCACCTGGCCCTGTTCGGGTATGACCCGTTGAAACACATGATTGGCCGGGGGGCCCTGGAGGCCCTGGGAATCGACGTGGCGCTGGAGCCCGGAGACGTAGCCGCCCGGGGCAATTTCTGCACCGTCGACGCAGCGGGCAACCTGGTGGACCGCAGGGCCGGCAGAATCGCCACTGAACTGAGCGCTCCTCTCTGCGAGAGACTCAACCAGATTCAAGTGCCCGGCGTGGAACTGGACGTGTTTCCGGTGCAGGACTACCGGTTTGTGCTGCGATTGCGGGGCAAGGGCATTTCTGAAGAGATTTCGGAAACCGACCCGCAACGAGAGGGAGTGCCGCCATCGGACGTGAAGGCGCTGACACCTCAAGCCGAACCAACCGCCGACATGGTGAACGCTTTCGTCGCTCAAGCCAGGCAACTGCTATCCGAGGAAGAGCGGGCCAACATGGTCCTGTTGCGGGGGTTTGCCCAGTTGCCCCACCTGCCGCCCATGGGCGACGTGTACCGCCTGGACCCCGCCGGAATCGCCGCCTACCCCATGTACCGTGGATTGGCCACGGTGTGCGGCATGAACGTTATTCCAACCGGCGCGACCTTTGCCGATGAGGTCAATACCCTGCACCAGGTTTACGATAACCACGACTTCTTCTTCATCCACTACAAGCCGGCCGACGCCGCAGGCGAGGACGGCGATTTCGACGCCAAGGTGCAACGGCTCGAGGAGTTGGACCCGTTCATCCCCCACATTCGTGAGTTGCAGCCCGACGTATTCCTGGTGGCCGGAGACCACGCCACTCCTGCTATTATGGCCAGTCACAGCTGGCATCCTGTTCCATTCATGGTCCACTCCAAGCTGACGGTGGGTGAGGGAGTGGACTGCTTCGACGAGAAAACCTGCGGCCGGGGCTCCATCGGCAGCATTCAGGCAACCCAGGCCATGTTGTTGGCCATGTCCCATGCCGGCAAGCTCACCAAGTACGGTCCATAACCCACCGGCCGGGACAATTTTTAGCGCCACGTTTTGATCAACATTGGCTAATCAACCTTGGCTGTCTCCAGTATTTATTCCCGCAGAGGTTTTGCCCATGCCTGAAGTGATGGTTGTCGGCAATTGGAAGATGAACAACAACCTGGCCGACGGGCTGGAGTTGGCCGGCGGCATTCGGGACGGTATCGGAACTCTCTCCGGCGTCGAAGTGGTCTTGTGCCCACCGTTCCTGTCGCTGGCATCCATCGCCGACGTAATGAGGGGCTCCGGCGTGAGAATCGGCGCGCAAAATATGCACTTCGAGGCCTCTGGAGCTTTCACCGGCGAGGTCTCTCCGGCCATGCTCCAGGGGGTCTGCGACTACGTGATACTGGGGCACTCGGAGCGACGCCAACTATTTGGGGAAACCGACCAGGGCGTCAACCAGAAGGTCAAAGCGGCCGCAGCGCACGGGCTTCGACCCATCGTGTGCGTGGGTGAGACTCTTGAGCAGCGGGAGAGCGGAAAGGCGTTGGAGGTCGTATCAGAGCAGGTGCGGGCCAGCGTGGACGGAGTAGTTGACATAACCGGATTGGTATTGGCCTATGAGCCTATTTGGGCCATCGGCTCCGGCCAGGCGGCGACGCCCGACGTTGCCGCGGAGGTTATGAGAAGCGCGCTTTTTGAACCCTTGGCTGCTATCTATGGCGATGCCGCTGCCGGTGTGCCGCTGCTGTACGGGGGCAGTGTCAATGCCGCCAACGCGCAGTCCTTCGCGGCCCAAACCTACATCCACGGCTCCCTCGTAGGCGGCGCCAGCCTGCAGGCCGATACATTCCTGGAGATCGCCAGGTTGACCTCCGCCGCCAAGACCGGTTCCCCAGGCGAGGCTTCTCCCAGTTCGAGCCAATAACCCAGTATGGCCCCTCCGGCGGTATTCATCGTGGGGCCAACCGGCGTGGGCAAGACCGCCCTCGCGGTAGCCCTGGCTGAGCGATTCCGCGGCGAGGTCATCAGCGCGGACAGCCGCCAGGTGTACCGGCAGATGGACATAGGCACCGGAAAACCCTCTGCCGAAGAACAAAGACTGGCCCCGCACCACCTCCTAGACCTTCTGGACCCTTCCGAAAGTTTTGACCTTGCCACATTCCTCGCCTTGGCCCACGCCGCTATCGACGCGGTCAAGGGGCGGGGCGGTTTGCCCCTGTTGACTGGCGGAACCGGGCAATACATCTGGGCGCTGTACGAGGGTTGGCAGGTGCCCCCGGCGGCGGCTAATGCGGAATTCCGACGGTCCAAACAATTGGAAGCGGACCGAATCGGCCTCCAGGCGCTGCACCAAGAGTTGGTGGCGGTAGACCCCGTTAGGGCAGCCCAGATTGACCCGAGGAACGTGAGGAGAGTGATCCGGGCACTGGAAATCCACCATTTCACCCAACACAGACCTTCCGAATTTGGGGGACGCGCCGAAAGGCCTTCGGATGCACCCGTGTTGGGGCTGAAGCTGGACCGGGAAGAACTGTACCGGCGCATCGACCTCCGGGTGGACCAAATGATGTCCGCCGGCTTCCTCGCAGAGGTGGAGGGTTTGGCCGCCCGGGGCTTAACTTTCGATACAGGCGCTCTGGCAAGCCCGGGGTACCGGGAATTGGGCCAATATATGTCCGGAGAGCTGACGCTGGATGAGGCGGTGTTGCGGACCAAGAGCCAGACCCACGGCTTGGCCCGTGGGCAGTACGGATGGTTCAAGCCCAACGATCCTCGAATAACCTGGCTGGACGCCGCCGCCCCGGACATGGTGGAGCAGGCGTCCGTCCTGGTCGAGGCGTTCTTAGCCCGAACAATTTAGGCCCGGCGGCGCGCGTTCGCTGTGTTACAATGCAGTGGCAACATCCACGGAGATTTCCAAATGAAATTCACCAAGATGCACGGCGCCGGAAACGACTATATTTACATCGACGCCCGCGGCGTCGATAAAGACTGGTCGAGCCTTTCCCGGTTGATGAGCGACCGGCATTTTGGTGTCGGCGGTGACGGAATCATCCTGGTCCTGGAGTCAAACACAGCCGACCTGAAGATGCGCATGTTCAACTCCGATGGCTCCGAAGGGGAGATGTGCGGCAACGGCATCCGCTGTTTTGCCAAATACGCCTTGGACCGCGGGATAGTCGACCGCACTGACGCCGGGTTGACCGTCGAAACCCTGGCAGGTGTACGCACGGTGACCCCCACATTCCACCAAGGAAATGTCGCCGGAGCCAGGGTAGCAATGGGCCCACCCTTGTTGAATCCTGTAGAGATTCCGGTGGCCCTCGACCAAGACACCGGCACGGCCCCAGCCGCCGTAACCGGTTACCCTTTGACTATTGACGGTACGCCACTGGATTTAACCTTCGTTTCGATGGGAAATCCTCACGCTGTCTCATTCCTAAGTGAACCGGTGGGAGATTACCCTCTGCATACGATTGGGCCGAAGGTGGAGCATCATCCTATTTTCCCCAACCGGGTAAATTTTGAAATAGTAAACCTGAACCAGGACGGGCAGGCGACCGCCAGGGTGTGGGAACGCGGCTCCGGCGAAACCATGGCCTGTGGCACCGGCGCCTGCGCCATTGCCGTTGCCTCCCGGCTTGAGGGCCGTCACCAGGGTCCGCTTGACATAACGTTGCCGGGCGGGACCTTAACCATCGAATGGGACGGGGAAGGCGAGGTATATATGGAAGGCCCCGCCGAGGAAGTGTTTTCCGGGGAATGGCCCCTTTAACAGACTAAGCCGGAAAAGACACTGCAAACTTGGGGGGTGGCGCCGAATCTTTGGACACTGTGAGCAACGAGTAACGTCAAGATGAAATTCTCTGATCGGCTGGGCAAACTTGCCCCCTACCCTTTCGTGGAAATTTCCCGGATCATCGCGGAGAAGCGCGCGGCGGGCGCCGACGTAGTGACTTTCGGCATCGGCGACCCGGACATCCCAACTCCCCAACCCATCATCAATCGACTTCTTCAGGCATCCGAGGTTCCGGCCAACCACCGGTACCCGGAAACCGACGGGTTACCCGAATGCCGCCGGGCGATGGCCCAATGGTACGAGGCCCGTTTCGGAGTCAAGCTTGATCCGGATAAAGAAGTCCTTCCGCTGATCGGCGCGAAAGAGGGTATCGGCCACGCCGCATTTTGTTTCCTGGACCCCGGCGAGTTGGCCCTGATTCCCGACCCGGCCTATCCGGTTTACGGAGTAGGCACTATGTTCGCCGGCGCAGAAAGCTACACCATGCCCCTTTTACACCGCAACGGCTGGCTGCCGGACTTGGAAGCTATTCCGGCCGACGTGGCGGATAGGGCCAAGGCGATGTGGCTGAATTACCCCAACAACCCGACCAGTGCGGTGGCTTCCGATGAGGACCTGGCATCTGCAGTTGCTTACTGCCGGGACCACGACATCGCCCTGCTGCACGACGCCGCCTACAGCGAAGTTGGCTACGATGGCTACCAGGCGGCCAGCATGATGCAGATTGACGGCGGCAAGGAAGCCGGGTTGGAGTTCCACTCTCTGTCAAAGACCTACAACATGACGGGCTGGCGTATCGGAATGGCCGTGGGCAACTCCGATATGATCCGGGCCCTTTTCCAGATCAAGGCCAACCTGGACTCCGGAATACCTCAGGCCGTCCAGGAAATGGCAATGGAGGCCTTGACCGGCCCGCAGGACTGCGTAGCCGAAAACGTCGCTATATACAAAAGACGCCGCGACCGGGTGATCCAGGCTTTGACTTCCATGGGATTGCAGGTGGATGTCCCCCAGGCCAGCCTCTACATTTGGGCGCCGGTCCCTGAAGGTTACAAATCGGCTGAGTTTGCCGCCCGACTCCTCGAAGAAATTGATATCGTGGTGACTCCCGGCTCCAGCTACGGGCAGTATGGAGAGGGGTACATCAGACTGTCTCTAACCACACCGGACCAACAGGTGGAAAAGGGATGCCAGAAACTTGAAAACTGGCGAATCCCACCGCCCAATGGAGGCCAACCTGGTTCTTAAAGGCGCCGCCAAACCAACAGATTCCGGACCCGAAAGGGCCATACTGGTCGCTGTGGAAATCAAGGGCCAGGAGAACCTTTGGGGTCTCAAAGACACGCTCAGCGAGTTGGCCTACCTGGTAAAGACCGCCGGTGGCGAAGTGGTTGGCAAAATCAGCCAAAGGTCGGATAGGCTTACCCAGACCTACATCGGCAAGGGCAAAGTCCAAGACCTGAAAGAAATGCTGGAGCGCCAGCGGGCCCAGGTAGCCATATTCGACGACGAACTTTCCCCGTCCCAACAACGGAACCTGGAAGACGCTCTGCAGGTCAAGGTAATCGACCGGACCGCACTGATCCTGGACGTGTTTTCCCGCCAAGCGCGGACCTACGAAGGGAAGCTACAGGTCGAATTGGCCCAACACCAGTACCTTTTGCCCCGATTGGCCGGCCAATGGTCGCACCTGGAACGGTTGGGCGGCGGCATCGGAACCAGGGGCCCCGGCGAAACCCAGTTGGAAACCGACCGGCGGCTGGTCCGCAACCGGATTCAGAAAATCCAGCAAGAGTTGGAAGGCGTGCGCAGTCGCCGGAGCCTGTACATGGGGCGGCGCAAAAAGGCGGGGATACCCAGCGCGACTTTGGTGGGCTACACCAACGCCGGGAAGAGCACCCTGTTCAACGCCCTCAGCGACGCCGGTGTACGGGCCGCCGACCAGCTATTCTCCACCCTGGACCCGGTTACTCGCCGGGTGCATCTTGCGTCGGGCGGAGAGCTCTTGCTTACCGACACGGTGGGATTCATACAGAAACTTTCACCCACGGTCGTAGCGGCGTTTCGGGCCACGCTGGAGGAAGTAGCCGGCTCGGATATTCTGTTGCACGTGGTGGACGTTACCCATCCTAAGGCCCCACACCAAACCGAAGTTGTCGAGAATACGTTGGAATCCCTGGGCCTTGGCCTGCGTCCCCGAATTCTCGTGTTGAACAAAGTGGACCTTCTGGGAGCCGACGACGGGGAAACGTCTGAAATCCCGTCGGAGCGCCAACGGGCTCAACCCAGTGTGCTGGTTTCGGCCGCCAAGGGTTGGAACCTCAAAGTCCTGCTGCGCCGGATCGAGGAACTGCTGGCGGCCGGCGACAGTCCCGCAATGGTGGTCGGCCACGGCGCCACCAGCAAAGCTGTCCCGTCACGCTGATCAACTCCGATAACGGTCCATCAACTCCGGCCCGTCCTGAACAATTCGGAGCGGTTACGCTACTCCGACCTATTTTTTCGGCCCCTATTCTCCTTGAGGTGTTGGGTCGCACAAGATATGTTATGTTACCTTACGGGCTCACGGGGGTTTACATAACGAACTTTTCCCCATTTTTACGACTCTTAGCGACTACTGGCGGTCCTGCCGAATCCGGCGCGCTAAGGGTGAGAAGGCGGACCGAACCGAGTGCAGGACGGCTTGGCACGAATCTCGGTGGGCTCGGGCGTCAGCAACCCTGGCGACGTTTCGCGGGGTTGCGTGGGATTCCGGGCTTGCCTATAATCTATGCCGGTCACTATTTCGGGCGGTTAGCTCAGTGGTTAGAGCGCCTCGTTCACACCGAGGAGGCCGGAGGTTCAAATCCTCCATCGCCCACCATTAGCCGGCCCCGTGTGTGCCTTTGATAAATGGGCAAGAACGGGGGCTGAACATGCCGAGGTGGCGGAACGGCAGACGCGCTGCGTTCAGGGCGCAGTGTCCTTACGGATGTGTGGGTTCAAATCCCACTCTCGGCACCACAAAGATGCCTTTAGCGAGTGGCTTGAGGCTCCCGGGTCTTAGGGCCCTGGTTTTACCATCAGTTGAGGAGTCGGGGCGGCACGGCCCCACCTCAATCATGCGCTTGTAGCTCAGCGGATAGAGCGCTGCCCTGCGGAGGCAGAGGTCGTGGGTTCAAATCCCGCCAAGCGCACCACAGTGCATTGAGTACGTATCTGGGTGCGACGATTCCCCTACTCTAAAACTCAGCGTTCCAGCTGAACCAAGGTGTGGTGTGTTGGGTGCTGTGGACCTGCTCCCGGAGTCACTGGAGAAACCAACAGATGCGGAATGAATTCTTTGCAATCATTGAACGGGATGAAGATTGGTTCACGGCGTATTGTCCCGAATTACCCGGAGCCAACGGCCAAGGGGCTACCAAGGAGTTGGCAAGGAAAAGCTTGGTTGAGGCTATCGAGTTGATACTGAAGGACCGACGGGAGGACGGACTTCGAGTTGCTATGCCTGACGCAATTCAGGAAACTGTCTCCATCGGGTGAAACGGGGTTCGCTGCTTCGCCACCTTCGTCGTAACGGTTGTCGACCAAAACGTGAAGGACGAGCCCATTCCTTGTCGTGGAACTTGGAAACAGGCGCAGTTGAAGCAATTCCTCGCCACACTGAAATCCCCAATCGATTGGCCCGCAAGATATGTCGCAACCCTTCCGTACCCGAAATTGGCTGAGACTATAAAAAGCTCACCCACCCTTTGAAAGGCGCCAAGCGCACCATTATTCTCCCATCAACCCAGCCCCGTTATCCACGTGTTTTTCTTCCTTCCCCGGGATGTCCCGGCCCGGGACCTGTCGCCGGGGAAGGATTGGTTTGGCTGAAAGGTCAGACCTTGAAGGCGTAGGGCATCATCTCTACCGGGACTTCGATCAAGGTCGGAGCATCTATCGCCAGGGACTCCTTTAGCGCGGCTTCCAAAGCCTCAGGTCCCTTGGCCCTCACACCCCTGGCACCGAAAGACTCGGCGAATTTCACGAAATCAGGGTTACGCAGCGTTGCCCCATAGCCGCGGCCCTCAAACCGGGTGGTCTGGTCCCTCAACACGTTCCCGTAGGCTTCGTCGTTGAACACCACCACAACCACGTTGATGCCATGATTGACGGCCGTGGAAATCTCCTGGCAGTTGAACATGAACCCGCCGTCACCGGATATCGCCACCACCGGCTTGTCGGGTTTGGCGACTTTGGCTCCCAGGGCCGTGGGATAGGCAAACCCCAGGTTGCCGAAGTACGACGAGGTCAGGAAAGTGCGGGGCCCGAACACCGGGAAATGGGCCCGGCTGTAGTAGCCCAGCTGGGTCATTCCAGAAATTACAATCCCATCCTCGGGGATACCTGCCCGCAACGCGGCGATGTAAGACTCCTGTGGCTCGACCTTGTAGAGATCGTCTTGGCGGGCGGCCTTGATCGCTTCCAACTCGGCCTGCCGGTTGGGTCGCGGAGCTCCCTTAGCGGCAAGAGCGGAGTGGAGGGATTCCAGGCACTCCCGGGCGTCAGCCTGGAGGCCGAAGGTGTCGGCGTAGTTCCGGCCCAACTCCTCGACGTCAATATCGATTTGGATAACTTTTTGCCCCGACAAAAGGTTGGGGGTGGCCATCCGGGTGCCCACGGCCAGTATCACGTCGTGGCCAGACCCATCCTTGGCTATGGGATCGTCTCGCTGCCAGACCCCGCCCAGAGACAGGTAGTGTTTGTCGGATATTGCGCCTTTGCCTTCGGCCGTCGCCACCACCGGCGCCTGAAGGAACTCTGCCACCTTGACCAGGGCTTCCGTGGCCTCAGATGCGATGGCCCCGCCCCCTACCCAAATCAAGGGATTGGCGGCGTCGGTCAGCATTTGAGCCGCGATGCTGATTTGCTCCGGGCTGGCTGCTACCTGGCGCACTACTTCGGGCTCAATGAGGTCGATATCCGTGATCTCAGCCAGGGTTTCCGGTGGGATTTCAATCTCAACAGGCCTGGGGCGGCCGGTTTTCAGCGCGGTCACGGCCTCGTGAACCATGGCCGGAATTTCAGCCGGGTCAAGCGCCCGTCGTGCGTACTTCGTGATGGGTTTGATAGATTCCAATTGATCGTTAACTTCATGGAGCATGCCGCGGTCAACGCCGATAAAGTCCCGCTCAATCTGCCCGCAAACCACCATGATTGGTGACGACGCTGCATAGGCGGTCCCGATGGCGGCCGAGGCGTTCAGCAGTCCGGGGCCCGGCACCATTAAACAGGTAGCAATGCCTTCCCCACCGGCACGGGCGTATCCGTCGGCCATGTACGCGGTGGCCTGCTCGTGGCGGGTATTTATGAACCGGATACCCGGCTCTTGGGCCAGTCCGTCCAATGCGTGGTACAACTGGACCCCTGGCAGTCCAAAAATTACCCTCACGCCCTCCAGGTACAGGGATTTGGCCAGGGCCTGGCCACCGGTCATCTTGGTCATAGATCAATCCTCCGATTGACTTCTAGAATAAGGCTGGGCTCTCGAATGCATCCCAAAGTCGAAACCGACGACAGCCAAAGGTTCGACAGTCCTGGCCGTAATACTTACGGCCATGCCGCGCTCCCGACGTAGGGGAACCCAGGCCAGTATATCCCCTGACGGCTTCAAGGAAAAGGGCATGCGAGAGGCGTAAGGGAATCGTGGCCGGAAGACGCCGGGGGTCTAATCCCGATCCGGGGGGAATGGTATAGGAGTAGGGTCGTACGGCTCCAACCAGTCCTCGCGGTAAAACCCGCCCATCTTTTCCCCGGTCTCGGCGTCGGCCAGGGTGTAGGCGCCGTGGCTATCGAAATACCCCTTGCCGGTAATCAGGAACCTGCGCGGGGTTTCAGAGCCTGTAGCCACTCGCTCCCTTACTTCATCGCCAAGGTTCCACTTGAACTGGGCTTCGACCAATTTATGTCAACTCCACGCCGGTTTCTGCCGCATGAGCCGGAGGTGAGATCCAGGTCACCTGTTCAATGAGGGGACTAAAGCTTCGGGTCCGGTATCGGTGGACCCGAAACGGTCTTGAAGTCCTCTGCGGGCCTGCGCCGTGGATTGTCCTGACGGCGATTGATGAAGCAAAGACCTGGCTCGAGACAACGCCGACGAGTCCCCTCCGGAGCGGTCGATAACCTGGCCGCTTTCCAAAGAAGCAATGGGAACGCCGTCCCGGTACACCAACCGGTTGCCCAGCAACGCCGGCGTCTTGGCTCCGGGGGTTAAGATACCAGCCAGGTTCAGCGGGTCGCATGCCGACACGACCACCAACTGCCCCGAAAGTTCCTGGTTTCCGACCTTGCGCAGCATTTCCACGGCCTCGGGCATGGCGAATTGCTCACCGACAAACCCGGCCACAAACCGCCCGCCCCTGATCTCTCCCCTGGCTTCCAACGTTCGCAATACCCTCACCAGGTCCCGCCACCGAGGCGCCATCGGCTCCCGGGCCAGCAATTCGGGGAACAGGATACCGTACCGAAGCAGCAACTGCCGGCCCCGAGCTTCTATCGGGTCTTCCTGGGGATCATCCGCCTCCAGCATTGACCAGCGCCTCTGTCCCCCAAAGCGTCGATTTCGATTCCGCTTGAGCAACGGTCCGCGGCGGGCCTTGTTCTGGTTCCCTTGGATGCGGCGCCGCAGGGGTTCCAGGCCGTCGGCCGTGACCCGGCCGGCGCCTGCCAAACGCCACAACGCCTCTTCTACGTCGGAGGGAAGGCGACGGGTTGCGGAGATCATCTCGGGCAGAAAGCAGGCTCCTTTTTTGGAGAGCAGGTCCAGAATCTCCCCGGCCACCCCCGATTGATCGAGTTCCTCCTCCGTCGGATGGTCCCACAGCCAGTCCAAGGATTCTCGCAAAACCAAGGTGATTGGCGTGGTCCTGGACAAGGGCCCGCGGGTCGACAGGCTCTGCCCATTGGTGTTGGGTCGGGAAACCCGCCCCCAGACCACCTCGCCACCGAGGCACAGATGGTCCAGCAAGACACCCTGGTAGGGACTCATGCGGCTGGGCAGCAGTTCCGTTTCCACGGCTCCCGAGGCCGCCTCGAATCCCTGGAGTTGTTCGATTATGTCAAGCAGTCCGGCCTCACCTTCAAGCTTGGTCCCGGGCGTCAAGTGCTGCCATTCAAAGAGGAACCGTATGAAGACGGCCTGGGGCGCGGGTTCCACCTTGCGGCGCAAACCTCCGATGGTGGCCCGGTGGATTCTGGCCAGGGTGCGCCGGTCGCAAAATTCCTCGAGGCTTGCGTGGCCGTTGAGGCTGGGCCGGAACCTACCCCGCAGCACCAACCCCTGTAATTCCAGTTGACCCACCGCGTAGGCAACGTCGGAGATTTCGATGCCAAGAATTGCGGCAAACTCATCGCTGGTAAAAGGACCCGAACATTCCGACCACCCTCCCACGATAGCCAGCAGGGCGTCCTCCCGGGACAGACTGGGTGCGCTAAGGGAATGGACCGGGCCCGGCGTTTTCAGGGCCAGTTCCGGCATTGCCGACGAAACCAGGTGCACAGACTCGGTCGCAACCCAGGCGGCTCTATCGCCGGGCAACACGACCCGCATTGCCCGGCCGGTTTTCACCAGTTCCTCAAACCAGTGGGTCGCTTCCGCTGAAAGGTCAGTCTTGGCCCGTCCGAGTTCTGATATTCTCGATATTCCAATATCCCCGGGCAGCAACCCCAGAATCAACAGCGCCTCATGAAGCTCATCTGCGTCCCGGATTCGAGGCCACGCGTTCGCCGTTTCTTCCCGGATTGCGTCCTGGTCCAAGGCGGCCAAGTCTCGGGCGTCATTGGGCAGCGCCCGGCGCAGGGACACCGCCCGAGCCCTCCTTTCCTCCAGGGGAGCATCGTCCAGGAAGGCGTAGGGGGCGGCGTTGAGAATCTGGTGAGAAAAGACTGAAGGTTGCACCGTGTCCCGAGCGTAAACTTGGATCTCCTCGGTCTCTATTCCCCGCAACACGCTCGTTAAACCATCCAGGTCCATGGCTTCGTTGAGACAATCCCGGATGGTCTCATAGACCAGCGGATGGTCCGGCGGCTCGATGTCGGCCGTCACCGCGTTGTCCTGGCAGGCGGTCTGGGCGGGGAATACCGCGGCCAACAGGTCATCGGAGCGCATACGCTGCAACGGCGCGGGCACCTTTTTGCCGGAGTTGTTGCGCTGCACCGCCAGGGCCCTGGTGGCGTCCCACCGCCACCTGACGCCAAACAGAGGCGACTGGAAAACCGCCTGCAACAACACCTCGGACACCGTGGCGCTGTTCAGGTAGCTGAATATTTCCTCCAACGGGAAGGAAAGGTTGGGCCCCAGGGAAAGGTTGATTCCGTCATCGGTGGCGGCGGCCTGGAGTTCGAAATCGAAGGTCCGGCAGATTCGCTTCCTGAGAGCCATCCCCCAGGCCCGGTTGATTCGGCTCCCGAAGGGGGCGTGGATGATTAGCTGCATACCGCCGCTTTCGTCGAAAAACCGTTCGGCTACCACCCGGCTACCGGTGGGTACAAAACCCAACACCCTGACGCCTTCTTCCACGTAGGCCACTATCTGCCGGGTGACGTCCGGAGAAGTGCCGGCTTCCGAGGCCAACCACCTGGCGGCATGTTCCGGATGGTCCAGCCTTTCGGCGATACACTCCCGGACCTGGGAGACCTCCTCGGAAAGCTCCCAGGTCCGTCCCGGCGCTTCACCCATCCAAAACGGCACACTGGGGCTCTTCCCCTGGGCGTCCTCCACCCGTATCTTTCCCCGCTCAACCCGGCGGATTTTCCACGGGGTATTTCCCAGGAGGAAGATGTCGCCGGCCATGCTTTCAATCGCGAAATCCTCGTTGACCGTGCCCACGAAGGTTTCATCAGGTTCGGCGATGACGTCATAGTCAGCGTTGTCGGGAATTGCCCCGCCATTGGTCAGGGCGGTGATTCGGGCTCCCCTCCGGCCTCGGAGCAGGCCGTTCACACCATCCCGGTGCAGGAAGGCTCCGGAGCGGCCCAGCCTGGGAGCGAAACCCTTGGACAGAGATTCAATAATTTGATCGAACCGCGCCCTTGGCAATTCCCGATATGGGTACGCCCTCCGGCAAAGCTGGAACAGTTGGTCTTCATCCCATTCTTCACAGGAACAGGCAGCCACTACCTGTTGGGCCAACACATCCAGAGGCCAATCGAGTATCTTCAAGACATCAAGGCTGCCCCGGCGGACCGCCCGCAGCAACGCAGTGCTCTCCAACAACTCGTCCCGGGTCAGGGGGAACAAGCGGCCCTTGGGGACTCCGCCCACGGTGTGTCCCGACCGACCGACCCGCTGCAGCAACAGTCCAATGGAACGGGGTGACCCAATTTGGACCACCAGATCCACCACACCGATGTCTATCCCAAGTTCCAAGGACGCCGTGGCCACGCATACCTTCACGCGCCCGGTCTTGAGCCCCTGTTCGGCGGCCAAGCGGGTCGCCCGGGAGAGGCTGCCGTGGTGGGCCACAACGGCGTCTTCACCCAATCGCTCCGCCAGTTGGTGGGAAACCCTCTCCACCAAACGCCGTGTGTTGACGAACACCAACGTCGTCGAATGGGAGCCGGCCAGGTCGGTGATGGTGTCCAGCGTCTCGCCCCAAATCTCGTGGGTGGCGATGGGGCCTATTTCCAGCCTGGGCAGCTGGATGTCCAGGTCCAACTGCCTGGAATGGCCGGTGTCCACAATCCGGCAATTGGGCCTGCCCTGGTCGTCGATGTTTGCGGAGCCCACCAGGAACCTGGCGACCTCTTCAATAGGTTTTTGGGTGGCAGAAAGGCCGATGCTGGTTATCGGTTCGTCGCACAAATTCCGCAATCGCTCGACCGACAGAGAGAGGTGGGAACCCCTTTTGTCGTCGGCGACGGCGTGAATCTCGTCCAGCACCAGTGTCTTAACGTTTTTCAGTCCCTCGCGCCCGCTGGCCGAGGTCAGCAACAGGTACAAGGACTCGGGTGTGGTTATCAGGATGTGCGGCGGCCGCTTGGCCATCCGCTGCCGCTCCGATGCTTTGGTGTCGCCGGTGCGGACGCCGGTGCGGATTTCAGGAATGGGGGTCCCCAGCGCGTCGGCCAGGGCGCTTATTTCTTCAAGGGGGGTTGCCAGGTTCTTTTGGACGTCGTTGGACAGGGCCCTGAGAGGGGAAACGTACACCACCTGGGTCGTTTCGGGCAGGTCTCCGGCCAGTCCCAGCCGCACCAGGTCGTCGATGCATGTGAGGAATGCTGCCAAGGTCTTGCCCGAGCCGGTGGGGGCGGCGATGAGGGTGTGCGTCCCCTGGGCAATGGCCGGCCAGCCCTGGGCTTGGGCTTCGGTGGGGGCCGCAAATCTTCCGCTAAACCAGGCGCGGACTATTGGGTGGAACTGGGAAAGGGGCATGGGCCAAGTTTAGCATACGGAAGGTGAACAGGGGCCACGACGGGTGTCACCCGGTTTACTGCGAGGCCGGCGGGCGCGTAGCGGCGTTACCCGGGCGTTAGGTTGGGGGTTCAGTCACGGTCCGGGTAAGGAGGCATAAAGAACTCTCCTTGCTGTCGGTCGATGAACCCGTCGATCCAGCCTGAGCTAAGGCCGGGGCTTTCCAGGGCGGCCCGGACGATGCTTTTATTGAACATACTAATGTCTTCAGATTCAAGAAAATCGTCGACCGGGATCCAGATGCATTCGGCGATCTCTTCCGCCTGAATCTTGATTTCGTGGGTCAACGGCCTAAGGCGGCAAACAAAGTAAATGTCTGATTTGCCGTAGCGGTACTGGTGCCAGTGGCGAAAGCACACCAGCGCGTCAAACCGGGTCTCTACGCCGGTCTCCTCCAAAACCTCTCGCTCCACGGCATTCACCAGGTGTTCCCCCTGGAGCAATGCTCCGCCGGGAAGTTTCAACGAAGGGGTCCGTCCCCGAAAGCCATACTTCTCCCGGACCACCAACAACTCCCGGTTTTCGTCCAGAACCACACCGCCAGCGCCAATGTAATGGGTAGCGAACGGCGGCAGATAGGTATCCGGCTCCAACCGGTGGATTAGCATCAAATAGTCATCGTCGCTGTGATGGAACACAAACCCGGCTTCCACCGCGACCGGAATCAGCTGGGACTTGGCAATGGGTATCTCCAGCCACACCGCCAAAAACCCCTGGTCTTTCCAGGCGCTCAGCGATTCGGCCAATCGCAACCTGAAGACGCCGGGACCGCTATCCAAGGCTTGAGGACTGGGGACTACTCCACCAAAGGGATTGGAAGTTGATTCAATCGGCTCCGCCAATTTCACCTCTGGAATCGACCGGTTGTTGGTCTGTCGCTATAATCACGGACGCCGGACACTTTCGACCGGCTGGCTCGAGTATAGCACAAGCCTTCTGATTGACTTGCCGGCAGCGCGGGCATCAAATGAAGGCCAACACGCGGAGGTTTGAAATGCCAGTTGGAATGCAGGAAACGATTGACCTGGTAAATCGCTCGGCGACAAAGCTGCAGGATTATCTTTCGGGTTTGGATCAGAGCCAGTGGTCTGCGGATAGCTCCTGCGAGGGTTGGGCAGTGGCAGACGTGGTCGCCCACCTGGCCTCCGGCGCCGGGACATGGACCAACTCTCTGGCCAGGGCGGTGGATGGCGACTCCGGCCCGCCTCCGGGCCAGAGCTTCCTGGGACGGGGAGAGACCGGCTCCGGCGTTATCGCCCAGGCAGCGACTTCTTACCGCGAGGAAGCCGGGCAAGGGCTTCTGGATAACTACATTTCTGGGTACGCCGGACTTAGCGACCAGATGTCCCGGTTGCGAGAAGAAGACTGGGAGAAACCCTGTTTCCACCGCCGGGGAACCATGCCTGTTGGTGATTATGTCGCGGTGCGGCTACAGGAGTTGGCGGTCCACAGTTGGGACGTTCGCTGGGGGTTGGAGCCTGGCGCGGCGATTTGGGAGGAGCCGCTGGCCCTGATGGTGGAACGGGTGCCCCGCTGGTTGAGCAACGCTTTTCGGCCGGGTCTGGACCTGCCCGCGCCGATCAGGTACCGTTTCGACGTCGCCGGCCCGGCGCCGGTCCACGAAGACATCCTAGTGAAAGGAGACTCGTTCGAGACCGAAAAGGGCGCTGCAGGTCAAGCCGATGCGCTGTTCCGATGCGACACTGGGAACTACATACTCCTGATCTACGGGCGCTTGGAAGTGGTCCAAGCCGCCGCCGATGGCAGGCTCCAAGTCGAAGGCAGCCGGGAACAGGCGGCCAACTTCACCGCTTGGTTCAAGGGCTTCTAGCGGTGGCTAAACGGAGGATTGAAGTTATGTACACTAAAGATGACCTTCACCGCCTGATTGACCAACTGCCGGACAATGAACTCCTGCCAGCCATGCGATACTTGGAATACTTGCGAAACATGGGCGACCCCGTCCTGAAAGCCTTAATAGATGCTCCGGAAGACGACGAGCCGGAGACGGACGAGGAACGCATCGCAGTTACCGAGGCCTACGATGATTTGGCCGAGGGCAAAGTTGTCACGCTTGATGACGTGAGGCGAGGGTTTGGTGCGTGACGTGGCGTGTAGAGCTATCTGAGCGGGCTGCCCGGGACCTCAGAAACTTGGACAACGTAGTTTCCCGAAGAATTCTGGACGCTCTCTCAAGACTGGTTGAAACTGGCCAAGGCGACGTCAGACAGCTTCGGGGCGCCCGACGCGAGTTTCGCCTCCGTGTGGGCCAGTGGCGAGTTCGATTCATCTACGACTATCAGGCCAGAGTTATTCTAGCTCTCCGAATTCTCCCAAGAGGGGCAGCCTACCGGCAGTGAAATAAAGCCTAAAAGACCACGACGGAACGTAGGATCTCTCCGCCGTCCATGCGGTGGAATGCCGCTTCTACCTCAAACAGTGTGATGGTCTCCGACACAAATTGGTTTAGGTCAAGTCGGCCTTGCAGATGAAGGTCGGTGTAGATCGGGAAATCCCGAGACGGCAGGCAGTCGCCGTACCAGGACGATTTCAGGCTTCCGCCCCGGCCGAACACGTCCAACAGGGGTAACTCGATTTTCATCTCCGGGTTGGGTACTCCCACCAGCACCAACGTTCCCGCATGGTCCCGGGCGTAGAACGCCTGCTCGTAGGTCACCGGGTTGCCGACAGCCTCTATTGCGACGTTTACGCCGTTGCCGCCGGTTATGGACCGGATCTCTTGCACCGGGTCTAGGTTTTTCGAGTTGATTGTATGGGTGGCTCCGAAAACCCTGGCCCATTTCAGCTTGTTGTCGTCAATGTCCACCCCGATGATGGTATGAGCCCCCGCCAAACGTGACCCGGCAATGGCGGCGTCTCCCACGCCGCCGCACCCAAAGACGGCCACCGAGTCACCCCGGCTGACCCCACCGGTGTTTATCGCGGCCCCAAGTCCGGCCATAATTCCGCAGCCGATGAGACCGGCGGCTTCCGGATTGATTGCAGGGTTAACTTTCACCGCCTGGGCGGCGTCAACCAGCGTCAACTCGGCGAATGCGCCGATCCCCAAGGCGGGCGACAGCGGGGTGCCGTCCTCCAACGTCATCGGTTGGGAGGCGTTGCGGCTGGCGAAACAGTACCAGGGCCGTCCCCGAAGGCAAGACCGGCAGGTGCCGCAAGGGGCGCGCCAGGCGAGCACCACGAAATCTCCGGGGGCCACGTTTTGTACACCGCTCCCAATGCTCTCCACGATGCCCGCCGCCTCGTGCCCCAGCAAAAATGGGAAGTCGTCGCTGATGGCCCCTTCCCGGTAGTGCAGGTCGGTGTGGCAGACCCCGCACGCCTGGACCCTAATCAGGGCCTCGCCTGGGCCGGGATCCGGCACCAGTATGTCAACGCTGCTGACGGGAGCAGACTTAGCCCTGGCAATAATCCCCTTAACCTTGTGGGGCATGGGACAACTCCTTGACTGGATCGGTGGTTGGGAGCGCCGAGTTGAGCCGGAGTCTCGGGTCAACCGGAGTCCTGCTATCGATGTGCCGGATTAAACGACGCGGGGACCCAATTCCTGCTGCAGGTCCAGGATGGTCTGACTACGGGTCTTGGTCTGCCACCGGACTCTTTGGCCGATGGGAACATTTTCGACTTCCGGGAACACTTTCAGGGCGACAAACACGGGGCCGGGGCGGCTCAAGATTCCCTCAATGTTGTTGGCGAAGTCCTCCAGGTTGTCGAAGGCGTAAGTCGAGGGATAGCCGGACCCCTGGGCTATCACGTGGTAGGCGATGTTCTTGGCGTTGGGCACCGGTTGGCCTCCGGTGGTCGCATAAACCTCGTTGTCCAGCATGAAATGGTAGAAGTTTGCCGGGTTCTTCTCCGCGATCGTTGGCAGCGCGCCCATGTTCATCAGGATATCGCCTTCCGAGTCGAACAGGACGATTTTTTCTTTAGGTCGAGACAGAGCCAACCCCAGGGCAAATGAGGCATGCCCGCCCATCGCCGGGTCTCCCAATGGGACATCGCGGTCAGGCTGGGTGCTGATCTTCACCCAATGACGGCCTCCCCGGCCAGGTATGACCACGGCGTTGCCCCGGTATTGCTGGAAAACTTCCAGCATTTCGGCGGTTTGAATCATGATTCTCTCCCCAACAGCAGGACGAATGTTTATGTCATCTAGTTATTGGTCTATCACAGGCCGGTTGATCGCAGGCCGGCTTATCGCAGGTCGTTCTATCGATTGAAGCCGTGATACTCGTCGCCCACCAGGACCGCCACGGGCTGCTTGAGTCTATCCGCGTCCTGGAAGGCCAGTGAAATCCGGTCAGCGTCGGCATCGCTCTCCACGAGGTAATACTTGATTCCGAACGCGTGCAAGAAATGCTCGGTGTAGGTGGCGGCGGAATCGGTGTTTACGCCGTGCCGGGTCCAGCCCCGGTACCCCACCATCAAGACCACGGGGATGTTCATGCCCATAGCCCAACCCCGCAGGGAGTCGCCGGATTCCATCAACCCGGTGTTCTGGATGAGAATCACCGGCCTGGCTCCGCCCACCGACAGTCCCGCGGCGGTGGAAAATGCCTGACCTTCCCTGCTGACCGGGATCAGGTCCAAAGAGGGCTCGTCCTGCATCAGCATGTAGAGAAAGTTGGTTTCACTATCAGGCAACCATACGACGTGGGTGACGCCGTTCGATTTCAGGTGTTCCAGAACAGTTTGCGGGCTAAACCCGCCTTCTTGTTGAGTCATGGTGAAACCTCCAAGTCAGGCAGCCGGATGAGAGCCGTCGAAGGCCCCTCGAATGAACGTTGTGCTCGGCCAGCGGCCCGGCTGATTATATCGCCAGTTAAGCCTGGCTGCCATTGGTAGATGCAGAGCGGTCAACTGTCGGGATTGGGCTCCGGAAATCTGCCGTTTATCCAGGTTACGAGGGCGGGTAATCGTCCGGGTTGAACGGCTGACCGTTCAGGTTGATTGTGTCATTGAAGAGGCCGGGGCGGTCGATGGTTTGTCTCACGTAGCACCCGTTGCGGGCGTTCCGGATCAGCCCGGCGACCTTTGCCGGGTCTTCGCCGGACCTGATTTCATAGTGGACGTCAATCCCTTCGGCCCTGGCCTGCACCGTCTGGGCCAATACCGATCCGGCCGCTCCCACGTGGAGCGCAACTTTGGCCTCAACGTGGTCCAACTGCACCTTCATCATTTGAGCGTACCGCTCAAGCTGGGTCATCTCTCAAAACAGGATTGAGGATGCGAAGTAGGCCAGGGGCGGGGGCGCAGTGTTCCCTCCCATGGGCTCCCGCTCGTCGCACATGATGGTGAACCCGCGGGAGTCTGCCTGCTTCTTCATGTGGTCCAGCATTACCACGCTGCTCTCAACCGTGATGGATCTGGAAATCGTATCACCGGACGTGGACTGGGAAGTCATGACAGCCTCCTGGCCGAAGTGGCGCACCCCGGCGGCGCCGCAGAATGGCGGAAGTATAACACGAGGCATCCCGAGGTTAGACCGGGCATCCTCCATGTTACAATCCTCGAGATGAACACTTGGCACATGGGCCCCGGTAGGGACACAGCTCAACGAAAGGACAAATCGAAATGGACCTGAGACTGACCGGAAAGGTTGCAATTATAGGCGGAGCCAGCAAGGGCCTGGGCCGGGCTTGCGCCCAAACCCTGGCTGAAGAAGGGGCCAGAATCACCATCTGCAGCCGCACCCAGGACGACCTTGAGCGGGCGGCGGCAGAGATTAGGGACACCACCGGCGCAGAGGTCCTGGTGTTCGCCGCCGACCTGGACAAAGAGCAGAACATCAAAGACCTTGTTTCGGCGACTGTTGACCGCTACGGGCAGTTGGACGTGATGGTGAACAACTCGGGAGGCCCGCCGCTGGCAAGATCGGTTAACGCCACGGAGGAGCAGTGGGAAACGGCTCTCCAGCGCTCCCTGCTTTTCTTTGCCCGCATGTGCCGCGAGTCTATTCCTCATCTGAAGGAACAGGGCGGCGGGCGAATCATCAACGTCCTGGCGAGCACCGTCTACCAGCCCATCGACAACCTGGCCCTTTCCGGGGCCACCAGGGCAGGGGTTGTGGCTTTCGCAAAGAGCCTCGCCGACGAGGTGGGGCGGGACAATATTCTGGTCAACAACGTATGCCCAGGTTCCATCTTGAGCGAGCGGATGCTTTCCAATGTCCAGTCCCGGGCCACCGAACTGAACATACCGCTGGAAGAGGCGCTGGCGGACCGGGCCAAAGAGACGGCGGTGGGCCGGGTCGGCCAGCCCGAGGAGTTCGGTCCTCTGGTCGCGTTCCTGGCGTCTGCCAAGTCCAGCTACATCACCGGAACCACCATGCTGGTGGACGGCGGCCTGGTCCGGTCGGTGCTTTAGGGCTGTCGTACTCTAGGACTGGCGAACGTAGGGCTGGCCGAACCTCTCGCGGTGGGCCATTTCAGACATTGGCTTGCGAGGCGTTCCTTTTCCCGTAAAGTCGTCGGGACGGTAGCCAAAGGGCAATACAGTAATCAACTCCATGTCCCTGGGGATTCCCAGAAGGTCCTTCACCTGTTCCTGCTGCGCTTCCTCTCTCATGCCGACGAAACAGGTGCCCAGTCCCTCGGACCAAGCCACCAACTCCATCTGCTGCAAGGCGCGGCCGGCGTCCAGATGGGGGCGGTTGGCGTGGTCCATCACAATGGCGATGACCAGGGGCGCCTGGGCCGCGAAAGTCCCCTGGGTGGTAATGGATGCCAAGGCTTTAATGTTCTCCCGGTCCTGGAGCACTATGAAGTGCCACGGCTGGCCGTTGCTGGAGCTTGGGGCCAACGCCCTGCCCGTAAAATTCGGTTGACAACCCTCGCCGGAACCGGGTCCGGCTTGAACTCCCGGACCGTGCGCCTGGCCCTGATACATTCGTAGACTTCCAAAGCTATTCTCCTTTCTTGGCCCTTGTCTTGACCCTTGCGATCATCTATGTCTACCCATGGGCCAAGGGTTTCGATAGCACATCCTTGATGGCGCTAGTGATTTCGTCCTGGTCATAACGGTTCAACAGGTTTATGCGGTTGCGGTTGGGGTCGCCGCCGTGCCAGTACTCGTACACCTCCTGGCGCATGCCGAAGGAAGAAACTGCCAGGTCGTGGGCCAGCCGGTACAGCCGCGACTTGTACTCCACTCCCACGTCCTTGCCCCGCATGTACCGGTCGAGATACGGCCTCAACTCAGGGTTGGCCAGGTCGTTTTCACTGGGTTGCATGATCAACCCGGAGCCCGCAATCTCACGCAGCAGTTGCACCATTCGGGCCGACGTTTGGGCGAAGTAGATGTTCATACCGGTCAGGGCACCCAGGGTCATCAGGCCACCCTCTGTAACGTAAGCATTGCTTTCCACGCCGTCCATGGCGTGACGCCACATCTCGGCGTAGGTAACCATCTCTCCCAGCTTGGCCGAAACCTCCCGGTAGTCCCTGACGCCAATTGACTCAGCAATAAGGGTAGCCACGGCAGTCATCACGCGCATGCGCTCGTGGATGCGGCACAGGTTCGCCCATTCGGCGAAGTTGGCGTCGCCGGCGTAACGCAGCAGCACCGGCGAGGAGTCATAGAGCATAAACACCCGGTCCCAGGGCACCAACACATTCTCAAAGAACAGCATCGAGTCCTGCTCGTCGTAGAGCATTCCCAGGGGATGCCCAAAGCTGCCGGGCCATTGGGACACAGGTTCCCGGCAGATTATCTTGAGACCGGGGCTGTTGGTCGGAATAGAGAAAGCCAGCACAAACCTGGGGTCGGCGCGGCGCACAAAGGTGGCCGACAGCGACACGTAGGTCTCATTGGTGATGGGAGCGGCGGTAGCCAACTGCTTGGCTCCGGTGACGATAATCCCCTCGTTGGTCTCCTCCACCACGTGGAGGGCAAGCTCTTCCTCCCTGTCGGACCGCTGCTCGTTCTGGGGTTGCTGGCTGCGGTCGACCTGTGGGTCGCCAAGCGCGTGGGTCAGGAAAAGGTCGTTCTCCATACAGTAGTGGTAGTAGTTGGCTACGTTTTCTCCGAAGTCGCAACGAGGGCTCTTGATGTCGCTGAAGGCCTGGCGGGAGTTGTACAGTCCGATGATGTATGGGGCCATGATGTCTGGCCCACGTCCCAACTGCCCCCAGCTCTGCCGGGTCCAGATTTCGCTGTTGCGCCGCTTGGCTTTCAAGTCCTCCATAGACCGGGGAGCCAGCCACGAAACGCTGCATCTGCCACCTGTGACGGGAGAAACGAAGGTCATTTCGTCCCGGTATTCGGGCGTGTGCTGAAGGTCGTAAATGCGGGCCAGCTCATGCACCATGCCGGAAAACGCCGGATGGGTGGTCACGTCGGCAACCCTTTGGCCGTCCAACCAGACCTCGCGCCCGTCCTTCAGAGACTCAACGTAACGCGCTCCGGTCATGGCGCCCGGGCCAGTGGAAGTGTTTAGGGCCATACTATTTCTCCTTGGCGGACAATTTATGTCAACTTGCGAGTGGAAACCGGGCAGAATTGGAACGCCTACGGCGGCGGATCATCCGTGGTACGGCCGGGGACTGCAACACCACCAGTCAACCGGCTTATGGGCCGAACAAACCGCGTGGAAACGGGGGTTCGCCCCTGTTTCGGGGTCTGGTCGCCGAAGCTCAGCCAGATCGTTTCAGTCGTCAGCCAGGGCAGGTTCCCGCCGTGGAGCCTGATATGGCCGGTGGAATGAGGCGATGACGGCGCCGGTAAGCATTATGGCAACCACGGTGAGAGCTGCAGTTTCAAAGCCCCTCATGTAGTGAACTTGCGCCTCTGCCGGACTTAGGGCAGCAATAGCGACCGGCAACACCAGGGCCAGGATAGCTGCTGAAGTGGTTGCCCCCAGAGCGTGTCCCAAGTCCCGGGTGGTCTCCAGCATCCCCGACGCAAACCCGCGATGTTCCACCGGCAGGGTGGACATCACTGTCGCGTTGTTTATCGTGTTGAAGGTGTTGGTGCCCAATGATATCGGAAGCAACAAAAGCGGCATGAACCACACCGATAACGACTGGGCAAAAAGCCCCAGCATCACGAAACCCAGGGCGATGGATGCCATACAAGCGGGGCGTAGAAACTTTGGGTCGTACTTGTCATGGATGTTTCCCGCCAGAATCGGCATAAACAGACCGAAGGACTGGTGGGGCAGCATGACCAGGGTCACAAAGATAGGCGTCAGTCCCTTGCCCTCTTCGATCATCAGGGGCACCAGGGTAAACACCGCCAGCATGGAAAAGTGGAACATGGTGTTGGAAGTGATGGCTAAGGAGAAATACTTTTCGCGGAAATGCCTGAATTCCACGAATGGGTTGGCCACCCGGCGTTCCACCACAATAAAGAGCCCCAAGAGGGCCAGGAACAAGGCGGTCATGGGCAGGTGATACGTCAGGGCCGTCGGGCTGGTGAAAGTCTCCTCGCCGCCGTGGGCATGCACCGTAGCCAGGAAGAATACCGTGGCCGTGACCACCAGCAGCACGGCTCCCAGGTAGTCTATGGGGATGCCGGATTGAGAACCGACCTCCTGGCGTTGCCGCAACACGGGCATGCTGCCCCTGATTGCCAGAAGCCCAATAGGCACTACAGCTAAAAACACCAACCGCCAGCTGAAAAATTCCAGGAAAAGGCCAAACGCGACCAAGCCAATCAAAGTGCCCAGCCTGGAGCCGGTAATCGGGAAAGCGTAGGCCCGGCCGCGTTCCCCGGCCGGAAAAGCGTAGGCCAGCATAGCATTGCCATTGCCGTGGATCAGACCGGCGCCCAGACCTTGGAGACCCCTCCAGACAATAACCTGTTCCAGGGATTGTCCGGTGGCCACCAGGGCCGCGCCCAGGGTGACCAGAATGGTCCCCACGAAAAACACCTTGGGGTGGCCGTACCGGTCGCCAAGGCGGGCGCCGATAAACACAGTGCTTCCTAGGACCATCAGGTTGACAATGATGATCCAGGCGGCGTCTTGCAGACTGACGTCGAAATGCCGCGCCACGCTGGGCAAGGCCAACGTAACGGGCATGCTGGAAAGCTGGACCAAAAGCTGGCCGGAGGTCATGGCCAGCAACACTTCCCGCCGGGACCGGCTGCTAACCACCTCTTTATAGTTGCTGAGGATGCCCATGACGCGGTCGATTATATCCGTTGTGGAGAAGATTTGCGTCTCTTGCGTGAAGCAAGCAAGGCGATGCTGTCGTTGAGCCACGGTGTCAACCGGCTCGGAATCATGGTGCAGAATGGGGTTGCGTTTAATCTGAACCCACAGTTGTGGGCCACGGAGGAATAGTTCCTGAAGGACAAAACGGCCAGCAGTCTGCAGAGTCGGGGCCTGTGGTCGGGCGGAGGTGCTTTACACAAATAATGTTTGTTAGTGCTATTTTTTGTGAAGATTTGTCGAAAAGTCGGCGCCTGCTGGATTCTGCAACCGGCGGGCCGCGGTCCAAGGATATCCGATTTGAGGGCCCGAGCCAGTGTTGCCTCGGGCATCTGTCGTCGAAGTCGCAGGCGGGATCTTGGATGGGACTGGCCCTGTTCCCGCCGCCGTCGCCGGGGACAAGGCGGCGGGCTGGGTCTATTGGTTTGGACTTGGCCGTCGTCTCTAGGCATCCATCCTCATCCACTGTGAAAGCCGTCGAAGTCCTGCTTTCAGTTCGCGAACCTGAAGTGTGATGAGGTGTTCGCCAGGCACCCTGCAGAAGGCCTGCAAGGTAAGCCCGGGGCGGTTCCCTGAGTACTGGCCTTCCCCGAGCTAAAATTCCTTCGTTGACACCCCGAATTGGGAAAGCCACAATTGTGGCCATGTTACGGAGGCAGATCAGATTTCCGGGCACGGGGGCGGCGCCGACACTGGTCCTTATTTACCTGACTGTTCTGATCGCCCTGGGCGCTTGCGGCGGGGAGCAGACGCCTACGTCAACGGTCACCAATGTCCCTGCCGGACCCACGGCCACAACTGTTCCTTCACCGACGCCCGAGCCTACCACCGTGGCGCAATCGGAGGCGACCCAGGCTCCGACTGACACGCCGTCGCCGGAGTTGACCCGCATTCCCATTGCCACATTGACACAAACACCCGCGTTGGAGCTGGCGCAGGCACCCACCACCCCGACACCGTCCACGACTCTGACACCGCAAACGTCGGCCATTCCTACTCTAATTCCCACGCTAACCCCTGAACCCACGTCGAAACCGGAGCCGACCTCAGCTCCTACGCCGGCTTCTCAACTAACGGCCCCCGAGCCGACGCCGACTGCCATGCCAAGTCCAACTCCCGGTCCGACGGCCACGCCCACTCCTACGCTGAAGCCCGCGACGGACCCGGGCCTGAAGGGGTATGCACCGCTTTTGGAGGAGGCAGTGGCGGGGATGGACTTCGTCCGGGACGGGCTGAACGCCGAGGAGCGTCGGGTGCTGGATTGGGCCGACAGCCGGCTGTTCAGCAACCCCAACTTCATGGCCAGCAAGTGGGGGCCGGACAACTGGCCTTCCGCTGTGAAAACCGCCTCGGTCCAGGCCATCCCCCTGCCGATGCTGGAGATCGACATCGAGAAGAAATCCGACGGGAAGCACGTCGTCAGATGGGGAGCGGACAGCCTAGACCGGGTGCTGGACGGGCTGGGCATCTACGATGGTGTGTGCGTCTCCTGTTACGGGAAGGATAATTATGCTTCGATAGATGAAGTCCGTAAGAATCAATACCCTATTGTGAATGATCAAAAGCACGTTCACCGGGAGATGCTGAAGACCTTTGCCTACTTTGCAGAGGCTGATGGTGAAGGGATATTGATGAGAAGCCTCATGGAAAACGACGCCGATGACTTTGAAATGCTGTACAGGCGTGTTCTTCCAGTAGAGCAAGTGTTTACTGATACGTCTTTTGGTTGGCAAAACCAGTCATTCATGTCCCAGGTTACACTGCCTGACGGGACGTTGGAGACCTTCCCGAACACGGTCTACAACGTCATCGGAAACGCGCCTACCCAGCGGGAGTCCGCCGAGCGGTGGTTCGGACACATCAACAGGGAATTGGTTCATTTCAGAGGGGGCACAAAGGAGTTCGCCAACCTGTTCAGGCCGTATTCTCAGACCCCATACACGCCGGAGCCGGGGTACATCCTTCTGGTTGGCGAAGCCGGCAGCCCCTCGTCCACGGGCCTCACGGTGTCAGCATTCCGGTCCATTGGCCTCAAGGCGGAACAGTTCTACAGTCCCGAAAATGGATATAGAACTGGTGGAGTGGAGATTGAAGGCGAGTGGTATTACCACAATGGCAATCAGCCGCTCGGTACCTTGGGAGGCACGAAGGACAAGCCGATGTGCCTTTTTCTGGCACCATTGCACGTGGTTGAAAATCGTACCTGGGACCATCACTGTGGCTTCAAAGGAGAAATCAAGACTGGAAGCTCAAATACAGCCGAGATAACTGGTGCAGGGTTCAATATTTACTTTGTTTACTTTGAAGCCGGGAGAGGCTACCGGATTCGCGGGAAGGGAAGTGTGTCGGGTGGAGGAACCCTATCAAAGATTGTCATTGCGCTTTGCAACGATGGAAGTCTAGCTCATCACGAATGTAAACTCATTTCGGACGAAACCAGGGGGAATGCAGACCCCGAAATCGTCTTTACCGCCTATATGGACGGAAATCACAACCTGTTCGTATCGGGGGATGGGGCAGAGACCGGCACCTATACGTTGGAGGTGGAATGACCTCAGCCAAGTTGAAATCGTCGTGGCCAGTGTAGGGGATGGGTTGTGAAGGAGCGGAGATGGGTTCTCGAAGCATAGGGGCAGGACGAACACGGAGGGCATTACCAGCAGTGGCGCTGGTTCTGGTGTCACTGGTGGTCCTTGTCGTGCTTGCGGCCTGTAGTGTGGAGGAAGCCGCGTCCCCAAAGGCAGATCAGGCCTCTGCACCTGCGGCGACAACACCGGAACCGTCGACCAAAGAGGCGCCGCCCGCAAGCCCAACCGCCACGACTGCGCCGTCGCCGAGTCCTGAGCCGACGCAGGAACCGTTGACAACAGCCATGCACACTCCGACGCCAAAGACTGGGCCCACCGCGATTGCGGCGCCCAAATCGCCAACCGCCCCAACATCCGCTCCCACGCCAACCCCTGAACCCACATCGACGCCGGAGCCGACGTCAGCTCCGACGCCGGCTTCAAAGCCACCGGCCACACCGACCCCCGAGCCGACAACAACGGCTATGCCGAGTCCGACGGCCACATCCACACCCACGCCGGCGACGGACCCGGGCCTGGCTGGGTATGCACCGCTCCTGAAGGAGGCTGTTGCCGGGATGGACTTCGTCCGGGACGGGCTAAACGCAGAGGAGAATAACGTCCTGGACTGGGCCGACAGCCGTCTGTTCAGCAACCCCGCCTTCCTGGCGAGCAAGTGGGGGCCGGACAACTGGCCTTTCGAAGTGAAAACCGCCTCGGTCCAGGCGATCCCCCTGTTGATGCTGGAGATCGACATGGAGAAGAAGGCCAACGGTAAGCACGTCATCACCTGGGGCGTGGACAGCCTTGACCGCATCCTGGACGGCTTGGGGATTTACGAGGGTGTGTGCGTCTCTTGCTATGGGAAGAATAACTATTCCACGGTTAAAGAAACGGTTGAGAACCATTACCCCATAGTAAGCGACCGGCGGCACGTTCACCGGGAGATGCTGAAGAACTTTGCCTACCTGGCCCTGGCAGACGGGGAAGGGTTACTTGTCAGGGGATTCATGGAAAACGACGCGGACGATTTTGATTTGCTTTATCAGCGGGACGCTTCTGCGGCTTACAATGTTGGCGCTATAACCGACACTGAATTTGGCTGGAAAAATCTGTCATTCATGAGTCAGATCACCCTCCCTGACGGAACCTTGGAGAGCTTCCCCACTGCGGTCTACAGGATCATTGGCGATACGGTGAACGAGCGAGACGTTGTATTGCGCTGGTTCGACCACATGAACAAAAACATGACCCATTTCCCCGGAGATCATGAGAATTTTGCAGACATTTACAGGCCGTACTCCCAGACTCCCTACACTCCTGAGCCTGGCTACCTGATATTGGCAGGAGAGGCTGGCAGCCCGTCTTCCACCGGGGCTACTACATCGGCGTTACGTTTGCTAGGCCTCAAGGCTGAGCAGTTCTTTAGTCCCAAGAAAGCATTTCGGGTTGGCTCTGTAGAAATAGACGGAAACGTAACCTTTTATGAGGGTAATAGCTTGGGTTTGGACACGTACAGCCAAAATATGCCTGCATGCGCGCTTATTAGAACTACTTTAGACCAGGTTGAGAACTTTGAATTTGACACGAGTTGCGGAGAATAAACCTGTCCCTCGGCGGAATGACCATGGATTCCTCCCCGCCTTCGTGGGAGCGCCGATTCTTAGGGATTGTGATGTTGCGGCGAAACAGGCACCTACACGGTGGAGGTGGAATGACCTCAGCTAGGTTGAAATCGAGGTCGCCGGTGTAGAGAATCGACTGTGAAGGAGCGGAGATGGGGTCTCGAAGCATAGTTGGAATGTTGAGCAGTTATATTATTGGGATTACCACCCGGTTTTGCTGGGACTGGGCCTGACCTTGTTGGGCATCCTGCAATTGGTGGGGGCCCCGGTTTTGTTGCGCCGGTCGGCCCGCCCTGCCCCGCGGGGAATATTGTTACGCGGTCTGGCGCGGTTTTGGGTAATCTTCTCCCTTTGCATGGTTTGGTGGGCACTTTGGACCGCTTGGCAACTTGTCTCCGACCCGACTTACCTGGCCTCCAACCCTTACAGGCTGATCAGGATTTTGGGCTTCGGCCTTGTCTTCGCAGCATTCCGGCTCGGCTCGTTGCCGCCGGTGTGGGTTTTGTCCAAGCAGCCCCCGGCAACTCGTTGACGCGGGCTCTGGTATTTTTTGTGCAAGATTTTCTCAAAAGTGCTCGAATGCCTATTTTTTGTGCAACGCCGGGCGGAGGAATGCATTAAAGTTGGAACCGGCCGATAAAAGGACTCCCTATTGGTTCATCTAATGTGCGATTTAAGTGGTCTGCTTGGCCGGATTTTCTTTGTATCAGTGGCTTTACCTGAAGGAATGGCAGTCAGATAATTGGATGTCGACACTGGGCGTGGTGTCCAGCGCCTCATTGGGCGTGGCCCTTTTGGCGATAATCAACCTGGAAGGAGTAATGTACATGGTACTGTTCGCTCCGAGACGAATTAAAGAATTGATAGAGAAAGGGCGCCAGGAATCAGATGCTGAATGGGAGGCTTGGCGACAACGTCGCGACCGGGCCCGTGAAAGCGGCGAACCGTTTGATGAGCCTCTACCTTCCCGGCGAGCCAGAAATTAGGCGTATGTGGCCACTGTAAGGCTTTCCCGTGCCTTGATTGTTGATGCTACTGACCTTCTTGGGCGCTAGGTAGTGACGTCGGAAGGCGCCTGGTTGTGGCGGGTAGCTTGCAACTGGGTTGAAGACACCCGAGGGGCCGCCGCCAGTTCCTCGGCCAGACCATCAGGCGGCTCAAGGTCCTTCAAGGCCGGTATCACTTCCTCGCCCATGAGCCGGATCGACCGCATAATTTTGTCGTGCTCCAGCCCGCCGAACATCATCCAATTGCTTACGTTGGTCACCCCAAGCTCGTTGGCCTGACGAAACTTCTCGATGACTTTGTCCGGGCCGCCAAAGTACAAACGGTCCAGAAATCCACGGTCGTCCAACTCTCCCGGATATGGGACAGCCTGCACCCTACCATTTTCCACTGCCAGCCGGTTCAGGGCGCGTCCCGCCCGGTTCTGCCAGCGGGCGAATTCCAACTGGCCCTCGGCCTGGGCGTCGGTGTCGGCGACATGGGTGATGGACTGGAGGCCTAGCTCAAGCCCGGCTATGGGTTTCCCGAGTTCCAACCTGGCGTGAACCAGCGAACTCAAGTGAGCCCTGACTCCGTCGGCCCCCAACAGTCCAGTGGTGACGGGCATCATGTCCCACTGGGCCGCCATCTCCATGGTTTCCACGCTGGTGCCCGCCACCCACAACGGCGGGTGGGGTTTTTGCATCGGCTTTGGCCAGACGGTCACCAGGTCCGGAATTTTGATGTACTCACCGGCATAGGTGAACGACTCGTCGCGGGTCCAGGCCTGCACCAACACCTCCAGGGTTTCATTGAACCTCTGACGCGACTCGTCCAATTCGACGCCGAAACGGCCCATCTCGTGGGGTTGATAGCCCCGCCCCACGCCGCAGATGAACCTGCCGTCAATAAGGTTGTCCAGCACGGCCACTTCTTCCGCCAGCCGGAGAGGCTGCCAAATCGGCAAGACCAGCACCGCGGTTGCTATCTTCAAACGCTTGGTGCGCTGGCCTATGTGCAGGGCCTGCAAGAGCGGGGCCGGGGAGTTGCCGTAGTTGGAGAAATGGTGCTCGGCGATGAGGCAGAAATCAAACCCCATTTCTTCAGAATACTGGATCTGTTCCACGCCTTCCTCGAAAAGCGTCTTCCAGTCCCTGAGCGAAGGGTTGGGCCACTCGTAGAACAGGCCGAACTTCATGCTGGAATCCTCCGCGTTGCTCCAACCAGATAGATGCGCAGGTCATTCAAGAGAAAGCGTTGCAACTTTCAGGAGACGGTGTCCGAGTTTCCTTCCTGCTCGGATTCAGTAGGGCAGCAAGCTTCAGCCAACGCGCATCCCGTTACAGCGGCGTTCTTCAGAGCGGGTTAAGCCTGGTAGCTTAAAGGCAGGAATGCCGTAAGGCGAATGGGTGAGGCCCTGTGACTCTTTTGAGCTTTGGGGCAGGCCAGCCTGGCCTGCCCCTGAGTGTTGTGACTACCTTAGTGCATCGGGGAGAAAGACGACGGCGCCACCATCTTATTTTCCTGCCGGATGAGACCCGGAGCCCCAGACGGCCACTGGGGAATCTTGTTGGCTTCCCCCCGGATCCGGTTTCGCTCCTCCAGGTCTTTGTACGGCCAGACGTGCATCCACCGGTTCAGACCGCCGAACTCAGTGGACATGCCGGCAGCCAGGGGGGAGAACTCTTCGCGGAAGGGCAAGGCCTCGGTCCACCGGCGGATTAGCTCCGGAATGGAACCGGGCTCATAAGTGTAGGTCCGCATCTCATAGATGTTGCCCAGGGCCTGGTCTCCACCCATGGGGCGCATGAAGGGAGCCGGGTTCCAAATCTCCGAGTTCATGTTGATGACGTTGCCCTCGAGCTTGGGCGGCCAGTCGGGGTCTTTGACGGCTTCCGCCCGAATGCTCTCTCGCTCCTCCAGGCTGTCGTAGCCCCAAACGTGGATGATCTGGTTGAGCGGGCCAATTTCCGTGTGCCAGAAAGCGGCCAGGGGCGAGTATTTCTGCCGGGCGGGCAAGGCCACCTCGAAGGCCTTCTCCACAGCGGCCAGGGTTCCAGGCTTGATATCGTAAGTCCTTACCTCATAGATCATGTTTTACCTCGTCTTGAAGTTTGTGTTCCGAATTCACCAACGGCCTCTGCCCATTCATTTTGGGCCGTTAACCGAGTACCCGAGTTTAGCAATCAAAGACTGTAGCGGGCAAGGGCCGGAAAACCGACTGCCCGCGCTATCGAACGGCGCTGTTCCGGTGAGCGGCCCAGGGCAATCATTCCAGCCTTGGGTCGGAATCCGAGGAACCATAGTGACGGGGAGGTCTGCCTCTGATCACTCCCCCAGTTTGGTGGTCAGTACCCACATCGGGCGCTTTCCGACTTCGTAGATTTGAGTTGGCGTCAACTCGCCGGAATCCTGGTTGATGCTGTAGGACGCCAAACGCCCCGTCTCCAGACCAGCGGCGAAGACGAACCTCCCGTCGGGGTCGAGGCTGAAGGCGCGGGGAACCGCCTCGGTGGCAACCCGCCCGGCCGCAGTCAATCGTCCGCTCGATTGGTCGACTACAAAGGCGGCGATGCTGTTGTGGCCGCGGTTGGGGGCGAAGAGAAATTTTCCGGTCGATGAGACCTGGATTTGAGAGCAGCTATTCTGCCCGGTGAACCCCTCGGGCAAGGTGGAAATGGTCTGGAAAGCGGTCAGAGTTCCCGCGGCCGTGTCCAGGTTGTATCCGGTCACGCTGCAACCCTGCTCATCGGAAAAATACACGCAATCGAGGCTGGGATGGAAGCAGAAATGCCGGGGCCCCAGGTATTCTGTAGGCTGCACCATCGGCGGCGTGTTAGGAGATAGTCGTCCGGAGTCGGGGTCAAACCGGAACTGGTAGATGGCATTGGGGCCGCGGTTTGCAATGTGGGGCACGAAGGCGAACCGGTTGGACGGGTCGGTCTGAATGGAATGCGCTCCCATGGCCGTCTGAAGCCACTCCACCGGGGGAATCTCAGCGGCGCCGGCGTCGTTGACCCGGTGCACCGCGGCGGTCTTCTGGTAGTAGTAGGCTGAAAGAACGAACTTCCCTTGCCTGTCGGTGGACAGGTGGACGGGCTCACCCTGAAGCGACGCCGTGCCGATGAGCGACAGGCTGCCATCATTCTGGTCCACCCGGAAGCTGGCGATGTCCTGTAACCCCCGGCGGCCTACGTAGATTGTGTTGCGGTCCGGGTTTATGGTCATGGCGGCCGGGCCTCCTTCCACCGACGCCTGCCCCTGGGCCGTCAGCGCGCCGGTATTGGCGTCCATGGTGTAAACCAAGACTTTATCCTCGTCCTGTAGGGAAACGTATACGTAGGTGGTCATTGGTTTCCTCCCCATACGAATTAGCAGCGAATTGGCGTGGGGAGTATACCCGAATCGACAACTTGTCGGGGACGAGCTGAGCCTGGCAGAACCGTATGGGTTCCGCCGTTGCCGTAGAGTAAAATAACATCCATTGCTTGAGCTACGGTCCCAGTCTTGGGAGGACGAATGAAAAGAAGCGCTTCCAGAATTCTTACCACTCACACCGGCAGCCTGCCCAGGTCCCCAGGCCTGCAGGAACTTTTGCGGGAACGAGAGGAACGCCGCGACTTGGACGCGGCGCTATTCGACACTGAGGTCCGACAGGCGGTTGCGGATGTGACCGCCAAACAGAAAGAGACCGGAATAGACGTGGTCAACGACGGCGAGCAGGGCCGGGGCCAGTATGCTACTTATGTAAAGGAACGGCTTACCGGCTTCGAGGGGGAGCGGGCCGTACGCACCCGCCCGAGGTTGGACGACGCCGATTTTCCGGAATTTGCCGCCACGCAGACCCACCTTTCTTCCCGGAACATGCCTCAACCTGCGTGCACCGGCCCCATATCCTGGAAGGATTGGGCGGCGGCGCAGCGGGATATCGACACCTTCCAACAAATATCCGCAAACCTTCCCGTGGAAGAGGTGTTCATGACCGCCGCGTCTCCAGGAGTGATCGCCAATTTCCTTCCCAATGAGTATTACCCCACCGAGGAAGCCTACCTGTACGGCTTGGCCGAGGTGATGAAGGACGAATACAACGCCATTGTCAACGCCGGGTTAATCCTTCAGATTGATTGCCCGGACCTGGCCATGACCCGGGTGTCCCAGTTCTCCCACTTGTCGGTGGACGAATTCAAGAAGGTCGTGGAGTTGCACGTCGAAGTCATAAATTACGCCTTGGCGGATATTGACCCGGAGCGGATGCGGTTACATCTCTGCTGGGGCAACACCGAGGGTCCCCATCACCACGACGTACCCTTGAAGGAACTCGTAGACCTGGTTCTCAAGGCGCGGCCGGCGGGTCTTTCCTTCGAGGGGGCCAACCCTCGCCATGCCCACGAGTGGAAGGTCTGGCAGGATGTCCGGCTTCCAGAGGGCAAGGTCTTGATCCCAGGTGTGCTGGACACCACCACCAATTTCATCGAGCATCCGGAACTGGTCGCGCAGCGGATCGTCAACTACGCCAATATTGTAGGCCGGGAAAACGTTATCGCCGGCAGCGACTGCGGTTTCGGCACTTCAGCCTGGGGGCGGAAAGTAGAGACCAACATTGTGTGGGCCAAGTTGGCTTCTATGGTTGAAGGAGCCCGGCTGGCCTCTCAAGAACTCTGGTAGGCGTTAAGCCCGGCGGTTTGTCGCATCATGTAACGCGCCCGTGAAGTCACGGGCGCGCTTTTATTTGCGACCCGGGGGAGCCGACCCTACTCCTTTAGCTCCACTATCATCTCAATTTCCACTGCCATGCCTGCCGGGAGGGTGCTCATGCCAACCGCCGAACGGGCGTGGCGGCCGTTGTCCCCCCAGAGGCTGATCAGCAGATCGGAGGCCCCGTTGGCGACCCTGGGGGTGTCGCCAAAGTCGGGAGCGGCGTTGACCATGCACAGAAGCTTGACGATGCGCTTCACCCGGTCCAAGTCGCCGATCTCGCCTTTCAGCGATGTCAGGAGATTCAGCATCGTCTGGCGGGCGGAGTCATAACCCTGCTCGATGGTCAGGTCGGCGCCCAATTTGCCAACGTGCAAGAAACCGCCCTCGGGCAGCCCCGGCCCGTGCCCCGAGACAAACACCAGGTTGCCCGTCGTTACGGCCGGTTTGTAATTCCCCATAGAGCCCTGCCGGCGCGGCGGCAGCTCGTAGCCTAGTTCCTTCAGTTTGTTCTCAATCTCCATGCAAATCCCTCACCGGAACAATTCCCTCACCGGACGAGACGGGCGCACTCATCGATTATTGGCATCACCTCATCCTTCTCCGCCGAGGGCAGGGTAAAGATGGCCCTTTGGACGCCGTCGGACTCCAGCCTTTGAATCAGGTCAGCATCGGGCCGAGAGCCGAAAACGGTTACTTCGATTGCGTCGGGGTCTCGGCCTGAATCCTGGGCCTGCCGCCGCAGCATGGCAATTTTTTCACCAAGACCGGGGCCCTGGGACGGCCTGCCGGAAATGGGCATCCACCCGTCGCAATACTCCACCACCCGGTCGAAAGTCCTGGGACCATCCCCTCCCATGATGATGGGTGGATGGGGCTTTTGCACCGGCTTGGGGTAGGCCCACACCGGATCGAAATTTACGAAATCGCCGTGGAATTCGGCTTCATCCTGGGTCCAGAGCGCTTTCATGGCCAGGATGTTCTCGCGGAGAACGCGCCACCGGCGCCGGAAGTTCGTGCCGTGGTTGGCCATCTCTTCGGCGTTCCAACCGCCGCCGACGCCGAAAATGAACCGGCCGTTGGAAAGCATGTCCAGGCTGGCAACCTCTTTGGCGGTGGTGATGGGGTCGCGTTCTATCATCAAACAGATGCCAGTGCCCAACTTGAGGTTGGTGGTCGCTCCAGCGGCGGCGGTCAGAGCCATAAAGGGATCGTAGGTGTGCCAATAATCCCTGGGAAGGTCTCCGCCTCCGGGCCACGGACTCTGCCGGCTGGCGGGTATGTGGGTGTGCTCCGGGACCCACATAGACTCGAAGCCGCGGTCCTCCAGCAGACTGGCCAGGTCATCGGGCCGAATGGAATAGTCGGTAGAAAACATCATTGCGCCGAGTTTCATGGGCTCCTCATTTTCATGGGTTACTTCATTTTCACGGGTTACTTCGGATGATAGTTGTAGCCACGGGACTCGTTCGCATCGGCGCGCCGTCCGCCCGTGATTTCCTGTCACTATACGTTGCGGGTAGCTTCATGCCAATGGCGGCAAGGCGTCCGGTGAACCAGTTCAACCGGGGGTCTGGGTTGACCCCGTGGCAATCGCCAATATAATGGCCCTATCCGCCGGAAAAACTGGCCTCCGTTGGTTGTTTTGCCAGCGCGCTCGGCCGTCTTGGACGCGGTACGTGGAGGTCTGGCCGTGCTGGTAGACTTGGTAAGCGTTGAAACCCGCGACAATGTGCGTCTGGACGGCATTTTGCGCCGGCCGACTTTGAGCCCTTCTCAGCTTGGGGTTGACCTAGTGATCCTGCACCACGGTGTCGGCGGAAACTTCTACGACTCCGGCATGTTTGCCGAATACAGCGACGCTCTCATCGACAAGGGGTGCGCCGTGCTGCGGGTGAACAACCGGGGCCATGACCCCATCAACCGGAGCATGGTAGGTGGCGAGTCCAAAAGGCTGGGCGCGGCCTACGAATCCATGGACGACGCCAGGCATGACTGGGAGGCCTGGGTTGATTTCGCCGAGGAAGGCGGCTACCGGAATATCGGCATCTGGGGGCACAGCCTGGGCGCCACCAAGTCCATATACTACATGGGGACCAGGGGAGACCGGCGGGTGAAGTGCGTGGTGGCCGGCTCGCCGCCTCGCTTTTCCTACGACGCGTTTTCCAAGGTCGAAGAAGGTCCCGAGTTTCTGGCCCGAGCGGAGGAATCACAGAAACAAATCGACGCTGGCCACCCCGAAACCTTGATCGAGACCCTATACCCGTTTCCGCTGCTGGTTGCCGCCGGGATTTTCATGGACAAATACGGGCCCCAGGCGAAATACAACATTCTCGACCACATCCCAAACGTCAAAGTCCCGTTGTTGGTGATGATCGGAACCGCAGAAGCCCAGACATTGACCTCGTTCAAGGGCCTGCCGCCCGAGGTGGAAAAACTTGCCCGCGAACTGGACCATTTGACTTATGAATCGATTCCGGAAGCCGACCACGCATACACTCACCAACGGGAATACGTCTGGGGAGTGGTAAGCAGGTGGTTGGAAAAAGTCTAGCGGCGAGGCCCGCAGACCGCTGCATCGGGCGACAGGAGGCTGAGTAATTATATGGCGACAGAACCGGAAGCAACCACCGAACCAAGTCTGGCTACAGCGGTAGCGGAAGTTGGCACCGCGGTCGAGCGGCATTCGATCCTGTGGCTGACCAACGTTTCCCACGCGGTCAACCATTTTCAAAACCAGATGGTGGCGGTGCTCTACGTGGCCGTCATGCCCGAGTTGGGATTCGGACCCGCTCAGTTGGGCCTGCTGACCGCGGTCTACAGCATGGCGGGCGGCTCAATCCAGGGCTTCTACGGCTTTGTGACGCCCTTCATGAGACGCACCTGGATATTGGGTATCGGCAACCTGGTTATGGGAGTGGGCACTCTGGCTTCCGGCTTCGTTGGTTCTTTCGGCGCTTTCGTCGGCACCCGGGGTATTGCGGCAGTCGGGGCGAGCGCGCAGCACCCGGTGGGCTACAGTCTCTTATCAGGGTACTTCCCCGTGAACCGGGGGACCATTATCGCCCTCAACAGCAGTGTGTCCAATATTGGCAGCCTGCTGGCCCCGTTGGCGGCGGCGGCGATGCTCATAGTCATGGATTGGCGCCAAGTTTTCATGATTGTCGCCTCTCTGAGCATTGCCATGGGCCTGGTTTACTTCCTCTACCGGAACCCCGCTGCCCAGACCAACGCCCCTGCAGTGGCGGCCCAAACCACTCGGGGGAAGTTGCTGCGAAGCCGGGCCAGCTACCTGCGGGTGTTCAAAAACAAGAACATGATCCTGGTGTCCCTGGTCATGATGGTGGGCGGCGCGGGCCGGGGCGCCGGGGTTAACGTGGCGTTCCTGGGGGTACACCTCGGTCCCGAGGACGGCAATTTGGGCCTGTCTATCACCATGGTGGGTTTTGCCATCGCCGCGCTGCAAATCGGCGGCGTGATTGGTCCGGTGGCCATGGGTTGGCTGTCCGATAAACTCTCCCGGACCGGAGTCCTCCAGTCGTCTTTGTTCTTATCGGCGCTGGCAACGGCCTGGATAGCCTTCCAGGACGCATATTTGCCGCTTCTGTTTTTGTGTCTCATCCTCTATGGCATTGTCACCCGGTCCCGGCAGAGCCTGACCCAGGCAATCGTTGCCGACTCCCTGCCTGATGAAGACCACGATGCGGCGTTCAGCGTGTTCTTTTTCCTGGGTTTCATCTCGGGGCCGGTTTGGGCGCTCCTGGTGGGCGGTATTTGGCAATACTTCGGGTTTGCCGAAGCCTTCCTGTTGCTGGCCGCTTCCTACATCTTCGGAATGTTGATCATGATATTTGTGGTCGACCCGCGGCGCTCGCAACCCCAGGCCCAGCCGGCCTAAGCAAGGCCCGGCCCAAGATGCCGGGCGCTAAGGTAGGTCAGGAGGAAGCAACAAAAAAGCCGGGGCAGGAGTTCAAGACTCCCTGCCCCGGCTCCCGCGCCGGATGCAATATGGCGTCCCAAGCCCTCGTCGCCAGTGGCCGTGACAACCAAGACCGGCCGAGCGCCGGTGTTTCCTCAGCCGATGACGGCGGTTATTTCCAGTTGTATCTGCATGTTGCCGCCCAGGTTGGTCTCCATGACGTGGCGGGCCGGACGGCTTTCGGCCTCGGGAAAGGACTTGACCCATGACTTGTTCATGGCTTCCCGCTGACCCCGGTCCTTCATATGGATTTTGACCGCGCCGATGTCCTCAACGGTACCCCCGGCGTTCTCCACCAGGGTCTTCATGTTGGCAAACGCGAAATCGCATTGCTGTTCGATGTCATCGGGAATGGCGCCGGTGGCGGGGTCGGTGCCGGCAATTCCGCTAGAAAACAAAACGTTGCCCACCAGGGACCCCATGGGAATGGGCATACTGTGGGCGACACCGTCGACGTGGATAGAGCGTCTCTTTCCGGGCATGTTTCCTCCTGTGGAAAAGTAGATTTGATTATGTAAACCGCCAAACACCCGACTGGCAGGCGACCCACGGGTGGGGCGGCGAAAACATTGTCCAACCGCCACAAGAATCCGTCAAACATCCGAACCGGGAAACAAAGCATCTACCGCCGCAGCCGCAGCATCGTGTAGACTGAGGTCCCCATTAAATTGGGTCCCCCACCCGTGGGCGGTTAGCTCAGACGGTTAGAGCGCCTGCTTTACACGCAGGAGGCCACTGGTTCGAGTCCAGTACTGCCCACTTTTTTGGTTTTGATTGCAGACATGGTAGTTCACCGTAGATTAAGAACGTCTCACCGTCCTGCAAATAACCACATCGTAAATTCAAAAGATGGGATAGAGGTTGATGGATAAAGAACTGGATTCTTCGATGGATAGCGGCGACCATTGGGTCTCGTCCATCCTCAAGGCAGCCCGGAAAGACAATCCTTTAGTGGCCGACGGGGTGTTCGCTAGACTCGAGAATTTGTTAGGAGGACAGCTTAGCGAGCGGGATCTTAATCCAACCAATATCAAGGACGTCGCCACTCAGCTAATAACGGACACGGTTCCCACACTGCTCGAGCCAGAGGAGACACGATGAGGGTCGAATCCATAAAGTTAACGTGGTTTCGCGGGGCTGCGGACCCTGTTCCACTTGAACTCAACTGTAAGTCGATGGTCGTCTACGGCGACAATGGTTCTGGTAAGTCGTCCTCCGTAGATGGGTTGGAGTACGTACTCAATAGCGGCAGCATCGAGCACCTTAGGAACGAGTACAGTGGTTTTCGCCAAGAGAAGGCAATTCCCAATACGCACAAACCACAAGGCAGCAAAACATCTTTGGAGTTTAGGTTCAAGGACGAGTCTGAACTCAGAATAGACTTCAACGCAAATGGATCCTCAAAGAGTTCGGGTGGCCAGAATGTGGGGATGGCCGGGTGGGAATATAGGCAGACGGTACTTAGACAGGACGAGGTCTCGAGGTTCATACATGACACTAAGGGTGGAAAATATTCAGCGCTATTGCCCTTGTTTGGATTACAAAATCTAGAATTCGCAGCTGAGAATCTCCGCAAACTTGCGCGGACCATAGAGAGTGAATGCAAGCTTAACCAGAAAGACATCCAACTCAAACAAGCTGTGACTCTACGGAATGCGACATTCGGAACACAGAGTTATAACGAAATTATTGAGATAATCCACAACCTTTTTGCAGAATATTGCAAAGAAAACTCCACCACCATTGACTCTATGGCACTTTGCAATGAGTGGAAAAAGCTATAGAAAATCAAATTAAAGACTACTCCGCTGAAAACCAGAAGCACATCTTCCTGAGGGAAGTTGCTGCTTCAAGTCTCAAAGACGATGTCCAAGCCGTTCGTGCCTTTAGCGTGGATTTAGCAGGATCACTGGAGCGTAAACTTACTGAGAAGTTAGGCATCCTAAGGTCGGCAACTTCCTTTGTGGACGGTTTAGAGGGCATCGAAATAGTAGATTGCCCCGCATGTGGGCAATCGATTTCAGTCGATTCATTCCGCGAACATGTCAAGGCAGAAAGTGAGCGGTTAAATGAAATCAACAACACCTTTAACAAATATAAAGCCGCAATTGGAACTGTCTGTAACTCCCTCGATTCACTCAAATCCGATTTGGACAAACCCAGCCTTAAGAATTGGCGAAATGGGCTGGACGATGCAGCTATCATTGATGGCATCGAGCACATAGCACATGCGAATTCCGACGCGCTTCGTGAATCTTGCAGCGAAGAGGACCTTATTGCTATCGAGACTAAGTTGCTCCCAATAATCGCTATCGCGGCGAGAGATTCGAAGGACGCTCCTTCAGATGTTCAGAAGTTGACCGACGACAAAAAACTTTTGGGCGTCGCCAAATCCGTTATTGCTGCCAAAGATTTGGGCGAGGAAATCAAGACCGGTCGAGCTCTAGTTGCGCTGATGAACTCGGTAGAGCAAAAAGTGCGTACCGAGATCCGGCAACAATCCCAGAAGGTGATTGACAGTATATCCAAAGACCTGGAAACCATGTGGGACATACTCCATCCAGGCGAGAAAATTGATAGTATCCGGCTTTTCTTGCCACCGACCACGGACAAAGCGATTGATATTGTTTTGAAGTTCCATGGATTGGAGCAAGATTCACCTCGTCTTACGCTATCCGAAGGGTATCGAAACAGTCTTGGCCTATGTATATTTCTAGCCATGGCGAAACAAGTTGCCGACACGGAACGCCCCCTGTTCTTGGATGACGTAGTTGTTAGTCTAGACCGGGGCCACCGAGGGATGATTCAAGAACTACTAGAAAAAGAATTCAGCGATCGGCAGGTCGTAATTTTTACCCATGACCGTGAATGGTACACAGAATTACGACACCAGCTAGATGACAACAATGAATGGGTTTTCAATTCCCTGTTGCCATATGAAACTCCAGATATTGGCATTCGTTGGTCGCCTACAAAAACTGCGTTCGATGACGCCCGCGCGTTAGTTGAGGAGCACTCCGATTCGGCTGTTACTAATGCTCGAAAGATTATGGATATTGAGCTGTCTATGATTGCCGAACACCTTCAAATCCGGTTGCCCTTTCTGCGATCCGAGAAAAACGACAGGCGAATGGCGCACGAATTTCTAGTACGCCTAGTTGCCGACGGGAAGAAGTGCTTTCAGAGGAAGTCTGCCAACAACTCAGAGGGACAAATACATAGAAAATCGCCGGGGACAAATACATAGAAAATACCTTCTCGATCGATGCGTGCCACAAAGCCGACCAACTCCTGATGTCTTGGGGTAACCGAGGATCGCACAGTTTCGACGTTGTCAAATCTGAAGCAACCAAGGCGATTGATGCTTGTGAGATAGCTATTGGGTCTTTCAGGTGCGACTCGTGCGACCGTAATGTTTGGAGGCTCGACGGCAAGCAATCAGAATTGGTCCAGTGTCAATGCGGAAATTTGCGTTGGCGGTATGGAAAGGCGTAAGGGCAGCCCGATACGGCAAAACATGGGAGCAACCCCCATCGTCATGGCTACCTACTCCGAACGCAGGAAGAAAGGCAATGTTCTCAGGGTCTCCACGAGGTTACTCTGGCAATGCCTCCGGTTTTTTTTGAAACTTGCACAACTGGATGCACAGAATTACCAACAAGATCAGGGTGCCCCGGTCACAGTCACTCCAACGGTTTAATCTTAGGAGAATTCACACCAGAGTGGACATTGGCCAAAAGGAGGGCTTGGTGAGCTTCATACGTTGATCGGCGAAGGTCAGAGACCTCGACTCTGGACAGTTGTAGCTGTCGTCAGCAGCAACAGCCTGAAAGGAAAGGAAGTCAATCAAGGATTAACGTGTGGCTGTTGTTGAACAACCGGACCCGCAACTCGAGGGCCCTTAAAACACCACCTACTCATAAGTTGGTGACACAGTCCACTCAGCCCACACCAACCCAACCTCCTACCACCAACCATCCCCTATCCCGCAGCAATCCAATCTACGACGCGCTCTGCGACCATGATTACTGTGGGGTGGATGCCGCCGGACCTGGGAATTCGCGGCATCACCGAGGCGTCGACCACCACCAGTCCTTGTACTCCCTTGACCCGGCAGTATTGATCGACCACCGCGGTTGGGTCTGAATCCGCTCCCATCTTGCAGGTGCCGGACACGTGCCGGGCGGTTCCCACGTTTTGCCTGATCCAGAGGTCCAGGGCGCCGTCGTCGGCTAGAATATCATCGGTTGGGGTAATCCGGTGGTCGACAACGTCCTTGTACGCTGCCGATTCCAGGAGGCTGATTCCGAACCGCAAGCCCTCCCTAACCCGCCGCATGTCGTGCGGATTCTGGAGATAGCAATAGTTAAAGGACGGCTGCACTCCTGGGTCGGCAGATGCCAACCTGACGTATCCCGACCCCTCGGGCAACCCGAGCGTACACGATATGCGCGCCGCCCGGTCCGGTGGAACGTCACCGGTCAGATACCTGGTCCGCACACCGGGGGTCCGCTCACCCCGTTCGTCGACGACGGTGCTGGTCCTTAGCACCATGTCGTTGACCTCCCTTGACCCTTCGGAGGTGTAATGCACACTGAAGTGCGGCGCGTCGAGCCCAGCGGTGAGGGTAATACCGTCCTTGACCTTGAAGGTGGCATGGGTGCTGAGGTGGTTCCACAAGCTCTGTCCTACCCCCGGCAGCTCCTGGACCAGGGAAATCCCAAACCCTTCGAGATCATCCTTGGGGCCGATTCCCGATAGCATAAGCAGCTGGGGGGACCTGATAGCGCCCGCGCTCAGGACAACGCGATCGGCTTCGAGAGTGAAAACCTCGCCACCGCTTTCGGCCTCCACTCCGACCGCCTTTGAGCCCTCGAATAACACCTTCCGGACGAACACTCCTCCTCTCACCGTAAGATTGAGACGGTGGCGCATTGGACTGAGATGCGTTATGGCAGCGCTCATTCTTACGCCGTCCAGGTTGTTGGTGGGAGAAACCCCAATACCGGATGGGTTTGGGCCGTTGGTATCCCCGGTGGCGCCGAACCCTGCCTCCAAACAGGCGGCATGGAAGGCCTTTTGGATGTCCGGCGCCTGGCCGGACTGACGGCGTCTCACCGACATCGGCCCTTCCGTGCCGTGAAAATCGTCCTGAATGTCGAGGTCATGCTCCATTTTTCTGTAGAAAGGCAGTACCTTGGCGTAAGACCATTCATCGTTGCCAAGAGAAGCCCAGGAGTCGAAATCTTCGGGCAATCCTCTTTGCATTGCCTGGCCGTTGATGGACGACCCTCCGCCGATCACCTTCCCCTGCGCCACGTGGATCTCACCCTGCTCCTCAGTGATTGTCCCCCGGAGGGCCCAATTGTGTTCCGAGTCCGGTGATTCCGCGAACCTGGTGTGGCCAAACCTTATCTCGTCCGGAAGGTTGGCAGGATCCGGGTAATCGTTCCCGGCTTCCAGCAGCAGAACTGAAGTATTCGGGTTCTCGGCCAATCTGCCGGCCAAAACCGATCCAGCCGCTCCTCCGCCAACAACAATAACATCGTATTTCATTGAGCCTCCCTAACATTCCTGCCGCTACTACCAGTTGACGCGGCAGACGAGTTGATCCAATGCGGCCTCGTCACAAGTAGAGCCGAAGGTTACACCCGGACACGGGTAATAGCGTGCAGTCCGGTTCCTATTCGAGCCTTGCTAAGTGAGCATAAACCTAATCAGGTTCTCATCCGGTGTCAACATGGGGAATTTCGCTGGCGGACAGGCAACCTCAGAGATTTACCGCCCGCTGAAAAGTTTGCAGTACGGTACCGCCAAGGGTAACCGCGCTGTACCAAACCAAGGATTTCCACGCTCAGGTCGCCTGGCGGCGTAGGTCCAAAGGTGACCCAAAGGCTCGGCAGTGAGCGCTGGCGGTCTTAGTACATGATGAGGTGGGTTTGGACCAGCCGCTGCTCCACCGGGTCCACCGCCAAAGCCAGGCCCTCCAGGGTATAGGCCCCCAGCAGTGCTGGGGCATCGTCTTCCCCAAAGACCACTATAGTCGTCACGCTCTCGCCGCCGACGGTGGCCTGCGCCTCTCCATAGTCCATCTCGATTCGCCGCCCGTCGGCCAGCAGGAACCTGCGCTTGCCTTTCAGCGTAACCCCCAGTTCACGCAGCAGACGAGTTGGCAATGTGGTATAGGCAGCGCCGGTATCCACCGTCGCTTCAATCTCCCGGACCGGCTGGCCGTCCATGCTGGAAATCCGTAGCGGCCAGTTAAATGTTCCCACAGGTAGATACCTCTCTTTGCGTTCTATACGGTCATTCTAACCGATGAACAATCCCGCTGGCATGTTGCCGACAGACTTTGCCCGACGCCAACCCCAGGTTACGGCCGCCAAGAGCGCAAACGCGAACCAGCCGCCGGAGGTAGACCCCTGGCGGCTGGTTGGCTATGCCCTAGCGAGATTATGGCCTGTTACAGGCCCAGAGCGTCCGCCAGACGCTTGCGGTGGAAGCGGGGGTCTCCCAGGTAGTGGTACAGGGTGCGCGACGCCGTGGTGTGCAGCGTCAGGCCGTATTCGGTCATGCTGCCCAACCCGGCATGGACTTCGTGGGCGAAGTTGCAGGCCTGGTAGTAGGCCTCGCTGCCCACAGCCTTTGCGAGGTGAACCGCGTCCTGGGCGGGGCGGTCGTTGTCCAACTTCCACAGCGCTTCGTAGTTGGTCCAACGGGCGGCATCCAACTGGTTGACCAGGTTGATGATGTGGTCCTGCACCCTTTGGAACCGGCCGATGGGCGTGCCGAACTGCATCCTGGTGCGGGAGTAGTCCACCGACATCTCGTACACCGCCTGGGACGCTCCCGTCTGGTACGCTCCCAGTATCGGAATCGTCTTGGCAATGGCCCGCTGCAGGGCGTCCCAACTGTTTTCCAGGGACCCTCCCAGCACGTCGGTCCCGGCAACGGCCACGTTCTCGAACTTGACCTCCGACAGGTGCCAGGCAAACCCGGGCAGGTTCCTGATGGACACGCCCGGGGCATCGGCGGAAACAATCACCATGCCCACCTGGCCGCCATTTTCGGAACGGACGGCGCAAAGCAGATGGGTGGCTGAGGCGGCGTCCATTACGTAAACTTTGGTCCCGTTCAACTGGAAGCCATCGCCGCTGGGTGTGGCCGAAAGTTGGACGTCTTCTTCCCACCAGCTGTAATCGGCCTCGGTTACGGCCAGCACCAGAGACCGCTCGCCCTTGGCCAGCCGCGGCAGCCAGTCCCGCTTCTGTTCTTCATCGCCGCCTTCCAGGATAGCGAACGTCCCCAACACCGCCGAGCTAATGTGGGGACCCGGCACCGGACCCCTGCCCAATTCTTCAAAGAGAACGCCGGCGTCGGTGAATGACCCGCCCTCACCGCCGTATTCCTCCGGCACAACGATACCCAACCAACCGGTGTCCACCAGCCTGCGCCAGGGTTGCGACGGCGCCACTTCCCCGGAATCGGCCATTTCCAGCAGGGTTTCCTTGGGGTATTCCTGCTGGATGAAACGATTAACCGCAGTCTTGAGCATCTGCTGTTCAGGAGTCAGCGATAGATCCATTTTGGGGTCCCTCCCATTAAATGGCCGGCTGGGTTACCGCCAGCCGGCGCAAAGGTGTTTATTAACAGCTCTGGGTTGGTCGATTACGAGGCTAGCTCGCCGGCCCGCTCCCTGACTTCCCGGCCGATGCCGATGCGCCTGGCCATTATGACCTTTTGAATGTCGGCGGTTCCTCCCGGGTGGAGGGCAACGATGGCCGACCTCTGGTGGGCCTCAATGTGACCTTCGCCAGCACCCCATTGGGGATCGTAGGTCAGCGCTGAGGGCCCCAGGATATCCAGGATGGCCCCGGACATCCGCAGGCCGGAGACCTTGCGGTAGTAGGAGGCTTGAGGTCCTTCGTAGGTGATGTTCGCCTTGCTGTGGCGCATCCAGTAGTTGCGCAACTGGAACAACCGGGAAATCTCGGCCTCCACGTACACGTCCATCAGCCGCTCGCGAACGTCCGGGTCCTTGGTCAACGGCTCGCCGCGCCGCTGGGTGGTCTGGCAGTATTCAAACAACCGGTCCACCAACCAGTTCCGGCCGATGTGCCCCCCGGTGCCGTGCTCCAACTCCAGGTGGGTGGTGGCTACCTTCCAACCTTCGTTCTCGCCGCCGATCAGGTGGGTGGCCGGCACCCGTACATTGTCGAAGTACACCGTGTTCTTCACGCCGGAACCCGCGCCGCCCTCGCCCCCGGCGATCAACAGGTCCATCGGTTGGATGGTGATGCCCGGAAGGTCCGAAGGAATCATGAACCAGCCCAGGTTCTGGTGCCGGGGCGCTTCTGTGTCGGTGCGGGTAAGGGTCCAGACCATGTCGCAACCGAGCGAACTGCCCACGTAGATCTTCTGGCCGTTGATTACGTAATCGTCGCCGTCGCGTTCAGCCGTCGTTTTGACGTTGGCCAGGTCGGAGCCCGCCTCGGGCTCGGAAAGCAATTGCCAGGTACGCACTTCACCCTTCAGGATGGGGGGCAGAAACTGGTCCTTTTGTTCCTCGGTCCCCCATACCATTATGGAAGCCCCGCCCAGCCTTCCGCCGGAATCGTAATAGGGAGGCACGGACATACCGTAGGAGTCCATCTCTTCCTCAATCACCACGGCGTGGTCCAGGGAAAGACCGCCGCCGCCGAACCTGGGGTCCGCGGTGGGCCAGAGCCATCCCTTCGATCCCAGGCTCCGTCCCAAGTCGCGGCGTTTCTGGTACTGCTCTTCGGTAAGGTCAATCGGATCGGCCGGCTGCACAATGTCCTCGGGCATGTTGTCCTTCAACCATCCCCGAACTTCCTGCCGAAACTCTTCCTGTTCTGCCGTATATCGAGGTTCGAAATCCATGAAAATCCTCCCAGGGCGCCAGTGTTTAAACGTCCGCCAAGAACCAAGCCTTTAGCGTTGGCGCTGAATGCGAATCATCAGTGAACGATTATGCCTTATCACCCCGCGGGAAACAAGTCTGACGGGTGCCAGCGCATGGCTTTTTACATGTTCTCGCTACCGTCTGGCGCACTCTGCTTTCTTTCATGCCCTTCCCCGCCATTTAGGTCTCCAACCCGTCATTTCCGTCGCAACGGGAATCCTGAAAACTTCGGTAGAAAACCCCGTGAGGAACGCGGCTTATCCACCCTGTCAGGCCGGCAACCGGTACTATGATTTTTTGTCTACCCGAACTTTGTCTAGCGATGTTTAACGATGTTGGATGGCAACAAGGGTCCCGGAATCCCGTTGCGACCAGAACGACGAGGGTGGCCGTTTTTCATGCCAATTGCAGGGGCTGCGCCTCGCCCAACAAGCGTGGCCGCGGGTTGCCTATGCCACGCAATGAAGCTAATATTGGGGCGAGCCGACCGTCGAAAACGGTCCCCACTTACGCTATCCGCCACACGGTTTCAGGAGTAAGGCCCATGCCTGAAGAGAACATCAACGGCTACCGAATGTATTATGAGGTCCACGGACAGGGCGAGCCCATCGTAATGATCCACGGCGGCCTGGGTGGAGGCGAAGGTTGCGCCTCTTTGTCGGAGTGTCACGCCGAGGCCCTGTCGCGTGACTACCAGTTGATCATATACGACCGTCGGGCCGCTGGACGGTCGGAGACCCCCGCAGATGGGTATTCCATTGCCAACCAGACCCAAGACCTGCGGTCGCTTCTAAGGCGGCTGAACGTCGAACGGGCCCACGTGCTGGGTTCGTCGGGCGGCGGCCCGATCGCCCTCACCCTGGCGCTAAACTATCCCCAAATGGTGAACACCCTGCTGCTGGTCAACACCATGTCCTACGCCAGCGGTCCCGAGAGGGCGGCCCGCCAAAAGGAATTGGACTCCTTGATCGCCAACGAAGCCGCCTATGGCCGGGAAGGCTCGGTAGAGCGCGGCATCGAGGCGCGAAATCCGGGTCTCCGAGAAGCCGACCCGGCGCGGTTCCAACGCCTCAAAGCGGTCAATCTGGAAAAGTTCCCCGGAATGCTGGCCAGCATTCCGGCCTACCTGGACATTGGAGGTTCCATCGAGGGACGTTTGTCCAGCCTGGACATGCCCACGTTGATCGTGCACGGCGACGCCGACACGACCATACCGGTGAGTTGCGCCCACACCCTGTACGAGATGATTTCCGACGCCCAGATTGAGATTGTTCCCGGCGCGGTGCACGGCCTGATGGCCAACGAGCCGGACCTGGTGCGCAAGATGATCGTGGACTTCATCGAGAAAGCCCCGGTGCGTACCTAAGCACCTGAAGACTCAGCACCTGAAGACTCAAGACCTGGAAACTCTCCGGGCGAGGAAGGAGAACATGGCCAACGCAGGAATTGACCATATAGCGATACCCACCGCAAACGCTGAGCGGTTGATCGAGTTTTACACGGCGCTGGGTTTCCCAATCAACGATGAAGAAGAATGGCGGGCCGGCCGCGCCAGAATATTTTCAATCCAGGTTGGAGACTCCAAGATAAATGTCCATCCTGAAGGGTTTACCGCCGACCTGAGAGGCCCCACGGCAGTGCCCGGCTGCGGCGATATTTGCTTTGTGTGGGACGGCGACGCAGAAGAATGCAAGACATGGCTGGAAAATGCCGGGGTTGAGGTTATCCGGGGGCCGGGTCCGCGGAAAGGGGCCCGGGGCGGCGGCGTGCATCCGGCGGTGAGCCTCTACGCCAGGGACCCGGACCAGAACTTGTTGGAGTGGATGGTGTACCAGTAAAGCTCCACGGCCCAACGTTTTATGTCAACAAACCGAGCACAACAACCCTAAAATAACAACCACAATTGACGACAAGAAAGGAAGGTAGACGATGCCATTGATGACCGGCAAGCAAGCCCTGGCGGAAATGCTCATCGCAGAGGGAGTCGAGTTCATATTCGGCAACCCCGGCACCAGCGAAACGCCGTTCCTGGACGGGCTGCAGGATTATCCCCAGTTGAAGTACATGCAGGCGCTTCAGGAAGGAACGGCCGTCGGTATGGCCGACGGATACGCTCGGGCCACCGGCCGCCCCGCGTTCGCCAATATCCACATCGCCGGCGGTCTGGCCAACGGCATCAGCGGCCTTTACAACGCCTTCCGGGGCGGAACACCCCTGGTGCTTACCGCCGGCAACTCCGACACGCGTATGCAGATGGAGGAGCCCACGCTATCGGGAGACCTGGTGCAAATGACCGCCCAATACACCAAGTGGAGCGCGGAGATAAAGCACGCTTCAGAGTTGCCCATGGCCATCCGCCGGGCGTTCAAGGAGGCCAAGACTCCCCCCACGGGCCCGGTTTTCCTGTCCTTCCCCTGGGACACCATGGATGAATCCGCCGACATGGAAATTATCGCGTCGGCCCCCGGCTACCATCGGATTCGGCCCGACCGTGAAGCCCTGGAGCGGTCGTCGGCGTTGTTGTCCAACGCCTCGGACCCCGTCATTGTTGTTGGTGACCGGGTTGCCCAGTCCGGGGCCTCCTCGGAATTGGTCGAGGTGGCGGAACGATTGGGCGCCCGAGTTTTCGCAACCTCTTACTCAGAGGTCAACTTTCCGACCAGCCATCCCCTGTGGGGCGGCATCCTGAACACCAGCAGTGCCTCTGCCCGCCAGGCTTTCGCCGGTTCCGACGTCGTCCTGGCCGTGGGAGCAAATGTTTTCTCGTCGTTCTTGTACGTTGGTGAACCGTTCCTGGACCCCGGCACCAAGCTGGTCCACCTGGACAACGCATCGTGGGAAGTGGAAAAAATCTACGCCACGGAAGTGGGCGTCCTGGCAGACCCCAAAGCCGGCCTGGCCGAATTGGCGATGGCTTTGGACCAGGACATGTCCGCCTCTGCAAAGGAAGCGGCTGCAACCCGCTCTGCCACCTGGGGCGAGTTGAAATCCAAGTCTGCTCAGGACCGGGATCAGCTGGCTCGGGCGAAATGGGACAACCGGCCCATGCCGGTGGAACGGATGATGCACGAGTTGGCTCAAGCGGTTCCCGAGGGAACCATCATGGCCGATGAGTCAATCACGTCCCGCGGGGCGGTCATGAACGCTTTCGACTTTGACGAGCCCGGAAGCATGTTCAGCATCCGCGGCGGCGCGCTTGGTTGGGGAATGCCCGGCTCCCTTGGCGTGAAACTTGCCAACCCAGACCGGCCGGTGCTGGCCATCGTGGGGGACGGGGCTTCCTTGTACACCGTGCAGGCCCTGTGGACCGCCTCCCGCTACAACATCCCGGTTGTCTATGCCATCTGCAACAACCGCGCCTACCGGATCCTGAAGGTCAACATGGAGATCTACCTGCGCAACATGCTGAAGGACACCGATCGAAAGAGCGACTACGTCGGCATGGACTTCGAAAACACTCTGGACCTCGCTGCTTTGGCCTCCGCCATGGGAGTCGCCGGTGAAAAGATAGAGGACCCCGAAGCCATCAAGGGCGCAGTGGAAAAGGCCTTCGCCAGCGGCAAACCGGCGCTTTTGGACATCAGCATCGACGGGTCGGTCTAGGCACCGGGACAACCCCAGATTCATCAGGCCTGCCTTCTCATTCGGCAGCGTTCAGGAATCGCCGGTGAATCTGGGATACCCAAAAGCCCACCCAGGAAAGGGTAACCGGGGCGGAAGTCATGGGTTGAACCTTGTCGAGCCCCGCGCTTCTGACAGACGAATCGAGCTAACAGCCGAGTCGTGGCCTTCCCTACCGGAACCGGAACGTTGGGTATCCGGCAATGCGGTTACTGTTAGGGCCCACAGCTATTGACCGTTCAGGATATCGCCAACTGGCACCGCGTCAAAGCTCCACTTCCCGGAAATTCTGTGCCTGAGCGGACGGGTTGCTAATTCGGCAGGGCAATCGCATTTACAACGCCGACACCCGGGTGACCACCAACCGTCATTGCCATGAAAGTAGGCTACTTTTATCCTTCATACGTGGTCTTGGAAGACCACCCCCGTCATTCTCGCCGCAGCGGGAATCCAGAGCCCTTTCCCACATCCAAATACGTGGGACAATGCCGGCGTGGTCCACACTGGACTGGTCTCCTTGGCTGAGAGGCGAGGCGTCCTGCGTATCCCGACCAAGTCTTTCGAGATAAAGGGCTCTGGATTCCCGCTGCGGCGAGAATGACGGGGTGGGGGTGCGCTCCCTCCTGACTTCTCCTGGCCGCGGGAAGGAGGACATTTCGGACATACTAGCCGCAGTTTGTAATGCGATTGCCCTGGCTAATTCGGGGTTCCGGTTGACGGATTCCAGAATCCCAACTACACTTTCTGCCCTTGGAACCCCTCGTAAACCCCATAGTCTCGTAAAACCCATAGTACGGAAAGCCGCAGGCCCAGGTTTGGCGGGTCCTGAGGGAAGGCCACAACCTGGGATGAAATCGATTGCCGCCCCATGGCTGATTCGAGAACCAACCTGACTCCAGGGCCACATGTGCCGGAGGCGCCATGATCAAAACCTTCTCCGCTCTATACGCCGGTCACGTACTGGAGGGTGATAGCATAGGCTTTGACGGCACACCTCACGATGACCGGTGGTACCCCAACAACCGTCTAACCCAGGCGTTTGACATCGCCCGGGATGTTGCCCAACTTCTGGAAGAACTGGACTACGACGTTCTATGGATGGCCGAGCACCATTTTCAACGGGAAGGATACGAATGTATCCCCAACCTGATGATTCTCAGCCAGTACTTGGCCCAGCACACAAAAAGGATTAAGTTCGGCTGCGCCTTCAACGTGTTGCCCATGTGGCATCCCCTCCGGCTGGCGGAGGACTTTGCGATGGTGGACGTGCTCACCGGAGGCCGGATTATTTTTGGGGTGGGCCGCGGGTATCACACCCGTGAAGTGGAGACTTTCGGCGCCCCCATGATGGATGCCGAGCTCAACCGGGACCTGTTCGAAGAGCAGTTCGAAATCATCATCAAGGCGTTCAACCAGGAAAAATTCACCCACCACGGAACCTACTACACACTGCCTCCGGCGGTTGGATATCGAGGTTACCAGCTCACAGATTTGACGCTGGTTCCCAGGCCGGCCCATCTGCCCGTGGAAACCTGGCAGCCCATTGTCAGCGGCAACTCCAGGGGTATGGACTTCATGGCCAAACACCAGATCAACGGCATGATGCTAGGATCCGCAACAGAATTTGTAGATCGATGGGTGCGCGCCTACCAGGAAGCCAACGCCCGCCGCGGCCGGGATTTGGCGTTGGGTGAAAACATGGCGCTGGGGCTTTGGGCCTACATTGACGACAACCGGGAGAAGGCAGAGAAGAATTTGGAGCCTCTGTTCGAAGAGCACGTCAAGTTCGCCGCGCCTCTTGGCATGCTGCGCTACAACCAGGAACAGATGCGGGCCACCGGTCCGGCCGGAGTGGCTACCCACATAGCCGCTGGCTCCAACTTTAGAGAGGTGATTGACAACCGCGCCTGGTTTGCCGGAAGCCCGGAAGACACCATAGATTACTTGAAAGAGATAGAAGAAAAGTACCCAGGGCTGGAACAAGTGATCATAGCGTTCCCAATGGGGGAGTCAAAAGCAGAATTCGCCCAGCAGATCACGCGGTTCGCCCGGGAAGTCATGCCAGCCTTCCGAAGCCAATCGGTGACAGCATAGGCCAATCCCAATAATTCCTAGTTCGCAGCAGCGGGCGCCGTCAGCCTTGGTGGCGATTGGCGCTGCCTAAACTAATTCGCGCCTGAGGAGGCAATCATGCAGGACCACACTTACAAGGTTATACAACTGGTAGGTTCTTCAAACGAAAACGTACAGGCAGCAATCGAGAACGCTATAGGCCGAGCTTCGCAAACAATACGCAACCTTGACTGGTTCGTGGTCAAAGAAGTCCGGGGAAACATTCAGGACGGCAGTGTGGCCTGGTACCAGGTGACCGTGGACATCGGTTTCAGGGTAGTTGGCGCTGACGACGTAAACCAGGGATAGTCACAGCCGGCTTCGGGCCTCACTCCTGTTGTAGGCGCTTCCAGAGTACTGGTCGCCGAACAACCGGACTGCCCGTCAGACATCCGAACCTAAACGTCGTCTCTCAGGCCTCTACACGTCATACATCCAATTGACGGTGGGGGCTTGGTTTGAGTTGTAAAGGCGACAACCGATAACAGGGGTCAACTCTCCGGCGGGAATGAAGCTATTCCGGCTCAGATCTTGCTATTGACCGGAGCTCCGCCCGCGCCCCGAGCCAGGGAGTCCAGCAGGATTCCAACCCTGGAACGGAATGGCCGGACTCTGTTGGTTGAGTCGGTCAACCCCAGCGCGACCAAAAACATCAGGCTTTTACGCGGGCGGCGGTCCGCCTGATTTCCTGACCTGGGTACCTGGTCGCTGGCGAAAAACTCCGATACGTCCTCGTCATAGAAAGTCATGCCGCTGGCGCCCAGGCCCAGAGCATGGGCCGCCAAATAGACTCGCCCGCCCAGGATTCCAGCTTCGAGTTGGGCGGCCCGGTATCCCCGGTTTCCCCACCGGCTCAACACCTGGTCCAGGTCGGCCATAAAGAAAAACACCGTGCTGGCGTCGGCGCCCAGGGCCTGCTCGAAGCACAGGTGCCCGGCCTCGTGACGGAGGTTGCCTTGTCTCAGCAATTCAAGACCGGATTGCTCCGGGGAGTAGCGATAGGAACCCGGTTCCAGGTCTTCAACCCCATTGGCTATCAAGTATGTTTCCAGGAGGCTGGGCTGGCCCGAAGGTAAGAAGTCGGCGGCCACCGGCGTCGTCGCCGACGTCAGTACTGCCGTGAACTTGTCCAGAGGGATCGACTCCCGGGCAAACCGCCGGGTGGAACCCCGCTGCAAAATCGTCTCCCCCAATGGACCTCCGCCGAGAGATTGACCGTTCCCGTCCGTATTTTGGGAGGTCTCCAAAGCACGGTAGGGGCCGCTTGAGGGCGCAGGGGCTGGCGGGTAAGGGTTCGAGTCTTTCCCCCAGCGTACAACCTCACCGCGTTGCTCCAGGCTGGATTCCCAGTGAATCTCCTGGATTTCCGGGTAATCGATCTCGACCTCAATAGCGTCGAGGCATTCCGAGCCTGGGTCGACAGAATCTGCCGGATATGACAGAGGCGGTACGGGATTGTCCCGGGGCGCTCCCAAAGGAACCACACAAACCGCTGCTTCCTGGTCGCTCTCCAGCCCCAGCAACCGGTTGACTTCCTCATCAACAAACCCGGCAACCACCTGCGCCGCCAGCCCGGTGGCTGATGCGGTTGCCAGCAGGTTGGCAAGAATCGTCCCTGCATCCCAATAACAGTACCGGTAACTGCGGAGCCGGTACTTCCAGGCGCTGCGCCAGAAATTCGTCGCAAGGACCAGGCTGGCCGGAGTTGAGGCCGCCACCGCCGGGTCGGCCAGCGAATCGGCCAAGGTTCCCCGGTAATCGCCCTCCCGAAGCCGCACCAAACTGAACTCCGCGGGCGAGAAATGGTAAACACCGGCGGCCAGTCCAGGAACTTCCCTGGAAACCAGGTAAATCTCAACCGGATAGAGCGCCCCCGCCGACGCTGCGGCCCGGTAGTGCACCTCTCCCGCCACCGGCAGGACCGCCTTTCGGATTAGCCCTGCGGACAGGTGCAAAATCCTGGCCAGGCCCGGCAGGTCCAGGGATGATTCGGCGACCGCCATGGGGGAGGTCAAGGCATCGAGCGTGGAGACAGCGGATCCCAGGTCGCTTTGGGGAAGCGGAATTACCGGCAAGCCCGAATAGCTCTTGTAAAGGGGAGGCTTGTTGTTGAGGTTGATGTAGTTAAGTTTAGTAGCCTCGTGGTAGGCGCGAGCAGCTTCAGTGTCCCGGTTGCTCAAGGCAGCCTCCGGATCAAATTCTTCTGGATTCTAAGGCGGGGTCGCATCCACAGCAGGCAGGTAAACCCCGTTAATACGGGTGAGTGGAACGGCGCCGGCCGGGAAGGTCTGGGTCACAATATTATGTCGAGTTAAATTGTACCTTCGTAGTGGGGAGTTCTCTTTTCTACGAAGGCGCTGGCCGCCTCTTTGTGGTCGGGGTGCCGGGAGCTTCGTTCCTCCAGCGCCAGACCCAGGTCCAGGGCAACGTTCAACTCGTTCCAGATACGCCGGTTGACGGCATGCTTGGTGCCGCGGATAGCCAGCGCCGGCCCATCGGCCAGCCGCCGGGCTAGGCCCATCACCGTCTCTTGCAAATCATCGTGAGGGACCACCTTGTTGATCAAGCCGATGCGTTCCGCTTCCGCAGCGTCAATAATGTCCCCGGTCATCAACAACTCCTTGGCCTTTGACACGCCGATGAGCAACGGCCAGATGACCGCTCCGCCGTCGCCGGCCACCAATCCCGCCTTGACGTGGGTGTCACCGATGCGTGCCCGGTCGGAGGCATATATGACGTCACAGAACAACGCTATGGTGGCGCCAAGTCCAGCGGCAACGCCGTTCAGCGCACAGATTACCGGCTGCTCGACCCACAGGATATTGTGGATGATCCGGCGTCCGCTATAGGAAACCGCGCCAACCTTCTTTTGTTGCAGGGCGATTGCGCCGCCCCTCTCATCCATGGCCTGCACGTCGCCTCCGGAGCAAAATCCCCGGCCGGCCCCGGTTACCACCACCGCTCGAACGTCGCCGTCCCGCCCAACCTTGCCGAAGACATCCTCCAACTCGGCGTGCATCACCTCGTTGACCGCGTTGAGGCGTTCAGGGCGGTTCAACGTAATGGTAAGAATTCCGTCGTCAAATCCTACCTGCAAAGTTTCATAGTTGTAATCAGCCATTCCATTCCTCAACTGTTCGTCGTCTCAACTGGATCGGTGCCCGCAAGCTTACGCATTGGCCCGTGGTTATGGCCTGGCGCTCATGGCCAGGACTTCCAGCCATTCTTCCTCGGTTACCGGCTGGATGGACAGGCGCATGCCCTTTTTCACCAGCAGCATATTCTGCAAATTGGGATTGTCTTTGATTTCCTGCAGCGTTACCGGCCGGTCCAGTTCCCGCTCGCCTTGAATGTCCACCATGAGCCAGGCGGGATTGCCTGGGTCGCTCTTGGGGTCGTAATGCTTTTCGGCAGGGTCGAATGCGGTGGCGTCCGGGTAGGACTCCCCAACGATTTTGGCCAGCCCCACGACGGCCATCGGTTTTGCTGTGGAGTGGTAGAAAAGAATGCTGTCGCCGACCTTCATTTCGTCCCGCATGAGGTTGCGGACCTGGTAGTTGCGCACACCGTCCCATTCCGCGGTCCGGTCCGGCTCCGCCATCAAGTCAGCAAACGAATACGCCGTTGGTTCAGACTTGAAAAGCCAGTATCTTCGGTCTGCCATTGTTCCTCTCCTGTCAACTCCTAAAACCGCCCCGGTCAGCGGATGCGAATACCGGCGGCCTCACGGTCAAAGCAGCCCTGGAGCAGGTCTTCCCTTTCCTGGCGCAGCATGTCCTTCCTTACCCGCATGCTGGGCGTCCGGGGCAATTGGTCTCTAACTTCCAGGTACCTGGGCACTTTGAAGTAGGCCAGGCGGTCGGCGCACCAGTAAACAACGGCGGCGGGGTCGACCTGGGCGCCGTCTCTTGGCGTTATGTACACCTTCACCTCATCCTCACCCAATTCGGAAGGCACTGCGATGGCGGCGCAGTCAAGCACGTCGGGATGGGCTTTGATGACGTCCTCGACTTCCTGGGAGGAGATGTTCTCTCCCCTCCTGCGGATTATGTCTTTCTTCCGGTCGACGAAATAGAGAAACCCGTCCTCGTCCAGCCAGCCCAGGTCTCCCGTGAACAACCAGCCGTCCCTGAGCGATTGAGCCGACTGCTCCGGATTGCGCCAGTAACCGCTCATCAACGCGGGGTTGTTAATGGTGATTTCACCCGGTTGGCCCGGAGGCAGGGGCTCAGCGGTTTCCGAATCCACGATGCGTACCTGGTTGACGAACCTCGGGTCCGGGTGCTGCCGTGGCTGCCCGGACGAATTGGGACGCCGGGTCTCTCCGATCACCTCGATGGTCCCATAGCAGGTCTCGGTCATGCCGAAACCCACGATGATCTCGGTGCCGAACCGGTGTTGAAACGCGTCAAAAAACTCGGGCGACATGGCCGGCGACCCGTAGAATAGGCGGACTTGATTCTGGTCGTCATCATGCGACTCGGGTTGTTTGGCCAGCACGGGCATCATCATTCCAATGAAGTTCACGACTGAAGCGCGGGCGTCTTTGACCTGCTCCCAAAACCGGGAGGCGCTGAAGCGTTCGGCAATTATCAGAGTGGCGCCGGATGCCAGGGCGCCCATGGTGGAATAGTACTGGATGTTGGCGTGGTAGAAGGGCAGGCAGGTAAAGAACCTATCGTCCTGGGTGGCCTGGGTCCAGTGAGTGAATCCCTGGCCCGCAGCAACGTACATCTGGTGGCTTACCTGAACTCCCTTGGGGTTTCCCGTGGTGCCGGAGGTATACACCAGCATGGATATGTCCTTGGGACTGACCTCGGGCATAGATTGCGGGGGTACAGCCCTCGACATGGCTTCACCAAAGCCAACCCAACCCGGATAGTCCCCGGTTTCCATACTTCCGTCGTGGACCGTCAAACGATGCTTGAGGGACGGCGCCAACTCGGCGGCTTCGGCGGCTATAGCCATTAACGAGTCGTTAGCGACCAGGGCCGAGCATTCGGCGTCATTGAGGATGTAGGCCGTCTCGTCTCGCTTGTAGGCGGTGTTGATTGGCACGGCGATCGCGCCCAACACAGACAGCCCGAACCAGCAGTAGAGAAATTCCGGGCAATTGGTCAGAAAGAGGCAGACCCGGTCGCCCCGGCCGACTCCCAGTGATTGGAACATGCCGGCGGCTTGAAGCGCCCGGTCCAGAAAATCCTGGTACGAGATAACCTGCCCGGAGATTTCGACAAAGGTCTTGCCCGGGTTTCTGCCGGTCGCGGCCTCAATGAACTCCCCCAAAGACATTTCCCACGTCAAGCGTTGGGAATCCTTGGGCGCCACCATGTTGCCAACTGCCATCGTTGTTTGCCTCGCAGATCGAATGGAAACTCAATGTCTACGCATTGCGGTCCCCGACCATTCGGGGAGTTGAACCCATTGGGGGAATTCAACCGCCGCCCCGCCGTGGGCATCAACCTAACATGGCCGGAAAACTGGGTCAATGGGTCGGGAAGACCACCCCATGGGCCTTCTCATTGTCTCCCGTTATTCCGGCCGCGGCGGGAACCCAGAGCCCCAGTCTTTTCCGTCGCAACAGGAACCCTGAACTCCATATGAGGAACCAGGCTCAATGAGGAACCAGGCTCACCCACCGGGACGACCGCTGTGGCCGAGAACATTCCTCTCCTCTGACACGTGGTCGGATGATAACAGGGGCTCTGGATCCCCGCTGCGGCGAGGATGACTGGAGGGGACTGGGCAATTGCTTTCATACTTGCCAGAGGGCGGGAGCGGGATAGCGCCGGGCCCAGGGGATGAGGGAGCGAAGGAGGTCTTCGCGGTCGGGGATGATGTCTTTGACCCGGCACCTCTCGAGGTATTTGTGGACCGCCATGAAGGATGGGAGCCGGAAACCGGCGGAGGCCACCCGTTGGATGAAGACATGGGGCTGGGGTGGCGGTTGGCCGTTGGCTTGGCTCACCGACGATTCGATGCAGAACTCCCCGGACAACCGGCGGAGCCGGACGACGGCAAGTTCCTTGGCCAGGATTCGTTGGAGGGCGCGGACGCGGGCTTGGAGAGCACGCATAAGACAATCACCTCGTTTATTTGAAGGAGTTTTGGACGCTCCGGGTTACCGGTGTGAGAGGTTGGAAAATTTCAATTCGCCGGACATTTCCGGACAAAACCGGACATTCTGCCCCCGGTGCGGGATCCGCGGGATGACGGGTTGCCAGGGGAATGGGACCGCTGGGGGTTGGCGCGATTTTCGGTCATCAGGCCCTTTTACATTAGGCTCTGTGTTGCCTGGTGGGATGGTTAAATTTTGCTTGCGTTCTGCGTCAATCTTTGGGATGGACGGCGGGAGGCTGCACCGGACAGGTGTCATGGTAGGGATGTGTTCAGCGGATTGGGAAGCGGCAAGTGTCAGCCTGGGGGCTGGGAGGACAATCCGCGTCGGTGGGGTCAATGACGATGACGAGGCCTTGCGTAAGGGGCGCAAACGCACCGGGTGGTGAGGGCGACGTTGTACCTAGAGCGGTTCTCCAGTCCCCATCGGGTTGGCGACCGAAAGGGCTCTGGATCCCCGCTGCGGCGAGGATGACGGTTGGGGGTCAAGACGCGCGGGGTGGGCAGGGGGACGTTGTATCCGGAGCGGTTCTCCAGTCCTGGACCAGGTTGGCGCAGCGAAAGGTCTCTGGATCCCCGCTGCGGCGAGGATGACGGGGGTGGGGTTGTGCTCCCATCCTAACTTTCCCTGGCCGCGGGAAGGAAGACATTTCGGACACGCTAGCCGCAGTTTGTAATGCGATTGCCTTTGGGTTGATACAACCCATCGGTGATACTAGCCGCACAGGGAATCCAGATAGTATGGCGAGGGCCGGGATTACTAACTCCTCCAATTTCCGGTGGCATCGGCGTCACCGTTAGAGCGAGGTGATGCCGCTTCCCCCGTTTTCTCGACGCAGCGGCAACGCTTTGATGTCATCGGCTTCCGAGAGCCCTGCAGATTTTAAACCTGTTTAACCTGGGCATGGCAAGAGATTTTCGCCATCCACCCGCCAAAAATGATAAGGTAAAGTCATGGCTGTATCAGTGGACCCCACACGCTTTAGGCTGACCAACACAGAAGGGACCGAAGGGCTGCTGTTGGGCGTACTTTGCCGGGATTGCGGGGTGTACGTGTTTGGCCCCGCGGTGTTTTGCCAGGACTGCACGTCCCGGAACGTTGAGCCGGTGGACCTATCAACCCGCGGTACTTTGTACAGTTTCACTATCGTGCGTGTCCCGCCCCGAGGCTGGCCCGGACCCGTGCCCTACATTTTGGGGCAGGTGGAACTGCCGGAGGGCCCACAAGTGCTGGCGGAGGTGGTGGACTGCGCCGAATCCGATTTGAAAATCGGATTGGACGTGGAGTTGGTAATCCGCGTGGTGAATCCCGAGCTAGGCGAAGCAGCCAGGTCGGTCTACAAATGGCGGCTTGCGGGTTAAAATAGCGACCCACAACGGCCCTCAGGGATGCTCGGGGTTTTATCCAGCCGGGGAGGTTAACAGTGAGCCCTTTCAAGCAGGGACGGGAAGTAAGCGTTGCCGGGGTGGGGCTGCATCCCTTCGGGCGTTTTCCGGACAAAGACCTGGCGACCCTGGCGCTGGACTCTGTGACCGGGGCCCTTAAGGACGCCGGAGTCGATTGGCGGGATATTCCGGTGGCTTACTTCGGCCACGTGTATTACCAGGGCATGTCTATCGGTGAGTCGGCGCTCGGCAAACTCGGCCTGACCGGCATCCCCATTATCAACGTAGAGAACGCCTGCTCCAGCGGGTCCACCGCCTTTTGGCAGGCATATTGGGGAATCACCACGGGGATGTACGACCTGGCCCTGGCTTTTGGGGCGGAGAAAGTGCCGAGCGGGCCAGTAACGGTCACCGCGGAGGACAGCCCGGAGCGGTACATCGGCGGCGACCACATGATGGCCGGTTACGCTCTCCGCATGCGCCGCTACATGGAAGAAACCGGAGCGCCGGCCACGGCCCTGGCCCAAGTAGCCGTCAAAGCGCGCCAGAACGCCGCGCTGAGTCCCTACGCACACCGGAAAGAGACCTACAGCGTGGAGGAGGTGCTGGGCTCCAGGCTCATCGCAGACCCTCTGACCCTTTACCAATGCTGTCCCACCAGCGAGGGAGCCGCCGCCGCCGTGCTGTGCGCTACCGACGCTCTCGACCGATTTGGAATCAACCGGCGGCGTGCCGTCAACGTGGTTGCGGCGGTGCTCCGGTCCGGGAATTACAACGGCAAGGGGAGCGACCACTCGGCGTTCAGTCCCTATCGCACCGAGCCTGCCGCCCTGGAGGCCTATGAGATGAGCGGTTTGGGGCCGGAAGACGTTGATTTCGTCCAAGTCCACGACGCGGCAACAATCGGGGAGTTACAGCAGATCGAAGCTCTGCACATCACACCGTTCGGGCAGGCCTGGGAAGCCACAGAGCAGGGGCGGACGGGTCTAAACGGGGACATTCCCGTGAACACCGACGGCGGGCTACTGGCTATGGGGCACCCGTTCGGCGCATCGGGCATTCGAATGATCCACGAAACAGTTACTCAACTCAGGGGCGAGTCCGGTCCAAGGCAACTGAACAACCCCAAAGTAGGCCTGGCCCAATGCTCGGGAGCCGGGGACGTAACCACCGTGCATATTTTTTCCCGCTAGCGGAAGACCCTTCCCGAAGCCATGCCAACATTCATCATATTGGCCGCGATGAAAGGTAGGTTTATCTCTCACCGGGGCAACACCTACGACAACTTCCAGATGATGGGCTACGTTGAGTCGGCCAATGCAAAGGATGCCGTGGCCGACTTTTTCGACCAACCGCCCTATCCCATCCGGTGGGAGGACGTGGAATACCTTTGGGCCGAGTCCCTGAGCGACCTAGGGCCCAACGGCCACTACGGTGATTACGACAGGGTGTACGTTGAATCGCTGCGCCGTAGGTGGGACCCACCCGGCACAGAATAAAATGCTGCCGAGAGGTTGCCCGTATGGCGAGAGAAGCCGGAGGAATATCCACAATGCCCGCCCCGACCGGTTTTACCGTCAGGGTAAGGCTCCGGGGTAGGTTTTTGCAGCGGGAATGCGGCGACGGCTCACACACCGGCAATGCCCGGGTTCACCGCCTCGAAACTACAGGTCTTCGGCGTACTTCCTGAGGCTGGCGAAGTCGGCCTCGTATGCCGCGGCCAGGGTCCTGCGGTCGGTGCAATGCAGGACAAAGCGGGCGCCCTGGCTGATCCAATATTCGGACAACCCCAGGGTCTGGTGGTGCACCAAAACCGGGACACCCTTGGCTTCGGAAGTATCAATTACCCGCTTGACAGTATCTTTGTATTCAGGCCGGTCGTACTGGTCGGGGAACCCCAGGGATATGCTCATGTCGTTGGGCCCGACAAATATCCCGTCAATCCCAGGAACTTCCAACATCGCGCTCAGGTTTTCGACCGCTGCCACGCTTTCGATGCCGATGATGGCCACGCTGTTCCGATTCCTTTGTTCCAAGTATGCCCTGGTATCGTCGCTGATGTGCTCGCCGGTCTCAACCAGATTCCTTACCGCCTCCCCTTTCAGGGGCCGCCACTTCGCCGCCGCGATTACCTCTCTCACTTCCTCTACGGTCTCGCAGTAGGGCGCCAAAATCCCCTGGGCTCCTGCGTCCATTGCCATAGTCACGTAGTGAGAGTCGGGTATTGGCACCCGCACGATCGGAACCGGAGAGTCGGCGTTGAAAAGCGACAGGTAGTCGCCTAACTCGCCGCGGCTCCAGGGGCCGTGCTCCGTATCCACGACCACATAGTCCAGGCCCGTCCCGCCGAGAGCCGAAACCCAGCGGGGATTGCGGCCTATGCTGATCATCGTTCCGTAAACCCTGCCGCCGGATTTGAGCGTTGCCTTCAGTTCAGAGCCGTTCATGATCACTCCCGTTCACGGTCACTTCTTAAAGCCGCCGCGGCCTTACCGGAAACCCGGGTTCTCCTGACAGTCCAATTCAAGGATGGGACCGGCTATTTCCCTGCGTTCATCACCAACTGGCAAAACAGTGCGGTGTTCATCAGGTCGGGAACCACCACGTACTCTTTGACCGTGTGCATCTCGTTGGTGGACATTCCCACCACCACGCAATCAATTCCGTGCAGCCGCATGGCGTTGGCATCTGTACCGCCGCCGGAAGGACGAATATCGGGTCGGAGGCCCATGCCGGCCATTACCCCGGTAGTCAGCCGAACGATGGGATCGTTTGGGTCCAGGTTGTACATGTGGAACAGCACGTCGAAATCGTCCTGAATAGTGGCTTCATGATGCTTCTTTCTCGCCTGTTCCAGGGCGGTCGTCACCTGCAGCCGCAGCAGGTCGAGAGTCTCGGTGTTGCGGCTCCGGAACTCACCCCCGAAAGTGGCTTCTGCCGGCACGGCGTTGCGCACCGAGCCCCCGGATATCAGTCCGACGTTGAAAGTGGTCTCCTCGTCAAGGCGTCCCTGGGGAAGCTCGTTGATTATTTCTGACGCGATGCGGATTGCCGACAACCCTTTTTCCGGCTCAACTCCGGCATGGGCGGCCCGGCCTTTTACTGTCACGTCGAAGCTGACGTAGGTGGGGCTCGCTCCCGTTATCGTGTTCACCGGACCGTTCCCGTCAAACACCACGGCCTGTCTGGCGTGGATCATCGAGTAATCCAGGTTGTTGGCGCCCACCAGCCCAATTTCTTCACCCCGGGTGAAAACAACCTGCACCGGCCGGCGGGGCGTTGCCGCGACGGCTGCCGCATCCAACGCTTCCATGATCGATGCAATCCCGGCCTTGCAGTCACCGCCCAGAATGGTTGTGCCATCGGACACTACCCGGTCGCCCCTGACTTCCGGCTTGATACTGCGTCCCGGTTGGACTGTGTCCATGTGCGCCGAAAGCAACAGCGGGTCTTCGCCGGGCTCGTTTGCAATCAGGTTGCCGTGGGCGTCCCGCAACACCTGAAAGCCGAGCCCCTCCAGCCGTTGCGTCAAGTGCTGCGCCACGTCCTCTTCTTCGTCGGATGGGCTGTCGATGCGGACCAGTTCGCAGAAGTTGTTGACCAGCCTGTCTCTCTCTATCATCTTTCCCCCCACGAATCAGATGGGGCTACCCTGGGGTCATTATACAGGACGTGGATTGCAATCCCACCGCATGAACCCCGCCCAGAATTGTCTGGGCGGGGTTCACAGGCCAGGGTTCTCAGGATTGTCCATCGATGGGTTGGGCGGCAGCAGACCGGACCAGTCCGGCCCGGCGGAGCCGGCAGCCATTGGCGAGTCCAATTGTAGATGAATGCCGGGGATACCCGCCCCGAGGCCGGAGGTCAGCAGTCGGAGGATCTTACCTCGAAGTGCTTGACCCAGTACTGGCCCGTGTAGAGGTGCTCAACTTCTCTGGCCAGGGATTGCCGGGATTCCCCAGTCTCATAATTGCGCATGTCGTCCAGGGAGTTCCAAACGCTCAGGCTAACCGCTTCGTCGGGGTCATCGGTCCCACGGAGTAGTTGGCGGCCCAGAAGACCCGGGTTTTCCCCTGAGTCGCCCTCAACGCTTTGCAAATAATGACCCTGGTATTCCTGCCATCCTCCCGGCCGGAGTTTGCCACCCACCAAGCGCAGGAAACCGCTGGAAAACTCCGTCAGCGGCCTGGTCGAGACAATTTCAAAGTGCTTGACCCAGTAATCCCCCCGCGGGTAGGCCATGGGACCGTAGAATTCCTCCAACCCGCGGGCAAGCTCCTGCCGGATCGGGTTGCGCTCAAACTCCAGCATACCTTCCAGGCTGTCCCAGAGGCTCAGCGCTATGCCTTCATCCGGGTTGTCCATGCTGCGGAAAAGCGAGGGCAGTTGCTGCCCACGGACGTCCTGGAGACCGGTCATGTAGGTGTTTCGATAATACCGCTCGAAATCATCCCAGCGTCCCGGTCTTAAGCTTCTCCAAACTAAGCGAATATACATACGAATTTAATCCATACCCCTGATGAGCGGTCAGTGAACTATAGTATTAAGCATATACTTCCGGCAGAGACACTGGCAATAAGGGTAGAACACCGGGGAGGCGTATCATCAGGGCCGGGTGTGTTCCAATTGGCTGTGACGCCTGAAGGGGCCGGTCTGACTCCCGAGGCAGGAACAGGATCGAAGATCAAGCAGGCGCAGGTCGGTGGGCCGGTAGATGTTGGTAGCGCGTAGGGGATTTGAACCCCTGATCTCCGCCTTGAGAGGGCGGCGTCCTAGGCCGCTAGACGAACGCGCCACGGTGAGGAGCGGCTGAACCTCATGCTATCAGACGACCCATTCCTTGTAAATCCTGCCGGACTCCGACGCAGGGTTCTTTAAATACCCCCAATTACCCCCCGCAATTCTCGTCGCGGCTCTCGCCCCGGCCACCCCCGTTTAGACGAGCAAGCCGGGGAGTAGAGGTGCGTCATCTCGCGCTACCCTTCTTCCAGCCAGACCTGCTTCCAGCCAGACCTGATGAGATTCGCCGAACGGCGTTCTAGCGGTTTGAGATGCGATTGCACTGGACTCCCCCGGCAGTCCACTTGCAGCAGTCCGGCCCGGACGCCGCTACGGGCTCACGCGCCATGCTAGACTAGCGTCCACTTATGGCCAGCCTCAACCGGCGCGGTACCCGGGCCGGGCGATGCGACGCAACCCAACGCTGGAAGTGATCGATTTGGACTTAGGCAAATTTCCCGCGGAGTTTATGCAGCGCATACTGGCCGCAAATCCGGTTGCCGACCCACGCGTGCTGCTGGGTCCCAAAGTCGGCGAAGATGCGGCGGTGCTGGATATGGGCGACCGGCTGCTGGTGGCCACCAGTGACCCCATAACCTTCGCGACCGACGATATCGGTTGGTACGCCGTCCAGGTCAACGCCAACGACATCGCATCCACCGGCGGGACTCCCCGGTGGTTCCTCGCGACAATCCTGGTCCCAGACGGGTTCTCCGAAGCCGCTGCCGAGGGCGTGTTCGACCAGATCCGGACGGCTTGCCAATCCCTGGGGGTGTCTTTGATTGGAGGCCACAGTGAAATCACCAGCGGCATCGACCGGCCCATCATCATGGGAACGATGCTGGGGGAGGCGCCCAAAGACCGGCTGATATCCACTGGCGGCGCCCAGGAAGGAGATAGTGTACTGGTAACCAAGGGGATCGCAATCGAGGGCTCGGCCCTGTTGGCCAGGGACTATGCTCAGCTCTTGTCGGGCCTCGGAATCAATCAGTACACTTTGGAGAAGGCGGCCAATTATCTGGCCGAACCAGGTATAAGTGTACTTATTGACGCTAGAATAGCTTTGGTGACGGCCCAAGTACATTCTTTGCATGACGTCACCGAAGGAGGGTTGGCGACTGGCCTTCGGGAAGTGGCCAGTGCTTCCAATCTTGGAGTGGCGGTCGAACAGGGCAGCATTCCGGTGCTTCCAGAGTGCCAGGAAATTTGCGATGCGTTGGGCTTGGACCCGCTGGGACTGCTAGCCTCGGGAGCGCTGTTGATAACTTTGCCTGCCGCACAAGCGCCGGCGGTGCTGTTAGCGCTGGAGAGAGAAGGCATCGACGGCTGGGAGATTGGGCAGATGTTGGCCCCGGAAGAAGGGATGTTGATGATCGGCTTTGATGGAGAGGTCCCACTGCCCGAGTTCCCGCGGGACGAAATAGCCCGGTACTTTTCGGAAATGCCCTGATTCAGGACGGGGCAGCGGTACACTTATTATTATGACTCGAAGTCTCGGTACACTTTTACCGCTTCAGCTAGTTGCGCAGCCGTAATATTGGCCCCGCTGATGGTAATTGACACTTTCTTGCCCTGGATCTCCTCGCGCTTCTTCAGCGCGCCGGCTGCGGCCGTCGCTCCAGCCGCCTCTGCCATAGTATGGGCCTTCTCGATCAACAGTCCGATGGCGTACCGAATCTGGTCGTCGCTGACCAGAACGAAGTCGTCAAGCAGCTCTCTCAGGATACTTTGGGGCAGCTCATAGCCCGTCTCCGTGGCCAGGCCTTCGGCAAAGGTGTTCATTGGCGCTCTGACCAGACTTCCCTGTTTCCACGACAGGTAGCCGCCCGGTGCAGCCTCGGATTGGACCGCCACAACCTCGACCTGTGGGTTGATCGCCTTAGCTACGATACAGGCTCCGGACGCGGAGCTGCCCCCGCCGAGGGGCATGAATATGAAATCCACGTCCGGCAGGTCCTCCATGACCTCCAGTGTCTGGGTTGCCACCCCGGCGATCAGCAGTGGCTCGTTCGCCGGGTGGACGTACCGGTAGCCCTCCTCCCGGGCCAGGGCTTCGCAATGTTCTTTCGCCTGGTCGAAGTTGTCGCCGTGGAAAACCAACTCCGCACCCAGGGCGGACATGGCGGCTACTTTCAACGGGTTGGCGTGCTCCGGCAGCACAATAATGGCCCGGGCCCCAAATACGGCGCAGGCGTGGGCGATAGACTGGCCGTGGTTTCCTGAAGAGGCGGTGATAATCCCCTGCTCCTTCTCTTCCCGGGTGAGATTGGCTAACAGATTGAAGCCGCCGCGAGCTTTGAATGCCCCCAGAGGAAGGTACTCGTCGTGCTTCAAATGTACTTCGGCGCCAAGAAACTCGCTCAGGCCGTGGGAGTAGTGCAGGGGAGTCCTGGGCAGGTGTTGAGCAATGGCTTTCTTGGCTCGCAGGACATCAACCAGGGTCGGGATGGGCGTTGTCGGCATCGTTTAAATCCGTAGTTTAAATCCGTAGGATGAGATTTCCTTCGAGCATATTCATCGCCTCACTCGGCGTCAACAGCGCAGCGGCTCTGGCTAGCAGCGTGAATCCGGTACATTTACGCACACGGCCGTTCCCGGATTAGTCTTGGGGCCGGTCTATTGATCGCTCCTGGGACGTGTCCAAAGATTGTTCCTGTGATGCCCTCCGGATGCTCTGGATGCGGTGGAACAAGAACCAGCCGCCGGCCAGTAATATCAGGATGATGATGGGAATGTCGAAGGGACGCATGGCCGACCGGAGGGTTTCCCAGTTCTCGCCCAGGACAAAACCGCCGTAGGCCAACCCCAGAGACCAGGGGAAGGACCCGGCAAAAGTGTAAATGCTGAACTTCCATAGATTCATCCGCGCCAGCCCGGCAGGTACACTTATAAACGTGCGTATCACCGGGAGGATCCGCCCGAAGAAAACCGCCGGTTCCCCGTACCGGTCGAACCATCGCTCAGTCCTCTCGATTTCATCCAAAGATATTAGTACATATTTACCATATTTCAACAAAAGAGGGCGTCCGCCCTTGAGGCTTACCCAGTAGGCGACCCAGGACCCCAAGAGATTGCCGATGGCGCCGCAGAGCCCAGCCACGACCAGCATGCCCCAGCCGCCGCCCTTCTCCAACACCAGCAGCCAGCCGGCCAAAGGCATGATCAGCTCGCTGGGGAACGGTATGGCCGCGCTCTCCACCGCCATCAGGAAAACCACCCCACCCCAGCCGATGGTGTCGTACACCTGGTGGATCACCGCAAGGAAGATCTGCTCCACGCTATGGATCACACTGGGAATCACGTACTCTCCCCCATTGCTTGCCTCTCCCTGATTTCGATTACACGCTGGTCGCTGCACCCACCCACGGCCAAGCCGTTACAGGTGAGAAAGATCCCCCAGCAAAGTAGTAGGCAGACGCGCATTTTAATATTCGACAAGGATTCCGGCGATAGTTGTCCGAACTCCAATTCCGCCCGGACCACCCCCGTTCGACCGCGCTCATTCGGTCTTGACCTCCTTTGGTGCCGAGTGACAGACGCTTATTGCGCGAAGATTTAAAAAGGTTTTATAAATAATATCGATTGGGTATTGACAAAGAACAGAACAGGTGATAACTTGCGGCGCATCGCGGATGCAGAGTTACATCGCCACTACACGGGAGGTACATCTTGGCTAGAAAAACGAAGCTAATGCAGCGTGTCGAGAACGACCACCAGCGTCCACTGGAGCGGCTCCTGCCCGAAATGGTAAATGAAATCGGCCTATCCAGTACCGCCGAAGAGCTGGGCGTAAGCAAGGCCACCCTGGGATACTGGCTCTTGAAACTCGGGATAAACGTACGGCGGGTAGCGCTGGCCCCCGGCGAGACATTGGAAGTCAAGCGGATCAGTTAACTACACCAACCGATGACTGGGTCGTAAAATTTACGCGCGGATCTTTTCAGGTACACCGGCGGCATCCGGTGTACCTTTTTTCTTTCGCCCACGGAGTGGTGTCTCCACTTCGACCCGTCCTCGTTGACGCGGGCAGTTGACGCGAGCAATTGCTGTCGAGTGGTATAGGATGCCTGTCCAGGCAAACCCAACAGAATCCTATCCATGACCTTCGGTCATTCCGCGTCATGGCCACCGGCCCAATTAACGCCGCAGCTCCGAGTTACTGTTGGAAAATGTCCTCGGGCAGAAATGCCGACACAGTAACGTTGGGTAGGTCCACCACGTTGCTAATCTTCAGGTCCACCGCCACGCTACATATTATGTAAGCCTGCTCCCGGCTCCATCCCCGTTCCTGCAAAAGCTCTATCATATTGATGAGGGCATTGCGGGCCGCCAGCGTCAGGTCCTCTCCTTCCTGCACCCCGTCGTCCCGAATTGGCATTCCCATGGTCGCAATGAAGTTTCTGGGGGCCGCCCATTCCGGAGCGGCAAAATACCCCGGATGGGAAAACCGCGGGAATTTAATGCCGCGCCGTTGCGCTTCTCCTTTATGAAGGTGGAAGCGCATCGCGGCGGTAGCGCCCATTTCGATGGCAGTGATACAGCATTCGGAGTCCCCTTGGGCGAAGTGCCCGTCCCCCGCCGAATACAACGCTCCTGCGACATTGACCGGAATGAACAACCGGGACCCTTTGGTCAGTTGTTTCGCATCGACGTTGCCGCAGTTCTCCCGCGGCGGAATGGTCCTCAGGCCGTCTTGAGCCACCGGCCCGCCGTTGGGTACGGCATCCTCCGGGTCCGGCGGAGCAGCAATTCCGCCCCGGCGGACCAGGTCTGCTTCTCGATGGGTCCACTCCTCTAGTTGCGTCTGGGAGGGAGCGATACCGGCGGTCCCCATGAAAGACCCATCGGGAATACGTACCCCGGGAAGCTGGGCTGACGTGGCCCAACCATCTTCGATCTGCCAGTGGACCAGATAAGGCTCGGTAAACAAGTCGCGCAGAAACCCCGAGCCGGGCCGGTTGCGGGTCCACCCATGGGGTTGGGGAGCGATTTCCAGGTATTCGATCTCCAGCAAGTCCCCGGGGCTCGCATCATTTATGTAAACCGGACCGGTCAGCGGGTGGGCCACCTTGGTGTCCATGCCGTCAAAATCCGCTACCGTCATTCCAGGCTTAATCTGGCAGTCGGAGGCGTCACGAGTTTCCAGGACCACCTCCTCTCCCGGATCAACTTCCAGAACGGGAGTTACGTCAGGGTGCCAACGGTTGTGGCCCTTTTGAGGTTCTTCCTTAAGCCGCTTACTGCGATCGATCTCAATGCTTTTCATTTTCCCTTCCCGTGCGGTATTCCCGGAGTGGTATTCCCGGAGTGATAGTCCCAGCTGTATCAGAATCGTATCCAACGGCGCGCGCGACGCGAAATCTCCCAGATTTCCATTTCCCCGATTCTCCCGAATTCTATGGTGGGGCCATCACCCGGTCAATGCGGCGTCCGGCGTCCGACCCCCACCACTACCTGCGGACTCCATTCCGGTTGACCCGGTTTGGGCATACTAGTATCATCCCTTCCGCACAAACAAGCCTTCAGGCATCGGCGTCGGGCCCTCCGGCGGGCCGCTGACCCGGTGTCTTGCACCGGTGGAATGGAATCCGGCGCGCCGATTGTTTGACCCCAGTAATTTTTAGGAGGACCAATGGCCAACGGAAGCGAAATGATTGTCCAATTCCTGGAAGAGGCCGGTATCGAGTATGTCTTCGGCATACCGGGCGGCGGGACCGGGCAGATCTACAACCTACTCTATGGGAAGGAAGATACGATAAAAACCATCGTGTGCCGACACGAACAGGCTGCGGCCATTATGGCGGATGCTTACGGGAGAGCCACCGGAAAACCGGCCGTCATCATGGGTCAGGGGCTGTTCATGGCCTCCAATGCCTCATTTGGCATTATGGAAGCCATGTTGAGCAGTTCACCCATGGTGGTAATCACCGAGACTTCCGATGGCGGCGTGGCCATGCACCCGGCCAACCAGTCGGCGGCCGGCGAGTACGGCAGCATTGACATTACCGCCATCTTCAAGACCATGACCAAGTACACCACCCTGGCCACCAACGGCAAAGAAGCCGCCCTGGGCACACAGTTGGCCATCAAGCACGCCACGACCGGACGGCCGGGCCCAACCGCTGTGGTCCTGCGGTCCGCCGCCTTCGGTTCGGAAGTGGACGTGGAGTCGCCGCCCTTTATCCACCACACCTCGGGCTACATGAACACAGCCAAGCCTCAGAGCGCCCCGCAGGACATTGAAAAGGCTGTGGAAATCCTTTCGCAGGCAAAGCGACCTATCATAATGGCCGGGAACGGAGTCCATCTATCCAAGTCCCATGCCCAGTTGCAACGGTTGTCGGAAATCTGGGGCGCGCCCGTAGCCACCAGTTTCAAAGGCAAGAGCGCGATGAACGAGACCCACCCCCTGTCCCTGGGTATGGGAGGTGTGTACGGCCAGGAAGTAGCCAACAAGTTGATCGGAGAAGCCGACGCCGTGGTGATCGTGGGCGCCAAGTTGTCGCCCCAGGACACCGTGCGGGAGCGCCCGAGCATTTTCAATCCCCACCAGCAAAAAATCATTCAAATCGACATAGACGACCGAAATGCCGGGTGGACCTTCCCAATTGACCTCGGCCTGATCGGAGACGCCGGCAGCATCCTGGACCAATTGGTGGAAGCTTCCGAAGAGCCTGCGACCAGCACGTCCGCCAACCGCCAGCAGTGGACCGACGCCGTCGCCGGCCAAAAGCAGGCCAACGGGTTCTACGATTCGGCGGAAATGCATCAAGACAGTTCCCCTGTTTTGCCGCAGCGCATGGTTTCGATTATGCAGGAGACCCTGGACCCGTCCACGGTGTTTAGCCTGGACGCCGGGAACAACCGGACCTGGATGGCCCACTTTTACAAGGCCCGCCAGGCCAACACCTTCTTCTGTCCCGGTGGAGCCGCCGGAATGGGTTGGGCTCTGCCGGCCGCCGTGGGATTAAAGCTGGTATACCGCGACCGGCCAGTGGCGGCCGTCGCCGGCGACGGCGGCTATATGATGACCGTCAACGCCCTTTCCACCGCCCTGCAATACGACCTGCCCATACTGTGTTTCGTGTTTAACGACAACTCTCTGGGCATGGTGCGTCAACACCAACCGGCAGACCGGTTGATCGCATCCGAGTTCGTGCCCACCGACAACGCCGCGGTCGCCCGGGGCATTGGGGCGTTCGGAATTCAGGTGTCCGATTCCAGAGACCTGGCAGGAGCCATCAGAGAGGCGCAAGCCTCGGGCCTGCCGGCAGTGATCGACGTGATGGTTGACCGGGGACCTTCCCCCGACGACTGGCGCGCCGACGCCCGTCGAGCGGGTGAGACATAAGCGCCAATTAGCGGAGCGCGGGGCGCCAACCAGTTGGCCCCCGCGCCCGTTGTTCCTCTTCCCCAGTTTGGATTACCAGCTTAAGTCACCGGTTTACATCGATTGAGGGCCCGGAGCCTCCCGCGGCCCAACTTGGACGGGTTGTGCAGCGTTCCCTTAGCATTACAGTGCCGGGCAACGCTGCACCGACGCAAAATCTCATCACCTATCTGGGGGCTGTGCCGTGACCGATTGGACCCCCGACCAAATGGCTTCCATCCAAAAAATGCTCAACCCCCAGTCCGTTGCCATCGTGGGCGCAACTCCCCGGCTCCAGTATGGTGGCCGGATGTTGGCGGCCGCCTTGAAGTCGAAAGACCGCATCCGCGTGTATCCGGTTAATCCACGCTACGACGAAATTATGGACACGCCATGTTTCCCCAGCGTGTCGGATTTGCCGGAAGCCCCTGACGTCGTGGGTATCGTCGTCCCCTACAACCGGGTATTGGATGTCCTGAAGGAGTCCCACCAAAAGGGCGTCAGGGCCGCGGTGGTTATCTCCGCCGGATTTTCCGAAAGGGGAATTCCGGAAAGGCGTGAGCTGCAGATACAGGTTGGTGAATTCGCCCGCGAGTCCGGGTTGCGCATCAGCGGGCCTAACTGTTTGGGCCTCGCCAACGTCAAGGACGACATATGGATCAGCTCTTCCTCCCGGGGCGCAGACGGTCTCAGCGGATCGGTAGGTCTGGTCTGCCAGAGCGGCGCCTCGGCCTTTGGCCCGTTCCTGGTCAGGGCCGTGGACAATGGCGTGGGATTCAGCTACATCGTTTCCACGGGGAACGAGGCCGACCTGGATTTCTGCGACTTTGCCCGCTACCTGCTGGACGATGACGACACCAAAGTTATCGCCGGCTTCGTGGAAGGGTTCAAGAACGGCAGGAAATTTTTCCAACTGGCCCGGTTGGCCGCCCAAAAAGGCAAACCAATCGTCTTGATAAAGATCGGGCGTTCCGAGTTGGGGTCACGCGCCGCCCGCTCCCATACTGCCGCCCTTACCGGCGAGGACGCGGTCTACGACGCGGCGATGAGGCAGTTTGGTGTGGTTAGGGTCCAGGACTACGACGAGCTTCTGGAGGTTTCACAACTCCTGGCACAGTCTCCCCGGCCGCCGAAACCCGGGATCGCCGTGGTATCTCATTCCGGCGGCATAAGCTCCCTGACCGCCGACATGTGCGGCCAGGCCGGGCTCAACCTGCCTGCCCTGACCGCCAAGGCGGAGGACGGCATCAACGAAGTGCTCAAGGGGTTCGGCTGGGCCGCCAATCCATCGGATGTCACCGGATTCGCAAACAGCGATTCCTTCCCGGAAATAATGGGCCACATGATTGCCGAACCGGAAGTCGGCACTCTGGTAGTGGCCAGCTCAGGGTCTGCAGCTCAGGCTGGTCAGGTGATCGCCCAGCGCGACGCGGCGCTGCTGGAGGCGTCCGGCGGACCCAAAGCCGTAACGTTTCTGTGGACCGGCAGCCGCGGTGCAACCGACGGGTTGGCGCAGCTGAAAGCAGCTAACATCCCAATTTTCTATTCTCCGGACCGGTTGGCCGCCGGCTTGAAGACCCTTTTGGACTACCACGCCAGAAGAGAAACGATGGCCTCTGGTGTGGGCCTCCCGGTCCCGCCGATGATCGACCATCAAGCCCGTACAGTGGAGAACCTCAAGAGTCCTGGCCACAATAGCCTATCGGAGCATGACGCCAAACAGTTGCTGTCTGCCTGGGACATCCCCGCGACCAGCGAGGAGAGCGTGACGAATGAGGCCGATGCGGTTTCCGCAGCGGCCCGGATCGGTTATCCGGTCGTGTTGAAACTCGACTCGCCAGACCTCCTGCACAAAACGGAAGCGGGCGCGGTGCGGCTGAACCTCGCCGGGCCCGAGGACGTGGTCCAAGCTTATCGGGACATTATGTCAAGCACTCCGGCAGGTGTCCGGGTCAACGGCGTCCTGGTCCAGGAGATGGTGTCCGAGGCGGTGGAGATGATCGTCGGTGTCTCCTACGATCAACAGCTAGGCCCGGTGCTGCTGGTTGGCGCCGGAGGGGTTATGGCGGAGGTGCAAAACGACGTGGCGTTGCGGTTGTGTCCGGTTGATCGTTCCGAAGCCATCGCCATGATCAACGACGTAAAGGCGTCCCGGGTTTTACAGGGTTTTCGAGGCCGCCCACCCGCTGACCTGGATGCCCTGGCGCAGGTTGTTGAGGCGGTGTCGCGCCTGGCGGTAAACCTGGAGGGGCAGCTTGTGGAACTGGACATCAACCCCTTGATGGTTCTGCCTCAAGGCCAGGGCGTAAAGGCTGCCGACGCGCTGGTGACGTTCAACGACTAGGCGGGTAGTCGGCAAAACGGGCGCCCCAGCATATTGCCAGCCCGAAATGACTCATCCGGAAGCCTGCAACAACAGTGCGCACGCTCGGAACATCCCCCGCCGTCTGTCATATATTCTCGCCGGTTAGCCGGTATTTCCCGATGGTCTCGGCTTGTCTCCGGGCATGCAGGGACGTTCAATTATCATTAAATCCCCCGTCACTCGTGTCGCAGCGGGAATCCAGAGCCCTTTCTCCATCCAACCTGATGTGGGTCTGTGCGAATGGTTCAGGTGGGACGTCGACTTGTCCACCCGGCGCGTCTTAGTTGGCATAACCATCTTGGCGCATGATCAGGGCTCTGGATTCCCGCTGCGGCGAGAATGACGGGGGACAATTGCAAGGCCCTGTCCTCAGCTATACGTCCTGCTGGACCGCCTGCCAACTGAGAGGATTGAGGCAACCAGCGGTGAGTCTAGCTCAGGCTTAGTCTCTTTGTTGCAGGATGTTGCCGGATAATTCCCCGACCTGGTCTACCCGGATCAAAACCGCCACACCCTCCCGCTCCGGGTCCCGGTCCAACTCCGCCTGGACCGTCCGGCTCATCACGTCTTCTCGGATCGGCCCGGACTCGTGGATGGAGGCCTCCCCATAGAAGCGCCAGCGGATGCGTTTGACCGGGTGGCTGTAGTACACCACCACTTTGGGGTTTTCCTCCAGGTTAGCCAACCCGGACCGCTTGGCACGCTCCCAGTAGGCCAGCGTTTCGTCATCGAACACCATGACGCTGCCCTTAGGGCTGATCTGGGGCTGCCCGTCCTTGGTAGCCGTTCCCACCAGACACGCGAAACCATCCGCCAGTGCGGTGTCGAACAACTCCTTCATTTCATCGGTAAGTTTTATCATGCCCAGCCTCCGGGGTTAAATTGCTGATATTGGGTAACCTTGTTCGGTAACCAACAGGATGGGTTCAGTCACTTCAATCTATATGTTGGGTTGCAGGTTGGGGTAGGTTCGCCACCGCCCGGTGAGGCTTTGGCGTCAACCAACCAATCCGTTTAGACAGCTAGGCGTTAGACAGGGCTTCCTGTTTTTGACGTTCCCGTCGGTGGCAGGCTTCGGCCATTTCCAGGACCACTTTGGCCCACTCATCCACGGGCACATCGATCATTCTGCCGGCGAAGGGTACCGCGGCGGTGCCCGCGGCAACCCCTTGGGCAAACACGTTCCTGACCTGGGTGTAATAGTCCACCTGTGACGCGGTGGGAGTGAAGGCGGTGTTCACGGGCGCAACCCAACTTGGGTGGGAGCACAACACGCCCTTAAAGCCCAGGTTTTTGGAGTCGGTGGCAACCTTCAACATTTCGTCGAAGCCCATCGGTCTGGGCTGAACGCCCAAGGGGTAGGCCACGCCGATGGGCTGAACACCAAGGGCAGTAGCCTCGATGGTGATCCTGCCGCGGTCATAAACGTGGGGGTCAACCTCGGGGTTGGGGTGGATACCCATGCTGGCAGACAGAGCGTTTTCATCGAGTCCGACTTGGGTAACCCGAGGGTCTGCCCCAATTACGTCGCGTACGTTCCAAATTCCCAGCGCCGATTCGATCAAAACGATTATTTGCAGGCTTCCACCGACCAGTCCCTTGGACCGCTCCACCTGGCTCAGGAATTGGGAAATCTCGGTTATCTCTTCGGCGGATTCCACACCGGGCAGCATGACCCCGCTCAGCCGGGGACCCGCCGCCGCTTCGATATCGGCAAAGGCAAAGGCCCGGTTCACACGGACGAAAACCTCGGCTCCGCCTTTCGCGGCCAGGGGTATAACATCGCTCAACAGTGTCCTGGCCTCAGATTTGCATCCGGCGGCCACTCCCTGGGCCAGATCCAGGGTTATCGCATCTGCTTGGTGACGCCAGCAACCGGCCACGGCCGCACCGTCGGTTACCGTTACCAGCAAATTGGACCGGCGAATCAATGGGGGCATCAATTACCCCCGTCTGATGCCTGGCCGGCGCTGGCTGCTGCTTCTTCCGCCCGGGTCCGAGCCACTGCTTCTTCTTTACCCCGGTCCCTTTGGGCGCACAATTCGGCCCACTCCAATAGTTCGACGGCCCGGTCGGCTTCGTACCCGTCGACTATCCGCGCCTGGCCGTCTTTCACCACTTCCTTCCAGGTATCTGATGAACCTTCCAGGTCGCGCACCTGCTGCAGAACCCAACGTGCGTCGTCCACCTCGTCCTGGGTGGGGGTAAACCCCTTGACCTGTGGCGCCACCACGTTGGGGTGCAAACCGCCGCCGATACGGAACCCGCACCGCCTGGCCGCTTCAGCTTCCTCAAAGGCCCGGTCGGGGTCGCTGACACTCCCGCTCACATTAGCGGTATACGGGGCGGCGCGAACTTCCAAATCTAAAGCCCGCGCCGTCAGCTCAACTTCCCCCTTCCCGTACACAAACTGGTCAAAGCCGACAAACATTTCGACGCCAAGGTCGCGGGACATGTCGTAACCGGTCGCCCCGCCGAACTCCTTTATACGGGAGCTGGCCGATGCTATCCCGTAACAATTTGCCACGCCCACCGACGTTTCGATGTTGGCGCCTATTTCCACGGACCCGTGCCGTATCCCGCGTTCCCGCTCCAACCGGGTGATAATCCGGTCAAGCTTCTCAATTTCCCAAGCGTACTCGGCCTTGGGGTAATTGACCTTCTCCAGGCCAGGCCAAATTATGCTTTCCAGGTCGGCCTGAATGAAATCGTGGTTTATGCGGGTAAACGCCTCGGCTCCGCCCTTGGAGACATTCCCGATGGCATCCTTGATCAAACTCCGGGCATATCCCTTCAAATGAATGGGGACCGAGTCTTCCAGGTCCAGATTTATGTAATCGCAGCCGCGAGTCCAGGCGGCGTCGACGAACCTCGGCGTGACCACCGGCATGGTCAGCCCCGACCTGCGGACTTTTCTTCGCTCAACCATAATCGCCTATCGAATAACGAGAAGTCTTTGAGAGGGCCGGAGCGGCCGAGATTCGCCGTCCCCTTAAGGAGCGGGGACCGGCCTTTGCTCCAATGCGGCATGTTTCGCTTCATCCCGGGCAGCGCACCGACCGGCCAAATCGATCAGGTTCTGGGCTTGGGCCACTGCTGCGGGCTCAACTATCAGGTCGCCAAGCCCTTCCAACCCGTAAATGGTCATCGTATCGGCCAGATTCCCTGGTCCCGGCCCCCCGACTCGGTCCTGGTAGGCGACAGTCAACTTGCTGGCCGCCTCAATTTCCGACGCAGCGGGTGTAAACCCCTGGTTTAGAGACGAAACCTGGGCATCCAAAAGGCACATCGAACCTTTGAATCCAATGGCCCGGCCGCGAATCGCCGCCTCTAGTGTCCTCTCGGGAGTAGCCAGCAGCCCGCGATCGGGGGCTCGCCACCAAGCACCGATTGGAGTGACTCCAAAGGCATTTGCTACTGTAATCAACCGCTGCGTCAGATACTGGTAAAGGTGAATCTCTCCCGATGGTTCCGGGCGCAAGTCCATGACGAGGTCTGCCCGGCCCAGGGTCAACGCGGTCACCCGTGGACAGGCCGTTGCGATTTCATGGGCGTTCAAGTTGCCTTTAGCGGTCTCAACCGATGCCACGATTTCCAAGCTGCCGGGAATCAGCCCCCTTTCCTCTTCCAGTTCATCCAGCAACCGCGAAGTTTCTCTAATCTGGTCGGGAGACTCCAACCGGTTGACCACAACCCCGGTCAACTCCGGCCAAACGGAGGCTCTTAGGTCGGCATAGAGCAGCTCCGGGTCTACCTGGGCAAACGCCTCGCTTCCTCCTGCCCTGACCCGGCCCAACGCATACTGCACATTGTCCCGCGCAGCCGGTTGGTCGCGTTCCGCTACTAATTCCGCCAGGTCCAGCACAACCACGTCCGCTCCGGCCAGATGCGCCGAATCGATCCGCTCAGGATTGGACATGGGGACTAACAACCAGGAACGTCGGATTTTATCTTTCATGCGCCTATTAAAAAGGGAGTCCGTTTTTAAGGAATCCGGGGCTATCCGCTGGTTTGACGACACATCAGGTTAGGCAGACAAACCCAGGTAGTATAATGCGGCTGTCGCCCGCCAAGAGGCCGGCGAATCGTCACCCGCAGAATCGTCCGCAGCGTAGTTGAACCAGGGCAAGTGTCGGCCTGAGTGCGGCTGATTTTAACTTATGCCCCATACGTTTACAACAAATCGCATAGGCACAGCCTTGGTTGGCCACGCCGGTTAAAATCTATGCAGTCTGAGATGAGAGGCAGCCGCAGTGACCCAGGAAACAGCGCCTACAGAGATCCAGATAATCGACCTGGCCTCCGAAAACCGGATTCAATTGCGCCTGACAATTGGGAGCCAACCGCTAGTGTCTCACGTCCTTCCGTTCCCATCGCCTGCCGAACCAATAGGTCCGGAAGAACTGCTGTGGTACTTCCAGGAACGTTTCACCGACGCCGGTCCAGGTTCCGCTGACCGGGCCGAGTCGGTCCAGTCGCGGCTGAGCAATCTGGGGAGAGAACTGTTCCACCGGGTTTTCGAAGCAGATCCGCTATGCAGGGATATCCTGGCAAGCGCCATATCTCAAGGATTGTCGGATTTCACCCTGGCCGTCGTCTCCGGCCGGACCGAATTCCTGAACATGCCATGGGAATTGCTCAACGAATCCGATTTGGGATACTTGGCACGGCAGCTCCACTCGGTGGTGCGCCGGATTTCCGATGCCCCATTACCTCAATCTCCGGCAGCGCCGGGCGATGCCCAGTTCAACGTGCTCCTGGTTTCTCCTTTCCTGCCGCAAGTAGAACCCGACCCCGGCGTTTCATCCGGCAGCCTGGCCGCCGAAACACTGAAGGTCCTTGAGTCGGTCAACGTTCAAGTGGAGTTGGAAGTGCTGCGGCCGGCCACGTTTGCCGCCCTATCCGCCCGCCTGGCCGAACGACCGGGCTGGTACCACCTCGTGCACCTGGACGATTTCGCGGTCTCAGACACCGGTGGAGCCCTGCTTTTTGAGGGTGACGATGGCGCTGCGGACCCGATCCTCGCGGACCGCGTGGCCGGGGCGCTGGCCACCGGGCAGGTCCCGGTTGTTTTGTTGAACTCCGGCACCCTAAAATCCGCAGGGTCGCTGCAATCCTGGGAATCCGCCTGCCGGATACTGGTCGACTCGGGGACCCCTTTCGTGGTGTCGACCCCATTCCCGCTGACCGGACCGGCCCGGCAGAGCTTCATCAGGGAGTTTTACCAGGCCATCATCCAGGGGTTGGACATTCCCGCCGCAGTGGCACAAGCCCGCGGGGCGCTTATGGACGACCCGCACCGGCCGGGGCCGTGGGGCAACCTGGTCCAGTGGGACTGGCCGCTACCCTTGGTTTTCCAATCCGCCGCATACACCCCAGACGCCATCACGCTACAAAGCGCTATCCCGGCGCCGGAAGCGGGAGGGTCCGAGGAAGGCAACCGGGACCTGCCCCGCGGGGGCGCTTACGGCCTGGTTGGAAGGCGCCGGGAATTATGTCAGCTGGAGTGGCTACTGCAGCATTCTCCGGTGGTGCTGCTTACCGGCCCGACGGGCATCGGCAAAACCGAGCTGGCATTGGAGTTGGGCAACTGGATTAACAAGACCGGGAACGCCGGGTGGCCCGGCGGGGTGTTTTACACCACTTTTGAGGTTGGAGCCGGGTTGGAGCGAGTGGTCCACGAAATTGGCACATCGGTTGCAGGTCTGGCCTTTGCCGACCTTTCCCCCGCGCGCCAACGCGAGTGGGTTGTAGACTTCCTGGAGGATCAGCCATCCCTCCTGATCTGGGACTCCCTGGAGCGGGTTGCCGGGCTTCCTCCCGTTGATGGCTCCGGGTTGTTGGAAACCCAGGAACAGGAGGATTTGGCCGGCTTCCTGGAGCAGGTGACCGCCGGCGGAAGCTCCAGGGCGCTATTGGTCAGCCGCGCCGCGGAACACGCGTGGTTAGGCGGGAACCAGGTGACAATGGTCCTTTCGGGGTTGACACTCGGCGACCGGATTGAGTTAGGTGGCTTAATCCTCAACCGCGCTGCCCAGGCAACTCAGGACGCATCCCAGATTGAGGATAGTTATCTAGGGTCAGGCTACCTGGAATTGACGGACCTGGTTGAGGGGCATCCCCTGGCGATGCAGGTAGTGTTGCCTCTGCTGCGGGAAATCCCGGCGCAGGTTGCCGCCGCCGGGTTGCAGGCCGCCGCGGCCGCTCTTAAAGACGAAGACCGAGAAGCAGCGCGGCCCGATTACTTGACCGCCGCCATGGATTACTCATTCTCACGCATGTCCCGCCGTAGCCGGGTCCACCTACCGTTCTTGTCGCTGTTTCAACGGCGGGTGTTGCTGGACATCCTCACTCACATCACCCAGGAAGGAGCTTACCGGACCGTGTTGGGAGAAGAGTTGGGATGGGGCGCATGCCGCTCCTTGTTGCGGTCCGCCCGGGATGCGGGATTCATCGAGGCGATCACCCCCAGCGTTTTCCAGATCAACCCTTCATTCCCGTGGTTTTACGGACGGCACCTTCATAGGCAGGTGAGGACTTCTGGCATCGGTCAACTGGAGCAGGAGTTTGTCCGGGTTTACGCCGACACCGCCGACTACTTCATGGAGTCTCTCTACGAGAACCAGGATGCCGGCGCCACCGCCGTTCTGGCCGAAGAGGGGAACCTGACACAGGCCCTGGCACTGGCCCTGGAAAGCAAGCAATGGGATTCGGCGCAGATCTTGGTCCAACCCTTGGCCCAGGTGTATCGGATGCAAAAACGATACCCGGAAATCCGGCGCCTCCGCCGTCAGTTGCTTCAGGTAGCCGCCCCCAACGACGGCAGCGCCGGGGACGCCCAGGCGCAGGGTTCTATTGAGCTATGGCTGTACCTGATGGGGACCGACGCGAGCGAGGCCACCGAGATTGGCGATCTGGCCCGTTCCGAAGAAATCAACCAACAACTATTGGAATACCTGGAGTCTCAACCCCAGGGAGACGCCGACCCCAGGACCGCGGCCGTATACCACCAGTTCGGCGCCATCGCACTACAGCGGTGGCAGGTGGGCCTGGCCGAAGACTGGTTCCAGAAATCCCTGGCTATCATCGAGAATGGAGAGGACCGGGATTCGGTTGCCGATGACTACCACAGCCTGGGCGAGGTTTGCCTGCACCAACGGCGTTACACCGAGGCTAAACAGTGGTTTGGGAAGTCCCTGGACATCCATCAAAGCTCCCAATACCAGGAAGAAATGGTGAAGGACTACCGGGCATTGGGACTGGCCGCCCAGTACAAATTCGAGTACGAAGAGGCCGAGAGTTGGTACCAGCGGGCCAGGGCTATCGTGGAGGAAAACAGGGATGAGGCCACGGCGTTGTTGGTCTACCACTCTCTTGGCACCGTTTATCACGCCAGGTACATATATGAAGAAGCGGAGCGGTGGTACAAGCAAGCCCTCACCCTGAGCGATCAGTTGGGAAATCAGGCGCAGATGGCCCTCGAATTCCACTACCTGGGTCTGATGGAACAGAGCCGGGGCATGTTTTACGACGATGCGGAGGACTGGTTCGAGCTTGCCTTGCAAAAGCGGCGGGAGCTGGGCGACCGCACCGGAGCCGGGGATGAGTACCGCCAGCTGGGCGTCCTGAACCACGAGCAGAAAAAGCTGGACCAGGCGGAGCAGTGCTACCGGCAAGCGTTGGACATATTCCAGGAAACCGAAGATTTGCAACGGGTCTCCCGCACGCTGGGACAGCTTGCCATGGTGGAGGAAGACCGCGGCAATTTTGCCGAGGCGCTTTCCTGGGCTCACCGCACCTATCAGCTGGCCATCGGCCACGACTTGCCTGTTATGACCCAGGTTAAAGCCCACCTGAACCGGCTACGGGAGAAGTTCGGGGAAGCGGAATTCGCCGAATGGTGGCGCGGAGCCACCGGCGGAGACCCGCCCGAAGATTTGGACGTGGACGCCGGGGGCATTCTTTGATGCCAGGCATCTCCCGGCTTGAAACAAAATGTTGGTATGCAAATCGAGTTGTTGTTTCCGATAGCTCACCAGTCAGTGACAAATAGAGTCGAGCCCTAACAGACTGTGGTCCACCCCGAGAGCACGGATGCGCTGCTGAATCATGACTGGAAGGCGCCAGCGGATTTTAACGGGCTCACATAATACAGGGACGAGCCTGATTGTTCACCCCATCCCTTCGACGTGCTTGCAATATACGCCCTGTACCAGAAACTGGGGCCGTAGATTCCAGCCAATAAGAGGTGGCTATGCCCAAGGTTAAAGGAATCATACTTTTTTTGATGATGTTGCCGGTTGCATTGTCACTAACGGCATCGACCACCGGCTTCTCCTGCGAAGACTCAAGGACGAGAATGCTAGTGATTCAACAGCATGGGAGGACGTTTAATTTTCAACACACTCCCAAGTGGAGCACCGACGGCTCTAGAATCAAGTTTTGGAAATACTCGTCCTCTGCCGACGGGTCGCACGTGGATGAACTGGGCGACCCATGGCCTGAGGACGAATACCTCCACGAGTTCTATGCTGACCTTTCTCCGGATGGTTCTCGAGTAGCCTATACGACGTACGACTACGGTGCCGGATTGTTGGGCATGGGAGACGCAAATGTTGAGATTGCCGTGTCCGCACTCGACGGATCCGAACGAAGACGGCTAACCAAGAGCCAGAACGGGGCCTACGTGCCAGTTTGGTCGCCTGATGGGAGACGGATAGCGTTTGTTTCCGCGAAAGGGGATGGCCAATCAGCTGGGTTTGAACTCAATACGATGGAGGCCGATGGCTCCCAGCCGCAGAGCCTGGTTTCATCATTGCAAGTATCGCGGGTGCCGCCAGCTTGGTCACCGAACGGGCGCCTGTTGGCCTTCTTAGGCCGTGAAGAAATAGAGGGCCCTAGTATTACAACGACGGTTTATCTGACAGGGCGATTTTCGCGACCGATTTAGACCTGAGCCGTACTGCCATGAGCGTACCGCGATTTCTCGCTCGTGGCCGAATACGAAGGATCAGACACCATATTTGGCAATCCGTCGTTGTAATACTAGCTCAAGCGATGGAAATCCTGTGTCCCGAGCGGCGGCATTTACGGTTCGAACTGATGGAAGTCAACTTACCCGTCTTGGTGCCACTAACAGCTATCCGGTGTGGTCACCCGGCGGCGGGCGAGTAGCTTTCATGGAGTTCGTAGACGGGATGGTGAAGATTCACACGATGGCTTCGGATGGCTCCGATTCCAGTGAAACCACCGTGAATGAAGATCTAGTGACCCAAGTTGGCGTAGTCGCATGGTTCAAAATTTTTTCCTGGTCTCCAGTTGGTTCAGAGTTTATCTGGGGGCTCGGACCGGTGTGGGTGACCAGCAGCGACGGTTCAACCCTCCGGACAGTGGTTGAAGGATATGGTCCGTTCCACACCGCTTGGTCGCCGGACGGTTCAAAGATAGCTGTACATGTCGCCAAGCCGAGCGTATTAAGTGGACTGATATATTCCGGAGACGCGCTATACACAGTGGCGCCGGACGGCTCGGATAGACAGGTTTTGGTAAGAGGAACGGGTGGTGGCCAAGTACTGGCAGCGAATGCCGACTCCGGAAACGTGTCTCTGGAAATTGCAGCTTGCTCGAACCGCAAAACGGTGCCTGACCCAGAAGACTATCCCGATCTGGTGGGAGACTGCGAGACCCTCCTTCGCATTCGTGACACCCTGGCAGGCGAGGGAGGGTCTGCTCCGGTATGGTACGAAGGTGGTTTGATCTGGAAGTGGAATCACATAGAGATAGCAGGTGTGCCCCGTAGGGTGGAAATGTTGGGCATTTCGGGTGATCCAACCATCAACATTTCTACCTTGTTGCGTGGGACGATACCGCCTGAAATTGGAGACCTGACCGGTCTAAAAGGTTTGAGGCTGATTGGTCACCGACTCTCAGGTGGGATACCACCGGAGTTGGGAAACCTCGTCGAACTAGAGCTTCTGGACCTTTCCAACAATGGCCTAACCGGAAGTGTCCCGCCGGAGTTGGGAAACCTCGTCGAACTAGAGCTTCTGGACCTTTCCAACAATGGCCTAACCGGAGTGTCCCGCCGGAGTTGGGAAACCTCGTCGAACTAGAGCTTCTGGACCTTTCCAACAATGGCCTAACCGGAAGTGTCCCGCCGGAATTGGGGAATCTACCTAAATTGGAGTTTCTGCGCCTCGACAATAATCGTCTTACCGGATGCCTACCGACCAATTTATTATCCAAATCGAATCTCACGATCCGGCACGATGGTCTGCCACCTTGCTGAGTGACCGGCAAACCAACTACCAGCAACTCCCGCTAAGGCTAGCGGCAACAGTCATCTCGTGGCCTGAAACGCTATCCAGAGCTATCGTTTTGTAACCTCGGAGGATTCGCTGAAACTCTTGACATTAAAACGTAGGTACTGCCGCATTCACACCCCCACAATCCTCGTCTTTTTCATCGCAGCATGAGGTCCCCCAGAGCCTTTTTTCACTATGCTGGCCTAAAGGGCGACGGGAGATGCAGTGTGCCCAAACCCGGCGTTTCCCAATCACCATAGGCGTGCCGGTTCACTGAGAGAGGGCCGGATTCCCGCTACGGCTGGAAAGACGGGAGTTGGACGAAAGGTCGGCAACAAGATTCACCCTTCACATTTAAGCGCGTTGACCCTCCCTGGCAACTAGTAACTGTTCAGAGTCGATGGGTGAACACCTCATAGGAGGGCCGTCTTTCGTCATGCCCAACAAACCTGAAGAATTGCTCCCCTCAACTGCTCTGACAGCCCGAACGATGCCCCGGCTGACAACCGCCCCTTGCCAGCCCGCGCGGGCCTTACCTACCATGATGCCTGACCGTCAGCCACCTGACGATGGAGTGTTGGCGCAGGCAGCCATGCTCCCGGACTCCGCCTGAACTAAATGGCAACAAATGGCGCTGTTTACAAAAATTCGTATCTGGGACGATGCCACTAGCTACAAAAAATCAGTGAAAAATGGCGTGATTTGTGCAAAAGCCTGCAACAACCCGATTTTCCATGGGCAAACAGCGCCATTTTCAGGAAAAGCCCCTGTCCCCCGTCATCCTCGCCGCAGCGGGGATCCAGAGCCCTTGTTGTCATCCACACGGTTGGAGAATGGAGTCACGCCCCGGCTCCCGCCAAGTCATTGTTGCCCTGACCGTGTTGGCGCATAGTCAGGGCTCTGGATCCCCGCTGCGGCGAGGATGACGGGAGCGGTAGTAGTAACAAATGGAGCACTGGATTCCCGCCGCAGCAACAGTGACGGGGTGATTTGATGACAATCGAAATACCCCCGGAAGAGGGCTGGGGTGAGGGCGTCCCCTCGACTCTGAACAGTTACCCCAACTAACCTTGCTTGACAGTTTCTCCTGAATCGTGCTACCAATCCACATTACGCCGAAGTTGAACGGCCTTTAGCTTGCGGCTAATCTTGGAATTTACCTAGGAGTGTTTAGATGAACCTTAGTCTTCGGAGGACCCTTCTGTTATTCGCGGCGCTGACCGCCATGGTTTTCCTAGTGGCGGCTTGCGGTAGCGCCGATCCGCCAACTCCCGCGGCCCAACCGACTGCTGAAATGGCCGCTACGGAAGAACCCGCTGCCGAAATGTCCGGCAGCGTCGCTAACCCGGAATACCTGGCCCTGTTGGAAGCGGCAGAACAAGAGGGAACACTGACTGTTTCTGGGCCGAACTTTGATCCCGACGACGTCGACAACCTTGAAGCCGGATTCATGGAAAAATTTGGCTTCCCACTGAAACTAATCTCCGATCCCGGTCACGTTAGGGAACTGCCGGCCCGGTTGAAGGCTGGCGGGAAGTACGATGTGATCGACGGCAGCGGGATAACCGCCGGGCAAGTTGAGGAAATCGTTGGGTTGGAGCCGGTGGATTGGTCTATATTCCCAGAGGAGGAGTTCCCCGGCCTCCAGGAAAACTACGCGGCAAGGTCCAGGCCTGAGATCAACTGCGTGCTATTTTTCCGGTTCACCTGGGCGTTCGTTTACAATACTGAAATGCTCACAGAAGACGAACTACCCAGGAACATGGAGGATCTGACCGACCCCAAGTGGAAAGGCCGGTTCGCAGTTTCCGACCTTGCGGTGCCTCTGGGTACAATGTCGCTGCAATGGGACGAAGAAGAAGGCATGGAGAAAATGGTGGACCTGGCCCGGCGATTGAAGGCTAACGGGCCGGTTATCGCCTCCGGAGGAAGCCCAGGAGCCATCGCAAAAGTCGTCGCCGGCGAAGTGCCGATAGCCACCGCCGCTTTCAGCTCTGCCCTGGGTCTTATCGATCAGGGCGCGCCCATCGCCCTGTTGCCGTTCCGTGACCCGGAAGTTGGTTCTGACACCGCCTACCAGCCCGGGTTGTCAATGAACGTCTGTCCCGTCAAGGACTCCGCCAACCCCAACATGGCGAAGCTGTTCACCGCCTGGATGTCCACCGGGTTGCCTCCGGAAGTGTCGGCGAACCGGGGCTACTACAGGCCATTCAGGGAAGGGGACACCAGCTTCATCGCCGGGTTCTACCAGGACCACGGCATCGGTTTAGATCAGTTCCTCACCCACACCGATGTGGCGAAAGAAGGTCAACGTAAGAACGTCTATGGTGCAGCAGCCGAGATCTACGCGGGACTTGCCCAGTAGTAAGGCTGTCCGCTAGGACGTAGGTACGCCTCGCGGGACCCCCGGACCCCCTGAAGGGCCCGCGAGGCGTGCAACCAAGAACCACGGAGACCCGGCTTCAAACACCAGTCGGCCCAGATGTCGTTCGGGAGGGGTATATACCTGCCGGACCGTTTGGGCCGAATACCGGCAGGGGCCGGGTCGGCGCTTGATTCCGAGCGCTTCAGTCGTCTCAAGCGTAACCCATAGGCACCCTATCTCGGGAGATGGGACAATGGCAAACAGAGCCTTAGCTCTGCCCATGCAACTGGCTAACTGGCGTCCCAGGATTCTGGGAGACATGTACCCGGCGCTCTTGGCTTTGCTGGTCATCGGCATGGTGGGGGCGCCGCTCGTGGTCCTGCTTATTTCCAGCTTCCGTCCGCCGGCGGCGCTGCCATTCGACGATGTTGGATGGACCACCGCCAACGTAAGCACGGTGTTCCTTGAGGCCAACACATACACTCTGCTGAAAAACACCTTTTTCTATGCCGCAGGCTCTCTGGTGCTGTCGATGCCCCTTGCTTTCGCCCTGGCATGGCTGGTGGAACGGACGGACCTGCCCTTCCGCAAGTTCCTATATACCGCCATGTTCGTTCCCATGGTGATACCGCCCTTCGCCATCGCCATTGGTTACATATTCCTGTTGAATCCATCCAACGGGCTATTCAACAGCTATATCCGGGAAATTCTCTTCCTGGACATGGTTAGAGGGCCTTTCAACATATACAGCGTATGGGGGATGATTTTTGTCACTGGCATGCTGTCAGTCCCGTCTATGTGGCTAATGCTGCTCCCCTTGTTCCGCAACTCCGACCCCCGGATGGAAGAGGCAGCATCTGCAAGTGGGGCCGGCAGGCTGGAAATCCTTCGGCGGATTACGGCCCCGTTGATGGCTCCTGGATTGCTGGCCGTACTGGTCTATTTCATCGTCATCTACATAGAAGTGTTCGAGATACCCCTGGCCCTGGGCCTTACCGCCAACTACCCCGTCTTGAGCACCAAGATTTTCCTGTTGGTCAACGCCGAAGAACTGGGTGAGGTCGCTTACTCCATAGGCGCCGCGTTTGGGATGCTGTTTGTGATCGTTGGCGCAGTGCTAATGTTCTTTTACCTATTTTCGGTCCGATTGTCCGCAAAGTTCGCCGTAGTGACCGGCAAAGGGTTCCAACCTAAAATCATCAAATTGGGCAACTGGACATACCTGGCCCTGGGCTCCATAGGTCTCTACTTCGCCCTGGCGGTGCTGATACCGTTCCTGATCCTGTTTTGGACCAGCTTGCTGCCATTCTATAAAACACCAAGCATAGATGCGCTTAGCGCCCTGAATTTCGCCAACTATAGCAAGATACTGGGGCAGCGGGAGTTCATATTAGCCCTCAAGAACACCTTCAGCGTGGCGATTACCGCAGCAACTTTCAGCATGTTGCTGGCTTCGGTCATTTCGTGGACCGTGGTGCGCCGTGCCGGCTGGTTGTCCAGGTCCCTATCCGTGTTTTCCTTTATACCCCTGACCATACCCACGGTGGTGCTGGCGCTGGCAATACTGCTGCTGTACGCCAACTCACCCATAAACGGGACCCTGACAATCCTGGTTCTGGCCTTCGCCACCAGGTACTTGGCCTTTACGACGCGGCTGATGCACGCAGCTCAACTACAAATAGAAAAGAGTCTGGAAGAGGCGGCGCTCGTATCCGGGGCCGGGTCGGTGACCACCTTTGCCAAAATCAACCTGGCCTTACTGTTGCCTGCCCTGGTGAATGGTTGGGTATGGGTTGTGGCCCACGCGGTCCGGGACTTCGTCATCCCGTTGTTCATGGCGTCGGCCGCCACCATAATGCTGGCCAACCTGATTTTCCAGGCTGTGTCCGCAGGTAGAACGGGACTATATAGCTCCTACATGGTGGTGTTGATAATCATCGTGGTAGCGGTCGCTTTCCTGGCCAGGCTGAAGTTTGGCGCCCAACTGGGAGGCACAAGGTAACACCGCAAGAGGCTGCTCCCCGGTGAGGCCTCCACCGGTCTCAAGGGACATGAGCCATCAAAATATTGAAACCAGCAGGAATACCGATTCATGATTTTTTTGAATAAGGAGGTCTCACAGAATGTTCCAGAAAGGTAAACTTACAGTTGAAGACCTCCACATGACTTACGCGTCCGCCGAAGGGCCGGTGCGTGCAGTGCAGGGAGTGAGCTTCACGGTAGAACCGGGAGAATTTTATACTCTCCTCGGTGCATCCGGATGCGGCAAGACCACGACGCTAAGATGCGTGGCAGGGCTTGAGACCCCGGATAGCGGGCGCATAGCCATAGGTGACCAAGTAGTTTTCTTGAGTGGCGCTAACCGGGTTGTTGAGCCTCCCAACCGGCGGGACATAGGAATGGTGTTCCAGTCCTATGCAATCTGGCCCCATCTGAACGTGTTCTCCAATGTATCCTTTCCCTTGGTTTCCGGCAGGAAAAAAATGCGCAAGGCCGAAGTCAAGGAAAAGACGATGCGGGCCCTGAGCCTGGTCCACCTGGAAGACTTGGCCTTCCGCCCCGCCCCGTTCTTGAGCGGCGGTCAACAGCAGCGGGTCGCCTTGGCCCGGGCATTGGTCGCAGAACCCACCGTCTTGTTGTTGGACGAACCCCTGAGCAACCTGGACGCCAGGCTAAGGTCTGAAATGCGGGTCGAGATAAAGAACCTGGTGAAGTCGCTAGGGGTAACCACGCTTTATGTCACCCATGACCAATCCGAAGCACTGACCATGTCAGACCGGGTCGCGGTGATGAACGCCGGGGTTTTTGTGGAAGAGGACGTTCCCAGGTCGATGTACCTCAATCCCAAGTCGGCTTTCACCGCCACTTTCCTGGGTGACACCAACCTGTTCGAAGGCGATGTGCTGGAACGTTCCAGCGCCAATGGGACTTGCACGGTGAATACCAAGATCGGGCCCGTCGTCTGTCCTGCCGACAATTGCCCCGTGGGAGAGGACTCTATTTGGGTTGCTTGCCGGCCCGAGGACATTACAGTATTTGCCCAGGAACCCGGCGGTGAAAACGTCTATAAAGGCTCCATCAGTATCGCTTTGTTCACCGGCGACCAGATAACTTATGAAATTGATGTCAATGGCCAGAAGATTCAGGCCAAGCTGGGGCCCCACAATCATTTTGACATTGATTCCCAGGTGTTCCTGAAACTGGACCCCCAGCGTTGCCTGCCGATGAAACGTACCGGTGACCTGCTGGCTCAAGCCGCCGACTTGGAATCTGCTAACCGCGAATGACCTGCAATCCACTGGGAGCCTCACCGGAAAGTCCTAACACTCGAAACTAGAATCAAAAGCCCTCGCCCCCGTCAATTCCGTCGCAACTGGAATCCAGCCCGCTTTCTGTCACTAGTCCTGGGTGGGCAATGTGGGAATCGCTCGGGATTTCCTTTGTCGCGGGATTAGCGGTAGAGGGAGGGGCTCTGGCATCCGAAACCTTAGCGCTCCCTTCCATCCAGTCCCCTGTCGCATAGCACGGCGTGAGGGTGCAACCCTCTTGGAATTCCCTCTTCGCGTGGAATGCGTGGGTGATGGCGTTGTCAGTTCGATTGCGCTTTGTCCAGTCGCGGCAAGGTTGCGTCCATTTCCATTCCCGGCTAAATTGATTCCGAACAACTGTCCCTCGGAGGCGTTGCGATGTCGGTGACTAGCTTGGATATCCAGAGCCGTCAATCTCTGGCGGAAAGTGCGGAGTTTGGCGAAGCCGGCGGGTACGAGCAGCTTGACGGCGAGGCGCACTTCGCAGTGGACCCTCGCGGCGCGGCCAACGAGGCCATCACAGACCTGGAATTGGCGCCAAGGGACAATGCGGGAGTGGTGACGTTTTCCGCTCGCTTCCGAATCCTCAAGCCGGTTGACCCGGGCCGGGGAAACCAACGCCTGTTATACGAAGTGGTCAACCGGGGCAATCCGACTGCACTACGCCAATTTAATGACGCCGTCGAACCCGCCGGGTCCCACGCGGGCCCCATGAATCCTGGCAACGGTTTCCTGATGCGGCAAGGCTACACCATCGCCTGGTGCGGCTGGCAACACGACGTGCCAAGCGCGCCGGGCCGCATGACCATCGACGTGCCTGAGGCCAGAACCGGCGATGGGCCGATTTCGGGCAATATCTCAGTCACCTTCCAACCCAACTTAACCAGCCAGGTCCAGCAGGTTTCAGACCGGCTGCACCGGCCCTACCCGACCGACAACCTGGAAGACTGGAACTCAGTGCTGACCGTGCGGGACAACGACTACGCACCGGCCGAAGTCATACCCAGGAACCAGTGGTCCTTCGGGAAGCTGGAATCGGGCAAATTCGTACCCGACGCCAGCCACATTTACCTGTCCGATGAATTCCAGGTCGGGAAGGTCTACCAGGTGATTTATTCCACCTCCACGGCGCCCATCGTGGGGATGGGGTTGCTGGCGACTCGAGACCTGACCTCGTTCCTCAGATACGCCGAGGCGGGCAACCCCTGCGCCGGCGCCGTCCGGCACGCTTACGCCTTCGGCCGGTCTCAAAGCGGCCGTTTTCTCCGGGTGTATCTCTACCATGGATTGAACCGGGACGAACAAAACCGCACTGTGTTCGACGGGCTCATTCCCCTGGTGGCGGGAGGCCGGCGGGGGGAGTTCAACTACCGTTTCGGTCAGCCCTCGCCCCACTCGGCCCATAGCGTCAACAACCTGTTCCCATTCACCGACGTGGACCAGACCGACCCAGAGACTGGCAAGACCGGCGGCCTGCTGTCGCGTGCCGCGGCTCAGGGACCGTTGCCCAAGATATTCTTTATCAACACCTCCGCCGAATATTGGGGCGGTCACGCCGCGTTGATCCACTCCGACGTGGATGGCGACCGTGACGTTCCCCCCTACGATGACGTTAGGATTTACCACTACGCCGGCACGCAGCACGGCCCGGGGACATTGCCATTGACCGACCAGGACGGCGAGGCGCGGACTACCCACCCATTCAATACGGTGGATTACCGGCCGTTGCTCCGCGCCGGGTTGACCAACCTTGACCGGTGGGTCAGCGGGGGACAGGCGCCGCCGCGCAGCAGGCATCCCAGAATCGATGACGGGACCGCGGCCGCCCAGGAGGATGTCAGCCGGGTGTTCAAGTCCATCCCTCACGCCCACGTGGTTGAACCACTCCCCCACAATTCCAGGTTGGACTTTGGGCCGGAAGAGGGTAAATTTTCCCGGCTGCCGCCAACGGTCGGCAAACCCTATCCCAACCTGGTTCCGGCGGTTGATCAGGACGGCAACGAGTTGAGCGGAATTCGTCTGCCCGACGTCTCGGTCCCGCTGGCCACCCATTCCGGCTGGAACGTCAGGCACAAGGACATGGGAGGGGCTGGACAATTCATCAAGCAAATCGGCTCCACGCTCCCATTCCCCGCAACACGGCGGGAAAGAGAGGCCACCGGGGATCCCAGGAAGTCCATTGAAGAGCGCTATGAGTCCAGAGAGGACTATCTGGACCGGGTAGCCGGCGCGGCTCAAGTCCTGGTGGACCAAAGATACCTGCTGCCCGAAGACCTGGCAGCAATAACGGAGCAGGCGGCCCGGCGGTATGACCTGTTCAGCCAGGGTGGGCTGGTAACCAGCCCGCAAGCAGGCGTCATCGCCGGAGACGATTAACCCGCCGCCCGGAGTTGTCATCGTCTGACAAATCGCGTACCAAGAACTTTTCCGGGGTCTCTTGAGGAGGAGATACAAATGAGTATAGGCGTTTCGATCCCACTGCCGGCCTACCTGGTGGACCCGGCCCTTATCGCCAAGAAGGCCGAAGACCTGGGCTTCGAGTCTATCTGGTACGCCGAGCACCCGACGGTCCCGGTGCATAGCAACAGCCCCTTCCCTTCCACCGGCGGAGAGATTCCCGAAAACTACTCCCACTTCACCGACCCGTACATCGCCCTGGCAAGAGCCTCCGGCGTCACCAGCACGATCAAACTGGGGACCGGCATCACCTTGGTGCCCGAACGCAACCCACTTCTGCTGGCCAAGGAGATTGCCGTTCTGGACCTGTACAGCGGCGGCCGGTTCCTGTTCGGAGTCGGCACCGGCTGGCTGAGGGAGGAAACCGAGTTGATGGGCGGCAACTTTGACCACCGCTGGAGCCAGACCAGGGAAGCCATCGAAGTGATGAAAGCGCTGTGGACCAACGAGGTAGCCGAATTCCACGGAGAGTATTTCGACTTCCCTCCGGTGAAGTCATACCCCAAGCCGGCCCAAAAGCCCCATCCACCGGTAATACTAGGTGGGATGGCCCGCAGGGTCCTGCGCCGCGTCGCCAACCACGCCGACGGCTGGATGCCCAACCGGGTTACTCCCGCGGAGGTGGAGGACAGCAGGGCCCGCCTGGACGCGATGGCCGCCGAGGGAGGCCGCGACCCTGCCTCGATTACTATCTCGGTCTACGGCCAAGAACCTAGGCGGGACGTGGTCCAACCCTTCCTGGATGCGGGCGCCAACCGGGTGGTGGTGCGGCCCGATTTCTACGATTCCGAGGACTCCATGAACCGCGAGTTGGAACGCATGGCCAACGCTGTTTTGCGCTGATCCCTACGCTTTCCAGCAAACAACCCGCGGGACTTGGCAAACGACCCGCGGGACGACCAAGACATCCAATCGAACGGTGTAATGCATGGACCGCACAACCGAATTTCTAAGCGCGTACTCCTGTGACCTGGACTACTCGGACCTCAGCCCCCAGGTGGTCCATCAGGTGAAGCGCACCGTGATCGACACGTTGGGTTGTCTGGCCGGCGGATATTTGTCGGAACCGGGGAAAATTGCCCGTCTAATGGCGTCCGACATCACCTCCGCCACGCCCTCACGGGTGTTGGGAACCAGGGACTACACCTCCCCCGATATGGCCGGTTTCGCCAATGGCGTCATGCTCCGGTACCTGGACTGCAATGATTCCTACTTCTCTCCGGGCGGCGGACATCCCAGCGACATGATCGCGGCGGTCCTGGCCGTAGCCAACCCGATGGACGCCGACGCCCAGGACGTTATTACTGCTATCGTGCTGGCATACGAGGTGTTCTGCCGTCTGTCCGATGAAGTGGTGACCGGAAACCTGGGTTGGGACCAGGGTATGTTCAGCGTTATCGGTTCTGCCTGCGCCGCCGGAAAAATCCTGGGGTTGGACCGGCAGCAGATGGGCCACGCCATCTCTCTATCAGTCGCGCCAAACCTTCCCCTGGGAGTCACCCGTACCGGCGAGCTTTCCATGTGGAAGGGTTGCGCCACCGCCACCGCCACCAGGGCCGGAGTCTTCGCCGCACTGCTGGCCGGTCAGGGCTTGACCGGGCCGGCAGAACCCTTCGAAGGGAGGCGGGGTCTCTGGGAGCAGGCCGTGGGTGCAAAGGTTGTTCTAGACAAAATGGGCGGCGCAAACGAAACCTTCCGTATCACTGAGACTACCTTCAAGTCCTACCCCGCTCAAATCCACACCCAGGCCCCCGTTGACCTGGCTTTGCGATTGCATTCCGAAGTAGCGGCCGGGGACATCGAATCAATAGCTATCCAGGCTTACGAGGGGGCATGCAGCAGTCCTGCCACCGAACCCGAAAAGTGGGACCCCCAGACCAGGGAAACCGCCGACCACAGCATTCCATATTTGGTTTCGGTGGCATTACAGGACGGGTCGGTAACCGCGTCCAGCTTTACCAGCCAGCGAATTCACGACCCGGGCGTCAGGCAGCTTATTTCCAGAATCACCATGCAAGAAAACCCGGAATACACCCAAAAATATCCCTCAGAGTTCAACGTGAGCCTGGAGGTCACCGACAAATCGGGCGGACGCCACAGCGCCCATACCTCTTACCCCAAAGGTCACCATCGGAATCCAATGTCCGATGCCGACGTAGAAGCCAAATTCCGTGGACTTTCGTCCGGAGTCCTGGGAGACAGCCAAGCGGACCAGGTGCTGGAGTTGGTTTGGGGTTTGGAATCCCTGCCCACGTTGGACGACCTATTGGATGCAATGGTTGTTTAGGTCGTTGTGCTGCATTCACAACCAAAACACCGCAAGACTGGGCCGGCGGTTGACCGGCGCGGGTATTTCATTTCCCGCATCCCCCCGCATCGCTTTTTGCCCTCTGGAACCGGAGCGCCGTCCCGGGTTGGAATCCGTACGCCAATCGCGGACGTAGCTCCTTTTGATGGCGTCAGTTTCGCGGGAAACCGGGAGCGCTAGGGTGGCCGACCAGCTCGAACTGGACGACTCCCAATTGCTCCAGAGAATTTCCTTGATGGAACAGGATGCCCTGGAGGCCCTGTATTCCAGGTACTCATCGCCAATTTATTCACTGGCGATGATGATGTTGAAACAGCCCGCCCTGGCCGAAGAAGTGACGCAGGATATTTTCCTGAACGTCTGGCTCAAGGCCGGAAGCTACAACCCGGACCGCGGCGCACCTAAGTCGTGGATCATGAGCGTCGCCCACCACAAGATCATTGACGCAATCCGCGCCCGCCGCCGGACAGTGGCCGTTGGGTCATCCGACGAATATGACGCCCTCGACTACTTTCCCTCTTCGGAGGCCTCCACGGAAGAGCAGGTGGAGCAAAACCTGGATAGAGAGCGAATTCTGAAAGCCCTACAGGGTCTACCGGAATCCCAAAGGGAAGTGATTATGTTGGCCTATTTCGAGGGTTACTCCCAATCAGAAATGGCCGACAGGCTAAAGCAACCCTTGGGAACAGTCAAAACCAGGGTAAGGCTGGCAATGCAAAAGTTGAGAACCATCTTAGATGACGACGAATAGCACGGAAGGGAGCTTTCATCCCGAAGACCTCTTGAGCATGTATGCGTTGGCTGCTCTGCCAGAGGAAGCGGAGCGGGAGGTCGAGGCTCACCTTGACGGGTGCCCCTCCTGCCGCACGGACCTGGCGTCGCTGGAGGCAACAGCCGCCAGGCTTGCGACGGCGGCCGTTGTCAGAACACCGCCGGACGGACTGCGGGCGCGTCTATTGGAACAGGTTGGCAGAGGGGAAAACCTGGCGCCACCGGTCGCGCTGGCGCAGCCGTCCCGGTTCCGGCTGCTCGCCGACTCCTGGTTGCGGCCGGTCAGATTGTTGGCCCCTTTGGCCGCAACCTTGGCGATTTTGTTGATGGTTTCGTTGGCAGGGAATATCTACCTCGGCTCGATGATTGACCGGCTGAACCAGGACAAAGCCAATCTAACCGCCCGCATATTCCACATGTCCCACGACGACACCACACTGGCAGGATTCCTCGAACAAGCCGACGTGGCTGGTTACTTGATAGACAACCCCTCCAACGAACCACTGATGCTGACGCCGCCCGGAGGAGAAGGCGACCACCAGGGGGTCCTCTTATTTGCGGAAGACAGCCGCAGGGCGGTCTTGTTGGTCGCCAACATGGCCCAACACAACGGGTCCACCGGCTACTATGTCTGGCTATGGAGGCCTGACGAGAGAGTGCGGATGGGTGAGTTGAACATAGATTCCGATGGTAGAGGCGCTATGACCCTGTACTACCCGAATGAATCCGTGCTCGGGTTCGAAAAAGTTTTCTTGAGCAAGTCTGCGCCGGACCCCGACACCGCAGCACCGGGGGACATGGTGCTTGAAGGCGCCATCTCGGCCTTTAACCGCACCCGTTAGCACCCACGAGGCTGCCCGATTGTCCGGCGGCCAGACAACCTCTACCGCCTTTGCCCCCATTGCTCGGGTTTAGCTTCACCAATTCCTGAGCTGTCCACCCAAAAATATGACCCGCCGGCACCCCCTTTGGTCGACGGTGAATTGCCATCGAAACCGCGTTATACTGGTCCCAACACGGTGGGTGAGGGGAGGAATTATGGCGCAAAAAGGGTCGCAAAACGGCTCGGACCCCATTATCTGCGATATCTGCGGCGCCCGGATGGTGGAGCACAATTGCAAGATTCGATGTTTGAACTGCGGTTATACCCGCGACTGCTCAGACCCGTAGGGTTGGCCGCATGACCGCAAGAGTGTTCATCCTTTACGACCCCAAGGGGCCGGCGATCGGGGCCTTGGCAACCGCCGCCGCGGAGGGTGTCGATGCGAGCGGCAGCGCCCAAGCGGTCTCCAAGTCTATCTTTGAGGCAACTACCGAAGACCTGTTGGACGCTGATGGCGTTCTCCTTGGGTCTCCCAACTGGAGCGGCCTGACCGGTTCTATGAAGTCCTGGCTGGACGAACAGGGAGACCTTTGGGAAGAGGGGAGCCTGGCCGGAAAACCCGGTGCCGCCTTTACATCGGGTTGGGGTCGCCACTCGGGCCTGGAAATGACCCTATTGCAACTGGTCCACTGGATGCTCGCCTGCGGAATGGTGGTGGTGGGTCTCCCCTGGTCAAGCGACATGCGCTGGTCGGGGTCGTACTACGGGGCCACCGCCGTAGCAGGCGTTAATGACCAGGACTTGGCTCAGGCCAGGGAGTTGGGTATGCGGCTTGCCCTTTTGGCGGCCAAGCTCAAGGATAGCTAGGAAGCGCCGGTGGCCCTTTTCCACCAGTCGGGATAGTCCCGCAACTGTAAATGCCGGAACAACTGCGGATGGACATCGACAGCCTGCCTCATCGCTTCCAGCATAGGCTCCCGAATAGCGAAATGGGCCAGGTCCGATATCCGAAGTTTGAACAGATGGTAGCACTCCCGCAGGTTCATCTTGGAGAAAACCCGCCGGTAGTGGGCGTGGGTCGCCAGGTATTCCGCCACTAGCGGAAAAACCTGGGCGACCTGGGAATAGGCCGCCTCCACCGGGTCCAACGCCTCGTTGAATTGGTCCGCAAGCCCTGCCTCCACCACCAAGTCTGGGACGCGCCTGCCCAGCGATATCGATAGGGGTTGGGGGATATAGGACTGCATCCGGTGCCGCTTAAACTCCCGGTAGGCGCCGTAATCCAGCACGAACTCAAAGGTGTAGTCGACCACCTCAAATTCCCGGACCGGCGCATCATGGGGGCCCAAACCGGCAACCGCTTCGGCGATGATTTCTCTACGTTTTTCTGGAACCAGCCCGAGAGTCCAGCGCCAAACTTCTTCGTAGCTCTTCGACGACTGTCCGTAGACCAGCGCCGCCGCCAATTTTTCCTCCGCCTGCGGGTCCCAGCCCACCAGTTTCGTGCCCGGTAACCCAGAACCGCCGTCCACTTCCGCTGTAGGGTGGTCCGAGTGGATTTCCTCGGGATGGATCGCCCTCGTTTCTCGCTGCCGGGACCCGGCTAGGTAGGGGTTATGATCGGCGTACTTCACCAGGGTCGGCGTGATAGCACGGGCCTGGGAGCGGAGTTCCTCGCCCAGGGTTTTCTCCTCAACCAAGCCGGCGGACATCAGCTTGGAGATAGCGTGTTCCAGGACTCTGGCGTTGGCGGTAACGCCCACGTTGGTCAGAGTGGCGGCCGGTAGCAGCGCCCGGCAGCTATCGGTTGCATCGCGTTGCAACCTGAGCCTGTAGACCTCATCCCGCTCGCGTTCTCGCTGTGGATTCTTTCCCTGCAAGTAATCGACACAGGCTTCAACCAACCGGTGGTAATCCTGGAACAGCTGGGTGCAGGTGTTTACAAACAGACGGGCGAGGTCCGGGTCATCCTCCAGTTCCGCCGGCAGATGAAAAAAGTCCGGGGGCATAAGTTGGTACCGGGAGGACTTTTCGGTGTAGGACGCCAGGCGGTTGTCTTCCAAGGTGTCACAAGCCAGGCGAGAAATGTTCTCCACGGCCAGGTGCAGCACCGCGTGCTCGGCCACCGAAGAATGCCCGTAACCCAGCACCCATCTCTCGTGGAAATCCGCGGCCCTCTCCTGGCTTACCTGTGCGGCGATTTCGTCGAATGGCTCAGGCCGGCGGGAAGTCATGGCGAAGGCCACCGCAATTTGCTCTTCGGTCAATTCGCGGGCGTCCAGCGGGTATACCCGGCGCAGATAGGTTTGCCGCGTCCCTACAGGGTCGGCGGTCGAAGATTCCGGCGGCGCGACCTCAACGCCATCCAGAACAAACCCGAGTTGAAGGGCGGAAACTGGGTCTGCCGGGGGATTAATAAGAGATTCTTGGTTCTCAACCATCACTGAAAGCCCGCGCCCCATAAACCCTTCAATTCAGGGCAACCATGTCCTAATTCGGTTGGCGAATCTTCCATCCAAGTGATGCTTGATCGCCTTTGACTGGCCGCGCCCACCAACCGGCTTTCTCGCCGCACCGAAAATCCAGAGCCGTTTCCCTTTGAGAAGGCTCCGGTGTCCACAGTATAGTCATGTGGGAAAGGCGGAGGGAGGGGTGCAGGGCTCGCCCAAACCTAGCGTTTCCCAGTTGCAACATGCGTGCCGATGCACGGAGAGAGCCCTGGATTCCCGCTGCGGCGAGAAAGACCGCGGACTTAATGGCGCCAAATACACCCTGGGCGACGCGGGCAAGGACGCCTTGCAGCCAATCTATTCCAGGAGCAGACGCACAGGGCTTTCCAGCAGGTTCTTGATTTCTACCAGGAACTGGGCCGCCTCGGCTCCGTCGGCCACCCGGTGGTCCACTGAAACCGTGGCTTTCATGACCTGGGCCACCGCCAACTCCCCAGCCCGGACTACCGGCTGCTCCTTGACTGTGCCGACCGCCAGCACTGCGGCGTGGGGCGGGAATATGATTGCAGCAAAGCTATCAACGTCGAACATTCCCAGGTTGCTGATGCTAAAGGTGGTGCCGCTGTACTCCTCGTTGCGCAGGGAACCGCTGTTGGCTCGGGCAATGAGGTCCCGGCTGGCGGCGGCAATCTCCGCCAGGGACTTGCTCTCGCACCCACTGACTCCGGGAACGATAAGCCCTGCTTCCAGGGCGATTGCGATGCCGATATTGATCCCAGGATTCATCTGAAGATGATCGTCCCGGTAAAAGGCGTTGAACTTGGGGTAACGTTTCAAGGCTATGGCCGCTGCTTTGATGACCAGGTCGTTGACGCTAACCCTGACACCACCGGCGAGCGCATCGTTGGTGTCTCGCCGCAAGGCCATTGCCTTGGTCATGTCAACGTCGGCGGTGACGTAGAAGTGCGGAGCGTCCCGCTTGCTGTCCGACGTCACCCGGGCTATCGCCTGCCGCATACGGGAAAGGCCCTCACGTTGGGCGGGAGGCGCTCCCGGTGGCGCATCCGCCGCTGCGGGACTCGCCGCAGGGGCTACCGGGGCCTCGGCAAAGGCCAGCACATCCTGTTCCACGATTCGGCCACCGGGACCGGTCCCGGTAACCAGGGACAAATCGACTCCCTTCTCCCGCGCCAAGCGGCGTGCTATTGGCGACGCCCGGTTCTCACGAGGAGAAACTGCCGAAGGCTGGGTCGGAGGGGCTTGTGTAGAAGTCGAGGCGGCCGGTTCCGGCGCCTGTGCGGCTGGTTCCGCCGCATTGTTGGCGGTCTGCGAACCCGTTGCCGCGGCTGCCAGGTCGTCCGGTATCTGTTCGTCTGGGTCGGTTATTATGGCAATCAGGTCTCCGACCGGAATCGCTACACCTTCGTCAACGACAATCCTTCGCAAAACCCCGGAGGTGTAGGCCTCAAATTCCACGGTGGCTTTGTCGGTTTCAATTTCGGCAATAACCTCGCCTCGTGCTACCGATTCGCCCTCCTTCTTGCGCCAGCGCACCACGGTGCCCTGCTGCATGTCATATCCCATTTGAGGCATCACGATTGAAGTCGCCACGGCGTTCTCCTGCGGGGTTCGAGGGAAATCAGGGGATTGAATGGATAGATATTAAAGCACGAGGATACGGGGAGCAAGCGGGGCCGCCTCGCAATAATGCAGGCAGCACCCGGATGGGAGAACCGGTGGGAGCGGCTAGCGGCCCATCACCTGGCGGGCCAACGCGGCAACCGTTGAGCCGCTGGGGATCGCTATTTGCTCCAGGGGCATGGCATACGGTATGGGGGCTTCAGCTCCGGCGATGCGGCGGACCGGGGTGTCCAGGTAGTCGAATACCTCCTCCTGGATCTGGCTGGCAATTTCTCCGCCGAATCCTCCGAGTTTGCTGGTCTCCTCGACAACGATGGCCCGGTGGGTCTTCTTCACAGATTCTGCCACGGTATCGATGTCCAAAGGACGCAGGGTCCTCAGGTCGACAACCTCGGCATTGATCCCTTGGCCGGACAATTCCTCGGCTGCGGTCAAGCAGACCTGGGCCATGCGCGAGTATCCGATCAGCGTAATATCGGCGCCTTCACGGGTTACTGCCGCCTGACCCAATGGTATTTTGTAGTGCGCGTCCGACACCTCGCCGCGGGTGCTGTACAGCAGGATGTGCTCGACAAAAACCACCGGGTCTTGCAGGTCGCGGCAACTGCGGAACAGTCCCAGGACATCCTGAGGCGAACTGGGCACAGCCACCATCAAGCCGGGCACCGAGGCAAACCAACCCTCAAACGACTGGGAGTGGGTGGCGGCGACTGATGCTCCGGCGCCGGTGACGGTCCGGATCATCAACGGGACAGAAAACTGCCCCCCGGACATGTAGCGAATTTTGGCGGCGTGATTGACGATTTGGTCCATGGCCAGCAGGCTGAAGTTGATGGTCATCAATTCAACGATGGGGCGGAGCCCGGCCATGGCCGCTCCCACGCCTGCTCCGACAATGGCAGATTCCGATAGCGGGGAGTCCTTGATGCGCCGCTTGCCGTACTTGTCCCAGAACCCCTTGGTTACGGCGAACGCGCCCCCATAGGGACCGATGTCCTCACCGACCAGAAAAACCCTGGGGTCTTCGTCCAAAGACTCCCGAAGGGCTTGGGCCACGGCCTCGCGGTACGTAATCACTGCCATCGGTCTAATTCCTTAACAAATCCCGAATCGAGACACCAATGGAGCCGTAGCGTCGAGATCAATCTCAGCGCGGGTCTTCCCAAAACCAGTCGCATGGGTGCAAGTCGGATATTCGATCGAGGATTGGAAAATCCTCCTAGTCCTCGTAAACGTGGGTCATCAGTTCCTCAGGTTCCGGGAAAGGACTGGCATCCGCAAAAGCCGCCGCCGCCACGATTTCTTCATCAACCGCCGAATCAATTTGGTCGAAATCCTCTTCCGAGGCCACACCGTTACCGGTTAACAACTCCCGGAACCTGGGGATCGGGTCCTGGGTGCGCCAGTATTCCACTTCCTCTTCAGGACGGTAGTTGGCGGGGTCGGCGATGGAGTGACCTTGAATCCGGTAGGTCCTAGCTTCAATGAAAGCTGGCCCCTTGCCTCCACGCACGTCGTTGGTAACTTCCAGCATCAACTCGTGCACCGCCAGGACGTCATTTCCGTCAACGCGGTAGTTGGCCATGCTGTAGGCTTCAGCCAAAAGGTACATTTGTTGGTGGACCGCCAACGTGTCGGCCGACGGCGCACCCATTCCGTAGAGGTTGTTTTCGCAGAAGAAAATCATCGGCAGGTGCCACACTGCCGCCAGGTTCATAGACTCGTGGAACTCGCCTTCGTTGAGAGCTCCGTCGCCCATAAAGCACAGGGCCAACCGTTCTTGCTCCGTGTACTGGGCTGCCAGGGCCAACCCCGCCGCAATGGGAAGCTGTCCGCCTACGATGGCATATCCACCCATGAAGTTCTTGTGGGCATCGAACAGATGCATGGATCCGCCCTTGCCCTTGCTGACACCGGTGGCCTTGCCAAAGAGCTCGGCCATGACCCCGTTCGTGTCCATACCCCGGGCCAAAGCCTGCCCGTGGTCCCGATAGTGCGTCACCACGTAATCCTCCGGCTTGAGGGTTGAGATGGCTCCTACGGCAATCGCCTCCTCACCGGTGTAAACGTGGAGAAACCCCTTGATGTTGCCCCGGGTATATTGGCGCTCGCACTCCCTTTCAAATTCTCTTATCAGCCGCATCTGCCGGTAGAATTCCAACAATTGGACTTTGCTTAAATCGTGTAGTTGTGCAATAGCCACGTTTTATACTCCCGTCAACCCCGGAATGACCCGGGGCGTCAAATCCACCGGGGGTACGTTTTACCCGTGAATCGCCCGGCCCTGGGCGCCTAATGCCGCTTCCTTAACCATTTCCGACAACGACGGGTGCGGGTGGACGGCCCAACCAAGTTCCAGGGTTGTCCCCTCCAACATCCGGGTCATGGCCAGTTCCCCGAGCAACTCGGTGACCTCGGGCCCTATCATGTGTCCGCCCAATATCTCGCCGTACCGCTCATCCACCACCAGCTTGACCAATCCATGCGCTTCACCCATGGCCATGGCTTTCCCGTTTGCCTGGGCGTTGAACGACCCCACCGCCACTTGATATCCCTGCTCACGGGCCTGTTTTTCGGTGAGGCCGAAGCTGGCTACCTGCGGCTGGCAGTAGGTTGCCTTGGGCATGAAGGTGTAATCCAGCGGCTGGACCTCCATACCCGCGATGTGCTCCACCGCTGCAACCGCCTGAGCGGAAGCGGCGTGGGCCAAGGCCAGCTTGCCAGTTACGTCGCCAACAGCGTAGACGCCGGGCACGTTGGTGGCCATTTGGTCGTTCACTTGAATTGCGCCACCAATGGTTTCGACGCCCAGGCCTTCCAGCCCAAGTCCCTCAGAATTGGGCTGCACCCCAACTGCTACCAAAACCTGGTCGCAATCAAGAGACTGGACCGCCCCGTCTTTTTCCACCGCGAGTTTCAAGCCGCCGTCGTTGCGCTCCATTCCGGTAACGCCGGCGCCGGTTATTATGTTAATCCCCAACTGAGAAAAGGCCCGCTCTAACAGCGGGCTGATCTCTTCGTCTTCGTTGGGTACCAGGCGGGGAAGAAGCTCTACAACAGACACTTCCACCCCGTACATTTTGTAAATATAGGCGAACTCAACGCCGATGGGCCCGCCGCCGACAATGACCACGGAGGACGGCAGTTGGTCTTGGACAATGGCTTCCCGGCTGGTGATGACCTTTTCTCCGTCCACCGGCAGAGGAGGAATCGAGCGCGGGCGGGCTCCGGTGGCGATGACCACGTTTTTCGCCTTGATCCGCCGCCCGTCAGGGGCAACCTCCACCTCGTTGCTCGATGTGAGGCGCCCGGTCCCCACAATGTGTTCCACGTTGTTTTTGCGCAGCAGGTAGGCGACTCCCCGGGTATTGCGTTGGACCACATTCCGGCTTCGCCCCATCGCTACGCCATAATCGGCCTTGAAGTTGTCGAAACTAAGGCCAAATTCATCCCCGCGGCGGAAGTAGGACACTATCTCCGCGTTCCTCAACAGAGCTTTACTGGGAATACATCCCCAATTCAGGCAAACCCCGCCCAAACTTTCCCGCTCTACTACTACGGCCTTGAGACCCAGTTGGCCGGCGCGAATTGCGGCAACGTAACCGCCTGGACCTGCGCCGATAACTGCCAAATCGTAATCGGATTCCATGTGACTCCACTAAACCGCGGCTTGAACCTGGGGCATTCTCCCGTCGCCAACCACCCTTCACACGTACGAACCAACAGTATACAAGCCGAATATTAAGGCATACAAGGGCAAGACATGAATTGTCAGCCATAGCTCGTCCGATTTGGCTCCGGCGAAACGAATTCCAAAGCAAATTTTCCGGTCAAGTTACCGTTCTTGGCCACAAAACGACTGACGGTAATCACTAAACTATAACAACCGCTCGACTGTTCCGGGTTCACATCAAGCCATTCGACCTGGGCAATCGCACTTCAACCCGCTGGCGCAACACCCGCAAAATTCCATGCCGGGTATGGGAGGCGGTCGGTGAGAAAGGGCGCCCTCCCGTCATGCCCGGCTTCCCGAAGGATGCGGGGGTGATGACGTCCCAAGTACGATTGCTCTGACGGCTCGGCCAGGGTCTGTCGATTATTATCGAATCCCTAGTCGCTCTTGCCGCAACGGGAATCTGGAGCCCATTTTGACCCCTATTCCCGTCATTCTCGCCGCAGCGGGAATCCAGAGCCCTTTTCCGCATCCAACCTGGCGCGTGTCTGCAAGAATGTTCCAGGCGGGACGTCGACCTGTCGACCCGGCGCGTCTAAGTTGGCATAACCGTCTTGGCCCATAATCAGGGCTCTGGATTCCCGCTGCGGCGAGAAAGACGGGGGACAATCGAAAAACCCTGGCGGCGCGGGCGGCTTAATTGTTTAGCCGCGGCCCGTCTGCTATGATGGTTGCAATTCGGCACTCTGGTTTTCACGGAGTCAAAGGACGATATGCGAGTCGGGCCGTTGGGAATCCCCGAGCTTCTCATCATATTTGCCATTATTCTTCTGATCTTCGGGGCCAGAAAGCTGCCCGAAATCGGTTCATCCCTGGGCCGGGGTATCCGCACCTTCAAGACGGCCGTCACCGGAGAGGACGCCGAGCCGGTGGCCGACACCCAAGCCAACCAACGCCCTCCGGACGAAACCCGCACCTAGGGGCTTTCCTCAAGGTCGATAGACCGCCGGTGTTAAGACTTAAGACCAGGCTTCAAACCTTGGTGTTTTTTTTGGGGTCCACCATTGTCGTGAAGCCCGGGTGCTCAACTCGTCCCTCGGCACACCGGGCCCACGCTTATGATGGCGTTATTGCCGTTGACGCGCGACGGCTGCGGTCGGCCAGCCGGGCCAGCAGGACGCCCAGTTCGTAAAGCACCAACAGCGGCGCCGCCACCAGGGCCTGGTTCACCGGGTCCACGGTTGGCGTGATGATGGCGCTCAACAGGAAAGCCACCACTACCCAGAACCTCCGGAAGCGACTCAACATCCGGGCGTTGACAACCCCCAACTGGGCCAGAAGGTACATGACCAGTGGAGTCTCAAAGGCTATCCCCATCCAAAACAACAGCCTGACCATGAAATTCACGATGTTGCTGATCCGGATCGTCGGCGCGGCCACGTCGGCGCCGAAATTAAGCAAGAAATGGAGAGCGTTTGGTGTAAGCACAAAGTACCCAAAAGCCACTCCGCCGGCGAAAGCGGCAAACACTGCCGGAAGGAAGCCCAAGAGGTATAGCCTTTCCCGCCCGGTCAACCCAGGAGCGACAAACATGACCACGTGGTAGAGAATCACCGGCAGTGCCAGGACAAAGCCGCCCACCATCGAGACCTTGACCGAAGTGGTAAACGACTCGGTCACTTCCACGAAAACCAGTTCCCCGGCGGCGACGTCCAAGTCTCCGGCAGGTAGGATCAGAAGTTTGATAATCTGGCTATAGAAAGGGAAGGCCACGGCGCTGCCGACCAGCAGGGCCAATACCGAATAGAGCACCCGTCTTCGCAGCTCGGCCAAGTGCTGAAGAACGGATAGCTCCCCGCTGTTCATTGCAGGCTGCCGGGAGGTGGAATCATCCGCGCCGGTCTGGGGATGGAGGGTCTTCAACTCCCGTTGCTGGGCCCGTCGCGGGGCCCGTGGCAGGACCCGCTGCAGGTTCGGTTGGCACACGGCCCTTGGGGCCCGAATCCCGGTCCTGCTCCAGGTTGACCGCTTCCATCACTTCGTTGAAACTCCGGCGGAGGTCGCTCAAAATCCGACCAGCGGTGCGCGCCGAATCAATTGTGCGGCTGGGGCCGAGAACCAGAAAGGCCACCAGCATAACCACGGCCACCTCCATGATGCCCATGCCCATGAAATTCAAGGCGTCTCTCCCGGCATAAAGGGGCATTGTCCGGTGCAACCCGGCGGTGCCCGCGTGGCATCCCGCGGAGGCAACTGGAAGCCCAGATCATTGAGCATTTCCGATAGGCGGCACAGGGGCAAACCCACGATATTGGAGTAGCACCCCTCCCAGGACTCTGCGGGGCGCAGTTCCTCGTCCTGAACGGCGTAGGCTCCGGCCTTGTCAAACGGGACTCCGGAATTGATCGAGACGGCTATTTCGGCGTCGGAGAGGTCCCGCAGAGTAATGCTGCTGGACATGCACTCTGCAAGCGCCCTTCCTCCGGAGGCATCGATCACAGCTACTCCGGTGACCACCCTGTGTCGGACGCCGCGCAAACGCCGGAGCATCTCCCACGCCTGTGCGGGCCCGTCCGGCTTGCCGAAAACCTCCCCGCCCAACACCACCAGGCTATCCGCACCGACCACCAACCCTTGGGTCAACCCGCTGGCCACCGACCACGCCTTGGCCCAGGCCAAGCGTTGCACCAGCTCCTCGGCAGTCTCGCCGGGCAGAGGGTCCTCATTGATTCCGGCAGGACTCACCTGAAAATCGAGGCCCATGCCGGCCATAAGTTCAGACCGGCGAAGCGATGCCGAGGCCAATACCAGGCTGGGTTGGCGGGTACGCTGCTCTAGAATCGCCGGTTCCAAGAGCGTTTCCCCGTTGGCATCGCTACGGACGGACATTGGTCCCGAATTCCGGGTTATAAGCCATTGCTTGCGGTATCCAGGGTCAGGAAGGCTACGGCCTCCAGGTGATGCGTCTGGGGGAACATGTCCAGCGGTGTTACTCCTACCAGAGAGAATGGCCCGTCGCAGAGGATTTTTAGATCCCTGGCCAATGTCTCCACGTCGCAGGACACGTATGCCACCCGCCGCGGGCCGAGTTGGGCCAACCGTTCCAGCGCCAGTGGGTGGCACCCGGCCCGGGGCGGGTCCAACACCACCGCATCGGGCGGCGGATCCAAGCTCCGCAGGACATCCTCGGTCCTGCCTACCAGAAACTCCAGGTTGCCGATGCCAGCAGCGTTTTCCCTGGCGTCTGCCACCGCCGCGGACGATTCTTCAATGGCCAAAACCTTCTTGACATGGGGCGCCAGCAAAATAGCAAAGGTTCCCACGCCGGCAAAAGCGTCCAACAGGACCTCGGATCCGTCCAATTCCAGGCCATCCCGGACCACCTGGAACAGCTGCGCCGCCTGCTGGACATTTACCTGGAAAAAGGACGGCGATGAAACCTTGAACTGTGCGCCGGCCACCGAATCCATGTAGTGCTTCTGCCCCGTTGCCAGGTCCAGACCAGGCAGGAACAGGGGCGGTTGGATCAAGGCATCGCCGGTGGCTTCACCCGCCCTGATGGACAGTTGAGTGGTTTCACCACATCTTCCTTGTAGCTGCGACAAAAGGTCGTTGATCCCTGAGTGCATCAGCATGCAAGAATCGATCTTGACGAATCGGCGCAACTCCCGGTTCACGAATCCCAGGGTCCCCCCGGAACGAACAGTGAACCGTGCGTGATTTCGATAGCCGAATTGGGACGGTGACGGGACCGTTGGCGCAACTGCCGCGTCAGCCATGCCACCTATCCGGGCCAGGGCATCGGAAGCGATCCTCTGCTTCGCGGCCAGTTGTTCATCGTAGGCCAGGTGCTGCCACTGGCAGCCGGTGCAACTCCCAAAGTACTCACAGGGAGCTTCCACTCGGTGGGGAGACGGCTCCAAAACCTGGACGACACTGGCAGAAACGTGGCGCCGGTGGACCCTCAAAACCTCGGCGACCACTTTTTCGCCGGGGATGCCGCCAAACACAAAAATGTTCCACCCTTCGTGGCAGGCCATCGCTTCCCCCAAGCGGCCCCACGAATCCAAGGTGAGTGTCAGTAGCTCGCCGACCTCGAATTTGTGATGCGTTGCCTCAGTCAATGCGTTGTCAGCAGTCCTGTGAGAATTTCCGTGCCGTTGTCCGCCAATACTATAGTCCAACCATTGGGTTAATCCAAGAAGCCTCGACTTGGGCAGCAAGACCCGCCTGCGGCCCTTATGCGGAGAAGCAACCAGTAAGGTTCGAGCCCTGCAACCAGTCAGGCCACCGGATACCAGGGACGGTTGCCCACTGAAAACAACGGGCAGCCATTGCTGTTCACCTGGCCGTTTCTTTTCAACTATGCCTGCTCGGCTTTCGTTCCGCTCAAACGGCGTCCGTGAAACAAATACTGGTTGGCGTAACCCGCATAGGGACCGAAGTAGTCTTGGGCCCATTCCAGCAACTTCTTGTTAGATGGGGACTTCTCCGCCCTCTCGTGGGATTCGTACAACTCCCGGTGTATCCAGACGTCAATGGGAAACGCCTCCAGCTTGTCCAGTGAGAACAGGGAGACGCAGGCGGCCACCTTGGGCCCGATTCCCCGCAGTCTCATAAGAGACTCTTTGGCCTCCGCGTATGTGATTTGTTGCATCCTGAGCGCCTCCAGGTCCAACTCGCCTTCCAACACTGCCACCGCCGCCCGGAATACGTTGGGAGCGCGGAAGCCCAGTTTGAGTTCCCGGAGCTTCATTTCCCCGGCCGCGGCCAGTTGCTCCGGGGTGGGAAAAGTACAGCGTTTGACACCGTTCAAGCTCACCGGTTCACCAAATTCGTCCGACATGCGTTCCATGAGCCGGTGGATGCTTTCAATGTTGTTGTTGGCAGAGCAAATGTAGGCCACCAGGCATTCCCATGGTTCCATGCACAACACGCGAAGCCCAGGGTACTCCTTCACCCGTTTCTGAACTTCCAGATCGCGCACTGTTATGTCGACAAGGATGTCGTCGATAGGGTCGTCCAGTCGGAAGTAGTCCCACAACCTCGATACCATGACTTCTTCCGACGACGGAGAGCACTCGAACTCCACGCCGGTGTCCGTCCGCCGGATGCGGACGATGTTCCCGTAAATTACGCCGCTGAACCAACACCCATCCCCGCCGCCGTCTTCCCACTTCCAGCGATGGGCCTGCCCTCCCAGCAGGCTGGCCTCCAGGTCCAGCGGATACCCAATGTCCAAACGCACCCCTGCCTCCTATCCTCCGGGCATCCAAAAGCCCGGACCCTCACCCTGCTCTCCGCCCTCCAACACATACTGACGAGCGGTCCATTCTATTTTATCCTCCGGAGGCTCAACTGTAGAGGCTCAACCGTGTTTCCCAGCCAGTCCCGTATCATCCTGCGAAAGGCCGCGAACGTCCGCTTTCGTGTCTAAATCCCGAGATGTTTAGATGGGTATCCAAGTAAAGGGTATCCAGTTATAGGGACTCAATGTAGTTGACCCGACTATGGGACGGGTATAAACTGAGGCAAATTTCAGGCGGGTTTGGAACGGACTACGGCGAATCAATACGCCGGTTCGACATATTCTCCCGGAGGATGGAAATGGCGGAACCTATCGAGGCAACCGAGGCGAATTGGGACGAGCAGGTCCTGAACTCGGAACTCCCGGTGCTGGTCGACTTTTGGGCCGATTGGTGCGGTCCCTGTAAAATGATTGCCCCATCGGTGCATGACATGGCCGTGGAATACGACGGCAAACTGGTAGTAGCCAAGCTGGACGTGGACTCCAGTCCGAACATTGCAATCAAATACCGGGTCAGCAGCATTCCCGCTTTGATTTTCTTCAAGGACGGGCAGCCGGTAGACCAGATCGTTGGAGCCGTTCCAAAGGGTCAACTGCAAAAGAAGGTCGACTCCGTTTTGACCGGCTAATCCCTAGACCAGGGAGTGCCAGGGGCCCAGTGGCTCTTGCGGACATCGAATCCGTAGAGGGGAGCAACATTTGCTCCCCTCTAATGTTGTTGGGCGTGTTCGTGAGCTTAAAAGCGGCCTTATTCGTAGCTGGAATACCGGGAAGAGCCGTGGAGTTCTGGTTGTAGGAACGGCGCATTGGCCATCTTGCCGCGTGCCTGGGGTCGACGCTGTTAACGTAGAGTCCGCTATCTCGGGTGACCGGGGTATCGGACTTTTTCATTGTTTTGGTCAGGGTCCATGCGGATTGCCCGCCCCGGGTACCAGTAGTCGCGGATACAGCAAGTATCCGTCGTAACGCTGGGCCATAAACCCGAGTCGACCTGTCCGTAAAAACGGGCGGCATCTGCGCTCAGTTTAGGAGTCCTCTGGTATCACACGGAAAATGCGGCCTGTCGTCCTGAGCGCCTCGACGCTCCAAGGCTCCCCAACCCCGGCAACCAGCCATTCGAGAATCGCCCACAAGTCCCGGTCGGATTGATTCGTATCCAGTGATTCGAGCCCCGGGACCAGCGCCGCGATTTCGACTCCTGCCGGAAACGGACGCCCGGACCGGCCGATGAAGACCAACTCGTAGATGCGCCCATCAACCTCAAGCAATCCGGGCTCGTCCAGCTGCTTATCCGCCAGGTCAAACGTCGCCACCAGGAATGCAGCAAACTCCGGGTAATGCCCAACGTCCGGATCGGTCAACAAAGGGACGCTGCGCGTGTTGGACGGCCGTTGTGTTATTCGAGTGACGGTCATTGGTCGAGCCGTTGCTGGGATGGGAGGTGACGCGCCGCGAACTCGACCAGGATATGGCCAATTTCGGCGCCGGAGTCTTCCTGAAGGAAGTGCTTGCCTGTGACCAGGTGCGGGCCCTCGGCGTGGGGCCAGATATCATGCCATCGCGCACCGATAACGTCGGCGGTGAATACCTCGTCTTCGCTTCCCCAAATGACGGTCGCCGGTAGGTTAAGTTCACGGACCCCGGCTTCAAGCCATTCGAAGCGTTCTCCGGCAATATCGGTGCTCGGATCAATGGGGATCGAGCGGGGCCACTGCCAGGTCAGTCTCCGGTCGTCCGGGTCGGACAACACCGCTTCGTAGGCCGGTAGCGCGTCTGCCCGGCAGCGCTCGCGGTCGACTACCGAGAGGTAGATGCCGCGCCCCGGAAAAGCGCCCCGGCGCGCCAGAATGTAAGGCCCGACGATTGGCGCATGCATCAGCCGCCACGGCAGGATCTGGCGGTGGAATTCCGCGGCGGGTGTCCGCCATGCCCAGGTAGACATGACGGCCACCGCGGCGGCTCGTTGTCGCCGGGTGAGTAGCGCCGCCAGACCGGTTGGGCCGCCCCAATCGTGACAAACGAAGAAGATGCCGTTGAGGTCGAGTTGGTCAATCAGTGCGACGAGATTGGCCGCGTGGTTGTCCAGGCTGTGTGCACTGGCGCTGTGCGGATGCTCCGACAGGCCAAAACCAATCTGGTCCGGCACGACCACCCGATAACCTGCCCCGAGCAGCGGCGGAATGGTATCTCGCCACAGGTAACCCCAGGTGGGATTGCCGTGCAGCAACAACACGGGCGGAGCGTCGCGCGGGCCTTCGTCGACGTAGTGCATCCGCCAGCCGTTGACGTTGGCGAACTTTGACTGAAACGGGTAGCGGCTGGCCTCGTGCGGGCCAAGGTCGTCAATTGTACGCGTCATGGAGTCATCCCAACGGCCCCTCGGGGTGCCCTGAAGCCTGTTCCTGTTAAGCGTGTTCGCCGTGAGTCTTGAGCCCCACCTGGTGCGACCGGTTCTGCGGGGAATACAGTCAATGTTGCTTCGACGGCAACGGGCAATCCGCACGATACCACATCGCAGGACTGGCAGGTGCATGCAGTGGTGATATAGTCTGGTGACTGGTCAAGGCCGTGACCCAGACGGGTCGGCGCCAAGGTGGCGGCAGACTGTGTCAAAACCTGACCTCCCGCTGGTAGACGGACGCCTTGATTTTCAGACCGGTCATCTCTCGCACCCCGTCGCGCCACCAGATAGACCACGCCCCGAGGCCATCAAGTTGCCCAGCCCCGGGCAGCAATTCCAGACGCCGGATGCCGTCGCCGCGCCTGGCCAGCGCACATAGGCGTAGCTAAACCGCCGCTTCATCCACCGGACCTGCGCTCCAACTTTGCCCTGACTAACCACGGCAAAGTTGCGGCTCTTGCCGTTGCACATTGATTTCGCTAACATGATGGCGCTGGATGGCGCAGGGTCAATTGAGGCTAAAAGGCGTGAAGGGATTGCAAGAGCAGCCCTTAACGAGCCGATAAGAAGTCCATGTGACCCATTGGTGATTTCCGTCACCTGACAAGACTGGGATGCAGGGGCGACCTGTACCCGCGAATTCTTCAAACAAGCCGTCAAGCGGCGTGGGGAATGGGAGCGAGAATTTCAACAGCAAAACAATGTCACAATGAGGCTAACGCCTCTGAGTGTTCCTCAATCCGTATGTGGGAGTGGAAGGGGCCCGGTGGCTCTTGCGGACTTCAAATCCGTTATGCCTCGTGACGAGCGGGGTAGGTGGGTTCGACTCCCTCGCACTCCCGCCACCAATAGTCCGACATAGTCGGTATAAGTATATCTTGTAGCTAAGACCCGCTCCGGCGGGTCTTTTTTTGTCCGGTATTGACCAGTATAATCCAGTTGTGATGTGGGTTAACAGGTGGGATAAAACACCGGAAGGGAGGATGGAATGAAGTTGACGGCAACTCAGGTCAAGGCAATCAAGGAACCAGGTCGCTATGGTGACGGCCTCGGCCTCTACCTCAACGTTACGACGGGTGGTTCCAAAAACTGGATACAGCGGATCAGCATTGACGGCAAGCGCCGTGATCTTGGGTTGGGCGGTTACCCCACAGTCTCGCTTGCGTAGGCGCGGGAAAATGCGCGGGAGAATCGGGCAGCCGTGGTAAAAGGTCGAAATCCGCTGGCCGAAAAGACTGCTCCTCAGCGCAAAATCCCGACATTCGCAGAAGCTGCCCGCGCAACCCACACGACGTTAAGGGGCAAATGGCGGTCAGCGGAACACTCCAACGGTTGGATTAGGACGCTCAGTCGCCATGTCTTCCCGGTGATCGGAGATCGCCCGGTCAACGAGATTACCCGCGTTGAAATTCTCGACATTCTTGTCCCTCTGTACTCCGGCAAGGCCGAAACGGCCCGGAGACTTCGGCAGCGCATCCGGTCAACCTTCAAATGGGCGCTTTCTTACGATTACGTAGACGAAAACCCAGCCGGGGAAAAGCTGGACGCCGCGCTGCCCGCCGTTTCGCACGAAAAGACACATTGGAGGGCGTTGCCCTATGCGGAGTTGCCGGACGCTCTAGCGACGATTAAGGCCGGCGATTCCAGCACTGCGGCAAAACTGGCCCTGGAGTTTCTGACCCTAACAGCAGCCCGCAGCGGGGAAGTTCGGGAAGCTACGTGGACGGAAATTGATTGGGAACGCCACTTATGGATCATTCCGGCCTCGCGGATGAAGGGTGGTGTTAAACATCGAGTTCCCCTTCCAGACTCCGCTATGCACGTCCTGAGGCAGGCTATGGCACTACGTGAACCAGGGGAGTTTATCTTCCCTTCTCCCATGAAAGCCGGTAAGGGATTGTCTGACATGACCATGACAAAAATTTTAAGGTCAGCCGGCTTGGCCGAGAAAATGACGGTGCATGGAATCCGGTCAACCTTCCGCGATTGGGTTGCCGAGCAAACGCCGACACCCTGGGCGGTTGCCGAGCTTGCCCTGGCACACAAGGTAGGGTCAACTGTTGAGCAAGCCTATCACCGGACAGACCTGCTAGACCAAAGGCGGAAGCTAATGGACGCCTGGTGTGAATTTCTGACCCAGACTTCGCCGGAGTAGCGGGTTCTGCATCGGCTGAAGCAGAACCGGTTGCCCAGGACCATTCGTGTGGACAATGGTTCGGAGTTCACCTCGAAGCGCCTGGACCAGTGGGCTTACCTGAACGGGGTGCAGCTGCACTTCAGCCGACCGGGTAAGCCTACGGACAACGCCTTCATAGAGGCTTTCAACGGGCGATTCAGGCAAGAGTGCCTGAACGAGAACTGGTTCCTGTTCCTGGAGGACGCTGCCGAGAAGGTGGAATCCTGGCGAAGACACTACAATGGCGAGAGACCCCACAGCGCACTGGGTAACCTTTCCCCGCGGGAGTTTGCCGCATTGGCTGTGGAACACCGGATTGACCCGCAAAGCTCGCACTGAGCTTGGTACAGAAAATGGGGCAAGACCAGTCGGGCTACCGCCCAACCTGTTCTTCGGCGCTAGCATTCCGGTGGCCATCTGTGTCCTGACCCGGGACAAGTCCGCCAATCGCCGGGGCAACGTGCTGTTCGTGGATGCCTCCCAAGCGGGCTACTTCCGGCCGGGCGAGGCCCACAACTACATCAACCCGGAGCACATCGAGAAGATAGTCCAGGCGTATCGGGCCTTCGAGGACATGGACCGTTTCGCCCACGTGGCCGGCATGGAGGAGATCCAAGGCAACGATTTCAAACTGAACATCAGCCGTTACGTGGACACCACCGAGTCGGTGGAGGTAATGCCGGTGGAGGAGGCCCTGGCCCAACTGCGGGAGGCGGAGCGGCGGCGGGATGAGGCGGTGGCTCGCATTGACCAACTACTGGCAGAGGTGGGTTATGTCCGGTAGATTATGACCATAGTAGTGACTATGGTAAAACAATCATCAGCATCGTGAATAGGGAGTACCGGTATGGCAGCCGAAATGGACAAACCCAACGATCCGCGTACTATCAAGGCCTCGGAGTTCAAGGCCAAGTGCCTGAAGTTGATGGACGAGGTTGCGGAAAGCGGCGAGGAAATTGTCATTACCAAGAACGGCAAGGCTGTCGCCAAGTTGTCGCCCTTCCGTCAAAAACCCGAAGTTATCTTTGGGATCGACCGGGGCATCATTCAAATCCATGGAGACATCGTATCGCCCATGCCCGCGGATTGGTTCGGGGACCCCGAAGACAAGGGGGATGAACTCTTTTGATGCTCCTCGATTCCCACATACTCCTGTGGCAGAGATGGGGAGACCAACGGCTAGGTGTTCAAACCCGTGATTTGTTGCAGCATTCCCTGCATGAAGAGGAATCAGCGGTCTCGGCGATCACCTTTTGGGAAGTGGCGATGCGGATCCAGAAGGGTCAGATTAACTTTGACCTTGACCTCTATGAATGGAGAAGTACGCTGATCAGCCAAGGTCTCATTGAAATTCCCGTTGATGGCGGCATCGCTGCCCGCGCCGGCCTGCTTGCTAACATTCATGGCGATCCGGCCGACCGCATCATTATCGACACCGCGTTGGGCGGCCACAGGTTGGTTACTGCCGACGAGCGAATCCTCGGCTGGAGCGGCAACCTGGACCGACTGGATGCAAGGCAGTGATGGAAATGCCCAGGGAGATGAGAATTGCGGTAACCGAAGACACCCTGACCGCCGAGCTTTCCGACGGCCGGACCACATCGGTCCCCATTTCCTGGTATCCCCGTCTGGTCCACGCCACACCCGAGGAACGCTACAACTTGGAACTGATTAGGACCGGCCAGGGAATCTGTAAAAGGCGGAGCTAAAGTGGACCACCTGGACGGATTGACTGCCTGACATTGTGGCTGTCGCTGTTCAGGATAAATGTCCGTTTAAGCGGCCGGCAGAAATGTCACTCGGTCAGGCTGCCATGTTATCAGATGATGACGTAGTGGGACCGGCCCAGGGTTGTCGCGTTGGAGGGCCCTCGGCGGCCAGGTATTTCTTGATGGTGGCCCTGTGGATTCCCAATTCCCGCTCGATCGCTCTAAGCGACATCCTGTCGATGTCCAGCGAAAAAGTCCTGACTAACTGGCCAGCATAAATGTCACATTCACCCCATGGAGAATGTGACTTTGACTCAAAAAGAACAGACCAGACTTCAGGTCCTGAACAGCTTCCTCACCGAGCACATTGCCCTGGACCAGGCGGCTGAACTGATGGGAGTCAGCCCGCGCCACACCAGGCGCATCCTGGCAGCCTATCAGGAGAGAGGCGCGGCTGCCCTTGCCCATGGTCACCGCGGCCGTAGACCGGCCAACGCCACACCCGATGCCGTAGTGGCCGATGTGGTTCACCTGGCTGGTACGAAGTACGAAGGCGCCAACCACTCGCATTTCAGTGAGTTGCTTGCTGAGCGCGAGGGTATCGTCATCGGCAGGACCACCCTGCGGCGCATCCTGGTCAACGCCGGACTGAACAGTCCGCGGCGAAGGCGCCCGCCCAAGCACCGGGTGCGCCGGCAGCGGATGCCACGGGAAGGCATGCTGATCCAGTTGGACGGCAGCTATCACCGGTGGCTGGGCAAGGACGGACCTCAGTTCACGATCCTGTTCGCGGTGGACGATGCCACGGGCGCCGTGGTCAACGCCATATTCTGCGATCATGAGGATACCAGCAGTTACTTCCTGCTGATGCAGGGCCTGCTCCGGCGCTACGGCGTTCCCCTCGCCTTGTATACCGACCGGCATCCTGTTTTCAAGCACCGTTCGGAATATCAGCCCGACGGGATGCCAACCCAGTTCGGACGGGCGATGGATGAGATGGGGGTTCAAGTGATATTCGCCATGTCGCCCCAGGCAAAGGGGCGTGTGGAGCGGACGGCCGGAACTTTTCAGGACCGGCTGATCACGGAGCTACGGCTTGCAGGAGCAACCACTGTTGAACAGGCCAAGGCCGTCTTGCAGCAGTTCCTGCCCAGGTTCAACCGGCGTTTTGAAGTTCCGGCCCAGTGCCCCGAGCCGGCATTCCGGCCCTTGGGTCCGGAGTCGCGCTTGAAGCATATCCTGTGCTTCAAGCACCGCAGGAGAGTGGCCCGGGACAACACCGTGAAGTATTACAGACACACCCTGCAACTCCTGCCCAGTCAGCAACGCCGCAGCTACGCCGGGGCGGTGGTCGTGGTGCTGGAGGGATTGGACGGCCGGCTGTCGCTACAGCATGAGGGACGCATCATCGCTTCCCAGGAAGCGCCGCCCAGTCCGGCATCTCTCCGAAGCCGCAACGGGACTTCCTTAGCTGCCACCATCCTGACCCCCGATCCCGAACTCGCGTCAAAACCTTCGGTTACAACTCTCGAACTGCCGAGCGCAAAGCCAGATCAAGAGGAAGATGCTCAAGCTGCGGCAATTGACGATCCGGACGTGGCCGGGTTGCAGGTAGTCGCATCACCGCGGAAGCCGACTTTTCTGCAGCAGGAGAGATGGAAGGCGGTGCAGCAGGCGAAGCTTGAAGGGATGTCCATTCGACGGATGGCAAGGGAATTGGGAATTCATAGAGACACGGTCAGGAGATACGTTGACGCTGAGAGTCCGCCGACGCGTCGGCCCCCGGTCGCATCCACAATGTCGCCATCTGATACCATCGTAGACCAAACAGGTGACATTTCTGCCGAACAGTTAGACGGACATTTATGCTGAACAGCGACAGCCACAATGTCAGCCGGTCAATCCGTCCAGGTGGCCCACTTTACCTCCGCCTTTTACAGACGAGTTCTACAGTGAGAATTTGGACACGGATATCGAAGTAATCACTGCAACAAATCTGACCAAGAAATACTCCGACCTGGTCGCGGTGGACTCGATCGACTTTTCAGTCAGCAAGGGCGAATGCTTCGGCTTGCTGGGACCCAACGGCGCCGGCAAGACCAGTATCATGAAGATGGCCTGCTGCGTGTCGCCTGTCACTTCAGGGGACCTATTCGTCCAGGGCAAGAACGTGATGCGCGACAAACGGGCCGTGAAGTCGGTCCTTGGCGTCGTGTCCCAGGCGGACAGCCTGGACCCCGGGCTGAACGTGATGCAAAACCTACTGGCTTACGCCCGGTTTTTTGACCTGCCTGGCAAGCAGGCAAGCGAACGCGCATGGGCGGCCCTGGACCTGTTTCAACTTCGGGAAAAGGCATACCAGTCAACTGACGAGCTCTCGGGAGGCATGAGGCGGCGTTTGCTGATCGGCAGGGCGTTGCTCCATGACCCCAGCATACTAATCCTGGATGAACCGACTACCGGCTTGGACCCTCAGTCCCGTCACCTGGTGTGGGACCGGCTGCTACAGTTAAAGCAACAGGGAATCACTATGCTGCTGACCACCCATTACATGGACGAGGCCGCCTATCTTTGCGACCGCCTCATCGTGATGGATTTGGGTAAGATACTCGCGGAAGGGACCCCGCTGGAGCTGGTTCGGGCATACGCTGGGGAACAGGTGGTGCAGGTGCAGTTACCGTCGTGGCAGAGAGCGCATTTGGAGGAGGAGTTGGAAACCCAGGAACTGGACTTCGAAGGCGCGGGGGAATCACTGTTGGTCTTCGGCGACCTTGACCGGCTATCCAGGGCTGAATCAGCCTGGGCCGGCCACCCGGCAGTCCGGCGTCCTGCCAACCTGGAGGACGTGTTCCTCCGGCTGACCGGCAGGGGGCTCAGGGACCAATGAGCGCAATCGCAAAATCAGTACGAGCCAGCTTTATCTGGCGCGGTTTCCGCGTCTGGCAGCGAAACCGGGACGCCGTGATTCGAGGATGGAAGGTGGAATTCGGCGGCATCGTCATCGAGCCCTTCGTAGTGCTCGCGGCGATTGGATTCGGACTCGGAGCTTACGTGGGAGACATTGGCGACCTCAGCTACGCCGAGTACCTGGCCCCCGGCCTGATCGCCAGCTACGCCATGTTCCACGCTACTTTCGACTCGACCTATGGGGCGTACCTGCGCATGGACAGCCATCATGTCTATGAAGCCATGCTGTTCACGCCGATAGGTCCGTCAGACATCGTACTGGGAGAGGCGATGTGGGGCGCCACTAGGGCGGCTATCCCGGGCGCGGTGGTGTTGGGCGCCGCGGCCTGCTTTGGCCTGATAAGCTCGCCCCTGGCCGTGGTGGCCATCCCCTGCGCCTATCTGATTGGCCTTACGGTGGCTTCCATTGCTCTGATTTTGACGGCCACTGCAAGCACCATAGGCGCGATGAACAACTTCTTCACCGTGTTCATAATCCCAATGTTCTATGTGAGCGGAGTCTTCTTTCCCCTGGACCACGTGCCGCACACAGTCAAGATGCTCTCCTGGGCATTGCCCCTGACCCCCGCCGCGGCCCTGACGAGGGGACTGGTATCGGGCGACCTCACGTGGTTAATGGTGCTGTGGGCGCTCCAACTATTGGCTATTTCGGTTGTGGCCCTCTGCGTGGCGTCCTTCTTCATGCACCGCCGCCTCATCAAGTGACTGCCAGCGTCGTGGCCACCTGCTTGTAGTCTTCCAGTCTGGGGAGCAGCAGTGGCAGGTCGACACCAACTCTGCGATATTCTTCGATCCGTTCCTTGCACCGCTCAGGCGGACCGACGACGTAGAACGAGTCCACCATGTCGTCGCTTATGAGGCTGACCGCGTCCCGCCCACCGTCCTGATTCACCGACTCCCGGAGCGCGGGCAGTATGGACGGATCATAGCCACCCTTCTCCAGCAGAATCTCACCGACGTGGGGTTCGTCCAGCAGCCGCACTACCCGCGACTTGAGGCTTTCCAACATGCCCGCGGGGTCGTCGGTCGGGCGCACCACTAACATACAAGCGATGTCCACGTCGGCAGGGTCACGCCCCGTCTCACGTGCGGCCCGCCGCACTTCGTCCACGGCGTAGCTGATGTAGGTTGTGGGAGTATAGGCGTTTAGCAGCACCCCATCTGCGACCGCGCCCGCCAGCCGCAGCGCCCTGGGACCTATCGCCGCGAGATAGATTGGGAGCCGGTCTTGTACGGGCAAGGTCGCAAGCCCCACGTTGGCCAGATTGAATTGGCCTCCTTCGGAAGTTACAGGACTGCCCGACAGCAGGGCGCGCACGGTCTCAACCGTCTCTTTGAGGCTGGCACGGGGGTCGCGGTACGGTATCCCCATCCGGTAATGGACCACCCAACTGTCGCTCCTGCCAAGGCCAAGCAAGAACCTCCCCCCGGAGATGCGGTCGAGGGTGGCCGCCGACATTGCGGTCAGCGCCGGATTTCGCGTAAAGGGGTTGACCACTCCCACGCCCAGCTTAATATCATGGGTCGCGGCGGCCAGAAAACCCAGCATGGAGAAGGTCTCCTCGTGGAAATACCGCTCGGTGACCCACAAGGACTCGTAGCCGCAGCGTTCGGCAATCTCGGCGTACTCCTTCAACTCCCCGCCGCTGTCGATGCCGTGGTAGAGCACGATTCCTTGCCTGGCCATAGCCCCGCCTCCCTTCTCCTAGCCTCCGACGCCGGCGTCGAACTGGAGCAGGATGCCGTCGGGGTCGTAAACGTAGAAGCTGGTCAACTCTCCCCGGGCATTGAGCCGGGACTCCGGCGGTCCGGCGAACTCTACGCCTTTAGAGGCCAGGTCGCCAGCCAGGCCTTTCAGGTCGGAGACCGAGATCGAAAAATGGCTAAGGCCGATTTGGTCTAGCTTGATGGGGTCCCCGTCGGCGTCTTCGCCGGGGTGGGTCGTCATGGTAATGGTGGGGCAGTTCTCACCTTCGCCGATGACCAAACGCACCTGGCGGCGCGTCTGCCGGGAGTGCTTATACACGTGGGGGAGGCCGCCTGAAGTGGTGTCTTGAATCCGGTCGTACCCCACGGTCATACCCAGGATATCCCGGTAGAAGCCCAATGACCGGTCGATGTCCGCCACGCAAATGGCGATGTGGGAGACTCCGGTTGCGTCCATGCCTACTTCACCTCCGTCTTTGTTGATAGCCAGTAGTCTAGCCGTTGCCTGGCACGGCGATTCCGGCGACATTCATCTGGATGCGGTACAGGGAACCGAAGGTTGTGACGAACAAGGTCTTCCAGTCGTCCCCGCCCCAACCCACGTTGGTCGTCTGCGCCCCGGTGTGGATTGTCCCCAGATGGTTGCCCGCCTGGTCTATGATCCACACGCCGCCGGGCCCGCTGCTGTAGATGTTGGCTTCGACGTCCACCTTCATTCCGTCGGGGCCATAAGGGGTGATGGGGACGGGCGCGATAAGCTGGCAGAACACCCGGTCGCTGGCCAGGTTCAACATCCCGTTTGGGTTCACGTCGAACGCCCTGATCCTTCCGCCGCGATAATCGGCGATGTAGAGGATGCTTTCGTCAGGCGAGAAAACCAGGCCGTTTGGAAAGGCAAAGTCCGACACCAATAGCGAAATCGTACCCAGGTCCGCAGACACTCGGTAGACGCCGGAGTATGGCAGCGGAAATTCCGGGTCCGGCGCTCCGGGGTTAGTAAAGTAGATGCTGCCGTCCGACGACCTTACCACCACGTCATTGGGCCGGTTCAATGGCATGCCCTGGTAGCTGTTGGCCACCACCGTGATGCTACCGTCCGGCTCCATCCGCGTCACCCTCCCCGAGCCGCCTTCACAGAGAATCATCCTGCCCTGGAGGTCCCTGGTCAGTCCGTTGGCGTTGTTGGTCGATTCCTGCAACAGGGTGATGCCGCTGCCGGGAGTCCACTGCCGTCGTTTGTTGCCCCTTACTTCGCTAAAAATAAGGTGCCCCGCTTCGTGCCACCAGAGGGGCCCTTCGGCAACCTCGTAGCCGTTGCCCAGCTCCTCCAATTCCTGGTCGGCTGATACCAACCTGTCCAACTCCGGTGATAGCCGTTCGATTGGCACCGACAACCTCCTCGTCTGATTTGTTGCGGTCAGTCGCTCTTGAATCAGTCCAGGACCGGCGGCTATTGGGCCGTTAGCCCGCCGTCGATTACCAACTCGCTTCCCGTCATGAAGGACGACTCGTCGCTGGCCAGGAATAAGACCCCGTAGGCAACGTCTTCCGGTACTCCCAGCCTGCCGATGGGGTGCCGGGCCAGGTTCATCTCCCGTCCTTCTTCGTCGGCCAGCATGGACTCGGTCATGGCGGTGATGATGACACCGGGATGCACGGAGTTGGCGCGTATACCTTCCCTGGCGTACTGAATGGCAGTCGCCTTCGTGAACAGACGAACAGCTCCTTTTGACGCGCCGTAGGCTGAGGTGGTCCCGCCGACCAGTCCAGCCACCGACGAGATGTTAATGATAGAGCCGCCGCCCGCCTTGCGCATCTCAGGGATGGCCGCTTTGGTGCCCAGGAACACTCCCTTGGCGTTCACGTCCAGGGTCCGGTCCCATTGGTCCTCGGTCAGGGTCTCGATGAGGACCCGCTCGCCATCCGGCCCGCGAGGGCTGCCGATACCGGCGTTGTTCACCAAAACGTCCAACTTGCCGAAACGGCCAACGGCGGTCTCGACGGCCTGCTGCCAGTCTACTTCGCTGGTGACGTCCAACCGGACGTAAACACACTCGCCGCCGCCCTCGTTGATTTCAGCCTCCACCTGTTGCCCTTCGGCATCGAGGATGTCTCCGATGACAACTTTAGCCCCTTCCCCGGCAAACATCCTGGCTTCGACTGCGCCCTGTCCTCTCGCGCCTCCGCTGATCAGCGCAACTTTTCCTTCCAGTCTTGGCATGTCTATCCCCCTTGGCGTCGGTTGCGTGACGGTCCGCCCAATTCGGGAACGGCTAGGAATAGTCCCATGAGCGGATCCGTTGCGGTGTCACTTTTATGTAAACCGCGTCCTTTCGAGGCTCGGTGGGAAGCTCCTGCTCAGGGACGCCGCGTAGTTTCGCGGCTTCCCGGGCAAAGTACAGGGCATCGGAGGGCTCGGAATGCACCATTGCGGTGCCCTGGACCATCAAGCCCTTGATGTCCCCCCTCGATTTGCCGCTCTCCAGTAGCAGGCTCACCTTCGGGTTGTCCTGGATGTTCTTGAGCTTTCTGGTATTGCCCCGGACTCCCATTACGATGTCCTCACCCAGCCGAAAGTAGCCCAGCGGCACGGTGTGGGGATACCCGTCTGGCCTAATGGTGGTCAACGCAATCCAGCCAGGCTTGCTGTCCAGAAATTCGTGGGACTCCTGAATGGTCAAATTTCGAGGCATCGCCGCCACCTCTCGCGGTAAACCGCTCGTTCAATTAGCGGGGTCGAGCTAACAGGTCGGATGTCAGAACGCGCGGGGTGGAAACACACGGCGGTACACGCCGGGTGAACCCGAAGCGTGACCGTAGGTACCTCCGATGTATTCGTGCATCGCGTCCTGGCCGCGCTGGTTTTCCCATGCCAGGGTCTCGGGTACCTTCTCGTGTTCGAACTCATACATGGTCAGGTACTTGGGCCAACCTCCGACGGACTGATACCGGCGGACCTGCATACATCCCGGGATCTTCAGGTTGCCCGGCGTCCGCACGTTGTCGTAGTAGTAGTTGTACTTGTCCTCGATCTCCGGCGGCACGTCCATGCGTCCGATTTGGAGCGCGGGCGCCATTCCACGGCCCAACGTATGCGGGTCGCTTTCGGCGGGATAGATCTGAGTGTATACGTTACGGACCATCCCTCCCGCGGCCATGAGGGGCGACACCCGCTTCGACCAGTCGGTTGGGTTGGCCCGCTGGCGCAGATATTCATCCGACTGCAGGGCTTCCGCCGATTCGAGTTCGTAAACGGCCAGGTATCTGGGCCCGCCCCGCAGGGCTTCATAACGGGCCCCATCCAGGAATCCAGGGTTGCTCAGCCGCTCGGGCAGGTGCTCCTGGTTGTACCAGGCGTTGAAGTCGGCGTCATGCTCGACGGCCACATCGGTGTAGACCACCATGATAGCGGTACCCTTCTTCTCGACCACGATGCGTACCTCCCCCAAGGAATAGCTGGGCGCAGGCCCATTAAAGCACAGATCACTGCTGCCAGACCATCCCGGATTTGCCAAACTCCGGGCGAAGTGTTACCAGTCTGCTCGACCAGCAATGCAACCTAGTGAACAGGTGAGAAGATATGCCAAGAGCAACCATCAACATTGGAGACGCGGCGGGACAGGCAGCCACTAATGCTACCTGGAAATACGCCATTGGTTTTGTGCCCGGTCAGGAAAACGAGGGGCTGGTAGCCAACGGAGAGGGCAGCCCGTGCCGGTTACCCGGCTACAACGACTCCGGTTGGGAAACGTGCCAGGACCTGTCTGTGGGGATCTCCAGCGGCTTTACCTTCGCCTGGTACCGGACCACCATCACCATCCCGGAGACGGTCAACGGCCGCCCCACCAACGGGATGCGCGTCCAGTTTGAGACCTGCGTCGACGACTACGGCGAAATCTGGATCGACGGCGAATGCAACCGCGACAGGGGTACCGTTCAGGGATTCAACGTTGCTCAACGGGTCCAGGTTTCCAGCGACGCCACCCCCGGCGCTCAACACACGATCGCCATATTGGCGGCCAACGGCCCGCTGGCCGCGCCGTTTGGGACCGTGTTCGTCCGCTTCGCCAACCTTGGCTTCGAGTGGACCGGGTCCTGAGACCGGGGGCTCTCGGTTACCTAACGGCGACCTCGCGGCTCTGGTCCGAGGTCTCCCGGATAGAGTCGCTGAACCGGTGCAGCCGGACGGCCTCGTCGAAGTCCGGCTGACACCCTTCGCCCTCGCGGATGCCGCGGCCGAACTGGTAGTACATCTGGCCTACATTGTACGCCGCGCCGTGGGGCATTCCTTCGAGCACGAAGGTGTATTGGGGCGGAATCGGCAGGTCTTCCAGTTGGTCGCTGCCCTGCGCCCCCTGCAGCCGGACTCGGTCGTGGTTGAGGGGACTCGCCGGACGATGCGATCAGTGTCCCCTTCCCGCCCGTATATCTCCATTCGGTAGCCGCTGCCGGCAAAGGGGTTACTGGCGATATGCACCGACGCCACGCCTCCCGAGGCGAGCTTGCCGCTAACCAGAATGTTGTCTGGAGAGGTGACGTCCACCATCTGGTCGGTATCGACCTCGTACCACTGGGACGCCTGAGTGCTAACCACCGATGACACCTGGCTGAAGTCGCCAACTACAAATCGCAGCGCGTCGATTGTGTGACCGCAGGAGATGGTTAACGTGTTAGCCCCCAGTTCCTTGTCCCTCTGCCAGGTGCGGTCGGACTGCCTCTCCAGGACTCCGCCCCCGATGCGGTTAACGTGGCACGACATCACCTCGCCCACGTAGCCCGAAGCCACAAGGTCCTTGACGTAAAGCAGCACCGGGTTGGCTCGGGACTGGAGTCCCACCATGTTGCGGACACCCTTTTCGCGGGCAAGGTCCGCCATCTCCACCGCTTCGGCGGTGGTCCGTCCCAGAGGCCATTCGGTGTAGACGTGCTTGCCGGCGTTCAGAGCGTCCATGGTCGGCTCGTTTGACACTCCTGGTCCCGACTCCTAGGCTACTTGCAATCCCCAAACCGTCTGTCCAGTTTAGGCGAGCGCTCCCCTATCACCACGTACGAGTCAGCAATGCGCATCCTCCTCATCGCCACCAATCGTCACCAATGGTTAATGAGCCGCATGAACGCCCGGCCTGTCCCCATCGGGTTGGCTTACATCGCAGGGCACCTTGACCCGGACCAGCACGAGCTCAAGGTGCTGGATCTCATGTTCTCCGAGGACTATCTGGCAGAGACCGAACGCACAGTCAAGGAGTTCCAGCCAGACCTGGTGGGAATATCTCTGCGAAACCTGGACAATTCCAGCTACATGGACCCCCAGTGGGCCCTGCCTTCAACCAAAGAAGTCATCCAACGCGTCAGGTCTGTCTCGAAGGCAACAATAGTATGCGGCGGCCCCGGCTTCAGTCTGTTACCGAGGGAATGCTTTAGCTACCTGGAACCGGACCTGGGTGTCGCCGGAGACGGGGGAGAGACCTTCGCCCAGGTGGCCGCCTCCATCGAGAGCGGAGAGAATTTCCACAACCTTCCCGGACTCGTCTACAAGGACGGCAGCGGCGAGATCGTCTACCGTGGGCTTGCATATTCCACCTTCTCCAAGCCTCCCCGTCTCGAAGAACTGGACATGATTCGCTACGAGCAGGCTGGCTTCGGGATCGGCATTGTCACCAAGCTGGACGACAGCTTTTCCCACTCCATAGAGGTTGGCAACGATCCCACAATCTGGCGAGTCCTCAAGCCCATCGAGGACGTGGTCCAGGAAGTCCAGCAGATGAAGGACCGGTTCGGCGTGCGCAAGGTCTTCTTCATAGACTCAGGCTTCAACGTTCCCATGCCTCACGCCAAGGCGCTCTGCCGGACGCTGATAGAGGAAGACCTGAAGGTCCGCTGGAACAGCTACCTGGCCCCCGTGCCCGGCGCCTGCGATGAAGAGGTCCTGAGCCTGATGAAACAGGCGGGCTCAGGGCTCGTGATTATGAAAGGCATCGCCGGGGAGAGCCTGGACGACGGGCCGCTGGATGCGCGGCTTGAGCCGCTCAATGACATCTGCCAACGATGCGACGCCACAGGCTTGAACTACGTCATATCCCAGAACTTCGGCGAGCCCGGTGAGACGGCCGAGACGGTGGAGACCAAGTTGGAATTCCTCAAGGGAATCCGGCCCGCCCTGGCCAATCTGCGCGTGGGAGTCCGCGTCCGCCCCGGTACACGGGCAGCGCAGGCCGCCCTCGCGGAAGGTATGATTACCGACGAAAGCGACCTGATCAAGCCGACTTTCTACCGGGACGGCTCGGTCCGGGACTGGATCGTAGAACGGCTCCAAGCCGAAGTTGACGCCAACCCCAGGTGGAACCTCCTCTAGGGGACCAAACCAGCTAAACTGGAAGAAGCGGCTCGTGCGGTCCCGGGGGTAGCTCGACCAGTATCTCGTCACCGGGAGCAACTTCACCTCCGGTGACGACGATACCCATGATCCCGGCTTTCCGGATGAGGTTTCCGTCTTCGTCATGGCCCAATACTGAATCGAGCAACCCTGGCTGAATCTTGTTTAGTTGTGCACAGGGATTCCGTAGGCCGGTGATTTCCACCACGGCGTCCCGGATACGAAGCAACGCGCCGGTCGGAAGACCCAACAGGTCCACGCCGCCCGTGGTAATGTTCTCGCCCATTTGGCCGTGGGAGACGTCAAACCCGGCCTCTCTCAGTTCAGCGTACAGCTCGGAATGGATCAGATGCACCTGTCGCAGGTTGGGCTGGTCCGGGTTTCGGGCGACCCGTATGCGGTGTTTGACCGTTGTTCCGGCGTGGGCGTCACCCTCTACCCCTAGACCGGCAAGTAGCCGTACCTGTTCCTGGTTCGGCTTGATCAGGCTATGAGTCGGACTACAGTTTACCGAGATAACCTCTCCGTTCATCCATTCGCTCCTTGAAGGTGTTGGTCCAGAAAGTCGGCGACAGCCGGGTAGGCGCGCAGCTTGTTGGCCAACCGGACCATGCCGTGTCCCTCATCTTCGAAACGCAGGTATTCAACCGGAACATTGTACTCCCGAAGCTCGGCCACCAGCGCCTCCGCCACGCTTATGTTTACCCTGGGGTCGTTGGCCCCATGGACAACGACCATTGGGACCCGGATCTTCTCCACGTGATTGATGGGCGAAATGGAGCGCAAAAAGTCTCCGTCTTCCTCGATGGTGCCGTACTCGTTCTCCCTGAGCTTGCGTCCCTGGGGTTCGGTGCGCTCCAGGTGCATGATGAAGTCCGCAACACCTCTCTCGTTCACCGCCGCGGCCCACGAGTTCGGGTAGGTGGTCACCGCGGACAGGACCATGAACCCGCCGTAGGACGGCCCCATAACTGCGATGCGCTCAGGGTGCGCCCAACCAGAGGACCGGAGCCAGGAGTTGGCCGCTTCCAGGTCGGCGACGCTGTCCATCCGCTTGCGCACGTCGTCCAAATGGTTATAGGTCCGGCCGTAGCCCGTGCTGCCCCGGACGTTGGTCGCCAGCACCACGTAACCCCGGTTGGCGAAGTACTGGAGCACCGGCTCGAACACCTGCCGTGTCTGCGCCGACGGACCCCCGTGGACCTGTACGATGGCGGCGTGGCTGCTGTCTGGTTTCGCGTTCCGGGGAGCGTACAGGATGCCCGATATCTCCAGACCGTCCAGCGCTGGGAACCTCACGACCTGTGATTCGACCAGGGCGTCCTCGCCCAGGCCCACTCGCGGCGACTGGGTAACCTGCTGCAAACGCCGCTGCCTCAGATCGTAGCTCCAGATGTCGGACGTGGCCTGGGAACTGTTCAGGGCGAATGCGAACCTGCGCCCGTGGGGTGCCCAGGTGAGGCCCGAAGCCGCGCCGAGGGGGAGACCCGGTATCGGGTACTCTTCCGCCGAACGGAGGTCCCGCAAAGTGATTTCAGAGGCGCCGTCAACGTTCTTGGAATAGACCATCCGACGCTTGTTGGGAGACAGGGCCGCGCTTTCCACGTCCCAGTCCGAAACCAAGTCGAACTCCAGGTTGCCGTCCCGCAGGTCCAACCTTGCCAGTCCCAGGAATTCCTGGGACTGGTCAGTACGCAGGTAGAGAGTCCGGCCATTGGCCGAAAAGCCCGCCGGGTGATATGCTGCCTCGCCGTCGTGCGGCGTGAGATGCACGGCGTCACCGCTCGCCGCGTCTACCATGTAAAGGTCCGTGCTCTCGGAACGCGCTCCCTGCTGGACGATCAGCCGCGTGCCATCGGGCGTCCAGGAAACAGGCTCGGCGGACTCTTCCCCCGAATAGACCAGTCTGGGAGCGTCCCCGTCCAGTGCCTGAATATATACGTCGAACCGTCTCCGCTCGATCGCGTTTGACGCAAAGGAGAAGGAGTCGCTATTAGGCGACCATTGCCCGAACCTGTGGGAAACGTCTGGGTCAAAGGTAAATGGCCGGACGGAGCCTCCTCCGGGGTTGCACACAAGGAGCTGCCAATGCTCGTCGCCTCCGTGGTCCCGGTCGAAGGCCACGTGTTGGCCGGAAGGCGAGAAAACCACCTGGCCGGTCCTTTCCGTGGCCAGGCTGAGTGGATGGGGCCAACCACCCGACGCCGGTACCACCCAGGGTAAGGGTATCCCCGTTAGGTTGCTCACGAAAGCGATCCGTTGCCCGTCGGGGCTGTAAGACGGCGCGGAGGCTGAACGGACGTTCAGGTACTGTTCGATTTCGTAAGCCATCCGTTGCACCTCGCAATCGGCGGTGATGAGGCAGCCCATGAAGGCGGGCCGGCGTGCCGGAAGGGTATCTTTCGATGCTCCAGGTGTCAATCTAGAAGCGCCGAGCCGCCGGGGTTGCCCGATCCCGCTTCAGTGAATAGGATATAGGTTAATCGAACGTGACAATACAATACAGGGAACAGGAGTCGGCGTTGCGAAATCCCACGGACCGCCAGCACCCAACGGAACACTGGACTACCATCGGCGAACTCCGGGTCCGGTACCTGGACTGGGGCGGCGACGGCGAACCGGTCATGCTCATGCACGGACTCGCGTCCTCGGCCCACTGGTATGAGCTCCTCGCCAGCCATTTGCGCCACAAATACCGGCTCTTCGCCGCCGATGCCAGAGGCCACGGCCAGACCACCCAGGCCATAGGCGGGTATGATTGGCAGACTCTGTCAGCCGACGGCGTGGGACTTATGGACCATCTCGGCGTGTCGCGCGCTGCCGTCTTCGGACACTCTTGGGGAGCAACGGTAGCCCTCAACGTGGCCGCCCGTTTCCCGGACCGCATAGCCGCCCTGGGACTGATCGACGGCGGCGCGGGTAGACGAGGCGGTCCCCGGGAACCGTGGGAGGTCGTCAAGGCCAGGGTCCGGCCCAGGGACGTGACGGGGAACCGGGAGCAATTCTTGGACCGCCTGCGCCACCAGCTGTCTTTTTGCTGGAACGACCAGATCGAACGCATCGTCCAGACCATGGTGTATGAGGACCAGGAAGGACAGATTCAGGACATCTTGCGCCCCGAAAATCACCTACAGGTAATGCACGCTATGTGGGAGGAGCCGGCCTCCGAGCTCTATTCCAGGATTACCTGCCCGACGGTTATTATCCCGGCGGGCCCGACACCTGAACGCGCGGATAGCGAGCGGGCCAGGCAGAAGCAGGCTGGCGTCTACGCCGCCGGAAAGGCCATCCCGCGATGCCGGGTGTGCTGGATACCTGAGACCGTTCACGACATCGGCTACCATAAGCCCGAGGAATTGGCCCAGGTTATGGACGAGTTTCTTTCGGGCCTTGGCTGACCGTCAGCATAGTGACAGGCCCCGCTCAACCCTCCCCGGCAAGCGTCGGGGTCCAGATTCGTCTCAGAGGAGCATCGATGATCATGGCAGATGCCAAGCAGACGCTCTCCAACCGGCTTACCAAACTCCACCGGCGGATGGAAGAGGCCCAGGTGGACGCCTATCTTGTGCTCTCCTCCGATGCCCACCTGAACGAGTATGTGCCCGAATATACGCGCCGCCGGACGGCCATCACCGGGTTCCGGGGCTCCGCCGGCGACGTCCTGGTCTGCCCGGATGGGAGCCATCTGTTCGTAGACTCCCGTTACCACATTCAGGCGGACGACGAGGTCGACCACGACAATTTCCGTGTCCACAAGCTCGGGCTGGCTGAGGAAAAGTCCCTCAGCCAGTGGTTGACCGAGATGGAAAAGGAACGGGGCAGCATACGCGTGGGATTCGACCCCTTCGTGGTCTCGATGCAGGCCCACTCCGTGTACAAGGCTGCCTTAAAATCTCCAGATTCCGCCCTGGTGCCGGTCAACGACAACCTGGTGGACGCCGTATGGGATGAGCAACCGCCGCCGCCAGCCAATCCCATATATCAGTTGCCGGACGACCTCACCGGTTGCGGCGTCGCCGAGAAGCTGTCCGACATCCGCAAAGAGATGGAGGATGCGGGAGCCACTCTGCTCGTGCTGACCAAGCTGGACGAGACCGCATGGGTAACGAACCTCCGGGGCATGGATATCGCCTACAATCCCGTGTTCGAGGGCTATCTGGTCATTGACCGGGAGCGTGCCACCTGCTTCACTCGAGTTTCGCCTCCCGCGGACGTGACAGATGCCCTGGCCTCGTTAATCGACTTTGAACCATACGGCGCCTACGCCGACGCGATGAAGCGTTACGGCGCGGAAGCCTCGGGCATGGTCTGGCTGGATCCCAGCGGGACCACGATGGGTACCAGGTTGATGCTCCACGAAGACCAGAAGCTGCGCGAGAAGCCCAATCCGACAGTGGCGCTAAAGGCAATCAAGAACGAAACGGAGATTGCCGCCTCCCGAAACTCCCACCGGCACGCCGCCGCAGCCAAAATCCGCAGCTTCAAGCGCCTACAGGACTCGATCAAGGCGGGCGAGACGGTCAGCGAGGACGGTTACAGCCAGATATTGTACGAAGAGTACTCCAGCGAGGAAGGTTTCTACGACCTCAGCTTCACCACCATCGCCGCTGCCGGAACCAACGGGGCGATCGTCCACTACGCCGACGCCAGCCCCGACGTTCCGCTCCGCGACGGTGAGCTGTTCCTGGTTGACTCCGGCGTACAGCTAATGGGCGGCACTACCGACGATACGCGCACGGTGATCGTCGGCGAACCGTCGGAACGCCAGAAAGAAGTCTACACCCTGGTCTTGCGAGGCCACATCAACCTCGCGATGCAGAAATTCCCCGAGGGAACCGGAGGGATTGCCCTGGACGCCCTGGCGCGCACGTTCCTGTGGAACGCTGGACTCGACTACGGGCACGGAACAGGCCACGGCGTCGGCGCCTTTCTGAACGTCCACGAAGGACCCCAGCGAATCACACCGAGGGGGGCCGACGAGCCGTTCAAGATTGGGATGATTGTCTCCAACGAACCCGGCTACTACGAGGCGGGATGGGGCGGCGTGCGCTTGGAAAACCTATACGTTGTCGCCCCCGACGAGGAGATGCCCGGGCATCCCGACGGCCGGAAGTGGCTACGGATGGAAGCGCTGACCCTGATTCCCTTCGACAAGGGACTCATTGACTGGGACCAGCTTTCCAGTGGGGAACGCGAGTGGCTGGAAGGATACCACCGGCAGGTATGGGACACCATCGCTCCCATGCTGGGGGACGGGGACCGGGAGTGGTTGCGGGAGGCTTGCCAGACCCCCTAACGGGGAGGCGCCTCCCACCTTACGCCCGTGTGTAAAAGGCGAAGCTAAAGTGGACCACCTGGACGGATTGACCGCCTGACATTGTGGCTGTCGATGTCCAGCGAAAAAGTCCTGACTAACTGGCCAGCATAAATGTCACATTCACCCCATGGAGAATGTGACTTTGACTCAAAAAGAACAGACCAGACTTCAGGTCCTGAACAGCTTCCTCACCGAGCACATCGCCCTGGACCAGGCGGCTGAACTGATGGGAGTCAGCCCGCGCCACACCAGGCGCATCCTGGCAGCCTATCAGGAGAGAGGCGCGGCTGCCCTTGCCCATGGTCACCGCGGCCGTAGACCGGCCAACGCCACACCCGATGCCGTAGTGGCCCATGTGGTTCACCTGGCTGGTGCGAAGTACGAAGGCGCCAACCACTCGCATTTCAGTGAGTTGCTTGCTGAGCGCGAGGGTATCGTCATCGGCAGGACCACCCTGCGACGTATCCTGGTCAACGCCGGTCTCACCAGCCCGCGGCGAAGGCGCCCGCCCAAGCACCGGGTGCGCCGACAGCGGATGCCACGGGAAGGCATGCTGATCCAGTTGGATGGCAGTTATCACCGGTGGCTGGGCAAGGACGGACCTCAGTTCACGATCCTGTTTGCGGTGGACGATGCCACGGGCGCCGTGGTCAACGCCATATTCTGCGATCATGAGGATACCAGCAGTTACTTCCTGCTGATGCAGGGCCTGCTCCGGCGCTACGGCGTTCCCCTCGCCTTGTATACCGACCGGCATCCTGTTTTCAAGCACCGTTCGGAATATCAGCCCGACGGGATGCCAACCCAGTTCGGACGGGCGATGGATGAGATGGGGGTTCAAGTGATATTCGCCATGTCGCCCCAGGCAAAGGGGCGTGTGGAGCGGACGGCCGGAACTTTTCAGGACCGGCTGATCACGGAGCTACGGCTTGCAGGAGCAACCACTGTTGAACAGGCCAAGGCCGTCTTGCAGCAGTTCCTGCCCAGGTTCAACCGGCGTTTTGAAGTTCCGGCCCAGTGCCCCGAGCCGGCATTCCGGCCCTTGGGTCCGGAGTCGCGCTTGAAGCATATCCTGTGCTTCAAGCACCGCAGGAGAGTGGCCCGGGACAACACCGTGAAGTATTACAGACACACCCTGCAACTCCTGCCCAGTCAGCAACGCCGCAGCTACGCCGGGGCGGTGGTCGTGGTGCTGGAGGGATTGGACGGCCGGCTGTCGCTACAGCATGAGGGACGCATCATCGCTTCCCAGGAAGCGCCGCCCAGTCCGGCATCTCTCCGAAGCCGCAACGGGACTTCCTCAGCTGCCACCATCCTGACCCCCGATCCCGAACTCGCGTCAAAACTTTCAGTTACAGCTCTCGAACTGCCGAGCGCAAAGCCAGATCAAGAGGAAGATGCTCAAGCTGCGGCAATTGACGATCCGGACGTAGCCGGGTTGCAGGTAGTCGCATCACCGCGGAAGCCGACTTTTCTGCAGCAGGAGAGATGGAAGGCGGTGCAGCAGGCGAAGCTTTAGGGGATGTCCATTCGACCGATGGCAAGGGAATTGGGAATTCATAGAGACACGGTCAGGAGATACGTTGACGCTGAGGGTCCGCCGACGCGTCGGCCCCCGGTCGCATCCACAATGTCGCCATCTGATACCATCGCAGACCAAACAGGTGACATTTCTGCCGAACAGTTAGACGGACACTTATCCTGAACAGCGACAGCCACAAGTCAGGCAGTCAATCCGTCCAGGTGGTCCACTTTACCTCCGCCTTTTACACAGCTTTGAGCTAGTTTCAAAGCGGACCGGCACTAGCGGCAGAAAGGCAACCTGCTGTTCGTATCTACCTGCCAGAGGCTTTCCGGGATGCAGCCGGTCAAGCCATTGCCCGAGATCCCAAGGTATTCCAGGTTTTCCAGTTGGCCCAACTCCGCTGGCACGTCTCCCGTCAGAGCGTTCTGTGTCACGATCAGCCATCGCAGGGCGGCCAGCTTGCCCAATTCCGGCGGCAAATCGCCGGACAGCCCGTTGCTGCCTAGCGACAGCGAATCCAGTTGGGACAGATTCCCGATTTCCGGCGGTATTTCACCGGACAGCTGATTGTCGTTGAGGACAATTCTTTGCAACTTCGGGAGATTCCACAGCTCCGGAGGTATCTCGCCAGTCAACCGGTTGTCGCTCAAGGACATGCTTTCCAGGTTTGTCAATTGGCCTATTTCCGGAGGTATTTCCCCGGTCAGCTGGTTGCGCCCCAGACTCAGACTCTCCAGATTTGACAATTGACCGAGCTCCGGAGGAATTTCTCCCGACAGTTGATTGCAGCAGACGTTCAGTGTCGTCAAACTTGACAGTTGACCGAGCTCCGGAGGAATTTCGCCGGTCAGCAGGCCCCAATCCAGGAATAGGCCCCACAGATTTTCCAACTGTCCCAGTTCCGGCGGGATACTCCCGGTCAGATTGTAACCTCCTAGAACGAGCCGTCCGAGACCTGTCAGCAGCCCGAGTTCCGGTGGTATCTCTCCGGCTAGTCTCCCGTCCTGGGGGAATAAGAAACTATCTCAAAACTATCTTTGGTCTTGACGGCGCCCTTCGACAAGCTCAGGGTGAGCGGAATGCAATTTTGGCCCGCTCATGGGGAGCATGTCGAACCACGTTTTGAGATAGTTACTAAGAAACTATCTCAAAACACCTACCTTATCCTCCTATCCCTGGATGGGAGATCATTGAAGTGAGGGTGACAGATACAATCCCACCTCATCCTAACCTTCTCGCGTGGCGGGAGAAGGGACTTTTGAGATAGTTTCTAAGTCATAGACCCGGGGCGGCGACCCTCGCAGGGAGATGCCATCCCACTGGTAGATGGAGGTATTCGCGTTCCAATCGAGCCGCCCGATGCCTACCAGTGTATCTCTGGCGGCCAGGAGTGCGGCACAGTCGTTCACTAGGCCCGGGTTGTCCCCCGGATCAGGCACGGCGACGCCGTTGGAGCATACGGCGACTAGCTCGGGGCTCAACATGATCTCGCCGCGTATTCCCGGCTCACCGTCTCCGGTCCCGGCGCCTGTGCTGGTTTCGCCACTGGTAGCCTCGGCGTAGTCGCAGAACTCCAAGCCCGGACTGGTCTCTACATCCCGCAGGGCTCTTGGTACGCAGCCCTCAAGTCCATTGCCGCGCAGATCCAGGCGGAACAGGCTGGCAAGGTCGCCCAGTTCAGACGGTATCTCGCCGCTCAACCGGTTTCCGCCGAGGTCCAGCACCTGCAGGTAAATCAGATTGCCTAGTTCTGGAGGTATTTCACCGGTCAGATGGTTGCAGCAGAGCGTCAGCTGCGTGAGATAAGTCAGATTGCCCAGCTGAGAGGGTAGACCGCCGGTCAGTTGGTTCCCGTTCAGACTCAGCTGTTCCATGTATGCCAGGTTGCCGAGTTCCGTTGGTATCTCCCCGGTGAGTCGGTTGTTGCTAAGAGACATCTGTTCCAGGAAGGTTAGCTCGCCCAGCCACGGCGGAATCTCACCCGTCAACCGGTTATTGCCCAGGTACAACGTCGACAGATCGGTCAGTTGAGCGAGTTCTGGTGGAATGCCGCCCGTCAGCCGATTGCCACCGAGAGACAGAAACCCCAGACTGTCCATATGTCCGAGCTCTGGTGGAATCTCACCCGACAACTGATTGTCACCCAATCCCAGCACCAGCAGTTTCTCCAGATTTGCGATTTCTGGGGGAATTTCGCCGGTTAACCGATTGGCTCTGAATCCCAGCCTTTCCAGGTTCGCCAGCAGACCGAGTTCCGGCGGTATCGTGCCGCTAAGCTGATTGTCGGAGAGGATTAGGTCGTCCAAGGCTGCCAGGTGAACAAGCTCCTTGGGGATAACCCCCACGAGTCCTTTGCCAACGATATAAATGTGCACTAAGCGATTTGGCGAGCCGTCAACACCAACGCCCTGACAATTCCCAATAGGAACGTTCGGGCTCCAGTTCAGCAGACCGCTGCGGTCAAGCGATTCCTTGGCGGAAAGCAAGGCGGCGCAGTCCCGGACCAACTCAGGATTCCGCTCGGGCTGCCGCACGGCAATGCCGTTGGAACACTGGTCCAGTGCCTCTGGCGAAAGAGCCGGAATGCCAGTGGGATCGGCTGTGGGTGCGGCGCGGCTTGGCATCGTTGGAGCGGGTGTCTGCGGGGGAGTGGCCGTGGGTGCAGACGTTGCTGCGGTTGGATCTCTTGTGGCTGTTGCAGCGGGCGGGCGCTGGAACCGTGTCGGCATGGGCGACGGAATTGCCGTCGCGACGGACGTTGGCTCGACCACGGGAACAGGCGCTTGTGTGGGAACAGCGGTTGGAAAGCGCGCAGATTCCGTTGGCGTCGCAGATGACTCCGAAGGAACGCTCGCCTCCGCCGTGGGATCAATTTCAGGTGCCGGTCCAGCTTCATCGCTTCGGCACGCGACCGCAGCCGCAAGAACTACAACCAGCAATATTACTGCAGCTGCCTTCCTCACAGGTCTCTCCACCAGATCCTCGCGGACTTGGCGGCCAACAACAGGATTCTAGGTATGATTATACCGCAATGGGTATCGGCTTCTCCGCATTGTGCCTAAGCCCGAATCCACCGATGGACACTGATGGACGGCGTGAGGACACTGGAAGGGGGGTGAGGAAGTTACAGACGCGATGGTCCGGGCTCGAATTCGGGTAGATGAGGGGTTAGCGGCGGTCTGCAGGCGTTTTTGGGGGCGCCGATGGCGGCCTACAGTGGCTGTGGTGAGCGAGATGGCGGTGAGAGGGCACGGCAAGAGGCGCTCGCGGACCGGACTGGCGCGAGTTGGCGGGGAGGTTCAGTTTGCGGGGACGTTGGGACACTGGCGGACGGGCGCCGTCAGGCCGGGAGTGGAATGGCTCGCAGCCGGGCCAGGGCGCGACTGAACTGGGTTTCCCAGGGCCAGCGCTGTGGCAGATGCAGGGTGAGGCGGCGTGCCGAGCGGGTGAGCCGTCCGGCCAGGGCGAAGACCCGTCGTCTGAGGGTCTTGGTGGTCACGATCTGCTCACCCAAGCCGATGCGGGCCGTCCAGCGGGCCAGGTTATGCGCCATCACCTGGACCGCCAGCCAGGCGCCGTTGGCGGCGAAGCACCCCGACGGCATGTGGTTCAGCCCGACGCCGTACTTGAGGTCGCGTATGGCGTTCTCGACCTCGGCGTGGCGGCGATGATCGGCCTCCAGTTCCAGCGTCTCCCCGTCCCGGTCGGTGATGAAGCCGTGATAGCTGTAGGTGGCGAATAGGGCCAGCTGGGAACCGGGCGTGGGCCTCACACGCCGGACGATGAGCCGTACCGGTGCGGCGTCAGGCTCACTCTGGAAGGGGGTATAGGTGGTCTCGGCCACATCGGCGGCGCCGTCCATCCAGTAGGGGATGGGCGTCCAGTCCATCTCGGGTATGGCCTCGATGAGATTGCGCAGGCTTTTGTGCTGGCGGATGGTGATGGAGAAGCGCAGGTCCATCTTGCGGCAGACGGATACCATGCCATGTGTGTAGAACCCGCTGTCGGCCCGCACCGTGAGTCGCCCCCGGGCTCCGGCGTAGCGTACCCGCCCCACCGTCTCACGCAGGAAGTGGGCGGCGCCCCGGGCGGTGTTGGCGCGGCCCTCGCGCAGCCGGGACATCAGCACGTCCCCGGTGCCGGCGGCCACGGCCAACAGCGGGTGATAGCCCCGCTTGCCGGTATAGCCGTGGTGGCGTGCGCCCTCCTTGGCCAGACCGTAGGTCTCGCAGATGGTGGAATCGAGGTCGATGGTGAACGGCGCGTCGCCGGGTCCCGCCCCAGCGGCCCAGGCCCGGGCCAGCAGCTCCCGGCTCACCCGGTCGAGTTGACGGACGTGGCCCCACCGGAAGCTGCGCAGGAAGGTGCCCAGGGTGGATGGCGCCTTGACCGTGCCGCCCAGGGTGCAGGCCGTCCCCCCGGTACGCAACGCATCGGCGTCGTCGATCCAGTCGCCGCCCGCCAGCGCAGACGCAACCAGGGTCATCATCTTGTCGCCCGTGTTCGCCCGCCCCGGGGCATTGCCCAGGTCAAGGTGATAGTCTACGAGTTCCCCCAGGCCCAGGTGTTGGGCGAGGGTGGCCGGAAGGAGCAGCCCGGCATTGGCCACCAGGCGGCGGTCGTCGAAGGTGATTTGGATCCGGTCGGGGTGGTTGCGTGGTAGCATCTATTGGGTGCTCCTTTTCTGGCGTCGGTTTTTTGTTACAAAACCATTATCCCAGAAGCATAAGAGCACCTTCTTGCCGCTTCAGGACGCTAACCCCACGCCCTCCTTCGGTGGATTCGGGGTTAGGGGAAGAGTTGCCGAAGCTGCGCAAGCCCTGAGGAACACTATGGGGATCGTTGAAGGCGCCGGGGTCGATGTCCAGAGGTTGATTCAGCAGAAGAATGCAGATCGGTTGATGACCGACGAGAAAGCTCGACCCTCCCGACGAGCATTGGATGAACTTCAGGCCGGTGGGGGAGCAATAACTCGACAAGTAGAGGTTCTCACAGAACGGGAAGCCCAACTGGCCGCCCTAGAGCATCTTGCCCACGAGCGAGTTGCCAAAGTTGCGGAACTCCAAAGGCAGCGTCGTGACGTCTTCATCGAGCTAGAGGGGGTGCATGGGGAGCGATTTGAAGCGCGTATCCAGATCGCTAATAGGCTCAACGATGAACTTCGGCCTGAGATAAAAGCCGATGTAACCGAGTCCGGAATGACCAACAGCTTTGCAAATGTCATCTCAACGACGCTACGCGGTAGTGGACTGCATTACAACGCTCTGGCGCCCCTCTTAGCGGCCAACATGTCTCCGCTCGAATTGGTCGAAGCGGCGGAATCCAACGGTGTTCAGTTGATTACAGAGGCGGTGGATATTGCACCTGACCGCGCGATGAATTTGATTGCCTACCTTCAGTCCTGTGACCTCACAGATCTCATCGCTGCGCCGGTAGATGACGCGGTGGAGTTGTCTCTTTTGGATGGAGTCGGCTACAAAGAGTGTGACGATCTCTCGATAGGGCAACGGTGCACGGTTGTCTTACCTGTTCTCCTAAGTGGCCATGGGGAATTGCTTATCATCGATCAGCCAGAGGATCACCTTGATAACGCGTTCATAACTGAGACATTGGTTGAGAGGCTGCGTGAGAGACAGCCCAGTGATCAGTTCATTCTCGCTTCGCACAATGCGAATATTCCCGTACTCGGCGAAGCAGATTTCGTTGTTCGTCTCGCCTCTGACGGGCGGCGTGGTTTCGTCGAGCATGCGGGTGAGTTGGATTCTCCGGAGACTGTAAGAGCAATAACCTCAGTGATGGAAGGGGGAGTCGAGGCATTCGAACGGCGCGCGGTGTTCTATCGCCATGTGCTTGGTGGCGGGTTTGGATAACGAGCAGGCACTTGCTGCCTTCGAACGTTGGCCTGCTGCGACCTCCAGCGAGCGCCTTCGTGCTGCCCGCTTTTTTGCGCGCAATGCGTCCAATGCGCATCGAGACCGTCTGTCCAAGATTAGGGGGGCTGAACACAATTCTTGGGTCCGGCGGGCGCTTGACCAAGCTCTGAAACGGTCAGAAATAGGTAGGTCATTCTCCTCTACAGTTGCAGTCGGGGTAATAGAAAAGACGCCCATTCCGGACACCCGTCTGAACGAAGAGCTTCGTGCTCAGGCGATAGAAGAGATATCTGCGTTGTTCTTGCATGAATTGCGGCCTCTCATTGGTCTCCTTGAGGTAGCTGCGAAAAGTGAAATAGATCGTTACGCCATCAGTAAAACTAAGGACTCGGTCTACCGAGTCCGGTCGTTCTTTGATGCTATACAAAGGCTGCGAACGGCTTCCGCACCACCAGATTTACAGGAATTTGATTTGACCGACCTGGTGATCCGAGTAGCGGAAGATGAGGTCACGCAATGCCGAGCCACCCTTGATGATTTTGAAAAGGAAGCAGGCGGGGACGCCGGTCTAGACGATAAGCCTGAACCGGCACAGCAGCAACCAGTTGCTAAATTGTCGCTCGCGCGCCGTGACCCTGTTGTCACCACGGGTGATCCCACCTTGGTCGAGATTGCAGCAGCAAACGCCCTCCGAAATGCAATCGAAGCTGGCTTGGAAGTACGTGAAGCTCACCGGAATGAAGTGGTCCTCAATTGGGGTTTAACTGATACAGAGAGTTGGATCGTAGTCCTAGATATGGGACGCGGACTCCCGATGGGATGGGACAACCTAGCTGAGCCTGGTGTTAGTACTAAACCAAAGAGTCACGGTCATCTCGGGATGGGGTTGCCGATAGCACAGAAAGCGATAGAGTCGATGCGGGGGACGCTCCGACTTGCGCCGCGGTCTGGTGTTGGGGTCTCATGTGAGATGCGGTGGCCTCGCGAGGGCATAGTGGAATGAAGGTCTTGATAGTTGAGGATGACAACGACGTCGCTACGGGGCTTAACGAGCAGTTAAGTGGCGCGGACCCCAGCATAGACACAGTCATCGCGGGGAGTCGATCCAGTGGAATCGAGGCCCTTCGAAGCGACGAGTTCGACTTCATCGTATGCGATTTGCGGCTGCCCCCCCACGATGGAGGCGTTGATACAGCCGAGGCGCACGGACTCGCAGTGCATTCGGAAGCTAGGACTGTCTGTCCTGGCACGCCCTGCTTGTTTTTCACTGGATACGCTACAAGTCCAAACATTTTAGAGCAGCTTTCGAGTGGCGGAGCACAAGATATTCTGGGCACCGGTGAAAATTATGGTATGACCCGACTGCTGACTAAGGATAGGTTCCTAGACTGTGTGGAACGCCTCGAAACCTTAAATGGCGAACTAGCAACGCTGGACACCATCAAAATCGACCTATTTCGTAGTGAACGCGGTCTTGACCGCTTTGAAGAGCGCGCGTTGCGATTGCTGGCAAGGCCCCTCAAAGGGACTAGCGTTGAAGCTATTGGTTCAGGGGGGCTTTCTGGTCCCCGGACATTGAGAGTACGTGTCAGGGACCACCAAGGTCACACAGTTGCCTCTTTCTTCGCGAAGATCGATTTGCGGCTTGAAATGAAGAAAGAACGGCAGAAGTATCATTAATATGTCAATCCCCTTCTTAAGATGGGGCATTTCCCTGCGCTAGGTCGCGACATCGAAGCGGGTATTGGTAAACGAAAGGCCCTCTTCTACCAACTGGCTGATGGATACGCGAAAAGTTTGTTTGACGTTCTGGAAGTGAGTGAAAGCGCTGCAATAGCCGTCGTCGAGGTTCTGCGCGAGATATTTGCGCCGTGGGCGGAGGTCAAGGAGAAGAAACTCCTGCGTGTAAGTGACCTTAGAGCACAGAGAATCGACGACTCAGTATTTCAACGATTTCACGACTCTCTTGGTGAGACAGGAAATTTTGAAGGAATCGAGCAAGAGATGACCACTAGCTGCCAACATGGCGACTTACATGGATTCAATGTTCTCTGCAACGACTCAGGGGGCGCAGTTGTCATTGACTTCGGCAATGTGGGCGCTGCTCCAAGTTGCCTCGACCCGATAATACTAGAACTTTCTGTCTTATTTCATAAGGACAGCCGGTTGCGGGGCAACTCGTGGCCGACGCGAGAGCAAGCAGAAGCATGGTTCAACCTTGAAGAGTACTTGCTTGAATGTCCTGTCCCGCAATTCATCAGAAAGTGCCGCGAATGGGCTAATGAAACAGGCGGACCAACCGATTTGCCGCCGGTAGTATACGCAGAAGCCGTTCGACAGTTGAAGTATGCGGACACCAACCACGATCGAGCTTTGGGGATCGCTCGTGCCGCCATGGGTAAGTGCATCTGACTTTTGGACCGGCCAGGGTCCGGCGTTTCAGAGGAAACACTTAGTTAGGCGCTACCTCGTTAGTTTTCAGCCGCCAGTCACCAGGGTACCGATCTATATTTTCCGGCCTAATCCGCATGAGCCCCTCCAGCATACTGAGGTGGACCCCATTAGTTGGACAGAAATGAGGCGGGGTTAAGTGAGGGCCCCATCGTTCCCGTATATGATGCCACCACCGGTTCCGGTGAACATCTCATCTTCCCTGATTCTTCCTTCCGGGGGGCCCACGCCCGTGGCACACCTCGGCGGCGGTCCAGTAGCCCATGGCCTGATGGGGCATCTAGTGGTTGCAGAACCGGAGCCAGTCTCCCAGTTCCCTCCGGAATCTGGCCGAGGCCTTTGCCAGGGTACAGTCCAATGGTCAAAACAACGAGCCCTACGAGGCCGGGAAAAGAAGGAGGAAGCATGAAGACATGGAAGGAGTCGGGATTGAACGAAACCTGCGTCTACAAACAGGGTGGTATGCGGTTTGGTATACGGCAGAGCCGCCACGTCTTTATGAGGGCCACATTCGTGTCTGCTCCGGCCATCAGTTAGACTCCGGGCATCCGCCAGTGCCTAAAACTCAGCGTTTATGGGGAGTTTGAGGAGTAGCGCTTTGCTAACACGTCGGCAATTGACTGTATAACCTCGGATGGAACATCCCCACTTTCCAGGAGGCCATCCTTGACCAAGCGAGCTTTCTCCGCAGGACTATCCCGCCAATCTTGAACGATAATTGCCAACGCACTGACGTCCCCAATCTCAAGCCCCATTTCCAGATCATCCAGCAGGGCCCTCACTTCTCTTTCATCAAGCCGTATGGCGTATTCAAGAGCCAAGACCGTAATTCCCTCCGCGTAATAATCCAACACCCGCTCACGCCCCAGACCAGCAATGGACCCCTCTTGATCCTCTGGCTTCACCTGGGGCTCATCACCCACCGAGACGGCATTTATCACCAGGACAATACCAATTAGCAGGGCAACTCCCCCCACCAGCACAAAAAGCTCGCCGAAGCGCTCTCGTAATTTTGCCATGTTGCACCTTCCAGGCCCGAAAACCGGCGTTTATGGCCAGGCCGGGGACCGGCGGTCCTGGACGTTCAGGTGGATCGGTATTGCGGCCAGGGTCCGGCGTTTCCAGAGAAACAATTAGTTAGGCGCTACTCTGCGGGTTTGCAGCCGAGAGTCCCCAGGGTACCGGTCTATGTTTTCCGGCCTAATCGGCATGAGTCCCTCCAGCGAACATTATGTTCACCCACTAACCGGCGTTTATGGTCTTTCTTCGAAGCCGTTGCAAACCACCTACACCGATGTTCCTCTGACGTATTCTGAGGTGGACCCGGTCAGCTGGACACAATTGAGGTTGAGTAAGGCGAGCGTCCCGTTACTCCAGCATAAGACGTCAACACCAGTCCCTTCGTGCGCCTTCTAGCGTTTAAATCTCCGTCGCTCCCAGTCCTTAGGGGCAGCACCTGATCGATGGGCTGCGCTCCCAGGTTGCCACCAGAACGCAAGCCCTGGCGGACCCATTGTCCATCAACTGCGCAAACCGCATCAAGACGATCGCCCCAGTGACCATTTTGCGCTTACTATCGCTGAACTTCCGGGTTGTATCGTTGAACGGCCGTGGAATGCACAGAGACCCTTATCGAGATGAACGGCGAGAGCTATCGCCTCAAGCGCAGCAGAGAGAACGCCGAATCTCAACATCAAGACGAGCCTGACAAAGAACAGGTCGCACCAGGGCCTCTTACTTACCTCCTGCTGCCCAACCCGCCAGCAGGACATTTCCCTGTCAAGGTGGCGCCGGCATTGAGGCTGGCCTTCGCCACAAGGTCGTACAGTTTTACGCCGCCACAGTGGCCCCAAATGCCTCCGCCATTGACCGTTCATCGGAACGAACAGATTCAAAGATAAAACCATCAACAGCATCCCAATTACGGACACAATTACTATTTCCGTCCCCATGGCTGCAAACCCATCCAGCGAAAATCAAGATGTATGCATCCGTTGTCTAACCGATCTGCCGGATGTCAACCCCTGGACAATCTCGAAGAGCTGAAAGCGGTCTAGACCGTTTCTCCGCCGCCCCTCCCTTGACTAACCATTTTGATCATTTATCAGAATATATTTGACGCGGGAACCATCATCTCTCTCACTTTTAGGGCCTTACTGAACCCCCTCCAAAAAAATTGGTCGGAAATTCGTTTTGCCACTGCACGGTTTCGCGGCAAAATTTAAGAAACCTCTGAATAAGTTGTTGGATTGCCCCAGACCACGCCCTAGCTAAGCACGATTCCAACGGAGGATCGCGGTCGTTCTCGACTTGTTCAGAGGATTCTTAGTGTTCACCGGCCAGAAAATGCCGGCACAGGGAAAGAACAAACTCAGTATCCCGCCATGAAATCTCGCTCGCATGCCCCCCCATGGCGACACCCCGCCCCCTGATTCCCCCAATTCCCAATCTCTCCGACGGAGCCGCTGGCCAGTACTCCGAAAAAAATCATCTCTCCAAAAGAAAAACGCCCACACTCACGCGTGGGCGCCTTCAAAAAATCATCTCTCCAAATAGGTTACGCCGGATTCTCCCTCGGGCCCATGGATGTAATCCTCTTGTTAATCGAGTTGAGCGTCCGACCCGGGATGCAGGCGGCTATCTCCAGCACACTGTAGCCCTCTGACCAACGGCAAGCTGGAACGCTATCACGAGACCCTCAAGCGCGACTGGAACCAACGGCCCTATGAGATGCCTACAGACTTGGAAGCGGCTATCGTAGGGTTAGTCTGCTACCACAACTACCGGCGTTACCACAAGGCCCTGGGTAACGTCACACCATCGGATATGCTAAGGGGCAGGTCAATGAGGGATTTTCGAGGCGGAACACAAGTTCGGATAAAGCGGTAACACGCTCTCCATTTAGGGATCAGGACTTCAGCCCCACATATACTTGTGAAGCTCCACCGGGTGCCCTTGATTCCTTCGTCTCAAACAGTTCTGTTCGAGATTTTATAAGCGGCGACAATTGCTTGTAGCCGTAACTTCTGGCATCGGAGGCTGGGTCCAATTGGCGTAAATATGATCCTACGGCTCCGAGAAACGCCCAGCCGTCGTCCTGTGCGGCCATCTCGATTGCTCTGATAGCTGTCTGTGTCCAGTCCGAGTCTGCCAAGTCCGATGCTGGAGCTATTTTCTCAGATTGGGGAGACAGGTTTTCTGTGTATACGAACACCCCACATGCGTTCACGAAAGACTTTGGCGTGTCAGACCGACCCACTCCCATCACGAACAGGCCCTGCTCGCGTATCCTCGTAGCCAGCCGGGTGTAGTCGCTGTCACTGGAAACGATGCAGAACCCGCCGACCATTCCGCCGTGCAACAAGTCCATGGCGTCGATTATTAGGGCGCTGTCAGTAGAGTTCTTCCTAACGGTGTACCGAAACTGCTGCATCGGTTGGACCGCGTAACGGTGAAGCGAATCTTTCCATCCGGACATCTGCGGACTTGTCCAGTCACCATAGACACACCGAGTCGTCACGACACCGTATTTCGTAGTCTCCGCCAATACGTGCTCAATCAAAGACGGTTGGGCGTTGTCTCCATCAATCAGCATTGCTATGGGGCGCGATTCAGAAACCATTTTGACTATCCCTTTGATGCGACTTAGGGCTGAGTGAAGGCAAGGAGATTGGTTTTCAAACCGCAGCGGGTCAATCCAACCGCCATTCGCTTAAGAACGAGCTTATCAGGTTTCGCTGTAGGCACTCCAGCGGTGCTGGAGTCCACGCCGACTTTTCAAACACCTGTGAGGTCAATTCGAACGATGCAGCATTCCCTCGATGGAAGTATTCGCTCTTCCTACGTCCAGAGTCGCTGTTAGGAGCACCAGGGTTCTTGCGGCGGGAGTGATTGGCTTCTCTTGGGTATGGACTACCTCCTCCGCGTTGCTGCGTACGCCACGATGCCGCCGATTACGAGGACCACCCCGGCAACCACCAGAACAATCAACCAAATCGGCGTTGCACCCTCCTCAACCGGTTCCACTGGCGGAGGTGTAGGCTCCGCTGTGGGCGTGGGCGCCACCGCGAGCGCAGCAGTGGGCCGCGGAGCGAGGGTCGACGGTGGCGTCGGCGTGGCTGTGGGGTCCGGAGTTGGCGTGGCAGTGCGCGTCGTTGCGGGCGTGGCGTCGGGGCCAACCATTATCCTGGAAGTCCCCGCCACGGATCGTTCAACTTTCTGCGCGTCATTTAGCACTCCGGAGAAAGTGTGCGACCCCTTCTGATTCGGGGCGTTAACGGTGTACGAAAAGCGGTCAATCCCAAACAGAATAAAACTAACAGTCCTGCCCTCAACCTCAACCGCATCTTCCGATAGGCTAGACCCCGAATATCTGAACCCGGCGGGAAGTGTCTCCACGACCCGGCCAAAAGGGCCGTATCCGGCAGCGGTGATTCTTACTTCCAGCCTACCGCCCGGGACCACCGATGGCGCGGCGAAGGACCTGGTGGCCCTGGGCGTCTGTGCCGCCACCGGACTGACGAGCAACAACTCAAACACGACCAAGGCTGCCCCGGCAACCACCAACAGCGCTAACGCCTTCCCGATCAAAGTTCTTCGCTCTTCTTCATCTCGATGCTATCTGCATTCCAACCCATTGGATCAACTGGAGAAATAAAGCTTGACGACCTCAAGAACCACTTCCAGGTTGGCACGGTCATTGAAGTAGTCGGCGATCGCTGCGAGAACTTCCTCCAGGTCGATCACCTCGTTGTTGTCCGCGTCGTACCTGCTGCCCAGATTCCCCAGGGCTGCGCTGGTGACGGTGATGGTCACCCTCGTCGTGGCGGTGGCGCCGAATATGTTCCTGGCGGTTACCTCCACGGTGTAGGTGTTCTTGCGCGCCCGGTAGTCCAGGGTTGTCCCGGGCGCCACTCTCAGCTGTCCCGTGGATTGGTCGATAATAAAGGAAGCGGCGTCGGGGCCGCCCAGGGAGTAGGTCAGCCCGTAGTTGGTGGCGTCCGCAGCCGAGACCGGCCGGCCGACGTTGGCACCCGCCGGGGAATTAGCGGTTAACGTGATGGTCGACCTGGCGCCGCCGGTAAACACGGGCGGCTGGCTCGGGACGACGACGCCCCCGCCTCCGCCTCCGCCGCCACCACCGCTTCTTCTCGTGGTAGTCCTTGGCGGCGCCTCGTTTACGTCGGTGACGTTGATGGTCACCCTGATGGTGTCGTCGGTACTCGAGTCAGGATTGCCCGCGGGGTCCTTACCGTCGCGGACTGACACGGTCACGACGTATGTGTCCTTCGCCTCGTAGTTGAGAGCGGCCTTGGTCTGCAATTGGCCCGACGACACGACAATCCCGAAGGACTCGCTGTCCGTACCGCCCAGAGAATAGGTCAACCGGTCGCCGTTGGGGTCCCTGGCCGCGACCGGCTCGCCCACGCTTTGCCCCGGTGCCGTGTTTTCGGGCACCAAGCGGCCTGTACTTGCGCCGTCGGTGAACCCGGGTGCCAGGTTCCGCGGTGATGGCCTTTCGTCGTCGACCACCGTCACCACGACCGTCGCCGTGACGCCGGTATAATCCGCGCCGCTCGCCGTGTGCGTCAGCGTCGCCGAATCGTTGTTCGCGTCAAGGTCCTGCCCGGCGCTCACCGTAACGGTCTGGTCGGTCTCCCAGTCGAACACGGTGAAGGACAGGAATGTGCGGTCCAGGCTTACGTCGGTCCCCGAATGCCCAGTGATCTCCACCGTAACAGTTGCCGTTGGCCGGGACGCCAGTGCAACCGTGTAGGCCGCGCTGCCGCCCTCGGTGACGGTCAGAGAGGCTGACGAGAGGTCGACACCTCTGCCGTCGTTATCGGTTATCCGAACCACCGCTTGGGTCGTGGCGCCCTCGCTCACGCCTACCGGTAGCCTCCCGAAGCTCAACTCGACGCTCTCGCCGTCATCGTCAACGCTGTCGTCAACCGCCGTTACGGTTACGTCTTTGGACGTTTCACCGGCGTTGAAGACAACCTCTGTCGGGGCCGCGTAGTCCCCGGGGTCCGCTCCATCGCGCGGCTCGGCAATCAGGGGAATCGTCACCGTACGATGCGGATTCTTATTCAGGGCGACCCTCACTCTAACTGAGCCGCCTTCCTGCGCCGCGTAGGGGCCGGAGCCGAAGGAGGCCACCACCTGGGCCACAATCACCGCCGCCGTGAGCGCGCTCTCCGCCGACTCCGGGTTACCCTTGTTGTCGGTGAACGTCGCCTTCACCTTCAAGGCTGCGCCCACGTCGTCTGAAATCACCCTGTACATCGCCGAAGTCGCCCGCGGTATGTCCTCTTCCACCCCTCCTGAGGCCACGCTAACCCACTGGTAGCGGTAGCCGGGGCGGCTCAGCCCGTCGGCGTCCATGATCTGCGAGGTGTTCGCCGTCAGCGTTTCGCTCACCTCCGGCAAGCCGGCGATAGTGGGCGCGCCCGTCGCCTTCTCATCGTCGTCGGTCACCGTGACGGCGAGGGCAGACGTTACGCCCGTATAGCCGCCGCCGCTCGCCGTATGCGTCAGTGTCGCCGAGTCGTTGTCTGAGTCACTGTCCTGGGCCGCGCTCGCCGTCACGCTCTGCCCGATATTCCAGTCGGACGTGGTGAAGGTTAGCGACGTGCGATTCAGGCCTACGTCGGTGCCCGAGTGTCCCGCAATCGTCACCGCAACGCCTGCCGTCGGCTGGGAGGCCAGCGCGACCGTGTAGGTCGCGCTGCCGCCCTCGGTGACGCCCAGCGAGGGTGGCGAGAGTACGATCCCATTGCCGTCGTTATCGGTTATCTGCACCACCGCACGGGTCGTTGCACCCTCACCCACGCCGTCCGGCAGCATCCCGAAGGTCAACTCGACACTCTCGCCATCGTCGTCCACGCCGTCGTCAACCGCCGTTACCGTGACGTCTTTGGTGGTTTCGCCCGCGTTAAAGATGATCTGCGTTGGCGCCACCGTGTAGTCCCCGGGGCCCGCTCCCCCGGAGGGCACGGCGGTCAGGCTAATACTCACCCCGCGATGTGGGTCCTTGTCCAGGACAATCTTCACCTCGGCCACCGGACCGCCTTCCGTCGCACCATAGGCGGCTAAGCCGAAGGAAACCCTCACCTGGGCCACGGTCACTACCGCGGTGGGCGCGCTGGTCAGCGACTCCGGGTTGCCCTTGTCGTCGGTGAACGTCACTCTCACCCTGAAAGCGTCGCCCACGTCGCCTACGGTGACCGTGTAACCGGCTGACGTCGCGCTGGGGATATCCATCTCTTGGCCGCCGGAGGCCACGCGCACCCACTGGTATTCGTAGCTCACATTGTTCAGACCGTCTGCGTCGGCGATGCCGGAGGTGTTCGCCGCCAGCTCCTCCCCCACCTCGGCGATGCCGATGATGGTCGGCGCGCCTGTTGCCCTTGTGTCATCGTCGGTCACCGTGACGCTGAGGACCACCTCAACCGATGCGTACTCCGTGGCGCCGTTGGCCCGATGGGTCAGCCGCTCCGAATCGTTGAGCGCGTCTCCGTCGTCCCTGGCGGCGACGGTCACTGTTTGCGTCCTGTCCCAGGTGGACGGCGTGAAGGTCAGCATGGCGGTCGTTGGCGTCAGGGTCAGATCCGTGCCGGCGTGGCCTGTTATCGTCACCGTGACGTCCGCCGTAGGCTCAGAGTCCAGAGCGACCGTGTAGGTGGCGCTGCCGCCCTCGGTGACGACCAAATCTGTCTTGCCGAGCGTGACGCCCGCAGTATCGTCGTCTGTTAGCTGCACAATCGCGCTGGCCGGGCTGCCAACGCTCAACCCGTCTGGCAGCATCCCGAAAGCCATATTGACGCTCTCGCCATCGTCGTCCACGTCATCGTCAATGGCCGTCACCGTTACGTCCTTGGACACATCCCCGGCATTGAAGACAATCTCCTCCGGCGCCGCGTAGTCGGCGGCAACCGCGCCCCCGCCCGGCGTCTTCATCAGCGGAATCTTCAGCGTGCGATGCGGGTCCTTGTCCAGAACAACCGTAACAGTGGCCGCGGCGCCGCCCTCCCTAGCGACATAGACGGTCCCGCTGAACCTGACAGTGACCTGGGCTAGAATTACCGCAGTTGTGGCGTCGCTGGGCAGCGTCTCCGCGTTGTTACGGTCATCGGTGAACGACACCCGCACTTTGAGTTGGCTGTCCACGTCGCCCGCTTGCGCCGTGTAGGTTGACGACCTTGCGCCGGAGATGTCCGTCTCCGCGCCGCCGGATGCCACGCGCACCCACCGGTAGGCGTAGCCGGGGCTTGTCAGGCCGTCTGCATCGTCGATGCCGGACGTGTTCGCCGTCAGCACTTCCCCCACCTCGGCTGCGCCGGTAATGAACGGCGCGCCCGCTGGCTCGGAGTTGGTCGATCTTAGAGTGAACGTGAGGGTAGCGATGCTCTCCGTGGAAAACTTGCCGGTGCCGCCAATGCTCGTGATGACTCCCTGTGGCGACGTCGCAGGATTCGAGAGCGAGAACTCGTCCCCGTTCTCGGTCCCGGCATCCCACGGGTACAACTTCACCTCGTGTGAAGGCAGCCAATTGCCGCTCGCGTCGAGCAGGGACAGCCCGGAGACGCCGACGAACCAGTCCGGACTCGGTGCAATCATAGTAACCAGCGTGACCCGCGGGTAGTCAGTGGTCGCCACCACGTCGTTCAGGGTCACTTGAGCCTGTCGACCGATGTTGCCGGAGCGGCTCAGCACGCTTAGGGCGGTCGGCGTGCTGGCGTTGACCGCGGCATTGACTTCGCTCTGAAGCCCCGACGTCTCACCGGTCTCCGCCATGGACTCGACCCCGGAGCTGGCCACCTCGCCACTCTTCAGAAAAGTCGCTCCAGCGTTGTGGACCGCGCCGATTATCGGTGAGAAGTGGGCGCCGCCGGGAAGGCCGCCCGGCGTGACGTCGGTGGTCCACTGCCCTTGGAAAGTTACGGCGTAAAGAGCTGTCGATAGGACCCCGGCTCCCACCGTATCATTTGGGAGTGGGGTCAGCGACCTGTCTTCACTGGCCCGGCTGACGGTGACGGTGTAGGTCTCGGTGGTGATGTTGTCACTGGCCGTCACCCTGACCCTGACGACGTTTTCGCCCACCGACAGGACTACCTGGAATCCTGGGGCGTTGTCGCCGTCAGTCAGGGGTTGGTTGCTCTCGTCGAGGAACTCGACCGTGGAGTCGTCTCTCCTCGGTGTGGCGGCGATGGTGATCTGTGTGCCCAAGTACCCGGTTGAGGCCTTGTATGAAGTGGTCCGGGCGGCGAATGATGGATACAGCTTGGCGCCGGTCAGTGTCAGGGAGCTGAGTTCGGCTGCGTCTGCGGAAAGCGCCGTCGTCCCGGCCTTCCAGGTCGACCAAGGGCTCGCGCCCGCCGCGTTCACCGCCCGTAACTGCACGCTGTACTGGGTGCCGACCTCCAGACCTGTGATCGTGGCCGTCAAGTCGCCGTCTCCGGAGGTCCACACAGCTCTCTTGACGGTAGTAGCAATGTAAGACACCGACAAGTCGCTGGTCTTGATGTAGCGGAGGTCGTATGAACTGATATCGGACCCGCCGTCGCTTCCGGGCTCGCTCCACTCGACCGTAATCGACCTTGAGCCTGGGGTTATTGGGTCGACGGTCGGGCCGCCCGGCTTGGTACTGGGTGTCCCAACAGTCGTGCCGGACCAGCTACCATCACCGGCGTCATTGACGGCTCGAACCTGCACGTCGTAACTTTCTCCGTTCTCTAGTTTCGTTATAAAGGACTCCAGAACCGGGTACACGTTGACTTGCCTGACTGGCCAGTTATCGTCAGCCTTGTCCATAGCGTCGCTTTTGATGTAGCGAATTTCGTAACCCCTTATTGGGGCTCCGCCATTGGAAGGCCGTTCCCACCGTACGTGAATGGTGTGGCCTCCGGGAGCAGACATGAAACTGTCAACGATGTTTATCCCGCTCGGCGCTGAGGGAGTGGTGCGGGGTTTTTCTGAATAGGCGCTCGACCAAGGCTGTTGGTCGCTGCCTGTGACGGCCCGGATCTGCAAATCGTATGAAACCCCGTTCGATAACGAGCCAAGGGAATACTCCAGGGTCCCCGCGGTCCATATGGACGCGACTTCGGACCAGCTGGCGTCGGCCTTATCCTGGGCATCGCTGCGGATGTAACGCAGGTTGTAGGAAGTCACTGTTCCCAGTTCTGAGCTGGTTGGCGCGCTCCAGGAGATGCTGAGCGAACCGTTTCCGGGCGGCAACGATGTGATGAACGGAGCCTTATCGGTAGACGCCGCGGCAGATTCGACCGCGGACCAACGACCGTCGCCATCGTTGTTAACCGCTCTTACCTGGACGTCGTACTGCGTATCGACGAGCAGTCCGTCTATCTTGTGTTCAAGTGCGCCGCCGCCGGATGATTCCCAGACATCTTCCGTGACGGTCCATTCGTCGTCACTCTTGTCCGTTGCGTCGCTTTGGATGTAACGCAAGTCGTAGGCGGAGATTGAGGATTTCCCAACATTGGGCGGTGCAATCCACGCGGCGGTAAGTGCCCCAATACCCGGCGCTACCTTGTCAATTGTCGGCGCGGCCGGGGTGTTTCTATGCCCGTAGATGGTGAGACGCCACGACCGCAGAGTTCCCGGGTTTGATCCAGACCTTCTTCGAGGTATCCGGTCTGTAATTCGCAGAATCCACTCTCCCTCCGGATTCTCCCCTAGGTGTCTTGCAGAACCGAATCGGAAGCTCCCATTGAGGGAACACGAATAGCTACGTCTATCACAAAGGGAGACATAGTGACCTGCATTGGACTGAGATATCACCGAGACTGCGCCCGATGGCGACTCCAGAGTCACTTCCAATTCCCGAAAATTATTGATTTGGAAATCGGCCTCAATTTCGACGAACTCCACGAACTCCACCCCATCACCGACGGTGATGGTGCGGGAGACAGTTGTCTCATCGTCAGGAATCGTCACCTGGGCGTTGTCGTATGCGGTTGAATCACTGGCAAGTGATGGGACGTTGACCCAAGTCTTAGCCATGGTCACGGCGGAGCTGGCGTTCACCACCCCGAAACCGTACTCATGGTTGAACCAGTAGCGCTCGGTGGCTGAGCGGTACTTAAGGGCTCCTTGCGCCCAGCCTGTATTGCTCGAGTCGTTCTTCCTGGCCGAAGCGGCCAGGACCAGCTTGACGTCCCGCCACGTTAGGCTGGTGTTGGCGGCGCGCACCAGGGCAGCCACACCTGATACCGCAGGGGCGGCGGCGGAGGTGCCGCTGAAGTCATCGACATAGGTGCTGTAGTTTTCCGTCGTGACGATCTCGGGGTGATTCTGGGTACGGTCGCTCGAGGGAGCGCAGACCCAGAGGTTAGCGCCTTTGTTTGAGTACACCGACCTCTGCCCCAGGTTGTTCGTGGCGCAAACAGTCGTCACGTGAAAGTGATTCCGGAATTCGTCGAGGTTTGCGTTTCCTTCCAGATCAGCATCATTGCCTGCCGCGAAAACGTAGAGGACTCCCTTGCCTCCGTAGCCCTCCGTGACGCCGGTCTTCACCGCCGCTTCCCAGTGCTGGGGCGCCATTGCCAGTTCGGGGCCCACCGCCCCACTCCAACTGTTATTGGAGACGGCGGCCACGTCAATATTGCGAGTCATGGCGTCAGCCTCGTCAACGACTCTGGTGCCGGGCGCTTCCGAGCGAATCAGAGAGGAGTGTCCGATAACGGTTACATCGGGCGCCACTCCTCTGCCACCGACATCGTTGTCCCGAGCCGCTATAATTCCCGCCACCTTCGTGCCGTGGGAGGCGGCGGACGGGAGCGGCACACCTACGTATATTTGGCTCCTTGTCTCGTCTGTGTTCAGATCGTCATGCTTGTGATCCAACTGCTGATCCACGACTACGACGTATTTACCCGCTCCCGTATTGCCGCCAGACCACACGTCCGCAACATTTATGTCTTCGCCCGATGTGCCTCCCAGTTGGCCGGTGTTCTTCAAATTCCATTGACACCCGAATAAAGGGTCACTGAAGGTGGCATCGAGCCCCGAGCATTTGTTGAGAAGGTCCTCGAGCTGCAAATCGTTGATCATCAAGATCGAATACGGCCCGGTGTCGGCTCCGCCGAATCGTGTCACCTTGATGAAGTAGGTTCCGGCTTCCAAGGTGGCGCGGACTGTGAATCCATGTACGCCGTAGAACGATTCGTCATAAAAGTTCGCCTGTATCGGGTTGCCGGAGCTGTTCAGCAACGACCCGTCGATGTCCACGGTCTGACTGACGCCACGTACAAGAATGGACATTTCTTCGTCGGCAACGATGCGGAAATAGTCAGCGTCTGTTTCGGGATCGATTCTTCCACCCTCCGCACGGTGCAGGGACAATGGCGTGGCATCAGCGATCGTATCGCCTGGCTCGGCTATGGTGTTCACATGCAGTGTGTACGGCCCGGGGTCACCATGCCGAGGCCCGGTGACCTTGATGAAGTACGTTCCCGCTGCCAAATTGCTTCGCACAACGGCGTGGGAGTCTAGGGGCGGGAGATAACCGTAATCATTTCGGACAATCCGGACCCCATCGTTGTCGACCAACTCAAGAACCGAAGTGGGAATGGCCCCGGAAGTCCGGATCAAGATGTCGCTATCTTCCGACAAAGCAAGTCTGAAGAAATCGGTATCGACATCGACGTCCTCGTCCACCAAGGCAAGCGTTGAGCTATCAGGGTCGATGTTGATGGCGTTGGACCGTGAACTGGTGTCACCTATGGCCCTCACGTCAAGGATGTACTCCCCCGTAGCCTCCTCACTACTGGAAACCTTGATGTAGTAGGTCCCGGCCCCCGCGGCTCTCCAAATGACGAAGTTCCTCGGTTCCTGCGGAAGATCACCGTCGTCGTTACTGTCCAGCTGACCCCCTCTGCTGTCCAGCAACTCTCCAACGGTATCGAGGTCGCCGGAGGTCCTGATCAGAATGGTAGTGGCTTTGCTCAACACCAGCTTGAAGTAGTCGTCATCGTTGCCCGGGTCGATGGCGCCCCCCAACGGAGTCCCGAGCGTCAGGTTTGTGGCTGCGGCGGTCGTATCGCCGTGCTCGGCGGGCGTGCCGGTGGACGTAGCTGACCAGGCTCCGTCTGGGTCTGCCGCGGCGCGCACCTGCACGTCATAGCCAGTGCCGTTGGTAAGTCCAGCCAGCACCCCGTACAGGCTTCCAGATGTCCAGAACTTCTCCACGACCGTCCAGTTGGCGTCCACTGTCTCGTCTTCGCTGGTCTCGATGTGGCGCAGGTCGTAGGCATCAATTGCCGTTGTCGCGGCGACGGCAGGCTCGGCCCAGACGACGGTCAGCCCTCCGTCACCTGTGACGACTGATGTGATCGCAGGGCCAGGAATCTGGGGTGTGCCGGTGGAGGTCCCCGACCACGCGCCGTCAGTTGTGGTAACCGTGCGCATCTGCACGTCGTATCCAACGCCGTTGTCGAGGCCACTGAGCCCGTACTCGAGGTCGCCGGAGCCGGCCCAAACGTCCTCGACTTTGGTCCAGTTGCTGTCCACCGTTTCATCCGCGCTGGTCTCGATATGGCGCAGGTCGTAGGCGGTAATTCCCGTCACGCCCGTGGGCGCAGTCCATTCAATGGAGAGCTTGCCGTCGCCCGGAGTGACCGAGTTGATGGTGGGAGGGGCAACTTGCACCTGGGCCAGGATGCCACCCGGCCCCAATGCGAGGCAGAGGCTGACAAAGATTGCGATCAGTGGTAGCCACGTCACCAGAAAGCGGCCACCGTGCGCGCGGTCACGAGGTGAGCGAGTGGACGCTACTATGGCATTTTGTACGCCGGGAGTAGCGACTATGGCCTCCGGGACCGGATGCGTGTTCAGGAAGTATGGAAGTGTCAAGTGCCATCTCCCTTCATGATGTGCCGGGTTACGGTTTGACGGGGAGTTCCACAGCGATTAGGGCCCCTCGGTTGCCTCACCGACACGGTGTAGGTGCCGGTGCCAACCTCAGACTGGTTGTGCACCTCAATGTAGTAAGTGTTATCCCAATCGTCCAGTCCCTGTGCCGTCCTGTATTCGACCTTAGCGTCGCGGACGTTGACATTTCACCGGCCACCGCCGGCGTTGCCGGATTTACATGGTCTCGACATCCTGTAATCGGGAAGCTCAAACCCGGCCAGTTGCTGAGGTTCACAGCAGCGTTGCAATAGCGTTCTTTCAACGCTCCGCAGCCACCGCACCACGGCTAACCTGACCTTGGTAATGGGCGAGACCAGACTGTCGGGCAGTACCGGTGGCAGCGGAGAGGGCCACCGCATCGGGCCCAATGTTGTCGCCAATCCTGCGGCCTATTTCAGTGCTGTTCGGCTCGGACCGCTATGCCCCCTTGTTTTGCTAACGTCGGTTTTACTCCCGAAATCCCTCTACCCAACTAAGGTGTTCCGGCCCGATTTCGAGTGTCTCCCTCGTTCCTAAACGTAGACTCACCAGGTGGGCTATCCTCTATTGGGTAGAGCACACCAAGTTTTACATCCCGATCCAGTGATCCGATAGGTCAAGATGTACCAATTTGTCTTTGCCATCTGATCATTTACCGAACATCACTTCGCCTTTTTGAGTTGGTACATTTTGCTCTCGCAGCCGTTCAGCAATTGAGGAAAGTTGTCAGTGGTAATGGTCAATACCGATGGGCAGTTATGGAAGGATGTATGCAATCTGGGGTTCCGCAGCTCATCCAAGTCCGTGACTTTGGACTGGGAACCTGGACATGCTCAAGGCTGATATGGGGGCGACAACGAATCGTTTTTCATTAGCCATCTGGACCGGTCTGCATGCCATTCCGTATGCCGCACGGGTCTTGGTCTGGGTTCGCGGGTTCGTCCGTTTTGTCAACGCCTTCGAGTTAGAGATACTCTGAACAAGGGGTGGCTCTGCCGGTCTTTTAGTTCTTGAGCCGGGATTCTTGTATGTGAGGCATTTCTTGCCCGGGCCACTGATGTCTTCGCTCTGTGATTTCGCCCGTGGGAGGGCTGTAGCGAGCCCGGAGGCGCCCTACTGAAGGGTTTGGGCCTGCTGGTCTCCACGTCAGCCCGCCAGTTGACCCTCCGTTGTCATCGGGTTGCCCAGCCCCAGCAACAATGCCAGCCGCTGCTTGTTCTTCGCCAATCCCCGGTAGCGCACTTTCCAATAATCGAATATCAGCTTCACCTTCAGGAAGGGATGCTCCACCTTGGCCCTCACCGACGCCTTCTCCTTCTCCGCCACCGCCTCCTCGCTTCCCGGCTCCAGTTTCCGGCGTTGCCCCGGTCGCATCGCTACCTGCCAGTCCACCTCCAGCCCCAGGTTTTCCGCCCGTTTGTGAACCCCCTGATACCCGGCGTCGCACCACACCATGGTCTCCCCGCCGTGCAACAGATGGTGAGCCTCGGTGATGTCATGCGCGTTGGCCGCCGTGGTGGTCATGCTATGCACCAAGCCCGTGTCCGCGTCCACTCCGATGTGAATCTTGATCCCGAAATGCCACTCATTCCCCTTCTTGGTCTGATGCATCTCCGGGTCCCGTTCCCTGGAGTGGTTCTTGGTGGACGACGGAGCCTCGATGATACTGGCGTCTACGATGGTTCCCTCCCGCAGCCGCAGTCCCTGCGACTCCAGGTGGGCGTTGATCTCCTGCAACAGGCCCTCTCCCAGGCTGTGCCTTTCCAGGAGGTGGCGGAATTGAGAATGGTGGTCTCGTCAGGCAGGGCCTCGGACAGTTTCAGACCAACGAACCGGCGCACCGATTCGGCCTCGAAGAGCAGGTCCTCCACGCCTGGGTCGCTGAGATTGTAGAAGAGTTGCACACAGTGAATCCGCAGCATCACGGCCAGCGGAAAGGGCCGGCGGTCCTTTCCGGCCTTGGGGTACACGGGCCTGATTCGCTCTTCCAGACGCTGCCAGGGGACCAGGCAGTCCATCCGTTCCAGGAACAGCTACCGGAGGGTCTTCCGCTTCTTGCCCTGAAATTCCAGTTTGGCAAATGTCGGCTGGTCCATCACAACCTACCCCCAACAGGCATCGGCTTATTCAGCAGTACTATGCCACATCGCCGCAGACTTGTTCAGAGCATCCGTAGGGCTGTGGCCAATGAACCGCCCTGTGAACATCCGCCCAATCCCTTCAGTGCTTGGACCATGCTTGGGAAAGCGGGGAATCCACAAAGGCCCCGCCCCGCGTCTTAGGTGGGCGGGAAAGTAGCAGGATTAGTCTTCCATCCCCATCAACCGCCGCATACGACGTTCGGCGCGCCGGTGTGACACGTTGGATAATCCAGCAATCACGAGGAAAAGGACTCCGATTGAGGCAAGCCATTGTAGTGCAAACGGGCTGGGGATGGATATTAAACCCACGATTAGGAGAAAGCCTCCGGTGTAGAGGAAAAACTTGGTGGTTGTGCTCATGTTGGAACCCCCTTGCAGCTTCGGATGTGTGGCACTCGCTGAAGCGACCAACGCCCTACGTATGCGACAAGGGGGCACGAGAACGTGCCCTTACATCACGACAAATACGTAGGGTCCTGCACCAATGGGTTGGGGTCACTTCAGCAAGCGGAGTACACCACAAGGGGCGTGGAGCTGAGGCGCTGTAGAATTGTATGGGGAACTTCAGCCCCGCGTCCCGTTAGGTACAGGGCTCGACCGACCGCCCTTGGGTGGAAACGCCGAGGGGCGGTTTTTTGTCGTCAGTACCATCTGGGTCAGTGTTTCTTGGTCCTCTGGATACGCTTCTGCTGCCGGGCCCCTTGGGTAACCAGATATATAATTCGCGAGCAGAGGGCCAGGAACGACGTTGCTCCGATCGCCCGCCTGTACCGGAAGATCGGGCAACTGAAGGTGGATCGGGATTTCTTGGTGGAGATCCCCGGTTCATAAACCTCGGCCGGCGGTGGTAGGTGGTGAACTGGGGACGCCGGTCATTGTCCATCGCCCGCCAGTGCGTCCAGCTGAGCATGAACAGTCCCAGCCTCTACTACCGTCCCAAGGCGGCCTCAGAAGAGGACCTGCCCCTGATGGGCGAGATTGACCGGCGGTACCTGGAGGCCCCCTTATACGGGTCCCGACGGATGAAGCCCTGGCTTGAGAGGAGGGTACGGTCAGCAGGAATCGGGTGTAACGGCTGATGCGCATCATGGGGTTGCGAGCCATCTACCGGAGTCCTGGCACTAGCCGACCGGCGCCGGGGGCTAAAGTCATCCGTACCTGTTGAGGAATGCCGAAATCACCCGGACCAATCAGGTGTGGGCGGCCGACATGACCCACCTGCCCATCGACCGGGGAATTCGTCTACCCAGTGGCAGTCATAGACTGGCACAGCTGGTACGTGGTGGCATGTCGGCTTGCCCAACACCCTAGAAGCCGGCATCTGCGCAGAGGGGCTCAACGAGGCGCTGGGCCGCGGCAGGCCGTGGGTGTTCAACACCGATAAATTCCCACATGTGGTCCACTTTACTGGGTTTGTAGAAAAAGCCTGGCTTGTACATCCGCCGGGCCTCTTTGGGGAGAATGTTTTCAGAGCAGCCAGCTTTCTACCGGCAACCGCCTTCGATAAGCGCCTCCGCTATTTCGCGATCGAGTTGCTCCCTCTCTGCTTGCAGGTTCTCCCACACCTGTACGAATATGGGTTCCTCTCCCGATTCCGCCCACTGAGGTAATACGCTGCAACGGCCTCGTGATACTCGCTCAATCCCGTCGGCGGCGGTTCCAGCAGTTCAAGACTGGCAAATACCATTGCGGGTAACTGGTCGCGGTTGCTTATTCGAAGCAACTTCGCGTCGAGTTCTCCGCACCGGAGGATGTATTCTTCGACTGATAACGGTTGGTCGGATTTCCACAATTTCGGGTAATTGTCCTCAGAATCAGGAACAAACATGAACGAACGGCCAGCCCTGTCGCAGATATCGCGGTGGAGTCCATTGCCCTCGCTCCCAACGCAAGTAACGGCCCAGGTGTAATCGCCTCGCTCCATGTACGCACTCAAACTTCTTTCGGCCCCGTAACTCCATACACGCACTAGGTCCTCAAAAACGGCTGGGCCACCGGATAACGTGCCGTCCCACCGCTTCACCTCTTGGTAGTGGTCGGAATTATCGACCACCAATGCGGCCCAAACGTCCCAGAGGTCCTCTGTCCACCGAGGTGTCCGTGATATGGTGGCCCTCGGCAGGGATGTCAAACCGCTCATAGGTCCTATAGGTTGGCCGGTGCCGTCCGGTCCCTCCCCGGGAAAGGATTGCGTCCTAGGTTCTCCGTCACCCGGTTTATTGGTTACTGCGAGCAGTATGCCTGGGCCGCCGGAAAGGTCTACTATTTCCCAGGATTCCGGTACTGTGACCGTAACATTACCATCGGGTATAGGCAGGCCGTATTCCCAAGTCACAGTCTTGAACGGTGGCCCACTTGCGGCGCATGAAATGGTCAACGAGAGAACTGCAAAGGTTAGGACATAGAAGCGTAATCGAATCTTCAAAAGGTCCTCTGCTACCAGGAATTTAGCCGCGTCGGTGATAGTCACCGACAGTTAGCAAACCGCCGGGCACTTCGCCGGAGCCTCTCGTAAGGATGTTGTACTTGAGGCACATGGTTTTTAAGGCTGGGAATCGGTGTCCACCACAATCGCCGCCTTGTGTCCGTCGAACCGCCGGCTGCTGCTCTTGTGGCCGTGGCGCATCTCCGGGTCGTGCACCGACATCATGCGGTCCCGGCTCACCCCATCCCTGAGGCTCACTCCGTCATCACTGCGTTCCACGTCCTGGAGCAGCAACTGCCCCAGCAGTTCCGCCGCGGCCACAATCCGCTGACGCTCAGCGCTGTCCTCGGGCAATTCCCCCTGCGCCTGACGCGATAATTCCAACAACCGGTCTGCGTCAGCAACAATCCCGGCCAGCAGCGCCGCCCGCGCCTGCCGGTCGGACCAGTCGATGGCCGCTTCGCCCTTGACGCTGGAGCCCAGGTATCGATGGTATCCCTGACTCTTCGCCCATTGTCCGACGTTGATTCCCTTCAACTGTGCCAGCGCTCGCGCCAGTTTGACGATCCCGTCCGCCAACAGATTGTATGTGTCCTTCACCGCGCCACGCCCCAGGATGTTGGTCGTGTCCAGCGCCAACCGCATCCCGCGCCCTTTCAGATACCCCGACTCCCGGGCCAGCCGCAGGCTTGACTCGAACACCTCCCGCACCTTGTCGTGCAGGATCAACTGGGCGCGTGTTCAGCGTCAACTACTTCTGCCGGTTCCGTCAATTATTCTTGCCGGTTCACCTCCTGTTTCTGACCCCGCTGTTGAGCCACTCCCGTCCTGTACTGGGGACGTCGAATTCCAGGATGACCGAGTGGTGGACCACCCGGTCGATGGCCGCCGCGGTTGCCATTGGGTTGGCGAAGATGTGCTCCCACTGGGAGAAGACCAGATTAGATGTGATGCCCAGGGAGCGACGCTCGTAGCGTTCGGCGATGAGCGTGAAGAGCACCTCGGATTCCTCTGCACCCTGGGGCAGGTAGCCCAGGTCGTCCAGAAGCAGGAAGTCGTAGTTGTCGAGCTTGCGTAGTTGTCGTGGCAGCGTCAGGTCCCGCTTGGCCGCCAAGAGGTCCTGTACCAACCGGTAGGCCGGGGCGAAGAGCACCGACCTGCCCGATTCCACCAGCCGGTGGCCCACGGCGCACAGTGCGTGTGTTTTCCCGGTGCCGGGCAGTCCGAAAGCCAGGACGTTGACGCCACGCTCAACGAAGTTGCCGTCGGCCAGTTCCCCCAGTTGCTGTTGCAGGCTTAGCCGCACCCGGTTGTGCTCGAAGGTCTCCCAGGTCTTGCCCGAGGGCAGCCTGGACTCCTTGCGGAGTTTGTTGATCCGTCGCTGCCTTCTATCCTCGGCCTCCTGCTCCAGCACTTCCAGGAGGGTCTCCAGGGCGTCGCCGTGGCCGGCGGCGGTGAGGCGGGCCACCGACTGCCCCCCCCATGGTGGGCAGCCGGAATTGGTGGCACAACTCACCGATCCGGACCTGAATGGCGTTGGCGTCCATCATCGGGCCACCCCCACCAGCAAGCTGTCGTAGACCCTGAGGTCAGGCATGCTGGGCAGGCTCAGCACCGGCCCCCGCGGTGGAGCCGGGCTGGCCAACTCCTTGACCGTGCCGTAGTCGAAGGGATCACCGGCCTCCAGCAGCAGGGCCAGGGCGCTGTCCACCGTGGACTCCATAGTTGTCGCCGAAAGGTGCAGGATGCGCACGTACTCCACGTCGGCCCGTTCGCCTCGCCACCTCTTCAGGGCGTCGTAGGAGAGCCGGAAGGTCATGGTGGGAAACATCTGCTCCCGGAAGCGGTAGCGGGCGAAGGCCCCTGGCTTACGGACCAGGGAGCCGATGATGTGGCGGTAGTCGACCCGGGCCTCCCGTTCGCCTCTGACACGTTCCATCCGTTCCACCAGGTGGTCCTTGTAGTACACTTCCAGGTGTTCGGGTACAGCCGGATCTGCACCTCCTTCCCGATGAGACGGGAGGGTTACGGTGTAGGTGCGGCCAACTGCCTGGATGGTGCTCCACTTGCGCACCCTGGCCCGGTAGTTGACGTACTCCGGCACCGGGGCTGGCGGCAGGAGTTGCAGATGAGGGCGATCCTGCTCCAGCTTCCCCCATACCAGCCGGTTGCGCCGGTCAACCACCTTTCTGACGAAGCCCAGGTAGTCATCGGCTGAATCGAAGTCCCGGCTGCCCCGCAGCATGAGGGCCTGGTCCAGGGCGTCCTTCAGCCGGTAGTGGGCCTGCTCGGCGACGCCGTTTTCGTGGGATTCCCCGGAATTGATCAGTGTGGAGCATAGGCCGTAGTGGTCCAGAAGTTCGGCAAAGCTGTCGTTGAGGGCCAGGCCGCGGCTGCGCTTTATCTCATGGGTGAGGGCCGAGGTGTTGTCGGAGCGGATCACCAGAGGCGCGCCGCCCAAGGCCCACAGGGCCTTCTGGAGTCCCTGCTTCAGGGCCAGGAAGGTCTCGCCGGCAACCACCTCGGCGTAGCGCCAGCCCGAATGACTCAGCACAAACTGGAACAGCAGGTGCCGGTAGGGTCTGCCTCCGATGGTGACTCCCAGGGAGTTGCAGTGGGTGAAGTCGATCTGAGCCTCGCGGCCCGGTGGATGCTCCTGGGGGAAGTAGACCTCCTGATCCGGACCGTTGAGAGCTCGCCAGTCCTGTAATCGTCGCTGCAGGGTGCGGAGTTGGGAGGCGCTGAAGCGGCCGGGAAATTTCTCTTCCAACCATTCGATAATTGTCGTTGCCCTGAGCCGGCCGGCGGCCTCGCCTTCAAGCAAGGGCAGGATCTCCTCCTCCCACACTCCGTCGAAGGGATCGGGCCGGGTGCGTCACCAGCGATCTTGCCCTGTCTCCGACGGTAAGGGTCCACACTGCCACTTGCGCGCTGACCGCACACTCATTCCGGCCATGGCCGCCGATGTCTGCTGTGTCTTTCTTTCCATTCGTCTCTGCCTCAGTAAAACAACTTGCTGGTCTGTAACCACTCCGGCACCTCCCATCCAGTACCGGATGATCACCTTCATTGACCGGCAAAACTAGTTGTCGCTACCGGAAAAGTTAATTGTCGTTAATCAGCGCGGAATACCTGCAGCGTGCTCTTGGCGAAGGGCCGGTCCTCCACCTCAATCCCCAGGGCTACTTTCCAGCGGAGGTCAAAGTCGGCCCGAGCCTTGGCCTCGGCGTCGCTGACCTTGTCGTGGGACTGGAGCAGCAGCGCCGTCGCCAGCAGGCTGGGCGGCACGCTGTCCCGGCCGTTGTCGGGGTATTAGAATTCGGCGAACTCGGCGTCTCGGAACAGCCGGCCCCGCAGCGACGCGAGGAGACCATAGAAGCTTTCCCGCCCCACGTGATCCAGATACAGCCGGTCCGCTTCCCAAAGTCCCCTCTGGTCCGAACGCTCTCCCAACATTCTCCGCCCTCGCTACGCTTGTTGACCCCGAGTATAGCCGCTTACCCGGCCACCGCCACTTTCCGGCCGGATTTCTAGAAGGATGTTTCCGGCCGGACTAGAAGGATGTGACAATGGTTAATTGTCTCCGGGGGCTTCCAGTAATATAGTCTTGGTAATACCGCTTTGGGGAGGTAGAGATGGCGAAGATAAAGCTGCTCGGGTACAGATGCGAGAGGTGCAGTCACGAGTGGGTGCCGCGTGAATCGGACCAAGAACCCAGGGTATGCCCTAAGTGCAAGAGTCCGTATTGGGACACTCCCTCTCAAACTGACCAACCATATGAGGTCTTCAAGGCCACCGTAGAAAAGACCTTACAAGAAGCGGGGAGGGCGTTGACATGGACGGAGATCAGAGGAATTTCAGAGTTACGCCAGAAATTCCCCAATAATAAATGGGTACATCGGATGGAAGATGATATCGGATTAATTAGAGAAAAAACGTCAAAAGGAACCACACTTTGGAGGCTTACTCACGAGACGGATAACTAATGACCACCAGTAGATTTCAGGCCATGGAACTTCCCATCGGACAGGTTTTCCCATCACCAATCAATGTCCGAAGGGAAGTAGGAGACGTTTCCGAATTAACGGACTCTATCAGGGAACAAGGCATACTTGAACCATTAGTGGTTCGCCCCACCCAAGACGGCAACTACGAAGTTATCATCGGATCCCGTCGCCTGGCCTCGGCGAGAGAACTGGGCCTGCCGGTCGTTCCGGTGGTAGTTCAGGAGATCTCAGATGCTGACGCCATTGTCAGGTCTTTGGTCGAGAACTTACAGAGAGGCGATTTGTCTCTCGAAGACCGAGTAGAGGCTTACAAACGGTTGCAAGATATCGACACAGAAAGGTTTGGTACCGCCCAGGAATTGGCCAGGGCATTGGGGAGAAACAGGCCGAGTATAACTCGGGACTTTGAAGCCTACGAGGCCTTAGTGAGACTACGGCCTAGAGGTATCCAAGTAGTTCATAACGTACCACCTGGTTCTGTCCAGAGGCGAACTGGGGAAGCCATCCCAGAAACTCACGCAACCCTCCTCGAGCAGGCTATGTCGGCGGTGCGTGGCCAGTTGCCTGAAGGAAAGCTCGAAGATACTAACTCGGAAATAGCCCAAGCCATCGCCCCACTAGAACAAGACCGAGCGCGGAGACTGCTGGATTACTTCAAAATGTACCCCGAAAGGCCGGTAGCAGATCTAGAATCAATGGCCTTTGCAACGACGGTAGAACGCTCAGTCAGATTGCCTGCCGCAACGGCTAGCCAACTGGAACAAATGGTGGAGAGCGAAGGTACCTCTAACTGGGGAGACGCGATAACTCGCCTTATAGAGCAATCACCGATGGTAACCCAAGAGGACACTCCAACATTTACCCCTTCGGAGGTCCTTCAGCACTCGCTGCTCGAAGACCCGAGATCAAATGTTGAAGAAAAACAGAAAGATGGATTGGAAACTGGACGGCCCGGCCCGTTGCATCGCCCGCTTCGTCTTCCAGAATCCCCTGAACCTGTCCAGCGACACAACAAAGAGATTTGGAATTTGAAGCACTTACCCGTGGAGGCGGACTTTTACACCATTGGGTATGCAGGGAGAGACATTGAACAGTTCGTGGCTCTCTTGCAAGCCGTTGGTGTATCTACGTTGGTTGACATTCGACATACTCCGGTGAGCCAGTACAAGCCTGACTTTAGCAGAGAGAACTTAAAGAGTTCCTTGAGCCGGAATGGTATCGAGTACATCCACAAGGCAGAGTGGGGAGTTCCCCACGAGATTCGCTCTCAAAGCGTGGGGGAGGATACCAGAGACGCCATCTGGGATTGGTACGACAGCAATGTCGTCCCCAGTATTAGTAATGGGGCATTCGCGGAGTTCCGTGAATACGCAAAGCCACCGCTTGCTTTCATGTGTGTCGAAATCGATCCTACAGCTTGCCACAGGCATCGACTCTTTTTGGCATTGGAGGAGACTAGGCTTAAAGGGTTTGACCTGTAAATCCTGCGGAAACCAAGAGTCGAGGGCAAACGAATGCTTACTACTAAGGGATGGGAACGGAGAAGGGTACTGATCGTGGTGAAGACGTATCCTACTCCCGCCAGGAGAGGAGTAGAAGTGTCTTGCACAGCTGCAATCACTGAGGACGGCGAGTGGTTGAGATTGTTTCCCATCCCCTACCGCTTTCTAACCGAAAACCAGGAATTTCAGAAATATCAGTGGGTCGATGTCGACATGCAACGATCTGATGATCCGCGTCCGGAAAGCTACAGGGTTGACATTGACTCCCTGACAATCGTGACAAAACCAATCCCCCCGAATGACAAATGGCACCAAAGAAAGGAAAAGCTTTTCCCCTTGAAGGCACACTGTCTTTGCTGCCTGCAAAAGCAACAGCGGGCTTGTGGCGCTCCCACTCTAGGGCTATTGAAGCCACGGGAAATCACGGCGTTCTCTATCCAGAAGGACGATGAACCGAATTGGACGCCGCGTGAGCTTGCGCTACTCAACCAAGCGTCTATGTTCGACAATGCGCCAACGCATGTACTAGAAAAGGTTCCCTATCACTTCTACTACAGTTTCCGTTGCGACCACGATGGTTGCAATGGTCACCGCCTATCGTGCACCGATTGGGAACTAGAAGAGTCCTATAGAAAGTGGCGCCGCGCTTACGGAGCGAACTGGGAAGCAAAATTCAGGGAGACTTACGAAACCCGCATGATTTTCAAGGCGGACACACACTTTTATGTGGGCACCGTAAGGCAGCATCCCAATAGCTGGATCATCGTGGGCCTTTTTTATCCTCCCAAGGAGGAGAAACATGAAAGAGTGGAAACTATGCGGCTATTGTGAGCAAGTGGCTGTCACTCTTTTCACAATCGAAATGGTAACTCAACACTGTCATCCAACTCTTCAGTATCAACGGTCCATTTGTGACAGATGCCTGCGGAATAGGGGTATAGACCCGTATCGCCTCGCGCGAACTCTTTCGCCTTCACGTCCTTAGTACCTTCCACAACTCGTCCCATGGCCCTATCTATGTGCGCTTGCGTTTGCACAATCTGGTAAGTTGGCCCGATATTCGCTGGTCCTTGGTCTGCACCAAGTCGCGCAGCAGCAGGCCGACCAGGCGGGTCAGGGCGAAGCCCAGGGACGGCAGCGTATGCACCTGCCGGACGCGGGCACCCACCGCCGAGGCCAGCAACCGGAGCAGTTCTTCAAAAGTGAACGTCGCGTGACCAGCGGCGTCGGCGACGAAGCTGTCAAGCCTTGATCCCGCATCCACTGCCTGGACCGCCAGTTCTTCGGCGTAGATTGGCTGGACCGGTGTAAGGGGCGGAGATAACGGCTTGTTGAAAAAGTCGGTTTCTGATGGTGAATGGGTGAGGGTCGAGGGTGGATTTTCAACGTCCTACCATGCTGGGACAGGGGCAACTGGGCAACGCTCTCCCGAACTCACTGGCTGTTGGCACTGGGCATAGCCGCCTGAACCTGAAGGTTCGGGCGGTCCCGTGCCGGAACCCAACCGGCGTACCGCCTTCAGCACATTGTGGGCGATGGACGCCATGAATCCCTCGCAGTCCACCTTCCACAATCCTCTCAGCCGCGACTTTGTCCACCCCAGCCGGTCCAACGACGCAAAGATTCCCTCGACAATGGTCCGACGCCGCGCCATTTCTCGCCGATAGGCGGGAGTTTGGTTCCGTTCCTGGGCTTGAAGGTGCAGCGGGTAGTAGATGGTGAGTCCCAGGTACCGGCGCTTCTGGTGAGGGGGAAGACACTTTACCTTTACCGGACAAGCCTGGCAATCCTTCTGGCGGGCCACGTATTGGTAGCTGGCGTTGCGGCGGTGATAGCCAGCCCGCTTCAGCACCTTGCCCTGGGGGCAGACCACATGGTCTCTCCGGTACTCAAAGTCCCCTGTGGCCACCATGTTTGATTCCGCCTGGGACGGATGGGAATATAGGCCGTGATGACTCGTTCCTCTAGGATCTGTCTCAGCCGGCCCGCATTGTAGGCGGTGTCAACTGCCAGCGAGACTGGCGACAGGGGGAGATGTTCAAGCAGATGGGGCAAGGCCTTCCATTCCCCCTCCGAAGCGTGTGTGACTCCCCGGGAAAGGCACGATGGCGTTGTCCTGGTAGTTCAGCCCTGGGGACTTGCCAGGCCTGCTGGTGCGCCAGCGGGCATCGGTGTCCACCGGGCTGAAGGGCAGAAGGCCCTTGGAATCCTGGAAGTACCTGGTCTCCTCCCATTCCACTCCATCCTCGTCCACGCCGGATTCACTCAATATAAACAGGCCGTTTTCCTTAATGGCCTGCTCTCGGAACTCCTCCACGGTCAACCCGCTGCGGGACCACTGGTGGCTGTTGACGTTGGCCTTGACCAGGCTGGAATCGGCGTACATCTCCGGCGACAGCAGACCCAGTCGCAGAAGCCCTTCATTCAGTCCATAGAAAATGCGGCCGAAGCCCTCGCGACCGGTCCGTTCGATGAAGTAGCTGATGCTGGAGTGGTCGAACACGGGGTCATCAATGGTGAGGAAACAGAACCAGCGATAGGCGATGTTCTCGGCGATGGCGGAACTCAATCTCCTGAAGGAGGAGATGTTGTACGGAGAGCAGATCAGGAGGGCCCTGATCATCACTTCGGGGTGGATGGCGGGTCGGCCGTTGTCTGGACGGTAGCGGTCCTCCAGGGGAGCTACAAGCTTGCCAAAATCGAACTGCTCGTCAATCCGGATCAGCAGATGGTCGGGATCGACAAAGTCCCGCAGGCGGCGGGTGGTGAACTGGAACAAGGTGGAGTCTCTCTGGTGCCGGTCCAATGGCTTCAACATCCGAGTGCCCCCCCCCCCCCCGAACAACTCATCTACCCAGTATTTTAATCCGGCCCTCCAAATTCATCACGTCCAGCCAGGCTTTTTCAACAAGCCGTTAAACCCGTTAATAACATGATGAGGGGTTTCAGTGAAGATTACCGTGGTTGGAATGGGACATGTCAGCGCCGTTGCGGCGGCGGACTTGGCCAAGCCCGGGCATGAAGTCGTCGGAGTTAACCTGGAAATGGAGAGAATCTAGTTCCTGAAGCCGGGCAGGCCACCAATGTGCGAACCGGGCCTGCAGCGGAGAATAGGCGAAGCGGTCGACAATGGCGGCCGTCGGATCATGCCTCGCGACCATTTCCAAGAGGACCCAGGGGGCATCTCTCTGATCGCTGTGGGGGCAAACAGGAGCAGGCCCTGGGACGACGGGTTGGAGCAGGTGGCCTCCGCCTACCAGCTACCTACAGAATCGTAGAGCATTGACAGCGATGGCCCCTATTTACTCAGAGTCGCCACTTCCGACGCCGGGCGCCGCGCAACCAACCAGTCCACCACGTCCGACTTCCGCCAGCGGACGGACCTGGGGCCGATCCGCACAGGCTCGGGAAACAGCCCCCGCTCGATCAAATGGTACATGGTGCTCTTTGAGAATCCGCATGCCTGGAGCACCTCGTATCGCCTCATGAGGCTCAAATTATCTAAAGTCACTGGTCTCCTCCTCGCATGTGCCTTGCCAAGACGGGAATGCTCGGCCCCGGCCTCTCAGGCGCTTTTTGCATACATGTGGATGGCGAATGATCCGTCACCAGGGACCATATGGATGAATGGGAAATAGGCCAGGTGTCCACTTTTCCTGTAGGGCAGCAAGGGTCGCCCAACCCCGACAATGCTGACCTGTCGGATTAGGTTGAAGGCCGGGATGGTATGACAGCAGAGCTTTGGATGAAAGGCATTGTCCTGAATGGAGAGGCCAAGCAGCCAATCGAGATGGTGTGAATGGGTTTCTGGGTCCGCCAATGCCATCGCTCAATAAGCACTCTCCACTTACCAGCCCGGGAGATCCCCCACTGGTTAACGAAGCCCTCACGACCAGCGGCAACCAACCGATGACCGCAGCGATGGTCTTATCCTTTCTCATGGCGCCGAGACCTCCATCCTTGCCGCAGCAGAATTTCCACATGCCATATTGTGCATCCACTGCCTGAAGGCTAGTCAACCGGTTATTTTTTCGAGGACTCTCAAGCATCCAACAAGCAAATGGACCAAAATAATCATTTATCAGAAATAATTTGTGGCGCGAAACGGCATCTCTCTCACTTTTATTCCCGCCGTTGTCAGTTCCCGGATATAGAAAATCAAAAATTGCAATAATTATCAGTCCCCAATCACCTTCCCGTACGTGTCAGGGCGTCGCCAGACACTCGGAATAAAGAGGGGATCGAAGGAGACCCGAGGGACTGGACAGGCATTGACGTTTTCTTTTGGGGTATAGCAATGCTAATATGGGGTCCGACGGCAGCAAGGGTAGTTCTTTGGGGGGCCGGGGCGGCGGTAGATGGCCCATGTGGCTGACCAAATATTTGGAAGTTAGCCTCCTGGTGTTTTTCTGCACACACCGCTGCTGTGGCCGTTTGGCGGTCATACGATTGGCGAATTTACTCTCGCATCATTCGCGACCTATCTTGGGTGAAGCATCCGCACATATGTTGCCTCAATGGTGGCAGCCGGGTGGCGGTCAAACAACATGCCGTCTTACTGAATGGCGAAACGCAAGGAACGCCGTGCGCATGGAGAGGGGACACGAACATGGGGAATCGGGAGAAGGGATGCGACAGGACAACGCTACATTACAGGAGGCCTTGAGGAGTGTTGCTCAAACATCCCAGGAGGATGCCTTGCGCAATCTGTTTGAACGGTTAGGGGCAACAAGGACAATGGCAATAGGTGACCGTTCCATCTTAGTTCACATGCTCGAATACCTGATGGAGCGCCCGTCCCCGCCAGAGCATGGAAAGCCCTATGACGACCGCCCTTGTAATCTCGGTTTTTTCTCCCGCCGCCCTCGCTTGGGAATTCTAACCCCGCAGGCCCGCCGCAAACATGAAAAGCATGGTTGAACTCACCGAGCCCAAGACCGTTAACTGCCCGAATTGCAAGTCCGCCCACATCGTCAAGATTGGGACTCGAAACGGGTATCAACGCTACCTGTGCCGCGCCTGTTCCAAGAAGTTCCACACCAACGGCAAGGCGGCGGGGCGGCGCTTCCCGGCGGACCAGATGGGCGCGGCGATCCGCCTGTTCTACTCCGGAATGTCGTACAAGCAGATTGCCGAGAGCATGGAGACGATGTACGACATCCCCCAACCCTCGAAGGCCACGATTTACCAGTGGGTCAGGGACTACACGAAAGCCGCCTTGAGGGAAATGGAGCGCCACCCGGCTCACACCGGCGGCCGCTGGGTGGTCGACGACATGCAACTGGATGTGGCCGGGCAGAAGTATTGGATCTGGAACGTCATGGACGAGGGCACCCCCTACCTGCTGGCTTCCCACCTGACCAAAGAGCGGGGTGCCAGGTCAGCGGAGGCCGTCTTGAAGAAGGCGGCTGCGGCAGCCGCAGGGCGTCCCAATGGGGTCAAGACCGACCGGCGGCGCTACTACATCCCCGCGGTGAACAAGGTGTTTCCCGACGCCACCCACATCCAGTCGCCGGGAGTGCGGAACTGGGAGGATAACAACCTGTCAGAGCGAGTACAAGGGGCGTTCAGGCAGCGCACCAAGACCCTGCGGGGGTTTAGCAGCAAGGAAGGCGGCCAGCTCTACCTTGACGGTTGGACGCTGAGCTACAACCTTTTCACAGCCGACGAATCCATGGACAGTAAGCCCCCCGGTCAGGCCGCCAAGGTCAATCCGCTCTTCAACGAATGGGCGGACGTGGTGAGGAAGGTCGCAAGCGACTCCAGGCCCAAGCGGCCACCCATCCCGGACGACGCGGACGTGGCTACCACGGAGCAACCTAAACCGAAGCAGTCCAAGGTTAGGCGCAGGACTCCGGCAGCCCTCAAGCCAAAGTCGGGATACAAGCCCAGGGGCCCGAGCGCTCAAGCCAGCAAGTCCAGGGTCTAGGTGCCACGGGAAATCCGGGCCTTTGCACCACAGACCAGGAAGGATTAGCAGTTGGAACAGCTAGGTCAGTTTGAGGCCCATAGTCATTTAGATTTGGCTGTCTTTTGGCACGCCCAAGCCAAATGAAAACTATCCACCCCGTTATAAGGATCCGGAAGGCGATGTTGTTTCGGCCGGACTTTCCCATGTGGTGCCACCACTTGGCTGCGATTAGATGGAGCACGATTACCGTCGGAATGACGACAAGCGCCGATACCAGTTCCCCCAAAGCCAGGATGCCTACGACGAAACCGACAGCGAGGTTGACAACCAGCGGCGGTATAACTCCTGTCAACCAGAAGTCCCGGCAGTTGATACGCCGCCTGCCACTCGAAACTCTAACGATAGCGGACATGGTAACCCAAGTGCGGCTGGGATTGGGCTACTTCTATTCCAATGGAAGCGTCGGGCCTATTTGTTTGGTTGAAGGCGCGTTGGAGTTTCTTGCCATGTACACTTGGCATGTCACCGAGAATGTGGCGCCAAGACCACGGTTCCTGCCTGGAACTTGCCCGCTTACCAACATCCACCAGTTGGACGAGGCCACGGGCCACCAAGAAAACACCATCGATCCCTGTCTCGGGAATTGCCCGTACTACCTAGGAAGCGCGCTCTTGTCTCAAGTCTGCGGGTCCACGGGCCAGGACGTAGTCTCTTCCTCGCTGCGGGAGTTGTGCCAGATGATCCGGGCAAGCCCCTACCCCGTAACCGAGGAAGCCATTTACCCGGTCTTTCTGTCCAATATTGCGGCGGGAAAGCAGCACGAGTTCCGGGACCTTTATCGCCCTCTCCACGGGGGCTCAGTCCTAGACTCGCAGTACCGGGTTTCAGGTTCGGCGTATTCGTCCGCTCCGCCGTTCCTCTTCTTACCGTCCTGGGGGCCTGGGGCGCAGAGGAGAAAATCACTGTGCGTGAGCCCGTCATAGGCGATGTTGTTCCCTTGGCGCTGCACTCGACCGCATCGCCAGGTCCCGCAGGCCAACCACGGGGACTCAGCCGCCCCCCCGTGTCGGCTCCCGGCCGTAGGGTCGGGCGCAGCGGGCTGTTCCCCGCCTTCTGACAGAACTTCAACCAGCGATTAGTCCTCGGGCCGCTCCGCCGAGGTTGAGGGAATTGGTGCTCCCCTAGACCAATACCAATATGGAGAGTTGCCTTGCCAAAGCCCACACATCGTCAGACCTCGGATATAATAAAAGGGTGTTCGTCAACAGATTCCATTCCACCCTCCCTGAGAGTTTCAGTCGCAAATCAGACCATTTCAGGCAGATTCACGCGATGCTAAACTGTGTCCCAGCGGTTGGGATAGGCGAACTTCCAGATATTCGATCAGTGCATTGTGGGGTAAATAGTGGGATTAATGACGCAAGAAGCGGTATTTCGTGCGTGATATTAAATCCTCGCACTCCCGCCACCAATGGCAGCTACGGAATCGTCCGGATCTATGGTCCTCCAACCGTGGTATAAACCGACTGGTTGCCTTTCACTTTCGGTCGCCAGCCACACAGAAATCCCCTAACCGTCTCCCAAGAAGAACCCCGGCACGCATTTTAGGCTCCCGCCAAATCGAGGCGGACCATTTCGCCGAGCGGAATATAGGCGTCCTTTGCAACAACCAGCGAAAGCTCTGATGTGCGCTCACCCACAAGAATGGGCTGTTGAGACCGGATTGTCCCGACTCGGAGGAGTCTGATGGCGAAGGTCTACCTGGCTGCTCGATATTCGAGAAGGCTCGAGCTACAGGCTAAAATCCTCGATATTGAGTCCGCCGGGCACACCGTTGTTTCACGCTGGGTGTCGGGGTCCAATGATGGCCGGTCAGAGAGTTTCAGCGCCGTTCAGGACGAAAGCGATGTCAGACGGGCCGACGTGCTGATCTTGTTCACTGAGCAAGTCGGGTCCGGCGATCGCGGAAGCGGCGGACGGCACGTGGAGTTCGGTATCGCCCACGCCTTGGGTAAACAAACAATCGTGATTGGCCACCGGGAGAACGTTTTCCATTCGCTGCCTGGGGTCGTAATAGCCAAGGACTGGAAAGCGGCCATCAGCGCCATTGACGCGAGCGGTACATGAGGCCGGGCCCTACCCCGCTCCCATCAGCCGGTTGCCAGGATTGCGGCCGGACCGTCAGGCATTCCCCAATACCGTCAGGCGGGACCGCCGGTAGGTCACGAGCTTGGGCCGCTAAACCGGCAGCGCTTCCTCGGTGCGGTCGGAGGGAAGTTCAACACCGAAGGCGTTGATGTTGAACGCTAACATTGCGTAGCAACCCAAAAGGTTGGTTAGTTCAGTCAAGCCGAGCACCCCGAACTGCGCCACCGCGGCATCGAATGTTGTTTGGGTGACCTGGCGGGTCCGGAAAAACTCCCGGCCAAGGTTGACTACGGCCGCTTCGTCGGGTTCCAGACGAGGCAAATTTTTCTTGTCGCGTAGGGCATCCACAATCGCGTCCCTCAAGCCGGCTCTGCGGGCCAATGGGGCGTGGGCGTTCCAAATGAACTGACAATCGTTCTCCCGGGCCGCTACCAGCATGCCAAGTTCCCGAACACGCGGCTCCAGGGATGTATCCGTCCGCAGGAATTGGGCCAAGCCCAACACCCGCTCGGCAACCTCTGGGGCATTGAGCAGCACTGAGCCGGGACCTCCGGCGGGGATTCCGCCCCGGTCCTCCACCACATGATCGAAGGCGGGTTTTTGGTCATCCGGTATGCTTTCTCTGGTTACGGCGGGTACCCGGGCCATCTCAACCTCCAATCCCAATGCGATTCATCTTTTTTTGCAATTTCCACGCCTACTATACGACATCCGGAGACCAAATGCTCTGGATTGACCAGACACCCTTGAATTCCCCTTTGGCTTCTACGTCAACCGGCCATCCCTAGCAGACAAATCACCCGCGCTGCGGTACAGTCCTAACGAACCCAACTGAGTATCGGAACCGAGTTGTGCCGTGCCGAAAAAAACCCCCATTTTATGTAAACCTCCGGTTATTTCTTGAGTCTAGCAACCGCAATCCAACAGGCGGCCTACCCCCTGTCCATCTTCCGCCAACGCAGTTTCGCCATGCTCTGGTGCTCGATGACTTTTGTGGGCATGGGCACCCAGATGGAAGCCGTGGTGTTGGGCTGGTTCATTCTGGAGCTGACCGACTCGCCGTTTCTGGTGGGGTTGATCGGCTCTGCCAGGATGGGGTTGAACTTCTTGGCCATTTTCGCCGGCGCGGCCGCCGACCGGCTGCCGCGGCAAAAACTGTTGGCCGCAGTGGAATGCATCATGGCGGTGCTGGGCCTCAGCATGTTGCTGTTGATCGTCACCGGCCGTTTGGAGGTTTGGCACATATTCGCCATTACCGTCACCGGAGGGATGGTCCGGCTGTTTCAGATGCCCGCGGCCCAGTCCCTGGTTGCCGACACGGTGGGCGAGGACCGGATCTCCACCGGGGCAGCGCTGACCAACCTGGGCCGGAACATGACCACGGTTGTGGGTCCGCTGATCGGCGGAATCCTGTATGAAGCCGCCGGACCTGACGGCGCTTACATGGCGATTGCCATTCTGTACTTTTCGGGCGGTATCTCCGCCTTCGGCATCGGCGTTACCCGGAGAAACCGCCGCATCGAGGGCGAGTCCATACTCCGGTCCGTCATCGATGGGTTCAAACATGCCATGGCCAACCAGGTGCTTTGGGCCCTCCTGTTACTGGCCGTGATAATTAACTTCACGGGGTGGCCGCTGCATACCACTTTAATGCCCATATTCGCCCGGGACGTGCTGCACACGGGCGCGCCGGGCTTGGGTGTACTGATCTCCGCCTTTGGGATTGGCGCCATGCTGGGCTCTGTGGGCTGGGCGTCGGTAAGAAACATCAGATGGACGGGGAAACTTCTGGCCCTGACGGTAATCCTCTGGCACCTCAGCATGGTGGCCTTTGCCGCGTCCAGCTCCATTTATTGGTCATCGGCGATCCTCCTGTTCACCGGGGCATCATTCTCATCCACACAGGTCTTGATGCTTACTCTGCTGCTCAAAAACACCGCTTCCGAGTTCCGCGGGAGGGTCCTGGGTTTGCGTTCCATGGCGATCTATAGTTTTGCCTTTGGCAGCACGAATTCCGGAGCGATGGCCGGGTTTTGGGGCGCTCCCTGGGCCGCAAATATCAACGCCGCCATCGGAATATTCCTGGTTGTGATCCTGGTTGCTTTCACGCCCAAATTCCGTCAGGCCTAACCTCGCCGGTGCAGCCGGGTATAATGTGACCGCGGGCGAACCCATCCGCACCCGGGGCCAATGACCGGGGCCCAATGCCACGCGGGTCCACTGCCACTCGGGCCTAATGCAAGGAGTCTAGCTATGAAAATAGGCATGTCGCTGACCACGAGCTACTCAATTCAAAGGGACAGCAGAGAATTGGTGACCAGTCTGATTGAGCAAGTTGAGCTCATGGCCGGTTTGGGGTTCGACTCCCTTTCCCTAGGCGACCATCACCTGACCAACGACCACTATATCCAGGTCCTGCCCACGATGTCGCGCATGGCGGGGATAAGCGGCGATATGCAACTGCTGCCGCTGTTCCTGTTGCCCTTTTACAATCCGGTGCTGCTGGCCGAGCAGGTGGCTACGCTGGATGTTATTACCGGGGGACGCACCGCGGTAATTTGCGGATTGGGCTATGACCCGGCGGCTTTTATTGCCTTCCAGACCATCCAGCGAGTCCGGGTTCCCCGGTTCGTGGAGTCCTTTGAGATTATGCGCGCCCTCATGTCCGGCGACGACGTTACCTACCAGGGGCGGCACTACACTATTAATCAGGGCATACGCATCAACCCCAAACCCTTGCAACAGCCGCTGCCCATGTGGATCGCCGCCGGAGCAGAGCCCGCAGTGCGCCGGGCCGCCAAGATAGCAGACGGATGGACGATTGTGCCCGGTTGGGGCCTGCCGTTGATAAAGGAGCGGCTCCAAACATACCGCAGCGCGTTGGCAGAGTTCGGCCGGCCCGAGGAGGCCAACGAGGTTGTCCTGAGGAGAGACATCCACTTGGCTCCCACGTCCGAATCGGCCAGCCGAGAAGCCGCAGTCCTATTCGAGCACGGCTATCGAGGCCAGAGCGCCGGTGACCTCCAACAATCCTTGGTTGTGGGTGGCCCGGCAGAGTGCACCGAATTGTTGGAGCAGTTTGAGGAACTGGGAATAAGCCGGGTCTTGTTCCGATGTGCACTGGACGAGAAGGAACAGGCGATGCAGACCATCCGGCTGCTGGGCGAAGAAGTAATTCCTCACTTCGCCCCAAAATCCTGACGAAACCATTGCAGTCATTGATTTCTTAAGGCATCATTATGACAATCAGGCGGAACATGATGGGGGAGAAATGCAACAAACGGTTTTGAAGACCACCGGCATCGACCACACCGTCCTACACGTCAAGGACGTGGGAGTGTCCAAGCGGTTCTACACCGAGGTCCTCGGTATGACCGTGAACCACGAATCTTCATGGCAGGCGTTCCTCTGGTGCGGCAGCCAGCAGGTGGCCCTTTTCCAGGTAGGTGAGGATGTGGACATCAAACCCGGCGATGACCTGAACCACATGGCGCTCCGTTTGGACGCCGGGACTTACGACGAGGTCAAAGCCTACCTGGAGCAAAACGGGTGCCACGTTCACGGCCGCCCCGGCGATGATCGGTGCATCTACTTCGAAGACCCCGACGGCCATCGCCTACAGCTTTTGTACCCCGGCGGTGGAGAATAGGAGCGACACGCGGCCGGTCAATCACAATTCATCGGTTGGCCGTGCGGGGGTATCACACAACCTCATTGCCAACCGGAACGCTGAGGCCGCCAACGGCGGCTTCTTGAGACGCTATGTGTCTCAAGTTATTAGGCGATCCCCTAACCGCACCTCGTTCCCGGGCTTCGGGACGATTCTGATATCCGAATAGCGCCTCGTTCCAACCGAAACCACAATGCCGGCAAAATCTCCGAGTCCCAACCGCCGGCAAACGATGACCGCGTCTCCAACCAATGCCGCTAAGATGTAGCATAGGCAAGTCGGCTATGGCATCAATCGTGAGAGTCGCCCCCTCTCCCGTCATTATTATGAAAAGGCTATTTTCATCCTCACGGGTGGCTTTAAACAAGCCATCCGTCATTCTCGCCGCAGCGGGAATCCAGAGCCCTTTCCCACATCCAACCAGGCGAGGGTGTGCTGGTAATCCTTGTGGGCGCCACCCCCACCATTCTCATCGCGCCGGAAATTAAGGACTTCCGTATCAGGAACCAGATTCGCCCGCACGGACCGACGCTGCACTCCGGGCCATTCCTACGTTCTTGCACTTGGTTGAACGACGAAAAGGGTTCTGGATTCCCGCTGCGGCGAGAATGACGTTTAAAATTGAAAAGGCCCGGTCCGGTTGCCCGCTGGATGCACGTCTGCTACTCTTAGGCCCTGCCAAAACCGGGGGATGAGACGGCGCATTGCCTGACAACCATGTGGCCACTGCTTCGATATTTGCCACCTGCATCGTTGACCAGCTTTTCCCACAGGTTGGGGTCAGCGTGGTGCGGGTTCTGAGACGCCTTGGTGTCCAGGTCGAGTTCCCCTTGGACCAGACCTGCTGCGGCCAACCCCTGTACAATTCCGGCTTCAACGCTCCGGCCCGCCGCTTGGCTGAACGGGTGCTGCGGTCGTTCGACGGGGCGGAATATGTGGTCGCGCCATCAGGCTCCTGTGCCGCGATGTTGCGCGTGTTTTACCTGGACCTGTTCCAGGATGATCCCGAGCTTCACGAAGCGGCCAAGCGGTTTTCCGCCAAAGTGTATGAATTCTCCCAGTTCCTGGTTCAGGTGATGGGCGTCGAAGATGTCGGAGCGGCCCTGCAGACCTCCGCAACCTACCATCCCAGTTGCCATCTGCTGCGGGAGATGGAGGTGCGGGAAGAGCCCGTCAAGCTGCTGGAGCACGTGTCGAAGCTGAACTTGGTGAGCCTTCCCGAAGCTGAGACCTGTTGCGGATTCGGCGGCACATTCTCGATAAAATACCCGCACATTTCAGAGGGCATGCTGGCCGACAAGGTTGCCAACGTGGCCGCCAGCGGCGCCGAAACGCTGGTTTCCTGCGACATGGGCTGCTTGATGCACATCGACGGAGCCCTGCGCCGCCAGTTTCCCGACATCCAGTCCCGGCATCTGGCCCAAGTCCTGGATACCAGGATGGATTCCGCCAATAATTGACGGTCAGACCTACGTATCCAGCGTAAACCCGGCGCCCCAACCCTCGCGTTAGGATAATCGCCCGTGGCAGATGTAAAAACCCAGGACTTTTTCGCCGCGTCCCAGGCGTCCGTTCTCGACCCCGTCCTCCGCCGCGCCCTGGTCAAAGTCGGGACCGGCTTCGACGGTTCCCGGCGCGACGCCATCCAGGAAATTACTCCCCAGCGGTGGGAGGAGTGGCGGGATGAGGCCCGGCGAATCAAGGCCCACACCATGGACCACCTCGACTACTACCTCGACTTGCTGGAGCAGAACGTGGCCAAAGCAGGCGGGCAGGTGCATTTCGCCGCCGACGCCGCCCAGGCCAACGCTATCGTGGCCGACATTGCCCAGTCCCGGGGAGTCAAAGTCGTTACCAAAAGCAAGTCGATGGTGTCGGAAGAGCTTTCCCTCAACCCGGTCCTGGAATCGGTGGGAGTGGACGTCTTCGAAACCGACTTGGGGGAGTACATAATTCAGCTCGCCGGTGAAACTCCCTCGCATTTGGTGGCGCCAGCCCTGCACAAGACCAAGGAGCAGGTATCCCAACTATTTTATGACAAGCTTGGCCTGCCCTACCTGGAAAGCATCGAGGACCTGGCCCGGGCCGCCCGAGAGGTTCTGCGGCAAAAATTCCTGGACGCCGACATGGGTATCAGCGGCGCTAACTTTCTGGTCGCGGAAACCGGAACGTTGGTGATCATCACCAATGAGGGCAACGGCCGGCTATGTACCTCAGCCCCCAGGATACACGTAGGCATCACCGGCATGGAAAAGGTCATCCCGTCCCTGCGAGACCTGGCGGTTTTCCTGCGGCTGTTGCCGCGGTCGGCCACGGGGCAACGCATCAGTAGCTACGTCTCCATGGTAACCGGTCCCCGGCGCGCCAGCGACGAAGACGGTCCAGAGGAGTTCCACCTGGTGCTGGTGGACAACGGGCGGTCAACCATGTTGGCCGATCCGGAGTTGCGGGAGGCCCTGTACTGCATCCGCTGCGGCGCCTGCCTCAACATTTGCCCCGTCTACAAAAAGGTGGGCGGCCACGCCTACGGTTGGGTCTACCCTGGCCCAATAGGAGCAGTGGTTTCTCCATCTCTGGTAGGATTGAAGCAGGCTGCGGCGTTGCCCCAGGCTTCCAGTTTGTGCGGGGCCTGCCGGGAGGCGTGTCCGGTAAAAATCAACATCCCCAGGATGCTGCTCCACCTGCGGAACGGGTTGGCGGAAAGCCCGGACACGCAGGTCAAGGCGGCATCGGACAGCGCCACCCTGTTGGCTCGTGGATACGCCTGGATTATGAGCCATCCGGCCTGGTTGAGGTTCGCCCACCGGGCCGCCCGGACAATGCAGAAACCGATGTTGCTTCTTCCGTTTTCTCCCCTGGTAAAGGGCAAATCCGGAATCGGCAAGGCGCGGCTTCCCTTGCTGTCCCAATGGACTCGGTCCAAAGACCTGCCTCTCCTTCCTCCTCGAACCTTCCACGAGATATGGAAGAAGGAGCTGTCCAAGACCCCGCCGTCTCCGCCTGTTGGGGATTGACGTGACCCAGCCCCTTGGTATCCCGAAGCATCAGTTCCTGGAATCGGTCCGCCGGTCGCTCCAACGTGAACCGGGGCCGCCCGAATCCCCTCATCCCGGGTTGAACGACACCTTGGCGCACCTGGAGGAAGAGGCGGCAGCGGCCCACCGCCGGTTGCAGACGGCTCGGCCCCAGCTGATGGACCAACTGGCGCGGGTGGCCGCTTTGCGCGACTGGCACGTCTATCGAGCCGACGGACCCGAAGAGGCCATCGGCTATCTATCGTCTCTGTCCTCCAAGTTGGGGATCACCCAATGTGTGAGGACCACTCAGGATGTTTTCGACGAGGTCCCTTTAGATGCTCCCCTGCTGGCCCAAGGGGTCTCGGTGACCACTGCGGCGTTGGAAACCGGCGGGACGCGAGAATCGGTCAGGGCCGGGATTGCGGATGCCGGATTGGGTATTACCGGCGCCGATTACGCCATCGCCGAAACCGGTTCGGTAATATTGCTGCCCCGGCAGGGGTTGAGCCGGTTGGCCTCGGTTGTGCCCCCTATCCACGTCGCCCTTATCCGGCCCCAGGACGTGGTCGAGTCCATAGACGACCTGTTCCTGTTCCGCCGCCTGGAATACGGCCGGGGCGGCGGCGACATGGGCAGCTACCTGAACTTCATCACCGGCCCCAGCCGCACCGCCGACATCGAGCAAACGTTGGTGGTGGGGGTACACGGCCCCAAAGAAGTCCACATGATATTGCTGGGCTAGAGACGGAAGACGCCGGTTCTCGGAGTTTTCCGATTCAAAGCCACAGGAGCCGCTAATGCCGATGCGCGTAGGGTTTGCGCTTTACCGGAAGGACATGTTGGAAAGGGAACTGGCCGGGATTGAAAAGCTGTTGCCCACCCTGGGTGTGGAAAGAGTAATCCTGGTCGGCGACATGGTCACGGGAAACATTACGCCGGAGAGCGCGATAACGCTGGTGGTGGTCCAGAAAACCGAGTACACGTTCGGACGCCGCGCCGACTTCTTTTCTTACCACCTGGACAGCGAGGTAGCCCTCGATACTCTGGTCTACACCCCCGACGAGTTCGACACACTGTCGCAAACCCTCCCCGCGCTGCACCAGGCTTGCCAACAGGGACGGGTTTTGTACCATGCCTGATTTCCACGCCGAAGGCGCACGCTGGATGCGCCAGGCCCGTCAAGACCTTCAGGACGCCGTTTTCGCCAGCGACGGCGGCCGGTTTAACCTGGCCTGTTTCATTAGCCAGCAGGCCGCGGAAAAAGCTATCAAGGCGTTTCTGTACCACCGGGGCGCCGAGGACATTTGGGGACATTCCCTCATTGACCTCTGTGAGGATGCCAAGCTGTTCGAGTTGTATTTCGACACCATCAAAAGTGAGGCGAGGCAACTGGACAAATACTACGAAATCACCAGGTACCCCCATCACCTTCCCGGGGGGATTCCATCGGAAGCCTTCGACCGGATCGATGCCGAACGGGCTATGGAACTCTCTCAACTGGTGGTAGATTTCGTAGCGCCGCGCCTGGAGTAATGCTACGGGCCATCGCTATTGCCCGCCCGGCTTGAACCAGACCCGTTCCGGTTTGAGAAAAACCAACCCCAGAGACCAACCACAAAGACCAACCACAAAGACCAACCCCAGAGGTGGTATCACCATACCTATTACTCAATCAACACCAAAAGCTACGGTATTCGTGGGCGGTGGACTTGTCTCCACCGTAGGTTCTCGAGGACCGAGCCGCTGGAGAGAAGTTGGACCTTCGAGGTCACGAACGCAAAATTTCGGAAGAGCAAATCCAGGGACCACTAGTAGTCAGTCATCTCTGGAATATTAATTTCCGTCAGGCACCACCCAGGGCGTCTGAACCAAACTCCACCGTCTTTGCCCTTTTTATTACACGATTGACTGACTGCTAGTATTACAACAAGCGACATCTCCATGGCTACCTGCTCACGCGCTTGCCAGGGCCTTGTTTCGGACCGATTTCGCTGATCCTACCGTGGGAAGTGTTGTTGGCGGGGGTGCCATGAGCGTATGCGGCTCCTGGAACGATTCGGACGTCTCGGGAACTCGTGGCCGCGAAGGATCGCACCTATTCTGGAAGGACCGTTCCGTTGTAATACTAGAAGTCTGGCCGGAAAGTCATTGGCCGGGTTTCGCACTACCCAAAGCAGACGTATTACAGTCTTATACGACATGATAATATATGAAATGCGTTTCACAAACCCACTATTACATCGACAGTCGACGGTAAGCAAACGACGGCTTGGGAAGAATCGGGGTTTCCGTCCGGATTTCTAGGGCAATCGCATTTTAATTTTCAGACGAGAGTCGAGGTGTCTTAACCTCTGTGAACCCCAGTAATGCCCACCGAATTTAAGCATCAGCGAGTCGATTTCGGTGGTTCGAGGCGTCACAACATCGCCAATGTGGCAATTAATCCCGAGGTCTCAGCCGCTCCGGGCACGGGTGCCGTCAAAATGCGATTGCCCTGCATCAACCATCTCATTCGGTGCATGCCTGAGAGTCAACGGTGTATAATAAGGCAATCGAGCACCAGAGGGGTTTCAAAATCGGCTCACTGTTTAGCATCGGAAATCGGAGGATTTCCGCCACAATTCGTGTTTAAATTACCTCTTAGGCAAGGGCCAGAATCCGCCATTTCGGGCGGATTTTTCGTGCTGGAAACCCATATCAGATACCCTGCCATGTTCGTCCGTCCGGGACCTCCTCCCGATAGCTTGCCTGCTGGAGACTATCCAACAAGGACGCGAGTACGTACCATGGTTGGCAGAAGGAACCGTGTGTCGGCATTTTCGACCAGCTATCTCTATGGCAGGTATAGGGCAGGAACGAAGATTCCACTAAACAGGCCTCAAAACAGGACTTGAGAGTTGGCGGCTTATCAGATAAATCGCAGAAGCCAAACCATCTTCCCTGGTATAACCCGGCTATAACTCCTCGGTGACCAACAATCTAACCTGCAAGAATAAACCATGATCTACGAAGTTCGCACCTACACCCTGGAACCCGGCACCGTAGGCAAGTTCGAGGAGAGCTTTGCCGATGCCCTCCCTCATCGAGGGAAGTATTCGCCCCTGGCCGCTTTCTGGCATACTGACATTGGGGTGCTTAACCAGGTAATACACGTCTGGCCCTATGAGAACCTGCTGGAGCGGGAAACCATCCGCGCCGAAGCCGCCCAAGACCCCAATTGGCCGCCCCGTGACACCAGCATGGTTATGGATATGCAGTCGGAAATCTGGAATTCCGCGTCCTTTATGCGACCCATGGGCGGCGGCCAGGAATTGGGCGACGTCTATGAAATGCGCGTCTACACCTACAAGCCTGGGTCAATCCCCGAACTGCTCAGCCGTTGGGAAAAGGCCCTACCCTGGCGGGAACAGTTCTCCCCCTGCGCCGCCGCCATGCACTCCGAGTTGGGCGGCCTGAACCGCTGGATGCACATCTGGCCCTATAAGGACCTGAACCACCGGAACGAGGTCAGGAAAGCCGCCGGCGGCACGCCTAACTGGCCCTCCGGCGCGCCGGGCCGCATCCGGCAGGAGAACAAAATCATGCTGCCTGCCTCCTTCTCTCCGATGCGCTAGGCGACAGCCAACTCCCCATCTCTGCGTCTCTGCGATAACGCATCGAACCGCAGAGGCACAGAGGGCAGGAGCAGCCCTTACTTTCAATGCACAATGCAAATAACTGGCCTGCTTAAATCCCTGGAAACGCCCGCTTTCGTTTACGACGAGGCAGCCGTCAAACGGTCGCTTCGGTATGCCCAACTGATACGCTCCCGCACTGCCTGCCGCGTACTGTACTCCCTGAAGCCCCTCTCTCTCCCTGAGTTGCTTGAGTTTATGGCCCCCCACTTGGACGGATTTGCCGTTAGCTCCCTGTTCGAGGCACGGCTGGCCCGCTCCGTGCTCGACCGCTGCGAGACCGATTCGGGTACGCTGCACCTGACCACCCCCGGCATACGGCCCAATGATGTACCGGAACTTGGGAAGGTATGCGACTACATATCCTTCAATTCGGTGGGCCAATGGAATCAACACCGGGCTGCACTGGAGGGAAAAGTCAGTTGTGGGTTGCGGGTCAATCCGCGCTTGTCCTTCCTGGACGATGAGCGGTACGACCCCTGCCGTCCCAACTCCAAGCTGGGTGCGCCCCTGGAAGAAGTAACAGCCCTGGCTGCCGGTGGCCGAAATCTGTTTGATGGACTGGAAGGGTTGCTGGTACACACCAACTGCGATTCAGACGATTTCAGCCAACTGGAAGAAACGGTGAACCGGCTCCACACTGAAGTTAGCGAACTGCTGCGCCGCGTCAGTTGGATTAACCTGGGCGGCGGGTATTTGTTCGACGCCCGGGCCGACCTGTCCCCGCTTTACCGGGCGGTCGAGTTCTTGCAATGCAACTACGGCCTGGAGGTAATTATTGAGCCAGGGGCGGCTTTCGTTCGTTCTGCCGGCTACATCGTTGCCACAGTGCTGGATATTTTCGCCAACAGAGCCAAGAAAATAGCCGTGCTGGACACTACCGTAAACCATATGCCGGAAGTGTTTGAGTACGACTTTGAGCCGGATATAGTGGGGCACGACGACAAGGGGAAATGGGAATATATTCTGGCCGGCTGCACCTGTCTGGCCGGTGATTTGTTCGGGGAGTACCGATTCCACCAACCCCTCGAGGTTGGGGACCAAGTGGTATTTTGCAACGCCGGGGCATACACCATGACTAAAGCCCATACGTTCAACGGCGTCAATCTCCCGACGATTTATGCCCTGACCGGGGCAGGCACCCTGGAGTTGAAGAAGCGGTTCACCTACGCCGATTACGCCTCGCGGTGGGGAGTTTATGCCGGCAGCACTGTTTGAGCGCGAGTTAATTATCCCATCCTCTCCAAAACACCGGAATCTGGTGGAAGGCTTGGGTGGGGCGGTTACAGCTCAAATTGAAGAAGGCGACATCCCAATCCGGTTGGCGGTAACCACCTCCGCCGAAAAGAGTTACCACTGTGAAGTGGGCTTGCTGTCCGGCCTGGAGTACCCATCGAAGTCCGGTTGGGAGCCTATGCCAGAGTCCGGCTGGAATCGGCCAAGTCCGGCGCCCCTCTTCCGGTTTGTTCGACGGCCGGTGGAAAATACGGCGGGCTTCAGCGCCGTCCTGCTGGTCCCTACCGGAATCGGGGCGGAAATCGGGGGCCACGCCGGAGACGCCGCCCCGGTAGCCTCGTTGCTGGCCTCCGTTTGCGACACGCTGATAACCCATCCTAACGTGGTAAACGCCTCGGACATAATTGACCTGCCCGCCAATGCCCTGTACGTTGAAGGCAGCGTCATCACTCGAATGCTGCTGGGCACCCTGGGCTTGCAGCAGGCCCGCAACAATCGCCTGCTGGTGGTCATCGGCCACCACGAGGATGAGCTGTTTACCCACGCCGCCATTAACTCGGTCAACGCGGCCCGGTCATCCTACGGGCTAACCGTATCGCGGATAATTCAACTGGGACCGGAATTTGAGATGGATTCCTGTTACACCAGGTCGGGACGGGCCGCCGGCCGGGTGCGAGGGCTCGATTGTCTGTTTGAAGCGTTGGACGAGTACGCCGGCCGATACGATGCGGTGGCAATCACTTCTCAGATCATCGTGCCGCCGGGTTACCACGCCGACTACTTCAATGGTATGGGGGCAATGGTGAACCCTTGGGGCGGAGTGGAGGCCATGTTGACCCACGCCGTTTCCACCATTTACGACGTTCCTTCGGCCCACTCGCCGATGTTGGAAACCCGGGAAATCGCCAACGAAGACCCGGGAATCGTTGACCCCCGGATGGCTGCGGAAGCTGTATCCCTGGCCCTGCTACAATGTATCCTGAAAGGCTTGCAGAAAAGCCCCAAAATCATCACCGACGCCAACGGGATGATGCACCATAGCGTCCTCACCGCCGCAGAAATTTCCTGTTTAGTAATACCCGACGGCTGTATTGGCCTGCCCACCCTGGCCGCGCTGGAGCAAAAGATACCCGTGATTGCGGTGCGGGAAAATCATAACCTGATGCGCAACGACCTCGCCGCTCTGCCCTGGGCGACCGGGCAGTTACACTTGGTCGAAAACTATTGGGAGGCTGCCGGGGTAATGGCGGCGATGCGAGCCGGCATCAACCCGGCGGCGGTGCGGCGTCCCATCCTGCCGTCAACGGTGGAACGGTGGAATGGAAGGGCTGATAAAGCGAACGCGGGCTGAACGACAAGACCGCCAAGAGACGGAAAGGGGGGACGCAAGCTCCCCCCGGTTTGTTCAGAGAAAAGTTGACCCTTTTCCGCGGCAGCACTATTCAAGCAGAACTACCCGGGCAGTAGACCGTCCCCGATAAATATATGCTCAGCCTCTTCCAGGGTCAGGTCCGACTCAGGCAGTATCAGATCCGATTCCACCAGTTCTTCTACTGGCACCTCTGCACCTTTTGCCCGGACGAGGTCCAGCATTTCCTTTAGCAGCAGGTTGAAGTTTTCCTCGTCTTCAGACTCCACCGCTTCCACCAATCGGTTGTCAATTTCGTTAAGGTCGTCAATAACCGAACCCGGCAGGTTGAACTGACCTTCACTGAGAATGCGAACAATCATAGCTAATTCTCCGCCCCTTATTCGGATTGAGAGGGACGCTGCCCTCGGAGAGCAGACAGTTCATCATCCACACTGGATTGCCCCGGCGGGAGCGACCTGGGTTCCGCCCCGCCGGGAGGGCTGATGCCCTTGAGAGCGGCCAACTCTGCCTCTATGCTTGCGGAAGTAGAAATCTGGGACAATTCCCGCTCGATGTCGTCCTGTGGCCCAGTGATGTCATCCAGGACACCGGTAGCGACCAGTTCGTCAATTGCGCCGGCCTTGGCCCGCATCTGGTCGGTCTTGTTCTCGGCCCGCTGTATGGCCAGAGAAATGTCTCCCATCTCTTCAGATATGCCGCCCAGTGCGGAGCCGATACGGACTTGGGCTTGGGCCGCCGAGTATTGGGCCTTGATGATTTCCTTCTTGTTGCGGAAGGCGCTGACCTTGGCCTGGAGGCGCTGCTCGGCTACCGTCAGCTTTTTCTGCTCCAGTTCCATACCCTCTATCTGTTCATCCAGACCTTGCAGTTCCAACAATGCGTTCTGTTTACGCTGCAGAGCCAAGCGCGCCAAGTCTTCCCGATCGGAGTCCAGAGCCTGCCGGGCCTGCCGGTCCAGGCGGGCAATGTCCTCTTTAACCTTGGCGGCTTGCTGTTGAATACGCCGCTTGGCAGTCACCATTTCCACCACGCCGCGCTTAACGTTTTGGAGCATCTCCAACTGCTTTTCATACGAGTAATCCAGGGTTTCCCCGGGGTCTTCAGCGGAGTCAAGGATGCGGTTCATCTTTGATTTCACAATAGTGGACATTCTGGAAAACATTCCCATGTCTCATGCCTCAGTTTGGACTTGTACAGAAACTTCGGGTGGCGGAAACAGCGCAATCAATCCCAAGCGTCAGGCCAGGGCAGGGCCGTCCACTTCAGAATCTGTTTTTCTGGCCAAAAACAGCCATTGCACCCATCACAATGGCAACAACAATGCAGACGGCCCCTAGAATCCAAAGCAGGAAATCCAGGATTCCGGAAATCAGGAGTATCCCCAAGACCAGCAGGAATATGGCGATTACTATTCCACCAAAACCTCCGAATTTACCCATCAATTGACCTCGCGAGTAAGCCCTTACTTTCGGATAAAAAAGACAAAGGCCATTGTCCATTACCTCTGTTCAACGATAGCTTGCCAGGCAAGCCGGGTCAAGGGGAGCAGGAGACAAGGAATACCCAAATGCTCCCACCGCGAAGGGCTCCAATAGGGGATTTCCCAAGCATACCGTGCTATCATCGGTGAAATATACCTGCGGCCTTTTAAATATCATTCTGAAGAGCGGCGCGGCGAGGAATCCCAACGGGGGCCACTGACAGCCTCCACCACTCCAGGTTATTTCCGGGCAGAGTCGGGATTCTTCGCTCCGATCAGAGTGACAGAACGGAGGTTGAGTTCAGAATTACAATATGCGGGGTAGATTGACGCAGGCAGGCAAATAACAGCTCAAATGCCCCGGCAAGGTACCGGGCCAAAGTTCAGTAGGTTATCATGGCCCGGTAAAATCGTCGGGGTTTTGCCAACGGCCAGCCTACGGCATAACCAACAGGGAGATGGCTGTGGCAATGTTGCGTTCGCTATTCGGCAGGGGTAAGAAAAGACCGGCGCCCAGGAATTCACCACCTGAAAACACTATCCGAGACTCCCGGGTCGGCGACGTGGTGGTGATACAAGGTCTGGCCCTGGAATATGACAACGCTTACTTCGTGGTGGAGAACGTGCATCGCTACGGGGGCAACGGCGTTATCTGGCATGAGTTGGTAGTGGCCGACGCCGACCGCCGGGTTTGGCTGGAGTGGTCCGACGACGGAACGGAACTATTCATAACCGGAACGGACAACCGACGGCCGGTGGCGCCGGAAACCATCGGGTTGACGGAGGAAATTTTGATGGCCCTGGACGAGCAGCACTCCATTGATCGCTCAGTGGACATAGACGGTCAACGCTTCTTCTACCGAAACAGTTTCGAAGCTTTTTATTTCAGGGATAACCGGCCTACCGACGGGGAGGGCTTTTATCTTTGGGAGTTCCTGTCGGAGGACGAGCGGCGAACCCTGGGGGTAACCAAGTTTGAAGGGATGCCTTTCGAGGCCCACTTCAGCGAGATAATCCCCCCGGAAAACATTACCCTTTACCCGGGAGAGCGATCCGAGCAAAGGAACCAGTGAGCGAAATGTTGGAAGCCTTTATAGATACCTTGACCTTCTTTCCCCGCGGGTTGGTGTACGTGGCCCTGGGTCTGGTAGTACTTTTCCTGGCTAAGCTGGCGCGGGACCTGGTGACTCGTCACGGGATTGACCAGGAAATCATCGAAAAAAGGAACCTGGCGGTAGCGCTGCGCCTGTCGGGTTACTTGCTGGGCGTAATCCTGGTTTTCCTGGGGGCAATCTATCAACCCTTTACCCTGGTGAACAGCGTCAGCGAACTGGGCTTTAGCCAGGCATTCTGGCTTGACGTGCTTCGGGTGTTCTTGTATTCCCTGGCCGGTATTATGGCCCTTAACCTGGTCCGACCCCTGATGGACCGGCTGATACTGTACAAGTTCAATGTCGAAAAGGAAATTATCGATGAGCAAAACGTGGGAACCGGAGCCGCGGAATTCGGCCTGAACGTGGCGGCCGGTCTGGTGATTGGCGGAGCGATTTCCGGTGGTGGTGGCGGTTCCGAAATCACGCAGGCTTATACCGCACTGGCCTTTTCCATCCTTGGGCTGGCAGTGCTGATCCTCTTCGCCCTGTTTTACCAACTAACGACTCGCTTCGACATTCATGCCGAAATTGAAGATGGGAATATGGCGGTGGGCGTCGTCATGGGGGGCAACCTGATTGCCATCGGATTGGTCGCGCTCAAAGCACTGTTCGGGGATTTTATTGGCTGGCAGCACAGCATAATCGAGTTCCTGGTCTTTGCGATTATCGGCTTCGTCCTGCTCTACGTACTTCGGCTGGCGGTTGACCTGATTCTGCTGCCCCACACCAAGGTGTCCGACGAACTTGCGACCGGGAAGAACATCGGGATGGCCTTCGTGGAGAGCACGGTGGTAATCAGTTCGGCGCTGATTCTGTTCTTCGCCATTTAAAGAACTGTACGAAAGCAGGGAAAGGGACACAAGAGCGGGAGGGCGTGGTGATATCGCCCTTTGAGGCAAAGGGTTCAATCTTTTAGCTGGGCGGCGCTTTTAGCTGGGCGGCGGTTCAGCGGCGGCGGACTCGCCGAAGGATGTCCGGAGCCGACGGGCAATTTGCGCCTGGACGCGTTCTTCCCGGGCGGATTCAGCCCGCTCTTCCAAGCAAGCATAGCCAGCTTCTACTATCTCCTGAATCACCTCTTCAGGGACCTCAAATCGGTTCACCACCGGCTCCAGTATCGTATTGAAGATTTCTGTATCGCCAATCAGTTCCGGCCAGGTTGAGGCGAATTCATCGAGTGTGCCGTCGTAGAGCCGCAACAGGAACACCGTCCGCACCGGGTCGAGTCCCTCAGCGATAAATACCTGCACCCGCAAGTCATCGCCGCAGCCGGTGTCAAACTCGGCGGACTCGGCATCCTCCTCCCAGAGAACGTCCTTGAAAACGTCGAACCGGTCAATGCAGGATCCGGTCTCCGATAACAGCGCGCCGATGAACCTTCGGCCCTGCCCGGTAATCTCGGGGAATCCGGTTTCACCGCAAGCGGCAAGGAATTCGCGGTCAAAAAGGCTTTGGGCTATGGGCTGCAGCGGGGAGCTTTCACTCATCTCGGTCAAAGGGGGCAGCCGGTACTCGTGCTTGTCCAAAAAGTAGAGCAGGGTACACGATTGCAACCAGGCCAGCAGTTCATCCTCACTGCCGGCATACCCTTGGGAAACGGCATAGTCCAGAGGCCGATACTCCGGCTCCACCGTTAACTCAAGGCCGAAACTAGCCGGTTTTTCCCCTGGAAATTTGGTGGAAGCAGCCGGGACAGGTTGAAGGAGGTCTGACGCAATGTCGGAAAGCCGAACCGGCCGGCCAACGCCGCCGGTCAGCTTGAGGAGGCACAATCCTGAGCGATAGCGGTCAAAAACCGGAAGGAAGCAGTCGTAGATGTCCGGCAAGTCCGGGTTCTCTACTACGTCCAGCATTTCCTCCACGTCCAACCGGCCGTCCTCATCTTCAGGGAACACTGAGTCCAGGAGTTGGCCGAGGGAAAGACGGGCATAGTCTCCCGGCAGGGCTATTTCAAGAGAAGCGTCCGGAGGCATACCAGACAGGGACATCCATAGCACAAAGCCCGCGCCGTGCACAGAGTATCCCTCTCTCACTTAACTAACCTAATCCCGTTTATAGCGAACTTGTCGAACCACTCCCCCGCCTGAACCTTACCTGGCCGCCACCGCCGCTGAAGCCGCCGCTGCTGCTCCTGAACACGGAGGAGGAGCCGAAGCGGGAACGGGAAACCGAACTGCTGGACTTGAAAGCGCCGGAGGACTTTTGCGTCTGCTGGTAAGTCTGCCGACCCGGACTGAGGTTCCGGCTGGATTCCCGGTAGCGGGAGCCGGCAAAGCCCCGCTGGTTGCTGGTGTAACGGCTGTTGCGGGCAACCTGGGTACCGTATCCTCCGGACTGGCGGTAGTTGCTACGCTGCTGACGAATTGTCGGCCCGTGATTTACCGGCGTGTGATAGAAGTAGGGTCCCCGGTTAAAGCTGCTGGCGATTAAATAACCAAACAGGAAACCACTGCCCCCGAAACCCCGGTCATAGTAGCCGTTGGCGCCGTAGCCCCGCATATTGTACTCTTCGTTCACCTTGACGATGGAAAAGAGCCGGTCGTCCGAGGAATTGTCAATGTTGTTGTTGCCGTTCAGGTCTTCCCACCCCTCCAGAGTCAACCTGTCGCCATCCTGCAAGGCGCGAATCAGGATGATTCCATCGCCCTCGTAGATTTCGTTAACTCGCTGCTCGAACTCGGTGGGACTCTCGGAACTCTTGAAAGCCTCCTGAACGTCATCCAGGTTTATCCGTCCTGCCGCACCGTCGGTCGCCGCCCAGTCATCGTAGGAAGGGCCGCCGCAAGCAGCGATGAGCGGCGAGCCAGCCACCATGCTCCCCGTGAAGATTGCCATACTCAATCTGCGGAGTTTTGGCGCCATTTGCGCTCCTTCTTCTCTGGCGTTCCGTACTTGATACTGTCAACCCGGGCTTGACGGTTCCTGATTGCTTTTGCTGAGAATCACCCGTCATGAAGGGTTCCGGGCGATACTAACGTGAGTCAGCGAACCAACATTGCTATATCTCTGCCCAATTCTACCATTCCTTCCGGCCGGGCCGGCTCTTCCGTCAGCCGGGCCAGGGGAAAGGTGAGCAGGCGGGACAGGAACAGGTCAGCCGCCTCATCCCGGAACCGCTTCCACCCGTCCGCGGCGTGGATTATGTAATCGGCCACGGCGGACTTGTGTCCATAATTTCCCAGCCGGGAAGCAATGGTCAACGACCGCAGGCCGTCCCGGTAATCATTCCATACTTCATCCCCGCACTGCAACATCAGCAACCTGGCTAGTTCCTTAAACTTGCCATCACTAAATTGAGATTTCAGCGACTCCAGCCGGGCGGCCAGCAATTCTTCCAGCGCACCGGCCAACCGGTCCAGCCCCAGGCCGCGCAAACCGGGGTCTTCTACACCGTACCACCGCTCCAGATCGCTTACAATTTCGACCAACTGCCGGTCATAGTCGGCGCAGTCCAGGCCGGGAAAATGACGGTCGACCAGCAGGGATGCCGTGTTCTGCACCAGCGCATTGACCGGTTTGAGAAGGTCCACGGCAAACATTACTCTCTGGCGCGCCCGATAATACGCTGCGGTGCGCGCGTCGGACACGGCGGCGTAGTCCTGCGTTACACTGCGCTGTACGGCCTCCTCTTTTTCGGCTTCCTCCTGCCGGCGGCGAAGGTATTGCTCCACCCCGCGGCCTTCAAAGCAAACTCGTCCTGCTGCGTCGGTTTTCCGGCAGGCAGCCAGACCGGCCATACGGTTTCCCTGATAAGCCAGCTTACGGTCATCCCAGGACAAGAAGAACCGGGTGGAGCCAAACCGGCCCTGCCGCCCGCTTCGTCCCTTGAGCTGTAGGGTAACCCGGAGCGATTCGTTAAATTCAGCGTTGATAACGTACAGCCCCAACCCGAACTCTATGGAGCCGGCCGGCGCCGCCTGGGAGTGTACCGATTTCGGCGGCGCGGAACCGGCGATGGTCACTTCTTCCCATTTGCGAAAACTTCGCCTGGTGATGGTCAGTCCATCAATGTCTGTCAACGCCTTAACCAGGAGGTCAGCTTCCTCCTCGGTATAACACCGGACTGCTACCGGGGCGCTTTCCTGCGCAAGACGCTGCAGAAGCAGGGCTGCATAGTTGTCCAAAATACGCCGGTCCAGGTCGGCTTCCAGGATGATGTCGGTGCCCCGTCCCGCCATGTTGGTAGCAACAGTAACGGCGCCAAAAGCTCCGGCCTGCCGGACAATCTCAGCTTCATCGTGTCCGGTTACGGCGTTGAGCAGCTGATGGCTGATGCTTAGTTCCGACAGATGCTCGCTGACCCGTGCCGACTGTTCCACGGTCTGGACACCAACGAGAACGGGCCGCCCGACCTGCTGCCAAAACTTGACCTCATCTGCGACACCCGCCAGTTTGTCCTCGCCGGCAACGTAAACGCGGCCCGGCAAGTCCTGCCGCAAGAGGGGTCGGGCAGTGGGAATAGTGACCACATTAAGGGAATACCTACGGCGGAACTCTTCAGCCGCGGCGACCGCTGTGCCGGTAATACCGGACAGCCATTCGTAGCGGTTGGCGAATCCCTGTACTGAAATCTCCGCCAGGCTCTCACAGTCCGGGTTCACGGTAACCGATTCCTTCGCTTCCAAGGCCGGATGCAGGCCATGCTGGTAGCGTGTGTCCGGTCGTAGCCGACCGCTGTAGCGGTCAATCAGAACCACGGTATCCTCTGTAACCAGGTAATCCACATCTTTTTTCAGCAGCAGGTTAGCCCGCAGCAATTGGTACACCTGATTCGCTAAATTGACCCGGAAAAGACGGTTTCGGGACAGGGACTGGTAAGCTCCGTCCAACCTTGCCGCTGGTTCCCCAGAATCAACCGATTGCCCGTCCGAATAGAAGGCCCCCAAACGCTTTTCCAGAACGTCAATGCCCTTGGCAGTCAGGGTTACAAATCGCTCTTCCGTGTCAATTACATAGAACAAATCCGAGGTCAGGGATTCGTCCGGGTAGTCGGAGCCGTCGGGGTAAAGCGCAGCCTGCGCCCTGCGGTAGGCGCGGGGATTAGCTGCCGCCATCTGCCGCAGGTCATCATTGTCCGGCTGGGCCAGCAGGGCCTGTCCAAGGAGGGTGGCGTAAGCCTTGCTGTCCGGCGGTTCCTTATCCAGTTTAGACCGGAATTCGCCGAACAATCCATGCTGGAGGGAAATTAACCGGGCTACCGCACCCGTCGCCCGGTTAAAGGCTTGCGGAGTCAGCAGGGGGGAACCCGCGATTATCATCGGGGTACGGGCTTCGTCAATCAGGGCCTGGTCCGCTTCGTCAATGATGGCGACTTGAAGGGGCGTCTGGACCTGCTCTTTTGTTGACGCAGCGATGTTGTCCCGCAGGAAATCAAAGCCGAACTCCCGCATTGTCCCGTAGACGATTCGCTTTCGATAGGCATCGCGACGCTCCGCCTCGACCATGTATCCCATAACGGCATCAACACTGAGACCCAGGGAGCGATAAACCGGGGCCAGCAGGTCGCAATCTCGGCCCGCCAGATAATCGTTGGCAGTAACGACGTGGACCGAGCGGCCCAGAACCGCGTGCATTATTGTGGGAAATGCGGCGGCAACGGTCTTGCCCTCTCCGGCGTTCATCTCGACAATCCTGCCACGGAGCAGGTGTAAACCGGCCAGAATCTGCTCGTCGGTGGTCTGGAATGGCAGTAGATTGCCGGTATCCTTGCAGGCTACCGCCCGGTAAAACTCGGCGGGCAGCATAACATCCCACCCGTACCGGCCCCGGCCTATGTTCTGTATGTGGCGCAGGGTATCAACAATGATTCGTTCATCGGGATCCAGGTCCGGTATTCCTGAGCCGGACCTGGCGATTTGGAAATATATTTCCAAGCCCTGACGGTCAAAGGCAGGGTCGAAAATACGCCAGACTCCCAAGCGGCGGCGGATGCTTTCGTCGGCGATGGCGAATACCCGAACCAAGCGGCCATCAAGGTCGGCGTCGGACGGCTGCCCCTTGATGTCGTGCCTGATTTGGGCCAGGGATTCCCGCAATTCCGTATCCGAGCAGCCATCTAAACCCAGGTCGGAGTGCAACCGCCGTATTTGGTGCAAAAGGTCTTGCTCAGACCGGCGCCGTCCGGACCCTGCCAGCCACTTGAACGGTTCAAGCGGACCGCCTAACCTGCGAGCAGCGGGCAGACTCCAACCACTATCCCCAGCGGCGGGAAAGCGACTGGCTCTATCGGGCAGCGTGTTGGCGTTTACGCTCATATTCCGAGTTTCCCTATTTCCCCGGACTAGCGGGGGCAGCCAACCTGATCACCACCAGCCCCGCGTCGTGGCCCGGCCGGTCCCATTCATTATACCGATAGAGCAAGTGGTCTCTGGCATCCAGCACTTTTGCGGCGACTTGTGGGTTGTACGACGTCAATTCCCGGCCCAGCGGTGATTCCAGCGTCCACTCGCGGTTCACTTCGCACTGGAAATTGGCCCGGCGGCAGATGCCGAGATATTCCTGACGCAGCCGGCCGTATTCTTTCCCGTTGCGGTAAGGCAGCGGCGTGACGTAGAACTCTTCCGACAAATACAGGCCAAGCTCATTCTCAAATACCTGTACCATGTCGGTATCGGAAAGCCAGCCCTCCAGGGCAAAAAACAGGTTTTCCGGTATGTCCTGGGGCACCCGGTGGTAGTAATAGTCCTCTTCGGCTTCCACCATCCTGACCATTACCGAGGTCTTGCCATCGTAGCCCAGCATCCGTTCCGCATCCGCGCCCTGAAGGAACAGGAAAGGGATGTTGCCGTTGGTGGCGTCCACCAGGACCGGAACGCCGTCCACATGGTACAACAGGGCGGCGTGCTGCCAGTAACGCATATACCGCCTGGCAAATCGGAAATCGAAGGTGGTCAGCATTTCCCGCAGCTTGTTCACCGGGACGGGCTCGCGAGCGTTGTCACCACCGATAAGGTACTCGGACTCCAGGCCGTAGTGGTCGGTGAGGAACTTCAACGCCTGTACCTTCTCGGTGCAGATTCCCCCGGCGCCGTCGGCAATGTTCCACACCGTTTCATCGCCGGTCTTGAACATCAGCTTGTCGCCGGTGAACCGGGAATAATTCTCGAAATCGCTGTCCCAGATACGGCGGCCCAGGGCCTTGAGAAACCTCAACTGGCGCTCCGCCGAATCCAGCCGGAGCACGTCCTCCGCTCCCTCAATACCAAGAGCTTCTTCCAGAGTGGCCTGAACAAAGGATGCGAAAAGGCCAGGGTTGTTTTCCCACCGGCGGCGATGAAATCCGGCCCAATTGCGCTCGTATGAAACATTGGTGCGGTCAAAAACCAGGTCAATTACGGGCACCTGTTTTTCCTCAACCAGGGCCATTTGAATAGCCGGCGGCTGCTCCAGACTGACCCCTCGCCCCTGCTGCTTGAAAGCGATCCCGGAAAACATACCGGTCAATTTACCCAGGTCATCACAGGCATAAACCAGGTCCTGCAACGCCCGCAGCGAACGTAACGAAGCCTCGGTGATGGCCCCGGTCTTCAGCAAACTTCCCGCCGGACAATGCAGCAAATACTTGTCGAGGATTTGGGCCACAGTCGATTGCCCGTCGGACGGCTCAAGGCGCAGGGCAGCCCCGCGTCCGGTGAATGTATCAGTAAGTTGTAGTATCAAATGTGAAGATTCCACCCTTCACCTGCAACGGGGACGGGTTTACGCCGGGAGAATTACTCTGGCGTCAGCCAACCGTGAAATCGCAGTAACCCTAGACAGCATAACCCCAGAGTGATTGTCCAACCTGCCTTGCCGGGGTTGCTGAACCCTTCGATTCCCAGCGCGACGGACGCCTAGTATTACAACGAAGGCTTTATGGTGGCGGCTCCATCCTGCCTTCACGGCGGGCGGAGCGGAGTTTCTCATGGGAGCGGCACGCCCGCTCGTTGCGGAGTTGAGACTCCTTCAGCCATAGCAGCAACTCCTCCGGCCCGAACGGCTCCCGGGGCAGCATCTCACGCACCACCCGGTATACCTGCGGACGGGTGATCCGGGGCATCTTTCCCCCCCAATCCTGCTGCAAGCCCGGCAGGAACGCTCCGCCCAGCAGGCACATGGCTATGTGGTGATGCCAGCCAGCCCAGCTCCGGGTCTCGTATTCGTCCAGCCCCACATCGCCCTTTTCAGTCTCGAACTCCGTTTCAATGCGCCACCTGGAACCGCCCACGTATGCCAGAGTCTCCCAAGTTGTGTCTTCGGGAGCGTTGGACAGGTAGTAGCGGGGCTCGCTGGCGTCCAGGTTCCGGCGGTAGACAGCCCATATCTCCTCGCCGGGCTTGCGCCTCTTGGTAGCCCGCACCCGCTGGGCGCTGAACCGGTAAGTGCGCGGCCCCTGGGATCCCTGGGCCACCGTTATCTCCCGCCAGGCCTCATCCGGCAACTCATCACTGCGTTGCTCCATGGTCCGGCGCGGCCCATCCCGCAGCTTGGGTTTGTGGGGGCACCCGTACCTCTGATATTCCGGACTGGCCCAAGCCAGTTCCAAGGGCCAGGCCGTAGTGCCGCCCGGAACGTCCAGCACGTAGCGTCCCCAAGGCCGCCAAGGCGTCTCGGAAGGACGGCGACATCCCGAAGGCGTGGTCTCCGGCAACTTACTCGGTCCTGAGATGGCCTCGCTCCAAGGCCCGCTCCAGCATCTCCAGGGCCAACTCCGTCTTCGAGCAGTAGCTCCTCCGCTCCTTCGGCACACCCGCCGCCGCACAGCGGCCCGGGTCCGAAGTCCAACTCTCAGGCAGATACAGCCTTTTGTCCACCAACACCCGGTTAGGTGGACCCGCTCAGTTGTCAGGATCGAGGTGGAGTTAAGCGAGAGTCCTGCTGCTCCTGCCAATGATACCAGCCTCTGGTCTATTGGAGACTTCTTGGCCTGGACCACCCCCTCTTCTCCAACATCGGTCACCTGGTGGAACACCTCGGCCAGCATCCGGTATCCCAGGCCCTGATGAGGCCTCTTGTCGTTGTAGAACCGGAGGTAGGCGTCAGTTCCCTCCTGGCTTCACTGGTGTTGGTGTAGGCTTTCAGGTACACCTCCTCGTGCTTCACCATGCGGTACATGCTGCTGGTCTACGCCGAAGAAAAGGCCAAAGCCAATTGGATCCCCGCCCAATGGGACAACCACATGGCGGCTTACGTTAAATTCAACCAGGATTTGAAGCGGGCAGGGAAAATGTTAGGAGGCGAGGCGTTTCACCCTGTTTCCCAGGCCACTACCGTTCGGATCGAAGCCGCCGGAACCGTGCCGACCGCTGGTCCTTTTGCCGAAACCAAGGAACAACTGGGAGGCTACTACAGATCGAAGCCGACGATTTGGACGATGCTATTTTCTGGGCGGCCCAGATCCCCGACGCCAAATTAGGCTCGGTGGAAGTCCGGCCGATAATGGAGTTCGACCAATAGTCGCCAATTCCCAAGGAATAGCCACCGGGTTGGCCGTCCCGCGTCCCTGGCCTGCCAAGGTTTGCCCGCCCGTCGCCAGCCGGATTTAATCTCCGGTGGGCTGGCCGTCACGCTCGCGTTTCCCAAGCCCCAGGGCCATCAACCTCACGGCGGTTTCCGCGCCGGTTTCCAACAGTTCTCCGGTTCGCCGCAGGCTCTGGGCAAAGCTCATGGGACGGTCTGCAATGGTGACCACTGCGCCGACGCCGTGCTTGTAGAGTTCCCGGTAACCTGGTCCCAACCCGGCGGTCAGCACGATGGTCGGTACACCCTTGGCCTGTGCCCAGCGGGCCACACCCACCGGGGCTTTGTCGTACACGGTGGAACCATCCGCCCGGCCTTCACCGGAAATCACCAGGTCAGCGCCTTCCAAAGAGGCGTCTAACCCCAACGCATCGCAGACCATGTCGATGCCCGAGCGCAGGTTTGCATCTAAAAACGCCACCAGGCCGGCGCCCAGGCCGCCGGCAGCGCCGGCGCGGGGCAAATCGAGCACATCTTTCCCCAGGTCCCGTTTGACGATTGCGGCATAGTTGGCCAGGGCCGCGTCCAACTGGGCCACGATCTCCGGCGTAGCGCCTTTTTGCGGCCCGTACACCGCGGACGCGCCGGTTGGTCCGCAGAGCGGGTTGGTCACGTCGGTTGCCCCGATTACTGCCGCATCCTTCAGCCTGGGGTCCAGGCCGGACGCGTCGATCCGGTCCAACCGGCTCAAGGCCGCACCGCCGTCTTCCAATGGGACGCCACCGGAATCCAAGAACCTGGCGCCCAGGGCCGCGGCCATGCCCGCTCCGCCATCGTTGGTGGCGCTGCCGCCTAAGCCAACTATAATCTCCTTGAATCCCTGGTCCAACGCCTTCTTGATGATTTCGCCGACCCCCTTGGTCGTGGCGGCCCGGGGGTTTCTCAGGGTCGGCGGCACCAAAGCCAAACCAGATGGGCGGGCCATTTCCACCACGGCGGTCCGGCCGTTGCCCATGGCTCCCCAACTAGCGTCCAGCGGCGCGCCCAAGGGCCCGGTAACCCGGCTGGTGAATATCTGGCCACCGGTGGCATTCACCAGGGCATGCAGAGTGCCGTCCCCGCCGTCCGCCACGGGAACCAGCACCGTCTCGGCATCAGGCTGGGCAGCCAGGACTCCGCGCTGGATTGCCCGCGCCGCATCTAACCCGGAGATGCCTCCCTTGAAACCCTGGGGTGCAATGACTACTTTTACCGGCATGATTCCAAGATTATACCGCGTCGGCGGCGCAGGGCCGGTTGCGCAAGTGCGTATTCAATCCAACCCTCGTCTGCTAAAATCTGGAAAGCCCAAAGGAGGGGTTTACTCAATGCCTTCCAAAGAAGAACTTAAAGCCCTGGCCTTCCGCGAAATTGACTCCAGGGCTGATGAGATTATCGGTTTAGCCCAGACTATCCTGAAAAACCCGGAACCGGGTTTCAGAGAGGTCAAGACGTCGCGGTTGGTCAGCGAGAAATTCGCCGAATTGGGCATCCCGTTTCGCGCCGGATTGGGGATCACCGGCGTCCGCGGCGAGCTGCTGGGCGGGACTCCCGGCCCTACTCTGGCGGTGCTAGGCGAACTGGACTCGCTAATCGTGAGCGAACACCCCCATGCCGACGCATCCACCGGAGCGGCCCACGCCTGCGGCCACCACTGCCAGGTGGCTATGATGATTGGCGCAGCAATCGGCCTGGGGCAACCTGATGTGTTGCCCGAACTCAGCGGTCGGTTGGCGTTGATGGCCGTTCCCGCTGAAGAATACATCGAGATCGAGTACCGGGATGGTCTCAGAAGAGATGGCAAGATCGAATTCCTGGGTGGAAAGCCGGAGTTGGTCAAGCTGGGCGAGTTTGACGACGTGGACCTGGCGATGATGGTGCACACCACCAGCAACTCCTACGAACAGCAGATTTGCATGAGCGGCACCAACAACGGCACCGTTGCCAAGAAAATCCAGTTCATCGGCAAGGGGGCCCACGCCGGCGGTTCGCCGCACCTGGGAATCAACGCCCTCAATGCGGCAACTCTGGCCCTCAGCGCCATCCACTACAACCGCGAGACCTTCCGCGATGAGGACACCATCAGGGTTCACCCAATCATCACCAAGGGGGGCGAGGCCGTCAGCGCCGTGCCTTCCGACATCCGCATGGAGACCTTCGTCCGGGGCCGTACCCTTGAAGCCATCACCGACGCGGACCACAAGGTGAACCGGGCCCTGCGAGCCGGGGCCATGGCCGTAGGAGCCCAGGTAAAGATACAGACCATCCCCGGTTACCTCCCGTTGTCCCAGGACCGGGCCATGGCCGGGGTGTTCGAACAGAATGCCGAGGCTTTGGTTGGCCGGGAAAACGTGGGCCATGTGGAGCACCGCACCGGCTCGACCGACATGGGTGACATCAGCCAGCTCATGCCGGCCATTCACCCTTACGTGGGCGGGGCCACGGGCCTGGGTCACGGCGCCGACTACGTTGTCGGGAATTACCAGCTGGCGGTAATTACTGCCGCCAAGGCCATGGCGGCCACCGCAGTGGACCTGCTGGCCGACGGGGCGGCAATGGGAGGGAAGATTGTAGGGGGCCACCGGCCCAACATGACCAGGCCCGAGTACCTGCAATTCCTGCGGAGCCTTGCCCGGGAAGACACATTCGGGCCCGAGTAGGATCGTTATGTTAAGCGTAGCCGAACTCAAACAAAAAGCTTGCGGGACCATCGAGGCCCACCGGGTCGAACTCATAGACCTGGCCAAAGACATCCTGGCCCACCCGGAAGTTGGCTTCAGCGAGATCAGGACGGCCCGCCTGGTGGCCGACGGCTTCAGCCGGTTGGGCATCCAACACCGGGAAGGGCTGGCGCTGACCGGCGTCAAGGGTAAGATAGTTGGCGGCGCCGGCGAGGGCCCCAGGCTGGGAATCCTGGGTGAGCTGGACTCCCTGGTGGTGCAGGAACACCCCTTCGCCGACGGCAGCACCGGCGCAGCCCACGCCTGCGGCCACAACTGCCAGATCGGCATGATGTTCGGCGCGTCCATGGGGCTGCTCACTCCGGAAGTGCTCAGTCAATTGTCCGGCGAAATTGTCCCCTTCGCTGTTCCGGCCGAGGAGTTCATAGACGTCGAGCAGCGGCTTCAACTGCGGGAAGAGGGCCGGGTGGAGCTTCTGGGAGGCAAGCAGGAGCTTATCCGGTTGGGCGAGTTCGACGACGTGGACCTGGCCATGATGTGCCACACCGCCAGCGACATGGGTCAAAGAAAATTCGCCGTGGGAGGCACCAGCAACGGGCACGTGGTCAAATTTGTCGAGTACACCGGCCGCGGCGCCCATGCGGGCAGCGCTCCCCACCTGGGAATCAACGCCCTCAACGCAGCCAGCTTTGCATTACAGGCGATCCACGCGAACCGGGAGACCCATCTGGCCCAGGACACCGTCCGCATTCACGGAATCATCACCAAGGGCGGAGAGGCAGTCAACGCGGTCCCCGCAGATGTGCGACTGGAGTGGCGCGTCCGTTCAGGCAGCCCCGAAGCCGTGGTCAAGAACTCTGCCGTCGTGGACCGGTGCTTCAAGGCTGGAGCATTGGCCGTGGGCGCTTCGGTGAGCATCACCAACATCCCCGGGTACCTGCCCTTGCGCCACGACAACAGGATGCAGGAGTTGTTCCGCGAAAACGCTGCCGACCTTCTCGGAGAATCGTCGATTCTGGTGATCCCGGCGCGGCGGAATCGGGGCGGGTCCACGGACATGGGAGACCTCAGCCAGATGATGCCGGTATGCCATCCCTACACGGGCGGGGCCACCGGCGCCGGCCACAGCAAGGAATACGCGATTCAGGATTTCGAACAGGCGGTGATCAACCCGGCTAAAATCATGGCCATGGTCGCCATAGACCTGATGTCCGAGGGGGCAGTGAGAGCGAAGGAAGTTGTTAAGACCTACCGCCCTTCCATGCGAAAAGCTGCCTATCTGAAATTCCAGAGAGAGCGGGCCGAGGTGGTCCAGTACAGCGGGTCGCCAAGCTAAACCGGCGCAAACCCGCAGGTCCACATCTCGCGGGCATTTTCCAGCGCCCGATCATTGCCCCCGGCTACAACGCGCCCGTATCCCTAGACCCCCAAAAAGTGCATAGCCAAACCGGCGGCGATGGGAACGGTCAGGTTGTCGTCCAACGGCGTTGGAACCAACTCCACCAGCGCCGCAACTACCCCCCCGATCAACAACCCCCGGTGAAACTCCGTCACGCCTGAGACCACCAGGACCCCCACCACTATCCAGGTTACCGCCACAAAAGCGGCGGTCCCACCCGGCGATTTTCCGAATACCCTGGGCCCTGGCATGCGGACGCCGACCAGCGCAGCCACCGGGTCGCCCAGGGAAAGAAACAGCATTGAAGCCACCGCCGTGGTCCGGCCAAAGAGCCCAAACACCACCAACGCGGCAAGCAGCATGTAGGTGGCTCCGGTTATGCGGTGGCTTTCATCCGTTTTCAGGATATAGGAAAACCAACGGAGGAACTGCCGGTTAAGCCAATCCAGGCGAAATCTGGCCAGGTCCAGGGCGAAACCGCCAACGGTAAGCAGCGCCAGGCCTATGACCATGGCCAGTTCGGCGGCAAAGACTCCAACAACCGGAATAACCGAGCCGACAGTCAGGTGGAAGAGCCTTCTCCAGACCGGCGGCCCTGAATTTTCTGACCGGCCCTCTACCACGGCAGCGGCCACTCCCTACGTTTCGTCACGGGTTTACCAGCAGGGTTTCCGAGGGTGTTTCCAGACGGGGTGTCCCGGCGATGTTTCCTGGCAACGAACAGCCCGGTCCTTCCGGTCCCATTCAGGCAACACCAAGACAGGGGAGAGTTGCACCAACCCAGGCCATAGGCAGGTCAGTAGATGGGTAGAGGCTAGAACGGAATGGTGACGGTATCTCCGGCTTGCCACCGCAGTTGGCGAAACTTGGAACCCATGGGGGCTTCGAAGACCATCCAACCGTCGATTCCAAATCCTTGCTGCAGTTCAAAGGCCCCGGTCAGAAAGCCCTCTCCCTGGGGAACTGTCCCATCGGTCAACACGATCTTCCTGACATCCCGGGGGTCCCAATTGGGCGGGTCGGGTTTTGAGGCGTTCGCCGATTCGGTGAGGGAAACCGGCAGACTGTCGTTGTCTGCCCAACCCCAACCTTCTTCAAACTTGGACCAACTTTGCCCCTGGGCTTCCACGTCCAATGGCAAATATTTGCCTTGTTCGAAGTCTCGAAGCTCGGCCCCCTGGCGGTCAATGGTTAGCAGGTGGTTCGTCGCGGTGTAATTTGCAACCTGCAGGCGAATCAACACCAACTCCATGCCTTGTTCCGACGGGACAACTCGATGATGGCTCACGCTGCCTTGCCCGTATTCGTTGGAATACTGGAGCACCGGCAACCGTTGCAGGTCCACGACGCTAACATCGAGTGATCGGCCGCGGTAAGGCCTGCCAAACGAAGAAGATGCCTCGGAGCAGGCCGCCAGCATTAACGCCAGCAGAACGGCTACAGCGGCGACGCTGGTGATTTTGCCGACCCAAATCATTGGAATACCGTCCTTAGTAGTGTCCCCTGACGTTACGCAAGGAATCGATTCACCGGATTCAGGAGGCAATTCCGGAAGTAGCTATCGAAGGGAGCTTTCGGAGTTTTTCAATCAACTCGGGGAGTTTCTCCAGCAAGTAGTCAACATCCTCGCTGGTGTTGTATTTTCCCAACGTAATCCGCAGGCTGCCCCGGGCCACCTCCGCTGATTGTCCCAAAGCAAGCAGGACGTGGGACGGTTCCAGGGAACCCGAACTACAGGCGCTGCCGCTGGATGCCGCTATGCCCGCCATGTCCAACCCCAGCAAGATCGGCTCTCCTTCCACCCCTTCGACGGAGAAATTCACGTTGTTGGGCAGCCGTTGGGATGGGTGGCCGTTGAGGCGAATCCTAGGCACATGGGTGGTGATGTGGTCAATAATCCGGTCCCTTAAGGCCTGGCAATGAGCGCCGTGCTCCAACCTTTGCCGGTTTGCGGCCTCCAAAGCCACCGAGATTCCGATGATGCCGGGTATATTCTCGGTGCCGGCCCGCCTTTCCCGCTCCTGGCCCCCGCCCAGAATCATGGGCAGGAAGGGTGTTGTCCGCCGGATGAACAGAATGCCTGTACCCTTTGGACCGTAGATTTTATGACCCGACAGGCTCATCAGGTCCACGCCCAGGGCTTGCACGTCCAGGTCCAAAAACCCGGCAGCCTGGACGGCGTCGGTATGGAACGCAACGGTGCGCCCCAACTCCCCGGCCTTGCGCTTGATCGCCTGGGAAATATCAGCGATGGGATTGACCGTTCCGATTTCGTTGTTGGCGTACATGATGGTGACCAGAGTGGTCTTGCCGGTAACCGCGTTGTACACAGATTCCGGCTGCACCATCCCGTAGGAATCCACCGGTAGGTACGTAACATCAAACCCAAGCGTTTCCAGGTGCTCGCAGGCATGCAGCACGGCATGATGCTCGGCGCTGGAGGTGACCACGTGTTTACCGCTCTCTTGCAAGGCGGTGGCAACCCCAAATATCGCCTCGTTGTCCGCCTCGGTGCCGCCGCCGGTAAACACGATTTCCCGCGACCGGCAGTTGAGTACTGCCGCCACCCGGTCCCTGGCCTCATCCAGCGCAAACCGGGCCTCCTGGCCCACGGTGTGGATGCTGGATGGGTTGCCGTAACGCTCGGTGAAATACGGCAGCATGGCTTCCACCACGTTGGGGTCGGTAGGAGTCGTCCCGGCATGGTCCAGGTAAATGAAACCGTGGGGCGCCATCGGTCACCTCAAATGGGATCTACAAAGCAGTAACTGCCTATACATCTTAGCACAGGCCAAAGGCAGCCGAGCCGCGGCGGTTTAGCGACGCCGCCAGAAAAATCGCCGGGTGCGGTTGGGGGCGGTAACCCCCAGGATGTCTCTTCTGGTGACGAGACCCACCAATTCACCGTTATCGGTAACCACCATCCCGCCCAGGCCGCGGTCTTCCATCATTTCCAAGGCGTCGGCCAGCGAATCTCCCGGCGACACCTGGGGCGCGTAAGCCAGGGGGAGCATAGCTCCCGCCAGGGTCATGTTGACCCGCTGAGCCCGGGGAATCCCGTCCACAAGGCGTCGGGACAGCGTGCCCGCGATCCTTCCATTGACCACTACCGCCACGAATTGCTCGCGGCCCAACAAATCCCTGGCCAGGACGGGACTGTCGAGTGGGGTGTCGCCTAGCAGGGCCGCCCAAGACCTGGACATTACGTCGGATACCGAGTAGCGCCGCAGACCTTCCCTTATACGCTCATGGCGGTAACCGGAGGTTGCGGCGGAAAACAGGAACAGGCCGACCAGCGTGACCCAGGCGCTTTGGAATCCTCCAAATCTGAACGCCATCAGGATTCCGCCCACCACCATCACGCATCCCAGCAATTGGCCTCCCCTGGCCGCTACCTGGGTGGCTCGCCAGTAGCTCCCGGTTATGCCCCACACGACCGACCGGAGCACCCGGCCCCCGTCCAGCGGAAATCCCGGCAGCATGTTGAACACCGCCAGGCTCAGATTGACCCAGGCCAGGAACAAACAGACGGAGCCGGCGCCCGGGTAAGCTGAGTCCAACAGAAACCACAATCCGGCAAAAAGGCCGCTCAAAGCCAGGCTGCTCAGGGGTCCCACCACTGCAACGGTGAATTCCGAGCGGGGATGGCGGGACTCGTGGGCGAGTTGGGACACCCCTCCAAAGATAAACAGGGTAATCTTGTGCACCGGTATCCCCATTCGCACCGCAACCACGCTATGGGTTAACTCGTGCACCAACACCGACGTGAAGAACAGCAGCGCAGTGAGCAGGGATATGCCCCACAACTGCACCGGGGTCCAAAAGGGTTGGGATTGGCCGAACATTTCGCGGACCAGGTAGGTGATCAGCAAAAAAATGAGGATCCAGGTGATGTTGACTTCCACCGGGATGCCCAGGATTCTACCCAATCGAAAGGACGCGCTCATTCGCTCAGATGCGCTCCGGCCCGGAATCACACAATCCGGACTCCTTTGTTGCCAAAACGTGAGTCCGCCGGGTCGATAACAATGTCAGACCACACAGACCAATACCCGAAATGCTACTCGCTCGACCCAACTGCGTAAGCTGCCAGCTTGTACGCCAGCTTGGCCGCAGTGTAGGAGCAGGCCGGTGGACCCTCTCCCGGGGAAAGTTCGCAAAGGTCGAAGCCAACTATGCGGTGCGTTTGCGCCACGGCCCGGAGCAGGCCGTTAAGCTGATGCCAGTCCATACCTCCGGGCTCCGGCGTGCCCGTGGCCGGCATCAGTGAAGGGTCCAGCACATCCAAGTCGACACTTATGTAAACCGGGGAACTGAGACGGCTCACCACATCGGAATTGTATCGCTGTTGGTCTCCCTCCGGAGGCCACCGGAAGACGGGCAACTGCCGCGAGACGATGAAGTCCCGCTCCTCCTGGCAAGCGCTGCGGACCCCGGCCCAAACCAGTGGGCATAATTCGTGGATACGCCTGGCGCCCGACGCGTGGCCCCAGGGCGTGCCCATGAATTCATCGCGAAGGTCCGCATGGGCGTCAAGGTACAGGACCGACAGACCGGGAAAAGCCTGGAGGTGTGCTTGCACGGCGCCTACGGACAGGGAGTGTTCTCCGCCAAGCAGTCCGACAATTTTGCCGGAGCTTACGTGTGCGGCCACTGCCCGTTTCACCCGCTCCAGCATCTGCTCGGGGCCGCCCATGTGCGGCTCCAACGCTGCGGTGGTGTGGATTCCCAATTCGGACACGTCCAGATCCAGTTCCCAATCATAGTCCTCCAGGCCGTTGGACGCCTGGATTATGGCGTTGGGACCTTCCCGGGCGCCGGTTCTCAGCGACGTGGTGCTGTCGTAAGGGACCGGAATCAGGACCACCCTTGCCTGGTCCAGCCGGCTTTGGTCATAGTTAAGGGCCAGAAAGTTAAACGGGACCTCGGGAATTTTGCCCGGGTCAGACTCCGGCAAGTCCTTTCTCCAACTCGGCCCTCTGGTGCTGGGTCTCCAATGCGCCCGCCCGAGCGTCCAACCATTCCAGGCCCCGGTCCAATACCCAGGTCTGCACTTCTTCCAGGTCGAAAAGGGCTTTGGCCCGCGCCAGGGCCGCGTCTTTGTCAAAGCTTTGGCATGAAAAAATATCTATGTTCACGTAGCTCTTTCGGGGAAAAGTGTGAACGCTGATATGGCTTTCAGCGATAATCACAAAACCTGAAATTCCCGAATCTTCCGGTTTCGGAGCATCGTAATCCAGAATCGCGGGTTCGGTGATTCTGGTCATGCCCAAAGTGGCGGGAAGCTCGAGCAGAAACGTCTCCAGGCGTTGCTTGTCCCACATTTTCGCCTCGTCTCCGCGGTAACCGTCGATAACCAGGTGCATCCTGAAATAGGCCTCCAAAAGAACTGAATCCGACGCCCGAGCGTAGTGTTTAGTAACTGCCGCGGACTGAATGCCTTGGCAAACCCAAGGGATTAGAATATCATCACTAATCACGATGCACAATTTAGGACAGTTTTACGGACCGTCGAAACCTTGCGGACGACGGTCCGGACAATCTCCTCGCTGAGCAGGACTATGCCCCTATGATGATCCAGGCCTCCGGTCTGACCCATTTCTACGGCCCTAACCTAGCCATCCAAGACGTCAACTTTGGCGTCGAGAAAGGTGAAATCCTTGGATTTCTAGGTCCCAACGGGGCCGGCAAAACCACCACTATGCGCATCCTCACCGGCTACATGCCTCCCACCCGGGGAAAGGTGTTGCTGGACGGGTTCGACGTCGTGGAGCAGTCCCTCCAGGCCCGGCGCAAAATCGGATACCTGCCGGAAACAGTGCCCCTGTATACCGACATGACCGTTTCCGGCTATTTGAAGTACATGGGAACGCTGCGGGGAATGCCGCCAAAGAACATCAAACGCCGGGTGAGCGAGGTGGTGGACATTTGCCGCCTCGGCGACTACCACAAGACCATCATCGGCAAGCTCTCCAAGGGCTTTCGACAGCGGGTTGGGGTGGCGCAGGCCATCATCCACGAACCGGAAGTATTGGTTCTGGACGAGCCGACGATTGGAATCGACCCCATCCAGGTAGTGGAGACCCGGCGCTTGATTCAGGACCTGGGCAAGGCTCAAACCGTGGTGCTGAGCAGCCACATCCTCCCCGAAGTTAGCATGATTTGCCAGAGGGTGATGATCATTCACGAGGGCAAAATCGTGGCGGAGGACACCCCGGACAACCTGGCCCAGCGGCTGCAGGGAGTGAATCGCCTGGAGGTTGAGGTGAGCGGCCCCAGGGAGGACGTGCAGCCCGCTCTGGGCAAAATTCAAGGCGTCAGCGACGTTGCCTACCGGTCAAACCAGGGACGGAACATTTACCTCATCCAGGCGCAAGGGGGCGAAGACCTGCGCGATGAAATTTCCAGGGCCGTGGTCACTAACGGCTGGAGCCTGTTGAGCATGCAAATGGTTGGCATGAGCCTGGAAGAAATCTTCCTGAAACTAACGACCCACGAGGAGTTGTAGGGATGCGCGCCGTCCAGGCCGTCGCCTGGAAAGAAATACAAATCTACTTCAGCAGCCCAACAGCTTATATCATAGGAACAATCTTCCTGGCCCTGGCCGGATTTTTCTTTGTCCGGGACCTGGGAGAACCCTTCCCCGAAGCCTCATTGAGCACCTTCTTCCAAGGCGCCACAATCGTTCTGGTCTTGTTGGCCCCGGTGTTGACCATGCGGCTGATGGCTGAGGAACAAAAGCTGGGGACCATAGAATTGCTGTTGACATCCCCGGTGCGGGACTGGGAAGTGGTGATCGGGAAATACCTCGCCAGCATGGTCTTTCTGCTGGGCACCCTGGTGTTGACGCTCTATTACACCGTGCTGCTGGTGATTTATGCAGACCCGGATCCGGGTCCCATTTACGCCGGATACCTGGGGCTTGTCCTCTACGGCGCCGCCGCCCTCGCCATCGGCCTTTTGACATCCACGTTGACCAGCAACCAGATTGTTGCGGCTGCGGTCGCCATGGGTATTCTGCTGGTGTTGTACTTCGCCGAGGCTGCGTCGGGTTCTCTTGGGACCACCGCTTCCAACATAATTGGGCAGGTGGGAATCAAAAGCCACTTCGACGATTTCGAGCGGGGCATAATCGACACCAGGCACGTTGTGTATTTCATCTGCTTCATAGCCTTTTTCCTGTTCCTGACAATCCGGGCCCTGGAAATCCGGAGGTGGCGCTAATATGAGCGACCAACCCTCGGACTGGCGCCGCCGCTCGCCGCGGCACCGGGCCGCTTCGGCCCCTGAGACTGGCGAAGAGCAGCAAACGACCGATTCGGCGCCGGAGGCCGACGATCAGCTTTCCCGCACCCTTTTCAGCTTCATAGAACCGGCCCTGGGTACCATTGCGTCTTTCGGCGCGCCGATGGTGCTGGCTGGCATCATAGCCCTGGTTGCTGGCATCAGCCTGGTGGCTTTTGTCCCGTCGATGCGCCTTTATGGATTCATCAATGTAGGGATTGGGGTCTTTCTTATCGGGCTGATTGGCCTTATCTCCCTGAGTTCCGTTTTCGCGGCGTTTATCAGCCGTACAGGCCGCTACGGTGTGAACTCGACCATCATGGTCGCCGCCTTCACCGGAATCATTGTGGTGGTCAGCATCATTTCCTTTGAAAACAACAGCAGGATAGACCTCACCGCAACCAACCAGTTCAGCCTGGCCCAAAGGACCCAGGACGTGCTTGATAACCTGGAAGACCCCATCCAGGTCACGGCATTCTTCAAGGAAGACGCTGGGGACAACCTGGAGGCAATGGTCCGGCGGATAACCGTGGAGGAAACTTTCCGGGACTTCAAGTCCAAGCGCCCCAGCAAGTTTTTCTACGAGTTTAAGGACCCGGACCTGGAACCGGACGTAGTTCGCAACTACTTCGGAGAGATTCCCACCGCCTTTATAACGGAGACCATCGTGGTCGAAGGGCTGGAGTCTGGAGTAGTACGGAACATCGAGCCTACCGACCGCTCCAACAGCCGGCTGGAGCAGGAGTTGGTGACCAGTATCCTGGTAGTGGGCGGGCAGGACCGGAAAACGGTCTACTTCCTGGCCGGCCACGGCGAGCGCAGCATCGACCAAAGCACGGCTGAGGGCTACAGCCAGGTGCGGGAATGGCTGGAGGCCGAAAACTATGAGGCGCGGACACTCAGGTGGCCGGCCGGCGAAGAAAGGGTCTCAGTGCCCAACGGTTATTGCGAATCCGAGCAGCCGGGGTGCCTGCCCGAGGCTGCCCTGGTGGTCGTAGCCCGGCCAACCTCAGAGTTGCCCGACGGCCACGCCCTGGAGCTGGACCTGTACCTTCAAGGACTTACTGAGGACCCCGACGAGCAGGGATCGCTGATTGCTCGCCGGGAGGGCGGGCGCCTGATCGTTCTGGCCGAGCCGCACACGACGCCGGAGTCGTTCCGACGGTTCTTTAGCCGTTGGGGCGTACTGGTGACAGAAGGCTACGTGCGGGACGAGCTTCGTTCCCCGCAAGGCCAACCCAGAACTTTGCAACTGACGTTTGCCAACATATTGGACCTGCCGGCCCAGGCTGTAGAGCAGCTGCCGCCGACCATCCTTAAAGCCCTCGTGGATATCACTTCCCCCAGGGGCAACCCGCTGGGAGACACGTTTATGCCGGGGGCTGCGGCCATCGGCACCTCGGAAGACCCCGCCCGGCTGCCCATTCCGCTGGCTTTCACCTCGGGCCAAGCTTTCCTGATTGATGATATCGAACGGACCGATCCGATTAAGGACGGCGGCGAGAATTCCGACCCCGCCGGCCCTTTCTCCCCAGTGGCCTACATTCAGGCGGCCGGGCCGGTCGGCACGCCTCCTCTGACCGAGGCTCCCGCCGAAAACGAAATCTCCAGCATGATCTTTTTCGGCGACTCGGACTTTATCTCCAACGGTTCCCTGGACAACCCTCGGGGCAGCGGCGTCGACTTTTTCCTAAACTCCGCCAACTACCTGCTCGGGGACTACTCTCTGGTGTCGATCCGACCCAAAGCCCTCACTTTCCGAGAGTTCTACCTGAATCGAAACCAGCGCAAATTCGTTGAATGGTCGTCCTGGTTCATGCTGCCCGGGCTGCTGGCTTTGGCCGCGGGCCTGGTTTGGTGGGTCCGGAGATGACACCCTGCGAATCCAGTTGAGCACTCCCGGGCAATCCCGGCCATCTTTCATCATAGCCACGGTTGACCAAGAATGAATCTCAGACTTTCAATTTTATTAGTGTCTCTGTTGGTGATCGTCGGCGGGACTTTCCTGGTCGTTGAGGCCACGAAGACTCGCACCGCAAATCCCGACCAGCCCTGGATGTACCGCATCGACGACGATGTCATAATGCACATCGCGGTCACGCACGGCGGCCAGCGCGTTGACTATGACCGCAAGCCGGGCGGTTTCACCTGGTATATCCAGGAAGACCCGGAGGTCCCCGTCTTCAACCCCAAGTGGGCCGGCACCCCTCTGCTTCTCAGCGGGCCGAGGGTTAACCGGGTCCTGGACGCCACCGTAGACAACCCGGAATCCTACGGTCTTGAACCACCCCAGACGACCGTGGAGGTCACCGAAAGGGGTGGCCAGAAATTTGAGTTCCACCTGGGCCACCTGACCCCGGACCAAAAGAATCAGTACGCCCAGTTGGTTGGCAGCCCCACCCTTTTTACGGTCACGGCCCTCTGGGGGAACGTAATCAACGGCCTGGTTTCGGACCCTCCCTACCCCCGTCTGTATGACCTGGAGGACCAGCCGTTGATTTACCTGGAAGTCTCCACCAGTGAAGGTGAAGCTGTAAAGTACGGTCGGAGATACCGGGACCGTGCATTCCGGTGGTTCGCACTGGAAGACACCGAGATATTGGTGTCCGATGAGCAGTGGGAAGGCATTCCAGAGTTTCTCTCCTATCCCCGTGCCCACGACGTCGTGTCGGAACTGCTGGACGACCCTGGCATGTACGGCCTTGAGCCGCCGGAAACCTCGGTCAGGTTGGGCCGGGAAGGCGAGCACCCGATCATAGAGTTTAACCTTGGGACACTGACCCCCGATGGCCAATACCGCTACGCCCGGGTGGTGGACAACGACCGGTTGTTTGCCATACCGAAAGAATGGACCGACACCCTGATTGGTTTCGCCACTGATCCCCTCCATACCCGGCAGGGCGGATAGCAGGTATCCAACTTCACCACAACCTGTCAGGCGGCCAACTCAACGGCCCCGAGGATAACCCGTCGACCACAGGAGCGACCTCATGAAAGCCGAGATCCTTTCTATTGGCACCGAATTGCTCATGGGGGAACTGACCGACACCAACGCCGCCTGGATTGCCGGGCGCCTTCCACCCCTGGGCATCGAGCTTCAATGGGTATCCATAGTCGGGGACAATCTGGAAATGCTGACCGACGCTTTCACGACCGGGATGGGACGGTCGGACTTCATATTCACCACCGGGGGGTTGGGGCCAACCCAGGACGACCTAACCCGGGAAGCGGTCGCCGCCGCTATGGGGGAAACCCCGGTCGTGCAGGAAGAAGTGCTCGCCGATCTGGAGAGGTATTTTCAGAATCGGGGAACCGCCATGCCTTCCCACAACGTCAAGCAGGCCCATCTGATACCTTCGGCCCGGTTCCTGGCCAACCCCAACGGCACGGCCCCTGGTTGGTGGACCCAGCGGGATGGTCGGGTTATTGTCAACATGCCCGGACCTCCGGGAGAGATGCATCCCATGTGGGAAAACCAGGTTGCCCCCAGCCTCAGGGAGATCGTCACCGGGGATGTGACCATCACGCGAAACATCAAAACCATGGGAATGTCCGAAGGGGCCATAGACGAAATTGTGGGCGAGTTTTTCGGCCTGGAAAACCCGTACCTGGGGATTTACTCCAAGGCCGATGGAATTCACCTGAGGGTTATCGCCAGGGCCCGTGAGGAAGCCGAAGCTAGAGCCATGATACGTCCGGTGGAGGATGCCATCCACGAACGGCTGGGGCCTTACGTGTGGGGCTATGATGATGAAACGCCTGACCAGGCCGTGGGGAATATCCTGATGGAGCGCGGGCTGACCCTGGCGACCATGGAGTCCTGCACCGGGGGCTACCTGGGCAACAGCATCACCGACGTGGCCGACAGCAGCCGATATTTCAAGGGTGGTCTGGTGGCTTACAGCAAAGAGTCTATGATGGCAGCCGGAGTCCCGGAATCGGTCTTTGTCGACCACGGCTTGGTCAGTCCGGAAACCGCCGCCGCTATGGCGCAGGCGGTCCGGGAGGAAATGGCCGCCGACTACGGTATCGGCATTGCCGGCTCGGCCGGAACCGATGGAGACCGGCCCATGGGAACGGCTTACCTGGCCATCGTAGGGCCCCAAGGTTCCAAAGAAATGGAGCTGCGGGTCCCGCCCCGCCGGGTCACTATCAAGCGACGCATGTCCAACACCGCCCTGATTGAACTCCGAAAGCTGATTTCCAACGGCTGACCTGATAACCGACCCGCGGGCGCGGCTGACCCAACTGCGCGGCTGGCCTCCCTCCCCACGCCATTCTCCACTCAACGGAACTCCGCGAAACAAGCAGGACCATACCGGCTTGCATATTGGGCCACGGTTCCTCGCAACGATCTCCGCTTGCCGTCCATCCCCGGAATACGAACGCCCCACACCAACCGGCAATTCCGAGCCGGGAGCCAAACCGGCGGGTCAAACGCTTTCAAAGTTGACCGGCGATTCTTGCATCCAGGGTGATGCTAGACTGCCTTCTATCCGGCGGCCCACACTCCCCGCCGGGCCCGCTCCCCGTCTTTCTAGCCGCACCGGGAATCCAGAGGCCATTGTGCCCCCTACTCCCGCCGATCTCGCCACACCTGGAATCCGGAAGCCATTTTGCCACCCTCCCCCGTCTTTCTCGCCGCACCGGGAATCCAGAGCCCATTCTGCCACCCAACCCCCGTCTTTCTCGCCGCACCGGGAATCCAGAGCCCTTTCTCCCATCCAACCCGACGCGGGTCCGCAGGAATGGCCCAGGTTGGACGTCGGTCCGTCCACCCGGCGCGTCTCAGTTGGCATCACCGGCTTGGCACATGATCGGCGCTCTGGACCCCCGCCGCGGCGAGCATGACCGGGGACAAATGCAAGGCCCCATGCGGCGCGCGTGGGCATGCCCGGACCTATCCCTTTGGGCTACAAAAGCCAACCGGCCGCGGGCTAAACCCTGCGGCCGGTTTTAGGTTGGACAATTGCCGTCGGCTCGCTCGTTGGAGCCGTGCCGAATGACTCCTGCTTAGGTGCTCAACTGGCGGTAGAGCAGGGGCAGGCGTTCCGGGAGAGCCCAGATCTCGCCCAGCACCTCATAGCCCATGTCGCCGCACATGCTCTTCAGGTAATCGTGCCCCGCTTTGTCCACCGTCAGGCAGAACGGCGTGATGTCCTTGCGTTTGGCCTCCAGCAGCGCCATGTGGGTGTCGTGGACGGCGTATTCCTTTTCCACTCCCTCCCTGCTGTATCCACGGTCCTGCGGACGGCCGTCGCTGATGAGGAACATGATCTTGGTCGTAGCGTCCTGGTTTTCCAGCTTGGTGATGGCGTGGCGGATGGCCGCGCCCATCCGAGTAGCATGGAGTGGAGAGACTTTATCGAGGCGCCGCCTGATCCTGTCGTGGAAGCTCTCGTTGATGTCCTTGATGACATAGAACTCCACGTTTTCCCGGCCATAGCCGGAGAAGCCGTAGATCCCATAAGTGTCGCCGATGGATTCCAATGCGTTGATCAGCAACGCCGTGCTCTCTTTTTCCAGGTCGATAATCCGCTTGTAGTTGCGGCGGACCAACCCTTCCCGGCGGCGGCGTAGCCAGACCATGTACTCCACGGGATCATCAGGGGCGTCCCGGTCGTCCACCACCTGTCGGCCTTCGTCTATAGCCTCGGCGGTGGAAGCGCTCATGTCCAGCAGGAAAACCACTGCCACGTCGCGCTTCGCCCGGTTCCGCTGCCAGTAGATTTTTTCGTCCGGCGTCACACCCATCCGCAGGTCGGCCCATGCCTCCAGCGCGGCGTTCAAATCGAGGTCCTCGCCGTCATTCAACCGGTAAATCTTGCGCCAGCTTTCCGGCATGATCAGCTCGAACTGGCGCTTGATGTGGGCGGACAGGGACACGTAGTTTTTCAAGGCATCGTTGTAGAAGCCCGAGTCCCCCTCCTCCACCGTTTTCTCTTTGACGATGCACCATCTGGGTTTGTAGTCTCCGGCCCGGAAGTCCCACTCATCGTAGGCGAAGGTCAGGGGTTCTCTAGCCTCTAGTTCGCCGCCTTGTTCGCCGTCATGAAGGAGGGGTCCATACCCTTCGCCCGGTTGGGAGTTTGGCGGCGGCGTCCCAAGCTCTTTCATCAGGTTTTGAGCATACATCGCCATGCTGTTGTTGATATCGCCTTGTTCCGCGTCCAACTCCAGCTCGGGATTGTCCTGAAGCAGTTGTTCCAGCATTTCCTGGGACATGGGTTGCCCTTCCGAGTCGTCATCGGACTCGTTTTGCATCCGGGCAATCAGTTGGACCATCTCGGGCTTGAACTCGCCCCGGTAGTCCACCGGCTCCGGCGATTCATAGGGGTCGCCTTCCTCGCTCTCCCCCGCCTCGCCCTGGCCGGAACTTAGCTGGTCCAGTAGCTGCTCGTATTCGTCTTCGTCGAAATCGCCGGGTTCTTCCAGGTTCTCGTCCTCCCACTCCTCCTCGGGCTTGGTCTCGTTCTCAATGCGGGAGATGATTTCGTAGGCCCGCAGCGTGGCTTCAGAGGTGTCCTCCACGGAGGCAGTGGAAACCCGGAGTTCGTGCAGAATGCGGGCCAACATCACCGCGGCGTCTTTATAGTCCGTGGGAACGGGCAGGTCGGTGAACTGCTCCAGGCTCATGTGGACCAACAGTTCCACCAGGGCTTGCTGCATGGCCATTTCTTGAATCGGGGGCCGGCTGGCCAGCGATTCATCCTGCACCCGTTTGGCCGACTGGCGAATGCCCGGGTATTCCACCTTGATGCGGTAGTCCAGGCGGCAGTCTTCCAGCACCGTAAAAATGTCAAATGCCAGCCGCCGGTTCCTGAACAGTTGGAAAAACCGCCCCACGTCCGTGTAAGCCCGGTCGGTGTAGGCCGGATGGGAGTAACCCTCGGGCGCTTCCGGCTCCTCCACCGGTACCGTCAACTCGGGCATTCCGTTGCTTGCCCTTCGCTCCTGTATTTCCGCCAGCCTGGCCTTTTCCTCCAACTCCGATTCAAAACGCCGGTCGGTAAAAAGACCTGAAGGGGTCTCAAAATTGTAGGCGAAGCTGCCGAATTCCAGGTGGCCTATCTGGTGGGTAGACACCACCTTGAACCACGCAAAGTTATCTTTTTTGTCGGGGTAATGGTCCACCACCGGCGGCAGGAAAACCTTGGAGCCGTCGGTGGAGGCGGTGTCTTCATCCACCCAGCCGATGTTTTTGTCCACCAACTCCTTAGTGTCCATCACGTCGATGCCCGCGCCGGACAGCGCCCGGCAGTAGAGGCCGATGATCCCCTTCACTTTGTCCAGTTCCAGGCTTGAAGACAGGGTCTCCAACATGGCCTCGGAAGTGTTGGACTCTATCTTGAAAAAGGCGATCCCGCTTTCCGGGTTGTCCCGCAGCAGGCCTACTCCATGTTGGAACCAGGCGTCCAGTTGGCTGACGGTTATCCGGTCCAGGACGCTGCTGAGACTCTTCAGGAATGCGGGAACGGCCTCGGGCGAAACGGCCAGCAGGCTTTCACACAGGTCCAGGATGTAACCCTGGGAACCCTGGGGAACCCGGCTGAGCGCCTGGGTGCCGTCGGCCAGGAACCGGGAGGTGTCTCGCAACCCTACCTTGGCCAACCGTTCGCCAAGTTTCAGGAAACGCCCGGTTTGACCTTCTTCAACTTGCTGCAGGGCCTTGGGCACCATCTCCAGGCAGCTTTTTACCTCGCGCCAGCTCCCTTCGATTAACGCGCGGGACATGGACAGGAAGGGCTCACGCTCCCGACCCATTCCGGGCAGCACGTCGCGCCCCAGGACCAGGCATTCGGCGGCAACGTCGTAAGACTTGTAGGAAAGAGCTTCGATGAGGGATGCGAAAACCTCGACATCCCAGAATGGCAAATTGCGTACCAGGTCCGGGCTGACCTCAAAGAACTTGGCAGCCAGGGTGCTGGATTTCCAGGTCCCCTTGTATAAGCTGCGGCCCAGGCCGGCCCATCTGGGTATGTACTGGGGGCGCAGGTTGGGCACTATGGCGGAGCTGGCCCGGAAGAAAGCCACCGCCAGAGTCGGCGAATCTTGAGCCAGGTAGGTCCCGCAACGGGCCCATTGCATGAAAGATGGGAAGGAAAGGAAGCGGGCCACTTCCGGCCCCACGCGATAGTATTCCACCGCCGATTCCCAGGACCGCACGGTTTGGGTGGCGATGGCCAGACCTTCTTTAGCCCACAGCGACAGTTCCTCTTCTCCGAAGGTGGGTTCGACCAGCGCAACCGCCTCCCGATAGGATTCCCCCACTGCGGCGGGTAGCTTTGCTAGTTCTAGCTCTATTTCGGACCGAGGACCTGTACTCAACGCCCGCCTCCTTATGCCGCCGTGTCGTCTTGCAACAAACACAGGAACTGTTGAAGAATCCTTGCGGTTGCGCCGTAGACCAAATGGCCATTGTACGCGTACGAGTAGGCGCTTACCTCCCGGCCATCTTCCATGCGGGTTTCCACCCGCACGCTAGCCGGATCGAGAAGCACACTCAGGGGAACTTCCAGCACTTCCGCTATTTCAATCTCGCTAGGTTTGAACTCGTAGGGGTAATCGATGGTCCCTGCGTAGACCTGGATTCTGAACCCACTCCGGGTGGTCATGTCGTCAAGTTGACCCAGGACCGTCACGTCGGAACGCTTGATTCCCATTTCCTCTTCGGTTTCCCGCAACGCGGTTTCGAGGAAATCCCGGTCCTCGGGGTCTTTGGCTCCACCGGGAAAAGATATTTCCCCTTTGTGGTATTCCACATCCTCGGACCGTTTGTTGAGAAGGATGCAGTACTCGCCGTCCTTGGGGTACAGGAGAAGCATAACCGCGGCGGGAGTCAAAGAAGCGTCGGCCACCTCTATCCGTTCCCGGATGGCCAACGCTTTTTGCACCAAATCAGCAGGGGACAAGCCCATCAAATCTGGAAACTCTACTCGAATATTGAGGAAACCACCTCTTCAAGGCTCCGTTGGAGTTCCTCTTCGTCGCTCAGTGTCCATACGATAGCGACCTGGCACGCCCGGCGGGCGCCGATGCCTTCAGTCATCAACCGTCCGGCGTAGATCAAAAGCCGGGTGCTGGCCCCTTCTTGAAGGCCATGCTCCTGGAGGTTTCTGATCTTCTCTCCCAACTTCGCCAGAGCAACCGCCTGCTCTTGGTTGCATCCGCTTTCCCGGGCCACAATTTCCGCTTCGATATCGGCCGGGGGATAGTTGAACTCAATGGAGATAAACCGCTGCCTGGTGCTGTGTTTAAGGTCCTTCAATGCACTCTGGTATCCGGGGTTGTAGGAAATGCAAAGCAGGAACCGGTCGTCGGCCTCAATGATGGAACCCGTCTTTTCCACGGGGAGAATCCTGCGGTGGTCGGTGAGGGGGTGGATCAACACCGTGGTGTCCTTCCGGGCTTCGACCACCTCGTCCAGGTACAGAATCGCACCGTTTTTCACCGCCCTGGTCATCGGACCGTCAATCCAGCGGGTCCCATCGGCATCCAGCAAATAACGGCCGACAAGGTCGCTGGCGGTCAGGTCTTCATGGCAGGCAATGGTTACCAGGGGGACCCGGACCTCGCCTTCCTGGAGCTCCTGAGCCTGGCCTCCTTCCCTCAACACGTCCATGGGGCGCCCCAATTTCCAGGCCATATATTCGACGAACCGCGTCTTGCCACAGCCGGTCGGCCCTTTCAGAAGGACCGGAATGTGCTGGCGATACGCGGCGGTAAACAGTTCCAACTCGTCCCCTATAGAACGATAGTATGGCTCCTGCCGTACCAGGAATTCTTCAATGGCGTACTCTTTAAATTGGGGCTCTGCCGCTTCTACCATTATATTTGTTCTACCCTTCCTTTGATTCTAGATTCCCATAGGGAGTCCACAACCTGCTCCAAGGCAGCTAGGTCTCCCCCATTGTCCACTACAACGTCGGCTCGCTCCAGCCGCTCCCGAATGTCCATCTGGGACTTGATGCGCCGGTTGACCTCGGCCTCATCCATGCCATTGCGGGCGTAGAGGCGTTTCATCACCAAGTCCAGCGGGGAGTCCACCACCCAGACCTCATCGACCAGGGTTTCCCAACCCGCTTCAAACATTAGGGCTGCTTCTACGACCACCACCGATGCGCCGACGGCGCGGAACTGCTCGATTCTGTCCGACACCATACCGGCCATCCGGGGATGCATTATAGCGTTGAGCTTGGCCAATTGCTCCGGGTCCGAGAATACCAACGCTCCCAGCTTCTTCCGGTCTATTGCCCCGTCGGCCTCCAGGATTTCCTCTCCAAAGGCCCGGACCACCTCGTTCCAGATCTCGGAATTAGGAGTGTAGGCGTCGTGGCCCACGTGGTCGGCGTTGATGATTTTTGCCCCCAACTGTTCCAACCTGCCGGTAACGGCGGACTTCCCAGTCCCTATACTGCCGGTAAGCCCTATCACCAGCATAACAGTCCGGGCTCAACCTCCGATTTCAAGCTGGAAACGTAAGAAAAACCGCCCAATGCCTTCGAGTTCCGGTAACCCTCTCCGGCGTGCGACGGCGCCATTTTACCAATCGTACCCGCGGTGGTCAACAATTGCGTACTCAGGTGCGGAAGTTGCTATCAACCGGAAGACGCTCCCGCGGCTCCCAGTGCCGGAGCGCACCCCAATTGGGGTAAACTGCCCTAAGCCCGGGGCGCGCCCTAGTTGGTGCGAACTGCCCTAAGCGTTGATCTGAATCTCGCCCCAACGGGAGCGGAACGTATCCTGCAAACCCTGGAACATGGCGTGGTACTCTTCGGTATCGATCGGGGACGTGGTCATAATCACCGCATCTTCCCTGTTGTCGGAGTAGTACCCCTTGCGGGTGCCCACGTTTTTGAAGTCGTATTTTTCGTAGAGCCTTTGGGCCGTAAAGTTTGAGACCCTGGCCTCCAGGGTCATCACCTTGGAACCGTACTCCTGGGCCGCCCGCACCGACCCGATGAGCAAAAGCTCACCGATTCCCCGGCCGCGGAGCGGTTCCCTGACGGCGATTTCGGTAATGTGGGCTTCTTCGCCCTGGAACCACACGCTCACGTAGCCCGCGATCAATTCAACCTGGGGAGGGTCGTCGGACGACTTTCCAATCAACCCGTGCACGCCCTTGGTCACCCTTTCCAGCAGTGGCAGAACGGGTTTCGCGTCACCCAGAAAAGGCTCAGGGTCTACTGCTTCAGGGGATGGGCACGCCACCAGGTAACAGGCGTAGCGATTGTTCAGCTCGCGCTTGAATGGGGTGCTCATCCAGAGAGGCGAGAAGGCTTCCTTCTCTATTTCAATGACCTGATTGATGTCCTGGGGCTGTAGCCGCCTGAGGCACACATCCATGCGATAGCACTCAATCTGCGTCTGAGTTGGGGGCATCTTAACATAGGGCCCCAGGCTTTCCCAAGACCAATCCCCAGGGGAATTCGCAAAGAGTTGGCCCGGGTTACAATCTCCGGCCCTCTCTGTTCCTCTTTCTGTTTACCTTCGCCCGCTACTTCCGCCTGCTACCCCCGACGGCATCGGCTTCCTCGTCGGTCAGCACGCGTACCCGGCCGTAGACCCCGTCATAGCCTGGGACCACCGAGACCCCTCCGTTGCGAGCGCGGATAATCAACCGGGCCAGCGGCTCCCCACAGGCTATGGTTAGCTCCTCAAGGGTTGCCTTGGTCAACGCCCGGATCTCTCCGCCTACCTGTGGCACTATTCGCAGGTATTCCGCCTGCACCTTCTTACTGCTCTCGCCTACACCCATACACTGGGCCATTATCCCCTGAAGAGGCGTCAGCCTGAAGAAGGGCGGTCGGTTGGCTGCGCCGTAAACCGTTGCAGCCCGTTCAGATACCGGGTTGCCCGCCGAACCCAGCGCGGTGTCGGTCCCGCCGGACAACTCCAACAGCCGGTGCAAGACCCCCAGAGTCAACTGGCGCCCGCACTGAGGGCACCGGCCTGATGACCCCAGGGTTTCTTTCGGGCCCAGGCTGACGCCGCATTTGCGATGCCCGCTGTAGTGGTACTTCCCCTCTTCAGCGTAAAATTCCACGGTGTAAGCAATCCGCTGGTTTTCCAACGCCTCGGCCAAACCGGAGTAGCTCATTTCGCCCTCGAACGCCGTGGCCTCCCGGCCCAGCCTGGCTGCCGAGTGTGCGTCAGAGAAGGAAACAATGCTCTTGCCCGCCATTTCCGGGACTTGCCAGTTCATGGCCGGGTCGCTGGAAAGACCCGTCTCAATGGCATGGATGTGCGGGTACATGTCCTGGAAACATTCCTCCAAAGAATCGTACCCCGTTTTCGAACCCAACACCCCGTACCAGGGTGTCCAAACGTGTGCGGGTATGAAAAAGCATTGGTCATTGCAGTCCAATACCAGGGAAACCAGGTCCCTGGCCGATATTTTCAGGGTAGGCCGGCCGTCGGAATCTAGCCTGCCTAGTGGAGCCAAACGCTTGTTGATCGTATCGACGGTTTCAAAGTCCGGGGCGAACATGAGCAAGTGCAGCCTTTTGGCCTGGCTCCCCTGCCGGTACACGCAACTGACCTCGGTTCCAAGCACAAAATGAACACCGTTCGATTGATAAAGTCCTCCCTTTGATCCGGAAATGGTCGATCCGGGAATTGCCGGGGTCAAACCCCGGCGTAACTCCTCCAACCATGCGGGATGCGTGAAATCGGCGGAAGCCAAAAGGTTGATCCCCTTTAACTTGGCCCAGGTCGTCAGGCTATCCAGGGAAAGATTTTTGCTGGTGGAATATGCGTAGCGGGAATGGACGTGGAGGTCGGCAATATAGGACATGGGCCAGTCTAGCACGGAGCGGCTGCACCGGCCTGCCTACGAAGAAAAACCCGGGGGAAATCCTTCGCCGAAATTTTGAAACCGGCAGCTTGACCGGCGTTGGTCATGGTCTTATTCTGTAATCTGGAGGCTGAAATATGACTACAAGCGTAAACACAGTTACTCAAATTCATCCGATGGGAGACCGAGTGGTAATAAGGCCCATCGATGAGCCGGGGATCAGCGCCGGGGGGATCATCCTGCCCGACACGGCGAAAGAGCGCCCGCAAGAGGGAGAGGTGTTGGCCGCCGGCCCGGGAAGGGTCCTGAACAGCGGAAAGCGCGTCGAAATGGAGCTAAAGCCGGGGGACAAGGTCATCTACTCCAAATACGCCGGGACAGAAGTCTCGGTTGAAGATGAAGAGTTGTTGATAATGAACTCCGGGGACATTCTGGCCAAGATTTCCTGATTGAATTCAAACCGGAACATTTAAGAACCCCAGGAGGATGAGAGAGAATGCCAGCCAAGCAAATTGTCCATGACCAAGATGCCCAGCAAGCCCTGTTGCGAGGCATTGACCAACTGGCCGAAGCCGTCAAAATGACCCTGGGCCCCAATGGGCGCAACGTGATTCTGGAGCGCAAATGGGGAGCCCCGATGATCACCAATGACGGGGTTGCCATCGCCAAGGAGATTGAGCTCCCCAAGTCCTTCGAGAATATGGGCGCCCAATTGATTAAAGGGGCCGCCACCAAGACCAACGACGTTACCGGCGACGGCACGACAACCGCCACGGTGCTGGCACAAATCATTGTCAAAGAGGGCATGAAGAACGTAGCCACCGGCGCCGACCCTATGGCCATCAAGACCGGGTTGGACCGGGGCGTTGCCGCCGTCGTGGCCGAGTTGAAGAAACTGGCGGTCCCCGTCGAGGGCCGGAACCACATCGCCCAAATAGCCGGTATCTCCGCCAACGATTCGGAGATCGGTGAAACCCTGGCGGAAGTGATGGATAAGGTGGGCCGGGACGGCGTAATAACCATCGAAGAAAGCAAGGGGACCGAGTCCGAAACCGAGTTCGTCGACGGCATGACGTTCGACCGGGGCTACATCAGCCCTTACTTTGTCACCAACCCGGAGCGCATGGACTCCGCCGTCGAAGACCCCTACATCCTGATTACCGACAAGAAGATTTCCTCCACCGCCGAATTGGTGCCGCTGCTGGAAAAGGTGCTCCAGGTTTCCAAAAACCTGGTGGTCATCGGTGAGGACATTGAAGGCGAGGCATTGGCCGTGCTGGTAGTGAACAAAATGCGCGGCATAATCAACTGCCTGGCCGTAAAGGCTCCCGGATTCGGCGACCGCCGCAAGGCGATGCTGGAAGACCTTGCCATCCTGACCGGCGGCCAGGTCATCTCCGAGGAGCAGGGCCGCAAGTTGGACCTGGCCACAGTCGCCGACTTGGGCCGGGCCCGCCGCGTGGAGTCCACCAAAGACAAGTCCACTATTGTCGACGGCGCGGGCAACTCAGACATGATCAAGGCCCGGGTGGACCAGATTCAGGTCCAACTCGAAGAGACCACCTCTGAGTATGACAAGGAAAAGCTCCACGAGAGGATTGCAAAGCTCTCCGGCGGTGTGGCCGTAATCAAGGTGGGCGCCCCAACCGAACCGCAGCTTAAGGAACGAAAGCAGAGGGCAGAGGACGCCCTGGCAGCCACCCGAGCCGCCCTTGAAGAGGGAATTGTGCCTGGAGGCGGCGTGGCATACGTGCGGGCCCTGCCTGCCCTGGACAACCTGAAGCTGGACGCGGATGAGGCGATAGCGCTTTCGATCTTGAAATCGGCGCTGGTGGAACCTCTGAGAATCATCGCCGAAAATTCCGGCCAGGACGGTCCGGTGGTGTTGGCTGAGGTCTCCCGGAACCCATCGGCCAACTTCGGGTACGACGCCTCTACAGGCGAGTACGGGGACATGCTGGAACGGGGAATCGTGGACCCGGCCAAAGTGTCCCGCGTGGCCTTGGAAAACGCCTCAAGCGTCGCCGGCATGATCCTGACCACCGAGTCACTGATCACCGAGGCGGAACAAGAACCCGAAGGCCACGGCCACGGGCATGACCACGACTTCTAGGTCCAAATAGCCGGTTCTCGGTCCAAATAACCTGTTCCCGGTTGCAAAGTTTGACCCCCGGCAACAGCCGGGGGTCTTTTGCGTCGGGGGGCTTCCGAGTCGGGAGTCTTTGGTGAGAGGGAGGAACCTTCCGCCCGTTCTTGTCGGCCTGAGCCCGGTTATCAGGCGTAGCGTCCCAGAATCTCGGCCACTTCCTGGGGGCTCCTGAGCATGGCCTGGTGGCAGGAATTGACCGTCACAATCTCCACGTCGGGGAGCCGGTGGGCCATCTGGAGCTGAATCTCCGGAGGCACCAGGCGGTCCTGGCTCAGCGTTACATAGGTCACCGGGCAGGGAAGCGGGTCTTCTTCCGCAGGAACCCTTGAGGTAATCACCTTGACCGGCAGCGGTCCAAAGAATCCCATCACTTCCACTAGTTCCATCGGGCTCATTCCGTTGCACAAGTAGGAGCCAATGACGCAACGGGGCAGCCGGAGGTCCTGCCGTGACACCTTGCTCAAGCCGTCCAGCAGGCGAAACCCCGCCCTGGTGCGGGAGGGCAGGACCGCCAACATTGACCGTTGAGACGGAGGGACAATCCCGGCCAGCATCACCAGGCGTTTGGGTGGATTGGAGAGCTGCCGTGCGGCTTGGGAGATCAGGCTTGCGGCAAAATCATGGCCCACCAGGACAACATCCTTTAAGCCTTCCCGCTCCACCGCCCTCACAATGGCGTGGACGCATTCCTCCATCCGGACCTGCGCCGTGTCGCCGACAGCGTCCGAACCGTGACCCGGCAAGTCCAACGTCGACACCCGGCCCGCCTGCCGAGTTATCTCCAGGCGGGGAGGATGTTCCACCGGCGCGGTCAGCCGTCCCCACACTTTGCCCCATGTCCAGGCGCCTTGGCCCATCCCGTGTACCAGGAGAAATTCTGTCATGCTTTCAAACCGGCTGATCTTATGTAAATTTGCGGGATGGTCAATCCCACCGAGCAACCGTCCACCGGCCGACCGCTGTCGATCCCGAAGCCAACCGAGTCGCCAGGCGATTAGGCCGACATGGCCGACGCCACAGCGGACACCAAATCTTGTTCCTCTCGGGGAAGCACCGTCCTTGGGTCTAACAACACCCGGTCTTCTTCAATTCGCGCCACCACCGGCGGGTTCCAACGGCGTAGCCTCTCCATAACCCCCTGGGGGCCGCCCGGAGTAACCGTACAATCCAAGGCCAACGACCAGGAAGACAGGGTCTCCCCCGGCAGACTGCCGCCGCCAATGGCGGAACGAGATTCCTCCACCTGCGCCGGGCATTCCAGCCGGGTAAGCCATCCCATGGCCCTTTCTTTGATTCTGGACGCGGGCTCCGAAATCATTCGCCAAATTGGGATTTCCTGCTCCGCTTCCCCCTTGAGATAATGCAGGAGCGTGGCCGTAAGTCCGGCCAGGCTTGCCTTGTCTATGCGCACCGCCCGCGCCAGCGGATGGCTCGCCAGTCGATCCACCAGTTCCTGCTTGCCTACCACGATTCCAGCCTGCGGACCGCCCAGCAGCTTATCGCCGGAAAAGAAAACCAGACCCACGCCCGCGGCGATACTTTCCTGGGGCATCGGTTCATGGGCCAGGCCATACGCCTCGGTGGGCAAGAGACACCCGCTGCCTTCATCGTGCAACACTGCGACGGACTTGCGTTCCCCCAGCGCCGTCAGTTCCTCGGGGCTCACCTCTGCCGTGAAGCCCTCAATTCGGAAATTGCTGGAATGTACCTTGAGTAAAGCCGCGGTGTTTTCGGTGATTGCCGACTCGTAGTCGCGTATATACGTGCGGTTCGTTGTACCCACGTCCACCAGGTAGCCGCCGCTCTGACTGCAAACGTCGGGAATCCTGAAACCGCCGCCAATCTCCACCGCTTCTGCCCTGGAAACTATGACTTCTTTTCCCGCGGCCAGCGCGGATAGTCCAAGCAACACCGCCGACGCGTTGTTGTTAACTGCCAGCGCAGCCTCTGCCCCGGTCAACCTCTTTAGCAGTCCCTGCAAGTGAGACTGCCTGGACCCGCGCCGTCCACTCTCCAGGTCCAATTCCAGGTTGCTGTATCCGCTGGAGGCTTCTTGCATGGCCCGGATGGCCGAATCGCTCAACGGAGCCCGGCCCAGGTTGGTGTGCAAAATCACACCGGTCGCGTTGACCACCCGCCGCGGTTCCGACCTGACCAGGGCCGCCAGTCGTTCCCCAACGGCCTCGGCCAAGTTTTCGGCCTGCGGCGCTTCTGCTCCGCCGCGGATTTTCTGCCTCGCCCGGCCCAGTTCCTCTCGCACCAACTCGACCACCAATTCTCTCTGCGGCCCCGCGGCAAACTCCGCCAGGGCAGGCGCGGCTAGGATGGTGTTGACGTTGGGGAGGTTTCGCAATTGCATCGCTGGTGTTCCGACGCGGTGGTCTGGTCCGCTGCTCAAATGTCCGGCTGCGGCCGTCATTTTACCACGAACCACGCCGACCGCACGCCGACAGTAAGATGCCACGACCATGCTCCGGGTCATCCCATGGGCCGGTTTCTCTTTCACTCCCCGGCCCGAAAGTATAAAATCTGCTGTGCTCGCAACTACCGCCGCCCGCGTCGGGGCAACGCGCCTCCATGAAATGGAGCGGCCATATCCCCACTCGCGTTTCCAGAGGTTCATTGATGCCAGCCAACCGTTACACCAACTCAGACCTGGAAGCCCTGAAAAACACGATCCGGGAAATCGTCAAAGACGAATGCGCCCCGCTGGAAGCCGAATACCTGGCGAATCCGCCCCAAGAGGGTGAAGACGACGGCGGCCCCAGGGGCGTAGCCCAAGCGGTCCAGGGGATTGTAGGCACGCTCAGTCCCGACAAGTGGGACCGGCTGACCCGAATTTCCAAAGAAACCGGCATCTATACCTGTTTCGTCCCCGAGGAGTACGGCGGAGGAGGTATGGGCGCGCTGGGGCACACCATGTTGGATGAGGAAGTGCACCGGAGCATCGTCCAGTTGCCCACTTCCCCGGCGCCCATGATGATGTTCGGCGCGTGCACCCCGGAACAGGAGGAAAAGTACCTGTACCCGGCCATAGACGGGAATCTGTACTACGCTTTTGCCCAAACCGAGCCGGAAGCCGGGTCAGACCCCGGCGGGATGATGCAGACCAGGGCGGTAGCCGACGGCGACGAGTGGGTCCTGAATGGGACCAAAATGTTTATCACCGGGGGCGCGTCGGCCGACTTTTTGCTGGTCCAGGCGGTCACCGACCCGGAAAAACGCCAGCGGGGCGGCATAACCATGTTCATTGTGGACAACCCGACGCCGGGTCTGTCGTTCGAACCCATTCGGATTTGGAGCACCCCAACCAAATCTCACCAGAACATGGTCCACCTGGACAACGTCCGCATCCCGCAGACCCAGGTCTTGGGTCAGGTTGGACAGGGGTTCACGCTGGGCCAAAAGTGGCTGGTTCACCACGACCGGTTGCTGCGAGGGTCGATGGCTCTGGGGATTCTCACACGTGCTTTGGAAATGGCCCTGGAATGGGCCAAGCAACGGATCACTTACGGCCGGCCCATCGCCGACCGCCAGGCGATCCAGTGGATGTTGACCGACGTCTACATCGACATCATGAACTTGAGAGCTTTGACTCGGGAGACTGCCGCCAGGGCCGACGACGGCGAAGACGTCAGGGTGGAAGCGTCAATGGTCAAGTACTGCGCCGGCGAGTGGGGCTGGCGAAGCATTGACAAAATTATGCAGGTATTCGGTGGGCTAGGGGAATCCCTGGATATGCCCATAGCCCACTGGTACCTGCTGCTGCGCCACGCACGCATCGGCGGCGGAACCTCGGAAATCCATAAGTTTGTGATGGCCCGCGCTCTGTTGGACGGCCGGGTTTCCTTCCAGGCGTAAACCCCAGGCATAGACTCCGTTCCCACAGAATCGCACCGGCCCAGCCGGTCTGGTGGGACATTATTGACACGACGGGATAGTTGCTGCACCCACCGGGCGCCTCCACCCACCCACCCTTGCTGGTCCGGGACCGCCGGGGTGAAAGCAGTTGTTTCAACTGCGTCATAGAACATCACCACACCCGGGCGTTCAACCTGGCCTCCCGGATGTTGGGGGATTGGGCATTGTCTGAAGACGCCGTCCAGGACGCCTTCCTTTCCGGCTACCGCTCTTTCCACCAGTTTCGGGGGGATAACCTGGCCGCCTGGCTGATGCGAATCGTGGCCAACCGGTGCCGGGACATGCTCCGGTCCCGCCGCCGTAATCCCACGATCAGGGTGGACTCCAACCCCGGAGACCTCGACCAGGACGATTCAACCCCCTCAGCCCTCGACCTACCGTCCACGCAGGAATCACCCGAGGATTACGCCGAAAGGAGCGAATTGAACCGCGCGATCCAGGCGGCGCTGAACACCCTCCCTCCGGACCAGCGTCTGGCGTTGCTGCTGGTTGATGTTCAGGGGTTTTCTTACGAAGATGCCGGGCTTTCCATGGACTGCTCCCTGGGCACCGTAAAGTCCAGAGTCAGCCGGGGTCGGAAAGCCCTCGCCGCCCGCCTGAGGGACCTTGGGGAACTTCTACCGGCACAGTTTCGTCAAGAAACGTAGAGTCATGGGAATATTTGGACTGGGACATAAGCACCTTAGCGCCGAAACGCTCAACGAGTATCTGGACGACCGGCTGTCCGACGGCACCAGAGACAGAGTCCAGCAGGTGGTCGCCGGCTGTCCCGATTGCAGTCTGGAGTTGGATGCCCTGGGGCAGACCCGCATGTTGCTGCGTCAACTCCCCGAAATAACACCCAGGCGCAGCTTCTTTATCTCCCCTTCCAACGAACCTGTCACTGCTCCCCCTGCAACAACATGGGTCCGATTTCCCCAATGGGTCTACGCCGGAACCGCATCCCTCGCCGCACTGGTCCTGACGCTAATGGTCGTTGTGGACGCCACTGGCCTCGTGGCTCCCGGAAGAACCACAGAACAGGCGTCATATGAGTCTACGGCCTCCTCCCAGTCACAGCAGGAATCCCCTCCTGTGATGATGGATTCTCCCGCAATGGAGTCTGCCGCGATGGAGTCCGCTGCGCCCACGGAGTCTGCTGAGGCGGTATCCGCCGTCTCAACCGCCGAAGAAACCTTCGAAGCCGCCCCGTCGGCGGACGAATCTCCTCTGATGGCGGATTCGCCCCCAATCACGGAGTCACTCGAGACGGCGGAAGGCGGCCCAACCGCCGAAGAAATCTCCGAAGCCGCCCCGCCGCGGGATCAATTCTTGGTGACAACGGATTCCAGCACGCCAATGGCCGCCGCTCAAGCCGAAAGTGTCCGGGCCCGGAGCATTGAAGCAACCCCTAAAGAGGCAGCCGTTGACAAAGAAGCAGCCTTCGAGGATACCGGTGAGGCGGCATCCATAACCCGGGCGGACCGGTCTGAGCCGAACAGGATGGCTGCGACCGAATCAGAAGCGTCAGAATCAACGGAAGCACAACCCGATGCAATCGCCTCTCCAACCGTTACACCTCCGGGCCAAGTGTTAAAGCAACAGGCCAAATCTGCGGCGACCCTGGAGGCCATGAGCAGCGCTCCCGAGGAGAATGACGCCTCAGGGGAGCCACCAGTTGAAGCCACAACCACGTCCGAGGCCGCTGGCGTAGAGGATGCGGGCCGCGTCGAAGAAATGACAGCGTATGAAACACCCGAGGCGGGTCCTGAATCAGAAGTCGCTGCAGCCGGGGACCTTGGCCCACCCTCGCAGGAAGGTATCCCGCCGCCGGCAGATGCCGCCAATCCATCCAGCCGCGCTCTATTGTTGTGGCGAGGTCTGGAAGGTATGACTGCCGTTTTGGCCCTGGTATTGACGGCAATTTGGATCTGGAAGCGCCGGGAGGCCCATCGTTAACCGGCGCGGAGGTGTGCCAAAGCGCGGGTGCCTTGAGTTATGTCCACTGTGTTAAAATCGCCGTTAATCCGATCTCGGAATAAACTGGCAGCAGCAATATGGTGTTGAGCGATAGAGCTACACGGCATGAGCTGGACCAGGGACGCATGGTGATAACCAGGGTCTTTCAATTGTTCTTTAATCCCCCGTCACTCTGGTCGCAACGGGAATTCAGCGCAACTTTTGTCCCTTACTCCCGCCATTACTATGCAAAGGCTATTTTCATCCTCACGGGTGGGTTTAACCAAGCCATCCGTCATTCTCGCCGCAGCGGGAATCCAGAGCCCACTTCATGCGCCAAGACGGTTTTGTCAGCTAAGACGCGCCGGGTGGACAGTCCGATATCCCACCTGGACCATTCCTGCGGGCCCGCATCAGGTTGGATGGGGAAAAGGGTTCTGGATTCCCGCTGCGGCGAGAATGACCGGGGACAAATTAAGGGGCCTGTGGTTACAACCCCCACGGACACGGATGACATTCAGCCAGCCGGAGTAGACCTGCACTTGGACCACAGGATTCCGGTGTTGGCCTCCTCGCGTCTGACTCCGGCGGCGAAACGGCTGGACAGCTCTCAAAGGCTCGGCTCAAAATACCAAGGCTGGACCGAGCCAACCGCTGGCCGGTTCTACCATGACCTTACGGACGCCTCCGGGAACAGTCCATAATGCTGGGAAAAGAGATCACAGTCGGCAGCCAATCCATCACCCCGATGGCGCGGGCTTTCCAGCTAGCCCAACAGGCTCTGGGAAGCACCAGCCCCAACCCGGCGGTCGGCGCAGTGGTGGTCAGGCAGGGCGCGGTCGTCGGGGAAGGGTTCACACTCCCGCCCGGCGGCAATCATGCCGAAATCGTAGCCCTTCGACAGGCGGGCGCCCTGGCCGAGGGCGCCGATTTGTACACCACGCTGGAGCCTTGCTGCACGTACGGACGGACCCCGCCCTGTACGTTGGCTGTCGGCGCCGCCGGGATCAAGAGGGTGTTCGTGGCCGCCAGGGACCCCAACCCGGGAGTGAATGGTAAGGGTTGCCAGGAACTGCAGGCCGCGGGCATTGAGGTCCATCTTTCCCATGGAGAAGACGCCGATACCGCCGAAGAGCTTTACCAGGCCTTTGGCAAGCACGTCAACACCGGGCTGCCCTTCGTTACCGCCAAGTTCGCCATGAGCTTGGACGGGAAAATTGCCACCCACTCCGGCGATTCCAAGTGGATTACCGGAGTTGAATCACGAGCTCTGGTCCAACAACTGCGAAGAGAGTCCGACGCCATCATGGTTGGCGTCAACACTGTCTTGGCCGACGACCCACAGCTTACCGCCCGGGACCAGTCCGGGGAACCCTTGACCCGCCAGCCCATTCGGGCGGTGTTGGACAGCTCCTGCAGGACTCCTCACGAATCCAAAATGCTACGGGAACCGGGCACAACCTTGATCGCAGTCAGTTCCGGGTATCCCCCGTCAGCCCGGTCTCGCTTGGAATCCGCCGGCGCCGAGGTCTTCGAAACCCCCGCCGGAGCCGATGGCCGGGTGGACCTTGGCCTGGTCCTGGAAGAACTGGGCCGCCGGGGAGTGGTTACCCTTCTGGTGGAGGGGGGCAGCGAGGTTCTGGGCTCCATGTTCGACCGGGGGTGGGTTGACCGGGTGTTGGCGTTCGTAGCCCCGGTAATCATCGGAGGAAGCGGGGCAGCCTCGCCCGTGGGGGGAACCGGTGTTCCTCAAATGGCTGGAGCCTGGCAAATGGACCGGGTCAAAATGAAGCAGGTGGGTGGTGACTGGTTGGTTACCGGATACCCAAAATCACGCGTTTGAAATGACGTTCTGGCAATGAGGTACAGGGTTGTTTACCGGAATCGTTGAAGAAGTAGGCAATGTCGCCCACGTCTCCACCAACAGCCTGGCCGTAGAGGCGTCGACGGTAATGCCTGGGTTAAAGCTCGGAGATAGCATCGCCATAAACGGCGCCTGTCTCACGGTGGTGGAGTGCGGGCCAAGCCGTTTCGCCGTCGATCTTGCCCCCGAAACCATGCGGCGCACCGCCCTCGGGGCCTTGGAAAACGGAGGCCCGGTCAACCTGGAGCGGGCCCTGGCCGCCGGCGACCGGATGGGCGGTCATATCGTTCAAGGCCACGTCGACGGAACTGGCCGTGTCACGTCGATTCGCAACGACGATGATTGCATTATCCTTCGTATAAGAGCCCCTAAACGACTGATGCCGTATGTCGTAGAGAAGGGTTTCGTAGCAATTGACGGTATCAGTTTGACCGTGGTAAAAAAAGGTTCTTCGTCGTTCACCCTGTCTGTGATACCATACACCTTGCGCAACACCAACCTGCATCGTATCCGGGTAGGCGACCGGGTGAACCTGGAAGCGGATATTCTGGCCAAATACGTGGAAAGCCTGCTCGCTACCCAACAGGCCAGTTAAAGACCCGCCGTTTCGGCTGGTGTAAGGACATTTGTATGCCACTGTGCAGCCTCGAAGAAGCCCTTGCCGACCTGTCAGCAGGAAAATTGCTAATCCTGGTCGACGATGAGGACCGCGAAAACGAAGGCGATCTGGTCATGCTCGCCGACATGGCAACCCCCGAGGCTGTCAACTTTATTACTACGTATGCCCGCGGGTTGGTGTGCATGCCCATGATGGGCGAGCGGTTGGACGAGTTGGACATGCCGCTCATGATTAGCGCCAACGCCGCTAACAAGCACCAGACCGCGTTTACCGTGTCTGTGGACTACAAAAACGGCACCACGACCGGAATTTCTGCCTTCGACCGGGCCGCTACCATCCGCGCCCTGGCCGACCCCAACGCCAAGGCCGATGAATTCAACCGACCTGGGCATTTGTTCCCACTTCGCTACCATCCCGGCGGCGTCTTCGCCCGCCCCGGCCACACCGAAGCGATCATCGACTTGTGTAACCTGATGGGCAAATATCCTGCCGGTATCGTTTGCGAAATCATGAACGAAGACGGGTCCATGGCCCGCATGGAAGACTTGGAGGAATTCGCCCGGGTCCACGAACTGAATATCCTGAGCATCGCCCAGATTGTTGCCCACCGACGGCGTACCGAGAAACTCGTCGAACGGGTGGCTGAAGCGCGCCTGCCGACCAGATTCGGAGACTTCAAAGCCATTGCCTACCGCAGCATAACTGACCCGGGTGAGCACATCGCACTTACCATCGGCGAATGGGAAGAGAACCAACCGGTGCTGACTCGGATCCACAGCGAGTGCCTTACCGGGGACGTTTTCGGCAGTCTGCGCTGCGATTGCGGCGAGCAATTGGAGTTAGCCCTCAAAATCCTTGGAGATGCCGGCGTCGGCGTGCTGCTTTACATGAGGCAGGAAGGCCGGGGAATCGGGCTCCACAACAAAATAAAGGCCTACTCTCTACAGGACACCGGGCTTGACACAATCGAAGCCAACCAATCCCTGGGATTCGACGCCGACGAGCGTAATTACGGAAACGGAGCTCAGATTCTGTTGGACTTGGGAGTGCGAAAGGTTCGGCTGTTGACCAACAATCCCACCAAGATGATGGGCCTGTCCGGGTTTGACCTTGACGTAGTGGAGCGGGTGCCGGTAGAAGCCTCGGTCACCGACGAAAACCGCCGGTACTTGACCACCAAACGGTCTCGGATGGGGCATATCCTGGGCAACTGCTAACCCGAAACACCCAAGAGACACTTTGACCACCAAAAGCTAGGGGCGCCGCATGCGGCGCCCCTAGCTTTTTCCTACTCTCGACAAAAGGTGGGCTTCAATAAACCCGTTCAAGTCTCCGGCTAGAACTGCGTCCGGATTGGTGCTCTGGAAGTCGGTGCGGTGGTCCTTCACCGACTTGTAGGGGTGCAGCACGTAGCTCCGTATCTGGTTGCCCCACTCCGGCGCCGGACGTTCGCCCCGCAATTTGGCCGCTTCCCGCGCCCTCTCTTCATCCTGCATGGCCAGCAGCTTGGACTTCAGAATCCGCATTGCAAACTCCCGGTTCTGGTGTTGGGAGCGCTCGTTCTGGCAGCTGATAACGATTCCCGTGGGTATGTGGGTTAGACGTACTGCCGATGCAACCTTCTGGACGTTTTGGCCTCCCGGTCCGCTGGAATGGAAAAAGTCCATCTTGAGGTCTTCCGTGCGCACGGTTACGTCCGAGTCTTCTTCTTCCGCTGCGGGCAACACCTCTACAGATGCGAACGAAGTGTGCCGGAGATGGTCTGGGTCGAACGGAGACAGCCTCACCAGTCTGTGGGCGCCTATCTCGGAACTCAGGTACCCGTAAGCCCGCGCTCCCCCAATTTCCAGCGTGCCCGACCGGAGGCCTGCTTCATCGCCATAGGCCATATCCATCACCTGGACCGGCCTTTTTTCGGCTTCCGCCCAGCGTATGTACATCCGCAACAGCATTTCCGCCCAGTCGTGGGAGTCAGTGCCGCCAACTCCGGCGTGAATCGACACAATGGCGCTGCGTTCGTCGTAGGCGCCGGAAAGAGTTAGGTTGATCTCTTCCCGGGCCATTATCCCGAATACTTCTGTCGCTTCTTGTTCCAGTTGGTCTTGGAGTGAGTCGTCCCCCTCCTCAATGGCCAGGTCGGTCAACTCTTGCAAAGCGTTGGCCCTGGACTGGAGGTCCCGCCAAAGGTCCACCGTTTCCTTCTGACGAGCCAGTTCTCTCATTTTGCGTTGCGCCTGTCGGGAATCGTCCCAAAACGCGGGGTCCGCCGATTCCTTTTCCAACGAAGCTATGTTTGCCTCTAATTGAGGAAGGTCAAAGCCGTGGGACCACTGTGTCAATCTTCTGGCGCATCATCTTGAGTTCCTGCCTCAGGTCTTCCATGCTTTTCCCTTCCTCTCCGGGACTCATTCGGATATTCCGCGACAACAATGTGCCGCGGCAACTAGTTTGCGGATTAGGATTGTATCATGTTGCCAAATAGCCAGGCTGCCCCCCATTTTGACGCAATTCGACGTCTGGTGCCCCCTCATCCGGGTCAGCAGCGCCTAGCAGGCGGGAGGTTTCAGGCGGCCAACGCGCAGGTCAGGGAATTAATCGGCGGCAACTGTTCCACCAACTCCTCCCAATTGTCGCCCTGGTCTCGGCTGTAGTATATCTGGCCGCTGGTTGCGCCCAGGTATACTCCGCATGGATCGAGCGGGTCGGTGACCATACCTCCACGCATGGCATATAGGTAGCTGTTTCCCTGCGGCAATCCGTTGGTCAACGCCTCCCAATCGTCGCCCCCGTTGCGACTGCGGTACACCCTGAACTTGCCGCCGGACATGTAACTGACTCCGCCGCCCACCCGCTCCGGTTCTTCCCATCAGCTCTGTCCATCAGTGAGATTGCGCTGCGGGATGCTATGATATGGCCCAATTCCGACCCTTTGGACTCCGCCAATGGAGAGCCCACCCAAGCCCGGTAGTATAATACCCGCAGTCAGTCCTCAAGTGGACCGGCGAATCCAACCCCAAGGTTACTGGAAAGGCAAGATGTTAGACCACGGCACCCACGAGACCGGCGCAGTAAGCGCCGAACAAGCTCTGCTGCACCGGATGCGCCATTCCGCCGCCCACGTCATGGCGGACGCGGTTTTACAACTGTTTCCCGAGGCGAAAATGGGCATCGGCCCGCCTACCCAGGACGGGTTTTACTATGACTTCGACGTGTCTCGGCCCTTCACGCCCGACGACCTCGTGCAGATTCAAGCCCTTATGGAGCAGTCCATCAACGCCGGCCAACCGTTCATTCGCGAGGAATTGGAACGGGAAGAGGCGCAGACACTGTTCGCCGACCAACCATATAAATTGGAGATTATCGAGGGCATTCCCGACGCCGAAACCCTTTCGGTCTACCGGCACGGCGGCTTTGTTGACCTCTGTCAGGGCCCCCATCTGGACGCCACCGGGGATATACCTGCGATGAAGCTGCTGACCGTTGCCGGCGCCTACTGGCGGGGCGACGAGCATCAGCCTATGCTCCAGCGCATCTACGGCACCGCCTTTCCCAGCCAGGACGAGTTGGACCAACACCTGGCCCGGCTGGAAGAAGCCGAGAAACGCGACCACCGCACCCTCGGCCGCCAATTGGACCTCTTCACCGTCCACGATGACATCGGCCCGGGCCTGATCTTGTGGCATCCCAAGGGCGGGTTGGTGCGCTCGCTGATCGAGGACTACTGGCGCGACCTTCACCACAACCACAACTACGACCTGGTCTACTCCCCCCACATCGGGCGGGCCAACCTGTGGCAGACCAGCGGCCACTTGGACTTCTACCAGGACGCAATGTATGCCGCGGTGGTGGTGGACCAGCAGGAATACTACCTGAAACCCATGAACTGCCCCTTCCACATCAAAATTTTCCAGTCGAGTTTACGCAGTTACCGGGACCTGCCGATGCGGTTTGCGGAACTGGGAACGGTCTACCGCTACGAGCGCAGCGGCGTGCTGCACGGCCTTATGCGGGTGCGGGGGTTCACCCAGGACGACGCCCATATCTTCTGCCAACTGGAACAGGTGGAGTCAGAGGTGGGCGGCGTTCTGGACATGACCTTCGAACTGCTGGAAGCGTTCGGGTTCAATGAATATTCCATCTCCCTGTCCACCAGGCCCGAGAAATCGGTGGGAGACGCGGAGATGTGGGACCATGCCACGTCATCCCTGCAAAACGCCCTGGTAGAGCGCAACCTGCCCTACGACGTGGACCCCGGCGGCGGGGCCTTCTACGGCCCCAAAATTGACATCAAGATTACCGATGCCTTGGGCCGGGCGTGGCAATGCACCACGGTGCAGTTCGATTTCAACCTTCCCGAGCGGTTTGACCTCACGTTCCAGGACTCCCAGGGCAATCGGAGCCGGCCTTACATGGTGCACCGCGCCATTCTGGGGTCCATGGAGCGCTTTTTGGGCGTGCTGATTGAGCACTACGCCGGAGCTTTCCCACTATGGCTGGCCCCGGTGCAAGCGGTGGTTATTCCCATCGCCGACCGGCACCTGGACTACGCCGAGAGTGTGAAAGCAGCCCTGTCCAAAGAGAAGTTCCGGGTAGATGTAGACGGGCGCAGCGAACGCATGAACCTCAAAATACGCAACGCCCAGATGCAGAAGATTCCGTACATGCTGGTGGTCGGCGACCGTGAAGCCGAGGCTGGGGCCGTAGCCGTCCGCCACCGAGACGGAGAGGACCGCGGGGCCATGCCCCTGGCGGATTTCACCGCCCTTTTACAGGGAGAAATCGCCGGCTAACTGCCCGCGTCCAACACATGCCCTAAAGGCATTTAACCGGGTTGAGTCCGGCGACGGGACTGCTTCCGTTCCGTCGGATTTTTCTTTTGGCCGACTCTATTGAACCGATGCCGCCAAGGCTTGGAAGGTCGCCCGCCAGGAATCCTCGCTTCCCTGTCCAAAGCCCTTCCGGTTTATGATGACGCCTCTGGAGTCGATGGCGACCTGGGTGGATTGTATTACAACTTCCAGGTCCTGAAGCATGCTGCCGTCGGGTAGCGCCACTGACCAAGGGTATTCCTCTTTTTCGCGGTCCCCCTCAAGGGTTGCAATTTGTTCCCCAGCCTGGGATACCGAGTAAAATGCCACTTGGTTCGAAAACTCAGGGTAGATTTCCTTTAAGCGCCGAGACTCGGCGCGGCAGGTCGGTCACCAAGTTGCGGTGAAGAACAGGAACACCGGTTTGCCCGCTTTGGTAAGGTCCTCGGACGAAACGGTGCTCCCGTCGAACAGCGTCAACGAATAACTCGGAGCCAGTTCGCCAACGCCGGCGCCAACGGGGGGTAAACTCGCCGTAGGCGCCGCTTCTGCCGGCGTAACCTCAGTCGGCGTAATGACCGCTGCGGTATCCGGTGCCGTTGTGGACTGCGCCGCAACCACCGTGGTCGTATCGGTCGATTCAGCGGTAACGCCGCCCGCCGCTGCGCTCGGCTCCTGCATTGCCGTTGCGTCAGCAGCAGCAGCCGTGGGGTGGTCAACCATCGCGGTTTCCGCGCCGGCCATCCCGCCGCCGGTTTCCTGAGACCCGCCGGGACCGGGCTGTTCCGTCGTCCCGCAAGCCACCGCCAATATGGTCGATAAAGCCAGGAAGCCAAAGAAAATTGTGCACCGCTTAAATATAGAACGCTTAGACATGAACCGCTTTGACATGGTTCTTCTGAAATCCCTCCGAGAGTCCGGGTGGCTGGCGTCCCCGTCCATTTTAGCCCAAAATAGCGGCATAACCAAAGCCATAGTCACAAACCCGGCGGAATAGGATTGAAAACGTAATGCCCAACCGGCTTATCAATGAGACCAGCCCATATTTGTTGCAGCACGCCAACAACCCGGTGGACTGGCACGCCTGGGGCCCAGAGGCCCTGGAGCTTTCCAAGTCCGAGGACAAACCGATCCTGTTGAGCATCGGTTACTCCGCTTGCCATTGGTGCCACGTAATGGAACGGGAGTCCTTCGAGGACGAGGCTATCGCCGCGTTGATGAACGAGAATTTTATCAGCATCAAGGTGGACCGGGAGGAACGCCCGGACCTGGACGCGGTGTACATGGAAGCGGTGCAAATGCTCACCGGCAGCGGCGGTTGGCCTATGACCGTCTTCCTCACTCCCCAGGGCCGTCCGTTCTACGGCGGCACCTATTTCCCGCCGGTAGACCGCCAGAACATGCCGGGATTCCCCCGTTTGCTGTTGGCGGTTTCAGAAGCCTACCGCACCAACCCCGAAGAGATCGAGCGGGTGACCCAGCAATTGGGCGAACACATGGGCCGGTCCAGCCAAATTCCCCAGTCCCGCGGGCCCCTGACTGATGACGTCCTGCACGTCGCCTACAGTAACCTGGCAACCGCTTTCGACTATCAGCACGGCGGCATCGGAGCGGCCCCCAAATTCCCTCAGCCCATGGTCATCGAGTTCCTGTTGCGCCATTACCGTCGAGGCTTTACCGACACGTCAAGCAGGTCGCTGGACAAGGTGAACCTTACGCTGGAAAAGATGGCCTACGGCGGCATTTACGACCAGATTGGAGGTGGTTTTCACCGCTATTCCACCGATGCCTTCTGGCTGGTGCCCCATTTCGAAAAGATGCTGTACGACAACGCCCTGCTGGCCAAGCTGTACCTGCACGCCTACCTGGTCACCCGCCGGCCCCTGTACCGCCGCATCGCCGAGGAAACTATAGATTATGTCCTGCGGGAGATGACCAGCGCCGAAGGAGGATTCTTCTCCTCTCAGGACGCCGACTCCGAGGGCGTGGAGGGCAAATTCTTCGTTTGGAGCCCCCCGGAAATCCACGGTGTCCTGGGTGAAGACCTGGGAAATCTGATGGGCGGGTTTTTTGGCCTGACCGACGCCGGCAACTTCGAAGGCAAAACCATCCTCAACGTCCCGCAACCACCGGAGGACTTTTCTGAAGAGCAGGGCATTTCCCTGGAAACCCTCACGTCGATGATCGAATCCGGCAAACGGTCACTGCTCCAAGCACGGGAGGAGCGGGTCCATCCGATGCGGGATGACAAGGTTCTATCGTCCTGGAATGGTCTTATGCTGCGGACTTTAGCCGAATCCGGCGCTGCCCTTGGCCGCCGTGACTACATTGACGCCGCAAGGAAGAACTCCGATTTCCTGTTGAACAACCTGGTTTCCGGCGGACGCCTCTTGCGGACCTACCGGGACGGGCAGGCCAAGCTCTTGGGGTACTTGGAAGACTACGCCTTCCTCGCCGACGGGCTGGTTGCCCTGTATGAAGCGACTTTCGAACCCCGTTGGTTGGAGCAGGCGGTTCTGTTTGCGAATTCCATGATCGACCTGTTTTGGGACGACGCTCTGGGCGGGTTCTACGACACCGGAAATGACCATGAAGAACTGGTGCTTCGCCCCCGTGACACCTTTGACAACGCCCAGCCGTGCGGCGGATCTGTGGCTTCCGACGTGCTGCTGAAGCTGGCGGTGCTGACCGGCAACCAGGACTACGCCGAGAAAGGGTCCGCTCCCCTCGGAGCCCAGTCCCAACTTATGTCCAGGTCCCCCACCGGGTTCGGCCACTGGCTGGGAGCGGTGGATTTCCAAATTGCCCAAACCCAGGAAATAGCCATCATCGGGCCTCTCGATGATCCGGCAACCATCCGGTTATTGGACACGGTGCATGGGAACTACCTGCCCAACAAAGTGCTGGTAGGCGCCACAACCGCGCGGGCTGACGAGCCGCCCCCCATACAAATTCCGTTGTTGGAAGACCGGGGACAAGTGGACAACCTTCCCACCGCCTACGTCTGCCAGAACTACGTCTGCCAGCTGCCGGTTACCAACCCCGCCGCTCTGGCGGAGCAGCTAGGAGTCTAGGGACGAACCGGCAGTAAATCATTTGGCCCCCAATTTTCGCCCCGCCTGCGCCGCCAACCCACAGCGGCTCCTACCCGCGCCCACCCCACACCCGGAGTCCACCCCCCAGCAAAAAGTTTTGCGCAGCTTTTCCAAAAGCGGGTAACCCCCACCACCCCCCGTCACAACAAGAATCCAGAGCCCCCGCTGGCATCCACACCCCAACAGGAACCCAGCGCCCACCAAAACCCCCTCATCCTCGCCGCAGAGGGGATCCCCAAAGCCCTTCCTCCTCACCCCTCGGTGTTTCCCGTCATAACGGCATCCAGAGCAGCTTTTCTCCCCACCCCCGTCTTTCCCATCATAACCGCAATCCAGAGTAGCTTTTCCCCACCACCCATCCCCGTCATCCTCGCCGCAGCGGGGATCCAGAGCCCTTTCCGTCTTCGGACATGGTTTGGACGCCCTTCCCTGCCATTCTCCACACCCACTCCGTCAACCCACTCATTCACGTCACCCGCCCCTTGACACTCCCGAATGCACATCCCTATCATCGAACCAATGTTCTCTCAACCAAACAACCAGGCCGACAACCCGGAAGCCCCCACGCCCTCCCTCGCCGACATCGTCCGCGAGGAAACCGAAGACGGCCGCCTAATAGTCCGCTTCCTCATAGAAGTCATGCAGGGCCTTCTCGAACAATCCAAGCCCTGCCACCGTCTCGACGCCGCCCGCCAACTCCTCAACCTCGGCTTCCACCCGGCCCAATCCTTCATCGACGCCAACACCCCCGCCTCCTCACCCCAGAAAAAACTCCGCGCCCTCTGCGTACTCGGCGTTGAAACCACCCCCCTGCACCGCGAGCTAGCCGCCCTCATCCGGGAAGAGACCGACAACGGCCGCACCACAGTCCGCTTCCTGATAGACGTCATGCAGGGCACAATCCCCGACTTCAAACCCCACCACCGCCTGTCCGCAGCCAAAGAACTCCTGCGCCGCGGCTTCGACGCGCCTTCCACTCCCGACGGCGGCAACCCGGCCGGTCAGGAATCCGCCCCGGAGCAGTCCGCCCCGGCTGAAAAACGCCCCTCGGCGCCCCGCTCCTGGACCCACATCCTGAAGGGCCGCTATGCCGGCTACCCCGCTGGCTATAGCCGCTACGAAACGGAGTACGGCCCCTTTGACTTCCGGTCCTACGATGACGAGGAATACAACTTCGACACCCACGGCTCTGACGCCCTGGCACATATCTGCGGCGGTACGGAGGCAACCAGCGCAACCCGCAAGACGCTCTACGACTTCCGCTACGATGCCCGCCAGATTGCCAAGGCTACCGGCCAGGACCCCAACCACTGCGACCACCTGATCAAGTTCCCCGAGGACTGCCCCCAACCCGAAAACATCTACGGGTACCAGGCCCTGCGGCGGATATTCGGCTCCGAGCAGGCCGCCCGGATAGCCGCCTGGGCCGCCGCCCAATACCACCGGAAGCAAGCCGACCTGGCCGCCGACCTTGGTCCCGCAACGCCGGCCCGGCCCCCGCCCCCGGACACCATCTGGGACCAACCGGCGGAGGAACTGTACCCGGAGGACCGGTCGCCGCCGGAGTTGGGGACCGACCCGCCGGATTCAACGGAGATGCCCAGCTGGGTCGAACTCATCAAGGAAGGACGCCGGGCCCGGGCCTATGGCTACTCGGTCGAAGGCTATAGCTGGGGTACCATCCCAATTATTCAACCGACACCAAAAGCTTCGGTATTCGTGGGCGGTGGACTTGTCTCCGTCGTAGATGATCAAAGCCCGATCCGCTGGAGAGAAGTTGGCCCCCTTGGGTCGCCAACGCCAACTTTAGGACGAGCAAACCCAGGGACCACTGAAAATATTGCATCCAGGCCTCGATTAACCCGCAATGCATAGCTGCCTTCACCCTTGGGAGGCAATAGCGGCAAATTGTGGTGCTTGTTGTACCGAGATCTGGATGGACCAAGGGCTGACAGACCTGGAGATTGCATAGATTCCCATCATTCGAACAGCCATGGTTGAATTACAAACGGGTCTGATGACTATGCTAACGACCAGTTCGAGTCCTTTTAGGTGGACAATTTCCTTGAACGTCGACAGCCACATAGGTACGTTTTGTCGGCGCCATTGACACGGAGCTAGGAATCTGAAAATGCTTCCGGCGCGCGACTCTCCCATCGGCAAGACCCCTGGGATTCCCCCTTCGGTCGGAATGACAGCTAAATTTTGCGGATACAACTGAAAGACCCTGCGTGGGCCACTCAGGGCTGTCGCGGGCTCCTCGTTCACCCGGTCACGGTGAACCTTTCGGACCATCGGCCTATGGTGAGGGCGCCCTGCGGCTAGCTGAGGATGAGCAGGAAACAATAGAGGCTGATTCCTTTCTGTTGCCCTGATGGGCGGAACTCAACGTTGACTCTGCCAGCCCGCGGGAATACCATCGGGAGCAACATGGAATCGCATGCCCGTACTATTAAAGGAGGAGCGAGCATGGACTTTGGATTGTTTACCACTTGGAACGCCGTTTACGAGGGCGGCAAGGTTCCCTGGGACCCCGACTATCGGGACGGCAAGCTCCTCGAAGCCGAGGCCTACAAGCAGAACTTCCGGGAGATTGAGCACATTGAGGACGCGGGCTGGGACTACGTCTGGTTCGGCGGCGGTCACTTCTCCACCCAGGGCAGCATGGACCCCCAGTCCCTCATGCTGTCCGCCGCCATCGCCAACCACACCAAAAACATAAGGATTGGCACCTCCATCCACCGCCCGACCTTGCGGTTGCCCAGTGAGACCGTGTCCCCGCGGGCGTTGCCCCACGAAAGGTACGCCTTCGACAACCTCCAGCCCGAGGACCCCTTCCAAGTCGCGGAACAGGTTGCCATCGTTGACCAGATCAGCGAGGGACGCTTCATCTACGGCGCAGGGGCCCGCACTCGCGGCTCTGCCGAGCGCCGGGAGTACTTCTTCGAGTACCTCGAGCTTCTCAAGCAGCTCTGGACCGAGGACAGATTCTCCGGTTTCGAGGGCAAGCACTTCAACTACCCCGCCTTCTACGAGAGCTACATGAGCATCCCCAAGCCCGTGCAGAAGCCCATGCCCATGCTGCTTCCCGTGGACAGCCAGGAGAGCTTCGTGCCCATGGGCGAGCAGGGATACCGCATTGCCATCGGCGCCGGCAGTTCCCCTCACAACCTGCGGGGCTCCGCCGTCCTCCGCGAGGACGTCAACGCCTACCGCAAGGCGTGGATAGATGCGGGGCATGAAGGAGATCCTAGCACCGTCGTCCGGGTGCCCACTCTCGTCGCCGACACCCAGGAAAAGGCCGACAGCCGCGTCGAAAACCTCATGGACCTCGCCCGCATCTATTACGCGGGCCGTGTCGGCATCGGCAGCACTGACGCCGGCAGCGCCGGCCCCGATGCCACCGAGGAAGTAAACCTCTTCGGCACGCCGGAAGAGGTGGTCGAGAAGATCCACATGTTCAGGGAGGCCTTCACTACCGACGAGATTATGTTCGAGTGCAACTGGACATCATCCGTCCCCCGCGAGGTAATCATGGACACCTTGAAGTGCCTCTCCGAAGACGTCATCCCCCACTTCAAATAGGCGGGGAGCTTGATTGGAGGGAATTAGGAAACGGGCCGCCGGTTGGCGGCCCGTTTCCTAAACTGAAGCCAAGGTGGGATATACATTTGCGGTGCAGTGAAAATCGGTTTGGGCGCTCCTAGTTGGTTCTCCCGCCCGTGCTTGGAGTATGGTCCGGCATCGTCGCTCGACTTCTCCCCGACGATCGGCCAGGCGGGCGAAGAAGTCGCCCACTTTGTCTGCACCGCAGCCTTGGTGCCCAGGCACAGGTGGGCGGTCACCTCTTGGCGCACCCAGACCCAAATGGCTTCATCAGTGTTGAAGTCTGGGCTATAGCTGGGCAGGTTCACCGGGCGCAGGCGCAACTCAGGCGTGACCAGGTGGGCCAGTAGCGCGTCGCCGAGATGGGCTGGAGAATTGTCCCAGATCACGGTCAGCGGTTCGTCAAACCGCGCTCGCAGTTGCCACAGGAAAACGCCTGAGGTGGCGGCATTGCTGTTGTCCTCCAATCCCATCAGTTCCACGTCGCTGGTCTCCAGACACACCGCCGAATAGTAGCTGGCTTTCTCGCCCCGCCGCGGACTGGTGGAGTCCAACAGCGCCGGTGCTCCCTGCAATACCCACTTGCCCCGCAGGTCCCCATCCGCTTGGAAGTGCACCTCGTCGGCGAAGAATATCTTGGCCCCAGGTCGGCGCGCTTCTGCCGTCAGGACGGCATACTCCGCCACAAAGGCAGCCCGCCGGGTTAGATCGGCCTTGAGCAAACGCTTCTTGGGACGTTTCAGCACGAACCCCAAACGGTGCAGAGCCTGCCCACGTGGAGACGGGGGTAGTTCAGGCAGCTACTGCGACACAGGCTGAGGCCGAAGCGTTCCCATCCAAACCAATAGACCAATCTCCTCTTGAGCCTGCCGAAGGGTCCAGTTGGCCAAGCCAATGCCCGCTTCGGCGGGCAACTTCTGCACCGCCGCCCTCAACTCCTCCTGCTGCGCCTCGCCGAGGCCGGGGGGAACCTCCGGACTGCTCGAAAATAAAGGCCCTGGGGTCACCTTCGCAGAAGGCGGCAGCCCATCGGCCAATGGTATGAGGGTCCCGTTCCAGAACCTCCGCCGTGGCCGTCCACCCTTGGCCTAAGAGCCACAGAGCATACCACCTCTCCTGCTCCCGGGGAGTGGGCGCCAGAATCGTACGACGGTGCAAATCCTTTGTATCCATTTGGTGTACATCCTCGTTTTACAGCAGGTGCGGTTCAGGATACTGAAATTCCACTTATGGGCGACCGCGCTGGATGCCGTACCAGGGCAATCACTCAGATTTATTGTCAAGGGCGGCGAGAAGGTGGGCCACTGGGGCGGCGGAATCGTATACCACTGACGTGATGACTGACGGCAGTAAATCAGGCATGGTGGCGACGTTGCAGGAGCAGGAAGAGACAGCGTTGACGGTGTGGCCTATTCTTCGTCGGAATCATCTGGAGCTTGAGACGCGGCGTTCTCCCTGCTGCGTTTGAGGCGGTAGCTATCGCCGTTCATCTCCAGTATATGGACGTGGTGGGTGAGCCGGTCCAGCAACGCGCCGGTGAGGCGGTCTGGTCCGAACACCCCGGTTCACTCGGCAAAGGGGGTTGGTGGTCACCAGGATGCAGCACCGTCCGTAGCGTTGGCTAGAGACCTCAAGGAGCAATTCCGCGCCGGTGCGGGAGGGTGTGACGAATCCCAGTTCGTCGACGATCAGCAGGTTGAGCCGGGAAAGCTGTCTCTGCGGGTCCAGCAGCCGTCTCTCATACCTGGCTTCCATCAGTTCGTGGGCCAGGGAGAGGGCGGTGATGAATCCCACTGACATTCCCCGCTGGCAGTCGTAGAGGACCAGTCCCCGGGCGATGTGGGTCTTGCCGGCGCCCCACCGAGCGAGTTTAGCTGGCGCGGGGCCAGAGTTGGCTGGAAGCCAATTCTGCGCCGGCCGCCATTGACCTCATCTTGGCCCAGGCAATATCTGGGTAAACCCGGTTTCCGTAGCCACAATCTGTGCCCGCAATTATGTTTTCGCGCCCCATCATCCGAGCATAGGTCAATATCCGGTCTGCAACCAGCTCCGGCGGCTCTACGGTCGTTGTCTTGTGCGCGATGACTCCGGGAATGTAGATTTTTCCTTCGGGAAGCTTTACGTCCTCCCAGACCTTCCAGTCCAACTGGTGGCGCACATCGGCCGCCTCCACAGAATAGGCCTGGGCATTTACTTTAAGCATCAGGTCAACGACGTGCCTGAAGGGGATATCGTTGGTGTGGGGAGTGTGCCAGCTTCCCCAGCAGGTGTGGTACCGGACCCGCTCCTCGGGTATGTTTCTGAGGGCGTAGTTGGTTGCTTCTATCCGCAGGTCCGCGTGTTTGCGAAACTCGTCTATGCTGATGGGTGGGTAGAATAGGGCAAACTTGTCACACAATCCGGGATCGTCTATCTGCAAAACAAACCCGGCTTCTACAATAGCTTCGTAGTCACCCTTGAAGAAGTCCGCCATGGCATACACGTATTCTTCTTCCGTCGGGTAATATTCGTTCCACAGAAAGTGGCCCAACCAGCCTGGTCCCAGGCTGGGGAAGAAGAAGTCCTCTACACTCGCTCCGGCTGCCGCAATGCCCGCTTTCACCAACTCAATCTCGTGCTTTATTGCCCCCTGTCCACGGTATTCCATAGGCCCGGTAATGGTCCCACGTTCTACCTGACGCTGCGCGGTAACGCCTGGGACAGGTACATTTCCCATGGCGTCATAGATCTCATAGAAATCTCTGAATTCCGGCATCTGTCTCTCTTGTTGGAAGTAAACGATGGATGGAGGGGCGTCATTCGCAACCGGCCGCATCTCGATTCCGGTCGACCGGCTGTCATAGTATTTGACATCGCGGGCTTTCCAGAACTCTCCGTCGCTGTGAACGTCGTTTTTGAGATCCATCTGCTTTCGTACCAGATCGGCAACGGCGGCTGTTACCAACGAATCGAACCTTGACTGATCGGAGTTGGCGCGGGCCTCCATTATTTCGCCAATGTTGCTCGGGTTGGGAAGCCTGCCGGCGTGAGTGGTGAGGATTCTGTTGGTGCTGCGTTGCATTCCTGTTCTCCTCGGGGTCATACTCCCTGGGCTCAAGAATAGTCATATGTTGCCGGGAGCTAGTTCCAGAGCTGTTCCGAGGCCAGTCGTGCGCCCTCAGCCATGGCCCGGAATTTGGCCCAGACGATCTCAGGTTCCACAGTGTAGTTAGACCGGGCAAAGGTGCCGAACCCGCAGTCGGACCCGGCAATTACATTCTCCTTGCCCACCAATTCGGCGTACCGGACGATTCGTTGGGCCACCAGTCGCGGGTGCTCGATGTAGTTGGTCGTGGAGTCCACCACGCCGGGAATAATAATTTTGTCATCAGGAATCTTGACGCTTTGGAATACCTCCCACTCGTGCTCGTGTCTCGGGTTGGCGCCCTCGAAGGAGAAGGCCTGAGGGCGTGCTTTCAACACAACCCCAATGATTTCTTCCAAAGGAATGTCCCGATGATGGGGCCCTTCGTAGTTGCCCCAGCACAGGTGCATCCTGACGCTATCGGGCGGTATGTCTGCCAGTGCGTGGTTCAACACCTCAATGTTGGATTCTGCGATTTTCAAGAACTCCTGGTTGCTCAGATCCGGGAACCTCAGGTGGCGCCCCATGGCCAAATCCGGGCAGTCCACCTGGAGCAAGAAGCCTGCTTGGTGGATGGCTTCGTACTCTTCCTTCATCACGTCGGCCAATCGAGCCAGATAAGCTTCCCTGCTGGGAAAGTGCCGGTTGATCAAGAAGTGGGCGATAACGCCGGGAGAAGCGGCGGTCATAAAGGCCTCCGCTGGCTCCAAGCCTGACAGGGCAGCCCTCAAATTGGCGGTATCGGTCTGAACCGCCTCCCGGTCCTTCCACTCGATGGGGCCATCGCAGGCGGGACGGGACACTGTAGAGGTCGGGGACTGGCGAGAGCCTGCCGCCGGGAAGTCGGCCCAGTCGGACCGGATGGTCACCGAACCTTCTCCATCGAATCCAGTGAGGCGATGCCGGACATAAGTCGAGTATCCTACCTTGCCTTGCTCACCGTCGCTAACCACGTCCACACCGGACTCTACCTGGTTGCGGACCACCTCGGCCACGGCCGTTTGGACTCGGGCCTCGAAACTCTTCCGGTCAGGCGTAGCGCCGGAGTCCAAGGCCTCCAGCATGGCCGTCAGGTCCATGGGCCTGGGAAGGCTGCCGGTGTGGGTCGTCAGGATGCGGTCAATGCCGCGCTTCATATCAGTTCTCCACGCCACGGATGGTTTCGCCCATGCAGTTAGTTGCGATGGCCTGGAACCGGTGATGTCGGGCGGGGCGCCGATCATATAAATGATCGGTTCATGGTCCAGGCGTTACCCCCAAACTTTGCTGGCAGTATCCACCACAAGTTCCAGCTTGCGTTTCTGCTCTTCCGGCGTCAGCATGTTGCCTGGGGCCGTGGAAGCGAACCCACATTGCGGGCTCAGCGCCAGATTCTCAACGGGGACGTACCTGGCTGCTTCGTCGATGCGCCGTAAAAGCTGGTCTTGCGACTCCAACTGCGGATTTTTGGAGCTAATAAGACCCAAGACCACGACCTTGTCTGGAGGCATGAAGCGGAGTGGTTCGAAGCCCCCTGCCCGCTCGGTGTCATACTCCAACAGAAATCTGTCCACGTCCAGAGAGGCAAAAGCGCGCTCTGCAACTACATCGTAGCCGCCTTCGGAACGCCAGGCGCTGCGATTGTTGCCCCGGCACATGTGCATGGCTATGGTGACGCCAGGACGCCGCGCGTTTCGCAGGGTGGCGTTGTCGGCGGCGATAGTGTCCTCCAGGGCCTTGTCCAAGTCCTCGCCGGCCTGAAACATTTGCTGGCGGCGGCGCACATCCGCCAACTCTATGACGTAACGCAGGGAGTCCAACTGGATGTAGGTTACTCCTTCGTCCAGTAGCGCCTGCACCTCCCGCTGCAATATTTCGACCAATTCTTGGACCAGGTTTGAGGGTGTGGGGTAAAACCTGTCGGTCAAGCCGGGCTTGTACCAGGCCAGGGCCCGGGTCATTACTCCGGGCATGGTGATCTTAAATGGACCGGGCGCGTGCGCCTTGAGGAATCCCGACTCGTGGGCCGTTAGCCTCCGGAATTGTCGCAGTTTCGCCGCCACGACTTGGGTGGCGAAACCAATGTCCGCGGTGGTCGCGTCGGCGAGTTGGCCCTGGGTACCCTGCCAGCGATTGACGGGACCTGGCTCGGGATCATCAATGACTCCCTCGACCGACTCGGCCAGGGCGCCGGAAAACCAGCTCCGGCGATACTCGCCGTCGCTGAACACCTCGATTCCAACCTCGCGTTGTATTTCCAGAACCTGGAGGATGGCCTCGTCTTCAATTTCCCGAAGTTGCTCCAAGCCCAGTCGTCCCGCCCCGTGGGAGTCTCGAGCTTCCAGCAAATCCGGGGGACGCAATAGACTGCCCACATGATCGGCCCGGTAGACTTCCGCCATGAACTACCTCCTTATTCTGCTCTTCGCAGCATACGCCAGATTCAGTCCATCAAAAGCTTTGTCGATTTCCAAGGTCGGTGACCCGGGGATGTACACGGTCATTGACCCACCCACGGGGCGCGGTAGTTTGACTAATATCAGGTTGCGGTTTGCCAGTCAATCACCTCCTGCCGGCCCCGCAGCTTCCGGTGTGGGGACAGTCTTTCCCGGTAGCTTGAGCCCTCGATGATTATCTGGTAGCTGGCGTTGGCCAGCCGGTCCAAGGCGCTGTTGCCCAGTATGGGGTCGTCGAAGAGGCTCAGCTACTCGTCCACGGCCCGGTTGCTGGTGATGACGAAGCTGGACGCCCGGTGGCGGTTGAGGATCAACTCGTACAGGTCCGAGGACTGCTGGGGGGTGAGCCGGTGGAGTCCCAGATCGTCCAGGATGAGCAGGTCCGGGGACAGGAAGGACCTGAAGGTGCTGCCCACCAAACTGGACAAAATCGAGAACGTTTTGCATCAGGTGCACCCTGCGATTGTAGTCAATAAATCGTCCTGCCCGGTTAGGTGGCATCGGCGGCTCCGGTTAGATTCCCTGGCACCGAAGCGGCCGGGTGTCGCTGTTCAGCGACACCCCAGTGGCCCAACATGCATCCGCCATTGACAGGCGGCAGGTGACATTGGGTTGGCACCGAGGGATTTCGCCAACTCAACAAGCCGTGGGGGGGCGCTGCAACGCTCCCAAGGGGAGCGGCCCCCACGGCGAACTCTTCGCCGAGGATTCCGGCACTACGGAGACCCGTGAATTCGTCATGACAATCTCCGGGAACCGGCGTTTTGATCTCGGTGGCCGACCCCGAAAGAGCGCCGGTCCTGGTGTTCAAGAGCCGTCCTCCCACTCTGTCCGCTGGCCGGGTCCACTGCGTGGGTGGGTTGGCTGGCGCAAAGCCGAGGCAGGCGGCGGATGTGCTTGACCGCCGACCTGCCGCCGTTTTTCTGCGGCTGTGAGCCCCAAATACTCCGCCCGGGTCTGACCGGCGCTCATAGCCGGTGATTTCCCGACCAATATTGGGACTGTGAGAGTCTCCGTGGCTTTGTATCCAACCGGCTGACCGCCGAAGCGGACATGGATTCCAGGGTAGTCCAAGTGATGGACCATGCCGGATAACCGCAGGCCTTGATTGGCCACAAACCGGCCCAGGTCCCGGGTACGCCCTCTGAATGCTCCAATAAGCCCATTCTCACTATGGAGGAGATGGTTGTGGTGATGAGGAATCTCCTAAGGACACTTTGCAGCCCACAGAAAGCAGTCCTTGACCCCGGCCGTTTTCGCCGGGAAGAGGGAATTCCATAGCCCCCTACGCCGGTGTCCCAACGCGGTGTTGGGGAAGAGATAGACGGTGTTCGTACCCGTCCTGGGATGGGCAACGGTCCGGGTGTGAGACTGTGGAGAATGCTTACTTCGCCGGCCTCAACCGGGCGGCGGAAGCGTCAGCGAAGGCCGCCGCCCGGTTGAGACCAGCGAACACTTCAAATGCAATGTACTCCGCGTGGAAAATTTCTCTCCGCGCTCCATCGACAAAGCGCTTCAACCCTCCCCAACTTGCTGATTGATTCTGAAATCAACCAGGTGCACCTCCGGGCCGACCTGCCAGATCCAGAGGCAAGCCAGGAATAGAGGCGCGTCACCGGTCAAATGGTCATTTGCCGGGTGCATTCGATGACCCGGAAAAGGGCGATCCAGGAAACCGGTCGGTCCCGTCCCTGGGCAGGTAAATCAGGTTTTTTTGACCTGATTTGATGAAATATTCATGGAAATGAATAAAAACGGGTTTTGTTGCCAATTTCCTGAGAATTGCGACTGAATCTTATCAGGTTATCCTCCCCATTGCCTTAGTTACATGCAATTTTGACCCCTGGGGGCTGCTCCAAAACAAGGGCTGTCTGAAACGATAATCCTGACTTGGCCTCCCTCCTCTAACCTGAGGTTATGGGACCAATTTCCAGGGTCACAAACGGTATTCGGGTGGAGGCAGCTCTTCCGGGCAGGACGTTGCCCGCGGCCTTGTTTGTCCCTGCCGTTATCCGGTGGACTGCCGCCTCCCCGGCAACCCTCGGAAGAGGACCCAGTCCCTCATGGCTCTCATCGGCTCCGAATTTGGCCTCCGTGGGTCCCTGGACCGCTGACATGGCGAAGACCAAGGACTCCGAAAGGAAGAAGAAGCCCGGCCGCTCCGGTCCGGAGCCTACCGTTGTGGAGGTGCGCTGCAACCCGTCCCCCGACGCCCAGGACCGGTTGCGGAGAGTGTTCACCATACTGCCGAAGCACGCCGCCGGGGACGGGCTTCCCGAGTTGGAGGAGGACTCCGCCACGGAGGACAGCAGCGAGCCGGAGTGCTGATGCGGTCCACCATCAACCTCATGAACATCAAACCGGTGCAAGCTGGCAATCCCCGCAGCGGGGTCCCGGTTCCCGTACCGCTGACGAGCTTATTCCGGGTGCCGAGGGCTCAAATTGCTGGAGGACGGCAATAACCACATGCAGAATTCGCCTGGACCGTTGGACGTTGGAACTCGCCGCGGTTGTGGACACTCCTGCAAGGTGGTTGCTCCTCTCAGCGAAGAGTGTCCCCATGCCGTGGCGCGGTCCCCGCCGAAGGCGGGGAATCCCCAGCGCTCCCGGAACCCGAGAAATTTTTGAAGGAGGAATCTGATGGAACTCCACATCTGCGCTCCGGAAGGAGCACGAACCGCTACTCTGATTGACGGCGTTCTCGGAGGGTCGGACGCATACTGGCACCATACGAACGACGTTGTGATTGGAGACCGGGGTGAAGGGATCGACCCGGTCCTTGACGTAAAAATACCACTTTGGCACGAAGAAACCGACGAATGGTGGCGATCGACGGACTGGTTGGTCATTCACCAGCACCAGGGCAACACCCATTTGTGGATTGAACCCTGCTCGTACACCGTGAGTTAGCCGGTGGGATGACGATACCGGCGAAGCGGGTCGGGGACACTCTGGCGGCTGACTTTGGTGGCATCCGATCTTTGACGGCGACCCGGCCACCGGGTAGGATCTCCGGAACAAGTTGGCCCGGCGGTGGTATCAACACCCCGGGCCGCGGCGCCACCTGAGCCGAGCAGGTGATGCGGTGGAATTGTACTATCCGCAGACCCGCTCCCGGCAGGAGGCGGGTCTCTTTTATTTTCAACTTTTGTAAATCATGAGGTGGGAGTCATGGCCAGGACCAAAAAGCGCCAACCGCAGAAGACCGGCCGGAGGGTGGTAACCTACTCCCGCGTTTCAAACCAGAGCCAAGCCGAGGAGGACAAGACTTCATTGTCCGAGCAGGATTCCGACATGGAAGCCTTGGGCGGGAACTTGGGCCTGACCCTCGTGAACCACTACCAGGACGTGGGCGCGGGCTGGTCGAAGAACCTGCCCGGGTTCCAGCGGATGCTGGCCGACGCCAAGCTGGGCCTTTTCGACATCATCGTCTGCTGGAAGTCGGACCGGCTTTGCCGGGGAATATACCGCGCCGCCCCAATCATGGAGGTGGTGGAAGCCCACAATATCCGGCTCGAAGCCGTCAAGGACACCATCGACATGAAGACCTTCGTCCTCATGGCGGCTATTGCCAAGATGGAGGTGGACAGCATAAGGGAGCGCACGACGATGGGAAAGCGGGGGGCTGCCAAGCAGGGGCGCATTCCCAACGGTGCGGTCCCTTATGGGTACCGGATTGGAGACGACGGCAGGCCTGAAATCTACGAACCGGAAGCGGAGGTCGTGCGCCGCATCTTTCGGCAGTACGTGGAAGAAGGGTTGGGCGGGAATGAGATTACCCGGCGGTTGAATAATGAAAATGCGCCCACCTCAAAACCGGGGTCACGGTGGCACCAAGCATTCGTCACGGGCCTTATCAGCAAAGAGGTGTACAAGGGCGTTTGGAGGTATGGGCAGAACCGCTGGACCTCGACCGAGGATGGAGAGGTGGTCCACCCGCAACCGGAAGACTCCTGGATCGATGTCCCATTTCCCCCACTGGTATCCCCAGAAACCTGGGACCGTGCCCAGTTGATCAAAAAGGAAAGGATTATACAGTCCGCCCGCAACACCACGGAGTTCTACCTGCTGCAGCGTATGATGACGTGCGACGAATGCAACCGGCTCTTTGGTTGCCGGTCGTCAAAACGGAAAAAGGTCCAGTCCCAGGGCGAGGTCTACGTGCCCGACCGCGAAACAACGATTCAGTACTATCTATACTATGGGATGTACAACGACGGGTTGAAATGTCGGGAACACTCTTATATTCGGGCAGATCAGTTGGAGGAAGTGGTTGTGACCGAGGTCAAGAGGATGTTCCAGAATCCGGATCTCATTCTGGCAGGTCTGAAGTCTATGGATTCAGAGGACGACGGACTCGCGAAACAGCTGGCCAGGGCGGAGAAAGACCTCAAGAAGGTGGAGGTTGAAGACAGCAGGGCGGTCGGGCTGTACGTGTCAGGCAAGATCACGGAAAGAGAGCTGGACCATCAGCGCAAGTTAATCAAAGAACGAAGGGACACCGCCCAGGCCAAGGTGGAGGACTACCGGGCTCAGGCGTCCATGAAAGCCGAGAAAAAGGCCCTGGCCGACAACATCGTGCGCTGGGTGGAAAAGATTGGCGGAGGCATTGACAACCTCCCTCAGGAAGATCTCAGGGAAGTGCTGCGGCTGGTCGTAGACGAGATCGTAATTGACCGCGACAATCGAGTGACCATTACGATGGGAATCCCAACCGATGGATTGATCTCGATTGATAAAGAGGCATCCCATCCCAATATGACCGTATATGACTGTGATAGTACCGTGACGCCCCAACCCAGGGGCGCCGCGGTCATCTCCCCTCACAACCCCCCCACGCCCAACGAAAAAAGTTTTGCGCAGCTTTTCCAAAAGCGGGTCCCCCGTCCCCAACCATGAACCGTTAAACTTCACCGCCCCGCTTGACCTTACGCGCAGAAACTATTAGGTTCCACCTACACCAATTTGTCAGGCTCGCCACCCGACCCACCCATCAGCGCCCCGCAACCTCAAGGGCGTGGCCGGCGGACCGGATGCATAATCTGTTAAACCCGGTGTAGATTCCGGACCACGCAATATTCACTTATGCTTAACCGCGGAGGTATTCACCAGTGGGCAGGCACCCTACGATCGTTGAGTTTATCGGTTGACGTCGGATTCCCGGAATAACCGGTCGCGCTGGGTCGGCCTATGATGGCCCGGCTCACCACCTCTCTGTCCTGGATCAGTCGGGACGCCGGGCTGATAACCGCTGCCCGCGGGACACGCACCTTCTCTCAGAGCTTCATCTCCGTCATCATCGCTCTCTACCTGGTCGAACTGGGATACAGCCTGGTGCAGATAGGGGCCATCCTCACCGTGGGAGTAGCCGGAGTTTCGTTTTTTGCCTTTGTCGTAGGCCTGATTAGTGAAAAGGTCGGCCGCCGCCGCTTGCTGGTGATTTTTTCACTGTTGGCTTCTGCTTCCGGGATAGCGATGTTTTTTACGGAAGCATTCATCCCCCTGATGATCATCGCCTTTCTGGGCAGCCTGTCCACCGGTGGCGGCGGTGGCGGGGAGAGTCCGGCCCAACCGCTGGAAGTTGCCATTCTTCCGGATACTGCGCCGCCGGAGAGACGCACCGACATTTTCGCCATCTACAGCATCGTTGCCCGGACGGGGACTTTCCTGGGAGCATTGGCCGCCGGGATCCCGGTTCTGTTGCAGGATTCCCTGGGGCTATCCACCGTGCCGTCATTCAAGGTGATGTTCCTGGGCTTTGCCCTATGCCAGCTTGCCGGGGCTGTGCTGTACTCCCTGATCTCGCCGGGAGTGGAAGCATCCTCAACCCAGCAGCGATGGCAGAACCCCTTCAAGCTGCCGTCGCGTCGTAGGATTTTCACGCTGACCGGGTTGTTCAGCGTGGACACCTTCACCACCTCTATGGTGATGCAAAGCCTGATGGCCTACTGGTTTTACACCAAATTCGGCCTGGAGCTGGAATCTCTTGCCTTCGTGTTTGCCTTCTCGCACCTTCTCACGGCATCGTCCCTGTGGATTGCGGCCAAGCTGTCCCACAGGATTGGGTTGCTTAACACCATGGTGTTCACCCACATCCCATCCAGCTTTTTCCTGCTGGCCGCGGCCTTCGCACCCTCAGCGCTTCTGGCCATCGTGTTCTGGCAGTGCCGCGCCTTTCTCAGCCAGATGGACGTTCCCACCAAGGATTCCTACACCATGGCGGTAGTCAACCCGGAAGAACGGGTGGCCATGGCCAGCATTCACATGGTCAGCCGCAGCGCGGCGGGGGCAATCGGCCCCACGGTCACCACCGCCATTTGGAGCGTAACCTCTGCCGCAGTGCCCCTCGTAGGCTCAGCCCTCCTGAAGATTGGCTACGACCTGTCCCTCTACTTCATGTTCCGCAACGTCAGGCCACCGGAAGAGGAAGAACGCCGTCGGAATCGCAGCCAGGCTTCCGAAGCCTCGGCGCCGGAGCAAAAGCGCTAGAAAGCAGGGCCCATTCACTGTTAGCCGTCATTCTCGCCGCAGCGGGAATCCAGAGCCCCAGTTATGCCATCATCGCAAGAGCCGCCCCACCCCCGTCATTCCCGCTGCGGGAGACCTTCGCGTAACTGGCGCGGGGAAGGTAAAATAAAGGGGACGCCCGATGGGCGAAAGGGAGGAGGGGTCTGATGCATCGGGAAATGGGCCAGCCGTCTTTGGTGGAAAGTCTCCTGCCCGAGAAGCTGGGGCAGAACCAGCGTCTGGAGCGGATCCAACAGGCGGTGGACTGGGTCCGGATTGGGAAGCTGGCGGCTCAGGTCTATGACGCTCCGGAAGGAAGGCCCAGCTATCCGCCCTTGCTGATGGTCAAGGTCCTGCTGCTGGAGCAGTGGTATAACCTGTCAGACCCGCAGATGGAGGAAGCCCTGGGGGACCGCATCTCCTTCCGACGCTTCGTGGGGCTGGGCCTGCAGGAGGACGCCCCGGACCACTCGACCATCAGCCGTTTCCGCACGGCGTTGGCGGAGCGGGGGCTGGCCGAGGAACTGTTTATGGAACTGGGCCGGCAACTTGAGGAGCGTGGGCTGATGTTGAAGGAGGGAACGCTGATGGACGCAACCGTGGTGGCGGCCCAGGTGCGCAAGCCGCCGGCGTCGTCGGGCCGGGGGGCCAGAAGCCCCAAAGACCCCGATGCCGACTGGACCTACACCCACCGGGGAGCGCGCTCCCACTTCGGCTACAAGGTCCATGCGGGGGTGGACGCCGGGTCGGGGCTGGTGCGCCGGGCGGTTTTCACCCCGGCCAAGGTCAACGAGAGCGAGGCGGCCGATGCGCTGGTGAGCGGGGACGAGGTTGCGGTGTACGGGGACCGGGCGTACGAGTCCAAGGTGCGGCGTCAGTGGCTGAAGTCCCAGGGGATCAAGGACCGTATTCTGCATCGTTCCCATAAACACCAGCGGGAGTTGCCGCATTGGCAGCAACGGCGCAATGAGTTGATCGGGCCCCGGCGGGCACTGGTGGAGAAGGTGTTTGGGACCCTCAAGAGGACGTACCAGTACCACCGGGTGCGCTACCGGGGAATGGAGCGCAACGCCTTGGAGATGTGGTTCAAACTGATGGCCTACAACCTGAGGAGGGCGGATCAGATTGTCCTCGGCGCCGTCTGAGGCTGGCTGAAGCCCAAACAGGGGCGGGCCCGCAGGCGAAAGGGCCCGCAGGCCGGGATGGGGAGCAGGACGGAGGGTCCAAGCAGCGGGGGTCGGGCCTGGGCAAAGCCCAATTTTTCGATCAGCGCCTCTGCCGCCAAGCAATACCTCGGGTTGCGCAAAGGTCTCCCGCAGCGGGAATCCAGAGCCCTTTTTGTGCGCCGACACGCTTATGGCGACGGGGAAACGCCAGGTGTGGGCGACCCTCGCCCACCCGGACGACCGTTCCACACCGAGCCATTCCTGCCTTCTTGCACGTAGTTGAATGACGAAAAACGTTCTGGATTCCCCCTGCGGCGAGCATAACCCAAGACAATGACAAGGCCCTTCGCTAGAAGGACTCGGGACTACCCCATCGATGGGTTGGACTGTATAATGACGCCTGTCCGCTGACCGGAGCCCCGGCAGCGAGACTGTCCGGGGACATCAGCCTGCGATAAAACCTCCGGAAAATCCACACCGCCTTGTTCCGTTGCGAGACGTTCGTGCATGTTTTGAACGGCCGGGTCAGTAGCTGCACATTTCTCGGCAACTGGTAGCGGCCGGTGAAATCTATTTCCTACGGAGAGGAATATGCCAGAAGCGGCCAGGATTATTTATACCAAGATTGATGAGGCTCCGGCCTTGGCCACGCATTCGTTGCTGCCGATTCTCCGGGCCGTTACCAGGGGCTCCGGTATCGAGCTGGATGCTTGGGATATCTCGTTGACCGGTCGCATTATCGCCAATTTCCCCGACAACCTGACCGATGAGCAAAAAATCCCCGATTATCTGAGTATCTTAGGCGAGTTAACCGAGGACTCGGCGGCGAACATTATCAAGTTGCCAAATATCAGCGCCTCTATCCCTCAACTGAAAGGGGCGATCAAGGAATTGCAGGACAAGGGATATGATGTTCCCGACTACCCCGACAATCCTGCTACCGACGAAGAACGCCGTATACAGACCGGCTATGGCCGGGTCTTGGGTAGCGCGGTCAACCCGGTCCTGCGGCAGGGCAACTCCGATCGCCGGTCATCCAACTCAGTCAAGGAGCACGGCAAACGCAATCCCCATCGAATGATGCAAGACTGGCCGGAAGTGTCCAAGACCCGGGTGGCCCACATGACCAGCGGGGACTTTTACGGTTCTGAAAAGGCGTTGACGGTCGCGGCATCGGGGTCGGCATCCATTGAGTTTGTGGCCCCGGACAGGGGGGCGACGGTCCTCAAGTCAGGCATCCCCTTGTTGGCCGATGAAATCATAGATTGCTCCGTTATGAACGTGCGTCAGTTGCGCGATTTCTACGCTGCAGAAATGGCGAATGCCAAGAATGATGGCGTGTTGCTTTCGCTGCATCTGAAGTCGACCATGATGCGGATCTCAGATCCGATTATTTTCGGCCACTGCGTATCGGTTTACTACCAGGACGTGTTGACCAAACATGCTGCTGAACTGAGCAAGATCGGCGTAAACCCCGACAATGGAGTGGCTGAACTCCTAACTAAGATTCAATCACTGCCTGAGGACAAGCGAACGGAAATCGAAGCTGACATACAGGCGGTCTACAGCGCGCGCCCGGAACTGGCGATGGTGGACTCCAACCGGGGCATCACCAATCTGCACGTGCCAAGCGATGTGATTATTGACGCCACCATGCCGGTGATTGTCCGCGATGGCGGCCGCACGTGGGGTCCGGATAACGAACTGCACGACACCATCGCCATGATTCCCGATCGCTCTTATTCGACTCTATACCAGGCGGCTATAGAAGACTGCCAGGAGCATGGGGCATTTGATCCGTCCACCATCGGCAGCGTCGCCAACGTCGGGCTGATGGCCCAGGCTGCAGAAGAGTATGGTTCTCACGACAAGACCTTTACAGCCCCCGGCAACGGGACGATTCGGGTCGTGGACGCATCCGGCGCGACCCTGATGGAACAGAGCGTTGAGGAAGGCGACATCTTTCGGATGTGCCAGACCAAAGACGCCGCGATTAAAGACTGGGTCAGGCTTGGGGTCAATCGGGCCAGAATCACCGGCACGCCAGCCATCTTTTGGTTGGACCCGAACCGGGCTCACGACTCAGAGTTGATCAAAAAGGTCGACCAATATCTGCCCACCCATGACACGACCGGGTTGGACATCCGCACCATGACTCCCATTGAGGCTATAAAGTTCTCGATGGAGCGGAGCCGGAAGGGCCAGGACACTATTTCTGTGACCGGCAACGTGTTGCGTGATTATTTGACCGATCTCTTCCCGATCCTGGAATTGGGCACCAGCGCCAAGATGCTCTCGGTCGTCCCCCTGCTAAAGGGTGGTGGGATGTTTGAGACGGGCGCCGGCGGGTCTGCCCCCAGGCATGTGCAGCAGTTCCTTCAGGAAGGACATCTGCGGTGGGATTCCCTGGGTGAATTCTGCGCCCTCGTCGCATCCTTCGAGCACTGCGCCCAGGTGTTCAACAACGACAAGGCCCAGCTCTTGGCCGATACCCTGGACCAGGCGGTCGGGGACCACATGGAACAACGCCGGGCGCCATCGCGCCGGGTGAACGAACTGGACACCCGGGGCAGTCATTTTTACCTCGTGCTCTACTGGGCAGAAGCGCTGGCCAAGCAGACCCAGGACACCGAGCTGGCAGCCCGCTTTACCGAGGTGGCCCGGCGATTGGCCGACAACGAAGACAAAATCGTTCAAGAGTTGAACGACGCCCAGGGACAGCCGGTCGATATCGGCGGCTATTACCACCCCAATGACGAGATGGCCGCCAAAGCCATGCGCCCCAGCGCCACCCTGAACGCCATTGTGGATTCAATCTAGCAACACACCGGCCTGGCTGAGGTTCGCCATCGCCCGGGACCTTTATTGGCATACACTACCTGGCGCTCAATAGGGGCTTAACCGCTCCAGGCCTGATGCGCGCTGAGCGATTACCAGGGGCGCCGCGGTAACCCGTTCTCAAATGCGCGGCGGATCCCCAAACCATACAGATCAAACAAAGGAGAACTAACCAGATGCGCAGCAAAGTAACAGTGGTGGGAGCCGGCAACGTTGGAGCCACCACCGCTCTCAGAGTCCACCAACTCGGTTTCGCCGACGTGGTGATGGTCGACGTGGTGGAGGACCTTCCTCAGGGCAAAGGGTTGGACATGCTGGAAGCCGGCCCGGTGGTGGGCTCCGACGCGGGCATCATCGGCAGTAACACCTACGAACCGTCCTCAAATTCTGACGTTGTTGTGATAACCGCCGGGATCGCCCGCCGCCCTGGAATGAGCCGCGACGACCTGCTCTTGACCAACATGCGCATCACGTCGGCCGTGACACAGGAAGTAGTCAAGCACTCTCCCAACTGCATCATCATCGCGGTCACCAACCCCCTGGACGCCATGGTCCAGAACGTCTACGAGACCAGCGGCTTCCCCCGCAACCGCGTGTTCGGCATGGCCGGAATCCTGGACACGGCCCGATATCGCACCTTCATCGCCCAGGAGTTGGACGTTTCGGTTGAGGACGTTCAGGCCTGTGTGTTGGGTGGGCACGGCGACGACATGGTGCCGTTGGTGCGTTACACTTCAGTTGGGGGCATCCCGATCACCGAGTTGATGGCCGAAGAAAAGATCGACCAACTGGTGCAGCGAACCCGCAACGGCGGCGGTGAGATAGTGGCCCTTCTCAAGGAGGGCAGCGCCTACTACGCCCCATCTGCGGCAATCACTCAAATGGTGGAAGCCGTCCTGCTGGACAAGAAGCGGATCCTTCCCTGCTGCGCCTACTTGGAAGGGGAATTCGGGATCAAAGGCCTGTGCGTTGGCGTCCCGGTGAAGCTGGGCGCCGGCGGAATTGAAAAAGTAATAGAAATCAACCTGACCAACGACGAAAAAACCGCGCTGCTAAGTTCGGCGGCCAGTGTGCAGGAATTGGTCAACGTGATGAACGAGGCTAGGGCCGGGGAATAGAAGCGTGGCCTCCGGCAGTTTTGCAAACCGGACCGAAGACATCGTTGTTGAAGCCCTCGGCCATGTTCTGACAGCGTCCGAGGCTTCCCGGCAGGCCTTGCAAGACGTCTTGTGGCGCTGCGGTTGCGACATTGGGCCGATAAGCCAAGTTCGAACCCAGCCCCGTCTTCAAGGCGGGGCGCGGCCGGACTTTGTTGGTCTGGACCCGGGTCGCAACAGACGTGTTCTAATTGAAGCAAAATTTCAGGCTGGTCTCACTGGAAACCAGCCTGTAAATTATCTGAAACACCTGCCCCCGGATAAGCCGTCGGCCCTCCTGATAGTCGCCCCTTCCCAGAGACTCGAAACCCTCTGGGCTGAGTTGGCTCACAAAGTCTCACAAGCTGAGGACATTAGCCCGAGCAATGAAAAGGAGGATTCAGAAATTCGGTGGGGTGACGTGGGGGGATACCGTAAGCTCATCCTGACCAGTTGGCGGAACCTGCTGGGTAAAATGGCAGCCGAAGCAAGCAATGCTGTGGCCCAGACGGTAAACGACTTACACCAGATTCAGGGAATGGCCGAGCAACCAAGTCCTGCCGCTCTGCGCTTGGGCCAGTTAGCTCCCGAGTTTCCGAGATCTTTGCCTTATCTCTATGCGTTGATTGACGACGCGGTTCAGCAACTGGTTGACAAGTCCCTTGCCAGAATCTCTGGCTATCGGCCTGAGGTGAACTGGTCCTATAGCGTCCGGTACATGAAACTTTGTGAGATCGAGGCATCACTAGGTTTCTATATTCGAGATTGGAGGAGGTACCACCATAGATCACCCTCGCTTACACTGCATAAAGAACCCCTAGTCCCGACCGCCAGGCAAATTTTGACCGGAGCGCCGTTTCATGCAAGTGAGGTAAGCAGCAGCCACCTTTATATACCCATCCATTTGAATGGGATGGAGTACAGCGAAGTGTTGGAGTCGATGGTCGGGCAGATTGAACGCATCGCCGCGGTAATTGAATCGGAGCACGGCAGCTAACACCAGTCACCACCCTGTCCCGGTTGCCTTCTTTCAGGCAGACGCGGATTTCTTACGCTCACGCTTGGCCGGCTGGGCGTATAATTGAATACATCCAATGGCAAAACCACATCACCAGGAGGCGCAGCCATGGCACAGCGTAGCCCACTGGAGCGCGAGCTTCTGGACAAGGCGGCCCGGTTTCTGCCCGGCGGAACCCTTGGCAACATGTCCCTACAAGCAGACCAGGGATTTTTGATCAAAGAGGGCCGGGGTTCCCGCGTGTGGGACGTCAGCGGCAACGAGTACGTTGACTGGTTGATGGGCTCTGGTCCCATGTTGCTGGGCCACTCCCATCCCGCCGTAATCGAAGCCGTCATTAAAGCCGTCGAGCAAGGCAGCACCTTTTTCGCCACCAACGACAAAGCGGTCCTGCTGGCGGAAGCCCTCGTGGAAGCAATACCCTGCGCCGAGCAGGTACGATTTACCACCAGCGGCACCGACGCCTGCTTCCAGGCCATGCGGATCGCCCGAGCGTACAAAGGCCGGGAAAAGGTCCTGAAATTTGAAGGCGGTTACCACGGCACTAGTGACTACGCCTTCATGAGCGTCTGGCCGGGAGCCGCCGAAGAGTTCCCCCAGTCAGTGCCCGGCACCGCTGGCATACCCAAAGCTATCCAGGACCTGATGCTGATCGCCCCTTTCAACGACCTGGACACCACCGAGTCAATCATCCGTGCCCACCACGATGAACTGGCGGCGGTGATTGTTGAACCGATGCAGCGGGTGTTGGCGCCCCGGCCGGGATTCCTCCAGGGTCTCAAACGGCTTGCCGGGGCGTACGATATTCCCCTGATATTCGATGAAATCGTCACCGGTTTCCGGCTGGCCTACGGGGGCGCCCAGGAATTTTACGGTGTCGTCCCGGACCTTTGCACGGTGGGCAAGGTCATGGGCGGAGGGTATCCCCTGGCAGCCATTGCGGGCCGCGCTGACATCATGTCGGTATACGACCGGCAAGCGGTGAACTCGGATGATTATGTCAATCAGACCGGTACTCTCAACGGCAACCCCATAGCCTGCGCCGCCGGCCTTGCCACCTTGGAAGTGCTGCGGCAGCCAGGCGTGTATGAGGCTCTGAGGTCCACCGGCAGCAGAGTCCGCCAGGCGCTGATGAGCGCCTGCGCCGAAAACGACCTGGCGGTCAAAATGTGCGGCGAAGACGCCGTATTCGACATTTACTTTACTGACAAAGAGGTAATCAACTATCGCGACACCCAAACAGGCGACGGTGACATGATGCGGCGGTTCAACACCGGCCTGTTGCAACACGGCATACTAAAGGGCCCCCAAAAGTTCTATACCTCCATCGCCCACACCGAAGAGGACGTGGAGCGAACAATCGAAGCCTTCCAGAAGATAACGCCATCCCTTCGATGACAGTGGAGACCAGGGAATGGTTACTGAAAAGACAGCGCTTACAAAACGCAGCCTCAAGACATTGTTCACAGCAGAGGAACTGCTCCGCTTTCCAAGGGGCAAGCAGCGGCTTGAATTGGTCAATGGAAAGTTGTACGAGATGGCCTTGTCCGGAGGGAGACACGGTTACATCTCCGCGAATATTTGCGCCATCCTGAGCAGCTACGTGCAGTCAATCGACCTTGGCTGCGTTTTCTCCACTGGGACCGGCTTTACCCTCCAACGCGACCCCGACACCGTGCGCGCCCCAGATGCTGCCTTTGTATCCCAAGGCCGCTTGCCCCAAGAGGAATCGCTTGACGGTTATTTGGAGCTAGCTCCCGACCTGGCAGTGGAGGTGATTTCCCCCAACGACCGGCCCCAGGAAGTGCGGGAAATGGTCGCGGACTGGCTCAACGCCGGCACCCGTTTAGTTTGGGTAATTTACCCGGCCAGCCGCACCGCAACGGTCCACCGCCCGCCAAGCAGCATCGAGGAACTGGGAGGAGAGGACACCCTGGACGGAGCGGAGGTCATCCCGGGTTTCTCTTGCGTACTAGTACTCAGTCAACTTGGTTTTAGCATTTGTTTAAGAAAACGGACAATTAGGCTATCCTACCTGGTGGGAAGTGTTGTTGGCGGGGGTGGCAGTGATGGTCAGGGACAAGTACGCAGTGCGGCTGGCGCTGGAACAACGGGAAGAACTCGGACGTCTGATTCGGGTTGGGAAACACACGGCCCGAGTCACCGCCAGGGCCCGGATTCTCCTCAAGAGCGACGACGGTTGGCGGGCTCCCCAAGTGGCTGAAGCTGTGGATGTGGCTCTGGGCACAGTGTACCGGGTCAAGCAGCGCTTTACCGAAGAAGGGTTGGCCGGGGTTCTGAAGGACCGCCCCCAGGCCAACCGTCGCCGGAAGCTGGAGGACCGGGGCGAGGCCCACCTGATCGCCCCGGCCTGCAGCCTGTCGCCGGCGGTGCATGACCACTGGACCCTGCGCCTGTTGGCTGGCAAGGTGGTCGAGTTGGGGTTGGCGTCCTCCATGTCCCACGAAGGGGTGCGCAAGCGTCTCAAAAAAACGCTCTCAAGCCCTGGCAGAAGAAGGAATGGTGCATTCCCAAGGTGAGCGCGGAGTTCGTGGCCAACATGGAGGACCTGCTGGACCTCTACGCCGAACCCTATGACTCCCGGCGGCCGGTGGTCTGCTTTGACGAGACCACGACCCAGTTGTTGGCCGAGACGCGGCCATCTCTGCCGCCCCGGCCCGGAATTCCGCTGCGGCAGGACTACGAATACCGGAGGGAGGGCGTTCGCAACCTGTTCCTCACCTGTGAGCCTTTGGCGGGCTAGCGTCATGTGGCGGTGACCCAGCGGCGCACCATGGAGGACTTCGCCCACCAGATGCGTTGGCTGGTGGACGAAGCTTACCCGGAGACCCCGGTGGTGCGGGTGGTCATGGACAACCTGAACACGCATCGTCCGGCGTCCCTGTACGAGACGTTCCCGGCGGCAGAGGCCCGGCGGATTGCCAAGCGGCTGGAGTTCCACTACACCCCCAAGCACGGAAGTTGGCTGAACATGGCGGAAATCGAGTTCAGCGTGCTATCCCGCTCCTGTTTGAAGCAGCGACTCCCCGACGAGGAGACGCTCCGGCGGGAAGTCCAGGCTCTGGTCAAGGAACGCAATGCCACCCAAGCCACCATCAACTGGAGGTTCAACACCCGGGACGCCCGAACCAAACTTCACCGCCTTTACCCTTTTGATTCCAAAGTTGACTGAGTACTAGGGGAGTTGTTTGGCTAGGGGGCCTGTCCCATTCGGTAGCCGCTCGCATCGTCTTTACCCGCCCCAATTGTTGAGGCTTACCCATGACCTCCAGAATCCCGTGGACGCGCCAGCAATTGTTGGTAGCCTTATCCCTATATTGCCGGCTTCCATATGGAAGAATACATCACCGCAACCCTGAGATTATTCGCTACGCCAAGGCCATAGGAAGAACCCCCTCCGCCTTAGCGATGAAACTGGTCAATATCGCTGGCATCGACCCGGTAATAACCTCTTCCGGGCGGAGGGGGTTGACCAATGCGTCCAGATCGGACCGCGAGATATGGGAACAGATGCACGCCGACTGGAATAGGTTCGTTGCGGAGTCCCATCAGGCTCGGGACGAATGCGGCCTTGTCCCAGAATCTGAAGAGGACCTAACGGAAATCGAACCTGACTTGGCACACCGCCGGGGCGAGGACCGTATGGTTCAAACCACCGCTAGGCGAGGGCAGGCTTTTTTTCGCTCGGCAGTCTTGAGCGCCTACGATCGTCGTTGCTGTGTAACTGGGCTGTCCATTCCAACATCGTTAATCGCAAGCCATATCGTTCCGTGGACTCATGACGAGACCAATCGCGTTAACCCCAAGAATGGCCTGCTTCTGTCCGTCCTTCATGACCGTGCCTTTGATAGAGGGTTGATTACTTTCGACGAAGAATTGAATTTGCGGGTGTCCCCGGCCATTCCTAATGACGCCTTCTTTTCGTATGCTGTTGCCAGTTACGACGGTAAACCGATCCGCTGCCCGGATAAGTTTGCGCCCGATCAGAAACTCCTGGCATACCACCGGGAGCACATCTTCCAGGAATAAACCAGGGCCAGGAATAAACCGTGGATCGAGCCTCCGGCTCTATGGCCAGGGTCTTTGCCCTTCCGTCCAGAGGTCAGCCGCCGTGGTGCCGCTGATGGCGTGGATTCGGTCCATTATCGCGGCGAGGGCATCGTTTATGGCTTCACGCAGTTCCAAACGTTGTTTTTGGGTCATGCGGTGGAATGTCCTCCCGTACCGGTACGTCACGGCGTAATTGGTGAGCCAATCGGCTGCTTCTCCGGGGCGGTCCGGGTCTTCGTACTGAATGCAGGAGAACAAGCCGGTCACGGCGTTGCCAAGTTTTTCCATGTCCGGACCTGACCAGTCTTCTAAATTCTGAATATCCGTCCAGAGGCCAACAAGCTCGTGACTGAAGGTGCGGGTATCGTTGTAAGCGGACAACCAGCCTTTCAGAGCGTTCTCCACGGCCTGCTGAGCGCTGAAGCCTAATAGACGCTGGTTCCAGTGGTTCTCATCGACCATCTGGTTGAATTGGTGCAGAAATTCTTCGACGTTTTCAAGCCGCTGCCTTGTTTCCGGCCAATGGGTGGGATAGGAATCCTGGTAGCCTGAAGGATAGTCCAGGTCTTCGCCATTCATCACCACTCCGTACCTGGCGGCTTGGCCGGCTATATGCTGGTTGGCCCTCCGGCAACGCGCGAATTCTCCCCTGGTCGTGCTGAAAACATCCACGGCCAGTCTCGGAGGGTTTGCTTTCAGGTATGCGTGGGCGGTGTTTCGCGCCCTTATTTCAGCACCAACGGGGTTTTCGCCGTCCGCTATTATCAGCAGGTCGACGTCCGAGTTTTCCCGGTGCCTGTTTCGCGCCCTGGACCCAAAAAGAACAACCGTTGCCGGCGCCACTGCTTCCTGGACAGCGCGGGCAACGTTCAGTGCATGCTGGTCGGGAGCCTCGACTTTCATCTCTCACCCTCGTCACGGCGACCCTATCTTAGGAGAAAGGGGCCAGATACCCGGTAAACAGTGTACCAGAGGGGGAGCAATGAAGCGGGGCGGCGCTAAGCCGGCCCATTTTCGTCTATGCAGCCGCGCCCAGTTTGACCATGAGCGGCTTGGTGTTAACGATGTGCCGCTGCAGGCCAAGTTCTTGGGGGCTGATCCCCATAGACAGACCCACCAGTTGGGGCATGTGGATGATGGGCACGTCAATTTGCCGCTTCGCTTGCTTGGCGGCCTTGGGTTGGTAGCCATCCAGGTTTAGATGGCAGAGCGGACAGGGAGTTACCATGGCGTCGGCGCCCAGGTCCTTTACCTCGGACGTATGCTTGGCCACCATTGCCACCGAGTTCTTCTCGTTGATTGTGAGAATCGGGAACCCGCAACACCGGGTCTTGCCCGAAAAATCCACCACCGTCGCCCCCAAGGCGTCGATCAGGCGCTCCAGCGAGTCCTGGCGCTCCGGGTTTTCCGCAATGTCCAGGGCATCGGGAGGGCGGACCAGGTAGCAACCGTAAAAGGGAGCCATCCTGACGCCTACCAACGGCCGGGTGACGTGTTCCAACAGCTTGTCCAAGCCGTAATCTTCAATCAACACCCATAGCAGGTGCTTGGGTTGCGCGCCTCCCTTGTATTCCAAGCCCTCTTCAGCCAGGAAGGAGTTGATCTTAGCCAGGTACTCGGGGTCGCTCTTCAAACGGAGGTTGGCCTGACCCATCACCCCCTGGCAGGTGCTGCAAATTGTCAGTATCGGCAGCCCAAGTTCTTCGGCGAGCGCGAAGGTGCGAGCGTTAAGTGTGTCTCCCAGGACCTGGTTCTTCTCTTGCAGCACGCCGGCGCCGGTGCAGGACGCCCGAGGCATTTCCTGGATTTCTATGCCCAGCTTCTGGCATATCAGCGTGGTGGCCTGGTAAAGCTCCGGGCATCCGCCCCTGGACACGCACCCTGGGAAAAAGGCGTATTTCAACCTGAACCTCCGGGATATTCAATGTGAGAGATTTGGCTGGGCAATCTGGGCTTTCGGATCGGACGGGATTGTTCCCCGGCGCGATTTCAGCCTGCTCAGGCCAGGGCCGATCCAATTCCGGCCCAAGTGAATAGAATCTAGGTCGGGCCTGAGCCGACGGCTATTGTTCCGACTCTTCGACCTTTTCGAAGGTCCGTCGGAAGCCTTCCACATCTTCGATATTCTCGTGGGTCAGGGGCGGCATTTTCCCGTGAGTAAGGGCCCGGATTCCGACGGGCAAAAAGCTCATCAGCGCAGGCACATTGGTCATCCCAACGGTCTTGATGGGCAACCGCAGCTCGTCCAACCGACCCGAGTGGGAAACCAACTCGCCGAAAGCCTCGGCGTGGCGAGCGCCGTTGGAATTGGTGAGCCCTTGGGATATCGCCTGGTCCCGCAGGGCCATGATTCGGTCCATCGGCGCCACTCCCTTCGGGCATGCCGTTACACATTCGTAGCAACGGGTACAGTCCCACATGCCTGAGGGTTCCGTCAGGGCTTCCAACCTCTGCTGGGAAACTCCTTCGGCGTCGCCGTCCCTTGGGTCGGCGGTAAAGCGGTATGCTTTGGCCAAGGCCGCCGGTCCCAAGAAGCTGGGGTCGACTTCCAAGACAGTGCAGTCGGACACGCAAGCCCCGCACATGATGCAGGCGGTCACACCGGAAAGGTGCAGCATGGCCTCGTTGGACGCAATGTATTCGGACTCCGGCTCTTCACCCTGCGGCTTCAAAAACGGTTCCACGGCCCGAATCTTGTCCCAAAACATGTCAAAGTCAACAACAAGGTCCTTGACCACCGGCATAACCCCGGCGGGCTCCACCGTGATCACGTTGTCTTGTTGAAGAACCATGGCTGCCTGGGTCTTGCAGGCCAACCCGGCATGGCCATTGATCCTCATGGCGCAGGACCCACAGATAGAACTGCGGCATGAACATCTGAGGCTGAGGGTGCCATCCTGCTCTTCCCGAATCTTGATCAGGGCATCGAGGACCGTGGCATTTTCCTCAAGGGACACCTGGAACTTCTGCCAGTAGGAGGCCGGTTGGTCCGCTTCAGGGTCGAACCTCCGGATGTTTAAGATCACGTCCATAGCTAGTATTTCCTTTCTTCGGGCGTCCACTGGGTGACGGACACCGGCAAGTAGGAAATCTCCGGTCCTTCCGCTCCCTGGGACGTTACGATGTGCTTCATCCAGTTTTCATCATCCCGGTCAGGGAAGTCAGTGCGGGCTTGGGCGCCCCGGCTGTCCCGCCGCTCCAACGCGCTTACGGTTATGGTCTCCGAGCAATCCAGCATGAATCCCAGTTCCAGGGCGAAAATCAGGTCTGTGTTGAACGTTGCGCCTTTATTATCCACCGGAACGTGGGCATAACGCTCTTTCAGGTTTTTCAGCTCGTGGAGAGATTCTTCCATGCCCGACTGGTGGCGGTACACGGCCAGGTTGCGGTTCATAGTTTGGCCCATGCCCAGCCGCACTGCTCCGACTCGGTCGCCGTTCTGGGGTCGGTCCAGAATGCTCTGTATGCGTTCTCGCTCCCTGGTCTCGGCTGCTTCGGCATCAAACCCCACAAACTCCGCATTTCTCGTGGCCGCCGCCGCATGGTCCCCGGACCGCTGTCCGAAGACGATGGTATCCAAAAGGGAGTTGGCTCCAAGCCGGTTGCCGCCGTGGACGCTAACGCAAGCGCATTCGCCGGCAGCGTACACGCCAGGCACATTGGTCAGCCCATCGACATCGGTTTTGATGCCACCCATCATGTAGTGCATGCCGGGGCGTATGGGAATGGGCTCGCTAATCATGTCAGTCCCGGCCAGGTCGATGCCGATTTCGCGGATCTGGCTGAGCTTTTCCATGATGAGGTCGCCGCCCAGATGCCGGCAATCCAGGTAGACACAGCCGTTCACGCCGTTCCCGGCGTTAATCTCCGTCTGCTCGGCCCGGGACACCACGTCTCGGGACGCCAGTTCCATCATGTTGGGAGCGTATTTTTCCATGAACCGGTACCCGTTTTTGTCCAACAGGTGGGCGCCCTCGCCTCGGGCGGCCTCGGAAATCAATACGCCGCTGCCAGCCAGGGTAGTGGGGTGGTATTGGACCATTTCCATGTCCATGAGACGGACCCCGGCATTGTATGCCAACGCCATCCCGTCGCCGGTAACGATCAGGGCATTGGTGCTCGGCTCGAACAGCCGGCCCGACCCCCCGGTACAGAAAATAATCGCCTTGGCGCGAATGGCGTGAATCTGGCCGGTTCGGATCTCCAGCGCCATAACGCCGCGCACCCGCCCCTCTTCCTGAATCAATGAGGTTACGAACCACTCTTCGTAGCTGCGAATGCCGGACTTTATCAACTGCTCGAACATTACGTGGAGCAATGCCTGACCGGTAAAATCTCCCACGAAGAAGGTCCTGGCGCGCCTTTGTCCGCCAAACGCCCGGGTCCCCAGCCGGCCTTCGTCATCTCTGTTGAAGGTTACGCCCATGTGCTCCATGTCGATCAGCGCTTGCCCGGCCGCCTTACACATGACCTCTATCGCATCCTGGTCGCCCAGGAAGTCGCTGCCCTTTACCGTGTCATAGGCGTGGTCTTCCCACTCGTCGCCCCGGTCTGTGAGGGCGGCATTGATGCCACCCTGGGCAGCGTTGGAGTGGCTCCTAACGGGGTGGACTTTGCTGATGATTGCCGTGTTGGCGCCGCCGGCCTGGGCAGCGATAGCAGCCCGCATTCCGGCTAAGCCGGCGCCTATAACGAGAACGTCATGCTCCAGCATGGATGTTTCTGCCTCCGGTGGATCCGTTGGCTACCCAGCCAATTACAGGGGCGCCCGATCGCCCCGGACCGACTCCTGACCTGGTATCCCCCTGGATCCGGCGGGCGCAAGTCGGCATTGCCGCCCCCAAACCCAAGGGTGTCCTTGGCCGCCAAACAATATACCAGAATTGCCCGGAACAACAAACCGGGGAGACCAATTTTAGGACAGGACTCTCAGGGCAAGGAGCAGGGACGCGATGCTTTTGGCATCCTGAATCACGCCTGACTCCATCATGGTGACCACTTCTTCCAAGGTCACCGGGACCACGGTGATGCTCTCATCGTCATCTGCGGGAAGCCTGGAAGGTTCCAAGTCCCTGGCCAAATAGGCATACATATACTCGGTGCACCAACCGGGAGCCAGCCAGAAGCCCGATAGCCGGGTGATCTCCTTGGCAGTGAATCCGATCTCTTCCTGTAGCTCCCGGACCACTGTTTCCTCTGGATCCTCTCCCGGTTCAATGCCCCCCGCCGGGACTTCCAGCAGTTGCCTTTCCAGCGGCTTCCTATACTGGCGCACCATGAGAATGTTGCCGTCCCGGTCAACCGGAACAACGCACACCGAGTCGGAATGCTCGGCAATCTCCCTGGTGGAGAAACGCCCGTTGGGAAGGCGCACCCGGTCTACCCGCATGGTGACAATCCGGCCCTGGAACGGAACGCTGCTCTCTACCGTGGTCTCGGTCCAGGCGTCACCAGTTAAATCGCTCAAATCAGTCCTAAACCTCACTGCCCACGGAGACTGAATCCAAGGCGGCGGGTGAGGGTGCCATAGAAATAGCTCGGCGGGTTGGCTCTAAGAAATTTGGCTTTGAGGGGGCTCTGCTCCAGGTCGACTATGTCGCCAGGTTCCAGCGAATAATCAAACTGGCCGTCCACGCTGAGGGTAGCCGGTTGGTATCCCTCAAGTGCCAGGCTGATCTTGGCCGCGTGGTCCAATACCATGGCGGCGGTCAAACCCATGTGGGCCGCCACCGGCTTCAGGACCAGGGCATCGGATAGTGGGTCAAGGATCGGTCCGCCCACGGCCAGGTTGTAGCCGGTGCTTCCGGTTGCAGTAGAAAGGATTACGGCATCGGCGCGGAAGGTGGTTAGTTGGGCGTTGTCGACTCTCCCGGCAATGGTCACCACCCGGGATACGCCCCCGCGGGCCAACACCACGTCGTTCAGGGCGTGATACGGTCCCTCGAGTTTGTCATCTTCGACTCCATTGGACCTCATGACGGTAGCCTGAAGCATGCACCGCTCTTCCAGGCGGGTCTCGCCGTTGAAGTAAGTGGGCAGCTTGTTCAACGCCTCATCGACCTGGAGTTCGGTCATGAATCCCAGGCGGCCCATGTTGATGCCGACCATGGGAACTCCCAGGGGCGCAGCTACTTGCACCGCTCTCAAGATGGTGCCGTCGCCCCCAACGGTGATTATTATGTCAACCCCGCCGACCTCTTGCCGCAGAGTGGGAAAGTCCTCAGCCGGCGCCAGCCAACTATCCTCGCCCAAGTCCAATTGGTGGAAGATAGCAGAACTCAGGTCCAACGCTTCAGGAATTCGAGCGTTATAGACGATTCCGGCGTTGTTCATAGCCTGACTACGTCAGAGTTCAAGGTCAAAATTGTCACTCTCCGCGATATATCCGGGGTGCTGCAATCGCGGTCGAGAATCTCCTGGGCGGGAAGCATCGCAAGTCTAGCATCGGCCCAGAATTGGTGTCAACGAACACCATCGCACGGGAATAGAACACGGTCTTGCGGGAGCGATCGGGGAAATTCTGACGATTGTCGAAGGCCCTGAAATCCTCCACCGCTCCCACCCGAAGAAGTACAACGCGCCGGCATCGTAGTGGCAACGGGAACCCCGGACCGCGGTTAAGTGGCAGGACGGTAATGGGTTGATAGGCCGTGACGGTAATGGGCGAGCGACGGTGGGAGGAACCAAGGGATTCAAAGACCCCCGGCCCTAGCCGGCCAGGGCCACCGAGGCTACTTCCGCCATTTTGAGAAGGTATCCCGGCGCTATACCGATCCACAACAGCGATACACCGGACAGGGATAGCGCCAACCCGGAGGCGGCCGGTATGGGTATGGCTTCCTGGGATGCCGCCGGCTGGAGGAACATGATCCGGATTATTTTGGCGTAGTAATAGGCCGAAACGACGCTGTTTAACACCCCCAGGATAGCCAGCCAAGCCAGGCCGCTGTCGACCGCGGCGGTGAAAATGTAAAGCTTGGCAATGAAGAGACTGGTTGGGGGTACGCCGATCAAGGCCACCAGTCCCAGGGTAAGGGCGCCGGCGAGGAACGGGGACCGCCTGACGAGACCGGCGTAATCGTCAATCCGATCACTGCCCAAATGGTTGCCAACAGCAATCACCGCTATGAAGACAGTCAGGTTGGCAGCGGTGTAAGAGGCAAGGTAGAACAGCACGCTGTTGGGGCCAATGGCAGTGTATTCGGGCAGGTCAAGGCCCGAGGCGGCGCCCGTGATCCCGGCGGCCACCCCAACCAAGATATAACCCGCCTGGGCAATCGTGCTGTACCCGAGCAGGCGCTTGATGTTGCTTTGCCCGATGGCGGCAAGGTTGCCCACGGTCATCGACGCGGCGGCAAGTATGGCGATCAACCCGCCCCATTCCAACGAAACGTCAAAGAACCCGGTGAAAAGGACCCGAAGCAGGATGGCGAAGGCCGCAGCTTTGCTGGCCACTGAAAGGAAGGCCACGACCGGAGTGGGCGCGCCTTCATATACGTCGGGAACCCACATTTGAAATGGGACCGACGAGATCTTGAACCCGAACCCCACCAGTATCAGCACCAACCCCACCAGCACTGCGTAGCTGCCGAATGGTACGTTCTGTTGACCGGGTGCCGCCACCGCAGCAGCGATTCCTTCCAGCGTGGTGCTGCCGGTGAAGCCAAACACCAGGGCCATGCCGTACAACATGACCGCCGAACTCAACGCTCCCACAATCAGGAACTTCATGCCGGCTTCGGTGGAGCGGGCGGTCATCAGCAACGCCGCCAGGGCCGCCAAGGGCAGCGTGGTGAGTTCCAGCGAGATGTATATGGTGATCAGCTCGGTGGCCGCGGCCAGCAGCATCATGCCGGTGGCCGAGAACAGGATCAGGCCGTAGTACTCGCCCCGGAACTGCTGCATCCGCTTCACGTAGTCCGTGGACGCAATTATCACCAGCGCGGTCGCCGCCAATACCAGGAAGTTGAAGAAAAGGGCGAAGCGGTCCACGGACAACGTCCCAGCCAGGACGCTGGCGGGGACCACGTCGGCCAGCAGGTCGGTCCCGTCAACCAGGTCGTTTAGCTGAACCAGGCTCAAAATCAGGGGCGCCAACAATCCTGCGACGGCCGCCACCGGCAGCAGTCCCTTGCGGGGCACCACCAGATCCAACAGTATGATCAGGATGGCGACGCCGGCCATACCTGCATAGGGTGAGATAACGTAGAGGTCGTGCAGTGACATCTACCGGTTAGCCACCCCCGTTGAGTATGGCGACCATGGGCTCCAGACCGATTCGGAACATGTCGGTGAGCAACGAAGGATAGACCCCAATCCCTACGATGGTAATCACCAGCAGGACCAGCGGCACAGCCTCAACCGGGGAGGCGTCGGTAATTTCCGCAAACCGTTCCCGACTTTGCCCGAAAAATGACCGTTCAACCATCCACAAAACATAGCCCGCGGCGAGGATTATGCTCAACACCGCCAGAGCCGTCATCACGGGATAGGCCCGGAACGCTCCCAGGAACACCAACAATTCCGAGACAAACCCGCTCAGACCCGGCAGCCCCAGAGACGCCAACCCGGCAATCAAAAAAGCAATAGCAACCAGGGGCATCCGCCCGGCCAGTCCTCCCAGGTCAGGGATGTACCTGGTGTGGGCTTTTTCGTAAACCAGCCCCACCGATAGGAAAAGAAGCCCGGTGATGGTTCCGTGGGTGAACAACTGCATCGCCGCACCGCTCAACCCGGTGATGGTCAACGCTCCTTGGGAAACGCCCACCGAGCCTACTCCCAACATTACCAACCCCATGTGGCTAACGCTGGAGAAGGCGATTAGGCGTTTCAAATCGGTCTGTCTCAGCGTTACGACCGCGCCGTACAACACGCTGATCACGCCCAACACCACCAGGACCCAGGCGAATTTTTCGGTCTGACCCGGGAACATGCCGACGTTGATGCGCAATATCCCGTAGCCGCCCATCTTGAGCAAAACTCCCGCCAGCATCACGCTGGCCGCGGTCGGAGCGTCGGTGTGGGCATCGGGCAGCCATGTGTGGAGGGGCCAGGTTGGAAGCTTGACGGCGAACGCCACCAGGAACAGCCAGAACAGGGCGCCCAGGGGCAGAAGCAGCCCGGCGGGTCCCAGCATGGCGCCAGGCGTGGATAGGAGGGTCATGTCGAAGGTGCCCACTCCAGGGGTCAGGTACACGGCCACTATGGCGACCAACATGAACGCGCTGCCGAGGAAAGTGAAAATCAAGAACTTCATCGCCGAGTATTCTTTGCGCCCCGTTCCCCAGATGGCGATGAGCATGAACATGGGCACCAGTTCCAGTTCCCAAAACAGGAAGAACAGCAGCAGGTCCAAGGAAGCGAAAACGCCCATGACGGCCGTTTGCAGCAACAGGAGCCAGAAAAAGTATTCCTTAACCCTGTGGGTTATATGCCAGGAAGCAAACACGGCACACAGACCCAGGAGACCGGTCAAAGCAACCAGCGGAGCGCTGAGGCCGTCTACACCCAGGAAGTAACTGGCGTTCAGGGTTTCTCCGGGAATCCAGGAGAACCGGTCGATAAACTGGAACCTGCCCGCTCCGTCGGCCCGGTCGAAAGTAGCAAACAGCCAAAGGGACAGCACCAGGTCGGCCAAGACCACCGCAGCGGCGAACCAGCGGATATTCCGGTCGCCCCGGACGAACAACAGAATCGCCAGGGCGCCGGCAGCCGGCAGAAAAACCGTGGCCGTCAACAGGCCGGAAAACTCGGTCACCGGTTATCTCTCTGGCGTGTAGCAGACGGGCGCGAGTCAGGAATCATTGACAAAAGCACCGTGAATTAATCATGAACTACGTGAGCAAGAACCCCAACAAGATTGCCAATCCTCCCAATACCACCACCGCGCCGTAGGTTTGGACCTGCCCGGTCTGTATTCGCGAAAGTACCAACGGACCGAAGTTGCGGAATAACCATCCAAACAGGTCAACCACGCCGTCGACCAGGTTTCGGTCCAGCCAGTCGAGCGTTCCGGCGAATCCCCGGTAGAAAAACCGGCGCACCACCGCGCCCTCGTACAGGGCGTCCATATAATACTTTTCCGAGAGCAACCTATGTACCGGCCCGGCCCTGCGGAGAGGTTCCTTTTTATCCACTCCCTGCCTGGTCCAACTCCGGTAGAGCAACCATGCCAGCCCAAGGCCGGCCAGAGCAATCCCCGTGGAAGCCAACGCCATCATTGGGCTGAAATCCGGGGCGTGCAACTCGGTGTCCAGGGGCAGAAGGTTATGCTCCAGCCCTCCCAAAAGGAACTCGGTTATCCAGTGTTTGGGAATCCCTATGAAGTTAATCCACTGGGGATTGACCAGAAAGCCGGCAACGACTGAGGCGACTCCTAGGACAAACATGGGCGCCAGCATTTCCTTTGGAGACTCGCCCAAGTGCAGCCCGCCGTGGCCGCCGGACGCCGGAGAGGCGGGCTGGCCAAGGTCTTCCCTCTCCTTGTCAGCGCCACCCCGAAACTCTCCGTGGAAAGTCATGATAATCATCCGCAGCGTGTAGAACCCCGTGAGCAGCGCCGCCGCCAGTAGGGCCGCCACGACGGCCTGGCTTACCCAGGGTCCGATCAGGCCTGTTCCGTTCCAAGCCCCCGTCAAAATTTCGTCCTTGCTCCAGAATCCGCCGAGCGGGATGATCCCTGCCAAGCTCATACCGGCGATCACTACCAACCAGTAAGTGGCCGGCATGACCCGCCGCAGCCCGCCCATGTACCGCATGTCAAAGGTGCCGGTAGCATGGTTGACGCTGCCGGCGCCGAGGAACAGCAACGCCTTGAACGCGGCGTGAGTGAACAGGTGGAAAATAGCGGCCCCGTAGGCGCCTACCCCCAGAGCGGCCATCATGTACCCCAACTGGCTGATGGTGGAATAGGCCATCACCCGTTTGATGTCGTTCATCACCATGCCCATAGTGGCAGCCATCAAGGCGGTGAAAGCGCCGATCAGGGCGACAACGGTCATGGCCTCAGCCGATGCCTGGAAAACCGGGTAGAAGCGAGCCACCAGAAACACGCCGGCGGCAACCATCGTGGCGGCGTGGATCAATGCGCTGACGGGCGTTGGACCTTCCATAGCGTCGGGCAACCAGGTGTGGAGGGGAAACTGCCCCGATTTGCCCGCCGCTCCGGCAAACACGCCCAGGCTGAACCACAGCAACCCTGCACCGCCCAGGATGCCAAGGCCGCCTACGGCCAGGGACTGGGCCGCCATCCATATATCCGGTATGTAGAACGCGTTTAGCCCCTGGGCCGCAAATTCATCGGCCTGAAAGAACAGGTAGAGAATTGCAATCAGGAACCCCACGTCGCCGATTCGGGTGACCAGGAATGCCTTTTTAGCGGCCGCGGCGGCCGTGGGACGGTCGTGCCAGAAGCCGATTAGCAGGTAGGACGACAGCCCCACCAATTCCCAGAAAACGTACAACTGGATGATATTTGAGGCCAACACCATCCCAAGCATTGAGGCGGTGAACAAGGCCATGAAGGCGAAATAACGAGAAAAACCCGGGTCCCCGTGCATGTAGCCCAGGGAGTAGACCTGAACTAACAGACTGACCCCGGTGACGACCACGAGCATGATTGCGGTCAAGGGGTCCAGCAGCAGACCCATATCGACGCTGACGCCGCCGAATTCCAGCCAGGTCCAGGACTGGGTAACTATTTCCTTATCCTGGATCGTCCATACCAGGGCTTGAACCGACAGCAGGAACGCCACCGCCAACGCCGCAATCAGCAGAAGTCCGCTGATCATTGAGAAGCGATTGAGGAACGGCCTGACGACCAAAGCAATGAGAACAAATGACGCCAGGGGCAGAAAGAAAATAGCCCAAACCTGGAGTTGGTCCAACATCTAGAGTTTCCTCAATATCTCGTCGGCCACGTGCTCCCGCCCCTTGGGCACGTAAACCACGAATGGAACCCGCTCTCCCCAGTCCAGGATGTCGCCTTCAGGAAGAATCTTCGCGGGCAGTCCCTCTCCTTCGAGGACCTCTTTCCACATCTCGGCCAGCATCAGGTTGCCAGCTTTTTTGAATTCAACCCACATAGCCCGCCACTACCTGCCTCCGGTCAGATCCAAGCAACTCAGTTCCGCAACTCAGTTCCGCAATTGGGTGGCGTCGGAAAGGTCAATGCCGCCGCTGCTGCGATACATAGCGAAAACTATCCCCAGACCCAGGGCGATTTCCGCCGCCGCTACGGCGATGATGAACACCGCGAATACCTGCCCGGTCAGTACGCCTCCGATGTTTTGCACGACGTCTTCGGCCAGGCCGGCAGGCGCCACATACTTTGCCATAGCCACCAGCGTCAGGTTCACTGCGTTGAACATGAGTTCGATGGACATCAGGACCACCAGCACGTTGCGGCGGGCCAGCGCTCCATATAAGCCGATGGCGAAAAGGGCCGCGGCTACTATCATCATGTTTTCTAACGACATGTGCAGCAGACCCAGCTATTGATTTCTAGGGCGCACCAGCGCCAAGGCGCCGATGACCGCGGCCAGCAACAGAACCGAAACGGCTTCAAATGGCAGTACAAAATCATTGATTAGCAGGTCCGCCAAACCCGCCTGTCTAACGGCCTGCTGCTCTTCGGGCGACTCAAGGCCGGCCGCGCGTAGGCTGTCATCGTCAACGATGTTAACCGCAGTGGTTTGTACCAGGTCAACCACGGGCTGGCTTCCTTCCTGCACCAGGTCCCACGGCGTTTGCGTAGCAGTCCAAACCAGGGCCGCCAGCAGTAGGGCCGAGAGCATCACCGCCGGTATCTGAATGCGGTTGGGCAGGTTGCCCTGCTGCACGTCCCGGGTCAGCATCACCGCGAAAATAATGAGTATGGCGATGGCGCCGGCGTAAATCAGGACCTGGACCACCGCCAGAAATTCGGCGCTCAACAGCACGAAAAACCCGGCTGCGGAGATAAACACCACCACCAGGAGCAGCGCCGCTCGGAATAAGTCCTTGACCAGGACCACTCCCAAAGCCGCGGCTATGGCCACCGCCGACAGAATCCAGAAAACGACGTCGACGACCAACATCTAGGAGGCGTTTCCCTTGGGTGAGCCGTTAAGCAAGTCCTGGTCTGTCCCTGGAGCTTGGGCGGGGTCTTCGGAAGATTCGTCCGGCGAGACTTCGGAATCGCCGGGCAACGCGGGCCGAGTCAACCTCATTCCCGCTTTTTCTTTCAGATGCCAGGGCCATGATTCCCGCCCAACCTCCCGCCAGTCCAGCGGCTTTCCTGAGCGCGGGTCGTAGTTCCGCTCTTCCAATTGGGGGCGGAAGAAGGTGCTGGGGTTCTTGTTGGCCTGGCGCAGGTCATCAATGCCGATAACCATTTCTTTCCGGCTGTAGCGGCCCTGCTCGAAGCCGCTCCCCATGAACAGGGCATCATAGGGGCAGGCTTCCACACACAACCCGCAGAACATGCACCGGGAAATCTGAATGTCGAACACTTCCAGGCGGTACTTGTCGCCCTTTTGGGGGTTGGTCTCGCTGGGACTGGTTTCAATCTTGATGATCCCCAGAGGGCAATACTTGGCGCAGGAAGCGCAACCGGTACAACGCTCCTCGTACCAAACAAACTCCTCGCCCCGGAACCGGGGGTGCTGCTTGACCCTTTCTTCCGGGTATTGGACTGTGAAGGGTTTCTTGGTCAGATTCTTCAGCGTGACCAACAGACCCTTGGCCATTCCCAAACCGTACACGTCAGCCAACCTCCCCGGTGGTATAGCCGCGGGTCGGCGTCGATTGCGGCATCCAGTTCATGGGTTTGACCTTGTCCCGGACCAATGTCCCAAACAGCGCCACCGATCCTGCGGCCACTGCAAGGTTGATCGCCGCCATTATCCAAAGGTCCCCTGTACTCAACAAGCCCGCGGCATCCCGGAAGAAGAACACCTCCAGGGAGATCGCGAGAAGGTTGATCATGCTGAGGGGCAGCAGGAATTTCCAGGCCAACGCCATTATCTGATCGATTCTAAGCCGGGGATACGTCGCCCGGATCCAGATGAAACCGAAGGCAATCACGCCCACCTTCAGCAGGAACCATAGCCAGCCCAGGTAGAGCGAAGCGGGTCCGGACCAGCCGCTGAGGAACAAGGTGACTATCACGGCGGAAGCGGCCGCCACGCCGCCAAATTCGGCGGCCTGGATCAACGCGAACTTCACGCCGCTGTACTCGGTGTGGTAACCGGCAACCAATTCCGACTCGGCTTCGGCCACGTCGAAGGGCGTCCGGTTAAGCTCTGCGGACGTTCCCGCCAGGAAGACGAAGAACGCCAAGGGTTGGACCAGGAAGAAAGGAACGGTCTGGGCGCTGACCACGTCGGCCATCGACATGGACCCGGCCACTATCACCACTCCCAACAGGGCGATCACGACGGGTACTTCATAGCTGATCAAAACCGCCACGCCCCGTGTGGCGCCGAACATGGCAAAACGGTTGTTGGACGCCCATCCGGCCATGAAAATGGCCAAAGAAGTAACGGACGTAACCGCCAGAACGTAAAGCACCCCAACGTTCAGATTGACCAGTGCCGTGTTTTGGGCGAAAGGCACCACCGCCATCACAAGGATGACCGGCATGACCATCGCAATGGGCACCAGGAAGAATACCGGACCATCTGCGTTCGCCGGGGTCAAGTCCTCTTTGAACACCAGCTTCAGCATGTCGGCGAAGGGCTGGAACATCCCAAACGGTCCCCACCGGTTGGGGCCGACCCGGTTGTGGAAACGGCCGATGAGCCGCCGCTCCAACCAGACGAACACCGCAGCGCCCATGAGAACTGCATTGACCAGGATCACCATGATCACCAGCCCGGCGACCACGTGGGACAGCCAGGATGGCGCCAGGTGGATGACCAGATCGTAAATTACCCCGTAGAGGCCGCTCACCGGTCGACCTCACCCATGTTGATGTCCACGCTGCCAAGGGTGACGATCATGTCGGCCAGTTTCCAGCCCACCAACAGGTGCTCGGTGACGGTCAGGTTAATCAAGGACGGCGACCGGATTTTGCACCGGTAGGGGCTTATCCCCCCGTCGCTCACCAGGTAGAAGGCCAACTCTCCCTTGGATGCCTCCACCCTGCCGTAGGATTCCGTCCCCGGCCGCGGCCTCAAGACCAGGGGCAGTTCCAACCGGGCCGGACCTGGCTCGATTTGCTCGACGCATTGGCGGACGATTCGGATGCTCTGGTGTATCTCTTGCATGCGCACCCAGAAGCGGTCGTAGTTGTCGCCGTTCTGGGCCACCGGGACGTCAAACTCCACCTGGTCATAGGCGTCGTATGGTTCCATTTTTCGCCAGTCCCAGCCCAGACCGGAGGCACGCAGGACTGGTCCGCTGACTGACGAGTTAACCGCCACGTCCAGTGGCAGCGTACTTACTCCCCGCGTCCGGACCATGACGATTTCGTTCTCCAGCAACAACTGTTCGATCTCGCCGAACTCCGATGGGAACTCTTCGAGGAACGTGTTCAGCGCCGGCCAAAAGTCCTTCGGGGCGTCGGCAAATACACCTCCGGGTCGCATGTAACTGAGCGTGATTCTCGCCCCGCACAACATTTCGAACAGGTCCAGGATTTTCTCACGGGTGCGAAAACAATACATCAAAGGGGTGCCCAAGGCGCCCAGGTCTTGCACGAAAAATCCAATGCCCATCAGGTGGCTGGCAACCCTTTGCAGTTCCGCCACCAACGTGCGCAAGTATTTTGCCCGAGGGGGAGGTTCAACGCCTAGCAGTTTTTCCACGGCCAAGCAGTAGGCCTGGTTGTTAATCATGGAGGAGACGTAATCCAGGCGGTCGGTTAGCGTCACTATCTGAACGTAGTTGCGCTCTTCCGCCAGTTTTTCGGTGCCCCGGTGCAAGTACCCGAAAACCGGCTCCACTTCCATGATTTCTTCGCCGTCGAAGGTCACGCGCAACCGGAACACCCCATGGGTGCTGGGATGCTGCGGACCAACGTTGACGGTCATTGGCTCGGTGTGAAGTGTCATAGCGCGAGCCACACGGTCCCGCGGCGGTTAAGCCCGGTGCCCACGGCGTTGCTCAACTCCCGTAGAAGGTCGGGATTCACAAGTAGTCCTTTCTCAAAGGATGTCCGTCGAAACCCTCCCAAAGCATGATGCGCTTAAGGTTGGGGTGACCCTCGAAGCGCACACCCATCAGATCCCACACTTCCCGTTCCTGAAAATCGGCTCCCCGCCAGACGTTGTAGACCGAGGGCAGGGACAACTGTTCCCGGCCAAACAGTTTGGTTTTGATCAAGGCGGTGTGGCAATGGGTGAAGGACGTAAGATGGTAGACCAATTCGATGTGGTCGATGTAGTCCACCGCGGAAATGGCGTTCAAAAACTGGAAGTCCAGGATGGGTGAATTTCGCAAGAAATGCGCCACGTCAGCAACCCGGGAGGGATGTACCCACAGGGTCTCGTCTTCCCAGTGTTCCACCGACCCCGGAACCGCGGCGTCCACCAGTTCACCAAGGTATTCTGCGCCCAGCGTTTGGACAACCGTTAGAGCACTATGGGCGCTCAAGGCGTAGCCCCGTCGGATTTCGGGCCGGGAGCAGCCCCCGAGAGCGGGCGGCGAGCCGATGGGCCAACATTTCGGTATTTCTTGATCTTTTCGTGAAGTTCCATGATGCCGTAAAGGAGGGCGTCCGGCCTTGGCGGGCAGCCTGGCACGTACACGTCTACAGGCACAATGTGGTCCACGCCGGGCACCACGCTATATGACCCGTAATACGGGCCCCCGCTGGTAGCGCACACGCCCATCGCAATCACCCACTTGGGGTCCGCCATCTGTTCGTAGATTCGCTGGATAGCGGGGGACATTTTCCAGGTGACGGTCCCCGCCACTATCATCAGGTCGGCCTGGCGCGGCGACGCCCGGAAGGCCTCCATCCCGAATCGGGCAATGTCGAACCGGCCCATTGCCGTTGCGATCATCTCAAATGCACAGCAGGCCAGCCCAAAGGTGACCGGCCAAAGGGCAGACTTGCGGCTCCAGTTGACCAGGGCATCCACGGAGGTCACTACCAAGTTGCCCTTCAGGTCTTCGGGGACCTCAATCCAAGGCTCGGCCAACGGCTCCAGAGAAGTGTCCTTCAAATGTTGGACTCTCTGGCCTTCATCCTGGTCCACTGCCCAGGTCCTGGCAGGCAAGGGGCCGCCTGCTATGGGTGCGTCTTGGCTCAATCTAGGTCACCCCCATTCCAGGTCTTTCTTGCGCCAGGCGTAAGCCAACCCCACCAGCAGGATCAGCACGAATACTGCCATCTCTATCAAGGCAAAGAGTTCCAACTGCAGGAACTTGGCTGCCCAGGGATACAGGAACACCACTTCCACGTCAAAAATGACGAACAGGATGGCGTACATGTAGAAACGGAAGTTGAACTGGTTCCATCGACCCCCGATAGCCTCCATGCCACACTCGTAGGTCTCCAACTTTACCGGCGACGGATTGTTGGGGCGAATGCCGAATCGAGAGGTGAGACGAGACGCCAGAATCATACTAACGGGAACAACGAACGCAATAACCGCGAATAGCGCGATCAGACCGTATTGCCGATAATATTCGTCCATGACAGACCTAGGCGCCCTGTGGTGTACTACCGTGGGTTGGACCGGACTTGGCTGGGATTAAAACGGCTGGATTATACCATAGGCACGACGAAACACGCAGGGTTAAACCGGAATTTCCGCGGGCGATATTGAGTGCCTGCCTATACGAAAAGCAACCCTCTTACGGCAGGCTACACCGCCTGTTAAGATGCCCGGAAAGATCGTTTCACCCATAACCAACTGAGGAAAACATTGCCCATTCAAAAAGGACCATTGACTGGACTGAAAGTGCTGGACCTGTCGGTCATCGTGGCCGGCGGGACCGCCAGCAGCCTGTTAGCGGACTTTGGGGCCGAGGTGGTCAAGGTGGAACGGCCGGGCGTCGGCGATCCCCTGCGAAATTGGGGTCCGTTCGCTAACGGCGTGTCCCTTTGGTGGAAAGTCCACTCCCGCAACAAGCAGTCAATAACGCTGGACTTGAATCACACCGAAGGCCAGGCAGTCTTGAAAGGGCTGGCCGAGCAGGCAGACCTTTTGATCGAGGGGTTCCGGCCGGGGGTCATGGAGCGGTGGAACCTGGGCCCCGACGACTTACACAGAATAAACCCAGGGCTGGTGATAATACGGGTTTCGGGTTTCGGCCAGACCGGACCATACCGCGAGCGTCCGGGCTTTGGGACGATAGCAGAGTGCATGAGCGGTTACGTCGGCATGACCGGCTTTACCGATTCACCTCCGGTCCTGCCTCCGGTGCCACTGGCCGACGAGATAGCGGGAGTGTTCGCCGCCATGTCCGGCATGATGGCCCTGTATCATCGAGACGCTCCGCCCCGAGACGCATCCCAGCCAACACCTGCTGACGCTAAAGTCCAGCGTCGAGGCCAGGTGATCGACATCAGCCTCTTTGAACCCTTATTTCGCTTGTGCATCCCCCACATTACGATGTACCAGCAGCTGGGTATTTCCAGGCAGCGCGTGGGAAACGACTTTCCTGACGCCGCCCCCCGCAGCCTGTACCGCAGCGGCGACGACCGTTGGATGGGGCTCTCCGCCACGTCCCAGGGCACCTTCGAAAACCTGGCGAGGGCAATGGGACTTGATGAATTGCTCCAGGACCCTCGTTTCAAAGACAACCCTTCCCGCCTGGAGAACAACTCAGCGCTGAACCAGGAGTTGCAAGGCTGGCTCGGGCAACGGTCATCCCAGGAAATCATGGAGCAACTTATCCCAGCCGGAGGCGTTGTTGGGCCGGTGTACGATGCCGCCCGGATAGTGGAAGACCCCCACTACCTGGAACGCGAAGACATTATTGAAATAGACGACCCCGATTTAGGGCCGACCCAGATGTTGGGTATAGTGCCCAAATTCTCGGAAACCCCCGGCTCGGTGGAGCACGCCGGCCCGGCGTTAGGCGAACACAACATCCAGGTCTACGGGGAGTGGCTTGGCTATGACGCTGAAGAGTTGGCCCGGTTGGAGCAACTGGGCGTAATTTAACGCCACGCACAGGAGTCCCATCACCAGCCTCCACGAACGGGGCGGCGAAAACCACTCCCAGAGGAACCATTCATGGCTCAACCTCAAATACTCGTGGCCACCCGCAACGGCGGCAAGATTCGGGAGTACCGCGAGTTGCTCGGCGCCGCTTCTTACAGGTTGGTTTCCCTGGATGACGTCGGCGTACCCGACGAGGTGGAAGAGACAGGGGAGACCTTCCGGGAAAACGCTGCGCTCAAGGCGGCTCTTTACGCTACCGCCGCGGGCCTACCGGCCCTGGCCGACGATTCCGGTCTGGAAGTGGATGCCCTGGGCGGAGAGCCAGGAGTCCGTTCGGCCCGTTACGGCGAGCCCCTTTCGGTTGATGAACCACTGTCCGCTGCCGACAGCGCAGCGGGTCCAAGCCCGGCGGTCAGCATGTCTGACCAGGACCGGGTGAACCTACTTTTGCGCAACATGGCGGACATACCCTGGGCCCGCCGCACCGCCCGGTTCCGATGCGTGATTTGCATTGCCGGGCCATCGGCGTCCGAGAGCCTCGATTGGTCGCTCATCAAGCCTCACCGTCCATCCGACTCATCCGACGTCGGAGCTCCTTCCCGAACCCTATTTGGGAAGGCCGGGGCCTGGGGAGGTCTATCAGACGCAGGCCAAGGCCGGGGCTTGGCTTTCTTTGAGGGCGGCGTGGCCGGGATGATACAATATCAACCGCAAGGGGAAGAGGGATTTGGCTACGATCCGGTGTTCTTCCTGCCTTCCTACGGCCTGACCATGGGCCAGCTTTCATTGGTGGAGAAAAATCGCATCAGCCACCGGGCCGACGCTGCCCGCAAGGCTGTGGCGGATTTGGCCAATCTAAACATTGGCCGTTGATTTCTGTTAGGTCCAACGCTTAACCGACAATGATGATTAACGATTCTTTTGGCAGGCCCCTGCGCGACTTGCGCATTTCCGTTACCGACCGATGCAATTTCCGCTGTCCCTACTGCATGCCTGCTGAAATCTTCGGCGAAAGCTACCAGTTCCTGCCAAAAGATGAAATCCTAGCCTTCGAAGAGATCCACCGCTTGGCCCGGATCTTCTCCGGTTTGGGCGTGAACAAGCTGAGAATCACCGGGGGCGAGCCGCTGCTGCGCACAGACCTGAACGTTCTCATCGGCTTGTTGTCTCAAATTCCGGGCGTTGAAGACCTGACCCTCACCACCAACGGTTACTTGTTGAACCACCAAGCGGCTCGCCTGAAAGAGGCCGGGCTGAATCGAATCACCGTTAGCCTGGACACGCTGGACGACGACATTTTCAAAACTATGAACGGGCGGGGATTCGACACGCAGCGGGTACTCCAAGGCATTCAGCGTGCGTCCGAGGTCGGATTGGCGCCAATCAAGATCAACGCCGTGGTCCAACGAGGGGTCAACGATCATACCCTTGTGGACCTGGCCCGTCACTTCAAGGGAACAGGGCATATAGTCCGCTTTATCGAATACATGGACGTAGGCAACCGCAACGGTTGGAAGCTGGACCAGGTGGTTTCGGCCAAAGAAATCGTCGAATGTATCGACGCCCAAATGCCGCTGGAACCCATAGAAAGCAACTACGCCGGAGAGGTCGCCAGCCGATTCCGCTACCGGGACGGCGAGGGAGAAATCGGCGTCATAGCGTCAGTTACCCAGCCATTTTGCGCCGCCTGCACCCGGGCCCGGATCTCCACCGATGGCCGCCTTTTCACCTGCCTTTTCGCCACCCAGGGCGTAGACCTGAGGACGCCATTGCGCAACGGGGCCACCGATGAGGAGTTGCGGGACCAAATCACGCGGGTCTGGTCTCAACGCGCCGACCGGTACTCCGAGGAACGCACCGACCTCACCGCGGTCCAGAATTCCACCCCCAAGGTGGAAATGTATCAAATCGGGGGGTAGGGACCGGTATACCGTCACCGGAAAACCAACCAGGATTTATGTCAAGTCGACCGGAAACCGACCTAAAACACGTGACCATTTACACCGATGGGTCTTGTCTCGGGAATCCCGGTCCGGGCGGATGGGGCACCGTATTGCTCCACGGCGAGGACCGCCGGGAAATGTCCGGCGGGTTCAAGGAAACCACCAACAACCGAATGGAGCTTCTGGCCGTAATCGAAGGCCTTGAAGCCCTCAAAGAAACCTGCCGCGTGACCCTCTTTAGTGACTCCAGGTACGTGGTCGATGCCATGTCGAAGGGATGGGCCAAGCGTTGGCGCGCCAACAAATGGCAGCGCAATATCCGGGAGCGGGCGGTCAACCCGGACCTCTGGGAACGGTTGCTTGTCCTGGCGGAAAAGCATGACGTTGAGTTCAATTGGGTCCGAGGGCATCGTGGGGTCGTGGAGAACGAGCGGGTCGATAAGCTGGCGACAACCGCCGCCCGCCAGCGTGGTTTACCGGCAGACACGGGATATTCGGCCAATGGCCGGTGACAGGAACAGGTTGACGATGAATGAGAGAGCCGGTAACTCGCTGACCCACCTTGACAGTGAAGGCGCTGCCCGTATGGTGGACGTGGGCGACAAACCGGTGACCGACCGTGAGGCGGTGGCCCGGGGGTTTCTCACGGTCCAACCCGAGACCATGCGGTTGATTCAAGAGGGCTTGATGAAAAAGGGCGACGTGCTTGGCGTTGCCCGATTGGCGGGTATTATGGGCGCCAAGCGCACTTCCGACCTGATTCCACTGTGCCATCCCTTGCCGTTGAATCGGGTCAATGTAGACCTGGACCTGGACGCAACCCAAAACAGAATCAACATTACCGCAGCCGCCAGCACTTCAGCCAAGACCGGGGTGGAGATGGAAGCCCTGACTGCGGTATCGGTGGCCGCCCTGACCATCTACGACATGTGCAAGGCCGTCGATCGGGGAATTACCATTGGAGGCATCCGCTTGGTCAGCAAGCGGGGCGGCCAAAGCGGCGACATCTCCCTGGAAGAATAAGTAGGAAACGCGAGGATGGTCACCGGGAAAGCTTTCCGGGTAGTAAAGTCCGCGGCTCGACGACAGATCGCATGAACCCGTAGCCCCAGCCAATCGAAGCTCCAATTCCGCGTCTGTCCTCAGTCTGGCGGTTTTCTATCCCCTGCGGTCCATTTCCCGGACCAGAACGCGGATGGCCTCGGTTGCGTACAGGATGTACTCATCCGGTGGCAGGTCAAGCTCCAAAAACTCTTCAATCTGGTCCACATCACTCAGCCCAGGCATACCCGGAATAACCCTGAGGTCCAGCTGACAGATTTGCCCGTTGGGCAGGACCACCACGCACCCCCGGTCCGGAAATCCTCGGAAGGGCGGCTGCAACTCAATCGCCTGTAATGAAACCATGTTCATGAACGGCGGGAAGGGTCTCAAACCCAGTGCAGCTTGAGCCACCAGGTCTCTGAGACGCGCCGCCGCTTCGAGGAGCGTCGCCTCAACCTCCGCGGAAATTTCCTGGTGTTTGCTGTCCTCGTTGCTCACTACCGGGCCATGATATTACCCGAAAGTGCAGCCGGCCAGTGGGTGAATCAGGGCGTCCAGCAGTTTTTGCGCGCCGGAGGTGGCCGAATAGACAATCCACAGGCCTTAGCTTCATTGACAGGTAGAGCAGGGCGCAACTAACATTAAATGCGCGTGGGAACATTCGGCGGCTGGCCGGTTCCTTCCCGGGTGGCAACGTAGCTCAGCGGCAGAGCGGGCGCTTCATAAGCGCTAGGCCACTGGTTCGAACCCAGTCGTTGCCACCAACCCTGGCATAGCGGTTCCATCCGTCAACGCCGTGATTGTTAAGGCCACGCCTCAATCCCGACACCTGCAATGCCCGGGGCACTGCCATTTGGGCCAGCGGATGGTCCCGGGATTCACCGGTAGCCGGTTGGCATCTCCATAGCTCGCCTCGGCTATTCAATTTCCGACCCAAGGCCGAAATCATGCGGGAAGGGCACCGCTGCCGTCGGAGTGCGATTCTGTAGTGAGGCGTGGGGCCGGGCGCGGTCACAACGTAGACGGGCGCACTATTCCGAAAACAATCGCAGTAACCCTCGGACCTGGGGTGGGGATGTTGAGGGGATTAGAACAATTTCGGGAGCCAAGGTGGGCGGCGGCCAACCCAACCGGTGCCGGTGGTCGGCGAGCAAATGCGTGGGCGCCCGTTATCTGCACACTATTGGCCCTGAGCTTTTTCGGGTGTTCCTATATCCCTTCTATCCCGTCTCCTGTTGTCAATCAACCTACGATTGCCACAACCCCGACCGCCCAAGCTCCCGCTACCCCGACCCCCGGAGTCACTGCTACTGCCGCACCGTCCAGTTCACCGGCACCGCCCACACCGGGGTTGGAGCTATCACTGTCGGGGCTCATACTCGCACCGGTCCCGGCACAGTTGCCGGACTACACCAGATCAGACTGGCGGCACTGGGTTGACTCCGATAAAGACTGCCAGGACGCCCGGCAGGAGGTACTGATCGCCGAGTCCACGGAGCCGGTTGTTTTCAAGAACGAAGACCAATGCCGCGTCGAATCCGGCCTGTGGATTGCCCCGTTCACCGGCGTGGTCGAGATGGACCCAAGCAAACTCGACGTTGACCACATGGTTCCCCTGGCCAATGCCCATCGGTCGGGCGGCCACGCCTGGACGAAAGACCAGAAAAGGCAGTACGCCAACGACCTCACCAACCCGGCCCATCTCGTGGCGGTCACCCGCAGCGCCAATCGTTCCAAGGGCAGCCGCGGCCCGGAGGAATGGAGGCCGCCAGACGAAACCTACTGGTGTCAATACGCCACCGACTGGGCCAGCATCAAAACCGAATGGGGCTTGACCGTCACGCCCGTCGAGCGGGATGCCCTGGCCGAGATGCTGACCACCTGCGAAAGAGGAGCGGAGTAAGACCATCGGCCTGGGGTTGATCAGCAAGGACATTACGCTCACGTCCTGGCAAATTCACCCACGGGCCAGCGGTTATTGACCTTTTGAACAGCTACGATTCGTTTGTGGAGTCCTACAGCCTGCAGACACATCCACGCCTAAGTTGGTGTTAGCGACCGCGGTGGCAACCGACGCCATTGGACGCCTACCCCTAAAGTCCAATAGCCTTGCAAAGTCAGCCGGCGGTCACAACGGCAGCGATCCTCCCACTTCCCGGAGACGCTGCCGCCTTTGTTTGACGTCCGGCATGACCTGGGAAACCAGTCCCCAGAAGTCTGCCGAATGGTTCATGAATGTCAGGTGAGCCAACTCATGCACCACCACGTATTCCAGAAGCGATGGGTCCAACATCACCGTTCGCCAGTTGAAGCGCAGGGTGCCATCAGAGGCGCAACTACCCCAGCGGCGGCGCTGGCTGCGGATGAACATCCGGGGTCTGTCGCCCCGGCCAAGGCGGGGCCACCATCGATCGACACCCTCGGAAAAATGCTCGGCGGCCCGGGCGCGGTACCAGGCCACTACGGCCTCAAGCACCCTCTCCGAGCGTTCTTCCCCCACCAAACCATTTGGGGTAGCGACCCTTAAACGCTCGTGGTCCAACGAGACGATGGGCAAAGGTACGTCGGCGGTTTCGAGCAGCAGGTGAACATCTTTACCTAGATACGGCAGCGTTTCCCCACTGAGGAAAAGCCTCGGCTTGGTTTCTATTTGCGGGGCGGACGTGTGGCGGAGAATCCAGGGAGCACGCTTCAGGACGATGTCCCGAAGCTCGGCTTTGGTGGTTTTCGATGGGGCGGCTACCAGGACTTCTCGGCCTTCGACGCTGATCTGTACGGTCTTCTTGCGGCGGACGCTCCGGCGAATTTCGTACTCTATGATGGAGTCGCCAAATCGGACTTTATCCCGTCCTTTCACCATCCCAGCCGCCTCCCCAACTAAACCGACGCCGCGGTTCCCAAATCATTCAAAACGGCGCCCGACGCGTCTGGAAGTTCCTTGGTCTGCCCATCGCCCGCGGCCCGCGCCATGTCTACTAGACAGAGCAACAACCCGCCGGACACCGGTATTGGTTGACCAATTTTGCTCCCAATTCCACACGCCTTCAACCGTCCGGGCGTCTCGGGTGGCCAGGCCGTTTAGGAATCACGCGGCAAAACGAATTGCTGCGGGAGTCCGGCCCTTCCGGAGGATGCCCCAAAATGCTTCCTTCGCCACATCCCCGGCAGTTTAATCTTTCCTTCACACCACCTGCTATGCCCGCACTCAGTTCATGAAAAGACTCGCAAAACTACCTTTGCCCGCTGCGGGCCTGCCATGTTAACAATTCGTTCTGGCAACGTGAACCCGAAACTCTCCAACGCCCGTAATATTAGAGCCTGTGAACAGCCAAGGCTCTGGGCTGGAGATTCGAACGACCGGGTGAGCCAGCAAAAAGTTTTGCCCGACAATGGAACGGGTTTTATGGCAGGTAGGACATCGCTTCTCAAGCAACGATCAATTACTCAATTACGCAATTTCGGCGGCCTTGAGACTGGTGCGCAAGAATCGTACTATTAGTTGGCGGGGCTGGCGGCTTAACGAGTACGAATCGCTGCCGAACCCTGACGCCTGGCTGGTAGCTTGTTTGTACCCCTATACCCAGGCGCGACGGCGGCCCGGCGGGATAGCCAGCAGGGAGCACGATATGTTTGAAGGTTTTGAGCAACGCCAGGTGCAGACCACCGGCACCACCATTAACTGTGTAGTCGGCGGTAGCGGCCCGCCCCTGCTGTTGCTCCACGGGTATCCGCAGACCCACGTCATGTGGCACAAAATCGCGCCCAGGCTTGCCGAGGACTTCACTGTCGTGGCCGCTGATCTGAGAGGCTACGGCGACAGCGGCAAACCCGCAGGCGATCCGGAGCACGCCAACTACTCCAAGCGGGCGATGGCCCTGGACCAGGTGGAAGTCATGCAGGCGTTGGGATTCGATTCCTTTCTGTTGGGCAGCCACGACCGGGGAGCCCGGGTGGCCCACCGGTTGACCAAGGACCACCCCCAGCGAGTCCGCAAGCTCGCCACCCTGGACATAATTCCCACCCGCAAGATGTTCCAAATCGTCGATAAGGACATGGCCGCCAACACCTACCACTGGTTCTTTTTGATCCAACCCTTCGATTTTCCGGAGCGGGTGATAGGGGCAGACGCCGACTATTTCATAAGGTCCAGGTTCATGCGCGCCCAGGACGCCGAACGGGTCTTCCCCAGCGAGGCAATCGAAGAATACGTGCGCTGTTTCAGCGACCCCCAGGCAATTCACGGGGCCTGCGAAGACTACCGAGCGGGGGCGAGCATTGACCTGGTGCATGACGATGCCGACTTCGACCAGAAGGTCGCCTGTCCGCACCTGGCTCTATGGAGCAGCACCGGGTACGTCGGCCGCACCCAGGACGTGCTCGGCGTATGGCGTGACTACTCCACCAACGTGGACGGCCAATCGCTGCCCTGCAGCCACTACATCGCCGAGGAAATGCCCGACAAAGCCTATGCCCTGTTGAAGGACTTCTTTTCCGGCTGAGAACTTGACCAAGGGTTAGGTTGCAAGTGATTGACAGCAACCGAGATTCTCTGAAAATCTGTCCGAAATTCCCAGGTGAGGAGGCATGATGGAAACGCCGTTGGCAACCAGTGATGGCTCGCTGAACAGATTGCAAAAGGTCGGGTTTTGGCCTGCTGTGCTCTCCGGGGGTTTGTTGACCGCGCCGTTGACCGGGCTTTTGTACCTGGCGGACAAGCTGGCCGGGTTGCCCTTCACGCCCTTCGCCCTGTTCGACTGGATTGCCAAGGTGCTGCCCGGAGTTGCAGTGACTTTCGGCATCGACATGATGATAGAAGGGCTGCGATTCTTTGGGATGAGCGTCGCCGCGAGCGCCAAGACCGCTGAACAGGTTGTGGCCGTCCTGCTCTTCTTTGGCATCGGCGTTGTATTCAGCGCGGCGTTTTTGTGCGTGATGAAAATCAGGGAAGCCGGGCCTCATCCGGTAGCCGGCCTGGCCCTTGGATTGATTTTCGGCATCCCTATGGTGGCCGTGAGCCTTCCGATGGGCCAGTCCACCGTGAACCCGGTATTGACCACCGTTGTATTGGCGGTTTTGTTCTTGGTGTGGGGCCTGGCGTTCATGCCGATGTACGATAGGCTGTTGTTGAGCGCCGACGGCCTGCCGACTGAGGACAAAATCCGGTGGGCCAAGAGCATCAACCGGCGCCAATTCCTGGTGGGCGTCGGAGCGGCCACCGCCACCGTCACGGTTCTCAGCGTAGGCATCGGCGGCGTATTGGCCCGGTCCGAGCGCCGCCAGGTGGCCGAGACCGTTGCAACGTCCATGGCCCCGGCATCTACCGAGACAAAACCACCCCTGCCCAACGCCGACGACCCGGTCGCCCCGGCGCCGGGCACTCGGCCGGAGTACACACAGGTGAAGGACCACTACAAAGTGTTCCTCCGCAGTGAACCATCGATCATCGACGGCTCGACCTGGTCTTTGCCCATCACTGGACTGGTTGACAACCCGCTGACGCTGACTTTGGACGACTTCCATAACGACTATGAGTCCAGAGACCAGTACGTTACCCTTTCCTGCATCTCAGGCCGGATAGCCACCACGCTTATCAGCACCACGTTGTGGACCGGAATCAGCTTGCAAAAGATACTGTCCGACCTCCAGGTCCGGAGCGAAGCCAGGTATCTGGTCATTGAATCTGCGGACGGGTTTCACGAGACCGTCGACTTGAACCTTATCGCTTCAGATGAGCGGATAATGCTCGCCTACGCGTGGGATGGCCGCCCGATCCCGATGGACCACGGCTTTCCGCTGCGGATCTGGCTTCCCGACCGATACGGGATGAAGCAACCAAAGTGGATAACCTCCATGGAGATTACCGACGAATATCAGCCCGGCTATTGGGTGGACCGCGGTTGGGATGAGGTGGCCCAGGTACAAGCCACCTCGGTCATTGACACCGTCGCCACAGACGACATCGTTGATCAGGAAGGTCAACTCCTGATTCCCATTGGCGGCATTGCTTTCTCTGGAGCACGCGGCATCTCGAGGGTGGAAGTACAGGTTAACAATGGCCCTTGGGAAGAGGCCCAGCTGAGGACGCCCCTGTCGGAAACGACCTGGGTGCTCTGGCGTTACGATTGGCCGTTCCAAAAAGGCAAGCACACCTTCGCCGTTAGGTGCGCCGAGGCGGATGGTACTCCCCAAATTGAGGAATCACGGGGAAACCGGCCCAGCGGCGCCACCGGAATTCACCGGCGGCGCACCAGCGTATAACCTGGGCTAGTCGACCAACTCTCGTTCCCATTTGAGATCGGGGTTTCCAGCCTCGATCCGTCCAAACCTATCGCGGGAAACTGCCTGGGGCGGCCAGCGGGGGGTCGATCAATTGTCAGTAAATTTCCCCGCCATTCTCGCCGCAGCGGAAATCCAGACCATTGTGGGTGGCCAACCACGCCCACCCACACGTCGTATGTTCCGCCCACTCGCCGTCTTTCCCGTCGCAACGGGAATCCAGAGCCCACGTCCTGCGCCAACACGGTCATGCAAACGGGCACACCAAAAGCGGGACGTTCAGCGCGCAGGGAAGCACGATTCATCATCAAAAGGGCTCTGGATTCCCGTTGCGACGAGAATGACCGCGGGGCGGGCGTTGCGGCGAGAATTGCGGGGGACAATTGAACGACCCTGGCGGCCAACGGTCGTTGGTTGACCGGCGGTTCTTCTTTCCATAGAATCGCGGGCGTCTGGACATCCATGCCAATAGGGCGAACGAGTAAATGCGACGATCTAACCGTACGCTGCCCACGGTAAAGTGGACAGCGATGCCTCACTCGCTGCCGGATGGCGCATGTATAGCGGGATACACATCTACCGCTCCCGCTTATCCATACGGATCCGCCCACCACTACTCTACGCAAAGCTCCGGGGATAAATGACACGTTTCCTGGACATCAATTTCTTCTTCCCAAACGGGTTAAGTGTAGATGCAGCCCTTGACTTGTTAGTGCCCGTGGCGATTTATGTCCTTGGCATGGCTGTCTACGCCGTCTTCATTTTCAAGTTCTACCGGTTCCTGGCCTCCCGGGACATGTTTGCGTTGGACTTCTCCAAGTATGAAGAATCGCGCTTTAAGTTGGTCCGAGGCTTCCTGCACCTAGTCTCCTACGGCGCCAAATACATTATCTTGTTCCCGGCGTTCGCCTTCTTCTGGTTCGCGGTCCTCACCCTGATCCTGGTCTTCCTCTCGCAAGAACGCGCCTTTTCGGAGATTCTACTGATAGCCCTGGCCACCGTCAGCGCCATCCGCTTGACCGCGTACTATGACGAAGACCTTTCTCGAGACCTGGCCAAGATCCTGCCCTTCGCGGTCCTGGCGATCTTTCTGATCGATGGGTCATTTTTTAAGGTTTACGAGTCACTGGACGTCCTAGGACAGGTCAATGACCACCGCGAGAGAATTGTCTATTACCTGCTGTTTCTCATAGCGTTGGAATTTGCGTTACGGCTCATCTTGTCCGTCGTCGCGTTCCTCAATTCGGAGAGGAATCGCCTATTGAATCGGCGGTCAACCACGGCCAGCGATAGCGTTGATACACCCCCGGCGGAGGAGCCTGCGTCGCCAGAAGAAGAATCGGAACCCGGCGACGAAGCCGCACCGGTCCCCCCAAACCCGTAGCGCAACTACTAACCGGGAAGTTTGGGACACTGTGCCGCTGGCCTTTTCACCAAAGACGGCTCGAACCGGTCGTTAGCACGAGCGGAAGACCTGCTTTGATTTCTCCACAACCGGCTCACGTGTTTGATGTTATGTAACCTCTCCGGGCTGCCAATATTTGGCCGGCGCCTGGCCAGTCGAAGTCGACGAGCCGCGCGTACCACATCATTCGGTTGCGCTTGACTTGCAGCCATTGGGAATCAGGTGTGGGATAATATGGCATCGGCCGTGTCTGCGATACGGTGCGGGGCGTGCGGCAGGCCCAAAGAGGTTGCAGCGTCCCGGTCCTACAACTAAATCCACTTCCAGGAGCTAGCAATGAAAAACAGTTCTTCACGCATCTTGACCACTCACGTGGGCAGCCTGGCCCGGCCCCCGGAGATTATGGAGATTATGCGGGCAAAGGAAACCGGCCAACCCTATGACGCCCAACGGCTGGCCGGCCTGGTCCGCGATTCGGTCAAGGACGTGGTGCGGCGGCAGGTTGAGGCGGGCATCGACGTTCCCAGCGACGGCGAATTTGCGAAACACAGCTTTTCCGCCTATGTCCACGACCGGCTCACCGGCTTTGAACCCCGACCTTCAGCTCCCAATGAGCCATCCCTGCGGAATGCGTTCCGGGACCGTATGAGGTTCCAGGAATTTTACGAAGAGTATGACAGCGGCGCCGAGGCCGCTTCCGGCGGTCCGGTGGTGTGCACGGGCCCGATCTCCTACCGGGGCCAGGAAGCAGTCCAGGCAGACATCAGCAATTTCAAAGCCGCCCTGGAAACCGCCCAACCGGAAGAGGCGTTCATCCCGGCGGTAGCCCCCGGAACCATTGAGCTGCAACGGAGCAACGTCTACTACGCCTCCGAGGAGGAGTTCCTCGCCGCTATCGCCGACGCAATGAAGGAAGAATACCGGGCCATCGTCGAGGCGGGGTTCATCCTGCAGGTCGACGATCCCAGGGTCGTGACCCAGTACGCCAATCCCGACCCAGCGCCAACGATTGAGGAGTACCGGAAATTTGCCGCATTGCGGGTGGAGGCCCTTAACCACGCCCTGGAAGGACTCCCCCAGGACAGAATCCGTTACCACCTTTGCTGGGGCAGTTGGCACGGCCCCCACACCACCGATGTACCGCTTCGGGACATTGTAGACATTATTCTGCGGGTCAATGCAGGAGCCTATTGCGTGGAAGCCGCAAACCCCCGTCATGCCCACGAGTGGGAAGTATGGGAGAACGTAAAACTTCCGGATGGCAAATTTTTGATACCCGGAGTGGTGGCCCACACCACGAATCACGTTGAGCATCCTGAGTTGGTGGCCCAAAGAATTGTGAACTATGCCCGGATGCTGGGCCGGGAGAACGTTTTGGCCGGGAGCGACTGCGGTTTCTCCCAGGGCGCATTCACTCCCCGGGTCCACCCATCCATCATGTGGGCCAAGCTGGAGGCTTTGGCAGAAGGGGCGGCCCTGGCTTCCAAGCAGCTCTGGGGCTGATCCTGGCGCGCAGGATCTCCAGCAAAGTCCGGGGCGGTTCGAGCCGTGATCACTAGGCGTGAACGCTAGGATATAAAGTTGAGTCTCGGACTTTGCGTCTTGGGTTGCGGCTCTTTTGCCAGTGTCTTCGCGGAGACCGTATCCAGCTTGCGCGGCGAGATCGACCTTTACTTCGCCAGCCGGGACTTGGCCCGGGCTAGGGACTACGCCGCACAGTTCGACGGCTTGGACGCCTTTGGCAGCTATGCCTCCGCCGCCGCCGACCCACGGGTGGAAGCGCTATACATCTGTACCCCCCACCATTTGCACCTGGAGCATGTCGCTCTGGCCGCCCGCTGGGGCAAGCACGTCCTGGTGGAAAAGCCCATCGCGGGGAACCTGGCCGACGCGAGGCAAATGGTGCACCAGGCCGGGTCCGCAGGGATCAATCTGATGGTGGCAGAGAACTACCGGTTCCTAAGCTCGGTGCAAAAAGCCAAAGAATTGGTGGACCAAGGGCGAGTGGGACAGGTCAGGCTGGTCCAGCTACAGGAGCAGCATCCCTTTCAGCCCTCCGGATGGCGCAACCAGGCCGGTCTAAACGGGGGCGGGGTCCTGATCGATGGGGGAATCCACAAGGCCAGCGTGTTGGCATACCTGTCGGGGCGGCCCAACCAGGTCTACGCCCAAAGGTTGCTTCCGGGCCAACCTGGGTTGGAGGCGGAGGACGGCATCGTCGTAATGACCCGGACCAAGGATGGCGTGACGGGAGTGATCAACCATTCCTGGAGCGTCGCTCCAACTACGCCCCGTCCCTGGGTCTCGATTCTCGGAACCAAGAGCACCCTGTATTTTGAGTTGGGCCGCCCCTGGTTGAAGATTCTCGGCGGGACCTCGGATGATAGCACCTCCGAAGAGTTGTTGGATTTATCTGACGAGGTCCGGGGCTTGGCGCCCATGGTGAGGGAGTTCCGCCAAAGCATCATCGAAGGCCGAGAACCTGCCATGAGTGGTGCGGAAGGCATCGCCGACCTAACCCTGGTGCTGAAGGCGTATGAGTCCATGGAGCTAGGCAGGCCGGTGTCCCTGGACTGACAGGGGTTTCGTTCAGGCGTGGCAAAACTATTGATTCAGCGTCGTGCGAGCGGCGTTTGGAAGAGTATCTCCTCCCATAACCGTTGGACGATGCCGGCGGAAGCGAAGGCGGCGCCCGTTCCCGCGAGCGACTCTGTGGCCACTCTTTAGACACAGCATCGGCGCTTGGCGCATTTTCGGCATTCCCTCCAATCGAACCGCTACGTAATGAGACCGAGGAGCGGCCGTAAGTTGCTATTACCGACCCGCTGCGAATACCTTGAGCGCGTTTCAAATCGGATTATCTGACCGATCCAACCTCCCGTCACTCTTACCGCGTCGGGAATCCAACCCCCCTTGTGTTTGCTGACACGCTTGTGGCATCGAAAAAGAGCCGGGTGTGGGCAAGCGCAATCCACCCATCGCCATAACCGGATGTCCATACCTGTCGACACCGGAGCCTGCTCAAAGGACAAAAGGCCTCTGGATTACCGCTGCATCACCAATGACGGGGGACGGGTTCGGCGATTACCGAAACTCCGACGCGTTGATGTAACTGTAGATAACCGGGTTTCGATGGTCCTCCGATTCTGAAATGCGGTAGCCCTGAGGCCTTTTACCTTCCGGTCGAAAATACCCGAATCCGGCAGAAAATCATGGGGCGTCAAGTTCATTTTAAATGGTATTCTTGGCCCCTTAGAGGTAGTAGCCCGGTTGCATTTCCAACATGAGGAGGTCTTTAACCAAATATGGTACGCACTATTATTTTTTCTCTCTGGCTGCCGATCCTCGTACTGGCTGCCTCATTCGTCAGATTGGGCTTCGAAGCGCCGGCAGACGGTCCCGGGCTGATTGGCGTCCTGATGCTGATCGCGTTGACCTGGCCTGCGGCGATCCCATTGACCTTGGCTATCCGGTTGATAAACCGGCGCGCGCCCGTTCTGTCCTATGTTTGCGCCGTGGTATTCGGACTTGGATCGGCTTACATGGTCACCATCGGTGGTCTTTTGGGGCCGGTCGGCGTCGTCGTATACACGATCGTCGCGTCAGTGCCGGCCTGGATAGTCCTGGGGGTCCTGGTTATATTCGGACTCAGTGCGAGGGGGCAGACCTCCCGAGCTTAAAATCCACCTGAATGCCAAAGCAGCGACCTCCGCTCTGACGCAACCCTTTGATCGCGGTATGGTTGCTTGGTGGTACGGGGCAGGTCCCGGCATTTCTCAGCGGGGCGGGCCCACGGAACCTACGGGCAATAACAAAACGGCCGAAAAGGAATTCTTGCGGGGGACGAACAGGCCCGCCCTTCTGAGGGGCGGGCCTGTTGGATTACTGAGGGAGCTGAATAAACATCCGACCATAGCCCGGAGGTCTCGCCGCCGGCGCTCGACGACATTGTGGTTGGCCGGAGCGGCGGCGCAGGAACCAACCGCGGCATCCAGGTTGTTGAGGTCGTTCAATCGGCGGTTCGGCAACCCCTGTTCAGCAGAGCGGGTCTAGAACCATGCAGGCGGAATCGGGGCCGACCGGACAGCGTTGTTGCTTAAGACAGGCTTCCCAAGAAGTCCATCGCAACGCTCAGAAATTCCTGGGGTTGCTCGTTGTGGGGCGAATGGCCGCACTCCTCAATCACATGGAGCTTCGAGCCTTTCAACGCCTGGTGATACAGCTCACCGCACTCCACCGGCGCTATCCGGTCCTGGCGGCCCCACACGATGAGTGAGGGCACGTCGATCAACTCCAGGTAGCTGGGGAGTTTGGGATTGTGCATGTAGGGAGTCCAGCACAGCCGGGAAGCCATCTCGCGGTTGTTCCACTGGACCAACTGCTCCTCGGTGGTAAGTTCCACCGCAGGAGGAGCCTTTTTCGGGTCGTGGTAAATGAGTTCCTGAGTTGCCTCCTGGCCAACTAGTAGCAGTTCCGCTATCTCTCCCTGTTTGGGCCGGATACCCACTGCATCCACCAAGACCTGCCCTTGCACCGCCGACGGGCACATTGCGGCGATCTCGGCGGCGAGCCACCCTCCCATGGAAAAACCCATGAGCCGTACCTGCTGGTAACCCAGTGTCCGGAAAAACGCCAGGTAGAAATGGGCCATGTCGTTCATGTTGGTAAGCCATGGGGGTTGTTCCGACTGGTCATAGCCCGGATGAGAGGGCACGTATACCGTGTAGCTCTCCGAAAGGGCCTGGTGGTACGGCATCCAACCGCGGTTGCCGCCGGCTCCGTGCAACGCGAACAGCGGGGGACCGCTGCCGCCCTTGAACACCTGGACCTTGGAGCCGCCCACCTCCACCGATTCTTCGCGCCAACTTGTTGTCGTAGTCATCGTTGGGGTCGCACGCTCCTTCCAATTGAATCGTCTAGCTGACCGCCCATCCCACAGGTCGCTTCCTTGGGGTAATCGGCGGGGTCATCCGGGTCGCCGCCCGCGCCGTTAATCCGTCGCTACTCCTCCGGTCGGAGCTTGATCTCTCGAAGGGCCGGAATAACCTCTTTGCCCAGGAGTTCTATGGACCGCATCGTGTCGGAATGCTCCATGGGGCCCTCGTTCCCGTAGATAAAGAGAAATCCCGGATTGAGGCCCTCAACCAGCTTGCCCAGTTTGTTGGTGACGGTTTCCGGGCTGCCAGCAATGATATTGTCGATGGAAAGCAACTCTTCATAGGTCATTTTTTCGGTGGAACCGAGACCTCTCCGCCTGGCCCGCAAGGCGGCGGCCTCCCGAGACTGGTAGCCGGGCGGGTCGTTTTCCTCACGGGGGCCCTTCATGCGGTGGTCGTGGGTCCACATGTAGTGGCGGCCTATCTCCTGCGCCTTCTCGTCGGTATCAGCCACTAGCGCCCTTACCACGTAGCCGAAATGCTCCGGGCCCGGGGTGTAGCCAACTTCCGCAGCCGTATCACGGTAGACCTTCTTCATCTCCATGGTGGTCTCGTGCAACGATCCGAGGTTCATGTAGGGATATTGGTGCCTCGCCGCCCATTCCACGCTCTCCACGCTGGAGGTGCCGGGGATCCAGATCGGAGGATGGGGCTGCTGATAGGGCAGCACCCACGGATTCACCACCCGGTGATGGAAGAAATTGCCCTCGTAGCGGAAGGGGCCGGGCTGGGTCCAGCAACGGATAATCAGGTCGTGGGCTTCCTCAAAACGGGCCCGGTTCTCGGTGGGGTCGATACCGCCCGTGATGCTCTCCGGCGCCGTTCCTCGAATAAATCCCGAAACCAGCCGCCCGCCGGACACGCAGTCCAGCATGGCGATTTCTTCGGACATTCGCACCGGGTCATTTACCGCAATGAGGTTGCCCAGCAGGATCACCTTGGCTTTCTTGGTGAGTTTTATCGCCATGGCGGCGTCTATGTTCACCGAAGGCTTCATACACCAGTAAGAAGTGTGGTGCTCATTGGTTTGAACGCCGTCAAAGCCCACCTCATCGGCGAAGGCATACTGGTCGTGGTACTGGTTGTACAGTACGTGGGCCTTCTTTGGGTCGAAATAGGTGTTGGGAAACCCCAGTCGGCCGGAACTGTAACCCTCCAGGTCTTGGTCCGTGATATGCCCGTAGGCCTGCTCGGAAAACCAGGAAACCTCTACCGTGTCTTTCATAGCGCCCTCCTGCGACCTGTTTCGACCGCCGGTGTCCTTACCCTATTGCTGTGGCAACGGAGAAACGTGTTGCCTGACTCAACCCCGCCCGATGCGGGCGGTTACGTTCTACAGACGCTGGGAATATAGTCCCAACTCTCAACGCCTGTCAACCGATGGAACAACTACAGCAGGGCCTTTCGATTGTCCCTCGTCATTCCCGCTGCGGCGGGAATGACGAGCCCTGATTATGTACCAACACGGTTATGCCAACTAAGACGCGCCGGGCGGACAGGTTGACGTCCCAACCGGAACATTCCTGCAGACAAGAACCAGGTTGGATGGGGAAAAGGGCTCTGGATTCCCGTTGCGACGAGAATGACGGGGAGTGGGGATCCAAATGGCCTCCAGTTTCCCGTCGCGGCAAGAGTGACGGGGGATTCGAAGATAATCGAAAAACCCTGACAACTACACAGGTCCTTTCCCGGCGGAGGCAGAGGCCCGTTTTTTGGTTAACGTTGCCATTTAGCGCCATTTCATGCCATTTAGCTTTGACGACTGCTGCATTTTAGGTCGCATAACGGTGAATAATGCAGGAAATTGCACGACGATTTGATCTTTTGGAGCGTTTTGGGCCATTTTGGTCGCTTTTTGTCCCTTCGGGAGAACTGAATTCCGGGACCAGGCAGGGTGGTTTATCCTTACAGTTTCTAGAGTAGGAACTTCCTGCCCGACATGGCAAGGGACGGGTGTCAAAATGCGCCAGGGACGCTGGCCTTACTGTTCCGGCTACCTGTGGCGCCGGAAGCCGGGATTGGTTGCGCACAGCCCAGGGCAGTCTCATTTAGGAACTCCCAGGTTACATTCCCAAGTTCGGGGCAAAACCAAAAAAGATACCGGGGGACAACTCAGCCGAAGATGCGGTTGCCCTGACTTTAATGCCCTCGGCCATTTTGACATCCACGCCCTTCTCTCGTCGTTCATCCAGACGGAAGAACCCCCGCTGGATTGGAGAGGAGCAACGAAGGTAGGAACGAGGTACGAAGATAAAGACTCCCCAGGCTTCATCCTCAAAGTCCTTGACTAAATACAACCCGTGCACTCTGGTTTCCCGGGAGGAGAAGGATATGTCTGTGAAACAAATCCGAGTGCCGGGGACAGGAGTCCTGCGGGCTATGCTGATCGTATTGTCGGCGGCGATTCTCGCTGCCATGCTCGCAGCATGTGGCTATGGGCCCCGACATGTCCCCGACAACGACTCCGACAGGGCCGCCCTGGTGGCTTTCTACCAGTCTACCAATGGCCTCAACTGGACGAATAAAGCCAACTGGCTGAGCGACCAGCAAATGGGCGCCTGGCATGGTGTCACCACCGACGGCAGCGGCCGCGTCACTCACCTGGAACTCCCCCAGAACGGGATGACCGGGCAGATTCCGCCCGAATTGGGCAACCTAGACAACCTGCTGTTGCTGAACCTGAGTTGGAACCGGTTGAGCGGCCCCATACCGCCGGAGTTGGGCAACTTAGCCAGTCTGACGTCGGTGTATCTACACGGTAATGGGTTGAGCGGGCCACTGCCGCCGGAGTTAGGCAGCCTCCACAATCTGACGGCGTTGTCCCTCTGTGGCAACCAGTTGAACGGGCCAGCGCCGCCGGAATTGCTGGCAAACATGCCCAAGCTGACGTGGCTCAGCCTTGATGAGAACCGGTTGACAGGGTGCGTTCCAACCCATCTGCGGGACCAGTTGCCCAGAATTGGGAGTCACCTGCTCGGCCTGCGATTTTGCGACCAGGTGCTCCCTCCGCGCCCCTGCCGGGAGGGAATGACGTTAAAACCGGGCGACTACTGCACCATCGACACTCCGCCCCAGGGAAGTGAATGGCATCCTGCTTGGCCCTACCTATTCAAGATACGGGACAACTTCGGATGTATAGGCTCCCGCTGCTCCAGCAGTACGTTAGACAGAGAAGGGTTTAGAGCCAGCGAAAACTCCGACGGGAGTTGGGACGTCCATAGCGTGCCATGAAGAAAGCGAGGTCCGACGACGATGAAAGAAATCCTGTCTAAACTTCTCCCGGTCGTTCTCATCTGCGCCGCCGTCTTGCTGCTGCTGGCGGCCTGCAGCCAGGACGAATCCATCAACCAATGGGAGGAGGATACCTTGTGCACACCTGAGCCCTTTCAATTTACGGAGGAGGAACTTTCTTGTCCTACGCCTCCAGGTTTGGAGTATCAATACGAAGAATACCGGAAGAACTGGAGGAAGTGGAAAGCGGTTGGGAGCGAGCGGAAGCGATACGCGCTAAGAAACTATCTCAAATTAGCGAGGCTCCATTGACGGCGGTACCAGATAAGGGCACATGCCAGTTGGAGCAGACCCAGGTAATTGGACGGCTTCTTGTCGTAGCGCACCAGTATCGCCCGGTACTTGGACAGCCAGCCTAGGGTGCGTTCCACCACCCACCGCCGGGCCGGGTGGGTCTTCTCGCCCGATTGGTCCAATTTCTCCTCGCCAATACGCCGGATCTGCGGCTGGTATCCGGCGTCGGCGACGGTCCCGTGGCCGGTGGGATTGTCATACCCCTTGTCCAGGCACAGGTTTTGGGCGCCTTCCGGCCGCTCCACCACTATGCTCTCGAGCGTCGGCCTAAGGAGTTTCGTATCGTGGACATTAGCTCCGGCCACCACCACGCTCAGTGGTCCGCCAGCCCCGTCGACCAGGATGCTTTTCTTGCTCCCAGCCTTGCCCCGGTCCGTGGGATTGCGTCCAATGGCGCCCCCCCAAAACGTGCTTTTCCCATCGAGCAGTCGGCTGACTGCCATTCCCAGTTTACGCCGTCCAACTCCCCGCATTCTTCTATCAGGACGGCCCAGACACGCTCCAGCACCCCACCCTCTACCCAGCGCTGGAAGGTCCGGTGGATGGTGCTGTCATCCCCCAGCTCCTTGGGCAAGTGGTTCCATTGGCAGGAGCTACGCATACGGAAGATGACGCCTTCCAGCATCTTCCGCTGGTTCACCCGTTTGCGCCCTTTCGCCTTGGGGGGATCCAACTCCAAAATCACCGGTTCAATTCGCTCCCACAGATCATCGGGTATTTCCCATATAGTGGGCAGAGTCTCGCTCTTTCCCATCATCCACCACCACCACCCAAGTTTCCCCCAGCTTAACCGAACCTCCTATGTGTTCTCCCTTTCAGACCAATCCTAATTTGAGATAGTTTCTAAGTACGAAGGCATGTTCTGGCGCCAGCCCAACGTCTGGTCGGTCGGGACAGGGTTCGGTGAAGATGAGTATGGTGAAATCATCTATAAGGTCGGATTTGTCATCCATGTGACCGAGCTCGTTCTCCAGGAAAGTCTTCCCGAGGAGGACCGGCTACCTGAATGTCTCGAGGGAGTTCCGGTGCATATCATCGTACAACCAAGGGTCTCTTTCATTCGATAGCAATCAACTCTTAGAACATTGAGGTGCATCTGAGCATGGGTGACAGGAACGCTTACCACCGGCCCGTAATGGCCGGAATAAAGATTGCAACTAAGACCAGGGGCTGTCCCGACAAGAACTCAGAAGGAACATTAACCGGCGTTTCGACTCGACTCTCCGACAATGAGACCGTGCCGGTGATTTGCCTGCACGCCGTTAGCACAAACGGTTGAACCGCAGGGTTCCCGCCCACCGCTCTCAGACCGGTCACATGCCGTTAGTCTACTGCCGGATTTTTCCCCATTCTCTGACAGATGCCTCTTGCCAGTGCCGGGTGACACCGTAGTATATAGAACATATAATCTATTCTAGCTCGGCGGCCACAGCGTCACGCCGGTCTCGGTTCCCAAGGAACGCAGGGCATTGGCAGGATAAATCACGTAGAAGGAGGTAGAGATGCAACTCAAGCACATATTCCCTCTGTCCCTGCTCACCCTTGCGACGACGGCGTTGTTGCTGGCGGCCTGCAGCCAGGGCGAATCCATTGGCAAATGGGAGGAGGATACCTTGTGTACACCAGAACCTTTTGAATTCACAGAGGAGGAACTTTCCTGGCCTGAGCCCACAGGATTGGAGTATCGATCCGAAGAATCCCGGAAGAACTGGAGGAAGTGGAAAGCGGTTGGGGAGCGCGCGGAAGCAATACGCGCTAAGTACGAAGGCATGTTCTGGCGCCAGCCCAACATCTGGTCGGTCGGGACAGGGTTCGGTAAGGATGAACATGGTGAAATCATCTATGAGGTCGGATTTGTCATCCGTGTGACCGAACTCGTTCCCCAGGAAAGTCTTCCCACGGAGGACCGGTTACCTGAATGTCTCGAGGGAATTCCGGTGCATATTTTTGTGCAACCAAGGCTCTCGATCGTTCGATAGCAATCAATTCTTAGAACATTGAGGTGCATCTAAGTATGGGTGACAGGAACGCTTACCACCGGCCCGTAATGGCCGGAATAAAGATTGCATCGAAGACCAAGGGCTCTTCCGAGAAGAATTCAGAAGGGACATTAACCGGTTTTGCCACTCACCCCTCTGACAAAAAATGGTGCTGGTGATCAACTTGCACATCGTTAGCACCTACGGGTGGACCGTCAGTGGGAGTGAGCCCATCTACCAAATTGCCGTCAACAACTCCAACAGGTTAGGCCGCCTCCTTCCGGGAGGTTGGGTCCCGATGCTCCAGCCGGCCCATTTCATCCCCCTCATTCCTCTTCCGGCAACGGCGGCAGGAACAACGGTTATCTGAGGTGAAGGAGCAATGAAGGCCAGGTGGCGGGTCCCAGTGCCGCCCGTCAACCTGCGCCGGTGGTGGTCCGGCTACTTCGGGCACTTCCTGGAGGGCGCACTGGCGGCAGCGGCGATGATAGCCGGGCCAGCACTGTGGCCGGCCTCCGGAAATCATCTCTTCGGCGCCGGAGCGCTGCTTCTCGCCGGCTCCATCGCCGCCCAGTGGCTGGGCTTCCTCCGCAAGAACGACACCCCAAGCCGGGACGTCCACCACATCCTGCTCGGCTACTGCGCCGGGATGCTGGCATGCGGAGCCTGGCTGTGGCAGACGGGCTGATACAGCATGAGGCTAACGGTGTTTCAGCGGTTGGGGCCAAACGCCGACCGGCGAAAAATCGGGAGCATGTTGGCCAGGTTTGACTTGTGGCTGATTTTTGGCAGGAGCGGCAGGATTCGAACCCGCGACCACTGGTTTTGGAGACCAGCGCTCTGGCCAGACTGAGCTACGCTCCTACGTGGTACCCCTGGAGGGACTCGAACCCCCGACGCGCGACTTAGGACGCCGCCGCTCTATCCTCTGAGCTACAGGGGCAGATGGTGGAGATAGGGGGACTTGAACCCCCAACCTCGGCATTGCGAACGCCGCGCTCTCCCAGTTGAGCTATATCCCCCAGTACCCCCTTTCGGGAGCCAAGTCCCAGGATTTTCCCGATAATTTTTCCGTACCCGGGCCGTCGGCACGCAAGAATCCCAGGGGGGATTAACCCTGATACTACCAGAAATCGTAAAGCTATGCCTCGTCGGATGTCAAGTCGCCAACGTCCCGTCGAATCATCCGCTTGATCATCCCAAGGTGGGCTACTCCAAGGTGAGGCTTCCAAGCTTCAAAGCTTGTTTCAATCTCCGCTGGCCGTCGCTCTTACACCGGCTTTGGTTTGACGCGTATTGGCCCTGCTGCTAGAGTGGATTTTTGGCGCAGGTAGCCCCACGACCGGACCGGCCAGTTAGGAGACCCCGCAATGGCTAAATCCAACCGGCAAAACATTCTGGTGGTGGTCCAACTGACCGGCGCCAACGACTTCATGAACACCGTGGTTCCCTACGCCAACCCTTTGTACCAGGACAACCGCCCGACGGTGGGCATCTCCGCCGAGCAGGTGTTGCCCATTGACCGCGAGTATGGCTTCTGTCCCTCTTTCGCGCCGATCAAAGAGCTATACGACCGGGGGACGGTTGCCGTCCTGAACGGCGTTGGCTATCCCAACCCCAACCGGTCGCACTTCCGGTCGATGGACATTTGGCACACCTGCGAGCCGGAAAAAATCGCCTCCGAGGGTTGGCTGGGTAAAGCTATCCGAGACCTGGACCCTCTTGGTGAAAACGTGGTTACCGGGGTGAATATCGGGCGGGGCCTTCCCCGGGCCATGGCCATGCCGGGCGTTCCGGTGGCCTCGGTGGGCGACCTGGATTCCTACGGAGTTTTGAACGGGTTCGCCGGCCACCGGCGACAGCTGGAAGCACTGGACACCTTTGCCAGAATGTATGCCCCCGCAGTAGGAACCGGCGCCGTGATGGACTACCTTGGGCGGACCGGCCGCGACGCCCTGATGAGCGCCGATCTGCTGCAACACGCGCCAGCCAAATACACACCCGGCCTAGAGTATGCGGATACGCCAATTGCGCGGAATCTGCAGGCCGTGGCCAAGTTGATTATGGCTGACCTGGGAACCCGGGTTTTCTATACCCAGCACGCCGGGTACGACACCCACGCGAATCAGGCCGTAACACAGCCCCAACTGCTGGAAGATTTATCCCAGGGGCTGTCAGACTTTTTTGCGGACCTTCAGGAGCAACAACGTTCCGACAATGTGCTGGTTTACATCTTCACCGAGTTCGGCCGCAGGGTTAAGGACAATGGAGCCGGGACCGACCACGGTTCTGGAGGCGGCGGGTTTGTCATCGGCGACGCCGTCAAAGGCGGAATGTACGGGGAATACCCTTCGTTGAAAGATGAAGACTTGCTGGAGGGCGACCTTCATTTCAGCCAGGACTTTCGCGGGGTTTACTCCACAATACTGGACAAGTGGCTGGGTCTGGAACCGGCGCCGATCGTGGGCGGCCACTTTGAACAACCGGCATTCCTTTAACAAGCATGCCTGATCCTTCGAGGTCCCAATGAAAGTAGCTCTCGCCCTTCCCGCGGGTCTTCCCGGCGTTTCCGGTCCTTTATTGTTGGACTGGGCTCAAAGGACCGAAGCCGGCCCTTTTTCCAGCATCGCCGCCATCGACCGCCTGGTGTACCCAAACTGGGAGCCCTTGGTGGCCCTGTCGGCAGCGGCGGTGGTCACCCAAAGAGTGCGCCTTATGACTTCCCTGGTCATTGCACCTCTGAGGGACACCGCCCTATTGGCCAAACAGGCAGCGACTCTGGACGTCCTATCCGGCGGACGGTTGTCGCTGGGCTTGGGAGTTGGCCGCCGGGGAGACGACTTTGCAGCCGCCGGCAGGCCCATGCCAAACCGGGGACGCTGGTTCGAAGGGCAATTGGCCTCGATGCGACGAATCTGGTCGGGGCAAAGCCCGGAGGACGGCTCGGGTCCGGTTGGCCCGGAGCCGGTCCAACCTGGCGGGCCGGAAATATTGATCGGCGGCTCGGCTCCTGCGGCAGTCAGGAGGGCCGGCCGGCTGGCAGACGGTTACCTGGGGTCGGGCGACCCGGCCACTGCCGCCGAGCAGTTTAAGGTTGTGACAGAGGAATGGCGCAAACGGGATAGACCCGGCAGTCCCCGGTTGCTGGCGACCAGCGGCATTGCCCTCGGCCCCGGCGCAGCAAAGCGCGGCGCCGACCAGGTGCGACATTACAACGCAATTTACGGAGCGGAAGTTGCGGAAAGGGCGGTTCAAGGGTTGGTTACTACCGAGGAATCGCTGGTGGACCTGCTGAAGCGCTTCCAAGACATTGGTCTTGACGAGTTGGTCTTCGTCCCCCGCGTGCCAGACCTCGACCTGGTTGACCGTATAGCGCAGGTCGTGGGCTGACGGCTTGGCCGCACGACAACCTTCTATCGCATAGGGCTAATTCCGAGACTCTGCTCCGGCTCTGAAATTCCCGGTCAATTGAAGCCTAGCCCTTTAGCGTTCAGGCTAACCCACTTGCCGCCGCCGATTACCAGGTGGTCCAGCACTTCTATGCCGAGCAACTTTCCGGCCGCGACGAGGTCCCGGGTGACTGCCACGTCCGGTTCACTGGGAGTGGGATCCCCGGAAGGGTGGTTATGCACCAGAATCAACGCCGGAGCGTTTTCCCTTATTGCGGGCCGGAAAACCTCGGAAGCGCGCACTACCGAACTGTTCACGTTGCCAACGTAGATTTCATGGATTCCCAGGACGTGGTGCTTGGTGTTGAGCAGCATCACTCTGAGGTGTTCCTGGTCCATCGGGGACATTTCCGCCATTACCAAGTTGGCCGCATTCTCCGGCGCGCTGATGATTACCCGGTCTTCGTGCACCAGCGCCGACGCGCGCCGTCCCAATTCCAGGGCCGCCAGAAGTTGGGAGACTTTGGCTTCACTTAAGCCCCGTTCCCGGCATAGCTCCGAAAATGTAGCTTTCATCAGGCCGGCCAGTCCATCAAACTGGGCCAACAACCGGGAGGAAAGGGCCAGCACATTCTCGCCCTTCATTCCGGTCCGCAGCAGAATGGCGATAAGCTCAGTGTTGTTCAAGTAACTGGGACCGTATGCCCGCATCCGCTCCCTGGGACGCTCCCCTTGGGGCATTTCTCTAATGGTGGGTTGATAGGCGGAAACGTCAACCATCTCGGCAACCAGCGGCTCCCGTCTGAATTAACCCGCATATGTGGCAGGGCTGGGAGCGTCGCGGATTATACGGGAATGGATTCCAATTGGCCCGGCCCAAATGTCATTCAAGGCCAAGTGACCGGAAAGAACTGGCCGGAAAGTTTTCAGCACGGTTGCAAGTCGGTGCTAGAATAGACTGGCTGGGACATGTGCCAAGCGTGATTTAGTCAACGGCCCCGCGGCCGGACTCCCTCCCCTCCCATTCAAGGAAAGGAGCAACTATGGACCAGAACTTGGACAATCCACTCCTCGTGATATCGTCCGACTCCCATGTTTTCGAGCCTCCCGACCTGTGGACCAACCGCATAGACCGCAGGTTCCGAAACCGGGCGCCCCGCATGGAACGGGTGGACGGCACGGACGAGTTGATCATTGAAGACGGCCAGCACCTGGCGGGAATCGGGCTCATATCCGGAGCGGGTCTGCGGTTCGAGAAACCAGAGTTGATCACTCACCAAGCCCGTTTCGAAGACGTTCACACCGGCGGATACGACCCGGAACAGCACATCAAGGACATGGAACTGGACGGCGTGGCCGGAGAGGTGCTTTACCCTTCCCAGGGACTGTTCTACTTCAAAGTCGACGACTCGGACCTGATGTCCGCTATTTTCCGGACGTACAACGACTGGCTTGCCGAATTTTGCGAAACCAACCCTGGCCGGCTTAAAGGCATCGCCATGATCAACCTCGACAACGTGGCCGAGGGAATCCAGGAATTAGAACGCTCGGCCCAGTTGGGGTTGGTGGGAGCGATGATTACCGAGTATCCCGCCGAGGAACGCCGCTACGATGGGGCGGAGTACGAACCGTTTTGGGCCGCCGCTCAAGACCTGAACATGCCTCTGAGCCTGCACACCGCCACTGCCAGAAAGGGCCCCAACCGGGCGGCCGGCCCCACGTCGGTGCGCACCGCCAGCGGGCGGGCGAACAAGGTATTCCTGCCGGCCACGTCCCTGTGCGACATGATATTTTCAGGGGTATTCGAGCGTTATCCCAAGCTGAACGTGGCGGTGGTGGAGTTTGAATTGGCCTGGGCCCCGCACCTGTTGGGAACGATGGACTACACCTACATCGAACGCCAGAAGGAAGCTTCGTACAGGTTCAAAGGGGACGTATTACCCAGCGACTTTTTCCACCGGAACGTTTACCTCAGCTTCCAGGAAGACGGCATCGGCATCCGCATGAGGGACGTTATAGGGGTGGACCGCCTGATGTGGGGGTCGGACTATCCCCACGCCGAATCGACCTTTCCCAAGTCCCGAGAAATCCTGGAGAGCATCCTGGAGGGCGTCCCGCAGGAAGAGAAAGCGCAGATCGTGGGAGGAACCGCAGCGAAGCTCTACGGGTTCGACGCTAAGGGCATCGAGTCGGGCTGACCCACCTTTGGCCTATGGCGAGGGAGCTCGGCGGCCCGGTATTTCCTGGGTCGCCTCTAGCCGTTCGGAAGCACCACCGCTTTCACTTCGCGAAAGTCTGCCATTGCCTCCAACGCCTGGCTCACGCCGTCCAGGGTATAGACCCCGGATATCAGGTTTTCAAAGGGGAATTTATGTTGCCTCGTGGCCAGGAAGGTGACTGCCTGGTAGAAGTGGCGCCCCAGAGAACCGCCTACACCGATTATCTGCCGGTCCCTCAGCGCGTTGGCAGACACGCTGATGTTACCGTCACCCCCGCCAATCGTTAGATAGCGCCCCCGGGCGCGGAGAATATCCAGTCCCTCAGGAATAGCAGCCGCAGTGGCGCACTGGATGACCACGTCGGGGCCGCGGCCCTCGGTAAGTTCTAACGCCCACTCCTTCCGGGCGGCGGCATCGGGGAATTCATCGAGGTTGAGGGTAGCATCTGCGCCCCACTCCCTGGCGACCTGCAAGCGTCCCTCCGGCGCACCGATTGCCAGCACCTTCCTGGCGCCGCGGTCTCTGGCAACCGCCATAGCATAGAGTCCAACCGGGCCGCATCCTTGCACCAGGACCGCCTCGTGACTGGCCAGGGGGCCGAGGCGTTCAAAGCCGTGCATCACCGTCCTGAGAGCGCAGGCGGCAGAAGCGGCCAAGGGCGACGGGACCTCGGCCGGCACACGAATCAGGTCGCAGCCTGGGGGCACGTAATGGTATTCGGCGCAGCCCCCCAACAGGTAGGGAGCCTGGTCGCAGCGCATGCGCCCAAAGGCGTAGCTGTTGGAGCAGCCGGCGGGGTCCCCGGCCACAGTGCAATAGTAGCAGTGGCCGCAATGGGGGTAAGTGGAGATGATTCTGTCGCCCTCATTGAGGGGTTCCCCCAGCAGGTCAGTACGAGCTCCATTCATCTCCACGATGATCCCAGTGGTCTCATGCCCGGGTATGTAGGGCAGGCGGTCGGCGGACATACGGCCGTGCCAGCAGTGAACGTCCGTGCCGCAGAGCGTCGCCGCGTCCACCCGCATCAGCAAGCCGGTTGGCTCCAACTCCGGGGTTTGCACGCTCCAAATCTCGGCGGGCTGGTTGAAGCCCGTAACAACTGCGGCGCGGCACTCGGTCATCGTTATTCCTTCCTTACGCTCTTACATTGCCCCACGCTGCCAACGACACCCTGAAAGGATTGTTTAATGCAAGGTTTTTAGCAATTTCCTGACTATGGAGGCTCGATTAGGGGAGCATTCGGGTCCCACCAAACGTTTTCCCACTTGAGAGTCAACTCACCGCTGAGGGGCCTGACCCAGTTCATGAGCCGGTGGTCGTACACCATGCCCATGTCCCTCCAGATGGTGGGCACCCAGTGGGTCTCCCCATTCCGCAGGGAAGTCATTATCTCTTTTAGGATGGCAGCACGCTCTTCAGTGTCGGCAGCGTCCGCCTGGGCCTCCAGCAGCTTGGTGAACTCGGGGTCACTCCAGTTGTCGGGGTTTCCGGCGGTGTTGAGGTCGTAGGCGTACTGGAGGTTGTCCGAGGGGTCGATAATCATCTGGATAGAGCCGCCGGCGAAGGAGATGGGATGCCTGCCCTCGATCTGGTTGGCGTGGTAGGCGGCGGTGTCCACGGGCCGCAGGACGAGGTTTATGCCCAAGTCTCTCCTGAGCTGTTCGCTGATGACCTCGGTTGTGGAGGTTGCAAGGCTGCCTTGGCCCATGTTGAGTTCGACCTCGAAGCCGTCGGCAAAGCCGGCCTCGGCCAGCAAGGCCTTGGCCTCGACAATGTCTTCGGCCTTGTTCTCCCGGTAGCCGGGCTGCCCCACAAGCGCTATGTCTTCCATGCCGAGCCCGCGCATGGTGAAGAAGTCGCCAAGATTGGCTCCGTAGCCGTATTCCTCGGTGTAATAGACCACGTCCAACAGGTGCTGGCGGTTAATGCCCAGGTAGAAAGCCCGCCTCACCCTTGGGTCGTCGAAGGGTGGCTGCTGGGTCAGGACGAACCCGGTCCCGCCGTAAGTGGGAATGAAATCGGCCTGCAGCGTGCCCTTGGCGTCTTCCAGAACCTTAAGGACGTCCCGGCGGCGGAACAGGCTGCTGTATCCCAGGGTGGCGTGGACTTGGCCCGCTTCGAAGGCGGCGTAGATGCCGGGCACCGTGGGAATAATGTTGTACCTCCACCCATCGAAGAAGGGCAGGCCGGTCTTGAAGTAGTCGTCGTTTCTCTCGTATTCCACGGAAATCGCCCGGTCGTAGTCCTTCAACGTCCAGGGGCCGGACCCCAGCATCTTTTCCGGGCAGCAGTTGACGTCATCTGCCGAGAGGTTCTCAACCACGTGCTTGGGGTACATCTTCATGGACTCGCTGGCCAGCACGGGCAGGAAGACCGCCCCAGCTGAAATAAGGGGCATGTTTACGGTTTTTTCGTCTACCGCCTCGGCTGTCTGGTATTCGTAAAATTCCCTGAGGGCCGCGGTCCTGGTCCGTTTCTCTCCGGGCTGGACGATCCGGTCGAGGGTGAAGACGATGTCATCGGCGGTGACGGGCTGGCCGTCGTGCCAGTTGGCGTCATGGATGGTGAAGGTGTAGTTAAGCCCATCCTCGCTGACTTCCCAGCTTGACGCGAGGTCGCCGGTGATCTCAGTGATGTTTGTCGGGTCGTACTGGATAAGCTGGTTGAACCGGGGCGAGAAGATTCTCTGGCAGCTGAGCGTGCTGCTGCACCGGTGCAGGTCCACCTCTCCAGGCTTTATCCTCTGGACAATCTGGAGCACCATGCTTTCGTGCCTGGCCTGGGAGGCCCAGTCAGGCACCAAGGGAAACTCCATTACCTCACCCCGGACCGCCGGAGCAATCGTTGGAGCAACCGTGGGGGTCGGAGGGGTAGTTGCCGTTGGCTCGGACTGTGTCATAGTATCGGCCGGCGCCACCGGAGTGGAGGAACCGCCGCAGCCGACCGCCAGGACGAGTGACACCAGCAGCAGCGCGATCAGGGCTATACCGGTGGACTTATTAATCTGCCGGTGGATCATGAATTGACCTCCAGGCTGCAATATCGGGGTGGTTCGCGCCCTCAGTTTACAGGTTGTGAAGGGCCCTGGGGTTGTCATACAGGATTTTGTCGATCACTGCCGGTTCGAGGTCTCCCTTCTGCTTCAGGTTCCTCATGGCTTCGATCTCGCTGGAGGTGTCGGTATGCCCGTAATCGGTGCCGATTACGAGATTGTCTTCCCCGGCGTACTTCAATATCCATGGAAGGTCGTCACTGGTCTGGCAGGTGACGTAAATCCCGTATTCCTTCATGGGATTGTCGGGAAGTTTCTTGTTCAGGCGGCGCCTTTTCAGGTCGGCGACGACGTAGGGAACCCATTGGGCACCGGCCTCGACGAAGCTAAATCTTAAGCTCGGGAATACTTCAGGAATCTCGCTGGCGATAATGGCGTGGCAGGAGGCTACCGTGGGTACATTGAACCTCCAGAAAGCCGCTGCTCCGGCGCCGTTGTACTGGCTTACCAGGTCAAGATTCGCGGGATTTGCATTGGCTATGTGCAACACTATGGGGACGTTCAGGCGGCTTGCCTCCTCATAGATCGGGTAGAAATATGGGTCGGTGGGAAGCCTGTTACCTTCAATGGGCCTTATTGACGCGCCGCAGGCGCCGTTCTCCACCGCTACCCTCAATTCCTTGATAGCCTCGTCCATGGCCATGAATGGCAGTACGGCAACCCAGAGCAGCCTGCCGGCGCTTTGGTCGTAAATGTGTGTTAGCCAGCGGTTATAGCCCTTGCAGATGGCCACCTCCGACTCCGGGCGGTCGGCAATCTGCTCGATAAAGATTGTGGAGTGGAGGACTTGCATGTCGATTTCAAGCTCATCCATGTGCTGTAGGCGGGCTCCGATGTTCTCCATGTAACGGGCGGCCTGGGGTACCCCTACTATTCTGCCGGTGTCCCTGGCGGTTTGCTCCTCAAGGGCAGGGTCGGAGAGTGGGTCCCTGGCCGGCCTCCGGATTTTGCCGTCGCACATCCAGTAAAACTTGCCCTCTACGGGTCCCACGAGCAGCGGCCTGTACTTCATGTCAGACTGGTCCATGAAGTCCCAGGTGCTCTCGGTCTCCACGACATGGGCATCAGCATCTATGACGGGCATGGCTGATCACTCCTTCCCAAAATTGACGGTTCTTCCAATTCCAAACGGTTATCCCGCAATCCTATTTTCAGCACTGAATTCCGGCCTAAAGGGTAGAATTCACGCAGAAAAACGTCAGATTAACGACGGAATCGAGCTTCACACTCGACCTAACAACGGGATGAGGCGAGTCTATCCGCGCCTCCAAAAATTGTCAATCAGCTATACGGGGAATCGGTTGCATGCTTGTTGACTACCAAAATCCGGCGCCCGGATTCAGGTAAACCATGGTCAGCGGTGAAACCTCGAACATGGTGTGGGGAAAGCTTACCTACCGTCCGACGGCCCCGGGTGGCTCTTGCCTTGAACCGCTGGAATTTATGGATAGAACCTCTCGCGGCATCCTTTGAATCGAGGTAGCCGAAGATGTACCGAGCTAGCCAAAAACGCCCGGTGCCGCGGGGTTCGATGCCGCGGTTTTGCGGCTAGTTAGCATCGCGCTTTTGGAGCAGGCCGGCCCGCGCCACCTGCAGCCGCCGGACGCTCTCGGCTTGTGCCGCCAAGTTAACAATGGTAAAACAGGTAACGGTGAAGCTTAGGTTGGCAATGACGTTTCACCTTAATCCCGGACCCCGTAACCATTAGGAGGACAACCGTGGCGCGAATCCCTACACCTTCACGAGATCAAATCCCCGACGAGTTTAAAGACGCCTTCGACCAGGCCGTAGCCAACATCGGCGGCCAGATTGGAGCCGGACCCTGGCCGGTGGTCCTGAACAGCCCGGAGTTGGCCCTGCGCCGGATAAACCTGGCGGATTACCTCCGCAAGGAAACCACCTTTCCCAAGAAAATCCAGGAGCTTTCCATCCTGATCGCGGTTCGAGCTATGGACTGCCAGTATGCCTGGAATGCCCACGCCGCAACGGCGCGGCGCGTGGGGCTGGATGACGCCATCGTCGACGCCATTCGGGACCGGACGCCCATGCCGGCTATGGCTCCCGAAGAAGCGGCATTGGTCAACTACGGCACCGAGTTCTACACCACTCACAAGGTGAGCCAGGACACATTTCAGAAAGCCATCGACCAATATGGTGCCCAACAGTTGGTGGAATTGACCTCGTTGATGGGCCATTACGCTCAAACTTCGTTCATTTTGAACGCTTTCGAGGTTTCCTTACCGGACCAGCTAACCGAGCCGTTGCTGCCGGTCTAGTCCCGCGCCGGCGTCCGGAAGCAGTCCGGCATGACCACATAATCATCGTTTCGAATGCTTGTAATAACGGCACAGGAGGCTACCCATGGCACGTGTCCCCTTCGTTTCCCGCGACATGGTCCCGGAAGAGTTCAGAGCGGCTTTTGACGAAGTGACCTCCGAGACCGGAGGCTCCATCACCAACGGTCCCGGGTCAATAACGCTCAACTCGCCGGAATTCGCCCGGCTCAGGGCTCCCGTCACCGATTATCTACGGTACCGGACCACCTTTCCCAAGCGGATCCAGGAACTGGCAATCCTGGTTACGGCCCGCGCCATGGACTGCCAGTACATCTGGAACGCCCATGCGCCAGCAGGGCGCCAGGCGGGCCTCAGCGATGCCCTGGTGGACGCCATCCGGGATAACGTGGCATTGCCCGATGTTGGCCCCGATGAGTCGGCGGTGATCGCGTTTGGCCGGGAGTTTTTCTCCGGCCACAACGTGGACCAAGCCACCTTCCAGACCGCCCTGGACCAATTCGGAGCCCAGCATCTGGTGGAGCTAACTGCCCTGATGGGGCATTACTCCCAAACCGCCTTTTTCCTGAACGCTTTTGAAGTCACACTGCCGGAGGAGCGCACCGAACCCGTCCTGCCAGTTTAGGGTGTCTCTCGGGTAGAGGCCGTCATCGCCGGAGGAATCGCAATCCTCGCGGATTTATTGATAGTCGGGACCTCTGGTTATTGAGGCCTTGTTTCCCAATTCGCCGAGTGAAGGCAACTCACTAGCCGTCCGATGGACCGGATTTTGGATGCCGGATTCCGGGCGGTGAAAGTTCCCGCCGGTCGCTTGCCGGCAAGGCATAGGTCAGCCCCGGGCATAGCTTCGGGGGCATAGTTTCTTTGGAGGGATGACATGCTGGGCAACACAGCCATCGCCAATATTCTAAAAATGGAAGGTGTCGAGTACCTTTTCTGTTACCCGGCCAACCCCCTCATCGAGGAAGCGGCAATCGCCGGGATCAAACCAATTATGTCCCGCACCGAGCGGACCACCGTTAACATGGCCGACGGTTACTCCCGCATCACTAACGGGCGGCGGACCGGCGTAGTGGTCACTCAGTCTGGTCCCGGAATAGAAAACGCCTTCGCCGGAATAGCCCACGCCTATGCCGAGTCGACGTCCATCCTGGTGCTACCCGGAGGCACCGCCCGAAACCGGCTGGGGCAATCGCCGGATTTCGACGCGGTCAGCGCATATAGCGGGGTTACCAAGTGGGCCGCCCAGGTCAACCAGGCCGACCGGATTCCCGAGATGTTGCGCCGGGCCTACACGACCCTGCGATCCGGCCGGGCAGGCCCGGTGATGGTGCAGGTGCCCGCGGACGTGGCTCAGGAGGAAATCAGTGAAGAGGCGTTTGATTACCGGCCCGTGAAAGGGTATCGCAGCGCGGGGGACCCCGAGGACGTGGCCGCCGCCGTCCGGGCATTGCTGGCCTCCAAAACCCCGGTGATCTATGCCGGCCAGGGGGTACTTTGGGCCGAGGCCACCGATGAGTTGAAAGAATTGGCCGAATTGGTAAACACACCGGTCTTTACCACAAATACCGGCAAGAGCGCCTTCCCGGAAAACCACCCGCTGGCCCTGGGGACCGGCGCCGGCACGTTGACCAAAATGGTGCGGCACTTTCTGGACCGCTCAGACCTGGTCTTCGGAATCGGCACCAGCTTCACCACCAACCTGGCCTCGGTGGCAGTGCCACCCGGTAAAACTCTGGTCCAATGCACCGTCGACCACCGGGACCTGAACAAGGAACAACAGCTTCACCATGCCGTGATTGGCGACGCCAAGCTGGTGATCCAGCAACTCATTGATGAAGTGAAGAAACAGGCGGGGCCTGACGGCAAGAGGGGCGACGGCTCGGTCGAAGCAGAGGTAAAACGGGTCAAGGACGAGTGGTTGGAGGAGTGGATGCCCCTTCTCACCTCCGATGAAGTCCCGATCAACCCCTACCGGGTAATCTGGGACATGATGCATACCGTTGACCGCACCCAGACTATCGTGACCCACGACTCGGGGCATCCCAGAGACCAGACCATACCGTTTTACGAAGCCATCGTTCCACGGGGATACCTGGGATGGGGCAATTCGTCCCAGTTGGGCTACGGCTTGGGACTGGCCATGGGCGCCAAATTGGGAGCTCCCGACAAGATGGTAGTCAACATTATGGGTGACGCCGCCATCGGCATGTCGGGCATGGACATCGAGACGGCGGTGCGCCATCAAATACCGATATTGACGCTGGTGCTGAACAATCACGTTTTGAGCGGGTACGCAAGGAATTACCCGGTAGCCACAGAGCGTTTTGGCTTCACCAACCTTTACGGGGAGTACGCCAACCTGGCTCAAGCCCTGGGCGCCTACGGCGAGCGCATCGAGGACCCCGCCGACATAATCCCCGCAATCGGCAGGGCACAGGAAGTTATGGCCACCGGCCGACCGGCGCTGCTGGAGTTCATGACCAAAGAAGAGAATACTCTTGCCAGGTATCCAGCCCGCTAAGCCGTGTCCTTCGCTGGCGCCTGCCCACCGTGAGCGGGCAGTGACGCCGGAGCAAGGCGCCCAGATTTAGCGGGAGGCCCAAAAGAGCTGATGCCATACCAGCATTTGACCCTGGTCAAAGACGGCCGGGTAGCTGTGGTGACCCTCAACCGGCCGGATTCCCTCAACGCCATCAACCGCGACCTTCATCTGGAAATGATGGAGGCGTGCCGAGACCTGGAGAACGATGATGAAATCAGGGCGGTGGTGTGGACGGGGGCCGGCCGGGGCTTTAGCTCTGGGGCCGACCTGAAGGCTGGCCGCTCGGGCAGGGAACCCTCCAGCAGGAAGCAACGGCTGGACCAATATAATTGGGTCGGCCGCCAGGCCATTACCGTGTATAAAACCCTCGACAAACCCACTATCGCGGCGGTCAACGGCGTGGCCGTGGGGGCCGGAATGGCACTAGCCCTGGCCTGCGATTTACGAATCGGGACGCCAAACACCCGGTTCAAGACCATGTTCGTGGAGCGGAATTTAAGCCCGGATTCGGGCCTTTCCTACTTCCTTCCCAGAATTGTGGGCATCGGCCGGGCCATGGACCTCGTGCTTACCGGCCGGCAAGTGGACGCCGACGAGGCCTACCGTTTAGGGCTGCTGGACCGCCTGACCACGGCGGACCGTTTGCTGGATGACGCCAAAGAACTGGCGAACCAAATCGCTTTCTGGCCCCCGCTGGCAGTGCAAATGTCCAAGCGGGCGCTCCAGCATAGCCTGGAATCAACCTTGGAAGACCAACTTCAATACGAAACCCACGCCATCCAGTTCACCCGCCGCGCCCCTGGCGACGTGGCGGAAGCCGCCGCATCCTTTCGGGAACGGCGTTCGCCGAGGTTCACGGGCGAGTAGGGGGGCGGCACTCTGCCGTTCGGTTTAGAACTTGTTAGATCTCCAGACTTTTGGCTTAGAGCCGCCAGATTACTCTGGTAGGTTCGAATAGACGTTGCATGGCATTGTCAGGCAAGAAACGTTTGCGAAGGGGTTGATACCCCCGCTCATCAAGACCACGCAATGTTTGTCGCTGACCGGAACCAAGTTCATCCACCCGCTCAGATTTTGTCCATCCCCTCCACAGACCCGTAGGCTTCACATAGGGCGTTGTGCAGAGCCTCGATAGCATCCATGTCGGTGTCCTCCAAAGCTGATATGTCAAAGTTGATGCAGACCTCGATGTCCTTCCGGGACATATAGTTGCCGTGTATCAAGACTTCTCGGATTTGGTCTTCGCTGTCCAGGTATTCGCGTTCCTCGGGGTTATGGCTTTGAAGCAAGAACTCTTGATAGCAACGGCTGATAAGAGGACGTGAATGGGTTTGTATTTCCTCTACAGCTCGAATTACTTGGTGGATTTGAACATCAGCCTCCTGATGTGTCTTGAAGAAGATGTTGCCGTTGGCGTGGGCGGCGTCGTTCCGGTCGTCCACCAACTTCCTGTAGTTGCCAATTCTGCTGTCATCACATCCGACAAGCCTGAACAGCCGAAGAACGGTACGCTCATTCACTTTGCTGAACGCGAACGGTGAGGTAGCCCTGAGCAAAGTGGTTTCGTCGTCCCCGGTAAACCCGATCAGACCCTTCTCGAAGTCGCCAGGTTGTGCCTGCCTAATTTGCCAGATGTTGAAATAGACAAAACTCATCAGCAGCATATGGTAGGCCAGAAACGCGAACTGGTATTTTCCGTTTTCGTAGTTGGTCTCAAATGCCACCCATAGAAAGGAAATGTACTCTTGCTCACCGGAGTTCTTAAAGGACATCGGGAGATAGTCAACCAAATTGAAGGCTTCATCCATGAATCACGTGTCCGCCGCCACGGATGTATCGGCCCCCCATACGCTGCTGACTTTGGCTTGAATACTTTTCTCCAGGTTCTTTATCTGCTGTTGATGAACATCGATAGCCCTTTGGTACTCTTGGACTTCCGCTATAATCTCCTGCTGAACTTCCAAGGGTGGGAGAGGGATTTCGTAGTCCTTAAGTTTGGTGAAATGCCGCTTGTAACCATCGCTTTCCAAGGGCCGAACACGCAAGAAATAGTAAAGAAACCGAGGGTCCAGAATGTCGGCTGTTTGAAGTATTTTTATCCCATCCGCACCTTGTGCAAAGGGAGTTTCAACCAACTTGACTGCACACGTATGGTCCCCGAAGATGACTACGGGAACATCAGGGGTAACCAAAGCAGACTCATCGTCAGTCCATCCAGCGATTTCAGACTGGGACTGGTCAATGATTGGAAAGCGTCCGCTTTCTCCGAAGGTGGTTTTCTGCAATTTTGCGGGAGGTGTAATCGTCTTCACAAGCGTCCCAATCTTCCGTAAAGGGTATTCTGCGAATTGAGGTGCCGTGTCCAAGTACCGGTCTCCACTTAGGTTGTATTCTCCGGCTTCGCCAATTTTCTCTTTATGGACAACAAGGGCGTTTGTCAGTGCCAATTCGCCTACTGAATCAGAGGTTCCCATGCGGCGAAGACATTGGCCAAGCTCGGCTTGCACACGCGGTAGGTCATTCCGGCCGATAGGACGACGTTGGGCGCCCAAGTCGAACCCGTCATCCTCCACTTTGAAAAAAACAATGCAGTCCGTTCGTTTAGCCAAGGCCCGGTCCAGAATGAGGACTGAAGTTTTCACACCTGAATAGGGATTGAACACTCCGGCTGGTAGAGAGACCACAGCCACCAAGTATTCTTCGACGAGCATTTTACGCAGTTGCTTGTAGGCGTTTTGGTTCTGGAACACGATGCTTTCCGGAACGATGACGCCTGCCCGGCCGGTGGCAGTCAGGTGCTCTGCTATGTAGCTCACAAATAAGACTTCGCTCCGCGTGGATTTGACTGAAAAACGGTTGTGAGGTCGAATGCCGCCACGCGGCGACATGAACGGCGGATTGGCAAGAATTACATCAGCGTATTCATTCCACCGCTCCTCGCTAGTGAGAGTGTCGTATTCGTAGATATGCGGTTCTCGGAAGCCGTGGAGGTACATATTCACTAAGGAGAGACGTACCATGTCAGGAGAGATGTCGTAGCCACTAAAGTTGTTGACTATTCGGCCCCGATCGTCAGGCGTCAGGGTGCTCTGTCCATCGCCGCCAGTGTTGGCCGCCATTATGTGCTTGTAGGCAGATATAAGGAAGCCAGCGGTGCCGCAGGCCGGGTCCAGCACCATCTCGTCTTTTTTCGGGTCCACGACGGCTACGATGAAATCGATGATGTGGCGCGCGGTACGAAACTGACCAGCGTCGCCTTGGACGCCAAGCACAGAGAGGAGGTACTCGAAGGCGTCGCCCAACCGCTCCGAGTGGTCGTATGTGAACTCGTCAATTACCTTGAGGAAGGCCCGCAAGGTCTCCGGGTCCCGGTAGGGCAAATAAGCATTGTTGAAGATTTCCCGGAACAGCGATGGTATTCCTGGGTTCTCCGGCATCCTGGTGACAGCCTCAGCATACAGGTTCAGGGTTTCGTACCCACCAAGGCTAGGGTGCATTAGCTTGGCCCAGCCGTACTTGGCGAAATCTCCGGCGAAGAACTTGCGATCTCCGCCGAATTCCTCACTCTCGGCGTCCAAGTCGTCCATAAACTTGTAAATCAAGGCAATAGTAATCTGCTCGACCTGGCTCTTGGGGTCCGGCACCTTCCCGACCAGGATGTCGCGGGCGGTATCTATGCGTCGTTTGGTGTCAACGTCCAACATGGTTTCCTCTATACGGCGAACTGATTAAGGGAGACGTAATCCTTGATGTACTCAGGAACCAACGCCCGGTACTTTTCAGGTACGGCCCGGTAGTCTTCAATGGAGAACACGGCATTGGTAGCCAGATCAGTAAACTGTCTGCTGTCGATTACGTGGCGGGTAAGGTCACTCGTAATATAGGCCTTGAAGTAAGTCTTTATGGCAGGTATGGATTGGACATCCTCCGGTTGGTGGCCGACTACGAACTTGCTGAACTCCTCCTCCAGCAACTCGTCCTTAGATTTGAAGTCCGGTATGAGGTCAAAGACTTTCTCCAGGATTTCGCGGAGGCTGATGCGACGGTCTACTGAAGCAGCCTTCCGCAGTTTTTCCAGGGTGTAGGTATCCCCCGGCTTGTCGAATACTTCGCGGTTTACGTAGTCGATGATTAGGTCCCAGTTACCGGCTTCGACAGCTTTCCTGACGGTTTCGTTGGCCCGGACGGTGTCCGCAAACCGGTCGAACAGCATCCGGTCAATTTTCATCCCCTCGTAGCCGATGGTTTCTTCTTTTATCGTCGAGAGAATGTCCGGTCCTAGGTGTTCGTAGGCGTAGACCTGGGACGGTCCGTCATCGCCACCGTCTCCATCACTAGACCGGGTATGCGGTAACTCCAGCACTTCGTCGTAGTTGAAATCTTCCTCGAAGTATTCGCAGTTGGCGAAGAAGTCGAAAAGCTTGAACGAGGTCTTTTCCGGCTGAGCCACGCCGTCTGCCGCGCTCGAATCATGCAGTTGTTCCAGAAAGTTATGTCGGCGCGTGCCACGACCCTTAATCTGAACAAAGTCCGTGGGAGAGAAGATAGGCCGGAAAAGGCCCAGATTGAGGATGTCGGTGCAATCATACCCGGTGGTCATCATACCCACAGTCACACAGACACGAGCCTTGCTGGTCCGGTAGGAAGGGCGGAAGTTGGCGGAACCCATCAGGTTGTTGTTGGCGAACCTTATGGTGAACTGCTGGGCATCTGGCACCTGCGACGTAACCTGGACGGCAAAGTCGGACTGGTACTTGCCGGGAAACATGACATCGGTCATCTCATTGAGGGTCTGAGTGAGCCTGGCAGCATGGTTCTGGCTTACAGCAAAGACAACGGACTTGCCAATCTCCCCGCTAACGGGGTCACGCAAGGCATTTTCCAGGAAGGTCTTGCAAAAGACTTGATTGGTTGCATCGGAGAAGAACCGTTTTTCGAACTCGCGCTGTCTGAATGTCTCTTCGTGCTCATTTCCGGTGTCGTCGGTAAATGAAACTAGGAAGCCTTGGTCAGCAAGCAACTGGGTGGTAACGTCGGTGCGAGCATCAACCACGGTGGGGTTGATCAGGTACCCATCCTTCACACCATCGAGCAGGGAGTACCGGAATGTGGGGTCTCCGCCTCCGCAGCCAAAGGTGCGATAGGTGTCTCTAAGGAGCCTTCGTTCGACTTCGCGGGGGTCGTGAATTCCGGGACTAGAGCCGTCGAAGCCTCGCAGATAGTCACGTGGGGTTGCAGTGAGACCCAGCTTGTATCCGACGAAGTGTTCGAATACGGAGCGGGCATTCCCGCTGATGGAGCGGTGCGCCTCGTCAGAGATTACGAGATCAAAGTCCGTGGGAGAGAAGAGGGATTGGTACTTGTTGTTGAACAACAGCGACTGGACAGTGCTGACGACAATCTCAGCCGTGCGCCAATCGTCACGATTCTCCTTGTAGATTACCGTCTTGTAGTCTGCCGATAAGACCTCAGAAAATCTCTTTCGAGCCTGATCTTCAAGCTCAAGGCGGTCCACAAGAAAGAGGACGCGAGAGGTGTTGCCGGAACGCAGGAAGAGCTTGATGACGGCGGCGGCGGCGAGGGTCTTGCCGGTTCCTGTAGCCATCTCGAACAGAAAGCGGTCGTTGCCGTCCTCTACTGCTTTCTGCAATCCGTGAACTGCCTGGATTTGGTAGGCGCGCAAGAAGCGGAGGTTGTTTGCCCGGATGAATCCGGCACGCTCAGCTTCGTTCTTCCAGGCTGCTTCGGACGCGTAGTAGGGACGTTGGGTCAGGACGGTATAGTCGGTTCCGACCTGTTCTTCAACCAGCCGCTTGGGATTAGGCTGGACCTTGCTATACCCCATGACCGATTCAGGCTTAGGGAAGGATGTGATGATGTAGGGGTTGCCCCTCTCAAGATCCCAGAAGTAGTGCAGGTTGCCATTAGAGAGAATCACGAACCGGCAATTCTGGGAACGGGCGTATTTCCGGGCCTGTTCTTTCCCCACAAGGGGTTGCTTTTCCTCAGACTTGGCCTCCAGCACCAACAGCGGGAACCCCTTGGAATCAAGCAAGAGGAAGTCGATGAACCCATGGGTTGTTTTCTCAAAGTCTTCGCCGAGAGCGTCGAGGGCCGTTTGAGTTATGGAGACGCTGGGTTCCAACCGGGTGTTGGCAGGTTGATTCCCGTCCTGGAAAAAGCGCCAGCCTGCCTTTTCCAGGAGCTGGTTAATCTTTATGCGCGCCGTTGCTTCGTTCATGTCATCACTTGCACGGAAATTCCGTCTATGATATATCAAACGAGCCGAGTTGTTGTGCTGAAAGGCTTTAGTGGCATTGTATCCGTTGGGGGATCGGGAAGGGCCCGTTAACAGGTTTAAGCACCGGATAAGAAGAAGGCGGGCTACAACCCGTCTTTTTTATTGAGGGACGGTTGTGCCTGCACCATGCTATAGACCAATCATAGAGACACGTTGCCTAAGTCAGCCTAAATTGTTGAAGAGGGACAAGAATGACCAGCGCCAGAATCAATGGCATCGATCTTCATTACCAGGTTTATGGAGAGGGGGAAACTGTAGTTTTCGCTCACGGAGCCGGTGGAAACCTGCTTAGTTGGTGGCAGCAGATTCCTTTCTTCTCACGAAGGTTTCAATGCGTTACGTTTGACCAACGGGGTTTCGGTCACTCTCTGGATGAACCGGAAGGGCCGGGCAGCAGCGCATTCGTTGAGGACCTGGAAGGGCTGCTTGACCATCTGGGCGTGCAACAGGCCCACCTGGTCGCCCAGTCCATGGGCGGCCGCACCATGTTGGGCTTCGCCGTGGCCTTCCCCCAACGGACCAAGAGCCTGGTCATGGCCGATACCGTTGGCGGGATGGCGGTTGACGAGGTGACCCAGTTGCACCGCGAGTGGCGGGAGAGTCACCAGTCTTCAGAAGGTATCGGAACCGCCGCATTGTCCGACGGATTCAAGAAACGCAACCCCGAGTTGGCCAACCTTTACTTGCAGGTATCCAGCACCAACCCGCCCCGCCAGCAAGCTGGCTTCCAAGGCAGCGGCCCCACCGCCGAGCAGTTGGCGGACGTCAAGACACCCACCATGTTCATCGTCGGAGAGGACGATCAACTATCGCCGCCCCATGTTATCAAGGCCGCCGCTGCGACCATTCCCGGCTCCAAGGTGCTACGAGTTCCTGAAGCGGGTCACTCGGTCTACTTTGAACAGCCGGAAGTTTTCAACTTCGAAGTGCTCAGGTTTATCGAATCATCCGGCTAGTCGCGCCAAGCGCGAAGTGGCCATTACTGATGCGATGGACAGGTCAAGTTTGAATTGCCTCGAACCATGGCGTGGTGCTGACGGTTTGGCCTACCCTGGCCGGTGGCTTACGCCAGAAGCTCCGGACGGCATGCCTCCATAACCTGGAGGATTGACTCCAGGCCCGGCCGGGCCGCCACGACCCGCACTACTGCGGTGTCCAAGCCTTGGGATAGGCGCTTGAAGGCGGCCGCGGCTCCGTCCGCCGCCCCGTAATACCCCACTTCCAGCAACAAGTCCGGCGTAAAGGCGGCGGCAACTTCGTCCCGCGAAGCGCCTTCAGTGCGCATTTTGTCCAGATTGCCGAGTTCTTCTGTAAACCCCATTCGTTCGAAGTGGGCCCGGTAGCCCAAACTCCGCTCTTTAACGGTGGGGACCTGTGCTCCAAGGGCGTATCCCATAGTCGATCTGGCATAGGCCATCCGTGCAACGTCCACGTCATCATCCACACAGACCCGGATGTACTCCACCATTTTCACCTCGGAAGGATCACGGTCGACCCGGGCCGCCCCCTCGGCGATTCTTGCCCGGCTCCAGGCGATTCGTTCGGGATTGCACCAGTTCAGACAGGCGCCGTCAGCCGCCTCTCCGGACAGGCGCAGCATCTCCGGTCCCAGGGCGCCCAGATATACCGGCGTTTTGGGCGGCGGGTTTATTGCGAGCTTTCCGCCCATCAGGGTAATGACTTCGCCCCGGTGGTTGACCTCTTCACCGGCCAACAGCGACCGGGTGGTAGTCAGGTAGTCCCGCATCAACGATAGGGTCGAGAATTTGCGGAGTCCCAACGCCTGGCGCGATCTGGGCCGGTACGCTGATCCTGCGCCTATCCCCATGATGAACTTGCCGCCGGTGCGCTCGCTAAGCGTGCCCCCTGCCATGGCGAAAGCGATGGGCGTCCGGTACATCACCGGAGAAACCGAAATTCCCGTGCCCAGCCCCTCAGGCACGACGCTGCGGCTGGATTCCCACCGGAGCCCGCATAACTGGAACGAGTCCTGGCCCGATCCTTCCGGCGTCCAGATACTGGCATATCCCAACTTGGCTGCTTCCCGGGAAAGCTCGGCTTGATCAGCCAGGTTAAGGTTCAAGCTTGCGTCTAATCCCACGCCAATTTCCATTTCATCCTCACCGGTCGATGCGCGTTCGTATGTCGGGAGGTTGCGTCGACCAAGCAGATAATATCACCTATGCCCCCGCGCCGATAACCCAACGCCGGCACCCACATCGGAAATGCCTCAGACCTTGAGGTCCGGGCCCACCGCATCCCGTTGGCCACGGTCCAGCATTCGTTGGCGGTTGACATGCTGACCTTCCGGGAATTAAATGACAACGGAATTCAAATGCTTGGAGGCAGACCCATGAGCTTTATCCGCCTGTACACCGGCGACGACGGTCAGACCCACATCGAGGAGATGACCCTGGAATCTCATCCGGACATGAAAGAACTGCGCCAGAATGTTGGAATATCCTTCCGGGAATCCCCGGTCGGCAGCTTCTCTGACTGGCACCACGCCCCCCGGCGACAGTACGTGATCACCCTGGAAGGGGAAGTAGAGATTGGGCTGGGAGACGGTTCGTTGCACCGGTTCGGTCCTGGTCACGTGACTTTGGCCGAGGACCTTACCGGCCAAGGGCATACCACCCGCAACGTCGGAGATGCACCCCGACTCAGCGCAACAATCCCCCTTGAGTAGCAGCGGACAAGCCTGCCTCGCTCCATTCCCCAAGGTTTCCAGCCCCAAGGTTTCCAGGGATCTGGCCAAATGACCTTCGGGGAACCTCTCATGGAGAGTTCGGCCCAACGGGTGTTCGGCCCCCAGGCGCGGGTCTACGCTGAGAGCCCGGTCCACGTGGACGACCCCAGCCTTGACGCCATGCGGGACATGGTTGATGCCGAACGCTCGGACGGCTACGGTTGGGCGCTGGACCTGGGGACCGGCGCCGGATTTACCGCGTTCGCCATGGCCAGATTCGCCCGGCGGGTTCTGGCCATTGACCCCACGCTGGCCATGCTGCGGGAAGCGCGGCGTATCGGTAGTGAGCGCGGGCTGTTGAACGTGGCCTTGAGCCGCAACCTGGCGGAGGCGTTACCGGTGGCCTCAGGGTCGGCAGAGTTGGTCACCAGCCGGATGGCGGCGCACCACTTCCCCGATTTCGAGAGGATGCTGGACGAGGCCTGCCGGGTTTTGAAGAGCGGTGGGGCTTTGGTCATGGCCGACAGCATCGCCCCGCCCGACGATGCCGCGGCGGCCTGGATGAATGACATCGAACTCAGGCGGGACTACAGCCACATCCAGGACCGCCAGGAACGGGTCATTGACGACCTGGCCCGTCAGAGGGGCTTGACCCTCATCAGGAAAGAACACACCCGGATCGGGCTGCGTTTTAACGATTGGGTCGCCCGCACCGCCACGCCCCAGGCCGAAGTGGAATCCTTGCGAAGGGACTTCCTGGATGCGCCGGAAGTGGTTCGCCAAGCGTTTCAGGTCACGCCCGATGGGGACGACATCGCCTTTTCGTGGCCGTGCCTGATCTTCATGGCAACGAAAGACTGAGGGTCCGGGCAAAAACCACCATCAAAGGGCAACCGGCCAGGTATAACCTGGCATTCCGTGAAGACGTGTGCCCTGAAGAACTTCACGACCCGCGCGCCGGTCAAAGGGCAGCGCGCGAGCCTCGTGGCTTCAGGGCTGTTGCTAAACCGCCCAGTCTTCCAGGTTGAAGGACATGTCCCAGAAGAGGTGCTCGAAGCGCATGCTGGTCAGGTAGGCTTCCGCCATGGATTCCAATGCCGCCGGGCCTGCAGGTTCGGCCACCCGGTCGGCCAGGTCACGCGCCTGCTGAGCCAATGCTGCAAACTCCGGGGCCGTGTACATTTGGATCCACTTGCAGTATAGGGGCGCTTCATCCGGCTCTCCCCGGCGAGCCAAATGGTCTCCTATCTCCCAATAACCCCACTGGCACGGAATCAGGGCCGCCACCAAATCTCCAAAGTTTTGTTGGTGGGCTACTCTCAGCAAAAAGCTGGTGTAGGCCGTGGTGGTGGGAGCCGGCTTGGTGGCTTCCAACTCCTCGGGAGTAATGCCAAATTCGGCGCAATAGCTCCGGTGCAGGTCCATCTCCACGTTTAAAGTCTCATCCAAAAGACTGGCGAACCAACTCATGGTTCCCAGGTCCGGCGCTTTGGCCGACGCCAGCGCCAGCACCCGGCTGTAGTCAATCAGGTAGACGTAGTCCTGGCGGACGTAATGCTTGAATCGTTCCACAGGCAGTGTTCCATCGCCAACTCCCGTGATAAACGGATGGGCCAAAATGGCTTCCCGGATAGATAATGCCCTGAATTCGGCGTCAGCGGTAAAGCTCAATCTTGACATGTTCTCCTTCTTTCAGGTTAGTGAAGGTGTACGTCCGGATTGTAGATTTCACGAATGGCAGCGTCAAACCCGCCGTCGGCTGACGGATTGTCACGCCAAAGTTAGGCACAAATCGCCTTGCTCATAGGCACGGATATCGGGATTTCCGCCTTGACATCCGGATGGTTGATTACCTTATGTTAATCGCGCCGGGCCGCCTGGATTGAAGAAGAAGTCGGAGTGAGGGGTTATTCCAGGAACGGCCCGGCATTTTTTGTCGGCGGATCTTTTGTGGCCCTTAACCTGGAACTGGGAGTTGTGGTCAGCGCCAGGGTCATTTGATACTTTCGGCATATTTCAGGGTGCTTTATAATTAACTTTGCCCAAGATCTATGACTGGACTCTGTAATCACGGCACCGGCGCCCGTAAATGGGAATTGCAAATCGCCGGCGCCAAGGGTTCAAAGCTAAAGGACAGTAAGTAAGATGGAAGTGGTTTTTACGCAGGACGTCGTCAACAAAGCGAAAGCCGGTGAAGTAAAGCATGTAGCCGATGGCTACGCCAGGAATTACTTGATCCCGCAGGGATTGGCGGAGGCCGCAACTCCTGAGGTGCTAAAGCGGCTACAGAAAATCACGGCAGCAGGGGACGAGACCAGGGCGAAGGAAACGGCTACCCTGCAACAACTCGCCGAGATACTGGAAGACGTTACCGTAAACGTCACGGGGCGGGTTACTCCGGCCGGCAGATATTATGGCGCAATCAGCAGCGCCCATGTGGCCGCCCAATTGAGCGCCGAGTCCGGGGAGGACATCGACCGGCGGTTGGTGGAAACTTCCGACCCCATCCGTGAGCCCGGAGAATACGACATAGTGCTGCGCCTATCCACGGAGATCACCGCTACGATCCATGTAACTGCGGGGGTGGAGGAATAAGGGGATGTACGCTGAAAAGCTCCTTCCCCATGACCTGGAAGCGGAAGAGGCGGTGGTTGGGTCCCTGCTCATCGACAGCGATTCCTTTGTCCGGGTTGCCCACGTAATCAAGCCGGGGGATTTCTACCGGGAAAAGAACCAACTTTGCTTCTCCGCGTGCCTGGCCCTGTTCCAGCGCGGGGAAGCCATCGACCAGGTTACCGTTGCCAGGGAGTTGAGCCGGACCGACCGGTTGGAACCCGTGGGCGGCATGGCTTACCTTAGCCACCTGGTTTCCATCACCCCAACCGCGGTCCACTCCGAGCATTATGCGCAGTTGGTCGCTCGCACGGCGACCATGCGGCGGTTGATCGACGCGGCTTCTCGCATTTCAGCCATCGGGTACGAAGACACCGATGACGTGGAAAGGACCCTGCGGCAGGCCGAGGATGTTCTTTTCGGCGTACGCTCCGGTCAATCCACCCGGGGGTTCATCCCTTTACGGGAAATCTACGACCAGTACATGGAAGACCGGGCCGCAATCGTCGATATTGATACTATCGACCAAATTGGCGGCCCAATAATGACCGGTTATAACGATCTGGACGAGCTATTGGGTGGGATGCAGCGCTCCGACTTGCTCATCCTGGGCGCACGTCCATCGCTGGGTAAGAGCACCTTGGCCATGAACGTGTCGCTGAATGCCGCCTTCGCCGGGGCCACCGTGGGGGTGTTTAGCCTGGAAATGAGCCGGGAGCAGTTGGGGCTGCGTCTCCTGGCCGCCGACGCCGAAATCGACGCCCACCGGCTCCGCCTCGGGCTCTATACCCAGGCTGAGGAGCAGCGAATCAGCGACTCGATCGGACGCCTTTCCGATTTGCCGGTCTACATAGACGACACCCCCTTCCAGAGCCTCGTTGAAATGCGCAGCAAGTCCCGGCGCCTGTCCTTGGAGCATGGCCTGGACCTCTTGATCGTGGACTATCTGCAGCTGATCCAGGGATCAAGCCACGGCGGCAACCGGGTGCAGGAAATCAGCGAATTGTCCAGGTCTCTGAAGGGAATGGCCCGAGACCTTGGCGTCGCCGTTTTCACCTGCTCGCAACTTAGCCGGGTGGTGGAAAATCGGCCCGGTCACCGGCCCCAATTGTCTGACTTGAGGGACAGCGGGAGCATAGAGCAAGATGCCGACGTGGTCATGTTCATCCACCGGGAAGATGCCTACATAACCGAAGAGGAATGGGACCAGCAGTTCCCGGGTCGCCCATATCCGAAAGATATCGCGGAAATCATCGTCGCCAAGCACCGCAACGGGCCCACCGGCGCCCTGAAACTGTTTTTCCGGGACACTATTGTTCGCTTCGACGCCCTGGCAACCGTCGAAAACTTTTAGCCATGTCTATCCCCTTCCAGGGATTTCCCGCAGCCACCCAGTACACCTCTGTACCCAACCCCATGTTCGGCGCGCTACTGGAGGAAATTGGGGAAATTGCCGAGCTCAAGGTGGTTCTCCGGGGAATATGGCTGCTGCGCCGCAAGCGCAGTTGGCCCAGAATGGTGGCCCGGGAAGAATTTCTTGCGGACCAGACGCTGCTCCGGGGTCTTGGCAACGACCCGGGTGGCGCCGCAGCAGCAATATTGCGGGGGCTTGCGTCCGCGGTGGATCGGGGCATCTTCCTGGCCCACCACTCTGAACCGGGCTCCGACGCAAGGGTCTGTTACCTTTTGAACTCCGAGGCCGACCGGCGGGCACTGGCCAAACTGAAATCGGGCGCGGTCACGGCCAGCCCTGAAATCGCCTCGGAACCAGCATGGGAGCCCGCAATAGAACCACCGGAAGAGCGGCCCAATATTTTCGTGTTGTACGAAGACAACGTCGGCATGGTCTCCCCGATATTGGCCGAAGAACTCAAAGAGGCCGAAGCCGTGTACCCTGAGAATTGGGTGTCCGACGCTTTCAAGATCGCCGTGGACAATAACCGCCGGAATTGGCGCTACATTTCAGGAATTCTCCGAAGGTGGGCCGCTGAGGGCAGGACTGGCGACAACCAACGTGTCGGTGCAGGGAGGGAAGATGGAGAGTCTGGGCGACATACTGCGAAGAGTGACCGCCAGAAATACCTGGAAGCCTACCAACGGCGATGGGGCAAGAATCCTGATCGACCAAACCGAAGCTGACGTTTGCCCGGATTGCCGGGGCAGCGGCTGGGTTAGAAAAGACGTCCCCATAGGTCACCCCGATTTCGGCGAAGCCTTCCCCTGCCATTGCCGAGAAACGGACAACCCCATTTCCCGGGTAGCCTCCCTGCGCAAGTACAGCAACCTGGGGCCGCTCAGCCGAATCACCTTTGCCGCCACCAAGCTGGAGGGTCCCCTTCCCGACGCCATCAGCCAGGGTATGTTCGCCCAGGCCCTGGAAGCCGTCGTCAGGTTTGCCGAAAACCCCGAAGGATGGTTGACCCTGGCCGGCCCCCACGGGTCTGGCAAGACTCACCTCGCCGCGGCCGCGGCCAACCGGTGCATCGAACGCGGCCAACCCACCTTCTTTATTCCGGTGGCCGACCTGCTGGACCACCTCAGGTCAGCCTATTCTCCCAATAACGAAGTGTCCTTCGACGACCTTTTCGAACAGGTGCGCAACGTGCCGGTCCTGGTGCTTGACGACCTCAGCGCCCACAGCACGACGCCCTGGGCCCAGGAAAAGCTCTTCCAGGTATTCAACAGCAGGTTCAACGCTTGCTTACCCACGGTTGTCACTGTCCGTGGCCCATTGCAACGACTTGATGAGGGCCTAAGGTCCCGCTTGGAGTCCCCGGACGGACTCTCCGGCATGTCCTGCCGCGTATTACATCTGGGCCGGTACAACACGAGGTTGGCCCGGGGCATAGGCGAACTACCACCGGCCATGCGGGGCCGAATGACTTTTGATCGTTTCGACACGTCCGGGAGATGGGATGCCCAGCCCATAGACCGAGCATCGTTGCAGGAGGTTAAGACTCACGCCCAGAAATTCGCGGCCGATCCGGCAGGATGGTTGGTTTTTACAGGCCAACGGGGTTGCGGGAAAACCCATCTCGTAGTTGCCATAGGAGATGAAAGCCTTCGCCAGGGCCGCCCCGTTTTTTACTCTTTTGTTCCCTCACTGCTGGACCATCTGAGGGCAACGTTCAGCCCGGAAAGTCCGATTGGCTACGACGAGTTGTTCGAGCAGATTAAGACCGTTCCCCTGCTGATTCTAGACGACCTGGGTGCCGAGGCCAGCACTCCGTGGGCTGAGGAAAAACTATACCAGATTGTGGTGGATAGGATCGAAGCCCGCCTCCCCACGGTTATTACTACGGTTCTCAGTATAGAGGAACTGGAGGATTCAAAACCCCGTCTTGGTTCCCGGCTAGTTGAAACCGACGTGGTTGACTGGCACCCCATTACCGCCGGAAACTACCGCGACCAGCGGCCAGGCGGCCGGAGGTCTCCGCCAACTAAACGTTCCTCTTCATAAGCCCAAACGGGCCATCCCACTCACTCCGGTTTTACTCTCCGCAGGTTAACTCCACTGGCTGAAAACTTCCGGGAGTTTTCGGCGTTGTACCAGGCACTGGCCCGGCCGGTTTGGCCCTTCGCCGGTTGCCATCCCTCGTGTGTTGGCCATCCGCTTGGCCGCCCTTAACCATGTCTTTCTGGTGGACGCAATCGGGAATCCGGCCGGGTTTTAAACTCGGCATCCCCAGAGCACACCGCTGCAGAGCGCCCCACTTAGGAAACGCTCCGGGCTTAACAGTTTCTTAAGGGTTCTGGGATAATGTTATGTAATAGTCCGGCATACTGCCGATGGTCCCGGAGGGGCGAAATTGGCCATTGCCCGTAGACGCGTTCTCATAGTTGAGGACGACCACAAGACCGCCGACATTGTCCGCCTTTACTTGGAAGGGGACGGCTACGCGGTGACTTCGGCCTACGACGGCATGGCGGGGCTGGAGGCGGCCCGCTCCGAACCCCCTGACCTGGTGATTCTGGATCTGCTCCTGCCCCGCATGAACGGCCTGGACGTGTGCCGCCGCCTGCGCAACGAATGCGATGCGCCGATCATCATGCTGACCGCCCTCAGCACCGAGCAGGACAAGCTGTCCGGGCTGGAACTGGGGGCCGACGATTATGTCACCAAGCCGTTCAGCCCTCGGGAGCTTTGCGCACGGGTCAAGGCGGTGTTGCGTCGGACCTCGGAAGGCAACGACGCTCCCCAACCGCCGCTGACCTTCCGGGATCTGTTCCTGGACCCGGAACGCCACGTGGTGACGGTCAGCGGCATGGCGGCCCACCTCACCCCCACCGAATTTCAGATTCTGGCGGTCCTGTTACGAGAGCCGGGGCGGTTGTTCAACCGGGGTCAGCTGGTGGAACGGGCGTTGGGTTACGATTATGACGGATTGGACCGCACCGTGGACGTTCACATTCGAAACCTCCGGCGCAAGATTGAGCCCGACCCCGATTCACCAACCTACATTCGCACGGTATATGGCATCGGCTACAAGCTTGGTCCCTAGCCAATGATTTACAGTCTGCGGCTTCAAATATTCCTCGGGATGGTTGCGGTGATCGTGATTACCGTGGGTATGACTGCGTTCCTATCCCATCGAGCGGCCAGCGCAGAAGTGGAACGGGTACAGGTGCGGGACGACGCCCAGCGGAACTATCGGCTCAGCAAGTTGTTGGCCCGGCGGTACGAGCAGCGGCGAAACTGGTTCGACGCCCAACCCCTGGTGGACAACGCCGGTGCGATCTACGGTCGCCGGGTTTTATTGACCGACGAGGATGGGGTGGTCGTGGCCGATACTCGCAATGTCATGGTGGGGAGACGCTTGGACGCCAAGGACCACAGCAGGTCGGTGGTTGCAATTCGCGGTACCGAAGGCCGTTTGGGGAGTCTGTTGGTAGTCCCAGACGCGCCTGGCGGTGCCGTTTCCGCGGCCGTGACCAATGTGGACCCGTCGGGGCCGTCCTTGATTACGCTGCTGGTCCTCAGCGGATTCCTGGCGTCGGCAGTGGCGGTGGCGATCACCTTCTTTTTGTCCCGCCGGGTTGTGGCGCCGGTGGAATCCCTGGCCAGGGTGGCCCATCGCGTTGCCCAGGGGGACTTTTCCACCAGGGCGGAGGCGGGCTCCAGAGGCGAGGTTGGTGAGTTGGCCCAACGTTTCAACACCATGGTAGGCGAGTTGGCCCGCACCGAAGAGGTGCGCCGAAACATGGTGGGCGATTTGGCCCACGAATTGCGCACGCCTTTGACCAATATTCGGGGCTACGTGGAAGGAATTTCCGACGGAGTGATCTCCCCCAGCACGGAAACCCTGGAGTCAATGCAGGTGGAGGTCGTACTGCTGGCCCGGCTGATCGAGGACTTGCAGGACCTGGCACTGGCCGAATCCGGCCGGCTGCGGCTGGAAGTAGGCGACTTTGACCTGAGTCAATTGGCGCGGACCACGGCGTCGGCCTTCCAGCACCAGGCCCAGGCGAAGGGCATCACGCTGACTGCGGAAACTCCCCAACCGGTAACCGTACAGGGGGACCGGGAGCGGCTTGGCCAGGTGATTCGGATTCTATTGAGCAACGCCATCACCCACACGCCGGAGGGTGGGCGGGTCGCACTCACCGCGGAGCTAGTGGCGCAAGCGGCGCGGGTGATGGTCCAAGATAACGGGCCCGGCATTCCGGCCGAAGACCTGCCTCACGTTTTTGAGAGGTTTTACCGGGTGGACAAATCCCGCTCCAGGACCACTGGCGGCATCGGCCTGGGGCTGACCATCGCCCAGCGGCTGGTGGAATCCCACGGCGGCGAAATAACAGTCCAGAGCGACCCGGGCCGTGGCAGCAGCTTCATCGTCGACCTTCCATTGGTCTGGACAGGGCCAACGGACCTCGACACGCCGGGATCAACGGAAGCCGCCTGAGACCGCGCCGCGGGTTTCGTGATTGCAAATTAGTATGCTGTACTATAATAATATATATAGGCAAATTCACGGTGAAGGAACGTGGAAATGAACGGAGTCAACAGGTCGATTTCCATTGCGGTGACAGTGGTCGCCAGCGCGGTAATTTTTGTAGTCGCCTTCGCTTGGTTCGGCCCCGATTTTGGTTCTGCAGTCCCTCCGGCTTCCGCTACGTTGTTCGATGAAGAGTTGGTGCTGGGGGTGTACAACCGGGTAAGCCCGGCGGTGGTGGACGTCAACGTAGACCAGCGGGAAGGCGGGTCATTTTCCCGCCTCGGGTTTGGCTCCGGGTTCGTGATCGATTCGGAAGGGCACATCGTCACCAACAATCACGTGGTCCAGCAGGCCGACCGAATACGCATCAGGTTTCACGACGGAAGCACGGCCCCCGCCGAAGTGTTGGGCTCCAACCCTGCCAATGATCTGGCGTTGCTGAAGGTTCCCAGCGAGGCGGTTTCCAGCATAGACCCGGTGCTACTCGGTGATTCCGATAACGCCCGCCCCGGCCAGTTGGCCATAGCCATCGGCAGCCCCTTTGGGCTGGACGGGTCGGTAACCGTGGGCGTCATCAGCGGGATCGGACGTACCCTGGACAGCGACATTTCCCGGCCGATTTCGGGCGTGTTGCAGACCGACGCCCTGATCAGCCCAGGCAACTCCGGTGGACCCTTGCTCGACCGGGAGGGAAAGGTCCTCGGCATCAACACAGCCATCCAAATTACCGCCCAGTCCCCGTTTCATTTGCAGTTGAGCCAGCGCAGCATCGGTTTCGCCGTGCCCGTCAATTCCCTGGCCCGGTTGCTGCCGGAATTGAAGGAGGGCAAAGTAATCCGCCCGCCCTGGCTGGGGATTAGCGCTTTAACCCTGGACACAAGCTCGATAGAAGACCTGGGATTAGAACCGGGCCATGCCTCGGGTGTGTATGTCACCCAGGTGATGCCGGGCAGTCCCGCCGCGGAGGCGGGGCTGATTCCCTCGGAAATCGTGCGACCAGGAGGGCCGGGTAAGGGTGGAGACGTGATTGTCGCCGTTGAAGGCGCAGACGTGGAAACCGTGGGGGATTTGATCGCCGAGCTTAACCGCTACTCACCCGGAACCAAAGTCGAACTTAAGCTGATTCGAGAGGGTGATGAGACCATCGTCCCGGTGACGCTGGGAGAATGGCCTTCCCAATTCACGGAGCGCCGGTGATTCCGGATTTTGCCGTCGCCAGAAGGTGGCAATTCACCCTGAAGCCTGCTCGTTTCGTTGGGCCCGGGCTTCCGGCTCCCTGGCCCTTGGGCCGGCAACTATCCGATTTCTAACGGGATGCGTTTGAATCGATCCCCGGTTTAGGCCTGTTCGACCGGCTTTGGTCTGCTCCAGCCAATCAGGCCGGTTCTTGGGCCGTTACCGGGGGTTCTCCCAGCCTTCCTTTCCCCGGCGTCGTGCTCCCGGCGTCTTTGTCCCCTTAAACTCTCGCCTTCCGTGTAGTTGATTCAGACGGGCGCAACGAGGCTTTCGCTGAACGAGGCTTTCGCAGAAGGTTGCCGAAAGTTGTCAGAGCACTGTCGCAAAGAACGGCGGAATACCCGCATAGAGGACGGATTGCGCCATGTCCGAACGTTGGAGGCCTCACTCGCTCCCATGGACCAGGCCCCATTCGGACAAAGGCCAGTAAACGAACCACACCTTACCCAGCAGCAGGTCTTCAGGCACGGGTCCCCAGGAGCGTGAGTCGTGGCTGCCTTTCCGGTTGTCGCCAATAACGAAATACTCATCCTCAGCCAATCGATACGGCCTGGTGCTGCTCGTGTCCCGCCTGGTCAAATAGGGCTCATCCAGGGCTGTCCCGTTGACGTAGACCACCCCGCTGCGTATCTCCACCGTCTCTCCAGGCAACGCTATCAACCGTTTCACGAAGTCTTGAGAGATGTTTCTAGGGTAATGGAACACGACGACATCCCCACGACTGGGCGGGCTGAAAGCAAATCGCTCGGAGGATTGGTCTACTTGCCAAAAGGGCGTCAGGCGAGCAATGCGCTCCTTGTCCAGTTCGAAGTAGACCAGCTTGTTGACCAGCAGGTACTGCCCATTTTCCAGGGTGGGCTGCATGCTGGCCCCCAACACCTTGAAATTTTTGACGCCTGCCTGGATGACCAGAAACACAACCAGGGCCAGGACTACCGCTTCAACTATTTCTCGGGCAACGCTGGACGTGGTCACTCTTGCTCAATCTCCAATCGAACGGGCCTGATGGGTTGGTTTGACGCCTGGTTGAAATCCCCGGTTGGATGCCATGAATTGGATGCCCTGAAAGCGACGCCCGCTGAGTCGGTGGTGGCGGGATGGCCCCAAACAGGCTTGATTATAGCATCGGGCGCGGAATTGCCTTAAGGCCGGGCAACGCTGCCCGGAGGAAACGCGTTGTCCCGGCTACCGGCCTTCTGCTACAATCGGGCACAATCTGGAATGACGCCGGATGGGGCCCTCTGGGAGCGGCACGGGGAGCGCATCGATGAGTTGGCGGTTTGAACTATTGGCCAAGCCTTTCGGGGGGGTAACCGAGGGGCCGGTCTGGGATGGGGAGTCCATTCTGTTCACCCACATACCCTCAAGCCGGATCATGCAATACGCCCCTGCGTCAGGCCAAATCACCCAATGGCGGACCGGCACCAATCACACCAACGGGTTGGCATTTGACGCCGAAGGACGGATCTTCGGCTGCTGTTCCGGGGGCAGAGCCATCGTCCGGTTCGACCCTGACGGCTCCGACATCAGGGTGGCAGACCGGGTGGACGGGCAGAGGCTCAATACCCCCAATGACCTGGCGGTGGACCGGTTGGGCCGCATCTGGTTCACCAATCCCTGGAACGCCGGAAACATTGACCCCAGCGAACTAGAAGAGCTGGACAATCGCTCGGTCCTGATGGCCAATCCCCAGCCTGACGGCAGCTACACGGTGTCTCGGGCGACTTTCGACACCACGATGCCCAACGGCGTCCTGGTTTCCATAGATGGGCGAACGCTATACGTGGCTGAGAGCAACAGCGACGATATTACCCTGGACCGGGAGTTGCGGGCTTATCCCATCGCCGAAGACGGAAGCTTGGGTCCATACCGGGTGCTGCATACATTCGGGAGGGACGCCGAGGCCGTGCACCGGGGTATCGACGGCATGTGCCTCGACGCCGAGGGGAACATAGTAGCTACTGCCGGGTGGCCCCAGGCCGGGCCGGGCCCATTGATTTACGTTTTCTCTCCCGCGGGTGGGGTTCTGGAGACTCATCCGGTGCCCTGTCTCCGGCCCACCAATTGCTGCTTCGGCGGCGCCGATATGACAACCCTCTACGTCACCTCTGCCGAGGGGCATTTTTTCAAGGCTGAAACCGGCCGCGTGGGCTGGGGAATCTACCCCTGAAGCAACGCCCCTTGGGCGACGGTTGCAACTCCAGCGGGCACAAAGTGCAGGCGGACTTGGCAGAACCAGTGAACACGCTATGAACTTGAGAGACCACGGATACACCAGGCGTCAACTGAGGCAGGGGGGCGGCCGGGGTACCGGCAACGACCATCTGGATGAGATACTCGGGGCCACCGAGTTTTTCGTCTATCAACCGCCCGGCGCCCAGGCGAAGGGATTCCCCAGCCTGAAAATGTTCCTCGAATCCCAGGAGTGCGCGATCATCTTTACCGCGGAAGCGCCGCCCGAACTGGCCAATTATCAGGCAATGCGCATCACCCAGCGTAGGGCCCTGCCGATACCGACTCCCGTTCTGAAGCGGACCCATTCCTGGGCCCATCGCAACAATTACCTGCATAGCTTTTTCAAGCCTTTGTACCGGTAACTCGGCTCGATTCATCCCCCATCACCCCAAGCGGAGCCCCAAAAACTCCCGATCTATTACTTCGTGGGCTGGTCCGTTAATCCCTAGTCGCTACCAACCGGTCTATTCGCCCACTTTCCTGACCCTTGCAATCCTAAATCTCTAACCAAAATAGGTGGAGGAATAGGCCCTGTGTGCCACCAGACAACACTTGCTATTTCGCACATATCGTATTACTCTAGGCTTCGGTTTTAGCCAAAAACCGATCAACTTTCGCGCATGGGTGGTAAATCGATGAAGTTGTCTCAAAGCAGAGCGATCCCTCTGGCAATCCTAGTAGCGATATTGGCGGCCGCCACGGCTATGTTTATGTTTAGTGGCCAGTCCGTATTTGGTCACAACGCACCCGCCGATTGCAACACTGCCAACAACGTTGGACTAACCATCATCATCTTGGATGAAAACGGCGATGTGATAACCCAAACTGCTCATGGCAGCATTGTTACCTATCAGGTTATTCTCTCGATTCCAGAGCTTCCTTCCGACAAGATCGCCTGCAATTTTGAGGGCGGGCAGGTCACAATCACTCTGCCCAACGGCGAAATGCAGAATGTTGCCGGCTTCGAAGGGACTCCGGACATTGGACTGGTTGCGCGCGGCTCCGTCGCCGAGTTGCCCGGGTTTAGCTACACAGTCGACCAGACCCATGCTACAAACTCCGCGTTGACTGCCACGGCTAACTATTCCGGAGGGGTCGTACACAGCGGCGCAGATGACGCGCAGCATCCAACCATCTCTGCGACCGCATCCGGGTTTATCCACTTGAAACCCCCGAGTATCGCCATTGCGATCGACCGCGACACGCAGAACGTGTATGAAGGCGGCGACGCCGACTTCAGGGTTACGGTTACCAACGACGGTAACTTGGAGTTGACTACTGTCCAGGTTATTGACTCGCTGGAAACCAGCTGTGAGCGAAGTTTTGAAGTCCTGGCGGTGGGCGACTCCGCTGAGTTCGATTGCGACATGAGCCCCGCCCAGAGCGGCGACAACGAATTTACCGTAACCGCCGCTGTGGTGGCCGGGGTGCATGAGGACCTGTCCTCAGTCCGAGACATGGCCACCTCAACCATCACCATAGAAGACGTAGCCATTGAAGTCGAAATAGTAAACGACACTCCGCGGGTGCGCGTGGGGAACGAATCGACCTTCACAATTACGGTGAGCAATCCCAATACCACGGGGCTCGTAGGTGTGACGGTCAAGGTTGAAGCCGCCACCGAGTGCGACCGCGAGATTGGCGACATGGAGGCAGGTAGCACCGAAGTCTTCGTTTGTGCCAGCCAGTTCGATTCGGGGACCACGCCGGTGACGGCCGTGGCTAAGGGCACTGTGGTAGATGTGGGTGGGTTGACCGACTCCGCCACAGTTGATGCCATCGTCTTTGAGTTGGATTTGACCATTCAAAAGACTGTGGAACAAGACCCCATTAACTCGGGGGATGCCGCCAAATTCACCGTAAAGGTTAACAACTACGGTAACACCGACCTAACCGACGTGGTGGTCGACGACCACGACTTAGCGCCGGGCTGCGATATGGCCTTGGGCACTCTCGAGTCCCAAACTGAGTTTGAATACCAGTGCGAATCCACTCCTTTGGAAGACGACACGGGTAACATGGAAATCACCGTGACCGGTATCGCCCCGGACGGTGAACCGGTGACGCATAGCGACTCCATCGCCATTTCGGTTCTCCGCCCCAGCACCATTGTTGCCGTCGAAGAGGTCGACACCACGGTGCTGCGGTTGGTGGTACAGGTCCTGACCATTACCGAGACCAACAACGGCGACTCTCCTCTCACCGACGTATACGTTGACGTTTCGCCCTCCGAAACCCGCCTCACCGCCGACTCCAAGGAGTTCATCGGCGGAGACGACTCAGCAGATGGGATTCTTGATCCCGGCGAGACTTGGGAATGGAGGATGGTAATCATTTCAGTGGCTGGAGACCATGTGGTCGTAGCGGGCGACGCCGGCACGATCGACGTTACCGCCACCGGTCACGGCACAGACCAGTTGGGTGGGGACATAACCTTCCCCGGTTACGCCACGGAACAGCACACCTTGGCTATACCAATCACGGTCCAGTAGCAGACTGACTTGAGGATGGCCGGAGGCGATAAGCCCCCGGCCATCAGGTTTTTTCACCAGTATCCAAGTATTTCTCACGACTTTCAGCGACCTTACGAAAAAACCCGGGCGACGCCCGGGTTTTTTCATTTCTGACCCATAGCTCAATAGGTTACGTTGGCGGTGACATGAAGGAGACGCCGCTACCTACCCGCCATGATCTCGGGCACACCTCTTTGCTAAACTACGGCCGCCACCGTCTTCACCTAAAGAGTGTCTCAGCAAAAATTACCCCGCTTCAAGACAACTGGAGCAGCGCGGGCAGGCTGGATGGGGCAATAGGTTACCCACCAGCAAAGCGCCCCGGATTTCCGCGGCGGTGTGGACTACGGGGGAAGTGGGAGACGGACCTCGGAGCGCTCTGATGGGCGCACGAAGTCCGGGTCGATGAGGTTATTGACCTCCCTACGGATGCCGCCGCAAGGGCTGAATAAAACAGGCGTCCGTTAGGGATTTTCGTTGCGTGGGGAATGGCCCTTACTGGCTGGCTGCCCCAGCTTTGGCGTCGTCAGCAAACGGGTCCGCGGCAAATGCGTCCGGAGTAAGGGTTTTCTCTTCCAAGGCCAGCAGGCGGCGTAGCTGGAAGATTTCATCCCTGAACTGGGCGGCCTTCTCGAATTTCAGCTCCCGCGCTGCTTCCTTCATTTGCGTTTCCAAGTCTTTGACCACTCGGAACATGTCGGCCCGGGACATCTCCTCACGGACCACGTTGTAACGGCCGCGATTCTCGGCGATAGCCTTGATCCCGTCGGTGATGTCGTGGACTTCCTTTTGGATGCTCTGGGGCTGAATCCCGTGCTCCACATTGTATGCGTCTTGAATCTCGCGGCGCCGGTAGGTCTCACTGATTGCCCGGTCCATGGAATCAGTGATTCTGTCGGCGTACATTATCACGTGACCGCTGGAATGGCGGGCCGCCCTCCCGATGGTCTGCACCAGGGAAGTGTCCGACCGGAGGTAGCCCTCTTTATCGGCGTCCAGGATCGCCACCAGGCTGACCTCGGGTAGGTCCAGGCCCTCGCGCAACAGATTGATGCCCACTATCACGTCGTAGACCCCCAACCGGAGGTCTCTCAGAATTTCTATCCGGTCCAGGGTTTGAATGTCCGAGTGCAGGTAATTGTTGCGGACCCCCATCTCGGACAGATAATCCGCCAACTCCTCCGCCATTCGCTTGGTCAGCGTCGTTACCAGGCACCGCTCGTGGCGGTCCACCCGTTCCTTGATCCGCTGCAACAGGTCGTCGATCTGCCCCACGGTTGGCTTGACTTCGATGGTTGGGTCGAGCAGTCCGGTGGGGCGGATTACCTGTTCCACCGTGACCGAGGCATGTTTGCCCTCGTAGGGTCCCGGCGTGGCGGACACGTAAACCACCTGGTTGATTCTGGACTCGTACTCGTCGAAATTCAGGGGCCGGTTGTCCAGGGCCGACGGCAGCCGGAATCCGTATTCCACCAGGGTCTTCTTACGGGACATATCGCCGTGGTACATACCGCGCACCTGGGGCAGGGTCATGTGTGACTCGTCCACGAACACCAGGTAGTCTTCCGGGAAGTAATCGAGCAGGGTCCAAGGAGCGCTGCCCTCCGGCCTCTGAGACAAATGCCGCGCATAGTTCTCCACGCCCGAGCAGAACCCGGTTTCTTGAAGCATTTCCAGGTCGTAGTGGGTGCGGCTCTCCAGCCGAGCGGCCTCCAGTATTTTGCCGTTCTCCCGCAATTTGGCAAGCTGCCCCGCCAACTCCACTTTTATGTCTTCTATCGCCCTTTCCACTTTTTCTTTCGAGGTGACGAAATGGTTTGCGGGATAAATAGACACTTCAGGAAGGTCGGCCAGCACTTCTCCGGTGAGCGGGTCCAATTGCACTATGCGTTCCACTTCATCGCCGAAAAACTGGACGCGCACCGCCGCTTCCTGGTAGGCGGGAACCAACTCCAGCGTATCGCCCCGGATCCTGAACTTGGCGCGGGCCAAGTCCATGTCGTTGCGTTCGTATTGCATGTCCACCAGTTGGCGGGCCAGGCGGCTGCGATTGCGAATCTCGCCAACCTTAACCTGGGCCACCAGGTCGAAATAATCCTGGGGATCGCCCAAACCGTAAATACAGGACACCGACGCGACAATGAGCACGTCTCGCCGCGTCAGCAGCGAGGTGGTGGCGGAAAGACGGAGTTTGTCCAACTCCTCGTTGACGCTGGAGTCTTTTTCGATGTAGGTATCCGACTGGGGGACGTAAGCTTCGGGTTGATAGTAGTCGTAGTAGGAAACAAAGTACTCAACCGCGTTGTGGGGAAAGAACTCCTTGAATTCAGTTGCCAGTTGAGCGGCCAGCGTCTTATTGTGGGCCATCACCAGTGTGGGGCGCTGAACGTTCTGGATGACGTTGGCCATCGTGAATGTTTTGCCGCTGCCGGTGACGCCCATCAGGGTCTGTTGCTTCAAACCCTCCGATACGCCCTCCGAGATGTGGGCCACCGCAGTGGGTTGGTCTCCGGTCATTTGGAATTCTGATGACAGTATGAAATCAGGCACGTTCTAACACCAGTGCGGTTCTTATTTCGACAACCGTACCCGATACGGTTCCGGGGACGGCAGGAATGCTGCGAAGGGCTTCGGTCATATAATTGGTGTGGCCCAGACCTGGCCTCAGAGCCGAATATCCCGGCCAGATGCCGGCAACAACGGGCCTCTCAGAATTATACCAGCCCACGCCGGGGGTCGACTCAGCGCTTCCGACCAACCTCAGGCCGAGCTTAGTTGCAGGAGAGCCTGACGGATCAGGTCTTCCAGGTCTCGCTCGTCCGAATGCGGCAGACCGGCGACGGCGCGCCTGGCCTCGGCAGTGGAATATCCCAACGCCGTGAGGGCGGCAATCACTTCAGCTTCCACCCCGCCGGCTGGGCCTGCCGATTCATCATCTCCCAAGTCCACCTGGCCCTTGAGGTCCAGGATAATGCGGCTGGCGGTGCGCTGGCCCACGCCCGGAGCAGAACTCAACGCCGAAACGTCTCCGGTTGCGATGGCCTGGCGAAGGCCGGTGGGTCCCAATGAGGACAACAGGGCCAAGGCCAACCGCGGACCGACACCGGATACGGCGGTCAACCTCTGAAACAGTTGCATGGACGCGGCTGTGGGAAATCCGTAGAGGACCGGTTGCTCGTCGCGTATGCGCAAGTGGGTGAAAAGGTGAACCTGGCTACCCACGGGCCCCAGGTCTCCGATGAAGGAGGATGGTACGAAAACCTGAAAGGTGACCCCACCCAATTGCAGGTGGACCCAATCGGCGCCAACTCCTTCAAGAGACCCTTTTAGGCCGACGATCAACCTCTATCTTTCCTGTCCCGGCGGGATGGCGCGGCCCAAAGCCTCGGTTGCCATACTGTGCACGACATGGCATAGACCGGCGGAAAGGGCGTCAGCTGAGTCTGTCTCCGGTTCCTGGTCGAGCTTGAGTGTGGTGACAACACTGCGCTGCATTTGTTCCTTGGTGGCGGCCCCATAATTGGCGACTGCCAACTTGATCTGGGCCGGCGAATAACGGAAAACCGGCACGCCCTGCCCGGCGCCTCCGATCAGCACCAGTGCCTGAGCCTGGCCCAGAGCCATGGCCGGCCCGGCAAATCGACGGTCACCGACGCCCACAAAGGGTTCCTCCACGGATATGGCGTCGGGCTGGAAAATGCTGATCATGTTGAGGACATGGGTGTAGAGTTGGTGCAGGCGGCGTTCCAACGGCATGGACCTGGGGAGGGCCACCACGCCGAAGTCTTCCGCCGTGGGATCGGGGCCCGACCTCACCAAGCCGTATCCCATCCGGATGGTGCCGGGATCAATGCCCAAAACCAGCATTACCTCAACAACCCCCGTTTGACCCATCAGGCTGGATACCCGATGCGCTTTGCCAGACCCACTCCGGCGAGTGGCGTTCCAAGCCTACTTTCGAGACTGCCCGTCGGTGCGACCGGGCCCAGGCGGACCCGCGGCGCCCTGGTCGGGATTGGCTATCAGGATTCCAACTGGTACTTTTCCAGGACTTCAGGCGGAAAATCAGCGTTGGTATAGGCTTTCTGAACGTCGTCCAATTCTTCCAAGTTGTCCAACAGCTTGAGGGTTTTCTCGGCTTGGGCCGACTCCAGCATTACGGTGGACTTTGGAACCAGGGATATCTGCACCGACGCCAGTTCAACCTGCTCGTCTTCCAAGGCCTGTTTCACCGCAGGAAGTACGTCTGGAGGCATGTGAATCTCAAGGACGCCGTCCTCAATCTCGATGTCTTCGGCGCCGGAATCGATGGCTAGCAAGCCCAACTCTTCCCCGCGACTCGCGTCTGGGACTTCAAGGTTGATGACGCCTTTGGTCTCGAAATTCCAGGCGACGCATCCGCTCTCACCGAGGCTGCCGCCGCCCTTGGTAAACGTGGAGCGAATATCCGCCGCGGCCCGGTTGCGATTGGTGGTGACCGCCTGGAGCAAGATAGCCCCGCCGCCGGGGCCGTACCCCTCATAGACAATCTCTTCCAGCTTCTCCGCGCCTTCGCCACCCTCACCAGTGCCGCGCTTGATCGCCCGGGTGATGCTGTCCGCCGGCATGTTGCTGGACCTGGCTTTTTCAATTACCAGCCGCAAACGGAAGTTCATGCCTGGGTCGCCGCCGCCGCCCTCGCGCACCGCCAAGGCCAGGTCCCTGCTGAGCTTGGTGAAAAGGGCTCCCCGACGGGCGTCGGCCGCGCCTTTCTGGTGTTTGATAGTGGACCATTTAGAATGACCCGACATCTAATCGCCTCCTTCCACCCACAAATTTCCCACCGGCAAATTTTAGCATTGGCCCCAATCCCGGTCAAAAGAAATGACGGCGTTTCAGCGCTTTGTTAACGCAGACCTTCGGGTAGGGATACCAGCATAACGCCTTCGTCAACCCGGACATCGGTGATGACGCCGGTCAAGGCAGGGACGAGGACCTCGCCCGTTTCCCCTTTAACCACATAGACGTCGTTGCTGCCGGTTTCCAGAATCTCCGTAATTTTACCCAGCAGTTCGCCCTCGGTGGTCTCAACGCGCAGGCCTAGGAGCTGAAAGTGGAAATATTCGCCGTCGGGCAACTGGGGAGATTCGCTCGGCGGGATGGTGAGGTACCGGCCCACCAACCCTTGGGCCTCACCGGGGGAATTTACGCCAGCGAAAGACAGGATGACCTGGCCAGCACGAAATGGTTGAGATGAAACAATGGTGAGTTGCCTGGCCTGAACGAACAACACCTGCCCCTCATCGAACCGGTTCGGGACATCGCTCATAACCAATACTCGAACGTGTCCCTCGACCCCGTGAAGGCCGGCGATGCGGCCGACTTCAACCTGGTCGACGGATCGGTCCGGGGACTCGGCGGTCAACTCTGGCTACCGCGGCCAGCGGAGAAGTCGCCTGGGGCGTCTGTTCCAGCGGGGACAAACAACTGGTTTGGAGAGAAGGGGCTAAACAATCTCTAGGACGGCATGAGAGCCGTTTTTTACCGCGGCCACCCGCAACAACAACCTCATTGCCTGGGCCACGCGACCCTGGCGGCCGATGATCTTGCCTTTATCGTCCGGGGCCACTTCCAGCCGGTAAACCACCCGGCCATCTTCGGCCTCTTCAGTCACCTTGACCGAGTCGGGTTCGCTGGCCAAGGAGCGGGCGATATATTCAATTAACTCTTTCATGCCGGGGGGTTCCACGTTCATACCGGGGATTTCCTTGCCTGACTATTCAGTCCTAAGCGTCTTCGTTTGAGCCGGCGCCCGCATCATCAGGCCCAACTTCGGCCTCTCCGGTCGGTCCATCCTGGGAGCCATCTTCCGGCGGCTCGGCAACCGGGTCTGAAGCGGCAGGAGCAGTCTCTTCTTCCGAAACGGGCTGCGCGGCGAGGAGCTCATTCCAGTCCAAGATCCGTTTTACCGCGTCTGAGGGTTGGGCGCCTTTGCCCAACCATTCATTGGCGCGGTCGGTTTTCAAGGTAAACGCCGGGGGGTCCTTCATGGGGTCGTAGGTGCCGATCCAGTCCAGGTAGGCACCGTCGCGGGGCGCCCTGGATTCCGCCACTACGATTCGATATGCCGGTCTCCCACGTTTTCCCACCCTTCTAAGGCGAATCCGAAGCATAAATTCTCCGATGTTTTAATCGATCCGAACGCTGTGATTGGCAAATTTTAAGGCTGGCCCGAGTTCATGTCAATGTCTCGGGCCGCCGCCGGTGCGGCTGCTCTCAATCAGGAGAGTCAAAGGTCCGCCGCCGGCCGGGGAATATAGGGATTAGATCTCAGCCCAAACGGGCTCGCAGGAAGAGTGTTCCGGGGGCCACAGGAGCGCAAGATCCCCGATAGCCGCCACTCTTGCCTCATGTGTGAATGTTTCTGATTTGCGTGAATCGCAAAAAAGGGGTCGGGCCCAGCCTGACTGCCTTTGGTGGGTACCCCACGGACTAATGAGTCATAGGGGCGATGGTAGGCATTGGCCTGGGCCCGACGTACGGGTTATCGTATTTGGTCTGTGCTACCTAGGAGACGATCACCTCGTCGTGTCCAGACAGATGCCTACCATCACCCCTGCGTGCTAAACTATCATCCATTCGCCATCACCTCCTTTTCGAATTTCCGCCAAGCGGTTGATTCATTCTAGCAATCCCACATTGGCCCTGTCAAGGAACACGCTGGGTGCATCGGGGTGTTTCATTTGTCTTGCGTCATGATCACCGCAGCGGGAATCCAGAGCCCTTTTCTTGCGCCGACACCCCTACACAACGAGGAGACGGCAAGTGTGAGCAACCTTGGCCCACCCGGAGGAGCGTTCCACACCTCGCCTTCTCACCTTCCTCTACGTAGTCGAATCACAAAAAGAGCTCTGGATCCCCGCTGCGGCGAGGATGACGGTGGGTGGGGAGAAAGGCTGCTCTGGATTGCCGTAATGGCGGGAAAGCCTGGGTTTGGGGAGGAAGGCCTCTGGATTGCCGTTGCGGCAGATTGACGGGAGTTGGGGAGGAAAGGGCTATGGATTCTTGTTGCGGTAGGAAAGGTGGGGGTTGGGACGGGAGAGGTTCTGAATTCCCGTTTTAGGAAGGGGTTTCGGGGGTATCAATGGGCGGATGGGATGGAGGATTTCTACGGAGAGTTCACAGAGTTCGCAACGGATTATGGAGGACGCAGAGATTTCCTGGTAAGGCCAGCCATCACGGACCGCCAATCGCCATAAGCCCTGCTAATATAGAGGTGCAATGCGCGTTGTATTTATGGGAACTCCCGCTTTCGCCGTCCCCGTCCTGGAAGCCCTGGTTGAAGCGCCGGACGTTGAAGTGCCCGGAGTGGTTACGCCATCGGACCGGCCCGGGGGGCGGGGCCGGAACCCGGTGCAGTCGCCGGTAAAGTCCTACGCCCTGGCGCAAGATTTGCCGGTATTACAGCCACAGAGTTTGCGCCCCGATGCGGCGCAGGGAGCCTTGGCTGCCCTCTCTCCCGATGTTATCGTCGTCGCCGCCTATGGACGGATCCTACCGCCCCCGGTGCTTGCTTTGCCGCCCCACGGCTGCCTGAATCTGCATCCTTCTTTGTTGCCCCGGCACCGGGGCCCGGCCCCCGTGGTGACGGCGATATTGGAGGGCGACCGCTCCACCGGGGTAACCCTGATGCAGTTGGACCAGGGAATGGACACCGGACCGCTAATCGCCAACCGCCGCGTCGAACTAACGGGGATTGAAGACGCGGAGACTCTGACCTGGCAGCTGTTCCGGCTGGGAGCCGAGTTATTGCTAGATAACCTGGAGCCTTGGGTGGCCGGAGAGCTGACCGCACGTCCCCAAATCGACGGGGAAAGCACCGTCACCCGGAAGGTGGAACGGGACGACGGAAGGGCTGATTGGGCCGTTTCCGCGGAGCAACTGGAGCGGCGATGCCGGGCGTACAAACCCTGGCCGGGGCTATATACTCAGTGGGATGGTAAAATCCTGAAACTGCTGGACGTGGCGGTCCTGGAGACTGAGATCGAAACGTGGCATGGAGAGCGCCTCCCGCCTGGGTCCGTGGGGCCGACGGACTGCGGCGAGGCTCCTTTAGCGGTGACTACAGGGCAGGGAATCCTGGGGTTGAAGACCGTGCAACTCGAGGGGCGGAAAGCTGTCGCAGCCGCCGAGTTTGCCCGAGGGTTCCCCGGCATACTGGGCGCCCAACTTTGATACTCCGGCACACGAAACACTTTCATCAAGCCAAGGACTACCACCGGCGCCCGAAACACTTTTGATTCTCGGGCGCCCGAAACACTCTCATCAGGCCAGGCTAACCACCGGCGCCCGCTCTATGGCCTCGGGCAGCCACACAGACGGAGGTCAACACTCATGGCAGACCGGTTTCCTTCGGAACAGCAAGTGCTGGGTTGGATGAGCTCTCTGAGCAATTGGGGAAGATGGGGCGACGATGACCAGCGGGGCTGCCTCAACCTGGTTACGCCGTCCAAGGCCAAGCAGGCCGCCGGTCTGGTGCAAGACGGGGTCTCGGTAAGCTGCGCCCGGCCTATTCTGACGGAAATGGCGGCCGACACAACCTTCCAGGTGCAGCGCTACATGGTGGACAGTGGGGAGGGCCGGGACACCGATCCCCCGGAACGGACGCTGACCCGACGGGGAGCCGCCGAGTATATCGGCATGGTCTTCCACGGCCAAACCATCACCCACATCGACGCCCTGTCGCACTACTCCTGGCAGGGGAAGCTATACAACGACAAGCCGGCCAACCTGGTTACCTCTCGGGAAGGGGCCCAAACCCATTCCATCGAGCCTGCCGGTGATGGGATCGTGACTCGAGGGGTTTTGTTGGACATAGCAGCCCTGCGCAACGTGGACTGGCTGCCTCCGGACCAGCCGGTCATGCCCCAGGACCTTGAGGACGCGGAAACCCGGCAGGGCGTTCATGTTGAAGAGGGCGACATCCTGTTGGTCCGCACCGGCAACTACCGCAAGCGATTGGACGCCGGACCGGTGCCCAACACCGAGCCAATGGTCGCCTGCCAGGTGGCCTGTACACCCTGGTTCAAGGACCGGAGCGTGGCCATGCTGGGAACGGACACGTCCAACGACGTGCGGCCGAGCCAGTACGCAACCATCGTCAGCCCGCTGCACACCGTTTGCCTAGTGACCCTGGGCCTTTGGCTCATCGACAATGCCAACCTCGAGGAGTTAGCCGAGGCCTGCCGCCAACGCAACCGGTACGAATTCATGCTGACCCTGGGACCCCTGAGGTTAAGAAACGTGACCGGCTCGCCGGTGAACCCGATAGCCGTTTTCTAGGTAGCGCGGATCTGACCGGCTCAGGGAAGCAGCTTGCGGACCAGGAACAAGAAGAAAGAGGCTACGAACAGGACGGCCCCCACCAACAGGACCGTTAGCGAAAATCCGGTCACTCCGCTCAAGAGGGATTGACCGTAGATCGCCACCAAGTCAGCGCTAAGATCCACCACGGATTCCGGGAAATCAGGTGTCTGCGCAGCCCAGCCGGCAGGTGCATCGCCTAGCCGGTTGAGGACGCCCGATTGCAGGAAATTGCCCAGCGCAAATGTGGCTGCGCCGCCGATCAAAAGGGTTAGGCCAGGCCAACGCATCATGCCCTTCGGGTTGAACGCGAAAACCAGCGCCATGCCTGCCGATCCTCCGACAATCATCACAATGGCTACGATCCGACCCAAAGAGTCCCACCAGATGATGCCTTCCCGAACCTCGCCGAGCTCCGTACGAAGCTGGGCCTCGGTTCGCTCCGGGTCCAATTCAGCAATAAGGGCAACCAGGTCCACCCTGTCCTCGGAATCCAGGCCAGCCTTTATTTCCCGGTCTGCCGCGTCCAAGAGTGGAACCGTAGCCGCTCGCGCTCCCAGACGGAAGAACCCGTGGATGTTTCCGTCCAGGAATTCTTCCTTCATTTCTCTTCTGCTGGCAGCGAACGCAGACCGGGTTTCCGTGGGCAGAGTCGGGGACGCTAACGCCGGGCCGACTCCCTGGTCGAACAACAATTCTCGACAGGCTGGATCCGCAGACTCCCAGGACGGCAATGACTTGGGCAGGTTACCCGTGGACAATTCTTCCACAACCGCCAGAAATCGCTCCTCCGTCTGACTCGCGCCATCACGGGAGCAAAGGTCACCAGGGATAGCCACCACCGGGACGGCGTCGATCCGTTGGTCTACATGGTCCAACAGAACGTCTTCCATATTCCCAAGCGGCGGACCGAGGTCGACGTACACCGCCAACTCTTCCAAATCCCCGACGAAGTATCCGACAGTCGAACGAATCACCCCCTCGGTTTGAGAACGCAGGTAATCAGGCGGCGCTATGCCTCGGAGCAGGTCCGCGACATCTTCCGGATCGACTTCTTCCGGGTCGAGGTCAAGGTCGCCAAACAGTTCCCGGAGGTCTTCCTGCAACGGGGGTGCAACCAGGACCTCGGAGTAGATGCGGTCGTAGGCGCGGGCTTGCTGCAGAGTTTCGATGTACGAATCGGGGTCCAACAATTTGTCTGAAATGATGCTGGACGCCAAATACATCAGCAATCCCGCCCAAACCACAAACCCCAGCAAAACGAACAGGATGAGGCGGAGCAACAGAGCAAGACAGGACATTTACACCGCGGCTGACAACAGAGTCGGGGCAATTCGCGCCGGTTTCTACGGATCGGCAAACCGAGAGACCGGCAGACGTGGCAACACCAAATCTCGCTCGACTGGTACGCGTTTCGGAGCGCTGGGCAAACCACGTCTGCCGACACGAAGCGACCCTATGGATGCGGAAGTGGGCTTACGTAAGCAATCGTTGAGTTTGGTCAGACCTACAAGGCAGTTAGATTAAAAGTTGGGCCTTGTGTTTCGCAACCGGCGAATCCGTTCTTCCATGGGCGGGTGGGTCGAAAAGAGGCTGGCCATGGATTTCCCGCTCAAGGGGTTCACGATAAACAGGTGGGAAGCTCCCTCGGCGACCTTCATCGGGCGGGAGTGAGCGCCCATTTCCAGCTTTTCCAATGCGCTAGCCAGTGCGTAGGGGTTTCCGGAGGTCTTGGCCCCGGTGGCGTCGGCCTGGAACTCCCTGGTGCGGGAAATCGCAGCGCGGACCAAGGCTGCAGCCAGGGGCATCACGATGGCGACCACCAGCAGTCCAATCAGTCCTCCGCCGCCACGGTCCCGGCCACCCATCCCGCCAAACATGGCGGATATCTGGGCCATAAACGCCAACATTGAAATGGCGCCGGCTATGGTGGCAACCACCGCCATAATGAGCGTGTCCCGGTTGCCAACGTGGGCCATCTCATGGGCCATCACCGCGCCCAGTTCCTCGCGGGAAAGTATTATCCTGATGCCGGTAGTAGCCGCCACTGTGGCATGCTTGGGGTTCCGGCCGGTGGCGAACGCATTGGGGGAGTCGGACTGAATCTCATAAACCTTGGGCATTGGCAACCCGGCCAAGCTGGCCTGTTCCGCAACGATACTGTACAGCTCCGGGTCCTCTTCTTCGGTGACCGGCTTGGCGTGGGTCATTCCCAGGGCTATCCGGTCGCTGAACCAATATGCCCCAACGTTCATGATCAGCGCAAAGACCAGGGCAATCATAAGGCCGCCTTCGCCGCCGAAAATCCCGCCAATCATCAACAGCAGGCCGCTGAGCACCATGAGTAGGAATAACGTCTTGACCGCATTCATTGCTATCGGACCTTCATCAAGCCAGCATTGTATCTAATTATATCACCCGCGCCGGCGGTCCAAGGCTTGGTCACGCGGCGAGTGTCCTAGGACGGGTGCGCCTTACCCACCCATGAGGTTTCCCGGTTGCCATGAGCGTGTGAGTGCACGGAAAGGCCTCTGGATTCCCTCTGCGGCTTACGCAAAATACAAATAACGGGGGAGGTCCCGTAGGGAGGTGGGTGTTATTGGATAAAAGCGTTCTGGCATCCATTTGGACGCAAGATTGGCCCGTCACATCGGGATGCGTCTACCCTGGGTCTGGGTTCCCGTTCGTTGACACGGCTCAACCGTTGGTGATATGTTTCACATAGTCCCGCAGGCTCACTGGGCCGCATCTTGCGGTCCGAGCGGCGCGCTCAAAAACTGGAAAATCCCTCCAACTTCCGAGGACAAGCATGGCCTTGAAAATCGCGGTCTTGGCCAAACAGGTTATTGACCCGGAAATGCCCATGGCGGCATTTCAAATAGACTCGTCGGCCAAGCGAGTGGTCACCCCGGCCACCATCCCACCGGTGGTCAACGGGTTTGACGAAAACGCGGTGGAAGCTGCGCTGCAGATCAAGGATGGCCAGGAAGCCACCATCACCGTCATATCCTGCGGCGCAGAATTCGCCATGGACGTGATGAAGAAACCCCTGTCCATGGGCGCCGATGAATTGGTCCTGCTTCAAGACGCCATCTTCGCCAACACGATAGACAGCTTTGTGACCGCCCAAGTGCTGACCGCCGCCATCCGAAAGTTGGAAGGCTTCGACCTGGTGATTTGCGGCCGGCAGGCCTCAGACTGGGACAACGCCCAAGTGCCCCTGGGTGTGGCGGAAATCCTGGACCTGTCCTGCGTGGCCCTGGGCAAAAAGGTGGAGGTCCAAGGCGACAAGGTTGTGGTGGAACGAATCACGCCCGAGGGTTTTGAAGTGGTCGAAGCGCCGCTTCCGGCCCTGGTAACGGTAAGCAACGAACTGGGTCAGCCCCGATACCCCACGCTGCGGGGCATCATGGCGGCAACCCGCAAGCAGCCCACGATCTGGAGCGCGGCGGATTTGGGGGTTGACACCGGGTCTCTCCAGTCCAGGGTGTCCCTGCTGGACCTGTTCGTGCCGGAACGCAACCAGCAATGCGAAATTATCGAGGGCGAAGACGCGGTCGACGCCGGCCGGCAACTGGCCCTCAGGCTGCGGGAAGCAAAGCTCATTTAACGAATCCTCGCCTCACGAATCTTCACTGCCCGGCCTAAAGCCACCGGCTTTTGAGCCAGGGCGTTCAATATCCACCGGAGGAGCCAATGGCAGACGCATCAGGAGTTTTGGTACTGGGGGACGTGGCCTCCCGGGAATTGAGTTCCACGTCGATGGAACTTCTGGCGGCCGGCCGGGCCGTCGCCGACAGCCTCGGCGAGGAATTGGCCATCGGCCTGTTTTCGGACACACTGGATGTGGCGGCGCCCCAGGCCATCAGCCGCGGCGCGGACAAGGTATACGCAGTCACACATCCGCTATTGGCCGACTACCAGGTAGACCTTCAGCTAGCCGCCATGGTGGCCCTGGCAAGGGAAGTCGATCCCAACGTGATTCTGCTGGGCCGCACCAACCAGGGACGAGAACTGGCTCCCCGGCTGGCCTTCCGGCTAGGCGTGGGATTGGCCCAAGACTGCCTGGAAGTTTCGGTAGACGCCGCAACCAAGAAGCTTCTTTCCAACCGCCCGGTGTACGGAGGAAACGCAGTCGCCGTGGTGACTTGCGACTACACTCCGCAGGTTGCAGCCATCCGGCCCAAAGCGTACGACCCATTGGACCCCGATTCGGGGAGGCAGGGCCAGGTGGTCTCCTTTCCAGTAGAGTTGGACGCATCTCTGGCCCGCTGCCGGGTGGTCGACTCCTTCGCGGAAGAGTCCGAAGGCGTCAAGCTGGAAGATGCCCGGGTGGTCGTATCCGGGGGCAGGGGATTGGGTGGACCGGAGCCGTTCACCGAATTGGAGCAACTTGCCAAACTCCTGGGAGGAGCCGTTGGCGCATCCCGGGCGGCGGTTGACTCAGGTTGGGTTCCCGCCAGCTACCAGGTAGGGCTTACCGGCAAGACCATCACCCCCGAGTTGTACATCACTGTGGCTATTTCGGGCGCCAGCCAGCACATGGCCGGCTGCTCCGGGGCCAAGGTGATTGTGGCCATAAACAAGGACGCCGAGGCCAATATACTGAAAGAGGCCAGGTACGCGGTAGTGGGGGACTGGCAACAGGTCATTCCTGCGTTTGCCGAGGCTGTCCGGGAACTTACCCAATAGCCAGACCTGAGACCAACTACGATGGTCTCATTCCAGGATGACGTTGTCGATCAGCCGCGTGCGCCCTATCCTGACCGCAGTTGACACCATCGCGTTGCGTCCGGCCTGATCGAGTTCCTCCAGCGAGTTGGCGTCCGCCACGCTGACGTAGTAGACCTCCTCCACCAGCGGTTCTTCTTCAATTGCATTACGCACTTCCGCACGCAGGCGCACCGCGTCGTCAATGCCTGCCGTCCAAACGCTTTGAGCCGCCGACAGACCCCGGTACACCACGGGGGCGGCGCGGCGTTGCGCCGGGTCCAGGTAGGAGTTGCGGCTGCTCAAAGCCAAGCCGTCGGACTCGCGAACCGTTGGGCAAACTATGATTTCAGCCCCCAGGTTCAGGTCAAGATTGAGACGGCGGATGATTGCCGCCTGCTGGCCATCCTTTTGGCCGAAGTAGGCCCGGTCGGGGCGGACCATGCTGAGCAGCTTGGTGACCACGGTGGCCACGCCGCGAAAATGGCCGGGCCGGTGGGCGCCTTCCAGCCGGTCTCCCATTCCGGGCAGATCCACCCAAGAGGTGAAACCCGGCGGGTAAACCTCATCATCGGAAGGAGCAAAAACCAGGTCCACGCCTTCCCGGCGCAGCAGGTCCAAATCTTGATCTCGACTCCGCGGGTATTCGCCCAGGTCCTCGGTAACGGCGAATTGAGTGGGGTTTACGAAAATTGTGGCCGCCAGAGTATCGGTTTCCGCCCGGGCCTTCCTCACAAGGGACAGGTGCCCCTCGTGCAGAGCGCCCATGGTGGGCACCAAGCCCAGCGGGCGGCGACACGCCGAGATGGCCTCTGAAAGTTGGGAAACTGTGGTTAAAACCTTCATGGCTCGGGAATGCTCGTTGCGTTATTCAAGAGTTGGCGGCCAGGTCTTCCAGAATGGCTTCGTCCATGTCGAAGCTCTCTTTCTCGGTCGGAAAGGTTCCGTCCTTGACTTCGGCGGCGTAACGACCCAGCGCGTCCTGGATCAGACAGCCCAACTGGGTATACTGCTTGGCATGCCTGGGGACGAAATCCGTGTAAAGGCCCAACATATCGTGGACCACCTGCACCTGTCCATCGCAGTCGGGTCCGGAGCCAATCCCAATCGTTGGGATGGTCAGTTGCCGGGAGATCAGGCATGCCAGGGGCGCCGGCACCAATTCCAACACCACCGCGTAAGCCCCTGCCTGCTCCAGAGCGACCGCGTCTTTCAGCAGCTCGGCGGCCTCCTGCCGCGTCCGGCCCTGCACCCGGTGCCCTCCGAAGGCGTTGACCGACTGGGGAGTGAGGCCAATATGCCCCATCACCGGGATTCCGCATTCAACAATGCGGCGGGTGGTCTCGGCCACCCGCTGGCCGCCCTCCAGTTTTATCGAATGGGCTCCCCCTTCCTGTAGCATGCGCCCCGCGTTAGCCACAGCCTGATTGGAGTCCACCTGGTAGGTCATGAACGGCAAGTCGGCAACAATTAAAGAATCCTTGGCGCCGCGCGTCACCGCTTTAACGTGGTGCAGCATGTCTTCCATGGTCACCGACACGGTTGAGGAATACCCCAACACCACCATCCCCAAGCTGTCCCCCACCAGGATCAGGGGTATGCCTGCAGCATCGGCCGCCTGGGCAGTGGGGTAATCGTAAGCCGTGATCATGGGGATTTTCTCTCCCCTGGACTTCATTCGGGCGACGTCGCGGACGGTAACACGGGGCATTAGCGGGGCCTCCCATGGACCAATTTGGACCTACGAGTCTGGACCGGTCTTACCATTCTCTGCACTCAAGTGGTGCATTCAGGCTCTGTGTTCAGGGCTGGCGCGGTTCGGTTTTGGTTCCGTATCGGTCCGGAACCCATCCAACAAATCCCTGATGTTTTCAACGCCTTCGGGGGCCAAACCCCTGGTTTGGGCCATGGGCAGCGATGCCTGGGCTAGGGCGAGGTAGCCGGGGAGCACGTGCGGCTGTGCCCCGGCCAGGGCGTTAAGATGGGTCTCCACGGTGGATGCGTCGCCACGCATTACCGGACCCGTGGCCGAGCCGGCCAGGCCGAGATTGTGGGCGTTTTCCAAAGTTGCACGGGACAGGGGATACAAGGCCTCGATTGCCTCTTCTGGGGTGAATCCCAATCCTTCCCAGATATCGACAGCGCCCTTCAAAAGCGCCGTCAAGTAGCCGCAGGCCAACACACTGGATGCGTGGTACAAAGACCGCTGTTCATCCGGGATCCACACTGGTTTACCGCCGAGCCGGTAGGCCAAATCGCTCAAGAAGTCGAGCAGCCAACCGTCCGCCGAAACTGCGAAAGTCACGCCTTTCAACCGTTCAACCGCTTGGTCCGGCTGGGCCGCGCCGGCGAAGGTCTGGCAGGGATGGAACGCTCCAGCCAGCGCTCCCTGCGCGGCGGCGGGCGCCAGCGCCTCTACGGACATTGCGCCGCAGCAATGGACAGACCCCTGACCCGGCCTCCATTTAAGCTGGCCGGCGATGGTCTCAATAACCCGGTCGGGAGTGGTGATGAACACCAGGTCCACCGCATCACACAGGGCCTGAGCTTCGTCAAACACCTCGCAGTCTCGGAGTTGGCCCGCCGCGTCATGGGCCGAGGAAGCTCCACGGCTGTGCATTCCCTTGATCCAGTATCCCTGCCGGTCCATAGCCAGGGCCAAAGCCCGGCCCAACAGGCCAATGCCGATAAATCCTATTGTCGGTTGAGCTTGATTCACGATCAGGTGTCCAGTCTCGCCAGCCGCCCGGTCATTCGGCCCCCAGATCGCTCAATGAAGGCACTCCTCCGAGGCCGGTGGCCGAGCGGAGCGCGTTCAAGACAGCTGCGGCCGTTGTTTCAACGGCAGCTGCGCCCAGGACCACCGGGTCAACTGATCCGGGAAAGCGGCCGGTGGCCATGGCGAACATGGTGTCTCCGTCTCGCAGGGTGTGACACGGGCGGATGGCCAGGGCCAAACCGTCGTGGCTTAATCCGGCCAGGTAGTTTGCGTCTTCACGGGACAGCGCGGCGTCGGTGGCAACAACCCCTATGGTGGTGTTGGTCAAGACGGGAGCGCCCTGACCGGAAGCGCCGCCGGGGTAGGAGGTCAGCAAGGCCTGGACCGGGTCTTCCATTTCTAAGTCGGAATCCAACTCTGCGGATTTACGGGGTCCGGCCAGCAGACGGCCCGACTTGTGATCGAAGACCCCTCCGTAGGCGTTCACGGCGACGAGGGCCGCCACTGTAGCTCCATCGCGCAGGGTCATGCTTGCGTAGCCTACACCTGATTTAACAGAGCGTTCCAAGCCGCGCGCTTTTGCAACGGTTGCCCCGGCGCCGGCGCCCACAGAGCCTTGCGCCACCGGTCCGGTACTGGCTGCCAGACAAGCGGCATAGCCATCTTCGGGGCCGGGGCGTACCTTGGAATTGCCCAAGCCCAGATCAAACAGGATAGCGCTGGAAACGATGGGGACCAGAGCGGGTCCGGCAGGATATCCGATACCGTTTTCCTCAAGGTACCGGACTACTCCCGACGCGGCATCCAGCCCAAAGGCGCTGCCGCCGCTGAGCAAGACGGCGTGAAGCCGGTCGACCCGGTGGCCGGGGCGCAGGAGGTCGGTTTCCCGGGTGCCGGGAGAGCCACCGCGCACGTCCACGCCGCCGACGGCCCCATCGCGGCACAGCACGACGGAGCATCCAGTGACGTTTACCGGGTCGGTGTAGTGGCCCACTTCCAACCCGGCTACGGCGGTGAGAGTGGAGTTCAAAGCGATGCCCCAACAGAGCAGGGCACCGGACTGAATGCCAAACCCCACCGGCATGGCGGGGCAGGCTGAATATTCAGGTTGTCTTGTTGGGCCGTCTCGGTCGGCATGGATCCCAGCGGCCTTATCATTAGATTTTGGTTCCGGCAGCGCGGACTCACCTCCCTCGGGTAGATGCCCCTCGCCGCAGCGCTCTGGCTTATTTTTGGGTTATACGGTTGCCTTTACGCAAGCCTCCAGAGCCATTTCCCATTCGTCCAGATCGAAGAAGTGCGGGCCGGCACCGCCGTGGTAGGCGACCGTCCCCTGGGCATCTAGCAGGTACAACCGCTCCGGCGCGGCCCCGTAGGCAGCGTCCACCTCGTTGTTCATTTCTTCTACCAGGACCGGCATGGAGATATGCAAGTCCAAGCTGCAAGCGGCGGCAACTTCTTCTCGTTCTTGGTAGTTTTGATGCTGCCGGTAAAGGACGCCATTCTCCACGTTGCTGTCTACCTGCCACCCGTCGGTAGGGTGGGCTTCTTGAACGTAAACCACAAAGAACTCCACCCAATCCCGGTACTTGGCGTAGATTTCCTCAATGCGCCCCAACTGGGCGCGGAAAGGGGGTCAAGTGTAGCTGCCAAAAATCATGGCCACCGGAAGTTTGCCCCGTAAGTCGGAAAGCCCCACCGTTTCGGCGGAACCCAGCCTTTTAAGCTCGAAATCCGGCGCAATCTCCCCTTCGTTGGGGCCAGACTGGTCCCGCTGGGCTACGCCGTCCAAAGCCAACGCAACGTCGGGGTCGATGTTCTCCGGCAGGGCGTCAAAGAGCCTTTTTCTGGCTGTTATCTGCGGGCCGCCCAAGTTTTTGGCTTCGGCGGTGATCTCCCGCATAAGCCGTCGGTACTCGCCCGATTGCTCGGGGGTCAACCGGGCCATCCTTCGGTCTCGTTCCTGCTTGTCCAAACAATCACTCCCGGCCTACCGACCGGGGGCCGTCGCATAGGCGCCGAACCCTCTGTATTTGAGAAAGGGCAGTTTACCCTTTCTTGGTGAATACGTCAACGAAGTCTACGGTTATCGGACGACTATTAACGAAAACATGCGATTACAGCGGGTTACTGGTCCGCGATATGTTTACACCCCGCCCTTTTAGCATGGTAACCACGTCGCCGGTCGACACCCTGTCAGACGCCCCAACGGGCGAGCGTCGTTGGCAATGACCAAAACATCGCCCGCCGGGGACGCCTCGGGCAGGCTACAGCACCAGCTCCGGTTGCATGTCAGGGGACAACTCGACCTCGAAGGCTGCCAGCACCTGGCCGACCAACAGGTAGTGCCCGATCAGCACCGTCATATTGAGCGCGCCCTGTACGCCGAACCGCTCTTGAACGGCGTTGAACGTGGCATCGGTCACCTTATGGTCCCGCAGCAACTGCTGGGTGTAACGGACGACCATTTCTTCCTCTCCAGACAGGCCGGCCGGCGCCGACCCCTCGGCGATGGCCTTGATGGTTGAATCCGAGACACCGGCCTGGCGGGCTAACCGGGCGTGGGCGGCAAACTCGTACTGCGACTTGATCTCCGCCGCCGTCGTGATTATCACGGTCTCTTTCAAGGACTCTGGCATATCGAAATCGTAGCGCACAAAAGCCCCGGTATGGGCGACCCGGGCCGCCAAGTCAGGGCTATGGAGCAGGACTCCGTAGGGTCCGCGTACGCCACCGCGGCTGCCGGAGATTTCATCAAAATATTTTTGGTCTCCCGGGTTGAGTTCCTCTCGAGAAAGATTACCTAGACGCGCCATAAGATGGCCTCCTGAATGTTGTCTTAATGTGAATCTATTGGGTTGGGGGTTAGCCAGTTCGCAAGCTTTGGGGCCTTGTTCGGCATCCGCCGATTTTCCTCTCGTTGCAAGGCTGAGCGGACGGTTTAACCGCCTGGGGGTGTCGGAACGCCGGCAATCTTGAGTTTTACTCTGCCGACGGTGTTCCTGCTGGTGAAGAACAGGGTCTGCCAATCGTCCCCGCCGAAAGCCAGGTTGGTGGTTGCGGGCTGGCCGTGGGCGATAATTCCCAGGTGTTTCCCGGAAGGGTCGATGACCCAGATTCCCCCGGATCCGCCGCAATAGACGTTGCCCTCTACATCTACTTTCATCCCATCGGGCACCCCGTCCCGGTCTCCCCGCAGGTCGCAGAAAACCCGGTCAGTGGCTTTGGCCAAGGTGCCGTTAGGCAGCATGTCGAAAGCCCGAATGTGTCCCCGCCTGGTATCGTTTATGTAAAGTACGCTTTCGTCGGGAGAAAAAGCGAGGCCGTTGGGGACGACGCAGTCATCCAACACGAGCGTGATGGTCCCCAGGTCCGGGGTCACGCGGTACACGCCGGAAAAGCCCAGATCCCACTGCTGGGCGGGGGCCTGGCTGGTCCAGGGGTCAGTGAAGTAGATGCAGCCGTCGGATTTTACTACCACGTCGTTGGGCCGGTTGAGTTGCCGCCCCTGATAGCTGTTGGACACGACGGTAATGCTCCCGTCCGCATCCATACGAGTGACCCGGCGGGAGGCATGCTCACAAGCCAAGAGGCGTCCCTGCAAGTCCCTGGTCAGGCCGTTGGCCTGGTTGGTGGGTTCGGAAAAAGTGGTTACTCCCTGCCCTTCGGCCCACTTCATCCGGCGGTCGTTATGGATGTCGCTGAACAGCAGGTATCCTCCGTCCTTCCACCACACGGGGCCCTCCGCCGGGCCGTTGGCGCCCCCGTAGCCTGATCCTAATTCCTCGATCTCCTGGTCCGACGATACGATGCGGTCCAGTTCAGGTTGTAGTTGTTCGATGGGCATTCCAGCCTCCTTTTGGCGCTTATCGCGCTGGCATTATAGTACGAATTTCCAGGAAGCGGCCTCCTCTGGAATCTCGATGGACACATCGCGTTCAGGCCGAACCAGGACCTCTCCAACCAAAGGAGCCAGAACCCGACCAAAGGACCCAGGCGCCGGCCAAAGAAGCCAGACACCAACCATGCCCAGCCGCAAAGGGTTATACTAGGGCAACCAACAAGCGCCGGCAGCAGTTCACCAGACCACCAGCACAACTCAACCGGTGAGCGCCCGGTCGTCACGAGGAGGCCTTATGGATTTTCCGATGTTTCTGGAGTTCTCCAAGCGGCCGGATATGACCCAGAAAGACGCTTTCGATGAGTCTTTCGGCCTGGTGGACCTGGCTGAAGACCTGGGAGTGGACTCGGTTTGGCTGGCCGAATACCACTTCAACGTTGACCGGTCGGTGCTGTCGGCTCCCATCACCGTGGCCAGCGCAATCGCCGCCCGGACGGAGAGAATGCGCATCGGCCTAGCGGTGCATATCCTTCCCCTGGCCAACCCGGTGCGCGTCGCTGAGGAGGTGGCAACCCTGGACCACATCAGCCGCGGACGCGTTGAATTCGGCGTCGGCCGCGGCACGTTTCCCAACGTGCATGAGGGCTACGGCGTGCCGTTCCATGAAAGCCGGGGAAGGTTCGAGGAATCCATGGAGATTATCCGCGATGCCTGGACCAAGGAGACGTTCTCCTTCCACGGCAAGCATTTTGACTGTACCGACGTTTCCGTCGCTCCCCGCCCGTATCAGGAGCCGCATCCTCCCATCACGGTGGGGATAACTTCGGTGGACAGCTTTTCAATCATCGGGGAGATGGGTTATCCCATCCTTATAAATCCTTCCAGGGTCTTTAAGTTGACCGAGTTGGAGCCTCACATCCAGGAATACCGAGATGCCTGGAAGAAGGCGGGCCACGCCGGAGAACCCAAAGTAGGGTTGCGTACGCCCTTCTACGTGGCCGCTACCGAAAAAGAGGCATACTACGAACCGAGGGAAAGCGCGGTGGCCAATATTCGCCGCCTTGGCGAGCGAGTAACCGGGTTGGCGGATTTCCGAGGCACCACCGGCGATTGGGGCACCGAAGGCCAACGAATTTTGGAAATGGAATACGAGGACTGGCTGCGCGACAAAGTGGTGTTCGGCACTCCCGATGCCGCGGTGGAAAAGATCAATTCCCTGAGAAAAACCCTGGGCCTCTCTCAGATGATGTTCGAAATTAACTTCGGCAGTATGATTCCCATTGAAATGCAACGCAAGTCGCTGAAACTCATCACGGAGGAAGTCCTACCGCATTGCCGATAAACCCGTTGCCGCCTGGGCCCCGGTGCGGCCCAGGCACCCCGTTGCGGGGCAGGCCAAGAAAAGAGCGGCACGGTTACCGCCGCCGATGGGACTGCATGGTTGCGGTTGAGTCGCCGCCCTTCTTCGTCGAACTGAGCGTCGTAGGACTGAGCGTCGGAAGCTTCGCCGACCAGCGCCTCGTGAAGTTTTTTGCCCGGATAGACGTTCATGTCAGCCGGTGGTCCGGTGATTTGATGGTTGCCGGCGGCACGGACTTGGTACGCTCATAGTGCCCCCTGCTTTCCGCCTGAAATATCGCTAGTCCTCCGGCGGAATTACCAGCACCGGGTCTCCTGAAGCACGGATCAGCGCCTCCGCAACGCTCCCCAGCACCCACCGAGCCAATCCGGTCCGCCCGCGGGTGGTCATGACCACCATGCTCTCGGGTGTCTGACGGGCAAAGTCCACCAGCGCCGGTCCCGGGGTTCCCATGAGGACCCGGGACTGAACTTCCAAGCCTGCGTTCTTCAGGTTGCTTGCGGTTCGCTCCAGATACTTCTCCGCTTCCTGCACCCGTTGCTCGGTGAAGTCCGGGATGATTGCGCCGAGCTCCGAGACGGAGTATGCCGGATGCTCGATGGGGACCACTCTTGCCAACACGACCTCCAGCGACATGGCCCGGGCCAACCCCTCTACATAGGGCAGAGCCCTCTCGGAGAACTCCGACCCGTCCAGAGGCGCCAAGATCTTTTTCGTGGCCGTGTTCTCCAATTCCTGGTGAGTCTTGGCCCTCTCCGGGGTAATGGTCAGCACCGGTACCGATGAAGAATGGAGCACCCTGTCGGTGACACTACCCAGGATGCCGCGCGCCAGAGCGTTGCGGCCGTGTGTAGACATGGCGATCAGGCCGCATCCTGCGTCTGCAGCAACCTTTACGATCTCCTCCGAAGGGTCTCCCACCGTGACGGTCGCCTCGGCTTCCAGTCCCTCGTCCGCCAGCCTTTGGACGGTGGAATTCAGCACTACCTCGGCGCGGGCTTTGAGGCTTTCCTCGACCTCGCCCCAATTAATCGCCGGCATAGGTTCAAAAGACTCGGCGCTTTCGGGAATCGCGAGATCCTTGGTATCCACGACCGTATGGAGCAAGATAGGAATCTCCGCAGCCCGGGCAAGCTGCGAAACGTAAGGCAAGATACCATCGGCGACGTCGGTGCCATCTATCGGGACCAAAACTTTTCCGAACACCAGATAACCTCCCTGGATTTGGCTTCCCTGACTAAGGCTTCTTCAAGAATTCGCCGGCAAAGGCGGAATGCAAGAAGCGTCCCACGCCGACCCACCTCAACTGCCAGGCCGAGCGATCGATGATCGGACTTGTCCGGCGATTGGACTTGCTCCACTATTGGAATCGCCCCGCCAATCACCTTTACCTCCAAGCCCACTCCACCATCGTACCACTCCTTATGCGGATTGGGCTTGTGCAATCGCTTTGACGCACGCTCTCCCATCACCGGACATCCCGTCGCCACGGGCTGCCCCATAATTCAAGTCGCAACGGGGATAGTGGGGGGATTTCGGTCCGTTGCCCCGGCTGTTGGGCCTTGCTAAGATGGCGTGAACCTTCGAGATTCCGGGCCATATTCCGGCGCCAAACCCGGGTATTGGCCCGACCCAGGCGAAATCCACGAGTCAAACCTTAGGGAGGCCGATTTTGGACGTCACCAGGCGAATCGGAGAATACGTCAGTGGGACCAGGTTGGAATCATTTCCTCACGAAGCGGTTGAGGCAGCCAAGGGGGCCATAATTGACTGCCTGGCCTGCGCGCTTGCCGGCTCCCACGAAGACCTGGCGGACATTCTGATCGGATTCGCAGCCGCCAACGGAGGGGGCGCCCAGGCGGCCACGGTTATCGGCCGGGGAATCAAAGCCTCCGCGCCTGACGCGGCGTTGATCAACGGCGCCATGGCCCATGCCCTGGACTACGACGACATCACCAGGTCTTTGAAGGGGCATCCAACCGCGGTGCTGCTACCGGGGACATTGGCCCTGGCGGAAGAATGCGGGTCCTCGGGCCGGGACTTATTGCTTGCTTACATGCTTGGATTCGAAGTGGCCTGCAGTGTCGGCGAGGCGATGAGCTACGCCTACGCCGACGACCTTGGTTGGCACCCAACGGGGCCGCTGGGCGCGTTGGGAGCCGCCGCCACCGCATCCCGAATCCTGAACCTGGACGCCAGACAATCCGCAATGGCGGTGTCTCTCGCCGCCTCACAAGCCGCCGGTCTGAGGGGTAATTTCGGCACCATGACCAAGCCCTTCCACGCCGGAGCAGCCTGCCGCACCGGTGTGACCTCTGCCAGACTGGTCCAGGCAGGGTTTACCGCCGCTGAGGACGCGCTGGAGTCCAGGTTCGGATTCCTCAATGCGTTCTCAGGTGGTAAAGGATACGACGCGAACAGCGTTGGGCAGAACCTGGGCGAGAAATGCTACCTGGTGGAATCCGGCATTGAAATCAAAAAGTATCCCTGCTGCGGCAGCGCCCACCTGGCGTTGGATGCCATTTCCCAACTGTTGGTCCAAGAACCGATAGCCCCTGACCAGGTAGAAAAGATCGACGTCCTGGTGGATTTCGACCCGCCGAGGTCCTTGATTCACTACCGGCCCGCCACGGCCCTGGAGGGCAAGTTCAGCATGCAATACTGCCTGGCGGCGGCGGTGCTGGACCGCAAGGTTGGCATGGATACGTTCACCGACGAGCAGGTGTTGCGAGCGGAATCGCAAGACCTTATCCCCAAGGTCACCATGCGCCGGATTCCGGGCAACGAGGGCAAACCCAGTTGGGTGGAGGCCTTCAACCAGGTGGAAGTGCACCTGAAAGACGGCCGAGTGTTGAGCCAACGGGCTGATCGTATCGACGAGGGGGCGCTGCGCGGCGTCACGATGGCCGAAATCCGGGGAAAGTTCAGAGATTGCGCCGCTCCGGTCCTTTCCCCCGACGCCGTAGGAAAGTTGGAGGAATTGCTGGGCGACCTTGAGAACGCCCCGGACGTGGGTCAAATCGTTGGCTTGTTGGCGGGCAATCCCACGACCGGAGGTCCATAACCGGCGCACCGTCTCAGCCGTGAGTCCCGATGAGCCTGTTGAGCCTGACAGCTGCCCGACCTTTGGTCGCGATCCCGCTGGCAGAGGTCGTCCCACAATAGTTACCGCAGTTACCGCGAGGTTGAATTCATGCCGTACGAAGGACTGAGCCTGGAAGGGAAAGTTGCGTTGGTCACCGGCTCTGCTCGGGGCATAGGGGCCGCGCTGGCGGTGGGCTTGGCTGAGGCCGGCGCCGACGTAGCAGTTTCCGACATGCCCAGCCGGCTGAATTTGGCCGGTGAGGTGCAGCATCAGATAGAAGAAGTTGGGCGAAGAGCGGCCGTCTATGCCCTGGACGTTTTAGACCTTGCCAACATCCGGGAAACCGTCGAGCGGGTGGCCCGGGATTTTGGGCGGCTGGACATCCTGGTCAACAACGCGGGCATTCGCATCCGCAAGCCGGCGCTGGAAATCACCGAAGACGATTGGGATGCCGTGGTGGACACCAACCTGAAGGGCGTTTTCTTCTGCGCCCAGGCCGCCGCCAGGACCATGATTCCTCGGGGCGGCGGCCGGATCATAAACATCGCATCCCAACTGGCGGTCGTCTCCCGCCCTGACCGCGCGGCCTACTGCGCCAGCAAAGCCGGGGTGGCAAACCTGACCCGGGCTTTGGCCCAAGAGTGGACCAAGCACGGAATCACCGTCAACGCCATCGGCCCCGGCCCAACCGAAACCCCCGGGACACTGGCGGTGGAGACGCAGTCCGAAGATGACGCGCAACGGGAACTGGAGGCCCACATGCCCCTGGGCCGCCGGATGCAACCCCACGAACTGGTCGGCGCCGCCGTCTACCTCGCCAGCCCGTCCGCGGGGGCAACCACCGGCCACCTGCTGATGGTGGACGGCGGATGGACCGCGGTTTGAGTGTTCTGTCCCGGCCAGCCTGGGGGGACAGGCTTGGCTGACTACGTCAAGACGGCACGACAAGACGGCACGCAAGCGAGGAATGATGAGTTTGGAGGACCTGGAACGCCGGGTAAAAGCCCTGGAGGACGTGGAAGACATCAAGAAGCTCAAGGCCCGGTACTGCCACTATTGCGACGACAACTACGACGCTGACGGCATTGCCGATTTATTCACCGAAGACGCCGTCTGGGACGGCGGGGTCCGGGGCCGAGCCGATGGCCGGGAAGAGATTCGACAATTCTTTGTGGGAGCGTCCCAGCGCCTGCCCTTCGCCATCCACATGGTGATGAACCCGGTGATTGAGGTGAGTGGGGACACGGCCACCGGCATTTGGTACCTGTTTCAGACCTGCACCTACGCCGACGGAAACCGGGCAGTTTGGGGTTCCGGCCGTTACGACGAGGAATACGTCCGGGTCAACGGCGAATGGAAGTTCAAAAACCTGAAACTGACCTCCCACTTCTGGACTCCATTTGACGAAGGTTGGGCTAAAACCCCCTTTGCCTAGCCCTCAGATATCTAGTCCTCAGGCACCTAGCCCTCAAGGGCGGTCACAGCATCTCCCACCGACACTGTGCCGGGCCGTTCCACCACGGCGTACACGCCGAAAAACGCTGCTTGAGGGCTGGGGCGATAGCTTCTGATGGCCGAGGGTATATCCAGGTCGGGCTGGCCGGTATCCGGGTCCAATGTGGTTATGGCGCACCTGGGATCGGGAGCCACCACCCGGAGCACGGTCTCGTTGCCAAAAGCGACCAGTTTGCCCGCCCAGGCATCTTCCTGGTGGGGGTCGCAACCGCTGATCAAAAAGTTGGGCCGGAAGCGGCGGTGGTCCAGTGCGTCGCCTACGCCGGCCTGCCTCCCCAGTGTTTGCACGGACGCGCCGCTCAGAATTGAAATCGGGAACTCGTCGAAACACTGTCCGGGGAGGCGCGATTGGACCAACGTCACCGGCCGGCCGCAAAATTTCGACAGCATCTTATTCCAATCTCCCGTGACCTGGCGGCCGTTGACCTGGCGGCCCCAGATTCGCGTAACCACCGGCTCTCCGGTGTCCACGCGACCCTCAATTACAGAGCCGTCGGGGAAGGTCAACCGCAGGGATTCCTCCACCTCCCAGGACTCGGCCCGCACCCTAACCAACACCCCGGCCTGGCGCTGGGTCAACAACACTCCCCGGTCATCGATCAAGTAGAAGCGCCGGTCCTGGTCAATTCCCGTTGGCCCAACCTGCACCGAAGTTGGACGCAGCAACCCCAGGGATTTCACCGGCGCCACGTGGATTGCCTCTACTGTAATCATGCTTTACTTCCGGCTCTCTACTCCTGGCTGCCCCACCGGTTGAAAGAGGACACCTGGGACGCAGGGACGCGGTCGGTGGGACCGAACCTGCCGCGGGGATAACCCAGCGGCGTTAGGGCCACCGTCTCGACGTGGTCCGGAATGCTCAACAGCACCTTGATTTCGTCCTCCCGGCGTATGTGAGTGGTGGTCAACCTGGTGCCCAGACCCAAAGACCGAGCCGCCAGAAACAGGTTTTGCACCGCCAGCCAGATAGAAGAACCATAGCGATCCCGCACCAGCGGCTCTCCCGGCGTGTAGTCTCCTGAACCCCTGGAATGGTCGGCACAAACAAGGATCATAGCCGGAACTTCGTGAAAGTGGTTGGCCAGGTATCGCGCCGCCCGGTACGCGGGCGTCTCGCCGGGTTGGGGTTGGGTCCCCCTGGCGCCCAGCCACAGGTCGCCGTAAATTGTGCCGATCTTGGAAATCAAGTCCGGTTCGGTGATGGCGATGAAATGCCAGGGCTGGGTGTTGCCGCCGCTGGGCGCTTTGGTCGCCGCCTCTATAATCTTCTCAATGGCTTCCCTGGGCACCGGGTCCGGCTTGAACCGGGTTATCTGGCGCTGGGTATACATGGCTTCGAAAACGCCCATTTCTTGCATATCTCGCTCTCCATCAGGACCGGTTGCGGCGGGCAGGTTTGCGCGCCATTGACATCAATCTGGCTGGACACTAGAGTACTACAAGAACGGGGTTGCCACACTGGTTCCCCGGAATCCCGCGGACCAAGGGCCCAAATCAACGAGCGGAGGCCCCGATATGGCTACGTTTCTGGACCACACCATAGTTGCAGCAAAGGACCGGGAAGAAATGGTAGAGTTTTACTCCCGGATTTTCGGCTTCGAGTTCGCAGGGGAAGTCGGGCCATTCCTGGCGGTACGGGTCAACGACACCTTCAACCTGGACTTCCGGGTCTCCGAGGAAATTCATCCCAACCACTACGCCTTCGCCATGGAAAACGACGAGTTTGATGTGACTTTCGATCGAATCAAGGAATCGGGAATTCCTTACGGCGACGGCCCGCGGACCAAAGGCAATATGCAGGGTCCGGGGATGACCGCCGGGGCGAAAGGCATGGGCAAGGCCGTTTACTTCAACGACCCCTCGGGCCACAGCCTGGAAATCAAGACCTACTAGGGAATTCTCCGAAATCAAAGTGGAAACAGACGGGGAAACGAACAGGGACGGCAAAATCCATGCGTGATCTTACAAACGACGAAATAAAGGCCATGGGCCACGCCGTAGGGTTGGAAATTCAGGAACCCGAACTTACCGAAGTGGCCCACAGCCTGAACGCCCTGCTGGAAGCCCTGGACGAAATAAATCCACCGGGCTTGGACCAAGTGGAACCCTTGCCCATCATCCTGCCGCCTACGTCGGCCCAGGGCTAGCCTCTCTTCAACCTACCCTGGCGTCTTGGGCCGGCTCCACTGCCGGTACCCGAATTACCCTCTTGCACCCCCCTCGGGAACCCCTCCCAGAACGAGGCCCAATCCATCATCGTTCACGGTGAACGGTCGGACGGGCACGTTTAAGACGTTGGTCACGGTGGTCAAGGGCGGAAGATTACGCCGACGGAAGCGGTCAGTTCCTGGCCGTCCTCGCTGTTAGCGACTATTTCGATGACGTTAGCGCCCACGTCGAGCGACACAGTGGTCGAAAACTCCCCTACCTGATTAACGGCCACCGGAAGACCATTGACCCTGGCCGTAGCGCCGGACCCGGTGAGGCCCTTAACCTGGACCAACCTTGTAGTAACCACACTCTGGTCCCTAGGCTCGGTTACCTCCAGCACAAACGGCTGGGGCGGAAACACCACGGTAATGACCGCAGTTTCCAGGTTGCCGAATTGATCGGCCGCCACCACCGAAATGAAGTTGAACCCGGGGAACAGGCTCACTTCCCTCTTGAATCTGCCGTTGGGTTCAACCCGAGTTGAAACTCCGTTGACCTGCACGGACGCGCCCGGCCTGACGGTGCCGTGCACCACCACTGCGTTGTTCGATGCGCGGCTCCCATCGTCGGGGCCCAAAACCTTCAAATTCAAGACCGGCGCCGGCGGCCTGGTTGGTGTGGGCGTCGGCGTGGGCGTGGGCGTCGGTGTAGGCGTAGGGGTGGCCGTTGGTAATGGCGTCGGCGTTGGGGTAGGCGTCGGCGTGGGCACCGGCGTGGGTATCGGGGTAGGCGTCGGCGTGGGCACCGGCGTCGGCGTATTGGGCACAGGGGTGTTTGTGGGTCTAGGGGTGGGGGACGGTCGAACCGTCGGTGTCGGTGTCAACGTGGGCGCCGGTACGGTGGCCGTTGGCGTCGGTGTTTGGGTCGCCGCCTCGGGAGTCGGGGACGGGGGCTCACCAGCCCCGCCCCGGTCAATATCCTGAATGCACCCGGCCATAGCCAGCAACCCCAGCAACAGCACCGGCGAGAGCAACCTGGCCAACAGCATGGGGCGAATTGTGCGGGCAATTTGGGCAAGACCCAAGGGTAAGGGTCGAAACATGGCGTTCAGCGCCGTCGCGCCGGCGTCCTCCACCGCTGAATACTCTCAGGTTGGGAATTAAACCGCAACCAGGATTGCTGCCGGCTCGGGCATTCCTTGTGGCCGGCGTTTGACGGCATTGGCACCGGGGTTGACCGCGAAAGGCTAGGTTTGGTCTGAACCATTGACGGAGTTCAAACCCAACGGCAGAGCGAGAAGAAACGCGGTGTAATGGTCGGCGCTTGGCGCCGGCTGGCTCTCCATCACCAATTCACCGCCCCACCGGGCGGCCAGCGTGCGTCCAATGTGCAACCCCAATCCGGAACTGGATTTCTCTTCCCGCCTGGCGACTTCCGGAGTCCAGCCCCGGTCGAAGATGTGCCGCTGGTATTGGACGGGGATTCCCGGTCCGTCGTCCCAAACGCGAATGAAAAAGTGGGTGGGGTTCTTTGTCAGTTTTATCTCGATGTGCGCTTCCGCAAGACGGACTGCATTGTCCACCAGGTTGGTAACGATGTGCTCGATAGTTGAACTATCCGAGTACACAATGCCAAACTCCCCCGGTTCAGCCCACCAGGTAATCTCCTTGTTCGCATCGGCGGCAATACCCGCGTACCGGTCCACAATCTTCCTGATTACGCTGGACGGCTCAACCGGTTGTTTGACAAGCCCTCCGGATGGCCCTTCAAGGTGCACCAAGACCTGCATGTTAGACAACATCAAGCGGAAATTGGGCGTCTGCCGCTCAATCTCGTCCAACAAGTCCATGACCTTGGGGTTCGTCTCGGACCCTGAAGAGTTCAGAGCGGACCGCAACTCTCGTTCTTTTCCCAAAACCCTTCGCATAGGCCGGCCCAGGTCGTGGTCAAAGAGATCGAAGTATTGTTGGGTGGTCTGGCTCCAACGGTGGGAGTCTTCCCCATTTCCATCAGAGGACTTCCGGTGTCCGCTCAGAACGCTCTCGACAACGTAGGAACCCGACAGTAAGGCCAACCCGGATATCAGAGCCGCGGCCCCCAAGTAGGCCATTGGCTCAATACCCCATAGATTCTGAAACGCCTGCGGCCCGAGGAATGGAGAGAGCGCCAACCCGGCCACTCCTGCCAAAGCCACTACAGCGCCCATAATTTTTACCGCAATGCTCAAGTTGTTCCTGAATGGCTCCCAAATTTATGAATTCCAACGCGTGTTGATTTACGGGCTGGGCGGCATGAGCCGGTAGCCCTGGTCGCGAACGTTTATGATGAGGTCGGTCGCGCTGAACCGCCGGCCCATGGCGGCTCCCAAAGCGTCCTTGATCTCCCGGATTCTTACCCTGAGCGATGCCCGCCGGTCTTCGCCTTCGGAATACCGCTCCAATCTAGCGAATGGCACCAGTTCTCCCGGGCTCTTGTACCAGGCGGCTGCCAGCTCACGAAATATCTCGAACTTCATGCCCTGAATGTCGTCGACCGGGGACGGGCCCCCGCCGGCATCCACCAGGACGAGCTTGGCCCGGGGGTCTACCGTAATCTGGGTTCCCAGAGCTATTGTTTCTGGAGACGTGCCGATCAGCCGGCGGAACCTCAGGACCACCTCTTCGGGGTTAGCCAGCTTGTCGATAAAGTCCACCGGAGCGCCCCACTTGAGGGACCCGGAAACGGCAACGTCCCGGTCGGGACCCTGAGCGTACTGGGTGAACATCAAAACCGGCAGCCCCGGGTTTTGCGCTATTATCTTGTTCAGAATGGCCAGGCCTTGAAATCGCTCCTCCCGGTCTTCCCCAAACCGCACGTCCAACAGGACGCCATCCGGCTTTTGGGTTTCGATAGCGTAGAGAGCTTCGGCCTCAAAGTCGTCGCCGACGACCCACCGTGAAGTTGGTTTGACCACAATCGGCTTCCAGCCTTCACGTTCCAGCCTTCGAAGCACCGAGGCGACTATGGGAGACTCCCATTCGTCGTCAACAACCAGAATTTTGTATTGTTGGCCGTCCAGCGTCATCCCTACATCACCCACCAGAGGCGCGGCGGACTTGGAGTAGACTCACTCTCAACCATGGCCCAGCCGGCTGGGCCAGACCCTCAAAAACATTCACTCGGCGAGAAAGAGACATCAACATCACGGGCCCGCATAGCCTTCCACCATTTTATCAAACTATTTCCAAATGGGTGGAACAGCTATGTAGGTCCTATGTCTGTGCAGGAACTAGTGAAAGGCCAAAGAGCGACCGCAATACCAGAGCGGTTGGCTCGCTTCCAGGTATGGGCGGCATTATCGGCGAGGAATGAGTCATCCTTGAATGCTCTTTCCTCTTTGGTTAACGTCTATGTTTACGCGCGGCGGGAGGGGCAGAACGGAACCGGGTTCCCGGCTTGGGTCAGGCGATGCCCAGAAGGTTCAGCGCTTCGTTTCGATCGCCGGACAGTTGTAGCCCCTGATCCAATCCCATTGAATACATCTGGTTCAGGGCCCGCAACAGGTAGTCCGGGGGCCGCATCCCTTCGGAAAGGTGCTGGCACAACTCGGGCAGTGTGTTATACGGCTGGTCAACCGTGCAATAGAACGACACCAGCCAAGCCAGTTGGCGCTCGTCGTTGGGCGGCGGGATGTCGTTCAGGTCGATAAGTCCATTGGTAACCTTGGTGTATCTGAGGATGCCGGCCTTGTCCTGAGAATCCCGGCCGTAGTAGCGCCGCCGCCGCAGTTCAACCACCCGGCGGTTGTAATCGGTTTCCCCGTATATGTTCCGAGGCAGCCATTCCTGGCGCAGGTCCACGATTTCTTCACCGTTTTTGTTGACGATGGCAACGCCTATTTCGGCGCCCATAACCGAGTCGTACTCAAAGACCACCGCCTCACGCAGCACCGCCTCTTGCAGCATCAGCGTAAGTTCCCGGGAAATCTTCTTGTAACGCGGTCCGCTGGCCTCTTCGTTGGTTTCGGCGCCGACGCCGCCGGTGTTGAAAACGTAGTACCGATGGGGCATTCCTCCCCGTGCCATCTGCTGCAATATGTAATGGAGCAAGTTCGCGTTTTCATCTTCCAAGCCGATGATGAACGGGTCCGAGAAATACTCCACGTAGGGCTGGCCAATTGCGCCAATGGCCGCGCCCATCTGGACCGCTTCCCCGTACATCAACACCCGGATGTACTGCTCCAGGCCCAACCTTCGCAGGGGCGGGATAACCGTGTTCTGCCGCATCACGGCCTGCCATAAAACTCGGTCGGTGTGCACCATGGGCACGTGGACCGAGTTGATAAGCTGCCCTCCGGTTATGGATTCCAGAAGACGGTCGGTTTCTTTCCGGGCCAAAAGCCCCTGGCGGGACAGGATCATGCGCATATTGCGCACCGGGTTTTCCATGTAATTGGGAGTCCAGTCCTCAACATGTACCGGGACGTTTTCCAGGGTTTCTAGGCTGTTGGGAGCGTCGGGAGTCCCACGCAGTACGTCGTAGGTGATGGGGTCTTGTTCCCGGTTCAGTCCATAAGGGACCGCGTAGAAATTGTTCTCGGTGCCGTCTATCCCGTGAGAGATCCTCACGCGATGCCCGCCGCGGGTTGTTTCGATGGGCTCCTTCAGCGGTTGGAGCAGCACAATGTCATCATTCATGGGGTAGACCCCTTCCTCGGGGTCTAGGTCCAGGTCCAGCTGCTTGGAAAGTTCGCTGTTCGCCAGTTCGATGTTAATGGTCAACGTGCTCTTGCCATGCAGCGAGGGACCCACAGTAACCAGAGCCGTGTTGCTCAGGTTGCCGTCCAGGGTTCTAACCCTGCTCATGCTCAATGCGGCCTGTACCGCCAGCCCGTTGGACTGCTTTACCAGGAACATGGCTATGGACAGGGGGCCCATCTTATGCTCCCCAACATAGTCAAAACCGAGATGCAGAGACAACCCCTTGGTTGGCGCCTTGAATACCAACTGAGTTAGCCCCGAATCCCTAATTCCAGCCTTGAGGTCCTCGGGCAGATTCAGGTCCTCCAGCCAGTTGGGAATCGAAACCTCCAGAATATCCGGAGGCTGAGTCCACTGGTCTTCGGGAAGGTCGAATGTTAGCTGACGCCACATCAGGGGAGCCTGGAAATATCGATCTCCGAACAACAATTGGCGGGCGCGGAAGGACCGGCCTGGAGCGTCACCGATCTGGCGGTCGGTTTGGACAATGGACTGCCCCGACGCAAAATGCTGCTTCATTTGCTCGGTTATGGCCTGCACGACGCCGGTGAACAAGCGCTGGTTCTCTTCATTGAAGGGCAACGCGTCCCGATTTTGTTGGAAGCCTTCAATGAAATATTGGGTCAGGTCAGGGCGACGGGCCACACCCAACTGGCTGAAGAAGGCGAGTCCCCCGTTGTCCAACCGCACTACGGCATCCGGCCAGACCCGGCTGGCGGCTCTGCCCTGGGCGTTGGCTTCCCGGGCTTCCTGCTCCATCGCGGCTGCCTCGGTTAGAACCCGGTCTTGTTCTTCTTTGGGCAGGTCTTGGAAAACGGGCATCCGGTCAATCAGCCACTGGTTGGGCGGATTGAAGTAGAGGTTTCCGGGTTGGTGTCCTCCCCTACCCGTGCTGACCATTTCGTCCAGGGCGGCGGAAAATCCAGGATCTACCGGAGGGCCGTCTAAAGTGGAGCCACTGCTTTGCCGGCTGGCAGACTGCTGCGCCAAGTGCGCCCCCATTTGGATCGAATCGAATGCGGAATGGAAGCCGAAGCGTGCACAAACGGTCCGCTCGGGCCGCAAAACATGCTACTTGGTTCTCACAACCGTGTCAAAGCAGAACTCATCGGACCGGGGCCATAGGCCGCGCCAACAACATTCAGGGCCGGGTGTCAGACCAGAGGTCTCGAGCGCGGCGCCATGCTTTTGTCGGCCGCTCGCCCGGTCCGGTTGCTCTTAGTCAACAAAAAGCCGCCTTGATCGGCGGCATTAGAACAGGAAAACCTTTCGTTGGGGGCAATCTGGTGGACGATAATTGGCGACCCGGATGGGATTTGAACCCACGATCTCTGGCGTGACAGGCCAGTATGTTAGCCGCTACACCACCGGGCCGTTTGATTGGCGCGATCGCCATCGAAGCTACATTTGAGTGTAGGACTTGGAGGATTTCGTGTCAAGGAAGACGCAGCGACAAGCAGGGCTTTTTCGTTGTCTCCAGCTAACCTGTCCTTAGCAGGAAATCCAGGGCCTTCATCATTCGCCAACACGGTTACGACAACCAAGACGCGCCAGGTAGAAGGGGTAATTCCCCGCCTAGACCATTCGTGCAGACCCGCACCAAGTGGGGTTGGGAAAGGGCTTTGGAATACCGACGCGGCAAGAATGGCGCTAGGTTGTAATTGTTCAGGGTCGAGGGGACGCCCTCACCCCAGCCCTCTCCCAGGGGATATTCGATTGTCATCAAATCGACCCGTCACCTTTGCCGCGGCGGGAATCCAGCGCTCCATTTGTTACCTACTCCCGCTCCCGTCATCCTCGCCGCAGCGGGGATCCAGAGCCCTGACAATGCGCCAACACGGTTAGGGCAACAATGACGCGCGGCCGGAGCAGGGGCAGGACTTCCATTCTCCAACCGTGTGGATGACAACAAGGGCTCTGGATCCCCGCTGCGGCGAGGATGACGGGGGACAGATGACGAGGGACAATCGAAAGGCCCTGTCTCCCAAGGGGGAAGGGATTCTGCAAACCTTGACCTATTGCACCAAAACATCGCACCAGGATTGACCGGTTACGCTTGGCGATGTGGACATAAGGGAGGCCGGTTGATGGACGCTAAGTCTTTTCGCCGGACCGTTTGTGAGGGCCGGGGATTTTCCTGAAAATGGCGCTGTTTGCCCAGGGAAAATCGGGTTTTTGCAGGCTTTTGCACAAATCACGCCATTTTTCACTGATTTTTTGTAGCTAGTGGCATCGTCCCAGATACGATTTTTTGTAAACAGTGCCATTTGTTGCCATTTGATGCCGTTTAGTTCCGGCGGAGTCCGGGAGATGGCTGCCTGGGCCAACACTCCATGGCCAGGCGGCTGATGGTCAGGCATCGCAGGCATCATGGTAGATAGGGGCCGAGCGGGCTGGCAAGGGGCGGATGTCAGCCAGGGCATTGTTCGGGCTGTCTGAGCAGTTGAGGGGAGCAATTGTTCAGGTTTGTTGGGCATGACGAAAGACGGCCCTCCCCTGAGATGTTCACCCATCGACTCTGAACAGTTACGTTAGGTTTTAAAGACATTCGAATAACCTTGGGCCTCATCCGGCGCGATTGACGAATCTCCGCGCGGCGCAACCCGACTTGGCCTCAGTCCCGTTTATTTATACTGGATAATGCTTCGAGCAACTTCTCCCCGGTCCAACAACTCAAAAGCTTCATTTATGTCATCCAGGCTGAAGGTGCGGCTGATTAGCTCATCAAGTTTCAGCTTGCCCGCCATGTACAGGTCCACCAGCATGGGCATATCGGCACGGGGATAGCAGGACCCGTAGGTGCACCCCATCAACACCCGGTCCTGATGGAGGAAGTCCGGATCTATGGTCAACTCGGCGCCGGTGGGAGCCACTCCCACGGCCACCGTGACACCGCCTCTCTTGGTAGTGCTCAGGGCCTGATTGATGGCGAGCGTTGAGCCAATCACCTCAAACGCGTAATCGGCCATCTCTCCCCTGGTGATTTCAGCCACTGCCTCCACTACGTCCTGAGTCGCGCCGTTAACCAAATGTGTGGCGCCAAACTGTAGTGAATGTTCCAGCTTAGTCCCGTGGATGTCGACCGCAATGATGGACTCCGCCCCGGCGAGGGCCGCCCCCTGGATGACGTTGAGGCCCACGCCGCCCGCTCCCAACACCACGACCTTGCTCCCCGGCTGAACCCTGGCGGTATGGATGACGGCTCCGACGCCGGTGGGTACGCCGCAGCCAATCAACGCCACTTTATCCAAGGGGGCATCCTCCCTTACCAACACCAGGCTGTCCTCGGGGACCACGGCGTACTCCCCGAAGGTAGACAACCCATTGAAGTGACTGATTTCCTGGTGGCCCTTGCGCAGCCGCTTGGTCCCGTCCAACAAGTTGCCCCGGAGGCCATAGCGAGCCTGGCACAAATTTTGCCTGCCCTTGAGACAGTAGCTGCACCGGCCGCAGGACGGAACGAAGGAAAGGACTACGGGGTCTCCTGGTTTGGCGTAGGACACTCCGGGGCCGATTTCCTCCACTACTCCCGATCCCTCATGGCCCAGAACAACGGGCATGGGATGCTCCCGGTCGCCTTTTATGTAATGCAGGTCGCTGTGGCAAACCCCGCTGGCTGCCAGTTTAACCAAGACCTCGCCGGCCCTGGGGCTTTCCAGGTCGAGTTCCTCCACAACCAGGGGTTGGAAAGGTTCGTAAAGAACGGCAGCTTTCATCACTCTATCTCTTCTCGGAAATTGACCCATTCATGGCCAGGAGGTATTCCATGCAACGTATTCTTGCGCCATAGCCTGCCGGACACAGGCATAGAATCCATCTCGGCACCCGCAGACTATCCTGCCGGGTATCCGGCGTCAACCGACTCCAGCCGCCTTGACTAGCGAGTTCGGGATTACTACAATTCTAACGCCACTATCGCGGATTATCGATCCCCGGACAGCCTTACAATTGGGGATTTCTAACCGCAATCGGTCGCCATTTATCAACATTGGTTCCACTTTTCGTAAACGTGAACTTTCCCCAATTCGTGCCTGGAGGATCAGCCAATGACTACTCAGGGCAAAGTCAGCCCCCAAGAGATGCAGCAATTTTATGATAAGACCCAGGAATCGGGCCTGGTTCCCGGTTGGCTTGGCCGGGGAGACGAGCCTCCGCCCAAGACCGTGCCCTTCCTGTGGAAATGGGAGAACGTAGAGCCTTTGGTCCAACGGAGCGGCGAGGTCGTTACACCCGACCGGGACGTTGAACGGCGCATCCTCAGGCTGGCCAACCCGGGCCTGCCCTACGGGACCACCCACACCATTACCTGCGCATTACAGCTTCTTTTGCCCGGTGAGTGCGCCCCGGCCCACCGTCACACACCCACCGCAATCCGGTGGGTCCTGGAGGGGGAAGGGGTTTACACCACCGTGGAAGGGGACAAGTGCTACATGGAGCGGGGCGACCTGATATTGACACCGTCCTGGACCTGGCACGATCACAACAGCGAGGGTGTGTCGCGCATGGTCTGGCTGGACGGCCTGGACGTGCCCCTGGTGCAGAACCTGGACGCGTCGTTTTTCGAGCAGTATCCCGAGGACCAACACCCCATCGTCGGAGTGGGAGATTCGGAGAAGCGGTACGGCTCCGGAGCCCTGCGCCCCGCCTGGGAAACCCCCAACACGCCCTATTCTCCACTGCTGATTTACAAGTGGGACAAAACCTACCAAGCCCTATGGAACCTGGCCAAGGTCGACTCCAGCCCCTTTGACGACGTGGCTATCGAGTTTTCCGACCCCATCACCGGCGGCCCGGTGCTGCGAACCCTAGCGTGCTGGATTCAGTTGCTCCGGCCCGGAGTCAAGGGCAGGGCCCACCGCCACACCACCAGCAAGGTTTACCAGGTCTTCGAAGGGGAAGGCTACAGCATCATCGACGGACAGCGGTTTGACTGGAAGCGGGGCGACCTGTTCTCGGTACCGTCCTGGTCCTGGCACGAGCACGGCAACGAATCTGGACAAGAGGCGATACTGTTCTCCATACAGGACAACCCGGTGATGAAAAGCCTGTCCCTGTTCCGGGAAGAACCATACGCGGAACACGCCGGCCACCAACCCGTCACCAGCCATTTCGCAGCCGTTTAAAGCAGCGCCGGGCGCTTATACCAGTTTTTCGGAGCAAGTTTTCCAGGGCAGCATCGCCGCGGCCGGAGCCATACGCTGGAGTAATTCGATGGTAACGGCTGCGGAGCGCTTGCCGGTTGATCCAATTCAAAGGGGAGTGGGACCATGCAATCCAACAATGGAACAAGGCGTTTATACATAGGGATGCACGATGGCGTTTGCGCCGTTTCCAGCGTAGACGGCGGCAAAATCTGGCAGCAGTCGCCGGTCCAACCGTTGGCCCACGCCGCCGCCCGGTTGTCGGCCAGTTCGTCAGTCCCGACGCGGGCGTTTCTCGCGGCCTACGAGGCTGGCCTGTACCGGACCGACGACGGCGGTGAGACCTGGAAATCCCTGGATACCTACCCTTCGGACTACGCCCACAGTGTGCTGGTGCACCCCCAGGACGAGCAATTGGTGTACGCGGGCAGCGAGCCCGCCTCGTTGTTCCGTTCCCAGGACGGAGGGGAAAGTTGGGAAGAGTGCGCCGGGTTCCGGGAGGTTCCCGAGTCCGCATCCTGGAGCTTTCACGCCCCCACCAGGGATTCCCACGTGAGGGACCTTCGCCTGGTCCTGGACAATCCCAAGTGCATGTTCGCCGGGATTGAAGTCGGCGGGGTCGTGCGCTCCGATGACGGTGGGGAAACCTGGCGGCAGCTGGAGGGCGTCCACGACGACGTCCACTGTATCGACCTCAGCGCCGAACAACGCCGCAGCGTATACGTCGCAACCGCCAGGGCTCCTTACCGGAGTGACGACGGCGGAGAAACGTGGCGCCTGATCAACCAGGGGCTGGAGCGTCCGTACACGCTGCACATTGCAGCCGCGCCGGATGACACCCAAACAGTGCTGGTGACCGTATCTGCCAACTCCAGGAGGGGCGAACCCCAGCTTCAACGTTCCACCGACGGAGGCGAAACCTGGAACCTGGTCACCGATATCGGGAACGGCTCCGAGGCCAGTGACATGGTGGTCGCTTTCGACTGGGACCGCGCCGACCCGAGACGCGTGTATGCGGGTACTGACGACGGTAGGATCTACGAAAGCGAGGACCGGGGCGAAACCTGGCGTCAGCTGCCGGTGAACCTGGGTACTATCGCCGTGGGAGCTATGGTGGTGGGCGCCGCCTAGGTCTCGACTCCGCCCGGGAAAACCACTCCACCCAGGAAAACCACGAAGGGTACCCGCGCTCCGGGTTAATCCGGCCACTGGCCATTCCGGCAAAAGGTTAAGCTAGGGGCGCGGGCAATCGCTACGTTAACCCCGGGTCTTCCTCTGCCAGCAACTCCTCCGCCCGGGCGAGGATGCGTTCCAGCCGTTGTTGTTCCAAGTCCCGGCTTTCCAGATATAGCCTTAACGCCTGCATCGGTTCCAATTGCCTTTCGGAACCCGAGTCCAGGCGAGTCCGGCGATTTTCCCCGGTAATCTCCCGGCTGATGGCTGTAACGTAGTGGGCGGGCTGCAACGCCTGCCTGATATCTGCCTCTCTCAAGCGCCGCTCAGCCTCCCGAGGCAGGTTGATACGCACGCGCACCACGGCATCGTTAACGTCTTTTCGGCCGATGGCCCGTATGACGACCTCGGTGGGGTCTTCATCCCCCGCAAACACCGTGGCGTCCACCGTCACGAATGGCCGGGCCGTCAGGGGATGGAACGAAAAATCAACCAGCCGCCGGCCCGGTGGCGCCGCAGGGTCCAGGTCGACGACGCAAAACCCCTTTTCATCGGCCTCTTCGCTGAAGTCCACCCGTTGCAGGCTGCCGGAGTAGGCGATCACCGGCGGGTTCCATCGCAGCACCTGATGCTTGTGAATGTGGCCCAAGGCTACGTAGTCCACCTGGGGCCGTCCCAACGCCCCAGCCAACAGGACATGGTCCTGCCCTAACATCATGGACCGCTCGCTGCTGTTCGTCGCGCCGTTTACGGACACGTGACCCAACAACACCGCCGGCAGGTCCGGAACCAGTTCGGAGGCTCTCCGGTCGATGGCTGACGCCATCCGGTCCTGAATGGCGTCGCGGACCTCCACGATCGTCAGCCCTTTGGATTCCTCCCGGGTCAAAATTCCGCTGCGCCGGGGCCATGGGACGGCCAGCACCTGTAGATCGCCGGACTTGGTGTGAATGAAGTAGTTTTGCAGGCCATCCGCTACCGTCACGCGCGGGAGTTGGAGCGTACGGAAAATCTCCACGGCCGTGGCCCTGCTGACAACGCTGGGCAGGTCGTGGTTTCCGACAAGAAGGACCGACGGAATCCCGGCATTGGACAAACGGGCCAGCCGGGTAGCGAACTCCCGCTGGTGGGTTTGGTTGGGGTCGCGCCCCTTGTAGGCGTCTCCCGCCAACATGACCAAGTCTACGTCTTCGGTCAGAGCCCATTCAACCACCTGGTCCAGGGAAAAAAGAAAGTCGTTCAACCGGGTGGAAAAGCCGGTGTTGGGGTCCACCCGACCGTAGTTCTCCACCCCGATATGCAGGTCTGAAAAGTGCAGAATCCGCACGGATTTCCTCCCACCAACCCAACTATACTCCCAGGCCCAGAACGTCGGAAGACCCTCACCGGAGTCGGAAAATTGTCGCCACAGGTTGCCGACCGGCCTGCCACCCCTTGTTGACAAGGCGCGGTGGGGTTCCTAGACTAGGGTTAAAGTCCGCGGGCCAACCGCTGGCAGATTTTACCGGGTTCAGGGTAATTTTCCATGACCACCGCTTTACAGCTTTTCTCTCTCCAGGAACTTGACTTGGCCTTGGACGAAATCGACCAACGACGGACCAAAGCCCAAAGTGAGCTTGAAGCCGGCGTTACGTCGGAAAGGCTGGAAACGGCCCTCCAAAACGCCAGGGAGAGTTTGGAGTTAGTCCGCAGCCAGCACCGGGAACAGCAGGCAGACGCCGAAGACCAACGAAACCGGTCAGCGGAATTGGACCGCCTGTTGTATGGCGGAGAACTCACCAATCCACGAGACTTGGAAACCCTGGAAAAAGAGGCCGGCAACGTGCGCAGCCAGGTGCAGAACCGCGAGACCAGGCTGCTGGAACTATCCTTGAGGGCGGAAGAATACCGGAACTCGTGCACGCAGCTGGAGAAACAGCTTGAGGATCTCCGGGCCCGGTGGGAAACCCGCAGTGCCCAACTGAAAGAACAGGTCGCCGGCCTGGATTCTGAGTACGAGGAACTGGCGGCCCGACGAAAAAAGTTGGCGGCCACTTTCGAACCCATCGCCGTCCAGAAATACGAGGTTTTGCGGAAAGCCAAAAGCGGCGCCGCGGTAGCCAAGGTGTTGCGAGGGCTATGCCAGGGCTGCCGGATGTCACTGCCAACCCGCCAACAACAACAGGTCCGCAGTGGCCGCCAGACCGTCCACTGCAGCAGCTGCGGCCGTCTCCTCTGCAACGGCTAAGGCTTCGAACCAGGGGCTTTCATCGGTCACTCAATCCCCCTTTTATTCTCGCTACGACGGGGGCGGCGCGGGACGCTTTGAGCGCCCGTAGTTAGGCCACCCCCAACTTGACCCTCTAACCATGGCGATGCTACAGTTTCCAGGGATGACTCGTGTGGACTGGGTGACCGCCTTCCCAATGGACCGGGGAGGAGGAAAGTCCGGGCTCCACTGGACAGGGTGCTGGGTAACTCCCAGGCTCCGGCAGGGATTTTCCCGGGCCGGGGATGGAAAGTGGCACAGAAACATACCGTCCGCTCGACTGGTCTACTCCGATGGGCTGCACCGGGCGGATAAGGGTGAAATCGGACGGTAAGAGCGTCCGGTCGTCTGCGGTGACGCAGCGGCGGCCAAACCCCACCTGGAGCAAGGCCAAGTAGGGGGACTATGGGTGTCCGGCCCGTCCCCGGGTTGGCCGCTTGACCCCGGCGGAGACGCCGTCCCGTATTCCATACGGGTGTCCTGGTGCTAAGGCTTCAAGCCTGGGCTTCCGGGGTGGGCTAGATAGATGGTCACCATCCGCCAAAGGCGGAAACAGAACCCGGCTTACAGGTTTACACGGCTCTCCCCATTCTTATCCGATCTTAGTCCGCAGCTACCTGCGTCCTGCTCCAAACACGTTCTCGAACACGTTCCGAACAGACGCCCCGCCCGAGGTTGACATTGGATTATCGGCAAGAATCGTGCCGGACCGTCGTCCAGGGATTGGAAGCCATCGGAATCCAGTACTTCATCCACGTGCCGGATAGCTTCGGCGCGCCGGTGATTGCCCATTTCGATTCCCACCCTGATGTCCGCTCCTTCCCGGTGGCGAAAGAGGAGGAGGGGATTGGAATCGCGGCCGGCTTGGCCATGACCGGGAAAAAGTGCGTTCTGTTCTACCAGGACACCGGGTTGGGAAACTCCATTGGCGCAATCACCACCTATGCCGCCGCCTACCACGTACCCATACTCCTTCTGGCGGTGCGACGGGGCGGATTCGGCGAGTTCAATGCCGCCAACTATCTTTTCAGTGAAACCGCCATTGACATGGTCGATTCCATGCACGTCAAGGCGTTCGTTCTGGACTACCGAGTCCCTTTGGACCAATGGTCGTCGGCCATCGAGAAAGCCTACGATTACTGCCAAATGACCCACCGCCCGATCGTGGTGTTTTTGAATCTCAAGGACTAGGAAACGTACTTTGCCGGCGCAGCGAATCGAGGCCCTCCGACTCATTTCCCAGCGGTTTCCCGACGACCCGGTGGTGTTCACCTGCGGAGCCACCAGCCGCGAGATTGCTTCCCTGGAGCGACGGGAGAACCACCTTTGCGTGGTCGATTCTATGGGGTTGGTCAGCTCTATCACCCTCGGCCTGGGCTTGGGACTGGCGGAATACCCGGAGCGGCGCGTGGTGGGGGTTGAGGGCGACGGCGGAATGCTGGCCAACCTGAATTCACTGGCCACCATAGGTTACCTGCAGCCCGGCAACTTGCTCCTGATTGTCCTGGACAACGAGAGCTACGCCTCAACGGGGGGCCAGCCCACGTTTACAACGAGGTTGGACCTAGCCGACATTGCGGCCAGTTGTGGGTTCAAGACATGGAAGACCGACGACATCGAATCTTTGGACCAAGCGATCTCCGAAGCTGCCGAAACACCAGGGCCGGGATTCATCCTGATGAAAATCGATCCGGGCAACGCCGAGGTGCCCCTGCTCTTGGACGACCCTGTGGCCCTGGGAGACCGATTTACTCGATGGTTGGGCGCGGTGACCGCGTAGCCACTGTGACCGACCAAAGCTCTGGACCGACAGAGGCTCAGGTCCAGCCGCGGCGATTCCGCGGACAGGTTGGCCGCATGAACATTGGCCTGCGCGCGCCGAAATACGTGGAAGCGGTTGATGATTCCATCACTTACTAATATCATGGTCAGGTTGTCCCTTGCAGAGCCGAGGCCGGGCCCCATTCGCCTGGTTTTGGTTTATGCCTTGTCGATTTAGCGAGTTTTTCTTAAATGATGTATCTGGATTTGCACAGCCACTCGGTTTCATCCGATGACTCCCGGGCTACGGTGGAGCAGTACCTGAAATGGATTCAAGTGCTGCGGCGCCGGGGGTATACCGTCGACGGGATCGTGCTCACCGAGCACCGCAAGTTTGACTTTGATCTGGACTATTCCACGCTGGCTACAGACTACGGTGTGCTGGTGATGAAGGGATCAGAGCTCGACACGCGATTCGGCCATTTCCTGGTGTACGGCGTGACCGAGAGCCTGGCCCGGGATATAGACTTCGGGGACGTACGTATGGATTCCCGTGAGTTGGTCAAGGCGGCCCGACACCATGGCGCGATTGCGGTTCCCGCCCACCCGGGCCGAGCCGGGATTGGACTGGCGAATTACATCGAGCAGGGTGAGACGTTCGACGGCCTGAACATCGTGGAAAAATTGAACGGCGGCAGCCGTCCGGGCGAAAACGAACTGGCCAAAGACCTGTGCGACCGCGGTGGTTACCTGGGGATCGGCGGCAGCGACGCCCATTTGACCAGCCACGTTGGCGCCTGCGTTACCCGTTTCCCTTCCAATTTCAGCACCGAAGCCGAGCTGGTAACCGCCTTGCTTTCTGGAGACTTCCAGCCCGTATGGCTGGAAGAGACCGCCGCAGTTGACCACTAGAATCCCTCCGGAGTCCTCGATAATGCTTGGTAATGGGTAGCACGGTGGCCTGCCGGCGACCGATTGCCGCAACCCAAACCCTTTGAATATCAACCAACCGTTGGGCAAAACCCGTGATAAAAGGCCGGCGAAAGGAGCCTGAGAATGGCGTTGGAGTTGGATTACAACAAGTCCCTCTACGGAGTGGAGCATCGGGCCGGTCCGTTTTCGGTAACCCGGGAGCTGATCCAGGCTTTTGCCCACGGTATCGGGGAGACCGGCCCTGTCTTCACCGACCTGGAAACCGCCCAGACCGAGGGCTACGCGGACTTGTTGGCGCCGCCCACCCTCTGCACCATATTCGTCCGCCAGATCCAGTTGCCCAGCATTGACCTGGAGTTCGGAAAAATCTCCATGCACGCCGGCCAGCGGGTGCAAAGCGTAGCCCCCATTCTGGCGGGGGACCAACTGAGCGCTTCATCCCATCTCAAGGATGTATACGCCAAGACCGGCCGTACGGGCACCATGGTCTTTGTGGTCTGGGAGACCACCTTCAGCAATCAGGACGGAACAGTGGTGGCCGAGGTTGAAGAGTCCTTCGCCCGCCGGTAGTGGTTCAGGAATAAATTCAGGTCGCACCAAACCCGGCTTTGCGCTCAACCAAAGCCTGGTCGGTTAAGGAGCCTGATAGGTTAAGGAGAAAGATGCCATACTTCGAGGACTTGGACCTGGGAGACGAAATCGGGCCCCTGGAGATTGAGGCCAGCGACGAACAGGTTTCGGCGTTCTGCTCCATTTGGGACCGAGAAACGCCCAGCAGGTTCACCGACGGCGCACTGGCCGCCAAAAGCGGCCTGCCAGGTCCCATTATCCCAGGAATCATGAGCATGGCTTTGATGGCCCGCCTGTTCACCAACTGGGCAGGGCCCGGAGCCCTGAAGGACATGGACGTGGTGTTCCGGCAGCCTGTGCCTCACAACAAGCCGCTGGCTATATCCGCGACCATTACCGACACCCGGCAGGACGACTCGGAAAATATCATCGAATGCGACATTTTGATGACCGGAACCGCCGGGGAGCGATACGTTGGCGGCAAGGCGATTCTCTCGCTTCCCAGCAGACCCTGACTCTCAGGCAATATCTTCCACCACCCACAAGGAAAAGGAGCGGGATAACCATGCTGCAAAGTCTTCGCCAGGTGGCATTTTTGGTTCGGGACATGAAAGAAGCCGAAGCCCTCTACCGCGATACCATGGGGATGGAGTCCTGCCGCACCGGCGAACTGGCCCAGTTTGGAATGACCAACTCCATTCTGCACGCCGGGCAAGGCACCTTTGTAGAACTGTTGCAGCCAACGGGGGCCGAATCCGCCGGGCAGCGGTTCCTGGACCGGAGGGGTGAAGCGCCCTACTTATTGATTTTCGAGACAAAGGAATTCGACCGACTGATCGAACACTTGACGGGCCTGGGAGTACGAATCACCGGACAACGCGAGGGTCCCGTATCCAAAACCGCGTTCATCCATCCCTCTTCGACCAACGGGGCTTTCCTGGAAATCGTCGAGGTAACCGACCCCTCCGTGACCTGGCCGGCGGGCGGCGACAATTGGCGGGAGAGCAAGCCGTTGACCCGCCGGCTGCGCCAAGCGGCAGTATTGGTCAAAGACCTGGATGCGGCCACGCAACGGTGGGAAGAGATGTTCGGCATTCGGCCTACCAAGCGTTTCCAGGTTGGATTTACCGACCTAGAAATAGCAATCATGCCCCTGGGAGACAATGAAACATTCATCGAACTGGCCCAACCAACCAGCGAAGACACGCCTTCAGCCCGGTTCTTGAACAAATACGGAGAGGGCATCTACCTGACCATCTACCAGATCGACGATTCCCTGGCCATGGACTCCCGGCTCGAGCAATTGGGAGCCCGATACACCACTTCCAGGCGGACCGACAATTACACCAGCACCGGGTTCAACAGCATCTGGTTACATCCCGGCTACATGAAAGGGGCCTTCACCCAATTGTCCCAGGTCCTCGACCCGGTCAATCCCTGGCCCCCCGCGGGAGACGACTGGTACAAATAGCCAGCGGTCGGGGTCAGCGGATTTTAAGTTTTCCTGGACAAAGCCGCCGCCAAAACACCGCGCCGCAGCACCGGACGCCGGGCCCGGTGGTAAAATTTTTGGCGACGCAATTCCCAATCAAAGATCGACGAGGAGCAGGGGCAGGTTATGTACGACCTAAACGGTAAAATTGCAGTAGTCACCGGCGCCGGGGGCCGCCACGGAATCGGCCGGTCTATAGCCCTGCGCCTGGCCCAGGAAGGGGCCGACGTGGTGGTGACAGACATCCAGCGGAGCACCGACCGGATGCGGGAAGAGGACCGGGCCGCAGGATGGCGGGGACTGCCCAGCGTCGTTGACGAGATTGAGGGCCTGGGACGCCAGTCTTTGGGCATATTCTCCGATGTTTCCGACAGCGGCCAGGTTGCCAACATGGTGAAGCAGGTTATTGACCGGTTTGGCCGGATCGACATTCTGGTGAACAACGCCGGCTCCCAGCCGGGCCGCGACCGGGTGCCGGTGATCGAGTTGGAAGAAGACGCCTTCGACGAAGTAATGCGGGTAAACGTCCGGGGGACTTACTTGTGCTCCAAGGCCGTTGCTATCCACATGATCGGCCGCGGGGGCGGCGGCAAAATCATCGTGATTTCCTCGGGCGCGGGCAAACAGGGCATAGCCCGTTACGCCGCCTACTGCTCGTCCAAATTCGCGCTAATCGGCTTCACCCAGTCCCTGGCCCAGGAGCTTGGTCCCCACAAAATTAACGTCAACGCCATCTGTCCCGGATTGGTGAACACCGAACGGGTGGACTTTATCGCAGCGGCCCTGGCGCCGGAGGGGGAGTCGGCGGAGGAACACCGGGCGATGATGGTGCGGGGGCGGGGCCAGTCGGTCCCCATGGGACGGATAGCCGAAGCGGAGGATATCTCCAAGGCCGCGGCTTTTCTGTGTTCCAGCGAGTCCGATTACATGACTGGCCTGTCCATCAGCGTGTCCGGCGGCTCGACCATGAACTAGGCTTGGCTTGGAACCAGGCTCACGGGGACCTGGTTCCCCGGGGTGTTCCGTTTCCTTTTAGGGTCTGCTCACAGCAGACCAATCATAGACTTCGCCTGTTGCCCCGTTTCTTGTTGGTGTAATAAGCAACCTAACTGAGATAGCAAACGTAATTGCAACCATAGGCACATCGTTCGCATCGGGAGAAGTCCGCATAATCAGGTTTGGCCTCTTTCTGACTGTCGGCCAGACACCTAGAGTAGCAGGCACCCCTATAGGTATCGACCTTCCCCGTGCACACTGGACACCTGGCGGCAAGGGGCCGGTGGGCAATATTCTGACGTATCTCTCTTGGCAACATCCCATACCAATGAGTCGCGAACAAGTGCCATGCTGTTGCTACCAAGATACAGTTTATTGGGTCCCAGGTATAGAATTTTTGATTGTATTCCTGCTCCCAATTAGGAGCGCCAACCCCACGCAATAAAACCGCCGCCGCGTTCCAATGTCCTAGAGACATAGCGTCAAATACCACTTGCATCCGATGTCGGGTCCGAACCTCACCATCAGGGTTAGCGAGTTCCGGCCTGGCGTCTCGCATTCGCATCCTTGCAACCCGCACACGCCACACCTCAGCCCAAAAGTCGGCGGTACAAAACCTATGAAAGGTCGACGCGACTAAGTCGCTTTCCAATTCAGGATCTTTCTCCATGCCTCGTATCATCGAACCAGGGGCAGCCCACTGCGCTCCCTCAACTTTAGCGGCACAACTAATACAGACAGGGTAGTAAGGGTTGTCCCAATCAATGAATTGGTACCGACTAATCATGTTGTCGTGAAAGTACCCTTCACAATCTGTACACCGAGGGGCATCCCACTTACAACTGATAACGTGATCCGGCAACTGCGAATACCAAGTCCAACACTCGGGCGAGCAAAGCCAAGCAGCTTCTGCGCCCCTATAGGCAAGCAAACGATAGCAGGCAAACCCCAGGGATGACTGATATGACAGTTTGGAATCTGACGGAGGGTTGGATGCTACTACCTCAACCGTTCCCAAAAGACAACCGTCATCATCCCAGACCCCTATATCGAACCTAAATTGTCCATACCTAACTTCCCGCGTGATTTGGGACGATTCTGGAAACCTGATTTCCTCGCCACACGCAGAACAAAGGACCACCCCAAATTCAGACCACTCACTTATTATCCGGTCCCGTTCTGCATCATGCTTTGATTGTGATTTACCCATGCTACGCCCCTTACAAACATCGAATACCCTACAAGGAAACGGAACATACCGGGGAACGAGGCTCACGGCCGGGTTTGACCTCAAACCGGCTGCGCGGCCTCCGCGGCGCGGCGCGGTGGGTTGGCCGGTATACGGGCCAGGACAACGCACAGAACGCTGACCAGGTGCACTGCCAACACCACCAGGTACAGGCCGCGGGAACTGCCCGCCGCTCCCACCATGATGGCGGCCACCGCGGGCCCCATACCGAGGGCAAAAGTGGAGAGTGGTTGGACTATCCCGGTGATTGACCCGTAGGACCGGCGTCCAAAATATTGGGCGATCACCATGTGCTCCAGGGACCCGATAGAGCCGGAAAACACCCCCCACACCACCGCAAACACCAGCGCCAGCATCAGGCTGTTCACCAAAATCAAAAAAACCACCATGCCCGAGCACATCACCAAGCATATCAACAGGCACCGCCGCGGCGTGATTCGGTCCGCCAGGTAACCCCAAGCCAGGTTCGATACTGACAGGAAGGTCCCAAAGCTGAGCACACCCACGGCCTGAGTCTTGGATAGGCCAACATCTTCATGTAGGTAGGGCACCAGGCTGAACCCGGTTGCGGAGGTGGCCCAGGCGCCGAAGACGGTGCTGGCGCCGATGAGCCAAAATGACCTGGACCCGACGGCTTCCCGGGTAGTCCAGCTGAACTCGGCCTCCGATTCAATCGCCGGCCTGGTCCCAGGAAGTTCCCTGCCCCGGTTGAGGCTTTCTCCCGGCCGCGCGCCGTCCGGCAAGAGTCCGATGTCTTCCGGCTGGCGGCGCATGATAAAAATCAATGGAAGCACCAGGAAAACATTGAAGAGCGCTAGATATTGAAACGCCGCTCGCCAGCTTTGGTAGACAGATATCAGCGATATAATCTGAATGGTTATGGCCGCGCCTATGGGGCGGTAGGCAGACATGATCCCAAGGGTGACGTTGCGCCTGCGCCGAAAGAAATTCACAACCGCGGTCTGGGGCACCACTCCGATCAGCGAGGGGTTGCTGACGGCCCTCCCCAACATATAGGCGATATAGAATTGCCAAACCTCTCGGGCTTCTCCGAGAGAGAAATACGCCAATGCAGCGACTACCAGGCCAAACGCCATCAACCATCTTGGCCCGTATTTGTCGACCAAGCGCCCCAGGAACGGTGAGAAAACTCCCCCCAGCCAGCTTCCTCCGGTCACCGCTAAGGACACGGTGGTCCGGCTCCAACCGGTGTCCTCGGTAATGAATATCTGAATTCCACCCATGGCGACCTGGGTCATGCCGGTGGCCCCGAAAGCCGCCAAGAAGGCCATTCCCAGCACCAGCCAGCCGTAGTACACGGGCGATCTGGCCCGCCAGCTTAAACGCGGGCCGGTGGCGGAACTCATGAGCGGATGGACCGTGGGCGTTTCAGGATGACTGGGTTGTCCTTGTGGTTATGTTAAGAGGGTCGGGGCTCGATAGCATGATACGTCAATTCGTAGCCATTTCAACTTTGCGGCCAACTCCGGGCTGTTACCCAATCTGGACCGGAGCATTCCGTATTACAATGGTTGCGGTTGCCGGCAAGGTCAAAATGGGTGGGATGCCGAGACCGCAACCGCACAGGCTTGAGCTGACCTGGCACAGGCAAGGGGGAGATGACGGACACCAACCGTAGCCACGGCGATGCCGACCACCACGCACCGGAGCACGGCGGGTCGGAACGCGGCGGGTCGGAACGCGGCGGGTCCGGTCACGGGCATACCCATGGCATCGCAGACCCCTCGGTGTTAACCAGCTCCAGAGGAATTTGGGCCACCAAAATGTCTCTGGCGGCGTTGCTGGCTACGGCGGCATTCCAGGTGGTTGTGGTGGTATTCACCGGCAGCATTGCCCTGTTGGCGGACACCGTGCACAATATTAGCGATGCAGCCACCGCCGTGCCGCTATGGATTGCCTTCAGCTTGGCCACGCGAATGCCCACCAAGCGGTTCAGCTACGGGTACGGGAGAGCGGAAGATCTCGCGGGCCTTATCATTGTGTTGGTCCTTCTCGCCAGCGGCATCATCACCGGTTACCAGTCCATCAGGGGAATTTTTAATCCGCCGGAGCTGAATTTTCTGTGGGCCGTGGCGGCAGCTGGCTTGATTGGATTCCTGGGCAACGAGGCCGTCGCCCTGTTCAGGATAAAAATTGGCAAGGAAATCAGCAGCGCCGCGCTGGTTGCCGACGGTTATCACGCGAGGGTCGACGGTCTCTCCAGCCTGGCAGTCGCCCTTGGAGCCACCGGAGTATGGCTGGGCTATCCACTGGCTGACCCCATCATCGGACTGGTAATTACCGCATTGATTTTCCACATAGTTGTGACCGCCTCCAAAACAGTGTTGGGAAGGCTGCTTGACGGCGTCGAACCGGAGGTTGTTGACGAGGTGCGCCAAACCTCGTTGCAATCATCAGGGGTTGAAGCGGTCTCCGAAGTTCGGGTGAGATGGATGGGGCACCGGCTGAGGGCCGAAGTAAACATTGCCGTTCCGTCGGGTATTTCAGTCGTGGACGGACACCTCATAGCCCAAAACGTGCATCACGAGTTGATGTACCACCATGATTACCTGTCCAGCGCCATTATCCACGTGGACCCACTGGAATCCTCCGGGGAAGAGCACCATCCCAACGCTACCGATCATTCGAACCCCGAACACCCCGAGGAACACGACCATTCGACCGCGCCTCAGGGTCGCGGCGACGATCCGGAGCACCCAGCCCACTTGCACGATTAAGGGAGAAGTGGTTTTGCCATTGGACCGGAGTGAAGTTGAACACCTGGCAGCCCTGGCCCGGATTGGGCTGACGGAGGATGAGTTGGAGCAATTCCGGGAGCAGATTTCGAATATCCTGGACCAATTCCAGATACTGGAAGAAGTGGACACGACCAACGTCCAGGCCACAGGCCACGCTGCCGGCTCTGCCCAGGGATCTCAAGGCGCAGGAGTTCTGCGGGAGGACGAAGCGCGGGAATCCGCCCCTCCGGAGGATATTCTCAGCAATGCTCCCAGGCGCGAGGGCGATTTCTTCCGCGTGAAAGTGGTGCTGGAAGAATGAGCGTGGAAGGTTTGACCGGGATTTCCATTCAGGAAGCCCACAAGCGCCTCGTCCGCCGCGAAATCAGCTCGGTGGAACTTACGGAGGCGTGCCTGGAGCGTATCGGCGAAGTTGAGGACCGCGTCAAGTCGTTCTTGACCGTGACCTCAGACATTGCGCTGGAACAAGCAAGACAGGCTGACCGGCGCATTCCCGCCGGCGATTGCCCTCCCCTGGTGGGCATCCCGGTACAGATAAAGGACGTCATTTCCACTAAAGGCGTCCCGACCACCTGCGGTTCCCGGATGCTGGAGAACTACGTGCCCGTATACAATGCCACCGCCGCGGAGAAGCTGTTCCAGCAGGGCGCAGTCATGTTGGGCAAGGGCAACATGGACGAGTTCGCGATGGGATCGTCCACAGAGAACTCGGCGTTCTTTCCTACCCATAACCCCTGGGACCTCTCCCGGGTGCCCGGCGGCAGCAGCGGCGGAGCGGCGGCGGCGGTTGCCGCTTCGGAAGCAATTTACGCCCTGGGCTCTGACACCGGCGGAAGCGTCAGGCAGCCGGCCTCCCTGTGCGGGGTGGTGGGATTTAAGCCCACCTACGGCCTGGTCAGCCGTTATGGGTTGGTGGCCTTTGCATCCTCCCTGGACCAGATCGGGATATTGGCCAGGGACGTTCCCGACATAGCCATGGCGCTGAACGCGATCGCCGGGCATGACCCCCGGGACTCAACCTCTCTGGTGCAACGACCTGTCGATTATTCGGCGGCCATAGCCTCGGATTCCTCTTCGTCCCCCCTGGCCGGGGATGGAAGCCGGGAAGGCATCCGGTTGGGTGTTCCTGAGGAATATTTCGTTGACGGAATGGAGCCGGGGGTGCGTCAAGCGGTCGACACTGCCATCGAAGCCCTGAGCGGCCTTGGAGCGTCGATTGAACCCGTTTCCCTACCAACCACCCGGTACGCTCTGGCATGCTATTACATCATAGCGCCGTCGGAGGCCTCCGCTAACTTATCGCGCTACGACGGGGTGAAGTACGGGTACTCCTACCAGGAAACCGGCAACATGTGGGAAGCCATGGAGAAAACGCGCCAGTTCGGGTTCGGCCGGGAGGTGAAGCGCCGGATCATGTTGGGCGCATACGCCCTGTCGGCAGGCTATTACGACGCCTATTACCTGAAGGCCCAGAAGGTGCGCACCCTGATTCGCCAGGAATTCTCCGAGGTTTTCCAGCGAGTGGACGCCCTGGTGACACCAACCTCACCGGTGGTGGCGTTTCCCCTGGGTGAAAAAACCGAAGACCCGGTCCAAATGTACCTGATTGACGTGTGCACTGTCCCGGTGAACATCGCCGGCCTTCCGGCTATCTCGGTCCCCTGCGGGTTCTCCCAAGGCCTTCCCGTAGGCATGCAACTTATCGGCAATCACCTTTCGGAAGAAACCCTGTTGAGGATTGCCCACGCCTACCAACAAGCCACGCGGTGGCATGAGGCAACGCCGGAGTTGTGACCGGCGCCAGGGATTCCCCGGGACTGCCGGCAGGTTTGCCTGAAGGCCTCGGCTCAGTCCCGGCATACCTTGGCCCGGCATACCTTGGCCCGCTATGGCTCCGATGCTAGAATTGGACTGAGTGGGACCTTCCGGGCCACGCTGATGGGAGGGACAGGATGCAACGCAGCAAGATCAAAGACCTCTTGAGCCGTGATTCGGCCGGCGGCGAAGTCCAGATACAGGGTTGGGTCAAGACGCGGCGCTCGTCCAAGTCGGTTGCCTTCCTGCAGGTTAGCGACGGCTCGACACTGGCCGACCTTCAGGTCGTCGCGGACGAGAACTTGCCCAATTTCTCCCTGGTAGACTCTTTGAATACGGGATGCAGCGTTACGGTATACGGAACGTTGGCCGAATCTCCCGGCAAGGGCCAGAAATACGAAATCCAGGCCACCAGCATCGACCTGGTTGGCGCTGCGGACCCCGAAACTTACCCGCTGCAGAAGAAGCGGCATACACCGGAATTCCTGAGAGAGATCGCGCATCTTCGCCCCCGCACCAACACCTTCGGCGCGATGGCCCGGGTCCGCAACGCCCTGTCCATGGCAATCCACACGTTCTTTCAAAACCGGGGGTACCTTTTCATCCAGACGCCCATGATAACGGCCAGCGACGCTGAGGGCGCCGGGGCAATGTTCCGAGTAACCACGCTGGACCTGGAAAACTTGCCGGTCAAAGACGGCAAGGTGGACCATGAGGCGGACTTCTTCGGCAAACCGGCCTTTTTGACCGTGAGCGGGCAGCTTGAGGCGGAAATCTTTGCCCTGGCCATGTCCGACGTTTACACTTTCGGTCCCACATTCCGGGCGGAAAATTCCAACACGTCAAGGCATCTGGCCGAGTTCTGGATGGTGGAGCCTGAGGTCGCCTTTTGCGACCTGGATGGCCTGGCCGAGCTTTCTGAAGACTTTCTCAAGCACATCTTCAATCACATGCTGGCCAACTGCCCCGAAGACCTGGAATTCTTCAGCAAGTGGTATGACAAAGATGTTGTAACCACGCTCCAGGGGATCGTGGATTCCAATTTTGAGAGGATCACCTATTCCGAGGCGGTTGACCTGCTAAAAGCCTCCGGCGAAAAGTTCGAGTTCCCCGTTGAGTGGGGCCTGGACCTCCAGTCTGAGCACGAGCGTTACCTGACGGAGCAAAAATTCGGACGCCCGGTGATAGTTACCGGTTACCCCAAAGAGATCAAGGCGTTTTACATGCGCCAGAACGATGACGGCAAGACGGTGGCCGCCATGGATGTGTTGGTGCCCCGGATTGGCGAAATCATCGGCGGCAGCCAACGCGAGGAGCGGGAGGACCTGTTGCTGGCTCGATTGAGGGAATCGGGCCTGCCCGAGCAGGAATACTGGTGGTACCTCGACCTTCGCCGCTATGGGACCGCGCCCCACAGCGGTTTTGGCCTGGGGTTCGAACGCACCGTGCAATTCGTTACCGGTGTCCCCAACATTCGCGACGTAATTCCTTTCCCCCGAACGCCGAACAACGCCGAATTTTAGGCGCTGTTTCCCCGAGTTTTCACGTCCTGCGGGAATCAAGCCGCGGCGACTCGAAAATACTAAATCATCACCACTCTCGGAGGGTGAATTGTTCAATCATTTGCGGCGGGAAATACGGAAGTTGGAGGCCACCAATCGTGTACAAGTCGAGATAGAGATCGACGACAACGGTTACATTGACCGCCAATGCCCTTCAAGTGAATGCAAGGCCCACTTCAAGGTAATGTTCGTGGACTGGAATGACATAATCCGAGACGAGGTCGTCTATTGTCCCAATTGTCGTCATGAGTCAACATCTTCGGAATGGAATACATTTGAGCAAAGAGAATACTACGCTGATGTGGCGAGAGGCCACATACAAAAACGGATTGCTAGCGCGTTACAAAGTGATGCTCGCGCTTTCAACTCACGCCAGAAAAAAGATGCTTTTATCAAGGCAAAAATGTCGTACCGCCCAGGTATTGTTCCGATTCCTGTACCAGCCGCAGCAACTGCCTTGATGACTCAAGAATTCCGATGTCCAGAATGTAATTGCAGATACTCTTCTATAGGGGCAGCATTCTTTTGTCCTTCATGTGGTCACAATGATGTGATGGAGACATTTTCCAATTCAATTGAAACAGTGCAGAAAACCCTTTCTGCTATCCCAAGCCTTCGAGAAACCCTCACAGCTTCCAATGACAAAGACTTTGCGGAGGATTCGATTAGACATCTTTGTGAGAATGGCTTGTGTAAGGCTGTTGCGTCCTTTCAGAAGTACGCAGAGTCATGCTTTTTCAAGCTCTTCAACTCCGGTCAGTTTAACGTTCGTAGAAATTTGTTCCAGAACATCTGGGAGTCAAATGATATCTGGCGGAATGCTACCAACGTCGGTTATGACGACATTCTAAATGCCGCTGAATATCATCTATTGAATGTCTACTTCCAACAGCGCCATCTGCTGGAGCATCGAGAAGGCATTGTGGACCAACAATACATCGAACGTGCAAATGACGCTCGTTATTCGATCGGTCAGCGATTGGTGGTAACTGACGCCAATGTATCTGAACTGGTTTCTGTAATAAAAAAATTATCAAAGGGCATCTCGACGTTAATATAGACGGGGACCGGGCTGTTATTGCATATAGCCCAATGTTTTTGCTAAGCCTGAGCGGACCCCGACGGAAGAGGATTCCCAACCCACCCAATCTCGAACAAACAACACCCAAATGGGAAAACATAATACTGCCACTGGTCAACTAACCGGGTCGGCCCCAATTTCTGAACACCCATCCCTCTTTTGAACGAATCTGCACGGCACCCTGATCAAATAACCATTCTTTGCGTAAAGCCCGGCCTGGCGTTCTCACCCAACTAAAATCGGACTCGTTAACTCGTCTGGGAGCGAGCCTTTGCTATTTGACCCCCAATAACCCCCTGCCTATAATTAACACGACTTAGAGTCGGCGCAGGAACCTGGGAGAAGATTCGATGACTACCGAAGCGGTGCTCCATCCGGCCGCCATCATCAGCGAACTGAAAAAGAACGAAGTCACCCACGTGGTGTGGCTTCCCGACAGTGAAACGAATTTCATGTACCAGTTGCTGACCAACGAGCCCTCGTTGGACCTGGTCCCGGTGTGCCGCGAGGGTGAAACTATGGCCATTGCCGCCGGCCTCTGGGTGGGCGGCAAGAAACCGGTGGTCTTGATTCAAAACACGGGTATCTTCGAGTCCGGAGATTCCATCCGGGGCCTTGGGTTGGACATCAATCAACCCCTGGTAATGCTGGTGGGTTATCGGGGCTGGAGCCGTCACGGAATCACCGCCGATTCAGCGGGGCGGTTCATCGAACACATACTGCACGCCTGGGGAATCAACTACTATTTGATCGAAACCGATGACGACGCCGATCGGATCAGCGTCGCACTCGCAGAGGCCGACCGGCTTCAGCGACCAGTGGCAGTCTTGGTCGGCACCGAATTCGGCGCCTAGTCCAGAGCATCAGGGAGCTTACAGGAATGATTGACAACCAAGAGGCGGTTAAAGTAATCGACAGCCGGCGCGATGACTCGGTCATCGTGGCCACGATGAACTCCAACAACGTCCATTTTGGATTGCCCACCGTCACCAGCAACGAAGAGATGGATTTCCCCCTTTCAGGCGCCATGGGCAAAGCATCGTCGGTGGCTCTGGGGCTGGCCCTGGCCCAACCCCACAGAAAGATACTAGTCCTGGATGGCGACGGCAGCCTGCTGATGAACCTGGGAACCTTGGTGACGATTTCCAGCAAGGCGCCCGAGAATCTATACCACGTCCTGTTCGACAACGGGGTCTACGCCGTCACCGGGGGCCAACCGGTACCCGGTTCGTCCCGAACCGACTGGGAAGAGTTCGCCAAGGGCGCCGGTTATGCGTCAGTGTTTTCCTTCGACAACCTGGAAGACCTGACAACCGGCATTGACGAAGCATTAGGGGCCCAAGGCCCCGTGTTCGTCCGGCTGGCCATCGCGCCGCAGATTGAAAATACACCGGTGCAGTTCCGGCAGCGGCCGACTCGGTCCGTATTGTCGGCTTTCAAAGAGATGCCGGAGACGCTGCGCAACAGCTAGGCAGAATCTCGGAGCTGCAGCTCAACCGTCGCCGGCGTTCCAAGTCCCACCGAATGAACAGCCCACCATTCGCAAATACGGCTCGCCCTACGCCAGTCAACAATTGGGGCCGTCTGACAATCACAGTATGGGCTCGATGAGTAGAGGGCCGGTTGTTTAGTTTCTTCGCACGGGGTTTAGTCGCCAGGTTTGCCGGCTATGGGTGCATTGCTCTTGGATTCTGGCTTCTTTACCGGGGCTTTTCCGACGAGAATGTCGGTGTTGCCATCGGTTGGGGGATCGGCGGCGCAGCGTCGATCCTGGTAGGGCTCTATTTGGCAGTGTCACTCGCCCAGAGGGACCCATCGCCCACACCACCCCAACCGGGTTCATCCGCGGCCGATTTGCCGGAGGAGGCTGTTGCAAATGATCCCGTCCATGGAAGCAACCAAGGCAGTTAACTACCACCGCAACAATTCTCTGGTGGTGTCAACCTCATCAGCGTTACGGGAGTGGAGCGCAGTCTCTCAACGGCGGGACTTGGACGTGGACCTAACCGACTGCATGGACCGGGCGCCGGCCGTGGGGTTGGGATTGTCCATCGCCAGACCGGACCTCAAGGTTTTGGTCCTGGACTGCGATGCCACATTGCGCACCGACTTGAGCAGTATGGCGACAATAGGAGAGTCCAGTCCCGAGAACCTGGTCCATTTTGTATTTGACGACATTAACAATGTCTCCACGGGCGGCCTGCCCATACAGGGCAAAGACAGGATTAACCTGACGTCCATGGCCCAAAGCGCCGGTTACTCGGCGACCTACGAGTTTGACACCCTGGAAGAGTTCCTCATCGGCATGGAGGAGGTAATGGTACAGCACGGCCCGGTGTTCGTACTGGTCAAAGTGTTCCGAGACCTGGAGGAGTTGCCCTTCCCCGACCGGCCAATGGCCGAGGGTTGGGCGATGGTGAAGGAAACCCTGAACCAACCGGATTAATCGGACGCTGCAGATACTTCAGGCGCCCGCGGACGCACGACAATCTGGCTGGCCACGTTGTACCCAATGGAAACTTGGTCTGACTCGGTTTCCACCGTCATTACGCCTCGATAGGGAGCCGCCTCCACTACCTGAATATCCCGATCAGGCGTGATCCGGGCTCCGCACAAAAATTGCAGCAGCTCCATGTCCTCTTCCGGAACGCGGTCCACGGTATATGGGACTTGCGTTGCCACCGAGTCCAGGGTTTCAGTCGCCACCGGTTTTTGCGGCTCACCGACGTTTGGTATCGGCCTGCCATAGGGCGAACGGGCGGGATTTCCCAACCGCTCGATCAGCTTTACTTCAAACTCGTGAGAGATACCATGTTCCAACCGGTGAGCTTCGATGTGGGCATAGTACAACTCCATGCCCAGCAGCTGCACCACCAACCATTCCGCCAGGCGGTGACGGCGGGCGATATTTACGCCACCCTCCAGTCCCTTATCGGTTAACCGGATTTTTTTGTCCGTACCCAGGTCCACCAAGACCTGTCGCTGCATGCGCCGAATCATACCGGCCACCGACGGCAACGAAGTTCCAAGCCCTTCGGTCTGCGGCAATTTCTTCAGGGAGTCGGTCAGTTGAGTAATGGTGGGGACTTGGGAGTCTTCCCACATGCGGTACAAACAAAGAAGGTAGTTCTCTGTCCCCGGCGAGAGCCGTTCACTTGGAAGGTCTTCAGAGGCCTCACCTCGCCGCCGGGTTTTCTTATTTGAAACTGGCATTTGTATCGACTTCCACAGTTCCCCAGAACCGTTACCATGACCGCCGGGGGAAGACCGTCTGGGCTCACCGCATCTGGAGAAGAGATAGGAGACTAACCGTGTTGGTGTTCAACTCCCGAGACGGCCTTATGGCCGACAAACGGCGTGAGAGAATGGCCGTCTCGCAGGGCCACCGCCACCGGGGTTCCGACGGCTAACTCCCGGGTGTGAGAAAGCAAACAGCGGATCGAACGCCCGGACGGCAGGGACACCTGGTAGAGATTAAACGGTCCCTGGAATTCGCGCTCGGATATAATTCCTTGGCCCTCATCGGACGGGCGGCAGACCAGGCAGTCGGGCCGCACCATCACTTCCAATTCCCCAACGGGGTCGGGCTGAGGCCAATCGACGGGTCCCACTTCGGTCATCACCGTGTCGCCATCACGCCACGCCGGCAGGAAATCGGCTATCCCCATGAACTCGGCCACAAACCGGGTGGCAGGACGGTGGAAAATCACCTCGGGCCGGTCGGTCTGCTCAATCGCACCGCGGTTCATTACCGAGATAACGTCACCCATCAACAGGGCCTCTTGCTGGTCGTGGGTGACGAAAACCGCGCTCACCTGGCTATCGCGGATCATGCGCAGCACATCCTTCCGTACCTGACCCCGAAGACGGGGGTCCAGGTTGGAAAACGGCTCGTCCAGCAGCAACGCTTTCGGCCGAGGGGCCAACGCCCGGGCCAGGGCGACACGTTGGTGCTGGCCGCCGGACAACTCGTGAGGAAACCGCTGGCGCAGCCCCTCTATTTCCCCCAGTCCCAGGACTTCATCGATTCGCTCCTCCCTTTGGGCATCCTTGGAGAGACCGAAAGCGATGTTTTGTTCCACCGTCATGTGGGGGAACAACGCGCCTTCCTGGAGGACAATGCCCACCTTCCGGTTTTCCGGTGGGACGTGGTGGCCGGCTCCGCCGACGATCGTGCCATTTACCTTGATGACCCCTTGGTCCGGCGCTTCAAATCCGGCAATCAACCGCAACGTGGTGGTCTTGCCGCACCCACTGGGGCCGAGCAAGGAAAGAACCTGGCCTCTCTGCAGCGTCAGGTCCAGCCCGTTCAATACCGGGGCCTCGCCAAACCCTTTGACCAAGCCCGTGCATTCCAGCGCCGGAACCTGGTCTGCCGGCGGAAATTCCCCAGTCTCGACATGGACACTGGAAATCTCTTGGCCGGCCCGTTTTCCCTTTAGGAACATCTATAACTCAGCGGTCAATGAACCGGTTCGCCGACGTACGACACCGTTAGACATGTATACATATAATAATAGTAAGAGTCTAATCACACCAATATTAAATGTCAATTGTAAACCTCAGACAACAGGCATTGGTCAACCTGTCCAGCCTGCCCGGGACATCACACTTCCACCTATAGAGAGCCCTGAAAACTGCCCCTCGATTGGCGACTGTCTTTGGTTCCCGCCGTTTGCTCCCAATTTGGGCACAACTGAGGACGACGTACCTATGGCATCTGCGGCCTATAGAAATGACACCCCCGTAGCTCGGATGTATCCGCCCTGTCGCTACTGTTTTCGGGCCGTCCATCTAGATTCTGCATCGCTCCGATCCTCACCACAATAGAGCCTGGCCTCCTTAACCCGGTCTCCGATTCCCCGCCTGGGACAAGGGCCTCAATTCCAAGTTTCGACTCCATCTCTCGACGAAAAGGACCCGGTTCAGCCGTCCGAGAACGAAAAATCTCTGCACCCGATGCTTCCAGTCGTTGACATGCATCCGAGCCAGGCTTATGCTCAGGAAAACACAGTCGTATAGCCACCATAAATTAGTAATGCCACACGATTATATAAAACTCGTCTCAACACCGTGGCGCCGGCTGCCACTACTTTGGCGGCTGGCATGGATGAACCCGGGTCTTCACCCATCGACTCCGATCACAGCGAAACCCTGATGGCTCCGACAAACGCCCATTTCTCCCAGGCCGCCAGCTTTGATGTTCCCGTAAAATTCGAGGGGGATTTCTGAAGAACGCGGGCATCAACCCTTGACTCCAAGTTCATCCGCCAACCAGCCTCATGCCGGCGGGTCCGGCGATTCAGGAAGCAACTCTTGGCTGCGGCGCGTTTTCAACGGCGGGTTTGGTTGGCCGCCGGCCGTTGTCTGGATTCCGGCGTTGCTGGTTGCCGCTGCCCTGGTCCTTTCCCCGGCTTACCTGGCGCTGCGTACGGTGGGGGCCGGCGGCGAGGCCTGGGACGTTCTTTTCCGGATGCGGGTGCTGGAGATACTGGCGCGCACCGTAGCGTTGGTTTTTTCGGTCACCGCCCTTTGCGTACTGATCGCAATTCCTCTGGCCTGGCTGACGGTCCGCACCGACCTACCTGGCCGGAGAATCTGGTCGGTCGCCGTCACGCTGCCACTGGTCATTCCCAGTTACGTGGCGGGATTGATCGTGGTTGCAGCGCTGGGCCCCAGGGGAATGCTAGCCCAAGGCTTGGAGAGCCTGTTCGGACTGGAACGCCTGCCCCCAATTTATGGCTTTCCCGGCGCGTTGCTGACCCTGTCCCTTTTGAGTTACCCCTACGTTTTGCTCACGGTCCGCGGCAGCCTGTTGCGGCTGGATCCGGCGTTGATCGAGTCCTCCCGGGGACTGGGGCGCGGCTCCTGGGTTACCTTTGCCAAAGTAATCTTGCCCCTGATGCGGCCGGGCTTAATGTCCGGAGCGTTGCTGGTTTCCCTGTACGTGCTCAGCGATTTCGGGGCCGTCTCTTTGTTGCGGTATGAAACCTTTACCTGGGCAATTTTCGTGCAGTACGAGTCGGGGTTGGAACGCACCCTGGGCGCGGCGCTGTCCCTCGTCCTGGTTTTCTTCGCCCTGGGGTTGGTATGGCTTGAATCCATTGCCCGGGGACGCTCCAGGTATTACCGGACCGCTTCCGGGTCACCCAGGCCGGGCAACATCGCAAGCCTGGGGGCATGGCGTTGGCCGGCGTTGATTTTTTGCGGTGGCGTGGTGATTTTGAGCCTGGCGCTCCCCGCCTCGATTTTGGTGTACTGGGCAGTCAGGGGGATTGCGGCAGGGGAGCCCTTGTTGCTTCTATGGAGCGCGGCCTTTAACTCTCTTTACGCTGGCGCATTGACGGCGGTGGCGGCAGTAGCGGCGGCATTACCTATCGCCATCCTTTCGGTGCGATTCCCGACGGCTTTGAGCGCCATGTTGGAACGGGTTACCCACGTGGGATTTGCCCTGCCGGGAATTGCAGTCGCCCTGGCGTTGGTGTTTTTCGCGGCCAACTATGCTCCGGCCTTGTACCAAACGCTTCCGCTTCTGATCTTCGCCTACGCCGTGTTGTTCCTGTCGCCGGCCGTCGGCGCCGTCCGGGCGTCGCTGCTTCAGATAAGTCCGAAGCTGGAGGAAGCGGCGAGGAGCCTGGGACGGCCGCCGCGGAAAGTGCTGGCGTCGATCACGCTGCCAATCGCCTTGCCAGGCCTGGTATCGGCCGGAGCGCTGGTCTTTCTTCTGACCATGAAAGAATTGCCGGCGACCCTGGTGTTGGGACCGGTCGGTTTCAACACCCTGGCCACCTCCATCTGGGGAGCAGCGTCAGAAGCCTTCTTCGCCCAAGCCGCCTTGCCCGCCCTCCTGCTAATCGCCGCCTCATTCATCCCAATGACCTTCTTGATGCTCCGAGAACAGCGGTAGGCGACGTCGAAACGGTTGGGACGGGACACGCGATATAGAAACGGGCTCCGACGACGCTCCATTCCTTTCCGGATGCCCGGCCCCTACTTATCTTTCTCTGAACTATTGCCGCGGTCCTTTCTAGTGTCATAATGGGTCTTTTCGACGCCGGGCGCGATATTGGCATGCTTCGCGAGGTCGTCCGGCATCAATATGCTATCATCGGCGTCTCAGGATGGCTCAATTTAGCTGGGCAACGGTATGCCCGCCCATGTCGGAGGATTCACCGTGACAGATTCCCCAGGCTCTGCGTTCGCCGTTTTCCCAGGCAAGTTGATTGACGGGCTGGGAGGCCCTCCCAAGGCTAGTCAGGCTCTAATCGTGTCGGCCGGCCGCATAGCGTGGTCCGGGCCAGTTGAGCAGTTGGAAAGCCCTGATGGCCCCGGAGGCCAATGGGGACCTTTACAGAATTTGCGCTACCCGGATGCTACGCTGCTGCCGGGGCTGATTGACTGCCACACTCATACCAACATGCCAGGCAACGGCAGGCGGGGTGAGGATGTAAACCGGGACAGCGACGATATTCGCCTGCTGCGCTCGGCGAAAAACGTGGAGGCCGCTCTGAGATCGGGCGTTACCACGGTGTGCGATTGCGGTGCCTGGAACGATACCGCGTTCTCCCTGAAGCAGGGCGTGGCAGAGGGGTTAGTGGACGGTCCTCGAACGATGGTCGCCGGCCGCCCCGTGACCACCACCGGCGGTCATTTGTGGTTTATGGGCGGTGAAGCCGACGGCGTCGAGGGCGTTCGACGCCAGGTCCGCCAGCTCATCAAACAAGGCGCGGATTTCATCAAGGTTGTGGCCTCCGGCGGCAGTACCGCCACCAGCGACCCGTACCGCCCGTCCCTGACCGAGCCGGAAATCCGGAGCCTAGTGGAGGAAGCCCATAACCGGGGCAAGCCGGTGGCCGCCCATTGCCGCTGCACCGCCGCCATCAACAACGCCGTGTCCGCCGGCGTGGACATGGTTCTGCACTGCGCCTTCTACCAATCCGACCAAACCTACCTCTGGAGCCAGGAAACCGCCCAACGGCTGGCCGATTCCGGCGTATGGGTGAACCCCACCCTCCACCTGGGCCGTGTCCGCCGGACGTTGCTGAGAAACAAGCAGCAAGAATCGGAGCTGACCCCTGAGGAACAGGCATTTTTGGATGCCGGGAACCAACGCGAGAAACTAAGCCTGGAGCATTTCGGGAGGCTTATCGACCTGGGCGTGAGATTGATCGGCGGCTCTGATTGCGGTTGGGGGAATTACCCATTCGGCGACTTTCAGGGAGAGGTGATAGCCATGGCCGACGCCGGCCTTGGGCCGATGGAGGCTATCCTGGCGGGCACCCGGGACGCAGCCTCCGCCATGCGTATTTTGGACGAGGCCGGGACCATAGAGCCGGGGAAATGCGCCGACCTGCTGCTGGTGAAGGGCGACCCCACCGAAAACCTGGAGGCGTTACGCGACGTGATGGCGGTTTTCCGCAACGGCGTTCCGGTTGGGGGGCCTGTCGCCGAGTCCCGGACACCATCCGAAACGTCCTCCTGATGCACCACTGGGAAGTTGGCGGCGCCATTGCAATCGGCTGGCCTGATTACGGAATTGGCGAGCACAGCTATACCATCGTGGAGTGCCAGCGTTTGGGCCAGGTGTTCCGGGCAAGAGTGACCGACGGCACAAAGCAGGGCGGGTTCCTGATGGTCTTCGATTGCCCCGAGGTTGTGCTGCAAGTCTTGGCGGACCAGGCAACTCAGGTCCTTGGATTCAAGGTTGTGGTTTCGGGGCTGCGGTGCAGCGTGGAAGGCACAGTTCTGCACAGTCTGGACTATGAATGGTATCCCACGGAAGAATATGCAGACCGACCCAGCCTTCTAACCCGCACCGTAGCTGATTTGCTGGCGGCGATGAAGGCGCCTCCCCATGATTGACTCCGACTCAAGCAGACCGTTGTCACCGTCCCCCTGCCGGGTTATTATTACCGGCGTCGCGAGCCGGGGATTTTCGTCCCGCATCCAAGTTTAGGAGGTAATCCATGAAAGTAGTCACAATGAGCAACGTAGCCAAAGAAGCCGCTCCCATGACCGGCGGCCTGATGACCGGAACCCAGGTCTGGAGACAGTCGATACTGCAACCAGACGACAGCAACAACTTCAATTTTGCTATCGTCAGCTTCGACGCGGGCTCGCGGAACAAGTTCCACAAGCACAGCGGGGACCAGATTCTGATCATTACCGAGGGCACCGGCAAAGTCGCCACCGACACCGAGGTTCTTACAGTGTCCCAAGGCGACGTGGTGGTTATCCCTGCGGGCGAAAATCACTGGCACGGGGCCCCGGACAGCTCATCAATGGCCCACATCACGGTCACAGTGAAGGGCAGCGAAACCGAACAGACCGAGCCCTAAGTCAACCGCGCCAGACCCCACAGGGGAACGGCGTAAACAAGCTCCCCACAGCCACTGTTTCAGTAGTCTGCGGGGAGCATGGAACAAAATGGGTTCGGCGTGGAAGTTGCAGCCCCACTCTTGCGAACGGGGCGGTGGCATTTCAGTGCCGGGGTTGGTAAAGCAGAAAGAGCGCGGCGGGCCGCGCTCTTTTTAGTTGCGCTCGTCTTCCAAAAACCATTCGGTGGGAACTTCCCGTCCTAACCCGCGGGCTTTGGCTTCCTCGTAGACCCGGCCGGCCACTGCATGGAACTGCGCGCCCTGCAGGTTGCCCCGGTTAGAGTATGTAATCTGCTCCGGGGAGGTCCTGCCTCTGGAGGGATCGGCCATCAGGTCCGCCAGGGAAGCTGTTTTGTCGGCCAGAGGGTCGGTATCGGTCTCCTTTACGCCTTCTTCCGCCATCTTGCGGTGGTAGTGGTGGTCCTGAAACTTGGGTGTGTCCGGGGGTATCGCCCAGGCCATCAACCCGCGGACTTGCAGGTCAGGCAGGCCGACGGGAGCCGGGGAACTGCCGAACACCAGCGCCTGGTCGACCCGCTGCACGGTATCCGCGTCCAGAGGACCCCAGATGCTGGTGACATGGCAGCCCGGTTCCAGATAGCGGCCCAAGTGTGCGCTGGGTATCGCTCCGGGATTTTCGCTGAAACCGCCATCGGTGCATACGGCCAGGATATCGGCGCCCCGGTAGACGTCGGCCGGATTGTCGCAGGCGACGGCTTCAATCTCCAGGTCCCGGCCCACTTCCCGGGCAAACTCTTCACGATGCTCCCTGGTGGGGCTGTACACTTGCATCTTGCGAATGTCCCGAACTGCACAAAAACCCCGAATATGGCTTCTCGCCATGCCTCCCGAACCAAGGATACCCACTACACCAGCGTCCTTCCGGGCCATTAAGTCTGCGCCGATGGCTGAATCGGCCCCCACCCGCGTTCGCTGCAACACACTATCGTTGACGAAAGCCAGGGGCTCTCCGTTCTGTATGTTCAGGAGCAGAATCAACCCCATGAACATCCCGGGCCGACTGGAGAATTTCTCGTGGGTTTCCACGCCGCCATAGTTTGATTGGTACCGAATGTCCGATTTCATACGGATGGCGAAATAACCCGTGTTGGCCGATCCGCCTTCCATCGTGCCCCACTGGTAGATGCGAGACGGATCGTTGGTGGGGAACCGGAAGTCTATCCTGGGGCGGCAGATGCCCTCGCCCCGGGCAACTTCCATGTAGGATTCTCTGAGGGCGTCGATCGCCATGTCCATAGTAAGAACGGCTCGGATGTCATCGTTGTTAAGAAAGAGCACGCTTCACCATCCTTTCTCCCGTCGCTTTGGCAACACCGGGGAGCGGGGTACCAACGGGATTCTTATCTCAGCTTTTGGGGAGGCTGGCATTGTGCGCGGGGAAACCGGTCGGCTATTGGGACTGTTGCCCCATTTGCTGTGCCAGCAACCTGATGGTTTCTTCCAGGTCTCGGTCCCTGTCCCTGGATTCGGGGGTCTCCTCGCCCAGAGGAGTACCGCCGATGAAATTGTACGTCTCGGCAACTCCACGGAACAGGAATGGTGACAATCCCAAGTTGCCGAATGTGGCTTCGATCTCCTGCATTTCGCTAACCCAACGCCGGGCCTTGGCCGGAACTCCGGGCAAACCTGCCTCCATGCGCCGGTACACCGCGGACTGCCCGTTCTGGAACTCATCCTTCAGATCGGCGGAAAGTCCCATTAGCTCGGCAGCCATCAGCAACTGGGCATGCAAAGCGGATGTCCCCTTGGTCATTGCCGCGTAGCACATTTTCAGGCCGGACGCCTGCCCCGTTTCCGTCCCAATCCGACGAACGTCCAGACCAAAATTTCGCAGCTCCTCCAGTTGAACGGCTTCGTCTCCCGAGGCGTAAAAACGGGGGCTGGAACCGTTCCGAGGAGGGCCGCCGATGATAGACGCATCGACAAAGCGGCCTCCGGCGCCGGTAACCACGGCCTCGATGCCGCGCACGGTTTGGGGCGCCAGGGCATTGCATTCGGCGAATAGAGCATCAGACCCGGTGGCCTTTATGGCCGTGGCCACTTCTTCGGCGACCACCGGCGCAGACTCGGACACCGTTATGGACAGTACAACATCGGCGTTCTCAACCAGTCGTTCGAGGTTGGGCACGTCGATGATTCCGGCCTGCTCGGACAACATCCTGGTCCGGGCGCTCCTGCCTGCGAGGCAGGTTTCAACCCTAAGTTCGTGCTCCCGGAGCAACCGGCCCACGGCGTGGCCCATGTCTCCGGGGCTGAGAATCGCAACGGTTTCTATTGCCAAGCCATTGTCCTCCTACCCATCCTCTTCTTAGAACAGGCCTTCAACGAACCCAATTTGGTACATCAACAGTCCGCCGAACAGGATACTGAGTGTGCCTACCCCAAACTGGATGAACCGGTTCATATTGGGCATCCGGTTGGCGGACGCAACGATGGGCAAACTGATAAGTACAGTCATGAAGCCCATGCCGATCACCGAACCGAGTCCAAACAGCAGTATGTAGGCGAAGCCCGCAATGGGCGATTCGATTGAAGCCAGTATCAGCAGAGTCAACGCAGCACTGCCTGCGACTCCGTGGACCGTCCCAACAAAGTAAGATTTCTTTCTGAGAAAGGGTTTTCCCAAATTTATGACCCCATGGTGCTCCGAACCGGTTTCCGGCGCGGGCGCGGCCCCGTGGGCGTGGTAGTGCCGGTGAAGTTCCTCTTCATGGCCGTGGGGGTGCTGGTGCAGTTTCTTTTTCCTGAAGTTGTACACCACCTGGGCGCCCAGGGCCACCAACATAACGCCAACAGAAAACTCCAGCAGCAACGCCAGCCGGTCGGGGATGGTCAGCCTCAAGCCGATGATGACCACGCCGATCAGCAACAGTGTGGTGGTGTGACCCAGGCCCCAGGACACGCCGATCCAAAATGACCGCAACGGGTTGCGGTATTCGCTTACTATGGTGGATACGGCGACCAGGTGGTCCGGATCCAGGGAGTGTTTCAGCCCCAGTAGTATGCCTAACGCCAGAGCGGCGATCAGGCCCATTTCAGCAAGTTGTTCTTCCATTCGCTGTCCTTTTCTTGGTCTTTTGTCAGGTCGGAAATATCCGGAGAGCGTTCCCGCCGGTCAATTCTGGGACGACTCGCAAGATGAGCGTCCCCGGCTCAAGTCCCCGGCTCAAGTCCCCGGCTCAAGTCCCCGGCCCCTGCTCCTGGCATTGGGAGCACACCCCGGAAACCGTGAAGTGCTCCAAGTCCGGCTCGAAGGCGAACTCCGAGATCAGGGTGCGGCGAAACTCCTCCAAGTAGTGAGGGCCAAGGTTAAACGCCCCGTGGCACACCCGGCACACCATGTGATGGTGACGTCCGGTAGGATCGGTGAGTTCATAGTGCAGCCGGTCACCGATGGCCACCTCGGTCACAACCCCAAGGTCCTTGTACAGATGGAGGGTCCGATAAACCGTGGCGATGTCCAAATACGGGTAGGCGGCCCTGGCAAGCTTGAAAACGTCGTCAACGCCCATGTGGGCGGCGCCATCGGCCACAATCGACAACACCAACAGCCTCTGCGGCGTGAGCCGATGTCCCTGTTCACGCAGGGTTTCGATTGCTTCCTGGTATTTGGACTTTCCGGCATCCATAGTTGCAATCAATTGCGGTTACACCCTATAGCATCAGCCATGCCTTGGCAAGAGCGAATGGTGGGGAATTGACAGCTTGTGTCGGAAAGATTTGGGGGCGGGGGCGCCGGTCCAAATCTCGAACGGGGAAGGGGACGCCAGGGGAGCAGGACCCTGAGGAGAGCCTGGTGTTCGGGTACGGTTTCTTGCTGCCGGCAACGGTCGAGGTAGCGAACGACCGACACGAAGGTTGGGAGATAAAGACCGGCGGCGGCAACACGGCGGACAAAGGCCAAGGAATCGGGGAGAGGCCGACGGCCGGCAAGGGCAGCATGCCATTCAATGCATAAATCGTCGGCCAGGGAATCGAGGACAACCTGAGCATAGGCGAGGGCCATCTTGCGCCGGAGCGCTCGAATTCGAGACCTCATAACGTTGAGTGTTGGGGATCTGAGTGTTGGGCGGCCCAAACCGGCAGGGCTTCTTCTAGGGATGCAAGCTGTTCGCTCAGCTTGCGGTTCTCGCCTACCTTGATGGCAAAGGCCAGGGCGGAATTGGCGGCGCGGAGCGAATCGACGGGCTGGGGTCCTTCAAGGACTCGGAGATGGCCGTCACGCTACGCAACATGAGGCCCTGAAGCTCGTGGCGGGCCAGTTCGGCGGCCTCGTCGTGTAGGCGCTCCAGTTCTCTGCGAAAGTCGTCATCTTCCAGCCAGCGGTGAAGGGTCCTAAGGCCGACATTGGAGCGGCGGGCGGCCTCGAGTACCGAGGGGCTGGCAGCCACGACGGGCAGCGCCGTTTTCTGCCGGCGGGACAGTCTAGCTTTTTTGTCTACGTTGCCATTAATTGCCATTTCATGCCATTTAGCCTCAGTGGCTTTTTCAATTTGGGTCTCAACCCAGGGATTATTGGTTACAACTGACGGGATTTTTGTTGTTTTGACGTGTTTCAGACCATTTTTTGCTCCTTTTTTACCGCCGCAGCGGGGTTGAATTCCGGGGCCGGGGCGGGCGGCGCTTCCCGGCAACTATCAGGGTAGAGAGTTGCTTTCCGAGCTGGAAAGGGGCAAGTGTCAGCGGGGGGAGGCGCGAGTGACGCTATTGGCGCTAAATGCAGCGGCGGCGTCAGGAGGATTTGACGGCATGAAGAAGGGGAGTCGCCGGATGGTCCGCGCACATGGCGGAAGGAGCGGGAACCTAGCGGATTACTCTGATTATGCCGTAGGTATGCCGGAATAGCCGGACGCCGTCTTTGCCCGCCCCCCAGAGTCCGCTACCAGGTCTTACGTGGTCAAAGCCCTGCAGTTCGGTGTAACGCACATTCCCGCGTGGCTCCATCGCCTCGAACAATCGACGGGATTCTGCTGCCGGTATGAGTTGGTCTTTCCGGTCGTGCAAGATAGCCACCTTGGCCGACACGCCGTCAAGGTGCGCGCTGGGGGAGATACGCTCCAGTCCGCTCCGGAATTCCACCGGCAGGCCTTGGATAATTGCTTCGGCTTCCTCCAGGGACGTTCCATCCAAGAGTTGCTGTATCTGTTGCGCCGCCGGGGACAGTCCGTGAAGCTCTTCCTCCGACACAGTCGTCCTCTCAAGGTGCAAGCGGGACATGATTTTCCAGTCTGCAGGGTCATCCAGGGTTTCAATCAATTCGTTGGCGAAAACCCGCATGGTTAGCTGGTCCGGCTGCCAGTCCTCGCTCGCATCCTCGCCGAACCGGGAGCGGCTGGCTATCTGCAAAAACAAGTCCGCGGCGTTGTAGTAAGGGCCGAAAGCGTTGACGAAAGAGACCTGGTCGCGAATTCGGGGATCGCCGGCAGCGACCAGCGCGAAGGAAGCGCCGACGCAGATTCCGCCCATGCCGACCCTTTCGTGGTCCACGTAGTCCAGGTCGGCCAGGTATTGGAACGCCCACACCAAATTCTCGATTTCTTCGGGGTCCAGGTTGTGGCGCAGTCCCATGGTGGGAGACCAGTAGAACATGGCCACAAACCCCGACCTGGCCAGCGCGTTACCAAAGTTGACCACGTCCGGGTCGTCGCGCCCGGCGGCGTTGGCCCCAAGGAAGATCAACACACCGGCCCGGGACGAGCCGCCGCGGGCATTGGGAGGGCGGTAGACATCGGCAGCGCCGGTTCCCGCAGCGTTCTCAAAGTTAACCTGTTCACGCAACGGCTCGGTTGTGAACCAGGATTGAGGAGTACCCGGCAGCCTCAACACCTGGGAAACAAACAAAGCCGTGTGGAACGCGGTCCGCCCTTGGGGGGTCAAAGCGATAAAAATGACCAGGATTGCAGCCAGGACAGCAATTACGAACGTCATGTGTCGAGTCCACTACCGGACGGGAACCGTCCGGGGACAACGGTACGGCCCCGGGGCCGGGACCTCGAGGCGGTCACCTCTATCACCGAGTCACCACTAGGTCCGCTCCGGTGGCATTGACGACAGCGGAGTTCGGCGCGGCCGTGACCGTGTTGGCGCATTGTATGGGCTCTGGATTCCCGCTGCGGCGAGAATGACGGGAGTGGGGTTCGGCGCGCGGCCATGACCGTGTTGGCGCATTGTATGGGCTCTGGATTCCCGCTGCGGCGAGAATGACGGGAGTGAGGTTCGGCGCGGCCATGACGGTGCTGGCGCATTGTAAGAGCCCTGGATTCCCGCTGCGGCGAGAATGACGGGAGTGAGGTTCGGCGCGGCCATGACCGTGTTGGCGCATTGTGTGGGCTCTGGATTCCCACTGCGGTGAGAATGACGGGAGTGGGGTTTGGCGCGGCCATGACGGTGTTGGCGCATTGTAAGGGCCTTGGATTCCCGCTGCGGCGAGCATGACGGGAGTGGGGTTCGGCGCGGCCATGACCGTATTGGCGCATTGTAGGAGCCCCGGATTCCCGCTGCGGCGAGCATGACGGGAGTGGGGTTCGGCGCGGCCATGACCGTGTTGGCGCATTGTAAGGGCTCTGGATTCCCACTGCGGCGAGAATGACGGGAGTGAGGTTCGGCGCGGCCATGACCGTGTTGGCGCATTGTAAGGGCCTTGGATTCCCGCTGCGGCGGCATTGACGGCAGTGGAGTTCGGCGCGGCCATCACGGTGTTGGCGCATTGTAAGGGCCTTGGGTTCCCGCAGCGGCGAGGATGACGGGAGTGGGATTTGGGGCGGCCATGACGGTGTTGGCGCATTGTGAGGGCTCTGGATTCCCGCTGCGGCGAGAATGACGTGAGTGGGGTTTGGGGTGGCCATGACCGTGTTGGCGCATTGTATGGGCTCTGAATTCTCGCTGCGGCGAGAATGACGGGAGTGGGGTTTGGGGCAACAACTTTGGCCCACCGCCGCTGAGTTGTGCGGCGGCGGGCTGGTGTTAGTCGGTCCTCGACGAGCGGTTTAGGCGGGGATTGCGGCTTGGGCGATGCCCAACAGCTCTTCTACGCTGGCTTCCAGGTTGATAGGATCGCCGTGGGGCTGGGGCACATCGTAGCCTGTCCGGTAATAAATCTCGATGCGGTTCCCTTCGGGGTCGAAGAAGTACATGCCCAGGGCGTTGCCGTGGCTAACGGTCCGCTCAATGTTCACGTTTTCTTCCTTGAAGCGGTAGTAAAAGTCCTTGAGGTCTTCAACGCTGTTGACGATGAACGAAATCTGCTGGATCACCTTGGCGTCTCCGTCGGTGACCCGGCCTTTCACAAGGACGAATTCGTGGTGCTCCCGCTCCGGGTCGGCGCTCATAAAGATCATGCCCCGGCCGTCCAGATCTTCGTCGGCAATTTTCAGCCCCATTACCCTGGAGTAAAAGTCCCGTTGCTTCATGATGTCTTCGGCGTAAACGCCGACGTGTCCCAATGCCTCGATTGCAGCCATATCAGGAAACCTCCGTTAAAGGTTGGTGCCGGTTATTATAGCATCGGCCCATCAGGGTGTCTTATCAAGGCAGGTCCCGAGCTGAATTGGCAGACCCACCGGCAACAACCAGTTCCACCACACGGTCCAGAAACGGCCCGATGTCCCTGGATGAGTCCACCATCACGTGCGGTCTTGCTATCGGCTCCTCAAAGGGGGCCATGCGGCGATGGATTTGCAACGTGGCATCGGAGTAGTCACCCGGGTTTCGGCCCGCAGCCCGGCGGCCCAATCGCTGTTTGACCAGATGGCTGGGCGCGGTCAGGCCCACAAGGAACAAGGGACAATCCAACCGACCGGCGATCTGGTACAAGGGAGTCCGCGCCTGCTCCGTGAGGTTGGTGGCGTCGAACAATACCCGGTATCCCAGGGTCAGATACTCCTCGATCAAGAGATGGCACACAGAAAACACCCGGGCATGCTCGCCAGAGGTGTATTTTGGCAGGGTTACCAGCGCCTTCCGGAGGCGGTCGGTCTCCAATACCACCAGGTCAAGCCGTTTCAACAACTCCCCGGCGAAATAGGACTTCCCTGTGCCCGGCAACCCGCAGAGTACGATCAACGCCCCGCGACCGCCAACTTTGACTGCGCCACGGCCATTTCGGGATGCCAGGTCCCGGTCTAGCACGCGCCTGATTACGACGGCGTCGCGGTCGATTTGGGACGGCGCGGCGGGCTGCCGGAGGCCTGGGCTCGCTGAGGACGCCGGAAGAATCCCGGAATGGTTGGCTGGATTACTGATCAGAAGTCACCAATTTGCTGCAGCCGTTGGTTGGGTCATCTCCGGTATCCAGATAGAATGCTACGCCCAACAGACCGGGACCGGTATTGGCGCCCATCACCGGCGTGAATTGGCTAATGAAGGCCTCGCAACAATTCATCCGGGTCTTGATTTCGTGAAGCAGGTCCTGAGCGTCACCGGCCGCATCCGCTTCCATGACGTTGGCAATCACCGGGGTTGATCCAACCCTCTGGACCATTATGTCAAGCAAGCGGCTGATTGCCTTGGCCCGGCTGCGGGGTTTTTCCAGCATTCTGGCCTCGCCAAGCCGCAGTTCGGCCAGCGGCTTGATCCCCAGCAAAGACCCGGCCCAGGACCGGAATTTGCCGATTCTTCCACCCTTCCCAAGGTAGTACAGCGTATCCAGAAAGGCCAGCAGATTAACTGTGGGGGCCAAACGGTCAACACCGGCAACGGCCTGGTCCAAAGTCTGCCCTGCGGCGGCCCAGCGCGCCGCCGCCAAGCCGATGAGCCCGGCTGCCCCGGCCGCTGCGCCGCTGTCCATAACCTCAACACCGGTTCCGCCACCCGAATCATTACCCTGGTCGAACTCGGACTTGGCCAGAGTTGCGACGCGATAGGTGGCGCTGAAGGAAGACGAGAGGGTGAGACAAAGGACGTTTGGGGCCAGTTTGGCCGCTTTGTTGAATGCCTCAAGGAATTGCTGAGTCTTGGGGGGCCCGGTGGTGAGAGTAGCCCGGCCGTTCTTTAATATCCTGTAGAAGTCCTCGGAGAGGACGTCCACGCCGTCCCGATAGTGCTGGCCGTCAATGATCAGGTCGTGCGGCGCCACTGTTATGTCCCAGTCTCGCACCAGGTTAGCCGGCAGACAGCAACTACTGTCCACCACCACTGCTACCTTGCGTTGGTGAACCAATGGGTAATAACCTCGCCTGACTCCTTTCGCTCGCGCGGGTGATTTGCTCCATTCCTTTGCGGGTCAAGCATCGCCGGGCCAAGGAGGAGTGCGCCCGACGCCGCTATCATAAGCAACACCGCCAGCATACCCAGGTCTACCGGGAATGACGTTGCGGTGATGACCACCAGTATGACGGTCGCCAGGGTCAAAAGGCCGATCCTAACCAACCTGGCCCCAACTTTCAGGAACACCGCGGTGGTCAACGCCAAGGCCAGGAAAATCAACGCCCGGTCAGTGTCCGTCTCCTGCATGCGTTCTTTGTGATCGGTCCACAACCCGCCCTGCCAATTGAGGAACAGCACCCAAGACGTAAGGAAGGGGAACGGTAAGGCCGTCAACGAAGCGAGCAGCCAGTCCCGACGGACCACCCTGGACACGACGCTGCATATTATCCACATGGAAAACGGTACGTACCCGATGAGCAGCAACAACAAACCAACGTTGAATGGCAGGTCTCCGGTGGTGACCAAGGTCCAGGCGCCGTATCCCAACGTGAGGAGAGCCAGGAGCCAGGAGATGATGGGCGCTGCCAGCGTGTACCCCATCCACGGATAGGACCACTTGCTGGGGTTGCCGGCGCGCCAGTTTTTCCAGGTGACCAGAGTAATTCCAATAATGAGCAACGACACCAGGAAATAGTGGCTCCAGAGGTGGAGAGCAAACAAAGCCGCCAACAAGAAGTGGGGAACCGTGGCCAGGAGCACGTCACGCCAAACCCCCGGACTGTGGACTTCATACATGCCTTTGGCCACTGTCAGTCCGGAGCCCATCCCCCGCACTGCCAGGTCCTGGGCTGCCTGCGGATCCAACCCTTGGGCCTGCAATTCGGCGGCCTTGTCCTCCAGGTGAGCCTCCAGCTCCAGGGAGATTTCGCGTTCCTGGGATGGCTCCAGATGGAGTTGGCGGGCAACTGCATGAATGTAGTCAACAAATTCGGCGGCCATAACCGTCTGTTTCCTTCTATTCCGGCGCGGGAAGCATGTCCGGCGCGCCAAGCATGATGGAATTCATGGCGTTGCTGAATCTTTGCCATTCACTCAGGCGGTCGGCCAAAGCCTGATGGCCTTTGGGGGTCATCTGGTAGTAGCGGCGGCGTGTGCCGCTGGGCGTCTCCTGCCAGCTACCGTCCACCAGTTTATCTCGTTCCAAACGGTGAAGAGCCGGATACAACGTGCCTTCCTTGAAGGCGAAATAACCGCTGCTCTTCTGGTCCACTACCTTAACAATCTGGTATCCGTACATTGGCTCGGAAGCCAGGAGCGCAAGGAGCAGAGTTTCGGTGTTTCCCTTTAGCTGTTCTTGTCGATGCATAAATCGATTTCCACCAGCGTTGGCATTATGGTACGTGTAGTGTCTATATTAAATGCGGCCCCTCACCACTTCCTTAATGACCACCAGAATGATGATAGCCACCATGGGACTGAAATCCATGACCCCCAAAGTAGGCAAAACCCGCCGCAGCGGGCCCAACATCGGCTCTGTGATCTGGCCGACGAATTGGTTAATGCCCAACAGGATTGGGTGTGGGCTGGTTCCGGACAAAGGCACCACAAAAGATAATATCGCCCGCGCCACGATGGCGGCGATCAGCAGATTGAGAATCGTGTTCAGCAGCCCGCTCAATTCCCTTCAGCCCTGGCCCAGTTTGACGGATTTCTGATAAGCCGCGTCCACCGCCTCAACCATGAGCCCCGAGAGCCCGCCTTTTTCCAATGCCCTCAAGCCTTCTGCCGTGGTCCCTCCGGGGGAAACCACCATGTCCTTAAGCTCGGCGGGGTGCCTGCCGGTCTCGGAGACCAGCCTGACGCTGCCGTAAACCGTCTGCAGGGCCAGCGTTCGCGCCATGTCTCTTGGGAGGCCGACATAGACCCCGGCATCGATCAACGCTTCAATGAAGAGAAAGACGTAGGCCGGGCCGCTTGCGCTCAGCGCCGTGGCCATGTCCAGGTACTTTTCATCGTCAACAAACAGTTCTATGCCGATGGTGGCCAGTATGGACTTGGTCAGGTCTCTGAGGCTCCCGTCCACTTCTTCGGAGCAGGTCCAAAGGCTCATCCCGCATCCGATCTGCGCCGGGGTGTTGGGCATGACCCGGATGACGGCCTCGTGGTCCAATCCCTTGGACAGGGTGGACATCTTGGCCCCGGCGACGATTGACAGAGCCGCCTGCCCAGGGGCCATTCCCGGTCCAAGCTGGCCGAACACGCGGCCCAAGTCCTGGGGTTTGACCGCCAGGATAACCAGGTCGGCTCCGGCCGCTGCCGGGGGGTTATCCTGGTGGAGATTAACGCCGTAGGTTTTGGCGAGGAATTCCCGCCGTCCGGCCACGGGTTCCCCGACACTGATTTCACCTGGTCCAACCAGGCCGGCGTCCAGCACACCCTTCAGGATAGCCTCGGCCATGGTTCCGCCGCCAATAAACGCCAATTTCATGTGCAACAGCCTTGGTCTATCGAGATTTTCGGACTAACAAACAAAAGTGGGGCGATAGACGGAATTATAACATCATAGACCCGAACATCAGTGATCGAACAATCAGTCAGGCTACTGCCCGGTTCCGCTCGCGCCGGTCCGGGACCGACTGCTCTGGCACCGAACTCGGCGCGGGGCAGCGCGAGTCTTTCCGTCAACCTTTTGAGTAAACCGTCAGAAATCGGCCAGGCCATTTCCCTTGGCCAGGGCCACCGCCAAGCGGATAGACTCCAGCATGCTCAAGTGGGCCGCTATGCCCTTGCCTGCAATGTCGAAAGCGGTGCCGTGGTCGACCGAGGTCCTCACGAAGGGCAGTCCCAGGTTGGCGGTGATACTTTCTTCAAAGCCGTAGACCTTGACGGGGATGTGGCCCTGGTCGTGGAACATAGCGAGAACGGCATCGTACCGGCCCTGGATCGCTTGATGGAAAACCACGTCAGCCGGAACGGGTCCAACCGCGTTGATGCCCAGGCTCCGGGCGGATTCCACCGCCGGGCCTATCTCCTGGGCCTCTTCGTCGCCCAGCAGGCCGCCGTCGCTACCGTGAGGATTCAACGCCGCGACGCCGATGCTTGGCTTGGGGAAGCCAAACTCCACAAAGCTCCGGTTGGTCAACTCCAGGAATTCCAGGATGCGGTCCTTTTTCACGTAATCACAGGCCAAACGCAACGAGCGGTGAGTGGTCAGGTGCACCACCCGCAGATTCTTGGCCATGAGCATGGTGGCGACTGTTTTCGCGCCCGATAGTTCCTGCAACAACTCCATGTGTCCTATTGACTCGAAACCCGCCAAACTGGCCGCTTCCTTATTCAATGGAGCGGTGGCCAGGCCGTGTACCACTCCATCCATGGCCAGTTGGCCGGCCTTTGAGACCCACTCCATAGCCGCTTTGCCGCAGGCTACGCTAATCTCGCCGACCGTGATGTCCTCAGGGTTGAGGTTGTGAATGTCCAGCACGTCGGCCACACCTGGGACCAACCCGGCCGCTGCAGGGTCCGATGATTCCCTGATTGTCAGAGGCAGTCCGGTAAGGCGGACCGCCTGTTCCATCGCGTAGACATTACCTACCACCAGCGGGCGGCAGAGGTCGTAGACACCCGGCTCCGCTAGGGCTTTGACCACCACCTCGGGGCCAATGCCGCAGGGATCCCCCATGGTGATGGCAATTGCCGGTTTCGCATCGTTAAGCATGAACTCTCCCCAAGAGCCGGTTCCCCGGCGCTTTCAACGCCAAGCGGGCTCGTGTGAATAAGGGCGAATTATAGCACTGAATCCGGTTTGCGCCGGGCCACGGCTGCCCAACAATGGGCCGCAATGCGTCCGAAACACCTTGTAAACGGATAACAAGCCCGTTAACATTTCTCTGGTCGTTAAGCCTTCGACGCCGGGGTGTTTCCTTACCAAGGAAAAAGAAGCCCCCGGGGCCAGCCGGGGGCTTCAGGGAGGAGGGCAAGCAGGCGATTTCCCGATCTCCTACCAGACTATGAAAGGCGATCCCTTCAAACCCAACCACACACGCCTGCCTGCTCTCAAAAAAATGGCATTAGCTACTTCCACTATCCCGGTCCGGTTATCCTGACCCTGTTGATAGGACCCTGTCGATAGGGCCCGGAAGCGCTCTGGCTTCGTGCTATTGGGGCGGATTGCCGACCGCCAACCCTCCTTACTTATTCACATTTATTCCAGCCACAAGCGACGCAGCTCTGGCACCCCTCCTGGAAAATCACCGACCCGTTGCAATCCGGGCATTTTTTAGCCGGTTGATGCCCATTGCCGTTGGCGCTCACGGGCTGGGGCGTGAACGTAAGCTGCATGGCGGTTCCGGTGGAATCCCCGGCGCCGGCGCGGTGGCCATGCGCGTCCAGGTGACGTTCCATTGCCAAGGCCAAAGCATCCGGGCTGGAACGCACCAGGGTGCCCGAGTCCCACGCGGGACAGCAGGTAATACCCCGAAGCTGCTCGATCACGTTGGCGGGATCGATACCAGACCGCAGCGCCAGGGAAACCAACCTGGAGATCGCCTCTAGCTGGGCCGAGTCGCACCCACCCGCTTTGCCCAGGGCCCCAAACACTTCAAACGGCTTGGTGTCCTCTTCAAAGTTGATGGTCACGTACATGTTGCCGTGCCCGGTGCGTACCCTTTCGGTGACCCCCTGGGTGGTCTGGGGACGTTCCCGGGGCGTCAGGGTTTGGCTGGGCTCCGGTTCTTCATGCTCTTTGCTGCCGGCGAATGAGAGGACCTGCCCGTCCTTGCTGCCATCCCGGTAGACGGTAATACCCTTGCAGCCAAGGTCATAGGCCAGCATGTAGGCCCGCCGGACCTCATCCACCGTGGCGTCTTTCGGGAAGTTGATCGTCTTGGATACAGAATTGTCGGTGTGCTTCTGGAAAGCCGCCTGCATCCGTACGTGCCATTCCGGGCTGATGTCATGGGAAGTGCGGAAGACATCCTTGACCCATTGCGGCACGTCGATGGTTTCCAGCGAGCCCCTCTCCGCCAGTTGTTCCATCAACTCCGGCGAATAAAACCCCTCGTGCCTGGCGACCGCCTGAAAATAGGGGTAGCCTTCGACGAGCCTGGTATTGTCCATAACGTTGCGAACGTAGCTAAGGGCGAACAACGGCTCCACGCCGCTGGAGGCCCCGGCGATGATGCTGATGGTGCCGGTAGGGGCGATGGTCGTGGGAGCCGAGTTGCGCATCGGGCCCGAACCCAGGACGCCACCCGTATTCGTTTTGTTGTAGGCGCTGCCTTCCCAAGCCGGGAACGTCCCCCGCCGGGACGCCAGTTCAGCCGAGGCGTCATTGGTTTCCTGCTGTATCCGCCCCATAACCTGTTCGGCCACTCCCAGGGCTTGTTCCGAGTCATACGGAATTCCTAGTTGGATCAGCAGGTCGGAAAACCCCATGACTCCCAGGCCGATGCGGCGGGTCAGCTTGCTCATTTCCTCGATTTCCGGGATGGGGTAACGGTTCATATCAATGACGTTGTCCAGCAGGTGGACCGTCGTTCGTACCGCCCCAGCCAACCGGTCCCAATCTATGGACACTTCGAAGGTGGAAGGCGAATACTTGACCATACGGGTGAGGTTCACCGAAGCCAGGTTGCACGACTCGTAGGGCAACAGCGGCTGCTCGCCACAGGGGTTGGTGCTTTCGATTGTTCCCAGTTGGGGATTGGGGTTGTCGCGATTGATAACATCCAGAAACACCAGGCCCGGGTCACCCGTAGTCCAGGCCATTTCTGCCATCAAATCGAAGATTTCCCTGGCATTTTCCCGTCCCACAACCTCGCCGGTCCGTGGGCTTATCAGGTCGAAATCCAAGCCGGCCTTGGCCTTCTCCATGAATTCCCGGGTCACTCCCACCGAGATGTTGAAGTTGTTCAGATAAACGCCGTCTTCCTTGGACTTGATGAACGCTCGAATGTCCGGGTGGTTAACGTTGAGGATTCCCATGTTGGCGCCGCGCCGCGTGCCGCCCTGCTTGACCACGTCGGTGGCGGTGTCAAAAGCGCGGATGAAGCTGACCGGGCCGCTGGCAATTCCCCCGGTGGAGCCAACCACGTCCCCGGCGGGACGCAGCCGGCTGAAGGAGAAGCCCGTGCCGCCGCCGCTCTTGTGGATCAGCGCGGTCTGTTTGACCTTGTCGAAGATGAAGTCCAGGGAGTCTTCCACCGGGAGAACGAAACATGCCGATAGTTGCTGCAACTCCCGCCCGGCATTCATCAAAGTGGGTGAGTTTGGCAGCGCATCCAGGCGGCGCATCAACTGATAGAACTCTTCCTCGGTAGCCTGGCGCTGCTCCTCGGTAGCCCCGTAGTTCAGGTCCGCTTGGGAGAGGTTGTGGGCCACCCGGCGGAACATTCCTTCAGGGTCTTCCAAGACCCGGCCCTGGCGGTCCTTGGACAGGTACCGCCGGTCCATGACCACCTTGGAGTTTTCGGTAAATTCGGGAGTAACCTGGGCCAACTCTTCCGCGACGCCAGCAGCAATCAAGGCTGCTGTGATTTTCTTCTGGTGGGATCCTGCTACTGTGTTGACAGCGCTCCCACTGCTTAATGGAACAACCATCCCACCTCTTTTTCCCTGAGTGATTTTGCCGGTCATTAAGGCAAATGACCGATCCAAGCGGCGGTTTGCCGCGTTTCCCGGCTGAGTTAGGCCGGGAAAGTGTCGCCTGACACATACTCGCGCCGTTATACAACGGGCCCAACGAACGGCGGCGAAAAACTTAGAGGTTTACTGTCGTTGTGACCTTATGCCGTTACGGATGCACTACTACATGGTGTGTAGTGTAATTCTTCAACCACAATGACGGGTAGTGGGATTCTATCCCTACCGGAAACCTTATGTCAACGGGTTGTCAAGGCCAAAATGTCATGGAATGGGAAAATTATGGAACATGCGGAGATTCTTCTTGGTCTTGGAAATCAGACCGTCTCACCCACAACCCGTGGGCCCTTCGGCTGCGATTGGCCTGAAAGCAGGTGACCATCAAACAGCGACAAACCCACTGGCACCGGTGTCTTCAGGGCCATGGTGTACACCAGGGGACTATGTAGGGGGTGGATTAAGGGGAGTCCGACTCGCCGAGCCAGCAGGTCGCCAGGCTGGTCCGGGCAGTCCGGTCGATTTCATTCTGATAGTCGGCCACTGGATTGACGCTGAACTGGCCCTGGAATTGGCTTTGGCCCAAGTGCGGCAGCAACGAAAGACTGCCCAGTTGGCGTTCCAAGTCGTGGACCTCGCCGTTAAGCACCAAAAGTCGAGTCAAGACGGATGGGTTCAGGCTTCCGTTCATTCTAGCAAGTCTCCTTGTTGGACATTCGGGGTTTCAACGGATTGGGTTTCATCCGCCGGGTCATTGCCGTTCTCGGTGCGGTAGCGGATGACGGCTGGTCTGCCCCGGCGGCGACGGGTTGTAACCACAATAGGGACATCGTCCAGCAGGGGCAATTGGGTACTGTCATCGCGAAGGTCTTTGACGGCCTTTTCAAAGCTATCGATGTCCTGAAAGTCGCGGTAGACACTGGCGAATCGGATGTACGCCACCCGGTCCAAGAGTTTCAGCCGGTCCATCACCATGCGTCCCAGGGTGTCGGTTCTGACCTCGGCCTGCCCCAGTTGGTGGAGCTCGGTCTCTATCTCTTCAACCATTTTTTCCACGGCGCGGGCCGCCACCGGCCGTTTGGCGCAAGCTTTACGTATTCCGGACGCCAGCTTGTTGGGGTCGAACTCTTCCCTGCGATTGTCCTGCTTAGTAACCATCAGGGCCGTGGCGTGGATCCTTTCGTAGGTGGTGAACCTTGCCCGGCATTCCTCGCATTCCCGCCGACGACGTACGCCGTTCTCTACTGCCCGAGAGTCGGTGACTTTAGAATCGGCGGACCCGCAGTGGGGGCAACGCATGGAGTTACTAAAATCCTTAAACCAATTTAAAATGAATCTAAAACGCTATATAATGTGTTATTGTCAACCTAACCCACTACGGATTGTATGCCAAACGTATGTTACGTCCATTTTGGGTCTGTAGTCAACGAAACCCGAACCTATGGCAGGGTCTTTCTATTGTCCCCGTCATTCCAGCCGCAGCGGGAATCCAGAGCCCTGATCATGTACCAAGACGGTTATGCCAACTAAGATGCGCCGGGTGGACAGGTTGACGTCCCAACTGGAGGATTCCGGCAAACACGAACCAGGTTGGATGGGGAAAAGGGCTCTGGATTCCCGTTGCGACTAGAATGACGGGGGATTCGAAGATAATCGAAAGACCCTGAGTCAATGGTCACTCGGAGTTGAGCCGTCCGTGCATGGCGCGCCGGGCAAAAAAAGAGGCCGCCCCGCGAAGGGGACGGCCTTAGTGTGGTTCTCGGCGCCTGTTATGGTGCGTAGAATATTGTTAGTAGTGCGTTGAGGCCTCCGAGAATATTACTCCTGTTTGATTGTCGCCGGCCCCCCATTGGGTCGACATCGACCCATAGGGAGAGCCTCGTAGAATCGGAAGAGCCAGGGGGCGCCAGCAAGCAAGACTCGCTCAACCGGCAGCCCTTGATCCGTAGATCCGTAGATCCGTAGATCCGTAGATCCGTACGGGGGATTAGCGGAACATCCCCCGACCTTTGTACCCCGATTGACGGCGCAAGTACGACGGCACGTCCAGCTCCTCTTCAGATCCCGGAATTACGTCCTGAAGCAGCCTGTCAAACTCAGCTTCCCTGGCTGCCTGCTGGTCCTGGAGCATTGGGAATGCCGCCGCTACCATGGTTATTTTCACTTCGTCTTCCAGCTTGGGGTCCCGGCTGGTTCCGAAGATTATGTTGGCTTCGGGGTCTGCCATCTCCGAAACTACGTCGGCAGCTTCCTGGACCTCTTTGAGGCTGAGGGTCGCTCCCCCGCTGATGACGAACAAAACGCGCTTGGCCCCTTCCATGGCAATGTCCAACAAAGGACTCTTGGTGGCCATCTTGGCGGCTTCTATGGCCCGCCTTTCCCCGGAGCCCCGGCCAATCGCCAACCAGGCGGGACCGGCGTTGGAAAGAATGGTCTTGACGTCGGCGAAGTCAACGTTGATTTCCCCGGGCACCGTGACCACTTCGGCTATGGCCTGGATCCCTTGATGCAGCACCGAGTCCGCGGTCTTCAACGCATCTTCCCAGGTATAGGTCTGGTCGACGTTGGTATTCATCTCAAGCAGCCGGTCATTGGGTATTACTATCAGCGTGTCCACATGGTCCTTGAGCCGAGCGATACCCTCCTCGGCGTTCTTCCGACGGGCGGCCGCCTCGAAGGAGAAGGGACGGCTGACCACGGCTACGGTCAATGCGCCGGTCTCCTTGGCGATCTGAGCGACCACCGGGGATGCGCCGGTCCCGGTCCCTCCGCCCATTCCTACGGCGAGGAAAACCATGTCTGCCCCTTCCAGGGCCGCCTCAATCTCCGGCCGGCTCTCTTCGGCCGCCTGCCGGCCCAGGTCGGGTTGGGCTCCCGCTCCCAGGCCGCGGGTGAGGTTCTGACCGATAGACAGCCGGTGGGCCACGTCACACCGGAACAGATGCTGACCATCGGTGTTAACGGCGTAGTACTCCACCACGGGCAGCTTGTCTTTGAACATTCGGCTCACCGCGTTGCTGCCGCCGCCGCCGATGCCAACCACCTTGATCAGCGGCACACCGCCGATAATGTCAGGCACCCTTTCCAGTGGCTCCGGTATGTCAGGACCTGGCTCCCACGAGGCTGAATTGTCGAACACCATAGCATCTCCTCCCTGTTCACTTGTCGAGTTGTTCCCGGTTTCTGTTTCCGGCGCTACTACCTGGGTTTCTACTAGCTGGGTTTCTGGGGGACGCCTGGGGCACTTGAGTCCCCGCCCCTGAAGCCGGCGCCGGGTTTACTCGGCTCCACCTTCTGGCGGCCCGCCTTGGCAGAGGATTTCCTGGACCAGAAAGGCCGGCCTTTCCGCGATTTCCTTCCCGAATCCTGGTAGGGGTCCTTCTCGCCGTGATGTTGAATCCCCCACAAAAGCAGCCCCACTGCGGTCGAAAACATGGGCCTTCTCAATTGGGACGGCAGTCCGGCGATCCCCGTGGGGTAGGCTATTCGCACCGGTCCGCCCAGGGTCTCTTCAGCCAACTCCTTGACTCCCGGCAGTTCGGCCGTGCCACCGGTTATCACAAGTCCACCGGTAGGGAAATTGCGCAGACCCGATTGCCTCACCTTCAAGAGCACCAGCTTCAACATTTCCTCAAAACGGGCCTGAAGCGGTCCGGTCAATGCCTGCCGTTGGATCACCCTCTGGGGCTGGCCTGGCCCTGCAGGCAAAACCATCTCCTGATCAGGGTTGACCAACTCGTCCATGACGCATCCCCATTTGACCTTCATGTCTTCAGCCACCGACCAGGGGACTTTAATTGCGCACGATAGGTCTTTGGTGAGTTGGTCGCCTCCGACCGGAATGACCGCCGAATAATATGGACTGCCCTGGTCATAGATCACCATGTCAATGGTCCCGCCCCCAATGTCCACCAACACCGTGCCCAATTGGCGCTCGTGGCCGGAAAGCGTGGCCTCCGCCGCCGCCAACGACTGCAACACCATTCGACGCATCGGAACCTTGATGGCCTGGACCACCTTCCTGGTGTCTTTCAGTTCCATCGCATCAGCGGTCACCACGTGGGCGCCCAACACCACCTGGCCGCTGTGTACACCAACGGAGCCTCTCGAGCCGGAGAGCCCATCCGATTGAACACCGGTGGGAATAATGTGGAGGAATTCCCGGCTCTTGTCGGTGTTGGGATGGGACAACTGGATTAGTTGTTGCAACTTTTCGTCGGAGATGCCGTCTGCGTTGCCCGGGTTGCTCAGCACTTCCTGGGCGTTGACGAACGAAGTATTGGCGCCGCCCACGCCGGCAAACACTCCGGATACCACTCCCTTGCCAATGTATCGCCGGGCGTCATCCAGAGAAGCCTTGACCGAAGCTTGAACCTGTTCGATGTTTGCGATACGCCCCTTTTCCATCCCTTCGGAAGGGACCGCGCCAATACCCAGAACCTTCAACTCCCCCTCGGTCCCGACGCGTGCGATGACCGAGCAGACATTGCTGGAACCCACGTCTAAACCCGTGTAATAGATCTCCTTAACCACGTTGCCACCGTCCTAACATCCAACATCACCCATCCCGGCAAAATTGCCCCGGAGAGAACTTGGAAAACTCGGAAGTTATCCGAGCCTTTGCGCCACTCGCATCCGGGCGCTCCGGCTCCTGGGGTTGGCCCTTTGCTCTTCAGCGGAGGGCTTAATAACTCTACGCGTTACGTTCTTCATAGTCGGTTGGTGCCCGCATACACACTGGGGCACGGCGGGAGGGCAGATGCAGGTCGCGGCCTCACGGGCCAGCCCGGTTTTGACGATCCTGTCCTCAAGGCTGTGGTAGCTGATGACCACCAGCCGCCCCAGGGGCTCCAGCACGTTGACCGCCTCGGTCAACCCGGCCTGCAAGTTTTCCAACTCGTCGTTAACCGCAATCCTCAGGGCCTGAAAGGTGCGGGTGGCGGGATGAACGTTGGCCCGCCTCGTTCTGGCGCCGGCGCCCATCGAACCGGCGACAACCTGGGCCAGTTCCCGGGTTGTGTGTAAGGGCCTAGCTCGAACAATAGCCCGGGCGATGGTCCGGGATCTCCGTTCCTCACCGAAGCGGTAGATGATGTCCGCCAATTCATCCTGCGGGTAGGTGTTGACTATCTCGGCGGCGGTGAGCGATTGCCCTGGATTGAACCTCATGTCCAAGGGTTCATCCTTCTGGAAACTCAACCCGTACCCCGGTTCTTCTATCTGGCGGGAGGAAAATCCCAGGTCCATCAGAACGCCGTCTACTTTTTCGATTCCCAAAGACCCGCATACCTCGCCCATTTGGGCGTAGTTTTCTCTGACTCCGATGAACCTGTCGCCAAAGGGTTCCAAACGCCGGATAGCCTCATCGAGGGATCTGGGGTCCAGGTCCAAACCCACCACCCTGCCGTTTGGGGAAGTAGCATTTAGAATTCCGAGGGAGTGGCCGCCTTCGCCGACCGTAGCATCCAGATAAACGCCCTCAGAATTCAGGTCCAGGTTCTCCAAGACCTCTTGGACCAGCACCGGCCGGTGGAAGCCGCGTTGTTGCGCGGAACCTTCCCCACCACCGGCTGGACCGCCCGAGAAGCCTGGCAAGTCCGGCCACCGGGACGAGTCTCCAGCTGAGTCAATTGGCCGGTCCAACGACACTAGTACCAATGCGGCTCCCGATGAATAAGGGAAACGCCGCCGGAAACGGATGCAGCAAACAAATTCTTTCGGCTCATCAGCATGTGCCTCAAGTTAACAACCAAGAAACTTGAATGTCAACCAATTTTGGTCTGAATTTTAAGAAATTTTGGAACTCAATGTAGTATTTGTACTTAAACACCGGATCACATGCGGCGGCGACAACCCAACCGTCGTGCCGCTAAAACGACCGTGGTGCATTCCTTGGCGTTCAGCTTTTTCGGCGTTGGGCTTCTTGAAGAATGGGCGTTGGACTTCTTAGAGGGTGTCGGGCGGTGATTGCCCTGTTGCTATGCACCGTTCAGCTTTTAAGGCCGCCGTGGTTATGCTATACTTCTGGGCGGTCGGCCGTTCTGACTCCTGATCCGGAGCAGGGCGGCTGTAGATTGTAACCGACGGAGATAGCCGCCGTTGAACGTCACCAAGGAGTCGGAAAATCCCACCGAGGTAACCCTCAGCATCGCCATGGACATCGCCGATGAGGAACCCTTCCTCACTCGTTCGTACCGGCGATTGGTGACCCGTGTTCAGATCCCGGGATTTCGGCCCGGCAAAGCCCCCCGCGCCATAGTGGAGAACCACGTCGGACGCGCCGCGTTGGTCCAAGAAGCCTTGGAATTTATGATTCCTGAGACTCTGGACCAAGTGCTAAAAGACGAGGACCTTCAGGCGTTCTCGGAACCGCAACTGGAACTGGTGGAAATGGAGCCGGTCCAGTTCAAAGCCGTTGTTCCCCTCGAGCCCATAGTTGAGTTGGGTGACTTCCGCGCCATCAGGCTGGAGCGGGAGCCGGTTGAGGTAACCGACGAACAGGTGGATGAGATCGTGGAGCAACTCCGCCTTGAGTCGGCGCCCTGGGACCCGGCGGACCGGCCCGCTCAGTTCGGAGACCTGCTAAACATCAGTGTAAAAGGCTCCATCCTTGGCGAATCCGTAATTGACGACGACGGCATCGACTTCATCCTGCAACAAGACAATCCCCTGCCTTTGCCAGGATTTTCGGTATACCTGGAGGGCATGACTGAAGGGCAGGAAAAGGATTTCTCCCTGCCCGTACCGGATGACTCCGCTCAAACCCAATACGCCGGCCAGGAATGCCGAATGTCCGTATCTGTGCATTCCATCAAGGCCAAGGCGCTTCCCGAATTGGACGATGAATTCGCCAAAGGAGTACGGGACGGCTACGACACGCTGGAGGACCTCAGGGGCGACATCCGCCAGCGGTTGACGGCCGACCGTGAGGCGAATGCCCTGCAACAGCTTGAGCAGTCCACTTTGAATGAATTGCTGAAGATCTCCACTATCCAGGCTTCGGCGCTGATTTATCAGCAAGAACTGGACATGATGAGGCAAGACCGGGAACGGGCCATCCGCGGCCAGCAATTGGACATGGAGACCTACCTCAGCTACCTTGGAAAATCCGCGGAAGAATGGCAAGAGGAGATGAGGCCGGCCGCGGAGGAAAGGCTCAAGACCTACTTGGTGCTCCGCAAAGTGGCTGAAGCGGAAGAAATCGAAGTTTCCGAAGAAGACGTTGACGCCGAAATAGAGTCCCTGGTGTCAAATTCCGGAGAAGCTATGGATTCGGTCCGGCGGGCCGTTTCCAACGAGCAAGCCCGGCAATCCCTACGCTCTTCCTTGTTCAATCGCAAGGTCATGGAATGGTTGGTGGGGATAGCCCAGGGCGACAACGATGAGGCCAAGGCTCAAACATCCGAAGACAACCCCACCGAAGAATCGGCGGCAGAAGAAGAAGGAGCGGATCCCAATGCTAACTGACCCCGACAACCAATTCCAAACCAGCCCGTACCAGTTTGGTCAAATTACTTCGCTCTCCGGGTTGACCGTTCCTCAAAGCATCGTCCCCATGGTCATTGAGACCAGCCCCAGAGGCGAACGGGCCTTCGACATTTATTCCCTGTTGTTGAAAGAGCGGATCATTTTTCTTGGCACTCAGATCAACGATCAGGTGGCCAACACCATCATCGCCCAGCTTTTGTACTTGGAGCGGGAAGACCCCGATAAGGGAATCAACATCTACATCAATAGCCCCGGCGGCGTGATCAGTTCGGGGTTGGCGATCTACGACACCATGCAGTTGGTAAATCCTGAAGTTTCCACCATCTGCCTGGGCATGGCAGCCAGCATGGCCACCGTCCTGCTCTCCGGCGGAAAAAAGGGTAAGCGCTACGCCCTGCCGAACTCGACAATTCACATGCACCAGCCCATGGGAGGCGCCCAGGGGCAAGCCAGCGACATCGAAATTGCCGCCAGGGAAATTCTTCGTTTGCAAGACAAAATACGCACCCTCTTGTCGGAAAACACCGGGCAGACCTACGACAAGATTGCCAGGGACACCGACCGCGACTTCTACCTGACGGCAGAACAAGGCGTGGAATACTCCCTGGTAGACGAGATCCTGGGCAGCCAGGCGACGAAGGACTCTGACAGCTCGGACGATTCAGCCAGTTCCGACGGGGCTCAAGCTTCCTAACGGCATCCATGGGTCGGGCAGGGACTTCTCCTGCCCTGTGGGGGAGTGTGTGGCGGCAAATGGTAGAGGTGGACCTAGTGTTTCCGCATGTCCGTTTTGTGGCAAGAATCAACCACGTTCCAATTTCTTCGTCGCCGGTCAGTCAACCGTCTGCTATGAGTGCGTACGCGTCCTCGGTCAACTCATAGACGAGGATGCCCCACCAGAAATTTCTCCTTCATCTCCCCGGCAACCCAACACGCCGCCGGTGCCCAAAGAGATTCACGCCAGCCTGGACAGCTACGTAATCGGCCAGGACAAGGCCAAAAAAATCCTCAGCGTAGCCGTTTACAACCATTTCAAAAGGTCCCTGGACGAAGCTAACCCTTCCACGGTGGACCTGGAGAAAGCCAACATCCTGCTGATCGGTCCCACCGGCTGCGGCAAAACCCTCTTGGCAGACACCCTGGCCCACACCCTGGACGTCCCTTTTGCGGTGTGTGACGCCACCTCTCTAACCGAATCCGGTTACGTTGGCGAGGATGTGGAAAACATCCTGTTGAGGCTAATCCAGGCTGCCGATTGGGACGTCTCCCTGGCGGAACAAGGAATCGTCTACATCGACGAATTGGACAAGATTGCACGCAAGGAAGGGGGCAACCGCTCCATCACCCGGGACGTTTCTGGCGAGGGTGTACAACAAGAGTTGCTCAAAATCATCGAAGGTTGCATCGCCAACGTCCCTCCACAAGGGGGGCGCAAGCACCCCCATCAGGAACTGGTGCAAATAGATACCCGGAACATCCTGTTTATTTGCGGAGGTTCCTTCCAGGGGCTGGAGGAAGTGGTTTCCCGCAGGTTGGGCGCCGGAACTTCGAGACTAGGGTTCCTGGCCGACAGCCGGGGCGCCGAAAGCGCCGGGGAAAACCTGCTGAGCCAGATGACGGCGAAGGACCTGGTGGAGTATGGCATGATCCCGGAGTTGGTGGGCCGCCTGCCAGTCACCGTAGGTCTGGACCCTTTGGACAGAGACGACCTGTTAAGGGTCCTCACCGAGCCCAAAAACGCCGTAGTAAAACAGTATCAACATTTATTCAGCATAGACGGCGTCGAATTGGAGTTTACTCCGGACGGGCTCGAGGCGGCGGCAGACAGCGCTGTTGGCCACCCCACCGGGGCCCGGTGCCTTCGTTACATCATCGAAGACGTCCTTCTTGACGCGATGTACGAGGTTCCATCCATGGATAACGCAGTCCGATGCGTGGTTGACCGGGAGTGCATTGAAGGGGCAAAACCCCCCGCCCTGATCGGCAGGGATGGGCAAGTCCTGGAGCAGGTCTGGTTTGAACCGCGTGACGAGGACCGGAAATTGGCCTAACCGGTCGCCTTCACCCCATCCAAGGACATGGCTTGCAGGATCTCCGCGTCCAGGTTCAATCCTCGGGTGCCGGTAGTCGCCAAGTTATGTCTCGAAGCGCCGTCAGACTCGCCATGCCCGACCAACACCCGGCCCGCGGAAACCGCGCGCAAGGTTTCCAACAGCAGGTAAGGCTCTTTTTGGTATTCGGATGCCCGGATCAGGTGAAAGAGTGGGAACTCTTCCCCCCAGGACTCTTTAGCCGCCTCCAGGTCAATCCCCTTCACCCCCTCCCACAAAGGGGCGAACCGTTCACCGGAGATTGGGACGGTGCAATGGGAAACCACCGGGCCACGATCAACATCTTCGGTAGCCAGATGAACCATGGCCCCGGTCAGCTCGGCCCTGGTTTCAATGAGGGACCAAATCACCTGCTGCCAGGTGCCAATTGGACCGTCAGGCAGGGCAGGATGAAGGTTCAGAAGCGGGTAGCGCCGGCACATCGGCCCGCTGATGATGAGCATATACCCGGCCAGAACACACACGTCGGGCCGGTAACCGGCCAGCCGGTCCATTACCTGGCTGTCGTAGGCCTCTCGCACCTGGCGGAAAGGTTTGCCGAGGTCCCGGGCGAATTTTACCGACGAAAGGTATTCCAGGGGCAACCCATATTCGCCGGCTAGTCTGAAGAACTGGTCTGAGCCTTCAGCTTCCCCGGGTTCGCGGTTGCTAAATACAAAATCGATGCCCGCGTCCAAACCGCCCTTGGCAATGTGGCCTTGGACCAACGAGAGCAGGCCGCGGGACCCTTCACCCCTGCCGGTAGAAAACCACCCAATTTTCAACACCGGAAGTCAGGCTCCTTCAGACCTCATCTTCGTCAAACCCCGGCGACAGCTCTTCTTCAGCCTCCCGGGTATAGGCGTCTTTGAGCGTCGTGATTTTCAACCGCGCCTGGTCCAGCAATTGGTTGCACCGGCGGACCAGAATCATTCCGTCCTCATAGCGGGAGGCGGCGTCAGCCAGGGTAAGACCTCCCGCTTCGAGCGCTTCGGCCAGCTCACCAAGCCGTTGAAAGGCCTGCTCAAAAGACAAGGACTCAATTGGCGCATCCGGATCGGGGTTGGAGGTCTCGGCCATTGGCTTGGTCTCCTGCTCTGCACTTGGAAGGGATCTGTTCGCGAGGACCCTACAGCAACTGTCTCATTGCCGTTGTCTTCGCCGTTTTCTTGGGCGCTGCCTGGCGTTTTTTCACCGGCGAGACAGGGCCCGCGGAGGACCCCACGGTAGCCGAAAATGCTCCGTCGGAAACAGTGATGACCAATGGAGCGCCATCGGGCGCATGGTCTTTGCTGGTCACCACTTGCCGTTCGTCGGCGCGCTCGACCACTGAAAATCCCCGGTTCAGCGTGGCCACCGGGTTGAGGGCGCCCAGTTGGACGTCCAGGCTATGAACCCTGGATTTCGCCAAGGCAATATGGTTCACCATCGCAGTGTTGGCTACCCGGGCCAGATCGTCTACCCGCCGGCGCCAGTTTTCGGCATCAGGAAGGCCGGCTTCCATCCTGCTAGCCAAAGCCACCACCCCATCACGGCGGTTGTTCAGGAGGAGGACGACGTTTCGCCTAGACCGCTCCTCAAGTTCGGAGACCTGCCGGCGCAGCACCCGGCTATCGGGCACCACCAACTCCGCTGCAGCCGACGGAGTGGGAGCCCTCAGGTCGGCGACTTCGTCGATGATGGTGAAATCGGTCTCATGCCCTATGGCGCTCACCACGGGAACGCGGCTGGCGTAAACCGCGCGGGCAACCGATTCCTCATTGAAGGGCCACAAGTCCTCCAGGGACCCGCCGCCCCGAGCGATTATGACAACCTCGGCCCGCCCATCCTGATTCAATCGTTCCAGCGCTTTTATGATCGCAGGGGCGGCATCCGGACCCTGCACGACGGTGGGCGCCAGAAGCAGTTCCACCAATGGGTAACGACGCCGGATCACATTCTCAATGTCGTGCAACACCGATCCCGACGGAGACGTGACCAAACCCACATACTCGGGAAACCGGGGCAAGGCCCGTTTGCGGCTGGCCAGGAATAGCCCTTCTTGTTCCAGCTTCCTTTTCAGCCGTTCCAGCTCGAGGGCAAGTTCTCCCATACCCTGCGGCATGGCGAGGTCGACGACGAAGTCGGTTGTCCCGCCCCTTTCGTAGAAGGAAATGTGCCCGTGGGCCGAAACCGAAGCGCCGTCCATCAGCAATTCGGACCCCGGCTGCCCTTTGAACATGACACAACGGAGAAGGCTTTGCTCGTCTTTCAGAGAGAAATAGGAATGGCCAGCGGCGGAGACACGAAGGTTAGAAGCCTCACCCAGCACCCACAGATCGGCCAACAGGGGGTCTGACTCCAGCTTCTCGCGCAGATGGGAGGTTACCTGGGCAACAGTATAAACGGACACGGCCTCAGCTAACCCGCTCGGTATACTCCCCGTTGCGAGTGTCAACACGCACCACGGTTCCGATGGTAACGAACATTGGCACGGTAATTCGTAGGCCGGTTTCCAACGTCGCGGGTTTATTCCCGCCCTGGGCGGTGTCCCCCCGGAAGGCAGGCGGCGTCTCTTTAACTTCCAACTCAACGTGGGTCGGGAGATTGACGGTAATGGGGGCGCTCTTGTACAAAAGCAATTCCACCACCATCTGCTCTTTCAGGTAGTCCAGGTTAGATCCCAGAAGTTCCCGGGTCAGTTCAAACTGGTCATAGGACTCGAGGTCCAGAAAGTAGAAGAATTCCCCGTCGGTGTACAGGTATTGGACTTGCCGGTTGTCCATGTCCGCCAGGGAAAAGGCTGTGTCGTATCGTTGAAAAGTACGCTCAACGACAGCGCCGGATATCAGGTTCTTGAGTTTGATGCGGGTAACGGGCGCCCTTTGCTGCATTTTGTGGCGCTCGTAATCCATCACCTGCCACGGTTGGCCTTCTAGCTCGATCACCAACCCACGGCTCAAATCGCTGAAATTTATGCTCATATCCTAGTACTCAGTCAACCTTGGAATCAAAAGGGTAAAGACGGTGAAGTTTGGTTCGGGCGTCCCGGGTGTTGAACCTCCATTGGATAGTGGCTTGGGCGGCGTTGCGTTCCTTAACCAGAGCATGGACTTCCCGGCGGAGGGCCGCCTCGTCGGGGAGTCGCTGCTTCAAGCAGGAGCGGGATAGCACGCTGAACTCGATTTCCGCCATGTTCAACCAACTTCCGTGCTTGGGGGTGTAGTGGAACTCCAGCCGCTTGGCAATCCGCCGGGCCTCTGCCGCCGGGAACGTCTCGTACAGGGACGCCGGACGGTGCGTGTTCAGGTTGTCCATGACCACCCGCACCACCGGGGTATCCGGATAAGCTTCGTCCACCAGCCAACGCATCTGATGGGCGAAGTCCTCCATCGTGCGCCGCTGGGTCACCGCCACGTGACGCCAGCCCGCCAGCGGCTCACAGGTCAGGAACAGGTTGCGGACGCCCTCCCTCCGGTACTCATAGTCCTGCCGCAGCGGAATTCCGGGCCGGGGCGGCAGAGATGGCCGCGTCTCGGCCAACAACTGGGTCGAGGTCTCGTCGAAGCAGACCACCGGCCGTCGGGGGTCATAGGGTTCGGCGTAGAGGTCCAGCAGGTCCTCCATGTTGGCCACGAACTCCGCGCTCACCTTGGGAATGCACCATTCCTTCTTCTGCCAGGGCTTGAGATCGTTTTTTTGAGACGCTTGCGCACCCCTTCGTGGGACATGGAGGAGGCCAACTTCAACTCCACCACCTTGCCAGCCAGCAGGCGCAGGGTCCAGTGGTCATGCCCTGCCGGCGGCGGGCTGCAAGCCAGGGCGATCAGGTGGGCCTCGCCCCGGTCGTCCAGCTTCCGGCGCCGGTTGGCCTGGGGACGGTCCTTCAGAACCCCGGCCAACCCTTCTTCGGTAAAGCGCTGCTTGACCCGGTACACGGTGCCCAGGGCCACATCCACAGCTTCAGCCACTTGGGGAGCCCGCCAACCGTCGTCGCTCTTGAGGAGAATCCGGGCCCTGGCGGTGACTCGGGCCGTGTGTTTCCCAACCCGAATCAGACGTCCGAGTTCTTCCCGTTGTTCCAGCGCCAGCCGCACTGCGTACTTGTCCCTGACCATCACTGCCACCCCCGCCAACAACACTTCCCACCAGGTAGGATAGCCTAATTGTCCGTTTTCTTAAACAAATGCTAAAACCAAGTTGACTGAGTACTAGCCTCTGCCCAACACTGCCCAGGTCTAATCAGCCGAAAAATCGGGTTTTGGGCGCGCGACGCCTCACTTGGATGCTTTACTCAGAGGGGTGGCTCCCTGTTCGCCCAGGACCACAATGTCTTCAATCCGTACGCCGCCCCAGCCGGAAACGTAGATTCCGGGCTCCACGGTAAACACCGTGCCGGGATCCAAAGAGTCCGTGGACCTGGGGGAAACCCTGGGGTTTTCATGCACGGCAAGACCGACACCATGGCCGAGGCTGTGCCCGAAGTTGTCGCCGTAGCCCGCCTGGTCAATGACGTCTCTCGACAGGCCGTCACACTCTTCGCCGGTCATACCCGGCCGCACCGTATGGATGGCGGTCAATTGGGCGCCCAGTACAATGTCGTAAATCTTCCGGAAGGTGTCATCCGGCTCGCCCACCAGAACCGTCCTGGTGATATCCGAGCAGTAGCCACCAACTTTTGCGCCCATGTCGATAACGATGGGTTCGCCAGCGAGAATCTCCCGGTCCGAAGGGCGATGATGGGCCATGGCCCCGTTGGGTCCCGCAGCCACGATGGTGTCAAAGCTGATGCCGTCTGCGCCAAAGTCCCGCATGGCCATTTCCATGCGCCAAGCCACTTCCTTCTCGGTCATGCCCTCTTTGATGTTCGGGCAGACCGCCTCCATGGCGGCATCCGACGCATCAATGGCCAGCTGCAACGACGAAAGCTCTCCGATGTCCTTGGTAACCCGCTGCTCTTCAGCCAGGCCGGAAGCCGCCACGAGTGAGACACCGGCGGTCGCCTGGTCCTTCTTCAGCGCTTCCAGGAGGTTTTCATAGGTTGAGACGGTCATGTCCTGGCTTTCGAAGCCCAACCGTCGAACGCTCTTGGCGGTCAATAATTCGACCAACCAGTCCCAGCCGCCCCGAATCTGCACGACATCGTATTCGGGGGCCTGCATGGTTGCCTGCTCGGTGTACCTGGAGTCGGTGACCAACACCGTCTTGCCGCGGGAAATGAACAAGTAGCCCGCCGAGCCGGTAAAACCCGACATATAATGCCGGTTTTCCGGGGCTGAGATTAAAATGCCGTCCAGCTCTTTCTCTTCCAAGCGGGCGACCATTTGGTCCAGACGGTCTTTGATCAATTCTCTTCCTCCTTGATCAACGCGGCCAACATCTCCAACGCCGAAGTATAGCCTCTCCAACCAAACCCCGCAATCTGGCCGCGGGCGATATCAGTGATAACCGAATGCCGGCGCCACTGCTCCCGGGCGTAGGGGTTCCCGAGGTGGACCTCCACCACCGGCGCCCGAGAATCTATCAAGGCATCCTTCAGAGACAGACCATAGTGGGTCAAAGCACCGGGGTTGACAATGATGCCTTGCACCTTTCCCCAGTTCTCCTGGATCCGGTCCACCAATTCCCCTTCCAGGTTGGATTGGTAATACTCCACTTCCACGCCCAAAGCATCGGCCAGCTTTTGAACTTCCTGGTTGATTTCATCCAGGGTTTTCGATCCGTAGATGGATTGGTCACGCCGGCCCAACATGTTGAGATTCGGCCCGTTGAGAACCAGGATCCTGGTCATAGCCCCAACCCCTCTAGGCCTCGGCTTCGGTCGCCGGTTCGGGTTTCGCGGTCGCCGATTCGAGTTTCGCGTCGGAACGGGGGTGGTGTCTCAAGTAGGATGTCCTGGCTTCCCGCTTGGTTACGTGGGTGTAAATCTGGGTAGTAGATGGGCTGGAATGGCCCAACAGTTCCTGGATCACCCTGAGATCGGCTCCTCCCTCCAACATGTGGGTGGCAAAGGTATGCCGAAGGGTGTGGGGATGAACGTCACCCTTGGCGCCCGACCGCACTCCGTAGCGATGCACGATCCTCTCGATGCTGCGGCGGGACAATCGTTCCCCGTACCGGTTAACAAACAGCGCCGTAGTTGAAGTGGCGGTCAACCTGGGTCGAGCGTCTTGCAAATACGTTCGCAGTGCGGCTTCAGTAGGCTGACCGAACAGCACCAGCCTTTCCTTGGAGCCTTTGCCTCGCACCAGAAACTGCCGCTGGTCCAAATCGAGATCGGCCAGGTCAAGGGTCTGGACCTCGCCCAAACGAGCGCCGCAGGCATACAGCACTTCCAGTATGGCCCGGTCCCGTGCCGCTAATGGAGTGTCCTCGGCCGGCGCTTCCACCAACTCCTCAACTTCCTGTTGGCCCAGGAAGTCAGGAAGACTTTTTTCCACCTTGACGCGGAAACTGCGTCCCGAAGGAAGGGGACTGGCAGAAAACAACCCTTCCTGGACAAGGAAACGATAAAAGACGCGGAGGACTGTGAGCTTACGGGCAATACTGACCCGGGCGTAACCGGAATGTTCACCCTTGCGCCGGGTTGAGTCTCCCGGGCGAGATTCCCGGCCCTCCGTGGCCAACCAGGCCAGGTATCCCCGCAGCATGTTCCGGTCCATTTCCATGAAATCCGGACCCTCAGCTTCCAGATACCGGCGGAACGCTTCCAGGTCGGCCTGGTAAACCCGGAGGGTGTTTTCCGAGAGGCCCCGCTGTCCCCGAATATACGCCGGGAACCGGGCGACCTGCGCGTCGAACCGGTCCAGGCTGGAGGTGTCCGCAGACCGGATGTCCGGACCGTCGGCAGCCTGCTGAGATTCAGGGGTTTCGTTGGTCATATTTCCAGGTCCTGGGGGGTTAATCGCCCACGACGGCCAGTTCTTCCGCGGATTCCTCGGAGTGTTCCGGAACCGCTTCCGTCCAGCTACAAACAGTACAGGAGACCCGGTCCCGGCCCGACTCCACCATCATTCCAGAGCATTCCGGGCAAGGATTGAGCACCGGCTTGCGGTTGGAAATGAAGTCACACTCGGGATACTTGGAACAGCCATAGAAAGAACGGCCCCGACCCCGTGAACGGCGTTCCACGATATCGCCGCCGCACTTGGGGCAGATTGCGCCGGTTTTCATCGGGCGGGTGGCCTTGCAAACAGGGTATCCGGTGCAGGCCATAAACTTGCCGAAACGCCCGGTCTTGATGACCATTGGCTTGGCGCACTGGTCGCAAACCTCATCGGTGGCGACGTCGGCCTCGGAGCTATCCGCCCCATCCTCAGTTTTCTTGAGCGGGTGAGTAGTCCGACACTTGGGGTAGCCGGTGCAGGCGACAAAGCGGCCAAAGCGGCCGGCCTTGATGACCATTGGGCTGCCGCAGTTCTCGCAGATTTCGTCGGTGGCCTCATCCTCCGGCTTCACCCGTGGCATATTTTCGTTAGCCGAAAGCAAATCTTTGGCGAACGGGTCGTAGAACTCCCGCAGCATAGGCACCCAATCCCGTTCCCCCTGGGACACCTCGTCCAGCTTCTCTTCCATCTGGGCGGTGAAGTCCAGGTTCATCACGTTGGCGAAGAACTGGGTCAGCAAGTCGGAAACGGTAATGCCCAACTCGGTTGGGTGTAGGGCGTTCTGTTCCTTCAATACGTAGCTGCGGGCGAGCAGCACGCCGATGGTGGGGGCGTAGGTGCTGGGGCGGCCGATCCCCCTTTCTTCCATAGACTTAATCAGGGTCGCCTCGGTGAAACGGGGCGGCGGCTGGGTAAAATGCTGCGACGCCTCCAACTGCTGGCAGTTGAGCCGGTTGCCGGCCGCCAACTCCGGCAGGGAGTTGCGTCTCTCTTCGGCGTCTCCTTCGTCCCGGCTTTCCAGGTACAGGGTGCGGAAGCCGGGGAACTTGAGCACCGAGCCGGTGGCCCGGAAGTTAAAAACGCGGCCAGTCTGGTCGGGGGTGTTGGCAGGCGGCTTGCAGGCAGCATCGATGTTCACCGTGGTAGCGTCGGAGCGGGCGTCGGCCATCTGGCTGGCCAGCATCCGCGCCCAGATTAGCTGGTAAAGCCGGTGCTGTTCGGCGGTCAAGTAGGACTTCAGCGACTCCGGGTCCCGGTTTATCGAGGTTGGCCGGATGGCTTCGTGGGCTTCCTGGGCCGCCTTAGCCCTGGTGCGATGAACGCGGGGCTTGTCGGGCAGGTATTCCTTCCCGTACTTGCCCCCGATGTATTCTCGAGCTTCGTGCAGCGCCGTCTCGGCTACCTGGACCGAGTCAGTACGCATGTAGGTAATCAGGCCCACTGAGCCTTCCTTCCCCACCGACAACCCTTCATATAACTGCTGGGCCACCGCCATTGTTCGCTGGGCGGTGAAACGGAACTTGCGCCCCGCTTCCTGCTGCATGGTGCTGGTGGTGAAGGGAGCAGCGGGCCGCTGCCGCACCTCTCGTTTCCGCACGTCGGCCACGGAATAGGCAGCGTCCTTCAACTCCGCCTCATACCTGCGGGCATCTTCCTCGACCGGAATGTTCAGCCGGTTGCGGCTGCCCTTGATCGAGTGAAGGGTGGCGGAAAACAGGTCCAGCTTGTCGGCCGGGTCGGTTTCCTTGTGCAATTGGGCGTCCAGCGTCCAGGATTCCACCGGCACAAAGGCCAGGATTTCCCGCTCCCGGTCTGTGACCAGACGCAGGGCAACCGACTGGACCCGCCCGGCGGAGAGACCCCGCTGCACCCGTTTGCCCAGGAGCGGGCTAATCTGATAGCCCACCAGCCGGTCCAGCACGCGGCGGGCCTGCTGGGCGTTGACCAGCTTCATGTCAATTTCGCGAGGGTTCTTGAAAGCCTCTTCCACGGCATCCTTGGTGATTTCGTGGAAGACCACCCGCTTGAGCGGTTTGGATGCCTGGTTGTCCCAGCCGGCGGCGGTCTGCAAGTGCCAGGATATAGCCTCGCCCTCCCGGTCCGGGTCGGTAGCCAGGTAAATCTCGGCGGCCTCATCACCGGCCCTTTTTATCTCCTTGACCAGGGCCATCTTGTCCCGCATGGTCACGTAGGAGGGCTCAAAGTCGTGTTCCAGGTCAACGCCCATCTTGCCCTTGGGCAAGTCCCGGACATGGCCCTGGGAAGCGGTAACCACGTACTTCCTGCCCAAAATCTGGCCGACGGTGCGGGCTTTTGCCGGTGACTCTACGATCACCAGGCTTTTGCCGGCGGCGTTCAGGGTCGCTGTCTTCCGGGTCGCTGTCTTCCGGCTGGCAGCGGGTTTACCATTGGCCTTCCCGGAAGTTTTGCCTTTCGCCGTTGGTTTCACCGCCGCCGCTGCTTTCGGCGCCTTCGATTTAACGGGCATAGACTCCCGCTACCTCCCGAGTTCGAATGTAATGCATACATCCAACCTGTTTAACCATGCCCTTGAGTTCCAGCATGGTCAAGACGCAGCTTACCGACGTTATCGGCAGGCCGGCCTTGCGTCCTAAATCATCGATGTGCAGGGGCTCTGCCTCTATGTGTTGCAATATTGCCGCTTCTTCGGGGTCCAGTGGTTCCGTACTTGCGGCCGTGGGAACTTCGGGCTCTGGCCTATCCGAATCGCTCGAACCCAGTTTTGCCGCGTCCGGTTTTGCCGGGTCGAAGGGTAATTCTCCCTGGCGGGCCGCGACCGGCTGACCAAGTGTGCCCAGATTCAGCTCTTCCAGAACGTCCCGGTGATTTGACACCAGCTTGGCGCCTTCCTGAATCATTCGGTTGGTAAAGCCGCTGGCCGGAGAGAAAATACTGCCGGGGACACAGAAAACCTCTCGGTCTTGCTCCAGGGCATGATACACGGTCCAACGGGCCCCGCTGCCTTCAGCGGCCTCTACAACCAGGGATCCAAGGCTCATTCCGCTGATCAACCGGTTGCGCCGGGGAAAACCTTTGGCGTCGGGCCGCACGCCCAACGGATACTCGGAAACGACAGCGCCGTGGGCTTGGATCTGCCTGGCAAGCTCGGTGTGCTCCCCCGGATAAACCATGTCCAACCCGTTGGCCACCACTGCGATGGTCCTGCCGCCGGCATCCAAGGTAGCACGATGCGCAATTCCGTCGATGCCTCGGGCCAATCCACTAATGATACATATGCCGCTGTTGGCCAGGCCCGTGGCCAGGGTCGAAGCCACCTCCCGCCCGTAGGTCGTGGGACTCCGGGTGCCCACAATCGCCAACGAGCGTTCATCCTCCGGCAGGATATCACCCTTCACGTAAAGAAGCGGGGGAGGGTCGTGGATCTCCTTGAGGCGGCGCGGGTAGACGGTGTGGTTCCAGTCGAGCACCCTAACCTCTGCCTTCTCCAGGCGCTCCATCTCGGCATCGGGGTCCACCCGGGCTCTGGCGGCGAGAACTTCCTGAGCCGGCCGGTCTTCCAACCCGGCGGCGCGAAGTTGCGCCAAGCCGGCGTTCCACGCGTGCTCCAATCGGCCAAAGTGCGCTTCCAACCTTTTGAATCGGACCGGGCCCAACTGGGGCACCCGGTTCAGCGCGACCCAATATTTGATGTCCTTCATATCCGGCATAGCAGGGATTCTAGCATAGGCCCTTTGAATCAAACAACGCCGCAATGACGTGGTTAAGTCCGCTATAAGATGATATACCGTGCCATCACTCATACAATGTTGGCCCCTTTCACCTGGTTTGCGGACCTTTTAGGCTGCGTGTTCATTGACAACGTTATTTCGACGGTGATATATTTCCAGAAGTTTCCAATAACACATTGTGGGTTGGCACACCCCCGGAAGTTCCCGCGACCGGCAGACATCCTCATAGCGCGGGAAACCTTGAGCACCAACGGCACAACAACCATCTCTGACAGCCTATATGAACTCTGCCTCTAAATCTGGCTCTTCACCGCTCAGGTTGAACTTTTCCTCAAGTGTCCCATTCCCAGCTATTAACCCCTTCCCCCGATTTTACCCACATCGTTACCCGCGTTTTAGTAATTAGTCGCGAGAGGTATTTTCATCATGGAAATGCGTGACTTCGTCGTGCGTTTCGCTGGAGAAGGTGGCCAGGGAGTGGTCACTTCCGCGGAAGGCTTGGCGCAGGCTTCCACCCAGGTGGGGTACCATGCCCTGACTTTCGCAACGTTCCCTTCCCAGATTATGGGCGGGCCAACCTGGACCCAGGCAAGAATCTGCGTCGACCCGGTTTTAAGCCCGGGCGACGACGTTGACGTTCTGGTCGTCTTCAACCAGGAAGCCTACGACACACACTACGAAGAAGTCCGGTCCGACGGCGTAATAATTTTCAACTCCAACGAATTTCAGTTGGAGGGCGACGACCGGGCCTTTGGCCTTCCCGTGGACGAATTAGCCCGATCGACGGGAAACAACCGGGCTGCCAACATGGTGATCATAGGGGCCCTGGCCCACTTGGTTCACATGTCCCCCAACTACCTGGAAGAGTTCGTCACCCAGCGTTTCAGCCGGGGGCGGGCCGGGGACGACGAGATCATAGAATCGAACATCAAGGCTCTAACCCTGGGACGGGAGCACATCGCCCAGACCGGGATAACTCTCGGTGACCTGGCGCCTCCCAAGAGGCCCGAGGGCGAGCAGTTGATGCTCAAAGGGAACGAGGCAATTTCCCTGGGCGCCCTGGCAGCGGGGTTGGAAGTCTACGTTGGCTACCCAATATCGCCGGCCACCACCATTCTGGTTTTCATGGAACGCAACCTGGTGGGGCCCGGCAAATTTGCCTATCAGGTCAGTTCAGAAATCGAGTCGATCACGGCGTTGTTGGGGGCAGGGTTCTCCGGTAAGACGGCCATGACGGCCACCGCCGGGCCAGGATTCTCGCTGATGAGCGAGGGCCTGGGCCTGGGCTGGATCGCCGAGATTCCCGGCGTGGTGGTAAACGTTCAACGCGGCGGCCCCGCCACCGGATTGCCCACAAAGACGGAGCAGTCGGACTTGATGGCATGCATGTATCCCGCCCACGGCGACGTCCGGATGCCGGTAATAGCGGTGGGCACCGTAGAGGAGTGCTTCTACGGAGCCATTAAGGCCATCAACTGGGCGGAACGCTACCAGGGTCCGGTCGTCCTGATGTCTGAAATGTCCCTAGCGGAAAGGGTGCAAAACATTCCCCGCCCGGACCTTTCCAAGGTCGAAGTCAACCGGCGGTTGACCTACCAAGGGAATAGCGGGTATCTCAGGTATGCGGGCAACGAACTATCCCCAATGCCAATCCCGGGAAACCCCGGCGCCTACACCGCCAATGGCAGCGAGCATGACGATTTTGGCGACACAACCCATCTGCCTGCCCGCCACGTGCAGATGACGGAGCGCCGGTTCAGCAAGGTGAAGCTCTTGGAAGAGGACGATTACGAAACCGACCAGGCCGATGAACCCATCGTCTTTATGCCATGGGGAGGGTCGAAAGGCCCGGCCCTGGAAGCGTATAACGTCTTGAAGGAACAGGGTGTGCCCGTCGGTTGGTGCTACACCATCTGTCTGAATCCATTGCCTCCCAAGCTGCTGGAACTGCTCAAGAAAAAGGACCTTGTTATAGTGCCCGAGTTGAACTACCAGGGCCAGTTCGCTTCAATCCTGCGCTCCGAGGGAGTCAACGCTCGGGCTATAACCCAGTACACGGGACTTCCCTTCAAAGTAAAGGACCTGGTGGATCAGGTGATCGAGATCACTAACTCTCAGCGTAAGGAGATGGTCAAGCTGTGAGCAAAAAGAATCCGGAATACGATTTCAAGTGGTGCCCAGGCTGTGGTGACTTCGGCGTACGGCGTGCGCTGGAATTCGCCATGATCAACCGGTTGGAAGAAACCGGGCTTCCCATTGAAAACAACGTTGTCGTCGCCGGCATCGGCTGTTCGGGCAACCTGGTGCATCTGATCGAGGGGGGCCAGCCTTACGGGTTTCACGGTATCCACGGCAGGTCGTTGCCCATTGCTTTCGGAACCAAGATGGCCCGGCCGGAGCTTAACGTGGTGGTAGTGGCCGGTGATGGGGACTTCCTTAGCATCGGCGGCGAGCACATCGCCCCTCAGGCCGCCAGGAACCTTAATATCTGCGCCGTCGTTATGGACAACGGCGTTTACGGACTGACCAAAGGACAAAGCTCACCCACCACCCAACTGGGAGTTATCACCAGCTCCACTCCATACGGCAAGATTGAATCCGCTCTCAACCCCCTGGAGTTGTACCTGACCTTGGGAGTCTCCTTCATTGCGTCAGGGTTCTCCAGCCAACCCAGACCCCTGGCCAAATTGATCAACCAGGGCATGGAGCATCCGGGTTTCGCCATTGTGCATGTCCAGTCGCCGTGCACCACTTACAACGACACCTTTGAGGTACTCAAGGGCAATCCCAAGACTGGTCTGGAGCCTCAGCTATGGGATGTGCCGGAGGAGCATGACCCCTCCGACCGGGCGGAAGCTCACGACCTGCTACAACAGGGCGGTGTACCGGTGGGTGTCATCTACCAGGACACCACCCGCACCACGTTGGACGACAAACTGTCCCAGACCTGGGAAAAAGCCAGGCAGCGTCCCCTGGAAGAAATCATGGATATGTTCAAGTTCTGACCAAGCCCAAACCCCAGAGTGCAAAAGGAACGCCCCGCTTTCGAGCGGGGCGTTCCTTTTGGGGCAGGTTTTTGGCTCGGCGAACCGGGGCGGACTACCCGCTTGGTCCGGAGGACTGCGCGGCAGCCTCCTCTTCCAGGGACTGGTACTTGGACGGGCATTTCACAAGTATGTCTTCAGCTTCAAATACCCTATCTGTCCGGTAGGCCCCTTGGAGAATTATTTCAGAATGCGGGTTAAAAAACAGGTCGGGCAAAACCCCTTCGTACGAAGCCTGTAGCTGCTGCCCGGACGAGGTGGGATCTTTGTCCACCATGACGAAGTGGCTCAACGTCGTGTTCCCGTTCCTGGCAAATGAGCCGTCCACCAGTTTCCCAGAAACCCGGATCATGCGCCCATCGTGAACGCTGTCCCGGTCCATGAACTCGGACACGGTCAGAAAGTACATCGCGTTGCCCGGGAAGGCAGCATAGATCATGTACCCCAGGGCCAGGGCCACGACGGCGCCCACGATCACAAAACGGATTCGGTTAGTCCTGGGAGAGGCTCCATCCTCCAGTGCGTCGGCCTCCAGGCTGGGAAAGTCTTGAGCCAAGATGCAACTCCGATTGACGTGGGTTAGATGCTACCCAGTTTCTTATTATACGCTTGCTGTTGAAATCCCGGATGGGGTTCCGGCTGGGAAATCCACATTCAGGACTCGCGGTGGTCTAGATATTCCCTAAGCTCCCGGATTTCCTTTTTCAACTCCCCCTGGCGCCGGGAGATCCAAAACGCATACACGAAGAAAATCGCCCAACTCACGGCCAACGCGGCATACAAAAAGGGCAGGTTTGAAGGTGTGGACTGGATTTGAAGCAACAAAAACAACATCGCTCTTTACTGGGGCAGGACAGGCCTAGCCCTCTGCCCTCCGAATAGCAAATCTCACGTCCAACAGGTCTTCCTCGGCCTCACCCAGCGCCATCCGTTCCACCGTCAGATAGATGAAAAATACCAAGAAGGTGAGGAAGGAGAAGAGCAACACCAACAGCATAGTGGGATTCAGCGCATCTGCTCCGGCCAGGGGGCCCACCACCGGAGACGGATGGATGGACCGCCACCAAATCACCGAATAGTACACGATGGGGACATCTACGAATCCGACGATACCGACCACCGCTGCGTAGAGCGCCCCCTTTTGGCGGTTGGGTGCGTAGGACCTGATCATCAGGTACGCAACGTAGATCAACCAGAGAATCAACGTTGTGGTCAGGCGGGGTTCCCACGTCCACCACGTGTTCCACACCGGCCGCGCCCAGATGACGCCGGTCAGCAACGCCAGCGTGACGAACACTACTCCAACCTCGGCCGCGGAGCGGGCCATCCGATCCCAAACCGGTGTTCGCCTGACCAGATAAACGACGCTGGCTAAAAACACCAGGAAAAAAGCCAGGAAGGAGATCACGGCGATGGGCACGTGGAAATAGAAGATGCGCTGCACGTGGCCAAGGACCGAATCTGTGGGAGCAACCATGGATATCAGGTAAAGGTCCACCAACATCAGGACCATTGCCAAACCCAGCAACCCGTACCTGACACTCATTTATTGTATGAACCTCTTGCTCCGATCTGAGGCGCGCAGCTAGCCCCGTCGGGAATCCCCCACGACGGGGGCGGCGTCGGTCTCAATTCAATCACTCTTCCACCACGACCGAAAAAACCCATGGACATATTACCAGAAACAGGGCGTCGAAAACCGCCATCAAAGGCAGCCAGCGGTCAAGCCCCGAGGTCGTGGCGCCACCAAGGGCAGACGTAGTCACCTGCACCGCTCCGATGATGACCGGCAGAATCACCGGGAAAAACAACACCGGAAGCATCAGTTCCCGCGACCTGGTTTGCACCGCGATGGCCGAGAACAGGGTGCCCACCAGGGCGAATCCCAGCGTGGCTAGCAAAATAGCCGCTCCCAACGTGACGGAAAGCACCGAGAATCCCAGGAAGACGGCAAAAACGGGCAGTAACACCGCTTCCACCAAAAGCATGAACAGAAAGCTGGTCATCGCTTTGCCCAGGAAAATCGCGTCCCGGCTGACCGGCGTCAACAGCAGGCCTTCCAGACCGCCCTGCTCCTGTTCTCTCACAAAGGCCCGGTTCATGGCCAGGGTTCCGGCGAATGCGTAGGCGACCCATATAATCCCCGGGGCCAACGCTGCCGAGCTGCCGGAGTTGGGATTGAGGGCAAAATTGAATATCACCACCACCAGAAGCCCGAAAACAACCACCGACAACACCAGGTCCCTGGACCGGAGTTCCAGCAGAATGTCTTTCCAGAGAAGCACTAGGACCGGTTGCAGGAATTTGGTCACAGCGTGGTCCCGGATCCTTCCCGTTGGCCCGGATGTTCCCGGATAAGAACTGTGTTGTCCCGAATCCCGTCGCCGCTGCCCAAAGCATCATCGTCGAGAAAGTGTACCTTCCCATGCTGCATGTGCCCGGTCCTGGACGATGTCACCATTGTTGTCATTTCGGCGGCCAACTCGCCGTTGTGAGTGGTCATCAAGACCGTGCGGCCGGAACCGGTCCAGTCGGCAACCAAATTCTTGAGCATGGCGCGAGACTCTGCGTCAAGGCCGGACTCCGGCTCGTCCATTAACAGGACCTGAGGGCGGTGCAGCAATGCCCGGGCGATGGAGACCCTCTTTTGCATGCCGTGGGAAAGGGTGCGCACCCGGTGCCCTGCCCGGTGAGCCAGTCCAACCAACTCCAACACTTCACCGGACCTCTGCCGGGGATCCGGCAGCCCGAACAACCGGGAGTAAAACACCAGGTTTTCCTTGCAGGTCAAGTCGTCGTGGAGCAGGGATCGGTGACCAACGACGCCGACCCGGCGCCTCACCTGGTTCGCCTGCTTCCGGCAATCAAACCCGGCGACGCTAACCTGTCCGGAGTCGGGAGTGACCTGGGTGGACAGGACCCGGAGAAGGGTCGTCTTGCCGGAGCCGTTAGGACCCAACAACACGATGAGTTGGCCCCAATTCAACGCCAGATCCAAGCCCCAGAGCACCGGCCAGTCGCCGAAGCTTTTTTCAACCCCTTGGGCATTGACGGCAAGACCGGTCAGTTGGTTTGACAAGGCTTACTCCCGGCCGCCGCAGCAATCAGCGGATCGCAACGGAGGTTCAGGCAACAGCATGGGACTCCAGCGGGATCAACTGCTCTTTATGCTCACGCCGCCGTCCACCGCCCAGGTTTGGCCGGTAATGTAGGAAGCGGCCGGCGACGCCAAAAACACCGCCAGGTAACCCGGCTCTTTCAATAGACCCATCCTGCGAAGCGGGACCTGCTCTTGCGCCGCATCCTGGCGAGACTGGTACGCCTCAGCCGACATGTGCTCCGGGTCGGGAAAGTAACCGGGAGCAATGGCATTGACCCGCACACCGTAGGGCGCCCATTCCTGGGCGATGCACTCGGTGAATCGCATCAGGCCGGTCTTGGCGGAATCATACGCGGAAGACAGGGGCCGGCCCCGGAAGGATGCCCACCCGGAAATATTGATAACGCAGCCTTGCCGCCGTTCCAACAAATGCGGCCCCAACGCCCGGCATCCCTGAAAGGCCTCGGTAAGGTTTACGTCGACTACGTGGCGCCATTCCTCCTCGGTCATTCCCGGCGCATCGCTACCGGGAAGTTGGACCAGGGGTTTGCGAATGGAGTCACCCACGCAGTTCACCAGGATGTCCACCGTTCCAAAGTCGGTCAACACCTGTTGAGCGATCCGGTCCATGTCTGCTGACTTGGTGGCGTCCCCGGCCAGCGAGACCGCGGTGCGGCCCAGGGCGCGCACTTCATCCGCAGTCTTGGCGGCATAGGTGGGCGTAAGGCCGGTGACCGCCACATCCACTCCAGCTTCGGCCAGCGCTAGGGCTATTCCTTTCCCGATTCCCCTTCCGCCGCCAACCACCAGGGCCTTCTGGCCGGTTATGTCAAATTCTGGCAGGCTCATGCTAATCTCCTTCCGGAAATCCATCAGGCTGGAAGTGTAGTTGAGGGCCATAGGCCAGTCAACGGGCGGGCCAATGGCTTTGACGCCGGTCTCTCAGACGGTTAACATTCGCAAGATTTCAACGCCATTCCCTTGGGAACGATGGCCCGATGCAAACGAATCAGGCAACCTGCACCGGGGCTTTGAACCAGTAACCCGCCAAAAGGAGGCGCAGACGTGAAGGCTGTATTCATCAACGAGTTCGGAGGACCAGACGCCCTGATCCATGGAGACCGCCCAGAGCCCGAGGTGGCTCCCGGGGAAGTGATGCTCCGGGTAAGGGCCAGCGCTCTGAACCACCTGGACCTGAACCTGCGTGCAGGAACCAGTTACCGCGGTCCCCTGCCCCGAATCATGGGGTGTGACGTGGCCGGAGAGGTGGTGACGGTGAGCCCCCAGGCTCAGACCTCGCTGAAACCGGGTGACCGCGTACTGTTGGACAACCGCGTCAAGTGCGGACACTGCGAAAACTGCCGTTTGGGACTGGACCAGTATTGCCCAACTCAGCTAAGAATCGGCGTGGACCTGGATGGGGGCCACGCAGAGTACATTACGGCGCCTGCCGGCAACGCCTACAAAATACCCGATTCTTTGAGTTTCAACGATGCGGCGGCAATCCCCATTGCGGGACATACCGCCTGGCATTGCCTGGTTACGCAGGGCCAGATCCGCCCTTGGGACGACGTTTTGATTCAAGCCGCCGGCAGCGGCGTGGGAAGCATGGGCATCAAGATCGCTAAAATGTTCGGCGCTCGGGTCATCACCACCGCCGGCAGCGATTGGAAACTGGAGAAAGCCAAGGAAATCGGCGCCGACGAAGTCATCAATTACCACGAGGTTTCAAACTTCAGCCAGAAGGTGAAGGAACTCACCGACGGCAAGGGCGCGGACCTGGTCCTGGACTGCGTGGGGGCCGACGTCTGGGAGGAAAACATGCTGTCGCTGAAACCGGGCGGACGGCTGGTGATTACCGGCGTAACCTCCGGCGCGCGCACCAACATGGACCTGTCGGTCCTCCACGGACGGCCACTGCACCTGATGGGCAGCGGCGGCCGCAGCCAGCGCACCTTCGCCGACATGATGAAGGTCGTCCAACACGGTTCCCTGCGCGGCGTCGTGGGACAGGTCTTTCCCCTCGATGAAGTCGGTAAGGCCCACCAGACCATGGCCGACCGGGACTTCTTCGGTAAACTGGTTATCGAAAGTTAAACGCATTAAATAGGAGGAGAACGCATGAGAATTGCGCGGTATGAAGCACACGGCGATATCCACTACGGAGTTGTCGAAGGAGACAACGTAACGGCGCTAAGCGCCAGCCCCTTCGAGCCGCACGAGTTGACCGACCACGTTCACAAGCTTTCCGACGTCAAGCTGTTGGCGCCGGTGGTGCCGGGTAAAATCCTGGCCATGGGCTTGAACTACACCAGCCACATCGGCGACCGGCCGGCTCCCCCGTACCCGATGGTATTTCACAAAACTCCGACCAGCGTCATCGGCCCCGAAGACACGATCATCCGCCCGAAAGAGGTGCAAAGGCTCGACGCCGAGGGTGAGATGGTGGTGGTGATCAAAGACACCTGCAAGAACGTTTCCAAAGAAGACGCCCTCAACCACGTGCTGGGCTACACTTGCGGCAACGACGTAAGCGCCCGAGACTGGCAACAGAGAGACCGGCAGGAGAACAACTCAGACTGGTGGCGCGCCAAGTCCGCAGACACCTTCTCGCCCATGGGTCCCTGGATTGAAACCGATGCAGCGCCGGACAAACAGCATCTGAGGACGCGGGTGAACGGCAACGAACAGCAGAACGAGACCACCGATCACCTGCTGTTTGACGTGCCTACGATGATCGAGTTTATTACCCGATACGTAACCCTGCACGCGGGAGACTGTATCTACACCGGCACACCGGGAACCACCCAGGACATGGGGGATGGAGCCATTTGCGAAATTGACATCAGCGGCATTGGCGTCCTGCGCAACACGGTGAAGCTGGAGAGCTAGCCGGGCCAAGTATTAACATAGTCAGGGAAGTGACGGTTCACACTCAATGCGTCGGAGGTAATGAAGAATTGCCGCCGACGCATTTGCCCGGCTCTGGCCGGTTTTGTTCTGAGCATCCCTAGCTCAAGATCATAAATCGAATCTAATCTGAACGTCGTGATCGACGTTACCCTAGTAGCGATCCAACCACGGGAACAAGCGCGTGGCGCCGAATGTGGAGCTTTCTCATGGGAACCTTCACCCTCAACGTCCAGATAGGCGATTTAGACTGGAATGGATCTATCGGACTGGACACCATAGTAGACACCCGAAGCACATACACATTTATACCAGCGGGCGTCCTAACCCAGCTGGGTATCAAACCAGAAGGCAACCGGCTCTTTGAATTGCCCGATAACCGAACGGTGGAGTACTCGATCGGCTACGCCCGCTTACGGCTGGACGATAATGAAACGATCACCGTGGTTGTTTTTGCCGAAGATGAAAACAGCCCGCTGCTGGGAGCAACGACCCTGAAACACCTCGGCCTTGGAGTAGACCCGATAAACCAGCGTTTGATCCCCGTATCAGCCATTCTAAAATAGGCACACTTCATGCCACGAGTTCCCCAGCGGCCAGACAGGTATACACACGTAAGCGGTCGCTTTAAGACACGAGCCGCAGTCGCCAGAGGCTAACTTCGCCAGGTGTAGCCGTGCGCGTGCCTCACGGTAACGCTGTCGCAATTTCTCCGGTTATCAACAACAATGATTCCCACAGTGGCCGGAGTCTCTCCCTTTTTTGACGCGGGGACCCATTCACCTGGGTTGCCAGGGGCATACCAACGTTCCTCGTCGTTGTTTCGGCGGCCAGACTATCACCTTGTTTCCACGCTGCCATTGGACCAACACAACGTCTCGGCCCACTTGACGGCCCGAGTCAGAGTCGATTTTAAACCTGCCGTAGAACGTTGAAAAATCCAGCCGGGAGGCAGTTGTTCTCAACTGAGTTTCGTCCAACGTGCCCGCTTCCTCAACGCACCGTTGGGCCACCAGGCCAGCCGCGTAGGCCTGCACCATGGGGTAGTCCGGCACCAGGGAGCTTTGGCGGCCCACGGATGCCAGCGCTTCCTCACCGGTTGGGCCAAAGTCAACCTCATAGTCCGCATCCCGCTCCCACTGGCTCGGGCCCAGAAACCCGTCCACTAGGGGCCCAAGAGCCCGATGAAACTGGTCAATCGGGGATGCGACCACCGCCACTGCTCTAAATGCCTGGGGGTAGCCCGCCAACAGTTCCGCAATAGCCAGGTCGTTGGCAATTCTCCCGACGACCACGAGGACATCGGGCCGGCGGCTCGCGGCTGCTGCGGCAAGTTCACTAAAGTCTTTCGTTGCCGCGTCGAACTCCCAGACGAATTCCACGTTGAATCGCAATTCTGTGGCGGACCGCTCCACCCCCGAGGACACCGCTCTGGGGAAAGCGCCCGGTGTGGCGCGAAGAATGGCAACTGTCCTGGCGCCGGAATCGGCTTCCCGAATCATCGGTAATAGCCCGGCCAAGTAACGACTGGCCGGCGTCAGAACGCCGATAATCCCCCGGTATCCTTTCTGGTAAACGTCGTCGGAGGCGCCGCCCTGGTTCCACATCAACCGGTGGCGTTCTTCGGCTACCGCAGCGGCGGCGGTGGTTAACCCGCTGGAATAGGGGCCAAAGAGGAGGTCTACGCGGTCGCTCGTGAGCAGATGGTTGGTAGCCCGCCGCACACCTTCAACGCGGCTGGCGTCATCCTGGAAATAGACCTGGACCGGGTATCTTGTTGGGACACCGCCCGGTCCGGTTCCCAGCCGTACGCCGCCTGCCGCGTTAACATCCTGCGCCCAAGACTGCAGCCCCGCTAACGCCTGCTTTCCCTGGGTCTGGAACTGACCGGTCAGGGAGACCGGAATCCCGACCCTTATATGGCCTGAGAGCGGCAATTGGACACTTTAGCGCTTTGGGGCTTCAACCGCGCCCCCCTGATTATCAGTCCCTGGCCCGGAAAATGCCGAAGGAACTGGTGTAGCCGTGGAGGAAGGTGGTCCCGCTTACCGGTCCGATTTCTCCATTGCAGAAAAACCCGCCCAGCGGGACTGATCCCAGCTTGTCCCGGAACAAGTCGGTGTCATGGTTGGGGCGGCCGTACAGGTACTGACCCCGGCCCAGGCAGGAAAACAGCAATGCACCCTGGGCCTGATTCTCAACGTTTTCCAACGCGTACTGGCCCAAGGCTTCGGTCAGGTCCTCCGCGGAGGTCTGAGCGTCCCGCAGGTGGAACTGCACAAGCTGACCCTCTTTGAGCATCTCGCCGATTGCCAACACGCCGGTCCGCTCGTCCATGCCAGCCAGGTTGCGAATCAGGAAATCACCCTGCCTTGGGTTATCGATCAGCTCGTCCATCACGACGCCGAGGAACAGCGATGACCTCATCAACCGGCGGTCCCGGTCATCGGACATCTGGAACAGGTCCTTCAAGATTTCCACCGGGGGCTGGCCGTCAAGCTCGGCCAACACGTTGCGCTGGCATTTGGTGACCCGCATGGGTTGACCTATGGGCCGGCACCCCTGGGCTACCACCGTGTCCACAATGATGTTGCCGTGCAAAGCCACGCCCACGGCCCCAGACCGGTAAACCTGGTCAGCCAGGAACAGGGCGTTCTCACCCTGCTGCTGGGCGCCGCTGGCCAAGCCGCCGATCTTGGCCGCTCCGCCAAAGGCGTAGTCCAAGCCCATCAACAGGTTGGGCACCGGGAAGGAGAAAGGGTCGGCCAGCATGACAAAATGAGGGTTCTGCTCGGGCGACACGCCCACCAGGTCTTGCCAGGCGTCCGGCGCGGCATCCAGGTCCGGCAGAGTATCGGATTCCAGATGGAATCCAACGATATCGACTCCCGGCATTTCGGCTGCGGTTATAGACAACGCCGGACGCTGTTCCACCTCCAGTCCGTTGCCGATAATCCCACCGCCGGAGCAACCCAGGACGGTCGTATGCCCAAGTCGCCGTTGCACCAGGTCGACCAATTGGCCATACTCGGCTTGGTAATGCGGCGCGGCAAAAACAACCGACAAGTCCGGCTGCACGTTGCCCATTTGCGCTTGGATCTCGGAGCCGCATTCGTCGATTGCCTGTTCCAGTGACGTGTGTTCAGAGATGGCCGATGCCCATTTCATATCAATAACCCCGGTTCCAGCGTTCGATTCCAGCGTTCCTGAGCGTTGCAAGTATACCAAGCAAACAGTGGGCTTGAGAATACGGGCCAAAGGTCGCCAGCCCGCCTCCAAACCACTCCGAAATATGGTCGGAGGCCGCGTCGCGGCAACTCGGTGTAGCTTGACATGGAATTGGGCCGTTACTACAATTCGGGGCGATGCCGAACCTGTTGTTCCTTCCCCTACGCCTTGCCATAAAACGACGCCATTGTTCATAAGTGAGCCAGACATCGTAATCAAACAGGGTTGCATTTGAAACCAGCCGCCGCGCCACCAGTCTTAGCTGCGCGTACACGGCCCTCTTCAGTCCAGGGACATGGCTAGTTTTTTCGACCTCCTGGCGAAACGCCGCATCGGCCGCGCTATCCTGATCTTCCTCGTGCCCGGCATTTCATTGAAGCGGTGGATAGCGCTCGAGGTGTTGGGCGCCCTCGCAATCTGCATCGGTATCCTCTTCATAACCCAGGTCTCCATATGGACGGGGGTCACCGCCCTGGCCGGGATTGTGAGCCTCCAGGGCGAGCCTTCCTGGGTCCGCAGCGCCGTTTTTATTGCCGCCGGCACGCTGGTCGTCCTCGCCGCCTCCCTACGCCTGGCCAGGTCGCTGACCACTATCTCCCTCAGGAGGCGGAATTCCCGCTTGTTCGACTCCCTGTACATCGAGCGGGTCTTGGCCGCCGGGCCCAGGGTGGTCGTGATTGGCGGCGGCAGCGGGTTGCCGAACCTGCTGCGGGGCCTGAAAAACATGACGTCAAACATCACTGCGGTGGTGACCGTGGCCGATGATGGGGGAAGCTCGGGAAGGCTGCGGTCCGAGTTGGGGATCCTGCCTCCAGGGGATATTCGCAACTGCCTGGTGGCCCTCGCCGATTCCGAAGATGTCATGCAGCGGTTGATGGACTATCGATTCTCCTCCAACGGCCAGTTGGACGGCCACAGCTTTGGCAACATCCTCATCGCCGCTCTGGCCGGGATTGCCGGCGATTTCTCCGACGGCGTGGTTATGGCCGGGGAACTGTTGGCCATTCGCGGGCAGGTGATTCCATCCACCGCCGTGGACGTGACCCTGACGGCCCGCACCGCATCGGGCCAAAACCTGGTTGGCGAATCAACAATCGGGGCGGCGAAAGACCCTCTCCGGTCCCTGGCTTTGGAACCACCCGGAGCGGCCGCTCACCCCGGCGCCAAGAAGGCCATCGAAGAGGCTGACTTGATAATTCTGGGGCCCGGAAGCCTGTTCACCAGCATTGTTCCCAACCTTCTGGTGACCGAAATTGCCGAGGCAATCACACAGGCCGGGGCGGTCAAGATGCACGTGTGCAACGTCGCCGGCGAGCCGGGACAGACCATGGGGTACTCGGCGCTGGACCACCTCAATGTCCTCCGGCATTTCCTGGGACCGACGACGGTGGGCATTGTGCTGGCAAACAGTAACCTCCTGAATGGTTCCGCCCCGGAATCGGTCGAATTGCCCGAATCCGTTCAACTGGTAGAAGTGCCTAACCATTGGCCGGATTCATCCATCTGCGTGCAGGCCGACATCATAGACACCGCAAATCCCACAAGGCACGACCCCGATAAACTGGCAACCACGGTTGTAGAAACCTACCACCGGCACCGGGGCCGCCGCCGCCGCCTACCCCCCCTCTGGCGAATGTCCCGCGGCTACTAGACCTGCGGCCAGGGGGCTTTTTAAGCAGACTCTGAATCTTCCTGGGGGTGATGGTCTCCGCAGAGCTCACGATGTGCAGTTCAATACCTGCCAGTATCCACCGGGAGGCCTAATGGATTGCTACGTATACGAGACCATGGTTCACGAGGCAGGGCACACACTGGGGCCGTCCGTCTTCACTTTGGTATATCAGGTTATTCCGCAAGGGCGATGCGTGGCGTCTCATCCAACCATTGGAGACTCAGTTATGAATTATTGGAATTACACGGCCATAGAACCTGACTGCTCTCCGCACCCCTTTGACATAATGGCCCTCCACGCCCTGTACCGGGCGGTCCCTTGATGAAATTCGGACCGCCCAGCGTGAAGAAGGTATTTTTTGGGGTAGGGGTACTCTGCTTCGGTCTGCTGATGCTTGCAAGTGATTGCGGGATGTTACCCTACCCCCCCATATCCGCAGGCCTAGCTCGACATTTGCCCCAGTGGTCGTTGGACGGCTCCAAGATAGTTTTCAATTACGATGCTGCATCCATATACACAGTGGCATCGGATGGGTCGAGCCGGACGGTTGTGGCCAAGGGGAAGCCTTACGACGAACCGAAAATCTCACCAAGCATTTCACCCGACGGGTCAAGGGTAGCGTATGCGCATGACGAAGGCCGTTCCGGCATTCCTCGATGGGAGATAAAGGTCGCGGGCATTGACGGGTCATCCAAGAAAACCCTGGCGAAACATGAGCGCAGCAACCTAAACCCTGCCTGGTCGCCCGACGGGTCACGCATAGCGTTCGTGCCTGATCGCGCAGAAGGTCATGAGTACAACTTTTACACGATGGCAGCGGACGGGTCCGACGTTCGAATTGTCGCGCCTTCGGGAACCAGGCCCCCAGTTTGGCTCCCAGATGGCAAGCGAATAGCGATTGGAAGCTTGCTTTATTCGGTCGAACACGGGGAGGAAGTACTGATGGCAAACGTTGAGGATAATGCCAGAGTTGAGGTGTGGGCCCCTCTAGCCTGGTTGCCTGATGGTAAGCGGGTAGCCTTTCGTGGACTTGAAAATGATGCTTTTGCGCTGTATACGGCTAACCCCGACGGTTCTGACTTGACTAAGGTGACGGAATTGACAGACATTTGTTAGTAGCCCGGGAACCCAGGGAGTCCCTGCAGTGGTCCCCAAACGGCACTCAATTGCTCCTATCCGGCAGCAGAAACAGTGTCATTGTTGTCAATGCCGACGGCTCGGACTTGCGAACATGGCCAAACCTAAACCAAAGCCAAGGTGGGATGCGCATTTGCCGGGTGTGGTGATTCCGGCAGAGAGTCTCTCAGGAGTGATTCGGCCCTTGATTGCAGGACTGTCCGGCAGCGCCGTCTCACCTCGTCTTTCCGGCTGGTCAGCCCGGCCAGGAATTTGCCGACCCTCTCCTGCACTGCCTCCCTGCTTCCCAGGCACAGGTTGCCAGTGGCCTCCTCTCTCGCCCAACCCCAGACAGCCTCATCGGCATTGAAGTCCGGGCTGTACCCCGGCAGATTCACCAGTCGCAACTCCAGACCCGGCGTCCGCAGGTACTCCCGCACCGCCTCGCCCCTATGCGCCGGCGCGTTGTCCCAGATGACCCTCAGCGGCCCGAAGCGTCTCTGCCGCAACTGGAACAGGAATGCCGCCGAGGTGCCTGAGTTGCTGTTGCCATCCAGTTCCATCCATTCCACCTCTCCAGTCTCCAAGCACACTGCCGAATAGTAGCTGGCCTTCTCGCCGTAACGCGGGCTGGTCGAGTCCACCAACGCAGGCTTGCCCTTCAGCACCCACTTGCCCCGCAGTTCGGCGTCCGCCCGGAAGTGAGCCTCGTCGGCGAAGAAAATCTTGGCCCCTGACCGCCGCGCCTCCTCCGTCAGGGCGGCGTACTCCGCCACGAAAGCCTCCCGCTTGGCCCCATCAGCCTTGAGCAGACGCTTCTTGGGCCGCTTGAAGGCAAACCCCCCAACCGGTGCAGGTAGTTCAGGCAACCACTGCGGCTCAGGACGATGCCGAACCGCTCCAAGACAAACTGATGAACCACCTTCCAATTCCAGTTGGCGAGTTCGATACCGGCCATGGCAGGCAGTTCCTGCACCGCCGCTCTCAACTCCGCTTGCTGCGCCTCGCAGAGGGCGGGGGGGAACCCCCAGACTGCTCGAAAATCAAGGCGGCAGGCCCGCCCTCGCCAAAGGCGGCGGCCCATCGTCCAATGGTGTGAGGATCCCGTCCCAAGGCTTGCGCCGCACCCGAAGCTGTCCAGCCTTGGGCCAGCAGCCAGATGGCGTGCCATCTTTCACGCTCCCTGGGTGCCGGCGCCAGAATAAGCCGCCGGTGCAGATCCCTGGCATCCATCTGCCATTGTTCGAGAAACCGGTCAATTTGCCTCACACTCACCACTATCCCCTCCCCAACCCCATATAGGGCTAACCCATCTCCTCCGCAAATTTATCGCATTACCCTGCGTACTTCACCTTGGCTTCGGTTTAGGTTTGGTCCATGCCTCGTGGTCGCCCGACGGCACGAGAGTCGCCTACTCTTCGTGGGAGCCTCCTAGTATTACAACGACGGTTCGCAATAAAATGATCTTGAGCACATCTCCATGGCTACCTGCTCACGCGCTTGCCAGCCTTGTGGCCTTTCCTCCCGCGGAGCGATTTCCGACCAAGAACTGGGCAAATTGAGGAAGCGTCGTTGTAATACTAGGGGTCGCGGCGAAAAGCCTGACAAGAGCGCTGTCCGGATCGTGTTGGCAACCGCCAACCCCGATTGGTCGGACACGCGCCACTTGGTTATTGAGCGCGAAGGAAAGTTGTACAGGGCAGCTCAGCCCAAGTGAATGACGATCGAAGCATTCCGGAGCCCGAATGACGTCAAGTTCAACGAATGCGCGCCTACATCTACAGGTGCCAGAGGACTTTTATATCTACAAATTTATGGTTCACGACTCCGGACACGCCCTTGGGTGGTCCGGATTCTCGTCGGCGGGCTTACTAACCCCGCAAGGCTCTTACGAGATGTCTCATCCAACCATTGATGACTCGGTTATGAATTATTGGAAATACACGGCCATAGAACCTGATTGCTCTCCACACCCCTTTGACATAATGGCTATCTATGCCCTGTACCGGGCGGTCCCTTGATGAGATTCGGACCGCCCAGCGTGAACAAGGTAATTATTTGGTTAGGGGCACTCTGCTTCGCGTTACTGATGACTGCAAGTGATTGCGGTTATCCCGGTGATCCACGTGATTTATCTAGAGGAATTCAACTTCCGCCCCAGTGGTCGTTGGACGGCTCCAAGATAGTGTTCAATCCTGATGGTGCTTCCATATACACGGCTGCATCCGATGGGTCGAGCTTGAGGGTTGTGGCCAAGGGGAAGGTTGACGACGAACCGAAAATGATCCCAAGCATTTCACCGGACGGGTCAAGAGTAGCGTATTTGCGGTTCGTAGACCGTTCCTTTTGGGGGGCAGGCCACCCTCGATGGGAGATAAAGGTCGCGGGCATTGACGGGTCGTCCAAGAAAACCCTGGCGAAACATAAGAGCAGCAACTCATCCCCTGTTTGGTCGCCCGACGGGTCACGCATCGCCTTCTTATCCGGTCGAAACTATGACGATGGCGGGTCGGGCAATCTCTTTACCATGGCACCGGACGGCTCTGATGTGAAACTCGTTAGTCCATTGGTGAACGTGTTGGCTCACCCTCCGGCATGGTCTCCCGATGGGAGCCGCCTGGCTTTCGTAAGTTGGCTGGATGAAACCAGGGCTAATTTCCCTCTCTACGCCTACGTTGTAGGAGCCGACGGATCTGGTCTCACCAGGATAGGACCGTCGCAGACCCGCCCTACCTGGTCACCCGATGGCCGGCACATCGCGTTCATATGGTCGAAGGACCGTGGCTGGGCGATGTGTACGGCCAAGGCCGACGGTTCTGAATTGGCCAAGGTGATGGACATTGAGTACCATCCTTCTCGCTACGACCCGCACCTGTATCTGGAGTGGTCCCCGGACGGCACTCAATTGCTCCTATCCGGTGGCGGGACCAAGGTCTCCGTCGTCAATGTCGACGGCTCGGACTTACGAATGTGGGAACATCTAGGTGTGATCTACGCCTCGTGGTCGCCCGACGGCACCAGGGTCGCCTACTTGCCGTGGGACCCCCTATGGGTCGCCACGAAAAGCCTGACAAGAGCGCTGTCCGGATCGTGTTGGCAACCGCCAATCCCGATTGGTCAGACACGAGAGCCGTGGTCATTGAGCGCGAAGGGGAGCCGCCTAGGGCTGCTCAGCCCAAGTGAAAGAGAATCGAAGCCGGGAAGATTGGAATGCCAACGCAAGAGCCTGTCCTTTTGAGAGTATCGCCAACCATTCGCCCAATTCAGCGACTCTCCTCTACCGGCCAAGCGTAAGCGGGAGATTGCGCGGTCCAATTCTGTGCTAAAGGAGCGGTACCTTGGCACTCCATGTAGAACCCGGAGAAAGCGCTGTCCTGCCGGGACTTTCGATTGTCCCCCGTCATTCCCGCCGCAGCGGGAATCCAGAGCCCTGATTATGGGCCAAGACTGTTGTGCCAACTAACACGCGCCGGGTGGACGGGTTGACGTCCCAAGTGGAACATACCTGCAGACACGAACCAGGTTGGATGGGGAAAGGGGCTCTGGATTCCCGTTGCGACGAGAATGACGGGGAGTAGAGATCCAAATGAGATACAGATTCCCGCTGCGGCGAGAATGACGGTAAGTAGGGATCCAAATGGGATCCAGAGTCCCGTTGCGGCAAGAGTGACGGGGGATTCGATGATAATCGAAAGACCCTGGATGCCCTTCCGGGTCATAGACATTAACCCCCTCTACCGATAACATTTGTACGTGGTCAATTGCCATCTATTCCTGATCGACCCATCCACAATTGATTCAACCCTGATCGAAGCCGCGGGATTCTCCGGCAATCAGCGACGGCATTTTGGACATTTCCTTTCGACCAACCAGACTCGGGCAAACCTTGGGACAATCCCCTCGCACCGCCCGGACAGCAAACATTTATTTCAGCCATGATTGACCTGGATCAACCGGCTACTTATTCACGATGGGACCCCTCCGGGCTTGGCGCTCGGTTGCGCCGGCTTCCGGAGCAGTGCCGCGCCGGATGGCTTCAGGGCGAAGGGGTTGAGCCGCTGCATGATTGGGACCCGAGCGGCGTAGACAAAATCGTGGTTTGCGGGATGGGCGGATCGGCCATCGCCGGGAACCTGGTTTCCGATCTGATTGGCGCATCCTCGACTGATTTACGGCCCACCAGCTGTCCAATACTGGTGGTCCGAGGTATGGGATTTCCCTTTTCCTTAGACCAACGGAGCCTGGTAATTCCCTGTAGTCACTCGGGAAATACCTATGAAACCCTATCCCTGTTTCACCGGGCCGCAGAAGCCGACGCCCGGATTCTGGTAGTGGCCGGTTCCGGAAGGCTGGCAAAAGAAGCCTTGAAGCGGGACCTTCCCTTGCTCAAAATCGGCGTCAAGGGAGAGCCCCGCAGTTCTGTTGGTTATAGCTTGATGTTGTTGGCCGCGGCCCTGTGCCAACACGGTCTGGCGACCCTTGACTCCCTAGTCGTGACATCGTCCATCGACGCTTTGGAAACAAAAGTGTCCCGGTTGACGGAAGACGTCCCAACCCGTGAAAACACGGCAAAGCAGTTGGCCCTGGCGCTCGCCGGTAAGGTGATCGCGGTGTATGGGGGCGGTCTCTTTGCGGGTATGGCCCGTCGATGGAAAACGCAGTTGAACGAAAACGCCAAGGCGTGGGCCTTTTTCGAAGAAATTCCAGAATTGCTGCACAACGCGGTAGAAGCCTTCACGCAGCCTCCGGGCGGCCCCGGCTTGGCCGTTGCCTTGCTCCAACCCAGCGTAGAGGGTGACCCGCTGTCTGCCCATTACGCTGGGGCAGAAACCATCCTGGCAGACAGCGGCGTTCCGATGGAAGTATTGAAGGGTGACCCCGTGGAAAGCCCTCTGGCCCAACTCCTGGGCATGTTGGCCTTGGGGGACTACGTAAGCTACTACCTTGCCATGCTCAAGGGAGTGGACCCTTCACCGTCCCCCAGCATTGACAAGGCGAAGGACCTGTTAGCCCAGTAGACGGCGCAGCCACGGCCCAGGCGAGCCTTCCCGCCCCCGACAGTCCACTCAGTGGGCAGACCCATGGTTAATGCGGGCGATGCGCCCCGTCGCCGTGTTCCTGGTGACTTTGCCCACCGTCTTCGGCAGATTGCAGGGGCACAACAAGCAGCACCAGGATAGCGGCGGCGAATAGCGCGGCTATGTAGTAAAAGGTGAGGTGGGGCGCAATTCCGTACAGGTACCCACCGATTATGGGGGAGGAGGCCGCCATGCCAAACCTGGAGAAAGAGATAACGCCCAGGGTCGTCGCGGCGGGGCCGTCCCTGACCAGGTCGAGGGCTGCCGCGGTCAGAATGGGCTGGTCACTGAATACAAAGGTCCCGATCAGTGCAATCAACACCGGCAGCATGATGCCTTCACCGAAGGGCACCAGCAACAGGGTCAGCACGGCCAACCACACCATGCCGGGAATCAACACCGGCTTTCTTCCCACCCGGTCCGACAGGTAGCCCATCACGGGCGTGGAGAAAATCCCAACCAGCACCAGCAGGGACATGTACAGACCCCGGCCACCGGGGCTAAGGCCCGCCTCGTCCGCCAGGTACAGGGGCAGGAACGTCAGAAAGCTGATGAACGCCATGCCCCTGAGCCCGGCCACCAGCACTATGCCCCAAATCCTGGGCTGGCGGAACAGGCTCTTGGTCTGAGCCACCTGCGAGGCCAGGTCCGGCCGGGTCTGGGCTTCCGGCTGTCCGCTCCTGCCGATGTCCCGGAACGCCCAGAAGACCACGAAAGCCAGGAAGAGAGGGACGGCAGCGTAAATCTCCAGGATGTGCTGCCAGGTCAAGACCCCCAGAAGAACTCCGGTAACCAGCGGAGCGGCAGCATCCCCAATCTGCCCTCCGACTCCGTGGAAAGAAAGGACGGAACCCCTACGGTGAGAAAAGTGGTGGGAAAGGGCCGCTATTCCGGGCAGGTGCCACAAAGAGGCGGCAACGGCCACAACGCCCATTCCGACCAGCAACACCACGTAGACCGGGGCCAGCCCCATCAGCAGCCAGCCGAGGCCAAAAGCACCCATGCACAAGGCCAGCACCAGTCCCCAGTGCCGCCGCAACAGGTCGGTAACCACGCCCCCCGGCAAAGCCACCACCCCGGAGACGAGCTCCCGCACGCTGGTGATGCCGCCGACCTGCAGTTCAGTCAGCAGGAAAGCGTCCCGCACCTCCGGCAGCATTACCAGGAAGCTCTGAGTGAACCAGTGGAAGACGCCGTGGCCCGAAGTGATGCCGCCAAGAATGAAGGGGCCGGTCCTCCGTACGCCTCCCTGCTGATGCGCTTCCTCTACGTGGGGATGTGTTTCGGCCATAATCGTACAATCCGAGCCTGCGGAATCGTCTTGCCGGAATGTTATCATAATCCTCCGCGGAGACTCTTCGTGTCTAAAACCACATTGTCGTAACGAGAGCGCATCATGGCTGAAACAGATGACGCCCGGCGGGCAGACGAAATCACCCGGGAAATCAACTACCACAACCACCGGTATTACGTACTGGATGACCCAAGCATCACCGACGGCGAGTATGACGTGTTGATGCAGGAACTACGCCGGCTGGAAACGGAAAATCCCGACCTGGTTACACCTCAATCCCCAACCCAACGGGTGGGCGGCGCCCCCGCTGCCGGATTCACCCAGGTGCAGCACCGGCAACCCATGTTGAGCCTGGCCAACGCCTTCAACGTCGAGGACCTGGAGGGGTGGCTGCGGAGGGTCAAGAACCTTCTCGATGGCGCCGACTTCCCCTTGGCCTGCGAGTTGAAAATCGACGGGCTGGCCGTGAGTCTCACCTACGAGAACGGCATCTTGACCCAGGGCGCCACCCGGGGCGACGGCAGCACCGGCGAAGACGTAACTCAAAACATTCGGACCATCCGGAGTATCCCCGTCGCGCTGATGGGAGAGCCTCCGGAACGGCTGGAAGTCAGGGGAGAGGTCTATCTGCCGATCGAAGAATTCGACCGCGTCAACGAGGAGCGCGCCGGGCAGGGAGAACCGCTGTACGCCAACCCTCGAAACACCGGCGCCGGCAGTTTGCGCCAGTTGGACCCCAAAATCACCGCCAGCCGCAACCTCCAAATTTGGGTCTATTCGATGGGAGAAATTGGAGGAGAAATTGGGGACGAAACCAGTCAGGCTTCCCGGCCTGATTCCCACTGGGATGCCCTGGAGTGGTTGCAGTCCCTTGGCTTTCGCACCAACCCACACAACCGGTTGTGCTCAACCCTGGATGACGTTGTCGACTACTATCAGTCCTGGTTGGAGCAACGCCACAGCCTGCCCTATCAGGTGGACGGCGTGGTCATCAAGGTTTCTCCCTTCAACTATCAGGAGTCCCTTGGCGTGGTGGGCCGTGAGCCCCGGTGGGCCATCGCCTACAAGTTCCCGGCGGAGCAGGCCACCACCCGGCTGAAGAATATTGGGATTAACGTGGGCCGCACCGGCAGCCTGAACCCCTACGCAATGCTGGAGCCGGTTGTGGTCAGCGGCGCTACGGTCAAGCAGGCTTCGCTGCACAACGAGGAGGACATCAACCGCAAGGACATCCGTGTAGGAGACTGGGTCATAATTGAACGTGCCGGAGATGTGATTCCTCACGTGGTTGGCCCGGTCGCTTCCCGCCGAGACGGCAGCGAGCAGGTTTTCCGAATGCCTGAAGCTTGCCCGGTCTGCGGGACGACGGTGATAAAGCCCGCCGACGAAGCTATGCACCGGTGTCCCAACAGTTCATGCCCGGTCCAATTCTTCGAGCTGCTCAAGCACTTTGTCAGCAAGGGCGCCATGGACATCGACGGTCTGGGGGAGCAGTGGTGCCGCATCCTCATCGACCAAGGGCTGGTCTCCGACGTGGCAGACCTCTACTACCTCAAAAAAGAGCAATTGCTCCACCTGGAGCGAATGGGCGACAAGCTGGCGACTAAGATCACAGACAATATCGAGGCCAGCAAGGCGCGCCCGCTGCCGAGGCTGCTGTTTGCGTTGGGTATACTCCACGTTGGTTCGGAAATCGCCGAGTTGTTGTCCCAACGGTTCCCCAATCTGGAGGCCTTGGCCCAAGCGAGCGAAGAGGACCTCACGGAAATCGCCGGCATCGGGCCAAAGATAGCCGAGAGCGTAGTCTCCTACTTCAAGGTGGCGGCAAACCTGGATGTCATCGCCAAATTAGCCGCCGCGAGCGTGAACCCAACACAGGAAATCAACGTCCCAGAGACACTCGAAGATTTGCCATGGCGCGGCCTGACTTTCGTGGTTACCGGGACTCTTTCCGCATTCAGTAGGAAGGAAGGGGAAACCCGAATTAAGGCCCTGGGCGGTGGTGTGACCTCGTCCGTATCCGCCAGGACAAATTACCTGGTGGCCGGAGAGTCTGCCGGCTCCAAGCTAAACGCCGCCATCAAACTAAACACACCGGTCTTGGACGAAGCCGCTTTTTTGGCCCTGTTGGATGACCCGGCGTCCGCCAGAGACGTTTCCGCGTTGCCGGAGGAATCGACATCAACGGTCTGAGCTACTATCGCAGCAAGTTGCAGAAACCCCGGGGCCGGTTTGTCTCCCGCATAGTTGGCCTCCGGACGCAATTGCCGGGCGGCACCAGGACAGCATCCCACCCAGTGATGCCGGTCAGACGATGCTCATAGTCGTCGGTCTGGGCAACCCTGGCCCCCGGTACCAATCAACCAGGCACAACGTTGGATTCCGGTGCGTGGACCTGCTGGCAGCGCGGTGGGGAATCCAGTTGACCGACCGGCGGGAAAAGGCGGTGTTGGCCCAGGGATTCCAACGCAGGGAGAAGATCGTACTGGCGAAACCCCGAACGTTCATGAACAACAGCGGCGAAGCCGTGAAGTATTTGCTGACCCGGTTCGGCGGGTCGCCCAGGGGTTTGCTCGTGATCTATGACGACATGGAGTTGCCTTTGGGGCATCTGAGGTTGCGGGTTTCCGGCAGCGGCGGCAATCATAACGGCATGCGGTCTATAGTCGGGGCCGTCCAGACCCAGGAGATTCCGAGATTGCGAATAGGCATCGGGCCGCCCCCGCCGGGCCAGGAAACCACCCCTTATGTTTTGGGAGCGTTTGAACCGGGCGAGGAGAAAACCGTGGCTGAATCGTTGGTCAGCGCCGCCGACGCCGTTGACTGCATTCTGGCGGAATCTATCGATGTTGCAATGAACCGGTTCAACCAGAGGCCGCAATGACCTGCCGGGATGCGACGCGTCACCCGCTCCTACCCAGACATAGCCCCGTGTACTGAACCCAAGGCGTTTCCTTTGAAACCAATCTTCGGGAATTTCGTCCCTCTTCCCATCGCTATTATGTTGGTCTTGCTTGCCGTATCCGGTTTGTCGGCGTGTCGTACTGGGTTGGAACCTGCTGCCTTACCCGCGGAAAAAGACGCGACTGCCATCACGACAGAAACCGAACTGCCTGCCCGCAACTCCACGCCCAGCCCAACGACCGCTCTGCCAACTTTGGTCCCTGACGAGAAGATTGCTACAAACGCGGGCCCCGACGTCAGCCCGGAGCCTCCACCGAGTTTACAGCAGTTCCCAGATCCCCCGGAACGCGACCTTTACCGCTTGGCCGCCCAACTGAAACCTGGAATACCAGCCGACCTGCCCCGCGTCGTCAACGAAAAGCCGGTTTCCTATCAGCAGGGCCGGCAGGACACATTCTGGCTGCTGGATCTGGATACTCTGGAATACTACCAGGCCACTTTTGACCTGCGCCTGGTAACACCCCACGGTTACTGGTACGTGGACCAGGAGCAAGAGGTGCGACAAGAGGACCTGGAGGAAGCTGCCCGGGAATTCGAGGACCACATCTATCCAGGCGTGACGGCCATTTTCGGCGCGGAATGGTCCCCCGGCGTGGACAACGACCCTCACCTGAACATATTGAACAGCCGGCTGCGCGGGGCCGGCGGCTATTTCAGCTCCTCGGACGAGTATCCCCTCCTGATCTCCCCTTATAGCAACCAAAGGGAGATCATATATATGAACATCGGCGCTTTTCCTATCAGCACAGAAGCATACCTGGGCGTTCTGGCCCACGAGCTTCAGCACGCCGTTCACTGGAACGCCGACGCCTCCGAAGACACTTGGGTGAATGAAGGCCTGTCCGACCTGGCCGTGGCTTTGCTGGGCTACGGGAGCGGCAGTTCCTTCAGGTTCCTCAGCTCTGGACCAACTTCCATGGTGCATTGGCCCATTTCCGGCATCGGAAGCCGCGCCAACTATGGAGCGGCATCCTTATTCATGCAGTACCTGGTAGAACACTACGGCAATTCCGCGGACCTGACGCCGTTGGTCGAGCAGGCAGCGGATGGAATTGCGGGGATAAACGCATACCTCAAAGAGCTAGGACACCGTGTAACTTTCCGGCAAGTATTTGAGGACTGGGGCGTCGCGAATTTCCTGGACCGGTTCCAGCCGGATCTCACCGATGGCCCCTACACCTATGCCAACTTGAACGCCGGGACCACTCCAACCAGAATCTTGGATTCAACCTCAAGCCTGCAATCAACGCTGCCCCAATTCTCAACCGAATATATCCAAATCCGAGCTGAATCAGGGCCTATTCGGATCGTGTTTCAGGGCCCCAGCCACGTTCCGCTGCTGCCCGTAGAGGTTGGCGCCGACGGTTGCTGGTGGAGCAACGTTGGCGACTCCATTGATTCCAAGTTAACCCGGGCCTTGGACATATCCGACACACCCAGTCCCAGTCTGAGTTACCGGATCTGGTACGAGTTGGAAGAGGACTGGGACTACGCCTACGTGCTGGTGTCCCTGGACGAAGGAAAAACCTGGGAGATAGTCGAAACCGACTATACATCCCCTTCAAATCCCGTAGGCCACAGCTTTGGTCCCGGCTACACCGGAGAGAGCGGAGAGTGGTTGACCGAAAACCTCGACCTTGGCAAGTACTCCGCGCAACAGATACTGCTCCGGTTCCAGTACATAACCGACGACGCCATCAACGGCTCAGGACTCTGCTTAAAGGATTTTGCCGGCAACGGAGCGGGAAACTGGCAAGAAGGATGGCAAGCGGAGGGCTTCGTGCTGGTGGATAACCTGACCCCGCAGCAATTCTCGGTGCAGGTCATTCAGGTCGGCACCGACAGCCAGGTAACCGCAATGGATCTAGACTCCCGGAATTCAGGCGCGTTGACAATTGATCGACCCGAGAAATCGGACCGGCTGGTGGTGGCAGTGGGGGCCTTGGCCGCCAAAACCCGGCAACAGGCCAGCTACGAGCTGACAGTGGAGCAATCGAGGCCATAGCACCGGGTGGCACCCATGCAGGCACGCCAACAATTGATGCCCGTTAATCTGGGATTCCGGGGCACCCGGAGCGCGCCAACCGGGTTAGGCACGGTGGGTACTGTTCCAAAAAAACCGACCCATTCCAGTTGTTTTGCAACTAAGGATGGGTCGGCTATGTGTTCCAGTTGGCGCTTGTTTAACGGGTTACATAGTAACCCAGAGGAGCAGGCTTACTTGCGGAGCAATTTAGAGGGAAGCACCACCCACAGTCCGAAGAGCCCGATAAATACACCTGCTGCAACGATGGCTTCCATGATTGCCTCCACAAATAACTTACAACTCTATTTTAGACAGTGGTGTTACAACCATTTTTCCTGTTTGTTAAATTCTCGTTACAAATTCCCAGTATTGGGACCGACCCCTGCCGGGAAACTTCTGAACTAACCCCTCGGGCAAGTCGTGGTTAACGCCATGGCCAGGTTGGAAAACAAATCAACCCCAAAGCAACGCCCCATTTCTATACTGATTCGTGGCCTTCACAAGGCCATGGTCGATCCCCGTCCCAACAGCGACCAGGACCCCTCCCCACCCCTGTGTGCCTCGCCAACTCACTAACCCTGCCTTGAATGTTGCAAAAAAACCGACCCATTCCAGTTGCCTTGCAACGAGGATGGGTCGGCTATGTGTTCCAGTTGGCGCTTGTTTAACGGGTTACGTAGTAACCCAGGGAACCCAGCTTACTTGCGGAGCAATTTAGAGGGAAGCACCACCCACAGTCCGAAGAGCCCGATAAATACACCTGCTGCAACGATGGCTTCCATGATTGCCTCCACAAATAACTTACATACTCTATTTTAGACAGTGGTGTTACAACCATTTTTCCTGTTTGTTAAATTCTCGTTACAAATTCCCAGTATTGGGACCGACCTTTCCAGCCTTTCTGGGACAACCCCAGCCGGTTCTCCACTTCAAGGCGGTCGCTGGCGTCCGCTCCTCCGTCATTCCCGCCGAAGAGATAGACCGGGGAACCTGATGCAATGGTGAAGGTTGTGACGGGGAGCGCCTTTCCGTCATTCCGGTCTGGTTCCGGGACCGAGTCCACAAAAAACCGCCGGGGGCTTTTCGGGCCCCCGGCGTTCTGAATACCTCAGGTTTGATCTGGGTTATGTACGGTTCAGCTGGCCGCCGGACCGTATGCCTCGAGCCCGTGTTCTGCAAGGTCCAAACCTTCCAACTGCTCCGCATCCGAAGCCCGAATCCCGCCCATGGAGACTTTGAGCACCATGAACAGTACGAATCCGGTGGCCAGGGACCAGCCCAGGACCACGCCCATGCTGATCAACTGGGAAACAATCTGCAGGCTGTTGCCCGCTATGAGGCCGTCAACCCCGTTGTTTCCGTTGGCGAATATTCCGACCGCCAACAGTCCCCAGAGACCGGTGACACCGTGGACCGAGACGGCGCTAACCGGGTCGTCTATCTTCAGCACGTTCTCAATCACCATCACCGAGACAATCATAATGGGAGCCGAGATTGCGCCAATCACGACGGCGGACCAAGGTTCTACGAAGGCGACCGGGGCCGTGATTCCCACCAAGCCGGCCAGAGCTCCGTTACAGGCCATCAAGATGTCGGCTTTTCCCGTGCGCACCAGTTGGATGTACAGGGCTACCACTGCGCCGGTTGCGCCGGACAAAAGGGTGTTAGCGGCGTTGAGCCCGATGGAGTCTCCCGTGTTGATGTTGAATCCGAACCAACCAAAGAACAGGATGAAGGTCCCGATCACCACGTAGGGCACGTTATGGCCCACGATCGGGTTTGCCGTGCCGTTGGCGTTGTACTTGCCCAACCGGGGACCAACGATAGCGGCGCCGGTCAGCGCAACGAATCCACCCACGGCGTGGACCACACCCGAACCTGCATAGTCGGCTGCGGCGGGCAGGCCGAGGACGTCCAAGTTGCCCAACCAGCCTCCGCCCCAAACCCAGTGACCGTACAAGGGATAGATGACCGCACCTACGATAAAGCTATAAGCGAGGTATGCCTGGGTTTTGGTCCGCTCAGCCATGGCGCCGGCCACGATGGTGGCGGCTGTGGCAGCGAAGACCATTTGGAAAACCCAGTCAACGTAAGTCTGCCCATCGGCCCCGTCAGTAAGGAAGAAGTTGGTAGTCCCGGCAATCCCCGCCGCCGAGACGCCCCACATCAGAGCAAACCCGAATGCCCAGAAACCCAGGGACGCGATGGCGAAGTCCATAAAGCTTTTGGTCATGTAGTTGGCTGTGTTTTTCGACCTGATCAGGCCGGCGCCCAAGAAGGCAAAGCCCGCCTGCATGAAGAACACGAGGAACGCCCCGATCATCCAAATTACATTCGCGCCTTGATCCAACTTATCGGCATCAGATGTGACGTCCTGGGCGAAAGCAATGTTGTACCCGGCCAAAACTGCCGCGGCGAAAAAACCGGCTACCAGTAGAGGCAAAACCCTGCGTAACATTTGTGAACCCCCCAAGCGATTTTCCGATTCAGATTGCCAGTTAGTATTAAACATACCTCATGTTTCCAGCGGGTTGCCAAGGGGTAACGAAACTATTTCCGACAAGTTTCACTTATGTTAAATCCGGCTTCATGTTGCTTGGCCCACTTCTTTGGCAGAACGGATTCGGCCGTGGTTGGGTCGCGATGCGGCGAACCGACTCCAGCGACCGAATCCGTCATTCGGTTCCCTTTCGGGGCCTAGACTTTGGGGTAGATTGTAGTACTTCTCTTACGGCTTTTCGATGGGCGCTCCGACGATGCTGCCCCATTCCGTCCAGGAACCATCGTAGTTGCGGACGTTTTGGTGTCCCAACAGCTGGGTCAGGACAAACCAGGTATGGGACGACCGCTCGCCAATGCGGCAATAGGCGATGGTCTCCTTGCTGCCATCGATGCCCTTGCTTCCATAAAGAGCGGCCAGGTCGTCGGCGCTCTTGAACGCGGCGTCCTCTCCCACGGACTGGGCCCAGGGGATGTTGGCTGCCCCGGGGATGTGCCCGCCACGTTGGGAACCCTCCTGGGGCAGGTTCTCCGGCGCTAGCAGTTCCCCGCTGTACTCCGCCGGAGCCCTGACGTCCACCAACGACACATTTCCCGTGCCCACAGCCGACAGAACGTAGTCCCGATAGGCCCGGATGTTCTCGTTGGGTTCCGAGGTCGTATAGGTCGTCTGCGCCGGGTTGACGGCATCGGTGGTCACGGGCCGGTTTTCCGCCAGCCACTTAACCCTTCCGCCGTTCATGAGTCGCACGTCACTGTGGCCGTAATACTTCATCTGCCAGAAGGCCCAAGCGGCGAACCAGTTGTTGTTGTCCCCGTAGACGACCACCGTAGTGTTGGCGTCGACTCCCGCCGAGCCCAAAAGCTGCTCCATGTCCGCCTTGCTGATCAGGTCTCTCCGCACGTTCTGCTGGAGCTCGGACTGCCAGTTCCACCCCACTGCTCCGGCAATGTGGCCTTGGTCGTATGCCGAAGTGTCCACGTCCACTTCAACCAGTCTTACTTGGGGGTCGCTGCCGTGTTCGGCAACCCATTCGGTGCTTACCAGGGATTCTGGGTGGGCGTATTCCGCCATGATCTGCCTCCTGAAAAATTCACTTGATCTACTTTAGACAGGGCTTGCATCTTTAGGCAGGTCTTGCATCGGATCAAGGTAAAATCCGGAGGGCCGGTTGCCCGATGGGACCTGCAACCTCCACGCAGCTGCGGAGGTTGGCCTGGACACCCCGTCCCAACGTAACAAGCTTGTCCAATCGGCGTCTTTCGACCCGGTCCAATCCGCCGTTTCATAAGAAAGTTGATCATAAAAGTGGGACAGGTTCCCAAGCAGAACCTCGCCAGGTTAGCCACCGGCTTCCCAAGGGACAAATCTTCCCGGACACAATGTGTCAATTATATGATAATCCCGGCGACAATGGGTTCCGCGACATGCGCGGCTATGGCACGCGTATTCCCGGGTAACAGGCGATTCTTGCATCCAAGGACGAGGGGGCGCTGGATGCCCGCTGCGGCCAGAAAGAGGTGGGTGGGGAGCGGCGGATACCGCAGCGCAAGCGCTTTGATGTAATCGCCTCCTTCAAGTCCATCGATTTTTGAGTGCGCTAGTGCTGATTCACGACCCTAATCCTTTTGCAATTTGAACCGGGCTCAATTATCATATGAGGACGATCTCAATCGCGCGCGCCCGGTTTCCGCGGCAAACGGCCAGCGGGGACCTATTAGAGGATATGAATGGGAAGCAATAGATGGCTACGGAATAGTTTCGTCTACTTGCTGGTAATCATCGGCGTTATAGTCATTTTCTATACCTTGTTGCCGGGCTTTGGACGCAGCAACGAGCAACCGTTGACCACCGTCATTGCCATGGCCAAAAACAATGAGATCCGAGAGGTGGTCGTAGACGGGAAAAAGCTTACCGTTTACCCCAGGGTGAGCAACATTGCCACCGGCGAGCGGTTCAACAGCCGAATCGGCGCCGACACCGATATCATTGGCCTCTTGGTCGAAAGCGGCGCCGAGGTAGGCCCGCCCAGCGGCTTGGAGGTCGTCTTCAAAGGCTCCAGCGGCTTCAGCAGCCTTTTCGGCCTTTTGATTAACTTCCTACCCGTTATCATCTTCGGCGGCCTGATTTTGTTCATGATGCGGCAGGCTCAGGGCAGCAACAACCAGACCATGAGCTTTGGCCGGAGCCGCGCCCGAATGTTGCCCCTCAACCGCCCCGGAGTGTCCTTCGACGATGTGGCCGGCGTGGACGAAGCCAAAGCCGAACTTTATGAAGTGGTTGAGTTCCTCAAATTCCCCGAGCGGTTCATGGCCATCGGGGCCAGGATTCCCAAGGGTGTGCTGCTGGTTGGACAACCCGGAACAGGCAAGACGCTGCTTGCCCGGGCCGTGGCGGGAGAGGCCGGAGTCCCCTTCTTCCACATAAGCGGCAGCGAATTTGTAGAAATGTTTGTCGGAGTCGGCGCGGCCCGGGTGCGGGACTTGTTTGAACAGGCCAAACGCAACGCCCCTTGCATTGTGTTCGTGGATGAGATTGATGCCGTGGGCCGCCACCGGGGCGCAGGCTTGGGCGGGGGCCACGACGAGCGGGAGCAGACCCTCAACCAGATCCTGGTGGAAATGGACGGATTCGAGACCAACACCAACATTATAGTCTTGGCCGCCACCAACCGCCCCGACATCTTGGACCCCGCTCTACTCCGGCCCGGGCGGTTCGACCGCCGGGTTACCCTGGACCTTCCCGACGTAAGGGGGCGCCAGGCAATCCTTAAAGTCCATTCAGCCGGCAAGCCATTGGCCCCTGAAGTCGCCCTGGACACACTGGCCAAGGAGACCCCCGGCTTCAGCGGAGCCGACCTCTCCAACCTGGTCAACGAGGCCGCTATCCTGGCGGCGCGTCAGAACAAGAAAACTATATTCATGTCCGAGTTCGAGGAAGCGGTGGACCGAATCATCGCCGGACCCGAACGCAAGAGCCGGGTGATCAGCCCTCGTGAAAAAGAGATGACGGCCTACCATGAATCCGGCCACGCCCTGGTAGCCTGGATCCTGCCCCATGCGGACCGGGTGCACAAGATCTCCATAGTCTCCCGCGGCAACATGGGCGGGCATACATCCCTGCTGCCCGACGAGGACCGCTACCTGTGGACCAAGAACCAGTTCAGCGACATGCTAGCCGTTACCATGGGCGGACGGGTTGCCGAGGAACAGATCTTTGACGAGATGACCACCGGCGCCAGCAACGACATCGAAAGGGCTACCAAGACGGCGCTGAGCATGATCAAACGCTACGGTATGAGCGCGTCATTGGGGCCCAGGACCTTTGGCAAACGGGAAGAGATGATTTTCCTGGGTCGGGAGATCAGCGAGGAGCGGGACTACGGCGACAAGGTGGCCGAAGAGATTGACGAGGAAGTCAAAGGGTTAATCGACGGAGCCTACCGCCGGGCCCAGGAAATTATCACAGAGCATAAGACCAAGCTGGTTAAACTGGCCGAGCACCTGATTCAGCATGAAACGATGTCCGGCGCCAACTTGGGCCGCCTGTTCAATGACGAAGAATTTGGCGACTCCGGAGTCCCCGTGGTAACCCCCGAAGCGCCCCCGGAAAGTCCGGCATACACTGCCGCACCGCACCACCCGGCCCCGCCTCAGCCGGCGCCCAGCCTGCCGTCCTCGCTGGACCCAATGCCCCCGGCATCCGTGGGCAATGAAGACGGCTAGGGGCCATCGCTTCTGTCTCTAGAGGCTTTGGGACTCCGTACACCCAAGTTCCAAAGCGCAATGAGAATTCGAGAGAGCGGCCTGCTAAGTGGTTTGCAGGGCGCTTTCTTCGTTTACAGGAGCTTCGATCGGCAACCCCCGGTAATAGATGCCCCATTGGCTCATCAGGTCCTGTACGCTCTTGTCATTCAATGCCGCTAACTCCCGGAAGAATCCCGCCAACGCATGACCCGGCATGGATTCAGGGTCACAAACCCAGCTGCGTTCTGCCGGGACTACGTAAATCAAGCCGCTCTGATGCTCGCACGTCACCTGAATCCTCGTCATGTCGTCCGACGCGGTGATAGTCATACCATGTTCTGCCATGAATTTGTCCTCCACTCAGAATCCATTCCATCAGAATCCGTTCCAAAAGAATTCAACCTGCACGGCCGCCGCATCAAAACAATTGGTCAGGCATAATGGGCATTCATCCCCGGGGCGCTCCCCGCCGGGTTGCGCCCCGGGAGTCCGTCGGCAGGGATTCACGACAGCTGTCGGAAGGCGTCCGACCGATGCCCGGATGTCTATTACCTGGGGAAGATGCTACAATCTACGTGCCCGCCCGAGAGCGGCCTTTAGACCAACGGCGGGGCGGGAAAGAGTGTAATACTACCGAGGGAATTATTCTATGTACCCACCTGGCGGACCTAGGCAACCTGAGATAGACATTGACAAAATCTTATCCGGCTTCCGCACCAACGCCGGCCGCGTCATGCAGCGACTGGGCGGCGGTGGCGTCGGGTTGGCGGTGGTCGGGTTTATCGGTGTCATCGCGGTCATTTGGGCGGCCACCGGATTTTACCAGATAGCTCCCGGAGAAGAGGCCGCCCTCCGCTTCTTCGGCTCGGTGCAGGAACCACCGGTTACGGATACCGGACTCCACTGGTGGTGGCCTGCGCCCGCTGGGAACACCAATAAGTTCGAGGTCAACCAGGTCAGGCGGATGGAACTGGGGTTTATCGGCGCAGAAGGAGTTGGCGACGCCAGCGTCCCGGTGGAAGCCCTGATGATCAGCGGCGACCTGAACATTATCGATGTCCGAATGGTGGTCCAATATGACATCCAGAACCTGTCGGATTTCCTGTTCCGGGTCAACGACCCCGGAGAGGCGACGCGCGGTATCCCTTCCGGACAACCGGATGGCCGTACGCTGAAAGACGCCGCCGAAGCCGCCTTGAGGCTGGTTGTCGGACAAAGAGGTCTGGGCGACGTCTTGGCCGATGAAAGGGTTGAGGTGGAAGTAGCCACCCGGAGCAGGCTGCAAGCCATTCTGGATGAATATAACACCGGGATTAACGTTGTCAGCGTGGAGTTGCAAGACGTGCAGGCCCCAGAGGAGGTCCGCGACGCTTTCTTCGACGTGCTTCAGGCCAGACAGGACAAAGAAACAGCAATCAACCAGGCTCAAGCCTACGAAAACCAGGTGATACCCGAGGCCCGTGGACAGGCGCAACAAATCATCCAGCCGGCCGAGGCGTTTAAACAGGCCCGAATCGCCAGGGCAGAGGGTGAAGCCTTACGGTTTACTTCGATCCTTGACCAGTACCGCCAATCAAAGGACGTTACCCGACGCCGCCTCTACCTTGAGGCCATGGAAGATATCCTTCCGAGCGTAAACAAAATAATCATTTCCCCGGAAGCGAAATCAGTCGTGATTCTTGGCGCCGGCCAGGACGGCGCGCTGGTGCCGGTCCCGGTAGGCCCCAATCCCTAACAGCCTTTTAGTCTTATAAGGTGAGCTAATGAGAGTCGCCATCCCGGTTGGAGTCCTTTTTGTTCTGCTTCTTATCTTTCTCTGGCCCGGCCACGGCCAGTTGAAGGCTCTCTACGTGGTCGATGTCACGGAGCAAGTGATAGTCACGCGGTTCGGTGAAGTCCGCTCGATCAACACAAGCTCGGGTTTGTACGCCAAGGTCCCGTTTTTGGATAACGTCGCTTCCTATGATCGCAGGGTCCTGCGGATCGACGCTCCGCCCCAACGTATGCTGGACAAGGAAATCAACCCGCTGGAAATCGACGCCTACTCTCGTTACCGGATCACCGATCCGTTGCAGTACCGAAAAACACTGCAAAACCCGGCCAACGCCGAACGCATATTGGGTCAACGTATCAATGCTGCGTTGCGGGCCGTGGTCGCCGACCGCAGCCGGGAGGAAATTATAGGGGGGGATTTCGAGGAGGACGACGAGGGCAACCCAATCACCGACGACGAGGGCAACACCCAGGTGTTTGCCACGGAAACCCGTACCGAAATGTTGGAGGAAGTGCTGGCAGCCATCCGTCTCGCACTTGCAGAGGAGGCCGAGCCCTTCGGAATCGAGATGCTGGACGTGCGTATCAAGAGGGCGGACTTCCCAACGGAAGTGTCCGGCCGGATCTTCGAGCGCATGCGGTCTGAGCGGGAAAAGATCGCCCGCCGTCTCCGAGCCGAAGGCGAAGAGGAAGCCCGCAACCGCCGCGCCGCCGCTGACCGGGACGTGGAAATCATCCTGGCGGGCGCTGACCGCGACTCCAACCGCCTCCGTGGTGAAGGCGAAGCAGAGGCGATTTCCATCCTGGCCGATGCCCTGAACGCCGACCCCGAATTCTTCGCCTTCCAGAGAAGCATGGAGGCTTACCGGGCCTTCATGAGCCAGAACAGCACGGTAATTCTGTCTTCGGACGCCGAACTATTCCAATTCCTGCAGAGTCCCGGAGACTCTGTAGGAGCTGGCAACTAACTGCTCTGATCGACTTTGTCCAGCCGGGCCGTTCCTCCGGTCACCCACTCTACGGACCGGGCGAACGGCTGCGCTAGACCCTATCTGATCGCTTAATGAAAATTCACGAATACCAGGCTAAAGAGCTGTTTGCCAAGTACGGCATCCCGGTTCCCAATGGGCAAGCGGCGTCAGACCCCGACCAAGCCGCCCAAGCTGCCGCTCAGATTGGGGGCAGGGCCGTCATCAAAGCCCAGGTCCACGCCGGCGGCCGGGGCCGCGCCGGCGGGATCCAGGTGGCCAACTCATCGCAGGAAGCGCAGGCCTACGCAACCCAATTGTTGAGCCGCAACCTGTTTACCGCCCAGACCGGCCCCAACGGCGCGCCGGTCCACCAGGTACTCGTCGAAGAACCCGCGGCAATTGCCCGGGAGATCTACCTGGCAATAACCATCGACCGGGTCCACCGCCTGCCGGTGATGATCGCCAGCGCCTCCGGGGGCGTGGAGATAGAGGAAACGGCTGCTTCCAATCCCGAGGCCATAGCAACGGAGGCGATTGACCCGGTCCTGGGGTTGATGCCGTTCCAGATTCGAAGGCTGACCGCAAGGCTCGAGTTGGACTCAGCGTTAGCCCGTTCAGCTGCCCAGGTCATGACCTCCATGTACCGCCTCTTCGTGGAAGCCGACTGCTCTTTGGTGGAGATCAATCCCCTGGTCGTCACTTCCGACGGCAACCTTCTGGCCTTGGATGCCAAGGTTAACCTTGAAGACGACGCTCTGTTCCGGCATCCGGACTTGAAAGACCTGGCCGACCCCTCCCAGGAAAACGAACTGGAGAACCGTGCCTCGGACATGGACGTCGCCTACGTGAAACTGGACGGCAACGTCGGTTGTTTGGTCAACGGCGCCGGCCTGGCTATGGCCACTATGGACATCATAGCCGCCCGGGGAACCACAGCGGCCAATTTTCTGGACGTAGGCGGCGGCGCCAGCGTGGAAAAGGTCGCTGATGCGGTGAAAATCATCCTCGACGACAATGACGTCGACCGGGTCTTGGTAAACATTTTCGGCGGCATATTGCGGTGCGACATCGCCGCTGAGGGAATTGTCAAAGCCTACGAGGAAGAAGGTTCACGCCTGCCAATGGTGGTCAGGATGCTGGGCACCAACGTGGATCAAGGCAAGTCCACCTTGCGGGATTCGGGCTTACCCGTGACCCTCGTAGACACTCTGACCGAGGCCGCCGACGCCATTTCGCAAATCGGACCATAACCGCCGTCCCTTGGTCCGGCGGGCGCACCCCAATTCCTGAGAACTGCGGAGACGACGCCGGCATGGGCATTCTGGTAGATGAACAGACCCGGGTGGTGGTTCAGGGCATTACCGGACGGGAAGGGCGATTCCACACCCAGGCCTGCATGGCCTACGGCGCCAACGTGGTCGCAGGCGTCACACCCGGCCGGGGAGGCCAGACGGTCGAAGAGACCGTCCCTGTTTTCGACACTGTAGAACAGGCCGTGGCGGAAACCGGCGCCAACGTGTCTTTGATTTTCGTGCCTGCGCCGTCCGCGATGGATGCGGTCGTGGAAGCGGCCGAGGCCGGGATTCCCCTGGTGGTCTGTATTTCCGAGGGTGTCCCCGTGTTGGACACTATCAGGGTGGCCGAATACCTGAAAACCAGATCAACCCGCCTGATCGGCCCAAATTGCCCCGGACTGATTAACCCCGGAGCATCCTGCAAGGTTGGCATCATGCCCGGCAATATTCATTTGCCCGGGCGGACCGGAGTTCTCTCCCGCAGCGGCACGTTGACCTATGAAGCCGTGTCCCAGTTGACCAATCTCGGCCTCGGCCAATCCGGTTGCGTGGGAATCGGAGGCGACCCGGTGATAGGGACCAACTTTGTAGACGTGCTGCGATTGTTCGATGACGATCCTGACACGGACCAGGTCGTGCTCATCGGCGAGATCGGGGGATCCATGGAGCAAGAGGCAGCCGAATACATCAAGGCCGAATTCACCAAGCCCGTGTGCGCCCTTGTCGTGGGGGCCACCGCTCCGCCCGGCAAGCGCATGGGCCACGCCGGGGCCATGATAACCGGCGAAAGCGCCACCGTTGAGGCTAAAGTCAAAGCGCTGCGGGACGCGGGAGCGGTTATCATCCCCACTCCCGCCGACATTGGCGTCACCGCCCAATCCCTAATGGCGGCCACCATCTGACGGACTAGGCCACATCCCAACGCATCGCATTCTCGGGCAACTCGTAAGGGAAGTTAAGACGCCATACGCCGTGATCAGAAAGTCCCCGCTGGACTGTTAGCTGATATACTTGAAACCGCATCGAGGAAGTCCACGGCCTCAATAACACTCAGGTCCAGATGGAATACGAAACAGTAATCGGGCTGGAAGTACACGTACAACTCCAGACCCAAAGCAAAATGTTCTGTTCTTGCCGCGCCGACTACCAGACCGCGCCGGCCAACCAAAGGGTTTGCCCAGTGTGCCTCGGGCTCCCGGGCACCCTGCCGGTGGCCAACCGCAAGGCGGTCGAATACACCATCATGACCGGCCTGGCCCTGGGCTGCCGCATTCCGGAATTCACCAAGTTCGACCGGAAGAACTACCCCTACCCGGACCTGATGAAAGGCTACCAGATTTCCCAGTACGACCTTCCCCTGGCGCTGGATGGACACTTGGAATTCGAGACCGGCGGCCGCGCATACAACGTCGGCATCGAACGGGTGCACCTGGAAGAGGACGTAGCCAAGTTGCATCACCACCCATCGGCGGACGGCCAGGGCTACAGCCTGGTGGACGTTAACCGGTCCGGCGTCCCGCTGATGGAAGTGGTCAGCAAACCGGACATGTGCTCGGCGGAAGAAGCCAGGGAGTACCTGACCACCCTGCACTCCATTCTCCAATATCTGGATGTGTCAACTGCCAACCTCCAGGACGGAAGCTTCCGCTGCGACGCCAACATAAGCCTGCGCCCCAAGGGCCACGAACGGCTGGGGTCCAAGGCCGAAGTCAAAAACATGAACAGCTTCCGCTCGGTCTTTTTGGCGCTGAAATACGAAGAAGAACGCCAGCGCAAAATCCTGGACCGGGGGGAAAGGGTGGCCCAGGAGACCCGCGGGTGGGTGGAAGAACGCAACGCAACGGTTTCGCAGAGGAGCAAAGAGCAAGCCCACGATTACCGGTACTTCCCGGAACCCGACCTGCCCCCCCTAACCATCGACCGGGAATGGGTAGCGGAAATCCAGGGAAGGCTGCCCGAGCTTGCCACCCAACGGCGCGCCCGTTTTGTGGAGCAATACCGCATTCCCGAAAAAGACGCCGGTCTACTGACTAACTCCAAGGACATGGCCGACTTCTACGAATCCGCGGTGGCGGCCGGTCTCAGGCGGAGCGGCGACAATGAAGGATTGGCCAAAAGCGTCAGCAACTGGGTGTTTGGAGACCTCAGCCGATTGTTGAACCTGGAAAATACCGGTATTGCGGAATCCAAAGTCACTCCGGATTACCTGGCGGAACTCGTTGGCCTGGTAGACCAGGGCGAAATCAACACCAACACCGCCAAAGACGTGCTGGAGCAGGTATTCCAGGATGGCAAATCGCCTGCCCAGGTAGTCGCAGAGAAAGGATACTCTCAAATCGACGATACCTCAGTGGTGGAAGCGGCGGTGGGTGCGGCCATAGAAGCCAATCCCAAGGCTCTTGAGGACTACCGCAGCGGCAAGAGCGCCGCGGCCAAATTCCTGGTAGGCCAGGTGATGAAGAACACCAAAGGTCAGGCTAAGCCAGACCTCGTAAATCAGCTAGTTGAAGCGAGCCTCAAGGCGGCGAGTTAAGGCGGACTAAATGTTGCCCAATCTTCTGAACATCGTTCAGGTCCTGGTATCCCTGCTCATCGTTATTGTGATTTTGAGCCAGGTCAAAGAAGGCGGCGGCGGCCTTTTTGGCGGCGGCCAGTCAACGGTCAGGACCCGCCGCGGCCTGGAAAAGACATTTTTCCAGTTCACAATTCTCCTGGGCGGACTGTTCCTGCTCATATCCATCTTCAGCGTCCGGCTGGCATAGAAACGCATCCTGGTAACAGCCAACCCTCGGCCCATCACGTACTCTAGTCCCATCGCGGACTCGCTTGACTCCCAGTCTTCTTGCCGCTGAGCCAATACCGGATTTTGTTGGCCTTCTGCGCCGCATGAGTCGGGATGAATCGAGAAGGTTCCCCCCGAGAAGGTTCCCACATTGAATCCAGACCGTGACTACCACGGGATCATACTAACCACGGACTTCGGGGTAGGCGACCCCTACGTGGGCGTTATGAAGGGCGTGATCTTAGGGTTGAACCCTCTTGTCACCGTCATCGACCTGACCCATGGAATATCGCCCCAAAACGTTCGTCAAGGGGCATTCATCCTCGGAGTGAACCACCGGTACTTCCCACAAAACGCGATTCACGTGGCAGTAGTCGACCCTGGAGTAGGAACCGAACGGCTTGCCATCCTGGTGCAGACGCCCTGGGGCCGGTTCCTGGCGCCGGACAACGGAATCTTGAGCAACGTCGTGTGGAATGCCGCGGATGATGCCTCCACCCTCGACGGCCCCACCCCGCTGCCTACCGACTGCACCGCCTACCGGCTTACCGAGCCTAGATTTTGGCTGAGTCCGGTGAGCGCCACCTTCCACGGCCGCGATGTCTTTGCCCCGGCGGCCGCACACCTCTCATTAGGTGTTTCACCCCAAGAGATCGGTCGTCCCGTTTCCCACATATTCCGCTTGGCGGGGGCCCAACCTTCAGGACATTTACCAGGAATGGTGCTTGGCGAGGTAATCTACCAGGACAGCTTCGGCAACCTGGTGACCAACATAGACGCCTCCAGGTTGACTCCATCCGCCAGCCCCACGGTGCAAATCAAAACGCGTCGAATCCACGGCTTGAGCCGGACCTTCCACGACGGTAGCGTCCAGCCCGAGGACGGTTTGATTGCCCTGTTCGGAAGCCACGGCTACCTGGAGATTGTCGTCAGGGACGCCAGCGCTGCCCGCTTGCTGCAAGCCGGCGCCGGCGAGCCCGTGAAGGTCACCGGTTCCTGACAGCAACGTCCCACGGGTCGGATAGCCATGCCCAGCCGACTCTATTGACATGGGTTAGGGCCATGCTACCATGAGGCTAACCCCTCCCCACTGGAGTCTCTGGAGAATCTTTGGAATTCCTGCAGGAATGAATTTTGGCATCTCAGTGGAGTCGTTATGGACCTCGACCGGGACACACTGCTTAAGCTCTACACCACCATGTCGCGCATTCGAAACTTCGAAGAGCGGGGCATCCCGGAAACCGGCCAGCGCCGAATGTCGGCATCGGTGCACTCCTCGGCGGGCCAGGAGGCAGTTCCCACCGGCGTGTGCGCCCACCTGACCAACGAAGATTATATCGGCAGCACCCACCGGGGCCACGGGCATTGCATCGCCAAGGGAGTGGACCCCAAGCTCATGATGGCCGAACTCTTCGGGCGCGTGACCGGGCCCAACAAGGGCAAGGGCGGGTCAATGCACATCGCCGACATGAGCAAGGGAATGCTAGGCACCAACGGCGTCGTGGCGGCCAGCGTCCCTCTGGCGGTTGGAGCGGCCCTCACCTCCAAGCTGAAGAAACTCGGCCGGGTCGCGGTAGCATTTTTTGGGGACGGCGGAGCCAATCAAGGAGTGCTTCACGAGTCCATGAACCTGGCTTCGGTTTGGAAGTTGCCGGTGATTTTCTGTTGCGAGAACAACGGTTACGCCGAGTCCACGCCGGTGGAATACGGCCTGTCCGTCACCAACGTCTCTGACCGCGCCGCGGGATACAACATGCCCGGGATTCACGTCGACGGCATGGACGTTTTCGCGGTCTACGATGCCGCAGGCCAGGCGGTAGCCCGCGCCCGCGCCGGCGATGGCCCTTCCCTGTTGGAGTGCCGGACCTACCGGTACTACGGCCACACGGTGTTCGACAACCCCAGGACTTACCGCACCGAGGAAGAAGAGGCCCACTGGCGAGCCCGCGACCCGCTGAAACAATTTCGAGAGGCGGTCGTCCCCCAGGGAGACATCACTGCCGAGGAACTGGACCAGATCGACAAGGATTCGGAAAACTTGATGGAAGAGGCCATCAAGTTTGCTGACGAGAGCCCCATGCCCGAGCCGTTGGAAATCTACGACGACGTTTATGTCAACTACCCAATGGAGTTGCTGAAACGCGGCACCAACATGGAGATTTAACCGGCTGGCGAACCCGTCAAGAGGGTCAACACGTGCCGGGAACCCGCGACCCAATGACCGGCGTCGCAGCCACAACGTCAACAACACAGTCAACAACAAACGGGGAGACGACCATGACCACAGCCACCGGTGTCAGGGAAATCCAATACCGGGAAGCCATTAATGAGGCAATACGCCAAGAAATGGAGCGTGACGAGTCGGTCATTATCATGGGTGAGGAAATCGCCGGCGGGGCTGGCCGCGAACACCTGGGAATTGTCGACGCCTGGGGCGGCCCTTTCCGCACGACCGTGGGACTGATTCAGCAGTTCGGCAACCAGCGGGTGCTGGACACCCCACTTTCGGAAGCCGCCTTTGTGGGCGCCGCCATCGGCGCCTCTTCTACCGGAATGCGAGCCATCGCAGAGCTTATGTTTGTAGACTTCGTGGGCGTGTGCATGGACCAACTCCTGAACAACGCCGCGAAAATGCGCTACATGTTCGGCGGCCAGGTCACAGTGCCCTTCACCCTCTTGACCCGTATCGGCGCCGGCTTCGGCAGCGCCGCCCAACACTCGGAGTCGTACTACTCCATTTTCAGCCACATCCCGGGTTTGAAAGGGGTCGCTCCTTCCGACCCTTACACCGCCAAAGGGCTGCTGATCGCCGCGATTCGGGACGACGACCCGGTGGTGTATTTTGAACACAAGGGATTGTACGGAAATACCGGTCAGGTGCCTGAGGAGCCCTACGAAATCCCCCTGGGCAAAGCCCGAACCGTTAGGGAAGGGGCTGACATCACGCTGGTGGGCATTTCCCGAATGACCTGGGTCTGCACCGGAGCCGCCGAAGAACTCGCGAAAAGCGGTGTCGAAGCAGAGGTTGTCGACCTGTTGAGCATATCTCCCATAGACTATGACCACATTATCGAATCGGTCAAAAAAACCCACCGCCTGGTGGTGGTGGACGAAGACACTCCCATTTGCAGCATGGCATCGGAAATTTGCGCCCGGGTGGCCGAGGAAGCCTTTGACTACCTGGACGCGCCGCCGTCCCGGGTCACCGCCCCCCACACTCCGGTCCCTTACAGCCGTCCACTGGAAAACGTCTACGTTCCCAACGAGGCCAGAGTAATCAAAACCGTCCAGGGTCTGCTGGCCAGAGGTTAGCGGAGGCGCGGGAAAGCGCGACCGCCCATTCGAACAAAGGGAACAAAAGAAGGGGACAGGCTACGACCTGTCCCCTCATGTTTTGCCTACGCTTGCTAACCGAACCTGCCCCGATCTCCCATTGGATACTAGTAGACCATCAGTGTTGGATTGATGGGTAAAGGGACTTCAGTTTGATGCGTGCATCCTCGGTGGTAAAGCGCCAGTCCACTCGTATGCCGTCCCGGTTGCGCTGAGCCTGCCACGCTCCCACCTCCCGCCGCAGGATGCTTTGGTCCGGTATGCGCCGGTCCAGGCATTGCCGAACCATCACCCCAATTTCAATCTCGGCCATATCCAGCCAACTGCCATGCTTGGGAGTGTAGTGAATCTCTAACCGTTCGGCTATGCGCCGCGCTTCGGCAGGTTCAAATTCCTCGTACAGCGAGGACGGGTGGTGGGTGTTCAAATTGTCCATCACCAGCACAATACGGTCCTTGTGCGGGTAGTCCTCGTCCACCAGTTGCTTGACCACCCGGGCCCAATCGGCTTTGGTACGCCGGTCCGTCACTTCCACCCGGCGCCACCCTTCCAGCGGAGCGAACAACATGAACAGGTTGCTCACCCCGTTGCGCTCGTATTCGTAATCGTAGGAGGCCGCTGCTCCAGGCTGGGCCGGACGCGGCCGGCGCGTCTCTTTCACCTGCTGTTTGCTGGTCTCGTCCAGGCAGACCAGGACTTCGTTGTCCCCATACCGGCGCTGATAGACTTCCAGCACGTCTTCCATCGCACAGACGAGCTCGGCGCTGCCTTGCAGAGGAATGCACCAGCATTCCTTCAGCCAAGGCTTGAGTTCGTTTTTTTGAGCGTCTGGCGCACCGTTTCAGTGCTGATGCTTTCCACTATCTCGCATTCGACCAGCCGGTGGGCCAACAGTTTCAGCGTCCAACCGGCCCGGCCTTCCGGCGCTTCTCCGCAGGCCAGGGCAATCAGGTGGGCTTCCCCTTGACCGTCCAGTCGCTTCGGACGACGATTAAGCTGCCGCTTTCGTCCCAGCGCCGCCTCAATCCCTTCCTCCGCGCAACGCCGGCGCACCCGCTCCACCGTCGCGCGGCCAATCTGCAGGACCCGGGCAATGTCTTCATCCTTCATGGCCCCGTCCGCATGGACCTCATCACTCAGCAGCAGGATGCGCCCGTGGGTCTGCTTGTAAGCCGCCGCCCGGCCACGGGACACCAATGTCTTCAGTTCCTGCCGCTCCTCCGCACTCAGCTTGACCCGGTATCTCTTCATCGCCATCCCCTCCTCACACGCCCCAATCCTCTTCGCCCTATGCTTGGTAGACTACTCTCGCTCAGTACTCAATTCAAAAATGTTCGACTACTAGGGCATTTCAATTGCCCCCATGATTCTCGCCGCAGCACCCGTCGCGGTCATTCTCGTCGCAACGGGAATCCAGAGCCCTTTTGATGAGGAATCGTGCTAACCCAGGCGCTGAACGTGCCGTTTCGGGTGTGCCCGTTGGCATAACCCTGTCGGCCCAGGACGTGGGCCCTGGATTCTCGTCGCAACGGGAATGACGGGGGGTGGGCGGAACATTCCACGTGTGGGTGAGCGTCGTTACTCACCAAAAATGGTCTGGATTCCCACGGCGGTCAGAATATCGGGGGAACTTGCTGACAATTGATTGACCATGAATGTGCGTCAGGGCGTGATGCTCCCACGTTAAACTGTCTGCTACAATAACCGCATGCCACCCGCAGGACAGACATCTAACAACCTCGGCTCCATAGCTGGCGCGGTCACCAAGTACGGCGTCCTGTTCGTGCTGGGAATACCGGTCCTTGCCCTCTTTGCTCTTCTTCTCGTGGGTAGCGCGTTGTTTCCCCTGATAGGGTCCGAGGCATGGGAACCGGCTACCAGCTTCAGCAGCGCGGTTGCCCTTCCTGTTGCCCATGACCTGCTCTGGGTAGGGTTGTTAGCGCTTTGGTTTCTCACCGTTGAAACATTTGGCAGGGGGTTTCTCTCTCGGGCGCCTCTCTGCCTTGATGATGCCAGGCTCTTGTCGCGGGCGCGGCGTTTGACTTTGGGGACAATTCTACTTTTATGCACAAATTCCTCGGTTTCGTCCCGCCTGATTGCTTTCCTGGATTCCGCACTGAATCCAGCCTCACCATCTCGGACTGGCGTTTCCACACCGGCCGCTTTGGCCGGCGCTGACCCCCTCCTCGAATAGGCCTCTCTTCCTAACTCAAGGTTTCCGTCCGCTGGCTCCTTTGGTTGGCCCGTGGAGTAGATTGACGTCTGGAGGATTACCGAATGCACTTATGCGTAGTGTGTCACGTTGATATTAGTCATCGGCGTTCCAACGCCCGGTATTGCTCGAAAGAGTGCAAGAAGTCTAAGACTACCAACGGGGAATGGGGTTGCGCCGTGTGCGGAGGTGACCTGAGCCACCGGCCGCGGGCCAAGTATTGCGGCGATCAATGTGCCAAAAGCGCTCGGCAACAGCAGAAACAGGAATGGAGGGCCGACCCTCTGAACCACGAAAGGGAACGCCTCAGTCGCAACGAATCACAAAACGCCAAGTACCGCGATGACCCGGTGTACCGAGAGGAAAGGAAAGCTGCCTCGGAGGACTACCGCAAACGTAACCCGGAAATCGTTAGAGCCAAGGACAAAGCAAGGTGGAATCTCAATTCCCAAGACCCGGTTTGGGTGGAGAAAAACCGGGCCAGGAAACACACTCTCGCCTATCATAAGAAACGCAACGCTCGTGCCAAGGAACGTCGCGCTATGGATCCTTTATTTTCCCAGAAAGAACGGGACCGAGGCAGACGCGAATATCGCCTTCACCCGGAACGCTGGGTCAGGGGTAGGGAAATCCATAAAACTCGGTATCACCGTGACCGTGGTTACCGTGATACGCAGCGAGACTATCATCGAAGGTGGAAGTACGGATTACTCCCTGGCGAATACACCCGAAAATCGCTGGAGCAAGGGCGAGTGTGCGCTATTTGCAAAGGAACGAACCCGGATGGAAGAAACCTGATGGTGGACCATAATCACAAATCTGGCCAAGTCCGGGGCCTCCTGTGTGTCAATTGCAATCTAGGCATTGGAAAAGTTGGCGAGAATTCTCAACGGTTGCTCGCTGCTGTCGACTATCTGAAAGCGCCGGCGTTCATCCCAATGTACGTTCCCCGCCTCCAGGTAGACGGTGCTTTTGCTGGTATCGTATCTCCCCGCCGGCGACTGAAAATCCAGGAAGAAAAGTCCAGGCGCGGCAGAAGCGCAAGCCTAATAAAGAACTATGGTATCGACATCGACCAATACGGGTGGCTATTGGAAAAGGGAGAGCGTGTCTGCTGGATATGCCGTAAACCCGAAACTGCAAAATTGGGAAGGAGCGCCAAGAGACGAGCCCGCCGTGTACCCGCCTTGAACGTTGATCACATTCACGACGCCACGAAAAAGATTCGTGGTTTGCTCTGCTATAACTGCAACACCGGGATTGGGTATTTCCAGCATGACATTGAAAACTTGGAAATGGCCGCGGCCTACTTGACGCAATGGGAAGGCCCCGTCGTCCAACCAAGGCTTAAGGACGAATAATCGGACAACCGTCAGCGTTGAAAAGCCAGAGTAATCAAGACCGTCCAGACGCTGCTGGCCCGAGGGTAGCTGGAGCCTAGTGAAACAACAGGCCGCCGTTGACGTTCTAGGCTTGGCCTACCGGCCATGTGTCTCAATTTAGGGAAATGGGATAATGGTCGGAAATGCCTGTCGCCCTCACAGAAGGCCCCTAACGTTTCTTCTTTTTCTCGGGTAACCGCGGAGAGCCCCAGCACGTGCACGTCGTACGCGATGATCGAGTAGCGAAATTCTGGCTGGACCCTGTGAGGATAGAGAGGAGCGGCGGCCTAAGGCGGTCCGAAATCCGGCAGGTACAGCGTATAATCGAAGAAAACCAAGGGGCGCTGCTGAAGGCATGGGATTTTTACTGCAACGATTGAGGCGCGGATACCGGACGCAGAAGACGTGGCGGTGACTGAGGACACCCTTCAGGTTGAGCTTTCGGACGGTCGTACGATCTCCGTGCCCCTGGCCTGGTATCCCAGGCTTGTCCACGCTGGCAAAGAGGAGCGCGACCGCTGGGAGCTGATCGGTGAAGGCCAGGGAATCCACTGGCCCGACTTGGATGAAGACATCAGCGTTGAGGGGTTGATTGCCGGCCGCCAGTCGGGAGAGAGCCAACGGTCATTCAAGCGGTGGCTTGAAGCCAGGGCTAACCACCCCTAGTGAAACAACAGGCCGCCGTTGACGTTGTAGGCTTGGCCCGTAATGAACGACGCCTCTTCGGAAGTGAAGAAGGCGACCATGTTGGCAACGTCTTCGGCCTCGGCGATTCGCCCCAATGGAGTTCGCTCTGCGGCGTCCCGGACAATTCCGCTGCGTAGCTCTTCCAGCGGCACCTCTCGCTCGGCGGCCCGGTCTCGCTCCCAGTAGCTCATCCGGTCCGTGTTGATGGGTCCGGGGCATACCGCGTTTACTGTGATATTGTAGGGAGCCAGGTCCAGGGCCGAAGCCTGGGTCAACCCCAGCACCGCGAACTTGGAGGCGGAATAAGCCGCTCCCATTGCGCTGGCCTGTTTGGCCGCGTTGGATGCAATGTTTACAATGCGTCCGCCCTCGCCCCGTTCCACCATCTCTCGACCCACCAGCTTGGTGCAGAGGAACACCGCCGTAGTGTTGATCGCCAGAAAGTGGTCCCACACATCCTTGGATAACTCGGTTACGGGCGTTTTGTCCCGACCGATAACCGCCCGGGCGTTATTCACCAGTATATCGATGCGGCCGAAGTGGTCTTTCACCTCATCAACCAGCCGTGCGATCTGCTGGTCTTCACCAAGATCGCAATAAACCGGAAAGCAGCGGCGTCCCACGGCTTCAATTTCCTCGGCGACACTATGTATGCCGCGCCACTCTACCCGCACCTCTCCCGGAGGAAGGTCGGTGGCATCCCGTTGAACGTCGGTGATTGCTATGTCCGCCCCTTGAGAGGCCAGCTTTAGCGCGGAAGCGCGCCCCACTCCCCGCATTCCGCCCGCCCCGGTAATCAGTGCAGTTTTACCTTCAAGTCCCGGCATAGACCACCTCTCATGCAACTATGGCTTACCCGGTTGGGTCAAAGCAGACCAAGCCTTCAGCTTCAGCAGTTCGGAGCAGGGCCTTGTCAGAGCAGGCAAACACCGTCGGGGAAATAACTTCCGTTCTGAAGACAATAAATCCGGCCAACTGCATGGCATCATAGGCCCGAAGCGGATACCTTTCAACAAGCCGCGAGGCAAGGTTTATTACCGGGTCGCTTACGTCTTGCCTGTGAAACAGGGTTTCCAAATGACGGTTGAATGTTTCCAGTGCATCGGCCGCATCCTGACCGTCCAAGTCTCGCAACCGCTCCCGCCGACGCACGGCGGAGTGAAACTCAGCCTTTGAGGACGCCAGGATTGCGAGTTGTTCAGCCTCCCCGTCCCTGATGAGGCCGATCAGCCGGTCGGTCCCCGGTTCCCGAACGTACAGCTTGACCAATACACTCGTGTCAAAGTAGTAACAGGCCACTCTCAGCGTCTTTCACGCAGGACTGTATCGGAAAGCGGCTCCCCTCGAATTTCCACCGGTTGAAACTTAAAGGCATCGGTAATAAGTTCTCTGAGAATATCGGTAACTGCTTTGTTCGATCTCTCCAGTTTGATGACGGTAACTCGGTTCGCTGAACTTTCGGAGTCCGATTTCTTGGCGATGGTGATTACTCCATTTCCGCTGGCAGCCTTAATGGCAGCATCCACGTCATGGGGCGAACCGGCCCAGTCGTATCCCTCTCCTGGCAGAAAGACTTCCCTGAACCACTCCAATGCCACGGAACCAACGCCCTGCCTCCTTTCGGCCTTGTCCAAGGCTTGGACCAACTCCTTAAGCCGATTATCCAGGTTGTCTTGTGGATTCATTCCATTGGCCTCCGCGGATAGCCTTTCGCAAATACCATTAAGAAACTATCTCAAAATCGACGATGAAAGTCGCATTTGTGCCCAGCGGTGACATTTCGCCAGGTGTCACCCCCATCTTAACCTTCCCCCGTCGGAGGGGAAGGGACTTTTGAGATAGATTCTAAGTAGCGTTTCTTCTTATGCCAACAGCACTATCTTTGCTGCGGGGTGCCATCCCCCACCGGTCAGTCTACGCCTCGCCCTGCTGGTACCACTTCTCGATTTCAATAAACGCCCTGGCCAATTTCCGGCGGGAAGCCTCGGCTGACTCCGGCGTCCAATCATAGAATCCCTTACCAGACTTGGCTCCCAAATGCCCTTTGTCCACCATTTCCTGGACCAATTCCAGGATGTCCTGGGAGGAGTCCAGGTCCGGCAAAACGTGGGGGTAAGCAGCGAGGGCTAGGTCCCAGCCGGCCGCTATTTCCACCATCTCGAATATCCCGGCCACCACCCAGCGGCGTGAATGGCCCGTTTTCAACACCGTGTCGATGTCCTCCGGGCTGGCGATGCCCCGCTGGACCATGCAAAGAGCCTCCCTGAGCAGCGCTGCCAACAGGCGGTTGGCGATGAACCCGGGCACTTCTTTCTGCACCAAGACCGGGCTCTTCCCGACCTTCAACAACACCTGATAGACGGTGTCCACCGCCTCGTCGGAGGTCTGTTCGCTGCGGACAATCTCCACCAGCGGGGACAGATAGGAAGGCCCCGTGTAGTGGGCCACCAACACGAGCTCAGGCCTCTGGGTGGCTTGGGCCAGATAGCTGGGGATAATGGTGGAGGTGCTGCTGGCAAGAATGGCGCGGCCAGGGCAGAAACGGTCCAGTTCGCTGAAAATCTGCCGCTTAAGTTCAAGGTTCTCATACACCGCTTCGAACACGATGTCGGCGTCCCGCGCCGCCTCCTCCAATGACGTGGTGGCAGAAATCCTTGGCGCCGCCCCGGCGGCTTTCTCCGGTTCCACGAAACCCAAGTCGACCAGCCGGTCCAGGTCTGCCTGAATGGCATCCATACCTTTTTGGAGGCTGGCTTCTGTGGTGGAATTGAGTCGAACCTGATACCCGGCGAGCCCCAAACCCACCGCAATCCCATGTCCAATCTCACCCGCTCCGATGACCGCCGTACTTTTTACTTCTTCAACGTTCACAATTGCTCCTTGGCCTCCGTTGCGTTGGAATTCTAACCCAAGGCACTATCGACCACAATCAGGGCGGCCACCCCGGTAAACTCCCCGGCCCTTGGGCTCTCCCCTTGTGGTAGTATGGTTCCTGTTGGGCCTCGGTTTGAAAGTCTGGCGTTTTCCTTCTGACGGCCCGGCATCAGTCAACGGCTCGGGCAGCCGGGAGAAGCGCCAATATTCACCAATATTCACCAATATTCATCGGAGGATACTGAAATGACAACCGTAGGAACCGGCAAGTTCACCTACACGCTGATACAAGATTGGGCCAAGCTGCCCGAGGGGCAGTCTTTCGGCACCGTCAGCGCTATCGCCACCGACTCCCAGGACCGGGTCTACGCCTTCCAACGGGCCGAGCCGCCGGTTGTGATTTTTGATCGCGACGGCAACTATCTCAGTTCCTGGGGCAACGGGAACTTTGTGAGCCCCCACGGCCTGTTCATTAAAGACGACATCGTGTACGTCACTGACCGGGAGGGTTCCACCGCTATGCGGTACACCCTGGACGGCAAGCCGTTGCAGATCATCGGCGAACACGGCGTGTACTCGGACACCGGCTGCGAGGAAATCGGAGCCGTATGCCCGCGTTCTGCCGGCCCGTTCAACTTCATCACCGAGATGGTTCCGCACCCTTCGGGCGACCTCTACATTTCCGATGGCTACCGCAACGCCCGGGTCCACCGCTTCAGCAAGGACGGGACCCTGGTGTCTTCCTGGGGTGAGCCGGGCAAAGGCGGCCCCAACGAGTTTCACCTGCCCCACAGCCTGATTGTTGGCCAGGATGGGCGAATTTACCTGTGCGACCGGGAAAACAGCCGCATCCAGATTTTCTCCGCCGAGGGCGAATACATCACCATGTGGACCGACATGCAGCGCCCCTTGGATATTTCCCAAGACACCGAAGGCAATTTCGTCATCAGCGAGCGCGTAGGTATCGACGGCGGGCCGGCCCAGATGAGCGTGCTGGATGGCGAGGGTAATGTTTTGGCCCGCTGGCATTCCCGTTCGGCCCACGGCTCCTGGGTTGATGCCCACGGCGACATTTACCTGGCGTTGACCGCCGAAAAGAGCATCGACAAATACGTTCGCCAGGGATAGACGGGCGCTGAATGCAAGAAAATTCCGACCGCAAATCATTCCAAACCCTCTCCGGCATTGACGTGAACAACGTCTATGGTCAAAAGGACCTGGAGGGAATTGACTCAGCGGACAGCTTGGGTTCGCCGGGGGAGTATCCCTTTACCCGCGGCGCCTACCCGTCCATGTACCGGGAACGGCTTTGGACTCGCCGGCAGATAGCGGGATTCGGTACGGCTGGGGCAACCAACCAGCGATACCAGTTCCTGTTGAGCCGCGGCCAGACCGGCCTGAGCACCGATTTTGACCACCCAACCCTTACCGGCCTGGACTCCGACCACGAGTTAGCTGACGGCGAAGTGGGGCGGCTTGGCGTCGCCGTGGACACCCTGGGGGACATGCACGACCTATTCCAGGGCATCAATCTGGACGATGTCAGCGTTTCCATGACCATCAACCACCCGGCCATCGTGATGCTGTGCATGTTCCTGGCGGTGGTCCGGAACAAGGGTCTAGCTTGGCCGGCCCTGCGGGGCACGGTACAGAACGATTCTTTGAAAGAGTTCTACGGCCAAAAAACCTTCGCTCTTCCTCCGGGGCCTGCGCTAAAACTCACCACGGACATCGTGGAGTTCTGCACCCGGCACGTGCCCAACTGGTACACCGTGTCCATCTCCGGCTACCACACCAGGGAGAGCGGCTCCGACGCCATCCAGGAGTTGGCGTTCACCATGGCCCAGGGCATGGCCTACGTGGAATCGACGCTGGCGCGGGGACTGCCGGTGGACAGTTTCGCCCCCCGCCTGTCATTCTTCTTCGGTTGCCACAACGACTTATTCGAGGAAGTTGCAAAATTCCGGGCGGCCCGGCGCATGTGGGCCAGGATCATGAAAGAACGCTACCACGCCCAGGACCCCAACTCCATGCGGCTACGGTTCCACACCCAGACCCTGGGCTCCACGCTTTATCGCCAGGACCCACAGAACAACATCGTGAGGGGAGCTTTGCAGGGGTTGGCCGCAGTACTGGGGGGCACACAGTCCCTGCACATCAGCGGGTATGACGAGGCGTACGACATTCCCTCCGAAGATGCGATGCGCATGTCCCTGGCAACCCAGTTGATCCTGGCCCATGAAAGCGGCGTGACCAACACCGTCGACCCCCTCGGAGGCTCCCCATTCCTGGAGACCTTGACCAACCAGGTAGAAGACCAGGCCTGGGAATACATCCGTAAAATCGATGACATGGGCGGCGGCCCGGGTGTGGGCGTGGGATCGATGCGCCAGGGCATGCTTGAGGCCATTAACTCCGGCTACATCGAGCAGGAAATTGCCCGGGCATCTTACCGGTACCAACGCCAGTTGGAGGAAGGAAGCCGCTCCATCATCGGTGTAAACGCCTACCAGTCCCAACCCGGAAGCGGCGACAACACTCTGGAGATCTTTGAATTCGACGAGGCTGAGGAGACCCGCCAGTTGGAACGGTTGGCATCGGCGCGCTCCTCCCGGAGCAAAACCGATGTGGCCAAGGGCCTTCAGGCCTTGAGCCGCGGGGCCAAGAACGACGAGAACCTTATGCCCTTGGTGTTAAGCGCGGTGGAAGCTGGCGCCTCGGAGGGAGAGGTAATGGACGTGTTCCGGGATACCTACGGCGAGTTCATCGACCCCGGCGTTTTCTGATTCCACAGCAACTTTTGGCTATCGATTTATGACCAACAATGCGCAAGGAACCCAAATCAAGGTCGTGCTGGCCAAGCTGGGTCTGGACGGACATGACCGGGGTGTAAAAATAGTAGCGCGGGCCTTCCGCGACGCCGGGATGGAAGTGGTATACATGGGCATGCGGGTCACCCCGGAGCAGGTGGCCCAGACCGCCCTGCAGGAAGACGCCGACGCCGTGGGCATCAGCGTTCTTTCCGGTGCTCACATGCGGCTGATGCCCAACCTCACCCGCGCCCTTGAAGACCGGGAATTATTGGGCGACGTCCTGCTATTGGTGGGCGGCACCATCCCCCAGAAGGACGTTGAGCCCCTCCAAGCCCTCGGTGTCGACGGAGTGTTCCCCGTGGGAACCTTCACCCAGGAACTGGTGGACTTCATAAAGGAAAACGTCCACAAGACTCGAAGCGCACCTTAATCGGAGCAGGCGGCCCGCAGCCTCTCGCCACCGGATTTCCTCATCTCACACTATGGTTCCCGCGATCACGTAGATGGTCTCATGGGAGTGGACTGGCCGGCATCCAAGTCTAACCGGCGGGCAACCCGCTCCGACGACCAACCATTCTGGCCGCGGGAGCGGCGGCCCGCTTTACTACCGACCGGCTATCGGCTATCGGCTATTGGTCCAGGTGCACTGTGGCGGTTACCCGTGGGACGTCGCCAACTACTCGGGTTGTGTGCCCGTGGCCCGTGAGGTCTTCCGCCAGGTTAACGTCTCCCGCTCCCAGTCGATACACCGTACCGTCCGCCAGCCCGATCTCGGCCTCTCCGGAAAGCGTTATTATGTACTGGCGCCGCGGCGCAATATGCCAATCGCTGAAAGAACCATGGGGGGACGCCCGAAACACAATACCCTTTGCATTGTGAAGCGTGGTCCAATCCGGATGAGTAGTCGGGTCGATCTCTTCGATGTGGGATTCGCCATCGTCGCCGGAATACAATCTAATAGAGCCCATATCTCCTCCTAATCGTGCGCTGCATCTTGGAGCGCCAGGTTGAATATTACCGCAATTCCGGGATTGAAACCTCATCCAGTATTTGCCCACAAGTGTCAGGCCGCCAAAGGAACCAAATTATTTGCGATCCAACGTGGGGTAACCCGGGAACGGAATGAATAAACAAGACCTGCCAAGAAGAGTCCTGGGACGGACCGGATTGAGCGTTACGACTCTGGGTTTCGGCGCGTTGGAGTTGCGCGGCATGGTCGCCGGCGTGGGACGCCCGCTGTCGCCCGGCCAGGCGGAGGCCATCCTGGACGCTGCCCTGAATACCGGAATCAACTACATCGACGTTGCCGTCGATTACGGTGAGGCCGAGACCCACATCGGCAGGTGCATTTCCAGCCGCCGTCATGAGTTTATCCTGGCCACCAAATGCGGCTGTCCCCTGGACGTTGCTGGATTTTCGCCGGACGAGCGCACCCGTTTTGGTGTCCCCTTGCCACGCCTCCACGACTACAGCCGCGAAAACATCATGAAAGCCTGCGACCAGAGTCTGCGGCGCATGAAGACCGACTTCCTGGATATTGTCCAGTTCCATTTTAGCCCGACCAGGGAAGTTCTGGAGCAGGAAGGGGCTGTTCAAACCCTTCAGGACCTAAAGCAGCAGGGCAAGATTCGCTTTCTCGGCTGTTCTTCTATCCTGCCTAACATCTTCGACCACATCGAAATGGATGTTTTCGACGTGTTGCAAGTCCCTTATTCAATCTTGCAACCGGAGCACGAGGAGGCGATTGCCGCCGCCGCAGGAGCCGGCCTGGGGATTGTAATCCGCGGCGGGGTGGCCAGGGGTTCGCCCGGTGAAGGTCAGGGGACTGCCCCGGTCTGGACGCTGTGGGACAGAGCGAAACTTGACGAGCTATTGGAAGGCGGTTCGCCCACCGAGTTCATGCTCCGCGCGACAATCGCCAACCCAAACGCACACACTACCATCGTGGGCTCTCTCCAACCGGCGCACCTACAGGAAAACGTCGCCGCCGTGCTCAAGGGCCCACTGCCCGCTCCCATCTTGGAAGAAGCCAAAAGGCGTCTAGCCGAAGCCCGGTCCACCGAATAACCTGCGGTCAGGCGAAGAGATGCCTTTCCTTCTTGGGTTCCAGTTCCGGGTTTAGAGGATGTTCCCCAACCGAACCTTCGTGCCGTTCACGCCCTGCCGCTCGTTCGCTGGGCAACGAGGGCATATGCGATGTTTTTTCGCGGGGAAGGAGGCTCGTAGCCATGCCCGGCGCTCCCCTCAGCGCCAGGCCGCTGTTCCAATCGTTATAGCAACCGCCCCCGCTACTCCAGCGAAAAACCCTCGTAGCCGTTGGCGGCTACCTTGGCGCGTTTGGCCCGCATGACCGGCGCACTGTCCGGTGCGGTGAGCAGGGCGCGTGCTTTGCCTGGGATGTTGGCTCCCACAAACCAAGAGTCGGCCTTGCTTCGGAGGAGCTTGTCTCCTTCCTCGTTGACGTGGCTAACCCAGTCGTCTTCCGCCTGAATTGTCGGCGAAATGCGGGTGAACTCATTGACCCGCACGTACCGGATGCAGTCGGTCACCCACTCCACCAAAGGCTCGGCAGCCCGGACGAAATTGCCTACCGAGGCGGCATTGATGGTGAACAAATTCGGAAACCCGTGGCTCTGGATCCCCATGTAGGTGCGCGGGCCACCAGCGAACTTCTCCTTTAAAGACTGCCCGCCTAAACCCTGGATATCGATCCGGTTCAACGATCCGGTGACGGCGTCGTACCCGGTGGCAAAGATGAGGACATCGAAGTCGTACTCTTTGCCGTCGCTGGTCCTGAGGCCCTTGGGGGTTATGCGTTGGATGGGATCCTCCCGAACGTCAACCAGCAAAACGTTGTCCTGGTTGTATACCTCGTAGTACCCGCTTTCGCAGGGCAGACGCTTGGAGCCGAACATGTGGTCCTTGGGGACCAGCATCTCTGCCACCACGGGGTCTTTTACGCGCTCGCGTATCTTGTTGCGGACGAATTCGGCGTAGTCCTCGTTGGCCTCTCCGGGCAACATCACGTCATAGAAATTGGAGAGCCATTTCTTGAAACCCGGCTCGTTCCACAGCCGCTCGTACTGCTCACTCCTCTCGTCCGGCGAGACTTCCAACGCCGACCGTTGGTCAAACTCGTGGATGAAGGACCCTGCTGTTTCCTGGCACTTCCTGAATATCTCGGGGTAGTTCTCCCTGATCTCCCGCTGCATATCATCGTCGATGGGGCGGTTACGCAGCGGCGCACAGTAATTCGCCGTTCGCTGGAAGACGGTCAGGTGCCCAACTTCCTTGGCAATCTCCGTAATGAGCTGAACGGCAGTGGCCCCGGTGCCAACAACGCCGACGCGCTTGCCGGCCAGGTCCATTCCTTCTTTGGGCCATCTGCCGGTGTGGCACCAGGTGCCCTGGTAGCTGTCCAGCCCTTCAAAGTCCGGCACATAGTGGGCCGACAGCAGGCCGACCGCCGTGATGAGGAATTTCCCCGCCGCCCTTCGGCCGTCGTCGGTCTCAACTATCCACCGATTTTCATCCTCGTCATAGACCGCCGATGCCACCCGTGCGTTGAACTGGATGTCCTTGCGCAGGTCGAACTTGTCGGCAACATAGTTGAGATAGCGTTCGTTCTCGGGCTGACCGGAATAAAGCTCTTTCCAGTCCCATTCCTGCAGGAGCTCCTCCGAGAAGGAATATCCATAGGTGTAGCTCTCAGAGTCGAAACGGGCCCCCGGGTACCTGTTCCAGTACCAGGTGCCGCCCACTCCGCTGCCGTATTCGAAGACCCGCACCGAGAGCCCGAGCTTTCGCAGACAATACAACTGGTATAGCCCGGTAACTCCGGCGCCGATGACAATGGCGTCGAACTGCTCCAGGTCTCCGTCCGAATGAGTGGTGGTCCCGGATGCTCGGGGTAGAGAATTTTCCTGCATGTTATTTTCGAACTCTGTGGTCATCTCGGCCTCAACAACGGAATGGCTGAATGGGGACTGGCGGTTGTACACCCAATGGGTTGCCGGGACCCGCACCGCCTGGGTGACCGGCGGCTCTCAACAATGTGTGCTCTGGCCGGATTATACCCGATTTCAGCACGAGATGACGGGCAGCGGCCAAAAATCAGGAGCGGAGCGACCTATCGTGTCGCGCCGCTCCAGTCCGGTTGAACTCGGGATTTCTGGTAGAGCGTTTAGTCCCCGGGAGCGGGAGCCAACAAGCCTTCTTCGGCCGCGGCCCTGTCCAGCAGCGCTCTTTCCATAGCGGCTCTTTCGGCGGCTTGGTCGCGTTCCGAGAAGCGGACCAGGAAACACAGCGGGGCCACCAGGAACACGCCAATCCCCAAAACCAACAGCGCTCCCTCGATACTCAGCGTTTCAACCCGGAAGAGGAACCCAGCGGCCACCGCTCCGGCGTTGCCGCCGGCCCCGACAATGCCCGCCACCGACCCCAGGGCCCTATGGTTGATGAAGGGGACCACCGAGAAGGTAGCGCCTTCGGACATCTGAACGAAGAGGCTGAAGATTATCATGGCCCCCACGGCCATCAATAGGGTCGCCATTTGGGAGAAGAGGATCAGGGCCAGTCCCTCCAGGGCCAGGACCGTGCCCAGGAACATTACCCGCCCCTTCAGGCCAAACTTGATGCCCAGTTTATCGCCAAAAAAGCCGCCCAAGGTGCGGGCGAAGATGTTCATCAGGCCAAAGAGGCCGGCAATGAGGCCGGCCATCCCAATGCTAAGTTCGAACCGGTCGTGATAATAGAGAGCGGCCACATTGTTGATGGTCAACTCGATACCAAAACAGGCTCCGTAAACGCCGAACAAGGCCCAAACCCGGTAATCCTTGGCCGCCTCTAAGAAAGTGCCGTTAACCGCAGAAGACGGTGGCATCTTCCCGGCGGCCCGCAGCGCGCGGTAGTTGCCTTCCGGCGAATCCTCGGTCAGGAAATAATAGGCGAACCCGGTGGGAGCAGCGCCACTCCGGGGACCACCATGGCGACCCGCCAGCCCAGGGTTTCACCGACCCCCAGCATCAACACCAGGGCTAGCATCAACGGCATGACCATTTGAGTCACGCCGCCGCCAAGGTTCCCCCAGCCTGCCGTCGTGGCGTTGGCTGTCCCAACCACGTTGGGAGCAAACATCACCGAGGTGTGATATTGGGTGATGACGAAAGATGCTCCGACGACGCCGATGGCCAGTCGGAACAACAGGAAGGCCTCGTAACTCTGGGCCAGCCCGATACACATCACCGGAATGGAGCCGATGATTAACAGGCCACTATAGGCCAACCGGGGACCGATACGGTCGCACAGCCACCCGATGAGCAGACGGGCCAGTATGGTGATGGCTACCGAGGCGATGATGGTGTTTCCGATTTGGGCCTTGGTCAGGTCCAGGTCGTCGCGGACCAGGGCCATCAACGGAGCAATTCCGAACCAGCCGAAGAAGGCCAGGAAGAAGGAAAACCAGGCCATGTGGAAGGTCCGCATGTGTGGCTTGCCGAAGCTGAATAACCGTATCCGGGTCGCCTTTGATTCCCCTGAAGCGTTGTGCGTCGCTTGCATGATTCCTGTCCTTTAGATTATTTCGCGAGCGCTTGACCGGCGGTTACTATCCGCTCCAAAACCTCAGGCAACTCGCTACAGGGAACGTTTTCCAATGGACCGGGGTTTTCAATAGCGTGGGCGAATTTTTGGCCCAGGGTTATGTCCACAGCGTCGATTATTTGACCGTTGACCCGGGTCTTTCGTCCCAGCAGGCCAATATCGGCAACAGTGTGGTTGCCGCAGGCGTTGGGGCAACCGGACCAGTGCATGGTGATGGGACCGACTTTGCCCAGGGCCCGCTCTAAAGTTGTGGCGGTTTTGAGGGCCATCTCTTTGGTATCGATAAGGGCAAAGTGGCAGTAGTCGATACCGGTGCAGCTGACCACGCCGGGCATGATTCCCGACGGGTCGCAGGTCAACGATTCCAACAAGGGTTCCTTCTGAAACTCTTCAAGGAGGTCGTCGGGGATGTTGGAAATTATCACGTCTTGCCCCGGAGTCAGCCGAATATCTCCGTTTCCGTAGGTCTCGGCCAAACGGGCCACTTCCAGCAACTGGTCGCTGGTTATCCGTCCCACCGGCGCCACCAGGCCGGCGTAATTCAGCCCTTCCTGCTTTTGGCGAAAAATCCCGACATGGTTGGTGGGACCGGACATGGGTTGGTCCTGGCCTGCGGTGAGCAATGGGTGTCCCGCCCGCTGCTCCATCTCCTCCCGGAACCATTCGACACCCCAATCATCAACCAGGAATGCCAACCGGCTCTTGTTGCGGGCCTCCCGGGAGCCGTGATCACGGAAGATCAAGGTGATGTTGCTGCAACTTCGGCGGCCTGGTCGGGGGTGACGAAAACGTCCAGGGGTGATGCCGGCCGGAATCCGCCGGAACCCTGCTTGCCGCCGGCGGCCACGTTGAATCCGGCAACGGGTGCGCCGTCGATTTGTTTGATTGCCGGAGTCAGCGAGATGTCCTGAGTTGGCCCGTGGGTGCAGTTGTCCAGGCAACCGGTGATGGTCACGTTGAACTTGCGGGGCAGGTTGGTGTAGGCCTTGTCGCCGACGAACATTTCGGTGTATTGGTGGACCGCCGGAGAGCCGTCGATCAGTTCATTGTTAGTAAGGCCCGCCACAGGGCAGCCCACAACGTTCCGGATGTTGTCCATACCCGTCTGGACGGACTGCAGGCCCACCTCTTCCAGCCGCCGCCAGATTTCGGGCACCTGGTTGATGGTGTACCAACGCAGCTGGATTTGTTGGCGAGTGGTTATGTCGACAAAACCTTTGCCGAATTCTTCGCCAATCTCTCCTATGACCCGCAATTGCTTCGCGTTGGTCACGCCGTTGGGGATTCGAATCCGCATCATCATGTAGCCGGGAGTCTGGCGCCGCATGAATAGGCCCGCCCACTTGAGGCGTTCCTTATCGCCGTCGGTGATGGCTTCCCAGCCTTCCTGGGCGTAACGGGGAATATCCTGCAGGATATCCAACCCGTCCTTTTCCGCCTTGTACTCCTCGATTTTGTTCATTCCCCGCCTCCAATTTGGCTATGGGGTGGCGCAGCCCGTAACAACGTGGGCTCCAACGCACACCGCCAGTGCATCCCGAACCGGGACACTCGGTAGGAACAGTGGGCGTCGATTGAGGTGTGTTCTTTTTGGGAAGGCATTATTTGGCAGCAACCAGTCCGTCTTCGTTGCTACCAAATTAGACCGGCGGTTTTGCCAACGAATTACATCGGGGTAACGGATGAGAAAACAAATGGTGAATTCATTGTTAACCGTTAACCGGTCATGGGGGATCGGGGAAAAAATTGGCGAGTGCAGCGGGTATTTCGTTGGAGGCAGGTCATGAGAGGAAGTTAGAAGGCGAACCAGAAGCGGCTTCAGCCGGGGTTCGAAGAAGCCAACGCGCCGGCCGCAGCCCCGTTTCATTCACCCCCGATATGCTATGCTGGATTGACAGATATCGGGGCGGGACCCGTCGCTCCTGGGTGGACTCTGGGCTCCCGGATCAGCGTGGGACCGGTCCGGAGAATAAGGAGCAAGGAGGGCATAATGGACGGACTAAAGAGACTCGCCGGGGCTTACCTGATTATCGTTGCCGTGGTAGTGGCCCTGTTCTTCGTTATCAACCCCTTCCTCGTCGAATCCATCGACGTTCCGGGCGTATGGGCTGTGGTGGATATCCTGATGGTTATCGGGTTAGCACTGGCGCTCTTTTTTAATTGCGCCAACAAAAGGGAGGCGTCCGGGAGCGATCCCGGTGAAGCAATTACCCGCCGGTACTTCGAAGCCAACCTGACCTTCTACCTTACCGCAGGCGTTACGATTCTGTTTTTGCACAACTGGTTCTCCTTACTGGCATTCGGAGCCAATAGCCTGGATGGCAACCATCAAGCATGGATAATCTGGGCGGCCGTGGACATGATGCTGCCGCTGGTCCTGGGTATAACCGGCTGCCGGCTCTGGCGTGAAGCTTCCCGGTCCTGATCCGGAGGAGTTGAAGCGATGCCATTAGTGAAGAGGCTTGTTGGAGCGGCGTTATTCGGCTACGCCGTCCTCTACACCCTACAGGTCGTCTTCAGCAGCCTGTACGCAACCATCCTGTCGCCGTCGGAAGTATGGCGGGTGATGAACTTCTGCACCGCGGTGGGAATCATCGTCTCGGTGACTGTGGTTTGTGCCCACAAACGAAGCGCAGTTAAACCCGACTCGCCCCCCGGACAACATCTGGCTGGGCTGGCGGCGTTCTATACCACGCTGGGCCCTGGCCATCTGGTTCTTCACCGTCTGGTTTAGACTGCTGCTGCTGAGCGACGGCGAGTCTGTCAGCTTTTCCGACGACGTGGTCTGGTCTCTGGTCTCCGTATTGAACCCGTTGGTGCTGGGGGGCACAGGGGCTTTCCTCTGGAAGTCGGCGCGGCGACGATAGCCATTGGATTCGGTAGTCAGCGAGATGTCCCTGACCGAAGCCCCCCAAATCCTTTAGTGTGGCCCTTGCCCTTCCGCAAGCAATCCTACATTCCAATTCACAGCGTCCCGGGCCACCACATAAAGCAAGTCTCCAAGAGATTACGGCTCGACCTGATGAGCTGCGTTGTATCCACTATGTCGACACGTGCCGCACCACCTCGTTAGCCACTGCAGACTTTATTCAGAACAAGAACTTTCATCCAAACGATTGTCCGAAAACAACGTCCACCTCACCCCTTACAATCGTAATGACGATGTACGCAATACCAGCAAGACACCGCTGTGGGAACAGGTCAAGGATGCGATGCGCCGAATGACCGGCAATTATCTTTATATCCTGTGCGGGGTTGTCCCTGGCCTGGCTGATGGCGATGGGGTGCGCTGCCGAACCGGCTGCGGCAACTCCAACCACCCCTGAAATTGTGTCAAACGGGACACCGGAACCGGCAACTCCGGCAACGGCTCTAACGCCAACATCGCCGTCGCCCGACGTCGACGACGCGGCGGCCACCGCGCCTCCCCACCGAGAATCCAATTCGGCGACGCCAGCCGATACTTTAACTACAGCCACCGGTTCCGAGAAACGCGATTCCCTGGCGGACTCATCCCTGGCTTACATCCGAGACTTGGCCGAAGGACTGGGGGCCAGAGAGAGCGCCACTGAGCAGGAGTTGAAGGCCGCCGAGTACCTGATGGCCCGCTTCACGGAACTGGGCTACAGCCCGGAGTTGCAGGAATTTGAGCAGAAGTCCCAAACAGCCAGCCTGGCCATCGACGCGCTGGCCATCAACGTACTGGAAGGCATGGAAGTAGAGGAGATTCGGGCCTCACGCCTTGGTGGCTCCACAGCGGGGCAGGTCTCCGGCGCACTGGTGTTCGTGGGCATCGGCGGCGCCGGTGATGTCCCTTCCGAGGGACTAAACGGCGAAGTTGCCCTGATCGAGAGGGGTGAGATTACCTTCCGGAGCAAAGTGGACCGGGTGGCAGCCGCCGGCGCAGTGGCGGCGGTGGTCTTCAACAACCGCCCCGGAGGGTTCCGCGGAACCCTGGGGGAGGGGAGCAAGATTCCCGTCTTGGCGATTTCCCAAGAAGCCGGCAACAGACTCCGGAATCTCATGGCCGAAACCAACGTAGAGATGACCGTCGCCGTGCAGGAAACGGCGGAACTATCCCGCAACGTAATCGCTGAATTGCCCGGAACGGGTGAGGGCGTTGTGATCGTTGGAGCGCACTACGACACGGTGCCCGAAGTTATTGGGGCCAACGACAACGCTTCGGGAATCGGGGTGATGGTCTCCGTGGCGGGTGATTCGGCTGGCCGTCCTTTCCCCTTCACCCTGAGGTTCATGGCTTTCGGGTCGGAAGAGACCGGTCTCAACGGCAGCAGGCATTATGTAGACGGGTTGTCCGGTGAGGAACTGAACGAAATCGAGGCCATGGTTAACCTTGACGTGGTGGGCAGCGGTGAGGCCCTCCGCGTGACGGGGGACCGGTGGCTAACCAATCACGTATCGGAGGCTGCAGCCAGAGATGGGACCGCTGTCACCGTCAGCAGAGGTTTGAGGGGTGGCAGCAGCGACCATGCCAGCTTCCGGGAAGCCTGGGTCCCGGTTATCTTCTTCCACGCCGACGACACGTCACGGATACACATTCCTCAGGACACCATGGAATTCATCAACCCAAGCCTGCTGGGAGACACGGCAAGTCTGGTGCTGGACCTGCTTGAGTCCCTGGATGATTTGCGCGCCGGTCCAGGATTAAGCTCCATCCCGAGAGCTTTTGGACACCCTATTTCCGGCTAGGTCGCCAATCTCATCCTGGCTTCGGTAGTCGTCACTCCGAAATCAGGCCACTTCACTACTCTCTATCGGTGCCTACCCGGTTCTTTGCCAAGCTCCCAGCGGCAGCAGTTGCTCAGACTGCCCCTAATCCGCAATCGGACCACGAATGCGTTAAGGGTTAGCCCCGGTAAGCTATTAACGACGGCTACGTGTGGATTTAGCTGCTGCCTTTGGCGAGGAGTTTATTCATAATAAGCATGACTTCTATAGCCAAATCCGGGTGTGGCAGATCGCACACGTATCAGAATAGATTTTTCGGAGAATTTCATGGTCGAGTTTTATGACATAGTTCTATCCAGCCCATTTCCCAACTACCATTTCTTCGCCCACAAGATGCGAGAGCTGTGCGGCCAGCAAAACCTGAGCTTCTTTCTGGTGAACGACATTTGGGTGGACGAGTTTCAGCGGAAACTCCGGTCCCAGGAAATTGGGGTGCGGGTGCTGTTGGACCTCACCGCGAATCAGACCATCGAAAACGACCCATACCTGCTGCTGGCTAGAGAGGTAAAACGGCAGCACGGCTATGTTATCGATGACCCGGATGTAACCGCCAACTCAGCCCACAAAGGCCGCTTTCACCAAATGCTGGTGTACAACGGGATACCCGTCCCGGAGACTGTTATCGTGAACCGGGATGAGCTGGACAGCTTCAAAATCACCCAGGAAATCAGGGACCGGATAGGTGTGCCTTTCGTGGTGAAGCCGGCCTGGGGCGACTCCGGAGTGGGGGTAGTGGTTGACGCCGAATCCGAGGATGCCTTGCATTGGTCGGCGGAACAAACCCCAAACTCGGACGCTTTCCTGATTCAAAAGCAACTCCAACCCCAGAACATGGGGAGTCACTTGAGCTGGTTCCGGATGTTCCATATCTGCCGTGAGGTCATACCATGCTGGTGGAACCCCGCCACCCACGATTACCAATTGGTTACACCGGCCGAGATACGTACCCACAAGCTCGCCCCTTTGCGGCGCATCATGCGAGACATTGCTCGGGTCTCCAGGATGAAAAAATTCACTTCCGAGATCTGCCTGCACCAGGACGGCAATTTTTATGCCGTGGATTATGTAAATGCAGACCCCGACATGAACCCCCGGTCCTTTTACCCCAACGGCGTCCCCGATGAGGTGGTGCGGCACATCGTCTGGCTGTTGTTCTACGAGGGACTACGCATCGTCAAGCGGGGTCACGGTTTCTTTGACGACGAACTGGTTGAATCTGAGTCGAGCCTGGACTGGTTGGTACAACGGCAGCGAGAACAGCGCGTACTGCAACATTAAAACCGGCATCAACCCGGAGCGCGGAGTTTGACAACAAATGCGTCAATTTTCCGCCCATCGCCGCCGGGCCGGGTTTACCGCATGGGGCTCATCTTAGTAGTTGAGCCCCTATTGGTTTGACTTTGGGACTGTGGTAATTTGATCGCGTGCCGTAGGTTGAACTGCTACGGGCTTAGCTAACATTCTGGAAACATCAACCTGCCCCGGCGACTCGGCATCGGCCGTTCTTCATCAAACGAAGGACCAATGCGTATCCGGTTCAATTTGAAAAGGCCGGGGTTAAAAATCGTCGGGATCGGGATGGTCTGCCTGATGGGAGCAATGATAGCTGGGGGTTGTGGCCGGGGTGAGCACGCGGTGGAGTGGGGCTACGCAGGACCGGGGGCCCCGGAGAATTGGGCCGCGCTGTCCGAAGAGTACGCAACCTGCGCCAATGGCGAGCAACAGTCGCCGATCGATATTTCGGGATACGTCACGGCCGAAACCGACCGGCCAATCTTGTTTTCCTACGTCAGCAATGCAAATGCGGTGCGCAACGACGGCAAATTCGTGCACGTTGACTATGCACCGGGCAATATCCTTACCGTCGGGCAACAGCCTTTCACCCTGGAATCGGCTCACTTTCATTCGCCTTCGGAGCATCGGATAGACGGCGTAAGTTTTGCGGCTGAGCTTCATTTGGTGCATGCGGATGCCGACGGCAACCTGGCGGTCGTGGGTCTGCTGTTTACACTGGGAGAGCCCAGCCCGGTAGTGCAGGAGGTCCTTGATGCCGCGCCACCCGCCGGTAAGACCAGCAGCGAAGGCTTTGCGCTTAACGCCAGCGGCTTCGCGCCCGAAGAACTTGGATATTACCGGTACGACGGTTCGAAGACGACCCCGCCGTGCGACGAGCCGGTAGACTGGTACCTGATGCGCGAGCCAAGGCCTATTTCGGCGGAGCAGGTCAACGGCTTGTTGGCGTTGAGCGGCGGCCCCAACAACCGTCCGATCCAGCCCACAGGCAACCGGGTAGTAACAGCCGGCGGCAGCGCCGACATATTTCCAAGCCTCGCGGAACTCCCCCAGACGTAACGCTAACCTCCGCTAATATTCTTTTGTGGGCCTAACTGCTCCTCTTGCCAGGCCCGGGCGAAACTTCTCCACGGCAACCGCATGCTGAGGTGGCCGACGAATCTTGCATCCGAAGTGATGCCTGATCGCCTCTTTTCCATCCGCGCCCAAGTCCCGTCACTGCCGCCGCAGCTGGAATTCAGAGCCATTTCCGTACGCCGCCACGCTCATCACGACAGGGAAGCGCCGGGTGTGGACAGCCCCACCTTTACCTTCGTCCTTGCCTCAGGAGCAAGCCTCGGACGCCAAAGCCTGCGCAATTAACAAAACGGGCTCTCGATTCCCGATGCGGCAGAAAAGCCGAGGATGGGTCAGGATCTTTCGCTTTTCCCCCGTCATTCCAGCCGCAGCGGGAATCCAGAACCCTGATTATGTACCAAGTCGGTTATGCCAAATAAGACGCGCCGGGTGGACAGGTTTACGTCCCAACTGGAACATTCCTGCAGACACGAACCCGGTTGGATGGGGAAAAGGGCCCTGGATTCCCGTTGCGGCGAGAATGACGGGGAGTCGGGATCCAAATGGGCTTCAGATTCCCGTTGCGGCAAGAGTGATGGGGGATTCGAATCTAATCGGAAGACCCTGGGGGATGGGTCCGGGGAAAACCACTGCACCAACAATTTGAAGCCATAGGCCTCAACGAGTCCTACCGTTGGAGACCGCTAAAGCCCAGCAAACTTCTACGGTTCGCCTACTCTACCCACTGGATACCAAACGTGGCAGAGCGCTACGTCCTGTCCCAGATGGCACTAAGACCAAGGATAGTCACTTCGACCATTTACCACACCGAGCCAATGGTTGAGCGTCGCCTGCTGGCATCTGCCGCTCTTGTCACTCCGGTAACGGGCGCGTATCATTCCCATGTCGGTCGCCATGGCGTGCTGCAATTGCACGGTCGAGAGCGAAGCAGCCTCGGAGGTCTTGTGATTGCATTCTCGGGGATTACCCAAAAACCCTTTGGCGCTTCCAAGAGTCTTTTCCGCGTGTGCAAAATAATGCTTCCTGGCGTTCGCTCATTGATAACTCCAATAGCAGTCCTGGCCGCGCTGATGAGTGTGCTGACCCTTGGAGCCTGCACCAGGGAGGTTATCAAGGAGGTGCCGGTTGAGGTAACCAGGGAGGTGGTCGCGACACCTGCAGCCGCTACCCAGCCCGCAGACGGCGAGTCCATGGGCTCCCAGGTGTACCAACTGGGCATCTTCGAGGACCTGACCACCACCAACTACTGGTCCTTCCTCGGCCCCGACACCACGATCTGGAATTCCTACGTTTTGGGTGGGAAACCTACCCTGTACGGCCTTTCCGACCAGCGGTTCGACTGGGTGCCCTCGGCGGCAGCGGATTTTCCAACACCGTTGGCCCAGGAATCCGTCGGTGGCAACACCCTCTGGACTACCGAGGTCGGTCTCAAGCAGGGTTTGCTCTGGAGCGACGGCGTTGAGTTGACCGCGGAGGACTTCGTGTTCACCGCCCACACGGTGCGTGACCTGGAGTTGACCGGTAACTGGTCTTCCATTGTGGATAATGAATTCTTCGACCACGTGGAGGCGCTGGGACCCTACAAACTGAAGATCTACTTCAAGCAGAAGCCGGGCCTGGCGAGATGGCAATTCGGGCTGGCCTACCTTCCGATATTATCCAAGAACTACTGGGGTCCCATTGTCGAGCAGGCCAAGAGCGAGACGGACATCCTGGAACAGCAGAGGGCCCTATACGGGCACGTGCCCGAAAACGAACCCAGCGCTGGGGGCTTTACCTTCAACAAATGGGAAAAAGGGGCATTTGCCGAGAACGCCAAGAACCCCGACTACTATTTCTCCGGCGCCCAAGTGGCCCAATACGCGAACGGCGCCTACTCGGAGAGCAAGCCCGGAGTGTTTGAATTCACCGCCTACGGGGAACCCTCGGGGGACAAGACACTGGAATACACCACCGGCCCCTTCGTGGACAGCGCCATCTACAGCATCCACGGAAACCAGGAGACGGCGGTGCTGGCCCTCAAGAAGGGCGACATCGATTTCATGCTGAACCCGTTGGGCCTGCAACGGGGATTGCAGGAGCAGCTTGTCGGCGAGCAAGGGTTGGCCAACGTGGAAAACCCCAGTGACGGGTTCCGTTACATGGGGTTCAACTTCCGCAAGCCTCCCATGGACAACAAAGCGTTCCGCCAGGCGGTGGCCGTCCTCATCGACAAGGAATTCCTGACCAGCACCGTGCTGCAGGGCGTAGCGATACCGATGTACACCACTGTGCCGGAGGGCAACCGGTTCTGGTACAACCCCGACGTGTCGCTGATCGGCCAGGGACTCAGCCGCTTTGAGCGCAACGCCGAAGCGGTGCGTATTCTCAAGGAGGCCGGTTTCACCTGGGAGCAGGAACCTGTAGTTAGCGAAAACGGAACGGTGGAGGAGGAAGGAAAGGGCCTGCGGCTGCCCAATGGCGATCCCATGCCGGAGCTGGAGATTCTGTCGCCGTCGCCGGGCTACGACCCCCTTCGCTCGACCTTTGCTATCTGGATAGAACGGTGGCTCAACGACATCGGCGTTCCGGCCACCGCCCGGCTCACCGACTTTAACGTAATCGTCAATAAGATCAACGACCCCGAAGGGTTCGACATCTGGATCCTGGGTTGGTCTCTGACCAACTTCCCCGACTACCTGGAAGCGTTTTTCCACTCCCGTAACGCCGACGGAGACGGGAACAACTACGGCGGTTATTCCAACCCCGAATTCGACAAGCTGGCCGACGCCCTTCTCGTTGAGACGGACCTGAACGCGGCCAGGGAACAGGTTTTCCGAATGCAGGAGTTCCTTGCCGACGACCTTCCATACGTCGTTCTCTTCACAACACCTATCCTGGAAACCTACCGGAGCGACCGGCTCGAATTCCCTTTCACGACGACCCAGGGCGGCCTGCAGAACGGCGGCGGCCTCCCCGGCACAGTAGTTATCAAGTAGCAGGTGAAGCCTCGCCTGAAGCTTTGATGAGAGCCGGCACATATCGGATACCGGAACCGGGAGATGTGCGCTGATGCTGGCCTACCTGGCCCGGCGTCTGGGCCAGAACTTGGTGACGCTGTTTTTGATCGTCACGCTGGCCTTCTTTCTGGTGCAGGCCCAGCCCGGCGATTACACCTCGGTCTATGCCCAGGACCCGAAACTCACTCCTGAGGTGCGGGCCCAGATTCAAGCGGACTTCGGGCTGGACAAGCCCCTGGGCGAGCAGTACCTGGTCCACCTGCGCAACTCGTTCACCGGCAACTTCGGCATATCCTTCGGACACTACCCCAGATCGGTGATGTCGGTGATCGTGGAGCGGGCGCCCCGCACCGCGGTCCTCTTTCTGACAGCCACCATCATTTCCTTTTATATCGGGTTCGTACAAGGCAAGACTCTGGCTTGGCGGCGGGGCGGGCCACTGGAAGTCTCCATGACCGTCTCCGGCGCCGTGTTGTCGACGGTTTTCACCCCCTGGTACGCCCTGATGATGATCTGGCTGTTCGCTTTCCAGATGGGATGGTTCCCCTTGGGCAAGTTCCTGGACCCCCTGCTGTGGCGGGAAGCTCAGGTAAGCGCGGACTACGTTTTCAACCGGATGCTGCTCACCGGTGGCGCGTTCATGGGCTTTGTAATGCTGGTAATGCTGGCATCGCGATGGACCGAACGGAGCGGTTTCCGAGCCCGGTTTCTTCCCAGACTCCCGGTGCTGACCTGGTGGGTCCCGGCGGTTCTGGTCGGAGCGTTGATTACCGTGGTTGCTTGGTCGTTGTCCGACGTAGGCCACCTGGCATGGGACATCGTAAAGCACATGGTTTTGCCCATCTTTACGCTTACGTCCATTTCCTTTGCAGGGACCATGCTTCTAACGCGAAACAGCATGCTGGAAACCCTACGGGAAGATTTCGTCACGGCCGCCAGGGCGAAGGGGCTGCCGGAAAAGACGGTGCGGGACAAACACGCCGCCCGGAATGCCCTGCTGCCGGTGGTGACCAGCCTGGTCTACAGCCTCGCTTTCGCCATCGACGGCAGCGTCATCATCGAATCAATTTTCTCCTGGCCAGGGTTGGGCTTGACCTTGCTCCAGGCGGTCCGAGGCCAGGACCTGCCGCTGGTAATGGCGGCCTTCGTGTTCATCGGGATTTTCGCTCTGACTGCCCACCTGGTGGCGGACCTGCTCTATGCCTACCTGGACCCAAGGATCAGGTACAGTTGATCCCGCCGCCGGACCTACAGCCGTCAGACCCGTCCTATCAAGCGGGGGGTGGACCGGGAAGCAGACCGGTTGGCACACCCGTTGGAATTCGGGCGGCAAAGATACGCTTGGCCCTTCGCGGCTTGCGGGAGAGCTGGAGTATCTTTGTCGAAAGCAAGATAGGCATCATCGGTTTGGCGGTGATAGTAGTGTTCGCCCTGATGGCTATCTCTCACCCGATCCTGATGGCCACTATCTGGGACGAAGCAACCTACGACCCGGTGACCGGCTACGCCTACGACCAGACCGAACAGCCCGCTCCGCCGTCCTGGAAGCATCCCCTCGGCACCGACCCGCTGGGGCGGGACGTGTTGAGCCAACTCCTTTCGAGCACTTCTTCGGAGTTCATCCTGGGCATTGTCGCCGCGGTAGTCACCGTCACTATCGCCACCACAATCGGCGCGGTCGCCGCCTATTACGGCGGCATTGCGGATACCCTGATCATGCGGCTGGCTGACCTGGTGGTGGCCCTTCCCAGCCTGTCGCTGCTCATAGTGTTGAGCGCGCTTTTCGAACTGAACCTCTTCATGCTGGCGATATTGATCGGCGTATTGGGAGGATTCGGCGGCTCGGCAATTATCTTCAAGTCTCAGGCCCTGGGCGTCACAGTCAAGCCATATATCGAAGCAGCCAGGGTGGCCGGGGGCGGCAGGTTCCACATCATCCTGGTGCACATCGTCCCAAACCTGCTGCCCCTATCCTTCCTGTACATGATGTTCGCCGTAACGGGAGCAATCTTTTCCGAGGCGATCCTATCCTACCTCGGCCTGCTCAACATCCGCATGAGTTGGGGCATCATGATCCATACCGCTAACACCGCCGGCTACCTTTTGGGAGGCACCAAGTACTGGTGGTTAATCGTGCCCGCCGGGGCATCCATCACCCTGCTCTGCAGCACCTTCTATCTGGTAGGGAGGGCCCTGGACGAAGTGGCCAACCCGAGACTACGGCGGCGCTGAGGACGGCATCAGTTGATGGAGCCGATCCTTCAAGTGTCCGGTCTGAGTTTACGCTACGACACCCGACAGGGTGAGGTCAGGGCGGTGGAAGACGTCAGCTTTGACGTGCTCCCCGGTCAAGTGATGGGGCTGGTGGGCGAGTCGGGCTCCGGTAAGACGTCTGTTGCCATATCCCTGATGCGGCTGCTGCCGGACAACGCCCGAATTGCCGGGGGGCAGGCGCTGTTTCACGGGGAGGACCTGCTTTCGATGGGACCCGAAGATGTGCGGTCCTATCGCTGGAACCGGATTTCCATGATTTTCCAGGCCGCGATGAACTCCCTGGACCCAGTCTACCGGGTGGGCGACCAGATCATGGAGGCCATGGAGGCCCACGACCCCGGTCTGACGACACAGGTAGCGCAGGAACGCATAAGAGACCTTTTCGAGTTGGTGGGGTTGGACCCGCGCCTTACGCAGCGCTATCCCCACGAGTACAGCGGCGGTATGAGGCAGAGGGCGGTGATCGCAATGTCCCTGGCGTGTCGGCCGGACCTCGTAATTGCCGACGAGCCCACGACGGCCCTTGATGTGATTGTTCAGGACCGCATCCTGCGGCGTCTGAAAGATATCCAGCGGGACCTGCAGATGAGCATGATCTACATCACCCACGACCTTGCCGTGGTTGCAGAGGTCACCGACCGGCTGGGCGTGATGTACGCCGGAAAACTGGTGGAGGCAGGCAGCACCGCGGACGTGTTCAACAGCCCGGTCCACCCCTACACGTCGGCCCTGCTTTCGGTGTTCCCAAGCATCCGGGGGCCGAAACGGGAGTTGGCGACGCTGGCCGGGGAACCGCCCAACCTGATCGACCCGCCCCACGGTTGCCGGTTCCATCCCCGCTGCCCCTATGCAACCGGTCCTTGCATGACGGAAGAGCCGCCCATCGTTGACCGGGACGGCCACTGGGCGGCCTGCTGGAATCCCTTGCCCGTATCGGATGGCCCGCCAAGAGCAGGACTGGCCACCGGACCGGGGGGCCAACAAGAATGATGACCGCTTCGAATGCTCCCGGCAGCCCCCGCGGCAGCGGTCAGGGTATCCCCCTGGTTCGGGTGGAAGGCCTTACCAAGCTGTTTCCGGTGAGCAGGGGATTGTTCCGGTCTCCTTCCGCCCACGTGCACGCCGTTGACGACGTGACCTTCGATTTATTCGAAGGGGAAAGCTTTGGGCTGGTGGGTGAGTCGGGTTGCGGCAAGACCACCATAGGCAAACTGTTGGTCAAGCTGATGGAACCAACCGGCGGGCGAATACTTTTCCGGGACAGAGATGAGACATCCCCGGCGATTGACAGAGGCTTCAGGGACATTGTCGACACCAAAGGCAAGGGCCTCAAGGAGTTCCGGCGTCGGGTTCAGATGATATTCCAAGACCCCTACGAGTCAATGAATCCACGCCGCACGATTTTTGACACGGTGGCCGAACCTTTGGCGGTGCAGGGCGTAGGGGACTCCCTGGAGCGTCTGGAACGGGTCGAAAAGCTGTTGGAATTGGTCGGGTTGAGCCCGGCGTCGACGATGCTGTTTCGTTACCCCCACGAGTTGTCCGGCGGGCAGCGACAACGGGTGGCGATTGCCCGGGCGTTGGTGATCGAACCGACTTTCGTCGTGGCGGACGAACCCACGTCAATGCTGGATATGTCCTTCAGCACCACCATCATGAACCTGATGTCGGGGCTGGCGCAGCAGCTCGGCGTCACCTACCTATACATCACCCACGACCTGGCGGTTGCCCGGTACATGTGCCAGCGCATAGCGGTAATGTACCTCGGCAAGATAGTCGAACTGGCAGAAACCGAGGAATTGCTGTCCAACCCACTTCACCCCTACACCCGGGCGCTCCTGTCAGCGGTGCCATCGCCGGAGCCCGCATCCAAGCGCGAGCCGGTCGACATCCTTGGGGACGTGTCCACCCCGGTAAACCCCCATCCCAGGTGCCGGTTCCACGACCGCTGCCCCATCGCGGTGCAGCAATGCTACGAGGACACCCACCCGCCGATGGAAGACCACGGCGGAGGGCACCTCGTGGCCTGTTACCGCGCATAAGGGGAATGTGCCCGTTTCTTCAGAAAAATGCTGTGCGTTCCTTCATCCCAGTTGTGCCAGCCCCGGAGGGAACAGGAGGGAGGACGAGGGAGGAGGAGCCTGCTACTGCGAGCGGCTCTGTCGCCTGGTAGGCGTGCCAGCAATATAGCCGGATAGGTTCAAAGCGGAGTGGATCAAGCCAATGTGGGAGTAGGCTTGGGGAAAGTTGCCAAGCTGGCGGTTGGAGACCGTGTCGAACATCTCAGCGAACAGGCCCAAGTGGTTGGCCCGGTAGGTGATCATCTCGTGGAAGTAATCGAGAGCGCGGTCGGTCTGGCCGGTGTAAATGAGGTTTCCGATCAGCCAGAAGCTGAGCAGAGAGAACGCTCCCTCCGGCTGGCCCTCAAGTCCGTCGTCCGTCTCTTCCGGCAGATACCGCCAGACCAGCGGACCCTGGGTTAGCTCCCTTTCAATGGCGTCCAGGTTTTGGCGGATCCGGGGGTCATCCCGGGGCACCAGGTCAAGGAACGGTATCATTAGGTTAGAAGCATCCAGGGCCTCGTGGCCGTATCTCTGCCGGAAGGCCTGCTTGGACGAACTCCATCCCGAGTCCAGGATTTCCGACTTGATGCGGTCGGCGGCCAGTGACCAGCGTCGGAACATTTGCCGGTTTCCCATGTTGGCGGCAATGTAAGATGCGCGGTCCAGGGCCGCCCAGCACATTACTTTGGAATACACGAAGTGTTGCTGGTCGCCGCGCACTTCCCAAACACCCCGGTCCCTGCGACGCCAATTGGACATAACCGTTTCGGCCAGGGAGCGCACCAGTTCCCACGCATCCGCCGGTATCTCCCCACGGAGCACCAGCAGGGAATGGATGCAGAGAATGACCTCCCCAAAAACGTCCAGTTGAAGGTGCCGGGCGGCGTCGTTGCCGATGCGGACCGGGCGGGATTCTTCGTACCCGCTGAGGTGGTCCAGGGTGTATTCCCGGAGCGACGAATTGGGGGTGATGCCGTAAACGATGCGAGTCTTGCGGCGGCCCAACTGGCACTGTTCCAGCAGCCAGTTCATGTAACGGTCGGCCCCGTAGACATCCCCCATGCGATAGAGAATGTCCACGGTGAAACTGGCGTCCCGCAGCCAGGAAAAGCGGTAGTCCCAGTTTCGGGAACCACCAATGGTTTCCGGCAGGCTGGTGGTGGGCGCGGCAACGATAGCTCCGCTGCGCCGGTACATCATCAGGTGGAGCACCAGGAATGAGCGAACCACGTCGTCCCGCCAGAGCCCCTCGTAGTTCATTTTGGAAACCAGGGCCAGCCAGTAGCGCCTAGTCTCCTCCAGCCTCTGAGTGGTGCGGTAGCGTTCCACGCTGGCCGGACGGCCGTTGCCATAGGCCAGGACAAACGTCGCCGTCTGCCCTTGGGTCAGGCTGAAATCGCAGGTGACCCCCTGGCCATCGCACTCGAGAGGTATGCTGGCGGCCAGCGTCATGGTCTGGCGTCCGCCCTGTACTTGAACCGCACCGCCGCCGGAATTGGTGCGCATCTGGCGAAAGTCGGGGACAACGCGGGCGTAGTCATGCCTGGGCTGGAAGTCACAGCGCAGTTCCACTTCCCCGGATCGGCAGGTCACCACCCGGTGGATTTCGTGGACAGAGTCGGGAGGCGTTAACGGGTTGTCGTCATCATCGTCGGCGATGGGCATAAAGTCCGTGACGGACACAACCCCTGTATCGGTCTGGAAAATGGTCTCCAGAATATTGGTGTCGGCGATGTATTCCTGCCGGGTCGCAACAGTGTATCTGTCAGGCCTGATACGGAAGCGGCCCCCAGCCAATGGGTCGAGGATGGCGCCGAAAACGCTGGGAGAGTCGAAGCGCGGAAAGCAGCACCAGTCAATGGAGCCGTCGGTCCCGACAAGCGCCCCCGAGGACATATCGCCTATCAGCCCATAGTGGTACAAATTAAATTTTAGTGCAGCTTATAGCCTTTGGACGGGTTAAAAGTCAATTTATCACCGGATTGCGGTAATAAGCAACGAGAAGGGTGTCCGTCTTCGACCGGTTTTACGATGGGGAAAGGAGGAGAGAGAATCCTATGGCAAAGGGTGGAAATACTCTGGATACCCTTCCGAGACGTAAGCAGTGACAAATGAAGAGAACGGGTATTCGTGAGAAGTGAGCCTGGATACCACGAGTTCCCTTAGGCTGCCTTCACTGATTCGATCGAGAGTTCGTTGGAGAAGGTCCCGTTGAGTCTTGCGCCGGTTCCAAAGATGGTTTTGACCGTTCTCTCCAAGTTGCATGTCGTTCAGGTCGATGTCCCTGATTGTTCTGCGGGCTACCGACCATGCGACCGGGTCAAGCAGTTCGGAAGGAGAAATTTCACCGGTCTGCACGTCGTAGTTGAAGAATTCCTGGGCCGGTCGCCTGCCTTGGGTGGCATTTGGGCTTACGTACTCAGAAACCCTGCTGTACCTGGGATCTTCCGCGACCAGAACTCGATCGACCAACTCACCGTCATAAGCGGGCCAGTTATCAGCCTTTACCTGGTTGCACCTACGGCAGGCGTAAACCAGGTTGAGCCAGTCGAGCCACAGGTCTGGAAACAGCCTTCTGGGCCGGAAATGGTCTATGGTCTCTTCGTCTGCCGAGTCTGGGGTATTGGATGGGGAGGAACAAGGTTTTTGGCAGTAGACGCAGTTGGCCCAAAATCCTGCGCCAACGCTTCCCGAATACGCCTGCGTTCGCTGCCGCCCAAATCGTCCCATTGCCTGTGGTTAGCCCGGATTGCGTCCAAAAACTCCGGCTCAGAGCGTTGCACCGAACGCACTCTCAGCCGCCGTCCTGGTTCAGGCTCTCGGAACGCCGGTGTTCTTCAAGGATTTCTGTCAAATGCTCCTCGAACAACTCCCGCTGCGCGGCCATCGGGCCCCGGCCAGCAAGTCTCGGTTAACTAGTTGCCTCAACCCCTGAATCCGTTGCTGGCGCTTCTCCTCTGCCTCTTCGGTGTCGCCGGGCGCTGAGTTACGCAGATTCCGCAGTTCCCGGGCCGCCGCTGCTGTGGCGTTGTCCGTCGGGTCGTCCACGCCCATCATGTTCCGGAGTATCTCATCCGCGGTCCAGCCAATAATGTCCTCGTGGTTGGTGCTGGCGGTGACACGGCCCTCATCGTCCCGCTTCAGCAAGTGCACCTGCCCGGCTTTTAGGCCGGCCACCACAAAGGGAGAGTGGGTGGTGGCGAATATCTGCAAGCCCGGGAAGTGCTCCAGCAGCGCCGGAATAACCCGCCGCTGCCAAGTGGGATGCAGGTGGTTTTCTATTTCATCAATCAGCAGGATGGCGGGTTTTAGCTGCCAGCCAGCTGTCCACCCATAATGGTTTACCATCTGCAGAGCCAGTGCCCACACCCATAAGAGTGTACCCTGCGTTCCGGAACTTAGAGCGCCAGCATAGATTGGTTCACCCAGGACGTTGTCACTGGTGCCGATACCCATGGCGTAGTGAACATTCCTTTTACTTTCCGAGCGTTCATGCTGTCCGCCAAATTCGACAAAAGAGTGGGGAACTTCGTCGTAGATAACTTCAGGACAAATGCTCTTGGCGCAAGCATAACCGACTGCTATTGCCATGTTGAGTCCTTCTTGTAAATGCCGATGGTGAATGGTTCTCTGCCTATACCATTCGATAGTCTGCTCTACATTATGGCCGTCGAAGATGCCAGACTCAGTGTCAAACAGGGCTTTCAGAGGCGCATCACTGTCGTCAACCCATTCTTGGTCAATCGTTTGGTCTGAAATTTTTTGGACGGGCAGGTTTATCCGGGTCGCGGGTATGTAAAGGAAAGGCACAGCATCCCGTAAACTTGGCATTGAATCAGATGGGCCTAGAGGTCCGTCACTAATAGCGTCAATGGAACAACTCGCGGGTTGGTCGTAAGGCCATATGGGTGCGTCGCTAAGGTCGGCACTATAACTGACTCTGCCTTCGAATTCGTCTAAAGGCCCCGGCTCAAGCGAGTGCAAACCCCTTACAGCCCTCAGGATGGTGGTCTTGCCACAGGCGTTTGGGCCGATGAAAAGGTTAACCCGTTCATGACAATCGAATTGAATATGCTCCAGCGGAGGCAACGAACTGATAGCTAACCACTGTATATGCATGGCGATGGCCTCTTAGAACCCCGGCCCCGGTTGCAAGACTTTCCCTGGTTGGAACGATGCTGGCCCAAGTTGAGTATACCAGCCCTCATTTACGGAAACATTACCGGCTACCCCAGCCGCGCAGGCCAGGGCGGGAGGATAGAGGGAAGGCCAGTGCTGGGGCGTGGGGAGAAGAGAGGAGGGCTGATGATGTAGAGGCAAACGCTGTTTCTCACGCAGCGTCGTTGGCGAGCCTGGCGCTGATCAGGCGGTTGAGGCTCACGCCTTCTTCGGCGGCTCGTATGGCGAGCGCCCGGTGCGTTTCGGGGGGAACGCGCACCATGAATTTCCCGCTGTAGGAGCGGTCCGCCAACGGCTCGGGAGGCTGCTCGTTGTTGGCCTGCATGTCCGCGATGGATTCCGCCACCAACCGCCGGATGCCGGAGAATGCTTCTTCCTGGGTGGACGCCAACCAGCTCAACGAAGGAAACTCGGCGCAAAGTCCAACGTATTCTTGGTCCTCAACGGACCAGGTCACGCGGTAGGTGTAATGGTCGGCTATCATTTTCTTGCAATCTTTCAAGGGCTTTGATGACTTGGCGCACTTGATACGGCTTCGCCATGCCCTTGTCATTTTGTAGGTTTATCCGGGGGTCGCCCCGCCACGGAGTCCGGTACGCCCGGTGGCTTGTCCCCCGCTGACGAGGTTCTCCGAAAAAGAAGTCGCATATCCTGGCTAGGTCTGCGAATCGGACTCCCTTGGGATTGGCGCGGAGTTCCTCGATAGTTGCCGAGATACCGATGCCTTGCTCCTCTGACCTTGCGTGTAAATGAATGGGGCATCATTCCTACTCCGTTATATTCTTTGGCTGTTAGCTCTATAACTCTGAGCCCACTTTTTCACAGTATCATTATTGATATCACCATTCAAGAGCACAGGGATGCTGGTCCAGGGTTTTCGATTCTTGGTAGATTGGGCTATTGTAGACTCGTTGGCGTCCACCACTCGTTCCCGCGTGGGAAAGAATGGTGGAGACCAAAAAGGGCAACCAATGTCCAGAGGGGTAACAATCCAGATCTGAGGGGATCCGAGTGTCAAACGACCGGACGTTGATGGGTTAAATCTTGTTGACGACGCTCAGGCCTGAGGTTATCAAGCGGCGTTCTGGCATTCCAACGTCCGAAATCTGAACAGCTACCATGCCTCCCTGGCCCTTGAGCAGGCTGTCCTATAGCGGGATAATCGTTTAGCGAATCGTCGCCTCTCTGGACATCACTACGTTTTTGCCCGCGAGATTCCTTGGCGCAGCTATCCCGGCCCGCCGTGGCCGCATGCGCCGGAAACCGCCGTCGCTGAGGTTTAACTGTTGACCGCAGTCCATGTAAACGAAAACATTCGGTACGAACCGGACGAGATTCCCCCGCCGTTAGTGACCATTGGCGCTGGCCTTCAGGGCGCCATGATCATCGTGGGCGGGGTGATTTTGACCGTGGTCATTGTGGCCCGGATCGCGGGGCAGCCCGACAGTTATCTGTCGTGGGGAGTTTTTGCGGCCCTGCTAATCTGCGGGGCCACCACTATTCTTCAGGCCGTACGGATCGGTCCGGTGGGGGCCGGGCATGTGCTCATTATGGGCACTTCAGGGGTTTTCATCGCGGTCTGCGTCGCTGCCCTGGTGGAGGGCGGCCCTTCCACGATGGCGAGTCTCGTCATTGTGTCGTCGCTGTTTCAGTTCCTGCTGGCAGCGCGCCTCTCATTGTTGCGGCGGATATTTACACCCGTCGTCTCCGGCACGGTGATTATGTTAATACCGGTTACTGTGATGCCGATCGTGTTCGATACCCTGAATGACGTGCCTGACGGCGCGTCGTGGGCTGCCGCTCCGACGGTGGCGGTGGTTACTCTAGGTATCATTGCCGCGCTGGTGCTGCGAGCCCCCGCGGCGTGGCGGCTATGGTCGCCGGTCATCGGTATAGTGGCGGGTTGTTCGGTGGGAGCGTTCTTCGGATTGTATGACGTGCGGGGTGTGCTGCAAGTGCCTTGGGTTGGCGTTCCCCTGGACGGATGGCCGGGACTCGATCTGACCCCGGGTGTAGAGTTCTGGGCGCTGCTACCGGCATTCATCGTGGTTACCCTGGTAGGGGCTATAGAAACCATCGGCGACGGAGTGGCCATTCAACGGGTTTCCCGACGCAGGCCGAGGGCAACCGATTTTCGCGTTGTGCAGGGCGCGCTCAACTCTGACGGAGTGGGAAATCTGCTCTCCGGTATCGCGGGGACGCTGCCCAACACGACCTACTCAACCAGTATTTCCCTTGCCGAGGTCACGGGAATCGCCGCTCGGCGAGTGGGTGTTGCCATCGGCATCATATTCCTGGCTGTGGCATTCTTCCCCAAGTTTACGGCCCTGTTGGTGGCCATCCCCGGTCCCGTGGCCGGGGCCTACTTCATCGTTCTTTTGGGGCTGCTCTTCGTACAGGGTATGAAGATTATCGTCCAAGAGGGTGTTGATTACCGCAAGGCCACCGTCGTAGGATTGTCGTTTTGGATAGGTGTGGGCTTCCAGAACCAACTGGTCTTTCCGGAACTGCTGGGGGACGGGTTTGTGGCCGTGTTGCTCGGCAATGGCATGACGTCCGGCGCTTTGGTGGCGATCATACTCATGGTGTTCATGGAGCTAACGAGCCCTAGGCGCCGGCGTCTGGAGGTTGCGCTGGACACGGATGCTCTACCGAAGATGTACGAGTTCCTCCGGGGGTTCGCATCGAAGAGGGCCTGGAACGCTGCGACTACAAACCGTCTGGTTCTGGTGGGAGAGGAGACGCTGACGAGCTTGCTATCGGAAGCGGACGATGACTCCACGGATGGCAAAGAGCGGCGCTTGGTCGTGACCGCCCGCGCCAACGGCCGCGGGGCAGAGTTGGAGTTCGTGTCGGCAGCCGAGGGTGAAAACCTGGAAGACCGCCTGTCTTACCTGGGGGAAACCCCGGATATACCGGACGACCGGGAGATATCCTTCCGTCTGTTGCGGCACTACGCGTCTTCGGTGCGTCACCAGAAGTATCACGGCGTGGACATAGTCACGGTGGACGTAGATGGCCCGCGTTAGCACCCTCTGGGTATGTTCATTCCGGCGCTGGCACGGCCGGGGTGCCGGTGACTCGGTAATGCGATGGGTGGGGGTCTCGCCGAATCAACCCTTGGGCTACCGCGCGACAGGTTGCTTTGATTAACCACCGCCATTGCCGCTGCGGCCGTTATCCAGGAAATCCTTGTGGGCATGCTGGCTCACGCTCACCAAGGCCACTATTGCCATGACCACCGTCTTGCCCCACAAACAGGGCTTTCGATTCCGGCTGCGTCCGGATTAGCGGGTTGGGGTCGGCTGATGATAATCGAAAGACCTCGTACTGCACGTCGCGGCCTTTTCATTTTTCCCCTCATCGGCATGGTTATGGGGATACCGATACTCTCCACACCCGACCCTTGGTGAATTCCGACCAGGTGTCTAATCCACACTCCAGCCAGAAACCACTGCCAATACCCCCTTCCCATCCCCGAACCCAACTCTCTACTATTTTCATCACGCGATGTCGCATCTCCGGGGTTCGAGGACTCAAGGACCGGCAATCCTAACCATGTGTTACGCCAGACTGACCAGTTCCCAAGTGAACAGGTCCCACCGGGACGACACGGACGTAGAATGTCCCAAAATGTCCGGAATTGTCCCGCAATGTCGAATTTTTCGGAGTCCCAAACTCAACCCGTCGGGCCTCCTCGGGTTTGCCATGAAAATCGCCTATTCTCATAACAATGGACGGGGGGCTATCGTCATGCCTATGAAGGGGAGGTATGAAAAGACCCCGTACTGCCCATCGCCCGGCGTGTTCAAAGAACGCTGTGTCCTATATTATTAGTAATCACAATGGAGGAATTCGTCACGAAGCCGCGCATCGACAGGCATTGGGAAGACCGCGGGAACCTCACTCAATTGGCCCCAATCCTGTCTGACCGACTGGGCAATCCCAACATCGGGAGCCCTGTTTTTGTATGGACGTCGCAACATTCAATCCCGCCCCACGAGGCCTGAGAAGCTACGATGGCCCTGGGGTTGTTCCCTGTTACACAATCCAGTTGATAGAAACTTAACTCGGGCAGACTAAAATGCTATTTGCATCCGACATCAGTAAAGCCTACTCGAACAGGACTCTGTTCAACGGGCTAACTTTAAACGTCGCCGCCGGGGATCGTATTGCCCTGATAGGCGCAAACGGCTCCGGGAAGACCACCCTGATGGACATTCTTGCCGGCGATACTGCGCCGGAAACCGGGACCATAACCAGGCAGCGCAACGTCACGGTGGGCTATCTCAAGCAGGATCCGGCATCGTTTGCGGGCAAATCTCTACTCCAGGAAGTGTTGGACGCCGGTTCGGAAGTGAATGCCCTCATGGCCCGGATCACCGCGACGCGGGAAGACCTGTCATCAGAATCTGACCCAGTCAAACAGGACGACTTGGCTCAACGCCTCAGCCAACTGGATATGGAGTTGGAAGCCGCGGGCGGAAGCAACCGGGAGCACGAGGCCAAGGCGATCCTTTCGGGCCTGGGCTTCAAGCAGGGAGACTTTATCCGGCCCATGAGTGAGTTCAGCGGTGGCTGGGTCATGCGGGCCGGCCTTGCCGGGATCCTGTTCAGGAAGCCCGACCTGTTGCTGCTTGACGAGCCAACCAACCACCTTGATCTGGATGCAAACCTCTGGTTTGAGAAGTACCTCACCGGTTTTCAAGGGGGGGTAATCGTCACATCTCACGACCGCGCCTTTCTGAACCAGGTGGCGACCAAGGTGCTTGCCATTGAGCTCGAAGAGGTGGCGCTACATAGGGGCGGTTATGACGACTACCTGGTTGCACGCGAGCGCTCCCTCCAAGTCAAGCGGGCGGCAGCCGCCAGGCAGGAACGCGAAGTGCAACAGCAGATGCGCTTTATCGAACGTTTTCGCTCCAAGGCGAGGAAAGCCAGCCAGGTGCAAAGCCGTTTGAAGCAACTTGAGAAGATCCAGCCTATCGAATTGCCAAGGGCCACCAGGAAAATTCACTACTCGTTCCCGGAACCGCCGCGCAGCGGTTCCCAAGTCATATCGCTGACCAACGTGAGCAAGTCCTACGGCGATAACGCGGTTTATCGCGGCATGAACCTGGAGCTTTCCCGAGGCGACCGCGTCGCTCTGGTCGGACCGAACGGCGCCGGCAAGACCACTATGTTGAAGATTCTCGCCGGCGTCCTTCCATTCGATGCGGGAGAAAGGAAGACCGGCTACAACGTCGTCACGGCCTACTACGCACAGCACGTGCTTGAACTCCTGAACCCGAGCAACACGGTCATTAGGGAAGTGCAACAGGCTGCGCCGGCGGAGTCGGAGCAGAACCTGCGAACCACCCTCGGCGGCTTCCTGTTCAGTGGGGACGACGTGCGCAAGCCAATTTCGGTGCTGTCCGGCGGGGAAAAGGCGCGTGTGGCTCTGGCCAAGCTCCTTCTCCAGCCTAGCAACATGCTCCTCATGGATGAACCAACCAACCATCTGGACATCGCTTCCCGGGAAATACTTGCCGACGCCCTTGGCGACTATCGCGGCACCATTTGTTTCATAACCCACGACCGTACTCTAATACGGCAGGTCGCCAACAAGATTGTTGAAATAGACGGCGGCCAACCGACGGTCTTCCCCGGCGACTACGACGGCTATCTGTACTGGAAGCAGACCGATCCCGTTAAGAAGACCGCCAATTCAACAGCCAACGGAACGACCGGGGATCCTGCGAGGCAGGGACCGAACAGAAGACGCTCCGGACGGCCAATCAGCCCGGAAGAAGAGCAGCAGCGGTCGCTTGGCAGAGAGGCGCGAAAGCTGGCGACGCGGATTGAAGAAATAAACGTGTCGCTGATTGACCGCGAAGCCCGCATAGCAGAGTTGGAGGCCATGTTCTCCAAACCTGGCCAGTTTGCCGAACCTGATCAGATTGCCGCTTTAGGAGAACAGTACCGCGTGCTCAAAGAGGATGCGCAATCGCTTTGGGAGGAGTGGGAGACGCTGTCCCTGGACGCGGAAAGCATCGACAGCCAGTTGGTGACCATGAAGGCTGGTTAGGCCGGCAACTCCGGTTCCGGTGGCAATACGGGACGCGCGACGACCCTTGCTACCGGGAACGCGGCGCACGCAAAGGTTTGACAGCGACTAAAGCACTCGTAGAATCCAGCCGTCTTAGGTATCAAGCCGGTGGATTCCCGAATTCTGGGACAGGACGTATAGCTCCCCATCCCGGGCTTCGCCGAAGGACGCAATCCTCAGCCCGGTGTCGGCCAACAGGAGGAATTCAGTCACTTCCCGGCCGTCATAGCGGAGAGCCCATATCTGGCCCGAGCAGTAATCGGCGACAACATAGGCTCCATATAGCGACGGAATCCTATCTCCCCGATAGACGTACCCTCCGATGACCGAGCAGGCCTCACCATTGGGATACTCCCACACGGGGAGGACCGTTCCGCCGGGGTCACAGGAGGCGCGAGGAGAGAAACACCGGGTCCCCTCCAGAGTGTTCCAGCCGTAGTCTCCGCCCCGTTCCACCAGGTCCACCTCTTCCAGGCTGTTCTGACCCACGTCGCCAGCCCACATCTCGCCCGTTTTCCGGTCGAAAGTGAACCGCCATGGGTTACGCAACCCGTAAGCCCAGATCTCCCCGCGGGCATCGACGTCGCCCAGCAGCGGGTTGTCGGATGGAATTGTGTATGGGTGAGCAACGTTGGCCGCTGAAACATCGATGCGCAGGATGGACCCCAGAAGGGTGCTCGTATTCCGGCCGTGACCCATCGGGTCTCCCGCCGACCCGCCGTCTCCTAAGCCGATGTACAGGAACCCGTCAGAACCGAATGCTAGTTGTCCCCCGTTATGGTTGCGGAAGGGCTGTTCGATTTCCATGATGATCAGTTCGCTGTCCGCGTCAGCCCGTCGACCATCATCGCTCAACCCGAATCTGGAAACCACCGACCGGCGCGGGTCGGAAGCGGAGTAGTAGACGTAGAAATAGCCGGTTTCGTGGAACTGGGGGTCGAAGGCCAACCCCAACAGCCCCTCCTCCGACCCTGAGTCGTTTACCCGGTCTCGGATGTCCAGGAAAACCTCAACTTCATTGGTGTCCTGATGGTTGGCGAACGCGAGCACCCGGCCAGACTGCTCCGACGCAAACAGGCGGTCATCTCCGGCGGCCGGTTGGACCAGATTGGTGAGTCCGCGAAAGTCCAACTCCTTGAATGCCCGCGCTATGGTTAAGGGTCGGAGTCGCGGCGGAGCGAGCGCGGCTGCAGGTGTGGGTGCGGGTGTCGGCGCAGGCGTCAGTGCAAGTGTCGTGGCACGCGTCTGTGCAGGTGTCGGTGCATCGGCGGGAACCAGCGGGATGGCAGTGTCCGGGGCAGCCGGCGAAGTTACGGCGGTTGGGAGGGAAGTTGGAATGGGAACAGGTGTGGCGGCAACCGGAGCAGTTGCACTTTCGCCGCATCCAACGCTAAAGAAACCAATGGCGACGAACAGCAGCATCCCGAGCAGTCTAAGTCTCAAAAACATTGGTCGACCCTATTTTATTTGGGATCCCAACTTTCTACGGACTAGCGGGTGGCCGGTACGCAGTGTTTCCGAAAACCTGGGCGCCCGGCTCGTTGGAACGCCACAATCGCCTCGGCGCGTCGAACCTCCAGAAGCCCTCCGCTCTAGATTCCCGACCGTGGGTAGGGCGTCGGCTTATCCAGGGTCTGCGGCCTGCGCAGCCTGAGAACCGTAAGGTTCCCGGTACGCCTGCTGATGCTCCGCCAGGGTTTGTGGATTTCGTCGGAGCGGCACCAGCGTTTTGAGGGCGGCGAGCAGCTGCAGATGGGTGATGCCGACTGAAGCGACCATGACCGGGTTGCCCCCCAGCATCAGGTGGGCTAATGCCACTGGTTCCGGAGTCCACCACTGGGCGAACTCTACTTCTACCGGCTCTCGGTCAACCTCGATTGTCAAATGTCGACGCTCGGTCAGGCCGAGGCGCAGCGTGTTCCAATCTCGGTGAATGTTGCCTTTGCGGAAGTATTCTCTTCTGATTTCCTCTGACCCGTGACTCATCACAATGCCGACGATTCCCCGCAATTCGGTCAACAGGCGGTCCGCGTTGGAATCTTCACGCAGCGTGACGCCCTGGGTCACCTCAATTGCTCTTTGGGCCGCCGCCGGGCCCTCCCCGACGTAACCGATCCTTACTAGACCTACGGTTTGCCGGATTCCCCTGGCATTCCAGTTTAAGTCCTGCAGGGCAAGTCCCAAGGGACGACCGTTGAGGCCGTACATCACCGAATCTGCGGCGGCAAACAGGCGCGGGATATCGATACGGCCATCTGCATCCTCGTAGCGCCGCCTGGGACTTCCGGATGCGGCGAACCCGGTCACGCCAATCGACTGTACCCCGCACCTGCGGCAGAAGGTTTCAGATCCGCCGAAATTTTGACCTAATTGCTGGCGCAGCCGTTCCAGTATCCCCTGATGGTCCGTTGGATTCTGGGCGGCCTCGCCCGGGTCCATACGGTATAGCATTGTCGATCCGAATCCCAGCAAGGTGCCACAGCGGTGACAACGAGAATTAGCAACGGACCCATCCATCCACCATCACCTCCATTGGTATGTCCAGGCTCACAGGAAAGCGGGCCGGGTTTTCCAGAACCGCCGCCCTGCGTCTATCCAATAGCCGGGTCCCATTGGTTGGTCACCCCCATCCCGCCGCGTCCCCTTCCGGGGTGGGGTGTTTCCGGTTAAGCTTAAGCTAGTATACTCGGCCAGATTTTGGTGAGGGCACGGATACAAGGGGCCGATCACTGGGGACAGATGCAGGAGGGACCGACGTGACCATTTTGAGAGGAATCATTCAAACCATTGCGGGCACGGGGGAAGCCGGGTATTCCGGAGACGGCGGGCCCGCCACCGCCGCCGCGCTCCGCGAGCCATTTATGTGCACCTTCGACCCGGCGGGCAACCTGGTGTTCAGCGAATCCCGGAACTACTGCGTCCGGCGCATAGACGCCCAAACCGGCGTCATCACCACGTTGGTTGGCGACGGCCAGCCCGGGTATTCCGGCGACGGTGGTCCGGCGGACCGGGCCCGGCTCAACGAGCCCTACAGCCTAACCGTGCACAGCAACGGCGACATCTATATAGTGGATCGCCTCAACGCCGCGGTGCGAAAGGTCGACGGAGCCACCGGAATCATTTCCACCGTTGCCGGCACCGGCGAACCGGGTTACGGCGGCGATGGCGGGCCCGGAACGCTGGCCCAGCTACGGGAACCTAACGACTGCTACCTGGACGGCAGGGGCGGATTGCTCATCGCCGACATCCAGGACCAACGAATTCGCCGCCTGGACCTGGATACCGGCATCATTACCACTTTCGCCGGAAACGGAGAAAAGGTCCGGGCGGGTGACGGTCTGCCCGCCACCCAGGCGTCTATCCTGGGCGCCCGGGCGGTCTGCATGGACGGTATCGGCAACACCTACATCGCCGAGCGGGAGGGCAACGGTGTCCGCAAAGTAGATACATCCGGGATTATGTCAACCCTGGCTGGCACCGGTGAACGCGGGTATACCGGAGATGGCGGTCCGGCCATCGCTGCCACCTGGGGCGCGCCCAAGGCCATCCGCTGCGACGCTGCAGGTGACGTCATTGTAGTGGACACCGAGAACCACGCCATCCGCCGCATCAATGCCGAGGGCATCGTCACGACAATTGCCGGCGGTCACCTTGGGGGGAACGGCGACGGCGGTCCGGCCACGGCGGCAGGACTGGAACGCCCTCACGGCTGCGGCATCGGCCCCGACGGGACGCTGTACATAGCCGACAGCAACAACCACCGCGTAAGAGCGGTTGGTCTGTAACCGGCATCCTTCGCCAAAGCTCGAACGCCAAAAGTCGAGACAAAACCGCATCTTGGCGTCTCACTGCTCGTGGCAAGGATGGCGAACCGCCAACCACGGCCGACCCCTCAAAAGGCAGGGGCGAAACCCCGTACCCCTTTTACTCCGTGGACCGTCACCTCGTGTGCCGTCCTCTTAAGTACCCCTTTCGCCCCTTTGCATCTTCACCAAATTTGCGCACTGGTATCTGTAGTTGCACCTTCCATATATCGCGTCCCCCCGGTCTCGTTCGGACTCCCCATTCCACAACACCGTCGGAATCAAGACAAAGAGATGCGCTGAGAAAGATCGCTAGTATTGGGCATAATGGGGCTTGACGACCCACCGTTGCAAAGACGGCCTCAGATAGTCTTGTGTCGGAAAGAGGGTATCAGCCGCGATTGCCCGGGGTTTTTGGGTTGCCGGCGTCAGCGCAAGCGGCTACATTAGGCGGCCATTGGGCCCAATACGTTGAGAACCGAGTGAGGTGCCTGAGTTAATGGAAGGCAATGCCTGGGTTTGGATCCTGTCAGTCTTTATCGCTTATTTTCTTGTACTTATTGGAATTACCGTTGTTCGCAGCCCTCGGATGGACGACATGTCCGACTTTGTCCTGGGAGGGCGGAAGATGGGCGCCTTAACCACCGCCCTGAGCGCCGGATCCTCGGGAGTTAGCGGTTGGACAATGCTGGTTTTTCCAGCCCTGGCCTTTGTTGCCGGAATGATGCACCTCTGGACCGTGATATCCCTCATCATGGGCGCCTGGTTGTCCTGGACGATACTCGCCCGGCGGTTGCGCCGCTATACCATTGCCACCGATAACTCCCTGACGCTGCCGGAGTTTTTCGAGAAGCGCTTTGGCGAGACGACCGGAACGCTGCGCACTCTGGCCGCGGCCATCAGCCTGTACTTCATCACCCTCTACGTTTGCTCGGGATTGATTGCCGGCGCCAAGCTGTTGGAAGTGGTTTTCGACCTGGACAACTCCGGCTCCGGCCATGATCAGGGTGTGCTGATCACCCTGGCCGCAATTGTCTCCTACACCTTTATCGGGGGCTTTCTGGCCGTTTCTCGGACCGATGTATTCCAGGCGCTGATAATGCTGGCCGGTTTTGTCTTCATTCCCATAGCATTGATTGCGACGGTCAGCAATCCTTTGCATGGTATGGAATCGACCGCCGCCGGGTTCTGGAACCCCTTTACCGATGCCAACAACCAGGCCTTGGGAGCAGTGTTCTTCCTGTCGTCCATCGGTTGGGCTCTGGGCTCTTGCGGCGCCCAGAGGACGCTTTCCAGATACATGGCGGTAGCCCGAGAAGAGGATCTGAACCGGAGCCGCAACATTGGCATGCTGTGGGTAATTCTGATCTTCGGATTTGCACTCCTAATGGGATTGGTGGCAGCTCCGGCCTTGGAGGCCAGGGGCGTGGCGCTGCCCGACGCGGAGAAATTGTATCTGATTGTCGCCAACCTTTTCTTTCATCCGGTTGTCGCCGGCCTGCTGCTCACCGCCGTTATTGCGGCGGTAATGAGCACCGCCGACTCCCAATTGCTGCTGGCGTCGGCAGTTGCAACCGGCGATGTGCCCTTCATACAGAAGCTGACCAACTCAATGCAGACCCACTCCCGGGTTTGGATGAGCCGGGCAATGCTGCTGCTAATCGGCGTCATCGCCGCCACGATTTCGATCGTCGCCCCCGAATCGGTATTTGCCCTTGTTTCGCTCGCCTGGGGAGGCATGGGTGCGGCCTTCGGTCCGGTGCTGCTTTTGGCCCTCTACTGGCGCCGCTTCAACGCCTGGGGCGCTCTGGCCGGCGTCATATCAGGCACTCTGGTTTCCACGGCATGGTGGCTGATGGGACTGGGCTATGAAGGAGCCCAAGGGTTGGCCGACTTGTTAGGGTTCAGAGCCACGGTCTCGTACTTTAATGAGGTCGGAATCTGGAACATCAACCCGGCTACACCCGGCTTCGCAGCGGCAACACTGTTCGCCGTAGTGGTAACCCTGCTTACGCCAGCGCCGGCCCGTGAGGTGGCGGAAATGTTTGACCGGGTGACCGGTCCCGCTGCTGCCTGGGCTCAAGAAGCCGATGGAGCTCCTGGTTTGGAAAGAACATAGGTTTGTCCGGCTGTCTGCAAATCGGGTCGGTCGCATGTGAAATCGCCGACCACCGTCAGCCCAGGACAAACTGAGGTGGACCGGGAAAATCGGACAAGTAGCTAAGTGAGAGTCCTGCTCCTAAACTAAGGGCAGCGGTAGCTGTCGGGAAGGAGTGGGAAATGTCGAAAGGACGCAGAAAGCACAGCCCGGTCTTCAAGGCCAAGGTGGATTTGGAAGTGGTGAAGGGCGAGGAGACGGTGGGCCAACTGGCGGCCCGGTACGAAGTTCACCCCGGGCAGATTCAAACTTGGAAGAAAGCCCTTGTGGAGGGCGCCTCCGGAGTCTTCGGCAACGGTAAGGAACACAAGGGCAGGAACGACGCCGCCCGGGTCGCCCTGTTGTACCAGGAGATCGGCCAGCTGAAGGTGGAGCGGGATTTCTTGGCGGAGAGGTCAGGTCCATGAGTCCGGGCCGGCGGCGGAACATGGTGGACCGGGAACACCCAAAGTTGCCAATAGTGCGCCCTGCTGGGCGTTAGCCGTTCCAGCCTCTACTACCGTGCCAAGGAGGCTTCCGAAGAGGACCTGTGCCTGATGGGCGAGATGGACCGGCAGTACCTGGAAACCCCATTCTACGGGTCTAGGCGGATGAAGGCCTAGCTGGAGAGGCAGGGGATACCGGCAAGCCGGAAGCGGGCGTCGCGCTTGAGACAGAGGCGGGCCGCGAACCTATGGTAGCTTCGTCTAGTTCGCCGCAGGCCTGTTGGAGGCGCCTACCGCCAAACTGGACGTAATCAATATCCTTCGTGCTGCGGTTCAGTCTATCATGGGGATGTTGCTCTTTCCTTAAATGACTTCTGGCGACAATGCTGTTGGAGACAGGGACGGGGTTCCATTTGGATGGGTAGAGCGGGGGGAATCCCTGTACTAAAGAGCGCAGGTGTTTCAAACCGGACGTTCCCCAAGGAGACCTGCGAGAGGTAGCTATGGCGAGTGTGTTGGCAACGCTGGCGGCCCTTGCTGTCATTGGCTTGCTGTTCGTCCTGGACCCTGGCGGGGCTATCGCCCAGAGCGGCTTCCCCGATTACCAGGATATGGATTGGAAGCAGCTCACGGCTTGGGGCTTCCGGACAATAGGCGTCGGCGTCGCGCTGCTCCTCGTGTTGTGGCTTTGGCTGGGTTACCGGCCCAGACGTGGAATCGGACATCGCGACTCATTGGAGTTGGCAACCCGGCAGCGCCTTGGGCTGCCGGCGGCGGCTGTATCGGTGCTGGAAGATCGGGAGGTCAGCGACCGAACGCTGCTGGCGGCGATAACCGAGATGTGCCAGCGCGGCACGTTGCGATTCGAGTGCGTCGGAACGAGGAGCGGCTTCCTATACCGGCTGTCGCAGCAGGGTCCCGCGCAGTTTGACTGGGAGCGGTTGATATGCGAAAGCTTGCCATCGCGCCCCACAACGGTTCAAGCGCTGCATGACAGGATAAGCGAGCACAAGGATGCCATCGGCGACCGGTTGGGGGAGTACCTGCAGCACCAAGGCCTTTTCCATGACAACCCAATACGGATAAGAAGAGAGCGTTTCGCCGACGGATTCGGACGGGCGACATTGGCCGGGGCCTTGATGGGGGTTGGCGGCGGGCTTTGGCTGGCTTTATGGCTGCCCCAATGGTGGGCGAACTCCCTCGTCGGCGCGGTCGTCGGCTGCATATATTGGGTAATTGCGACGCCGATGAACGCTGGCATGCTGCCGCCAACGGAAGCGGGGGCATATGAGATAAGCCAGTTGCATGGTTTGAAAGAATCTCTGACCGGACCTGACCCAGCGGACGGACGGGGCGAACCCGGTCCAATGCTGGCCTATGCCGTCGCACTGGATGCGGCTCAGCCCTGGCTGGGCGTTTCGGTCCCGGCTCCACCATGGTTTGGCTCCGGTGAGGCAGCCTCCTTGGGGGCTCCCGACCTGGACGCGGCCTATCACGGCTTTATGTCCGCACCGAAGTGGGGCCTGGCCGGAGGGTCCGAAGGCGCGGCGGAAGCGGCTGCCGGGCCAGGCAACGAGGAAGAGTCGGAACTGTTCCAGTTGGGGCCGTCGTACAACGAGCAGGCTGAAGGGACGGCAAACAGCGAGGGCGGTGGCGGAACGGTGTATGAGAGACCACAATCCGGGGGCGCAGCGTCTGAGACGGGGGCGGGCCGCGGACCTACGATAGCCTCGTCTAGTTTGCCGCCCGACTATTGGCAGGACCGGCCTCCGGGGCAGGTGGAGGAGCCAAAGGGCAGACGGGGATGCTGCGGTTGCTTCATGTGGGTCCTCGGCCTGCTGGGGATAGGGTCACTGGTCGTGGCGGTCGTGGTCGGCTTCAACCTGGTCTCCCCGGCTGTCGACCCGTGTCCGGCGAACTCTCCGACTATCCCGCCGCCCGGGCAGCTACTTGTGTTGCTTGACCTGTTCCTGGATGAGTGCGTGAGCGTTGCCGGAGAGGTAGTATCGCACGACGCCGGCGAGCTGGTAGTGGAGATTGACCGGGGGGAGTACGTGCAGTGGGTGAGGATCCGTGGACCGGCGGAGGCCTTCGATCAGGTCTCAGTGGGCAAACGGGTCCAAGTGGCGGGACGGATCGGGGAGCATGAGGACGGGGGGTACATGATCCGTTACGGAGTGGACCTCGGGTGGTGGGGCAATCTCCGTGAGAATATTCCAGGGGACGTCCTCGCGCCCTAGAGCCGCACCACCGCCCTAATCCCTCACCGCCTGACGAGGCCTGGGGGACGCTTCTCGACGCCTTCCGGTTGAGGGTGTCAGCGGAAGGAAACTGAATGGATGCTTTCCTGGGTTAATTCCTGTCAAAAGTGTCAGGCCGTCACTTTTTCCACGAACGGCTTGATATGGGTCACGGGCCGTGGCCCAACCGGTCTCCTAGATGAACAGGGCAAAGATATGATCTATCCAGGAGAGTCTTGGTTCGAGATCAATTGGCACCGGTACCTGGTGGCAAGGTACCTGGATTCGGTCGACGGCTCACTCGACGTCGGCTCTATGGATGATGTAGTTTCCGACATACGCAACAGTCTAGTTTTTTACTTCTGGGCTAGTAGTCCATCAGTGTTGGATTGATGGGTAAAGAGACTTCAGTTTGATGCGCGCATCCTCGGAGGTAAAGCGCCAGTCCACTCGTATGCCGTCCCGGTTGCGCTGAGCCTGCCACGCTCCCACCTCCCGCCGCAGGACGCTTTGGTCCGGTATGCGCCGGTCCAGGCATTGCCGAACCATCACCCCAATTTCAATCTCGGCCATATCCAGCCAACTGCCATGCTTGGGAGTGTAGTGAATCTCCAACCGTTCGGCGATGCGCCGCGCTTCGGCAGGTTCAAATTCCTCGTACAGCGAGGACGGGTGGTGGGTGTTCAAATTGTCCATCACCAGCACAATACGGTCCTTGTGCGGGTAGTCCTCGTCCACCAGTTGCTTGACCACCCGGGCCCAATCGGCTTTCGTGCGCCGGTCCGTCACTTCCACCCGGCGCCACCCTTCCAGCGGAGCGAACAACATGAACAGGTTGCTCACCCCGTTGCGCTCGTATTCGTAATCGTAGGAGGCCGCTGCTCCAGGCCGGGCCGGACGCGGCAGACGCGTCTCTTTCACCTGCTGTTTGCTGGTCTCGTCCAGGCAGACCAGAACTTCGTTGTCCGCATACCGGCGCTGATAGACTTCCAGCACGTCTTCCATCGCACAGACAAACTCGGCGCTGCCTTGCGGAGGGATGCACCAGCATTCCTTCAGCCAAGGCTTGAGTTCGTTTTTTTGAGCGTCTGGCGCACCGTTTCAGTGCTGATGCTTTCCACGATCTCGCATTCAACCAGCCGGTGGGCCAACAGTGTCAGCGTCCAACCGGCCCGGCCTTCCGGCGGTTCTCCGCAGGCCAGGGCAATCAGGTGGGCTTCCCCTTGACCGTCCAGTCGCTTCGGACGACGATTAAGCTGCCGCTTTCGTCCCAGCGCCGCCTCAATCCCTTCCTCCGCGCAACGGCGGCGCACCCGCTCCACCGTCGCGCGGCCAATCTGCAGGACCCGGGCAATGTCTTCATCCTTCATGGCCCCGTCCGCATGGGCCTCATCACTCAGCAGCAGGATGCGCCCGTGGGTCTGCTTGTAAGCCGCCACCCGGCCACGGGACACCAATGTCTTCAGTTCCTGCCGCTCCTCCGCACTCAGCTTGACCCGGTATCTCTTCATCAGCATCCCCTCCTCACACGCCCCAATCCTCTTCGCCCTGTGCTTGGTGGACTACTCTCGCTCAGTACTCAATTCAAAAATGTTCGACTACTAGTGAATGCCAACAAATAACGTACTTGAGGGCTGGGGTCGAGGACTGGATGAAGGCCTTAGAGGATGCCCTTGATGAATCCTACAAGGCTTTTATGTGCAGAGTTTCCGGTAATTCATAGTGGGTTTTGTGGGCCATGGATGACTTGCTGGGTCTCTGATTGAATCGGGTTTCCAGTGACGGTTCATCCTGCTATCAGGGTGAGTAGCTGAAGCCTGGGCCCGCCGCCTTGTCATCGACCAAGGCGGCGGGCCTGGTTTTATTGGGGATTTAGAGCGAATTTTACCCGCTGCGGTGGAGATGCAACACTGGAACCCGCTGAACCAAGATCCGACCTATCCGAAACAGCAACGCAAGTACCCCAACCCTCCACGCTGACCGACCTGGGAACCTCAACCCCAGAGCCAAGTCCTGCCCTCCAGGCAAACCAGGCCACCTTCGAAAAATCAGGTGGTGCCTGGAGAAACTCTGGAACCCACACAGGTTATAACCTCAAACTCCCCCGAGGACCTGATCCCATCAGACCCCAAAACAAATGACTCCGTCCTCCTGCAGGACAATCTGCTGTCCGTCCCCGGCTGAGGGCGCGGGGCTTCAGCAGTAGGGCAGGCCGCCGAGATTATCAAAGAGGTCCTGGTCTTCCAGGCTGCTTGGCACGCACCCGCTCAAGTCGTTGTCGCGGAGGCTCAGCGAATTCAGGTTGGAGAGGCTGCCCAACTCGGAAGGTGTGGTCCCGCTCAACTGGTTATCATTTAGATCCAGACTTCTCAGGGTATCGATGTTGCCGAACCCGGAAGGTATCGCCCCGCTCAACTGGTTTCTGCTGAGGTTCACCCATTCCAGTCTGTAGAAGTTTCCCCACTCGGCTGGTATCTCCCCGCTTAGCTGGTTTCCGCCGAGGTTCAGGTCTGTTAGGTCAAAGTGGTTGCCCAACTCCGCCGGTATCTCGCCGCTCAATTCGTTGTTTACGAGTTGTAACTCCGATAGGCGGATGTTGCCCAACTCTGGTGGTATCGCCCCGCCCAACTGGGTGCCATTGATGTATAGTCCATACAGCTGCTTGAGGTTGCCTAGTTCAGGCGGTATCCCCCCACTAAGAAACTATCTCAAAACTTCAGTTGCCACTGGCGGCGGTACCAGAGCAGGGCGCAGGCCAATTGGATCAGGCCGATGTAGTTGGATTCCTTCTTGTCATAGCGCACCAGGATCGCACGACACTTCGATAACCAGGCCAGGGTGCGCTCCACAACCCACCGGCGGGCGGGATAGCGTTTCACGCCCTGGGCGTCCAGTTTCTCCTCCCCTATCCGCCGGATGTGTCCCCGATACCCGTAGGCCGCCACGGCTCGGTGGCCCGTTGGGTTGTCATACTCTTTGTCCAAACACAGGTTTTGAGTCCCTTCATCAATACCATCAGGACGTTCCACCACTATGCTTTCCAGGGTCAGCGCCAGCAACTTGGTGTCGTGAACATTGGCTCCAGCCACCACCACGCTCAGTGGTCCGCCGGCCCCGTCCACCAGGACGCTTTTCTTACTCCCAGCCTTGCCCCGGTCCGTGGGATTGCGTCCAATGGCGCCCCCCCAAAACGCGCTTTTCCCATCGAGCAGTCGGCTGACTGCCATTCCCAGTTTACGCCGTCCAACTCCCGGCATTCTTCTATCAGGACGGCCCAGACACGCTCCAGCACCCCACCCTCTACCCATCGCTGGAAGGTCCGGTGGATGGTGCTGTCATCCCCCAGCTCCTTGGGCAAGTGGTTCCATTGACAGGAGCTACGCATACGGAAGATGATGCCTTCCAGCACCTTCCGCTGGTTCACCCGTTTGCGCCCTTTCGCCTTGGGGGGGTCCAACTCCAAAATCACCGGTTCAATTCGCTCCCACAGATCATCGGGTATTTCCCATATAGTGGGCAGAGTCTCGCTCTTTCCCATCATCCACCACCACCCAAGTTTCCCCCAGCTTAACCGAACCGCCTATGTGTTCTCCCTTTCAGACCAATCCCAATTTGAGATAGTTTCTTATTGGCTTCCATGACCGCCGCTTCCCCAGATGGACCATCTGACGCAGAAGAGGGCGAAGAAGAGGAATCAATGCCCCACCGGAAAATGGGCAACAGAAAAGGGCCGCACACATGGACGTGCGGGGGGCTAGCGCCCACTCGAACAGGGACGCGGCTGCGGGCTTTGGCTTCCGGCTGCGGACCTTAGGCTTAACCGGCTCCTCGGCCATGAACTCGGCCCAGGAGAACGGCGTCCACTGCCTTCCCACACACCGGCGCCGCCATGTGACGGATGCACAGCGCGCCCCTCTTTTGCTACGCTCGACACATGGCGCTTTCCGACCAACGGCTACTCCATTCCTTCAGCCGGATGCCGTTCATCGACACGGCAGATCTGGCGGGCGTCCTTGGCGAGGCTCACGCGACGGTTCACCGCGCCCTGACCGCCCTTTTTGCTGACGGCATCGTCGGGAGGGTGAGCCACGGTACCGCCCAACTGACTTCGAGCGGGCGATACTACCTGACGGCCAAGGGCATCAGAGAAGCCGCCAGGACCCTCGGCTTCGATACGCCCTCGGACTTCGTGCGCGCCTACCCTGATTCCAGCGAGTGGCTGGCGCTGCTGATCCGCCGGATGGACGCGGTGGCTTCCGTCTACTGCCTCGCCTCTTCACTCTCCCGCGGCATTGACGGGCTCCGGTCCCACGTGGAGTTCCACCGACGGAGCCGCTTCGACGCCACCATTACGCTCCACGACGGCCGCAGCTTCGGTGTGGTCTGCCAGGGTGTCAATGGAGGAGTGACCTCGGAATCGGCCTCGGTTCTTGATTTCGTCCAGTCCGGCCCGCCGTGGTAGACTCGAGCCGGTCGTTAACGCGGTCATCAGACCTTTTTGTCATCCAACCATGGCTGTTCGGACGATGGGCATTCATGCCGCCTCCGAGCCTGTCAGTCCTCGGTCCATCCAGGTCCCAGCCCGACGAGCGCCACAATTTGCCATTGATACTGCCTCCCAAGCGTGACGACAGCGGGGCATGACGGGTCGACCGAGACCGGGGTCCGAAATTTCCAGTGGTTGCGGGGTTTCCTCTTCCTAAGGGTGGTGTTGCCGACCTAAACGTCCAACTCTTCTCCGGCGCCTCGGCCCTCGATAATCTACGACAGAGACAATTCCACTGCCCACGAATACCGTAACTTTTGGCGTAGATTGAATAATGGGCATGGTGATCCGGGCGATACCCAGTTCCCCGGCGATACCCAGATGCAACGACCCGCTCCTTTCATCTCGTAGATCTCTTTCACTTCTTCCACCTTCAGCAATTCGTCTGAAGCACCTCCGCGCAGTGTCTGCGGATGATGCCACCATTCTGTGGTGGGTCAAATCAACTTCGGAGATTTCGCCCATTTTTACATCGGCGGTAACGGTGCGGCTCTTTCCCCATTCTTCAGATTGACCCGGTCCGGTATCCCCTATCATCCCAGTACGATGAAATTTCGGCGCCACCGGTGAATCTAGGCCGGTCAGTGTCGGCGTCCGGGCAATCGGAAGTTTGTCCATAACGGTTCTTGCATTCCCGATTCGGAGCTAGTCTGAATCCTTGCCGAGGAAGGAGGATCTGCTGTGTCGGTATGTTTTACCGAAAATTCCAATATTATTGTCAAAATTATGTAAAGCTATTAATTTGAATCACCTGATAGATGGTAACTGTCTTCATTGGCTTATATGGACTTCTGATTGCATACAATTCGGGCTCTTGGGATCTGCTCAAAAGCCTCGAAAATCTGAAACGACAAAGCGTAATTCCACCCTCTCCCTATACTCTATATCCATGGACTCTTGCATCATTACTCATTGGGTCGGGCAACGACACTCTCAGAGTCCAGGAGCACATATGGCATCCAACGCTACCACGGAGTTTTCCAGGACTCTCAAGAGACTCAGGTCCAAGTCGGGAAAAACCAGGTATAAGCTGGCCCAGTACAGCGGCCTGAACGAGGCCTACGTCTTGAGGCTGGAATCCGGCGAACGCCAGAATCCATCCAGAGATACCGTCATTAAGCTCGGCCTCGCTCTGGTCGCCGATTCTGACACGGTTTCCATCCACGACGTGAACGAACTCCTCCTGGCCGACGGCTTAGCTCCCCTTAGGGGACGCGGCGAATCGGTCCCTGCAAATTGATTGCCAGCAAGTCCGATCACCGCTTGGACCCGGGTTGTTTGGCCCACGACCTCCAATTCCGGGAAGACCTGCCCGCGTTCGGGTAAATCCTCCCCTTAGCCTTGTCCGGGTTGAACCCGTGCCGGAACCGACTTGACCCCTGCACGTCGAATCTGTCCAGGGGCGAGAAACCCTGGCTCTTCAACGCTGCGATTTGACTCGCTATGTGCACGTAGCGTTCTACCATAGCCAGAGTGGTGTGGCCCAGGTTCTGTTTGAGCAGGAATACGTCCCCCCATTCAGAATGAATTGGGTGGCATAGGTGTGCCTCAGTAGGTGAGGGTGGAGCCGTGGAACTCCTGCAGCCTTGGAAACCCTCTCGGTGAGAGACCGTAGTGCTGACGGGGACATGGGGTATCCGTCGATGGACAAGAAAAAAGTATCCACCCCCGAGTGTGCTGGTTCACCCCGGAAGCGGTACGAGTAGTCAATGAGCGACCGCTGACAGGTTGCGCCGAAGGCAACGATGCGCTCCTTGTTGCCTTTGCCCAAGACCTTGATGTACCGGTCCTGCAGGTGGACGTCCTCATATTTCAGGGTCACGACCTCAGAGAGGCGGGGGCCTGTATCCAACATCAGGGAATAGATGGCCGTATTGCGCGCTCCGAGCAGGGTGTTTGAGTTCATGCTGGCGAAAATCTTCACCATCTCTTCGGACGTCAGGGGCTCGATCACCTTCTCACTGACCTTGGGCGGCCTCAGGTCCTTGAGCCGATGTTCTTTCGTATATCCCCGGCGGTGAAGCCAGGCGAAGAAGGCCCGGAGCGCTCTCACCCGGTTGTTCAACGTATGGCTTGAAGCCAGGCCCCACAGCCCCTTCCTACCCTGAAGATACAGAATGAACTCCCGGACCTCGTCCTCCCCTAGGTGTTCCAGGTTGGTGGGGATTCCCTCGTCCTCGAGCCATCCTTCAAAGAGTTCCAGGGCCTGGTTGTACCACTCCACCGTCCTGGCGGACTTGCCTTCCGACCGGTTGTGGACTTCGAAGTGTTGGGTCAGGGTTTTGAGGTCTAACTTGTCCTGGTCCACGCCACGTATCCGTGCTGTTCGTCTGGTTACCATGGTACTTACTTGCCTCCCTTGGTGAACACTATCCGGTAGGCAAGCAATGGGAGATAGAACCGAAAGACCGGATCAGGCAGCGTATCGGATAGGGGTTTCGGCAAAGAAAATGCCGCCCCAATGGGCGGCTTTTCAGGCTCAAATTGAGCCAATTCGTAGCTGTTGTGGCGTCCCAGGCAGGATTCGAACCCGCGACCCGCTGCTTAGAAGGCAGGGGTTTGCGCTTTCCGTGCCTGGGAGGCAATTCAGATACGAATTTATTTGAAAACCCTCCGATAGTCGCCGCGAGGCAGTGATTCGGTTCTGAGTACCCCGAACTGCTTGCTTGCCTCAATTATACAACCTTGACTCCCGGGCAGGTAGCGGACCTGACAGCCACGGATGCGGAAAATGAAAATACCGAGGTTGCCCTCATCAACCAGACGGGGCCGGAGCCAACTTGGGTGGAGGCCCCGTTAAATTCCCAAGATTTAACGTGGCTTTGCCTGGCCTACACATCCTCTCTGCCGGGTGCTCTGGGGATTGCACCGAGTCGTCTCTTATCATCTCAACTGGGTCACGATAACCCTGGCCTGATGGGTTTTTTTGGGGTACGTTGGAACCGAATGCAGAGGTCCAAGTCAGCTTGGCCGCTCTGGCTGCCACACAATAATGCGCCATGACCCACAAAATCGAGTCTCCAGATTTGTCGGTTGATTAACTTCATCATAACCGGATTCCTCCGGCGGAGTTCCCCGGCGCTGACATTAGAGGCCGGACCCACTGATATCCGACAAGGGCTATCACCGGGCAGTGGAAAGGGGTGGATGCTACCAATCCACCGTCTCCCGGTGGCATGCTCGGATCGCCTTCCGAACCTATCCACACAGCGTTCCTTTTCCACTTCGAGTTGGCCGATCTGCTGGTGGTACCGGGATATCGGGGCTTAATTCGCCCCTGTTGCTCTTCCGCTGACCGTTGTCAAAGACCCCGCGCATCCCTGGGTCAGGTCTTTCTCTTTTATCCGGATTTGGCAGGGGCGGACTTCGCCCCGAGCGGCCAACCGAATCACCGTCTCTTCCCCTTCCTCCACATGCAGGCCCCCCTCGGCTTTGAATGACGCTCCGTCCCTTATTCGCTCCTTTGTCACACCCTGCTCCCCGAGTCAGCCACCGTTGTCAACGGTTTAGACGCGGAACTCTCACTGAACCGATCGTCCGAAAACCCGGGACCGCCTCAATCAGTTGAACGAACTACCAAATCGGTTGGCAAATTCAAAAGGAAAGTCTGGAAGGGAGGATGCCAACGGTAAGACACTCATTTGACGGGTGCTTGCCATCGCCGGAGACAAGGAATCCCGGCCTGACTACGACAACTCTTCCTCAAAGTAGCCAAATCAGACATCATCGGTATGTATTACCGAAAATTTCAAAATATTCAGAAAGATTATGTAAAGCTATTAATCCTATTCACTTGATAGCTACTAACCGTCTTCATTGGCCATTTTTGACCTCGGATTGCAGGCAACTCAGGCTCTTGGGATGTGCTCAAAATCCTCGAAAATCTGAAACGACAAACGTAATTGCATCCTCCTCCTCTACCCTAGATCCATGGACTCTAACTTTTTTGGCCCGTGGCCAGGTAATGACACTCTAAGAGTCCAGGAGCGAATATGTCATCCTTCGCTACCACAGAGTTTTCCAGGGCTCTCAAGAGGCTCAGGTCCAAGTCGGGAAAGACCAAGTATAAACTCGCCCAATATAGCGGCCTGGACGAGGCCTACGTCTTGAGGCTGGAATCCGGCGAACGCCAGAACCCATCCAGAGATACCGTCATGAAGCTCGGCCTCGCTCTGGTCGCCGATTCTGACACGGTTTCCATCCACGACGTGAATGAACTCCTCCTGGCCGGTGGCTTCGCTCCCCTCAGGGGACGCGGCGAATCGTACCCTGGCTTCTGATTGCCAGCAAGTCCGATCACCGCTTGCATTCGGATTGTTTCGCGCACGCCCGTATTTTCCGGGAAGACCTGCCCGCGTTCGGGTAAATCTTCCCATTGGCCTTCTCCAGGTTAAACCCGTCCCGGAACCGCCTTTCCCCCTGCACGTCAAACCTGTCCAGGGGTGAGAAACCCTGACTTCTCAACACCGCGTTTTGCATACCCATGTGCACGTGATGTCAAATAATGGTTTCGCCGCTGATTGCGGCTTCGGCCCGGACCCGGTCGTCGGTGGTCAGTGCAATCATCGCATGGCCGCCGCCGCGGTTCAGGATGTGCATGCTCTGTATGTTGACTCCGGCCTGTTTCAGGTTTTCCGCCACCCTCGCCAGGGCGCCGGGTTCGTCCCGGAGTTGAACGACAAGGACCTCGTCGCCGACCGCCTTGTATCCGGCCTGGTTGAGCACGTAAAGCGCGTGGTCAGAATTGTCGGTGGTCAGCACGACCGTCCCCTGCTCGTTGTTTACTTCGGTGTTGATTGATTCGATGTTGATGCCCGCGCTGGCCAAAATGCCCGTTAGGTCCGCAATTATGCCAACCTCGTCGTTCGCCATCACAACAATGCGGGTGATCCGGTTAATTCGGTCCATTTCGACTCCCTCGGCTCTTGGGGTTGGAACTCTCTCCTAGCAGGTGCAATCGGCGACGAGTTCGTCGATCTGCTCCCGGGTGACGTGGGGCATCGTGATGATGTGAGCAATCTGGCCCTCGTGGGCAATCTGCCACTTCTGGAAGACCTTCGGCGCCGGCCTGGGGAATACCACCGTAACCGAGTTCCGGTGGCGCCAGGCGGCTACACCGTGACGGTTGAATTGCCTCACCGCATATTCCGCCGTGTCCAGCATTCCAGACACCAGCTCACGGAAACCTTCGTCCCCATATTTCTCCAGGGCATACCACAGCATCAGGGGAGTCAGGCCGTTGCGGGAACCGGAAAGGGTGGTGTCCTGGATACCTACGTACTCGATGATGCGGCCGACCCGTTCCACGTTAGGCCGGCGGGTCATGACCACGCCACAGGGCAGCGGCGCGCCGATCAGCTTGTGGCCGCTCACGGCGATGCTGTTTATACCACAGTCGAACCCATACGGCTGCGGCTCCTCCACGAAGGGCAAGATCATGCCGCTGAGGGCGGCGTCGGCATGAATGTAGCTGTCTGCGACATCCAGGTCCTTCAGGATTCCCCTGATCCGTTCAATGTCGTCGATGGCCCCGCGCATGGTCGTGCCGATGTTCGCGATGATCACCGCCGGCAGGCGCTGGTTCACTTGGATCATGTCGTACAGTTCCTGGTAATCGATCTCCCCGTCTTCCTGGCGTTTGATCATTACGTAGCGGGCGTTCAGCAGTCGCAGGTTCTTCAGGACGCTGTAATGGGTTTCCTCGGAGAAATAGAATATCCCGTTGGGGAACATTTCCCGCGCCAGGTAGAGCCCATACAGGTTGCTCTCGGTCCCGCCGGAGGTGACATAGCCCCAGGCCTCGTCCGGTTCCAGCCGCATAAGACGGGCAAATCGGGTGATGACATCTCGTTCCATTTCGTGGGTGTTGCTCCAGTAATTGCTGTCATGGAATGGGTCTCCAACGTTGTTCAGCGAGTACTTTAGAAAGGGCAGCAGCGGTGAGTAATCGAAGTTCTGATTGGTTGGATAGCCGATCTGTTGATTTGAGGCGGACTGAATTTCGGTTAAAAGACGGTCAAGTCTTTCTTGAGTTTCCGTTTGCAGCCGTTTGGCTGAAGTCCTGATGTCGGCCATAACCGGTCCTCTCTTTCCTCTGCCGCGGCGTTGGGCGGGACAGATTAGTACCCATAGCAAGTGAATGATAATCCAGCGATCAGAAGGGCAGCAAATTTTGCACGGTCCGGCGGCATGCTTTTCATTGGGATATCCATTCGCCGGATGGCCAGGACATTGGGAATCCATAGAGACACGGTCACGAGATACACTGACGCTGAGAGTCCGCCGACGTGTCGGTCCCCGATCGCATCCACAGTGTCCCCGCCAGATACCATCGCAGACCAAACGGGTGGCATTTCTGCCGGACAGTTAGACGGACATTCATCCTGAACAGCGACAGCCGCAATGTTGACACTGCCCATCCCTGTGGGTAGTCTATCCTCACCCAAGGAACTCACACCACCTCGGAGCCCCGGGGTTTTTTACCTCAAGATTGCCCCGTCATCGTTGACGGCCTGCACTTCTGTCCTCTGACGCAACAGACTTCTCCACTGGCCTATTTTGCATATTGCCGATCTTCTCAAATCACTCCGATAGCTGAACGTTCCTAACAACAGACGCACCTCAATCCCGAGAATCGCAACGGAGTCCTAGCCCTCGCGGTAGGACAGCCAAAAAATAAATCACCCCCACGGATGACCTGAGAAGCAAGGAACCCCAAAAACCAAACAAACGATAAGGAGCAAGGCAGATGGACCTCGATGATATCGAAATCCAGACCGTCGAGGTCGTGAGGACCCCCGATGGAAGCCGGATATGCCGGATATACTACGTCAAAAAACCCCTAGCCCAGCAGGATCCGGCCAAAAGGGCCAAGGTGCAGTTTGTCGACAACACCCCATCCCGAAACCCATTCCAAGCCTCATTCCAAGAGCCCATAGCAACACCCCTCCAATCGATGGCCCAGGCCCTGGTCCGGACGCGAAAAGCCTGGGAAGCAAGACCCAGCAAACCCAGAAAGCCCTTGTTGGCCACCATATGGAATGCCTGGCGAAATGCCAGCGCAGGGGTGAAAGCCCTGACGGTAGGGGCCTGCGCGGCGATCCTCCTTCAGATGCTTTTTCTCATCATAAGACTCGGTAGTGACTAGACAGCCGTCGTAGGAAAGGAAGAAATGAAATACGTAATGATTGCGGTGGCCTCGTTCCTCGGAGTTGGTCTGATCACGGAGCAATTGGTCAACGTAATCGTCGAAAAGGTAAAGGAGAACGAACCCCAGGTCTCGTCCCAAGCCCGGTTCGTCGAGGCCCAGAGAAGCGGGAACACCATAGACGCCCCCTCCCAGGCGCAGCCTGCATCCAATACACAGCACGAGTACACCAGGTTACAGAAGTCCGACTGCACGGCGGAAACCATCGCCAAGGCCCACCCGCACATGATCGGAAAGGTCATAGACGTCATCGACGGAGATACCATTGTAGTTACAGTCGAAGGCGCCTTTATCGAGGTCAGGCTCTGGGGCGTAGACGCCCCCGAGAAAGAGCAACCTGATGGACAAAAGTCCTGGCAGGCCCTGATCAACCACGCTCCACTCAACACCAAGATATACCTTTACCCCATGGACATGGACATGTACGGCCACATGGTAGCCAACATTGGATACGCCAGCGAGTTCGCGGTGAATTTCACCATGGCCGCACAGGGCATGGCCTACCACGTCAATGACTTCTCATCAGCGGGTAACCGGTGTTTGGCCGAGGCCCAGAAGATAGCCCGGAACAGCCTGATGGGAGTATGGAGACAAGGAGAGAACGGCGGAGAGAGACCGTGGCACTACCGCCAGAGGATAACCGAACAGAACCAACAGGAACAAGAACAGGAAAAAGAGGAGCCCACGGTAACCGATTTTAACTAGAGGGAACCGACAATTGCTAACCCCAGATGGCCGAGGCAACCGAGTACAGGGCCGATGGAGAGTAGAGGCTCCTGCGGTCATGCCGGGTATCGAATCTGCGCCAATGCTTCAGTTGGTTAAATACCCGTTCGACCAGGTTGCGTTACCGATTCGGCTCCCTGTCGAATTCCCAGGGGTCCCTGGGGTTGGACTTGGGCGATATCATGGCTATGGTGCCCTGTGGCCAAACATACGCTAGCATCCTGTTGCTCTCATACGATTGGTCTGTGATCACACAACCAGCCTCGATTCCGCTCATCAAGAGCATGGCCTGGGGATGGTCCTTCAGAACCACTGCCAACCCTACTTCGGCAAAGCGCTGCTTGACCCGGTACACTGTGCCGAGGGCCAAATCCATGGATTCAGCCGCTTGGGGACCCGGCCAATCGTCGTCGATCTTGAGGCGAATCCGGGCCCTGGTGGTGACTCTGACCAGATGTTTCCGAACCCGACTTAGACGCTGGAGTTCATCCCGCTGTTCCACTGCCATACGCACTAAATTCTTGGCCCTGACCATCACTGCCACTTCATCAAAGAACACTCCCAACCAAGTAGAATAGCCTGAGTGTTCTTTTCCTTAGATAGATGCAAGCCAGATAGATGCAAGCCAAGTTCGCGGAGTCCGAACGGTCTGGCCAGAAAGCCATCGGCCGGGTGTCACGCCACGCCAAGCAGGCGAATTCCAGTCTTATAAGGCATGGTAGTACGTGGAATGCTTTCCAACACCCACAATTGCATCGATAATCGACGTCAAGACAACGATGTCTTGCGAAGAATTGGGGTTCCCGGCCACATTTCTAAGTTCTATCCAGAGTTTCGTCGTCATATACAAACACATAAACCAAAGGCAGCAGCCTAAAGAGGAACTGCACAGAGAGGTAAATGATGATCAAGTACATACTTACGGGACTAGCCGTAGTGACCATAATCGGCATAGCCTGGCCCTTGGCGTCGAACGTGTTTGGCGGCGGGCCCAACGAGGCCACCAAGCTGGTGGAGGCCACCGAGAGGACCAATAAAAAGGCTGAGAGTCTTAACGATTCATTCACCGACGTCATACCCCCGGCACCCAGACTGGCTGTCCCGGCAGGGTCCCTCCGCAAATCGCCCCCTTCGGCCGGCGAGCTACGGGACGGACTGGCCGGGCAGGATAAAACTCCCGACGGCGTTGCCGAAGGTCCCGAACCGTCCCCAACCCCGGACAAGTACGCCCCCTACGAGCAGCCCACCGAGCACGCGGTGAGAGACGCCATCGAGTACCTGAACAAACTTCAGACAGAGCTGGAGCCCACCCAGACCCAGTACATTATGGCCGTGGAGCAACTCCAGAGGGCCTGGGCTCCCCGTTACGAGAGAGCCGTGGACGAATACAAGAGGTTCGCCTACCGGATAGACCACGCCGACGCAATGGCCCAGGACTATTTCAAGGTACAGGAACGGCTGACCGCACAGATCGTCAACCAGGACGACCGGACACGGGCCGAAGAAATCGACATCAGGGAACGCCAGGTCTACAACGACTGGCGCGGGCAGGCGTACAAGACCTTGGGGCAGGCCCAACTCATCATGTACGACCTGAACGACATGAACGTCATCATCACCAAGCAGAGGCTTTCCGCCCACTTCGCGGCCCTCTACGAGGACTTCCAGACCATACCGCCGGCCATATCGCTCCTACACGAGGAGCTCGCCCGGTTCCGGGAGGAATCGGACCGCATTCAGCAGACCTTCGGAGTCACAACCAAATAAAACAGAGAAAGAACCATGCTCCAGAGAACCCAGGTCCTGAAAGCGAGATATCCAATGATCGACCAAATTCTGAAACTGAAGGAACGGATACTGGCCGGGGACCCCACATTCAGCAACGAGACCATGATCAGAACGCTGATAGCCATAGGGGCGCTGGCCAGCATGTTCCTGCCTTGGGCGGTTCTTGACGGCAAGGACTCGTCGCTCAGCGGCTCAGAACTCCTGGCCTATGCATTCACCAGTCCCGAGCGAGGGGCCATGTTCCGGACTTCATTTCTGGGCACCATGGGCCTCCTATTCATTCCCCTGACAGTAACGATCGCATCCATCATCGCGTTCTTCAAGACGGTGACAAAACAGGCGTCCACCGCGGCCAACCTTATCGGATGTCTGCTGCCGATAATCATGATAACGGTGACTGGAAGCATCACCTCCAGCGACCAGCCCGACCTGTTGGGAGTAAGGATCCCAGAGTGGGGCATTGCCATGATGATCTCCTGCCACGCAGTCCTACTCGTTCATGGCCTCATCCAGGAAAACGACCGGAGGTAGAGGTCCGACAAAAGCAATGGAACTGAACAAACCAACGGTCCGAAAACACTGGAGCCGCACCCATATAGAAGGTGACCCATACCCTCCAAGCCAGCCCGAAATTCATCAGAGACTACACCGCCGAAAGTTGACCATAGGCAACCTGATTCTCTGAGATGTTGGGGAGGGAACTCCTGAGTCCCGCCCACCACGTGAAACACGTCAAAGAGGCGCCAGGGGGTGTCCGAGCCGAGCGTCAACAGGGGACTCGCGGGACATCCTCCGTCAACGCAGTAGTACGGGCCGGTGACCTGAGATGACCTGCGGGCCCTGACCAATGACATCGTGGTGCTGTCCACCCGGTTCGCCCGGTACGGGTACCCGCGGAGCACCTCAATGCTGCGGCGCAGCGACTGGGTGGTGAACCCTGTAAAAGGCGGAGGTAAAGTGGACCACCTGGACGGATTGACTGCCTGACATTGTGGCGGTTGAAAAATGTACCGTCCTCTGCCATCCATAGGTTCGAAGTCGTGCTTATGGGCGGTGGGATGGATGTACCAAGTGGACGTGTATCTACGGGTCCGACGGGCGGTGATGGTGGATGGGATGAGCATACGGGAGGTCTCCCGGGTTTTCGGCCTGCACCGGGACACGGTGCGCAAGATTCTGGCCTACTCAGCGCCGCCGGGCTACCGGCGGCAGAATCCGCCCCGGCGTCCTAACCCTTCGACGAGCTCAGGAGGAGCCCTTCACCGGCGTCATCGACCAAATCCTGGTAGACGACCTCAGGCGTCCCAGGAAGCAGCGCCACACAGCCCAGCGGATCTTCCAGCGACTCAGGGACGAGCATGGGTTCGGCGGCCAGTACACCATAGTCAAGGACTACGTAAGGGAGCACCGCCGCGGGTCGCAGGAGATGTTCGTGCCCCTGTCCCATCCGCCGGGCCACGCCCAGTGCGACTTTGGCGAGGCCCTGGTGATCATCGGCGGGGTGGAACAGAAAGCCCACTGCTTCGTCCTGGACCTGCCCCACAGCGACGGCTGCTTCGTCAAGGCTTACCCGGCCGAGACCACCGAGGCTTTCCTGGACGGCCACGTGTCGGCATTCGCCTTCCTGGGCGGAGTGCCCCAGAGCATCCTCTACGACAACACCAAGCTGGCGGTGGCCAGGATCCTGGGGGATGGACGCCGTAAACGCACCCGGGCCTTCACGGAACTCCAGTCCCACTACCTGTTCGACGATCGGTTCGGCCGTCCCGGCAAGGGCGACGACAAGGGGAAGGTCGAGGGGATGGTCGGCTATATGCGGCGCAACTTTCTGGTGCCGGTCCCGTCCTTCGAGAGCTTTGAGGCGCTGAACGCCCACCTGGAGCGTCGCTGCCTGGCGCGGATGGATGCCAGGTTGAGGGGTCATTCAGAGAGCATAGGTCAACGGATGGAACGGGACCTGGAGGCCCTGATGCCCCTACCTCCGGTGGCCTATGACGCCTGCGAGAAGCAGGCGGGCCGGGTGAGTTCGCTGTCGCTGGTGAGGTACAGTACCAACGACTACTCGGCGCCGGTGGCTTACGGGCACCGGGACGTTCTGGTAAGAGGCTACGTGGACCGGGTGGTCATCAGCTGCGGGTCCGAGGTCATCGCCCGCCATCACCGCTCTTACCAGCGGGATGATTTTGTGTTCGACCCCGTCCACTACCTGCCCCTGCTGGAGCAGAAGACGGGCGCCCTGGACCAGGCCGCTCCCCTGCAGGGATGGGACCTTCCCGAGGAGTTTGCCACGCTGCGACGCCTGCTGGAGTCCCGCATGGGACGAAGGGGCAAGCGGGAGTTCGTCCAGGTACTGCGGCTATTCGAGCATTTTTCGCCTGGGGAGGTCCACGCCGCGGTTCGGGATGCCATCCGGTTGGGGGCTTTGAGCTTCGACGCGGTGAAGCATCTGGTGCTCTGCCGGCTGGCGGGCCGGCCGCCCCGCCTCGACCTGGAACTCTATCCCTACCTGCCCCAGGTGCGGGTCAGCATCACTTCCGCCGGGGATTACATGACATTGCTGTCGGGGAGGGCGGCATGAACAGCCGGTCCACGCTGCTGCTGGAACACCATCTGAAGGAACTGAAGCTGCCCAGCTTCCTCAGGGAATACGGGAAGATGGCCTCCCAGTGCGCCGCCGAGGGCACAGACCACTCCCAATACCTGCTCAGGCTGGCGGAACTGGAACTCATCGATCGCCACCAGCGTATGGTGGAGCGGCGGGTCCGGGCGGCCCGGTTCCCTGCCGTCAAAAGCCTGGACACCTTCGACTTTCCGGCCATCCCGTCGGTGAACAAGTCCCTGGTGATGGAACTGGCACGTTGCGAATACATCCAGCGCCGGGAGAATATCATCGCCGTCGGCAACAGCGGCACCGGCAAGACCCACATGGCCCTGGGGTTGGGCCTGGCCGCCTGCCAGAAAGGGATGTCCGTGGGCTTCACCACGGCCGCCGCCCTGGTCCACGAGTTGATGGAGGCCAGAGACGAGAGGCGTCTGCTCAACCTCCAGAGACAACTTTCCCGCCTCAGCCTGCTGATCATCGACGAACTGGGCTTCGTGCCCCTGTCACCCACCGGGGCGGAACTGCTCTTCGAGGTCTTCAGCCAGCGCTACGAGCGGGGCTCAATCCTGGTGACCACCAACCTTCCTTTCGACGAGTGGACCGAGGTCTTCGGCTCGGAGCGCCTGACCGGGGCCCTGCTGGACCGGCTCACCCACCACGTCCACATCCTGGAGATGAACGGCGAGAGCTACCGGCTCAAGCGTAGCAGAGAGGGAGTTGTCTCCCAGACTCGAGACGAGCCTCACGAAGAATAGGTCGCATCAAGACCTTCCTGCCTGCCATCTGCTGCCCCGCCCGTAAGCAGGGCATTCCCCTCAACCATTGGCGCGGACATTTATGCTGGCCAGTTAGCTCGGACTTTTTCGCTGGCCTTACACACCAGGTGGTACAGTTTTACTCCGCCCCAGTGGCCCAACATGCCTCCACCATTGACAACTATCCCATTGGGATCTGGTCAGACCTACAGGCACTTTTGGAAATGGACCCACAGTCCTTCGGCGACCTCACCTCAACAGAACCCAGGGCATTCTCCAAATTGGTCGCGGACTACGCCCGTGACCTCAGCAAGACCATACACACGACCTTTCCAAACATGGACATAGCCGTCAGTACGCAGGGAGCCGTCTGTGTAAAATATCCCCACACTCCCCAGAGTTACCACATAACGGAACTCGTGAAATGGCTCGAGTCTGATTGGACGGACATCCTAACCAGAAACATCTCAAATCCCACTCCCTGGATATGCCCCTAAGCACCAGCATGGTCACCCGGCCCACACTTCAGGACGTCCTGGAGGAGGCAATCCTCTCGGTGGAAAGAGACGTATGGGACAACGAGATGCAAGGACTCTCCGAAGAGCAGCACAGCCGGATGTCCGAAGAGGACATGGAGAAACTCGACAGGACCTTCGCAACAGAACCCATCACCCGGATTTCCCGGATACTTGAAACCCTACCCAGGCTCCGGGAACTGCTCAACCAGAGCTACCAAGCCTACGAACTTCCCGAGTACGTCATGGTCGAAATAAACGGTGCCGCCGAGGCGCAGTCGGACCACATAGTCCAAAGCCTCACCGACATTGAGACAACTGGTCAGGACGACCATAGAGCAGAAAATACAGACAGGCCCGCCAGCCCCACTTTCGTAAGCCAGGCCCAGCTTCCACCCCGGCTGTTAGAAATGCACAGGGACCAGAAGAACCGCCCGCCCAACACCCAAGTAACCCACTTCACCACCAGCACAGGGACCACAGGAGAAACAGTGAGAAACCGCACAGACGAGTTCCAGTCCGAGCACGACTTTCACGAAAAAGATGATCCACACATGGAATGGAAGGAAGAAGAGGCGGTGGCCAACTTCCTCCAAAAACTCGAGCGAGCCGACCCAGAACTTGCCCGGGAAGTAATGTACTGGCACGAACCCACCACGGACCCCTCCAAGCTCTCCTGGGTCCGCGGAACCCCGCAGGACCGAAAGGAAAAGTTGACCACCCTATTCCGCACCACGACCGAGATGGCGGAAGAAGTCGATGCCCCCGAGATGGACCAACTGGTCCACGGAGTCCAACAGGCCATAACCCACCCACTGAAGGAGCGCGTCAAGGACCTCACCCACCCAGACCGCCGGATGACGGCCGCCTTCGAGCCCGACAAGCACTCCCACATGATGGACGTGGTTCGACGGCACCTCTCCCACCAGATGTCCAGCTTCCAGGAGAATTTGAAGGAGTACCTCTCCCGGGCTCAGCCCTGGCAGATTGACGAGCAGGACAAATTCGAGATCGTCGAGACGAACCTCCAGGCGATGATCCAAATAGAACGAGACATAGATCTCGCACAGAACGGCCACAAGCCGGACTCAATGCCACTGGACCTCCAGAGAGAATTCGACGCGGTCACAGACAGCCGGACGCAGATCCTCCACTTCAACTTCAAGGCATTCATGACCGACCGGTACCGAAACGGCGCCGACCCGGACAATATCCACAACAACAACTACCTTGAGGTCACCCATTGGGAACAGTTCAAGGAAGACTTCCAGGAATTCACTCAGAATCACCTCCCAGGAGACACCCACCGGCTCGCCCTAGAGATTGCGATTGCCTCCACCGTCCAAACCAGAGAGAACCTGTTCGGACTCAGCGACCCTGGCAACAACGAAGAGTACATCACAGCAATGACCACCAAACCACAGCCATAAACGACCCCCACCTTTCCAAAACAACCCACACCCCGAAACCGCCCCGGCGCCCTCCGGTCAGAGACACTACCGCCCGTTCGGACCACGACCGACAAGGTTTTCGACTTTCGATTATGACCGCGACAGGCACACCAAGAGTCCCAAACCCCCAAACCAAAATAGTCGCGGCCGCACCCTTGGAGTCAGGATGGGACGTATCATGACCTATTTGCCTTTCCAAATACGGCCCGCAGAACCAAAGGTCCACACTCGATGAGAACACACAGGAAGGCGGCTCCCCCTTCGGGGAACCTGGGAGCCGCCCTTAATCCATCCAGGTCAGGGATGAACCACCCAAAATGACCAACACAAAAGTGACAGCGAAGGTGAATTACGTCATCGAGCACCATGGCAGGGACGGATTGTTTGCCGCCAGAGTCCCCGCCCTGAGACTCACGGGTTACGGCAAAACGAAGGAAGATGCCATCCAAAGTTGCAAGCGCCTGTACCGGACCTTCGCCCGAGCGTACCGGAGCAGGAATATGTTCCCCTCCGTCCTGGACCGATCCGGAATCAAATGGAGCTACGCCAGCTGATACCAGCTTCTTAGCTAAACCCAAAACCCTATCCACTGACACCTCCTTGGTGCGAACCAACACACAGAAGCGTAAAATACAAAAACAACAAAAGGCCCTGGCGGGTCGAAGCTTTCGGGTTATATGGTTTACCCCGTTGGCGCCAACCCATCCGCCAGGACTAAGAGCACAACCAACCAAGAGGCCCTGGCGGGTCGAAGTCTTCCGGTTATCTTCTTCTTTACCCGGTTGACACCAACCCATCCGCCGGGGACTTCGGAAAACAAAACAAAAAATGGCCCTGGCGGGTCGAAGTCTTCGGGTTATATTTCTACTACCCCGTTGGCGACAACCCATCCGCCAGGGCCATTTTGCTATCCCCAAAACTCCAGGAGCAGAATGACCCCAGAACGACGAAAACCCATCAGTCACTACCTAGACCTCAACTACCCCTTTGTGGTCTACCCAGAAACGCAGGGAGGATACTCAATAACCTTCCCCGACCTGCCCGGCTGTGTCTCCCAGGCGAAGACCAAAGAGGAAATACCCCACATGGCGGAAGACGCCCGGAGAGGCTGGATACAGACCGAATACGAAGAGAAACGGAAAATCCCAGAGCCGTCAGATCCGGTGAAACACGGGTGACGCCATCACCTTAACCCACCGGACCCCTGTGTCCGGCCTCGAGGTTGACCAGCAAGTTGGCCACTACTATCACAGACGCGCCGACAATCAAGTAGCCCACTGAAATAGGTCCGACCTGAGAAAGACCAAAGAGCCACGCCAAGCTCAACACCGGCACCAAATACACCAATGCGTTGATGCCCAAATTCGTTGTTATCAGATTCGACTTCCGCCAGGCTATACCCGCCACTGCATATACAAAGACGCCTCCACGCCAAAGCTGGGAGTAATAAGAACAATCAGAAAGAGGTTGCCCCCGGCGCAGACGAATGATTCCAAGCTATTCCGGACGATTGGACTCCCTTCCCAAGTTACCCCCGGCGCAGACGGATGATACGAAAAGCTGGGGACTATTCCCTGGTTTCACAAACACCAATTCATAAAAATTCCACAGCATACGGGTGAATCAAGGGCCCCAGGGCCTTCCCGTCGCGACGTGCAGGACCCAACCCCCAACTCACGAGTTGGGATAAGTCCCAAACGCCGCGGAACACCGCCAACGCTGGGAGTGATACAAACAATCAGAGCAAAGGGGTTCCCACCGACGTACACGGACGATTCTGTACGATCCCTCACCATCTGGGTCTAGGATCTGGTTGCCCCCACGCAGACGGATGATTCCGCCTATCCGAACGCTCCCGAGTTGAACGCTCCGGTTGCCCCCGGCGCAGACGGATGATTCGTGTGTGCACTATTGCCCCGGCCATTTGTGTAAAAGGCGGAGGTAAAGTGGACCACCTGGACGGATTGACTGCCTGACATTGTGGCGGTTGAAAAATGTACCGTCCTCTGCCATCCATAGGTTCGAAGTCGTGCTTATGGGCGGTGGGATGGATGTACCAAGTGGACGTGTATCTATGGGTCCGACGGGCGGTGATGGTGGATGGGATGAGCATACGGGAGGTCTCCCGGGTTTTCGGCCTGCACCGGGACACGGTGCGCAAGATTCTGGCCTACTCAGCGCCGCCGGGCTACCGGCGGCAGAATCCGCCCCGGCGTCCCAAGCTGGAGCCCTTCACCGGCGTCATCGACCAAATCCTGGTAGACGACCTCAGGCGTCCCAGGAAGCAGCGCCACACAGCCCAGCGGATCTTCCAGCGACTCAGGGACGAGCATGGGTTCGGCGGCCAGTACACCATAGTCAAGGACTACGTGAGGGAGCACCGCCGCGGGTCGCAGGAGATGTTCGTGCCCCTGTCCCATCCGCCGGGCCACGCCCAGTGCGACTTTGGCGAGGCCCTGGTGATCATCGGCGGGGTGGAACAGAAAGCCCACTGCTTCGTCCTGGACCTGCCCCACAGCGACGGATGCTTCGTCAAGGCTTACCCAGCCGAGACCACCGAGGCGTTCCTGGACGGCCACGTGTCGGCATTCGCCTTCCTGGGCGGAGTGCCCCAGAGCATCCTCTACGACAACACCCGGCTGGCGGTGGCCAGGATTCTGGGGGATGGACGCCGTAAACGCACCCGGGCCTTCACGGAACTCCAGTCCCACTACCTGTTCGACGATCGGTTCGGCCGTCCCGGCAAGGGCAACGACAAGGGGAAGGTCGAGGGGATGGTCGGCTATATGCGGCGCAACTTTCTGGTGCCGGTCCCGTCCTTCGAGAGCTTTGAGGCCCTGAACGCCCACCTGGAGCGTCGCTGCCTGGCGCGGATGGATGCCAGGTTGAGGGGCCACTCAGAGAGCATAGGTCAACGGATGGAACGGGACCTGGAGGCCCTTCTGCCTCTGCCGGAGGCGCCCTATGACGCCTGCGAGAAGCAGGCGGGCCGGGTGAGTTCGTTGTCACTGGTCCGGTACCGGACCAACGACTACTCGGCGCCGGTGGACTACGGACACCGCGACGTTCTGATAAAAGGCTATATGGACCGGGTGGTGATCAGCTGCGGGTCCGAGGTCATCGCCCGCCATCACCGCTCCTACCAGCGGGATGATTTTGTGTTCGACCCCGTCCACTACCTGCCCCTGCTGGAGCAGAAGACGGGCGCCATGGACCAGGCAGCCCCCCTGAAGGGATGGGGACCTTCCCGAGGAGTTTGCCACGCTGCGGCGCCTGCTGGAGTCCCGGATGGGACGAAGGGGCAAGCGGGAGTTCGTCCAGGTGCTCCGGCTATTGGAGCATTTTTCGCCTGGGGAGGTCCACGCCGCGGTTCGGGATGCCATCCGGTTGGGGGCTTTGAGCTTCGACGCGGTGAAGCATCTGGTGCTCTGCCGGCTGGCGGGCCGGCCGCCCCGCCTCGACCTGGATCTCTATCCCTACCTGCCCAGGGTTAGGGTCAGCACCACATCGACACGAGACTATATGACTCTCCTCGCAGGGAGGGCGGCATGAACAACCGGTCCACGCTGCTGCTGGAACACCATCTGAAGGAACTGAAACTGCCCAGCTTCCTCAGGGAATACGGGAAGATGGCCTCCCAGTGCGCCGCCGAAGGGGTGGACCACTCCCAATATCTGCTCAGGCTGGCGGAACTGGAACTCATCGATCGCCACCAGCGTATGGTGGAGCGGCGGATCCGGGCGGCCCGGTTCCCTGCCGTCAAAAGCCTGGACACCTTCGACTTTCCGGCCATCCCGTCGGTGAACAAGTCCCTGGTGATGGAACTGGCACGTTGCGAATACATCCAGCGCCGGGAGAATATCATCGCCGTCGGCAACAGCGGCACCGGCAAGACCCACATGGCCCTGGGGTTGGGCCTGGCCGCCTGCCAGCGGGGGATGTCGGTGGGCTTCACCACGGCCGCCGCCCTGGTCCACGAGTTGATGGAGGCCAGAGACGAGAGGCGTCTGCTCAACCTCCAGAGACAACTTTCCCGCCTCAGCCTGCTGATCATCGACGAGTTGGGTTTCGTCCCCCTGTCCCCCACCGGGGCGGAGTTGCTCTTCGAGGTCTTCAGCCAGCGATACGAGCGGGGCTCAATCCTGGTGACCACCAACCTGCCCTTCGACGAGTGGACCGAGGTCTTCGGCTCGGAGAGGCTGACCGGGGCCCTGCTGGACCGGCTCACCCACCACGTCCACATCCTGGAGATGAACGGCGAGAGCTACCGGCTCAAGCGTAGCAGAGAGGGAGTTGTCTCTCAGACTCGAGAAGAGCCTCACGAAGAATAGGTCGCATCAAGACCTTCCTGCCTGCCATCTGCTGCCCCACCCGTCATCAGGGCATTTCCCTCAACAAGTGACGCTGATATTTATGCTGGCCAGTTAGCTCGGACTTTTTCGCTGGACATGAACGCACCAGGTGGTACAGTTTTACTCCGCCCCGGTGGCCCAACATGCCTCCGCCATTGACACGCATGGCCTACCTGCTAAGGTGGTGGCTGGATTCGTGGACAGCTCGGTTAACCGCCTGCTGGATCTAGAGAACCGGCAGGAAGTAGCTCTCGTGTTGGTACCAGTTGGATTCGTTCCCGAGCCGTCAATCGGATCCTCTTCCGACTTAGAGCCACTTTCGCTGGATACTCAGCCGATTTCGGAGTACAAGGTAGAATTACCCGCCATTTGGGAGATGCACGGTGCCTCCTCTCTGACGGATGAAGCAGAGGTGGTTTCTTGGCGAGGCGAAGGCCCGGCAATGCTGATGCCCCATCCTTCGGGACGCTCGTACCGTTAAATCGCTACTCTGACGGCGAGACGCCCCAGGACTCCATCGAGTCGGTCATCGTTCGGCGCGGGTCCGCACGCCGTTTCAGCCACGAATCGATAACCCTCCGGGAGCTGTCGACGGTGCTCGAAAAGGCCACGCAGGGCATACAGGCAGACTTTTTAGGACAACCTGGCGCTGCTCTCAATGATATTTATCTGATCGTGAACACTGTGGACGACCTCCCATCTGGCGCATATGTGTTCCACCGAGACCTGAAGGCTCTGGAGCTGCTGAAGGAAGGAGACTACCGTCGGCAAGCTGGTCACCTGGGGCTCGATCAGCCGCTTCCGGCCGATGCCAGCGTCGACTTTTTCTTCATGACTAATCTGAATCCGATACTGGAGCGTTTTGGTAACCGGGGTTACCGGTTGGCTCAGCTGGATGCCAGTATCACAGCGGGCAAAATCTACCTGGCAGCCTATGCCCAAAGACTGGGGGCCTCTGGCCTGACGTTTTACGACGACCAAGTATCCGGATTCTTCTCGCCCCACGCGGAAGGTAAAAGCGTGATGTTCCTGGTGGCGCTGGGGAAGCGAGCCAGGCGTAGGCTAGTCCCCCTCAACACCAGTCGGCTGAGGCAACAGCCCAACTTGTAAAGGGCACGCCACTTAAGGAACTTGACCATCGCCGAGGAGTTGCCATACCTGGAGAGAGAACACACCTCTCCGAGACCAAGCGAGCAAATTTTAGAAGTAGAGACTATCAAGGTCCCAAAACCGTCAAGCTAGAAACCGGAGTCGAGGAGTGCTTTGCATGAGAGTGTATTGGCGAAAGGTAAAAAGGGGAGAGAACCTGATTCTCAGTGACGAAAACGACGGCCATGAAGAGGAGCTTGGAGGGTTCCGAGACACCAAACGGGGCATCGACGCGTCGGCGAAGACTTTTAGCTACGACCCGAGCCGCTCCCAGAAGGGGTTCCCATCTATCGAAGAAGCCAAGGATTTCGTGGAGTCCTTCAGACCTTGGGAGCTATTCGGTACCCAGGGCGTTACTGTCGACCCTGGGGTTAGGCCCGCCCTAGATTCGGCCACAACAGACACAGCGGCCACAACAGACACAGCGGGCACGCCAGACTAGCCGGCGCAGCAGATGGTGGCGGACCTGCGATCAACGAGAGGATGGTGGCAGTTCTGGAAGAAGAGTTAGACGCTCCATGACCCTCCCGCCAGAGACCCGCGCCAGTAGATGCCACTTGGCTTTGGTTTAGTTTCCCATGCTCGCACGGGCAGATATTAAGCTGTTCCAATCGCCAAAGGGACTTCCTTTCGATGGGCGGACGCGGCAACTCTCCGGAACCGTTAACCCAAGAATCAGATGGTTTTTGCTATCAAAGTTGGGGAAAGGGAGTGACGAATATAGCGGAACGAAAGCCAGGGCCGTTTTAATCCAGGTCGCATTACAAAAAGGAGAAGTAGCCATGTACGTCATCAGAAGAATCGCCAAAGCGCAGCCAGGGAAGGTATGGCAGGTTGCCAACCTGCTGATCAAAATATGCGCCGCCTACGAGGAGAATGGCCGGCCCAAGGCACAAGTGTATGTGTCCCAGGGCCTGCCGGGAACTCCCAACGTGGCCTATGCTGAGTGGACCCAGGCGACCATCGAGCCCAACTGGCCTTCCCAGGTCCCCGAGGTGGTACGGACTCTGAACGCCGAGATGCAGGCCCAGCTCGACTCCTACGAGATCGAGTTCTACGAGCTGGTCACACCGGAGAAGCTAGCCGAGAGGGGGGTCTCATAAAAGACCTACGATAGAAGACCCCTGTAAGCCAAGGAGGGGTTTGTTATGAAAGCAGTTGTTTACCAGGCCCCATTCAGTATCGCCGCGGAAAATGTGCCAGACCCGGAGCTGCAACACCCCAACGATGGCATCGTGAAGATCACTTCCTCTTGTATCTGTGGCTCGGACTTGCACATGTACGAGGGGCGGACGGCAACGCTGCCCAGCAACGCGTCCAGGCCGAGGAGGTGAACCGGCAAGAATAATTGACGGAACCGGCAGAAGTAGTTGACGCTGAACACCGGCTAGTGACGGCTTGGTCACCGACGACTGAAGTCCAAAAGTCTCTGCCGTTTACAGCCCGGTTCGTGCGGTGGACGTTGCGGGGATATTAACCTAAAGTAGACACCAGGAGCCCGGCCACTTGCGGCATCGGGGCTCTTCAGGATCTTGCCGAGCAACGTATGGGTCCGAAGGTCTGGGGAAGGTAATCCTTCCCCGGGCCTTTCTTGTAGAAAAAGCCCCTTGGGGAACCAGGTATATAATGCCCCTTACGATGACCCAGGTAGGCCCATTGAAGGGTCGTAGGTTGGGTAACTCAGGCCGGGCATGAGAACACGCAATATCGCCATAGTTGCCCTTACCTTGTCCACCATCGCCTTGTTGGGGATAGTGCTGCTTCTATTGCTGAGTCCGGGAACTTCGCAATCACATAGGCCTACGCCGAACGTTCCATCAAAATCAGACCAGGAACAACGCGAAGTTTGCCTTAAGTTGTTGGACTCCTATTCCCAACTGACTATTGAAGACAGGCTGACTTTTGAACTAAAAGAACATAGGCTCAAAAGTGCTTGGGACAAGTCAGGTTGTGACGCATATTTTGAGAGCCTGCCCCCAAAGTAGTTTGGCAACGCCCCCACTTCCATAGACTACCGCCCATAAGAAAACGGAACAGCTCCAGGACTTCAATAGCTGGGGCGGTTTGGTAGGGCCGATTGACTGCCTAGGCTACACCAATAACTACCGTGACTACCGGCACCGGAATCACAAAGGCCCGGGGAATCCCCCGTTATATGCCTTTTGGTACAACTCCCTTGTCGCTACCCTTGACAGCTGTACCTGGTAGTCGTCGCTCCCAAAGACGGGGGATCATTTCACTTTGTTATCGCCCTGGAGCGGAGATGCCCGGAGTCTAACTCATGGCCAGAATAGGCATGAATGGAGCCCTCATCGAAGCTCGTAGGCTCTGCCGTATACCAAAACGCACACCAGCAAGTGTTCACCGAAGCCAGCGTCGGCACAATATGCGTGAGCGACAGGACTCTCACTTAACTCAGCCTAAATCCTGTCCAGTTTCCTGGGTCCACTTCACGACGGTCCGTTCAATGCGTACAAGGTCGCAGGTCCACATCGTTCACCTAGCGCTTGTTATGCGTGCGTTGTCACGCTGGTGGATCGCCGGTTTCCGATTTCTGCGTCAGAGGCTTGTCTTCCCAATTGTTTTTTTGTGTGACTTTTTCTCGATGTGGGTCCGGGCTTTGTTCGTTACAATTCAGCTTAAAACATGATTGGTTTGGAACGAGGTCACTGTATTGGACTGCGTTGGCGAGCACAGTGAAGCGCAAGTCTCTTTTGTGGAATGCTCTTATATATAGCGACAGGATGCTAGTATTACAACGACGGATTGCCAAATATGGTGTCTGATCCTTCGTATTCGGCCACGAGTGAGAAATCGCGGTACGCATGGCAGTACGGCTCAGGTCTAAATCGGTCGCGAAAATCGCCCTGTCAGATAAACCGTCGTTGTAATACTAGTGTGGTGTATCCGTAGTTCATTGGTAAAAAAGGGGCAATCGACGCTGATACGTTACTCTGGTTCGAGCAAGAATCCGGTTCCCTGTCCTTTCAGAAAGCCTCCGCATAATGCGGCTAACTACGGATACACCACACTAGTAATGGGAGATATGAATAATCTTTGTCAGGCAGGTGTTTACTATGGGCGAGAAGTCCAGCATCGAGTGGACTGAATCGACTTGGAACCCCGTAACTGGGTGTACCAAGGTTTCTCGAGGATGCGACAATTGTTACGCTGAGCGCCTTTCGGAGAGGTTTCGCGGGCTGCCTGGCCATCACTTCGAGAAGGGATTCGACCTGACACTCCGGCCTGAGCGGTTATCCCGACCTCTTTCGTGGAAACGGCCGCGTATGATTTTTGTCAACTCGATGAGTGACCTCTTCCATAAGGAAATTCCTTTGTCGTTCGTTGATCAGGTGTTTACCACTATGGAAAAGGCTGATTGGCACACTTTCCAGATTCTAACCAAGCGAAGCCCGATTATGAGAGACTATTTGTCAAAGAGGTATGGGCAAGAATCTGCTCCGAAACACATTTGGTGTGGGGTTTCGGTTGAGGATCAAGCAGCGGTAGCTAGGGTGAGACACCTTCAGGGGGCCCCTGCCGCGGTTCGCTTTCTCTCTGTGGAGCCTCTGTTGGGGCCGGTAGGGTTCGGGGACATATCTGGTATCTCTTGGGTAATTGTTGGCGGCGAGAGCGGGCCGAAAGCTCGGCCGCTAAAAGCCTCTTGGGTGATTGACATTCGAGACCTTTGCGAAGAAAAGGGGATACCATTTTTCTTCAAACAATGGGGAGGAAAGACTTCTAAGTCCGGTGGGCGGTTGCTTGAAGGTAAGGAATATAGTGCGATGCCCGTTGGATTGGGGATGGCATAAGATGTCATTTGAGTGGGGTCCTGGTTCGCCTCTGCCTGTGATTGAAGACCATAGCAAGGCAAAGCTGGATGTGCTTCGGAGGTATATCAGCGACTATTTGGATCGGTTAAACAGGAATAAGTCTCGTGACCAGTTTAAGCTAGACTTGGTGGATGGCTTTGCTGGTGGGGGGGAATTTTCTGATCCTCTTGGAGGTTTGGTAGCGGGTTCACCACTAGTCATGATTGAGGAGGTCGAGGCTGCTCAACAAAGATTGAACGATGTGCGTCGCAAGCCTTTGAGCTTTGATTGCAAGTTTCATTTTGTTGATGTGGAGCCTGATCACACTGCTCAACTGAGGCTCGCCATTTCTAGTCGTGGGCGCTCAGTAGACGGTGAGCGGGTCGTGGTTCACACGGCGCGGTTTTCTGACGTTGTCGACAGAATTATTGCAGACATTCAACGTCGCCAGCCCATAGCTGGCCGGGCTCTGTTTCTATTGGACCAGACTGGGTACTCTCAAGTGGAGTTGTCTCTTATAAAGAAGATCTTCGTGAATTTGCCGACGGCTGAAGTTATTTTGACCTTTGGAGCGGAGGTCTTAGTCAATTTTCTTGGAAATCGACCTGAGATTTTGAAGACAGTGGTTCCTCTTGGGTTGTCTGAATCGGAGGTCCTGGATTGGGTTCACCTGAAGGGGGACGCTGATGGGAGGGCTGCAATTCAGCGTGCACTTCGGGATCACGTCCGTATTATTACGGGAGCTGACTTTGATACTCCCTTTTTCATTAGGCCGCGAGAATCCCGGAGAGCGTTGTGGTTCGTTCACTTGTCCCGACACCCAACTGCGCGGGATGTGATGATCAATTGCCATTGGAATAGTTCTAATAAGTTTGAGCACTACGGGTCCGGCGGCTTCGATATGTTGGGGTGGGATGCTCTTCTCAGCGGTGAAACTTTACCGTTGTTCAACTTCACTGAGCTTGATAGGGATGCCCTGAAGCAAGAGCTTCTTGGCTCGATGCCGCAGGAACTGAATGCTCTTATTTCTGATGGCCCTGTGACTGTGGATGCGATGCATCATATGCTCGCCAACAGAACGGCGGGTAGATTTAGTGATTTGGATGAGGCTGTTTTGGAGTTGATCAAGGATGGAGAGTTCGACATTCTCAGCTCGGATGGTCGGCAGAGGTCGCGTGGTTTAAGGCATCTTCGTTCCACCGACCGGATTTCGCGTACTCGAAGTCCCATGTTCCCACTTTGGTCACAGATATGCCGGCGGTGAATGTTTTCTAGCCTCAAGGGCACCGCTGGGGCGTGGTGGAGGGAACGAACCCTACCCAACCACCCTGGGTGAGTCTTACCAAAAGTGGTTGTTGTGGGGTCTTACAATTCCCCTATATCCTTCTTCAGGTCTAGCTAGTGGAATAACACATAATGCAGGTAAGTAGGAATCAGGGTAAGGGCTTCGCTCAGCGAACCCGGAAGAACTTGGACCACATCCGGCAGGTTTACAATTCCAGTCCCCACGATCACTTGGCGGCTCGAGAAGTTCACGTGGTGACCCAGTTGGTAAACTCCTTGCTGGGAATAGTAGTTGTGCCCTATGAGCGCTACTCCAATGCGGATTTCTTGAAGGTTAGCTTGGATGACATAGCCATACAGGATTGGCCGAAGTGGGTCATTACTAAGAAACTATCTCAAAACACCTACCCTGTCCTCCTCTCCCAGTATGGGAGAGAATTGCGGTGCGGGTGACAGATATAATTCCCCTCATCCTAACCTTCTAGCGTGGCGGGAGACGGGACTTTTGAGATAGTTTCTAAGGACAAACCATGGAAGTCTGGGCCCAAGACTAAGAAACTATTCACCTTATCTGGCACTTGCGAAACGCCACAGCGCACGGCCGCTTCAGGTTCGATGGAGTCCCAGACTCCCCTCTGCTACAAAAAGTTACGGTCATAGTAGAGGACAAACACCCCGAATCGTCAGTCATCAACTGGCGGGCCCACATCGGAGGGAAAGAGCTTTATGAATTCTGCATCTACCTTGCTAAGCGCATCGAGGAATCGATTGACTCCGGGGACTCCGAAAGCGCCGATGGAGCGTCAGATTAGCCCAGCTGGAGGAAGACTAGAGATGGTGCAGATCAACCTAACCACTGGCATGGGAGTGCGCCGGCACCGACCGCCCCTAAGATCATCTCTCTAGACGGCATGTGACCCCCCGAGACAGTGCGGACTGCCCTCAGGACGCCGCAATACGTAGAGGAGCCGATTTGTGGCCTAGGGCGCCACGATTCCGGGCAGTTTTCTTCCATATCGCCCTGCAGCGCAGGTGAGGGGCGATTGGTGGCGCCCAATTCACCCTTAACAAAAAACCGAAAGTAACCGAGGGATCATGGACCAACCGAAAGAATTTTTGTCCTTCGTGTCCCTTTATCGGAAGCTGCGAAACGATCTGGAGCTTGATCCGGCATCCTTCCTGGTTCCCCACCCCCTGCGCCGCGGTTCCGGCCTACGGTTGGTCTCTTATATGGCCGGAAGTTTCGGAGGATATACTTCAACGGCACCATGGACGGGGAGCCGCCGTACTGCTACTTCACAATCAACCCCGGGCTGGCCCGGTTGTCTCTCTCTCCCTAACCTCCTGGCAGGAGATCCAAGCGGACCGCGTTCCGCCCCGGGACCGGGACAAGCAAAACCTCTATCCCCGTCCCGGACGCGAAATAGAGTGCTTGATGTGTCTCTTTGACCCGGGGTTGGCCAAGTGAGAATGATCGGGGGGCTAATTGCCCAGGATTGACCGCTGGCAAATACCTGTGTCGCAAACTGCCCATAAACGCCCGTTTTTGAGGAACCATGAACATCCGACAACAAGATTGCCTTGAGTCGATCGAGGACCTGTTTAAGGAGCTGAAAGCCATGGGTGGAGCTGAGGACGAGGCTGTGAAGCATGAACTCCGGCGGTTGCTCGGAGACTTCACGAACATGGGGAGAGTCGGGACCCTCAACCTCCCGGGGCAATCAACCTGGAGGCCTACCCGTAGACGATAATCGCCCGTTTTTGAGCCAGGAGAATTACCATGGCATACGGAGACCCCTTCTCACCCGACTGGCTACGACCTTGCGTCTGGGCCAGAGCACCGGGCGACGGATACCCGGGCAGGTCCTACTGCGGGGCGACGACCTACTCCGAGCCTAAGAGGCCGCCGTGGGTCTGGCCTGCCGCAGTGCGTGACCAACCCGTCTGTAAAAAGTGCCTTGTGGCGCTGACCGCCTACGTCACCCGGTGATCTCTTAATCGCCCGTTTTTGCTGCAGTAAATTCACCGGCCGGTGAATTTACTGCAGCCCCACAATCGCCCGGTTTTGATTCTTGGAGGAAATGATGAACGCCAAAGAGATAGCTCTCATTGATTCGATAGAGCTCACTCTGATTGAATTGAAGTCCATCGGAGGGGTGAACGACCGCGAGGTGTTGCGCGAGCTCCGGCGAGTCGTTGGCAACTTCACCTCTGGCGGCCATTTCGGAACTCTCAACATATCGGGTCGCGCCTTTGACAAGGAAAAGTCGATAGACCCTAAAACATGGGGTGAGACACCCACCCCTTGGCCTGCCCGGGCCAGGTAACCCCGTAATCGCCCGTTTATGGTCCATGGCCCAAAGCCACCACCTCAGCCTCGGGGGTGGGTGGGCCATAAACGTATAGCGGAGATGCCCCTAGTCGAAGTCGCGGCTAGCGAGGAATAACGATGCCTACTAGTTGCCATCAGCGTTGGATTGATCGGTCACGCGTTCAGGTTCCGGCCTGATTGCCCGGGAGGTCCATGCTGATGCTTCCGTTGCTTCGGAGTTCATCCATCGCTGCCCTTATCTCGGACTCCTCTCGGTGTGGTTTCAGTACCCTCACCAGGTCCAGAGCCTCTTCGGCACTCTCCTTGTCGGATGGCCTGGTTAGGCTCCAGATGGAGATGATGGCGGCCCTCAGGTCCAACTCCCGGGCGTTGCAGTTTCCGAAAGTCGCAATCAACTCATCCATCTGCTGGGCGTAGTGGACCAGCGGCGATTCTGTTCCCGGCCTCTCATGGAACTTCAGTCCGGGCAGGATACGTATGGCGCCATTTCCCTCGATGTAGTCAACCTGTACCTCGTTCCTGGACTTGGCCAGGTCAAGGTCGCCCAGAACCTCGTCGCACTGGGGGCCATCGGGGTAGAGCTTGAACCGGTAGCCCAATGGGACCAGGTAGAGCTTCTGTAGCAGGTATACGTGTAAGCAGTAGGCGTTTGTGCCCGGTTCAGCGCCTGCCTCGTTCAGCCTTCGGGCCAGGACCTGGGGGAGCAGGCTCCTGAGTTTTGCCCTGGCGTCAGTGTCCAGCATTTCCTCTCCTGCTTCTTTCCTGGTGGAGGTTCGGGCCTGCGGTCGGTTTAGCCCTCATTGCTTCATGGATTGTATCCTGGGGAGGCACTCCCAACCCGGCTCAACCTGCTGGTCTGGCGTTCAGCCTGCCTCTGAGTCCCTTTCCTTTAAAGGTACTCCAGCAGCCCTGGCTATCCTGGCGTTGAGTCCCTGGATGACCTCGTCGGCTATAGATTTGCCGAGTCCTTTCGCCGGGTGTTTCCCGAGGATGGTCTTGATCCCATGGGAACTGTGGTTTCCAAGCCCGGCCTGCCTGGTCAGGACTTGGATGCGTGCGAGCTGTTCCTGGGTAGCTGCGTCGGTCCTTGGCATTGGGGCGTTCTCCTCTGGGTTTCGTCTTTAGGGTCCTTGTTGGAGTGGCGGTTCCGATTTCCGGATGCGTACGAGAAGTTGTTCAGAGAGCTTATTCCACCCGGGTTATTCCGGCAGCGTGGACCAGTCAGGGCCTTCCTCCAATTCCCGCGTCAGCCGGTTGTATTCCCTCCAGCATAGACGGTTAGGTTTCATACATTGCCAGAAAGACTCCGATGGACGCGATTATCATGCTGAAGGCCATGGTCAAGCCCCCGATTTTGAACAGCCAGCCTGGTAGGTCGGCGAAAAGGGCTATGCCGGTCATTATGAGCATCGGGATGAAGAACATGCCTCCCGCGAGGGTGAGTATTTGTCCGCTCATGTTGTACTCTCCCTGCTTCGTCCTTTCGTGGGACACTTGGTGACCATTCCGGCACCTTTCTATTTGTTCCTTACAGTTCACGAAACGAGAGCCTAAGTTGCCAATTCTTTTGCCCGGAACTTTCACCCGTCGCCCAGAACGAGGACCTCTTTGCAGCGGCCGCACCTCGCCAGGCGTTGCCCGGGATGGGGCTGGCCATCGCCGGTAACCTTGAAATCGTAACCGGGGCACTCGAGGCTCCATCGAAACGTCAGCAGGTCCTTGGGGACCATCCGCTGCGGACCATTGCCCTTGTTCCCAGGCGGCTTCGCCGGCGGCTCGGGAGACAGGATCGCCTTGTCGAGGGCGGCGACTTCCTCTCTGGTCAGCTTTTCGCTGGGCCTGGATCGTCCCAGCAGAGAGGCTCTTTTGGACATGTCCTCCTTGTCTCAGATCCCACCGGTCTGGACCGGGTAGTCGTTGTTACGTCAATGTTCACGGTCCCGCCTTCAGGGCGTTCCGAACCGTCTTTTCGTTGACCTCCAGGAGCCCTGCGATCTTCCGCCCCGAAGCGCTGGCGTCCTTCATGCGCCGGGCCAACTGCACCTGGTCGTCGGTAAGAGACCTCCGGCGTCCCAGGGTCTTGCCCCGGGCTCTTGCCGCCGCCAACCCCTCCCTGGTGCGCCGGCGTCCTACTTCCCGCTCCTGGTCCGCCACCCACGCCGCCATGCTGACCATCTGGTGGCCGACGAAGGCCATGGGGTCGTCGGGCTCAAGCTCGAGGAACTGCGTCCACCCTTCCGTCTCGTCGAGGGACCTGATCTTCACTCCCCGGGCCCGCAGGGAGATGATGCACTGGAGAGTGTCCAACCACCGCCGGCCGATCCTGTCGATGCGGACGACAACCAGGGTATCGCCTCCGGAGAGGCGCCCGTCCAGGCGGTGCCAGCCTTGGCGTTGGTCCGTGCCGGTGGCCCCGGAGACACCGATGTCCCGATAGACGGCATCCCTCTGAACACCGGCCTCGCGAAGCCGGAGAGCCTGGCTGAAGGGGTCCATACCGGCGACTCCCTCCTGCAGGTGGCGGCTGGTCCGGATGTATCCGAAGAGGGTCATTCGGTCAGGTTACGTTTTATCCGCACTAACCGCGATACGGAAATGGCACCCGGAGGGTATGCGGAACAATCGGGGGTTTTAGCCGCTGAGTCGGATGGGGAAATGGTCCGAGGCGTGGTGTTTGCCCGAACCAGCATAGTGGGCAAGGGACGTAAACCAGGGGTGATAATCCCCCTGTACGGGAAAACCCCTGCCGTGCCTGACTGAGAATTGGGTCCCAAACCGGCGCCCGGAATGGGAAAGGCGGTCCTGCACCCACCAAACCCGGGAGAGGCTAAGGCGAAAATACGGTGGAGTTACCCCCCGCCGAACAGGCCCAGGTCGTCTCGCCAAGGGAGGCATCGGCCAGCGCCAGCGAGGTCCGACCCCTGATCTCCCGGCTCTCAAGGTGTCTCACTGTTGCTGGTTGCTCACGCTTGTTGACCGCTCACCCCGCGGGTGGTAATGTTCATTATTATCTTTACCTGTATCAATTGGGGGGATGAAGTAGGATAAGTTACGGAGGCCTAAATGGTCGAAAAGATCGTTTCCTATCAACACCTACATGGCCGGGTTCGGATTGCCGCTAAACCCCTCCTTCCCTTCGGCTAGCTTCCTCTACACTTTGTCCCTTTTCCTGTAACCGAGCTTTCAATCAGGGACCGCATTGCTGCGGCGTTTCCTGCGGGAAACCGCATTCCGCCGTAGACCTAACGGCGACGCCTTCCCCGTGATTGTTTTCTCCAGCAGAGTTTTTAATTAACGCAAGCTTTAGGAAACCTCTGAATAAGTTGTTGGATTGCCCCAGACCACGCCTTAGCCAAGCACGATTCCAACAGAGGATCCCCTTCGTTCCCGACTTGTTCAGAGGATTCCTAGGTTTGGGCAATCTGCCCATCCTGCGGCTTTTGCGTTCCCGGTATTTCAGCATCCCGCGTCCATGGAGGAGCCGATGGAAAACAACGAACTTGACCGCCTTTCATCTTTATATGGTGGGTATTGGAACCAGAACGTTCTGGACTTCTGCTATATGACCAACCGGTACTTCCCGCCACAAAGAATGATTGAGGATATGCAGGCGAAACTGCCCGAGTTAATCGGCAATTACCCGTCTACCAATTGGTACCTTTCATCTTTGATGGCCCGCCAGGTGGGACTCACGCATAACGAATTGGTGATTGGCAACGGGGCCAGTGAGCTCATCAACGCCATCGTGTCGCGGTACGTGCAGCGGTTGGCGGTCCCGGTGCCAACCTTTGAGGAGTTCGTGAACCGCGCCATGATACTGGGCAGAGAGGTCTGCCCATTCAAACCGTCACAGCGTTTTGACCTGGACATTGAAGGGTTTATTGATCATGTAAAAGGATCCGGTTCAGACTCCGCCCTCCTCATTCGTCCGAACAATCCAACGGGCAGTTACCTGTTGAAGAACGACCTGGTCTATTTTCTGGACCGCATGAGGAATCTCAACCTGGTATTGGTGGATGAGTCTTTCCTGGACTTCGTCGACACGGAGGTCAACCCATCGGCTTTGGACCTGCTTGACGAATATCCCAACCTTTTGGTGTTAAAGAGTCTTTCCAAGAATTACGGCATCCCGGGCATTCGCCTGGGCTACGCGGCCACCGCAAATGCGGAGCGGGTTGCCCACCTGCGCAACGATTTGCCAATCTGGAGCATCAATTCATTCGCCCAGTATTTCCTTGAAGAGATGGGCGGTTACCGGTCCGAATACGACAGGTCCTGCCTCCAGGTGATGGAGGCCACCCGCAGATTGGTCCGAGGGCTGGCGGAGGTCCAATACCTCTATCCGTACCCCACCCAGGGCAACTTCGTCCTCTGTCGTATCTCGTACGGGTTCACCGGGGAGGAGCTCGCAGCGCGCCTATTCGAGGACTCCCGCGTCCTGGTCAACAATTGCGGGTCGAAAGAGGGTTTGGAGGGCAACTTCATACGTATCGCCTGCCGCACCGAGGAGGACAACACCCGCCTCGTTGAGGCGTTTATGCGCCTGTCGAAATATGCCGAACCAAGCAAACTTGAAGCCATGGAAGTGCGGTAACCGATGAAAGGATTGATATTGGCTGCCGGAATAGGCATCAGACTCCACCCACTGACTCTGACGCGTCCCAAATGCCTGGTCGAAGCGGGGGGTAAACCCATGATGGAATACCAATTGGACGGCCTGAGAACGGCCGGAATTGCCCAGTGCACCATCGTCGTGGGGTATATGGCCGACTCGGTGCGCAGCTACTTCGGGTCGAACTACCGGGGGATGAAACTCTCCTACCTGGAGAACAAGGCCTACGACAGCACCAATAACCTCTATTCCCTGTGGCTGGCTAGGGCGGAATTCGACGACGACATTCTGCTTCTGGAGTCCGACCTCGTGTTCGACAATGAGCTGATCAGCGAACTGACCCTGATGGACCAACCGAACGTGGCGGTGGTGGACAAATTCCGGCCCAATATGGACGGCACCATCATCCTGGCCGCCGGGGGCATCACGAAGCAGATGGTCCTCAAGTCCGACCAGGGCTCTCACTTTGACTACGGCCGCGCCCTCAAGACCGTGAATATCTATCGGCTTTCCCAGGAAACGTTGGTGGAAACGGTTGTTCCCGGAATGGCGGAATTCCTCGAAGATGAACAGACCGACCAGTATTACGAAGCGGTGTTCGCCAACCTTATCGACTCCGGCAGCATGAGTATGGCGGTCATGGATACCGGTCTCCGGAAATGGGCGGAGATTGATACGGTGGGCGACCTGATGGACGCAGAAAGGATGTTCGCCGCCCCCGCCGTCAGGCGGCGGAGGGAGCCGGTCCGGCCGGCACACGCTGCGATCGTCAGATAGGAGACTCAGATTGAGCACAGCCAGAGAATGGTCCACTCAGAGTGCAATTGACTTTTACTATCAGAATCGCCATGAGATTTCGGACCTCTACCCGTCGGAAAAGGTCTTCCTGCCTCGGGTCCTGTTCCCCGGCGCCAGGGTGCTTGACGTGGGTTGTGCTTCGGGCGGCTTCTTCAACATCATGCGCTCCTACGAACCCGGCATTGAGTACACCGGGGTTGATCTGTCGGACAGGGCTGTGGAGCTGGCCCGCGCGCGATACCCCGAAGCAAGGTTCATGGTCACAGCGGGTTTCGGGTTGCCCTTTGAGGACAACACATTCGACCTGGTCCACTGCACCAGCGTTTTCAACAACGAACCCAACTATCAGGCGATGCTGAAGGAAATGTACCGGGTTTCCAACCGGTTCGTCCTCATTGATATCCGGTTGTTGAAGGGCATCGGGAAGCAATTGGAATCGGTCTACAATATCCAGTTCAACAGCAGAGAAGCTGAAGCCACTGTTCCCTATGTGGTGAACGACGCCGACGAGGTGGCCGATTTTATCTTAAACCTGGAACCCCGGCCCAGGGCGCTGCGCGGCACCGGCTACTTCCACCAGGTGGCGAAGGAAGCCAATACGCCGCATGCTGAAGTCTGCATGGCCGTTTTGTTAATCCAAAAAGGGGGCAGCGAAGGTGGGCCGACCACCCTGGACCTGGCAGAGTTACCCATAGAGTTTGCCATTTCCGGGCCGCAACCTGGCTGACCCCCGGGCCTTCTTGGGTCGCCAACAGAGGCGAAACCGGCGCCGATTGTCGATTTTTCCCAGGACGCGGTCAAAGGACGCGGTGACATCGAATTGCTGAATACCGGGAGCAGATGGGAGTCTCGCCGCCCCGGTCAACGGCAAGAGGCAAATTTGAAGGAACGCAGGATCCTCGGACGAGAATCACCCGGCGGCGAAAACCCGCTGCCGACTATCTTGTCCTTTGCTGTTGATCCGGCCAACATCGTCACGCTGCTGGGCCTCAGCAGCGGGCTTCTTGCCATCTACTTTGCGCTCAATCAGCGTTTTTCCGCCGCAATAATTGCCCTGCTCTGGGCTGTTTTCATGGACTGGTACGATGGCCTGGTCGCTCGAAAAATGCCCAACAGGAGCGAGTCGCGCAAGCTGTTCGGCGCTCACATGGATTCCCTGGTTGATATGGTCACGTCGGCCACGGGTCCGGCGATTCTCCTGCTGAGCGTCGGCAATTTCAGTCCGTGGTTCTACCCCGGCGCCCTGGCAATAATCATGGCCGGGGTTCTCCGCCTGGCCTACTTTGACGTGTACGGACTCGATGAGAACGGCGCCCACGCCGGCGTCACAATCGACAACACGCCGATCGTTATTTCGGCAGTGTTTTTGTTGTACAACTTCATCGACAGCAATATATTTGCTGCCATACTTTACGCAGCGGTGCTGGTCATGGCGTATTTGCACGTTGCGCCGTTTAGAATGAAGAAGTTGGGAGGTCGGTGGTATTACGCCCTCACAGCGTACGTCCTTATCCTGACCGCAGCTCATGCCTTCAAAATTTGGACGCAATAGCCCCGGCTTCGGATTGAGCGGCACAGAAATACCGGCCCCGGAATCTGGACTTCGCCTTACCCAAAAAGCGTTTTAGCTCGCGGTCCGGAGCAGGTAGAAGTAATTCTGCAGCCGGGGCCAGGGGATGTTCAGCCCGGACAGCGCCTTTGGCAACGCCCAAAAGCTGATCGGAGCCGTCCCCCTCAGCGCGTACCAGGTGAGAGCGCCCAGCAAGGGGGATTCCCTCGCCAGGAAGGGCAGCCACTTACGCCGAAAACTTACCAGTTCCTCGGCAATCACCACATCGTTATAGCCAAGGTTCTGCTTAACCTCCAGGCAAGCGATATCCGACCGCTGGAACAGATGGCGGTACAACTCGACGCTTCGGTAGACCGCCTGGTACTCACCTTTTGCCAACGACACCCCGCTTCGCACACCTGACTCGCGGAGAACAATCGAGCCTCCGACGCTGAGCCGGTCTTTCAGTGAGTCCAGAAGCGAGACTGCGTCCGAGTGGTTGAGATACATGAAAAGACCGCCCGCGAAAATTAAATCGAATGGGCCATCGGGCAAGTCCTTCCGTACGTCACCGCTTATTATCTGGGCATTCGTGAGATGGCTGACCCGGGTTCTCGCTGCATCAACCATTAACTGACTTCGCTCAATCCCGATGACGCTGTCGTACCGATTGGCGAAAATCTCGACCCACGCCCCGGCGCCACAGCCAACGTCAAGCACCCTTCCGGAGGCAGGCACCGCATCCAGCCATTTGCCGATGATCCCCTGCTCCCTTGCCACCCGATGGATCACTGCCTTGAGCGGCAGATTGTGCCCATGAGCCATCATGCTCATCGAGGCGGCGGTCGTTCCGCCGGCCCCATCGAAATAGCTCTCGACAACAGCATCATCAATCTCTTCCTGAGGAGAAGTCTCCGAATTCTCCTGTTTCATCGTCATAAATCGTTTTTCTCCGTGTCCTCTCTAACCGGCATCATAGCAAATTATCCGGCGTCCTACACTTCTACCCGCGTGGTCCTGCCTCCCGCCGCCACGTTTAGGTGGATCCAGGAAACTGGACAGTAACCGTGTTAGTTTTCAAGTCTTTCGCGGGGTAATGAAGCGGATTGTATTAAAAAACTATCTCAAATCTTGAGTTGCCACTGGCGGCGGTACCAGAGCAGGGCGCACTCCAATTGGATCAGGCCCATGTAGTTCGACGCTTTCTTGTCATATCGGACCAAGATCGCCCGGCACTTCGATAGCCAGGCCAAAGTGCGCTCCACCACCCAGCGGCGGGCCGGATAGCGTTTTACCCCTTTGGCATCCAGTTTCTCCTCCCCGATGCGCCTGATGTGTCCCCGGTACTCGTGAGCCGCTACGGTTCGGTGGCCCGTTGGATTGTCGTACCCCTTGTCGAGGCACAGATGCTGGGGCCACTCATCACTGAGGTGGACCCGGTTTTTTGGACGGCTGGTTAAGTAAGGGTCCTTCTCATTGACCAGCAGGTCCAACACCTTGGCCAAGGCCAACCCGGTTACCAGATATTTCTGGTGGCCAACCACAATTTCTCCTCTAACTGCCGGAAGTGCGTCTTCCAATCCGACGCCGAGGGTATGAATCAGGGTACCGAGGCTAGACTCCCGGACGGATCCGGCGCCAGCTCCAGGTAAACCAGTGTGGTCTGAATCCGGCCGTGTCCCAACCACCGGCTGAGGTAGTTCAGCGGAATCCCGTTGAGCGACATGGGCCGGGACTACCCTGGCCTTTCGTCCCTTACCCTGCCGGACGACCAGGGTGGGGCGGTCTGAATCGAGGTGCAGGTCCCGGGCTTCCAGGTCCCGGGCTTCGGACACCCGGAGGCCGGCCCTCCACTATTCCAGCATGATCAGCCTGGCCCTGGGGTTGGGGGCGGCGGCGATGAGGGCGTTGACCTCGGCCATCTCCAGGTACACCGTGAGCTTGTAACCGTTCTCCCGGTGTAATTGTTGCAATCTGCCCCCTTTGGGGTTGATACCCCGGGGGCGCCTCGTGCTCAGCGCGGTGGTGTTCATGGGTCCATGTGTAACAAAAGGAGCACTTTTGTTACATTTCAAATCGGCCTGGGCCGACGCTGTAACCGGGCTCGGAATGGATGGTAAGAGATAACGCTGAGGTGTAATCCCGACCTTGGGGTATACAGTCCGGCTATTCCGGCGGCGGTTCGGCGGAATTCTCCTCCGGTCCGCTGAAATGAGAAGACCCCGGAGACATCTCTCCGGAGTCGGTCAGTAGCGGAGTCAGGAACAGGAGTTGAACCGGCAAGAATAATTGACGGAACCGGCAGAATCGGTGTCTACCGAGAAGTGACCCACCCGTGCCCGGGAGGGTTCAGCCAGGTTCCGTTCGGCCACTCCTAAACGGGTTGCTTCCAGTTCAGGCCTTCCACCCGCCCATCCGAAATTTCTTTCTGCCGCAGACGGCGCATAGGCCCGTCGTGGCGGGCCGTCCATTGTTCAGGGTCACCTGCTCCCGGTTGGTGGTCTCGGTCTTCGTTTTGCACTTCATGCAGTAGATGGCGTTTGGATCGTTGGTAGTAGTCATGCGAGTACACCGCCTCCGATGGCTTTGTTGTCACCAGCGATTTTAACCCCGTTGGCAACCCGGACACCGCCGGGCCCCGGTTTGAGCTGTCACCGAATTTACGATTAAACCGGTTCCGACGAGGCTTTCTTCGGAGAGGCCCGCGGGCTCTGCATCACCCGGGCAACGTACCTGCAGTCTTCGGCTCTGGGAGTGTCTGGCTGGTGTCCTGGCGAGATTCGGGTTCCCTACGCTCGCGATTTGCCTCGGGGTCCGACTTCAGCCTAAGGGCCGCCTTCAGCAGCCTCTTGGCCGGCAGACTCGTGCTCTCTCCCCGCTGGATTGCCCATCCCAACCCCTTGGCCGCCTGCACCACCTCGCCGTTCCTGGTCTTGGCGACCTCTCCGAGTTCGTCCTCATCCCGCGGCATTTTCAGGCTGCTCCGGTACTCTGTAAAAGGCGGAGGTAAAGTGGACCACCTGGACGGATTGACTGCCTGACATTTCTCCTGGACAGTTAGTGAGGACGCTTTCGCTAGACATCGACATTTATGCTGAACAGCGACAAACCTGCCCTTCGACGAGTGGACCGAGGTCTTCGGGTCGGAGAGGCTGACCGGCGCACTGCTGGACCGCCTCACCCACCACGTCCACATCCTGGAAATGAACGGCGAGAGCTACCGGCTCAAGCGTAGCAGAGAGGGAGTTGTCTCCCAGACTCGAGAAGAGCCTCACGAAGAATAGGTCGCATCAAGACCTTCCTGCCTGTCCTCTGCTGCCCCACCCGTGATCAGGGCATTTCCCTCAACAAGTGGCGCTGTTATTTATACTGGCCAGTTAGCTCGGACTTTTCGCTGGCCTTACACACCAGGTGGTACAGTTTTACTCCGCCCCAGTGGCCCAACATGCCTCCGCCATTGACAGAACCACGAGCAGGTGGAGCGGATCTGGCGTCGGGAAGGGCTGAAGGTGCCGGTCAGGCAACCCAACTGGGTTACGGAGTAGTGGACGCTGTGGCAGGTATCCCGCTGGCACCAGCGGTGGGGTGGGGGCGGGGAAAGCTGCTTCCAGTTTCTTGCGGAGGTTTCCTCCAGGTTCTGTTCAAGGCCCTACTGGATGTCGTTCTATGCTTCCGAGGTAACGATGCTGGGATCTCCGGCTTGGGCGGATCCGTGGTCGACCGAAACCCACCGGACGGTGGCGCCGGTGGCTTCGACCCGGGTGGCGAGGTCGCCGTTTTCGTTCGGTTGGAGAAGGGGATCAGATAGGGACTTATCCGGTTTGGTGTTCTACCATGGGAAGTTCATTGTATCTCAGGCCCACTCGGCACCGCCTCTGGTTCTGGTTGGTTTTCAAGTATAGCCACTGGGACCGGCTGTTGATCATGGGGGGTCCGCCGCGCATCCCTGGGTCCGTCTTCCGGATGATTCCGTAGTGATGACACCCAGTAGTCAGGTGATCGGAACAGCGCTCGATGCATTTCCGGGCCAACCAAGCGATCTACGTCAGAGTTCTTGGGATTATATGCCCAGTTGCCCAACAGCCTTACAGTTCCGACCGAGGGAACCGAAATTACACGGGCAGGGGAGTAGCTGCAGACCTCAAAGGCCTGAGGAACAAAAGCTTTGACGAGTTTTGAAATTTGCTTCTCAATTCCCTTGACAAATAGAGTTAGTGTCGGTATATTCAACACATCATGGGCGATTGTCCGACTTTTTCGGTGTAACACGGCTTAGCTGTTTCACCCCCCCCTCCTAGCAGCAGTCCCGGTTACAGTCCTTCTGATTTAGCCCTTCAGTGGCGGGCCCGATGCGGCCCAATTGATTCACCCCCTTAGCGGCTGGCCCGGTTACGGCCCCTTTTTCAGCCCCCAGAAGAGTCTCACGGGAACACTTTGTATTCCTGTGCCACATTTTGGCTGCCCGTTCCCAGGGGTACCTTTCAAACCGGATCCCAATGCCGAACCCCAGGAGAGAAGATTGACAGCTTCGGAATCACCGTTGAACCCAGGCCTTCCCAAACCCGGTGCGATGAATTGCCCCAAGTGCCGGGGCTACGTCCACCTGCAGAGCGACCGACATGGTCCCTACTTATGCTGCATCAACTGCGGCAAGCATTTCCCCATCACCCGACCCGTCCCTGAGTTGCAGCCGGATCCAGAACCGGTGACCCGCGAATCCTCCACCGAAGAAATCAGGCGGCAGGAGACCTGCACCGACACCGGAGTCCCGATCCCAGTCATTTTGGAAAAAACCGAGAGCCGGGCGGCACAATCCGACGGGCCAGCGCAGAAAAGAATGCCGATTCGACCGACCACCGAGATGGTTCAGGTGCCAACCGGTTTGGAAGCGGGTATCGCACCGGCGGACAGCGCGTCCCGGAAAAGCCAGATTGACAATTCCCCGGGGATACCCGGCAGCGTGGCCAAGGAAGGAGATGACTTGGTTGATGACAGCGGTATGACGGTCAGCGCCGTCATGGACACCAGCGGCAGCCAGGATGACAAGTGGCAGACCGGTGGGCTTCCCGGCAATCGGGCCGGGCTTCTGGAAGGTGGGCCCACCGATGCCGAAATTGCTGAGGAAGGCGAGGCGCCGGAGTGGGAAGCCAGCGAGGAGAAGCAGCCCGGCGATGATGATCCATTGCGGATTTACCTGCGGGAGATCGGCCGGGTCAAGAAGCTGACCGCCGAGGGTGAGGTGGAACTGGCCCGCAAGCTGGAAGAGGGGGAATGCCTCCGGAGCCTGGAGCAGGCCCTGCTAGGGGAGGAGGGCCGCTCTGACCCACTCTGCAAAAATATCCGGCAAGAGTTCAACGACACCTGGCGGAACGTGGAACTGGCCCAGGTATTGGTGCACCAACTGGTCGTCTCGATCCCGCTGGTGGAAGCCCTGAGCGATCACCTCGAGTTGCCCCGCAATCCGTCCCTGTCGCAACTCATCAACGATCGGACCCTGTCGGATGCCATCGATGGGCGGTTGTCCGAGGAGATGTTGTCCAGTGTATCTGGGATCCTCCGCCTGGAACCGGATGAAGTGGCCCGCCAGGTAGCGGCATTGTCGCTGACCCGGAGGGTCCTATCCCCCAGCATCATCGGCGTTCTGGAGGACAGAACCCTGCTGGAACTCGACGCGATGTGTCATGAGGCCGGCTTCCTGCCGGAATTGGCCGGGCATGAAGATCAGTTCCGGCGCCAGTTTGATCACGTGGATGAGGTTGGGGAGCAGGCCAAGGAGGGCTTCGTTGAGGCCAACCTGCGCCTGGTAGTCAGCGTGGCGAAAAAATTCCAGGGCCGCGGCCTGGACCTCCTGGACCTGGTTCAAGAGGGCAACATCGGTCTCCTCCGTGCGGTGGACAAATTTGACTACCGAATGGGGGTCAAATTCAGCACCTACGCCACCTATTGGATCCGGCGGGCCGCCGCCCGCGCCATCGACGACCGGGGCCGGACGATGCGGATCCCGGCCCGCAAACTCCAGGATTTAAGAAAGCTGAGGCAGGAGGAGCAGCGCCTGATGCAGGTGTATGGACGGGAACCGACCCGTGAAGAGCTCGGACTAGCCATGCAAATTGACCCCAGAGCAGTCGAACAGATCCTCATAATCAGCCAGGGACCGGTGTCTCTGGACACCACGATTGGGGATGAGGACGATTCCACACTGAGTGATCTCATTGAAGACCCGAACGCGGTGTCGCCGGAGGATGCCGCCTCTCTACCGTCTTGGAAAGAGGCGGCATCGGAGTCGCTGGCTACCCTGTCAGAGCGGGAGCGGCGAGTGTTGGAGTTGCGATTCGGCATTGGCAACAACCGGTCCCATACCCTGCAAGAGGTGGGAAAGGAGTTTGGCCTTACCCGCGAGCGCATTCGGCAAATTGAAAGTGCAACCTTGGGGAAACTGCACCAAACCCGCTCTGACGAGCTGCGGGACCTCTTGGAGTAACCGTTTACGGAGTTAGGGGATCGCCTCACACGTAAGTTGGTCTCTGGATTCACCACTTATGTCGGATCTTCACTCCATCCTTGATTGTGCCTGTGAAACGGGCCGGCTAGATTGGAGTAGGTTCCGGTAAGCAGTACGTGGAAAATTTGCCGGTGAGGAATGCAAAAGACATGAAGAGGGTCGTAATCAACATGGTAGACCGAGGGCTGAGAATCGCCGTCCGGGAAACAGAAGACCCGGCCACATGGGAACTCGAACTCCCGGGCGTCGTAGAAGAGCGGAGTGTCCATCACATGCTGAATGCCGCCGAAGACGTCGTCCTTCGGAACGGCGGCGAGCGGATCGTAATCACCTGTGGTGCAGACCAAGAAGCCATGCGCGTTGAACTGGGCAAAAGGGTTGCGTCAGAGGTTTCCAGAGAAGGTGACCGCTACACCATTGAACTGATCGTGCCGGATGAAAACGGACTCATTCACGACGACGACGACTTCCGCATGCCGCTGCACCGAATCACCTGCACTACCTGCGTGAGTCGGATCGCCGAGAGTCGAACCCGACAACGCGTGGACGCATTGGTCAAAGTAGAGGGACCAAAGGCAATAGCCGTCCACAGCCGACTGATCGCCGAGGCCTACACCAGACTGGCGGAAACCGAGGAAGCGTTGCAAGAGCGGTGGGATTCCGATCCTCTCCGGAAATGACCTTGACCACGGCGAGACCGTCCACTCACTGAACCGCTGGAATCCCCCACAAGTGGCTTAGACGAGACCTTTAGCTGCAGGAGACATCTGGACCCCAGAGGATCGAAAACGCTCCCGGGACCCCTTTCCGGCAGAAATTTAGGGTGATCTGCCGCACCGACCCAACGCCAGCAACCCCTCGCCTGACTCTTGTGGCCTTGTCAATGACACTTGATTCCCAGGTCACTACCTGACAGGCCCTGGATCAACCTCCTACTCCGCGCCAATCCTGATTGAGAGGGATGGCAAGAAGCGGGCACATCGGACATCGAACCGATCGAAGGGTGACGGAAACAGGTCCCAACCCGCAGCCCCTACACGGACTCCGTGAGCGGCGACACGAGCGGCGTCATGGGCCGAACAGCCCGGTCGTACACCGGGAAATACTCCAAATCACCCCAAACAAACGCCAAGAACTCCGATGCGTCCACGACTAAACGGAGCAGCATACAGCGGCCTAAAGTACGTTTGAGACAAACCAACCGCGCGGTTCATCCAAATCGACCGAGACCACGAGGAGCAATTGATGGCAGACATACCCATGCCGATAGGAATTATCGACCAACCCACCGAGACCGGCGCTACCTTCACCATGACCCGGCCCCACGAGCGCAAGGAACTGAAACCCGGAACCCCCGTGATTATCTGGGACTTCCATCAGGACTTTGATGCCATGGCCCGGGTGAGGGGCCAGATCACCAAGGTCAGCAACACCACCGCGTCATTCATCTCGCTGGAGTACCGGATCGACCCCAGTTGGCCGGATCACATCGACCCCATCGGTGCCGGAAACGGAGTTTACCTGGCTGAGTCCGGTTCATTCTGCCCGGACACCAGTCGTCCGCCGGCATCGCCAAAAGAGATCGAGATGCTGTGGGAATTCGCCAAGCAGCATGGGGAGATGACCGGCATTAAGCCCCGCGGAGCGGCCTTCGGGTTCGTGCGGAGGCGAAACACCGACTATGACCACTATCACTGAATCGGCATTGGTGGGCAGAACCTGGTAGCAGGGTAGGCAAACCTATCCCCATGCAAATCCGATCCGGAAATAAACCCGGAGGCAAGCCCGGAAGCCGGGAGCGTCCGAACATGAAAAACTCACTCCACAACAAACTGCTTAAATTCATTGCGGCGGGCATCAGATCAGGTCAGGATTTGAACACCGGAATGCGAGACATAGTCACCGGACGGGCCCTCTTCCGACACGCCTCCGAATCCGACGACGCGGCCCGGCAATTCGAAAAATCCAGAACCGAGGACCGCTCAAGCCGGAACGAAGAACGAGAGGCCGTGGACCGGTTGATCAATGTCCTCGAACGAATCGATAGGAGAATAAAACGCCGGAACGACGAAAAATAAGCGCCTATGATCAACGGCAAGCCTTACTCTGGCCAGAAGGAGATCCCCATGCCATTCATCAAACGCCACCGAGCGGGCAAAGCGATGCCCAAGGTAGTGCACCCCGAGCCCGACGAAAGGGCTACACCCCTCTGCGAGGAGTTAGTGAAGCTTCCCGCCGTCCAGGCGGTCATCCTCGGGGGCTCCCGCTACCGTGGCGGCTGGGACGAACAGTCAGACCTGGACATCATCGTCATCCTGGAAGAGCAGGGCGACGAGGAAGAGAACAACAAGACTGCCCGCCTGGCTTTGGCCGACCTGAAAGAACGGTACTACCCGGGCTACAAGGACTACCAACACCCCGACCACGAGGTCGTGCACGGTCACATCGTAGTGTCAATGGAGTACTTCCAGGCTCACCGGCACACCCAGAACGACCCGATGTCCCAGGCAGCCCGGCAAGGCCGTATCTTTGCCAAGAAACCAGGGACCGAGGAGAAATACGAGCACGATGGGGATACATCCAACGAGTGGGAACTGGTTACTCTCAGAAAGCTGGAGAGGGCAGCCAAGGAGAACCGGCGCATTCCATACTTAAGGATGAGCTACGGGATGCCAGAAATGCGCGAACTTATCCCGTACACCATCCCTGGGAGCACAGCTTACTGGATACTGTGGTGCTCTGGCTCGGCGGTGATGTCCATCCTGGGCGTGATGTACGGAAACAGATCCCTGGTGGCCATGGCAGAGACCCTCAGGGAAAGAGACCCCGGGTGGAACCACCGGTTCGCCAGCGACCTGGACTGCCTGGACCAGTACAACCTTTGTGGATGCGAGTTGGTGGTCACCGATCCCATCGCCAACCTGGACGCCATGTGGGAAGCGCTGGAAACAGACAGGGACGCCCTGTGGGAACGGATCCGCGAGCTCACCGGATACGATCTGAACGAGCCAGCGCCGGAAATTTCGTCGAGTAGTTGAACCGCATGAAGTGGCCAGACTGACACCGCGTCCTTTGACCAGAGAAGCGTAAAAGCAGACAATCTAAGGACATTGCCCTGACCGGCTAACGGATAGAGTTCCTCAAGGCCACGGGCCACTTCAAGGCCTGGGGACCACGGCTTCTGGTCTGTTCAAGTACCGGCGTACCCTGTTTCGGGGCAATGCCCTGCCTCAAGGAAGCCTTGGCTTGATTCTGTCCAACTAACGGTGTACAACTCCGGCCCGCGCGGAAACCCTCGACCGGCAAACCGCCAAGAGGGGACCCTTAAACCCCTCAAGCCGCCACAACCAGGCAACAGCGAGACGCCATTCTCCTCCGTGTCTCGCAGGCGCCGAATAAACTGGAAGAACAAAAAGGACAACCGCGCGCCAAATCCCCAAAGGGCCTGCAAAATGCTCAACATTCTGAAAAGGCTGCTCATCCTACTGGTTGTCGTCCCCCTAAGCGGAATCATAATCGGAATGATGGCCGGCCCTTGGACCGGCCTCATGACCATGCTGGTGACAGTGTCCGGGATACGGTGGAAAGACGGGCCCGCCCAAGAGAACAGGGGCCACAAGCTGACGCTGCCGGATGTGCACATATCTAATCCCGGCCAGCCCGAGCAGGCATTCAATTTGGCGTCCGAAGAGTCTTCCAGTCGGGTGCCAGTAATAGAGGCCCGGTTCCAGGTGGACTCCACGGAAATACGCGAAATCATCATCGAACAAACAGGAGTCCAAGAAAAAGCGCCGACGCTCCCACAGACACCCTGGGCACAAAACCCTGCTGGTTTCGCCGTCAGGGGACGTAATCAAAGAGGATGGAAAACCCCCCGGGCCTGAACAAGGAAACTCGCGACATATCAGAGACCGAGGTGAACTAAGGTGGACCCCATTAGTTGGACAGGACCCGAGGTGGAATTAATCGAGAGTCCGGATGCTGCTGGCAATGATACCAGCACTCGTTCCGATGGATTTCTCCCTTTCTTCGATTCCTCCCCCGGAGCATTCATGGTTTCGTGGAAAACCTCGGACAGCGTCCGGAAATCCAACAGGCCCCTTGGGACGAATTTGCCGGCAGATTCTGGGTTGGTGAAGCCCCAGAGCTTCAAGCCAGGAGACGGGTGGTTCGCCTACAACTTAGGCGATCAACCTCTCTACGGATCATCGCCCCGACTGCCTGCGACGGTGCCCAAGGCCTTCTTCACCGTTGCCGGCGAGCAGGTCATCACCCGGGCTATCTGCCGCAGGCCTGCGCCCTCTTCCGCCATCCGCCGGCACTGCTCAACCTGGTCCGTGGTCAATGCCGGTGGGCGCCCAACTTGCTTTCCACCTGCCCGGGCCCGATCCAAGCCCAACTCGATCCGCTCGCTGGCCGAGTCCACCTGGTAGGCGCCCTGGGCCAACATTGAGCGCCTAAAGAATTTCGCCGCGGCGCCCTCATCAGGGGTGTCTATGTTCTCCCGGACCGCGATGATGCCGATGCCGCGGCCGGTCAACTCCGCCTGGATGCGGACGCCCTCCTCGAAGTTCCGGGAGAAGCGGTCCAGGAAGGCGACGACGATGGTGTCGCCGGGCTTGACCCGAAACATCAGGTCGAGCCAACCGGTCCGGTTCATGGTCCGGCCGCTGGCCACGTCGGCGAAAATCAGGTCTTCCCGAATGCCGTGGTCGGCCAGAATCCCCAGTTGTGTTTCCAGGTTCCTGGCCCGTATGGTGGCAAGGAAACACACCATCGAACACCTACGGTATGAGTTTCTGGGAAGGAACAGTTATACGGACCAGCGGCCCCACCCCCACAGCGGCTGCGTTGCCAGCATTCGGGAGACCGGACGGGTGGAGCCCTTCCCGAAAGATTTCGAGGAGGGGAACGGGTACTCGCGCCATCACGGTTAACGGTGCGGGAACCGCCCTCGACACAACAACGAGGATTCGACCACGTCCGAACGCCCCGGGAAACGGGGATCCATAGAGATAATCCTTCCGGGGGCCTTTGTAATGCTCCTAGCCCGGGCGCTTTTATACTGTTGGTGGCGGACATTGTCAGGCTGCTCACGTGATAACATGCTGCCGCCCGTGGAACACCGTAAGTCAGCCAATGCGGAATGGTCCCTGCAATCGGGATGGGATATCAGCGGGATTTGATCACCCAGGATTTCAGACTCAAGGGGGAGAAGCAAGATGCCGGAAATACATGCACTGGAGCCCGTGGACCTGGGGATGCCTGGCCCAACGAGGCCCAGGATTTCACTCCGTGGCTTGTAGAACACCTGGAACTGTTGGGAGCCGAACTGGAACTTGACCTCAAATTTGTTGACAAAGAGGTCACGCTGCCCGGAGCGGGGCGCGTTGACATCCTCGCCCGGCAGACCTGAACTGGTGCCACGGTGGTGATCGAGAACCAATTGGAATCGTCGGACGACTCCCACTTGCTGAGGCTCTTGGGATACGCGGTCGACCGGGACGCCAGCATACCGGTGTGGGTGGCAAGGGACTTCACCAACTACCACCGGAGCATCCTGGAGTGGTTGAACGCCAGCGACACCATCAACGCATACGCCGTCACGGTGAGGGCCCACCAAGTCGGAGATGCCTTCGCCGCCAGTTTCCGGACGGTGCTTGAGCCGCCGCAAGCCCAACCAGGAGCATCCTCCGCTCCCAGGGAAAACACGAACAGTCGTTATGCGGAATTCTACCGGCCGGTGGTGGCCAAACTCCGGCGTTCTGGGCTGCGACCAGTGGGGAAGGGCGGTTGGCGGGGCCGGTATCGGTCTTTCCAGACCGGATACGCCGGTGCAATTTACGTCGCTCGTTTGGAACAGAGCAAGGCAGAGGTTTACCTGTATCTGGATGGACCCGACCAAGATACCATATATCATGACCTAAACGAGTACCAGGACGAAATAAACCCCTATCTGAACGGCAGCACCCTCTGGGGCCAGCAAGGGGATGTCTCCTGGATCACCCTCGAAGCGGAAGCGATGGCCGCGGGTTCCGAGGAAGACTTGGACAATGTGCGGCAGTGGATGTCCGACAGTCTGCTCCAGCTGCAAGCCGCCGTCCAGCCGTACCTGGAACAGGCGATGGGCGGGTCGCACACCGGGCATGACGATGCGGAGGAGGCTGAGTGAAGCTCACGGACCTGATTGTCCACGCCCCCTGGAGGGAAGCGGTTACCTACCGGGACACCTGGCCCCACGAATACGTCCTGTCCGAGAGGAACGGGCAGCAGGAACTTCTGGATGCTGTCTGCAAGCGCTTCCGAGCCGGTGAGGGTGTAGCCAGCCGCTTCTTCAACATGAACAACACCTACCTGTTCATCGGCGAGTACAAGTACTGGTGATGACCGATTACAAAGACATCGACCCCTACAACCACGAGGGCGGCTACGTGTTGATCCGGGCCCGCCTATACCAGGACCGCCGGGACTTCGTTATCCAGCCAGGTGACACGGGCAGGTCGGAAGACTATCCGGTCAGTCCGGCATATCGACCCCGTGGATGAAGCATCGGACAGGGGCTGCACCTTGCTGGCACGCCCATTGAGGTGCGGACGGCGGAAATCACCTATCTCCCCATGTCCCAGGGCTTCGTCTATCTGGTGGCCATCATGGACTGACACAGCCGACTTTTGCGCGGAGGCGCTGGCACGAGTCAGGCCTGAGGTGTTCAACACCGTCCAGGGGAGCCAGTTCGCCCATGAGCTGCAGGAGCACGGGTGAAGATCAGTATGGACGGGAAGGGACGGTAACCGACAATATCTTTGTGGAGCGTCTGTGGAGCACAGTGAGTATGAGGAGGTGTGTCTGAAAGCCTACGCCAACGCCGCCGAGGACAGACGGGGACTGGAATCCTACTTCCGGTTCTGCAATAACCTAAGGCCCCATCAGGCACTGGGCTACTAGACCCCGGCCGAGGTGTTCCACCAGGTGACCGCTGTTGGAGAAGAGAGGGCGGTCCAGGCCAAGAAGTCTCCAATAGACCAGACGCTGGTATCATTGGCAGGAGCAGCAAGACTCTCGCTTAATTCCACATCGGTCCTGTCCAACTGACCGGGTCCACCTCAGCTGGGAGCATGACAACCCGGACACACTGAGACTCATATTCCTGATTGCAGACGCGCTGCCCCATCTGAACTACCAACAGGACTACGACTACTCCTACACCCTGGTGGAAGCCCAGGAGAAGGGCATTAAGATCTTTGCCGTCGCATCCAGCGGGCTCGGAAAGCAGTGAGAATTCATCTTCCGCCAGATGGCCCAGCAGACGATGGGGCGGTTCATCTTCCTGCTCTATCCGGACGGTGAGCAGGGCAGTCTTGAGACCCCCCACGACGTCGGAAGCGACTACGTCCTGGAATCCCAGGATAACCTGATAGTCCAGCTCATTCGTGAGGAGCTAGCCGGAACTGCGAAAGCCAAATCACAGTAAATCTCAGACATGACAATCTCAACCTGAAAATCCCAGGTGGGATAAGGAAATCTAAGATGAAACAGATAATCAAGGGACTGGCCGTCCTGCTCATAGCAGTGCCGGCCGTCGGAGCAGCATCAATACTGGCCTTCGGAGTCTGGACTGCGTTCATGATCATGCTGGTCATGATTTCAAGCATCAGGTGGAGGAGAAATTCCGAACTCGACCAGCCCGGAAGTCCCAACCTAGTGCTGAAGACCCTCAGGGAATTCCACGAAAATTCCAACCTGGCGCTCAGAAACCTCCAGCAGGTACAGGGGAATTCCATCCGGCCGCCGATACTCCTGCAACCATTGCCAACGGTCGAGCACGAGACCCCCGAAATGTTCGGGGAGCCGTTTCACTTCGACACGGGCGAACCGGAGCCCGCGGACAGGGCGCCGGCAAGAAGGAAAGAATCAGGGACGACTCCCCATATTGACCAAATTCACTACGACTTCCCATACCTGGAAAGACAGCCCAGGTGCCTGAAATTCACCTTGCCAATCCGGAGCGAAGGAGTGGAGTGCACCGTCTGCAAAAAGAGAACACCCGGTCCAACTCACTAATAAAATCGAGAAAATACGCTACTCCAAGCAGAACACCCAAGATCCCAAAGGCGCAGGACTATACCCATAATCTGGTTAAATGAAGACGTGAACCCGATCCAGGGAAGAAAGGTAAAATAGACGGACGGACGAAACGCGCAGAGAGGTGAAAGAAATGACCGTCAACCAATGCGCAGATCCCATCATTGAGCCCCAGGCGACAGCTCTGATGATGGCCAGATGGGTCCATAACCGTGCCAGAGCCGTCAGAACCTACCTGTTCGGGTCCAGGGCCAGGGGAGACCACTACCCGGATTCCGACATAGACATCCTGATTGTCACAGACGAATTACCGGAAGAGAAACAGCTGGACATCATCCGGGAAGAGGCTCGCCAGGTCCAGAAGGAAACAATGCCCAAGGCTTCCGGCGTAGACGTAGTTGCCATGACGTTGGAGGATTTCCAGAAGCGCCGAAGGCTGATCAACAACCTAGCATGGACCATAAACAAAGAGGGGATCATGGCAATGAGCCAGGAAAACCTCAACTATGATCGATACCACGAAGATGACGAAGACGAGGGCGAGGATTACAACAGCCCTGAACTGGACCACCCTCAGCAGGACCAGTCAGAGAACTACCCGGATGAGTCAAACAGAGACAAGATTGACTGGGGAGATGTGGACCTCCGCCGAAAAGACAGCATCAGCTACGCCAGCGATATTGAACTCTTGCGTGAAGTAAACATCCTCGACCGGCAGAGCGACAAGACATTCGGACATATCGCCCAACAGGCGCTGGAGAACGCCTACAAAACACTGCTAGGAGTTCACGGCAAACCTTACCCCACCGGGGGAAGCGACGGTCATAACCTGCGAATCCTGATGGAGAAAATAAGAGAGTACTCAGTCTGTCCCAAGGAGCAAGAGATCCCAGGTCGGAATCACCAGTACCTAACCGCATTCGCAGGCAGGCAAATATACAGCCACGAACACATGCCGCTGGACAAGCACGTCATAGCCCGAGACATCCTTGATGCAGTCGAATCAATCATGACAGCAGTGGAAGAAACTGAAAGACAAAACCGGCCAGCAGAACAGTAAATAAGACTACAAACCAAGGCCTCCATGCCCGACGTCATAGAACTAGACGAACCCCTCCCACGGCTCCACCCAGCGACACGGACATGCCAAGAGACCGGATAAGAACCTCATCCCCACTCCTCAAAACAAAGGGAACTCAGATCATAGTGGTCGCCCAGTCCACCAGCCTCACGGAACAGTTCAAGCCCCAGGAAATGATCCCAGCGGATAGGGACGGACGGCTCTCAACATTCAAGCCCCTGGACACCAGGAACCTTAAGCAACGCAATACGATCAACAAAATCGGAGAGCCGGAAGAATGTCCAGGACTGCCAGCCAGAATTCGAAACAGAAGACGATGTCGACACAGGAGAAGCTCAGACGTGCCCGCTGATCTGGGCGGGCCTCACCCAGGGCATGCCCGCCCAGATCAGCGGGCTGAACCGGAACACAATATCAAGTTATGAATCGACCGAAAGAAAATTCAAGGACTCAATCATCTGTCAATGGCGGAGGCATGTTGGGCCACTGGGGTGTTGACGTTCAGCAAAAGCGTCCTGGCTAACTGGCCAGCATAAATATCCGCTCCACTTGTTCGGGGAAATGCCATGCTGTCGGGTGGGACAACAGAGGACGGGCAGGAAGGTCTTGATGCAACCTATTCTTCGTGATGCTCGTCTCGAGTTTGGGAGGCAACTCCCTCTCTGCTACGCTTGAGCCGGCAGCTCTCGCCGTTCATTTCCAGGATGTGGACGTGGTGGGTGAGCCGGTCCAGCAAGGCCCCCGTCATCCTCTCCGAACAGAACACCTCGGTCCACTCGTCGAAGGGCAGGTTGGTGATCACCAGGATTTAGCCCCGCTTGTAGCGCTGGCTGAAGACCTCGAAAACGTTGAGGCGTTCATACGAAGCACCCTCCAGTGTGAAGGTCTGTTGCTGGGGAATCTTTGGATGCGGGCGGCCTGTTTAAGGACCAATGACAGGACCTACGGCGACGCTGGTGCTCCTTGTATCGGACAACCCCCCGTCCGACTCTGCGTAGGAAACCCCGTTTTTTCCGCATCCCCACCGGGTGTCATTTCCGTGTTGCGGCCAGCGCGGATAAAACACAACCTGACCGCATGACCTTCTTCGGATACATCCGGGCCAGCCGCCACTTTTCGGAGGGAGTCGCCGGTATGGACCCCTTCAGCCAGGAACGCCGACTTCGCGAAGCCGGCGTCCAGAGTGACAACGTCTACCGGGACATCGGTGTCTCCGGGGCCACCGGCACAGACCAGCGCCACGGCTGGCACCGCCTGGACGGGCGCCTCTCCGGGGGCGATATCTTGGTTGTGGTGCGCATCGACAGGATCGGACGGCGGTGGCTGGACACCCTACAGTGCATCATCGCCCTGAGGGCCCGGGGGGTGAAGATCAGGTCCCTGGACGAGACGGAGGGGTGGACGCAGTTCCTCGAGTTGGAGCCCGACGACCCCATGGCCTTCGTCGGCCACCAGATGGTCAGCATGGCCGCGTGGGTGGCAGACCAGGAGCGGGAAGTGGGACGCCGGCGCACCAGGGAGGGCTTGGCGGCGGCAAGAGCCCGGGGCAAGACCCTGGGACGTCGGAGGTCTCTCACCGACGACCAGGTGCAGCTGGCCCGGCGCATGAAGGACACCGGCGCGTCGGGTAGGAAGATCGCGCAACTCCTGGAGGTCAACGAAAAGACGGTCCGGAACGCCCTGAAGGCGGGACCTTGAACATTAACTGAACAGCGGTTACGCGAACCATAGTAGCCATCAAAACGGCAGATAATTCCGCACCTTTTGTAGCGAGACGGTTCTATGTACGAAGCGCATCCCAGTTTTACGCCACTCCCAGACGATGCGATTCTCAGGAGGCACATGGACTTACCGAAGTTTGTGTCCCTCCTCGATAGTTCGGCTCTATCTTTTGCTGGAGTTGACGAATTAGGCGGTCCATTTGAAGGATCCCATTTCCCGGTCAACTTCAACACGCTTACGGTGTCAACACCGATGTATGCCAGAACGTTAAGTCACGGAGCCAACCACCAGTCCCCCTCGATGGCCGAGTCGGCAATGTCCAAAGTTTCATAAAGGGCAGCGTCGAACGACTCAATCGCCTCGTCCGCCAGAGTGAAGTTACCCAGGCCGCCATGCAGGTTCACAGAGACAATCCTAATCCGCCTTTGGTCGGGCAACGCTGACATCGCATCGCCGATAAATGATACGTCCATCGGGAGAGGAGTCAGAGCACGTTTGAGCAGGGCCGGAATCTTGTCGTTCAGCACTTCGGCGTCGTAGTCGAAGACCCCACAGGCCGCAGCCAGGATATCGGGGACCAGAGAGGTGACCAGGCAGAAGCGGACCCACTCCTCGTCGTGAACGCCGCCCTCATGCGTGTCCGAAGCCCTCTCCATGATGTCCAGGTTGCCCATGAAACGGTTCACGCTCTTCCGCAGGAACCCGGAAAGGCGGTCCTCGTCGTTTGGAAACTCCCGGTTCGGCATGATACCCAACTCCTCAGTTAAGGCAGTTCCTCTCGTCAGGAGTATTTGAACATACCTGACCCACGGCCCACGACTGCCAACTGTCAGGAACATGGGCGTATCGGACGGGAAATCAGCCTCAGACCTTAGGGCCCACTGTTCCCTTCCCCTGCGGGGAACGGTGGGCTAGAATACGCGGCCCGGCCTTGAGGGCCGCGGCCCCACACCGGAACCCGTGAGCAATCCTGCCCTGGCATCCCCAACCGGACCTGGGAACCAAAGACCCGCGGCGAATAAACCCGATACACAGCAGCCTGACCGGAGAGGTCCGACATGGCCACCCAACATCCAGAGGCCGCCGATAAGAAACGCCGGGGGAGTTTCGTCCTCCCCGACCCCCCGGAGGGCAATCCAGACGACATGACCAGCTTCGACCACCTGACACTGAGCGGCAGCGTCCACCACGTGGCCCGCCACCTGGGCAACCCCGAAACAACCATCGTCGCCGGCGAAAGGTACCTAACCAGGGCGCCGGGAACTCCTGCGGCAGATCGGATGGCACCGGACCTGCTCATCGCGCTGGAGGCTGACCCGGAGACCTACCGGGAAAACAACGGATACATCATCTTGGGGCAGGGGAAACCGCCGGACTTCGTCCTGGAAATCGCCTCCCGGAGCACCGGCCGGCAGGATGTGGTGGAGAAGAGGGCAGCCTACGCCGACTTGGGGATCCCCGAATACTGGCGGTTCGACGAGACCGGGGAGTTCCACGGGACCCGTCTCTCCGGCGCACACCTCGTCGATGGCCAATATGAATCGGTCCCCATCGAGACCGTCGAAGAAGGGATCCTGCAAGGGTACAGCAGCGTGCTCAACCTCCTCATCCGATGGGACCACGGACATCTGGGCTGGCACGACCCGGAGACCGGGAACCACATCGTCCGATACGAAGACCTTGAAGCCCGCGCCACCAATGAGCGGGAGGCGCGTATGGCCGCCGAGGCCCGGGTCCGGGAACTGGAGGCTGAGCTGGAGAGGCACCGACAGGACTGACTATTCCATACCCTGACCCTTCAAGAAGCTGTGGTGCGCCGTGAAGGTGGGGCATCCCGCCCCTCGAGCTGACCTATCACTGAGGTGGACCCGGTTAGTTGGACAGAAATAAAGCGGAGTTAAGTGAGAGTCCCGGCCCTCCTGCCAGTAATACCGACCCTGTCCCGAGTGAACACCTCCTGTTATTAGACTCTTCCCCGACTTCCTGGACTTCCTGGACTTCCTGCTCCCCGTGGAACACCTCGGCCGGGGTCCGGTAGCCCAGGGCTTGATGAGGCCTCTGGTTATTGTAGAACCGGAAGTATGCTCCCAGTAGCCGACGGGCCTCCCCGCGTTGACGTGGGTTTTCAGGTAGACCTCCTCGTACTTTACCGTCCGCCACAACCGCTCCACGAATGTTGTTATCCAGGGTCTGGGCTGTTGAAAAAGTCGGTGCCGAGAGACAACTTGGTCAAGTAGAATGGACCCAGAGACGCGGATGGGAGGAAGATGATGCTGTAGCCGCTCTACCGCTACAGAAGAGACTCCACCTCGTTCCAATTCACATCCAAGCAGTTGAGGGACTTCATCGATCCCAATCACCTGTTGATTCATATCGACGAGCACCCGGATTTCGCCGAGTTTGGTTGCACCCATGGAAGAGCGGTATTGTCCTGACTTCGAAAGAGCGGCGACCCAACCTGAAGCGATGTTCAGCATGTCTGACCTTCACCCGAGAGTTATCCCAATAGGAATGAAAGATTCCGGTTCATGTAATCAGGAGAAGCGGGACGAAAAGCCAAAACCCCGAACCGCGCTAAAAACCGGTTGGAATCTTCTCGGGTTAGTCAGGTCCAGACAAAAGCCACGATTGTTGTGTGGGTGGTGGCGCTGAGAAGTGTTGGTTGTGAACGGCGTTCCACTCCGTGGGGTCCTGCCGTTCTTTGCAGATAAATGGCCCGGTGCCTAAAATGGGGACTGACAAGCTGGTCCCTGTGTGTCAAGGCCGATGCCCATCGCCCTGCGCCGAAGGACTATCAAGACCAACGCCCCGGGGTGCTCCACGCGCTGTGGCCAGTAAATCGTGGTTTGTGGCCCAGCTAAAGGTGAGAATCATGGAAAACCCATTCTTTGACCGGCCCATAATCAACTCGCCATACGAATATCCCTCTCAACACTGGGAGTTGGACGAAGATGGGCAACCTACTCAACAGATCATAGACAGCCGTAGGGGGGCCGAATTCGTGACTCCTATCCCCAAGCCCAGGCAGCGAGGAAGGGCCAGGGGCGGACAGCAGCAGTTTGTCATTGATGAGGGAATCGGCCTTTCAACACAAGAGCAACAGTACGACGTGACGGCGGCGGTGAACGAGATTCGGCGCCACGTTGACCAGTGGCGGAACATTCCCGGTCCAAACAACTGGGGCGTAACCCCGGAAACGGCCCGATTGCTCCTCCATTGGCGAAAGCACAACTTCAGTAATTATCGCCCGTTTTTCTGCCAGGTTGAGGCCGTGGAAACCCTCATCTGGCTTACCGAGGTTGCTCCCAGGCTCAGTCCGGCGGAAAGGAGAGTCCTGGACCGGCTGGTCGACGTCAACCAGGAGGCCAACCCGGAGCTGTCACGCATTGCCGTGAAACTGGCGACCGGCGCCGGCAAGACCACCGTCATGGCCATGATTATCGCCTGGCAGACCATCAACGCCGTCCGGCATCCAAACAGCCGGCGGTTTACCCGCGGCTTCCTTGTAGTGACCCCCGGCCTCACTATCAAGGACCGCCTTCGGGTCCTCCAGCCCAACGACCCGGACAGCTATTACGCCAGCCGCGAACTCGTGCCAGGCGAAATGTTGGAGGACCTCCAGCGGGCCAAGATTGTCATTACCAACTACCACGCCCTGCGGTTGCGGGAGCGCCTTGAAATTTCCAGCGGGGGGCGCGCGCTGTTACAAGGACCGGGACAGCCCCCGGAAACTCTGGAAACCGAAGGTCAGATGATCCAGCGGGTGATGCCCGAACTGATGGCCATGAAGAACGTAATGGCGCTGAACGACGAGGGACACCATTGCTACCGGCGCAAGCCAGGCGAGGAAGATGAACGGCCTTTGACGGCGGAAGAAAGGCAGGAAGCGACCAAGAACAGCGAAGAAGCTCGGACGTGGATTTCCGGCCTGGAGATAGTCAATCGAAAGCTGGGCGTCCGTCAGGTGGTGGACCTGTCGGCCACTCCTTTCTTCCTCCGGGGCTCCGGTTATGCCGAGGGCACCCTTTTCCCCTGGACGGCGAGCGACTTTTCCCTGATGGATGCCATCGAATGCGGGATCGTCAAGCTGCCCCGGGTCCCGGTAGCCGACAACATCCCCGGGGAGCAGGTGCCGGTCTTTCGCAACCTGTGGGAGCATATCCGGGAGGATATGCCCCGGGCCGGAAGAAGCCGGACCGGCAACCTGGACCCACTCAATTTGCCCACTACGCTGCAAACGGCCCTGGAAGCTCTCTACGGGCACTACAAAACCACCTACGAGCAGTGGGAAGCGAACGAAACAACGGTGCCGCCCTGCTTCATTGTGGTTTGCAACAATACTTCGACTTCCAAGCTGGTGTATGACTTTATTTCTGGATTCGAGCGGGAGAACGAAGACGGCTCTACCTCTGTGCAAAACGGGCGGCTGCCACTATTTCGCAACTTCGACGAATACGACAATCGCCACCCAATTCCCCGTACTTTGCTGATCGACAGCCAGCAACTGGAGTCCGGCGACAAGCTCAGCGATGACTTCCGCCGGGCCGCGTCGGCACAAATTGACTGGTTCCGGCGGGACCGCGTCGCCCGTTCCGGCAACCGCGAGGACGCCGACAACATCACCGAGCAAGAGTTGCTGCGAGAAGTGATGAACACCGTCGGCAAGGAGGGACGGCTGGGCGGGCAAATTCGCTGCGTGGTATCGGTGTCCATGCTCACCGAAGGCTGGGACGCCAACACGGTGACCCACGTGCTGGGGGTGCGGGCCTTTGGCACCCAACTCCTGTGTGAGCAGGTGGTTGGGCGGGCGCTCAGGCGCCAGTCCTACGACCTGAACGAAGAGGACCGGTTCAACGTGGAATACGCTGACGTGCTGGGCATTCCCTTCGATTTCACCGCCCGGCCCGTGGTGGTGGGGCCCGGCAAACCGCGTCAAACGGTGCACGTCAGAGCCATCCGCCCGGATCGGGACCACCTGGAGATAACCTTCCCCCGGGTTTCCGGATACCGGGAAGACCCACCCAAGGAAGACCTGGTTGCCAACTTCACTGGCGACTCCAAGCTGGACTTGACTCCGGACCTTGTCGGACCAACGCAGACCAGGAATGAGGGAATCATTGGCGAAGGCGTTGACCTGAACCTGGTGCATACCGGCGACCTTCGCACTTCCAGCCTGGTGCTGCACCTGACCAAGCGGTTGCTGGAAACCAAGTGGCGGGATCCCAACCAGGACATCAAGATGCACCTGTTTGGCAAGCTGAGGAACGTGGTCAAACAGTGGCTGGACACCTGCCTGGTCTGCCGGGGCGGCGCCTTTCCGGCGCAGTTGATGTACCAGTCATTGGCAGACATGGCCTGTAACCGCATCACCGCCGCCATCACCAGCAAACAGGGCGAGCGGTCCATCAAGGCGTTGTTGGACTCTTTCAATCCCACCGGCTCAACGCGCCACGTCAACTTCACGACTTCCAAGACCGGGATCTGGACGACCGACTCCCGGAAGTGCCACGTGAACCTGGCGGTGCTCGACAGTGATTGGGAAGCCGAGTTTTGCCGGGCCGTGGAGTCCCATCCCAACGTGATGGCCTACGTCAAGAACCACAACCTGGGCCTGGAGGTTCCCTACCTGTATGGGTCAACTCCGCGCACTTATATCCCCGACTTCATCGTCCAGGTGGACGACGGTCAGGACGACCTGCTGAACCTCATCGTGGAAATCAAGGGGTACCGTGGAGAGGATGCCAAGGACAAGAAGAACACGATGGAAGCCTACTGGCTGCCCGGTGTCAACGCTCTGGGCCAGTATGGCCGCTGGGCCTTCGCCGAATTTACCGCCGTGTATGACATTGAATCCGGCTTCAACTTCTTGGTCTCCGATATAACCATCCAAAAGGAAAGGACTGCAGCAAATGAAGCCGCCAGTTTGCTGTCCGACGCCGGTGGCAGTGAACCTCAGATCGAAGACATCTCACGGCGCAGAAGCGAGGAGTACGCTGACCACCTCGCAGAGCAGCACCGGCGCCAGTGGGAAGACATGATGAAATTCCGAGAATTTGAGCTCGGGCTGAGCGAGGCCCAGCAGGAATTGAGCCAACGGGAACGCTATCTGCTATTCCTGAAGCGTGAGAGCCATTTGAGCGAGGAAGGGCATAAACTGTATCTCCAGTTTCTGGAGCACGAACGGCCATATAAGGACCAGTATCGGGAATGGCCCGATGATTCTGACTGATACCGGGCCTCTGGTTGCCCTGTTAGACTCTGCCGACCCTCATCATGCCCAATGCACCGAATCTGCCCTAACCTTGGGGGTGGAAGTGATGCTAACTACCTGGCAGTGTTTCACCGAAGCGATGCACTTCTTGAGTCGGGCCGGAGGATATTCTTATCAGGCAGACCTTTGGAATTTGCGACGGTCACAGCGGCTTGAATTACACTTGACTACCGACCAAGAAACTGACCGGATTGAGGAGTTGATGCGCCAATACCGGGACACTCCAATGGCGCTGGCAGACGCCTCTCTGGTTGCAACAGCGGAATCCCTGGCTCTGAGACGAATCTTCACGGTAGATCGCGGATTCTTTATCTATCGCCTTGATAATGGTTCTGCGCTGGAAGCAATACAATAGCCCGAAGGGTAGTTGCTCCCGGCAACGCCCCCGAATCGGAGGAAACCAATATGCCCAGGCCCAGAAGAACCCGCGCCGCCGCCGGTGAGTCCCCAGGTAAATCTGTTGAGGCGTTGCGCCACGAGCAGGAAACCCGCACCAACATCCCCACGGCGGAGTACCAGTCCCTGGTGCGGGAGGAGCAGGAGTCACCCCTGCGCGTGGCCTACGGGCGGCGCAACCGCGACCTGGACCCCCAGTTGGTCTGGCGGGGCAAGGACGAGCAGGACCTGGACGACCTGGTAGTCAACGTCCCGCCCCTGTACATCCAGGAGAAGGTGCATCCCAAAGCGCTCATCGCCGACCTGCTGCGCCAGTCCAGGGAGAACCGGGAATCAGACGAACACCAGATAGATATGTTCGCCGACTTCAACGGGCTGCCCGAGGGCGCGGACCGCACCGAGTTCTACCAGCACGAAGGCTACTGGCAGAACCGGATGATCCTGGGCGATAGCCTGCAGGTGATGGCCTCTATCTCCGAGCGGGAGGGGCTACAGGGCAAGGTGCAGTGCATCTACATCGACCCGCCCTACGGCATCCGGTTCAACTCCAACTTCCAGTGGTCCACCACCAGCCGCGACGTGCGCGACGGCAACCGCGACCACATCACCCGGGAGCCGGAGCAGGTCAAGGCCTTCCGTGACACCTGGCGCGACGGCATCCACTCCTACATGACCTACCTGCGCGACCGTCTCACCGTGGCGCGCGACCTGCTGGCCGAGTCCGGCTCGATTTTCGTGCAAATTGGGGACGAGAACGTCCACCGCGTGCGGGCGCTGATGGATGAGGTGTTCGGGGAAGAGAATTTCATGGGTTTAATTTCCTTTGTGAAGGCATCTGCTCAAACTTCAAACTATCTGTCCTCATCATCGGACTATCTGGTCTGGTACGCCCGTGAAAAATCTAAGGCGAAGTACCGGAATCTCTTATTGGACAAGAAAATCGGTCAGTCTGGCGCTACTAACTATACAAACATTGAGTCTGAAGACGGAAATTCCCTTCGTCGGATGAGTAGTGAGGAACGAGAAAACCCCGCACTCATCCCTGCAGGAGAACGGGTTTTCTCGTTGGACAATCTTTACGGCACTAGGACCCCTAATCCCGCTGACCTAGGCGCTTATACTTTTCAAAGGTATACCTACAATTCGAACAAACGCTATTGTTGGAAAACCGACGAAATCGGTCTCAATCACCTTGCGATAGCCAATAGGTTGATTAGATCCGGAAACGGATTGTATTACAAGAGATATATTGACGATTTCGCCGCCTACCCGATGACCACTACTTGGCAAGATACGTCAAGCAGTTTTATGGCAGACAAAGTTTACGTAGTTCAGACCACGGTACGGGTTATCCAACGCTGTATCCTGATGACCACCGACCCCGGCGACCTGGTTTTGGATCCAACCTGCGGCTCAGGCACCACCGCCTACGTGGCCGAACAGTGGGGGCGACGGTGGATCACCATCGACACCTCCCGCGTTGCCTTGGCCTTGGCCCGCGCCCGAATTATGGGCGCCCGCTATCCCTACTACATCCTCGGCGACAGCCGGGAGGGGCAGTTTAAGGAAGCTGAGCTTTCACGCCGCGCCCCGTCGGAGACGCCCACCTATGGCAACGTGCGGCAAGGTTTCGTCTACGAGCGAGTGCCACACATCACTTTGGGTGCCATCGCCCACAACGCTGAGACCGACGTCATCTGGGAGGAGAACCAGGAGAAGCTGGAACCGTTGCGTGAGGAGCTGAACCTGGCTCTGGAGACGTCTTGGGAGGAGTGGGAGATTCCTCGCGACGCCGAAGGGTCGTGGCCGGAGCAGGCGCAGGAGCTGCACCGACAATGGTGGGAGGTGCGCATCGCCCGGCAGAGGGAGATAGACGCATCCATCGCCGCCCGGGCCGAGTACGAATATTTGTACGACAAGCCCTACGAGGACCGCAGCAAGGTGCGGGTGGCCGGGCCCTTCACCGTGGAGAGCATCTCCCCCCACCGGGTGCTGGGCGTGGACGAGAACGGCGACGTGATCGACGGCATCGCCGAGGCGCGCAACGGCTACGGCACGGGCTACGACTTCGGCCAGGTCATCCTGGACAACCTGAAACGCTCCGGCGTCCAGCAGGCCCACAAAGAGGACCGTATCAACTTCACCTCTCTCACGCCCTGGCCCGGCCGGCTGGTCTGCGCCGACGGGCGGTATATCGAAGGGGCCGCGCTTGACCACGATGACCCTCCGGGGGGCCCCGAGAAGCGGGCCGCCATCTTTGTCGGCCCGGAGTTCGGCACCGTCTCCCGACCCGACCTGGTGGAAGCGGCGCGGGAAGCCGCCGAGTGCGGGTTTGACGTGCTCATTGCTTGCGCCTTCAACTATGAAGCTCACACCACCGAGTTCGAGAGCCTGGGCCGCATCCCGGTGCTCAAGGCCCGCATGAATGCCGACCTGCACATGGCCGGGGAGCTTAAGAACACCGGCAACGGCAACCTCTTCGTCATATTCGGCGAGCCGGACATCGACGTTGAGAACCTCGACGACGGGCAACTCCAGGTGCGGGTCAACGGCGTGGACGTTTTCCACCCCAACACCGGCGAGGTACGTAGCGACGGCCCCGACGGGATCGCCTGCTGGTTCCTTGACACAAACTACAACCAGGAAAGCTTCTTCGTCCGCCACGCCTACTTCCTCGGCGCAGGCGACCCCTACAAGTCCCTGAAGACCACCCTCAAGGCCGAAATAGACGAGGACGCCTGGGCCACCCTGCACAGCGCCACGTCGCGTCCGTTCCCGAGGCCGGAGTCGGGGCGGATAGCCGTCAAGGTTATCAACCACCTGGGCGACGAGGTGATGAAGGTTTTTCGGGTGGGGTGATGCGAGTGACCTCGACCCACTCTTGCTATGGGCCGTAATTTCAAGCGAAACTACGGAAAACTAGAATCCGGGGTGCTTTGATGGAACTTCACGATGAAATGGAGGCTTTGCTGGGACCATCCATAAACGTAACTGAGGAAATGCTGGAGGCTTGCCGGACAAATGATCAATTCGGACCCTTGGTGTTCGAACTGTATAAAGAGGCCGCGAGCTTGGTTTGTGTCAGCAGTGATTTTCATCTTGGCGACTCCGAGGAGTCAATTAAACTGAGCCGTGACCAGGCCATTTGTGCAGGTCTGCTAGTCCGCATCGCCAAGTACATGGTCTCTATAGCTAAGTTGTCGGTGGACAATGAGCATGGGGAAACGATTCAAGCACTTAACAGGTGCATTATCGAATCGGCAGTCAATCTTCGGTATTTGGTATTTAAGAACGATGAAGAAGTTTATGACAGATTCGTTAAGCATAGTCTTGTAGCAGAGCGAGAACTCTACGATTTCATTCAGGCTAACATAATGGCCTCAGGTGGAGAGCAGCTTACGATAGAACAGAATATGCTCAGTTCGATAATAGATACCTGCGAGCTGTCGGGAGTAGCGGTCGAGGAAATTAACCCGAAATCAGGAAGTTGGGGTGGGAGTTTTCGAGACAAGCTTACCGTTCTTGGGTACGACTGGCCGGCATATACAATATTGGAAAGAATACCGTCACACGCTGTTCATGGTGATTGGGTCGATCTGGTCAAGAACCATCTACAGCGTAAGGACGATGGATTCGAGCCCAATTACGAACGCCTCAATACTGATGGCGGTCTTCTCAGTCCTCTAGGCATCTTTGTGGTTGAAGCGGCTCGGGACTATCTGGGAACTTACTTTGACTCACCTGATGCAGAGCCGCTACAAAGGAGATTGGTTAGCGTGCAAGAAAGACTGATGACAGTCGAATCTGCCAGGGAGGATTGGCAGGCTGTGGACTAAATAAGCAGGAAGACTCAAAGGAAAACCATGCAGTTCCGCATAGCTGACACCTTCACCGCCAGCCTCGCCAAGCTGCCCAACTACCAGCAGAGGGCGGCGAAGACCACCGCCTTCGACCTGCAGACCAACATCGCCCATCCCAGCCTCAGCCTGCATCGTGTGACCGGCGCCAGGGACCCCGGCTTCTGGTCGGCGAGGGTGAACCTCGACCTGCGCATCATCCTGCACCGAGCTGGGGAGAACGCCGTTCTCTGCTATGTGGACAGCCACGATGACGCCTACCGGTGGGCCGAGCGCCGCCGGCTGGAGGTACACCCCACCACCGGCGCGGCTCAGCTGGTGGAGTTGCGGGAGGTGGTGCAGGAGGTAGTCGTTCCAGTTTCCGTGGAGGCCGAGCAGCAGGCACCCCCTGCGCCGTTGCCCTTCGCCTACCTTCCCGACGACCAACTGCTCGGTTATGGGGTTCCGTTGGAATGGTTGGAAGAGGTCAGGGCCGCCGACGAAGACAGCGTGCTGGATCTAGCCGACCACCTGCCGTCAGAAGCGGCGGAGGCCCTGCTGGAACTGGCCGTGGGCAAGACGCCGCAGCCGTCCCTTCCTGCTCCTTCTGGGGCCGACCCCTTTAGTCACCCCGACGCCCTGCGCCGCTTCCGAGTCATGCGTAACGTGGAAGAACTGGCCGAGGCTCTGGAATACCCCTGGGAAAAGTGGACCATCTTCCTGCATCCAGCCCAACTGGGACTGGTGGAGCGGAACTACAACGGCCCCGCCAGGGTTTCCGGCTCCGCCGGCACCGGCAAGACCGTTGTGGCCCTCCACCGGGCAGCATTCCTGGCCAAGTCCAACCCGGACGCCCGCATCTTGCTGACCACCTTCTCCGACGCCCTGGCGAATCTGTTGAGGGCCAAGCTGGAACTCCTGGTTCATCAAGAAGTACCGTCAAACGGAAAAATAGTGGTGGACTCGCTGGATGCCGTAGGCACTAGCCTTTACGAAGCCCAATTTGGCCCGCCGCAATTCGCTGGACGGGAGACCATTGGCGCACTTGTCGAAGACGCCGCCGTTAAGGACGGGACCAATTTCTCCCAGGCCTTTCTCCTGACGGAGTGGGAGCGAGTTGTGGACGCCTGGCAGTTGGACAATTGGGACGACTATCGAGATGTAGCCCGCATCGGCCGCTACCGCAGGCTATCAGAAACGCAACGAAAGTCATTATGGCCGGTATTCCAACGGGTCAGGTCTGGCTTACGAGGACAGGGGTTGTTGACCCAGTCCGAAACGTTCGGACAACTGACTCGATATATTTCGGAAACGGGCCATCCTCCCTTTGACTTCATTGTGGTGGACGAGGCCCAGGACGTGAGCGTCGCCCAGTTGAGATTCCTGGCAGCTCTCGCCGGTGGCCGCCCCAATGGACTCTTTTTCGCGGGTGACCTGGGCCAACGCATCTTCCAGCAGCCTTTTTCCTGGAAAGAACTCGGTGTTGATGTTCGGGGCCGTTCCCAAAACCTGCGGATAAACTACCGCACTTCGCACCAGATCAGGACGCAGGCAGACCGTCTCCTGGACCCCGAAATCTCCGACGTTGACGGCAACTCGGAGGAACGGAAAGGTACAGTCTCGGTGTTCAACGGACCACAACCTGCCATTCAAGTCCTGGAAGACGAAGAGGCTGAATTCTCCGCAGTGAGCGATTGGCTGACCGCCAGATTCAGAGAAGGACTTCAGCCCGGCGAAATCGGCCTATTCGTTCGTTCGATAGACCAGATCAGACGGGCTGTGGCAGCGGTTGAACGAAGCTGGTTACCCTACTCCATACTTGACGAAGACGAGGAGGCGGAAGAGGACTGTTTGACGGTCGGCACCATGCATCTGGCCAAAGGCCTTGAATTCCGCGCCGTGGCGGTGATGGCCTGTGACTCGGAGGTCATCCCCCTCCAGTCCCGAGTGGAATCCATCGCCGACGAGGCAGACCTGGAAGAGGTTTACAACACCGAACGAAACCTGTTCTATGTGGCCTGCACCCGCGCCCGGGATCACCTATTGGTCTGCGGTGTAACGCCTGTGTCGGAGTTTCTGGACGACCTGCAAATGTGAATGGTGAGGCGGGCTCGGCAGTTGGGCTGACTTGATGAGGACTGAAGCAAGAATTCGACCTCTCCCATGATGTCCTGCAGGTTGTACGGATTGCTGCGCGGGGTCCAGTGGAGCGCGAAAACAGAAAATCGACCTGGAATCGATTTCGTTTCTCCTCGGCCTTTCCGTCCCTCGCCATCATTACCACACCGCATTCGACCGGAAACCCCCATTTCACACAACTCAATGATTCCCATCGAGATGCCATTGCCCGGATGCTGCCACTGGCCGGACAATGGGATTGGCCGTTTTGGTATGATGGGGTTTCGAAAGCCGATTGACCCTTGGGAGCAGACGTGATAGCGGTTCACGGGATAATCTGCAACACGAAAACATTCCCAACTAAATGCCACACCTGCGGTGCATCCGTCTTCTTCTTCTCGTGTGACTGTGGGAGCCGGGTATTCTTCGACGAACTGGGTGAACCCTGGCCCATTCACGACTGCGTTGTAAGGCACAAGGGTCCTCGTGGGACAGCGGCCCCGGACTATCCAAGGTCCCTCGTCTTGGGGGTCGATGCTCGACGTCTCGATCCTCAGAGGGACTCCGCCCCGGACGGACCTCCTTCCGGAACTACGGTCAGGAAGACAATTGATTGACCCCGAAATCGTTCTCCGTGCCCGAGAAAGCAGGAGCCGGCAACGCGACACCATGGCAATTGAGGCGATGGGGTCGATTGCAGTGGAGGTCGTCGGCGTGGTCCAACACCGGTCCGACCCCGACCTCGCGAAGCGGTACCAATTGGGGCGAGACTCCATAGGCTTTACCCATCTGGCAAACAGAATAGGAGATACGGACCCGGTCCAGATCACGCTTCGAGTGGATGAGATTGCCACTGACCCGGCGGCGATAGATTATTTCAGCTATACGTTTTTGTGCCCACGGAACCAAGTCGGTAAGAGCGTCCGGACCAACGTTGTGCTGCAGGCGCGCCTCGACCCGGTAGAGGTCCTTGGCGTGGGAAAGGTATGGCGGGCTAAAACAGTGGAAATCCTGTATTGAAGGCAGGCGGAGGAACATGGCTGGCAGGGACTTGAAGCCAGGAAACATGGTTCAACACCATTCGTTTGGCGTCGGAAAAGTGAAGGCCGAAGAGGATGGCGGCGAGACTTTGATAATCGATTTCCGGAGCCGTCCGGAGCACCGCATGCGTAGGTCGTTGGTGGATTCGCTGCAGAGGTTGCCGGATGACGGCCTCGCCGCGTTGACCTGGGATGGTCCGGAAGAGGTCCAGCCGTGGGTCAGCGAAGCGCCCCTGAAGCTGGTGGCGTTGGCGTTGGCTGACAGTGGCGGAAGGGGCAAAGCCAAGGACATCCAGGAAAAACTGGAAGGCCGGGTGGTACGCGACCCCAAGTGGGCCACCTGGTGGAAACAGGTGCAACCGGCGACGAAGTCGTCGGCACATTTCCGGGTTGGCAAAGACCGTTCGATCACCCTGGTCACCAGGGTTGACGACGTCCCTCACGAGCCGTTGGCTCCGCCCGCCAAGAAAACCAAAGCCCCGACGAAGAAACCACCCTCATTGAGAGAGTGGAGAAAGTGGCTCTTGAGCGAGGTTGATGGGCCACCTCCGGCGCCTTCTCCGACCAGGCCGGTATCCAACGCACTCGCGAAGATATCCAGCCATGAAATTGAGCCGGCAATCCGGCGGACAATCTGGGGAGCCAGAGAATTCCTGGCTTCGGGCAGCGCTACGCCGACCGCCGCGGAACGTTGGGCGGAAGCTGTTAGCAGGGGGTCATTGAGGTGGCGCAAGTGTGTGGACCCGGGGAACCCGGACGATTTGTCCGAGTTGACCGGGGAAATCCTGGCGCGGCTGACCAGGGTGGCCAAGGACTCCAAGGATGGGAAGCCCTACGAAGAATCCGTGGCCTGGCTGCTCAGCGCGGGCGACTTGGCGGCCCAACCGGACCAATGGCGGCGGGGATTCGCCCGGGGGATGTGGGAGGCCCTTGAGGACTCCAGGAACGGCGTGAGAGACGTGCTCCAGGCTTCATCTGCAAAACTGGGACGCCGGGGCCAGGCAGTTCTGGCGCGGGAGATAGCCCTGGCCGCCTTCGGCTTCAGCGATCCAGCCCGCCGTATTGCCGAACTTGACCGTATGGTGGACATCCTCCCCGGCGACGACCGGGTCCAACTCATTCGGGACCTCATGGTTCGGTCAGCTACGGGGGCGTCGAAAGGAAGAGTTCTGGATTACGTAGCCAACAGCCGCCACGCGGCCGCAGTTCAAACAGCAGCCGGACGGCTGAGCCTGTCGGTCCTGGCGTGCATGTTGCTGGAGGATGGTCAAAGCCAGTTCGCAGATCAAGCGTCCCGGGCAATCGGAGAGGCGCTTTTTGACCCCTTGGCGTACGGAAACGATCCGGTGTGGCCTGGCCTGTTGGCCGATGGCCGCAAGCGGATTGTTGATCTCCACCAACGCCTCGCCGATGACATGGAGAGACAACGTGTAGCCTTTGAAGGCAAGCTGGAACAGGGGAACAGCCAGGAAGAACGGCTGCGCCGACAGGTCGAAGGCCTCCGCTCACAAATTGCCGAGGGACGCGAGGAATCGCGATTGGACATTCGGCAGGACATGCTGACGGTGATCGCGGAGACTCTTCAATCGTTTCGCCGCCGGCAGTACAGTCCGAAGGAAATGCTTGGCCACGTCGAAGCCAGGCTGGCCCTGGCGTTACAGGCCGGAGGAGCCGAGGAGTTCGGAACGGTCGGGGACACTGCGCCTTTTAATCCGATCGTGCACCAGGCGCCGGTTGACATCCCTATTGGGCACCAGGTCCGCGTGGTCGTCCCCGGGTCCATGGTCCGCGGCAAATTGACCGGAGACCGCATTCTCATCAAGGCTCGCGTGGAACACCCTAAGGAGGTCTCCTGATGCAGGTAGTCGGCGTGGATTTTGGAACCACCAACGTACGTGTCGCCACCTGGGATTCCAACCAGCCCGACGTGCCGCCTCAACCGCACCTGATTGGGGACGGCGACTCCTACAATATGCCGGCGGTCGTCGCTTTTCAAAGACAACCCGGCGGAGTGGTCATGCCCGTGGTGGGGCAGGACGCCGACGCTTTGCGAGATGGTCCCGATACGGTGGTCGTGCGCAACATAAAGCGTTGGGCACTGTCCGATGACCCGTTTGTTTCCTGGCACTTGACGGGCGGACGGGTTGAACGGCCCCACTGGTGGAACCACGAAACTCGGAGCGTTGACGCCCTGGGCCAACAATACCCGGTCAGAGAAATCATGAGGCTGATTTTGGTTGAAGCTATTCACAGGGCCGGGATAAGCGGTGATTTCGAATGGCGCGCAGGTTGTCCGGTGCACGCGAGCCTGGGATATCGCAGCGAACTGGCCGGGGTGCTGTCCGAATTTGGAGGAAGCAGCAAGGTTGCCCACGTGGTGGAGGAACCGATACTGCTGCTGGCGCTGGCCCACAGACTTCGAACCCTTGCGCCGGGCTCATACCTGGTTTATGACTTGGGCGGCGGGTCGTTTGACTGCGCAATTGCCGAGGTAGGGGAGGACGGACAGATGACCGTGTACGCCTCCCACGGCCACCCCCTGCTGGGCGGCGCCATGATTGACGACCTTCTGGCCAAGATGCTGGGTTACAAAGAAGGGGACCAGAAGTCGTTGCGAACCGCCAAGGAATTGCTCGGGCCCTCGAGTCCGGAACAAAACGTGGATGTCGGCATCAATCTATCCTGGCGTGACCTGGAAGAAACGCTGGACCTGGCCAAGTTCCCGGGGCGGACGCTGGCAACGATGCGAGAAGCATATATCAGCGCCAAGGTCCTGTGGAAAAGGGCGGAGGGGGAATCTCCCATCGGTGTCGTCCCTTCATTGAGATTGGGCGATGCGCCCCGGGCTTTCCGCAAGGACCTGGATGCCATCATTCTGTTCGGGGGTTCCACCAAGTCGGCGTATTTCCGTGATAGGCTCGAAGCAGACTTCGGTGTTGAGAAGGTAAAGATGGCCGAGGACCTGGTCCCGCCCGAAATCCCCGACGCGAATTTGACCAGTCTCAGCGCCGGCGCCTGCTACCTGGTAGAGGAGAGCTACTCTCCTCTATACGTCAACCGCCTGCCGGCCAGGGTCACCCTTGAGGACACGGCAACCGGGGACCGGGTCGGATATGAGCCGTACCAACACTTTGCGCCCAACTTCAACCCCGCCGAGTCCTTTTATTCAGACCGGCTGCCGGATAGGGCGGGAGAGAACGCCGGGTACGAACTCACCGTCACCGACGCGGATGGCGACAATCCCAAAAGCAAGCTCGTCGATTTCGCCCGTGCCGGAGCTCTCAATGCCGCCACCCGGTCGCCGCGGCTGGTGATCGACAAGTTCGGACGGATCGGGATAGAGGACAATGGGCCACCGTGGATAGAGGTGGAAAGCTCGTCCTGGCAAACCCAACGTCAGCGCGAGTTCCTTCAAACAATCATGGACAGGCAACAGGAATTCGCCCGGAGCGAGCGGCAACGAATCCATAACCTGGTCACGAAAAACCCCTTCGGCTGGCAACAGTGACATGGTGAACCGCTAGACCGATGGAGACGCCCAGTTTGACCAGGACGGTGAGGCCAGGGGATCATTGTGTTTCCATCCAGGACTGGGCCTTACCAGAACGACATCCGCACCTGCGCTCTTGTGAAGATTTTCCGGCAGGGGGGCAATCGCATCTCAAGGGTTTCCATCAAAAGGCAATCATCCCAGGAGGGAAAGACGCGTAACCTGAAACCGTGCAAACACCCACCGCTGACCGCCCAATGTCGCTGATACGGAATGCCAACTCCGCGCCTACCATTTAGCGCCTTCAGGAAAATCTCTTACCACGGGCCACCGGCCTTGTTCCAAAACCCCGGGAAATCCCGTGGAGACTACGAGGCAGTTCCTGGTATGGCAGCGGGCCTCCCCCGTCCTGAATCTGCCATGAGTACCGACCCCCTTTTCACGTCCCTATGATACTGCTCTCTCCTAGAATTCCGGATTTCGGCCAATCACCACCGGGACGTCGATCCATGCCCAGCACTGGCCGTTGTTGATGGCACCGTATTCCGCCAGGCGTTGAATGTTGGTGGTGAACATGGAAATGTCGTAGTCCAACGCCACATCATGGAAACGACGCTCGACCTCCGAGTTCCAGCAGACCACCATCACCGGCCAGTCGTTCTGACGCCTATGTGAACTGTAACCCGCCAACTTTTTCTGCACCCGGGCAGGGCTCCGAGCCGAGCGCTCGTACTCTATGTAGTGCCAGCTTGGGACCAGGGGGGTTTCCGTCAGGTACACCAGGGCGTCGGGAGCAATTGCGGCGTTGCGCAGGTGCTCCCAGGACCTCCAACCGGGGGTCACCGGAACACCGGCGGCTGCGAATTGGGCCATCACCGACATCACTCCCTCCTCGTGAGTCTGCAGCCTCGGCTTATAGACCAAGGAGTTGGCCAGCACCCGACGTTTGTAGGAGGTAGGTTTGGACCGGTCGCGCCGCACCAGGCAATGGATGCCGGGACCTTCCAGGTAATAATGGGTTGCGCGGCCATTCTGAACCCGTCCGACGAAACCGTGCTCCCGCAGTGTTTTCAGGCCCACGTCGGCACCCCGTCCGGTCGGGCCTTCACCCAGCATCTGCCGGCACTGACTTGTGGTGACACCGGGCCACTGGGCGACGACGTCCAGGACCCGGCTCACCGTGACCCCGCGCTCCTTGGACCATGGCGAGGCCTCAACCCGTTTTGGCCAGGCCCACCCGCCCAGGTTGCGGAGGGCAACCGGTTGATGGACCCAACCGCGATTGGGTCGTGGGTCCCGGGTTCCGGTACGGGTACCGTCGGAGACGCACCAAATCGAGACCATGTCATCCATCCTGTGAATTTTGGTTACCCGGTCGACCAGCGTGGCCTGCCACCGGTCAGAGACTACGTAGCAGAACATGCTCGGATATGGCATCTCGCCGATTTTGTTCAATTCATTGATGTCCTGGGAAAAGCGGTCCAGGCGGTATCCGATGGTCTCCTCGGTCTGCAGGTAGCCGCTCCAGAAAAGGGCGATCCATCCGTTTTCAAACTTAGCGGCCGCATCGAAACCCAAGCCCTCAACCCACTGGAAGGCCTGAAACCTGCCCATCTCCTCCACCGAACCCAACACTTGGTAAAACCATTCGAGGGATGGAAACCGCTCCAAGAGCCGGCACCGGTGGGCCTCGTCATGCCAGCTGATGGGCTCCATTCCCATCTGGGCCCTCCCCTTATCGGTGAAACACCACCTGGCTGTCCGCTCCCGGGTGCAGCCCAGGATGGCGGAGTCCACAAGGCCGGCCTCCTGGAGGTTACGTAGCGGGGGGTACAGCACCGCCGGCTCGCGTCCCATCACGGCTGCGAGGTTGCGGGCGCTGGCGAGGGGCAACTCCGCTAACACCTCCGTCAGCCTCTGGGTGATTTGGGGAGACTTCTGGGACAATTGGGTTGATTCCATGGTGGAAACCTCTTCAGTGTGGACCGGTTTTCTTACCACGCTCTCAATGGCAACGGGTGTTGGCGTCGGAAAAAGCGGTCGATTTCCAAGGCGGACACAACCGCAACCCTGAATGTTCCACGTCTTGATAACCGGCGAATGCCGGAGCAAACACCCGATGTCCGCACAGCGTCGCCAAGGGTCGGACCGGGGACGGCGTCCCGAAAAATAGGCCTGCCGCCGGGGAAATTCTGGGTTTGACACCGACCGTCAACGGAGGGCTTCTGGTCTTCTCGGTGCATGGTTATTGTGGTCTACACGCTTAACAGGATTAAGATGTTAGGCTCGAATTAGGATTATAACAGTGTTACAATAATATATAAAGTTACCACATGTGAGACAAGTAAGTTTTGTAGGAACTTATGTGTCGGTAGATTATATTTAAGAAAATTCGCTAAATGTTTCCACTTTCACGGTTAAGCTACGCTTAGAAAGGTGCTGGTAAATTATAAAAAGCCGTCATTTCGGCCTTGGCGGGGGTAGTGAGGGGGTCCTTGTATTAATGCACAAGTTCGACTTAGTATGATTCGGGTGTCTCGTTATTATACCGCGTTTCCCGACGGCAACGGGCCCCGATATTGCCTCGGACCAATGATGAAACCGGGGTTTGACCCTGCCCTTGGATCACGGACGTGGTCGTTACCGACAGGTCCTGACTGGGCATCTGGGCGACGGCGATTTGGTGGATGACCCCGGGCTTGCCGGGGTCCTTGGGTTGGGGCCCACGTCTCGGACGGATTTGTGACATCGATACTACGGACCCGGGACTCGTCACCCTGGACTAAGGTGAGAAACGCCGTTCCGAGTGAAAGCGCATTTTGTTGCGAACCCTGCTCGGACTTGCCCGGCGTTGCCCTTTACCATCCTGGACGTGGGTACAGATATCGTTGCCGACGACCTCATCGCGGGCGGGCAACCCGACGGAAGCACGCCGAGACGCTATTCATATTTGCGGACGTCGTTGACCGGATTCATCTCATACACCGGCCCATGGGTGAGGTCCAGCCCCAATCCCGACCCAGCGGTCCCAGGAGTCGGGACAAGATTCCTGTGCCGCTGCCATCAACGCTGAACGAAGGGCTCGCCATTCATCACGGCATTTTCGGAGTCCAGCGAAGCATAGGGCTTCGAGCGACAGGAGACGGGAGCGTTCATTGGAAACACCGTTGTATGCCCCTGGGACCGGGGTTGGCCGGATAAGCGGCCTGGCCGTTGACCTGCATTCGAAACGCCGGACGCCTCCCAATTCGTGCCGCAGTTAAAATCTCTGGCCCTCTGCGCCGGTACATGCCCGAACGGGAAAGAGCGCTGACCAGAAAGGGCTGGCTGTACGAATAGCCAACGAATCACAACGTGCTTCATTCGCTCTGGCTTATTCGTTGAGCACTCGGCGAAGCTCGCCGACCCGGGCCACTTCCCCACAGCCTTTGGAGCAACCAACGGGGAAGTGGTTCTCCCGAGCCCTGGACCGTGTGCGAGGGTTGTGGGGCCGGATCCATGGCGAAAAGCAGGGCCGATACCTCGTCTTACCTCAAGCCCGGGGCGTTTGTCCTGTTTCAGACCCGGATGCTGCCACCACTTTCAGGTGGGTCAGTTCCATCTTGCTACTTTCGCCCATTTTTAACTTGTTAATCACACCTGGCGTCTCCGGGCTTGGAAGAGTGCCGCAGGTGGAGGACTCCGATGCCAAGCAGCCTCGGCGCCGGCGAACTCCGGAGTTGGTCCGAGAACGTCAACGCCGATTGTTACCTGATGCCCCGGAAGATGGTGAGGACGGCTTGGCCTTACTGGCAGGCGGGACGGGTTCAGGCCTCGTACCCCTTCCTGAATGGCCATCTGAACAACGCCCGGAATGCTCAGGGTGGAAGAATTTGTTATGGCGCTTCCGGCGCCACTGGTCATCCCAATTCCGGTCTCGTCCCAAACGAGAAACCTGATCAATCCCCCGGGTGAGAAAATTAGTATAACCAATATCCGGGAGCCGACAGGAGGCGCCATGACCACGTCGAAATCTCTCTTGGCCACGCTGGATCCCCAACAAAGGGCCGCAGCCGAGGCCCCGGATGGACCCGTCCTGATTATGGGCGGTCCCGGCGTCGGCAAAACCCACACCATACTCGCCCGGGTGGAAATGCTCATCAAAAAAGGTGTCCCGCCCCAGTCCATAACCGTCGTCGCCCACGACACCAGATCCGCCGGGGACATGCGCCGACGACTTGTGGAACATTCCCAGATCGCCGATGCCGTTGGTCAGGTACGTTTCAGTACCATGGAGCTATGCGCGCTGGACAGCCTCCGTGGGGGCGGCCTCGAGTCCCTGGGACTCTCGCCAGGCCTCAGGATCTGGGGACCACCGCTGAAGGCTGACGAAATCGTCCGACTCGTCCCGCCATCTCCCATTGCGGCAGGTATCGCCCCAAGCGAAATAGAAGCGATACGCGAGTATATACATCTCGCCATGGTCGGAAGAAAAATCGACTCCGGCAGTGTCCCGCAAATGTGGATCCAGGTCCTGGCAGGATATCTCGAGGAGAGGCTGGCCAACGGAGTTTTGGACCTCGACCACCTTATCCCCATGGCCATTTTGGCGATGGAGAAGAACCCAGGGATCAGAGTATGGCAGGAGGACCGGTCACGACATCTCCTGGTGGACGACTTCCAGGACATCACACCGGTTCAGTACGACCTGCTAAAGCTGATGTCCGGGCCTTCAGGGTCCATCACCGTCTGCGCCGACCCCGACCAGAGTATTGAGATGAGGCGAGGCGGCGCCCCACACCTGGTGGAGACGCTCCGGGAGGACTGGCCGAACATTGATATCCACCACCTCCGGCTCGATTACCGGTCCACCAGAGCCCTCGTTCGGGCGGCCAACGCCTGGGCCAGTCGCCTCAACTCGAAGGGATTGCAATCGGAGCTCCAGGAGAATGCCCGGGTGGAGCCGGGCATGGCGCCAACGCTGGTCGGGCTCCGTAACTTTCCCGAGGGTGTGAGCACCCACCTCGTTGAATGGTCTCGGGAGGTGCGCCAACAGGGATTTGCCTGGGAAGACATCGCTATCATCTGCCGCGACCCCTCGGACCTCGACCGGGTGAGAATGGTACTGGAGCAGCACGGATTCCCCCACCAGACGCCCGGAGACACCGGGCGGGAGCCAGATTTCGACGCCCGCCGGGTCATCAATCTGCTGGCCTGGGCGCTTAACCCGGACGACATCGACGCATTTAACGGCGCGGCCTTTCGCGAGTCCGATGACCGGCGGCAGAATGTGAACCGCAGGGTTGCTGACGCCATAATCAAGACGGCCCAGAGCCAGGGGATAAGCCTCGTGGAGGCCGCCGATCAGAAGAAGAACAGATATGGTGAGACTAGCGACATCTGTCTGGACCTAACCACTGCAATCAGCACCATAAGAGACCTGGTCCAGATGCTGGACGACCCCGGCGCCAGTATGCATGATATCTGCCAACGGGCCGCGGCTCCGGTCCGGGAGGCCACGGGAGATGGCGCCGAACCCGAAATCGACGGCGATTTGGCCGTCCTGCTGAGGCTGAGCAACACCTCGTGGGGGACGGACCATGAGACGCCCAGGCAAAATTTGGCGTGGTTCCTGGACCAACTGAATCCGGCTTTGTACCCAGACCGAAGGTGGCTGGAGAACCAGCCCTGCCCCGGGGGCGTGACTCTGCTCACCGTCCAGGAGGCTAAGGGCCTGGAACGCAAGATTATATGCTTCATCGACGCCGTCGACCCAATGCGACCGCCACCCGGGATTTTCAGCAAGCGGGAGTTGCTGGATGAGGAGGACCGTATCCTTTACGTCGCACTCACCCGGGCTTGGGAGCAGTTCTACTACCTGGGCTCGGAAAGCCGGGTTGAGGAATTTGAGGACGTTATCGACCGCTATATGCTGGCCATGCCGCATCTTGTGGCATTAGAGTCTCCCCCATACCCCTACTCGGACGAGCTGTACGACAAGGCCATGGAGATGATTTCGGCCCACTCCAGGGACGTTGACCAGCATGAATTAGCCCCAGAACCCAGGGATGACGGGCCGGCTAAGGGCGGCCCACCATCGCCAGCTTTGCCGATAAGAGCCAGAGACGCCCACGACGATGCGCTTGAGTCCATTGTGCTACGCTTAGAACAGCGGAAGCGAGAGGAAAGCGAGCTAGCTAGAAAGAGTGAATCGTTGGCGGGACGGACGGTCCGGCCCGCTAAATTGCCGGCAGGCCGAAGACATGGCGCCAGCGTAAGGCCCGGGGAAATGTCCGCCAGGTCCCGTCAGGACCGGCAGCATTCCGGTGATGTGCCGGGTAAAGAGAACGGCCTCAAGGGTTGGGATGTCATGATAATTCTTGCCCTGCTGGTCGCACTGGGGCTGGTCGGGCTACGATGGCTCGGCAAAATTTGATGAGATGGTCCTTGCCGCCTCTTGCCCAGGGCATACCGGTGTTTGAGCCTCTATGACTACCCCATCCTCGGCAACAGCGCCCTGGACCACCACGCTAACGCCAGCTACCAGATCGTCATCGAGGGAGCGAGCTATCGGGAAAGGCTGTCCCCACACCGGAAGTTGCGGAGCCTGGAGGAGGTGATCGACCGACTGACCGGGACCTGATATTAATCAAACTACCGCGCCCTCGGGGTGTGTCAATGACTGTGTACATCCCCGGGTCAATAACCTTGGAAATCGACACCGGGGATTCCTATACCTGGTGACCATCATGGACTGGCACAGACGGTACGTGGTGGCCTGGCGATTGTCCAACACCCTGGAGGCCGACTTCTGCGTCGATGCCTTGAAGGAGGCGCTGGGGCAAGGCCAGCCGGAGGTCTTCAACACCGACCATGGCAGTCAATTCACCAGCCCGGGGCTCACCCATGTGCTGCAGGAACACGGGGTCAAGGTCAGCATGCACGGGAAGGGCCGGTACACCGACAATATCTTCGTGGAGCGTCTGTGGAGCACCGTGAAGTATGAGGAGGTGTACCTGAAAACCTACGCCAACGCCACAGAGGCCCGCAGGGAACTGAACCACTACTTCCGGTTCTACAACGACCGGAGGCCCCATCAAGCCCTGGGCTACCGGACCCCGGCCGAGGTGTTCCACCAGGTGACCGATGTTGGAGAAGAGGGGCGGTCCAGGCCAAGGAGTCTCCAATCGCCCAGACGCTGGTATCATTGGCAGGAGCAGCGGGACTCTCGCTGAATTCCACCTCGGTCCTGTCCAATTGACCGGGTCCATCAAAAACTTTCGGCATGACCTTCTAGATATACACCACCCACTCATACGTTTATAGTGCAGTAACACTTGGCCCACTTTTTCGTGGGCACGGTTGCCTGGAGATGCTTGATGCTCAAGCTATTTGACGACAAGCCCAGAGACTACACCGAACCATCTCTCAGAGCCGAATCAATTTACGCTTTTCTCGACCGTTCCTCGCTTCCCGAGTATCAGCGAGTGCGATGCATGCTTCAACGTTGGGTCGACCGATTCCCACCTAAGCACCAACCCGAGATTCTAGGCCAAATGCGCCACAAGGGTTCCGGGTCAAGAGCACGTGACAAAGGTTTCTATGCTGCATTCTTCGAGTTGGTTTTGCATGAATTCTTCAGTGGCACCGACGGGTCGGTGGAGGCCCAGCCTTCAATTGGGTATGGGACACCAGACTTTAGAGTGAAATGGAAACTCCAAGATAGGACTGAGTTCACCTACATTATTGAAGCCACTGACATTGATCTGGAGAGCGATACCGCCTTGGAAAGAGACCAGAATGAACTTTCGGTCTTCGACACACTGAATGAAATCCCTTCCCCTGATTTTTCTTTATTTCTCGAAACCCGGGGGAAGCTGGAATCAACCCCACCTTTACGGAAACTAAAGGGCCACCTCGAAAACCTGATCAAAGAGACGAACTATGACGATCTGCTTCGCATTTACATGCTTTGCGGTCAAAACCCAACCCATCTCCCTACAATTCCCCAATTTCCCCACGGGGACTGGACATTAGGAGGTCGGCTGGTTCCGGTTTTGCCCGAGAATCGCCCGAGATCTGGAAAGCTTATATCATTCTATCCTTCTAGGGTCAGTCCCATCGACGACATAGGCAAGACGAAGGCTCGGTTATACGAAAAAGCGAATCAACACAAAAATATTGAAAACTTGATCATCGCCCTGCGGCGTGACAAAGCTAACGACAGACTAGACGAAGCGTTGATAGGGAAACGAGGTGCAAGTGTCCGCATACAACGTGAGAAAACCGATTCCGGAGCGTTTTATAGTCCCTTTTATGATCGGAGGAGGGACGGATTCTGGGCCAACAACTCTGCTCCCCGGAACCAAAATGTGATAGGTGTTGTAGAGTTTTATGACCTGTACCCGTGGTCCATGGAAAACGCGAAGGCGACTTTCTACTCAAACCCGTACGTGGACAAGCCTTTGCCGGACTGGACCAAATCCATCACCCATGCGGAGTACGCAGGCGGCGAGGTGAGCATTGTTGAGGGTATACCGCCATGTACATTGTTGAGAGATTACGAAGTCATAGGGAATCCCTTCGGGTAGCCTCGCATCCAGAATGCAATTGACGGTGACTCGGTCGGGTTGCCTACAGTGGGCTATCGGATTGTAGAGTGGCAATATCGAAGCAGAGTGACCATGCCACGCTATATTGAGACCGCCCACTCAAAAGTTTGTAGTACAGTACCGCTTGGCCCACCGTGGTGGACTCGAACCCGCTCTGGGCGCCAACGTATTGGGGACTATTGTTGACGGTCTCCGCCCTTGACTTCATCGCCGGTTCATAAATAACGGCTTGACCAGGTCGGATCCGCGGGCCCGGTCATGAAGCAGGTGGCGAATTGGGGAGTGACACGGACTATCCGATAGGGCTGAGACTCAGGCGGTGGTCTTCCTTCACTGGTCGAAGGGTTGAACCAAAGTAGTTCTCGGGACCGACAGCCATGGTTTCCTGGGTGGCGGTGACGTTGTCGGAAAGGTGTCCCTGCAGCGATGAAACCCGGTTGCAAGGGACTTCCGGAACCGGCGATAGGAGCGTCGATCGATGAGGGTGAACGCTGCTCGGGCTCTCTGGATTCCTGCCGTTGCTCCGGGGATGCGACGACCGCGATGACCAGGACGATGATCATGGCGACGGCGGCGACCAGGGGCATAGAAAACCAGAAAAGGTTCTCGTAGGTGTCTCGGGACCGCTCCAGGCTGCTCACCCGCCAATCCCTGTCCCTGAACTGCCGGTCCATTTCCCTTCGCAGGGAATCTATGCGGAACTCGACATCCCTATTCAGGGCATCGACTCTCGTGGTGGTCTCCCTGTGCTGCCGCTCCACCTGGTCCTGGCGCTGGGCCATGCGGGCCAACTCTGGCCGCCAATTATCCTGTTGGATCATGTATCCTCCTCTTGAAAGGTCTGGTTTGTGGGTTCGTTGAACGATTCCTCCCGGAGCCGCGGCTGTGGACTGGGCGGCCGGGGAGGGGTATTCGGACTCCCGGTTCATAGAAAGGGCCAGGTGGGGGGCCCAGATTAGGGAGAATCCCGCCTGCCCATTCACGGCAGGTGGTTCTTGGCTGTCACGGAACGGAGGTGTCCGGAGTGAGGGCCGCCGTCAATCCCCGGGGCTTCCCGGACAGCGTGGGGGCTCAGGCTCGGGTTTCCCCTGCTTGTGGGCGGCATCGGCCAGTTCCTTCCACTCGGTCCAGAGTCTCCACACCTCGCAGGCGTCCTGTTTCCGGCCCTCCGCCAATCCCTGTTGATAGCGGAGTCCGAATTCGCCCTCCAACCGCTTGCCGTATACCTTTGCGGCAATGACTAGGTACAGGATCAGCAAGATGGCGGCGAACGTCGAAAAGGTGTGCAGTGCACCCATGAACTGGTCAATCCAGTGGTCTCCGTCCGGAACGGTGCTGAGCCCTCTCCAGATGAGCAGGGCCACTCCCAAGGTGAATAGCGCGAGGAACAGGGCCACGGTGAAACGGGCCGTTCCGTCGCTGATGATAGGCTCCGATCCGGGTTCGGGTTTGTCGGATTCCATACTGATTTCTCCTCTGCGGGCTGGGCCGGGTGAAAGTCATCCCAGGGGCGGTAGCCGTTGAACGGCCCCAGGGACTGCGGGCGTTCGGGGAAAACGGTTCGCCGGGCTTGGACCGTGGCCCCGTTTGGTCAGGCTCCGGGGAGCCGGGAGGGCCGTCCTTGAAACGGCGGTGGGCAGCCCTCCGAGTTGAGACCAGCACGGGCGGCCGTCCCTCGAAGAAAGCCGCCCGTGCTGGTGTAGGGTTCCGGAACCTGGACTAGCTCCCGGGTTCCGGGTCCCTGCCTGCGTCGGTCACCGCGCCGGGCGCCGTATGGACAATCAGGGTGTCCACGTGCCCGATGGTGATGCCGGCGGCCGGGATTTCCAACCGGGGAACCGCCGGGGCTGCCGGCTGCGCGGGCATCGGTAGACCCTCGTCCCGGTGGCCCTGGTCCTGGCCTTCCTCGGCGTACAGGATCTGCCCGTCGGTCACCGCAGCGACCTCCAGCCGGATGTCCTCGGCGTTGGGCGGGTAGTAGGCCTTTCTCGCGGCGAGTGCCGCCAGCTGGTCCATCATGTTGTCCGTGCCGAATATGGGATGGACCTTGCTGCGCCTGGCCTCGGCGACAATGGCCTGGTCAGGCTCCATGTCGGGAAACAGCACCACAGCGATGATGAAGCAGCACCGGCCATCCGGGGATTCGGCGATGTCTTCGCGGAGGGACATGGCGGCGTCCCAGGTCTGCCGCAAGGGGGAAGGTTTCTCCTCGCGGCCGCCGGGGGTTTCGAGGTACCACTTGCCATTCTTCAGCGAGTACGTGCCTCCCTTGACCTGCAGGCCGAGCCGGCCGCCGCCTTGGGTCCAGATGGCAAAGTCGAGTTGGGTCGAATCGGGGTTTCGCTGCCACTCGTAGATGGCGAAACCGAGCCGGTTGCTGGCCAGGATAGCGTCAAAGACGCGGGCCTCGGCCCGGCGCTTGGGGTCGACCCGACGGTCGACGGGGAATTCTTCGGGTTGGGTTAACATTTTGGTTCTTTCCTTTAACTTGATTCAGATACCGATGGTTTGGGTTTCCGTGCGCGCTGGCTAAGGGGCGCTCACCCGGTGAGCGGGGAAGGCGCGCGGGGATATGGGTGAAGCCTGTGGGGTTTCATCAAAGTGTCCTATCAGGATGGTCCGGTGGGAATTTGAGAGGTCTATGGAGAGCCGCCCCTGGGGGCGTTGGCCCCCTCGTCCCCTGGGTACGGATGGCTGGGCAGTGTGGGTTGGGCTTGCCGGTCGTTGGGAATGGCTGATCTCCCCGGCGGCGTAGCCCACCGGGAACGCCGCCGGGGGCCCATGGCTCCAATGTTGAGGGGCTGGAGGCCTTGCCGGCGGCGACCTCAGCGAGCTGGCCCGTCAGGTTGTCCGCGCCCCAGATGACGTGGACATTGCTTCGCCTGGCCTGAGCTCCAATGGCCGGGCCCTGCTCCATGTCGGGAAACAGGAGCGCGGCGTTGACGGGGCAGCGGGCGTCTCCCGGAATATCGGGATGTCTTCCTAGAGAGACATGGCGGCGTCCCAGGTCAGGCGCAACGGGGAGGGTTTCTCCAATCCGCCGTCCAGGGCTTCAGGATGCTGCTTGCCCCTCTTCAGCGACTAGTAGAAGTCCTTGACCTGCAGGCCGAAGCGGCCCACGCCCGGCAACGAGATGATGAAGTCCATTTCCGGCGCTTCCGGGTCTGTCTTCTCCTCGTGGTTCGCGATGCCTGGCTGGTCGCTGCCTTCATTGGCGTCAAAGACGCGGTCCTCGGCCGGGCGGCTGGAACCCGGGCGCCCTTCTGGTGGGGATTGCTCTGAACAGGATTCCATTTCGATAACGTCCTTTGCTTTGATTCAGATACGTGGGGTTGGGGTCTTTGCATGCGCCGGCCTTGGGCGCTCACCCGGATACCGGAGCGGGCGCGCGCGGGTATGGGTGAACGCGATCGGGTTCCAATTGGGGGGCTCCCTTGTGGATGCGGAGATGGGGATTGGGGCGACGGTCAGTGACGGCCTCGGGGGCTCTGGCCCAATTGATTCGGACGACCGGGGCCATCGGGGGTTGGGCTGGCGGTGCGTCCGGCTTGCGGATTGTTGGGGATGGCTAATGCAGCCCCCGGCGGCGCAGCCCAACGGGAACGCCGCCGGGGGTTTTGGGTCCGATGCTGAGGGAATGGGGGACATGCCGGCGAGAAGGTGTTCCGGAAACCTGTTCCCGAGAATTGCCAAAGGTCTGTGGACCACCCGGAGAACGCCCGGACCATCCTGTCTCTCAGGAAGCGTTTAGGGTTGGGATGGGCGCTCGGGGGTCACCCCGAAACGAGCGCCCACCCTGACGTTGAATGGACGCCCTTCCCGGCGGCGAATCACATCGGCCCGCTTCGGCCAATCGATGGGTTGTTCAGCAAAAAAATGCAGTTGGCGTGTGCGACCGGGCCAGCGGGCGATGGTGAAGAATTGCCTCATGGGTATTCAGGGCTGTCAACCTTACGCTATGGCCGTATGCCCCAGGTAATCCGACGGGGATACGGCATGCATCCGCAACCGGCAAGGCCTCGCCCAAGGAGGCAACGGGAAAAGTTCCCGGGCTTTTCGTCCAACGGCTCGGCTATGGAATTGATGATTAACTCCAGGAAAATCCACATGGTTGACGCTGGAGTCGAATCGATTCTGGACTGGCCGCTAATAACACAAAATCCTATTTCATGCCAAAGAGTGTTTCATTTGGCCCCTTCTGGCCCTGGCGATGAAGGGTCCCGTGACGAGTGCCCGCCGTGAGATACTTTGCAGCTCCCGACACCGGCCGCAGGAAATAGGTGTTGGGGGGTGGATATATGCTCAACTCCTCTCCCATGGCTGTGACAGTGACCATGGGTGTGACGCCCCTGAAATTGCCGGCTTCGCCGGTTTCACCCGGGCGGCGGCAGCGGCAGCAACAGCCGCCGCCCGGGTGAAACCCTGGACTGCAATGCACCCCACATGGCGGATTTCTTGCCCCGCGCCATTGAAGACCCGCTTCAACCTTCCCCGGCGTCCTGATTGATTCTGAGATCAACTGGGATCACCTCCAGGCCTGCCTGGCGAACCCAAAGGCAAGCCTGGAATAGGGGCGCGTCACCGGTGAAATGACCATTTGCCGGGTGCATCCGATGACCTGGAAAAGGGTGGTCCGGCGAGCCATATCGGCCCCGTCCCGGGGTGGACAAAAGAGATGTTTCGCATTCTTTAATGAATCATTCATCGAATTGGATTTAAACGAGTTTTGTTGCCAATTTCCAGCAAACTACAACGAATCACCGTCAGGTCATTATCAAGATAGCCTGGTCCATGCAAAATTGACCCCTAAAAGTCTGGCCGGAAAGCCATTGGCCGGGTTTGACGCTACGCGAAGCGGACGTATTCAAGTCTTATATGGCATGGTGATCCTGGCGATACCCAGATGCAACGACCCGCTCCTTTCATCTCGTAGATCTCTTTCGCTTCTCCCACGTTCAGCAATTTGTCTGAAGCACCCCACACAGTGTCTGCGGATGATGCCACTATTCTGTGGTGAGTCAATTCAACTTCGGCGATTTCGCCCATTTTTACATCGGCGGTAATGGTGCGGCTCTTTCCCCATTCTTCAGATTGACCCGGTCCGGTATCCCCTATCATCCCAGAACGATGTAATTTCGGCGCAGCCGGCGAATCTAGGCCGGTCAGTGTGTCAATTACGGGCCAGAAGTCTGCCCATAACGGTCCCTGCATTCCCGATTCGGAGCTAGTCTGAGTCCTTGCCGAGGAAGGAGGATCTGCTGTGTCGATATGTTGTAACGAAAATTCCACGATTATTGTCCATATTATGTAAAGCTATCAATCCATATCACTTGATAGCTATTAACTGTCTTTATTGGCCAATTTGGAAGTCGGTTGACATGCAACGCAGGCTCCCGGGATCCGATCAAATACCTCGAATGTCCGAAACGAGAAAGCGCAATTGCACCCTCTTCCTCTACCCTATATCCATGGACTCTAACTTTCTTGGTCATGGGGCCGGGCAATGACACTCTCAGAGTCCAGGAGCACATATGGCATCCAACGCGGCCACGGAGTTTTCCAGGACTCTCAAGAGACTCAGGTCCAAGTCTGGAAAGACCAGGTATAAACTGGCCCAATACAGCGGCCTGGACGAGGCCTACGTCTTCAGGCTGGAATCCGGCGAACGCCAGAATCCATCCAGAGATACCGTCATTAAGCTCGGCCTCGCTCTGGTCGCCGATTCTGCCACTGTTTCCATCCACGACGTGAACGAACTCCTCCTGGCAGCCGGCTTCGCTCCCCTCAGGGGGCGCGGCGAATCGGTCCCTGCCTTCTGATTGCCAGCAAGTCCGATCACCGCTTGGACCCGGGTTGTTTGGCCCACGACCCTCGATTCCGGGAAGACCTGCCCGCGTTCGGGTAAATCCTCCCCTTAGCCTTGTCCGGGTTGAACCCGTGCCGGAACCGCCTTGACCCCTGCACGTCGAACCTGTCCAGGGGCGAGAAACCCTGGCTCCTCAACGCCCCGATTTGACTCGCTATGTGCACGTAGCGTTCTACCATAGCCAGAGTGGTGTGGCCCAGGTTCTGTTTGAGCAGGAATACGTCTCCCCCATTCAGAATGAATTGGGTGGCATAGGTGTGCCTCAGTAGGTGAGGGTGGAGCCGTGGAACTCCTGCAGCCTGGGATACCCTCTCGGTGAGAGACCGTAGTGCTGACGGGGACATGGGGTATCCGTCGATGGACAAGAAAAAAGTATCCACCCCCGAGTGTGCTGGTTCACCCCGGAAGCGGTACGAGTAGTCAATGAGCGACCGCTGACAGGTTGCGCCGAAGGCAACGATGCGCTCCTTGTTGCCTTTGCCCAAGACCTTGATGTACCGGTCCTGCAGGTGGACGTCCTCATATTTCAGGGTCACGACCTCAGAGAGGCGGGGGCCCGTGTCCAACATCAGTGAATAGATGGCCGTATTGCGCGCTCCGAGCAGGGTGTTTGAGTTCATGCTAGCGAAAATCTTCACCATCTCTTCGGACGTCAGGGGCTCGATCACCTTCTCACTGACCTTGGGCGGCCTCAGGTCCTTGAGCCGATGTTCTTTCGTATATCCCCGGCGGTGAAGCCAGGCGAAGAAGGCCCGGAGCGCTCTCACCCGGTTGTTCAACGTATGGCTTGAAGCCAGGCCCCACAGCCCCTTCCTACCCTGAAGATACAGAATGAACTCCCGGACCTCGTCCTCCCCTAGGTGTTCCAGGTTGGTGGGGATTCCCTCGTCCTCGAGCCATCCTTCAAAGAGTTCCAGGGCCTGGTTGTACCACTCCACCGTCCTGGCGGACTTGCCTTCCGACCGGTTGTGGACTTCGAAGTGTTGGGTCAGCATTTTGAGGTCTAACTTGTCCTGGTCCATGCCCCGTATCCGTGCTGTTCGTCTGGTTACCATGGTACTTACTTGCCTCCCTTGGTGAACACTATCCGGTAGGCAAGCAAATGGAGATAGAACCGAAAGACCGGATCAGGCAGCGTATCGGATAGGGGTTTCGGCAAAGAAAATGCCGCCCCAATGGGCGGCTTTTCAGGCTCAAATTGAGCCAATTCGTAGCTGTTGTGGCGTCCCAGGCAGGATTCGAACCCGCGACCCGCTGCTTAGAAGGCAGCCGCTCTATCCCCTGAGCTACTGGGACGTGAAAGGTGTTGGCGGCCGTCGGTTGCCGCATCGTGGCGAAGACTGTTTCCATCTTAAGTAGGCTCAAGCGAGGGTGTCAAGGAATACCCTCGATATCAAAAGGCTGCCTTAGCCGTTAAGCAGGCAAGAGCCGCCGTCCGGCCTGCTCAAGTTGACCCCGGCTTGCTCGGCCCATACACTTCCTCCGAACCCTGTTATTTGGTTTTAACTGGCTTGACTGCGCGCCGTCATCAGAGAACGGAGCATAGTTGGGCGTTTGGCGCTTTATTTGGCAGAATCAACCGGGACCCCCGACGTTACCGAGACGACCGCCGCCATTTCCAACTATCGCTGGTTGGTGGTTGGGCTGTGGATGGTAGCCAGCGTTTCTGGGTTCATGGTCCTTTCCACGGTGGGCATCCTGCTGCCTTCGATCAGCGCCGAGCTCCACCTATCCCCCTCCAAGCAGGGACTATTGGGTTCGGCCGCCTTCTGGGGAAACATCACCTTGGCCCTACCAATGACCTGGTGGACCTCAAGGTTTGGGCCGCGTGCGCTCACGGCGGTAACGCTGACATTGTCCACCGCCGCCCTGTTCCTGCAAGGCTGGGCTCCCACCTTTGCCATCCTCCTGCTGGGAAGGTTGGCGTTCGGGATCACCATCATCGCCCGACAGCCGGCCCGGGTGGCCCTGACCCAGCAGTGGTTTGCCGCCCGGGAGTTCGTCCTGGTCAATAGCATGTCCAACGTGCTGTTTGGGTTGGTGGTGGGCGGCGGGCTATTGACGGCCCCGCTCATTCTCGCAGCTTTCGGCGATAGCTGGCGGGCGACTCTGAATACCTTCGCCGGACTTTTCGCTGCGCTGACGATTCTGTGGATTCTCTTGGGCCGGGAAAGACGGACGGGAGATGTCCGGACTCAGGAACTGGTCCGGGACTTTAGCGTGATCAGGGGAGCGCTAGGATTCCGGGACTTGTGGATTGTGGGGCTGGGCTTTCTCGGAGCGAACTTTGCTTGGTCGGCGTTCCTGAGCTTCTACCCGTCGTTGATGTTGGACCGGTACGGCCTGGCCCTGACCTGGTCGGGAGCCATTCTAGCAGTCGGGGTCCTGGTTGGAGGGGGAGTCGGCTTGGGATTCGGCCTCATGGTCATGAAGTTAGGGAACACCAACGCCCTGCTGAAGATTCTCGGGGTATTGATGGCAGCAACCTATGTAGCCATGACCTTGATTGGCAACGTCCCGATTTTGATGGCCCTTACCGTTCTCAACGGAATCGCCTGGGGTTTCTGGCCGTTGCTGTTCACAGTCCCATTCCACCTGCCCAACATACGGCCCAGGGAGGTGGCCGTGGCTGTGGCATTTACGATGATGATGACCTCCTGCGGCGGGGCATTGGGTCCGTTAGCTGCTGGGTTTTTGCAAGAGGCCCTGGGAGACCTCCGACTAACCCTGGCGATCATCAGCTTCACCAGCCTTTTATTGACCGCGTCCGGATTCCTCCTGCGCACCAGCAGACAACCTCAGACGGGAGAAAGCGGCAAACCCGCCCCCAGCCATTAGCGCCCTCCCGGCCGGGAGTGGACCGGAGCGCTACCGGGGCTGGGTAACGGTGTCGATGAGCGCCAACCGGCCCTCATTTTTGACAACGTCGATACCACGCTTTAACGCCGCGGCGATGTCTCCCGGCTCCAGGATCGGCCCATCCCCATAAAGGCTGAAGCTCTTGGCCAGGGTGGCAAAGTCGGTAACCGGACCCTGAAGGTTCACGCCCACTCCTACCGTTTCCAGCGACCGCTCGCGCATCCGGGACACCGCGCTCTGGTGGCCGATGTCCTGGTAGTATGACTGGTTGTTGAACATTACAACCAACATTGGAATTTCATGGTGGGCAGCAGTCCACATTGAGCCGCCCGTGTACAGCAAGTCGCCATCCTGCTGGAAACTGACGCACAACTTGCCGGTCCCACGGAACGCCAGGGCCGCCCCCATCGCGACGCCCATGCCGGTGCCGGTGCCGCCGCCCCCGGCAACCCACCTTTCCGGGTCGGCAACATCCCACAAGCGGCGCTCCCACCCGCTGAGGGAACCGTGAACCAACACCCAATCCTCATTCTTGATGGCGTCCCAGACCTCGGCAGAGAGTCTCGCGGTGGCAGTGGGTTTCTGGTCCCACCACCGTTCTTTCAAATCCTGATTGGCTCGCTGGTATATCCCATCGTGCATTTCCTGTACGCGAGGACGGCGGGCATCCACCCGGCGTTGCACCCCGGCGTCTTGCCCTTCGCGGCATTTGTCGCCCAGACTCTTCAATACCTGGGCGCCCTTGCCCAGTATCGGCACGTCGGTCGGCAGGAGGCGGCCGTAGCTGGTGGTCCAAGCCTTGGCGCCGTATTCCTCCAGCCCTATACGCACCAGCTTTGCGTCATCCCGTAGGAGACTCTCAAACCTGCGGGTGTGCCCGGAGCCCGCACGAGGAAGCCCGGGGGAATCGGTTGGAGACTGGGTGGCGGCCCTGGTCAACAACTGCTCCAGATTTCCTACGTCAGCGGAAATCACCAGGTCGGCGTCCTTCAGCGCGTCGGCGTTGGCTCCGGTGACGTTCATAGGATGGCTGTTGGGCAGGTTGAAAGCAGTCCCGACTTCAATGACGGGGATCGCCAGGAGCTCCGACAGACCGGTCAGCGCATCGGAGCCGCCGGGCGTATGCCCCAAGCCTTCCACGATCAAGACCGGCCACTCGGCCTTCAAAAGGTCTGCGGCGGCCTGCTCAATGGCGTCTTCGCTGCCCCAGGGCGTTGCCGGCGGTTGAAACCTGGAGAGGTCGGGAAGCTGGAAGTCTTCGGGCAGGAGGCTCTCCTGCAGTTCGACGTCGAAACAAAGGTAAACCGGACCTCGTGGTTCCGTCATGGCGATTTGGTAGGCTCTCAGGACCGATTCCGCCACGCTCTCCGCGCCCAGGGGTTGGTCATCCCATTTGACGTAGTCCCTGACGATTTGCGCCTGGACCTGAGCGGTATGTATCCAGTCGATCCAAGGCCGCCGGTGGGAGGCGTCCAGCGGGCCGGTGCCCCCAATGATTATCATGGGAATCTGGTTCAAGAATGCTTCGTAGATCGCCTTGCTGGCATGCTGCAACCCCACAATATTGTGTACGAGGGTCGCCTGAGGCCGACCGGTAGCCAGGTAGTAGCCTTCGCACATGGCCACCGCCAGCTCTTCGTGTACACAGGTAATCATTTCCGGGGCGTGGTTGCCACCGTAGTTGACGATAGATTCGTGGATGCCGCGGGTGGTGGCTCCCGGATTCAGAGGCGTGTAATCGACGCCCAAACCATTCAACAACCAGACAATCAGGTCCGACACATACTCGGGTTTTCCCAATGCCATAACAATCCTCCCCGCGAAAACGCGGCGGTCTCAGATATTGCCCCGCCAGGATAAACGATTCGGCCGCCAAGGTTCTGTGGAACCTCCGGAGGCGGCCAGGGCGCCGGATTTCCAAACTTCCGCCTAGAACTGACCGGCGGTCACGTGTGTGGGTCCAAGGGGTCTACGGTTTCATATCATGAAGTTCAAATTGTCAACGATGGTCTGACCCAAAACCTGATCCCCCTCCAGACCAACTTTGCCCGCCTCGATCACTTGCTCCGGGCTCCGGCGGCCGCAACACAAGCAGGTGAACGTTTCCACGTCCAAGGTCAAAACCACAGACGGGTCGGCCGGGAGTTCTATTTCTTTGGCACGCCGGTCTTCCACGCCGATGCAAACGGTTCTCCCCTCCGGTCCGGAGATACGGAAAACCACGGTGGCGCCGTCCGCTGCCTCAGCCTTCTTGCCCGTCACGAATGGCAGGGCCATGCACATGCGGTCCAGGCTATGCCGGACGACCGGGCCTTCCATGTGCCCCGGTGCGGCAAGGGCGCGGCGCATGTCCTGTTCGTGGACCCAGGCGTCGAAGATCCGGATGCTCAGAAAGTCCCGCATCGTCCCCGGGCCTATCGGGGTGTCCATGGCCTGGTCAAAGTCCTGGGGAGCCAGCGCGTTCAGTAGCTGCATCCTCTCGCCGGTAACCTGAATGAACTCCTCAAGCACCTCTGAGCCTGGGGAGCGACGCCGCCAATCCACCAGGACCTCATTGCTCCGCCCGACTTCATTTCTCACAAAGCTGGTGTCCTGCGGCAAGTGGTCGGGTCTGGGCCTCCGAAGAATCGATGCCTCTGCCCCCGTCAGGTGGGAAAGTTGGTCCTGCACCGACCAACCGGGGCAATCCGTGGGCGCCCGCCATTGGGTTTCCTCCAAGTCACGACACAGGGATGCAATGGAACCCCAAACCGTCTCCATGTTGTTCACCAGGATCGAATCGCTGCTCATGCGTTTCCGGTTTTCTCCTTGCGGGCTAATGGGGGGCTTCTCCCTCTTCTTCGCGCCGGCGGCGTTCGCGGTTGGTGATCTGGCGTATCACTTCGTCGGCTCCCATGCGGCCGACCGGACCAGAGGCGTACATCGATCCCAGCACCACGCCGCCCCGTCCCAAGAGGAACTCTGCGGGCTGAATGAAGCCTCCCCGGTCTTCAGACCACCAACCGCCAAACTTTTCCGCGTCATCCCTGGTTACACCGTAGGAAACCGGGAACGAAAGCCCGGTCGCGGCCATCTCCTGGGCATGCTCCCTGGAATCGACGCTGGCGGCGACTACAGTGACGTCCAGCGCGTCCAATTCAGCCTTAGACTGCTCCCACTCGGCCAACTGCCGAACGCAGTAGGGTCACCAGTGACCGCGATAGAAAAGCAGAGCGGTGTAGCGACTGGGAGCGCCTTCAGGAAGGCTGATAGACTCGCCGGACAGCAACTTAAACGTGAACTGGGGAAACCTGTCCCCTTGTTGCACCTTATCTCCCATGATTCCCTCCATTTCTTCGGAGTTTTCGGGCACCGCCCAACCCCACGGTCGCAGAGTCGCGCCGCCTGCATCTTTCGGCCCATGATAACTACCACGTCACCTATGGGCAATCCCCGGATGTTCGGGGGCGTCCGTACGGCGGTATGGAGCAGCCGGCCGGGTAACCCTCGGCCAAGAACGGACTCCACCTCACGGGTCCAGGGCCCTTTCACTGTCTCCCGGTATTTTGGCCGCAGAGGGGAGTGAGAGCCATTTCTCTCCGTCGACACGGTTAGAAAAACCGGCGAACTCGAAGCAGGGCATGCAACGCGCGGGTAAGCACGACTCCTCATCAAAAGGGCTCTGGATTCCCGTTGCGACGAGAATGACGGGGGTGGCGCCCGGCGCGAATACCATGGAAAATACTGCGGCGAATACCGGGGAGCCGATGCTTTGTTGAAGCCTGCTTAATGAAGTGAGCCGCCACAAGTCCTCCAATTTTGGAATGCGATAGCTCTGTGGGTCCCCAACAGGGCCACCTGACGTGAAGGTTGGGTAATGGTTTTCATCCCTGCCAGAAGGCGGGAGCGGGATAGCGCCGGGACCAGGGGATGAGGGCGCGAAGGAGGTCTTCAGGGTCGGGGAGGATGTCTTTGACCCGGCACCTCTCGAGGTATTTGTGGACCGCCATGAAGGATGGGGGCCGGAAGCCGGCGGAGGCCACCCGTTGGATAAAGGCATGGGGCGGGGTTGGTGGTTGGCCGCTGGCTTGGCCCACCGACGATTCGATGCAGAACTCTTCGGCCAACCGGCGGAGCCGGACGACGGCAAGTTCCTTGGCCAGGGTTCGTTGGAGGGCGCGGACGCGGGCTTTGAGGGAACGCATAAGACAATCACCTCTTTTACTTTTTGGAGTGTTGGGCGTTCCAGGGGGCGACTATCTGGATGACGGGCAAGACAGCCCGTTCGCCGTGGGAGAGGTTAGAATTTTCAATACGCCGGACATTTCCGGACAAATCCGGACATTCTGCCCCGGTGTCGGCCTCGGTATCGGACTCGGTGGATGACGGGTTGCCGATGGGATGGGACCGTTGGGGGTTGGCACGATTTTTGTCATTGAGCAATTTGTTGCCTCAGTGGCATGGTTAGATTTTGTTTGCGCGCTTCGATAGGCTCCGGGCGACAAGTTTCGGGATGCACGGCGGGAGGTTGTACCGGACAGGTGTCATGGTAGGGAGTGGATTCGCGGATTGGGAAGCGGCAAGTGTCAGACTGGGGGCGGAGGGGCGGTTTCAACGCCGAGAGCGCAGAGGGTTTGGTTCCTGTGAGACGGGGACGCCGCCGAGCAATCGCATTCTCCATCCGAACCCGTTTTCAACGCAGAGTTCACAGAGAATTACGCAGAGGGCAAGGGCCTTTATATTCTTCCCCGATATTTTCGTAGCAACGGGAGCCCAGAGCCCTGGTCATGCGCCAGGACGGTTATCCCAACCAAGACGCGCCGGGTGGACAGGCCAACGTCCTACCTGGAACGTTCCTGCAGACCCGCATCAGGTTGGATGGGAGAAAGGGCTCTGGATTCCCGCTGCGGCGAGAAAGACGGGGGGTGGGAGTTTTAATGCCGGCTGAATGACTCTGAAGGCCGGAGCGAGGGATGCCTGCACGCCGACCTGTCGTATCTTCGTTGCAATAACAGCGTTGGCGCATCGAAACGGCTCTGGATTGCAGTTGCGGCGACAATGACGGGGGACAATCGAAAGGCCCGGGCGACGGGTCTGTTTCACGTTGACTGGGAAGCGGGCCTGCCTTAAGCTTCCGGGAAAGGTTCCAATTTCACTCAAGGAAGGGTTGGCATGAAACAGATCACCGGGAATGTTTTTGTGGAAACCCAGGTTCGGGGCTGCAACTTTGGATACGTAACCACCTCTGATGGCATCGTCATGATCGACAGCCCCCAGCTTCCCAGCACGGCCATCCAACTTCAGGCCGAGTTGAAACCCAAAGGCCCCTTGCGGTACATCATCAATACCGAACCCCACGGAGACCACTGGACCGGCAACGCCTATTTCGATGCGCCGGTGATAGCTCACGAGGGTGTAAGGTCTCGAATCCTGGATACGGATATGGAGCAGCACAAGGCCCGGGTGGGTTCATACGGTCCCGAGGAGCCGGCGCTGCTCGAGGGCTACGCGCCCAATCTTCCGGTGGTCACGTTCAAGAACGGCATGACGTTGCACGTGGGGGACCACACCTTTGAGATGATCCACATGCCCGGCCACACGCTGCATCAGGCGGCCATCCTGATCAAGGAAGAGGGCGTGGTTTTCACAAGCGACAACATTTTCCACAAGGTGCAGACGTGGCTACAGGAAGCCAACCCGGACCTGTGGCTGGTCGCCCTGGAATCCCTTCGCCGGCTGGACGAACAAGTCTTTGTACCGGGCCACGGCGAATTGTGCGACAAGGGGTACCTGGATGAACAGGGCGAATTCATCCAGGAGTGGAAGGACTACGTTAAGGATGCGATCGACCGAGGCATGACCAAGGACGAGTCGGTGGCCAATCTCACCAAAATGACCGACCGCTATCCAATGGACGTAGGCCAGGACGGCATGTCCCCGGGTGTAATGAAAATGAACGCCGCCAACTTGTACAACTACCTGACCGGCACAACTACCTAAACGGTATTACTACGTAGACGGAGCCACGGCTTAGAAACTATTTCAAAACCAAAATTCGGAGGTCCTTGGGTGGCGGGGCTACGTTGGGGGACTCATCCCCCAAACCCCCGATCCAACTATCTCAAGACGGTATGATGGCCGCTTCAAGTTTTGAGATAGTTCTTTAGGCCGTGGCTCCGGAACTCATTACATCCACCGGTTGGGACGGCGTCCCCCGGCCCACACGAGAACCCCCGTGCCTTCCGGGTTCTCTGCGGTCTCTTCGCTCTCTTTGGTGGATCACCGTAGCTGCGGTTGGTACTCCTTCAGCGCCGGAATGACTTCCTGGGTCATCAGGTCTATGGAGCGCATGGCAACCTCGTGGCTCATTGGTCCTTCCCGGCCCCACAATACCATGTAGCCAGGATCGACTATGTCCATGACGTGCTTCAGCTTGGCAATCACCGTGTCGGGATTGCCGGTGACTATCTGGTAGGTTTCCTGGGCTTCCTGGTATTCCAGGCTGGGGCCGCCGGGGGTAACGTAGCGCGCGGACGCCCTTCTCTGTTGCCGCTGTCCCTGTGTCGCCTGCCGGGTGAGGTATCCGGGAGGCGCCTGCCAATGACGGGGGGCAGTGCCGAATGACGTCCCTTGCTGCCAGTAGAAGTTTTTGCCCTCCTCGTAGGCCTTTTCGTCGCTATCGGCCACATTAACCCGGATCGCATAACCCCGGTGCTCCGGAGTCGGGGTAAACCCTTCCTCGGCCGCGATCTTGTCGTAAAGCTGGTAAATCTCTTCTATCAGGTCCAGAGGCGGAGCCAGAGCAACGTAGGGATACTGGTGCCGCGCCGCCCAGGTCACCGACTCGGGGCTGGCTACACCGGGAATCCAGATGGGAGGGTGGGGTTTCTGCAGCGGCAAAACCCAGGGGTTGACCACCCGGAAGTTATAGTGTTTGCCCTCCCAGCGGAAGGGGCCGGGTGTGGTCCAGGCTTTTACGATCAGGTCGTGCGCCTCGTCAAACCTCTCCCGGTTGTAAACCGGGTTGGTGTTGGTCGCCATGCTCTCCTGGCCGATGCCCCGAACGAACCCGCAAACAACCCGGCCACCCGAGAGCATGTCGATCATTGCTATTTCTTCGGCCACCCGCAGCGGATTTTCGTGAATGGGCAGCACGTTCCCAAGGAACACTATCTTGCCTTTCTTGGTAGTACGGGAGAGCGCCGAGCCAATGACGTTGACCGAGGGCATCATGCACAGGGGATTGTTGTGATGCTCGTTGATCATCACACCGTCGAACCCGGATTCGGTGCAGTACTGAAGCTCTTCGAAGTACATCCCATATAGTTCTGAGGCGCGTTGGGGATCGAACTGCTCGTTGGGAAACATAAGGTTGTTGTAACCCTGTTTGATTGCCCGATCCTGGGAGTAGGCGGTGTACCCCATCTCGGTGAAGAAATAGACTTCTTTAAGCATTTCGCCTCCAGGTAGCTGGCGTGTGGTTGACCGTGGGAACCAATCCAAGTATGCGCAAACCCTGCCACGGCGTCAAATTCCCCAAAGTATCAGGGCGAGCACATCGTAATCGGGCTTGGCTTTAGCAAGGGCCTCAAGACCGGGTTCCCGGCGCCGGTCAACCCTGGATTTGGCCGGGAGTCACGTTTGTAGGAGGCGGTCAAGAATCAGGATGAGATTGCCCGGGAGGCGCCGGTCCTGGTGTGAGACGGGGCGCGGTTGGGTTCCCATACCCGCCCTGATGAGTGAAAGGGCTCTGGATTCCCGCTGCGGCGAGAATGACCGGTTGGGGGGCGTCGGGTATTTGTTGGCATAGCCATGTTGCCGCACCAAAAGGGCTCTGGATTCCCGCTGCGGCGAGAATGACGGGGGCAATTGAAAGACCCTGCGGTGCCCGCAGGCGCTTACGGCGGGGCCGACAAGCCTGAGACAAAAAGAGACCCCCGTTGCCAGGGGGTCTCTTCACTCACGGATCTTTGAGCCTTTGGCTTGGCTCTATCTGGCCCGTTCGGGGACGTATTCCTTCATGGCCGGAATCACTTCCTGGCCTAGCAGGTCGATGCTTCGCATGGCCGTATCGTGGGACATCTGGCCTTCCCGGCCCCAGATAACCAGCCATGACGGGTCCACAATGTCCACGATTTTCTTGAGCTTTTCGATCACCGTGGCCGGGCTGCCGGTCACGATTTGAGAGGTTTCCTGGGCTTCTTCGTAACGGGCGTCAGCGCCGGCAGAGGTTACATTTCTGCGCTCCACGACACGGCGCTGGCCGCGGGCGGTCTGTTTGGCGGCCCTGGTGGAATAGCCCGGAGGCGACATCCAGTGCGGATGGGATATTCCGAAGGACGTTCCAAGCTGCCAGTAGAAGTGTTTGCCTTCCTCGTAGGCCCGCTCGTCGCTGTCGGACACGTTTACTCGCACGACGTAACCGCGTTTGTCCGCGTTGGGCTCGTGGCCGGCTTCTTTCGCGGTATTGTCGTACAGTTCGAACACGTCCTCGGCCATGTCAATCGGAGGGGCAAGGGCAATGTACGGATACCCGTGTTGGGCGGCCCACACGATGGTCTCCGGACTTGCGGTGCCGGGAATCCAGATGGGCGGGTGGGGTTTCTGCAGGGGGAGCATCCAGGGGTTGACCACCCGGAAGTCGAAGTGCTTGCCCTCCCAGCGGAATGGGCCGGGGGTGGTCCACGTCTTAACGATCAAGTCGTGGGCTTCGTCATAGCGCTCCCGGTTAAAGAGCGGGCTGGTATTGGTGGCCATACTCTCCAAGCCGCCGCCGCGAACGAATCCGCTGACCAAACGACCACCGGATATAACGTCGATCATGGCCAGTTCCTCGGCCAAACGCAGGGGGTTTTGGTGTACCGGCAAGATATTGCCCAAGAACACGATTTTGCCCTTCTTGGTCCACTTGGACATCACTGCACCGATGACGTTGATCGAAGGCATCATGTTCAGCGGGTTGCTGTGATGCTCGTTGAGCTGCACACCGTCAAAACCGCTTTCAGAGGCGTGCTGGAACTCGTCGAAGTACATTCCATAGAGCTCGCTGGCTCTCTCAGGGCTGAAGTGCTTGTTGGAGAACAAAAGGTTACTGTATCCCGCTTCCTTAGCCTTGTCCTGGGGATACGCCGTGTACCCCATCTGGGTGAAGAAATAGACTTCTTTAACCAAAACCGGCCTCCAGACCGCCGCATCGGCCAAAATTTTTCAGGTTGGGGCAAGTATAGGCGGTTACCTTGGCCCAGTCAATTTGAAAATCCATGTCGGTGGACGTTACCAGGGGCAGACCGGCCAGGAAACCACCTGATCTCGTCCAGGAGGATTGTCCTACCGCGCCTGTGAATTGGACGGACTGCCAGAGGGATATGGCCCTTTGGTAAGGTTTGGCACACTTACCCGGCACCAAAAACAAACGCCCCCTCGATTGAAGGGGCGTTGTAACGTCACCGATTGAATTGTCCGAGAAGGGGAGTCAGTCCGAGATTCCCGGACCGGCGGCCGGAGGTTTTACCGCGCCCGTTCGGGCACGTACTCCTTAATAGCCGGTATTACCTCTTGGCCCAACAGGTCGATGCTACGCATGGCCGCTTTGTGGGACATGTTGCCTTCCCGGCCCCAAAGGACCAGCCAGGCGGGGTCTACAATGTCGCAAATCTTCTTCAGTTTTTCTATCACCGTGTCGGGGTTGCCGGTGATGATCTGGGTGGTGGCGTGCGCCTCTTCGTAGGCCACATCGGAGCCGCCGGGCGGGACTGCGCCCCGTCGTTCGGTAGCCATTCGCCGGGCTCGGGCGGTTTGAGCGGCCGCTCGGGTGGAATAACCCGGAGGGGACATGTGGTGGGGCACGGCGATGCCGAAGGATGAGCCCAACTGCCAGTAAAAATGGCGGCCCTGTTCGTATGACTCCTCGTCGGTATCGGCCACGTTCACCCGGACGACGTATCCCCGGTGCTCGGAGGTGGGTTCATAACCCGCCTCCCGGGCGGTGCGGTGATATAGATCGAACACGTCCTCGGCCAGTTCAAGCGGCGGGGCCAGCGCGATATACGGGTACCCGTGTTCCGCAGCCCAGATCACGGTTTCCGGGCTGGTGGTTCCGGGAATCCAAATCGGCGGATGCGGCTTCTGAAGCGGCAGCATCCACGGATTCACGACCCTTAGATTGAAATGCTTTCCTTCCCACCGGAAGGGTCCCGGGGTGGTCCAAGCCTTGACGATGAGGTCGTGGGCTTCGTCGTACCGCTCCCGGTTGTGGAGCGGACTGACGTTGTTGGCCAGGCTTTCCATACCGATGCCCCGGACGAAGCCGCTGACCAGGCGTCCGCCGGATATCAGGTCGATCATGGCCAATTCTTCGGCCAGCCGCACCGGATTCTCGTGAATCGGCAAGATGTTGCCCAGAAACACGATTCTCCCCTTCTTGGTCCACTTTGCCATTGCCGAGCCGATCACATTGACCGAAGGCATCATGTTCAAGGGGTTGCTGTGGTGTTCGTTGAGTTGGATGCCGTCGAAACCGGGGGTCTCCGACGCATGCTGAAACTCATCGAAGTACATCCCGTAGAGTTCGTTCGCCCGTTTCGAGTCAAAATGCTCGTTGGAGAACAGCAGGTTACTGTAGCCGGCCTCCTTGGCTTTGTCCTGGGGGTAAGCCGTGTATCCCATCTGGGTGAAGAAAAAGGCCTCTTTGACCAAAACAGCCTCCGTAACGGCATCTGGGCCGAATGATATTGGCGCGGCCTTAGTATATTCACGGAGACCCATCAGGTCAATTTCCGGAGGCCGTTGACCCTAAAAGGCGGGTGTGGGAGAATTAACTATGTATGGGGACGCGTGGCTTCGACAGGAGCGTTTCGTGTCGGATTGCAAGCCGAGGGTGTCATCGACCTCGTTAATCAGGGTGGCAGCCATTAACTGGCGAACGTGAATTTGCACTAGCCGCCTAAAAGACGGCTACGTCTGCTCTCCTCTATTCCCGGAGGGGGGGATGCAGGCGCCAAAAGTCCGGGATGCAGGCGCTGCGATGTCGATAATAGGCGCCTAAAGACAAATCGGCTGGTCAGCGGGGGATTCCGTCGGTGGAAGCCTCTTCTGGCGAGAAACAAACCGCCGAACAAGCTTGTAGTATATCCGCTCATGGGGCCTTCTGGACGGGGAGTTCGACTCTCCCCCGTCTCCACCATTCCCAGTATCCAATGCGACCGTCGCAGCCTGTGTGGGAAGGCAGGGGTGTGGTAGGGTTAAACACAAGAAACAGCACCACTGCTCCAGCGATGGTTCACCTGCAAGACGCAGTTTCTAATGCCCTTCAGTCCGGGGCCACTTGGGACGAAATCCTCATCGTGCTTCAACTTAAAGCCTCCGAATTCGAAACTCCCTCCCAGGATCACATGCCCGGATTCCCTAAAGATGACCCGGGCACAATTTATGACGCCGTGCCACCAGGCCTGATTGACCTACCTTCGGCAAGAAGGAAGTACAACGTGCCCCGGCGAACGATTCATAGCTGGGTGGAAAAGGGCCATGTGCGTTTGCGTGGCCGTTTGAAGGGGCCTGCCAAAGGTGGAGGCTACCTGCTCGTCCGGGAGGACGAATTGACAGCTTATCTCACGGCACCAAGAAAAAAGGGGGGCCGTCCTTCCATAAAGTAACATCCCCAGTCCTGATGGTATGAAGCATAAGCCCCCGGTCCCTACCGGGGGCTTCTTTGTTGGGGTTGGACGTCTATTCTAACTCTCCCATTGCAAATGTCCTTGGCCTTTCTCAACTCGTTAAGCCTACGGTGCCAGCTTAAAACTCAGAACGAGAAACGTGGCCGAAAAATCCGAGCCGGTCAGTGAAACCCCTTTTAGGAGATTCCAGCGACTCACCAAACGTATTTTGGCCGTACCAAATTCCACTTGCGACAGACTAAAACAACCTTGGCCCCAAATGTTGCAATTACAAGTCTCGTACTGACGGCGGCGCAAGACGATAGAAATAGTCTTGTGCCTCATTCCGCCCTTTCCGTGGATAAATGTGCGCTCGTTGTATGGTCCGGGTGGCAATCTGTTTCACCCATCCTGACACTCGTTCCCGTTCCCCCGTATATCTCTCCTCGTCCAGTCCTTCCTCAAGCTCAGCATACCGACGAAGAAAAAACGCCACAAAGTCAGCCACTTGGATCAACGGCAACTTCTTGGAATCAGAAAAGTTGGGCATGTCTACTATTTGGTCAAGCCTCGTTTGTTTAGGCTTTTTCCCGTAATACACATCGCTCCACCCTGGCGGGTCATACACGAGGTCGATGAAACGCCCACTCTCAACGCTATTGTCATCAAATTGCAAGACCGTATGCCCTTTGTTCTTTAACTCCGGTTGTGAGTATCTTTGCACTGCCAATACAAGGTGGAATGCAAGACATTGCCATAAGGTATCGACGCCAGATGGGATGGCTTCATCTTCGCCGGCTTTAACATGCAAGGATTTCTGAACGGACGTGTAAACAATATGGTGCTTTCGGTCAGCTAACCATTGCAATACTGCATCAGTAACCTTCGCCCGTACAGATCCTTGTAATCCGCGCCAAACTCCATTGCCATGATAAAAATCAGCGGAGTGCAACTCGGTGATCTGCCGACTGGCTATCTGGCTAAGAATCTCAAGAAGTTCACGCCATTCTGATTTGGTTAAATGCATCCTGCCTGAATCAGCAATGATGCCAACCATAGTTGCTATAGGGTTGTCACCTGTGCCGCTTTCGTCGCAATAACAGAAATTCACACCATCTTCCAATAGAGAGCGGTTGGCCTTTTTCTTAGTATCTCTATTTTACTGCGCCAAGCATATTGTCGCCAAAGTTAACGATCCAGTTCCCCTATTCTTGTCACTCAAACAATATATGCACACTACTTTATTATCCCCCCCCGTAGCCACGGAAGAGGACGCTGTGGCCTTCCTAACCCCATCCATCTGAAACGCCCTACCGATGCCCCACACCCTGGCGAGCGCGGCCGAAAAGCCTCCGATTCAGTCCCTAACCGAACTTTGCCTGCGGCCAAGTGCCGCAATACACAATCACGATCCTATGGACGAAACTTTGGGCCGCGGGGCTCTGGGCTGGTAACCGTAGGATGGGACCGGTGAGGTGGTGCGGGGGTGTGCAGATAGACGTGAGGAGAAGACTAGGCCGGGGCCCGGCGGCCCATTTGATTTTGGAGTGGGGGGCGAGCGATGACCTATGACCTCGAGGACCTCCGGCAAAAGTACCCGTATTACGGCTCAGGCGGCAAACGCGCCTGGCTTCGGCTACGTCGGCACAAGCCCTTTTTGCTGACCAGCCAGCGCCGGAGCCACTTCGTCGACGCCGGCGGATGGGCCAGGCCCACCGATGGCCAGGGCGACCTGGAGGGCGGAGTGCAGAACATCCAAGCGGTCAAGCTACTGGACCCAGCCAAGCGGCCCGTGAGGTGAGGGATGGCCCAGACCTGGGCAAGTGTCGAACACGGGATGTGGTATGCGCGCTCGGCGGAGTTCCTGCAAACACCGGCTTTGGAGGCAGCGCGCTGGCTCCGGTCTATCGGCGATAGATCTTCGCGGTGGGGATTCTTGCATTTGGTTGGTTCGTGATTGGCCTTTCTACCGGCTGGTCCACCGGCGATGTTCGACAGGATGTGGAATTGGTGAAATCCTCGACGTGACACCTCAACTCTCTGAGCGGACCCCGGAAACCTGCACCGGCGTCCGGGCCGGATGAAGGGGGAAGAATCCCAGACCGCTGGTTCTGACGAGAGTTGTAGTTGAGGGTCGCCATACCGGGGGATTGGATGGCGTCCAGCCACACCGAACAGGCCAACGGCCGTCAGGGTGGGCCGGAATCTTTGGACAAATTTAAAGCCGCCGCGTGGCTGGATCTAGCCGTACGGCGGCTTGTACGATTTGCCGGATTGGCCCTGAGTTCAGGGCAAGGGTTGCCGGGTTAGAGGGGGTCGCCCGAGTAAATTGGGTGCTGCCTTCGGAAGACCTGCACCCGGTGGCGGGCGCACTCAACGACGAATACCCGATCCTCGTCGTCAACCTCTACGGCTATGGGGCCCTGGAATTGTCCTTCCCGCTCCTCCAGGTTCTGGGCCTTGATCCTGCCCCGCTGGGTCACCGGGTCAATGTCGACCCGTTCCTGCGCCCACTTGGAAAGCGTCGCTTGGCCGGTCAACTGAGTGATGAACCCGCCTTCGCGATTAAACACCTGCACGCGGTCATTCTTGAAGTCGGCCACGTAAATTGTGCCGTCTTTTTGCACTGCGATTCCGGTTGGGCGGTTGAACTCTCCGTCACCCTGGCCAGAAGAGCCGAACTTCATCAGGAAACGGCCATCCGCAGTAAACTTCTGGATCCGGTCGTTGCGCCAATCGGCCACGTACACGTCGCCGTTTCCGTCGATCTCAATACCCCAGGGGTAATTGAACTCTCCGTCGCCGTTGCCGCTCCGGCCCCACTTGAACAAATACTTGCCATCCTTGGAGAACACCTGCACCCGGTGGTTGTAGCTGTCCACCACGTAGAGGTTGTCTTCCTTACCGAAGGCAAGGGCCGAAGGCCGGTTGATCTCCCCGTCGCCGTCGCCCAGAGCGCCCCACTGCCTGACCCAGCCACCGTCCTTGTTGTGGACGGAGATGCGGTTCAGCCACTCGTCGGACACGTAGGTGTTGCCTTCCCCGTCTACCGCCACCGACGTCGGCCACATGAAGGTGCCGTTGGGGGCGGACTCGTCCGCTTCTTCCGGTGGAATCTTCTGGCCGTACTCTGCGATCAACTGCTCGTCGGGTGTGAACACGGTAACCCGCTTGCAGGGGAAAAAGGCCGGGGTCTCAGTGCCTCGGCTCAACACGTAAAACAGGTTGTCCTGGTCCCGGGTGATAGCCACCGGGTTGAAGAAGCCGTTCCCACTGCGCACTTCCTGACGGCCGATGGTATGGCTGTATTGAAATGTCACCGGTGCAATTTCCGTAACCATACTGCCTCACGCGGCTACCCGGTCAAATCCCCGGCTATTTGACGTGGAAACCAGGGGAACCGGGGCAACCGCTCTATTCAGATTGCTATTCGAGTTGCCAGTTACTTGATAAAGTCGAACTGTTCGAAGGGCCCTTTCAGGATTTCCTGAGCGTCGAGACCCATCCACCGGTCCAGCAGGGTGGCGTAGGTGCTGCGGAAGTCGTTGTTCCACTGCAGGTCGCCTTCGTCCAGCTTGTCTCGCTCCAGGGACGGGTACTCGCCGTAGAGACCGCCCTTGACCGCGTCGCCCATCACGAACGCCACGCTACCCGAGCCGTGGTCGGTGCCGGAGCCGTTCTCCTGAACCCGCCGGCCAAACTCGGTGAACATTAGGATAACCACTTCTTCGTTGGCGTTGTGCTCTTTGAGGTCCTGGTAGAAGTCGCTGACCGCGTTGGACACATCGGACCAGAGCTTGGGGAAAGCGGTCGACTGGTTGGCGTGGGTATCGAATGCGCCGGGGTTGAGCCCGGTGTACAGGATACGGGTCCCGAAATCGGCCAGGTGGACCTGGGCAATGTTCTTGACCCACTGCGAGAATTGGTCGCCATTGTATTCCACAGGAGAGGAATAATTCTGCGGGGCGGTGGTGAGGATGTCGGCCCCCTTCAAGGCGTCCAGGCCGGTCTGGGACAGGTACTCATTAGCCGCGCCGCTGCCTATCATAGGGGAGTACATTCTGGCGAAAATGTCCAGGGCCTGGGACCGCTGGTCTTCACCTTCTATTCCAGTCAACACGCCGTAGGTTTCAAGGCTGCCGACCGACGCCACCGAGACTCCCGGCATTGCGAGGGCCCTGGGCAGGCCGCGTCCGAAGTTCACCGCAGTCAGCACGTTTTCCTTGTGCGGATCCAACTCCTCAATCGCCCGGCCCAGCCAACCCTCGGTGGCCATCTTGGCCGGCTCCGCGGTATGCCAGATATCCATGGAGCGGAAATGGGAGCGAATCGGATTGGGATAGCCGATTCCCTGGATGACCGCAACTTTGCCCTGGTCGTACAAATCCTTGATCGGCGCCATGGAAGGGTGAAACCCAACCTTGTCATCAATGGCCAGAACCTGATCGGGCTCTACCTTCAACTCGGTCCGGTAGTCCGAGTAGTGGGGGTCGTTATAGGGGATGACGGTGTTCAGGGCATCGTAGGCGCCCGACATTTGCAAAACCACCAAAACTGGATCTTTCTTATTAGAGGTCACGGTTTCCTCCTATTTTTCGGTGACTGGATTCTCAGGCATTCCGACCGGGGCATGCAAACCCCTGCAAGATTGGGCTAGGCATGAAGAAATTCCTTGGTTGCCACTATCATTTTGAGTATGTCGCCGACGCGTTGGGGGAAATCCCTGGCCTCGGTGCGCAGTTCGCCATCGTTTTCGGCCTGAGAGGCGAACAACCCGCGGGTCTCTTCCGGCAACTCGTAGTGGCCCAGCAACCGCAAGCAATCGTCAACCAGGTCTTCTCCGGAGACCACCGGCCCCCGTGAGGCAATCCTGGCGACAATGTCCTTGACGCCGGGATAGTTCACGTCGCCCACGTAACCGGCGGTGAAATTAATACGGTGCACCAACGTCCCGCCGTCGATCCACTCCCTGCCGGTATGCCACCCTTCAACCGAGGGCGGGTTAAACAACTCCTGCCCCATGTACTTCATTTCGTCGAAGATCCACTCAAACCCCGGCTTGGGAGAGTTCCAGTCCCCGACGAGGCGCATGGTTCCCATTACCGTTTCCACCGGGCTCTTAACCTTGGCGAAGCGGGCGTTCTTGAAGGCGTCGGAGTGGAACAACACCTTTAACATCGACCGGACATTGTACCCGGACCGGAAATACTCGTCCTCCAGCATCTTGATGGTTTCCGGATCGCGGGGCGGGGTGTCCATCCAGGCCGGCACCTGGGCCTCGTCGGCCACAAAGCAGTCGTACAAATGGCGAGACAGGAACCGGGCCGCGGCGGGCTGCTTGGCGATGATGTCGATAATGTCGTCGCCATTGAAGCGGCCGGTCTCGCCGAGGAATGTCTTTTCCCCATCGTCGTGGTCGTCGGGGTTAAAGAGGAATCTGGCCGCATAGCGGCCGTAGGGTTGGCCCGGGACGTTGTTGGCGAGGGTCCAACCGGTAAAGGCCCGGGAGCACTCCTTGACGTCCTCCTCGGTGTAGTTGAATTCCCCGTCCATTCCCACGCCCATCGAGAACAACTCCAGCAGTTCCCTGCCGTAGTTTTCGTTGATTGCTCCCTTGTGGCTCAGGCAGTTGTCCAGGTAAAACACCATGGCCGGGTCCCTGGAAATCTCCAACAAGAGGTCTCTGAAGCTCCCCATCCCGAATTTTCGGAACATTTCCAATTCTGCGTAAGAGGTGGGGTAGCTCTGCACCTTGCTGTCCGCGGTACACAGGATACTGTGCCAGAACAGCACCATCTTCTCTTCAAGCTGGCGCTTGGAGTTAATCATCCGCCAGGCGAAATACTCCGGGACTCCCCTGACAAAATGGTTCCACTCCAGGAAACTGCGCTCAATCAGGTCAAGGTCCAGTCCATCCGGCTGGCTTTCCGGGTTGAGCAATTCCTCGACCGTTTGCTCATAACCCTTCTCGGCCAGGGCTTCCAATTCATGGTACTGAGCACCAAAGCCGGCCCGACGCATCAAGTGGGCCATTAGCGCCGTATCCTTGGCTGTCTGCTGGTCTACCATAGACGCTTCTCCTCTCTCCGAAGTAAACCAAATATTTTCCAGGATCGTAGCACGCCAGCGGGCGCAATGCCAACGCCCTTTCGGGATTTCTGGGGATTTTCATTGTCCCCCGTCATTCTCGCCGCAGCGGGAATCCAGAACCCTGATTATGTGCCAAGACTGTTATGCCGACTAAGACGCACCGGATGGACAGGTCGACGTCCCACCTGGAACATTCCTGCAGGCACGCACCAGGTTGGATAGGGAAAAGGGCTCTGGATTCCCGCTGCGGCGAGAATGACGCGAGTAGTAGTCAAAATGGGCTCCAGTTTCCCGTTGCGGCAAGAGCCACGGGGGATTCGATGATAATCGAAAGACCATAGAGGATTTCCGGGCGATTTCATTGTAGGAGCGTGACACGGAAGTTGGGAAAGCAGCTCTGGCAGTAGGTTTGGCGTGGGTTGTGTCAAGAAATGGTGATGCGAGTGGGGGAGGGGGCTGAAATCGGGTAGGCGCCATGGTCGCATAGCTGGGTGCGTGGTCAAGGCAGAATTCGGGGATAGGCATCATTTTTTGAGAGGGGGCTCGGCTTCGGGTGAAGAAGAATCCTCATTTTGGATGAATGGTTAAGAGAGCAGTGTGACGGAGTGAATTCAATTACTTCTACTATTTGGACGTTGTTGACTAAGCGTCGCCAAACTCGATTGTCCGCACCCGTTGGGTTAATGGGCTAAAGCGGTCCCTCCGGGTCCAGCCCCAGGGCCAGGCGACCGTATTGGTGGCCGCCCAGGTCCATGATCAATCCGTCCCGGTGGGCTACTGCTTGTGCATCGCGGTGGAAACGTTGCAGAGACACCGAGTCGAAGAGGGCGTGGCCGCCGCTGAGGTCGAAGAGTCGGTTGACTGCCTGGAGGCAAAGCTGCGTGACAAACGCCTTGTCCCGACGGAATCTTGCCCGTTCCAACGGCGGGAAGGCCTCTCCATCTTCGGCTTTCCTGAGAATTTCGCGAATGTCCCGGTCCATCAGAGCACGCGCTGCGTCCAACTCGGCGGAGGCCTGGGAGAGGCGAAGCTGTACCGCCGGGGAGTCGGCGGTCCTGCCGGGCCCCGAAGTCCCGACCATTCTTTCGGTAAACTCGTCGATCATTCCCTTGGTGATTCCCAGCATGGGGGCCACCAGGTCCCATCCCAGCAACACGGGAATCGGCGCCCGGTACCGGGACTGAGCGTGTATTTCCCAGCCGCTCCAATCACCGTCGCCCGCAGTGGTCACGTCCAGGACACGGTGGTAAGGCACAAACGCGTCTCCAACCACGACATCCTTGCTCCCGCTGCCGCGTAAGCCGGAGACGAACCAATTATCCACAATCTCGAAGCCGCTGCGCGGCACGAGAACCCAGTTGCGCTCGCCGATGCCGGATACCCCCAGAATCAACCAGCTTGCAGAGTCACAGCCGCTGGAGAACTCCCACCTCCCTGATAGGTGGTACCCGCCCCCAACGGGTGCGCAGGTAGACTTGCCGGGACCCAGCGAACTGGAGCAGAGCGCGTCCGGACCCGCACCGAACACTTCCTCTTGCGCCGGCAGCGGCCAATAGCCAACCAACCAGGCGTGGGCCGCCCAGAGACAGTAGCACCATGCTGTGGAAGCGCAGCCGCGGCCCAACTCGGCGGCGACGTCAAAAATCAGGCCGTAGTCCCCGTCGATGCCGCCGAAGCGCTTGGGCACTCCGATGCGGTAAAGTCCCGAGGAGAGCAGGTCGCTCACATTTTCGGCGGGCACTCGCCGCAATTCCTCGGTGCGGGCCGCGCGCTCCTTGAGTACAGGCACTAGCTCCGCGGCGCGTCCCAGCAACTCCGCGGCGGTAAGCGTTGCTGCGTCGAGGTCAGGCCCTGTGGTCATTGGCCCCCCTGTGAGCCGCGGCTGGGCGCTTCAGTTCAAACAAAGTCCTCGTCCCCGCGTTGAAAATGGCAAACTTCCCCGTCCAAACCAACCAAACATTAAGGTAGATTCGCGGCTAAGCCCGGCCGAACCAGTCGGGGTGGACGGACTGGATGCCCAGTTGGGGCCATGCGGCCGGCGCGCTGCACTTTTCCAGACGCTCTTCCAAGGGCAGCGAGTCGTCCCAGTGGTAGGCGATGATGCGGCGCCCGTTCCAGTGGCTGGCCGCATCCGAAGCAATCCAGACCACCGGAGATTGCATCACCTCCGGCTGGATCAGCGATTCGGTGCCGGCCCCTTCCGGCGGCAGCACCATGTTGGTGGCGGTGGCTCCGCCGGGGGTCAGCACGTTGGCGGTGACCCCAGTTCCTTCGAGGTCCTGGGCCATGATCGATATCAGCGCCTCGTGGCCCGCCTTGGATGGTCCGTAAGGCGCGCCGCCCTTACGCCACATCGTGTCCATGCTGGTGGTCACCCCGATAATCCGGCCGTAACCCTGCTCCAGCATATGCCCGGACACGGCGTGGGACATCAGGAAGGGACCGCTCAGGTTAACGTCAACGACACGAAGCCAGGCGCTGGGATCGATGTCCCAGAATCCGGTGTTGCTGCCCGAGGCGCCCTGGGAAGTGAAGCCACCGGTGCGGGGATTGATGCCGGCGTTGTTCACCAGGATGTGGAGGCCGCCCATTTCTCCAATCGTCCGGGCTACGGCGCTTTCCACCGATTCCGGATCGGTAACGTCGGCGATGATCGGCAGAACGGCGTTGTCGCCGCCAATCTCGCGCAAGTCGTTGGCGGTTTGGTCCAACCAGTCCTGGTTTATGTCCAGCATCGCAACCCGCGCTCCCGCCCGCACCAATCCGGTGGTGATGGAGCGGCCCATGCCGATGGGACTGGCGGCGCCGGTCACTATGGCGATTTTACCTTCCAATACGTTTGACGGAGTTGTCATCGTTTACCTCTCTTATCTTGGCTTTGGGGGCGCGCTTGCAACAGAGAACACAGATAGCACGGAGGTTGAAGATTTACTGCTTACTGCTTCGGGGAAGCTCGGAACATCCGAGCGCCCACATTCGCCAGAACCGCAATCAACACACCCAGCAAAACCATACCGCTTATGGGAACGATTGCACCGAGGCCGCTCCGGCAGAACAGGAGGTCTCCCGGAATACGGCAATATAGAGGAAGCTCGTTGGCGAAGGTCATTGCAACTCCAAGGGCCAACGTGATCAATCCGACCGCCGGGAGCAGGTACCTCAAGCTCTGAGTCTCCACTGCGAGGCCAGTCCTTGAAGAGACTTTAACGTCGTCCTCGTCGGGGCGCGCCGCCAATGCTCAAACACGGCTTGACCATTCGATTGCTGGCCGGCTTGCCGGAATCTTAGCACACGCGCCGCGCCGCCAATGGTTCGTGACCTACCAGCGGTGTGGCCCGCACCGTCGGATTCGACGGTCGGACCACGCTTGGCCCAGGCGCAACCACATGGTTGCGGAAATCTTCTGGTCGATTTTAACGGAATACGCGGGATATTGATTTTTAGTTTCCTGCTTTGTTGTATAATTCCCAACAAGGCCGCCGGGGTCCATTCTTTTATGATTGGATACCCCCAAGGCTAACCCCTCCCTGCTATGAAACAGGCAGAGGCCGGGAGATAGCGGGAGTGACGGTTCCCCGGAATCCACCGGTACGACCGGTAAACTGCAACTGAAGGAGGTAATCCTATGGCGGTTGACAACACCTTAGTCGTGGGCACCATTGGATACGGAGTTTTTTGGACCAAAAACGACGGGAAGGACTGGGACAGGTCCAATTTCGTCTCCGGCCTGCCCTTCGGCACCCGGGTTTACTACCTGGTATCCCATCCTCATAAGCCTGAGATTATTTTTGCCGGCACCGATTTCGGCCTAGCCCGGAGTGAGGATGGGGGCAAGAGCTGGCAGATTGGAGAAGACGCTCTGGCCGATTACTCCGTTTGGTCGCTGGCGATTGACCCGGATGAGCCCGAAGTTATGTTTGCCGGAACATCCCAAGGCTATCTGTTCCGGTCCATGAACGGGGGCGATAGCTGGGAGCAACGCCCGGTCGAAGTAGCGGAGGAATGCGTTAACGTCGGAATACCGAGGACCACCACCATAGCCATTGACCCCGCCGATACCAACAGCATCTGGATGGGTATTGAAGTCGACGGGATGCGCCGCAGCCGCGACCGGGGTGAAACGTGGTCGAGGGTGGACGTGAGAAACCCCGACGGCCACGACATCAAGATCAGCAACGGGGAACCCCACACGGTCTTAATCATGACCAACAGCGACCTCTACGCCAGCACCGATGACGGGGCCACCTGGAAGGCAACCAGCGCCAGGGAGTCATTCCCCTACACGTTCTGCCGGAACATGGCGGTCCAGCCGGGGCATCCCCAAAACGTGTTCTTGAGCCACGGCGACGGAGCGCCCGGAACCACCGGAATGCTTCTCAGGTCCAGGGACAGCGGGGATTCCTGGGAAACCATCACGCTGGACCCGGAACCCAACTCCTCCATGTGGACTGTCGCGGTGCACGAGGCAGACCCCAACCTCATGTACGCCAACAGCGTTTTCGGCTATATTTACCGCAGCGACGACGGCGGGGATTCCTGGGGCAAGATGTCCCGGGAGCTCAGCGAAATTCGCAGCATGATTTGGGTCCCTAACTAAGCAAATCCGGTCAACCATAGCTTTCCCCGGCCGGCCGGGAGCAAGAGGAGGCTGATATGGGAATTTTTGCAACCCTGAAGGAAATCCGCGGCGGCTACCCCGGAGGATGGAAGAAGTACTCCCACGGCAAGGCCAACCACCGGGAAACTCCGCCCTTTGTTCAACCAACGAACCCCGACGACCGGCGAAGTCTGATACCCTCCGCAGGGCTCAAGGAGTACTGGTACCCGGCCCTGCCGGCCAGGGACGTGGGCTCGAAACGGCCCTCTTCCCTGAAAATCGCAGATGAAGAGTTGGTCTTCTTCCGGGACAAGAACGACGAGGTCCAAGCCCTGTGGGACTACTGCCCTCACCGGGGAGTCTACCTCTCCTGGGGCCAGTGCTTCTTCAAGGGGTTCCTAACCTGTTCCTACCACGGGGCCACCTTCGACGGCGACGGCGAGTGTGCCGAGTTCCTTACCGAGGGCCCCGACTCCAAGATGGTGGGCGCGTTCCGGGCCAAGAAGTACCCCACCATCACCCTGAAGGGGATGGTGTTCGTCTGGATGGGAGAAGGCGAGCCGGTTGACCCCAAAGAGGACATCCCTCAGGAGATGTTCGAAGGGAAGGAAACCGCCGTTTTCGAAAGCATCCGCTACTGGAACTGCAACTGGATGGTGGCGTTGGAGAACACCCACGACTCCCACAACGCCTTCTTCGTGCACCGGAACGCCATCCGGGTGATGTTCTCGGCACGGGGGGACATGGGCGGACGCCCCCGCACTCCTTTGGGCTACCGCTCCCGGCTGATCAACAACAAGATGGCCATGACCGAGTTTGACAATGGCGCCGTGGGCAACTATTACGCCGATAAAAACGGCGGGAAGATGCCCTACAAGATGTACCATCCCCGGGTGGGCGCCAACTGGCCCTTGTCCAGCTGGCGGTTGTCCTGGGTCTGGTTCTTCCGGCTGCTGGACCGTTCACGCAAGTCTCCCACAAGGACGACCCCCAGCCCGCGGCAGATGCAGCACGACGATAAGATGTCCGACGATTGGCAGTTCGGCGGCATGAGGTTGCCGGGTATGCAGCGGCTCAGCACCTTTACCCGCTGGTGCGTTCCGGTGGACAAGGACATGACCCGGGTGGTTTACATCACCTTCGGCCGGGCCAAGACCCGTCTCGGCCGGCTTTGGGTGGGGATGAAGTTCAAGGGGTACCAGCAGTTCCTGAGCCACTTCAACTTCTCGGACCAGGACTACAACGCCATGCGGTCCACCCGCTGGCAGTACCCCGAATACCTGTCGGCTACCGACTCACACCTGGTGGCGGAGCGGCGGCTGGTGGCGGACCACGCTCGCGGGCTGAAGCACACCATCGAGGTCAAGGACCTTACCACTGCGGAGAGGCAGGTGATCGAGGGCCACGAGCGCCAAGGGGTGAAGCGAGAGGATGACTACGGTATCGTAGCGGCCAATGCGGCCAACGGCGCCGAAACCGAGCAAGTCCCAGAATCAGTACCCACCGGTGACGGCGACGATTAACCAGCCCGGTCCGGAACCTGCCCGCCAGGTGGGGAAAGGACCGCAGCCCTGAGATGAATTAGGGTAAACAAAACGCCTGGGAGGATTAAGCTTCCTCCCAGGCGTTTTTTTGTTGGACTTAATCAGGCCGACGCCGGCTGACGAGCTACCGGGGCAACCGGCCTCCGGCGACGGCGGAACCGGGACCTACGCTACCGGCGTTGGGTCCAGGCCGTACAGCGTCATCCTGTTCTCACGGACCAACTTGTAGCGCTCCACGTCGTCGGTCACGTATTCGAAGGACGTGGCGACAACATCCATGGAGTTGGGCCAGATAGACACCGCCCGCCAGGTGGGGAAAGGACCGCAGCCCTGAGATGTATTAGTGTAAACAAAACGCCTGGGAGGAAGCTTATTCCTCCCAGGCGTTTTTAATGTTGGACATTGTTCCCCGGCAGAGCCGACGGAAGAATTCCGCCGCCAACCGGCCCCCGGAGACGGCGGGAACCGGGACCTACGCTACCGGCGTTGGGTCCAGGCCGTACAGCTTCATGCCGTTCTCGCGGACCAGCTTGTAGCGCTCCACGTCGTCGGTCACGTATTCGAAGGACGTGGCGACAACGTCCATGGAGTTGGGCCAGGTGGACGCGTTGTGCGGATAGTCCGAAGACCACATCAGGTTGTCCACACCGATGATGTCCCGGTCTTGCACCGCCTGCATGTCGTTGATGTAGGTGAAGAACAACTGGCGCTGACAGTACTCGGTCGGCTTCATGGTTAGCTGGGTGGGGTAGGGGGCCGTGCCTCCACGCCGGAGCGCTCCGTCCAAGCGTTTCATGAACATGGGCACCCAATCCGTGCCGTTCTCGGCGCAAATCAGCTTCAGCCCGGGGAACCTTTCCAGAACGCCGGAGAGAATCAGGGTGGCAAAGGTGCGTTCCGACTCGTGGTGCCGGGTGACGCCAGCGATGACGGCGAGCGGGTCCCAGTAGTTGATCGAGTAGCGGCTTTCGGCTCCGCCGGTGATGCCGTGGAGCACCATGGGCATTCCAAGGTCTTGAGCGGCGGCCCAGAATTTATCATAGAACGGGTCGTCGTAGCCAGGGGACCCTTCGGGCGGCGACAGCCAAATCATGGCGCCCCGGAGGCCCATGTTGAATGTACGCTGCAGCTCCTTCACGGCCTGGTCAATGTCATACAGCGAGATGCAGGGCACGCCGATCAGACGCTTGGGGGCGTGGCTGGAATATTCGGCCAACCAGTCGTTGTAGGCGGTGAAGCAGGCGCGCTGCAAACCGGCGTCTTTCAGCCAGAAAAGCCGGAAGCACAACGTTGCGTGCAGGATTTCGGCCTCAACTCCGTCAGTATCCTGGTCGATCAGGCGGGCCACCGGGTCCCAGCCGCCGGTGAGTGCTTCGCGGTACCCTTTGCCGCTATCGGTGTACTCGTTCTTGTTGCCGCCACGGGCGGCCGAAGCGACTCCAACCGATACCGGGTGCGGGGGAAAGCCTTCGTAAATCATGAAATCCTGCAGCTTGCCGTCCTTCTCCCGGGTCTCGACCCGTGGCGCTCGGAACTGGTACGCGGGTTCGATCCGCTCAAGCCAAAGGTCAGTCGGTTCACTCACGTGGGAATCGGCCGAGAACAACTTGTAGTTGACCATCTCGTTGTAATTCACCATTTTTCATACCCCCATTCTGTTGCCGGGAAACGGCTTTTTACCAACCTATACCATACCCGCGGCGGGTGTGGCCCGCTTGCCGGTAGTTGAGGCAAATGGTAGCCGCGGAGAGACTCAGTGTCAACGCTGCCCCCGGTTTGCGAGTCCAATTGCATTGCCAGTCCGGAACACCGGAGGGAGATTCGGCGAGGGGCGATTGGCCGGGGTTGCTGCTAACCTTTGGGTAGGCTAATCTGGCAGCAGTCCATTGCCGCCTTCTGCGGCCTTCCGGCGCTTCGGCGGCCCTTGGGCGCCGGTCCATCGGACCATAGAACGGGAGAAAGCCAGATGACTTCTTACACGACCATTGGCCAGACAAGCCCCCGGTTGGACGGGCGGGAGAAAGTGACCGGGGAAGCCTTGTACACAGCCGACGTGACGCTGCCGGGGACCCTCTGGGGAGCGGCCCTTCGCAGCCCTTACCCCCACGCCCGCATCCTCAACGTCGATGTTTCCCTGGCCTTGCAAGTTCCGGGGGTCCACGCCGTGCTGACCGGGCGGGACGTGCGGGGTATCCGGTACGGCAGACGCCTGTATGACGTTCCGATTCTGGCGGACGATAACGTCCGGTTTATCGGCGAGCGCGTGGCCGCGGTCGCCGCAGCGGACCGGGACACAGCGGAGGAAGCCCTGCTCCGTATTGACGTCGAATACGAGGAACTGCCGGCGGTCTTCGATCCCGCGGAAGCCTTGAAAGAGGGAGCTCCCATTTTGCACCCGGAGGTCAACAGCTACGCCGGGCTGCCCCGGCAGTTGGCGCAGCCCACCAACTGCTTTGCCCAAGATACCTGGAGCAAGGGGGACGTCGACCAGGGTTTTGCCGAGTCCGACATTGTCGTGGAAAACACCTTTACCGTGCCCCGGCAGCACCAGGCCTACCTGGAAACCCACTCCTGCCTGGTGTGGATTGACGACGAAGGCAGGGTGCAGATCTGGGCTTCCAGCAAGGTGCCCTACCCGGTGAAGCAGCAGTTGTCCAATGCCTTGGGGCTTCCCGAGGAGCGAATTCGCATCAACCCGGTCAACATTGGCGGGGACTTCGGTGGAAAAGGCTCTCCCATGAACATTCCTCTGGCCTACTTCCTGGCGGTGCGTACCGGGAGGCCGGTCAAGATGGTCATGGACTATACCGAAGAGTTCATAGCCGGCAACCCCCGGCACAGCGCCCTGGTCGAGATTAAGACCGGGGTCAAGCGGGACGGGACCCTGGTAGCCCTGCAGGCCAATGTGATTTTCAACAGCGGCGCCTACGGGGGATTCAAGCCGGCACCCGGCGTGAATTTAGGGGGCGCAGCCAAGGCCGGCGGGCCCTACCGGGTTCCCCACCTCCGGGTCGACGCCCTACAGGTGTACACCAACACCGTTCCCGGCGGATTCATGCGGGCTCCCGGTGAACCCCAAGCCGCTTTTGCCGCCGAGTGCCAAATGGACCTGGTTGCGGAACGCCTGGGGATAGACCCGATGCAGTTTCGGCTGCAAAACCTGCTTCAAGAAGGGGACGAGAACCCCCTGGGCGCGGTCTATACGGGCATCAGGGCCAAGGAGACCCTGGAAGCAGCGGTATCCGCCTCGGACTACAACACTCCCAAGCCCGAGAACACCGGCCGCGGCATTGCCATGGGAGACCGCCCCACTGCCGGAGGGGAATCCCATGCCATGGTCACTCTCAGCCCCGAAGGCTCGGTAGTGGTGCATACGTCCATATTCGAACCGGGTACCGGCACCTACACCCTGCTGCAAAAGATTGTCGCCGAGGAACTGGGAGTGTCCCTGGAGCAAGTCCAAGTGGAAGTTTGGGACACCGACGGCGTACCCTTCGACACCGGCGTAGGCGGCAGCAGGGTAACCCGGGTGGCGGGACTGGCTGCCTACCAAGCCGCCGGAGGGGCCTCCGCGGAACTGATGCGGGTGGCCGGCGACATGTTGGGTTGGCCCGAGGAGCGGATGGCGATACGGGGCGAACTGCTGGTCCGGGGAGATACATCGGAGGGCCGGCCCTGGGCCGAGGTCCTGCAACAATTGGGAAGGCCGGTGGTAGGCCGGGCCCACGTGCTCGATTCCAGCCCGGCCCAGACCACGTCGTTCACCGCCCAAGTTGCCGAGGTCTCGGTGGACCCGGAAACCGGGGAGGTCAAGCTGCTCCGGTTCACCACGGCCCACGATGTTGGCGCGGTGCTGAATCCGGTTGACCATCAAGGCCAGATTGACGGGGCCTTAGTCCAAGGATTCGGCTACGCTCTCGCAGAGAACCTGGAGGTCGAAGAGGGGAGGGTAACCGTACCCAACTTCGGCGAATACAAGATCTTCAGCATCCAGGACATCCCGGAGTTGCGGACCGTGCTGCTGGAATCCGACAGCGGACCGGGACCCTACAACGCCAGGGGCATCGGGGAGAATCCCAGCGGCGCGATTGCCCCAGCCATTGCCAACGCGGTGGCAGACGCCGTGGGGGCGCGCATCAAGCACCTGCCCATCACCGCCGAAAAGGTATTGCGGGAGTTGCGGGAGAGGCCTGAAGCCTAGCCAGACCTCGCCCTGGGCACGTGGTTCGGCACCCTCGCCGTGTAAAAGAACATTGCATCCCCTCTCTTACCCGGACATTGGCAAAGTAAGGCGGCTACCCAATCCCCCAATTCTGCACCGTCACCGTACCGCCGCCAGCTTGACACCCTCATCCGGCGGTTGTAACTTGGCCCGTAGCTTTTTCCTATATACATTGGAGTTGTAATGATGAAACGCCTCAGGTATTTGAAACCGCACTGGTTGGTTGTCGTCTTAGTGTTGGGAATCGCCGTGGCTTGCGGCGGCGCCGCAGCGCCGGACACGAGCACGGCCCCGGCCGCCATGGAAGCCACCGCCGTGCAACCAGCCGCGGACACCGCTGTTCCCCCCACAGAGGCCATGATGGAACCAACTGCCGCACCCACGGCCATGGTTGTTCCTTCGGGCTCCATGCGTGAATTCGCCATGTCGCCCGATTGGGTTTCCCAGGGGAAGTACGGCAAAACGGTCAAATTTGCCTGGAGAGGAAACCCCGGGCAGTGGGACATGCACTATTGCGCCAGCCTTTTCAGCTGCCTGATGCCCTCACAACCCCGGTTCAACCAAGTGGTCGAATATGACCCAGTTAAGCCCACCGAGGTGATTTGCGACCTCTGCAAGAGCTGGGAAGTGAACGCCGACGGCACGGTTTATACCTTCAAGCTTTGGGAGGCGAATTCCAGCGACGGGGTGCCCTTTACCGCAGAGGATGTGGCATTCAGCCTGGACCGGATCACTGAGCCGGACGCCATTCGGAGCAGAACGGGCTCGCTGAGACAGTTCTACGAACACGGCACCGCCACAGTGATTGACAGCCAGACCATCGAGGTGCCGATCAAGTTTCCCGCGGCCACTTTCCTGGCCAACCTCGCCCAGGACTACATGAAGATGTACCCCAAGCACAAGGCGGAAGGCCTTTCCCAGGAGGACGTCAACTGTTGTCCTGAAAACCTGGTCGGTACCGGCCCCTTCGTTTTTGTTGGAATCGAAAAAGGCACATCCTTCGAGTATGTGAAAAACGACGACTATTTCAAGGAAGGCCGCCCGTTCTTTGACGGGTTTGAAGTGTTCCTGATTTCCGACCTGTCCAGAGTCATCAGCAGCTTGCAGATCGGCCAACTCGACGCAACCTACGGCACCGGGGTACCTTACCCGGTGCTGGACATGGAACAACTGGAAAGGGACTCCGACGGCAGGATGAAGCCCTTGAACGTTGGCGGTGCATTCGCAGGGCTGATTCTGCACCAGAACCAACCACCATTCGACGACGCCAGAGTGCGCCGCGCGGCATACCTGGCATTGGAACGCGAGGTGGTTCGAGACACAGTTTGGGACGGATTGGGCGACGTCGGCACATTTATAAATTACGGCTACGTGGAGACCACAGAGGACTTGGCCCAAGAGCCCGGGTGGCGGCTTCCCAAGGAGGTAGACCTTGCCGAGGCGAGGCGTCTAATTGCCGAGGCGGGCTACCCGGACGGATTCGAGGGGACAATGAACGCTGGCAGTTCACCTACCGGCGTCGGGCAAGCTTCAATCGTTACCGAGCAGCTTCGAGCCGTCGGGTTGGACTTCACAATCGACTCGGTTGACACCGCGACCTACCACGTTCGCACCCGTGACGGCACCTACAACTTGACCAGCGTGGTCTCCGCGGTCATTATCCCCGACCCTTCGGACCTCCTGGCGCAGGTGTTCAGCTTGGACATAGAAAAGAACCCCGACAACTGGTCCACCCCCAGGTTCGCGGAGTTGATAGTAGCCCAGGAGAGGGAGTTGGACTCGGACAAGAGAAAAGCCATCTTCAAAGAGATAGTGGACATTCTCCGCAAGGGGGAAAGTCACTGGGTGCCGTTGGCCTTTATGACGAACGGCGGAGCGTACAGTTGCCACATGCAGAACGTGGTTGCGCCGCCCACCATTCAGATCGCCCACAAGTGGGAGCACGTTTGGTGGGACGAGGACGCCTGCTAACCCGAGTAGTCGCCTATCCACCAAGACCCTGATCGAATAGATCAGATTAGCAGGCTGCTGTCGCGACAACCGTTGATGGCAGCCTGTTGTTGTTTCTTGGTATTTTTACAAGGGAGCGCATAATTGCCTGGACGGCCCCGGATTGCGGGACTTCATGCCAAGACCGTCCGCCAACTACCGATTTCCGCGTTTGATTTTCGTCCTACAGGAGGGGCTTCATGGATGCCGCTGCGATTCCGTTTATGACCGTAGCCGAGCTATCGCAGGTTATAGAAAGCCGGGAAGTGTCTCCCGTGGAGGTCACGCAGGCCTACCTGGACCGCATCGGCCAGGTGGACGACAAATTGCACGCCTACATAACAGTTTGCGCGGAGGAGGCCTTGGAGGCGGCGCGGGAGGCGGAACGTGCAATATCGGCCGGGGGCTACCTGGGGACCATGCACGGGATTCCGGTGGCGGTCAAGGACCAAATCAAGACCAAGGGCATACTGACCACCTGGGGCTCCAGGATACTGGAAGACTACGTGCCCGACGAGGATGCCACGGTGATCGCCAACCTGAAACGCTCCGGGGCGATACTGTTGGGCAAGCACAACATGAGCGGGTTCGCCATGGGCGACGGCTCCGACCACCCCTACGGCACTCCCAGGAATCCCTGGTCCCTGGAGCACAGCCCGGGCGCAACCAGCAGCGGCTCCGGGGCCGCCACCGCCGCTTCCCTGTGCGCCACCTCCCTGGGGGAAGACACCACCGGGTCCATCAGGGGCCCTGCTTCGTTTTGCGGAGTCGTCGGGATAAGGCCGACCTACGGAAGGGTCAGCCGCTTCGGAGTTTTGGGCACGGTCTGGTCCATGGACACCATCGGCCCCATCTCCAAAACGGTGGAGGACTGCGCCATCACGTTCCGGGCGATCGCCGGCCACGACCCGCGCGACCAATACACCTGGCCCACCCCGGTTCCCGACTACCGGCAGTTCCTGGACGGCAACGTCAAAGGAATGAAAATCGGCGTCATCAAGGAGCGGGCCGATTCACAAGACGTGGAACCGGACATCAAGGAGGCGGTCGACAGGGCAATATCGCTTCTTGAGCAAATGGGCGCCTCAATCGAGGAGGTCTCTATCCCCCTGATCGACTACAGCACGGTAATCTTCCAGGCGATATCCCGAATGGAGGCAGCCAACGTGCATGGGGCCTGGATCAGAGAACGGCTCGATGACTTCCCCCATGGAATCCGTGTAAGACACCTCTGGGGCAGCATTCTACCGGCCCAAGCATACTACAAGGGCCTAAAACTAAGAGCAATGTTGCGGGAACAGGTGCTGCAGGCCCTGGCAAACGTGGATGTAATTCTGCAGCCAACGTCCCCGGTCCCGGCGCCAAGAATAGCCTCCACCGCGCCGCCGCCGGCCACCAAAGAAAGGGTCAAAGCCGGGTTCTTCGGGCGCAACACCTACACGTCAACCGCAAACGTCGCCAACATCCCGGCCATGTCCGTCCCCTGCGGCTTCACATCTTCCCAACCCACCCTGCCAATAGGCCTCCAAATTTTCGGCAAGCCTTTCGACGAAGCCATCATGTTCAAAGTAGCCCACGCCTACGAACAGAACACCAACTGGCATACCCAGAGGCCGCCTGTGTAGGAGTGGGGCGTGGTTTGTTGCAACCTGGTCCGTATTTAATGTGAATAGTCTGACTAGTTATAATATGGCCCATGGATATCAGCTACTCCATATATGAAGCCAAGGCACGTTTCTCGGAAGTCCTGCGGCACGTTAGGCAAGGAGGGACGGTCACCGATCTTTATAGGGGTGAGCCCGTGGCCCAGATCCGTCCGGTCCCTCCGGAGGAGCCGACCATCGAAGAGCGACTCGACGGGCTGAGACAGCGCGGGGTTTTGACTGAACACGGCGCGCAGGGGCAACGGATCGCCAGTGTACAACGGCGTCCGGGTGCGCTGGACCGATTTCTAGCCGAGCGCAACGGGTGAAACGCCGTTCAAGGACTGCCCCCATGCCAAACACCCTATACTACGGCGATAACCTGGATATTCTGCGGCAGCACGCTGCGACGGAGTCGGTGGACTTAGTTTACTCGGACGCTTCGTTCAACTCCAACGCCAGCTACAACGTGCTGTTCCGGGAGGGGTCCGGGGGGGGGGAGGAGTCACCGGCGCAGATCCGGGCGTTCAGCGGCCCTGGGGGTGGACCGAGGGGTTGATTGGCAATCACTGGTCTTAAGAAACCTGTGCAAGACACTACGCGCGGCGAAAACGGCCTGGTTGCACTATGATTGGGTGTTGCAGGATTGTATAGTGTCTCTCCTCAAAGATGATAGTCGGGTTCCGAAGTCGTAGACTACAACGCCTGTATGAACGGGGGGATCGGAGTCGAATACCCCATAACCACCTCGAGAAGATCGAAGGCATTCTTGCCTAGCTTGCCTAGCTTGACGTGGCGACTGGCCCACCGGATATGGATAAACCAGGTTTTCGGCTTCACCGGTTGGGAGGTGACTTGGCTGGATTCTGGTCGGTGGTGGTATCAGGTAACTGGCGAATCATATTCCGATTCGATGATGGAGACGCCCTTGGCGTGGACTACGTCGACTACCACTAGGGGTGGATAGAAAATGCCAATGCAAAATCCCCCTCATCCCGGCCGGTCGATTCTGCGGGACTGCATGGAACCCCTGGGCATGAGCCTGGAGGAAACGGCGGAGCAACTAGGCGTCAGCGCGATGTCGTTGTCAAGTGTAATCAACGGAGAATCGTCTATCACCTTCCAGTTAGCCGTTGGCCTTGACAAACTATTTGGGGGCGGCGCTTCGACCTGGTACCACCTGCAATCGCAGTATGACGAAGCCCAAGCGGCTAACCGTGAGGCGGTTCCCGAAGAGTCCGAATCGCCGACAATCCACCGGCAGACGGCCGTTCGTCACCTTGATCACGGTCGGGTCGTCTATGAAACCTACGATGATGAGGTAATTGCCCTTCGGGTTCTGTCAACCGATGAACCCAAGCTCGCGGGCAAATCAAGCCATTACCGGGTGGAGTTTAGATTTGTAGGGGAGGGGCCGGGAGCGGTCCGGATACGGATGGTTTATCAGCCATCAGCCGATGCCTCTCCAGACCTTATAGCAGACGTTCTCTTCACGGCATACTTGGAATGGAATGCCGAAGCTGACCAATTTTTTGGTCATATAGATGCGTCGGAGTGGAACCGGGCATCTGAGGAATTATATGCCGCCAAGGAAACAATGAACGACCTTTATGCTCTCATCGGCGAGCAGCATTCTGGACCATCACCTGATGCCGATAACTTGTTGGAAGACGAACCGGAGCCTTATGCCGATGTTCTAAAGGAAGCCGAGCGGCTTCTTCACAAAGGAACGGCCTCCGTACGTGCCTCAGAGTTAGCAGGAGTCTAGTCTGCCCCCATGCCAAACACCCTCTACTACGGCGATAACCTGGAGATTCTGCGGCAGCACGTTGCCGCCGAGTCGGTGGACTTGATTTACCTGGACCCGCCCTTCAACTCCAACGCCAGCTACAACGTCTTGTTCCGTGAGCGCTCGGGTGAGGAGTCCCCGGCGCAGATCCGGGCGTTCACCGACACCTGGGAGTGGACTCAGGAGACCGAACGAACCTACGAACTGGACATCATCCAGAACCCCGCCGTTCCCGCAACGGTCAAGGACATGATCTCCGCCTTCCGACAGTTCATCGGGCGTAACGCCATGATGGCCTACCTGGTGATGATGGCCCCTCGCCTGGTGGAGCTGCACCGTGTTCTCAAGCCCACCGGCTCCATCTACCTGCACTGCGACCCCACCGCCAGTCATTACTTGAAGCTGCTAATGGATGCGGTGTTTGGCAATATGAACTTTCGCAACGAAGTTGTGTGGAAGCGCAGCCATGCCCATAACAGCGCGAAACGGTATGGGCCAATACACGACTTACTGCTCTTCTATTCCAAGAGCAGCAGTTACAAATGGGTGGACCAACGGAAACCTTATGATGACATCTATGTGGAGCGTTTTTTCAAGTTCGACGACGACGACGGCAGGGGAAGATACTGGACTGGAGACCTGACGGGGTCTGGAACGAGGAGAGGTGAGACAGGAAAGGAATGGAGAGGGTTCGCCCCAACTACAAAGGGGTGCCATTGGATGTACCCACCCAGCGTCTTGGACCAGCTAGACGAGCAAAATAGAGTCTATTGGCCAAAGAGTTCTGCCGCATGGCCAAAATTGAAGCGTTATCTTAGTGAAGCGAGAGGGGTTCCGCTACAAGACATCATCGATGATGTTTATGCTCTCCAGACTATGGGTGGGGCTAGAGGTGAGCGCCTTGGCTACCCCACCCAGAAGCCCGAGGCCCTCCTCGAGCGAATCATCCAAGCATCTTCCAATGAGGGCGATGTGGTGCTGGACCCCTTTTGCGGGTGTGGCACGGCAGTGGTGGCGGCACATAAGTTGGGTCGGCAGTGGCTGGGCGTAGACATCACCCACTTGGCCGTGGCCCTGATGAAGAACCGGCTCAAGACCGCTTTCGACTTGGAGCCGGGCCGCGACTACCAGGTAGTGGGCGAGCCGGTGGACGTCGGCAGCGCCCGGGCGCTGTGGGAGCAGGACCCCTTCCAGTTCCAGTTCTGGGCCGTCTCCCTGCTGGAGGCCCAACCTCAGTCGGAGCAGCGGCGGGGCCCCGACCGGGGGATCGACGGGCTGCTCTACTTCATCGACGGCCCACGGCGCTCCAGCCACAAGATCGTGGTGCAGGTCAAGGGCGGGCGGGTGTCGTCGCCCCAGGTCCGGGACCTCAAGGGAGTAGTGGAGAGGGAGCAGGCGGCCTTGGGACTGTTCATCAGCCTGGATGAGCCCACCCGGGACATGCGCACCGAAGCGGCTAGCGGCGGGTTGTACCACTCCGATATCTGGCAGAAGGACTACCCGAAGATACAAATCCGCACAATTGCCGAGTTGTTGGAAGGCAAGGGCTTCGAGATTCCGCCTCACCCACCCACGCTCCAACCTGCTACGCGGGTCCGCCGTACTGAAGGCCGCCAAACCACACTGGGCGAGGCTGGGTAATATTCTGTCCCAGTTTTGCAGGCTGGGCCTTTACGGGCGGTTCGTGGGATGTTCAAAACACGAAGGCCAGGCATGAGCCTGGCCTTCTTTTTTAGGTTGCGGGTAGTTGGTCTACGGCCCGATTGCCGGGTCCAGTGCCTACTCCATGGACTTGTCGTAGATCTGGAGGCGGCCGCGCTGGCTGTCGGTGACTATGAGGCGTTGCTTTACCGTGTCGAAGGTTGCGCCGGTGGGGAATGAGAACCTTCCGAGAAGCTCCGGCCTGGTGGTCTCTCGAAGCTCTCTCATGGTTTCGGGGTTGGACGAAGCCTGAGTCATGGTGACCTTGGACATCTCGTTGGCGTCTCCTAGCAGGCTGGTGATGAACTGGCCGTCCGCAGCGAAAACCTGGACCCGGTCGTTGGCCCAGTCGCACACGTACACGTCACCGTCGGGGTCGACTGCGACGTCCGATGGGCGGTTGAGCTGTCTATCGCCGTTTCCGTAGCTGCCGAAGGAGGCCAACATTTCGCCATCCGGGGATAGTTTCTGAACCCGGTGGTTCTTGTGGTCGGCAACGTAAATAGCGCCGGTCTGGTCGATGGTCAGGCCCCAAGGCTTGTTGAACTCGCCTGGGCCGCTGCCTTCCTTGCCCCACTGGCCCAGGAACTCCCCCTGTTTGGTGTATCTTTGAACCCGATGGTTGCGGCTGTCTACTATATACAATTCCCCGTTGCGGTCGAAGGCAATGCCTGACGGACCGTCGAATTCACCCTCTCCGCTGCCGCCTTTCCCCCAGAAGCCCAAGAACTGGCCCTCTTTGTCATAAATAGAAACCCGGTTCAGCCATTCATCGGTCACATATCCGTTTTCCTGGGAATCGAGGGCCACGGCAACTGGCCAGGTAAACTGTCCGGGGGAATCTCCGTCAGTCCCGAACTGTGCCAGGAACTTTTCGTCATCGACCTCGGTTCCAACGGTTATTTTACTCAGCCGGTTGCCCCGCATCGCGTGGTTCCAGGGGAGGTTGGGGTGGTAGTCGGTCCCGCGGTTCACCACGTAGACTGCGTCGCCTTCGCCAACCGCAACCGAAACCATGGTCCTGCTGCGCCAGGCCGGGGTTAATTTCACCTCTCGGTTGAAATCGAATACTCGGCCTGCCGCCTTTTGCGTAAACATAGTGTCCTCTTCAATTCTTGAGGTTATTGTCCTGGGGTTATTGCGAGAGTCCCTTGGGAAGTTTTGCGGGGGTGACTGCGCTGCCCGGGCGCTAACCCGGGCAGCACGTCCCGTTAATTGACGGTTTGCAGGAAGCGCGGCTGTTCGAACGTTCCCTTAACAATGGGCTTGGCGTCCAGTCCCAGCCAGTCCTCCAGTATAGTGCCGTACAGGCCCCGGTAGTCCAGACTCGGCACCAGGTCACCCTGCTGCAGGTCCTCGGGTTTCCGGGAGGGGTATTCGCCGTACTGGCCGCCCTTGACCGCGTCCCCGATGGCGAAGGCCACTCCGCCGGCCCCGTGGTCGGTGCCGGAACCGTTGTCGGCAACCCGGCGTCCGAACTCGGTGAAGAGCAACATGACCACGTTGTCCGCGGCGTCGTGCTCCCGCAGGTCGGCAAAGAAGTCGGTTATGGCCTGGGACACGTCGGTCCACAGTCCGGCGTGAACGCCCGGTTGGTTGGCGTGGGTATCGAAGCCCATCTGATCGCAGTAGAAAATGCGGGTGCCCAACCCGGCCAGGTGCACTTTGGCCATGCCCTTGAGCTTTTGGGCGATGTTGGTGTCGGCGTACTCGACCGAGGAGGAATATTTCTGGGTGGCGACTTTCAGGATGTCGGCCCCGTTCATGGCCTCCAGACCGGTGGAACGCAGGTAATTGGTGACCATGTCGCTGCCCACGGCCGGCGAGTAAATCCGGGAGAACCGGTCTAGAATCTTGGCCCTCTGCTCCTGCTCCTGAACGTCGGTCAGCAGGCCGTAGGTATCCAGGTTATCCACGCAGGCCACCGGCACTCCGGGCGATACCAAAGCGCGGAACAAGGTGTAGCCGAAGCTGACCGTGGTGACGATGTTTTCCTTGTTGGGGTCCAACTCACGGGCCGCCAGTCCCAGCCAGCCTTCTTCGCCGTTCTTGTCCGGCTCGCAGGTGTGCCAGATGTCCATCGAGCGGAAGTGGGAGCGCGGCGAGTTGGGGTAGCCGACGCCGTGGATCATGGCCAGGTCGCCCTGATCGTAAATGTCCTTCATAAGGCCCATGCTGGGATGGAACCCGAATTGGTCGTCGAAACGAATTATGTCATCCTCGGGAATTGCCACGTTGGGCCGAACATCCCGGTAAATCGGGTCGTTATAGGGAATAATGGTATTGAGGTAGTCGTTCCCGCCAGAAAGCTGGAGCACCACCAGCACGGGGTCCTTCTTCGTAGTTGTCATTTCAGCCTCCGTCCAGCGTTGACTTGTTTCTAGTTGAATCAACCGTAGTTGACTTAAGCGTATTGGTACTCGGCCACCGAAGCGATCAGCTTCAGCATTTCAGCCACTCTTTTGGTGGAAGCGTCGGCGGCGTCAGGGGTTCCCCAAACCAGAGCACCCTGTTCTTCGGCGTGATTCACCAGCTGAGATCGGGTTTCCCCCTCCACTTCCAAGGGGCCGACAAGGTCCAGGCAATTGTCCACAAAGTCTTCCGGCGACAAGTCCCCTTTGGATTTAAGGATGCCGAGTATCGCCTGGATTCCCGGCCGTTCAACGTCGCCCAACATGCCCGCGGCGAAATTTATGCGCTTCATCAGGGCGCCGCTGTTGACCCACTCCACGCCGGTGTGCCAACCTTCGACGCTGGGCGGGTTCAAGATATCCTGCCCCATGTAACCCGGCTGGCGGGCCATGTTGCCAATCCCCGGAGCGGGAAACTCCAAGCCGCCCACAAACCGCAGGGAGCTCACCACTACTTCAGCCGGACTCTTGATCTTGGTGAACCGGGCGTTTTTAAAGAAGTCGGAGTTAAACAGCACCCTCAGGACTGCCTTGATGTCGTACTTGGAATCGGTGAAGGCCTTGGCTAACGTCTCAATGGCCTCGGGGTCCCGTGGCGGCGTGACAGACCACGCCGGGACCTGGGCCTCATCGGCGACAAAGAAGTTGTACAGGTGCCGAGCGACGAAACGCGCCGTTGCCGGATGTTCACAGATTATGTCAATTACGTCTTCACCGTTGAAATTCCCGGTGCGGCCCAAGAACGTCTTTTCCCCGTTGTCGTGGTCGGACTCCAGGTATTCGAACTCCCAGTCGAAGCGGCCATACAGGCGGGGCGGCAGCTTGGCAAGGGTCCAACCGGTAAACGCTCGAGAGCATTCCCTCACGTCATCTTCCGTATAGTTGCCAACTCCCATGCTGAAGAGTTCCAGCAACTCACGGCCCCAGTTTTCGTTCACCGCATCAGCGTGGTTCTCGTTGTTGTCCAGCCAGTAAATCATGGCCGGGTCTCTGGCTACGGCAACCAGGAAATCTCGATAGTTGCCCAGCGCGTGTTCCCGGAACATATCAATCTGGGCGTTCATGACGTTGTAGTGGTCTATTTTCGATTGCCCGGTCGCGAAAATCTGGTGCCACAGGAGGACCATCTTCTCTTCGAGCGGGCGCTTGGTGGCAATCATGGCGTGGAGCCAGTTGGCGCCGCCCATTCCCGGCAGCGTTACCGCTCGGGTAAACTCCGGGTGCAACCGCAAGAATTCGTACCGGTCATAAGGCTCTTCTTTCGGGTCCACCAGGTCTTCAACCGTGGCCTCATATCCCCTGGCGGCCCTGGCTTCCAATTCTTCCCGGCCCGCGCCAAACCCGGCGCGGCGCATCAAATGCGCCATCAACGCAATATCTTCATCGGCCATCTCATACTCCTTTCGGAATGAATTTGAGAATACGCGGTTACCTATCGTCGCAGGTGTGTGCTGGTTATTGTCTGATTGACGGGCCGACATGTCAATTGTGGAGGGTTATTTCGGCAGGGTCTTTTCATTTTCCATCCAGACTGGTTTTCAACGCAGGGTGCGCAGGGGGGGTTGGGGACGGGGGACCCGCTTTTGGAAAAGCTGCGCAAAACTTTTTTTGTTGGGAGCGGGGGTGAGTGCGGTTGGATAGGCGGCTCAAGGCCTTCCGGCGGGTTTCAGCCAGGAATCTATTGTACAATTGCGCCGGAGACTCGGAACTTTTTCGCAGGTTTGTACAACGCCGGGGCATCGCTTTCGCTAACCCCGGCGGCGCACCTGTCGCCCCAACAAATTTCACCAGGAGGAACACTATGGTAGTAAAGCTCATCATGGGATTCGGCAGCAACCCACGGGTCCAACCCCTGAGGGACGGGACGGTCAAACCGGACAGCATCGAATTGGAATTCGTGCCGTCACGCAACCTGTTCTATCACAACCTGGCCATCGACGACCTGGACTGTTCCGAGATGTCGATTTCCGAGACCATACTCGCCCGGGAACGCACCGACGGCACCAAGTGGGACTGGACCGTGGCGCCGATATTCATGAGCCGGGCTCATGGCTGGAATGACCTTTGCGTCAGAGCGGATTCGGATATAAATTCCCTGGCCGACCTGAAAGGCAAACGGGTGGCAACACCGGACTACGACATGACCGCTGCTCTCTGGCTCAGGTGCCTGCTGAAAGACCTTTACGGAATTGAGGCCAGCGACATTGACTGGCACAACATCCGTCCCCGCGGGGAAAGCCACGGGATGGAGCTAGGGTTGGACAAGCAGCCGCCGGTGGGCGTGAACGTCACCTGGCACCCCGAGGGGCTAAACGCGGGCGCGGCGCTGGAAAGCGGGGAAGTGGACGCGGTCCGGGGTCTGCCCGCCTCCCAAGAGGTGGGGAATTCCAAGATTCGCCGGTTGCTGCCAGACAGCGGGAAAGCGGTAATCAGCGAGCATTATCAAAAGACCGGGTTCCACCATACCAACCACCACGTGATAATTCAGAACCGCATCGTGAGGGAGAATCCCTGGGTGCCCATGGAACTTTACAGGGCGTTCCAAAGGTCCAAGGAGATAGCCTTCCAGCGGGCCCGCCAGCAGGAATCGTCCTACCTATACTTCCAGAACGCCGAGTTCCAGGAGCAGGCGGCGGTGTTCGGCGCCGACCCGTACCCCTTCGGCATCAAGAACATGCGGCCAATGCTGGACCGGTTGTTCCAGGGCTCATTGGAGCAGGGACTGATCACCAAGCCCATCACGGCCGAGGACGTTTACCATCCGACGACCCTGGATACCTAGGACCCGACCCTCGGATTCGGCAGCGGATTGGGCAAGCCAATCCGCTAACCAATTAGATTCAATATCCGGGAAGCGCCGCCGACGGGCCAGGCACCCACACGCAATAGACCACGGCTGCCTGCCTTCCGTGTGGGTGCTCGTCATGACAACTACATTCTTGAGGTAACAGGGGGTCTCTCATCTAAATTGATGACTGACCCCTCTTCTTTGACTGTGCCCAACTCCCTTGCTTCGATCCACCGCGGACATGCTCAGTCCTTGTTGTATTGCAAACGAGCGCTGGCGGCGTGGAGGTGGTTATGAGGCACTATCCACGGAGGGCGACCTGCAAGCACACGGCGTTTCCTTGTTGCCATGAACGTGTCGGTCCACGGAAGGGGCTCTGGATTCCCGCTGCGACGAGAATGACGGGCGGTGGGAGCCGGCGATTCCTCGGGTTTTAGAATGCGATAGTCCGACCTACATCGTTGGATCCCATGTTGGTCGATATGGCGTCGCGATCAAAACTCCCTGATTTGGGGCAGGACTTCCCGTCCGAACAACTCTATCTCGTTCATCACTTCCTGATGGCTGATGCCCGGCTGCTGGAAACCAAAGTCCACAACCCCGATGCCGCATTGGTCATGGAACTCCTTCAACTGCTGAACCACAGTGTCCGGCCCGCCGATGAAGCTTACCAAGCGCCTGGCATCCCTGACCGAGTCGGTTTGCGTCGAGGGGGCGGCCGGCGACGGACTGTCCGCGGCGCGGAGGTCGAAGGTCCGCCCGGCGCGGGCAGCGTGCACCTGCCGGTCGATGTTCCGGCCCATTGATGTCCCGCGCCCTCCGGCGCCCGAACCCATGAGTTCCAGCAGTCTTTCCGCCTGTTGGTCAGTTTCACCGAGACAGATGCTGCCCCGGTACGCCACCTGGTCGGGTTCCGGCTGCCAGCCTGCTTCCTGACACCATTGCCGATACTGGTCGGTGACCACGGCAACGTGGTCAACCCTGTCGTAGGAAACGCCCAAACCCAGGCGGCGGTCGGCGGCGAAACGGACCGTGTCTTCGCTCCGGGACGCCACCAATACCGGAGGCATGGGTTGCTGCACCGGCTTGGGCCAAACCGACACGGTGCGGTACTGATAGTACCGGCCTTCCCAGCCAAAGGGCTGAGGCTCGGTCAGGGCCTTGAAAACCAGGTCCATCCCCTCCAGAAGCCTGGCCCGGCCCTCCGCGGGATTCACGCCATACACCTGGTCTTCAGTCACGACGCCTCGCATGAACGCCGCGATGACCCGCCCACCGGTGAGAATGTCCAGCATCCCGATTTCCTCGGCGGCGCGGACGGGATTGAGCAGGGGCAGCAATTGGCCCAAGAGGGCGATTTTAGCCGTCTTGCACCGTTCCGCCACGGCCGCCGCCATGACCACCGGGTTGGGAGTGGTCCGGTTGCCGGAGTAGTGGTGCTCCGACAGGCTAATCCAGTCAAAGCCAACCGATTCTGCGAATTCGCACTCCTCCATGCCATCCCGGTAGGTCTGCATCGAAATCTTGGGGTCTTGATAGCTGGGTGGAGCGGGCCAACCGGCGGGGTACTTATGCCGTTCCGCATACCCCATTGAACCGAAATAAGATGCCTTCATTAACCATCCTCAATTGTTCCGGCCTCAATTGTTCCGGCGGCGCTAGTTGCCGCTCACCACGTTGGGATTGGCCCTCGCACCGAAAGCACGGTGATACCCGGGTGAACATGGGCGGCCACCGTTGCAGGATCAGCCTCCAGCGGGACCCAAAGCCAGGATCCAACGTATGGACGAGGTCGCCAAACTCCAGCACCTCTGCGGCCGCGCCGCATTAGGCTGCTTCGTCTCCGGTCTGCCGGGTTTCCTGTAGGTTACCGGCCGAAAAATCGGCCCGGTACCGCCACACCGTCCACGTGGTGGTTCTCTACAGCGTTTCCTGCGAGAGGTTTTCCGTCAGCGCCGAGCCGGGAGTCGCCCTGCTGCCCTCCACGGGCTCCTGCGCCCATCCGCAGCAGGAACAGGTTCTCGCCCCCGGTGTTCAGGTAGCGGTAATAGGAGCCCTTGGGCAGCATGATGCCCTGATACTTCTCCAGGACCGTTTCGTTGCCCTGCTCGTCGAAGAAGGTGACCTGCCCCTCAAGAACGACGAAGGCGTGGTCCTCGGTGACGTGGGTGTGAATGGCGTTTTCACCGCCCTCAGCGTTAGTCTTCAGGCTGAGCCACAGGTCTTCGGTCTCCGCCAAGGGGATGTTAATCCTTCCTGCAGAGAGGTAGGGCGACTCGAGGGAGAACACAGACGCTTTCGGGGTTGTTTGAGTTTCACTGGCCATGACGCACCATCCTAAAATCGTAATGGGTCGGGTACAGCGGCGGGCCCGGAGTGTGGCTGACTACTCCGGATTTCGGGACACCGGCGGCAGGTCGTAAAGGCGGACCACGTTTTCCCTGACCACCTTGCCAAAGACTTCGGGCTCCAGATGACCAAGGTCACGAGCAATGAGTTCCCGGGAATTCGGCCAGGTCGAGGCCCCGTGGGGATAGTCGTTGGACCACATCCAGTTGTCCCGCCCCCAGAAAGAGACCGCCTGCGCACCGGGGAGGTCGTCGATAAACGTTGCGTAAACCTGCCGGTTGACATAGAAGCTGGGCGGTTGGTCAATGGGAACAGGGCGGTCGGAGCCAAAACGTTGAGCGTACCGGTCCCACTGGTAGGACAGGAACGGAATCCAGCCGACTTCATTTTCAACGAGCACGAATTTCAGGTTGGGGAAACGCTGCAACGCCCCGGAGAACACCAGGTCAAAAACAGTGGTCATCGCGTCGTGAACCTTGGTGTTCACGCTGTTGCGGTGGGACTCAATGGGCGTGCGGGGGCCGCGCTGGCTGCTATAGTTGAACCCGCTGAGGATGTGCAGGCTCACCGGCATTTCCAGATCCTCAGCAGCGGCCCACAAGTCGTCGTAGTGACCGGTGGTGAAACGCAGATGCTCCGGCGGCACCTGCCAGATGAGGGCTCCCTTGAGGCCCATTTTCTTGCAACGTTCCAACTCGCGTATGGCGTTGGGAATGTTGTAGCAAGAAATCATGGGCGCTCCCCAAAGCCGGTCCGGAGCGTCAGAACAATACTCGGCCATGTAATCGTTGCCGATGCGGAAAGCGGTTTCCTGCGCCTCCTGGTTTTCCACGGCGAACAGGCGGAGGCCGAGGGTGGGATACAAAAACTCTCCGCTCACGCCGTCGGAGGCCATCTCCTTGACCCTTTCACCGGGATCTGTGCCTCCGGGCTTATTGCCGGGTGCGTGACCAGGGAATTCCGGGATTTCGGACCGCAGGTTTGCCGGCATTTGCCGGGCCCATAGGTCCACCGGCTCCAGGATGTGGGAGTCAGCAGAGATCAGCACTGTTTCCGTAGGCTCCCAAACCCGCTCGGACTCTCGGGTGGTAGTGGCCATGGAAGAAACCTCCTCTCCCGGTTTTGGCCCCCTTGAACGATCAGTTGAAGGATCGGTTGAACGGTCAGTGCTAACCGCGGGCCCGGCCGCGGGCTAGTTGGTGGCACCGTCATGGTCGGTTTGACCGTCCGGGAGCCTCTGTTGGAACCGAGTATGCCCCATAAAAGACCGGCCCGCAAGAACAGGCGGGGCCCGAGTAGGGTCTTTCGATTTTCCCCCGTCATTCTCGCCGCAGCGGGAATCCAGAACCCTGACTATGTGCCAAGACGGTTATGCCAACTAAGACGCACCGGGTGGACAGGTCGACGTCCCACCGGGAACATTCCTGCAGATACGCACCAGGTTGGATGGGGAAAAGGGCTCTGGATTCCCGCTGCGGCGATAATGACGGAAGTAGGAGTCAAGATGGGCTCCAGATTCCTGTTGCCGCAAGAGCCATGGGGGATTCTATGATAATCGAAAGACCTTAGGGGCCTGAGGCCCTTCTGCCACGCAGAGAGACGTGTATGGGCGGGTTGGATATAATCTCGGGTGCGATTGCCCAGCCCAATTCCGTGGGAGGTTTGTGAGACCCTGGACCATGTTCCAGATTTCCGCGCCGCAATTGACGCAATTCACGACCCAAGCTAACAACCCGGGCGTACAACTAGCTGCTTCTGATAGGAGGGGCTGGCCTAATGCCATACGTAGAGCTACCCGGAGTTGACCTATTGTTCCAGGACACCGGCGGCAACGGCGCGCCGGTGGTCTTCTTGCATGCCGCCTCGGGCACCAGCGATTGTTGGGTCAATCAGACGCCTGCATTCACCGCCGCCGGCTTCCGGTGCGTGGCCTACGACCGGAGAGGTTGGGGGAGGTCCCGCCCAACCCCAACGGGAACGCAGCCCGGCGACCCAAGCGGAGACTTACATGGTCTGGTGGAACACCTGGGACTGGACCGCTGCCACCTGGTGGCCACGGCAGCGGGAGGCATCGTCGGGTTGGACTATGCGTTAACCCATCCGGAACGGGTCAGAAGCCTGGTGGCCGCCAACACCATAGGCGGGGTGCAGGACCCGGAATACCTGGAGGTCCAACAACGGTTGCGTCCGCCGGAGATTCAAAACCTGCCGGTGGAGCTGCGGGAGGTGGGCCCGTCTTACCGAGGCATGAATCCCGAAGGGGTAAGCCGCTGGCTGGAGATCGAGAACGCCACCCGGCCCGATGGGGTGCATGGTCTCAGACAGCCGCCGTTAGTCCCAATAACCTACGAGCGGCTGGAGAGCATGTCGGTCCCGGTGCTGGCCCTGTTGGGAGGCGCGGACTTGCTTTCGCCGCCGGCGTTGATGCGGCTGTTCGCGGCTCGAATACCCGGCTGTCAAATTGAATCGGTCCCCGAGGCGGGGCACTCCGCTTTCTGGGAGCAGCCGCATACGTGGAACCGGCTGGTGCTGGAGTTCATCGGCCAGCGGTAGGTCGGTTTTGCCGTACCGACTTTAGGGGTTAGATCCACATAGGTAAGGCCGGACCATCCAAGCGAGAGGGTCCGGCCTTTACCCTGGTTTACCCGGCGCAATCCTGGGGTTTTGGTCTAGCTTGCTACCGCCGCGCCCTTCAGATGGGTAGCAAAGAACTCCAGCGTGCGGGGCCATGCAGCTTCACTGGATGCCTCGTGATAACGTTCAGCATTGGTGAAGTCCATGAAAGCGTGGCCTGCACCGGCGTAGGAGTAGAAAGTATGCTCATTCCCCAAACGGGTCAATTCAGCGTCAAGCTTGACCTGGTCGTCCGGTGACGGATTGCCGTCGGTGGCGCCGAAGTGGAAAAGCATGGGGCACTGGATGCCGGCAGACAAGTCGAATGGAGAAACGGTGGCGGCGCCCCAGGGGTCCATAATACCGCCGCCATAGAAAGGAACCGCCGCTTTAAAGATCGGGTTGGAAGCGGCCATCAACCAGGTGACGCGCCCGCCCATGCAAAATCCGGTTATCCCGACCCGGTCGCTGTCCACCGCGGATTGACCCTTCAGAAAATCTACCGACGCATTTATGTCGGCTATGATGTCAGGGTCGCTCAGGTGTCCCAGTCGGTCCAGGCGAGGGCCAGCCATTACTTCTTCAGAAAGGCGATGGAAAAGGTCTGGTACCACCGCCACGTACCCCTCGCCCGCCAAGCGGTCTGCCATCGCTTTGTCGAACTCGTCAACACCGCCTACGTGAAATGCTATAACCACCGCAGGATGGGGGCCGGACCCGCTGGGGATACTGGCGTACATCTGCATGTCCTCGCCATTGACTTTGAGAGTGTCCGTGAACGAAGGCATAATGACCTCCCTGCCTAAATTTGCGCTCTTTGCCCGCGGGATTCTAGCAGAAAAGCCTGTCTCCGTCAGGGCTGAAGATGATTGACTCAGGGCAATCAAATATTGATTTGTGGGGCGTCGGCAAAGCGTGACTCTGCACGAAATCCGGAGTAGGCGATGGCCGGAACCAGGCATGGCGAGCAGCGCCAAAACTCGGTCTGGCCTGCTGTGTTCTCGTTGCATTTGCCATCGTAGCCAGCAGTGAGAGCCCATCCCAAGGTGTAAGCTGGCCCAAAGGCGATAGCAAGGGGTATAATTCGAGGTAAGTAATGCGAAAACCCAATTCGCCAAGGTGTTCAGTTCCGATGTCTTACCGGAGAAAAGGGCATAGTTGGGTTGGACCATAAAGGATTGAAGAGGAGATAGATATGTCAGCGAAAGTCAATGGCCTCGGTCATGTTGGTTTCTTCGTTCATGACCTCGATCTAATGAAAGACTTCTATGGGAATTTCATGGGGATGACGCTGACAAAAGTAGGTCCGCTCGGGGCGTTTTTCAGTGCCGACCCGGAGGGCGTCGACCACGAGATTGCACTGATCAGCGGACGGGAATCGCTGGACGACCCGCACTGGGTTCAGCAAATTTCCATGCGCGTAGATTCTCTCGACGATCTACGTGACTTCAAGGGCCGCATCCTGGAGCGCGGGTACAAGCTGGACCGTATTGTCTCTCATGCGAGCGCCATCGGTTGCTACTTCCGCGATCCGGAGAACAATCCCACCGAGGTGTTCTGGCTGACCGGCCATCAGTCCTGGGCCCAGATAGGCATCCCAATCGACATTGACCAGTCTGACGAAGCGGTTATGGCAGACGTAGACCGGTCTTTCGAAGTGGCCAAAAACGTCGAGATGGGCAAGCCGGCCACTCCGGAAACGGCCAACGCCATTCGCGAGTTGAACGCGGTCGCGGTAGGCAGTCGGTAACTCGGTGTTTGACCCGGACTTTCCCTACCCAAGGGGAAGTCAGATGAACTCTCAGGAAACGAGGCCCAAGCTTGTAGCTTGGGCCTTTTCTATGCAACCAGGGTCAGGAATCTTTCGGACAACCATAGCCGTTTACACCGGTTTCGCGCTTGGACGGGTGGGACAGAATGTCCACCCATGAGTCGCATGACCAAGCCTCATGGTTTCTGACCTCGATCTTGTTCGCATACCCCTCCGCGCCTGGGGGAACGGGCCACCGCTCACCCCTCCAAACGGAACCTGAGCGTAAAGTTTTCGATTTAGTCCAGTTTGGCGTGCCGCCCCGGCCGCGGGTCTTGGCGCGGTCGTAAGATCCTACGGTCTTACGGCCTTGGCGCCGGCCCGAGGACCTTGTACTTCCTCTCCTCGGTCCGCTCGGCCACAGGCAGGACCTCCACGACCACCCTTGAGAGACCCTCGACCTCGCCGTTGGCGTCGAAGCTGTAGTTGTCGCCGATCGCGCCGCTCCAGGTGATGCCGTACATGCAGTCGCGGAAGCCGTCGGCGTCCTGATCGTCGTTGGTCTGCTTGAGGCACTCGGCCGCGATGTACACGTCGTCGTACGCTGACCCCAGATGCCATGGCAGCGTGACATAGTCGTAGCGCTCTCTGAAGTTGGCCAGGACCTCCTGTGCCTTCTTGTTGTCGGGGTCCAGGTCGGCGGTAATGGCCTTCATGCCGGTCGCCGCCTCGCCCGCGACTTCGAGGGCGGTGGTGCCCACCGATATCGTTTCCGCGTACATCGGGCCCTGGTAACCCAACTCCCGCACCTGTTTGACGATAGTCCCAGCCGCGAACTCGGACTGGGGCGCTATGTGAAGCGCGTCCGGGTCGGCGTTCAGCAGCTTGGTAAGCTGGCTCCTGAAGTCGGTGACGTCGGACCCGTACCGCTCCCCGGCCACGACAGCGCCCCCGCGTTTTTCGAACTGCTCGACCGTGATGCGTCTGACCCCTTCGGCGTAGTCGGTGGCCTCGGTGATGGTGGCCAACTCGCGGACGCCGTCGGCCCAAAGGACGTTACCGGTATCGATGCCCACCTGAACGTCGCTGATCTGGGTACGGAAGATGTAGTCGCCGGCGTTGGCGATATCGGGATTGCTCGCGAGTCCGGAGAACAGGATCACGCCGTCGGCCTCCGCCAGCGGAGCGGCGCCGAGCATGGCTCCGCTGCACGAGGTCCCCAGGATAATCTTCACGCCGTCCACGTCGGTCAGCTTGTTGTAGGCAACGATAGCGTCTTTGGCGCTGCACTGGGAGTCCTCGACGACGAACTCCAGCCTGCGCCCGTTGACTCCGCCCGCGGCGTTGATCTCGTCCACGGCCATCTGCTTGGCCTGAACAGCTACCGTGCCGTAGGTCTCACCTGGACCGGTGACCGACTCCATCACCCCGATTACGAAAGGTGGCAAGGGCGTGGGAATGGCGGTCGGCTTTGATTGCGCCGCATCCGCAGGGGCGGCCGCCGACGCGGGAGGCTCATTGTCTCCGCCGCAAGCCAACACTGCCAACGTCATGAAAGCCAACATCAGGACAGCCAGCGTCAGGACCGTCGAAGAGCCGGGGGCAAGAATCCGCACTGGCAACGACCGCATGGCAATCCTGTCCTGGTGCGAAATAGATGGGTTCTCCGCTGATGTCCACGCCTTTGCCGAGCGCGAGGGGCCGAAAACCCCATAGTCGACAGCAACCCGGGCGGGGAGTGTCCGGCGTCACATTACCATATTGTAGTTTGGCTGGAAAAGCCCGACGTCAACTCCTGTTTCGCAGCTCACGGCGGGCTATCTTCCGGCGGGATGGGGAGGAAGGTCTGGCTGCAGGTCCAGAAGCAACTTCAAGGTGAAGGTTCTCGATTTTGGACAGTTTGGTGCACCCAAAAGGACGGTTAGATAGAACCATCTTCGAGATGTGGTTTGGCACTCTATGAGTCTACCGAGGCCCTCGCTGAAAAGATTGTGGCGTGATAGAGCTGAGGGCCTAGGAAGGGAAGAATAGTAATCTCGATTGTGACGTCCACCCAAGCCCCACCTGACACTTTCCCAGCCCCTCATCACTTGGCGTTTGGTAGCCGCTGGGACATGTGGCTATGAAACGAACATTGGTGTCGGGTTATTGTCGACGGACCTCTGACTGAACGGCGGTGGAATTGATGGGGAAACAACGACGACAAGTTTTTCTACGCCACCGTTCCCAGTCTAACTCACTTCGAGCGGGGTTTGCCAGTATCCCTCAGGGTTCAGCATATCCTGAACGTCGGCAGGTACATCATCTGGTAGGATAAATCTTTCGCTCCCGTCGATGACGTCGCTCACGCTCGCGATCACCCGTTTAGCCACAAATAGGTCTTGTTCCGCGGCCTCAACTCTCGATAAAGGCTAGACGAAATTTCCGGTTAGTACTTGGGTTCACCACGAAATACAAAAGACCCCTGGCTTGCAGCTCTCGCGATCTCTCCAAGTTTATCGAGCACGGCCTTAAGCATGTCAGGGGTCGATCCCTCATGCGATCTGTCGGAACTCGCGGGATTAGCAGTCATATATTTGCTCTTCAGCCGGATTAAGGTACCGGGCTTCGACTCTTTCCCCAGTCTCCGGAAACGCAGGCGGTGAGCACAGCGTACTCTCACACCTTTTAGGCGGTTTCAACCGCCAAAACCGCATTCTTGCCTTCTTCATTTGGTCGCCTTTCCATCTTCTGGAAGACTTCGTGCTCTTCAGGTTTTGCATACCGCCACGACTGCGGAACAACGAAATCATCGAACCGATCCCTCAACCAACTGAGACCCACCGGCCTTTGGTATTCCCACACATTGGTGACTTCCAACGCATAGGCGACGGTCTGACCTTGGAAGTAGGCGTCAAATTCCCGTCTATCGAGGGTGGCAAGTTCAGCCACAATACTCCACACGGCCTCGGGCGATCCTTCCCATACCTGACCGACACGGAAGCCTCCACGCAATTCCCTAACCGGGCTGGAAACGTAGATGAATACGTCGCGGTCGCTTATCTGCGAAGCAATCCGTCGCCGGAGCTCAACCTTTTTCAAGCCCTCAAATACCAAATCGGCATAACACGGCTTCAACGAGATGATCAACGGTCGCAACGCTGTGGTCATGAGCAATCCGGAAAGCCAAGCTCAAACAGCTTCTGAAACCTACTCGCCGGCATCCTAGTCGGGAGTTGCACAGTCAAACCACTCGTGTCCTCTTTATAAACCGCCCGTACCGCAGTCAATGGAATCCTCCTTCTAAAGACAAACGTATGGGAAAACCGCAGCGCCATTAACTCCATTGAAGTATCACCAGCGCACATTCGATAGAGGTCGTCCCAGCCCAGTATCCCGAATTTCTTGAATTTCCTGAGAAGCTCCTTGGCGGTATCCACCACCACTTCGTCAAGTTGGGATACCGCTACGATCTGTTTTTGACTGCGACTAACGTACCAGAGAATACGCCCAGGAGCCTTGAGAATCTTCCGCGACGTAGCAGCCTTTCGGTAATAGACGTTTTCCCAACGCAACAACACGGAAGGGTCCCCACCGAACATGTCAAGAGACGAGAGCGGTCTGTCAATCAAGCTGAGGGCATAACCTGGTTGAATCGGGACCAGAAAATAATTCTGGTCTGTATTCAGACTCACTGGAGCGCAGTAACGTTCAAGCTCGACGTCTGACACATCGTCAAATGAAGCTCCCAATTGAGGCGATAGAGTCGCAATCTTCTGGAGAGCATCCTCTCGACTGAGGCAGCGTGAAAAACAGAACTTCGCAAAAGTATCCTTACATCTTGTGAATCCCATCTCCATTAGGTCCGGTATCAATGAGGGAGTAATCCCGGACAGCTCGAACTCGACCATGTCCTGGTTCTTATCTACCGCCTTGGCTACAGTGTCGGCGATCAAGAAACGTCCGAACAGCGATCGGTCGGCGGTCCGCGCTACCCTGGCCAAGGGTACAGTGAATGCTCCTTTAGGGGTCGTAGGGGTTATACGAATTGCGACATCGTTACCCTCTGCTTTGAGTAGCTCACACCGGTAGTCGCTGGGACGCTCAAGGTAGCGGTCCAGTACCTCCCTCAGTTGCCTCTGCCCTTCTCCTTCGCTAAGGAAAGAGTCGACCGGAAGAGATGCATGATCACGGGCCGTGAAGCGATACCATCCGAGACGGAGACCAGAAATGCGGTCAGGTCCATAGGCCTGCCTCTCAAGGAGTTCGTGAAGCTCAATTATCAACTGAGTTGGGGACAACACCCGGAGATTAGTTAAGTCTGCAATGTTCTGAGCTTTCCTCAGTAGAGGCTGATCTCTGGTTACAAAGACATTCACGTCGGAGGAGGCAGCCTTCGCCAAATGCCTAATGTCGGAAACTTGGCTGGGTGTACGGTCTGGCAGAATGGCCCTTAAGCGGCCATAGAAGTTATCAAACAAGCGTGGAGAATATGTCACGTGGGGGAATTGCTGTATTCGGTCTCGCCCTGCCCGTCGTTGCTCGGGGTCGTCGTTACGGTCGATTTCGTTAAGCAATTCATCGGTGGTCCAAAGGTTTAGGGAATCTACCAAGAAGTCAGATAGCAGAGCCCTGGACCGTTCCGACTCATCACGGTCTGGATTCGACAGGTCATAGAACACTTGTGCATCGATGATGACATCGACGGTTTCATCTGATGTCTGTGCCTTGAACAGTCCCAAGGCCATTTGATTGGCTGGGTTCAGGGTGAGGTGCCAAAGTGTTAAAGGGTGCCCAGCTACGGAACGGCCCCGCCTTTCCCCTATTGATACGAAGCCCAATTTCGGCCACATGTAATGTGCAGGGAAGTCCCGGCGGCAGCTGAGAGTTATGGCCGACTGAGTCGTAGCAACACCCTTGAGTTCTTCAAGGAGTTGGCTCGCGATGCCGCAACCTCGGAATTCTTGCGAGACGCAAAGTTGAACAATCCGGAATCGACTCTGACTAGGCGCATAGAGCAGGTACCCAACGAGCCGTTTGCCTTCAATCTTGGCACCCAAGACGCTTCCCTTGTGAAGGTAGTCGATGAGCGCCTCAGCGGGCAGAAAGCCAAGGGTTCGGCCATTGCGTTTCATTAAGTCATCAACGGCACCTAGATCATCGGAGTTCAGCCATAAGAGATCTACCTTCAAATCATTCCTCGTTATCACTCGATGTATTGACCTCCCCCAATAGTTTTATCACCTGCTATGTAACTCCAACAAGTATTTGGGTCTGACACCAAGAGGCAATCCTCATAGACATGGGGGTGCCGGCGCTCACGGTCACTACGTCTCCCTTTCTGTTGGGTGCCCCAAGCCCAGTCGGTACCCGATCCTCGGCTCGTTGAATATGTAATGGGGTTCTCCGCATCGTCGCTCAGCTTATGCTTGAGTTCTCTGTCTTTCAATCAACACAAAAAGTGCGGTCCTCGTGGGCAGTCGATTTGGATACTATTGCAGTTTAATTGGGTATAACAGGCTGCGGAGGCTACAGACTTCCCTTCTTTCGAGGATCGAAGATAAGACCTTCCGACCGTTCCGCGGGTTCGAGCCTTCTCATCTCGACCCAAAAGGACTGTGCGTAGTACCACTATGGGGAATTCCCCCATGACTACGCCCGGACCTTGAACAAGGGCCACCGACGCATCGAAACCCAGGAGCGCCAGACAGTTACCGACCTGGACTGTTTGGACTACCTGGCGACCGACAAGTTGGGGACCAAAAAGCAATGAATCCGGCTGAAGTCGGAGGTGAAGATTAGCGGCCTCCGGGAGACGGCACAATGGGGAACGGTCCAATGCCGTCACGGAATTAGCGGCTTGAAGGCCCCGGTCGGAACGACGCTGGGGGCGGTGCGGCAACATTGGACCATCGAGAATTTCCTGCACTGTACCTTGGAGGTGAGATTTCGCGAGGAACAGCGCCAGTACTGGAAAGACCATGCTCCTCAACCCCCAGCCTCCCTACGCAAGATTTTCCACAACCTGCCCAAGAAGGAATTCAGCCTCAAAACCGGTGCACAAGGCAAACGCCTCAACGCCGCCCGGCGTGACGACTACCTGCTCGAAGTCCTGCTTGGCTAAGGTGCGATTGCCTCGATGGTTGACGCGGTGCCTGAGACAGGGAATGGTACACTGGGCGAAAACTCCGACGGCGGAAGGTAGGGTACAGCGCTCCCCGACACCGGTCTAGACCGCCAAATCAAGCGGTGACCCTGGATGGAGACTGAAATGGAACTTCCGGATTACAGCCGATTTGACCTTACCGGGGACTTGAGGATCTGTCGAATACTCAACGGCATGTGGCAGGTATCCGGCGCCCACGGTCGCATCGATCCCGATGCCGCCGTCCAAGCGATGTTCTCCTACGTGGATTCAGGGTTTACCACCTGGGACCTGGCAGACCACTACGGCCCGGCCGAAGACTTCATCGGCGAATTCCGGCGCCGCCTGCTGGCCGACCGAGGCGAACAGGTTGTTCCAACTTTCCAGGCGTTCACCAAGTGGGTCCCGGCGCCGGGGCCAATGACCCGGCAGATTGTGGAAAACAATATTGACATCTCCCTGCGGCGAATGGACGTGGATACCATTGACCTGTTGCAGTTCCACTGGTGGGACTACCAGGATGAGAGCTACTTGGACGCCCTGAGGAACCTATCCGACTTGGGGGATGCCGGCAAAATCCGGCACCTCGGGTTGACCAATTTTGACACCCAACGCCTGTCGCGGATTTCCGATGAGGGCATCCGCGTTGTGTCCAATCAGGTCCAATATTCGATTATCGATCGAAGGCCCGAAGTGCGGATGACCGGGTTCTGCCAAGGCAATGAAGTCCACCTGCTGGCCTACGGGACGCTGTGTGGGGGCCTATTGTCAGAAAGGTTTTTGGGACAACCGGAGCCCGGCCCCCGGGAGCTTACGACTGTCTCGTTGAAGAAGTACAAGCAAATGGTCGACGCCTGGGGAGGTTGGGAGCTATTCCAGGAGTTGCTTGGAGTCCTGAAGACAATCAGCGACCGGCGCCAGGTGAGCATATCCAACCTGGCGGTACGCTACGTTTTGGACCGCCCGGCGGTGGCCGGCGCGATAGTGGGTGTGCGGCTTGGGGTTTCCGACAACCGGGAGGCCAACGCCAGGGTGTTTGACTTCACAATTGAGCCCGATGACCTGGCCCTGATTGATGACGTCCTGGCCAAGTCCCGGAACCTTTATGACCTCATCGGCGACTGCGGTGATGAATACCGCCGTTAGCAGGCGGCGAACGGCACTTGCGTCCTTTGGCGCGCTCGCCGATACTGGCGTTGCCCCAGGCGCAGCCCGCCTGTCCCAAGGCGCCCGACCCCGCCCCATTGGTATTATGAGGTGTTTGGATGGACCGCAACGAAATCCCATTCCTGCCCGTTTCCCAGTTAGCCGCGTTGATCAAAGACCGGAGCCTGTCCCCGGTGGACGTGGTGGAGAGCTACCTGGACCGCATCGATTCCCTGAACGGCCAGCTGTACGCCTACCTCACGGTTTGCCGGGATGAAGCCCTCCAGGCCGCCAGGGAATCGGAAGCAGCCTTGGAGCGGGGAGAATACTTGGGGCCGATGCACGGCGTTCCGGTGGCGGTCAAGGACCAGCTGAACACCGCCGGAATTCGGACAACTTCCGGCACCCCAATCTTTAACGATTTCATCCCCGACAATGACGCCACGGTGGTCGCCAGACTCAAAGCGGCCGGCGCAATACTGATGGGCAAACTGAACATGACCGAGTTTGGCACCACCAGCCTGTCCCATGCTTTTGACACAGCCCGCAACCCCTGGGACCTGGAGCGTTTCACCGGGGGTTCCAGCAGCGGGTCCGGCGGCGCCACCGCGGCTTTCCTGTGCGCCGCGTCCCTGGGTGAAGACACCGGAGGTTCGGTGCGGGGCCCCGCCGCCTGGTGCGGGCTGGTAGGACTCAGGCCCACCTGGGGCCGGGTGAGCCGCTACGGATTGAGGCCGGGCATGTGGTCCATGGACACCATCGGCCCGCTGACCCGCACCGTGGAAGACTGCGCCATTACGCTCGGGGCCATTGCCGGCCGGGACCCCAATGACCCCTACACCTGGGACGTTCCGGTGCCCGACTATGCCGCCGACCTGAACGGCAATCTGGCAGGGGTGAAGATCGGCCTGGTGCGGGAATTGCTGTACACCGATCTTGTGGATGCCGAGGTACGGGAGGCCGTTTCCCGGGCGGCAGGGACACTGGCTGACCTGGGGGCAGAGGTGGAAGAGGTGTCGATTCCCCTTGCCAGCCACGCCAACACGATATCCAGCATCCTGAGAGTGGAAGCGCCGACCAATTACCGGGATTTGATCCGGGACCGGCTGCAGGAGATCAACCACGACAACCGGATCTCCTACCTGACGTGGAGCCTGACGCCGGCGCTGGCTTACTACAAGGCGTTGAAGCTGAGGGAGATGCTGCGGCAGCAGGTATTGGCGGCACTCACCCAGCACAATGTCCTGGTGATGCCGACGATGGGAATAGCGGCGCCCAAGGTCGAACCGGACCCGGTCATCGACGCCAAGGAGAATGCCAACCGCAACCGTTCGGGTCTGACCACCACTTTCAGCTTGGCCAGTTCACCTGCGCTTAGCCTTTGCTGCGGTTTTACAGCATCCAATCTGCCCATCGGGCTGCAAATTGGCGGGCGCCCCTTCCACGAACAAACCGTGTTCAACGTCGCCTATGGCTATCAGCAAAACACCGACTGGCATACCATGAGGCCCCCGATCGGGTAGGAAAACTAGCCGGTATTGGCGGCCGGGCCGTGGGGGCTACAGCACCCGCCGCCCTCCCAAGAACACGGCCCAGACGTTGCGCAAAGCCGAAGGGTCCGAATGCGGGTCACCATCCACCAAAACCATATCGGCGCGCTTGCCCACCTCTATGGTCCCGGTCAAGTCCAGGATACCCAGTAGATCCGCGGCAACACGGGTCGATGCCTCCAAGGCAGCTTGAGGGCTCATGCCCGCCTGTACCATCAGCTCTATCTCCCGAGCGACGAAACCGTGGCGCACCGGCGAGCCACCGGCGTCGGTCCCGGTGGCTATTTTCACCCCGGCCGCCATCGCCCGTTTGAAGCTCGCCAGGGAATTTTCCTTCCGTTCCAAATTGTCGGTGACCTGGTCCCGGGAAGCCCCGTCCCGGGCGTCCATGCGCTCCCGGATATCCCAGGTGGAAAAGGTCGGCACCAGGTAAGTTCCCTGTCTGGCCATAAGGGAGACGGTTTCCTCTTCCAGATGGATACCGTGTTCGATTGAGTCTATTCCGGCCTCCACGGCCTGCCGGCTGGCTTCGAAGCCGATGCAATGGGCGGCGATTTTCAGGCCACCGCCGTGGGCTGTACGCGCCGCGGCGGCCAGGACTTCGGGGCCCAAGCTACCGTAATACTCGCCGTCGGGCCGGCGGCCATTGGCGCCAACCTTGATCAACCCGGCGCCCATCTCGATCTGCTCCTGGATGGCCATGACCATGTCCTCCATGGTCTCCACGCGCCGGCTGAGCCGGGTGCCCACGCCGGGAACCCAGGTGGTGCCCGGAAAGGATAGCCATTCGCCGGAAGCAACGATTCGTGGACCCAACACCGCGCCCGACGCAGTTTCGCGGGCAACGCGGATGGTGACCCCATAAGGAGAACCCACGTCACGGGCCGAGGTCACTCCGGACATCAGCGCTCTCCGGGCATTGCCGGCCACCATCAGGGCATAGCCTTCCGGGGTGTCGCTACGGTTCCGCTCGGTGTTGACGGGACCGCCATCGCCGGCAAAATGCTCGTGGCAGTCCATCAGCCCGGGGATCAAAGTAAGGCCATCGCCGTTGATGTCCTCGTGGTGCAGGAGTCTTGCCGGCCTGGCGGTCTCCTCTCCGATCCAACTGATCGCGCCATTGGCGACCTCCACGCTGACCCGCGGCGCCGGCGCAGAACCCGTGCCATCGATTAGCCGCGCATTACGAATTACCAGGTCCATGGCAACCTCCCAGCCTTTACCGGCCGTGTTGTTGAGATATCAAGGTGAACCAAAAGAAGGCCATAACCGATGTTGCATGTCAGAACTCCCGGAGCGTCAGAACTCCCGGAGCAACGTTCCGAAGCCATGCAACTGGTCCGAAATATCATTGTCCCGGAGGGCCATCCACCAAATGGCGGCGTTGATCGAAATAACCGGCTTGCCCAGCCAGCGCTCGGCCTCATCGGCAAGGCGCACCATGTTCAGGTCGGTGCCGCACTGGACAATGGCCTCAACCTCCGGGGAGTTGACCGCCAACAGGGCCTCCCGGCACTCGTCCACCGTAACATGAGCGATGGAAACCGGTGTGGGGCATTGGAGGTCCTTTTGAGCCGACACTTCAAATCCGGCCTCGGTAAAGAATTGGACCACGTGGGCGCTGGTCGCAGGCCAGTAGGGCGTAAGCACACCGAGTCGCTTTACGCCCAACAGTTTAAGCGCCTTATCGCAAGCCTCCGCCCCATTGGCCATCCCCAGGCCACCGCTATACTCCTGCATCTGCGCCTTCCAGCGGCGGTTGCCCTCTACACCGCCGACAAATGTCGGCGCGCTCATTCCCATTACCATGTAGTCAGGCTCGGCGGTTAGGACTCTTTCGATCGTGGGCTTCATCTCAGCGGCCAGGCTTCCCTGACGCCGACCGGCCTCAACCGGGTCTTCGTTGTCGCGCCTGGAGTTATTCATCAGGATTCGGCTGATGTGCGCCGTGACTCCCGGCACCGCCATCATGTAGAAGTCGGGCTCCACGACGGTGTTGGTGCTGGGCGCCAGCACCCCGAATTTTTTCCGCCAACCGATAACGTCCGGCATGGTTGTCTCCTCAATGCAGCATGATCCCCAAGGTTCAGATTGTAGGCGTGAGCCGGGCGGGCGTCAAAAGAGACGACTGGAGCAACCTTGCCTTCGGCAACGCAGGTAGGAAACTGTCGGGACGGGCTGCGGGATGCGCCAGGCACCTCGAAGTTATTCTCACGGCAGTGGGGATTCGGAACATGCTCGTGAAGAGCAAGGCTTATCTACACCTACTGCCGGTACCGTCTTACCGTTACCGCGTCCCCGGCCTAGTCGAATGCCAAAAAGGGCTCTGGATTCCCGTTGCGACGAGAATGACGGGCGGGGGGGGGGCGTAGGCCGCCGTCGGTCCACTCCCTTGCTAGGCAGATAGGGCCTGCGTGGATGGGGTTGCTGAGGTGTCACGGGGAAGGCTCCAAAACTGGGCCCAAAGCGGGCCAGCGTTGGCGTGGGTCAAAGAATTGCAATTGGTGAGGGCAACGTTCGCATATCCGGATTCATACCGCTACAATGCCTCGGGCGCAATGATTAAATCGGCAAGAAATCATCCTAACTACAAATGGTGGGCCTTCGGAGCCGTTGAGATCGGGAACGTCTCATCGTCGTTGACCCACAGCAGCGCCATAGTGGCCCTGCCCTCGGTGGCCCTGCACTTTCAAACCGATCTGCCAACAGTTCAGTGGATAATCCTTGCCGAGGTCCTGGCCACCAGCGCCCTGCTCCTGCCCATGGGCCGGCTTTCCGACATAATCGGCCGCAAGCAAGTCTACATGGCAGGGTTGGCGACGTTCGCAGTGGGCGGGGCGCTGGCCGGGACCGCGGCCAACATGACCACGATGATCATCGCGATGCTGATTCAAGGCTGCGGCGCAGCGATGATTCAGGGCATCGGCATGGCTCTGGTGGCCTCTTTATTCCCCGCGAACGAGCGCGGCAAGGGCCTGGGGGCTCACATGAGCGCGATCGGCGCCGGGGCGGTGGTCGGGCCGGCGTTGGGCGGGCTGATGATCGCCGTGTTCGGCTGGCGGGCCGTGTTCTTTATTCCCGTGCCCATGTCCATAATTGCCACCGCGGTGTCGGTGGCAATCCTGCACGGCAACGTTTTCAACCGGGACACCCAACGGCCTCAGTTTGACTGGTTGGGCGCCTTTCTGTGCGCCAGCGCCCTGGTGGCCCTTCTTCTGGCGATGACCCACGGTTATCGCGCCGGACTCACATCACCGCTTATGGCGGGCGCTTCGGCAGGATTCGTTTTCTTCCTGGCCACGTTCATCTGGTGGCAATTACGCACCGCCTCGCCATTGTTAGACCTTAAGCTTTTCCGTCGGCCCGTGTTTGCGTTGGGAGTGTCGGCCGGATTCTTAACATTTGTGGGCGGCACCTCGGTGCGCTTCCTGATGCCTTTCTACCTTCAGACCATTATTGGATTCACGCCGGCACAGGTAGGACTGATCATGGTGCCAAACGCCCTGTGCATCATCGCCCTGGGACCGCTCAGCGGACGCCTGTCCGACCGATACGGTTTTAGGAAGTTCACGGTGGGGGGACTGGCAATCTCCACGGTTGGGATGCTTCTTCTGGTTGGAGCCAACCAGAGCACTCACCTGGCGTTGTTGATTGCCGCGATGGTGCTGCAGAGCGGCGGAATGGGGATATTCTTCTCCCCAAACAACAGTTCCATACTCAGCGGCGTTGAAAGGACCAGGTATGGCATTGTTTCCGCATTGGTGGGACTCACCCGAAACTCCGGCAACTTGATAGGCATCGCGGTGCCCACTGCCATTGTCACGGTGGTCATGGCTTCCATGGGCTACCCGCCCAGTCTTACCGCGGCCGCCGATGGCCCGCACGCCTTTGTGGCAGGGATGCGGATGGCTTTCCTGGTACAGGCAGTCCTGCTCGTATTGGCAATGCTTATGTCATACAAACGGGTACAAGGAGGAACGCCGGATCCAGCAGGGGTGGAGGCGTCGCCTGCAGCAGAGACGACCACCCGCAGACCGTCGAATTGATGGGTGATTGAGAACCCTCCGCCAACCTGCCGGTGGATGCGGCAAGGCTCCAACCACAGCCATTCCAGTTTTAGCGGTAATTGCTGGACTGGGAAATCAAAAGGCCCCCGGACGAAAACCGGGGGCCTTTATCGGTCTGGGTCTGTTAGCGGGTCAGATGTTGTACTGCGGGTCCTTGTAAGAGCGGTCCTTCTCGTAAATTTGAATCCGGTTGCGCCAGGTGTCTACGATAATCAGCCTGTTGGCGGCCTGATCGAAAACGCAACTTGTGGGCATCCTTAAGTACCGCTCAGTCTCAGGGTTTTTGGCGCGCAACCGGGCGCTCGCGACGTCCGGATTTACCGACACCGTGCGCTCGGCCCATGGCCCCAAGCCATGAGCGTCGCCCCTGATCACCGATATGGGCTTGGTGTCGCCATCGAAGATAACTACGCGGTTGTTCATCCAATCCGCCACGTAAACGTCTCCGTCGCCGTCCACCGCTACGTCGGTGGGATGGTTCAGGTCGTTGGGGTTCACCGGCACCCGGGCGGAAAGCACATGTTCGTAGGGAGTGCTGCCGTCAGGGGAGACGCCGGTCCGCTTTTCGGAGCCGAAGGTGAGAAGGTGTTCCCCATCGGGGCTGAACTTCTGGACGCGATGGTTGTTCCAATCGGCGATGTAGAGATCGCCGTTGTTGTCCACGGTGATTCCCCAGGGCATGTCCAACTCCCCGGGGCCGTCTCCCTTGACGCCGAATGAACTGATGTACTCGCCGTCCTTGGTGAATTTCTGGATGCGGCTGTCCAGGCTGTTGACCACCAGCAGGTTGCCTTCCAGGTCAAAGGCTAGGCCTGACGGACCCGTTAGTTTGCCTTCCTGATAACTCGGGGCCTCGTCTCTCAGGGAAATCTTCTGAGCTGATGCCGGCTCGGCGGGGTCCCAGTTCAGGCGCTCCACGTCATGGGGTGGTTCGCCCCAGGTCTTCAGGAGCTTGCCTTCACTGTCAAAAACGGTGATGCGGTTGAGCCATTCGTCGGCGGCATAGACGTTCTCGTCCGCATCCAACGCTACGGAAGTGAGCCAAACGAATTCCCCGCTGCCTTCGCCGCCCCGACCGAAATCCCCAATGAAGTCATGGTCGGAGTTGGTCTTGGTGATGCGGACATATTTATTCCAACCCCAGGGCGTTGCGCCCCGGCTGCCGACGTATATGGCTCCCGAGGGAGCGGCTGCCGCGGTGATCGGCTGGCTGAAACCGGCGCCCATCGCGTTGGAACGACCGATATACTGAAGGTACCGCCAACAACGACCGGCGGCTACTGTTATCTGCGCCATGTGTGACCCCTCCTACCTTGGAGTTGCTGGAGTTGTTTTAGTCGTTGGTATCCGGGCCCGTTCGCACCGGAAAGCGGCCCCAAAGCATTCTAGCCAAACTGGTACTCGGTGGTGGCGCTGATGAGGGCCAACATTTCCCCCACCCGCTCCCCGGCGGCCCGTTCGTTACTCCAATCCAGGTTGCCTCCCGCGTTGGCGTGGACCATCAATTGTTGGCGGGTCTCATCGCCCAATTCCAGGAAGCCCATGTGGTCCAGGGACGCGTTGACCAGGTCGTCGGGCGTGGCGACTCCATCGGCCTTCATGTGGCCGATGATGGATTGGATGCCCGGCATGCTGGTGTCGGATACCTTGTCCGCCACGTAGTTGATCCGGGCCAGCAGAGAGCCGCTGTTGATCCACTCCTGCCCTGTGTACCAGCCTTCCACGCTGGGCGGGTCCAACAGGGCTTGACCCATGTAGCCGGTCTCCGGCGCAATGCTGGCCAGATTTGGCTCCGGGAATTGCAGGTTGCCGATCATCCTGAGTGTGCCCACGACGACTTCCGCGGGGCTTTTGATCTTGGAGTAGCCAGCATTCTTGAAGAAGTCTGAATTGAACATGGTCCGCAACACCACGGTCATGTTGTATCCCGACTCCTCGAACGCTTTGATCATCACTTCGAGAGCGTCCTCATCGGGCGACGGTTCGATCGTCCAGGCCGGCACCTGAACGTCGTCGGCAACGAAAAAGTTGTACAGATGGCGGCAAATAAACCTGGACGTGGCCGGCTGCCGGACTATTATGTCAATAATGTCCTCGCCATCGAAGTTGCCGGTGTGACCCAGGAAGGTCTTCTCGGTTTCGTCGTGGTCCTCCTCCAGGTATTCAAACTGCCAGGGGAACCGGCCAAAGGGCGAGCGGGGCAGGTGGGGCTGGATTGTCCAGCCGGTGAACGCCCGGGAGGCATCCCTCACGTCCACCTCGGTGTAATTGCTCACACCCATGGAAAACAGTTCCAGCAGTTCCCGGCCCCAGTTTTCGTTCACCGAGTCCCGGTGGTTCTCGTTGTTGTCCAACCAGAAGATCATCGCCGGGTTTTTGGCCAACTCCACCAGCAAGTCCCGGTAGTTACCAAGGCCATACTTGCGGAACATCACCAACTGCTCCATCATCTGGTCGCAATTGTCTATCTTGGAGTTGCCGGTGGCGAACACGTGATGCCAGAACAGCGCCATCTTTTCATGCAGGGGGCGCTTGGTGGTGATCATGTGGTACATCCAATTGAACTGGCCCGGGTTGGTGGTGGCGCCGGGCAACAGCGCTATGGGATGGTACCGCAATAGCACCGCGGTTTTACCGGCGGGCATCTCTTCCGGCGGGTCGATCAACTGCTCTACGGTGGCCTCATAGCCCTGGGCGGCCAGCATTTCCAGTTCTGCCTTGTCTGCGCCGAAACCGGCTCGGCGCATCAGGTGAGCGACCAGCGCCAAATCGTTCCTTTCGGACATTCTATCGCCTCCTAACACATTCCCGTGGTGCAAGACTCAAGCTGCGCCAGAGCGGAAACACTAACAGGTCATCCCTTCCAGCGCTCCTGAAGCACATGGGGGCTTGACCGCGTCAGGGTCCCACCAGGTGGCTTCCCAGTGTTTTACGGTCTGGTCCAACTCGGGAATATTGTAGCCCTGGAGCCGGTAGTCCATCAGGCCACCCGAGTATCCCCAAACGCCGGGAACCCAGTGGCTTTCTCCCTTGCGAAGAATCTCCACGACTTCCCGGAACAGCGCCAAACGTTTCGTCGGATCCAGCTCCCGAGCCTGTTCCTCCATGATTTCGGTTACCCTCGGGTCAGTCCAATTTTCCGGGTTCTTTACCGTGTTGGTTATATAGTGCTGGTTCAGGAAGTCAGACGGGTCGGGGATCAGCGGGGATGACGAGGCTAGGCTGATGTGGTCTTCCCCGTTCAGCAACCGGGGGCCGAAAGACGCCCGGTCCATGGAATTTATGGTGACGTCCAATCCCAGGGTTGAATTCAACTGCTCGGACACCACTTCAGCCATAGACACCGTGGCTGCACTGGTGGAGATGTTCATGGCTATCTCCAGGCCCTCGGCGAATCCGGCTTCCGCGGCCAGTTTCTTGGCTTCGGCTACGTCCTCTGCCTTGGGCGACCGCCAACCGGGAATTGTCTGCAACTCGTCCCTAGGTTCGGCGTCGAACCCGCCGATCCTGGGCAAGAAGGTCATTGGCGAGCCCAGACAGCCAAACCCGCCCCGGCACCGGACAATCTGGTTGAGTTCATCGCGGTCAATAGCCAAAAATACGGCGCGCCTCATCCGGGGGTCGTCAAATGGCGGTTTATTCGAGTGCAGGATGATCGACGTAGTGAAAGCGTCGGGGTTCATGATGGCGCGCACCCGGCCATCGGTTTCCGCCTGGACTCTGAGGGTGTCGGGAACACCGTAGCTGCCGATTGCCGGGCCGGCGGTGGTGAAGGCCTGGCCGACTTGCAGAGCGGCCAGCCGACGGTTGAAGTCCCTGACGATTGTGAAATGCATGCCGTCAAAGAAGGGCCTGCCTTCCTTGAAATAGTCCGTATTACGCTCGTACTCTATCGAGGCCTGGGGCTCGAAATTCTTCACTTTCCAGGCGCCGGACCCCACCAAAAATCCTGGCGACGTGGCCTCGTCCGGCTTTAGGTTTTCCGTGGCATGCTTGGGGTACATCTTCATGTATTCGGACGAAAGGTTAATGATGAAGAGAGGACCGGGGAACCTGATGGGCACCGTCACGGTCCGGTCATCAGCGACTTCCGCGGTTCCCCGCTCGTAAAAGGTCTTCATGGCCCCGGTCCTGGACCTGGTCGCGTCCGGGTCAACAATCCGGTCCAGGGAGAATTTGATGTCCTCCGCGGTGATCGGTCTCCCGTCGTGCCAGTTGCCCTCGCGAATTGTGAAAGTGTAGGCCATTCCATCGGGACTCACCTTCCAGCTTTCGCAGAGGTCGCAAATAACCTCAATTGGGTCGTTAGGGTCGTGGTAGACCAGGCCGTTGAACTGCAATGAGGAAGGTGTCAGGCAGCTTCCCAGGCTGCCGCAAGAATGGACATCCCATTGTCCCGGATTAGTCCCGTTAATCCCCTGGAGGATCATTGGCTGATATTTGCCCTTCGCCACCCACGCGGGCATCGCCGGGAAGGTGAAGGTTTGGCCGGATTCCTCCGGGGCAGCGGTCGGCACGCTGGTAGGCGGCACCTCGGTTGGGCTGGCAGCAATGGTAGGCGCCGGCGTAGCAACAGGAGCATCGGCTGTCCCACCGCAGGCCAGCGGGACTGCGGCAATTAGCAGGACCAGAAACAGGGCTACCCAGGGACGTTGGAGCAACTTGAGACAACGCATTGAAGCCTTCCAGAAGTTCAGACTTTGTGTATCGGAGTTAGTGCGGCCCGAACGGGCAGAGCCATTATAACCGCCTAGACTATTCTCAGCACGTTGCCAAGAGCTGGCCCAGCTTGGTGGCGAGGCCACGGGACCGGGTAGATGGTGGTTCGGCAGCAGAACAGCCGACTTTCCAGCGGGCGTCGCTTCTTTATGACTACTCAACTGCGCGGCAGCGACCTCCTACCCCCGTTGGTCAACCTTTCCAGTTCTACCGGTCTGCGTCGAATGTGTTTCGGCGCAGACCGGTGGGCGACTGGCAACCCTTCCAGACATACCGTTACGTCTTGGGGAACACCGGTGTTGCGTCGCCCTTGAGGCGCACGGGCGGAAATTCTAACAAGTGAACCCTTCCAGGGCACCGGAAGCACAGGGGGGCTTGACTGTGTCGGGGTCCCACCAGGTAGCTTCCCAGTGTTTTACGGTCTGGTCGAGTTCCGGAACATTGTAACCCTGGAGCCGGTAGTCCATCAGTCCTCCGGAGTAACCCCATATCCCGGGGACCCAGTGGCTTTCGCCCTTGCGGAGGATTTCCACAACTTCCCGGAATAGTGCCAGCCGTTTGGCCGGGTCCCGCTCCTCGGCTTGTTCTCTGATTATCTCGTTGAGCCTCGGGTCCGTCCAGTTTTCCGGGTTCTTAACCGTGTTGGTCAGATAGTGTTGGTTTAGGAAGTCCGAGGGGTCGGGGATCAGGGGTGATGATGAGGCGAGGCTAAAGTGGTCTTCCCCGTTCAACAACCGGGGCCCGAAAGAGGCCCGGTCCATAGCATTTATGGTGATGTCCAAGTTTAGCGTTTCCTTCAACTGGCTGGACACTACTTCAGCAATGGCGATCGAAGTCACGGTGCTGGAGATGTTCATATCAATCTGCATCCCATCGCTGAAGCCCGCCGCGGCCGCCAACTCCCTGGCTTCAGCTTTGTCCTGGTCCTTGGGCGACCGCCAGCCGGGAATCTGCCTCAATTCGTCCCGCGGTTCGGCATCAAAGCCGCCAATCCTGGGCAAGAAAGTCATCGGCGAGCCAAGGCAGCCAAACCCACCCTTGCACCGGACAATCTCGTTGAGCTCAACCCGGTCGATGGCCAAGAAAGCAGCGCGCCTCATACGGGGGTCATCGAAGGGAGGTTTGTTCGTATGTAGAATGATCGACGTAGTGAATGCGTCCGGCTTCAAAAGGGCGCGAACCCGGCCGTCGGTTTCCGCTTGGACTTGCAATGAATCGGATACGCCATAGCCACCAATCATGGGGCCGGCGGTGGTGAAGGCCTGGCCGACTTGCATCGCGGCCAGCCGCCGGTTGAAATCCCTGACGATTGTGAAATTCATGCCGTCGAAGAAGGGTCTGCCTTCCTTGAAATAGTCCGTATTACGCTCGTACTCTATCGAGGCCTGGGGCTCGAAATTCTTCAATTTCCAGGCGCCTGACCCCACCAAAAATCCCGGGGATGTGGCCTCATCAGGGGTGAGGTTTTCGGTAGCATGCTTGGGGTACATCTTCATATATTCGGACGAAAGGTTGATGATAAAGAGCGGTCCCGGGAACCTGATAGGCACCGTCACGGTCAGGTCGTCCACCACCTCCGCAGTTCCCGGCTCGTAGAAGGTCTTCATGGCCCCGGTCCTTGACCTGACCGCGTCTGGGTCGGCGATCCGGTCCAATGAGAACTTGATGTCTGCCGCGGTGACTGGCCGGCCGTCGTGCCAGTTAGCCTCGCGTAGCTTGAAGGTGTAGGCCATACCATCGGCGCTCACCTTCCAGCTATCGCAAAGGTCGCAAATAAGTTCGATCGGGTCGTTGGGGTCGTGGTATACGAGGCCATTGAATTGCAACGATGAGGGAGTCAGGCAAGTTGCCAGGCTGCCGCAAGAATGCACGTCCCATTGACCCGGGTTGAAGCCGTTGATCCCCTGGAGGACCATTGGCTGATATTTCCCGTTCGCCACCCACGCGGGCATGGCCGGGAAGGTGAAGGTCTGTCCTGCCTGCTCGGGCGCGGCGGTGGGCACGCTGGTGGGTGGCACCGCTGTTGCAGTGGGAGCAATAGTGGGTGGCGCCGTAGCAGCAGGAGCATCGGCCGACCCACCGCAGGCCAGCGGAACTGCGGCGATTACCAAGACAAGAAACAGGGCTAACCAGGGACGTCGGAGCAACTTGAGACAACGCATTAAAGCCTTCCAGAAACTTAGATTATTGGCGAGGGAGGTAAACCCGGTGTGACCCGGGTGCAGACCAAACCTTTTTGGCCGCGCGAGGCCGCCCTGAGGCTACCCTCCAAGGTTGTCTCAACGCACTTTTACCAAAGCTGGCGCTAGTATGTCAATGGCGAGCACGGGCGTATTCCCGTCCGGGCCAGACGGGAGATACCCCTGGATAACTGCCCGAACCGTAGCGTCAGACGCCGGATTTTAGGACCGGTCCAGAAGCATCATGGGTCATGGGATTGGGGGAAAATCAACCAATGGGCGCAACCCAACCGCTTGGATTTAACGTCCAGACCGCAACCAGCGGTGTTCAGGCGACGCTGGGAATTACGACGGGTTTCACTTCCCGCAATTCCGCCATGGCCTGCAACGCATCAGTGGTCTTGTCCAGGGTGTACTCGCCGGTAATCAACCGGTCAAAAGGCACGTCTTTCCGGGTTGCCAGGAAGGTCAATGCCTGGTAGAAATGGCGACCTTCAGCGGCGCGAACACTGATAAACTGCAAGAACTTGCCAGCCAAAGTGCCGGCGGGGACGGTGATGTCACCCCCGCCGCCGCCGATGGTGACGTAACGGCCTCCGGGGCGGACCAGATCCAGGCCCTCGGGCACGGCGGCCGTGGTGGCGCATTGGATTACAACGTCGGGTCCCCGTCCCGAGGTTTGTTCCATGACCCAGGACCGCCGCTCCGAAATATCCGGGGTCCCGGCCAGGCTCAGCGTGGCATCGGCCCCCCAGGCCGCGGCTACGTCCAACCGGTTGTCGGGGTCGCCAATCACCATGACCCTGCGGGCGCCCCGGTCCTTGGCTACCGCCACGGCGTACAGCCCCACAGGCCCGCTCCCCTGGACCAGCACCGTTTCGTGACTCGCCAGGTTGCCCAGCCGTTCGAATCCATGCATCACCGTCCGCAGGGCGCAGGCCGCCGATGCCGCCAACGGCGAAGAAACCTCGTCGGGGATTTTAATCACGTCGCTGCCCGGCGGGACGTAGTGGAACGCGGCGCATCCGCCCAGCAGATAGGGTGGCTCGTCGCATCGGACCCGCCCGTAGCGAAAGCCGTTGGGGCAAAGGGTAGGTTGGCGGGCCACCGTGCAGTAGAAGCAGTGACCGCAAAAGGGATAGGCGGAGATCACGCGGTCTCCAACCTTCAAGGGCTCGCCCATGACGTCGCGGCGCTCCCCGGCAATCTCCACCAAAGTTCCGGCGGTTTCATGGCCTGGGATATACGGGATGTTTTCGTCTCGCAAAGCCCCATGCCAGAAGTGGCCGTCGGTCCCGCAAAGGGTGGCCGCGTCCACCCGCATCAGCCCCGCGGTTGGCTCCAACTCGGGGATTTGCACCGACCGGACCTGAAGCGGCTCGTTGAAACCGGTAACGACGGCGGCAAGGCATTCTGCCATTTTACCAACTCCCCTCTTTTCGCCCTAGTAGCCGACCGGCCCTGAGCACCTAAAGGTCGCCAAGGGCCGGTATTCCACGACAGGCTGTTAGGCCCCGGGTTATCAGGTGCCGGGTCTTAGTCTATATCCAATCCGAAGAGTTTGATGCTGTTCTCCCCGGTCATCTTGGCCCGGTCCGCGTCGGGCACTCCCTGGAACATGATGTCCAGGATATCCTGCGACCCCGGCCAAGTGGTGTCGTTGTGTGGGAAATCCGAGGCGAATACCATCTGGTCCACCCCTATTTCGTCCCGGAAACGCACGCCCTGATCGTCGTGGGTGAAGGTGACATATATCTGGTTGGCGAAGTACTCGGACGGCTTTCTCTTCAGGGTAGTTGGATAGGCCACCCGGTTGTGGTCGAATGAAGCGTCAGCCCGGCGCAGGAACATGGGAATCCAGTCGCACTCGTACTCCGCGGCCAAAACCTTAAGTCCCGGGAACCGCTCAAAGACGCCGGAGTAAAGCATTTCGTACAAGGTCTTCTGGATGTTGTACTGCATACCGCCCAGGGCGTTTCGAATGTACATTTGCTCCGGAGGCGGCAGCATGTCCATTTCCGGAACGTTGGCGGCGGTCTTCATGCGGCCGAACCGTTGCAGGACGCTCACGGGCGAGTGGGTCAGGCTATCGAAATAACCGGTGAGAACGTGCAGGCACACCGGCATTTCAGCGGCCTGGCACGCCGCCCAGAACGGATCGTAATGATTCGAGGTGAACGGCAGTTCCGCGGGCGGGGTATGCCAGATGATCGCCATCTTGTGGCCCATGGCGGCGCAACGCTCCACTTCCCTGGCCGCTTCCTCGGCGTCGTAGGTTGAAATGCAGGCGGTGGGTATGAGCCGGTTGGGCGAGTAGGTGCTGAAATCGGCGACCCAATCGTTGAAAACGGTGAACCCGTCTCGCTGCAACTCGGCGTTTTTGAGAGAGAACATGCGGCCGGTGATAGTGGGAATCAGCAACTCGGCGCTCATGCCGTCCTGGTCCATCGCCTTCAATCGCTCGGAAGGGTCATAGCCGGCCGGAATGACGTCCCGCTCGTAGTCAATGTTCATCTGGATATTGACGAACTGTTCGCCGGTTTTCCCAGCGCCGACGCCCTGACCCATCTGGGCCGGCGGCAACCCGTCCATGACGATGTAATCACCGGGTATGGACCCGGCGTCTTTGACAATGTGGGGAGCCCTGACGCCCCACTTCTTGCCAATGCGTTCTTGCCACAGGTTGCCGGGTTCGTTTACGTGGGAATCAGCCGAGATAGTTAGTGTGGTTGCCAATCCTTTCCTCCTTGAGTTTGCCGCCCTGAAATTGCCGGGCTTCGCCTGGCGACTGCCCATCCCGGACCTTGTGCACCGGAACACCAGTCGCTGCCGGCTAGCTCCCGTGTTTAGCTGTTCAGCCGCTCCGGCGGACTATTTTCCGTTGGGCGCCAGTTTGTAGAACCGCTGGGCGTTGCGATGCAAAATCGCCTCTTTGTCCGCCGCGGTTATCCCATCATTTTCCAGGACCTCTTCTATTTCCTCTTTGCAGGTCTCGTTGGTCACCTCATGCGGGTAATCCGAGGAATACAGGAAAGGCTCGCTGCCAACCTGTTGAATGGCGTAGGTCAGAGAGGGTTCTCCCCCTTCCACTCCAATGTAGAGCCTTCCTTCCTTGATGTGGCGGATCATGTATTCGCTCACTTTTTCGTGCATCCCCGGCCCCATGAGGTCATCCCTAACCTGATACTCGGAGTGGGACAGGTGGGAGCTATCGAACCGTTCCATAGCCATCAGGAACCAGGCCACGCCGCCTTCGAGAAAGGCTATTCTAATGTTGGGGAACCGGTCGAAAATGCCATTGAACACGATGCCGGCCAAGCCGATCATTATGCCCATCGGATGGCCCATGGCATGGATTGGCGCGTACACGTTCAGGTGGTCAAACCCCATCCCGCTGTGGCACCCGCCGTGAATTGCCAGGGAGCAGCCCAACCGTTCGGCTTCCTCGTAGATAGGCCAATACTCCTTGGACCCCAGGTGGTTGGGCAGACCCATAGACGGCAGCATCGCTCCGTGCATACCCAATTCTTCGACGACGCGCCTGAGTTCATCCACTGCTGCGGCCGGCTCCTGCATAGGGATGAGTCCCATCCCGCCGAAGCGTGGACTCCGGGCCAAGTAGGTATGATGCAGCCAATCGTTGTAGGCCCGGGTAACCGCTATAGCCCAATCCTGGCTGACGATTTTGCCATAGGCCAACGCGGTGGTGGGGTACAGCACCGTGTTGTCAATGCCAACGTCGTCCAGGAACAGGAGCCATTCTTCGGGGCCAACCCGGCCTCGCCCCGCGGACGGCGTCTCGACCCGGTGGGCAAAATGCAGGTGATCGAGAGGTGGGAAAAGGCCCACCGGGTTGAAGGGGCCGGCCTTTTTGTACAGAGGGGGCAAGAATTCCGAAATGCCTTCGCCATCCTCGTGAATATGGCCGTCGGCGTCGATTACAACTTCCAGGTTCGCGGTTGCCACGGCAAATCCTCCTATTGGGCTGCGCTTGGAATTTAAAGCTCTATTGCCTAATACCTGGGCCTACGCCAAGGCTTGGAAATCTTGGCGGGACGTTTTAGGTGCTTCCGAACGGACACCTTAGGGGCCGGCTGGTCTCCCAAGGTGTCCGTTTACATTGGCATCAGTTGTGCCACCGATTGCTCCGGGGATCTACACGCTGGAGGGCACGCTGTTCTCCTACTGCGACACCGGTTTGATCAGTTCGGGGTTGAAGTCGTCTCCGAGACCCGGTGTGGGGCTCATCGATTCAATAGTCTTTTTATTGTAGCCGAAGGTCTGGTCGCACCACCACAGCGGTATCGATTCCATGCTCTTGGCTTCCAAGACCATCCACTCGCCGATCAATTCGGCGCGCCTTGCCGGGTCACCTTCGGTCTGTATTGCTTCGAACGCCGCATCGTAGTCATCCCTTTGAATGGCGTCTGACCAGGTGCTGCCACGGCTGAACCTGACCCAGGTCAGACGGCCGCCGTCCACCGGGTTGGTGCCGCCAAAATTGTAGATGCCCGGAATAGTGTTGGACCGGTTCTCACCCCTATAAACCCCCGCGTCCACATTGCGTCGGGTGATGTTCAGGCCTATGGCGTTCCAATACGCCACCATGGCCTCATACATTTGTACGGCGGGCATGTAGCTGGACCTAGGCGAAGCAGTAAATGTGTCCTCGAAACTGCCGTCCAGAGGCACTCCTGCTGCCGCCAGCAGTCGCTTTGCTTCTTCGGGATCGTATTCATAGTCTATGTGCGCCTCGGGGCCGGAATTGTAGCCGAACGCCGGGGGTGGTATGTAGCTGTTAGCCACCTGACACGCGGGAGCCAAACGTTCAGCGATCGCCGCGCGGTCGATCGCCATACCAAAGGCCAGCCTGACATTGGGATCTTCATAGAACTTGACCTGCGCCAACCGCGCTGCCGACGCCGGTTCGATGTCCTTGTCGTCGGAGAATGTCGTCGCTCCGACCCGGCCGGCTATGATAGGGGAATTGGAACGAGGGAAGAACAGGGAAGCGCCCACAAAGGCTTGTTTAGACCTGGCCAATTCCAATTCCGGGTCCTTCTCTACGTCACTCACCTGGTCTCCGGCGAGCCCCAGAACGATGTCGGCTTCCCCACTCTTCAGCATGAGGAACCGGGTGGTGGGCTCTGGAATATCCAGGATGGTTATGGTTTTGACGTAGGGGCCCTCCCCCCAGTAGTCCTCATTTGCCTCTAATACGTAACGGTCACCCAACCGATATTCCACAAACTTGAAGGGTCCGGTCCCGATGGGATGCTGGGCGAAGCCCTCAATGCCCTCGGCTTCATAATAATCCTTGGGGACTATCTCCAGGGTGCCGGTCCGCATGCTGGAGAACAGGTCGGGGAACGGCTTGCTCAGGTTGAACCGGATCTTATGGTCGCCGGTGAGGTCCATGGACTCGATGGACCGGTGAGCAGAGGCGTAGGTGTGGATGCTCTCCTCACCGCCGAAACCGTGCCCGACGGTGGTGTAGGTGAACTCCACGTCCCGGTTGGTGAAAGGATCGCCGTTGTGGTAGGTGACGCCTTCCCGCAGGTCCCAGTCGATGGTCAAGCCGTTGTTGCCCACTTCGAAGCCGGTGGCCAGGGCGGCGTAGTGCCCGTTCGGCCCCAGGTTACGCAGGGCGTCGAAAGTGAAGACGTGCATCCGCTTGTCAGAGTTGGCCTTCAAGCGCAGGGGGTCCAACTCTTCAGGCAGTGTGTCAGTGACTATTGTTATCTCGGCGGTGGGAACGAATCCCTCAGGCGCCGGTTCCGGGACTGCCACGGTGGCCTGGGGAGCCGCCATAGCTTCGGTAGCCTCGGGCGCCATCGTTGCTTCCATTTTGGGCTCCTCTACAGGAACCTCCGGGGACGACGAACCGCAGGCTACTACCGCAGTGATCGCCAATATCAAGGATACCAGCACGGCCAATTTCACCATGTTTTGCACCTCTCCTTTTTGTGTTGCCGGTAACTGTTTTTGCGCTCAGGCTTGGTTTATGCCGGCTATGCCGGCGCGTTGGCCCAAGCCTCGTGTATCTCGGGGATCGATTATATCTATGCCGGTATCCCTATGCCGGCGCGTTGGCCCAAGCCTCGTGTATCTCGGGGATCAATGGGCTATACGGGGCCTGGCCGCTGCTCAATCCGCCGCTCCGGGCTGCCTCTTCCATGGACCTTTCCTGGAACAAGTTGATGAGCTTGTTCTTTTCCGGGTCCCGGAAAGTGTTCATTGGCTCCCCGCCGTCCTCCACCAACGCCATTTGCTCCCGGAGCATCCGCCGGAACAGGATGATTCCCTTGTCCGACTCTCCGAGTTTTTCTTCGCGCCGGTCGGCTATCGCCCCCTGGGTGACCCAGGCCATCAGGTCCTGCCCCAAGACGAAATCGGTTACAAACCGACCGGTCTCGTCTTTTAGCGGAATTTCGTAAAAAGGTACCTCTTCCTGGTGGTAATTCTCGACACCCGGGGGAGGCGGATAGGCCCCGTACATCAGGTGCCAGGTGTGTGTGTCGTCCATTGGGACGCGGATCTGGAAATTGGTCCCCACACGGAGCATGGTGGGGAACACGATCGGATGGCCGATGCTCCACATGGGATGTGTTTCGTCGTATCCCTCAAGCACCCGGCGCTTGATGATTCCGTGCTCGAACACGTCAAAGCCGATCTTCTTGTGGGTTGCGCCGGTGTTGGACGCGCTGGCGGTGCGGCGGCCTCGCCCGGGCATTGGTTGACCGGCCCGGCCCAGCCGGTCCCATTCGTAATCGAAATATTTGCCGTGGAGCCACTCGGCATGGGTCGGGTCCAAGGAGTTCTCCATGGCCTGCATCCAGTTGCAGGGTATCACCGTCCAACCGATGTCCCGCACCACGTTGTCCATAGCGAACAGGTCCCACCGGGGCAGCAGAGGAGCGGGCAACGGACCCAGGTACACGAATATCAGCCCTCCCATTTCCTCCGCCGGGTAGCCCTTTATCTTGACCCGGCTTGGGAAGGTGCTTTCGGGGGCCTCCGCCGGCATTTCCAAGCACTGACCGGTCCCGTCAAACATCCAACCGTGGTAGGGGCACCGCAGGCCTTCATTTTCGGGGATTCCGTATGCCAAGGAGATCCGCCGGTGCGGGCAGGTGTCGTCGACCAACCCGTACCGCCCCTGCCGGTCGCGGTACACCACCAAAGACTCTCCCAAGATTTTTACGGCTTTGACGGGGTTTTGGTTCAATTCGGCAACCGCGGCCACCGGGTGCCAATAGCGCCGCATCAAATCCCCCATCGGGGTCCCCGGTCCAACCTCGGTCAACCGTTTGTTCTCTTCAACCGAAAGCATCTAATTCCTCCTCTCCCCAGAATTCGGATTTGGGTTTCAGTATCGACAGGTTCAGAACAGCAAAACTGCTTTGTTTTTCTTCCCGGAGTTCAGGCTTCTCGGAGCCAACATGCGGAGCGATGGTCGTCGCCCACGTTGAAAGGCGGCGGGTACTCAGCCGTGCACTTGTCAAAGGCGTGTTCACACCGGGCCGCAAACCGGCAACCCTCGGGCAGGTCGTTCAGGGCCGGCGGCTGCCCGTCTATGGACCTGAGCCTCAACACTTGCTGCTCCAGTTTGGGTATGGAGTCTATCAAAGCCTGGGTGTACGGATGGGACGGACCCTTCAGCACCTCGCGGGCCGGGCCCGTTTCCACGATGCGGCCAGCGTACATCACAGCCACGCGGTCACACATCCGGGCTACGATTCCAAAGTCATGGGTGATGAAGATGATTGCGAACCCCAGCTCCTTTTGTAAGTCCTTCAGGAGTCTCAGGTATTGCGCCTGAATCGTTACGTCCAAGGCCGTGGTCGGTTCATCGGCGATCAGCACTACCGGCGAAAGGCTGGCTGAGATTGCACCAACCACACGCTGTTTCATTCCTCCGCTCATCTGATGAGGGAAGGCGGTCAGGCGGTCTCTAGGCGCCGGCAAACGCACCTGTTCCAGCACCTTGATGGCCTGTTCCAACACCGACGGGCCCCCTCGTTGGCCAGCGCCGCGGGCGTGTTTCAGGCGGAGCACCTCGAACAATTGTCGCCCTATGGAATAGACCGGGTTGAGGGAGGTGTGGGGGTCCTGGGGTATCCAGGCAATCTTGGCTCCCCGTACCCGCTGCATCTCGCCTTCGGAGTACCCCAAAATATCGTCGCCTTCGAGGAATATCTGACCGCCGACGTTTCTGGCAATCGGTTGTGGCGCCAACCGCATCAGGGAGAGCGCCGTCATGGTCTTGCCACTACCGGACTCGCCGACAATGCCCAGGCTTTCCCCTCGGCGCAGTTGGAAACTGATTCCGTCCACGGCCCGGACGACGCTATCCTCGCTAAACAGGAAAGTTTGCAGGTCGCGCACGTCCAGGACAACGTCGCCAAATTCTCGTTGGGGAACAGCGGAAACCACTCTATCTCGCTTCTCGACTTGATTCCTGCTGGCGGCGGGAAGACGCCGGCTTGTTGGGGGGCTCAAGGTTCAACAAGGCGACTGGTCGTCGAAACTCCCGGTCAGCCACTCTGGAAATCGAAAGCGCGGCCAAGCTAACGCCGACAGAAATTAGCACGACGGCAAACTCATTGTCAACCTGAGAGTCCAGGCGCTCTGTGTGAAACGGTGCTCATGTACGCAAGCCTTTCTGTCCCTGGAATCGGCTCTGGGTTCCCGCTGCGGAGGGAAAGACGCGTGGGTTAACCTGATTTGTCCCAGGGTAGGCACGGTGCAAGTCGGCTCGACGTAAACCTACCCAGACCTAAATGCGCCGGCGGAGCTTGGGGTCCAGCCGGTCTCTAAGCCAATCTCCGAGCAGATTCACACTCATTACGGTGAGCAGTATGGCCGCTCCCGGGAAGGTGATAATCCACCAGGAAGTGGCGATGTAGTCCCGGCCCTGAGAAATCATCAGTCCCCACGTGGGAGTCTCGGCGGGAACGCCGGCGCCGATGAAGCTGAACGCGGACTCGGCCAAGACTGATTGGGCGAAGATCAAGCTTATGTAAACTATGATGGTGTTGCGGATGTTGGGGAAAATGTGCACCGCCATAATCCTGAAATGACTGCAACCGTGCACCTTGGCCAAAGAGACATAGTCCGTCTCCTTGATTATCAGGGTCTCCCCCCGGGTCATACGGGCAAAGTGGGCCGAATACAATATGCCCAGGATAAGAATGACGTTAACCGGAATCGCGCCGAACAAAATCGGGCCACTGCCCACGGTGGCGGCAGCTACCAAGGCAACCATGATCGAAGGCAACGTCAGTTTAATATCGGCAATCCGCATCAACAACTCGCCGAAAAAGCCGCCGAAATAGCCGGCCGCGATGCCGTAGGAGCTACCCAGGACCGCGGCAAACAAAGCCGCAGAGGCGCCAACCAATAAAGATATTCTCCCGCTATAGAGCAGCCGCGTGAGAATGTCTCTGCCGTTGCCATCGGTACCCAAGACGTACGACGTTGAGGGGGGATTCAGGCTCTCTCGAAGATTGAAGTCATCGAGAGAATACGGAGTGACCCAAGGAGCGAATATGGTCAGCAGGATGATTAACCCAAACAGACCCCCGGATATCCAGGGCCAACGGCGAAATACCCTTCGGGCCTGACCCAGTACACTCAAGGGTGGCCCGGCGGCTCCGGGATCGACCCGTTCCGTTACGACAGCCATTGTTGACCTGGCCTTCCGCTTGAATTAAACGTCATAGTTTTTGAATAGGCCCTAATTTTCAGGTCCGCTGAGTGTAGCGAATCCTCTGCTCCGGCCCTAGTTTGACCACGCCGGGCCATTATCTGTATCTGACTCGGGGGTCGATGTAGGCGTATGACACGTCCACTATGAAGTTGATGCCGACAAAGATAACCGCCATGAACAATATGGTGGCTTGGAGAACCGGGAAATCCCTATCGAACGCGGATTGCACTGCCAGACGCCCCACGCCGGGCCACGCGAACACCGTTTCTACGACCACAGTGCCGCGGAGAATGGCCGCGGTGTAGATGGCGGCCACGGTTACCACTGGGATGGCCGCATTTCTCAGGGCGTGCTTGGTTATCACGTCAGAGTTGGAGAGGCCTTTACCACGGGCAAAGGTTATGTACTCGGAGTCCATAACGTTGAGCATGCTGGAGCGGGCAACGCGCATAATGGGAGCGCTGATCGACCAGCCAACCGTGGCGGCCGGCAGAATTATATGCAGCCACGAGCCGCTACCGGCTATGGGAAGCAACCCAAGATAAAACGCTATTCCCATCATCAGCATGAGGCCCAACCAGAAATCCGGCATGCCCTGCCCGGTAACGGCGAACAGCTTCCCAAACCGGTCGATAAAAGAGTCCCTCTTGACCGCGGATAGCACCCCGATTGGGAGCGAGATAGCCAGGGCGATGATCACGGCGACAGCACCCAGCCTGAAGGTGTTGGGCATTACATCTATCACCCGGTCCATTGCGCCCGAGTTCGATTGGGTAGATAAGCCGAAGTCGCCGCGGAGCGAACTCCCCAAAAACTTCAAAAGCTGCCTATGAACCGGCAGATCCAACCCGTGGTGTTCGCGGATGCGTTGGATGTCAGACTCTGCCGCATCTTCGGGAGCGAGCAGCAAGATGGGGTCGCCGGTCAGCCGTCCAGCGAAGAACACCATCAAGACGATTACGATGATGACTGCAAAACTTTGAACGAATCTACCGAGAATATACCGTTGCAATGAGACCGCCTCTCGTGGAATTGCCCATACGGGCTGAGCAACGCCTGGTTAGCTGATCACCGTTGGGGGCGAAGCCGATTTACGACGAGCGGGAGAAGTGAGCCCGCTTCCTCCAGAACTATTCACGCCGGGTTACCGGCGCCGCCTGGGGCGGTTTTCACCGTACAATTCACGCCGGGTTACCGGCGCCGCCTGGGTTGGTATTCACCCCACAAAGGAAGCCTGATTCCACCAAACATCGGAAATCGGATACACAATATCAACAAACACGTTGATTGGCAACCTATGGCCGTCGGGTCGCAGGGTCTTTCGATTGTCCCCCGTCATTCCAGCCGCAGCGGGAATCCAGAGCCCTGATTATGTACCAAGACGGTTATGCCAACTAAGACGCGCCGGGGTGGACGGGTTGACGTCCCAACTGGAACAATCCTGCAGACACGAACCAGGTTGGATGGGGAAAAGGGCTCTGGATTCCCGTTGCGACGAGAATGAAGGGGAGTAGGGATACGAATGGGCTCCAGATCCCCGTTGCGGCAAGAGTGACGGGGGATTCGAAGATAATCGAAAGACCCTGGTCGGGTCGACAGAGCCATCGAGTTTAGACAACCATCATCCCTGGGCCATAACACCCGCGGAATACCCTTCGCCCAATGCTACGCAAATAAGACCCTCTATGGATGGGTTGGCCAACGTTTGGGATGGGATAGCCGCCCCACCATGGCCACGATAAGGGAGTCCCCTTATCGGGAACTCCCTTATAAAGACTATCCGGATAGCCGCGGCATCTGGGATCGGAGATGGATCTTTTGGCAGAGGCCTTGTTTGGCAAGTGCCTGGGAGGTTGGCGGAGGTTTTAGTCGGGCGTGGCCTTTTGATTGGAAAGGTAAACCTCTTTCCGTTGTTCCGCCGACTCCAACACGGCCAAGCACACTTCCAGGTTCGATTTCCCCCAACGCCCGTCATGCAGCGGTTCCCGGTCGTAGGCCACCGCGTCGTAAAGCTCCTGGATCACGTGGTCCCGCCCAGTTTCCGCGGTGGACAGGGGAATCTCCCGCTTTTCGTCCGGGCCATACACAAAAAGGCCGTCCATCGACTGGCGGATGTCGCCCTTCTCACAACTGACCACCGTTAGCCCGTAGAAAGGCGGGTGAGGGGCTTCTCCGGAACTTGGCCTGCGGCTTGCTCCCCCATACCGGACGGTTGAAGCCTTGGCGGCCGACTCTTCCTCGGCGCTGTTGAACGAAGTCAGCCTTTTCCGGGCCCGGGCGTACTCTGAAATATCTGCCGGTTGACCCTGTTCACCGACTCCGTAGGTAATTTCCGAGGTGTGGAACCGGTCGTAGCCGCAATACACGGCGGTGGCCGGTGTTCCGTTTTCAAATTCCAGGTATACGACGTGGCTTCCCTGGGTGGGCCGGCTGTCATCCCACACTCCGGTCATGGCCCGGACGCTGCGGATCACGCCGCCCCCGATGATCCTGATAATGTCGAATTGGTGGGAACCCTGGCGAAAGGTGACCCCGCCACCCAGGCTGGTATCCAGTTCTTCCCGGTTTCGCGGATTGTAAAGCCAGGACGTGAAGTACCAGTTGTTTATCATCCGAAGCTCGCCCAACTCTCCGCTCCCGACGATCTCCTTGATGCGTTGGATGGGCGTTTCGTAGCTGTGAGAGTGCCCTACCACCAGGTATACCCCATTGCGCTGGGCGGCCTCGATCATGGCGTCGGCATCGGCTAGGGTCAGGGCCATGGGCTTCTCGGTCACCACGTGCTTCCCATTTTCCAACGCCATCAGCACGTGCTGGGTGTGGAGCTGAGTAGGAGTGGAAATATAGATTGCATCGACGTTTGGGCTATGGCACAGCGCTTCCACATCACCATAGACTTCTGCCTGGAAGTCGCTGTGAAACTTATCCAACGAGGGTTCGTCCAGGTCCGCGGCTGCCGTCATCCTCACTTTGGGGTTTTTGACCATAGCCGGGATCATCATGCAGCCGGCGGCTCCGAGGCCGGCGATGGCCATTCTCAATTCAGGTGATGAATTTTGCGCGCTTCCAACCACTTCTAGTCCTCGCTCTACCTTTCCTCGCGTTACCTTTACTAGACCTCGAGTTACCTTGATCGATTCCGGGAACAGTCTTCATTTTCCACCGCTGCGCCCAAACGCTGACTCCGGGGATTGAACCGGGCGGTTTAATCCCCGGGCTGGGCGGCGTTGGCCCAAGCTTCTTCGATTTCAGGGATCAGTGGGCTGTAGGGAGCTTGGCCGGTGCTGAGTCCTCGGGCCCGGGCCGCTTCTTCCATGGTCCGCTCCTGGAACAGATGAATAATCTCGTTCTGCTCCGGGTCACGGAAGGTGTTCATCGGCTCGCCACCGTCCTCCACCAACGCCATTTGCTCCCGCAGAAGCCGCCGGTACAGGATGATACCCTTGTCCGACTCCCCCAGTTTCTCCTGCCCCCGGTCGGCCAATTCCCCCTGTGTGGCCCACGCCATCATGTCCTGCCCCAGGACGAAATCGGTGACGAAACGGGCGCCGCTGTCCTTGAGCGGTATCTGGTAGAAGGGAATCTTGTCCTGCTGGTAACCGGGTTCTCCGGGAGGCTTCGGGTAGGCCCCGTACATCAAGTGCCACGTATGGGTGTCGTCCATCGGCACGCGTATCTGGAAGGTGGTGCCCACCCGGAGGACATTCGGAAACACGATGGGATGGCCGATCCGCCACATCGGGTGGTTTTCATCAAAACCGGCCCGAATACGCCGCTTCACGATGCCGTGTTCAAACACGTCAAAGCCAATTTTTTCGTGGGAGCCGATGACCCGGGGCACAAACCTTTGATATGTGGGGTCTGCCAACCCCTCCGCTCCTTTCTGCTCCATAACGTAATCGTAGTAATGGCCGTGGAGCCATTCGGTGTGGGTGGGGTCCAGTGAGTTCTCCATGCATTGCATCCAGTTGCAGGGTATCACCGTCGAACCAATGTCCCGCACCACGTTGTCCATCACGTACAGGTCCCACCGGGGCAGCAGCGGCGCCGGCGCCGGTCCCAGGTAGGCAAACACCAAACCTCCCAGCTCTTCCGCCGGATAGGCTGTAATTTTGACCCGGGTGGGAAACGTGCTGGTGGGCGCTTCCGCCGGCATTTCCAGGCACTGCCCGCTTCTGTCAAAAAGCCAGCCATGGTAGGAACAGCGGAGTCCTTCGTTTTCCGGTATTCCGTATTCGAGGGAGATCCGACGGTGAGGGCAGGTATCGTCGATCAGGCCGTATCCCCCTTTGCGGTCCCGGTAGACGACCAACGATTCACCGAGAATTCTCACTGCTTTAACGGGGTTGTCGTCAAACTCGGACACAGCCGCCACGGGGTGCCAATACCGCCGCATCAGCTCTCCCATCGGCGTCCCCGGCCCTACTCGCATCAACCGTTCATTTTCCTGTGCTGTCAGCATGCATTACTCCTTTCTGCCTGGCCCGCGGTTCGGAGAATTCGGAAACTTCGCCAATGTCTTCATTAGTTTAGAACGTGTATAACAATTAGATGCTGGTTATGCCGGGTGGCGCCGGCTGAAAATTTCAGCCATTTTAAGGGCATGGCCCGTCGTGGTCCACAATGGGTCTCAAACCGCTATTTCCATATTTCGAGCGTGGGTCATATCCCCGCTGGTTACAGGCCGGCCTTGTGATGGCAGGACAGTTGCAATAGCCACCATGTCGCCGCCAAGGGTCGTGAACTCAACCACCAAGGCTTCCTTGTTCGGATGAAGGTGCACGATGGCGCCCACGTCACCCGGCTTCAGCTGCGTTCCATCGTCCCCGAAGATTTCTTCCGTGAGGACGATCTGCTGATGCTCTTCAAACATTTTCACCCTTTGAGCGGATGCGCAACAAATAGCCGGGGATAATTGGTTCCCGGGTCAAGTTGCTAGACCGTTCTTACCAGCGGGTTGCGCCCTTCGGGTGTGTCAATTGTGCCATCGACGTAGTAACGCGAACCATAGGGTCTCTCCACTGTCCTGACTACTTCATGAGTTCTCCCATGAAGCTTGAATGCTTCAGCCAAGTCTCCCCAAGATTCGAGTTCAAAGCCGAACCTGGAAAAGAAGAGCGCCTTGCTGCGGCCTCTGGGATTGGTTGTCGATAGCAAATACTCGGTAATTTTTTCCTTTCTACGAACGCCGGTTCAGCGTTAGGTAGAAGCACTCTGAGAATTCCGGAGTCGCTCGCAGAGGGCCTGGTGCGGTACCAAGGCTTAAAAGCAGTGCGTGTATCGAGCGTCGCGAAGCACTCTAGTACAAATGGCAAGCCACCTGATGGCCCGGCGCGACCTCCTTGGAAACCGGGCTCTCCTCCGAGCAGCGGTCCATTGCAAAGGGACACCTGGGGTGGAAGCGGCAACCGCTTGGAGGATTGATCGGGGACGGCACTTCTCCGGCCAAGACGATTTCCTCGTGGATGGAGTCAGGGTCGGCCGGCAGCGACGCCGAAAAGAGGGCCTTGGTGTAGGGGTGCAAGGGGTTTTGATAAAGCTCTTCGGTTTCCGAATACTCCACAATCTGGCCCAAATACATTACTGCGGTCTGGTGGGCCATGTATCTAACGGTAGCCAGGTTGTGGGCGATGAGCAGGAACCCCACGTTGAATTCAACCTGGAGGTCCTTTAGAAGGTTCATCACCTGGGCGCGGATAGAAACGTCCAGCGCCGACACCGGCTCGTCAAGGATCACCAACTTGGGGTTGGAAACCAGGGCCGCCGCCACCGCAATGCGCTGCCGCTGACCTCCGCTAAACTCGTGAGGGTAGTTGTTGGCTTGGGCCGAGTTTATGCCCACCTTTGCCAGAACTTCTTCCACCCGCTGGTCCAAGTCGCTCCGAGAAGCAAGTTTGTTCACCAGCAGCGGTTCAGCCACAATTTCCCGTACCCGCATCCGGGGGCTCAAGGAGGACCAGGGGTCCTGAAACACGGCCTGGACCATGATTCGAAAATCCCGCAGGCCGGGCCCCTTGAAGGTCTGGATGTCCTGGCCCTCCAACCTGATCTGACCTTCGGTTGGCTGCTCCAAGCGCAGGATAAGCTTGCTGGTGGTGGTCTTACCGCACCCCGATTCTCCCACCAACCCCAGGGTTTCCTGTTGTTGGATGGTGAAGTCAATCCCATCCACGGCCTGCACGTGGCCAATGGTCTTCATCATTATCAGACCCTTGGTGATGGGGAAGTGCTTTTTAAGGTTCTCTACTTGAAGCAGCGGAGGCGCTGCCGGCGGGGCTACCATAAGAAGTCCAGCCTCCTGAGGTGTGCTCGAGTTCCAGCACCTTTCCGGAGTTCGGGAGTTATTTTATTCGAAATGGCGAAACGGGCCAGTTTCGGGTGTTCAAACGTTGATTCCCGAGTTTAATGATCTTGGGAACGGGCGCCGGGGGAATGGTCCCTTAGATTACGCGACATTCTAGACTATGTCCCTATCTGCGGCAAACGCCGAGTCCCAGTATTCCTATAATATATGGTGACAGCGGGTGCGCGCCCGGTGAGGACGTTCCGAGTATGCTAAAGCAGGGTTTCTCATTCGAGCTTACTGGGAATTCCTGGACGCCGTTGCCAATACCGTGGGAGTGGGGAAACATTGGGGTTTCCCACTATCGACAACTTTTCGGAACATGGCTAAAATAGCCCGGAAAGCCGACTGCCCAAACGATTAGTATCGTTTGAGAAGGCGGTTGCAGACAGTGGGAACCAGGTACGAGGTGGAGATGGCGCAACAACAACTGAAACCGGAGATGGCAATTCGGTTGGAAGTCGAGGATTTTCTCTACCACGAAGCGAGCCTTCTGGACCAGTGGAAGCTGGACGATTGGCTGGAGTTGTTCACCGCCGATGCCAGGTACCTGGTGCCCACCACCGACCTGCCCGAGGGCGACCCGGAGATTCACGGCGACCAACTGGTGTTCATCGATGACGACATCAGCCGGTTGAGGGGCCGGGTGACCCGGCTGAAGAGCCGGCACGCCCACCGGGAGTATCCCTGGTCGAGGACCCGAAGGTCGATCACCAACGTGAGGGTCATCAAGGTTGACGGGGATGAAATATCCGTCACCGCCACCTTTACCGTATACCGCATACGGGGAGGACAGGCCGCCGCCTACGTCGGACGTTACGATTACCTGCTGCGGCGAGTGAATGGCGAGTTGCGGATAGTGTTCCGGCGGGCAGTTCTGGACCATGAATCCCTTACCGACACGGCGGCCGTGAGCATCGTCCTTTAATTCAACATTCCAATGTGGAAGAGACTCCCCATGTTCATTATGGAGAGTCTGACGTTCCACAGGCCACAGGAGGGACCAGGACAATGGCAGACATTTTCACCGACTGGCTAATCGACCAGGTCAACCGGGAAGACGCCGTGGGCGCAGTGGCCCGGTACGTTAGAGACGATCCCTGTTGGAGCAAGCCCGGGTGGTCCCGTCCCGACTCGGCCCAAGAGGTAGACGACCATTTGTCGTTCCACCGGGCGCCTTACGAAACGATTGTAGCCATGAGGGAAGCCTGGCAGGAATGGGGCAAAAGCCGGGGAGCCGCTCCGGAAGACCTTCCTTAGTATCTCCAATATCCCGGCGTATCCCGACCGGCCCGTCAAACAGTCCGGCAGGCAACAGGCGTAGGCACGATTCAGAATCGGCATGTTAAATAGGGGGAAGTAATGGAGCTAAAGGACGCCATAATCGACGATTCGGCTAAAGGCATTTTCCGCGTACACCGCTCTTCAATGACCTCTCCGGAGATCTACAAGACAGAGGTGGAGAGGATATTCGAGAATTGCTGGCTCTACGTCGGACATGAGAGCGAAGTGCCCAATCGCGGCGACTACCTGCGCCGCACAGTGGGCGGCTGGCCCGTCATGTTCGTCCGGGGCAGCGACGGCGAGCCGCGGGTCTTCCTGAACACATGCCCTCACCGGGGCGCTTTGGTCTGCCGGCAGGACAAGGGCAACGCCAACCTGTTCCAGTGCTTCTACCACGCCTGGACCTTCAACAACAAAGGCGATTTGGTGGGAACTCCCGAAGAGGAGGGTTACGCCGAGGGTTTCGATCCCGCCGAGCGGTCGCTGCAGCCTCCCCCGCGGGTGGAAAACTACCGGGGCATGATCTTCTTGAGCTATAACCCCAACGTGGAAGACCTGAACACCTACCTCGGTGATGCCCGGGTCTTCATCGACACCTTCCTAAACCAGGCCGGAGAGGACGGGCTGCGAGTTCTACCCGGCAGCTACAAGTACTCCATCCGCGCCAACTGGAAGTTGATGGTCGAAAACAGCGTGGACGGGTACCACGGATTTCCAACCCACATCACGTGGATGCAATACCTTGATGATTCCGGCAAAAACGCTTCCGCAATCCGCCGCGGCAACAAGACCTACGGCGTGGCGCTGGGCCGGGGCCACATGGGGTCGGTAAGGGCCACCGGCAGCAGCCCTAACATGTACCTGGGCTCTCGGGTCCGGCCGACCTTCTCCGGGGAAGCCAAGGAAAGGCTGGACCAGTTCCGACAAAAGCTGGTCCAACGCTATGGCCCCGAAATGGAACAGTGGGACCCGGCCATCGGCGGCGCCGGCAATTTCCTGATTTACCCCAACCTGCTCTTCGTCCACGGCATGAAGTCCATCCGGTTGGTGTGGCCGGCGGCCCAAGACATGATGGAATTGACCGCTTGGGCCATCGCTCCCAAGAGTCAAAGCGACGAAACCGTCCGGGAATTGAACCGGGACGAATTCTTCGACGCCCAGGGTCCCGGAGGGTTCCAGGGCCCCGACGATTACGAAGCGTTGGAGTCCTGCCAGCTTGGCTTCGTTGCCAAGACGGTGGAGTACAGCGACATCTCCCGGGGAATGCACCGTCTGCCCTTGAACACCGACGAGTTGCAAATGCGCGCCTTCTGGCGCCAATGGCATGCCGACTTGCAGGGCCTTCCCAAGATGGATAACACCGACGACTGGCCCAGCTTCGAGGCCTACCAGAGAGCCGTGGAAAAGGCCGCCGTTTAACCTTGCTCGCCCGATGGGTTGCCGGAATTCCCTTCCGGCAACCCCAAGCTATTCTGAAACCCGGGGACCAACCGGTCCTCTGCCCGGCCGGGCCTCCACGTAGAACAGAACGGGAGGCTCAGGCCGGGTTGCTTTTGTAGGACTACCCTATTTCATTTGGAGGATGGAGGCATGACTCAAGGTAAAGTATTGGACCCCAGGGCGGGAGGCGCCAGACGCTTCGAAGGAAAAGTTGCGGTGGTGACCGGAGCGGGGCAGGGAATCGGCGCAGCCACCGCCCGGCGGCTGGCCCAGGAGGGCGCCTCGGTGGTCATTGCCGACCTGAACGAGGTGGGGGCGCAAGCAGTTTGCGACGACCTCCGGGAATTTGGGGCCAAGTCCATCATCAAGATTGGCGACCTTTCCAAGTACGAAAACGCGGCTTCACTGATGGAGCGTACCAAGGAGGAGTTTGGCAAGATCGACGTGCTGTGCAACATCGCCGGCGGGAACATCTGGTACCAGTCCTTCTGGTTGTACGAACCCGACCAGATTGAGGCCGAAGTCGGCAAGAATTTCTGGACCGCCGTCTGGTGCACCCGCGCCGTCCTGCCCTACATGATCGAGCAGCGTTCCGGCGCCATCGTCAACGTGGCGAGCCACGCGGTGGTGGGCAAATTCCGGGTCCCGTACGCGGCGTCCAAGGGCGGCAATATCGCGCTGGCGACTTCGGTGGCCCGAGAGGTTGCCGAGTTCGGAATCAGGGTCAACTGCGTTGCGCCCAGCGGCACGTCGGTCCAGGACCGGGTCACCCTGGGGACATTTGGAATCGAGATACCCGGCACCGAACTGCCCCCGGAAGAGATCGAGGCTCAGGAGCGTTACCGGGTGGACATTCGGCCCCGCGAGGTCCCCATGGGCAGATCGGGCCAACCCGACGAGCAGGCAGCGGCGTTCGCTTTCCTGGCTTCAGACGACGCCTCCTACATCACCGGCCAGGTATTGCCCGTCGGCGGCGGCCAGCCCTATCCATTCTAGCTGTCGCCAGAGCAGACCTGCCTCTACCTCTGGCTATTCACCACGCGGAGATGGTCACATGGACTTGCAAGGACTGATAGAAGAGGACCGCGAGCGCGGGACGTTCCGAGTCCACCGCTCCACCATGACCTCGCCCGAGTTCCACCAACTGGAACTGGAGCGGATTTTCTTGAGGTGCTGGCTCTACGTCGGTCACGAGAGCGAGATACCCAAGCCCGGCGACTACTTGCGCCGCAGCGTCGGCGGATGGCCGGTCATGTTCGTGCGAGGGAAGGACGGAGTGCCGCGGGTCTTCCTGAACACCTGCCCCCACCGGGGAGCCCTGGTGTGCCGCCAAGACCGGGGCAACGCCAACCTCTTCCAGTGCTTCTACCACGCCTGGACATTCAACAACCAGGGGGAACTGGTGGGGACACCGGAAGAAGAGGGTTACGCCGCCGGGTTCGACCCCAAGGAGCGCTCCCTGGTTCCCCCTCCGCGGGTGGAGAACTACCGGGGCATGGTCTTCCTGAGCTACAACCCTGCGGTGGAGAGCCTGGTTTCCTACTTGGGAGACGCCCGCCTCTTTTTGGACACATTCCTGGACCAAGCCGGCAAGGACCGGATGCGGGTGCTCCCCGGCACCTACCGGGTCAACGTCCAGGCCAACTGGAAGCTGATGATAGAAAATACCGCCGATTTCTACCACGTGGTGCCCACTCACATCTCCTTCATCCACTACCTGAACGGCATTGGCAAGCGGCTGGCCAGCCAGCAGCCCAACTACCGGATGTTGGGCATCTCCCTGGGGCAGGGACATTTCGGCAGGTTCACCACCGGCGCCAAGGGTAGTGGTTATCCGGGGGCAAGGGTTGACCCCGTATTCGACCAGGACACTGAGCAACGGATGCAGGAGTTCCGAGCCCGCCTGGTTAACCGTCACGGCCCGGACATGGAAAGCTGGACCCCGGAGCGGGGCGGCGTAAGCAACTTCGTGGTCTACCCGAACCTGGCCATTGCCCACGGGATGCGTGCGGTCCGAACCTTCTACCCAATTTCGGCCACCGAGTTCGAGTTCACCACTTGGGCCGTCGTTCCAGAGAGCTACGACGAAGAGCAGGTCAAGGACGCCAACCAGAACGAATTCTTTGACGCTCAAGGTCCTGGGGGCTTTCAGCAGCCCGACGATTTCGAAGCCCTGGAGTCGTGCCAGCAGGGATTCGTTGCCAGGGGAGTGCCTTGGAGCGACATCTCCCGCGGGATGCACCGGCCTTCAGAAGAGACCGACGAACTTCCCATGCGCGTCTTCTGGCGCCAATGGCACGCTGACATACAGGGGCTTCCCCGCAACGTCCGCACCGACGACTGGGAAAGCCTGGAAGAGTTCGAAAAGGCTGTAGGCCTGGCGGGAGCCCCGGCAGCGGACTAGGCTAGAGTCGCCCCATCGAAAGCTAACGCCCCGGTATCCTCCGGGGTGTTATGCTTTAGTGCGCTTGAACGCCCGCAGCCGATCGGGCACGTAACAATCAAAAACCCCCAGGAGGCGCCGCCATGGCCTTGGCCGAGCAACGAGTCCACCTGCTGAAGTCCGAATCCCAGCGATTCGTGGACTACCTCTCCGGACTGCCCGAAGAATCCTGGGCCCAGCAGAGCGCGTGCGAACGTTGGCTGGTAGGCGACGTGGTGGCCCACCTGACCGGAGGCGTCGACAACTATTTTGGCAACATTACCCGGGGCGTCGCCGGCGACAGTTCCCCTCCCGAAGGGGGCGCTCCCTCCGGCCCGTCCGATGCCGCGGCCCGACTGGTGGCCAACGCCCAACGGGCTGTCGCCCTGCGAGAGCAACTGGGCAAGGAACTACTTCCGACCTTCGCCAGCAGGTGCCGCGACCTGGACCAACTGTTGGCGGGTCTGGGCAACCCGGACTGGGAGAAACCCTGCTTCCACAATGCAGCCATAATCTCGGTCGCGACCTACGTCGACCTGCGCATCACGGAAGTAATTGTCCACGAATGGGACATCAAATCGAGGCTGCAGGCGGCAGCCTCGATATCCCCGGCAGGACTTGCTGCAGTGTTGGACCTGCTGCCAGTCTTTGTAGTTGGGCGGCTCTTCCAGCCCGGCTCGACCCTGTCCGGTCCGGCTCGCTACCGCTGGGACTTGACGGGGGACGCGCCCGGAGCCTATGACATTGTCGTGGAGGAGGGCAAAGCCCGCATGGAGCCCGCCGGGTCTACCGGGACCGTTGCGCCCGACGTCACCTTCACCTGCGACGCCGGCGACTTCGCCCTTCTGGCCTATGGCCGGACCGATTTTGAGACCGCCGTTTCACGCGGCCAAATATCCGCGGAAGGCGATACCGAGCTTGCCGCCGCGTTTGCCCCCTAACCGGGACGGGGGCTCACACCGTAAGCCGACCGACGGGCATCCCCAATTCTTTCGCCGCGAAACACGCATGGTGCAGGCCCCGAGGGTCTGACATTGGCGAAGGGATTTAGACCAGCTAACATGCTACAGTTGTGGCATTGGAGACCAGCTAACCAAAAGACGAGATATAAGGAAAGGAGAAGGAAGATTTTTCGTGATCTACTACGGCACCCCTGCATATATGGAGTCGATGGCCGCTTCCTCCCCTGAGGAAATGCAGGAGGGCATGAAGAAGTGGATGGCTTGGGCCGACTCATGCGGAGACGCTCTCATCGACAGGGGCACGCCCCTCGGTGGCGGCTTGAAGATCTCGGAGTCCGGAAGCGAGCCAAGCGATAAAGGTGTATTGGGGTATTCGGTCCTGCAGGCGGATGATATGGACACCGCGAAAGCCCTTTTGCAGAATTATCCACACATAGGGATACCAGGTTGCGAGATAGAAGTACACGAGTGTCATTCCCTGCCGCGGTAAACTCCCCCTAAAATTGCCCGGAACAGCCTTCCGTTGAGCTTGTCTCGGTGAGGAACTCGGCCAAAAGTCACCCGTCACGTTGGTAGGCACCCGGATTGCCGTTGGGCGCGACATGGACAAACCGACGGGTTTGCCACTAATATTTGAAATAACATTGATGGCATTGAACCTGCGGCGGGTCGGTATGCCTGGGGGACAGCCAAGAAACATGAAAGAGGTGGACCAATGAGAAATGGACTGAAGGTGTACGACTCGGATACCCACGTTCACGCTTCCGCAGAGGGACTGGAACCTTACCTGTCTGCTTCGGCGAGAAAACTGCTGCCGGACTTGGACCAGTACAAAGTTCCCATTAAAAGGACTACCTCCGGAGCAGAGTTGGAGCCGCCCTACTCCCACCGTTACAACCTGTCCAGCTACGGTGGCGGTTGGGGACAGGACGCCCCGCGCATGTTGGGAGAAGCCGCTCCCCAGGCGGGAGGCCGGGGTCGCACCCAAAAGTTCATGGGATCCAAACTGCCGGTTGCCGATGGGGAGTGGGTCGCCGCCAGCCGCCTGAGGGACATGGACGAGGAAGGAGTCGACGTCCAACTCATGGTCCCCGGCGTGCCCAGGGGACACAGCGACCCGGCGGTGGACGAGGGGTTCATCCGCGCCAACCACCGGTTCTTGAATGATTTCTGCATGGAGTCCCCCCTCCGGCTGAAGGCCCTACTGACCCTGGACGCCCGGTTCGTCGAGGGGTCTGTAGAGGAGATCAAGACCTATGGGAAAACCCCTTGGGCAGTTGGGGTATGGGTCCACCTGCCATTGGATTTCCCCATGGACCACCCCTCCCTGAACCCGATTTGGGGCGCAGTGGAAGAGGAGGGCCTTTGCGTGGTGCATCACTCTTTCTCCACTGGATATCCGGGATACCGCGACCTTTGGGAGAATCCCTTTATCGGCCGCACCGCTTCACATCCCTGGGCCGCCATGCGGGCGATGGCCTCATTCCTGGGCGCGGGAGTCATGGACCGCTATCCGACACTTCGTTTCTCCATCCTGGAGTCGGGTTTCGGTTGGCTGCCTTTCTGGAGCGCACGGATGCAGGACCAGGTGGAGTACATGGGGTATGTTCCCGAATTGAAACAGACCATGAACGAATACCTGACCGGCGGCCGCTTCTTTGCTTCCATTGTGCTTCACGAGGGACCGGAAATGGTCAAAATGGTTTCAGACATGATGGGCGACCACATGTTGATGTACAGTTCCGACTACCCTCACCCGGAAACCCGTTTCCCCAACTCGGTGGACCTGGTCCTGGACTGGGAGCCTTTGAATAAAGACCAAGACCTCATGACCAAGGTCCTGTGGGACAACGCCGTGAAATGCTTCGGGGAGCCCTAAACCCGGATCCTACTTTGGCGAGAAGACCGGGCGACAAGACCGCGGGCAGCCGGGCGTTGCTCCAAGGGACAAACAGGGACAAAAGGGGAATAGGCCAGTTTTCGCCCCCCTTGGCGGCGTTAGTTAACCCGCGGTCATTCCATCCAATACCGCGTCCCGGGTTTCTACCGGGACGGGCAGTCATGACCTCCCACTTCGGGCCCGGCATTCCACTCGGCCAACGCCGGGATGCCGGGGCCGAATGGGGCCCCTCTCCGGTTCACGCAAAGCAACCTGGACGCCTCGAGTACCCGCAACCTGTTTGCGTACGACATCCCCAGAGGTAGGTTCCAGTGGGTAGCAAGCGGAAAACCAAGAACGACCTGCTGGAAGAGCTGGAAGCAGCCCGCCAAAGGGTCACCGAGTTAGAACTGGCGGAGTTGGACCGGGGCCGCGCCTGGGAAAAGCTCCGGCAGAGCGAGGAACGCTACCGGATGGCGGTGGACAGCGTGCACGACGCTATCGTCATCAACGTCGGAACCATACGGGTTTTCGTGAACCACGCTTTCCTTAGGCTCCACGGCCTGGACGACATGTCCCAGGCGCACCAAATGCCCCTGGACCATTTCATCGTCCCCGAGGACAAGCCGATGGTCGCCCGCCATACGTTGGCCCGGCAAAACGGGCAGCCTGCCCCGGGACGCTACGAATACCGTATTCAACGGCCCAACGGAGAAATACGGATCGTGGAGACCTCTGCGGTGGCCATCGACTATGAGGGCCAGAACGCCACCCTGGCAGTGCTGAGGGACATCACAGACCGCAAGCAGGCGGAGCAGAGGGACCTAGACCGGGGCCGTCGACTGGCGGAAATCAGCCGGATTATCAGCTCGACTCCAAACGTCGAACAGGTGTATGAGCCCTTCGCCGAGATCGTGAGGCAGCTCATCCCGTTCGAACGGATTGTCATCACCATCGCCGACCCGGACCACCGTACCCTGACCACCGCCTACGTCTCCGGCAGCGACATCGCCTACCGTCGTCCGGGAGACGTGGCCGAGCTGGCGAATTCGTTGACCCAAGAGGTAATGCGCACCCGGTCGGGCCTGCTGATCCAAACCGAAGACCCCGAGGAATTTGGCCGGCGTTTCACCGCGCCGCTTCCGGTATTCGAGGCCGGATTCCGGTCCTTCCTTTCGGTCCCGTTGGTGGCCCAGGACCAGGTCATCGGGGCTCTGCACCTGGAATCCACCAAGCCCGAGGCCTACACCCAGCAGGACCTTAACCTGGCCGAAAGCGTCGGCGTTCAAATCAGCGGCGCCATTGCCAACGCCCGGTTGTTCGAGCAATTGGAGGTCGAGCGGGAACGGCTGCGCTGGCTCACCCGGCAGGTGGTGGCCCAGGAAGAGGAAGAACGCCACCGGGTATCCAGGGAGCTGCACGACGAGGCCGGGCAGGCGTTGACCGCTCTGAAAATCAGCCTGAGCTTAATCCAATCGGAAATGCCCCATGCAACGGGGGAAGGGGCCGGTCAGCTGAACCACCGTTTGGCCGACGCCGTCGACCTCACGGACACAACGATGGAAAAAATCCGGTTGCTGGCCCGGGGTTTGCGGCCACCCGAGCTTGACGCCGTGGGACTTAACGGCACTTTGGGCGGGTATTGCAGCGAATTTGCGCGTCGGACCGACCTGCCAATTCAATACACCGGCGTGGAGATTCCCAACCTGACCGACGCGGTTAACATCTCGTTCTACCGGGTCCTGCAAGAGGCTTTGACCAACGCCGCGAAACACGCACGCGCCAGCAGTGTGAAGGTGAAATTGAGCCGCCGCCGCCGTATGGTGCGGCTGTCCGTTGAGGACAACGGGCAGGGTTTCAACCCGCGAGCCCAGATGCGACAAGCCAAGAGTCATGATTTCCCCCAGTCGGGCGGTATTGGCCTGCTGGGAATGCAGGAAAGATTCGAGCTCTTGGGAGGCCGCCTGGACGTCAAATCCCGCCTGGGGATGGGAACGCGGCTGGTGGCCCAAGCACCGACGGAGGAGAGCTGATGATCAGGGTGATAGTGGCCGACGACCACCACCTGGTCCGCCAGGGTATCCGTATGCTGTTGGAATCGGCTGAAGATATAGAAGTGGTCGGCGAGGCCGAAGACGGTATGGCCGCCTGCGCCCTTGCTGAGAGCCTGACACCGGATATCGTGGTGATGGACATTTCTATGCCCCGTCTCAACGGCGCTCAGGCCACCGAGTTGATACGTTCCCGTCTGCCGGATACTCAGGTGGTGGTGCTCTCAATGCACGCCGACGAATCGGTCGTGAGGCGGGCGTTGAGGAGCGGTGCCCGGGCTTACGTACTCAAACGCGCCGTCAGCGAAGAATTGCTTCTGGCGATTAGAGCCGCCAACCGGGGGGAGACCTACCTGAGCCCTCCCATTGCCGGCTCGATTCTGACCGACTTCCTGACCCGGCCGGATGGACCGGATGAGGCAAGCACTCCACAGCGTTTGACGCCAAGGGAGCGGCAGGTGCTGCAACTCCTTGCCGAAGGAAATACCAACGCCAAGATTGCCTCCACCCTGGTGGTAACGGTGAAGACGGTGGAAAAGCACCGCGCCAGCGTCATGAACAAACTGGACATCCACGACCTCGCCGGCTTGGTCCGGTTTGCCGTAAGGCACAACATAGTTTCCGCCGACCAATAACTTCAGGAATCACTCCCCATTCTCCTCCGGCTCCCTTGGGGGTTTTTTCCCGATTGGTAGGGGAACAACCCATAACGATTTAGCCCGGTTGGCCCGACAATAGGGACACGGAGGGTGAACCGTTTATCTTCTCAGAAGGCAGATGGAGGCCACGATGACTCTAAATTTTGAGTGGCATCACCAGTGGAAATACCCTTACTGAGGCCTCCGCTGACTCGGACCAGGACAGAGGGAAGGTCTGGTGGCAGAGTCGGCGGGGGCCACAGTTGAATTGACGGCGCCAAGCCGGATTAGCAGTCCCGGCAAAAAATCCCCAAATCTGTCCGTGTTCGCAGGCAGACGAGAGGAAAAGTCTTCCACTACCCGGGTAGGGAAGCAGGCGCTAACAAGGAAGGGCCAGGCAGAGACGATGCGCTCAGCCTGGTCCTTTTCTTTGCACGCGGCGTCCAACATTCAGTCGGACCGTTTGATTACCTGGGCCGCGCGCTTCCTACCTACCGGACTCCCCTTTCGGCCTCCCCTACCGGACTCCGCTGATGGAATCTACCACGGCCAAGGCATCGCCACTGGCATAAAAATCCACTCCGATGATATTGGGCGACAAGCCCCGTTCTTCGAGGCAAGCGGCGGTACGTTCGTTGAGGACCCGGGCGGAATTGGCCACAGACCCGGCCTCGGCCAGCGCCGGGGTGACCCAGTGATTGACCATGAACAACGGGCTGTCCTCACGGCCGCGATTGGGTGCGCAGTCGAATTCGGCAACAGTTTCAAAATGATACGGCGTTTCCTGGGTGAAGGTGAAGGCGTCGTGATACCACGGCACTCCCCTGGTGTCGTTTTCGGCCATAATCACCAGCCGCCGGCCCGAATCTATCATCTCCCGGAGCGTGGGCCACGGGGCATCAAAAACCTGGGTGTGCGTGTACCCGACCAGCCCGGCCTCTGCAAACGCCGCGGTTATGTCCTCCGGAGGGGCGTGGTCTTCGATAATGATAACCAGTGCCTCCCGTGGGTTTTCCTCCAGCCAGCCCCGAATTCGCTCCAGTTCGGCGGCAAATGGGGTGGCGCCGCTCTCGCATTGAAGGTGGCAAAGGTAGAGTTCCCGCTTCCCGCCGGCGTCCAGGTTGCGCTGGCGCAGCTCCTCAGCCGACCGCACGGCGGTCTCGCCCAACTGCTCAACCAAACGAAGCCGATCTTCCGGCGTTGCGGGCGCCACGTCGGTCACCACCACGGACGAGCGCTCCGATTCAATGCCAGGGTAAACGTCAATCAGCAGCCCCCGGTATCCGGCTTCCAACTGGGGGATGATTCCCCTGGAATGGTTGGCCAGCACGAACCCGTCCTCGGCGCTGGACATTGCGTTATGAGCGGCCGCAATGGTGATGTCATCCAACCGCCGGTCGCACAACAGCAAGTGGCCGTTGCAGCCGGCGCCTGCCGGGACAGCAACCGCGCGCTCCGTTGTTCCGGCGCTGCGGTCTATGGCGAAGTATCCCAACACAATGACTGCCGCCGCCGCCAATCCGCCGACGGCCGCCAGCCATTTCAACACGGTCCGGCTGACCCCGATGTCGCCGCCGGAGGCGGCCTCCAACTGCCCGGGAGCAATCATCCTGAGGAATTCAGCCAGGGCGTTGACCAGGAACAACACGCCCAGCAGCGTGACGATTATGCGGACCGCATTCTGCCAACTCAGTATCAGGAAAACGCCAATCAGTCCCCAGCCCAGCACCCACGTCAACCGGGGGACCGTCGCCGAGGGCGGTTCCAGAAACCGGCGGAACTGTCCCAGCCGAGCCGTCACGTTGGCCGGTTCCGAGATCCACCAAACGGCAGCCACCATAATCGTCCCGATGGCGGCGATCGCCAGTGCCCACAAATACAGGTCAGCGGCAAAGGCGTTCCAAAAAGCGCTGGCTACATCTCGCGCTGCCCCTTCCTCGAAACTGCGTACTATCAGCCAGCCCGCCGCCGACTCAATGACCAGAATTATCACGCCGATGCCGACGGCGCCCATGCCCACGCGCACCCAGGCCTGTCGCCGGTTGTCGGCCAAGAATATCGAGGAGCCGAAGGCGGCGATGGCCACCAGCGGCAACGCGAATGCCAGGAACCGGATATTCTCGGTGATTTGCACTGCATCGAGGACCTGCGGGTTGGACTGCATGTCAATCAGCGTGTCGATGAGGTCGTCAGGAATCTGCTCGGCCGACTTGGGAGACAACACCGCGGCCTGCTTCTTTACAATCAGGATCATATCGGTCAGCTGCACGGTGAAGGTGTCAATGTCGCCGAGGAACACGGTCCGGTGGAGGTCTCGGATTGCCGACTCGTAAATCCGGTGGAAAACCGGAGCCGCTATCACCCCCGACACGACCTCACTAAGCACCGGACGGGCCGCCAGCAGGTCGGGGTTGCCCTTCACCATCTGGTCAACGACGGTATCTGCAATCAACTGGCGAACCTCGGGCTGGGTAAGCGCAATAATTGCGCGCTCCGCCGCCTCGTCGCTGTCGATCAGGGTGTCGCGAACATAAACCGACAATATCCCTGCCGCGCCAAAGATTATTCCTGCCACAACCAGAACGGCGGCGAGTGCACGCTTCCAAACCATCCGTTTCAATCCAAGTCACTGGGGAAGGATACAGAAACCCCCAGCGTAACATACGGGTTTGCCCCCGGATTTAGCCCAACGCTGCAGTCCGAGATTATCGCCGAGATTTCCGGTCGCCTGGCCCGTGCCATGTCCACCGTCTAGGTGAGACCGGCCGGCCCCGCCGTTCCTGCCGGTCTCACCATTGCGAAAATGGCCCCTCTTGATCGTCTAGTGAGCCCATGGCGGGGCCAGGCGTAATTCTCGGGGAAGAAGGCCGGCGAGACTCTCGGGCTGCGAATGGGGTCTTGCGCCCGTGGGAGGTAGGGTAAGGCCCCCTTCCGGTCGTAGCTGGTTTGACTGCATTCTATGGGTAGGTGGTTACTTGGGGAGTTGCCCAACTTTCAGGGGGCAATTCCCCCAAATGCGCCGGGGCAACCTGCCAGGGAAGTGAGCACAGTCTGGATGCGGCTCCAGGATTGGGTCAGCCGCCCACCTGGGGCACCGGGCTCCTCGACCCCAGAGCAATACCGCACAGGGAGGTGTGACATGGTTATCGCAGACCAGCGACAGGGCGTTCTTCCAAGGAACCTAACAGCGACGTCTTATGCCAACCCCTATATCAACGGCGCCCATTGCGGCATTGTGTACCTGGAGTGTTCCCGGTGCGGGCGCTACGTGGGGGCCCAGGACGGGGATGGGTTCTCCGGGAGCGTCGCATGTATTTGCATGGAGTGCCAAACCCGCTCGACCCGCCGGCCCGAAGCCGTTATTCCGGTCAAAGTAGGTCTTTGGTCCTACCGGGTCCCGTGCGCCGGCGTCAAATACTATTCCTTCGAATAAACCCTCACCCCGCGCAATCCCGGCGGCTTGGTCCACGCGCTCCACAGCCGCCGGGATTGCCATGTCGGCGCGAGAGGGAGGCCGCCAATAGGCTCCTTGAGTGCGGGCGGTACCGCAAATGGCCGTTGCAAGGATGCGGTCCGAGGATTCTCGGCAACAACATGAAACCCAGAGGTGTCAAACCGTGGCGATTAAGGTTTTGATAGAGCGGACCGTCAAAGCCGGGCGGGAAGGACTCGTGTGGGACATGCTGCGCGACCTGAGAGGGGAAGCCGTCAGGCAAAGGGGTTATCTGTACGGCGAGACGTGGAGATCCCTGGACAATCCAAGGGTCTTCATGGTTTCGAGCACCTGGGGCCACGCAGACTACTGGGAAAACTGGGTCCGGGACGATTTCCGCATGAAAATGGAAGCCAAGATCCAACCCTACCTCCGCAAAGCGGGCAGGATTAGGATTTTTGAGGAAATCTCAACGCTTCGCGATGACGCCCCCGCGTCAAGAAATGGCACGCAGTAAATCCCACCGGTTGACCGTTTTTCAGCCCCTGGCAACTAAACCCCGGCCGGTCCCGCCCTCATCTTGTAACCCTTCGCAAACTTCGGCTCAAGCCACTCTCCGCTCGAACAAAGCCATGAACTCGTGAGGGCCGCGGGACCGGCGGGTAAGCCTTCGTCTATCTGGGAGTGGCCGAGATGGGGAGTTATTCCGTCGATTGGTAGGGTTTTACCCCATACTGCGAATAGTTTGCCCTGGGCCATCCTGTTGACTGAATTCCGAATCCGGCCAAGCTACAAGCAGGTGTTGCACGCTTGGCCTAATTGGCGTTACATTGTCTAAGGAAAGCCCGACAACGCCGAACTGTGGATTCAAGTCTGGGTTTACGTTTTACTCCCAAACTTGGTAAGCGGGTTTCAATTGGAAGGCCAGCGTCGAATCGAATCTGCACGTTCTATAAATTGAGAAGTCCCCGCCTTTCCGGCCAAGAATCGGGCCACCCTCAGAATTCAATCCGCACAATGAGCCGGAGCCAGGGGGTCGACTTCCGGGTCGATCCAATTTCAGCGCAGCGATCTCCAAATAGGGAGGAACAAAATGAGTAGAGCCAAAGTAAGTTACTCCTTGGGTGTTCTGCTTTGCCTCGGGTTAATTCTGGGGCTGACGGCTGTGGCATGCGGCGGTTCTACTCCGGCGGCTCCCGCGGCTAGGGTGGCGCCACCCACCGCCGCCCCAGCTGAGGCAGCAGGTATAACCGCGGAAGAAGTTGCAAAAATGATGGAGGAGGCCAGGGCCGAATCCACCGGACTATCCGACGCGGAGGTCCAGCAACTGGTGCAGCAGCGGGTAGCTGAAGCTGCAGCAGCAGCAGCAGCCAGCATGGCGGCAGCCGCTGCTGCTGAAGAGCCCAAGGCCGTGGTAACCGACCCGGAAACCGAGAAGCCCTACTACGAGGGCAAGACCATCAAGGTGATTGCCAACCATCCGCCGGGCGGGGGCGCCGACCTGAATGCCCGGGTCGTCGCCCGCCACATTGGACGGTTCCTGCCGGGCAACCCTAAGACGGTAGTGCTGAACAAGGTCGGCGGAGCCAGCCTGGTGGGGGCCCACTACGTCTGGAACGCATCGGACGACGGGCTTACCCTTGGGGTTTTCACCGGGGTCAACCCCGACCGCCAGCTATTGCAGCCGGGGGTGCAATACGACCTATTGGAGTTCAAAAACATCGTTGGGCTCCAGGTCAGGCCGGTGGTCGCCTACGCCCACAGGGACGCCCCGTACCGCCGGGTTCAGGACGCCGTCGGCAAGGGTTCGGACCCCACCGCTCCCCGCTTTACCTTGGGACAGGAGCTCATCTGCACTTCGACTTCCATACGTTACCGGGCTCTGAAGGAGTGGTTGGATCTGCCCATGGACATCAAGTACGGTCTTCCCGGGGGCCGGGTACCTACCATGCAGCAGTTGGAACGCCATGACATCGATGTCCGCGACGCCGGGATGTGGTACACCCTGGCGCGGGACCGCCCGGGTTGGCAGTCGGACGACACCGGCGGCAACGGGCCCGACTCTTTCCTTCAGGTCTTCTTCGTCCTGTCACTTCCGGAGTTGCAACTTCGCCACAACGGCGAAATAGACGTGCCGGAAGACAGCGTCCAGATTATGGACCTGCTGAACGACGAGCAAAAAGACCTGTGGAGAATTTTTACTACGGACCTAGGCCCAACCTATCGGGCGGTCCAGATGCCCCCAAGCACACCTGACGAACTGGTCACATTGATGCAAGACGCCGCTTGGGAGATGGTCCACGACCCGGAATTCCTGGCAGATTACGACAAAATCCTGGCCGGGGATACAGTCACTCCGACTAAAGGGACCGACTTGAAGGAACTCTATGTATCCGCCCTGGGCCGGTCTGACGTCACCTTGCCCATCTTCCAAAAATTCCTGCCCGAATGCGAATTTAACGAATAGTCCCCACGCGGCGAAACCAAGAGGTACGCTATGCACATCAGGCGAGGCTGTTTGGCCTCGCCTGATTTTTGTTGATTTTGCAGATTCGTCGGTCCATTCCCCGGTGGCGGTTATAGCCTGCCTTGGGGTAAAATCCTGGTAAATCTGGAAAATCACTTTTGACGCCGGGAATGTCACGCGAGGAATGTTTAGCCAGGTTTCCGGGGGTAGAGAGGTCTGATATGGCTAGTGAGCAACAATCACCCGGCAATTTTCGGCTTCAAGACGCCACTATCGCCGGGATTCATGAGGCGTTCGCGTCCGGAGCGATTTCCTGCCGCCGGTTGGTGGAATGCTACCTGGACCGCATCGAAGCCTATGACCGCAACGGGCCCAAAATCAACTCCATCATAACCGTTAACCCCCACGCCCTGGAGGACGCCGACCGGCTGGACCAGGTCTACAGTTCCGGCGGCCAAACCGGGGCCCTGCACGGCATACCGGTTATCCTGAAAGACCAGATAGACGTCCAAGGGATGCCCACAACGCTGGGCTCGGTGGTCTTCAATGACTTTTTCCCCGACAAAGACTCCTTTGTGGTCGAAAATCTGAAAAACGCGGGCGCACTGATTCTCGCCAAGGCCACCCTGGGGGAAATGGGGCGGGGCGACTCCCACGGGTCACTGTACGGCTCAACCGGCAACCCCTACGACCCATCACGGACGGCGGGAGGGTCCTCGGGTGGATCGGCCGCCAGCGTATCCGCCAATTTCGGGGCGGTGGCCATCGGACAGGAAGGTTTCGCATCCATCCGCCGTCCGTCGGCCTGGAACGGGATTGTGGGAATGCGCCCCACCGCGGGCCTGGTCAGCCGCACCGGGGTTTACTCGGGTTGGCCAAGCCTTACCGGCTCCCTGGGCCCGATGACCAGGACGGTGTCCGACCTGGCGACACTTTTGGATGTAATGGTCGGTTATGATCCCGAGGACCCGGGCACCGCCCTGGGTTTCGGCAAATGCCCCGAGTCCTACACCCATTCCCTGGATCCGAACGGCCTCAATGGCGCACGCATCGGCATCCTAAACCAGTCGATGGGTTTCGAGTGCCAACCCGACACTGACGATTTCCGCTTGGTGGCAGAGGTTTTCGACCGAGCGGTCCAGGAGCTCGAGGATGCCGGAGCCACGGTGGTCCAGATACCGGAAATTCCCCGATTAGGGGAACTGATGGCCACGCGGGCCAGCGAGGGCCGCAGCGACGAGGCCTGGCGCCTTTATTTCCTGCGCAACGAACGACCGCCTTTCCCGTCTCCGGAAGCCATGCGGCAGTCGCCGGATTACGACAAGGTGTACACGGTGAGGAGAACGGGCACGCCCTTGTCAGGGCCGCAAGCCTACGGGGAGTACCTCATCGCCCGGGAGGAATTGGCAGTCAACATCAGCAAGATTATGGCTGACTCCCAGTTGGACACAATCGTCCACAAGACGGTGGAGCACCAGCCCACGTTGATCAGTGAGGGAGTTGGCCCGCCTTACTACGACATGCGCGGCGCTACCCACATCAACACATTTTTGGTCCACGTTCCGTCGATTTCAGTCCCCGCCGGGCTGACCTCCGAGGGCCTGCCCGTTGGGATCACGTTTCTTGGTCCCGCTTTTAGCGACGCGACGATGATCCGGTTGTCCTACGGTTATGAACGGGCCACCGGACACCGGGTTCCGCCCACCACAACCCCGGGTCTGCCGGGAGAACCCTAACCGCCGGCCAGGAGGATTGACTTGGCTACAGACAACCAGGCTAAACCAACCGCAACCACCCTGGATGCCAATGGCGCATCCCGGATTATCACGGCGTCCGATCTGGAATTTTTTCAGGAGAGCTTCCAGTCCGACGGGTCCAAGCGCCTGATGCAAAATGTGGTTACCCAGCATGACGTCAACGACGTTGCCCTGAACCACTCGATTGTCACCAATGCGCCTCATAGTTTTTCCACGGTATTGGATGATTGGTCGGTCACCAATCAGTCCCGGACCGGTAGGTGCTGGATGTTCGCCGGGCTGAACCTATGCCGCGCGGACACCCGGAACGTGCTCAACCTGAAGAATTTTGAGTTCAGCCAAAACTTCTTGATGTTTTGGGACAAACTGGAGCGGGCCAATTTCGTCCTCGAAGCAATCATCGAGACGGCGGACCGGCCCCTGGATGACCGCACTGTGGCCTGGTTGTTGCAGCGGCCCGTTCAGGACGGCGGACAGTGGTCCATGTTCACCGGCCTGGTAAGCAAGTATGGAGTAGCGCCCAAGACGGCCATGCCGGAGACGCAAAGCTCGGAAAACTCGGCAAGGATGAACGCCAACCTGAACTTCCAGATGCGCCAGGGAGCCAAGCAAATCAGGGACGCCTACGCCAGTGAGTCAGGTCCGGAGGAATTGCGTAGCATAAAAAATCAGGTGCTGCAGACCATCTACCACATGCTGTGCATCCACCTCGGCACGCCGCCGCAGGTGTTTGACTGGCAATGGAAGGACAAAGACAACGAATTCACCCGGACCGGCCCCATGACGCCCCTGGAGTTCGCAGACAAATTCCTGACGACGCCCCTGGACGACTATGTGTGCCTGGTCCACGATCCCAGAGAAAGCAGCCCCATGGGCCGCACATTCACCGTCGATTACCTCGGCAACATTGTTGACGGTCCACGCGTCAAATATCTGAACGTTGATATCGAACTTATCAAGTCCATCACCATGCGCATGCTCCAGGACGGCAAGCCGGTGTGGATGGGTTGCGACACGGGTAAGCAGATGCACCGGGACCTTGGGCTGTGGGACTCGGACCTTTTTGACTATGACAGCGTGTACGGAGCCGAATTCTCCCTGGATAAGGCATCCCGGCTGGAATTCCACCAGACCAGCATGACCCACGCGATGATGTTTACGGGTGTGGACGTGGTGGACGGACGGCCGCGCCGGTGGCGCGTGGAAAATAGCTGGGCGGACAAGGTTGGGGACAAGGGGTTCTGCCTTATGAACGACTCCTGGTTCGCGGAGTATATGTTCGAGATTGCAGCCCCAAAGAGTTACCTGCCCGAGGACTTGCAGCAGGCCTTGGATCTGGAACCCATTGTATTGCCTCCCTGGGACCCCATGGGCTCCCTGGCCTAGGCGTCCTCCTTCCGGACGCGGGAATCACCCCGCGGCTAAAATTTCGAACGTCAGGCGGCCACCGCCTGCCGCTTTACCAGGGTCTCCTTGGCCACTGCGGCCAACAGCAGCGCGGCAAACAACAGCAGGGGGCCAACGACCAGGAACGCGCCCCCCGGATTGTAGGCGTTGGCGATAAGACCACCCATTGCCGGCCCGCTGACGCCGCCCAACTCGGCTACGGTCCGGCGCAGGGCCTGCAGCCGGCCCCGGCCGGCCGCAGGGATAACGTCATAGGTTGACGTGGCAACCGAACCCAACGATAGACCCTGGCCCATTCCAATCACCGCGCTTATGGCCAACAGGGCCGGGTAACTGTCATAAAAGGGCAGCGCGAGGAATGCGAGTCCGGGAATTGCGGTGCTGGGCACCGTTGCCCACTTTCTCCCGATCTTGTCAGTGATGAAGCCGGCCGGCACGATCATTGCAAAAACGAATATGGCGGTAATGAGGAACAAGGAGCCCACCCGCGTCGGCGAGTAGCCCAGATAGGCGCCGGCGTAGAGGGGCAGCATGCTCTGGAGGACCATCCGGTAGAGCATCATGATAGTGGTAACGAAAACCAAAACCCCGTAGGTCACCCGGTACTCGGGCACTATGCTCTTGAGAAGGCGTCCCCAATCAGCCAACTGCTCCCACACGAAAAAGCGCCGCAGGGCGCGGGGCTGCGGGCCGACAGAGGACGGCCGGACATCTTCCGCCGGGATGTTTGCCGCGCTGACCCAGGCGACCACCCAGACGATAAGCGCCAGAAGCGCGTAGACCACGAACACGGCCCGGAAATTCACGAATTCGGTGAGCAACCCTCCAAAGACGGGGCCCAAGGCCATGCCCGCGCTGGAGATGCCCATGAAGCCGCTCATCAGGCGGCCGCGTTGTTCCGAACGCACCAAGTTGACCCCGGCCACCTCTCGGGCGCTCATCCACATGCTGTCGCCGGCCCCGGCCATGAACATGGCCAGCAGCATCAAGTCGAACCGCGGGGTTACGGCGGCAACCAAGGCTCCGGCGACCAGGATCCCGGGGCCAATAATCATGGCCGACCGGGTGCCCAACCGATCGATGATCATACCCGTCGGCAGAGGGCTTGCGAATCTGCCCAGGGCGTGGGCAGTCACGACCTGAGCCGCCAGCCCGATGGAAACTTCGAAGGATACGGCCATCACGGGGATCGTCGGTATGATCATACCGTGGCCGAAGCTCATCACCAGGGAGGTGCTGAACAGGTTGACTATACTGCGCGCCGTGTCGTTCAGGTCTATTCTCGCTGGACCCGCCGTGAGAGCGGGAAATTTCCAGGAGTAGGATAGCACGGTATAGCATTCGTTAACCAAAGTGCGGGTTCAATTGTCCAGGACAACCGCATTCGGATGTGACCGGCGACACTTGGATCCGAAGTAACGTCTGATCGCCTTAGTTCCAACTGCGGACACCTCCCGCAATTGTCATGAAAGCAGGTCATTTTCTTTCTTCATACACGGCATTGGAAAAGCCATGCGCCATGCTCGCCGGGGCGGGAATCCAGAGCCCTATTTGTCCTTGGGTCAGTTTCCGGTGTCCCGGGCATAGTCACTCATGCGAGCGCTATCGGTTGCAACTTCAGCGATCCTGAGAACAACCCTACCGAGGTGTTCTGGCTAACCGGCTTTCAGTCGTGGGCCCAGATAGGCATCCCAATCGACATTGACCAGTCCGACGGAGAGGTTATGGCAGAATTACGTCGGTCTTGGGACGTGGCCAAAAACGTCGAAATGGGCCAGTCAGCCCGGAAACGGTCAACGCCATTCGCGAGCTGAACTCGGCTGCGGTCACCAGCCGGTAAGCCGGTATGTGGACCCGCACTTTCCCTACCAATATGGGGAGTGTCAGGCGAACTCTTACGCATTGAGGCCCAAGCTACAAACTTGGGCCTCTTTTCCTCTACAACCATGAGCAAGAATCTTTCAGAGTGGTTTTAATAGAGTTCGAAAGTGTCACAGCCATTTGTAATGTTGAACCGCGCCGTTCCGTGTTTACTTAATATAAGGTTATTTCTGGGGCGCCGGCGCATCGGGATTCCACCATATGTGTTCCCATTTCCGGGCAAGCTGGTTTGACGGGGGAAGGACAAAATTCTGAATCCTGTAGTCCACCGCCGTTCCAACCGGGTTCCAGCGCAACGGGACCTGCTGGCTTGTTCCTTCTCTAAGGATCTCGGCCATCTCCTTGAACAATGCCAGCCGTTTCTGAGGGTCTACCTCCTGTCCTTGGGCCTTCATGAGCTCATCAAGCCTGGGGTCTGACCAGCTATCGGGGTTCTTCTGGGTGCCCCTGGCCAGGAAATGTTGGTTGAGGTAGTCCTCGGGATCAGGGATGATCACCGCCGATGTGTCGTTGGAAGCGTGCAATTCGCCGTTTATCATACGCTGAACGGCGGTGGCCCTATCCACAGGGTTGATTTCGAGGTCTATATTGATACTCGTTCTTAATTGTTCGGTAACCAACTCCATTAGCTGTACGCCAGATGCGGCTGAACTGGTATTCAGGGTGCCTTTTATCCCGTCAGAATACCCTGCTGCCGCCAGAAGCTCCTTGGCCTCAGCAATATCCTGGTCTTTCGGCTGCCGCCAACCCGCCAGTTGGGCCAGTTCATCGGGGGGCTCCACCAACTCTCCGGGGAAGAAGGTGCCCTGACCACCGTAGCAACCGTAGGTGTCGGTGCAACGGGTAATCTTGAAGACTTCCTCGCGGTCAATGGCAAGAAATACGGCCCTCCTCACTCGTTCGTCATCAAAGGGAGGCTTGTTCATATGGAGTGTGAGGTAGGTCATAGACTGCTTTGGCAGTAAAAATGGCCGCATCTTGCCCTTGGTATCTTTCTCCAGCTCGAAAAGGATATCAGGCTGGAAAGTGCCGCTGATAAAGTAAGTGGTATGGACCTGGCCTAACTGCAAAGCTGCTATTTGTCTACTCAGTTCCCGTATGATATTGAACTTCAGGCCGTCCATGAAAGGGCGGTCCGGCTTAAAGTAGTCTGGGTTCCGCTCCATCTCATAGGACACTTGGGGCGAGAAATCCTTCAGCGTCCAGGGACCTGAACCAATCAGCCCTCCGGCCTGTTGCGCCTCATCGGGGGCCAAATTCTCCGCCACGTGCTTGGGGTACATCTTCATATAGTCCGTAGCCAGGTTCAGCAGAAAAGTCTTCGCTGGGAACTTGACGGGCACCTCCACCGTCTTTTCATCTAACGCCCGGGCGGTCCCGTGCTCATAGAACGTCCGTAGGATGGAAGTTCTGCCCCTGATGGCGTCGGGGAGGACGATTCTATCCAGACTGAAGACGATGTCCTCGGAGGTGACGGGCCGGCCATCGCTCCAGTTGGCGTCACGAATCTGGAAGGTATAAACCGTGCCGCTAGGGTTGACCTCCCAGGTTTGGGCCAGGTCTCCAATGATCTCGCCCGGGTTGACCGGGTCATACTCGATGAGCCCGTTAAACCGTGGAGAAGAGGGCACCAAGCAGGAGGGGAGGCCAGCGCACGCCTGGACGTCCCACTGTCCCGGATTGATGCTTGCCACCAATTGGAGCACGACGTTCTGGAACTTGCCGCTGGACACCCAGGCCGGTGAAAGAGGGAATTCAAAGGTCTGCCCTTTGGGCACGGCTAGAGGCGTGGAAGTAGGGGTCGCCGCCTGGACAGTGGCGGTAGGATCCTCTTGGACAGGCTCAGGGGTAACACCAGTCACCTCTTGGGCTGTGGGAGCTTGGGTTGGAACCGCAGCGTCCCCACAGGCCACAGCCATAATCAGGAGCGCAATTAGCGAAAAGGAAACCAACCATGCCGGGCTAAGCCATCGGTGACGTGCCATGATTCTAACTCCTTGGAAGTCCCACATGATGAATGGAGGCCCGGTAACCGTCCCCACATTGGCTGGGAACCTTTAACAAAGCGTGCTGACTTTCCTCTCGAAAGTACGCCGTAACGGCGTAAATATGCCCGCTATTGTAGATTATGGCGGCGAATATACCACACATCCAGATGAAATGTTACGGACCATAAATGCAGTCCTAACCGCCGTCAAGGTGGAGTTTGGTGTAACCGAAGGGCAGTAAGTGTTTAGAGTTGAGGGTAAACGAGCAACCGGAGACAGGCCACAAGTTGGTTGAGTTGTCTGGCGCTCCAAGCACCCAAGAGAGAGGCCAAGGTCACCTTGGTGGTTGTGCCCTGCTCCGAGAGCGTGCCGCCGCCGCTGATCTTCCGGCTGGTCGCCAGGTGGCGGAGACTCCTTTGGGCGACGTTGTTGTCCGGCGGCTCGGGATAGGCCACAAATACGAACAGTTCCTTGATGAACCCGTCAATGCGCCGGCAGAGTTTGCTTTGGACCGCCGAGGCGTCTTCTAAGAACGGGCGGCAATGGGCCTGCAGCCTTCGTTCCAACTCCCCTCGGCCCGGCGGCGTTGCCGGTCTCCGGGGCGGCTGAAGACTTTGCCTTTGGAGTAGACTTTCCGGACCGCTTTAGCCCATTTTCTCAGCCTGGGGTCCATTGGGCACAGCGCCTTAATCTCATGGATGTCCCGGAGCAGATGGGCCCTGCACCCCTGCTTCAATCCTGGATAGTGATTGTAGTCACCATAGAAATCGCTGACCAACACCCCGCAAAAGGACCACCCCAACGCCTCGTCCACCACCTCCTTGTTCTGGCCCCGGCTCAGGAAGTACTCTTCGGTGGGAGTGCCGTAGGCCCAGGCATAGCCGTTTTTCCCGTCCTAACGCCAGCCGGTTTCGTCGGCATGCACCACCGGGCTGACCCACATCCGGTCCCGCACTGCGACCACCGCCGGTTGGGCCTGCCGGGCTACCCCGTGAATGGTGCCGACGATTCCGCCGGCGCTGAGCTTCAAGCCATACACAGTCTTCAAGTACCACTGGATAGTCCGTATGGGTATCCGTCCATCTTCTCGCAGCGCCGCCATCAAACTTTCCAGGTTGACTCCCAAGCGTTGCCGTCCCACAGCCACGCCCCTCAGGGTCGCCTCCTGCGCCCGTCGCGGCTGACGCACCGGGCAAGTCCGCGCCACAAAGACATGATCGGTCATCTGGATCGGAACTATTGGAATCTCGATGACTTCCAGGCTCCGGCGCATCCATCCGCCAAACAAGCCTGTGCCACACTCTGGGAAGTTCTCAACGGAGTGCTCCACCCTTTGGGTCGGCGTCATTCGCTGGCGAGCAAAGCTTTGGGGCCTCGGCTTTATAGCCCCTTTATACTAAGAAACTATCTCAAAACCAAAATTCGGAGGTCCCTGGATGGCGGGGCTACGTTGGGGGATGAATCCCCCAACGTAGCCCCGATCCAACTATCTCAAGACGGGATGATGGCCGTTTCAAGTTTTGAGATAGTTTCTAAGAGGGCCGCTGGCTTGAAGTCGATTTATTGCACGGCATCCCCCACCGTCCTCCACTCTTAAGACGCCCTTCCAAAGCCTCTATCCGCCGCTGTAACTCGTCGATGATATGCTGCAACCGGGCAATCACCGCCAACAGCGTCTCCCGGTTGGCTGTGCTCAGGTCCACGGTAGTTGACTCGAACCGGTCGTTAGCGCGGTCATCAGACCTGTTTGTCATTCAACCATGACTGTTCGAATGATGGGAATTCATGCAGCCTCCGAGGCTGTCAGTCCTTGGTATATCCAAATCTCAGTCCAACGAGCACCACAATTTGCCGTTGATACTGCCTCCCAAGCGTGAAGGCAGCAAGGCATCGCGGCATGATCGAGACTTGGCTCCAAAATCTCTAGTAATTCCTGAGTCTGCTCTTCCGAAAGTTGGCGTTTGCGACCTCAAAGGTCCACCTTTTCTCCAGCGGCTCGGCCCTTGATAATCTACGACGGAGACAATTCCATTGCCCACGAATACCGCGGTTTTTGGTGCCGATTGAGTAATTTGCATGGTGATGCGGCAAGCGTGCCGGGGGTTCGGCTCACACACACCCGACATTTCACCGTTGCCATAAGCGTGTCCGCGCGTGGAAAGGGCTCTGGATTCCCGCCCCGGCGAGAATGACCGGGCAGGGGTACGAGGTCATCTTCCCCCACGGGTGGAGACGAGGTTTTTCGGACATTCAGGCGGCGGTTTGAAATGCGATTGTCCGGGTTCAGGTATAATGGGCAAAAATCTCGCCGGGGCATCGAGACGCCGCGGATGACAGGGCGGCCAGGTCATCATTTCGGCCCGCCGTACCTTACCCGGACCTGACTTGAGGTTGCCGAAGTGCCAGAGGAATCTTTGAATTACCACTATTCCGGGTCAGGCCAGCAGATAATCTGCTCGGTTGACGCAATCTCCCAACTGGGCGCCGTGGTCGACCGGCTGGGGGCCAGCCGGGCAATGGTGGTCTGCGGACCAAACATACTGACGCAAAGCAACGTGGTACAAAGGGCGCAGGAAGCCTTGGGAGCCAGGGCAGCCGGCCTGTTTTCGGGTATAGCGCCCCACTCCCCGGTAGAGGTGTTGGCAGAAGCAGTCGCTGCCGCCAGGGAACTGGAACCCGATGTGTTGGTGGCAGTGGGCGGCGGCAGCACCAGCGACACCTGCAAAGGCATAGCCATGATACTGGCCGAAGGAGGCGACCTCCACGACTACGAGGTGCGCTTCGAACCGCCGGACAAGGTCATCGTGCCGGACCTGCCCCACCAAAAGATGCCAATTGTCGCCGTGGGGACCACCATGGGGGCCGCAGAGCTCAGCGGCGGGGGCGGCGGCTTCACCGACAAGTCCCAGGGGCGCAAGATTTTGATCTCCGGCCAGGGCACACTGCCCAAGGTTGTGATTGTCGACGGCCAGGCTCTGGCCACCACTCCCAAGCCCATCGCCCTTTCCACCGCCATGGGCCAGTTCCGCATCGCCGTAGAAAGCGTGTATTCCACCGGCCATCACCCGATTTCCGATGCCCTGGCCTTGCATACCATCAGGCTATTGGTGCAACATTTGCCCGGATGCCAGGATGGAGACATCGACGCCATGCTCCAGGTCAAGACGGCGGCGTGCATGACCATGCTGGCCCGCCCTGGCTTGGGCCTGAACACTGGCATCGCCCATCAGTTGGGCGGCCTGTACAACGTTCCCCACGGAGAGGCCAACTCCATCCTGTTGCCACACACCATGAGGTTCAACGCCGACGTATGCGCACCCCGGCTGGAGCTGGTGGCTCAGGCTATGGGGATTGATTGCCGGGGCATGGACGACCAGCAAGCGGCAATCGCAGCAGCGGATGGCGTCGCCGAATTGTGCCGCAGCCTGGGACTTCCCCTGACCCTGCGGGAGGTCGGCGTGCCCGACGAAGGACTGGAGTTGATTGCTTCGGCCACCCTCACCGACCGAAGCCTTGCCACCAACCCCAAGCCGGTTTACGACGCCGGGCCCATAATGAGCATATTGCGATCGGCCTGGTAGCTCGCTCAGGACAATGCTCGCCTGAAACTTTGAAGCGCCAGTGGGGTAGAGACAGTAGCAAATTCTCGACCCCGCCCTGCCGGTTCGGCCCCGGCGATCGAAAAATACGGCAACCGAAAACTCAGCACGAAAAGGAGGAATACTTATGCCACTGGATCCGCAGGCTCAAAAAGTAATGGACCAGATAGCCGCACTGGGCTTGCCGCCCAACCACACAGTATCCCCGGAGGAAGCCCGCGCCAACATGTTGGCCCGACCCCGAGCCGCCGGACCGGAAGTCGCCAAGGTGGCAAACCAGACCATCCCCAACGGCGATTACCAGGTGCCGGTCCGTATTTACACTCCAGCTGGCTCCGGTCCCTTCCCTATATTGTGCTGGTTCCACGGCGGCGGCTGGGTGATCGGAAACCTGGAGACAGCCGACGCCACAGCGCGCCATCTCGCGGTGAAATCGGAATGCGTCGTGGTCTCGGTTGACTACCGCCTGGCCCCGGAATCCAAGTTCCCGGTCCCCTTCGACGATTGCTATGCCGCCACTGAGTGGGCTGCCCATAATGCCGCCGCACTCAACGGAGACGCAGATCGCATTGCTGTTGGCGGCGACAGCGCCGGCGGCAACCTGGCGGCCGCGGTTGCACTTGCGGCCCGGGACCGCAGAGGGCCAAGCTTGAGCTTCCAGCTGCTGGTTTACCCGGTGACCGCCCGGGACTACCAGACCGGCTCCTACCAAAAGAACGCCGAAGGATACATGCTGACCAGGGATGCCATGCAGTGGTATTGGGACCACTATCTTGCCAACGACGCCGATGCGTCGAACCCCTACGCCGCCCCATTGGCGGCGGCAGACCTTAGCGGCCTACCCCCGGCCCTGGTGATCACCGCCGAATTTGACCCACTCTGCGACGAGGGCGAAGCCTATGCCGGAATGTTGAAGGCGGCGGCAAACGATGCCACGGCCAGCCGGTATGACGGGATGATCCACGGGTTCTTCGGAATGTACGGTGTCGTGGACAAGGCGGCGCAAGCGGTGGCGGAAGCGTCTGCAGCCCTGAGCCAGTCATTTGCAGCGGCTAATTCAGCAGCGTCTCGCTAAGTCCAAGCATCCAAACAGTTGGGCGCCGGTGACCCGGTCAAAATCCCGGGAACCGGCGCCGCAGCGAGAGGCCGGGACTCTACCTGGGCGTTGGCCAGACCATAGAACCTACGTCGTTTCAGGGGCAATGCAAATTGCCGGTGTATGCCCGGTCGACGTGGCCGCCGGGGGCCCCTGTGGAGTCAGCCTTGGAATCCGGCGGGATTACCTGCGGGCAGCGCCGCCCAGGTGCGTGCCCGAGTCGACGATTATGGTCTCCCCTGTTATTTGATCGGCGCCCTCAAGCAACCACACCACCGGGTCGGCCACGGCCTCGGGGGTGCCTGCGGATTTCAGGGGGGCGGATTCCGCGTACTGCTCGATGAACGAGGTATACCGCTCCTCGCCCAATCCTTCCCGCCACCACCGGGTTTGCATCACTCCGGGGCAGACGGCGTTGACCCGTATCTCCGGAGCCAAAGCCCGAGCCAGCGACAGGGTCATGGTGTTCAGCGCAGCCTTGGAGGCGGCGTAGGCGATTGAGCTTCCCGACCCGCTCATGCCGGAAAGTGAAGAAACGTTGACAATGGCCCCCCGGCCTTGTTCCTGCATCCGGGGAGCGACCGCCCTGACCATCTGGAACGGCCCGACCACATTCACCGAGAAAATTCTCAGGAAGTCATCGCCGGACAAACCCTCCAGGTCCCGGTGGGGAGTAATCTTGGAAAGGGCGGCGTTGTTCACCAAGCCATCCACGCGCCCCCATTTTTTCACCGCTTCCTCTGCCATACGGCGGCAGTCGGCATCATCAGACACGTCGGCGCGGCATAAAAGAGCCTCACCTCCCAGTTTTTCGCATGCCGCCGCGGTCTCGCGGGCTTCATCATCGCTTTTCGTGTAGTTGATGACCACCCGGCCACCTTTGGACGCCAGTCGCTGCGCCACTGCCGCCCCCAACCCGGTGGCCGAACCGGTTACGATGAACACTGCCCCTTCGATATTCATGTCCGCTCCATTAGTACGCCGTAGTAAGCCGTAGTCCGCTGCTCGTCAGGGGTGGTTTACCTGTTCAGGGCGGGGAAAATGGTGTCCTTGAACGCGGTCAACTCCCGCCGTGGGAACTGATAGGTCTCGCTGGTCATCAGGTAAAGATGTTCAATGCCGTTCGCCTGGGCTTTCCGGAGTTGCCCGGCGCAATATTCGGGAGATCCGATGATGCCGATTGCGTCGCACATTTGGGCGAGGGTTTCCTTGGGCAGGAAGGAGCAAAGCTCTTTGGCCCGCTCCCAGTCTTCAGCGTGGGGGATATCGGGATAGAGTTCGTCCAAACCTGCGGGAACCTCCAGGTCGTCGGGGTTTATGCCCGCGGCCCGCAGGTAGGGAGCATGGGACTTTTCCACGAGTCGCTGGACACAGAGAGGGCGGGCGGCTTCCCGCGCTTCCTCCTGGTCGTCCATGATGACAGTGGTGGCGCAGAGAATCATCTCAAGTTCGTCCGGGTTGCGTCCGGCCCGTTTTGCGCCAGCCTCCAGATGCTGCCGGGCCAGGTCCACTGAGCCGGGGTCGATTCCCACCTGGAGCAACACGCCATCGGCAACCTCGCCCGCAGCCTCAATGGTTCGCGGACCGTGGGCCGCTATGATGATCTTAGGGATTTGGGAGTCACCGTGCCGCATCCGGCTGCTAGCGTCCCCGAATGCCACGTCCTCCCCGGACAAAATGCTTTTCAGAGTTAGAACGCATTGCCGCATCTGGCGCACGGTCGCAGGCGGCGCCCCGATGGTCTGTACCGAACTGAACCCCCGACCAATCCAAAACTCGGCCCTTCCCGGCGCCAATTCGGCCACCGTTTTGGCCGCTGAGGCAATCACCGAGAGATGCCGCGTGATCGGGTTGAGCACCGCAGAGGCAATTCGGATCCTGGATGTTGCCATGGCGGCGGCGGCCATGCTTACGAACACATCCCGCTCCAGCATCTGGGAATCGAGGATGCCAACGCCGTCGAAACCGGCTTCCTCGCACAACTTGATGAAACCAGCGACTTCGGACACCGGAGCGCAAGGTGGGACTCTGAGATCGATCTGGAAAGGCATTTGAAACTCCGTTACGTAGAATGCCAGTCGAGGATGGGACTGGCCGACGTTCTGGTTTCCTGTCAGGTCGCTGTACTATCCAGTTAGTCGAACGCCTATCGCTCGGCTGGTACACCGGCCGACTGGTAAGCAAGCCTTTGCGATTCGGAGATTGCGCCCCGCAGGGCCCGGATCTCCGGCGATAACAGCAGGATCAGCCCGGCGACCACGATAGTAACCACGGCGCCGCCCGCCACCGCCACCGATGCGTTGGTGTACTGGGCAACAAATCCAGCCTGGGCCATCCCCAAGGGGGCCAGGCTCCACGTCATGCCGTACAGCCCCATCACTCTGCCGCGCAGCCGGTCGGGCACCAGGTGCTGCAGGACGCTGAGTCCCCCGGTGAGATAAAGGGAGTTGGAAATCCCGACCATCAGCAGCGCCACCACAGAGACCATGTAAAGGCCCCGCCACGCCGCCAGCGAAAACAGGATCAGAAACACACCATAGGTGATCGCCCCGCCGATAATTATCAGGCCCTTGGGGTGGTGGTCCTTCAACCTGGCAATGATCAACGTGCCGATTATTGCTCCCAAGCCTGAAGCGCCCAGCAGGTACCCTACGCTGCCGGCTTCCACTCCCAGGACCTCTTTGGCAAAAGACGGCATCAGGTGTACGTAGGCCATTCCGAACAGGCTGTTGCAGAACGTGAGCAACATGACCAGGAAAAACACCGTATGAGTCCGCACGTAGCGGATCCCTTCCATAACCTGTTGAGTGACCTGGCCCGTGGCCGGAGCCCTATCCCTCAACTTCAGGAGGGCTACTACCGAACCCAAAACGTAGAACGTTGCAGCGCTGAAGAACATTGATGCCTGGATACTGACCTGTTCGATCATGATCCCGGCCAGGGCCGGAGCCAAAACTCGGACGCCGTTCCAAACCAGGCTTTCCATGGCTACGGCGTTGACGATGTGCTCTCTCTGCACCAACCGGGGGAAGATGCTGGAACGGCTGGGTTGATCGAAGGCCTGGACGGTGCCAATCAGCACGGCGGCGATCAGCACGTGCGCCGGCTCCACCCGGCCCAACATCACCATTACCGCCAGCAGCACCACCACGGTCGCAGACGTGGACTGGGCAACCGCCACCAGAACCTTGGGTTCGAAACGGTCGGCCAAGACCCCGCCAACCACGTTGAGCGCAATGGCAGGCACCGCGATCGCGATTCCCAGGAAGGCCAGGTCCCTCTCCTGGCCCGTGAGGTCGAACAGCAGCCAGCCCATCGTGAAGTTGAGCAGCATCTGGTGGCCGGTAACCCCGGCGACCAGGGCCAGCCAGTAATACCGGAATTGCCCATACCTCATGGAAATGGGCACGAGCCGGGTCACGGGATGCCATGTGTTCGAAACTATCTGGCTCAACGGGGGTGTCTCACCGTCCGATCATACGGGGTTACCGGTTTTCCCGAGTTGGTTCCCTTGAGTCAGCCCAAGCCTGCTGGCTGACGCAAGGGTAGTGGGTCCATGGAGGATTTACAAAGTGACAAGGCAGGGTCAAACATCGATCCGGTACACCCTTGCCGCCGTGTCGTGGAACATTTCGGCCCGCTCGCCGGCCGAGTAGTCTTTGGTCATCCGCTTGAAAGCGTTGTACATCACGTTATAAGAGAAGGAGACCTTGTCCACCGGGAAGTTGCTTTCGAACATCGACCGGCTGGGTCCGAACGCCTCGATGCAGGGGTTCATCAACGGCGCTATGGATTCCGCCATCTCCTCGGAGCTAACGGGTTGGTCCCGCAGGTGCCAGTCAAACCCGTACCGGGGCATTCCGACGCCGCCAAGTTTGATAACCACGTTGGGTGATTCGGCCACGGCTGCCAGACCCTGACGCCAAGCGGGCATCACCTCTTCCTCGCGACCGGCGTAGGGACCAACCAGCATCGGGCCGCCAATGTGATTCAAGACAATGGTCAGGTCCGGCACAGCTTTGGCGAATGCCGCCATCTGGGGCAACTGGTGAAAGTACATTGCGCATTCCAGGATCAGGCCTCTGCGGGCGAGAGCCCTGGCCCCGGCCCGGTAGTTGTCAAGGCCCAACAGCCCTTCCACCTCGCGACTCAAAACGTCCGGGTGGGGGTCCCAGCCAACCGAATGGCGGATGCCCCGGAACCGGTTGGGGCTGGCGGCCTGGAGGGCCTCGAGCACCGGTTCCACCCGGTCACCCAGCTTCAAGTCGGCATTGCCTATAATCGCTGCAGCGCCCCGGCCGGGACCGTACAAGCTGCTGGCGGAAGCGGCAGCCATGCCCTGAACGAACTCAACCTCGCCCACCGACCGCAACTCCGGGGGGCCATCGCTACGATACATGGACCTGGCTTCAATAAAAACGGTCGAGCGCACGTTGTGGCCGCTGTTGATGTCGTCGGCCAATTCATGAAGCAGGTACCGCTGATAGGGGACTCGTTCAGTCCTGAAGTCCCAGAAATGGTGATGGCAGTCGCAGATGGGCAGGTCCGGTTCCAGGGTGGTCTCCTGGGTCAAAGCCAGCCAGTCATTGCCTCCGTATGGCATGATGGGGCCTCCAAGCGAGATTTGACGGGCCAATCGTATCACACCGCCGCGCCTATCTTGAGGATATAATGGGCCCCTGCTGAATTTCCTGTGGGAGGCGGCCCCGTGATACGCGATTTAGTAGGTTACGGCCCCAATCCCCCGGTGGTCGAGTGGCCCGGTGGGGCGCGCATCGCCGTGTCCATGGTGGTCAACTACGAGGAAGGCGCCGAATACTCCACGCTGGACGGGGACTCCCACCACGAGACGAACAGCGAGGTCCCCTCTCCGGTGCCGCCGGGCCAACGGGACGTTTTCAACGAGTCTTTCTTTGAGTATGGCAGCCGGGTTGGGGTTTGGCGGCTACTCGACCTTCTGGACCGGTATCAAGCGCCTTCAACCTTCTTCTGCTGCGCCCTGGCCCTGGAACGCAACCCGGAAGCGGCCCGGGAGATTGTGGCCCGTGGTCATGAGGTCTGCGGCCACGGGTATCGATGGGAAGAACACCACCTGATGAGCCGGGACCAGGAGCATGAGTCCATCCGAAAGACGGTGGAATCACTAACCCGCACCACCGGGCAGCGGCCGGTGGGTTGGTTCACCCGCTACGGAGCCAGCATAAACACCCGAGAATTGGTCGCCACCGAGGGAGGTTTCATCTACGACAGCGGGGCCATGAACGACGACCTGCCCTACTACACCACGGTCAACGGAAATCCCTGGCTGGTGGTCCCTTACAGCATGGAGACCAACGACGCCCGGTTCTGGCGGGGCGGCCTGACCAGCGTGAGCGACTTCTACGAATATCTGAAGGACACTTTTGACTGCTTGTTTCAAGAGGGATTGCACACCCCCAAAATGATGTCCGTGGGTCTTCACTGCCGCATCGCCGGCCGGCCGGCCCGCTCAATGGCCGTGCAAAGGTTCCTGGAATACGCCCGTGGTTTTCCCGGCGTTTGGTTCGCGCGCAGGGATGAGATTGCCCGCTGGTGGTTGGAGCATTACCCACCGGGCGGTTAATCCTCCAGGGGCTTTGACCGCCTTGGCAGGGCATCTTGGGCCAAGGTTTTTGACCCCACCGGCGTCCTTCCCAACACCCCATCCCAAAGAATCCGCCCTGAATTTACTCTTATGTTAACGGCTGATATACTTCGGGAACTCTCCACCCCGGCGCCTGCGGTGCGTCAACCGGTCCCCATTGCCGGATTTGCCACCGGGACCTAAACATTAATAGCTATGGAGTGACCTATGGTCAGTCAACTGAGTTTGGTCTACGATCCCGCAGCGTCATACGAAGTGGAGGTCCATGAGCAGGAGTACCTGCGCCACGGGGAAGAAGGCTGGCTGGTCCGCATCTACCAACCCAAGGGACCCGGCCCCTTTCCCGCGCTTCTGGACGTCCACGGCGGCGCGTGGAACCGGGGCGACCGCACTCATTCGGATTACCGGGCTCCCCAGTTGGCCGCAACCGGCGTGGTCATCGCATCGGTTGACTTCCGGCTGGGACCAACCCACCCATATCCCGCCCAGGTAGCAGACGTCAATTTCGCCACCCGTTGGCTGAAGGCCCACGCCGGCGATTTTAATGCGGACGCGGCATCGGTAGGACTCTGGGGGTCATCCAGCGGCGGCCACACGATTTTCCTCAACGCGATGCGGCCCCATGACCCACGGTACGCCGCAATTCCCCTCGAAGAAGGCGCAGGCGTGGACGCCACGGCCAAGTACATCATTGGATGCTGGCCGATTGTGGACCCCCATGCCAGGTATTTCTTCGCCCAGGACACCGGCAACGACCGCCTGGTGGCCTCGTCCGAAGGGTACTTCCTCACGCAAGAAGCGATGCAGGAAGGCAACCCCCACCTCATCTTGAACCGGGGAGAATCGGCGCTCCTGCCGCCGGCATTGATCATCCAAGGCACCGAAGACAACAACCTGCCGGTACCGGTGACCAGGACCTTTGTCGAAGCCTACCGCCAGGCCGGCGGCAGTTTGCAGCTGGAGATATTTGAGGGCATGCCCCACAGCTTTGGATCCGGCGATGGCCCCGAAGCCGACCGGGCCCTGGAACTGATGAAGGAATTTATCGCCGCCCAGATCAACGGGTAGGGCTTCGCCGCTGATCGTTCATATATTTGTCCGCGGGCTCCTCGGCAGTCATGGGCTCGGACGATCGCAATCAAGCCCACGGTTTCTAATCACTCAGGGATACATGGCGACCCCAGGGAAATAAGGCCTTTGGAGGTTGGAAATGGCACTAAAAATGACCATTGCTTTCGGCGACAATCCCAGGGTAGACCCCATGCGGGACGGAACGGTCAAGCCTGAAGGCATTGACCTGGAAGTCCTGACCGTAGAAGGTGGAATGCTCTTTTACCGCAACCTGGCGAACGACGAATTCGACGCCTCGGAAATGTCGATGTCCGAGACCCTGGTGGCGGCTGAAAGGAAGGAAACCGTAGGCAACGGTAAATGGGACTGGTCTTCGCTGCCGGTGTTCCTGGGCCGGGGCCATCCCTGGCCGAACTTCTACGTTCGCAACGACTCGGGCATCCAGTCTCCGGCGGACCTGAAGGGAAAGCGCATTGGATATGGCGACTACGACCAGACCTCTGCGGTGTGGCTGCGCTGCCACTTGAAGGACTTTTACGGCATTGAAGCCAGTGACAATAGTTGGTGGAACGGTCGGACCAAAGAGCTGAGCCACGGCGGCGGCTTGGGTTTGCACCTGCCCGGCCACGAGGTGGTGGGTGTAGAACACCATTGGCTAACGGCGGACCAGACCTTGGACCAGATGCTTGACAGTGGAGAGTTGGACGCCAGCGGCGGCATCCGCAGGCGGGGCCGGGTGACCGCAGGAGACGCCTCGGTCATCGACCGTTACGGCGGAACCCAGGTTGACGGAAACCCCAACTTCCGGCTGCTCATGCCCGACGCCGGCCAGCAGGCGGTTTATGACTACTACCGCCAGACCGGGTTTTTCCACGCCAACCATCACGTCATAGTGCAGAACCGGATACTGCGGGAGCATCCCTGGGTGGCCCTGGAGCTTTACAAGGCCTTCGAAAGGTCCAAGGAAGTCGCTTTCGAGCGGGCCAGGGAAGCCTCCGCAGGCTACCTCTACTTTCCGGAAAATGCCTTCAAGGAGCAGGACGCCGCCTTGGGGGCCGACCCCTTTCCCATGGGGATTCAGAAAATGGGCAAGAACATCGAGCGGATTATCCAAAGCAACCAGGAAGCCGGCCTGCTCACCAAACCCTTGAAGCTGGAAGACGTTTATTTCAGCACGATGATGGACACCTAAGCGCAGACCGTACAGAGGAAGAATCCAACTAACGGGGGTAAAAAATGGGCCTGCACATGACCATGGCGTTCGGGGACAATCCCAGGGTTGCCCCGCTCAAAGACGGCACTGTCAAACCCGAGGGCATCGACCTGGAGATAGTGACCGTCCACGGAGGGATGCTTTTCTACCGCAACCTGGCTTACGACGAATTTGACGCGTCGGAAATGTCCATCTCCGAGACCCTGCTGGCCCGGGAGCGGCGCGAGGATTTGGGTAACGGCCGGTGGGACTGGTCGGCCCTGCCCGTGTTTCTGAGCCGCGGCCACATGTGGTCCGGCCTCTACGTCAATACGTCGTCTGGGATAAATTCGCTGGCCGACCTTAAGGGAAAACGCATCGCAGTCCCCGACTATGACATGACCGCCGCCCTGTGGATGCGGTGCACTTTGAAAGACCTGTACGGAATCGAAGCCAGCGACAACGTCTGGTTCAACGCCAGAACCAAGGAGTTGAGTCATGGCGGGGCCCTGGGATTGCACATGCCCGGGTATGAAGTCCAGGGGGTGGATCACTCTTTCTATACCGTGGATCAGGCCCAAGACTCGGAGTTGGAGAAGGGCACCATAGACGCCTGCACGGTCCTCCAGACCAGCGGCACGGTGACCTCCGGCGACACAACGATCATAGACCGTTACGGCGGAACCCAGATGACGAACAACCCCAAGGTCAAGCGGTTGCTACCCGATGGCGGATGGGAGCTAATCCGGGAATACTACCAGAAGACCCAGTTTCACCACGTCAACCACAACATCATCGTCCAGAACCGGATCCTGAAGGACCACCCCTGGGTAGCGATGGAGTTGTACCAAGCCTTTGAGCGGTCCAAGCAGGTGGCTTACGAGCGCGCCAGGGACAACCTGTCGGGCTACCTCTACATGGGCGGCCGGGAATTCGCGGAGCAGGATGAGGTATTCGGGGAGGACCCGTATCCCATCGGACTTAACAAGATGGGCAAAAACATCGAGCGGGCCATTCAAGGCTCTTACGAACAGGGCTTGCTACGCCGTCCTCTGGCCCTGGACGAGGTTTACTTCCACACTACCTTGAACACTTAAGGGCTTACCGGTCAGCTCTTACCTGGGAATGCAGCGTATTGTGACTCGGAATTGCTTCACGTATACTAAGATAAGTTATACGTATACGTATTCAATGGCGTAATGGAACCTCATGAAGCAGAAGCTTACGATCACCGTAGACGCCGATTTGCTTCCAATAGCCAAGAGGTACGCTCGTTCCCAGGGAGTTTCCCTTTCCTCGCTCATCGAAAAGGCTCTGAGGGAGACGGCCGGAGAATATGATTCATCCTTCTCTGCCAAGTGGCGGGGAAAGTTTAGAGCCGCCGAGCGTGACGACCCTCGCTACGAGGCGCTGGCCAGGAAATATCTCCAATGATATTCCTTGACACGGACGTGCTTATCGACGTGGCCCTCGACAGGCATCCGCACTCGATTCCTTCGTCGGAACTCCTGGACCGGATAGAAAAGGGCTCAGAGGCTGCATCCATGGCGTGGCACTCGGTATCTAACATCTACTACCTGGTGTCCCCATCATTGGGGGTCATAAGTACACGTGACTTTATAGTTGAACTAACCCGCTTTGTTGGGGTGGCGCCGGCCGACGCCGAGTCCATTCGTTATGCCGCGGCGCTTCCCATGGACGACTTCGAAGATGCCCTGCAAGTGGCCGCCGCCCGCGCCTGCGGCGCCAGGCACATCGTGACCAGAAACCTCAGGGACTACGAACGGTCCCCAATTCCCGCGGTCGGCCCGCAAGAGGCACTGGCCGGACTGTTCTGAGCCGCGCCCAAGCAGTCCGGCGTTCCATTTTCATCTTCCGAAGGTCGTCAGATAGCCTCCCCTACGAAACCATCCACCAGGGGTCTTCCAGGTATCCCTTGACGGCCTGCAGGAATGCCGCAGCCGGCGCTCCGTCCACCACCCGGTGATCGAAGGTCAGGCTTAGGACCATCATGGTGGCCTTGACCACCTCTCCATCCGCTATTATCGGTTTGTCTACCGCCCGGCCCACACCCAGGATCCCAACCTGGGGCGGGTTGATAATGGGTGTAAAGGCATCGATGTCGTAGGCCCCCAGGTTGGTGACGGTAAAACTGCCGTCGGCGAGGTCTTCCGGGGTGGCCCGGTTTTCCCGGGTCTTAGCCGCCAGGTCTCGAGCTTCCGCGGCAATCTTTCCAAGGCTCTTCGAGTCTGCGTCCCGTAGCACCGGCGTAACCAGGCCTTCGGGCAGAGACACTGCCAGTCCGACGTTTACGCGGTCCATAAGCCGGAACCCTTCCTCCGTCTGAATCGCGTTCATCCGGGGGTGGTCCTGCAGGGCCCGCGCACAGGCCTTTACCACAAGGTGCAGCGGGCTCAATCCCGGACCGTCGGCATGGCGGGACAGTCCTTCCCGCAGAGTCATGGCCTCTGACACATTGGCCTCGGTGGTCAGCGTAACCTGGGCCATCGTCTGCAGGCTGTTCAGCATTCGAGACGCGATGGTGCGGCGTATCCCCTGGATGAGAACCGGCTGGTGTGACAGGTCGGAATCTCCGGTTGGGGCAGGCGGAGACTGGAGTGAACGGATGGCCCGTTCCACGTCGGCGATGAGGATTCTGCCATTGGGCCCGGAGCCCCGCACTCCGGTAAGGTCTACCCCTTGCTCCCGGGCCAACCGGCGGGCTGCCGGCACAACCTGACCGACGGGCGCCGCGACGCCATCTTGGGGGCCGGCAGCCTTAGCGGCTTCAATAGCCCGCTCCACGTCGGCAATGAGAATCCGCCCGTTTGGCCCGCTGCCGTGAACCTGGGTCAACGCAACGTTGTGCTCCCGCGCCAACCTCCGAGCCGCGGGCACCACCTGGCCTGCGTACGCGGTGGCGGGGACTGAAACAGCGGCCCCGGGCCCCGCAGACGCGGATGTAGCCGAAGATGGTTCCGGGGCGGCGACCTCTTCTCCGGGGGCGGTCAAGATAGCCAGTACCGCCCGGATCGGCACGGTTCCCCCCTCGGGCACTACAATGCGAGTGAGAATCCCCGAAGCGAACGACTCCAACTCCGTGGTCAACTTGGCGGTTTCTATCTCCACCAATGGCTCGCCTTCCTGCACCGGGTCGCCCTCTTTCTTGAGCCACCTCACTACGGTGCCTTCGTCCATTTCCATGCCCCACTGGGGCAACAGGATCTCCGTGGGCATTCTGCATCACCTCAAAACTCGGTGCTGGGGCCCGCTCGACCTGAGGTCAAAGGCCTCGATTAAACCCATATTCCAGTAAACCCCTCTGCTCGGCCGTGGAAGTTGACCAAAGCGAAGAAGACCGAACAAGACAATGGAAACCGGGCCTAGTTCATTGTTGTGCGGGCCGCATCGGCTATCGACTCGGCAGTGGGGTAGCACAGGGGCTCCAAGGCCGTGCTGAATGGAATGTGCACGTTGACGGTTCCCAGCCTCTGCACCGGGGCCTGGAGCGACCAGAACCCTTCCATGGCCACAATGGCGGCAATTTCACTAGCGGCGCTGCAGGTCTTGTGGGCCATGTCCACGGTCACCAACCTGCCGGTCTTGGCTACTGAATCCAATATGCACTGTTTATCCAACGGCACCAGGCTGCGTGGGTCAATAACCTCCGCGGAAACTCCTTCCCGGTCCAGGGTCTCCGCAGCATCCAAGGCCCGTGGCACCATCCCACCAATCGCCACGATGGTCACGTCGCTGCCCTCGCGCTTGATGTCGGCCACTCCCAGTGGAATGGCGTAATCTTCCTCGGGAACGAACCCGCGGGATCCCAGAATGGTGCGGTCTTCGCAAAACAGGACCGGGTCGTCCTCTCGGATGGCGGTTTTCATCAACCCCTTGCCGTCGTAGGCGTTGCTGGGAAAAACAACCTTGAATCCCGGTATGTGCATGAAAATAGGATAGGATCGGTCGGAGTGGTGGGCGGCCATGCTGCCGCCGTAGTACAGCGAGGCCCGGTAGACTATGGGAAGGTTAACCTGGCCGCCGAACATGTAGCGCATCTTGGCGGCCTGGCTGACCAGGGAATCCATCGCCACCCACATGAAGCAAAATGCGCTTTCCACGATGGGCCGCATACCCACGGCTGCGGCCCCGACCGCGGCGCCCATAAACGCGTTTTCGGACAGGGGGCAGTCCCTCACCCGCTCCGGGCCGAACTCGGCAGCCAGGCCGCCCGATGCCCCGTACACCCCGCTTTGAATGTCCTCACCCATGATGAACACCCGTTCATCCTGGCGCATTTCCTCCCGCATGGCCTCATTGAGGGCCTGGGTCAGGGTAATGTCCCTGGTTTCGGTTTGGACCTGGGTCATAATTTCCTCCTGAAGCCGGCTCATTGCCGGTGGGGTGATCGGTGTTGCAATCCGCCCGTCCAGAGTCCGATTGCCGGCTCACTCCAACGCTATCGGGTTGGCGAACATGTCCTCAAACAGGGCCGAAGGCTCCGGGTATGGACTTTGGCGGGCGAACTCGGTGGCTTCGTCTATTCCCGCCGCGATTTCAGCTTCCAAAGCGTCGAGCTCGGCTTGGGTGGCGATACCCTGGGAGAGCAGCAGTTTCGCGTGAATTACTATGGGGTCGCGCTGCTTCCAATGCTCCACCTCCTCGTCCTCCCGGTAAGGGTCGCGGACGATGCGATTGAGGCCCAGCGAGTGGTCGAAATACCGGTAGGTGCGGCCCTCAATGAGAGCCGGTCCCTCACCAGCACGGGCCCGTGCAACCGCCTCCGACACCGCTTCGTACATTGCGATCACGTCCTGACCATCGACCAACACCCCGGGTATGTTGTAGGCCGCCGCCCGGTCGGAGATGTTTTCCGAGGCGACCATTTTCTTGAAACTGCTGGTCACGGCGTACTGATTGTTCTCGCAGAGAAAGACCACGGGCAGCTTCCAGATCGCGGCCAAGTTCAAAGACTCATGGAAAGCGCCCTCGTTGCTGGCCCCGTCGCCAAAGAAGGGGACTGCGACGCGGTCGTTGCCCTGGAGATGGCTGCCCAAGGCTGCGCCCACCGCGGTTGGGATGGATGATCCCAAGATGCCCGACTCACCCAGAATCCCAATGCTGAAATCCGCCAGGTGCATGGAACCGCCCTTGCCTTTGCAGAAACCGGTGCTCTTGCCCAGCAGTTCAGCCATGGCCTTCTTCACGTCGCCGCCTTTGGCTATGGGGTGGCCGTGGGAGCGGTGGTTGCCGGTTATCCAGTCGTCGTCCCGCAGGGCCAGGCAAGCGCCCACGGCCACCGCCTCTTCCCCAATATAAGAATGGGCGGCTCCGACGATCTCGCCCCGTTCTACCAGTTGGATAACTCGTTCCTCAAACCGGCGGATACGCAGCATGCGTCGCTGCATTTCCATGAGCAGGTCCTTGTTGTCCAGCATGTTTCCCCCTAAGAGTTACCGGGTGTCCGGCCCTAAGCATCCACTCAATCGCAGGGTTGTGCAAAGGCCGCGAAGCTGCGCCTCGCGGCCTATTGTCACTCCTCACAAACCTGAGTCGGTACGCTCCGTATCTTGGCTAACCGGCTGATTGGTAGAGGGGCCCCCGGATGACCCGGCCCGGCAATGCCCCGGTGTGCTCGTTATTCTCCAACAGGACTTCGCCATTGACGATGACGTAGTCGATTCCCACGGCGTCCCGCTTGACGTGCAACGCCGTCGGGTCCGGGAAATCGAACACTGGTTCCCTGGGCTTCGAGTCAATAGTGTCCGGGTCGAAAATAGTGATATCGGCGGTCTTGCCCGGGGCGATGAAGCCGATGTCCTCCAGGTCGTGCATCAGAGCAGTCTTCCCCGTCATCCGGTATACCGCGTCTTCCAGAGTCATCACCTGCTTCTCTCTAACCCAGTGGCTCAGCAGCCTGGTGCTGTACTCAAAACGGTCCATCTTGTCGGGCCGTGCGCCGCCGTCAGTCGTCCCGATGACGGTGTAGGGCGAGCCCAGAATCTGCCTCTGGGACTCGACATCAATGTTCCGGTCCACGCATATGAAGTGGGTCCTCAGGTCTTCGTCCAAGGACAGGTCAAGGAAGGCGTCCATCACACCCTTGCCCTGCTCCTGGGCCAACTGCTCGATGCTCTTGCCTTCCGTCTTTCGGTTTCTCTCCTGGTAGGTCATGAAGACTTCAACCAGGTCCCAGCGGCGGTTGAATCCCCGCATACCCCGACCTCGCCGGTCAGTGCCGGTGTCTCCCTGGGCGATGCTACCCTCCACTGCCTCGGCGGTCAGAGACGCCCGAATCTCGGCGTCACGGAAGGATTGCATCCTATCTTGAACCGGCAGGGACATCACCGAGTCCCAGGTGGACATGCCCTGGAACATGATGTGGGGACTGATCAGGTCCTCGTCCTGGGCGGTGTCCAAGCCCTGCCTGAGATTGAAGATGGGCCCGGCGGTGACCGAGAGACAGGAGCCGTATGCCCTGGCGCCGGACTTGAATGACTCCTCCAGACGATTCAGATGGTCCTTCCACTCGTCGGGCGGCGCGTTAATCTGTTGGGAGATCAAGTTGTACATGGAGGGACGGCCGGTCTGGAGGGATAGGTCCCGGGACAACTCCAGCGGTCCGTAGAGCCCGCGGTCGGAGCCGCCGGCAATCTGGAAAACCCCGGTGCCCAGTTCGCCCAGGACGCCAGCCAAGGCGAACCTCTCCGTATCGGTGGCGATTCCGCAGGGGGAGGTATTTCCGGCGCCGGTGCTGAAGCCCAGCGCGCCGGCCAGAATTCCGTCGCGCACCAGCGTGCGCATGGCCTCGATTTCTTCGGGGGTGGATTCGGCCCTGTGGGAGGCTTCCTCGCCCATCACATAGCGTCGGACACCGGAATGACCGATTAGTATCCCGGCGTTAACGCCCCGTTTCCGGCCCAGGGCGTCCATGTATCCTGCAATGCTCTCCCAGGAAAAGTCGATGCCGTTCCGCATCGCCGCCAACGGAACGTCTTCCCGGTCGGAGAAGAACTCCATATACCAATCGTGGTCTCCAGGGCGGGCCGGGGCCAACACCTGGCCGCACTGCCCAACAATCACGGTGGTGTTGCCATTCTGCGCCGTGGAACTGCACAGGGGGTCGTACAATGCCTGGGGGTCGTAGTGGGTGTGGTGGTCGATAAAACCGGGGGCAACGACCCTGCCATCGGCGTTAATCACCCTGGCGGCGGACTCGTTGAATCTGCCTACACCGACAATTTTGCCGTTTTGTATGGCCACGTCGGCGTAATAAGAGGGGCCGCCAGTTCCGTCAACCACCCGACCGTTCTTGATGAGTAGATCGTAAGCCATTGCCCTCACTCCTTTTGCCCCGTCGCACCGGAGCTGACCTCAAGATTTGGTGTGTTCCGGTTTTCGTAACCTCGATAGCAGGTTGAGTCGCATTAACAGCTGAACCAGGTCTGTTTCCACGATCTCCAGCCCTGGTTAACCTAAGTGTAACAAAACCCCACAACCCCTTCAATTGGTTGCCGTTTGGGGGTCGGGTCCCCTTGGTTGGCCGCACGTTGGAGGATAACGACACCGTTGAGAGCGCCACACCACCGGCGCGGCTTTTGCGTTTGTTGAGAGCAAGACCGGAGCGAGTATAATCAAGGCAAACACGTCAGACCCCCGCGGTTGAACGCCGGAACCCGCTTCAACCGGTTGGCCGGATCCTATGACGGACAGTTTCGGTATTCCATAAGGAGGCAACCCCTATGCTCAAAGCGGGCGATACGGCGCCGGATTTCACGACTACCGACCACACGGGTAAGGAATTCAAGCTGTCCGACCTGAAAGGCAGCAAGGTCTGGCTCTGGTTTTTCACGTCCCCCGGCGGCGGCAATTGAACCCGTCACGGTCACGGGTACCGTGACAACTACGCCGAATTCCAAAGCAAGAATATCCAGGTATTCGGGGTCAACAACCGGGACCCGGAAGCGTCCCAAGCATGGATCGAGAAGGAGGACTTGCCCTTCCCCGTCCTTCAGGACCCCGACCAGGCCATAGCCGTGTCGTTTGGCCTGTCCAATGCCGATGACGACCAGTACCTGGCGAACCCGGCGGAGGGAAGGCGTCCTGCGGCAATCATCGACGAGCAGGGGTTAATAGTTAGCGTGCTGCCAGACATGGCGACGGTGGAACAGCAGGCGGAGGCTCTGGCCAGCCTGGGCTGACCCGTTGGGTCGCGGCTATCCGCCCTGCTGACGGCGCAGTTGTTCTTCCAGGTTTCGTATTCTTGCCTCGGCGGATTCCCGAGCGGCGCGTTCCCTACTCAAGGCAGCCTCGGCGGATTCCCGAGCGGCGCGTTCGCTGCTCAGGACAGCCTCGGTTTGTGGCAGGTTACGAAGGTATTCCCCGGTCTCGGGGTTGAAGAAGATCAGCTTCTCATCACGCCAGCACAGGCTAAGTCGCAATACCGGACTGTATCCCTTGAGGACGCCGTCTGGTTCGGTTGTCAGTTCCGTGGGGCGGTAGGTACCGCCCTCAAGGAAGTCCCCAGCCAAGGGTTGGCCGTAGAATTCGCCGCCGGTCCCATCGAACCGCCAATATTCAGTAACGCCAATCCGGGCGTAGATTTGGCGCTTGGCTATGAGGTCCTGCCGCGCCGTGCTTTCCGAGCCGACTTCCAAAACCAAGTCCGGGGCCTTGCCCACTTCCCAAGGCAAATACAGTTTCCTCCGCTTGATGGCTTCCGCATCCACCCCAAAGGCGGCGTAGAAATCGGGGCTGACCCGGACGTTCAAGTTTGAGGGATCGTAACAGATGAAAGTATTGCTGCTGCGGAAGACTTCATCGGATGGGTGAAGGCTGGTTATATGGGTCCCCAGGATATGGAAAATCTCTTCGAAGACGGGGTATTGATACATAGCGTCGGGCAACGGCTCCGGGTCGTCGGGGTCGAAAGACAGCTTGGAGTAATCAATGGGAGGCCCGAGGCGGTAGGCCAGCTTCGTAGTCATGGGACGTCTCCGAACGGGACCTTGATTATTTCAAAATTGTAGCACGGGCCGCCGGCGAGTGAATGAACAATGACAATAGAACGCCGGATGAAAACGGCCAGTGCTCCGTCCACGTCGGGGTCAATATATCAAGAATAGCAGGGGCAGCTACGGCGCCAGGGCGTCGATGACCCTTTGGTGAGAGGCCAGAGTGTCGCCCACGGTGAACGGCGCAGCCACCGGCAGCTGTAGCCCGGCGGCTCTTCTGATTTCGAACTGCTCCCGGCAGTGGTCCGGGTTGCCCACGACCGCAACCTGGTCTTGCATTGCTTCCGTCACTGCCCCCAACGCCTTTTCCGTGTCGCCGGCGGCCAACGCCGCATTTACAGCCTCCATTTCCTCCTGGAATCCGGCGGCGGTGAACATATTCCGGTAGAAGGGCAATCCCGCCTGCCGGATGACCTGCCCCTGCAGCGCCGCCCGGAGCGGCCCAATATCATCGCCGACCGCTACCCGGACGTACCCACCGATGTCTATCTCTGAAATATCGCGACCCGCTTTGTCCGCGCCCCGTTTGACGTACTCCACCGCTTGGGGCAAGAACGCGGCGGTCGGCCAGTTCATCAGGATCCCATCAGCCAGTTCTCCGGCCATTTCCAGCATCTGGGGGCCCAGCGCAGCGATGTAAATGGGCACCTTCCCCGCGGGAGCCGCCTCACCCAGGGACGCGCCTGACACGTTGAAGTGCTTCCCAGCGAAGTCCACCTGCTCACCGGATAAGAGACTTCGGACGATTTGGATGGTCTCCCGGAGACGGGTGATTGGTCGTTTGAAGGGCACCCCGTCCCAGGTTTCAACGCTGGGGCCGTGGCCGACGCCCAACCCAAGTATGAACCGTCCTCCCGACAGAGCCCCCATGGCCGCCGCAGCCATCGCGGTGTTGGAGGCCGTCCGGGCGAACACCTGGATAATGCCGGTCCCCAGCGTGATCCTTTCCGTGGCCAGGGACATGGCAGCCAATGACGTAAAAGCATCGCGGCTGCGGCCCTCCGGGAGCCAAACCGATTCGTAGCCCAGGTCTTCCGCTCTACGGGCCAACTGCTGGCAGTCCTGCAGGGTCAGCCGGGGGTCCGTTTCCAGCCTTACTCCATAGCGGGCCATGGCCCCTCCTCTCGTAACAGTGTTCTTGCGTTTCTCTTCGTCCCAGTATAGCAAGGCAGGCTCCCGCCCACTCAGAGGTCATTCTTGAGATAGGGCCAACCCGAGCGCCTGCTAGAACCTGCGAAGCATTATGGTTATACTCCCTTCAGCGTCCCTGGTATCATAGAGTGACCGGGATTTCTTCAAAGTCGAGGGCTTTCCCGATAGCATTTCAGGCGCCGCCGAAAGGAGTTTTCTGATGGGTTGGCTGGATGGCCAGGTTGCGCTAATCACCGGTGGCGGCTCTGGCATCGGCCATGCCATCGTTGAGCGTTTCATAGAAGAAGGCGCTCGCGTGGGCGTGATGGACCGTTTCGCCGAACGCGTTGAGGAATTGCAGCACGATTTCGGGGAATCCTTGGTCGGAATTCATGGCGACGTCTCGCTCCTGGCCGACAACAAGAGAGCGGTGGAACAGACTGTTCGCTCCTTTGGCCGTTTGGACGTCTTTGCGGGCAACGCAGGAATCTTTGACAGTAACCTGAACCTCGATGAAACTCCGGAAGACCAGATTAGCGATTCCTTTGACGAACTCTTCGGGGTCAACGTCAAGGGCTGCCTGCTAGGCGCCAAGGCCTCGCTTGCCGAGCTTCGGAAGACCCAAGGCTGCATGGTGTTTACGGCGTCGGTGGCCGGCTTTAACTCGGGAGGCGGCGGGCCGATGTACACGGCATCCAAGCACGCCGTGGTGGGGTTGATCAAAGAGTTGGCCGCGGAGTTGGCCCCGGAAATCAGGGTAAACGGGGTAGCTCCCGGAGGGGTCATGACCGACTTGCGCGGCCTGGAAACCGCCGGCCGCGCCGGCAGTTCCCACTTTGCCGACCCAGGCACTGGGGAGCGGATGCGGGTCAACAATCCTCAACAAAGGGCGCTTCAGCCGCGGGATATTGCCAATTCGTTCCTGTTCCTGGCTTCCCGGGAAAATGCCGCCGGCATCACCGGGTCGGTGATTCCCACCGACGCCGGTTCTCTATTGAGGTGGCGCCGTCCGGGCAGTTAGGAACCGGCGCCAAATCGCCCGCCCAAACGCCAGCAACTAAAGGGCGGCAGCCAAGAGGGCAAACAGCAGGAGGGTTGCTATGGTTACCGACGTAAGGCCCTTGGTGGATGCTGAGAAAGGACTGATCAGCCGCCGTATCTTCATTGAAGACGACATCTACCAGCAGGAATTGGAAAACATTTTTGCCCGCTGCTGGATGTTCCTCTGCCATGAAAGCCAGGTGCCAAACCCCGGAGACTTTTTCGCCACCTACATGGGGGAGGACCCGGTCCTGGTGTGGCGGGACACACAGGGCAAGGTCAACGCTTTCCTGAACCAGTGTCGCCACCGGGGCAACCGCCTGTGCCGGGCCGACGTGGGCAACGCATCTTCGTTCACCTGCTCTTACCACGGGTGGGCCTACGCGAACGACGGCCGGCTTCTGGCTGTCCCCAATATCGATGATGCGTATTTCGGAGAATTGAAGACCGACCAGTGGGGGTTGGTCCCGGTGGCGCAGTTGGACAGCTACAAGGGCCTGTATTTCGCCACCTTCGACCCCTCGGCTCCACCGCTGCTGGACTACCTGGGTTCGATGACCTGGTACCTGGACGCCTTTTTCGACCGGCGGGAAGGCGGCATTGAGGTGCTGGGCGGAGTCCACAAATGGGTGGTGCCCTGCAACTGGAAATTCCCCGCCGAGAATTTCGGCGGCGACGCCTACCACGTAGGTTGGACTCACCTGTCGGCCATCCGTTCCGGGTTCAGCACCGGGGTAACCGCCAAGCCCACTTCCGGCGGCGCCATGATTTCCCCCGGCAACGGGCACTGCATCATCTCAGTTGGCCCCAATGATTCGGCCGATCCGCCCGTGCCCGAAATCCTGGCCTACGAAGAATCGATACGCCCCGAGGTGGACCGCCGTTTGGGCCCCAGGTACGAGCAGGTGAACCCCATAGTGGGCACCGCGTTCCCCAACTTTTCCTTCCTCCGGGGCACCTCCCGGGCCATGCGGGTTTGGCACCCGCGCGGGCCGGGCAGCATCGAGGTCTGGTCATGGGCATTCGTCGACAAGGCCGCTCCTCCGGAGATTAAGGAGCAGTTCCGGCTGTCGGCTATTCATGGATTCAGCCCCTCGGGCACCTTCGAGCAGGACGACATGGACAACTGGCAGGAATGCACCCAAACCTGCCGGGGTGTGGTGTCCCGCCGGTTGGACCTGAACATGCAAATGGGGCTGGGACACGAACAGTTCGACCAGTCTTTGGACGCAACCGTCAGCGATTTCCGGTTCAGCGAATCGAACCACCGGGGATTCTATAGACGTTGGGCCGAGTTGATGAGCGGGAACCGCTGGTAAGCTTAGGTATCCCATCCCGGATAGCCGTCCCCGTCGTTACACGCGGCACCCCCGCATGATTTCCGGCAGGACACTGGAGGAGCGGCATGGTAGCTGAATTGATCAATCTGGTGGATTCCGACACCGGCCTGCTCAGCCGGCGCATTTACCAGGACGAAGACCTCTACCAGCAGGAGTTGGAGAACGTCTTCGCCCGCTGCTGGTCCTTCCTCTGCCACGAAAGCCAGATTCCCAACCCCGGCGACTTCTTTACCACCTACGTCGGCGAAGACCCGGTGCTGGTCTGGCGGGACTCGAAAGGCCAGGTGAACGCATTCCTGAACATCTGCCGCCACCGGGGCAACCGGCTGTGCCGGGCCAGTTCGGGCAACGCGGCCTTCTTCAATTGCGCCTACCACGGCTGGTCATACGGGAACGACGGCCGTTTGGCCGCCGTTCCCAACCAGCAGGACGCCTACTACGGAGAGCTGGACCAGAGCCAGTGGGGGCTGATGCCCGTGGCCCAACTCGACCATCACAAGGGGTTGTACTTCGCCACCTTCGACCCCCAAGCCCCGCCCCTCCATGAGTACCTGGGTGAAATGGCCTGGTACCTAGACGCCTTCTTTGACCGCCGGGAAGGCGGCGTTGAAGTGGTCGGCGGAGTGCAAAAGTGGATCATCCCGTGCAATTGGAAACTTCCGGCGGAAAATTTCGGCGGCGACGCCTACCACGCTTTCTGGAGCCACCAATCGGCGATCAGGACCGGATTCGCCAGTGACCGACGGCTACGGCGGCCTTCGTCGCCGGGGACGCTGGTTTCACCGGGCAACGGCCACGGCATTATCGCCGCCCAGGCCGGGGAGATTACCGACCCGCCGGAAGGCAACATTCTGGCCTACGAGCAGGAGATACTGCCGGAGGTTGAAAGCCGTCTTGGGCAGCGTCGTGGCGTAATCAAGCCCACGGTGGGGACGGTGTTCCCCAACTTTTCAATGCTGATTTCATCCTCCCACACTTTCAGGGTTTGGCACCCAAGGGGACCCGGCAAGACCGAGGTTTGGTCCTGGATATACGTCGACAAGGCCGCCTCGCCCGAAATCAAGGAAGCGTTCCGGCTCACCGGCATGCGGGCGTTCGGTCCGGCCGGCACCTTTGAGCAGGACGACATGGACAACTGGCAACAGTGCTCCCAGAGCGGGCGGGGTGTGGTGTCCCGGCGTTATCCCTTGAACCTGCAGATGGGCTTGGGTCACGAAAGCTATCAGGACGAGCTGGCCGCCTGGTCTAGCGACTCTCATTACAGCGAAATCAACCACCGCAGCTTTTATCGCCGGTGGGCAGAGGTCATGGACGCCAAGAGTTGGGCTGACCTTCGCTAACCCCGCCTGGAACCCAGCCCCCGGCCTTACTATGAAAACAGGCCATTTCCGTTTCCTTGCGTTGCATGGGAAATGGAATCTGCAATTCTCGTCGCAACCCATCCCTTAGCCACACTATCCATTCAGGCTCCTCTCTGCGTAGGAGAAGCTTAGGGCGTTGCCCTTTGGAATTCTCAGATTCACCGGTAATGCGGGAGGGATAGAGTCCTGAATGCGATTGCGTGGGGCGTGTCAGGCCGCTGATTGATACACCAATTCCTACCATGATATAAAAGTCACTACATTCTCGAAAGTAATCTTGCGATAGGGGATTTATTGTGGAAATTAATAAGGCTTCCCGCACATTCTCCAGGAGTCGGTGGCTTTTTGCACTCCCCTTCATTCTGATTCTAGCCATCGCCGCGGCCTGCGGCGGCGCTGAACCTCCTGCTGCCGTTCCGACCGCGGTGGTCTCTGTGCCGGACACGCCGGAGCCTGCCGTCGAGGCGGCCCCCGTTGCCACCGTTGCGCCCACAGAGGTGATGCTGCCGTCTTCTATCAAGATGGAATTCCCTCTGGTGCCCGCGTGGACCTCCGATAGCAAATTTCAGCCCATAGTTCTCCAACAGATCGGCCGCAGCGCCGCCGGCCAGTGGGACGTTCACGCCTGCTCCAGCCTTTATAGTTGCAACATTCCTTCATCAAAGCGGTTCAACGGCCTGGTGGAATACAATCCGGTAAATCCCAGCGAAATCATCGGAGACCTGGCGTCGGGTTGGGAGGTTAACGAGGAAGGGACCGAATACACCTTCAAGCTTCACGACGCGACCTGGCACGACGGTGTAGCAGTCACCGCCGACGACATCGTGTTCAGCCTGGACCGCATAGCCGAACCCGAAGCCATCCGAGGCAGGACTTCCGCCTTGCGCGGCTTTTATGAACAGGGCCAGGCCGAGGCGTTGGATGCAAAATCCCTCAGGGTTCCCCTGAAGTTCCCCGCAGCCCTGTTCCTGACCAACCTGGCTACCGACTACATGAAGATGTACCCCAAGCACGTTGCGGAGGGCCTGACCGCCGCGGAGATGGACCTGCCTACGACCTTTAACGTCGGCTCCGGTCCCTGGATAGTTAAGGATTTCCAGTCCAAGATTTCCGTCGAATACGAAAGAAACCCCAACTACTTCAAGCCGGGCCGGCCCTACTTCGACGGCCTCAAGACCACCTGGATCAGGGATATTAACCGGGTCTTGACGTCCATCCAGATCGGCCAGGTCGTTACTACCGAAGGCCTGAGCCCGTCCTACCGGCGCGGCGACGGTTCTGAGTTGCAACAGGAGTCCAACGGCAGGGTGGTTTTCCTACCCGGCCCGAAAGTGGACGGCCAGCCCTTCCTTATCTACCCGGACCGCGCTCCCTTCGACGACCCCCGGGTTAGGCGCGCCATGTTCCTGGGCGTCGACCGTCAGAACGTGGTAGAGATCGTTTACTGCTTCGGCGACTTCGGCTGCGGCGCGGAAGTCGGCACCTTCTTCCCTCCGGGAATGGTTGAAGACCCGGCGGAGTTGGTCAACGTGCCGGGCTACAGGGTGCCCAAAGACCAGGACATCGCCGAGGCCAAGGCGCTGCTGGCGGACGCGGGCTATCCGGACGGATTTGACATTGATGCCAACATCGGCAACTCGGGCCTCTCAATCAACCAGATGGAAGCCCTCTCCGGCCAGTTGCGGGAGGACCTGGGAATCAACATGACCCTAAAGCCCGTGGATACGGCCACCTACCAGGTGCATATGCGGGAAGGGACTTATCCCTTCTCCCAGTCACCTTTCTCCATCCTGATTGCCGACCCTTCCGACATTTTTAACCAGTTCTATGCCAAGAACGTCAACCGCAATCCCACTAACTGGTCCGACCCAAGGTTGGACGAGATTATCGAGGCCCAGGGAAAAGAGTTGGACCCGGATAAGCGTCAAGCTTTGTTCGACGAAGCCGTGGACATTCTCCGCAAAGGTGAGGGACACATGATCCCGGTCCTGTGGCGGGAGACCGGCGGCCTCATGGACTACCGGTTGCAAAATTTCCACATTCCCACCACGCCGCAGATTATCAACAAATGGGACCACATCTGGTGGGACCCCGACGCCAAGTGTCCGGTAGATGGAGGGTGCCAATAAATACCGGGAGCCGCTGGCTCAAGTCCACTTTTACATAGGCTGCAAGTTTACCTGGGCCACAGGGACCACCCGCTTGGGCCGCCACGACTGGTAGGAGTCGTGGCGGCCCAAGCGCGCCCGAAACAGGCTGACGATCTTGCTAAAATCCTTAGCTGGCCGAAAATTTTGGCGTCAGTTGCTAGTAACTGTTCAGCGTCGATGGGTAAACATCTCAGGGGAGAGTCGTCTTTCGTCATGCCCAACAAACCTGAACAATTGCTCCCCTCAACTGCTTTGATAGCCCGAACAATGCCCTGGCTGACATCCGCCCCTTGCCAGCCCGCGCGGCCCTTATCTACCATGATGCCCGACCATCAGCCATGATGCCTGACCATCAGCCGCCTGGCCATGGAGTGTTGGCGCAGGCAGCCAACTCCCGGACTCCGCCGGAACTAAATGGCATCAACTGGCAGTGAATGAGACTGTTTACAAAAAATCGTATCTGGCACGATGCCACTAGCTACAAAAAATCAGTGAAAAATAGCGTGATTTGTGCAAAAGCCTGCAACAACCCGATTTTCACTGGGCAAACAGCGCCATTTTCAGGAAACGCCCTGGCCCTTACCAGCAGTCCGGCGAAAAGACTCAGCGTCCATCAACCGGCTTCCCTTGTGTCCACTTCGCCCAGCGTAACCGGTCAATCCTGGTGCGATGTTTTGGTGCAATAGGGTAAGGTTTGCAGAATCCCTTGCCCCTTGGGAGACAGGGCCTTTCGATTGTCCCTCGTCATCCTCGCCGCAGCGGGGATCCAGAGCCCTGACAATGCGCCACACGGTTAGGGCAACAATGACGCGCGGCGGGAGCCGGGGCAGGAACTCCATTCTCCAACCGTGTGGATGACAACAAGGGCTCTGGATCCCCGCTGCGGCGAGGATGACGGGAGCAGGAGTAGGTAACAAATGGAGCGCTGGATTCCCGCCGCGGCAACAATGACGGGGTGATTTGATGACAATCGAAATACCCCGTGGGAGAGGGCTGGAGTGAGGGCGTCCCCTCGACCTTGAACAGTTACCACCGCAACCCGCCCGTTGACACGTCTGTGTACCGGTTGTTAGAGTAGGCCCCCGGTTATCACGATTGCGGATGCACTTCTTAACTTTGGGAATTTCCACAGAGGTGAATATGGCATCGCACAGTTTTTCTAAGAGTAGCTGGATTTTAGCAGTCCCCTTGATCCTGATCCTGGCCGTTGCTGCGGCCTGCGGAGGCGCTGAACCGCCTTCCGCTGCTCCCACCGCGGCGGCTTCGGTCCCGAACACGGCGGTGCCCAAGAACACCGAGCCTCCAGCCGCCACCGTGGCGCCGACTGCGGTGGTTATGCCATCGTCCGTGACCGTTGATTTCCCCCTAGAGCCCGCGTGGACGGCTGGAAGCAAGTTCCAGCCTATGGTGCTTCAGCAGATCGGACGCAACGCCGCAGGCCAGTGGGACGTCCACGCTTGCTCCAGCCTTTACAGCTGTAACATCCCTTCATCCAAGAGATTCAATGGCCTGGTTGAGTACAACCCGGTCAATCCCACCGAAATCATTGGCGACCTGGCGTCGGGTTGGGCGGTCAATGCCGACGGCTCGGAGTACACCTTCACGATCCACGACGCCACCTGGCATGACGGCCAGCCGGTGACCGCCGATGACATCGTATTCAGCCTGGACCGGATCGCGGACCCGGACGCCATTCGTAGCAGGACCGACGCGCTGCGCGAGGTGTACGACCAGGGGACGGCAGAGGCCTTGGATGCCAAGACCATAAGAGTTCCCCTCAAATTCCCCGCTGCTCTGTTCCTGACCAACCTCGCCACCGATTACATGAAGATGTACCCCAAGCACGTGGCAGAGGGTTTAACCGCCGAGGAAATGGACTTGCCTTCCACTTTTAACGTCGGTTCCGGCCCGTGGATAATCAAGGACTTCCAGCTCAAGATATCGGTGGAATATGAAAGGAACCCCGATTACTTCAAGCCGGGCCGGCCGTACTTCGACGGCCTGAAAACCACCTGGATCAGGGATATAAGCAGGGCTTTGTCGTCACTCCAGGTTGGACAAGTATCCTCCACCGAGGGACTGAGCCCGAGCTACCGCCGGGACGATGGCTTTCAGATCGAACAGGACACCAAGGGCCGAATAGTTTTCATACCAGGCCCGAAGGTCTCTGGCCAATGGTTTTTGGTCTACCCGGACCAGACGCCCTTCGACGATCCTCGGGTGAGGCGGGCCATGTTCTTAGGTGTCGACCGGCAAAACATCGTAAACATTGCCTACTGCGGCGGCGAGGCCGGATGTAGCGCAGTAGTAGGCACTTTCTTCCCCCCGGGACTGGTGGAAGACCCGGCGGCCCTGACCGACGTGCCCGGTTACCGGGTGCCCAAAGACCCGGACATAGCGGAAGCCAAGGCGCTGCTGGCCGAGGCCGGTTACCCCGACGGTTTCAGCATCGAGGCCAACATTGGCAGCTCGGGGCTTGCGGTCACCCAATGGGAAATCATATCCGAGCAGTTGCGAAAAGACCTGGGAGTCGACTTGACCCTGAACCCTGTGGATACCGCCACCTATCAGGTGCACATGAGGGAGGGCACGTATCCCCTCACCCAGTCTCCGTTTTCAATCCTGATCAGCGACCCGTCCGACGTGTTCAACCAAATCTATTCGCAGGGCGTCAACCGCAACCCCACTGGGTGGTCCGACGCACGGTTGGATGAGATAATCGATGCCCAGGCGCGGGAAGTAGACACGGAGAAGCGCCAGGCCTTGTTCGAAGAAGCCGTAGAAATTCTCCGCAAGGGTGAGGGACATGCCATACCCTTCCTGTGGCGGGAGACCGGCGGCCTCATGGATTACCGGCTACAGAATTTCCATATCCCCACCACGCCGCAGATCATCAACAAGTGGGATCACATCTGGTGGGACCCCAACGCGGCCTGCCCCGTCCAGGGTGGCTGTCAGGAGTAATCATTACCGGATAAAATAGAATCGCCTGGAACCAGCGTTGGCCACCAAGACTCTTGCCTGTCTTGGTGGCCAATTGACTTCTACCCTTCAAACAGGCATCAGCCGGGCCAAAGAGCCCAGGCGAAACCACGAGGCGGTGACTCATGGATGACCAGTTGATTCGGCAAGTGGAGCAATTCTTGTACCGGGAGGCCCGGCTGCTGGACAACAGGGAGCTGCACCAGTGGTTGGACCTGCTCACCGACGACATCAAGTACTGGATGCCCATCAGGTCCAATCGCTATCCGGCTAACAGCAAGGCTATTTCCATTTTGGACGGCGCGAGCTACGAGGCGGGTGACGTCACCGGCGAGCATGAGTTAGCGATCATGGACGAAACCAAAGACTCTCTACAACGCCGGGTTGACCGGCTGGATACGGGCATGGCGTGGGCGGAAGACCCCCCGTCCCGCACCCGTCATTTCGTCGCCAACGTTGAAGTACAACCGGGTGACAAAGAGGGGGAGTTAAAGGTCTATTCCAATTTCATCATGTACCGCAGCAGGGCGGAAACCGAGGAGGACTTCTACGTAGGCAACAGGGAAGACATCCTTAGAAGGGAAGGCGGCGACTTTAAGATCGCTTACCGGAAAGTAACCCTGGACCAGAACGTGCTTCTGGCCAAAAACGTCAGCAATTTCTTCTGACCCAAAGCGATTCGTGCTCCCGGTGCGTTAATGGCGCGGTCGTATCCCCCGGTAGGGCCCTAAAACCCGTAGAGCGCCTTGGCGTTGCAGTCCAGGAATTTGTCGGCGGTGGCAGCGTCAATCTTGCCGTCTTCTCTGAGTTTCCTCAGCGCCACCAATTCCGACGAGGTGTCGTTGTGCCCGTAATCGGTGCCAATGATCAGGTTTTCCTCGCCAACACAGTCCAGAACGTAGGGGATGTCGTCCGCGGTCTGGCACGCAACGTACATCCGGTTGTCCCGCAGGATGTCACGGCCCGGCCATTTTTCGCCTCGCCTTTTGAACCGCAGTTCCATGTCGTTGAGGGCGTAGGGAACCCACTGCGAACTCACCTCGATGAATCCCCACCGCAGGTCCGGGAACTTTTCCGGAATCTTTTTCATCAACAAATCGTGGAACGCCCCCAACACGGTGAGCTTGAACTGGCTGAATCCTGAGTCCGGGCCAATGGCATCGAACATGCTGAAGTTGCCGGCGCTGGCGTGGATGCAGATGGGCAGATTCAGCGTGGACGCCTCGCGATACAGGGGATAGAAGTAGGGGTCAGAGGGACGCCGGTCTCCTTCGATTCCCCGCATGAACACGCCGCAAGCACCGTGCTCCTTGCCCCAGTGAAGCTCCTCAATTGCCTTGTCCATATCCATCATCGGCGGCACCGTCACCCACCGCAGACGTTGGTCGCCCTTCTCCCAGATATCGCCCAGCCAGCGATTGTAGCTCCGGCACAGGGCCAACTCCATCTCAACACGCCGAGTCAGGGGCCTCAAGAAAATGGTGGGGTAAAGGACGTGCAAGTCCACGCCCAATTCGTCCATGTGGGCCAACCGGGCGACGATATCCGACATTTGCCGCGCCGCATCTGGGGTATCCCGGCCGACGTTGTTGTTTTTGCCGATAGCCCGGCCCTCGACCATCCAGAATTCCCTGCTGCCTCCGGATTTCGGGACCAGCACTTCGGGCTTGAGTTCGGCTTCCCATTCTTCCATGAACTCCCAGGTTAGTTCGGTTTCGACAACGTGGGCATCCGCGTCAATAACGGTCATTTCCAACCCCCTCGCGCCAGACCGGCAAAGCCGGCCCCGACCTGCTTTTGAGGATACTAACATATCCACCATGACAGTTCCTTTCTGCGCCGCAAGTCCCAGGGACTTTCGATTGTCTCCCGTCATTCTCGCCGCAGCGGGAATCCAGAGCCCTGATTATGTGCCAAGACTGTTATGCCAACTAAGACGTGCCGGATGGACAGGTCGACGTCCCACCTGGAACATTCCTACAGGCATGCACCAGGTTGGATGGGGAAAAGGGCTCTGGATTCCCGCTGCGGCGAGAATGACGGGAGTAGGAGTCAAAATGGGCTCCAGATTCCCGTTGCGGCAAGAGCCACGCGGGATTCGATGATAACGAAAGACCCTGCGCTAGTCCCTGGAGACACCGCTGGGGGCGCAAGGGCCGGCCGCTCGGATTGACAGTGTTTCCAGCGGAACGTATGGTTCGCCTGTAAAGGCATTCCCGGGGATGATCTCCGGTTGGCTCTTTGCAGGGGAATTGGGACTCGAGGAGCGTTGTTATGGCAGACTCCACCGTTGAAACCAATGTAACCATTGACCAGGGAGAGCAGGAAGCTGCGCCCAATTTCGGCATTGCTACTTACACTTATGACCAGTGGATGCGCTCGACCGATGTGCCCGTCCACACCGGCTATTTCATTCCGGACCTGCGCACAGTGGAGTTGGCTTGGTGGGAAGAGCGGGGTTGTCATTCCGCCTTCATGCAACTTTTGGGCCAAGAGGGAATTATCGAAGCTCGGATTAGCGAGATTCCCCCGGGGCAGTCATTGCCCCCGTTCAAGCTTGCGGTGGATGAGGTCGTGTACGTCCTGCAGGGCAGGGGGCTGACCACCGTGTGGGGCCCGAACGAAACCGGACGGAAAACCGTGGAATGGCAGGAGCACGCCCTGTTCCTATTGCCCCGGAATCGCTACCACCAGTTCAGCAATACCCACGGGCAACAGGCGGTCCGGTTGCTCCACTACAACTATCTGCCCCTCGCCATGACCACCATCCCGGACCCGGAGTTTTTCTTCAACAATCCCTACGATGCAGCAACCGTCCCGCCCGGAGTCTCCGGGGCCAGCGGGGAGGACTTCTACTCGGAAGCCAAATCGGTGCCTCGTATGGGTGGCCAGGGGGACCGGGGATTTCTGTGGCAGGGGAATTTCTTCCCGGACATGCGAAGTTGGGACAAGTTGGACGCCAACCAGACCAGGGGCGCCGGCGGGCGCACGGTGTTCATCCAATTCCCCGGGTCGGAGATGTCCTGCCATATGTCGGTGTTCGACCCCTACCTATACAAAAAGGCCCACCGTCACGGTCCCGGACGGGTCATCGTGATCCCAGGAGGAGACGGCTACTCCATGCTATGGGAAGAGGGCAAGGAAAAAATAGTCGTGCCGTGGCAGGAGGCCAGCGCCTTTGTTCCCCCCAACCGGTGGTTCCACCAGCACTTCAACGTTGGTAAAGACAAGGCCCGGTATCTGGCGCTCCACCCGCCGAAGCAGTTCCACGGCTACAGCGACGAGAAGGTGGGCGACGTCTCCAGGGACCAGATAGAGTATGCGGACGAAGACCCTTGGGTCCGGGCCAAGTTTGAAGAGGAGCTCGACAAGCGGCAGATCAGCAGCTTGATGCCCGATGGCGCCTATCAGGACCGGAATTACCAGTGGGACTACCGCGCCGCGGTCGGCCAGACCGGCTGACCCGGCAACTCGCAACTATTCACGACGAAGGTACGGGGCCGCTTTATCCCGCAGCGATGGGAAGCGGTCCCTGCATTTCCGGGTTATCGGCCGCCGCCTGTTGCATCGCGACCACCGCACTGCTCAGGGTCTTGAGTTCCTTGATGGCCGCGGGGTCGGACAACCGGCCGTCCTGGAAGTGGCGGGATTGTAGATAGACTCCCACCGGTGTCGTATGCGCGCCGAACCAGGCCAGGACCGGACGAAGCTGGGTTTCAACTGCCAGGTAGTGGTGGTCCGATGCCCCCATCGCAATCAGGCCGCACACCTTGCCCATCAGCCCCTCGACCGGGATCAGGTCCAACAGGTTCTTCAGCGCGCCGGTGTACGACGCCCTGAATATCGGCGTGGCCAGCAGGTACATATCCGCCGCCATCACCCGGCGCACCACGGCCTCGGTGTCGCCGTTGAAGTCGGCCAAGGGCCGTCCATCGGCAAACGAAATCTGGTGATCTCCAAGGTGCAACAGATCGGTGGTGACCGAAGGCCAGCGTTCCGCCACCGACTCCAGGGCCAACCCCAAAGCCTGGTGCAGCCGGCCGGGATAGGTCACCGAGCCGTGAATACCCAACAACGATGGCAAGGATTTTCCTCCAGTTCTGACACTCACTGGGTGCGCCGGGGGCCATCCGGAGCTTTTGCGAGAGGCAAGTTATGCGCGAAAGCGGGCGAGATCGTGCAGACGGCCGGGCTGCGCGACAACCCTGAGCTACTATACCGAGTATATAGTATGTCGCGGGTTTCAACCGACCCTCTTGCGGGCGGGGCAGGAGCTGGTATCCGAGGAGGCAGAACGATGGCAATCAAACAATTTACAGCTAGCGTTTGGCAGGAGGGGGAATTGTACGTAGCCCAGGCACTGGAAGTTGACGTAGCTAGTCAAGGCGAAACAACGGATGTTGCCTTAGCGAACTTGCGCGAAGCGCTGGAGCTATACTTTGAACCTCCAGTTCCCACGGCCATACCCGAGATTCATCAAATCGAGGTATAGGTTGCCACTGCTTAGGCCATTGTCCTATCGGGAAGTAACACACAAGCTTGGCCTGGCAGGTTTCCAACAAACATCTCAAAGGGGTAGTCACGTAAAGTTTGAGAAAGAACTCTAAGGAAGAACACGCACAGTCATTGTGCCGCGCCATAGAGAGGTGGCCGTAGGAACTCTGCGCAGTTTCCTGCGGCAGGCAGGATTGACGCCTGCGGAATTTGAGGCGTTGAGCTAGCCAATACCAAAGGCTTCATTCAAGGAAGCAAACCGGGCCAAGATAGACAACCAACGTCCACCTAAAGACGCTGTATTTGCCTTTGCTATGATGTCTTGGAGGCGAAACGGTTCCGGGGTACCGGCAGTCCCAGGTTGCCTCGCAGGGTTTTGGACTCGTAATCGGTCCTGAACAGTCTCCGTTCCTTCAGAATCGGCAGCACTTCGTCTACGAAATCGTTAAACCCGTCGGGCAAAACCGAACTGCTCATCATGAAGCCGTCCGCGGCGCCTGATTCGAACCAACTCTGCATGGTGTCCGCGACCTGGTCGGGCGTTCCGATGAAAACGCTTTTGGGAGTGGTTGCCCGGAGCGCCAGTTGGCGAAGAGTCAGGTCTTCATCCTTGACCAACTGCTTCAGACGGTCAGTGGTGCTCTCCCACCCGTTTCGGCCGAAGTCACCCAAATCAGGGAACCTCTCGTCCAACTCGAATTGAGTAAAGTCGATGTCGTTGAAGTACCTGCCCAGGTAGTTCAGGGCATCTTCCATGTTGACCAGCCGGGCAATCTCCTGGTATTTGGCCTCGGCCTCTTCCGGCGTTCTACCCACAATTGGGTTGCACCCCGGCAGAATCAACACCTCGTCGGGATTCCTGCCATGTTCCGCCGCCCTGGCTTTGACGTCCAGGTAGAACTCGGAGGCGTGCGCCATGGTCGCCTGCCCGGTGAACACTGCGTCCGCGACGCTGGAGGCGAACCCGCGACCGGCTTCCGATGACCCCGCCTGGATCAGGACGGGGTGGCCCTGTTCCGACCGGGAGATGTTCAACGGCCCCTGGACCGAGTAAAACTCTCCCTTATGGTCGATCCGGTGCATCTTCTCCGGATCGAAAAACACCCCGGATTCCTTGTCCCGGACAAACGCGTCGTCCTCCCAGGAATCCCAGAGGCCCCTGGTTATTTCCAGGTATTCGTGGGCCATTCGATACCGTAAATCGTGGGCGGGATGCTCCGGCTTGTTGTAATTCAACGCCGAGCCTTCCAGCGGAGATGTGACGATGTTCCAACCGGCCCGGCCGTTGCTTATGTGGTCTATGGACGCAAATTGCCTGGCCACGGTGTAGGGGTCGCTGTAGGACGTCGAAAGCGTGGCGGCCAGCCCGATATGGGTGGTATGGGCGGCCAGGGTGGCGAGCAGGGTCAGGGGTTCGAACCGGTTTAGAAAATTAGGGTGGGACTTCTCGCTGATGTACAGCCCATCGCCAAAGAAAACGAAGTCCAGCTTGGCGGCCTCGGCCTTACGGGTCAGGCCACGGTAGTAGTCCAGGTTTATGGCGGCGTCGGTCACCGCGTTTGGGTGCCGCCAGGAAGCCATGTTGCTGCCGGTGCCCGCAAGAAAGGTTCCCAAGTGCATCTTGCGCTGACTGGTCATGTCCCATCCTAAGCCATAAATTGGAGAATAACCGGGTCCTGGACTATCTGGAAACGCTTGCCTGGAAACGCCTACTGGGAAGCGGCCACCTGGGAAAATGCTTCGCTGAGAATCCGATAGGAGTGTAACCGCTTCGGGAAGTCCCGGATTGCAGTAACCACTATCACTTCTTCAATGTCAAAGTCGTGCTGAATGTCGTACAGCTTGCGTCGCGCTGTGTCCGGCGAGCCGTGGACCACTGCCGCTTGACGCACCTGGATATCAAACTCCTCGCCCGACTGCTTGCCAAACTCGTTGGCGGCCTCCAAGGTTCCGGTGGTGAAGGTCTTACCGCTGGCCAGGGTGAGCCTAACCACGGTAATTTCAGAGGCGCTCTGCCCTGCTTCGTCGTCGGTATCCGCCACAATCACCGGTAGGGCCAGCATGACCTGGGGTTGGCCGCCCTTGGAATAATCGAACCGGTCGCGGTAGGTGTCCACCGCCAGGCGCATCATATCTTCGTCGCTGTTCAGGAAAAGCGCGAACACGTAGGGCAGGGCCATATCCGCCGCCAGGACGGCGCTCGACGACGTGGTGCCCAGGACAAACAGGTCAGCCGGCTTGGGAGGCAGGGGGCTGGCTTGCAACCCGTGGAGTGGATGGTCCGGCGACAGTTGGTCGTGGAGAAACTGGTCCAATTCCACCAGCTTTTCAGCCAGCGTCAGGCCCGACGCGTCCGGAGCGGTCTTCAACGCCTGCGTGGAACGGGGCAGCCCTCCGGGACCCCCGCCAATGCCCAGGTCCACTCTGCCGGGGGCCAGGGAAGCCAGGACGTTAAAATTCTCGGCAACCTTGTATGGGCTATAGTGCTGGAGCATGACCCCGCCGGAACCCAGCCGGATGCGGCTGGTCTTGGCCAGAAGGTGAGAGACCAGGACTTCTGGCGACGAGCCCATGACCCGGTTGGAACCGTGATGCTCGGTAACCCAAAAGCGATGGTATCCCCACTCCTCCGCCTTGGTCGCCAACTCGATAGTGTGTTGCAGAGCGTCGGCGGCGGTCTCGCCGGCGTAGAGGGGGCTTTGGTCCAGAACGCTAAGTCTTAAACCGGCGTCAGTCATCCGTGTTTCGTGCGGCCCGGCGGGGCATTTCAGCCTCGCCGAATGGGCCGGCATTCCTTATCAATCATGGTTGAACCAGGGCCCCACCGGGAACACTAACCGGCATTATCGCACAACCAACCGGCGTCTGGCACCGCTCGGTTCCAGATTGCCAAGCCTCAGGCGACTCTGTAGAATCCGCGTACGACAGACCCATGAACAACACCAAAATCCTTTTGGAGTAACGACATGGCGCTTACATTGGAAGAAGCTAACCGGATGGTCCAGGCGGGCATCGCCAAAGCGGTGGAACTAAACGTGAACATGAGCATTGCGGTTTGCGACGCCGGGGGCAGTCTGCTCGCGTTCAACCGCATGCCCGGAGCCAGCGCCGTCAGCGCTGCGGTGGCCCAGGGGAAGGCAGCAGCCGCAGCCGGGTTTGGCCGGCCCAGCGGTTCACTACAGGCGGATTCTCCGGTAATCCAGTCAATCATCAGCTCACTGGGCGGGCGGATGCTTCCGGCCCAGGGCGCAGTGCCAATCCGAAAAGACGGAGAGTTGGTCGGCGCAATCGGCGGCAGCGGCGCCACGGGCGAGCAGGACGAAGACTGCGCCAAGGCCGGATTGGCGGCCCTCTAGCCGTCACCGCCCCAAAACCGCACCTTCCGAATCAGCCCAATCCCCGAAATTGCCGCAACCCAGGCGATTCGTGAGCCGGTCTATTAGGCTGGGGCACTGTATATCATTGCCATCTGACCTCACTCCAATGGAGGGCCGTGGCTGACCTGATCTTCCAAAATGGCCTGATTATCGACGGCAGCGGGAGCGCCGGTTATTACGGGGCCGTGGTGGTAACCGGAGACACCGTGGCCATCCACCGGGGCGACCCTGATATTTTGGAAGCGCCCCGTATTATCGACGCTGCCGGATTGGTCGTTTGCCCCGGGTTCGTTGACCTCCATTCCCATGCCGGGCTAACCATCCTGGGTGAGCCTCATCACGACCCCAAGGTGCGGCAGGGAGTCACCACCGAGTTGGTGGGCATAGACGGCATCTCTCATGCTCCGTTCAAGACCCAGGAGGAACTGCACCGCTACATCTGGTTGGATTCGGGGTTAAACGGGTATCCGCCAATGCCCGCGGACTGGCTCACGGTGGCCGAGATGCTTGGAAAGTACGACGACCGTGTGGCAGTCAACATCGCCTACATCCTGGGCAATGCCCCCGTCAGGATTTGGTCGGTGGGATGGAACGACCGTCCGGCAACCGCTGCCGAGTTGGCGGACATGGAATCGGTGGTACGGGAAGCGATGGAGGAGGGAGCCTGGGGGCTTTCCACCGGCTTGGACTATCCGCCGGGCTCGTACGCCGCTACCGCTGAACTAGCCGCGTTGTCAAAGGTAGCAGCATCGTTGGGTGGGATCTATCACACCCACACGCGGGCCAGCCTGCGGTCCCAGGGGCTGCTTGCGCCCTGGGAGGAGGCGGTGGAGATCGGGCGTCGCAGCGGTTGCCCGGTGCATTTGACCCACTACCGGCAGGGCGCGTCCGGCGTCGGCAGCCACCTGGATTACCTGGGGTTGGTGGAGGATGCCCGGGACCAAGGGCTGGACGTCACCTTTGACTGTTACACCTATCCATACTCCGGTACCACGGTCACGATAGGCCTGCCTCACTGGGCCAAGGACGGCGGCCCGGAAAGGTTGATGGCGGCGCTGCAAGACCCCAGCGACCGGGCAAGAATGAAGTTGGAAATTGCCGGGGACCGGCTGAGGAACAACTGGCTGACTAATTTTACCCGGCCGCAAAACCGCCAATACGACGGCCGCCTGATCACCGATATTGCTGAAATGCGGGGGCAGGACCCGGCAGACGCCCTGTTTGACCTGCTGGTGGAAGAGAACCTCGGCATTTCCACGGTGGGACTTGGAACCAACCCCCAAACCCTCTTCGCCTTCGTCTCCCACCCTCTTGGGATGATTGCCAGCGACGCCATCCTCTTCGGAGAATACCCCAACCCGCGGACCTACGGCTGTTTTCCGATAGTGCTGGCCGAATTCGTTCGCGCAGAGAAACACCTGAAGCTTCCCGAGGCAATCCGGAAAATGACATCCTTTCCGGCCCAGCGTCTTGGACTCGCCGACCGGGGTCTGCTCCGCGACGGGTTCAAAGCGGACATCGTTGCCTTCAACCCGGATACGGTTAAAACCCACGCCACCCGGGAAGACCCCAAGCATTATCCGGTGGGAATCGATTATGTTGTGGTCAACGGCAGGTTGGTGATCGACCAGGGGCAAAACACCGGGGCGCTGCCGGGCCGAGCGTTGCGCCGCGGCCGTCCCGGTTGAGGAGCAGACCTTTAGTACAGACGAACCGCGCTTGAGGACAACGGTATCCGAGAGACTTGCGGCGGTGCGATGATCAGGTCGTCGAGCGGCCCACGACGTCATCGATGCGGCGGGCCAACTCCGGTTCCAAACTCCCCCTGGCTTCCGCGTCAACACATTCCTGAAGTTCGGCCCGGTTTTTGACGCCGAGCACCACGGTGGCGACACCAGCCATCGACAGGGCGTAGCGATGCGCCAGGGAAGCCGGGGACTCACCCAATTCCTGGGCCAATTCCCTGAAGGGCACTGCTCTCCCGAAGTCCAACACTTCCGGATGATCGTCTGGCAACTCCCGGTCCAAAGCCGCGGTCAAGGCTCCCGCCTGTACGGCCCGGATGCCCATTACTGCCAATCCTCGGCGGTGCGCCGCTTCGATGATCTCCCTGGGCTGCGCCTCCTCGTCGTACCGCTTCAACGCGCCGGGTGAGTCCAGAAGGTTGGCGATCACCTGGATGGCCTGGGGCGCCGGATCTTCTGCCACCGTCTCCAACACAGGCTCCGGGACCCCAATCCCGGTGATGCCCCAGGCGCCAATCCGGCCCTGGGAAACCAGCGTCTGCAAAGCGGGGCGTACCGATTCGGTAAACCGGTCCCGCGTCGTGCCCTGGTACCGCTCTGAGGATTGGTTGGGAATTATCAGATTGTGCAGGAAGAAAACGTCAACCCGCTCCAATTTCATGCGGGCCAGGCTTTCGGTGAGGCTCTGTTCCAACAAGGGGAAAACCTGGTCCGGCTCCGGGTTGCCGACGCGGCACTTGGTCGACACCATGACTCCGGAGGGAAGTTGGCCGTCGAACGCGGCCCCGACCACGGATTCGGCCTCGCCGTTGCCATAGCCGGGGGCGACGTCGAGGAAATTGATGCCGGAATCCACCGCAGCCCGTACTGTTGCAACCGCCTCGTCACGGCTGGTGGGTCCCCAGACTTGGCCGATGCCGCCGCCACCCAACGTTAAAGAACTGACTTTTCCCAGGGTTCCAAAATCTCGCACGTCCATGGATTCAGGTTAGGTAGTGACGTGAACCTTGTCAACGCCCGGTTGAGTGCGCACGGGCGTTGGCCGGGCGCCGATTGTCAGATTGGACAAAACCGCGGCTGTAAGGCTACTATTCAGGTACAATAATCCACGACAGGAAACCACCGGCCACCCGCATGATGCGGCCAGTTTAAGCATCCGGGCCCGAAACCATCCCAAGATTCCAAACTCCTTGATGGAGGCTCTCAGTGAAGGCGTCCTACTTTGGCCCTATGGGTTACTCGGAACGGAGCAAGTTCCCGGATACCTGGCCCATACCCGCCAGCTATCATGAACCGAAGACTTCGGTCGAAAGCTATCAGGAAGGCATCGAAGAGTGCGAGTTTGCCGAGGAGATGGGTTTTGAATGGGTAAGCTTCTCGGAACACCATTACTCAGGCCGAATCGCCACCGGGAACCCGGCTTTGATGGCGGCTGCCGTGGCGGAACGCTGCAAAAGGGTGAAAATCGCCCTTTTGGGCCAGTTACTGCCCCTCAATAACCCGGTGCGGGCGGCGGAAGAAATCGGCATGCTGGATAACCTGACCAACGGCCGGGTGATCATGGGATTTCTCCGCGGCACACCCAACGAGGACCAGACCTACGGCGTCAATCCCAACGAAGGCCGGGCCCGTTTGCTGGAGGGCATGGACCTCGTGATCAAGGCCCTTACCGAACCCCAACCCTTCTCTTGGGAAGGACGTTATTACCAATACCGCACGGTGTCCGTTTGGCCGCCGCCGGTGCAGCAACCCATGCCGCCGGCAATAGTGGCCACCAGAAGCGACGACGCCGTGAGATACGCTGCGGAGAACCAGTTGGGTCTGGGGATTTCGTTCATCCCGGTGCAGGCTATGGAAAAAATCACCGACAAGTATTACCAATGGTGTCAGGACGCGGGTTGGCAGCCGGAGCCCGACCAACGGGTCTATCGCGGCAGCATCTACCTTGCCGAGACCGACAAGAAGGCTGAAGAATGGTTTGATTCCCTGAGGGGGCCCCAGAGTCGCCGCCGGTTGGGTATGAGCGCCGCGGTGGAGCAGGCGGTGCAAGCTGCCCGCACCGGGGACCAGTTTGACCTTCGCAATATCATCGCCGGGAGCGCCCAGGGAGACGTGGCCGGCGCGGCGCCCTCTCTTAGCTTCATGGGCGGTCCCGACACGGTGGTGAACCAGATGAAGGCGTTCCATGACCGGTGCGGGACCGGCGTGGTGGACCTGTTTTTTCAGCAGCCCCGGACCAGTCACAAGGAAGTAATGCACGAAATCGAGCTTTTCGGCAAAGAAGTTTTGCCCAGAATCAAAGAGTTTTAGCGAATTCAAAGGACAGTGAATGGTCTCTAAATCACCGGAAATCACCTCGGCGTTCCAGGAAACCCAACTGGAAGTAGACGGTCTGAATATCCGCGCCTTTGGGGCGGGGCAAGGGGACCCGGTAGTCGTACTGGACACTCTTTCATTTGGGTTGACCAGCGTCCATCTGGCGCTTGCCCAGGCATTCCGCGTAGTCGTGCTACAGTTGCCCGGTTTTGGCGCCGGCGCATCGGGCGAAACCTCCCAGTCGGTAAAGGACCTGGCGGGAACCATGTCCAAGGCCGCGGTCCTATCCGGGGTCGTGGGGAACGACCCAACCGGGGCTGGCAAGTATTCCCTGGTCGGCACGTCCTTCGCCGCCAACGTCGCTCTCTGGCAAACGATCCAGGCTCAGGAACAGGTGGAAGCATTGGTCCTGATTTCCCCCACCATCATCCGGCCAACAGGCCTTGTGCCGTCCGGGGACCGGGAGCAGATGGGCCGTTCGTTGCTGGCCCATCCCGACAACCAGGAAAACCCGGACCGCATCGATGTCGCTGCTACTGCTCGGGAGAATGAGTTGGCCCATCGGCTCCTCGGCGGGAGTACATCCCCGGTTTTGAGCCAAGAGACTGAAGATCGACTTGGCGAGATCCAGTGCCCCACGTTGGTAGTTTTCGGCCTGCACGACAAGTTGGCGGCGACGGAGGCGGGCAGCGTCCTCCGCGAAAAGATCCCCAACAGCCATCTTTCCTTCATTTACGACGCCGGGCACGCCATAGCGCTCGAGCGGCCGGAATCCCTGGCAGGGTTGGTTGTGGATTATGTCACCCGCCAGGAAACCTTCATCGTCAGCCAGGACGACGGAGTTATTAACCCCTGATTCCTCATTGGGAGCAAGGCTCACCCCGAAATTGGTAGCTAAGGTCAGGTCCGGGAAGCGGGCAGTTCTGCCGGCCCGTTGGTAAGCAGCCGGACCTTGTCGAAATCAAAATTCAAACTCACTCACAGGAGGCCTCGTGGGAATTTATAGAATGTATCCCGGAGACGATGGGGAAACCCATATTGAGGAAATGACGTTGGAATCCCATCCGGATTTGCTAAACCTCCAGCCCGTGGAGGGACTTCGGATCTGGAAAGTGGAAGAGGGCCGGTTCCAGGACTTTCATCCCGCTCCCGACCGCCGGTGGATGATTCTCCTCGAAGGCGAGGTTGAGATCGGGTTGGGCGACGGCACCACACACCGGTTCGGCCCAGGGGACATCAGGTTGATTGAGGACATCACCGGCCACGGCCACACCACACGCTTTACCAAGCCCTATACGGCCGTTCTATTGCCGGCCTCCTGATAATTCCAATCGCCATAATTTAGGCTGTGACCCGGTCATCGGGTTATGATTTGCATGCTGACCAATGGTCCCGGGGATGTGGGCCCAGCCCTTGGCCTGAATCCGGGATAGGCTAAACAGTCTTGAACACCATCTGGGCACGCGGCGCAGCGGTATCCTTGGTAGGGGCGTTGGCCTGGTCTTTGTTGGGACCATCCTTCGATCACCACTTCGCTGAGCGTCAACTGGGGCACAGCCACATATACCTGGCCCAGCACGACGTCGATCACCGGCACCCTTACCAGGACGCCCACCCGCACTCCGGTCCCGATCAGGAGCAGACGACGCCCGTGGGATTTTCCGAGGGCGTGCCTGCGGGGGAAGTAATCGTTTACCTTTCCTCCAATGATGGCACGGGCCGGTCACTTGAGACTCCGTTGAGCCTTGCTATCAAGCCGGCTGCCATCTTCCCTTACCTAGGAAACAACTCACTGTCTCTCCGAAAGATTCCTGAGGCGAATGCTTTGAATGAAGCATTCGTCGCTCCCCCCAGGAAACCTCCAGCCATTTGACCACCTCACCGCCGCGCGCTTGACCCAGACCGGCCTCGCCCCAATCCGGGGCGCGGCGCCGTCTTTGCCTCCGCATGTCCAGGCAATGGTATAGTCGCGGACTGGCGAGGTCCTTTGGTCTCCGGCGATACGCCGGTTCTCCGGGATATACTGAAGTTCTCGCCCAGAAGACGCTGGGCCAAATTGCCCGCGCGGGGAAACGACGAGGCCATATAAAACTTCTGCGAGTGCGCCGGGGGCAACCGGGCAAAAATCATATACAGGTGACCGATTGGATCGTTGCAAGCATATTCCGGTGAAGGCGTTAGCGCTGTTGCCGGTCTGCGGGTTGGGACTGAGGATTGGCATTGGCTTGATTTTGTTCATCGCGGCCTGGCTGGCACTGGCCGACGGACCTGACTTGGCTCTCGCCAACGGAGGTTCCCGACCGCTGGTAACCGACGCCATCTCGGGGCCTTACGAGTTGCAAATCGGGATATTCCCGGGAGACCCCAAGGTGGGGAATCTGCACGTGAGCATCCAGGTGAACGCGGCCGACGGCGGTGCGCCGGTCACTGACGCAACCGTCATGGTCTCGGCATCGGGCCCAGTTGGCGCGGCCAATGTGCCCCCGGTCCAAGCCGTCAACATGCCCCAAAGCCCCCAGTTTTACGAAACCGACTTGCCGTTGGACACGGTAGGAAGCTGGACTCTGAAGGTGGAAACCCAATCCGGTCTCGGCCCGGCCAGCCTGGGTATACCATTCCAGGTAACCGAACCCGACGGCATAGACATTATTTTCGTAGTCGCCGGGGGGGTCGCCCTGGTCGCCTTGAGTCTGTGGATTTTGGAAAGAATCGGCAAACGCCAAAAGAGAAAACCCGCTAAATCTTGACGCTAAGAGAGCATTAACATGAACATCAATAAACTGAAATTGAGCCTACCGGTTGCCGTCGCGGCAATCCTGGTCATCTCGCTGACCACGGCCTGCGGCGGCGGCGGGGAACCCCAGGCGTTGACCATACCGGTCACCGTGGATGGGGAATCCATGGAGCCCGAAACGGTGAGAGTCACGCAGGGGGACATGGTCACTCTGCAAATTCAAACGGAGCATTCTGGGGAGTCCCACGTCCACGGCTACGACGTCAAAACCGACGCCGAAGCCGGAGAGACGACCGATTTATTCTTCCAGGCGGACGTAACCGGAAGATTCAGAATCACTTTCCACGAATCGGATTCGACCGAGAAGGAGGAGGGAGAGCAAGCCAACGGAGACTCTCACCATGAAGAAGAAACCGGGGAAAAGGAAACCGAACAGGACGAGGCCTCGGATGAATCTGAAATAGAACTCGGCTTTCTGGAAGTGAATCCCCGTTAGGCGCGTAACGAGTCAATTTCGGGAGTGTCTACGATGCTCAAACTCTTCAAAGTAGGGCTCCCCATTTTGGCGATGGCGGCGGCGGCCCTGGGCAGTCGCACCGCCTTTGCCCACGGCTTTGGAGAGCGAACCGAACTGCCGGTACCTCTGGGGATTTTCCTGATTGGAGCCGGGTTCACGGTAGCGCTTTCCTTTGCCGTCATCGCGTTTTTCCTCAAGGGCAGTCCCGGGGGGAGTTCCTACCGGCGGTACAACCTTTTCAAACACCGGTGGCTGGAGTCGGCGGCGACAAGTCCATTTATCTGGTGGCCGGTCAAGCTGTTTTCGGTGTTCCTGCTGGGGTTGGTGATAGCCGCCGGACTGGCTGGCGACCAGACCTCGTCATCCAATTTTGCCCCAACCTTCGTCTGGATCATCTGGTGGGTTGGCCTGGCGTTCTTCGCTGCTTTAGTAGGGAACCTGTGGGCCCTGGTCAACCCTTGGAAAGCGCTGTTTGAGCTGGCGGAGGCGTTGTTCCGCTTGTGCCGCCCCGGCCGTAACCTGGGATTGAACCTGGCCTACCCGGAAAATTGGGGCATCTGGCCCGCCCTGTTCCTGTTCCTTGGTTTCCTCTGGATTCAGGACGCCTTTGACCAGTCGGCGGTGCCAAATCGAGTCGCGGGCATGGCCGTTTTCTACACAGCAGTTACCCTGACGGGCATGGCGGTTTTCGGCAAACACCAGTGGCTGCAACACTGGGAGGCGTTCTCGGTGGTGTTCGGCTTCCTGGCCAAGTTTGCGCCCACGGAAGTGCGGGTAAGGAATCCGGACCTGTGCCGAGTTTGCCCTGGCAAGTGCCTGGACCAGGATGGCCAGTGCATCAACTGCTACCAGTGCTTCGAGAAGTCGCCCGCCCGCGAGTGGAACATCAGGCATTTCGGCATGGGGCTTTCGAACCCGGAGCACGTGACCTCTGACAAGTTGGCCCTGGTCTTCCTGTTGCTGGCCTCAGTGACCTTCGACGGCTTCAGCGCCACGCCTGGGTGGGTCGATTTCCAGTCAGCGATGGTCAACACATTTTCGGGGACTGTCGACTTCCCGGGGTTCGACAGCCTGACACTGGCTGATACGCTGGGGGTGTTGCTGTTTCCGTTGGTTTTTTTCCTCGCTTTTTTGGCTTTCTCCCACTTTATGTCCGGTACCGTTGGCGGAGAATTCGAAGCGATGGAGTTGGCCCGGGCCTTCGCCTACTCGTTGGCGCCCATAGCGGTAGCCTATAACCTGGCCCACTTCATAAACCTGTTGTTGATACAGGGTCAACTGATCGCGCCGTTGGCGTCGGACCCGTTTGGTTACGGCTGGAACCTACTGGGGACGGCGGATTACCAGGTCAACATCGGTGTGATCAACGCCCGGATCCTATGGTACCTTTCCACCGTCCTGATAGTAGTGGGTCACGTCATGGCGGTCTACCTGGCCCACCTGGTTGCAACCCGGCTGTTCAGCGACCGGTCAACGGCCCTGAACAGCCAATACCCGATGCTGATGCTGATGGTTATGTATACTGTGGTCAGCCTGTGGATCATCGCTCAACCCATAGTAGCCTGATCTGCCATCTGACGGGCCGCGCCGGCCGGAGGCCAACGGAAGGATATGGAAGCAGGAATTCAGTTACACCTCCCCACCTACAAAGACATCCCAATGCCGGAGTTGGTCAACCTGGCGAAGGCGGCCGAGAATGGGGGCATTTCCCAGATCTGGGCCACAGACAACCTGCAAAGCCGCAACGTCTTCGTGGTGCTGGCCACGCTGGCGTCCCACGTCGGCGTCAATCTTGGCACAGCCGTGACGGTGCAATACTTTCGCAACCCTGTCGACCTTGCGGATTCGGTGGCGGCAATCAGCGAGATCATGGATGGCGGTGAACTCAGCATCGGCATCGCCCGGGGGAACCCCTATACACCTAACCTGATCAGCACGGCCAGACCGGTCAGCATGCTGCGGCAGACCGCCCAATGCCTGAAGGCGCTCCTGGCGGGGGAGGCAGTGAAGTTCAGCGATTACCCTGCCCTGGCTTCGTACTTCAACTTCAATCCGAATGAATCGTTCCGTTTGGGGTTTGGCCCCAAGACTCCCATCCGCCTCTACTGCGGCGGCAATGCGCCATTGAGCCTGAAGGTTGGCGGGGAATTCATGGACGGCTTGATCTACGGTGGAGAGTTTAAGGCTGTGGCCGGCGCCGGACGCCTGGCCGGCGCACTGAAAATCTTCGATGAAGCCGCTGCCAGCGCCGGCGGGGGGCCGGGTCTGCCCAAGATCGCCGAAATCAAGCTGTCAGTTTCCCGAGACGGGCAAGCCGCCCGGGATTTCGCCAAGCACACCGCTGGCCGGAGAATCTTGGGCCTGCGGAGGCGGGGATACACTCCCGAAGAGATGCGTAGGCTCGGCGTAGCGGTGGATGACGTGGACATTTTGGAGCGGGCGGACCATGACGGCGCTTCCCGCGCACAGTTCGAAGCGCTGGTTACCGACCAAATGGTTGACGCCATCTGCGTCGCCGGGGAACCGCAGTTCTGCAAAGAGCAGATGCAGGAGATTTACCGCACCGCCGCCGACCACGGATTCAAACAGGTTATGTTTTCGGAGTTGGGCCCCAACGTAGCCGAAAGCCTCAACCTCTTATGTGAAGAGCTAATTCCAGCCATGTGACGCTGGTCTACGAGCCGCGGTTGCCTATTGGGCAATCGCATTCCTAACCGCCGGCACATCGCCCCACTCCCGTCAATCTCGTCGCAACGGGAATCCAGAGCCCATTCTACCAACCAAGCTGGCTCGGGAAGGCAGCAATGGTCCTGGTGAGTAAGCCCGGCTCCCCATAGGAATTTCCTGGATTCCCGTTGCGACGAGATTGGCGGATGGCTTTAGCAAAGACAAGTGAGGATGCGAAATTGGCCTGTTTTCACAACTATGCCAGGGATGGGGCAGTATAGCGTGCCAAACCTTGGCGAGGCCGTCAATCTGGTCAGTCCGCTAATACAGTTTCTTTTCCACGCGGGTACGGTCGGTTAGATTCCGTAGAACCGGGACGGGTTGTCCACCAGGATTTTTTCGACGACCGACCCGTGAATTTGTTCCTGAGCTATCAGGTTGGCTATTACCTCGGGTTGGCCGGATGGGTCTCCGCCTCGACCACGGCCGCCGTGATGTCCCCAGTCAGAACCCACGATCAGGTTGTCTTCTCCGACGTAGGTCAAAAGGTAAGAAAGGTCTTCCCACTCCTCGTAGGACACGTACAGCCTGCTCTCTCGGAACAGCTTGGGGCCCCAATCGCTGGGGTCGCCGCCAAAGACGCTGCGAAGGGCGTGAAGGACATAGGGAACCCAGGACGCTCCGGCTTCAATGAACCCGAATCGCAAATCCGGGAACATCTCCGGGATTTTGTTGGCCACGAGATTGCGGAACGCCATCAACGGAAGGGTGCGGGTATGGGGAAAGGTATGGCTCCGGCTGACATCAAAGACCGCGCTGAAGGCGGGGCAACCGGCCCCGGTGTGGACGCAAATCGGCAAGTCAAGCCGGGCCGCTTCCTGGTAAACGGGGAAGAAATAAGGGTCGTCCAGGGTCCGGTCTCGTTCGATTCCCCTAAAGAATAGCCCCGCCGCGCCGTTTTCCTTACCGAAATTCACGGCCTCGATCGAAGCATCTATCGAGCGCAGGGGAGGCACAACCAACCACCTCAGCCGGCCTTGACCCTGTTTATAGGTTTCCGCCATAAACCGGTTGTACGCCCGGCAAAGAGCCACTTCCAAATCCACATCATCGGTGACGTATGCGAGGAAGAGGGTTGGATAGATAACCTGGACGCCGGAGCCCATCTGGTCCATCGCCGCCAGACGGCCGGGAATGTCCAACAACTCCCGGGCGCGCACGTCGGGCATTTTTTCGATCTGGTTGGGCTGGGTTGGGGTACCGAGCAGAAATCCGCCCTTGCCCGCCGGCTTTGGGAAGATATTGCCATCGATAATCCAAAAGTTGGAACGCCGGTAAACAGTGTCCGCCGGCCCTTCCACTATGATGGGTCGCCGCAGGTACATGTCCGGGTCCAAGCGCTCCCACATCTCTGGGGGTTCAAAGACGTGGGTGTCGGCATCGATAATACCTGGAATACCTGGCATGAGTCCCTCCTTGAGGTCAGGATGACGGCTTGGGCGAGAGTGGGTTGGCATGGCCGGCCGCTAGCAGGCCCGCGCCAAATCCGGAAACAGCCGGGGCGTCATTTAAAGTTTGGGACCACCTTTTCAGTGAGCAGACGCACCGAGTTAGCGACCTGTTCGGGGGGTATCAGCCCGCCGTAGTTAATCTCCATGACCAGGCCGGTGATTCCAAGCTCTTCCTGGAATTCCTGGAGCCGTTCGGTCACTTCCTCCGGGACGCCAAATATCACCCGGCTTTTCAGCACTTCCTGATACGGCACGGACGCCATGCGGAGCATATTCTCACGCCCTTCCTGGTTGCGGGCAGTCTTGCTCAGTTCCGTCGCCGAGTAATTGATCTGGCTGAGAGCGCTTTCCCGGGGTTCCTCGTGGGCTTTCTCGGTGGTTTCAGCAACGTAGACGGGCACCCGCATGTTCACTTCCCCTGGGCCAGGGTGCCCGGCGGCGGCGCGCGCCCGGCGGTACTCTTTCAATCTTTCCTTCATTGGGGCCATGTTGGTGTTGGCGGTGATAAAAATTGGATGGCCCATTTCCCCAATGCGAGGATAGGTGTCCTCCGAAGCCACGGCAATGCGGGTTGGCGGATAGGGCCTCTGGTAAGGCTGGGGCACCACTACAACTTCCTGGTAGGAATAGAACTCACCCTGGTGGGTGAAAGGTTCCCCTTTCCAGGCCTCCATTATGACGTCCAAGGCCTCGAAGAACCGGTCTCTGCTCTCGGCGTAGTCGACGTTGTAGCCCTCGTAATACCGGGTGAGGCCACTGCGGCCGATCCCAAAGTCGAAACGACCTTTGCTGATGTGGTCCACGGTGGCCGCTTCTTCTGCCACCCGCAGGGGATTGGTCAGGGGGAGGACCTGGACGGCCAAGCCCACCCGGATCCGGCTGGTCCGGGAGGCAATGGAACTGGCGATGATCAGCGGCGAGGCCAACACCGACCGTTCAGGCGAAAAGTGGTGCTCTGCCAGCCAGACAGAGTCCATTCCGAACTGTTCTGCCCGGATGATTTGATTGAACGACTCCTCAAAAGCGTCCGCCTGGGTTTTGCCCGGGCGGACGTGAAAGTCGGTGAACATACCAAAGTCCATTAGTTTCTCCCCTGGCCCGGTATTTGTTCTCGGTGGCCATTTCGGATTGGGCGCGTTCCGAGTGTAGAGTCCTGTTGGGATACCGTCAATCCTTGGTGGTTGATGTAACTGGTCAGAGCCGATGGGTAAACATCTCAAGGGAGGACCGTCTTTCGTCATGCCCAACAAACCTGAGCAATTGCTCCCCTCAACTGCTCTGACAGCCCGAACGATGCCCTGGCTGACATCCGCCCCTTGCCAGCCCGCGCGGCCCCTATCTACCATGATGCCTGACCATCAGCCGCCTGGCCATGGAGTGTTGGCGCAGGCAGCCATGCTCCCGGACTCCGCCGGAACTAAATGGCAACAAATGGCAACAAATGAGACTGTTTACAAAAAATCATATCTGGGGCAATGGCACTAGCTACAAAAAATCAACGAAAAATGGCGTGATTTGTGCAAAAGCCGGCAACAACCCGATTTTTCCTGGGCAAACAACGCCATTTTCAGGAAACGCACCGGCCCTTACCAACGGTCCGGCGACCGGAACTAAATGGCATCAAATGGCACTGTTTACCAAAAATCATATCTGGGACGATGCCACTAGCTACAAAAAATCAGTGAAAAATGGCGTGATTTGTGCAAAAGTCTGCTAAGACCCGATTTTCCCTGGGCAAACAGTGCCATTTTCAGGGAAAGCCCCTGTCCCCCGTCATCCTCGCCGCAGCGGGGATCCAGAGCCCTTGTTGTCATCCACACAGTTGGAGATTGGAGGTCCTGCCCCGGCTCCCGCCGCGCGTCATGGTTGCCCTAACCGTGTTGGCGCATTGTCAGGGCTCTGGATCCCCGCTGCGGCGCGGATGACGGGAGCAGTAGGATGACGGGAGCGGGAGTAGGTAAAAAATGGAGCGCTGGATTCCCGCCGCGGCAACAGTGACGGGGTGATTTGATGACAATCGAAGTACCCCCCGGGAGAGGGCTGGGGTGAGGGCGTCCCCTCGACTCTGAACAGTTACGGGGTGATTGCAGGGGTCAGGGTTCTGGGGACGGGGGACCCGCTTTTGGAAAAGCTGCGCAAAACTTTTTTGTGTTTGGTACCGGTCAGGTTGTTGTTGGGTCCAAGTGCGGGCTGCAGTTTGGGTTGGTTGGGAACATGTTAGAATCAGGCATTGGGTGAGACCCGATGGTGATACTACTTTGATGGCAATGGGAGCGGCGTCTTGGCGGAAATCGGTTATTTGGTAGAAGACCGGGTGGCGATCATATCGCTGGAGGCCCCGGACCGGGGCAACGCTTTCACCCCGGCCATGCGCCAGGAGCTGAACCAAGCTTTTGAGCGATACCGGGAGGATGCAGACGCCTGGGTAGCCGTGATTTGCGCGGAGGGGCCGGACTTCTGCACCGGCTCCGAGATCACCGCCGCCCTTTCCCACGGAGACCAACGGGACCGGGCGCGGTACTGGGCGGGTGGCCGGCTAGACACGATCAAGCCCACCATCACCGCGGTACAGGGCGTGTGCCGGGGAGAAGGCCTAGCGCTTGCGTTGGGCTGCGATCTCCGTTTGGCCAGCCAACCGGTCGCGTTTCAGGGGCGTCTGGACTCCCTGGGCAGCGGCCCGAACGTGGAGGCCGTCTGGTTGGTTAACCTGGTGGGGTTGTCAGTGGCCCTGGACATGCTCTGGACCCGCAGGACGGTGGATGCCGACCAAGCCCTGCGGCTGGGCCTGATCAACCGTTTGGTATCTGCCGGCGAAACCCCGGCCGAGGCACAGTCAGAGGATAGACCTGCCGAGGGCCGTTTGCCGGTTCGGCCACTGGGGCAATCCATCGTTACCGCCGATGGCTCCGCCCGATCCGGCGGGATAAAGCTCGCTCGGGAGTTGCTCCAATATGCGCCGGTGACCCGGTCGTTCCAAAAAGAGACCGCCTACCGTTCCATCGGCGTGCCATTCCACTACGCGCAGACCCTGGAAGTTGGCCCAAACCCATACGCCAGCGAAGACCGGATTGAAGGCACCCGCGCCTTTGTGGAAAACCGCCGGCCAGTTTGGCACAACCGCTAATTCTGCCGGGTAGACTCTAGAGGAAAGTAATGCAGCAATCCGATACGCAACAATCCGGCGAAGTACTTCTGCGGGAGCAAGACGGCGACATTCTCATCGCCACCATGAACCGGCCGGAGCGAATGAACGCCCTCGACGACAACCTTACCAACGCCCTCAACGAGGCCTGGCTGGATTTTCGGGATTCACCGGACCTGAAAGTCATGATAGTCACCGGCGCAGGCGACCGGGCGTTCTGCTCCGGGGTGGACCTGCGCCGGAACGATGAGCGCGCCAGGGACATGGGAGCACAAACGGCCCAGGCCATTCTGGACGCCGACCGGTCCCGAGGTGTGCGCCTGTCTTTCAACGGCAACAACTTCGGGCTTTGGAAACCGGTGATTGCCGCGATCAACGGGTGGTGCCTGGCCGCCGGCTGCGAGATGGCCATGGCCTGCGACCTGCGGATCATGGAAGAGCACGCCCAGATTGGGCTCCCCGAGGTGAAGCGGGGCATGGGCGCAAAGCAGACAACTCACAAGCTATACCACCTGACCAACCTGAATATCGGCCTGGAAATGACCTGGACAGGAGATACTTTGACGGCGCAACGGGCCTACGATCTTGGACTGGTGACAGAGGTGGCGCCCAAATCTGAAAGTGTGGCCAGGGCCAAAGAACTGGCGCGGCGGATTTGCCGCTTCCCTTCCGGATACCTGGAGTACCACAAGCTGCGGGTATTCCAGAGCCTGGGCCTTCCCCTGGACTACGGAATGTCCATCGACCAACGTTTCCCGCCCCAGGAGAGCGAAGATTACCGCCCGGGCCTGGAACGTAGTTCGAGCCAGGGGATTGCGGGCGGCCCCGGCCAGCACCTGGATTAAAGCCGAGAAACATCGCGCGAGGCACTGAATGTCACCTTTGCTAACAACCCGAACCGAGGGCCGGGTCCTAGTCGTGGAAATGGCGCGGCCTCAAGAAGGAAACGCGTTGAACCGCGAGCTTCAAACCGAGTTGGCTAGCGCATGGCGTCAGTTGGAGGCCAATGAGGAACTTCACGCCGGGGTTTTGCACGGGGGCGGCAGAGTGTTCTCGGTAGGTCATGACGTGAATGAGTTGGCCTCGGGGTCCGGCGACCAGGCCGACCCGGCTCCCCCCGACGGACTGTTTCCCCACTCTTTGTCCAAACCGGTGATCGCCGCGGTCGAAGGCGAATGTTTTGGGCTTGGGTTTGAGTTAGCGATGGCCTGTGATCTTCGCGTCGCCGGGGAGGATGCCCGGTTCGGCTTTCCCGACACCAATCTCTATGTCAGCTACCGACTGGCGTCGGCATTACTGCCCCGGCTAACCAACCTGGGCGCGAGTTTGGACCTGCTGCTGACCGGCAACCCGATGACGGCGTCCCGCCTGGAGCAACTGCGGCTGGTGAACCGGGTGACTCCTCCAGGTCAAGCGCTCAACACCGCGATGGACCTGGCACAGGACATGGTTGAGCACTTCGGGTCGGCAACGGCCTTCCGCAAGGAGCAGATCTGGCAGTTTTCCGGCCTGCCCCTGCCCACGGCGCTAAGCCTGGCTCGCGCCTCGTATAACGGCTGACGACGGCCTGCCTTCAAGGCAACCGCGTTCTAGCGTGTCGGGCGAATCTTACATCCAAAGTGATGTTTGATCGCCTTTTATCTGGCCATCCTCACTTTCAGTCTTCCGAGCCGCAGCGGGAATCCAGATCCTCTTTCTTGCACCGACACCCTTACACAACGGGGAGACGGCAGGTGTGAGTAACCCTCGCCCACCTGGACGACCGTTCCACACCGGGCCTTCCCACTTTCCTCTACGTAGTCGAATCACAAAAAGGGCTCTGGATCCCCGCTGCGGCGAGGATGACGGTGTGTGGGGAGAAAGGCTCCTCTGGTTTGCCGTAATGGCGGGAAAGACCGGGGTTAGAGAGGAATGCCTCTGGATTGGCGGTGCGGCAGAATTATTTTCCAACCAGGTGTTGCACTTGAAATGTGAATCCACATTCCTGCTGCGACTGGAATGACGGGGGTTGGGGCTTTGGTAAATTGCTGCGGCGGGAAAAGGACGGGAGTAGGAGTACGCTTTCATCTGAGTTTTGCCCGGACGCTGCCGGGGACTATTCGGAGCATGCGCCAGCGGTTTGAATTGCAATTGCCCGGCGTAAGGCACGGCTTCAATTGACACCCATCTCATGTCAACTTACCATTGCGACTAAATTCTGATTTGTAATGCTGCCGGGGCAAAAGGCGGCGGCGAGGTCATGATGGCGGAAGAGATCGGGTTGTTTGAAGCGCTGTATACACAGCGGGCATTGCGGTATATCAAGCCGGACCCCATACCGGATGAACTGGTCCGGAAGGTGCTGGACGCGGGCATCCGGGCGCCCAACGGGGGCAACACGCAGAGATGGGGCTTTATAGTAATAAAAGACCTGGCGACCAAGCGTTTTATTCAGGAGCGCTACGACAGGACCGGCCACCCGGTGCACCCCGACCCGACCAGCGCCGGAATGGCCCGTTCCCAGTCCCGCAATGACGCGGCCGCCCAGCATTTAGCCGAGCACCTCCACGAAGTGCCGGTATTGATCTTGTGCTGCCTCGGCGGGGGCGGCGGCCCCAGCGACATCGGCCGGGGAGCGAGCATCTACCCGGCAGTGCAGAACATGCTACTGGCCGCCCGGGGATTGGGGTTGGCCAGTGTGTTGACCACCCGTCCACGCCGGGGGTTTGAGCAGGAAATAAAGGAGCTTTTGAACATACCAGACGACGTGGACACGGCCGCGATGCTGCCGCTGGGCTATCCGGCGGACGGTGTGCAGTACGGCAGGACCCGGAGAGCCCCGGTGGAGACGGTCACATTCAACGAGAAATGGGGGCAACCCTGGGAAGCCAAGGATTAAACCCGGGTTCGGCGAATCCAGAGGCCCAGCGGCCCAGCGGCCCAGCGACAATCGTTGCTGCGCCGCCAAACAGGATCCCGGAAATCCCTTTATTGGGCTCTGATGGGGTATGATAAGGACAACGGGGCTTTAGGATCAGGAGGGTTTGAAATGGTGTCCGGGGATTCTTCCGAGCGGGGCTTTGTAATTCAGACAGCCCGAGACGCCGACGTGAAGTTCGTGCGGCTGTGGTTTCCGGACATCCTGGGAAACCTCAAGGGATTCGCGATCAACGTCACCGATTTGGAAGACGCTATCGACAACGGCGTGGGTTTTGACGGTTCGGCCATCGAAGGCTTTGCCCGGACCAACGAGAGCGATATGCGAGCTTTTCCGGACCCAGCCACGTTTACGCTTTTGCCGTGGCGCCCCCAGCAAAACGCGGTGGCCCGGATGTTCTGCGACATCAGGAGACCCAAGGGTGAAGATTTTCCCGGAGACCCGCGGCAGGTCCTGAAGCGCAACCTGGAAAAGTTGGCCCGGCTTGGCTACACCTATTACGTGGGTACGGAGCTCGAGTTCTTTTACCTGCAAGACTCCCATAATCCGGTGCCGCTGGACGGTCACGGCTACTTCGACCAGCTTTCCAGCCCGGCCAGCAGCGACCTGCGGCGGGACACGGTGCTCAACCTTGGCGAGATGGGCGTTCCCGTAAAGTACTCCCATCATGAGGCGGCTCCCAGCCAGCACGAAATTGACCTTCAATACACCGACGGCCTGACCATGGCCGACAGCGTGATGACGGCCAAGCTGGCGATCAAAGAGTTGGCCCAACAGAGAGGGGTATACGCTTCCTTTATGCCCAAGCCAATTCCGGGAGTGAACGGTTCGGGGATGCACGTTCACCAATCGCTCTACCAGGGAGACCACAACGCGTTCTACGAAGCGGACGACGAGTATTACCTTTCAACGGTGGGCAAGAGATTCATCGCCGGATTGCTCCACCACGCGCAGGAAATTACCCTGGTCACCAACCAGTGGGTCAACTCCTACAAGCGGCTGGTGGCGGGATACGAGGCGCCGGTCTACGTGTCCTGGGCCCACGTCAACCAGTCCGACCTGGTGCGGGTCCCCGCCTACCAACAGGGTAAAGAAAGCTCGGTCAGGGTGGAATACCGCGCGCCGGACCCCGCCTGCAACCCATACCTGGCTTTCAGTGTCATGCTGGCCGCCGGTATGAAGGGCATCGAGGAGGAATACCCGGTGCAGCCTCCGACACAGGAAAAGGTGTTCGAAATGCCCGCGCAGCAGCGCCAATCCCTGGGGATCAAGTCCCTTCCCGGCAGTTTGGGCGAGGCGATCCAACTGGCTGAGGACAGCGACCTGCTCCGAGGGGCTCTGGGGGACCACATCTTCAACAGCTTCATCGAGAACAAGAAAATTGAATGGGAAGAGTACCGTTCCACCGTGACCGACTACGAGATTTCCCGGTACTTGCCCATCCTATAGCCCGCGCTATTGTCGACGCCCCGACGGCTTGCATATACCGCCCGGGATTGGCGGCGCCGGTCCAACGACGTAAGGCGGAAACCTAGCGCGCTGCATGCAACCTGTTCCCATTCACCACATCTCAACCCCACACATTTCAACGGAACAGGAGAAAGATTTGGCGTTGCAATTCGGCGTTTTCGACCACATCGAGCCCGTTCCCGGGTTGAGCCTGGAGCAGATCTACCAGAAGCGGTTGATTCAGCTTCAGAAGCTGGACGAGGCCGGGTTCTACTCCTATCACCTGGCGGAACACCACACGCCCGCGGTTCACAGCCTGGCCCCTTCGCAGAATGTATTCCTTGCTGCGGTATCGCAGCACACGACCCAGCTGCGTTTTGGTCCCTGCGTGTACGTCCTGCCTTTGCACCACCCCATCAGGCTGATCGAAGAGATTTGCATGCTGGACAACCTGAGCGGCGGGCGGATGGAAATCGGCGTGGGCCGGGGCGGGGTTTTGGAGGCCTTCTTCTGGGGTCAGGACTCGGACGTGGAAGTGAACTACGCCCGGTTCCTGGAAACGTTAGCCATCGTCCGGGAAGGTCTGGCTCAGGAGGAATTGAACTACCACGGGGAGTTTTACGATTTCGACGAACTACCCATGCGGCTGAATCCCAAGCAATCGCCCCACCCGCCGTTATGGTACATGCGGAACATTGCGACGTCGGCTTACCACGGGATGAATGCATTGCTGGATGTACCCATGTGGGAGTTTGGCCCTTACGTTGACCGGTTCCGGGAGTTGTGGGAGGAGCAGCATGGACTCCCGCTGGCTACGTCCCAGGGCCCCGAACCCAAGATTGGTTTGATAATGCACCTGCTCCTGGACGACACCGACGCCGGAGCCACCGCCCAGGCCGCCCCGGCGTGGGAAAGGTACCGGTGGAACCTGGGGGCGCCCCGGCGGTTGGAAGCCGAAAAGCGGGGGCTGAGCCAGTTCCTTGGCTCCAACGCCAGGGTCCGCCCCAGCACGGCTCCATCCCGGGAGGTGCGCCGCGACCCCGGCCCGCAGTCCAGCCAGGTCCAGAAGGCCAACGATTCACGGCAAAACCCGGGTGGGTTGGGCACCACCTGCATCGCCGGCTCCCCCGACTCCATGCGGGAGTACCTCGATGAATACATGGAGACCGGGGCCAACTACTTCGTCTGCTCTTTCCAATGGGGCGACTTGACCCACGAACAAGCGATGCGCTCCATTGAGCTTTTCACCACTGAGGTAATGCCACACTACTCGGCTGCCGCGGGTTGATGTTGCGCCGGCGTTCCCAGTAAGAATGAACCGCCGCCAGAGGCGTAGAATCTCGCGCCGAAAAAGCGGCAGCGCCCGACTGCCCTGGTGGTTGATCTTGTTCCTAACACTGATGGTAGCCGCCGTTGCTCTTGGCCGGAGCTTGGGTTGACCGGTGCTCGGGATATCCCGTTCGAAAGACAACGCCCCGGCCTAAAACAGCCGGGGCGTTTGGTTTTCCCGCCGGTTCCGAATCAGGCGCAGGTCAATCCCAAATGGCGGAAACCTTGAAGGAGATTTGGGACTGTTCGTCCAATGAGTCCACAATTTCGGCGGGGCGGTCGCCCACTATGCCCAAAGGCACGATCCAATTCAGGAACTCGTGGTCGACGAATCGTTGACCACTCGGGATTAAACGCCTTTGCGCATTGCTGGCCACTGTTCCGGCGGGTTCGGTATCGTTGGCGCGTGGGAACAACCCAGTCCTACGATTCACCTCATGATTCGCTGCTTGCGCTGGATTGTGGTCGGGCTGTGGACCGGGGGTACGAAGAGAAATAGCTAAATTCAATGCGCGGCGTTCAGTACGCGGCGACCGCGGCGCGGGCGCACTCCTGGTCCTGGTCTTCGGTGCCTCCGCTAACCCCGGCGGCGCCGACCACGTTGGGAGCATCCAATACCGGGATTCCTCCTGCCACCGCAATCGCCTTGCCCTGGGTGGACACGATCAAGCTCTGGAACCAACTTTCCCCGGCGGTGGCGGCCAATTGGGTGGTAGGCACTTGGAAGGTGGCGGCGGTGTAGGCTTTGCTGATAGCGATATCAACGCTCATCGGCTTGGCCCGGTCCATGCGTCCAAAGGCGATCAACCGGCCGCCTTCGTCGACCACGGCAACGCTCACTGCAATGTCCAACTCCAGGGCTTTGGCGTGTCCAGCCTGGATCATGTTGAGGGCTTTTTCGATGGGCACGGGCATGGGGGCTCCCTTAGTCTTACGATAAAATTCGGCGTTATCGCCAATGTATTTCTGGAATTGCTTGGGGACTTCGATGTCCAGGAAGATCGCCTCCACCGGACAGACCAGCTTGCATTGCTCGCAGGCGATGCAAACCTCGGGATCGATAAAGTACTGATCGGAATCTTCGGTGGTGGCGATGCAATCTACCGGACACACCTCCAAGCAGGTGGCGTCCTTAACCCCCACACAGGGTTCAGTGATAACGTAGGTTGAGAATTGGGAAGTCATGATTGTTGATTATTGCCCTGGTCCAGCTGGATTATCCACCGCCAAGGGAAGGTTGGTGACGACGGCCTGGGTCACGTGAACGTAACCGCGCTTTCCATCCACTTTCAAATTTCTCTGCCGGTCCACCTTGCCCAAACCGGCTGATTCGGCCAAGGGTATGGGATCGAATGCGGCCTTTGCGGCCTTGAATCCAGTCTCCCTGATGAATGCGCCCAAGTGCTGGACGACGACTGCGCCTCGCTGCCGCACGAATTGACCGCCCACGCCCTTAGCAACTTCCGGGTCATACTCGGAAAGCAGTGCGCAGACCACCACGAACCAATTGGCAGTTGGGACGTCGGCCCCGGAATGCGGTTGGGCATCCGGCGGGGCGTCTCCTGGCTCGGCATCGCCCGACGGTATAACGACCTGACCTTGACCGGGCGGCAGCGGCACAATCCCGACGAAGTCGGCGCCCCACCAACGGGCCAGGTGTTTCAGGTTTTGGGACATGACGACAGGATCGGGCTCGTTGCTCTTGACCGGAAACACCCTGCCTTCACTGCCGCCGACCAAGGCTGCAGCCAGGTCGCCGTTCGAGTCGACCGGAGGTCGGTTGATAAAGTGATCCCACATGGGGTCCGACTTTTTTCGGTTGAACAATCCTGCCAACGGTCCTGCCTCTTTCGGGGTTAACGCCAACTGGTCATCCCGGTCTTCTGCGGGTACCCGGGAAGACGTTTCGATGGGTGCGTCTGTTCTTTCGGGGCCGCTACTTAGAGCGGGCTGCCCTTTCCTGCCTTTCCTTCAATATCTCAAACCGGCGAGTGTTTTCCTTCAATGGGTAGTAGTAGCCGATTTTGCCGTTGGGGTCGGCCGCCTCTCCGTGGCCATGGTTTTCAGATCCCTCAACGCTTTCGCCCTTCTTTTTCTTGACAGGCACGATGCCGGTGTCGTACCCCGCCCATTTGATCCGCTTGCGGGGGACCGTGCCCCAGAAGGTGTCGTCCAGCCACTTCAAACCCAAGACCGTCAAAACCCGCAGGTTTTTGGGAGTCCGTTTCAGCGTTTGCACCGCCAAGGTGTGCCACCATGCCCTGGGCTTGGTGTAGGGACAAACCGTGACACAGGTCAGGCAGATTTCCCAGAATTCCATCACGTGGGCCCGCAGCCGGTAACACTGCTCCCAATTGATCTTGTACTTCTCGACGCCGTTGTGGACCACCTTGTCTTCCACGCTGATGCTATTGGTGGGACAAGTGTTGGCGCACTTCTTACAAACCTTGCAGAAATCGCTGACGCCGATGTCGATTGGCTTGTCGGCAACCAGAGGCATGTTGGTGAGTATTGGGTCGCCGAGATGGACGCGGGCCCCGTATTTCTCGGTGATGACCATACCGTTCCGGCCCAATTCGCCCATGCCCGCGGCCAGGGCGACGGGCATCGGCTGGGCCTTGTTTTGCACGGCCTCGTAGCCAAGCTCGCGAATATAAGACACCAGGTTGGCGTAAATTAGGGACATTTGAGCCTGGCTGAAATGGTACGCGTGGTCACCCAGGTGATGCCGGTGCGCCTGGGCCATTTCATAGTCCCAAACGGTGGATATGCAGATGGCGTAAGGGTACTTGGCGGCGGTGACCGCAGGGCTGTCTTTGCCCCCCTGGTCCCGGCCTATGGAGGCGCTGCCGTCGTCGAAGAATTCGTTGCCGGCGTACAACATGGATGGGTGCACCGCCGCGATACCAACGACGCCGGCTCCCAGGAACTCTGCCACACTCTTAATGTGACGGCTCAAAGCCGCGGGGTCGGATCCCAGGGGCTTGAGCGGGTTCACCTTGCTGCGGGGCGCCCGGGCCACGTGATGCTGCAAAGTGTTGCGCTGATCGGCGGAAGATTGTGGGAAGGCGATTCGGGACAGGGCGTCAACGCTGGTCCGGTTGAAGTACCAGTTGAAGAGGGGTTTACCCAGTTCGCCTCTTTTATTTTTCTCGTGGGGAGACTCGCTGGCAGGAACCGAACCCCACTGGCCCACCACCCTGGCGGACCGGCCAAAATCCGGCGTCAACGGAATCACCGTGGGCGGCGGCTTGGTCCCATTGTCAGAACCCAAGGGGCGTTCATGATCGCCCTGGGGAGGCGGTGACTTTTCTTCCACGTTGACGGCCATAAAGCCCTCCATTGGTCCAGAATGGGTCCGGCAACAAAAGCCGGGAAACCGGTGCATAGGGGGTGACGGATAGAGTTTAGCACTACGGCACAGAGCCATCAAATGCAGCCAGGGCAACGGTCGTACAATAATGCCTTGACCTGGGAGCGACACAATGTTATCGTTGTGTTGTGATACCGCAATTTGATGGGGACGGGCTTCTGCCGCCAGACATCCATTGGGCAACTTGGGGTAAGTTCGTCAACAGATTCGGGATCAGCCCGCGGAGACAGCAGATAATGGCCGGGCTCAGGGCCGCCCTGGATAGCCTCAAAACAGCCGGCTGCAAAACCGTATATCTGGACGGAAGCTTCGTCACGCGCAAAGAGGTCCCAAACGACTTCGATGCCTGCTGGGAGGAAGCCGGTGTCGACCCGGCGGTCCTAGATCCGGTCCTGTTAACTTTCGACCCGGGTAGAGTCACCCAGAAGGCCAAATACATGGGAGAATTATTCCCTGCATCCGCCATTGCGGGCGGAGACGGATTCTCGTTTCTGGAGTTTTTCCAAACGGATAAGGAAGCCGGAAGGCCAAAAGGAATCGTTGCAATAGATTTGGGGGGCCTCACATGATCAAGAACGAAAGGCAATACCGGATCACCAAGGCGATGGCAGCCCGGTTTCAGAACAACCTCACCGATCTCAAACAACGGCCCGACGCCGACGGGGGCGTGCATCCTCTTATTGCCAAGGCGCGAGAGGAGGCATTGACCAGTCAATTGGCCGACCTGGAGAACGAACTGCACGAGTACGAATCTCTAAAGGCCGGTAAGTTCCGGTTGGATTCCCTAAAGGTAGTAGCGGACCTGCCGTCTGTACTCATCAAAGCGCGTATCGCGCAAGGCTTGAGTCAGAAAGAGTTGGCAGAACGAATTGGGCTGAAAGAGCAGCAGATACAGCGATACGAGGCCACCGATTACGCCTCGGCCAACCTGGCCCGAATTCAAGAGGTTGCCAGCGCATTCAATGTCGACGTCGACAGCCCGACGACAGCCACGGACTCCGAGTGACTAAGTTCTCCGAGTGACTGAGTTCAATGAAAGTACACCTGGTTGACGGGACTTACGAGTTGTTCCGGGCTTACTTCGCCCTGCCTTCCTTTCTGTCCCCCGATGGGAGGGAGACGGCGGCCGTTCGTGGGTTGATGCGCACGCTTTTGAGTTTGTTGAGGCAGGAAGATGTTGACCACGTGGGCTGCGCCTTCGACCACGTTGTTGAGTCGTTCCGCAACCGGATGTTCCCCGGATATAAAACCGGGGAAGGAATCGCGGAAGACCTGCTGGTCCAGTTTCCGCTGGCGGAGCGGGCGGCAGCGTCTCTGGGCATTGTGGTCTGGCCAATGGCCGAGTTCGAGGCGGATGACGCCATCGCAACCGCCGCGGTCCGCTTCAGCGAGTCTCCGGAAGTAGACCAGGTGGTGATTTGTTCGCCGGACAAAGACCTGACCCAAGTGGTGCGGGGGCAACGGGTGGTCTGCCTGGACCGCCGGCGGGGCATTGTCCTGGACGAACCGGGAGTGTTGGAAAAGTTTGGCGTTCACCCGGAATCCATACCGGACTACCTTGGTCTAGTCGGGGATGCCGCCGATGGGATACCGGGCATTCCCAAGTGGGGAGCCAAGACCGCCGCAACTATTTTGAACCGCTACCGCCATATAGAAACAGTCCCTCCGGACCCATCGGACTGGGACGTCAAGGTCCGCGGAACTGATGGGATCGCCGCCAGCCTGGCCGAATACCGGACGGAGGCATTGCTTTACCGGGAGCTGGCCACGCTCAGACTGGACGTGGACCTGCCGGAAACCCTGGAACAGATGAAATGGCGGGGAATCCCGAGGCAACCTTTCGAATCTATATGCAACGAATTGGGGTTTTCCGACCTGGGCGTCCGGCCCGAGGAATGGGCCACGAATTGAGAGAAGTCCGACCGGCTCTCAACGATATTTGACGATGTCGGACGCCTATCCCCCGATCATTCCCCTAGCGCACAATGCGCGGGCTCAAGCCGAGGCCGGTTATAATGGGACTCGGACCGCCTTTTCCAACCTGACTTGAAAGAGGTAACTATGGTGGAAGACGATAGCAAGATTCTTCTGGACTGGGACGCTCTAGAAGTGGGCGAGACGTTTGAGAAGTACGAGTACTCGTTGACTCAAGACATGATTGACACGTTTCGGCGGGGAGTCATGGACCCGGAGGCCAGTTTCCCCACGATCTCCCACAAGGTCGACGTCAAGCAGTACAACGCAAAGTACCGGGACAACGGATCGGTCAACGCGCGGTGCGCCTTCTACTGCTACAACGCTCCCAGGGCCGGTTCCAAGCTGACGGTCACCGCCTGGATTGCCGACAAATATCTGCGCCGCGGCAAGAATTACATCGTGACCGAGGCGGTTTCGGTGGATGAGGATGGACGCTTGATCGACCGGGTGATCACCCACGAGCTGAAGCAGCCATCGGAGGTGGGCAAGAAATGGGGCGGCTAGAGCGCAACTACCAGATTGGCGACGATATACCTCCCCTCACCAAGTCGATGACCCAGGAGGCAATCAACCTGTTCGAGGGCAGCGCCGGACAATCGGGGCCGTCCCAATTCACAGACGAGGAAACCGCCAGGGAGACCCTGGGAACTGAGGGGACCGTGGCGTCCGGGAGGATGTCGCTCACCTTTGCTATCGAGATGCTGCGACGATATTTTGGAGCCGACGTTTTCAACCGCGCGGGCAGCGTCGACATCCGGTTCCTCCGGCCGGTGCGGCCCGGAGACACCATTACGTTCACTGGAAATATCACCGCCATTTCTCGAGAGGCTAACGGCAGCAGGGTGTCGGTAGACATCATGGTGCAGAACCAGAATGGCAACACCACCGGCGCCGGTTCCGGCAGCGCCATCGTTCCCAACGCCTACCTACCAGTTGAAGAGTAGGGGGCCGCGTCTCCAAGGCTTCACGTTACAAGCAACAACCGAATCCACCCTCACGCCGACAGAATGCGGTTGGACCGCAACGGTTTCCAAGATAGTACCGGTTTCCAAAATGCTACTGAGGTTGCAGTTGCTCTGCATTCAAGCCGAGAGGTTTTGACCGGGGGTGGGTCTTAACCTATAGTGTCGCGTGGTCAAAGCCCGGTTGAAATTCCCTGCCCAGGAGGCCAAGATGCCCATCGAACAGCTTTCCCCCGACCTGGAGCACATCGTCTCAGTAGACCAGCCGGTGGAGGAGTTGGCCGCCGGATTTGGCAACGACAACGGCCCGGCCGAAGCGCCCCTATGGCGGCAGGAAGGCAATTATCTTCTGTTCAGCGACATCGGCAATGACCGCCGGATCAAGTGGACCCCCGAGGAAGGGCCGACGGTGTTCAAACAGCCCACGAACCATGGCAACGGTATGACCAGAGACCCGCAGGGCCGGCTGGTGGTGTGCGAAAGGGTTGGCCGGGTGTGCCGCTATGAGCACGACGGGAGTCCCACCGTGGTGGCGGGCAGCTACCAGGGCAAGCGTTTGAACTGGCCCAACGACGTGGTGGTGAAGTCTGACGGAAGCATCTACTTCACCGACCCCAGCGCTCCCGCGCCGGGCTACCAGCTGGACTTTTGCGGAGTGTACCGGGTGTCTCCGGACCTGGGCACATTGACGTTGCTGGTCCGGGACTTTGTATTCCCCAACGGGTTGGCCTTCTCCCACGACGAAAGCATCCTGTACATCAATGACTCTCGCCGCAGGCACATCCGGGCCCTTGACGTTCAACCGAACGGCGCACTGGCCCTGGGGTCGAACCGGGTGTTCTGCGACGTCGGCGGTGAGAGGCCAGGCGTGCCGGACGGCATCAAGGTGGACAGCGAAGGCAACGTGTACTGCGGTGGTTCTGGGGGCATCTGGATCATCGATCCCAAGGGAAACCACTTGGGGACCATTGTTCACGGGGCCCCGATCACCACCAACCTGGCCTGGGGAGGAGGGGACTGGAAAACCCTGTTTTTCACGACTAGGTATACCTTGGGACGGGTGCAGATGAAGGTGGCCGGCGTTCCGGTGCCCGCCAAGCGATAACCAAGTGGAGGGAGTCGCGCGAGGGGAAGAATTGCCGTGGGGAACGGCAGAGTAATGTGTTAGGACCAAAGGCAGGGAACCGTGTTTCGCCCGAGCCTGGATTTAACCCTGGGGGTATGTCGAAAAAAAGAGAGGCCGCCCAAAAAGGCGGCCTCTCCTGACGATCCGGACTTACCGACGCATCGCGCTGAAGCAGTCGCTGCAATACACCGGGCGGTCGCCCCTGGGCCGGAAGGGGACCATGGTATCAGCGCCGCACTGGGCGCACACAGCCGGGTGCATCTCACGGGGACCCCAGCCGTCGCCCCGCTGCTGATTGCGGCGGGCGCCGCGGCATTCGGGACACCGCTTGGGCTCGTTGGTGTAACCGCGGGAGGAGAAAAACTCCTGCTCCCCAACGGTGAAAACGAATTGCGCTCCGCAGTCCGAACACAAAAGATTCTTGTCTGCTAGTGCCATTTGGATGACCTCCAAGGTAGTTTAGGTTTGGCTCAGTCTAGGTCATCCGATGTTGAGGTTACTAATATGGAACCACGAACGGAGATCTTAACTTACACCGATTTCGATTATAGCAGATTTTTGCGATGACAGATATTCCCAGCAACAATGGTCTGAAATTCGTTGAGACTTGGGTTTTTCTGAGGGTCAACCATGCTCCATTGGGTCAATCACGGCGCAATCAGTGGTAATTCGTCAACAAACCGTTCTTTTCTTGTTGGATTCGAATCCCTACGGCGATTTAACTCCTTCGGCCTGCCGTCTGCTGCCCACCGGCCCAACCGAGATCAACAGCCCGGAGACCAACAACATCCACGCTGCCAGCCAGGAAATCAGAAATCCCGGGTAGAAAGAGCCGGATGCATCCCTCAAAAACCCAACTAAAATGGGCGATGCAAACATCGCAAACCCGGAAAAGGTGATGAACGAACCCCAGACCACGGCCACTTTCGCCGGGTCCCGATCTACCAGGCTCATAGACAGGGAGAGCAGCGTGGGCACGTACAACCACGAGCCCAGCCCCAACAGCGCCAAGCCGGCGTAGGTGGCAAAAGTGTTCTCCAAAAGAAACGACCCCAGTCCACCCAGGATCACCATCACTCCGGGAACCAGCAGAAACAGACGGGGCGACGGGAAGCGCAGGGGCAACGTCCCGCCCAACAGCACTCCAAACACGCCCACGAACGGCATGAGTCCGGAAACCAGACCGGCCTGAGACAGGCTCATGTTCCTGGACTCGAAGAAAAACGTGGGCAACCACGCGGTCAAAGCGGTGTACTGTACCAGCACACCGGCATCGGCCATCAGCAACAGGATAATAGGCCTCCGGTTGAGGATCCCGGGCACCTGTTTCAGGGAGATTCTCTCCAGGGGAGATGCTCCCGGTGAATCCCGCCCCAAGGCAATCCAGGCGACGGCGCCCACCACGCCAAGGCCGCCAAAAGCCGTCAACGCAGTCTGCCATCCTATGGCCCCGGCCAAGGGGGCTACTCCTCCCACCGAGATTGCCACTCCCAGGCTCAAGACGGCGGTGTTCAACCCGTTCATCAACAACACTTCCCTCGGACGAAACCAGGCCACCAGCAGGGGGCCGGTAGCGGTCAAAACAAGTGCGCCGCCAAATCCGGACAGCAACCGGAGGACCAGCAGGGTTGGATAGTTGGGAGCAAACACCGACAACGCCAGAATACCCATGGACAACCAGGCCAGGGCGAAGGAGACCTTCATACCCAGGCGAATTGCAATTAAACCACCGGGAAGCCCAACAGCCGCCGCCACCAACAGGGTGACCGCAACCAGTAAGGATGCCGCCGTGCTGGATATGGAATAATCCTGGATGATGAGGGGCAATACCGGGGAGACCGCAAACAGGTTCAGCCCGAGGCACAGGTGCGCCGACAGGATCAACCCAGCAATTACGTACCGGTAACCGTCAGGCTGGTGTTGGCTTTCTCCGGGCAAACTAACCGGCCAAGGAGGCCTGGATTTCCTGGGCCAGGGCAATCAGAGCCGTATCGGATCCCCTGGGTCCCATTAAGGAAAATCCAACCGGCCCAGCTTCGGTTTCAGCCAGGGGCAAGCTGAGTTGGGGAACGCCGCTGAGCCCGGCGACACTGGTCAGTTGGCTATTCCGCAGGCGGAGGGTGTGCCGGTCAGACACTCGCTGCGCCAGCCGGGGAGCGGGGGCTACCGTCGTGGGCAAACATATAACCGCGCCACCTTCGAGTATTTCGTCCATGCGCTCCGAAACCGCTTGGCGTCCCGGAAGCGCTTGGGCCACTTCGTCATCGGTTATCGCTTTGGCCTGAGTGTATCTCTCGGAAACCTCGAAGCTGAACCGGGGGTTGACCTGCTCTATCCAATCTCGCACCGAGTCCCAGGCCTCCCTCCCTTGAAGCGTCTGTTGGTACGCCGACCAGCCGACCAGGCCGCCGGGGGCAAGCCTTTGCGTGGATACGTCGCCCATCAGCAATGACAGAGCGCCCACGAAGGGTTGAAGCGCGTCCAGGACCTCCTTTTCCGCCAGTGCGAACGCGTCCTCCGCAATAACCAGTCGCTGCGGCCTGGTAGCCGCTTCCGGACCGCCGAGCAGGACCGCCGCAATCCGGGAAAAGGTAACCAAGTCTCGGGCAAACCAGCCAATCGTGTCAAAGCTGGGCGCTTGCAGCAGCATTCCGTCCAGGGGGATTGCTCCGTGGGTGGGCCGCATGCCGTAGAGAGCGCAAAAGCTGGCGGGAACCCTCACCGAGCCGCCGGTGTCCGATCCCAATGCAAAGTCGACCAGACCTCCGGCCACAGCCGATGCCGACCCGCTGGAAGACCCGCCGGGAACGCAGCCGCGGGCTTTGGGATTAGTTGGGGTGCCGTAGTGGACGTTTTCGCCGAAGATCCCCCGGGTCAACTCGTCGGTCAGCGTCTTACCCACCATGGTTGCGCCGGCGTTGACCAGCGTCTCCACCACCCAGGCATTCTTGCCGGCCGCCTGGTGGGTGGCCTTCCAGTCGGGGTTGCCGCACCCGGTGACGTGCCCGGCCACGTCAAATATATCCTTGGCCGCGAAGGACAAACCCGACAACGGCCCCGTCAGGGCCCCCGGCAGATACGCGTTGGAATCTTTGCAAAAGGCGTTCAAAGGGTCATCGTTGACGGGGTCAGTGTGGGGCAATGGCGAAGTCATTGGTCCCTCCCAGAATCAAAGTAGGCAAGCCTAGTATAAGTCAAGGCTCTACCGGGTGTGGATGCGACCCGATGGCCGGTTGTGGACAACTTCGATTGGGGGCGGTTACTATTCCATTCATTCATGGTTCGAGTTCATGGCCCGAGCGTGAATCGGCAGATGTTGGTGGCGGCTTTCGCCCAATGATGGCCAATGAAGGAGCTAACGAATGAAGGTGTTCGGCAGCATACCAAGGGACGATCTGGGCAAGATATCTGAAAAAGCCCGATGGGTTGAGGAAATAGGGTACGACGGAATCAACACCAACGAGGACTTCTCCAGCCCATTTATGGCGCTAACCCTGGCCGCCGAGCACACGAAAACCGCCATACTGGGCACTTCTATCGCGGTGGTGTTTCCGCTGAGCCCAATGAACATCGCCTATATGTCCTGGGAACTCCAAAAGTATTCCCAGGGCCGGTTCCGCCTGGGCATGGGGAGCCAAGTCAAAGGGCACATCGAGCGGCGATTCAGCGTGCCCTGGGTTGCGCCGGGGCCCCGGATGCGCGAATACATCCTGTCGCTGAAGGCGATTTGGGAGAACTTCCAAAACGGCGGTCCGCTGAAATTCCAAGGGGACTACTACAACTTCAGCCTGATCACACCCCACTTCAGTCCCGGTCCGATCTACTATCCGGCGCCCAAAATCTTCATTGCGGCGGTCGGTCCATACATGTTCCGTCTGGCCGGCGAGCTCTGCGACGGTGTGCTCCCCCATGGATTCATGACACGCAAGTACATGGATGAAGTGGCCCTGCCGAACCTGGAGATTGGTCTGAAAAAGTCGGGGCGGACTTTCGACGACATCGAGATCGGCGCCGGGGGGTTCCTGGTGATGGGGGAAGACGAAGAGGAACTGGACAACGCCTACCAGGCTACCCAACGGCGCATCGCATTTTATGGCTCAACCCGTACCTACAAAGGGGTTATGGACGTTCATGGGTGGGGCGACGTGTGCCTGGAGTTGAACCGGCTGGCCGCGGCGGGACAGTGGGATGAAATGCCATCAAAGGTGAGCGCCGAGATGGTTGAGACTTTCGCCACCATGGGCACCTACGACCAGATAGTGGACCGAATACGGGACAGGTTCGGCAGCTATGCGACCCAGATAGGGTTCAATTTGCCGGTGGATACCGACGCCGCCCAGGAACGACTGAGGAGGACAATCGCCGAAATTCAGGAGATTTAAACTGGATTGATGGCTTTCAGACCGAAAATTCCTGGATTTACTCCCTGGCGGCGCTATTCAGGGTTGGAACACGCCTGGGTGATGGTATACTGGCAGAGCGTCGCAACTTAATCAGACCGGCGGGAGTTGAAATGAGCTACACACCAGACCACCTGGGGCACGTGAACATTTACGTGCGCAACGCTGAAGCGTCTCGAGAATGGTATGAGGACATCCTGGGCCTGCACACCTACGACTTTGTTCCCGGTCGGGCAGCTTTCATGTCGGCCAACCTGGACGAGTCCCACGAGGTCGCCCTGATGGAGATCGGCGAGACCGCTAGGGGTCCGGAGAAAGGCCAGGTGGGGTTGAACCACATGGCCTGGCGAATGAAGAGCCTGGACGACCTCAAGGAGTTTTACGCCAGGATCAAGAGCAGAGCCGTGGCGGTCACCCCCCAGGACCACAGCCTATCCCTGGGCTTGTATTTCAAGGACCCTGACGGCAACGGCATTGAAGTGTACTACGAATTGCCTCGCAGCCAGTGGCACGCTCAAGAGGGCATTTTCATGCAGGGCGAGCGGCCGCGGGGACAGTTCCCGGGCCCTTGGGATGAGGTGTTGGCGGAGCAGCAATTGGCCGCCCGTTAGTCCAAGGAATCCCGGCGCAAACGAGGCGAAGTAACCGGAGTGGGTGGGACCCTATGGTCCCACCCACTTTTTTTGACCAGCGCGTTGACCCATTTTTAGACTAGTCATATACTTCGCGTGTTTCACCGGGTTGTGGTCCGCAGGACCTGGCTCGCGGGACCATGGGCAGTTTTCATACGGGCGCGGGGCCCAATCGAGTAGATACCTGAGAAATAGCTGGCCGGGAGGTGGCGAAAATGACGGCGCTAGTGGTTGGCGGCACCGGGTTTATCGGGCCCAGGCTAATCAAGAAATTGGTAGAGCAGGGCGAGAAGGTGGTGTGCATGGACCTCAACCCTTCCGCAGACCTGTTGAGTGGTTGGGAAAATGAGGTGGAAATCATCCGCGGGGACGTGACCCAATTCGAAGACGTGATGCGGGCGGTAATAGAGACCCAACCCGACCGCATGATCAACCTGGCCTACCGGTTGGGTGGAGGGGAGGACAACCCCCATCACGCAATTCGCCTGAACATTCTGGGCATGGATAACTGCTTCGAGGCAGCGCGGCTTCAGGGAGTCAAACGGGTGATCTACGCCAGTTCCATTGCGGTGAGCGGGTCTCAGAGCCATTTTGGAGATCGCGCCGCCACCGAGGATGACCCGAAATACGGGACCAGCCAATACGCCGTTTGCAAGATCTTTAACGAGTTCCAGGCCCAGCAGTATATAGACAACCACGGTATGTCTATAACCGGAATCCGCCCGGCCAACGTTACCGGCCCAGATAAAGTCCGGGGTTCCACCGACCACGTGAGGTGCATCACCCTTCCCGCCCAGGGCGAGCCCGTGCGGTTTCCCTTCAAGTCACTGATGCGGCTGCCGATACACGTGGAAGACATTTCAGAGGCTTTCGCCAGGGTGCTTCTGTCCGATGCTCCGCACCACTCTATTTACAACTCCGGCGGCTCCGCCATCAGCCTGGGAGACCTGGCCGAGATTGTGCGCAGGTTCATTCCCGACGCCAGGATCGAATTCGATGACGATGGGGGATTGGAAGAGTCCGGGAACTACCTGGTCGACAACAGCCGGCTATTGAACGAGTTTGAGTTGGAGTACGCTCCCTTTCCCCAAAGGGTCCTGGAAATAATCAACGACGTCCGCCAGGACATGGGCCAACCCCCGATCGATCCTGCCTGAAACACACCCGCGTGATACCTGCCTGAAACCCACTTGCCCAAAACGTGCGGCGGCTATCTCCAATCTTTGGCTTTGGGCAGGTGTTTAAGGGTCCTGGCGCTTGCCACGTGCCTGGCCACGATGTTCATGGCGCCGTCCCGGCGCGAGACCTCACCACGAATTATCAGCGCCGGCTCCCGCAGCGTTAGCCGGTATTTTTCATAAACCTGGGGCCACACCACCAGTGGAGTGTGGCCGAATTCGTCCTCCAGGGTAACGAACACCGCCTTGGCCAGGGGGCGTTGGCGGCGTATAACCAGCCCGGCCACGGTAACCTCAGCGCCGTCAGGCAACTGCAGCACATCCTGGCTGGTGGAAACTCCCGGGGGAAGGTGGTCCCTCAACATGGCCATCAGGTGTCCCCGGGGATAAAGGCCCATGGTGCGGTATTCCCCGGCCATGGTCTCCCAGGCGCTCTGCGCGGGCAGATCGGCCATGTCCTGCTCCACGGGCAAGGGCAAAGGCTGCTGGTAGCCGCCGGGGCGGTAGCGCAGTCCCACTTCCCATAAAGCGCTGCGCCGGTCCGGGACCAAGCAGTCAAAGGCGCCGGCGTTGACCAGGTTTTCAATGGCTTCCCGCTGCAACCGGGTGCGTTCCATGGCGTCGGCCAGGCTGACAAAGGGGCCTGCCGCGTCCCTGGCCCCGGTGATTGAAGCGGCGCCGGCTTCCCCCAAGCCCAACACCTGTAAAAACCCAAGCAACAGGGATTCGTCCTTGATGACGCACTTTCCCCTGCTGGCATTAATGTCTGGGTTGAGCACGGCAACGCCATGACGCCTGGCATCTTCCTTCAGGGTTTCCAGGTTATAGAACCCCATAGGCTGCTGGTTGAAGATGGCGACGAAAAACTCCAGGGGATAGTAATATTTGAGCCAAGCCATGTGATAGGCGGTGGCCCCAAAGGCGAAAGCATGGGACTCGGGAAACATGTAATGGCCGTTGAACTTCATGAAAATCTTTTCAGCCGCCTCTTGGGGAACACCCTTTCCGGCAGCGCCCCGGAGGAACTTCTCACGGTAGAAATCGATCAGCGTTTGATTGTTTCTCCGGTTGAAGGAGCGCCTTAGCTGGTCGGCCTCAACCGCGGTGAAGCCCGCCACGTCCATCGCCACGTGGTTCACCTGGTCCTGAAACAGGATGATGCCCAGGGTGCGCTCCAGGGCCCGCTGCTCCAGGGGGTGGTCGTAGCGCCAGGGGATGCCTTCTGACCGGCGTTGGATGAACTGAGTGACGCCGTCGTTGACTCCCACACCGGGACGCACCGCCCCCACTTCATAGGCCATGTCGGTGAGATTTCTCGGCTTAATGCGGGGGACCGTCTGCATCTGGGCGGCGGATTCCACCTGGAATATCCCAACGGTATCGGCCCGGTGCATCATCTCGTACACTGCCTGGTCGTCGAAATCGACCCGGCTAAGGTCGATGTAGCGGCCGGTGCGTTCTTCAATGAGCAGCAGGGTGTCTTGCATTTGAGACAAAGCCCCCAGGGCCAGGAAGTCTATTTTGACGAATCCGCCCTGGTCTATGCTGTCCTTATCCCAGTGACAAACGTACCTCTCTTCAATGGCGCTCTGTTGCACCGGCGTCATTTCTATGAGGGGCGCAGAGCTGATAATCATGCCGCCGGGGTGTTGGGCCAGGTACTTGGGAAAGCCGTCCAACTGGGAGGCCAGGTCAATGAGGTGACTCCAGACCGGGGAACCCACCTTGTCCCGAAATTCCGGCAGCCGCAGCATTTCTGAGCGCAGTTCCCCGCCGTGATGGCCGTCGACCCTCTTAGCCAGCTTGTCCACGTCCTGGAAAGGCAGACCCAAAGCCTTGCCCAAGTCGCGGATGGCGCCCTTGATCTTGTAGGTGGAGATCATACCGGTCAGGGCGGCGTGGTCCCAACCCCATTTCTTATGCACTCGTTTGATCAGCTCTTCCCGGATATTCCGAGGGAAATCCAGATCAATGTCGAGTGTTGCCTTCATATCGTCGGACAGAAACCGGTCCAGGGACAGGTTATATTCCAAGGGATCGATGTGTGAAAGGCCGATGAGGTAACCCACAAGCATGGCCACCGACGAGCCCCGGCCCCGGCCCGGCGGGCGCTCCTCCAGGGGTATTTCAACATCGCTCAAACCCAGCTCGATCATGATCTCCCGGGCCATCTGGATGATTTCATAGTAAATCAGCATGAAGCCCGACAGGTTATGCTTCCGAATCAGCCGAAACTCCTCGTCAAGCCGAGCTTTGACCTTCCCTCCAACACTCCCATAGCGGCGCCGGGCGGCCTCGCGACACAGGTGTTCCAGGTAAGTCTGTGGGGTAAAGCCCTGGGGAGTCGGACACTCGGGGAATTCGTAACCCAGGTCCTTGGTGAGGTCGAAAGTGCATCTGCCGGCAATTGCCAAGGTGTTTTCAATAGCTTCCGGGCAACTCTCAAACAGTGCGGCCATTTCCCCGGCAGACTTGAAGTAAAACTGGCCGTTGGCGCGGCGCTCCCGGTGGGATTCATCCAAACTAAGGTTATGGTGGATGGCCACCAGGGCATCCTGAAGGCGATGCCGGTCCGGCGCGTGGTAGTGAACGTTGTTGGTGGCAACCACGCCCACGCCCGCTTCTCGGGCCAGCTGCGCCAGTTGCCAGTTGCGGCGGGTGTCTCCCTGGACCAGGTTTTGCTGCAATTCCACAAAGACGTTGGACGCGCCGAACCAGTCCAGGTATTCCCTCAACTGGTCCAGGGCTTCACGCTGCCGTCCCTGGCATAAAAGGTCGGATAGACGCCCCTTACGGCAACCGGTGAGCAGAATTAAACCCTCGGTCATCGGAGCAAGGTGCTTGGGGTCCAAAGCCGGATTGCGGCGCTCCCCGAAGATGTAGGAGTAAGAAATTAGCTGGGACAGGTTTCGGTAACCCTGCCGGGTTTCGGCCAGCAAAGTCAGGTGGGAGCCGTCTTTCAGGGTCACCTCGGCGCCGCTGATTGCCTGGACCCCCACGCTGCGGGCCACCTGGGCAAAGTGCATGGCGCCGCAAAGGTTGTCGTGATCGGTAACGGCCAGGGCCCGGTGACCCAGTTCCTTGGAGCGCACCACCAGTTCCTCTACCGAGGAAGCCCCCTCCTGGAAGGAATAGTTGGTGTGACAGTGCAGTTCCGCGTAGGAAATATTCACGATTTATTTGCTCATTTCACCACCACCCATCACTCATCACTTCATTTAAAGTATTTGTAGTCAGTTTTTCAGTGTCTTTCAGTTGTCATTAAATCTCCACGTATTTCCCGCTGCAGCTTCGTTGCCATAACTGTGTTAGCCATAACCGTGTTGGCGCATAGTCAGGGCTCTGGATTCCCGCTGCGGCGAGAATGACCAGTGGCGGGGGCTCTGGATTCCCGCTGCGGCGGGAATGACCGTAGGTGGGCGCGGTCGGATAAAGGGTGATCAGGCATAGCTTTGGATGCAAGGGTCTTGGATGCAAGATTCGCCAGTCACATCAGAATGCGTTAGCCCTAGCTGTTTGCCCTAGCCCCCTTGCCGGTACCAACTCCCGTCAGCCTGGTCGCGAAAGACTATGATGCGCCGGCCGCCCTGAACGGTTAGCTCATAGTAGGTCCTGACGATGGGGCTATCCCGCCACCACTCTTCATCGATCTGCCATAGGTCCTCCACCGAGTCCACTTTGACCCTCCGGCCCTTCCGGCCCAGGACCACGGGTCTATGATGGGAGTCTTCCTCCACTGATATGGGCATGGGCAGGTTCAGGGGTCGAATGGGACCAGCGCCTGGCGCCGTTCGGGAATTCTTGACCATTGCTCTACATCCCTCATCTGGTATATGGGCGGCCGGCAGCCCAGCAAGGCTTCCAACTGCCGCATCATCTCCCTGAGCTGCTCCTTCTTGCGTACATCGGAAAAAAGGCTGGACTGGATGCCCGACTCGCCGGTAAACCCGGCCAGGGTCAACCGCATGTCTTCCAGTGGGCCGGGCAGTTCCACGGCATCCAGACGCCCCTTCAGAATGAAAAGGGCCTTCTCCTTACTACCCACTGCATTCTTGAAGGCAAAACGTCTAGTCCAGGGAGGACGCCGCAATATCTGGCTTTCAATGCCGGCGATGCGGGCATACTTGCCTCTGACTTCCGGCCGGGCGAAGGCCCTGCCCAGCAAGGCTTCCACCGCCGTCAGCACGGCATCGCGGGTGACGGTGGGAGACGGGAAAGTAAGGAACTCCTGGACCACCTCTTCCCGCTGATGGGGCGCCAGTGGGCTGTGGTCAATGCCGTTGGCCAGTTCCCAAGCCTTCCTTCCTTCGGCTTTCAGCTGAGCTTGCGCCGCACCCACTGACAGCGACGCCAACTGACCCAGGGTGTGCAGGCCGAATCGGTGCAGCCGAGTCTTGCCATCCCGGGAGAGGGGCAACAGGTCTACTGGGAACCCCTGCAGGAATTCGGCTGCGTTATCCGGAGCCTTGGTGGCCCGGCCGCCGTTGCTGGTCACCGCGGCGACGTAGGCCGGAAACTTGCCCGCAGCCACACCGATGCGAGGATTGAACCGGTGGGGGACCGCCTGGAGCAACGTGGCAATAAGCCGGGCCTCGCCCCCATACATTTCCTCCAAGCCCCGCAGGTCCACGTAGGCGCAACCCAACTCTCCCTTTTCTACAATAGGGCTCCTGGATTCCAAAGCCTCGATCAAGCTGTCAAAAACCAATTGATAATGGGACGTATCCGCCTGAAGCAGCGCCGCATCCTTACAACGGGACATGGCTTCCTGGAGAGACATGCCGGAGGCGACTCCCACAGCCTGCGCGGAGCTATCCAGCACCAACTGCCTGGAGCCATAGCTTTCCGTCACCACCACGGGTTTCCCCCGGAGTTCGGGATACCGTATAAGTTCGGCCTTCACGGGAAGGTGAGTAACCAGCATGCAGGCGATCAGTCGATCAGTCATCGGCGGGCAGCGTTGGCTTCCAATGTCCGGATAAAAGCAGTTATCTTTCTATCCCGGCTGTTCCACAAGCTTTCCCGCTGCGGGGACTTCATCCACCCGGGACGGGCTGGGATTATATAGAACTTTTGTACGTGTATTCAACCGGGGCCGGTCAGAATTTTGGGCCTTTCAATTGCCCCCGTCATTCTCACCGCAGTGGGAATCCAGAACCCCGATCATGCGCCAAGATTGTTATGCCAACTAAGACGCGCCGGGTGGACAGGTCGACGTCCCACCCGGACCATTCCTACAGACCCACATCAGGTTGGATGGAGAAAGGGCTCTGGATTCCCGCTGCGGCAAGAATGACGGGAGTAGGGGGCAACAGTGGTTCTGGATTCCCACTGCTGCAAGAGTGACGGGTGGATTTAATGACAATTGAAATATCCTGGGTCAACATTTTGGAGAGGGGCAGGGCGGAGAGCGACGATCAACATTGATGACCACGCCGATGATCAACGCCATGGCTAACCGGTTAAACCGCTGCCAAGGGGAGAAAGCCCGGTCCCCAAGGCCTTCATGTCGTGCAATCTCTAATGGCGTTATAATGGGCTGAAGCTCCGCACGATATTCAGCGGCGCGTCCTCCGTCACTCGCGGGTAAAGCCTGAAGCGGGCAGATCGGCAGGCAAATTGATGTCCACACCGGTCGGCAATAATTCTCGCAATCCCATGGGATGTTCGAGGCCGGACCGGCCCCGCCGTCTCCTACGCTTGGGAGTAGGCCTGGGAGTAGGCCTGGGAGTAGGCTTGGGAGTGGGCTTGGGAGTGGGCCTGGCAACGGCAGCACTGGTTTTGGTCCTGGGGTTTGGGGCGCAGCCTGCCTTCGCCACCGATGAAGACATTCAGATAGTCCGGGAAGAACCGCTGGTCAAGTTCCCGGATGCGGTGGATTTTGGCTTGACCATTGAATCCACCTCCGAAATAACCGAGGTGCGCCTGTTCATTCGCCCCCTGGGCGCCCAGTCCTGGATTTACGCCTATCCATCTTTTAAACCGGTCCCTGAATCCGAACAGCGGGCCACGGCTTTTAAACCGTCCTCTGAATCCGGAAAGCGGACCACGGCGAACCTACAGGTCAATACCACCGGGGACAGCTACCTGCCTCCCGGCACGCGGCTGGAATATTATTATGTAATTCAGGACGCTGCCGGGAATGTTCTGAAGACCAGTCCCTCTGTGCTGGAGTTCAACGACGACCGTTTCCAGTGGGAGAAGACTCGGATTGGGCCGCTGGTCTTGAATTATCACGACCTGCCGGCTTCCCGGGTTTCGAAGGTCAAGGACGAGGTGGAAGGGGCGTTGGAGGAACTGACGGATTTGCTTCAGGTCACCCCGGAAGTCCCGCTCCAGGGAGTTATTTACAACAACCGCGATGAAACCCGGAAAGCGTTTCCATTCCAGAGTGAGACCATCTCAGAGGCCGGTGTTTTTCAGGGATTCGCTTTCTCTTCCTACGGCATATTCGTTGGCGTGGGACTGGACCCTCGCCTGATAGCGCATGAGACGGCCCATTTAATGCTTCACCAGGCTTTGGGACCCAGGGCAGTGGAGCTGCCGGCCTGGCTGAACGAGGGATTCGCCAGCTACATGGAGCCGGGTTCAGTGCCTTACGGCAGCAGCGGGCTGCGAGACCGCGGGTTGCCCATCAGGTCAATGTCCAGAGTATCCGGGACCCCCTCGCACATCGGGATTTTCTACCTGAAATCGGAAAGTGTGGTGGGGTTCCTGATAGACCATCATGGAGCCCCTGCTTTCCAACGTTTTCTGGAGCAGTTGCGCCTGGGCCGGCAGGTGGATGAGGCCCTGATGCAGGTCTATGGGTTTGACACCGATGGCCTGGAAACCCTGTGGGCCGCCAAGGCCGAGGGGCCGCAGGCTCCCGAACCCAGGATTAATCCCAAACCTTCGCCATTCCTCTACCTGGACGTCTGGGGCTTCGGCGGCCTGGTTCTGCTGGTTTTCCTGACTCTTGGCATACGGTCCGTGTACCGGTGGGTAAGGGGGCCGGCGCCTGCGGAAGGTGAGTGGGAAGACGACTGGGCGCCACTGACAATGGACGATACGGATAGTGTTCCTCCCAGGTGAGCCAAAACGAGGGGACGCCCGGCCAATTGGCGCCGGGCCTTTCGGTGGAGCCGGTGTGGTCCGAAGAACAAGTGGGGCCATGATCGACATACCCCACTCATATCCCGCTTATATCCCGCTGTCGTCCGGCTCAAGCCCCGCCGGCCGGAAACCGAGGAATCCGCGCCGCGGCTCCCTCGTGTTGTACGCCGTGATTGCCCTATAATTGTTCAGGTTGGCGGCCTGCCCGGATTGGTCCGGGGGCCCACACTTAACCAACAAGAGGATTACGAATGCTCCGGTTACTACCCATGCTCGCTTTTTTCACCGCCGTCGTCCTGACAGGATGCGTGTTGCAACCTACACCGGAACCACCGGGGCCATCGCCAACCACAGACATGGAGACGACCGGGATTTCCAGCGGACCCGCCACCTCAACCACAGCGGAATCAACATCTTATACCGCACTGATCAACACCAATCAGGGGTCGATCACCGTGGAGCTTTACGCCGAAGAAGCGCCCCAGACAGTGAATAATTTTGTCGCCCTGGCTGAAAAAGAGTTTTACAACGGCGTGATATTCCACCGGGTTATCCCTGAATTCATGATCCAGGGCGGCGACCCAACCGGCACCGGCGGCGGCGGTCCCGGCTATCAATTCGATGATGAGATATCGCCCAATCTGTCGTTTGACTCCCCCGGCATCCTGGCTATGGCGAATGCCGGGCCCGACACCAACGGCAGCCAGTTCTTCATCACGGTGGCGCCAACCCCGCATCTGACCGGAGGGCACACAATTTTCGGCAAGGTCACCGATGGGCAGGACGTGGCCGATGCTATCTCCATAGTGCCTACTGCCGGCGCGAACCGCCCCCTCTCCGACGTGATCATCAACACCATAGAGATCATCCGAGATGCGGGATAATCGTCAAGACCGGGGCACAACCAGCAGAGGAACCGACCAGGGACCAGCGGCCGGCGCGTCTACCCGGAGGGTGGGCCGCCGGTTCCCCGATTGACGGGCGCAGCCCCCATGCCGACCCCGCGCCAGCCCCATGCGGGTAGACGCGGTTATAATGGCCCGGCGACTCCGCAAACCTGGGCTGCGCCATCCGGCCACGTCCAGGCTGCTCATTGCAGCTTCGTCACCCAATCCATTCAACTCTAACCGGTCAAAGGGAGAAGCTCAGTGCCATTTCAGCACCTCATTTACACTCGGGAAGACGCGATATGTCACCTAACCCTGAACCGCCCCGAGAAATTGAACGCCCTCGACGCCATTATGATTTCGGAACTTCGGGAAGCCCTGGAAACAATTGAAGCCGACCCGGAGATCCGGGTAGTGATCCTCACCGGAGCCGGTCGGGCGTTCTCCGCAGGGTTCGACATCGAGAGGGGTTCCGATCAGGACGATCCCGGTCGCGTGCCGGCCCATCAGTGGCGCGACCATTTGCAAGGTCACATTGACACCTTTCTCATGATCTGGAACCTGTCCAAGCCGGTTATAGCGGCGGTCAACGGCTATGCCCTGGCCGGGGCCTGCGAGTTGGTCCAGGTGTGCGACATCAAGATAGCGTCGGACCGGGCGATACTTGGGGAACCGGAGATTCGGGCCGGATTAGGGCCGCCCCTGTTGATTACTCCCTTCAGCGTGGGCTTGGCCAAGGCCAAGGAACTGTTGCTAACCGGGGATACTATCGACGCCTATGAAGCGCAGCGGTTAGGGATGGTTGGCCGGGTGGTGCCCCACGACCAGTTGATGGAAGAGTGCTTGCGCACCGCCAAGAAGATAACGAACATCTCCCAAGTGGGAATCAAGATGAGCAAGATAGCGGTGAACCGGGCCCTGGAGGGGATGGGGTTTCTTTCCACTATCCAGCACAACCTGGAACTCATGACCCAGTTCGACACCTCGGAGTCCCCGGAACAGGAAGAGTTCAACGCCATCCGCAGAGAACAGGGCTTACGGGCCGCCCTGAACTGGCGGGATGCCAAGTTCAAGGACCTTTAGGTGGTGTTTCGCCGCTAACAAGAGCGGGAAACATTCTACCGGCCACCATTTCAAGACCCGGCCCAGCCGCCATTTCACGACTCGGGCCGGCCACCATTCCAACACTCGCCAAACCGCTTGGGGGGTCAGACGCTCCGGTGGACCTCCACATCAGCCATCTGTTCCAGGATATGCAGGATGGCGGAGTGGTCGGCGTCGGCATCGCCGTGATTCACCAATGTTCCCAGCATTTGCTGGACCAACGCGGTAACGGGCAAAGGCACGTTCAATTCCTGGGCGGTTTGCAGCACGTTGCGCAGGTCTTTCTGGTGAAGGCGCACCCGGAAACCGGCCCGGAAATTCCGGTCCAACATCATGGGGCCCTTCGCTTCCATGACCGCGCTGCCTGCCAGACCGCCGCGGATGGCCTCGAAAACGCGGGCAGGGTCTACGCCGGCCTTCTGGGAAAGCACCAACGCCTCGCTTAAGGCTTCAATGTTTGCGGCCACGATAACCTGGTTGGCCAGCTTGGTGACCCCGCCGGCTCCAATGTCACCGGTCAGGACCACGTTGGCGCCCATGACCTTCATCAGGTCGTAGTTTTCGTCGAAAACGCTCTGTTTGCCACCCACCATGATGGCCAGGGTGCCGTTGATGGCTCCAGGCTCGCCGCCGCTCACCGGAGCGTCAAGCATTTCGACGCCCTTCTTGGCGCATTCAGCTGCGATTTTCTGGGACACCAGGGGAGCGATCGAGCTCATGTCGATAACGTGGGAGCCGGGCCGGGCGCCTTCCAAAACGCCCTGGGTACCCAGAATCACCGCCTCCGAATCGGCAGAATCGGGAAGCATGGTTATAATCCTGGTAGTGTTTTCCGCAACCTCTTTGCTGGACGATGCCCCTTGGGCGCCCTCGGTGACCACGTCCTCAACGGCCTCGCCCACAATGTCGTATACCATCAGGGAGTAACCCGCTTTCAGCAGGTTTTTGGCCATGGGCCTGCCCATTATCCCCAGGCCGATAAAGCCGATTTTATCTGAGTTGTCAGTCATTCCTTCGTTCCTCCGGAGCAGCAAAAACGGTTCACGGTGACGCTTCGACACTCTAACACACCCGGCCTAAGCCACACTAGACGAAGCCCGAAGGCAACCAGGGTCTTGTATCTTGAGGTTGGCGCGGTGTCCGTTGTTGCCACGTTTGGCGAATGTTATGATGTCGCCGAATTTTGATTCTGTGGTGTAGAGGGATGCATGGTTCGAGGTAAGACCGTTCTGGTAACCGGGGGCGCGGGATTTATCGGCTCCCACCTGGTGGACCGGCTCATCGAAGAAGAATACCGCGTCGTCGTCGTGGACAATCTGAGCACCGGCAAGCTTAAGAACCTGAACGCCGCGGCCACGCTCCACCACGTCGATATAACCGACCCGATGGTGGGCGAGGTGTTCCAACGGGAGCAGCCCGACCTGGTGTTTCACCTGGCGGCCCAGACCAGCGTCGGCCAGTCTATGCGAGACCCGGTGAAGGACTGCGAGATCAACGTTTTGGGCACCTTGCGGCTTCTGGAGGCCTCCCGCCACTGCGGCATCGAAAAGTTTATCTTCGCCTCTTCCGGTGGGACCCTCTACGGCAACCCGGAGAGCAACCCCTGCTCGGAAGACGGCCCAATCGTCCCCATTTCACCCTACGGCATGTCCAAGCACCAGGGCGAACTGCAGTTGGAACTGTACCGGCGCCTCCATCTAATGAGGTACACCGCGCTGCGTTACGGCAACGTGTACGGCCCCCGTCAAGACCCCAACGGGGAAGCGGGCGTAATCGCCATCTTTTCCCAGGCAATGCTGGAGAAGGAACAGCCCCGGATTTTTGGCGACGGGGAGCAATCGAGGGACTTCATATACGTGGACGACGTGGTGGAAGCCAATATCTCCGCCATTGGCCGGGGTGACGGCATGGCTCTAAACATCGGCACCGGCCAGGGAACCAGCATCAACTCCGTCTACCGCATACTCCAGGGCATCACCGGCTACGATTGGCCGGCGGCGCACGGCCCGGCCCGGGTGTCTGACGTTTACCAAATTTACCTGGACAACACCAAGGCAATCGAGGAGATGGGATGGACGACCCAGGCAAGCCTGGAAGAAGGGCTGCTGCGTACCGTGGAGTCAATCGACCAGGCAATTAAGGCCAACCGCTGACTGAAACCGGGACCGCATAGCCCAGGTCCGGCCCGATCTGGCCTACAGCCCGGACAACTCCCTGGTAAGCAAGACCACGCTGCCCGTACAAATCACCGCCACAGCAACCCACCGGAACTCCCGATGGTTCAGCCTTGACGCCAGCCGAGACCCCAGGGCAAACCCCAGCAGCACACCCGGCAGCAACGCTCCAATGTTGATCAGCGTGCCCGCTTGGACCAGCCCGGTCCAGGCGTACAGTGCAAAGGCGGCCACTTCAAAGGTCAGGAAGTACAGGGCCATAGATGCCCGAACCTGCCTGGGTTCCCACCCCTGGGCAATGGCGTAGAAAGCGGCCAGAGGGCCGCCAATGCTCAGGGCGGTGATGGACAGGGCAGCCAAAAAACCCGATGCCGCGCCGGCCAATGGATTCTTCAGCCAGGGAATTTGGGCGTTGGAAATGATCAACACCCCCAACCCCAGGACCGCGACCGCCACGGCGACCCTGAGTGGCCCAGGCCCGGCAGAACCCAGTATCAAGACCCCTACCGGAGCCGCTGCCACGCCGGCCCCAGACATGATGAGGGACTGCTTCCAGGGAAGACACCGCCAGGTCTTGGCCAGCAGCAACACCGTCAGAACGGCGATTTCACCGTTAACCAGGACCACCGCAACCTGGGGCTCCAGCAGCAGCAACAGCACGGGGGTGACCACCAGCCCCAGGCCAAACCCCACCGAGCCCATCACAGTAGCTCCCACAGTAATGATGGCCAAGGCAACGATGAATTCTGTAGCGGTCAACATGGCGGCGTTGGGAATGGGGCAGTAACGGCGAAGGGGAAGGGGCAGGACTGGTCCTGCCGGCGGGGCCACTGAAGATGGTCTTGGAAATCAACCTGGGAACTTCCCAGCAGGTTTGCAGCCAAGCTAATGGTCAGGAATTGAAAACGCCCAACTCCGAGGCAAGACGGAGGGCGGCGTCAATTTGGACCACCGGCGGCCCATTACGTTCCAGAACGATTTCCAATTGCTCCTCGGGGGTAATTCCGAAGGAGCGCTCCCCGTCCAGGGCCACGGTGCACCAGCGGCGCTCCACCGGGATTCGTTCTCCAAGGCCCATTATCCGCCATCCTGCGATGCTGACCCAGGGCACGACGCCGGGAGCGATAGGCGCCAGCACCCGGAGTCTGCCGGAGTCGGATTCAGCGGGCGGTCCTGCGGAGGTTGGGTCCAGGCAACTGTCCACCTGGTAGTTCAACCCAAGGTCCTCGGCCAGTGTCAGCGGTCGAAGCCTGGCGCCAACAGAGGAAAGCCCGATGCTCAACGGCTCGGCGCGAGTGAGAAACACCTCATAAACGCGGTTCATGTCCCAGATGGCCCGGGTTGCCACAAACCGTTCCCGGGAGAGAGCAACGTCGACCAGGGCCATGTCCCTGAATTCGCCATTGACGTAGACCTCCAGGGTTTTGCTTACCAGGGTCACCTTTTCAACGGGCAGGCCGCCCAGGGCAATCAGTCCGGCAACCAGTCCCGCCTGGGTGCCTTCAACCATGGTGGGGAAAACATTGTTAGTACCGGTGGATATAGGCACCAGGGGCACGGCGCAAGTGCCCCGGGCCACCGCCCGGTTTGTGCCGTCTCCGCCCAAAGTAACCAGGCAGTCAACGCCCACCTCTTCCATAAGTCCGGCGGCGCGAACGCTGTCTCCTTCCCCGAAGAAGGTCGGCATGTCCAGCAGTTCCAGGTCCAGGCTCAGGCTGGGGTCGTCCCTAGCCCGCTGCACCAGGTGGGAGCTGTCAGCCATGGCCCAAACTTTGTCTATGCCAACAGCCTCCAATCCCAGGAGAACCCGCTTGACGATGTTGACTTTCTCCCAATCCGGGACCACGCGGCCTTGGGCCACCAACCTGCGGATGTCTTTACTGGCGGCCGGATTGGCGATGATGCCCACCGATGCCAATTGACGCCTCCTTCCTACTAAACCGAAAACCCGACCGGCTAAACCGAAAACCCGACCGACTAAACCGAAAACCCGACCGACTAAACCGAAAACCCGACCGACTAAACCGAAAACCCGACCGACTAAACCGAAAACCCGACCGACTAAACCGAAAACCCGACCGACTAAACCGAAAACCCGACCGACTAAACCGAAAACCCGACCGGCAAACCGAAAACCCGACCAGCTAAACCGAATACCCGACCGGCTAAACCGAAAACCCGGCAGGAAACATAAGACCCGCGTCCAGGGCGCGGCGCAAGCCCTTGGTATAATGAGCGGGATTGTAGCCAGGGCCGGGGACAGCGTCAAACTCGTGGCCCGCGCTCGATCGGCAAAACGCGTGGCAAAATTCAGCCGAATTTCCGGGAGGGACTACCAATGGCCGATGAACTCCATTTCAAGCCGGCTACGGAACTTCGCAAATTAATTCAAGCCAAAGAGGTGTCCATTGTCGAGCTAACCGAGATGTTCAACCGGCGCATCGAGGAATTTAATCCCAAGCTGAACGCCTACCTGGCTGTCTGCCCGGACCAGGCGATGGACCAGGCCAGGGCGGCGCAGGACGCAGTGCAGCGCAGGGAAGAATTGGGGCCGCTCCACGGCATACCGGTTTCGGTCAAAGACCTGGAGATGACCAAAGGAATTCCCACCACCGCCGGCTCTGCGTTGTTCAAGGACCGCACGCCAGACCTGGATTCGGTCGTGGTGGAGCGTCTGCGCCGGGCCGGAGCGATAATCCTGGGGAAAACCAACACCCCCGAATTCGGCCTTTCCGGGACCACCGAAAACCGGCTGGGCGATGCCTGCCGCAATCCCTGGAACACCGACTGCACTCCGGGAGGGTCCAGCGGCGGCGCGGGAGCGGCCCTGGCTGCCGGTTTGTGCACCCTGGCCACCGGCAGCGACGGCGGGGGATCGATCCGGATTCCGGCCAGCTTCAGCGGCGTGTTCGGCATCAAGCCCTCCCAGGGCCGAGTACCCCGGTACGGCGGCTACGGAACCGGCTCAGCCAACCATTTCTCCCAGTCAGGCCCAATGTCCCGGACGGTGGCAGACACGGCTTTGCTCCTGCAGGTACTGGCCGGCTCCGACTCCAGGGACCCCACCACAATGCGCGACATTCCGCCGGATTATTCCGCCGGACTTGAGCAGGGAGTTCGAGGCTGGAAAGTGGCCTGGAGCGCCGACCTGGGATATGCCGCGGTCGACCCGGAGGTGGCGGCTATCACCCGACAAGCAGCTTGGGTTTTCGAAGAATTGGGTGCAGACCTTCAGGAAACCTCTTTGACGCTGGAGGACCCTTTCCAGGCATTCTGGGACGTGTTTGCCACTGCGTCATACACGTCTTACAGCCACCTGATGGACCAGCACAGGGATGATTTCACCGATTACGGGTTGAGGTCCATGGAGCACGGCGCCAGTGTCACCGGCGCCGATCTTTCCAGGGCGTTGCTCCGGGTAGACCAACTCAGGAGACAGATGGAGACCTTCTTCGACGACTATGACCTGCTGATTACGCCCACCATGGCCGTGCCGGCGTTTCCCATTGGCCAGCGTCCTGCGGAGATCGGGGGAAGACAGGTCGAGCCGTTCTGGGGGTTTCTTCCCTTCACCTATCCGATCAACATGACCGGGCAGACGGCATCCAGTGTGCCCTGCGGGTTTTCGAGCCAGGGCATGCCCATTGGCCTGCACCTGGTTGGGGCCAAGGGGAACGAGGCCAAGGTGTTGCAGGCATCAGCGGCATTCGAGCAGGCCAAACCCTGGGCGGACCACCGGCCGCCGGTCTCCTAGTCCAGGGCGTCGCGTAGCACTTCCACCAGATGGCGGGCGGGGCGACCGGTACCGTCCTCTATCTGCTGGCGGCAGGAAACACCCATGACCGCCAATTCCCAGTCGTCGTCTTTGGCGTTGACCGCGGGAAACAGGGCTTGACTGCCAATGGTCATGGAAATGTCGTAGTGCTCTTTTTCAAACCCAAATGACCCCGCCATACCGCAACAGCCGGCGTTGACCAACTCCGCTTCCCAACCCGGAGGCAGGCGAAGTACGCCCATCGAGGCCGCTGTTCCCGCCAGCGCCTTCTGATGACAGTGGCCGTGGAACAAGACCTTCTTCGGACGGTCTCGGAATGGCAGATCCAGACGTCCCTGGCCGTGAAGCAGCATCAGGTACTCATCGATCAGGTAAGAGTTCTCGGCCACCGTACGGGCCCGGTCATTCTTGACCAACTCCGGGTATTCGTCCCGCAACGTGAGCAAGCAACTGGGCTCGCAGCCGACGATAGCCGCGCCCTGCTCGGCGTAGGCATACAGTTGGTCCACGTTGTGTTCGGCGTTGACCGCCGCCTGGTCCAAAAATCCCTTTGAAATCATCGGGCGGCCGCAGCACCAGGCGTCGGCCAACACGACATTTAATCCCGCAGCTTCCAGGATTTCCACTGCGGCCCGGCCCACCTGGGGATAGTTGTAATTCATGAAGGTATCGTTGAACAGGACCACGGTCTGCTGGGCGTTGAGTCCCGCGTCGGCGCCCGTTTTCGACTCCTGGTTGGCTTGGCCCCGGTTGGCTTGGGAGCGCTGCCTGGCTTGAAACCACTGCGCCAGCGTGGGTGAGGCGAAGGGCGGCAGGGAGCGCCGCGGGTGAATCCCGGCCAGGTTGCCAAACAGTTTTCCCACCGGACTTCTGGCAACCCAATTGGAGAAGGGCGCGAACCTGCTGCCCAGCCGGTTGATCCGGTTAATTTGGGCAAATGCCCGGCTTCGCAGGGACGAGCCGTGGACTTTCTGGTAGTTGGCCAGGAACTCATACTTGAGCTTGGCCATGTCCACGCCCGAATCGCATTCCGCCTTGCAGGCCTTGCACTCCAGGCACAGGTCAAGCGCCTGGTGCAGCCTCGGTCCGGCCAATTCCGCCTCGGGCAGCAGGCCTGACAGGGCGGCTCGGAGCAAATTCGCCCGCCCCCTGGTGGAGTGTTCTTCCTCCCTGGTGGCCATAAAGGATGGGCACATGGAGCCGTCCAATTTGCGGCAGGCCCCCATCCCGTTGCACATTTCCACGGCGCCGGCAAAGTTGGTGTCCAGGGAAAAATCCAACCTGGTCGGGAGAGACTTGGCCTGGTAGTCGGCGCCAAAACGCAAATTTTCGGTCATCGGCGGGCAATCAATAATCTTGCCGGGGTTCATGATTCCCTGAGGGTCAAAAGCAGCCTTGACCTCGCGGAACATCTGATAAATCTGGGGGCCGAACATCTTCTCGGTCCAAACCCCTCTGACAATTCCGTCGCCGTGCTCTCCGCTCAAGGAGCCGCCAAACTCCCGCACCAGGTCGCTGATTTCCTCGCTGATGGCCACCATGGTGGCGATCCCGTCGGCGTCTTTCAGGCTCACCAGAGGACGCACGTGCAGGCAGCCGACGCTGGCGTGGCCGTAGTAAGCGGCCTCCGTGCCGTAACTGCGCACAATTTCGTCGAACCGGCGGACGAACGGCCCCAGGTTTTCCGGGTCCACCGCCGTGTCCTCTACAAAGGGCAGGGGCTTGGCGTCCCCGCGAATGCTCATCAGCAGGCCCAGCCCACCCTTGCGCACGTTCCAGACGTTGGTCTGGGCCGCACGGTCCAGCAGGTTAACGCAGGCGTAGCCCAGGCGACGGTGTTCCAGGTCCGACTTCAGGCCGTTCATCTTGGAGGTGAGTTCAGCCTCGGATTCGCCGTAGAACTCCACCGCCAGGACCGCGCCAGGGTCGCCTTCTATGAACGACATGCTGTTCGCGTGACCGATAGACTCGCGGGACCGGTCCAGGAGAATTTTGTCCATGATTTCAATGGACGACGGATCGTGCCGAAGAATCTCACGGGTGGCCTCGCTGGCCTCAACGATGCCGGCAAAGTGGACCACGGAAAGGCCGGTCATAGTCGGCCGGGGCACCAGGTTGACCCTGGCCTCGGTTACCACGCAGAGAGTGCCCTCAGAACCGACCACCATCTTGGACAGATTAAAGGGGGAATCGGTAAGAAAATCGTCCAGGTTATACCCGCTGACCCGGCGCATGATTTTGGGGTACCGGGCTTCGATTTCGGCCGAGTTGTCCTGGGCAATACGGCGCAGCTTCCGGTAAATGTCGGATTCCAGGTCCGAGCCACTGAGCTTGGCTTCCAACTCGCCGGTGTCCAGCCCTTTGAGATGGACCCGAGAAGCATCGGAAAGAACCGCCTGCATTTCTTGGATGTGGTCCAAGGTCTTTCCGTAGATGACTGAGTGAGCGCCGCAGGTGTTGTTGCCGAGGCCGCCGCCGACACAGGCCCGATTTGACGTGGTGGGGTCCGGGGCGTACTGCAGGCCGTGGGGAGCCAATTGGCGGTTGAGTTGGTCAAGCACAATCCCCGGGCGGACCCGGGCCCAAGATTCTTCCGGGTTGACCTCCACCAATTGATTCAGGTACTTGCTGAAATCCACCACAATGGCGTGGTTCACGGTCTGCCCGGCAAGGCTGGTGCCGCCGCCTCGGGGAAGCACCGGAACACCGTTGTCCCTGGCTATCTCAACCACTGCCTGAACGTCGTCAACGTTCCGCGGGATGACGACCCCGACCGGGTCCATCCGGTAGATGCTGGCGTCGGTGGAATAAAGAATTCTGGAATAGGTGTCGAAGCGCACCTCGCCATCGACGCGTCGCCTCAGCAACTCGGCCAGTTCTTCCCGCTCCCGGCCCTGGATTCGATTGTCCGGGGAAACTGCGGTGGTCATGGTTGGGCCTCCGCTTGGTTTCTTTTTTCAGTCATTGGCGATGGGCCGCACAAGGCAAACTGATGCCGTTTCTTGGGTAGCCATAGCCAGCTTATCCCAAAGTAGACACCGCTTCAACTTGACCACGCAGCGCAGGTCTGCCGCCGTTTGTGGCGGGGCGATTCCCCATGTAAACTTTAAACACGACGTGTTGGCTGACCAAGGGCTTTTAAGGCGTTACCGGAGTGGGCGATGAAGATCGGGTTTTCCCTATCGAACAACCAGGGTATTGAAGACGTGCAGCTGGTCCTGGGGTTGGCTTCCAAGGCCGAGGACCTGGGGTTTGACTCGGTTTGGGCCGCCGAGCACGTGTTTAACGTCAGCTACGTCCACGACCGGATCGGCGACCGGCCCTACTACGAGCCCCTTTCGATTCTGAGTTACGCGGCCGCCACCACCAAGCGTATCGGCCTGGGCACCAGCGTTCTGGTCCTTCCCTACCATAACCCAATGCGGTTGGCCAAAACCGCCGCCACGATGGACGTGATTTCCGGAGGCCGACTACTCCTGGGCGTAGGAGTGGGAGTAATCGAGCAAGAACTGGAAGCCATGGGCTGCAGCATCAAGGACCGAGGGGCCTATACCGACGAGTGCATCGCCATCCTGAAAGAGCTATGGACCCAGGATAACCCCGCCTACGAGGGAAGGTTTCACAGTTTTTCCGGGATGAAATTTTCGCCGCGGCCGGTGCAGAAACCCCACATCCCCCTGCTTATCGGCGGGACCAGCCAAGCCGCAATACGCCGGGCCGCCCGATCGGGCGACGGCTGGCATCCCATGGCCATGGAGGCGGACCAACTGCGCCGGGGAATGGACTACCTGGCCAAGAAAGCCGTGGAAGGCGGGAGAGACCCAGGGGACATACCCGTTTCGGTCAGCGCCGCCATTGGCGAAACCGGGTCGAGGGGCCGCTATGCGTTGGGGTCCGGACCGGATGAGATTTTGCGAAGGTCCGCAGAATACGAAGCCCTGGGAGTCCATCGCCTGGTGATTTCGTCCAACACGCGCAATCCTGAGGAGTTGGAACCGGCAATGGAAATGCTGGCAGAGAAGGTGCTGCCAGCTTTTGCATAGGCATTCCCAGTCGCATATCCCAGGTGACACCGGCAACCAAAGACTAACGGAGGACACTATGACCGCACCGGCCGATAACCGGTTGAAAGAATTGCAGGATACGGCCCTGGAGCACCTGTGGGTGTACCTTCGGGAGCCCAGCGACATGGCGGAAAAGGGGGAGCCCCAGATTTTCGTCAGTGGCAAGGGTGTCCACGTCACCGACGCCACCGGCCGGACCTATATGGACGCCATGTCCGGGTTGTGGCTGAAGAACGTTGGTTACGGTCAGACCGAGATCGCCGACGCAGCCTACCAACAGATGCTGAACTTGTCCTACATGCCAATGGGGTCCACCACCGAGGCCACCGTGCGGCTGGCGGAAAAAGTGGCGGCCATAACCCCTGGGGACCTGTCCCGTTGCTTCTTCACCAGCGGAGGTTCTGAATCGGTGGAAACCGCCATGAAACTGGCGCGGGCCTATTTCAAACGAGTAGGCGAACCAACCCGGTACAAATTCATCAGCCGGCGTGGGTCCTATCACGGGGCCACCTTTGGGACTCTGGCCCTGGGAGGAGCGCCGTTATTCCCCAAGGGAGACTATGAGCCTCTGCTTCCCGGTTCGGTCCACGTGCCCCAGCCCAACCCCTACCGGTGCGAGATGGGAGGGACCACGCCCGAAGAGTGCGCAGAGCGCTGCGTCGCCGCTATTGAAGCTGCCATCCAGCACGAGGGACCAAAATCTGTGGCCGCCGTAGTGGCTGAGCCGGTGTCCAGCCCCCACGGGGCCGTGGTGCCCGGCCCCAACTATTGGCCGCTCTTGCGGGAAGTGTGCGACCGGTACGGCTGCCTGCTGATAGCGGACGAAGTCATAACCGGGTTTGGGCGGACCGGCCGTATGTTTGCCTGCGAGCATTGGGGTGTAACGCCGGACCTGATGGCCGTGGCCAAGGGGATTACGAGCGGCTACATTCCCATGGGAGCCGCCATTGCCCGAAAGACGGTGGCCGATGCCTTCGTGGGCAGCTCCGGGGCTGCCTTCCGTCACGTTATCACCTTTGGGGGCCATCCCGTCGCCGCCGCGGCCGCGCTTAAAAACATTGAAATCATGGAGCGCGAAGGCATGGTGGAAAATTCCGCCGCCATGGGCGCGTATCTGCTTGACGGGCTGAACGAGTTGAAGCAGAAACACGCCATCATCGGGGATGCCCGCGGGCTGGGCCTCATGTGTGCCCTGGAAATTGTGCAGGACCGCGAGACCAAAGCGTACTTCCCGCCGGAAGCGGGGCTGGCTGCCAGGATGACCCAGGGGTTTGCCGACAGCAACGTGCTTCTGCGGGGCGGTGACGTGATCAACATCATGCCTCCGCTTTGCGTCACGGCCGGGGAAGTGGATGAGCTGGTCTCGGTGTTGGACGATGTGATCGGAACCACGGCCCGGGCCCTGGGCGCTGCCTAGCCTCAGGCTGGAAGGCAGCTTTAACCCAACTTGAGGCGCATGCCGGCGATGACTTCATCCCAAACCGGAGGGTACATGGCGGAATTGAAGGTTGGATTTATCGGGCTCGGCCGAATGGGGATGCCCATGAGCCGGCGGTTGCTCCAAGCCGGTTTCCCGCTAACCGTACACAACCGGAGCCGGGGTAAGGTTGGAGAAATGGCGGACCTGGGCGCCGTCCCCGCTGAGTCCGCCGGTGAAGTCGCGCGGGAGTCGGATGTCGTGCTGGCTTGCCTGACCGACGTGGCTGCTTCTGAGCAGGTGTTTTTGGGCGATGACGGGGTTATAGCCAACTCCCGTCCGGGCCAGATTCTGGTTGACCACAGCACCGTGGGAATCAACACGTCGCGGGCTTGTGCGGAGGCCGCCCAAGCCAGGGGTTCCGTTTTCCTGGATGCCCCCATCAGTGGCGGTACCGAAAGGGCAACAGATGGAACCTTGACCATCATGGCCGGAGGGCCTAGAGAGGGATACGACCGGGTTCTTGGCGTTTTCGACGCCATCGGGGCGACCGTCCGCTACATGGGGCCAACGGGGAGCGGCGCCGTCGCTAAACTGATCAACCAACTGTTGGTGGGAATCCACTCCGTCGCGGCTGCCGAGGCCATGCTGGTGGGGGCCAAGGCTGGGGCCGACCCGGCGATGATCTTTGAAGTGGTCAACTCGGGCTGGGGTCAAAGCTTCATGCTGGGACGAAACGCTCCGGTCATGCTGGACCGGGACTTTGAGGGAACCCGCACCCAAATGACGGTGTTTCTGAAGGACATGGGCTTGATCAAGGAATTGACCACCGGACTGGGCATGGCCACTCCCAGCGCCGACCTGGCCTACAACGCAATACGCCGGGCCGTGGACCAAGGTCTGGGGGACAAGGACTCCGCGGCAGTGGTGTTGCCGATGGAGCAGGACGCGGGTTGCGAGATACGGCGGAACGGGTAGGGCAGGGGAACGGATGCTCGCCAGTGTCTCAGCGTGGCGATCGAAAGGGAGTCACCGAATCCAACCCCGTCAAATTACGATCAGATAGCTATAGAGGACGGCGGCCCCGCCGAAACAAGAATATGCTTGTTTGCTAGTCAGGGGTTTGGCTCCTCGGCCGCCGCATGAGCAAGGCTACCTGCCCATAAATCGATGCAGTCCCGGCCAGCGCCTGGATGGATTGATGTTCTATATCCTGCCATCGGCCGAGTTTGCTGGTCCAGTTGCCATTCTCCACCTGCCTAGCCACATGGGTTGGGAAACTCTCTTCATCGACGAAAATCGCAACCTTTTCGAATCCGGCCTCCAAGTCGTCAGCTGCACATTCTTGATAGCCCATCGCCTCGAATACGCTTCGAAAGCTCGCCAGGCTTTCTTCCAGCGGGGAATGTTCAGGCCAGTAGTAGTCTGAACTGGGCCACCACCACCTTGAAGAATCTTCCGCCGCCCAAGCTACACAATTGTATTCCGGTGTTTCATCGCTGGTTACCGGGTATTCGTTCGGTTCGAGATTCGGGAAGAGGGATTCCCTGTTAGGTTCCAGGACCACACTTGGCCACAACGCCCTTCTCTCTCCCCCAATTCAGCCAAGCCTCAGTCATCTGCCTTAGATTTCCAGCAGCTTCAGAAGGGACAGGGTTCTCCCCAGTGATGGCCTGTAATGCCCGAAACCAGTGATCTGGGCGTTTTTCCAAATCTTGAAGAATGAAAGGAACGGCTCTTTCTCCCATGCCAATGATCCGTTGATACGCTGGATGCATCGTTATCTGGGAAACCGACGATAACATGCCAGTTTCCTCCCGCCACTGGTCAGCGAGACGCTGGAACTCACTCTTCGTAGTGTCACTGGAAGCCCTCTTGGGCGAAGGGTTTTGCGTTCTCATGCCATTGTCCTATCGACCAATGGGGTCAAGTCCAGCCAAGTTTGCACAATATAGTGCGTGGAATTTGTTCCGGTCAATAGCGTTTCGGCAGGGCATAAGCAACTTGTCGATATGGGTTGGCAGAATACAAACTCTGTCCGACTGTCCTTCTGAGGGTTGGTCTCGTTTCTTTCCGTCAAGACGAAGTATGGCTGCGCCCCGGTAGCCGGCTGAAGTTTACGCTGACGCGCGGAAGATTTCCGCCATGGCTTTCACCCGTTCCAGGTCGAGCTTGTTGTTTATGATGCCGTTCTGCTTGAGGCTGGTGCCGATTATGGCTCCGTCGGCTGCGGAGAGGAGCTCTGCGGCATTGGATTCATCGACGCCGCTGCCGACCAGGATAAACCCGTCGGGGGCAGCCGAGCGGGCTTCGGCTATGTCCGAGGCTGCGGTGGGTTGGCCGGTGGCGGGGCCGGAAATGATTACCCCGTCCGCCAGACCGCGGTCGTAAGTCTCCCGGACCATCAACCCCAGGTCGTCAGACCCCACTGGAGCTGCGTGTTTCACCAGGACATCGGCAAATATTTTCACATCCACGCCCAAGTCCCGCCGCCGCCGCAGCGTTTCATGCGCCTCTCCCGTGACCAACCCTTCATCAGCCGCCATCACTCCATAGTGAACGTTGACGCGGATGAAGGCCGCTCCGGTTCCCGCGGCGACAGCTATAGCGGAGGCGGCGTCGTTGCGGAGCATGTTGACGCCCACGGGCAGACGCGCCGTTAGCTGTACTTGCTTCACCGCCAACGTCATCGCCGCCACGGTCACCGGATCGACGCTGCCAATACGAAACGGGGCGTCGCCGAAGTTCTCCACAATGATGCCGTGGGCGCCTCCCTCGGCCAAAACCGCCGCCTCTTCCGTGGATCGCGCCAGCACTGCATCCATGTCCCCGCCCCAACGGGGCGAGCCTGGCAGGGGAGGGAGATGAATCACGCCAATGAAGACTTTTTTCGCGTCGAAGAGACTCGGGACCATATCAAACAACCCCACTGTTAACGGCCGGACGCCGTGATGCCGTCGCATTTTCCGGGAAGAACCGGATTGGCGGCGGCCCAGGAAATGGGTGCTCCAAAGCGAGCCTCACAGTGCTAAAATGAACCCGCCACAAGAGGTGCGGATGAGGTTCAAATGCCCCAGGAATTCATACACGTCAAAGGCGCCCGAGAGCACAATCTAAAGAACATCGAGATCAAGATACCCAGGGGCCAGCTGGTGGTGATCACCGGCGTCTCCGGGTCAGGCAAAAGCTCGCTGGCGTTTGACACTATCTACGCCGAGGGACAAAGGCGCTATGTTGAATCACTTTCAGCCTACGCTCGCCAGTTCCTGGGCCGTATGGACAAGCCGGATGTAGATTACATCGAAGGTCTGTCCCCGGCAATCTCAATCGATCAAAAAGGCGTTTCCCACAACCCGCGGTCCACCGTGGGAACGGTCACCGAGATTTACGATTACCTGCGGTTGTTGTTCGCCCGCGTAGGTACGCCGCACTGTCCCAAGTGCGGCCTGCCCGTGGAGCGGCAAACCGTTTCCCAGATTGTTGACTCCATAACGGCCCTGCCAGAAAACAGCCGCATCATGCTGCTGGCGCCCAAGGTCCGCCGCAAGAAGGGGGAGCACAAAGAAATATTTGAAGCGGCACGTAAGGCGGGGTTCGTCAGGGTAAGGGTCAACAATGAGATCCACATGCTGGACGAGATGGACAACGTAAAGCTGAACAAGCAGAAGTGGCATTACGTCGAGCTTGTGGTGGACCGGTTGATTGTCCGCCCGGATATCGAAATGAGCCGGGTAGCCGAGTCGGTGGAAGCGGCGCTGCGGGAGGGGGACGGGTTGGTCCAGGTGACGGTTGAAGGCGGCGACGAGCTCATGTATTCCGAGCAATTTTCCTGCGCCGGCTGCGGCACCAGCATGCCGGAGATCGAGCCCCGCACCTTCAGCTTCAACAGTCCCCACGGGGCTTGCCCCCAATGCACCGGTCTGGGCTATAGGCTTGAGGTAGACCCGGACATGGTTATCATCAATCCGGAGCTGTCTTTGAGCGAGGGGGCCATTGCTCCGTGGAGCCACGGCCGCCATTCCAGCGGTTGGTATCTGAGCCTGATCGAGTCGGTGGCCGAGTCTCACGGATTCTCGGCCAAGACGCCGGTTAAGGACCTGAGCCAGGATCAGTTGGACATCATCCTGTATGGCAACAAGTCGAACAAAGTAACGGTCAGCCACCGCACCCACCGGGGCCGGGTATATCGCTGGGAGACCACCTTTGAAGGCGTGGTATCCAACCTGGCGAGGCGCTACCGGGACACCCAGTCGGACTACACCCGGCAGGAAATTGAACGTTACATGACCGAGCGTCCCTGCCCAACTTGCAACGGCAAAAGGCTGTGCCCGGAAGCCCTGGCCGTCCGGGTGTGCGGCCTCGGCATCATGGACGTGGGCGCCAAGAACATAGGCCAGGCGTTGGAATGGGTCCAGGAAATCGACCCCGACGCGCCCGGTGAGCACCATGGGGATACCCTGGGCGCCAGGGAAAAGGCCATTGCCAACCAGGTGTTGAAAGAGATTGAAGGGAGGCTCCGGTTCCTGACCAACATTGGCCTGGATTACGTGACCATGAACCGCACTGCCCGCACCCTCTCGGGGGGAGAAGCCCAGAGGGTCCGCCTGGCGACGCAGATCGGCTCAGGGCTCACCGGCGTGCTGTACGTGTGCGATGAGCCCACCGTCGGGTTGCATCCCCACGACGACCACCTGCTGATTTCCACCCTGTCTAACCTGCGGGACATGGGCAACTCGGTCTTGGTGGTGGAACACGACGAAGCTATGATGCGGGCCGCCGACTTCATTGCCGACCTTGGCCCAGGGGCGGGAGAGCATGGGGGCCGGGTGATAGCCACCGGCACGATCGACGAGATCATGGACCACGACGAGTCACTAACCGGCCAGTTCCTCAGCGGGCGAAAACGCGTCTCGACACCGGACCACCGCCGAGAGGGGAACGGCAAGGAGTTGCGGATTACCGGCGCCCGGGAGAACAACCTGAAGAACGTGGATGTTGAAATCCCCCTGGGCAAACTCGTGTGCGTCACCGGGGTGTCCGGCTCCGGCAAAAGCACCCTGGCCTACGAGGTCCTGTACAAGAGGATGGCCCAGGCCATTTACCGGTCCAAGGACATTCCGGGGGAACACACCTCCGTGTTGGGGATTGAGAACATCGACAAGGTCATCAACATAGACCAGTCGCCAATCGGCCGTACGCCCCGCAGCAATCCGGCAACCTATACCGGCGCTTTTACCCCCATCAGGGAGCTGTTTTCCAACCTGCCGGAGGCCAAGGTGCGGGGCTACAAACCGGGCCGGTTTTCCTTCAACGTCAAAGGAGGGAGGTGCGAAGCCTGCCAGGGCGAGGGGTACAACCAGATTGAAATGCAATTCCTGCCCGACGTCACCGTGCCCTGCGAGATTTGTAAGGGCCGCCGATACAACCGGGAAGCCCTGGAAGTGACGATGCGGGACGAGAGCATTGCCGACGTTCTGGCGATGACCGTGGACCAGGCGTTTGAGTTCTTTGTGAACTTTCCCAGAATCAGGCCCAAGCTGGAGACTCTGCGGGACGTGGGTCTGGGGTATATCCGCCTGGGCCAGCCGGCGACCACCCTCTCCGGAGGCGAAGCCCAGCGGGTGAAGCTGGCCACCGAGCTTTCCAAGCGGGCCACCGGCAAGACTCTGTACCTGCTGGATGAGCCCACCACCGGCCTTTCCTTCTCGGACTGCGCGGCACTGCTGAAGGTACTGCATCGCCTGGTGGACACCGGCAACACCGTGCTTCTGATCGAGCACAACCTGGACATTATCAAAAACTCCGATTGGATCGTTGACCTGGGACCGGGGGCGGGCGACTCGGGCGGGTACGTCATTGCCACGGGAACTCCCGAAGACATCGCCGGCAACCCGGACTCCTTCACCGGAATATACCTGGGCAAAGGTCTCGCAGCGGGCCGGGCAAATGCCGCCGTGGAGCCAGAGCCCGCGGCGGTCGGCGCCTGACCCGGTGCAGCCCTGCCGCCCAACTTTGCTACAATGACCACCGTCTCCCAGTAAAAGAATGGAGGATAGCATGCCGCTTCATTACGACGGCGAAGTGAAGATAACCAAAATCAACATGGGGCCCTATAACAACAACGGGTATATTCTCTCCTGTCCGGAGACCAACGAAGGCATTATCGTGGACACGCCGGCGGAGCCGGAAAAGCTCCTGGCGGCCGTTGGCGACGTGAAAATCACGTCAATCCTGATAACCCACAAGCACCAGGACCATCTGCTGGGATTCGACGAGATCACCGGCGCTATCCAGGCCCCGGTGGGAATCGGCCTGAACGACACTGACGGGCTGCCCCGGAACGCCGACCTCGCCCTCAAGGATGGAGACGTCATCAAATTTGGAAACCGGGAGCTGAGGATTTTGGACACGCCGGGCCATACCGAAGGCGGCGTGTGCATGTTGATCGGCAATCACCTGTTTTCCGGTGACACGCTTTTCCCCGGGGGACCCGGCAAGACCCGGAGCCCCAAGGCGCTGCAGCAGGTCATCGACAGCATCACCCGCAAGCTTCTGGTCCTGCCCGATGAAACCGCCGTTTATCCCGGACACGGCCTGGACACCACCATTGGCGAGGCAAGGCTGGACTACCAGGACTTTGCTTCCCGCTCTCATCCCCCGGAGCTATGCGGAGACGTGTCCTGGCGCGGTTCCTGACGACGTTCGTCTCCCCGCCTGTTTACTCAACCAGAAGATCCGTTTTGAATGCCGGCCCCGTGGCGCTTGAAGCGCCGCGGGGCCCAAATTATGAGGCTCTATGCACCAACGCCTGGTCCTGGACAACCAACTGCGCCTTTTGACATCCTCAATGCCCCATACCCGATCGGTCTCCATCCTTGTATGCGTCGGCGCCGGCTCCCGTTACGAGGCCGCTGAGACGGCGGGGCTGTCCCACTTCCTGGAGCACCTGCCGTTCAAGGGCACTGAGCGATGGCCCACGGCGGGCGCGGTCAGTGAAGCCATCGAGGGGGTTGGGGGCGTGATGAACGCCAGCACCGACCGGGAAATGACCGTCTTTTGGTGCAAGGTGCCCCAGTTTCACTTCAAAACGGCGTTCGCCGTGCTGATGGACATGATCCTTCATCCAATTCTGGACCCGGAAGAAGTGGAGAAGGAGCGTGAGGTCATTCAGGAAGAACTGCGAATGACCCAGGACATTCCGTCCTATCGGGTGGACACGCTGATCGACGAAATCCTATGGCCGGACCAGGCAATGGGCCGAGACGTAGGAGGCACCCTGGAGTCGGTAAACGACATCACCCAGCATCAGATCCGGGAATATATGGAGAAGCAATACAATCCGGCCAACACCGTGGTGGCGGTGGCCGGCAACGTTTCCCACGAAGAGGTGGCAGACCTCCTGGCAGACGCAACCAGCCACTGGTCGCCCCAGACGGCGTTGCCTTGGGAACCGGCGACGGACGCTCCGCCGGAGGCGGCGGTGAGAGTGGAGCAAAAGCGCAGCGACCAATCGCACCTTTGCCTGGCGCTGCCGGGCCTGCCTCTGGGACACCCCGACCGGTACGCGCTGACCATGCTCAACGTAATCTTGGGCGACGGGATGAGCAGTCGCTTGTTTATGAACCTCCGGGAGCAGAAGAGCCTGGCTTACGACGTCAACAGCTCTACCAACTTTTTCAAGGATTGTGGCTCTCTGGTGGTGTACTGCGGAGTAGAGCCAAAGAAGAGCCGGGAAGCGGTTAGGGCGGTGATAAAGGAACTAGACGGGATGCGAGAAGAGCCTCCGGCCAAGGAATTAACCAAGGCCAAAGAGTACACCAAAGGCCGGCTGATGCTTCGCATGGAAGATTCCCGGACGGTGGCAAGCTGGCTGGGGTCCCAGGAAATGCTCCAGGGAGAGGTGTCTTCTCCGGAACAGGTAGCCGACCGGATCGACGCCGTGGAAGCGGCAGACGTGGCTCGGGTGGCCCAGAACCTGTTTCAACAAGAGCAACTAAGGCTAGCGGTAGTCGGCCCTCATCGGGGTGAGAAGGGGTTCTTGAACCTGCTAAGGCTGTAGCCCTGCCCCGTCCCTTCTTTCATCCGAGGGCCTTCATTCACCCGAGGAATCGAACTCCGCGGTCACCGGGTTGGAAAGGATGCCAATTCCCGGTATTTCCACTTCCACCAAGTCCCCTGGTTTCATGGGGCGAGAAGCCCCGGACCCGCCGGAGAATACCAGGTCGCCGGGATACAGCGTTGCGTGCTGGCTGATGTAGCTGATAATCCCTGAGAAGGGGAAGATCATGCTGCTCGTTTTGGACCGGCTCATTTCCTGGCCATTGAGCTTCACCAACAACTCCAGTTGTTGGGGGTCGACATCGGTTTCAATCCAAGGGCCAACGGGGGAGAAGGTATCGCTGCCCTTGGCGCGCCAGAGCGTCCGGTCTTCCTTCTGCCAGGTCCGCTCGCTGACGTCGTTGCCGCAAGTGTAGCCCAGGATGTATCTCCCAGCCTGGTCCGGGGCAACGCGGCGGCACTGTTTGCCAATGACAGCCACCACCTCCCCCTCGAAATGCACTTCCCCATCGGAGTCTTTGGGGATGATAATCGGGTTCCCCGGGCCGGTCAGAGAATTACGTCCTTTCTGCCAGGGTTCGGGGTATTCAAGACTGGGAACCGAGGAATCTCCACGCAGGGACGCCGCCGCATCCACGCGGTCCGGGAAATTAACGCCGGGCCCCCAAATAGCCGCCGGCTCCGTGGGGGGCAGAAGCGTTACATCGGCCAGGGCAAACCGGTTGTCGGTCAACCTGAACCGGGAATATATACTTCCCCGGGTCTCCACAATTTCGTTGCCTTCCACCACGCCGAAAGCGGCCCGGCGTCCGGCGCGGAATCTAGCGATCTTCATACGTTTACTAACTTTGGGGGGTAGTCGAGGATTGCCCGTAGACGCATTGGGTTGATGTTCGGAAACTCATCGCCCTGTTGCAGACCTGGGTTACCAAGCACCGGGTTTTTCCGGCTTCAATGTGGGTAATATTGCTGGTCAACCGAGAATTATCCGCGACCGCCAAGAAACCGGCTCGCGGCGGGAAGCCATTGCGGCCCAAACCCCAGTTCCAGGGCCGGACGTTGGAGTTAACGCCATCATCGGCGGGGATTCTAGCTGGTTGAGAAAGCTATATCAAGGCCAAGCACAGGCAATTCGAAATCTAATTTCTCTCGAATAAACCTCGACTTCACCGTTTCAAACCGTCATGGGCCCAGCGCTAACCGGGAGATGTTGCAACAACCCGTTCAGGCGTTCGGAGGGCGTGTCGTGTTAGACTAGTGCGGCAGTTTTATCCAGAGGTGGTAAGCGAAAATGGTGCCTCCGGGAGACATTGGCCCAGTCCCAATCTGGGTAGGCGTTTACATTGCCACGGCTCTGGTATTGCTCTGCTCCAACTATCTGCTGTACTACCGCGTGGTCCGGTTGGTCAGGCAGGGCAATAGCGTGGCCCGATTCGACCATCTTTGGCAGCGCACCAGCGGGGCAATCAGTATTGTCCTGGGGCAACGGAAGGTCTTACAACGGGTGCCAAAGAAGGACTGGGCGGGAATAGGCCACGCCCTGATCTTCTGGGGTTTCCTGTCCTTCTCTCTAAGCTACCTGATTTTCATTTTTGTCGGATCGATCTGGCACGCGTTCCCGGAAACACTATTGACCGCTACCGGAGTCAGGGTCTACAGCACTTACTTGGATATCCTTTCGGTTGTCCTGCTGGTCATGCTGGCGTGGGCCCTGGTCCGCCGTTGGGTGGTCCAGCCGCGGCGTTTGAGCTTTGACCTTACCCGAAACCTGGACTCGGTGATCGTAGTGGCGATGATTGCCGCGCTAATGGTTTCCACGCTGCTGACTCACGGGTTCTTCGTGGCTTCGGGCGGCGCCGGCCCGGAAGCCCAGGTTCTGGTTGGCGGTGCGTTGGGCCGCTGGTTCAACGCAATTGGCATTAACCAGGGCGCGGCAAATGTTCTGCAAGGAGTGTTCTGGTGGGTCCACCTGGGAATTATCCTGGGGTTCGCTATCTATATTCCATTTTCCAAGCACATGCACATGATCGCCGCCCCTCTCAATGCTTTCTTCCGGTCATTGGAACCCCGAGGTGCATTGGCTTCGATGGACCTGGAAAACGCGGAACGCTTCGGAGCGGGTCGGGTGCAAGATTTCACCTGGAAGCAACTGCTCGACGGGTTCGCCTGCGCGGTTTGCGGGCGTTGCACCGACGCGTGTCCCGCCAACCTGACAGGCAAGGCGCTGTCGCCGATGCACATCGTGGAAAATCTGAAAGACCACATGGTTGCCATCGGCCACCAGGGCGCGCGGAATCCGGAACACACCGAGCCGACGCCGCTGATCGGCCAGGCGATCCCCGAGCAAGCAATCTGGGATTGCGTGTCCTGCGGCGCCTGTATGGAAGAGTGCCCGGTAGTGGTTGAGCACATTCCGACGATAATGGACATGCGGCGTTTCCTGGTGCTGGAAGAATCAAAAATTCCGGAAACGGGGATGAACGCTCTGCTCAGCATGGAACAACGCGGGCACCCCTGGCGGGGCACTCAATTCTCCCGCACCGACTGGGCTGAAGGGCTGGACGTGCCAACCATAGCCGAAAACCCCGGAGCGGAAGTGCTTTTCTGGGTGGGGTGCACCGGTGCGTTGGAGCAGCGCAGTCAGGGCATCGCCCGGTCTATGGTCAAGGTTTTGAAGTCGTCCGGAGTGGATTTCGCAATCCTGGGTGAGGAAGAAACCTGTACCGGAGACCCGGCGCGCCGCATGGGGAATGAATACCTTTTCCAGATCCTGGCCCAGGGGGCCATAGAAACCCTGAACCGACACAAGGTCACCAAAATAGTCACAATCTGCCCCCACTGTTTCAATACGATGCGCAACGAGTACCCCGAGTTTGGCGGAGACTACCAGGTGTTGCACTACAGCCAATACGTGGACGAACTGATCAAAGATGGGCGGGTAAAACCCATCAAAATGGTCAACACGACGATGGCCTACCACGACTCCTGCTTCCTGGGCCGCCACAACGGGATTTATGATGAGCCCAGGAACGTTGCCAAAGCGATTCCGGGTCTGAAATTGGTTGAAATGGAGCCCCGTTGCCGGGAAAGAGGCTTTTGCTGCGGAGCCGGCGGCGGGCATATGTGGATAGAGGAAAGCCAGGGAACGCGAATCAACCACGCCCGCACCGATCACTTCCTGGAGACCGACGCCGACACCGTTGGGGTTTCCTGTCCTTTCTGCATGCAGATGATGACCGAGGGTATTCAGGCCAAGGGCATGGACCAGAGCAAGCAAGCCAAGGACGTTTTGGAGTTGTTGGCGGAAAGCCTGGAAGATTGACCTAACGTCAATTCCCCGCCAGCGTTAGGGGAACAGCATCAGGAAGAGGAAACCGGGAGAAAAACACCATGCCGCTTCCACTGCCCAAACCCGATGTTACGGTGTTGCGCAAGTGCGGTGTTTGCCATTGCGAGATTGACAGCTACTCCATCAAGCTGGACAACTTGCTGCTGGTAGCCCGAGACGAGATTTGGTGCCCCGATTGCCAGGCCACATGTCCTGAAGTGCGGGAGGTGGCCGGGAAAAAGGCGGCGGTGGAAAAGGAAACAACCTCCTATCCCCCAAATCTTGCCCTCGAGTTGACCCCTCCCCCCAATAGCCACGCGTCGGGGAATCGCCCGCCGGGGTGACTTGGAAATCCACGGATTTGGCCGGCTTCTAATCACACTCGGGCTGGCGCTGCTGGCCGTTGGAGTGGTCTTGGTTCTGGCCCCCAAGATCCCGTTGCTGGGTCGTTTGCCCGGAGACCTTTTGTTCCGCAAAGGCGGCGTAACGATTTTCGTGCCGCTGGTGACCATGCTTCTCCTGAGCCTTGCCTTGACCGTGCTGGTTAATCTCTTTGCCAGGCTGTTCCGATAGTCTAACGCCCGCCGGATGGACGAACCTCAGCCGGCGCCGGTTGGCCCCATGGCTGGGGGCGGCAGTAGGCTTGGCTCTGGCGCTGGGTGTGATTATGGGTTTCCTTTGGACCCAGTTGGAAAGCAGGTTCATTTTCTTCCCCACTCGGGAGTTGATCACTCACCCCGGCATGGCCGGCTTGTCCTACGAGGAGATAAACTTCACCACCGTCGAGGGGCGCAGGCTGCACGGTTGGTTTATACCGGGCCAGACTGCGGACAAATCGATGACGTGGCTCTGGCTGCACGGGAATGGCGGCAACATATCCCACCGGGTGGAAGAAGTCGCAATGGTCCACCACCGGCTGGGCGTGAATGTGTTGATCTTTGACTATCAGGGCTACGGGCACAGCGAAGGGAAGCCCACCGAGCAAGGCGTCTATGCGGACGCCAGGGCAGCCCTGAAATACTTGACACAAAGGCCGGAAGTTACGTCGGACAAAATCGTGTATTTTGGCCGTTCCCTGGGGGCAGCGGTCGCGGTGAATCTCGCCTCGGTCGAACCTACCCTGGGGCTAGTCCTGGTTTCGCCCTTCTCCTCGGTGGAGGACATGGCGAAATTGGGATACCCGTTCCTGCCGGTGGGATGGTTAACCCGGGAAAGATTTGACTCCGTCAAAACAATCGCCCTGGTAAACCGGCCGGTCTTGATCGTCCACGGCGCGCTGGACGATACGGTCCCACCGGCCCAGGCGGAAAAGTTGTTCCATGCAGCCAACGAACCCAAACGGTTTCTAGTTCTGCCCAATGCGTCCCACAACGACACCTCGACCAGTGGCGGCGAGAATTACTGGAACGCACTGGAACAATTTATGGGCGACCTCAACAATGGGGAACCCGGCGGCGACCAAGAGGCGCACCCAACGGAGTAAGAGTTAAGCGGGGGAGGAGCAGGGGAATACCGCAGCACCAACCGTGTGACTGAATCAGTTTCCGCGAATCCTCTGGCTATAGAATCCGATTGCGCCGGAGGACCCGGCTGTCCGATTGACTTTGACATCGGGCGGCCATATTATGCGGCCATGTGGCGCAATTAGGTCCAAATCGGCTTTGTTCAAGCGGTCATGGGCGCCGCAGGGAGGAAGATATGGCGACTGACAAAAAGATGGAATTGGAAATTCTCTATTGCTGGGATTGAGGCCACGCCCTCCGTGCTGCCTGGATGGCAGGAGAAGCGCTGAGCCGGGTGGGGGAGCACATCAGCACCTTCAAACTCACCCCCGGCCCACATGGAAAATTCGACGTGATCATTGACGGCGACGTGGTGGCGGAGCACCGTCACGAGCCCAACGCCCACATTTTCCCCGATCTTCAGGATTTGATGAAGGCGATTCAAGAGCGGGTGAGCTAGGCCCGGGTAACGGAAGCATCGCCGACGTCGATTTCTAGAGGGAACCCTCAACAACCGGATGCCGGCCCACATCCTGGGACGGTGCCTCGCCGGAAAAGTCGAAACACGCCCGGCCCAATACCTCAAAAGGCGACGTTTCCTCCCGGAACACGCCGCTTTGCCGGAGATGACACCGAATCCCCCGCTCCTGATTTGGAGCGGGGGATTTTTTGTGTGGTTCATCCAAGGTCCCGGATTGTTAAAGTCGGGGTTCACCCGCGGATACAACTCAACGGTGAATCAACGGTAACCCCAATGCAACTGCGTGACGGGCAACTGGCGGCGGTTCACTGCAGGCTTCTAGACTTGCTCCGCGAAGTCCAGATTGTGCAGATATTTTTCGCCCTGCCCTTCGCCCTCAACGATTACCACCTCGTGGACGTGTAATTCGTGGTTTTCTATTTGCTGGCTGACTCCGGTGGTCTCGACGATCAGCCCGGCCCGAGTCTTGAATTTTAGGCCGGCCTCGACACTGTCCATTTCTGCATACATAGTGGGTCCTCCTTAAAGTGGTTTTATTAACTCGAAGCTGCCGCGGTCCGATTCCAAATGAGCCGTCGGGTTCCCCGCGGCTTGACGAGCCTGCGGCCCGTGCTCGCCTTGCGTTCGTCTTCGTCCGAAAGTCTACAAAGGCTGGTCTGGAGCGTCAAGAGTGTGCCTTCATGAGGAATCCGTTATCCGGAGAACCGGTACCTGCTCATTATAACCCGCAGATTGCGGTTTCCACTACTAAACACCGGAGATGATCTCAGTATCGACGTCCAAAACCTCAAAATCCCCTCTCGCAGACTCGACAAAGGAAACAACCTTGGAGAGCATCTCATGGGCGTGGCCGGAGTCGTTGCTCACACAGCTAACGCCCAAGGTCAGTCTTTGCCACAGGTCGTTGTCCTCCACCTCGGCCACGGACACATTGAATTGGTTCCGGATGCGGTCTGACAATGACCGGGAAGTCTGGCGCTTGGCCTTCAGGCTACCGGAACCAGGCAGGAACAGTGACAACCGGCAGACGCCTATATGCAACCTGTTTCTCCTTCGATGGCGCCCATCCGCTTAAGACGCAAATCATCGTTTTTCAGCAAACCGGACGCCGGGCGCGATTACGAATCCCGATTGAGTAATTCCCGGAGCAATACCATAATATCGGTTATAATGGCGTCATTCCAGGTAATCGATAGACGTTTTCCCAAGCGCAAATCGGCGGCGGCACTCAAACTCCCGCTGACGGCGGGCCACCGACAATCTGCTGTGTTCAAGGTGGGTCCAATGCATGGCGGCTAACCCTTCAACTCGCCAACCGAGTCCGGTAGAAGTGCCAGAGGTAGTGGTAGCGCGCCTGCCTCAATATGTGCGCATCCTTAGCCGCCTTTTGGAGGACGGCGCCAAAGTGGTCAGTTCTCATCAGCTTGGCGGACTGCTGCAGGTTACACCGGCGCAGATCCGCAAAGACTTGAGCTACTTTGGCCGATTTGGCAAACAGGGACGCGGCTATGATGTTGTTCACCTTTTAGAGAGGCTCAAGGAAATCCTGGGGTTAAACGTCCAGTGGAACGTGGCCGTGGTGGGAGTCGGCCGGCTGGGCCGGGCGATTTTGAGCTACCCCGGATTCACCCCCGACGGGTTTCGGCTGGTAGCGGCCTGCGACGGAGACCCCGGAGTGGTCGGAGAAGAAATAGCCGGACTTACAGTCTTGCCGATGGACCAACTGGACCGGGTGGTGCGAGAAAAACAAATATCGATAGCAATCGTGGCTGTGCCGGTAAATCAGACGCAGGAAGTGATCGACCAGTTGGTCGATTGCGGAGTCCAGGCGATCCTGAATTACGCTCCCATCACCCCTCAGGTGCAAAGGGGAGTTAGGGTGCGAAACATCGATCCGATCCTGTCCCTCCAATCAATGACCTTCTACCTGAGCGGCAGGCCGGACTAACCGGGCCGCGGTTGAACCGGAGTTTCGGGCCGAAAACTCCAGGGGGAGCTTAGAAGGGGTAGAGGTCAGGAAGGCTGGCCGGCTGCGCCCGGAGCGCTCCGGGCCCGTCGTCGCCGCGCCACGTTGAGCCTGACCTGGGCTCGCCGCATGGTAACCGCCACCTGTTCCAACTGGATATCGACGTCCTGACGCTCCAACCGCTCGCGGGCCCGGTCAATGGCTTCTTGAGCCCTTTGCTCGTCAATCTCGTCGGACCGCTCGCAGGCATCGGCCAGGATGGTCACCGTGTTGCCGATGACCTCTAGGAAGCCCCCGGTCACCGCCAAGTAGGTCTCTTCGCCGTCCTTCCTGATAAGCAGCTCACCCGGCTGCAACGCCGTCATGAGCGGGGCGTGATGGGGCAAGATCCCCAGCTGGCCCTCGATTCCGGGCGCAACCAAGACCTCTACGTCCTCGCTGTAAACCTGCCGTTCGGCGGTTATGATCTCCAGCCGCATAGTAGCCATACGGTTGCCTACCCGGCTCCCTGCATTTGTTCGGCCTTTTCGATTGCCTCGTCTATGGACCCCACCATGTAAAACGCCTGCTCCGGTAGGCTATCGTATTTGCCGTCCAGAATTTCGGCGAACCCACGCACTGTTTCGCGGACCGGCACGTATTTCCCGGGTTGGTTGGTGAAGGTCTCGGCCACGAAGAAGGGTTGGGTCAGGAAGCGCTGAATTTTTCGGGCCCTCATTACCGTCAGCTTGTCCTCTTCGGACAATTCTTCGATGCCCAGGATTGCGATGATGTCCTGAAGGTCTTTGTAGCGTTGGAGCACCTGCTGCACCGCGCGGGCCAGCCGGTAGTGCTCCTCTCCGACAACCCGGGGTTCCAGAATGCGGGAGTAAGAGGCGAGCGGGTCCACCGCGGGATAGAGTCCCTGGGCTGACAGAGAGCGCTCCAGTGACACCACACCGTCCAAGTGCCCGAAGGTCGTGACGATTCCCGGGTCAGTGTAGTCGTCAGCGGGGACGTAGATGGCCTGGAATGACGTAATAGAGCCACCCTTGGTTGAGGTGATGCGCTCTTGAAGGGCGCCCATCTCGGTGCTCAAGGTTGGCTGATAACCCACCGCGGAGGGCATGCGCCCCAGTAGCGCCGAGACCTCCATTCCGGCCAGGATGTATCGGTAGATGTTGTCGATGAACAGCAAGACGTCCTGGTTCTGCTCATCCCGGAAGAACTCGGCCATGGTCAACCCGGTGAGACCGATCCGGGCGCGCACGCCCGGGGCCTCGTTCATCTGGCCAAAGACGAGGACGGTGTTTTCCAGCACCCCCGAGTCCTGCATTTCGTGCCAAAGGTCGTTGCCCTCGCGGGAGCGTTCGCCGACACCGGCGAAAACCGAAACACCCTTGTGGACCGCACCAATGTTTCGGATTAACTCCTGGATGATTACGGTCTTTCCGACACCGGCGCCGCCGTAAGCGCCAATTTTGCCGCCCTTCATAAACGGGGTAATCAGGTCAAATACTTTGATCCCCGTCTCCAGAATTTCGATGCCGGGGTTTTGGTCGTCGAAAGCAGGCGGGTCCCGGTGTATCGGCCAGGTCTGGCCGGCTTCCACGGGCCCGAGGTTATCCAGGGGCGTGCCAGTAACGTCGAAAAGGCGTCCCAGGGTTTCCGGCCCCACGGGCACCATCACTTTCTGGCCAGTGTCATTTACCGAGACGCCTCGCGCCAGCCCATCTGTGGCTCCTAGGGCCAGACATCTGACCCAGTTGTTGCCGACATGCTGTTGGACTTCCAAGACCAGTTTTTCACCGCCGTTGTCCAAGTCCAAGGCGTCAAACAGCTTGGGCAGTTGGTCGGGGGGAAACTCCACGTCGACAACGGTGCCGATTACCTGCGCTACTTTTCCGGTGGCCATTGCTTTCTCCCCTACGGGTCCCTGAAGTCTTGGGTATCTCGGGATTCTTGAATCGGCGCCGGCCGAAACCTCTTCAGGCCCCCTAGCCTTCCGCGGCTATTTGGCCTCCGATCAAATCGAGAAGCTCGTTGGTGATGCTGTCCTGGCGCAACTTGTTCATAACCAGAGTCAAATCGTCCACCAAGCCGTTGGCGTTGTCGGTGGCGTTTCGCATAGCCACCATCCGGGCCGACTGCTCGCTGGCGATGGACTCCAACAAGGAATGGTAAATTTCCATCTCTGCGAAGCGCGGTAGCAGGCTTTCCAGCACTGAAATGCTGTCGGGTTCGTAGATGTAGCCGACCCTTTCCGCCCCGGTCAGCTCGGCGGGCGTCACCGGCAGCAACCGCTCGACCACTGGGTCCTGGGACACCGTGGAGACGAACTTGGTGTAAGCCAGGTACACCTCGTCAACCTCTCCTTCCATATAAGCGTCGATGACCAGATGTGACATGGCGATGGTATCGGCCAGTTCCGGGCGCTCTCCCAAATCGGTGAACACCGCCTGCACGTCCTGACCAGTCCGGATCATAAAGTCCCGGCCCTTGCGCCCCGCGGCGATCACCCGCACCGGAACAGTCTGGCCCACAATGAATTGGGCAACCGCACGGTTCAGGTTGGAGTGCATGCCCCCACAGAGTCCTCGATCGGGGCTGATTACCAAGACTCCAATCCTCTGGACCGGCCTTACCTGAAGCAGGGGATGCACCACGTCGGAGTCGTCAGCCGGTTGGGCGGCCAGGTGGGTGATGACATCCTGGATTTTTTCCGCAAAGGGCCGCCCCTGGGTTACCGCCTGCTGTGCCCGGCGCATCTTGGACGCGGCGATCAGGGACATGGCGTTGGTAACCTTACTGGTGTTTTCCACGCTGCGGATGCGGCGGCGTATGTCTCTTACACTTGGCATTTTATCGTGGGCCTGGGCTTATCATGCGTGCTCCGGCAACCGTATGACCTAGGCCATAGCCTAGGCATTGAACCCCGCCTTGGCCTCGTTGATAACCTCGGTCAACCGGGCTTCCAATTCGGGCGTCAGGTTGCCGGTTTCGGTGATTGCCGCGCCGATGTCCGGGTGAGTTGAAGCCACGTGGCGGAGCAAATGGTCCTGGAAGTCGCCGCACCGGTCCAGGGGTATGTCCGACAGCAACCCGGCGTTGACGGCGAACAAAATGGTCACCTCTTCAGCCAGAGACAGCGGCCGGTATTGGGGTTGCTTGAGAATTTCGGTGGCGAGTTGGCCTCGCGTCAGTTGAGCCGTAGTGGCTGCATCCAAGTCTGACGTGCCGAATTGGGCGAAGGTGGCCAATTCCCGGTACTGGGCCAGCTCCAACCTCAATTGGCCCGCAACCCGGCGAATAGCCCTAGTTTGAGCCGCGCCGCCAACCCTGGAGACGGAAAGGCCAACGTTCACCGCCGGCCGAATACCGGCGTTGAACAGCTCAGGCTCCAGGTAGATTTGCCCGTCGGTAATTGAAATCACGTTGGTGGGAATGTACGCCGACACGTCGCCCGCCTGGGTTTCAATGATCGGCAAGGCGGTGATGGAGCCCCCGCCATGGTCGTCGTCCAGCTTGGCGGCCCGCTCCAACAACCGGCTGTGGAGGTAGAAAATGTCCCCGGGGTAGGCCTCTCGTCCGGCCGGCCGGCGCAGCAGCAAGGACATTTGCCGGTAGGCCCAGGCGTGCTTCGTCAAATCGTCATAGACGATGAGCACGTCCTTTCCCTCGTCCATGAACTGTTCCGCGATAGCGCAGCCGGCGTAAGGAGCTATGTACTGAAGGGGCGCTGCGTCGGCCGCCCCCGCGTTGACCACAATGGTGTGGCCCATGGCGTCGGCCTCATCCAGCGTAGCAATCACCTGGGCCACTTTCCCCTGTTTCTGGCCGATTGCCACGTAGATGCAAATAAGGTCTCCGCCCTTCTGATTGATAATGGTGTCCAGGGCAATCGCCGTCTTGCCGGTGGAGCGGTCGCCAATGATGAGTTCGCGTTGGCCCCGGCCTATCGGAATCATCGAGTCGATAGCCTTGATGCCGGTCTGGACCGGGGTATCCACCGATTTACGGACCACCACGTTGGGAGCAATTCGCTCCACCGAGCGGGTCTGGTTGGTAACGACAGGGCCCTTTCCGTCCAACGGACGCCCCATGGGGTCAACTACACGTCCCATCAGGGCTTCCCCAACCGGGATCTCAATGATCCTTCCGGTAGACCGGACCCGGTCGCCCTCTTTGACCGAGTTGGGGTCTCCGAGAATAGCGGCGCCCACCAGGTCGGCTTCCAGGTTCAAGGCAAGGCCAAGGACGTCATTGCCGAAGTCCAACAATTCGTTAGACCTGACTCCCTGCAACCCCTGGATGCTGGCGATACCGTCGCCCACCTGGACCACGGTGCCCACATCCACCAGGGTGAGGTCTCCGCCAAACTCCTCGATCTGGCGTTTGATCAGAGAAACTATTTCCTGTCCCCTAATGGCCATTCGCGGTTCTCCTTAGAACTTGCCAGCCTGATTAATACTCATGAAACCCCAAGAAAAGGTCCAGAGACCCGTGCTCAAGAACCGGGAGTTGACGCCGGTGAGTGCAGGCGGGTGCGCAGCGATTCCAAACGCGACCGGGTGCTGCCGTCCAGCAACTGATCGCCAATATTAATAACCACGCCGCCCAGGATGGATTCGTCCACCTGGGTAGACACCACCACTTCCTTGCGAATAAGACGGGATACGAACGCGGCGATGCGGTCCAATTCAGCCTGATCCAGGTCAACTGCCGAGGTGACGCCAATGCGTTGACGCCCCAGGTGCTGGTCCAGGAGTTCGGTGTACGATTCCTGGATATCGGAAGCCAGGTCCACCAGGCCGCGGGCTACCAATACGTGCATGGTGTTGCGGACCAGTGGGTGAAGCTCGCTCAAAACCGCGTCGATGGACCTGGTTTTTTGCTCAATCGAAACATCCGCATGTTTCAGAAACGCGTTGAACTCGGGGTCTTGAAGGACACCTTGGGCCATTTCGAGCTCCGCGGACCAGGGCTCTGCCTGCTCCTCGCGTAGAGCCAACTCGAAAATGGCTTGAGCGTACCGCTTCCCCGAGACCTTCTGGGCCATAGGTGTTTAGCCCCTTGGACCCGTGTACAGGGCGTCCCCTTCTTCCAGAACCTGAGCGACCAGTTCCTGGTGAGCCTGGCGGTCCAGCGACCTGCGAATGACCCGCTCCGCCGCGGTTATCGCCAGATCCCCGAAGTTGGCGCGGACTTCCGCCAGGGCAGCGTCCCGTTCCCGCTGGATGTCGATCCGGGCCCGCTCTACAAAGTCCTGGGCTTCCTGCCGGGCGCGGCCCATCTCTTCCTCACGGAACCGGTCGGCGGCTTCCCTGGCCTGGTCCAACATCCGTTGGCCTTCCCGCCGGGCCTCGTTCACCTGCTCTTCTATCGCCGCCCGAGAACTCGCGGCTTCGTCGCGGGCCCGCTCGGCGGCTTCCAGGCTTTCCCGGATACGCTCGGACCGCTGGTCCAACGACCGCATCACAGGCTTATAGGCAAACCAGGACAGAATGGCCAGCAGGATCGCGAAGTTGAGCAGGTAGGCGACCAGGCTGGGTATATTTAAGCCTAGGGCTGTCATGTCACACCACGAACAGCAGGATTACGCTTACGATGAGGGCGTAAATGCCCAACGCTTCGGCGAAGGCGATCGCCAGGATCATGTTGGTGGTGATTTGGCCCGCGGCTTCGGGATTGCGGCCGATTGCGGTCATGGCTCCAGAACCCAAAATTCCGATGCCAATTCCAGGACCCACGACACCCAGGCCAATAGCCAGGCCGGCGCCGATATATTGAGCAGCCTCCGTAGTGAATGCTTGCAATAGGACAGGGAGCATACCAGTTCATCCTCCTAGAATATTCGCGCTACCCCGAGCGGCATCGCCTTGCCTCGGCAATGCTACGGCTCCAGTTAATGCTCTTGGTGGCGCACGGCCACTGACAGGAAGACCAAAGTCAAACCTGCGAAAATTATGCTCTGAATCAGCCCCACCAACAACTCCAGCCCAAACACGAACTGGGTGGCGACGAATGGGACCAGGAAGGTCACCATCACCACCAGGATTTCCCCGGCGGTCATGTTGCCGAACAATCGGAATGTGAAGCTAACCACCCGCACCAGTTCACTGATCAATTCCAGGAAGCCGACAAAGACGTCGATCAAGCCTGATGGCCGTAGCCGGAACAGGTTGCCCAGGGCGAAGAATTTTTTTAGGTAGCCGGCCCCGTGCACCCGGAATCCCCAGTATTCCACAAAGGCGAATGAAATCAGTGCCAGGGCCAAGGGCATGTTGAGGTCGGTGCCCGCAGACCGGAGCAGGTGGGCTTTTATCTCCCCGTCCTGAACGAAACCCAAGAATTGGTAGAAAGGAAGCAATGCCAGCCAGGCGTTAAACAACACGAAGAAGAAAATCGTAGCGATGACCGGGAAAGCCTTCCTGGCCATCTCCGGACCCAAAACACCGCTACAGGAAGAGTAAGCGCCTTCCACCAGGATTTCGATCAAGCCCTGGAAGCGTCCCGGCACCAGGCTTTTCTTTCGGGCCCCCAGCAAGAAAAACAGGATCAGCACCAGCGTGGCGAACCAAGCTGAAAGAAGGGTATTGGTGACGGTGAACCTGGTCACCGCGACCGGTTCCACGTGGTGCTCTTCCCCACCGGCGGCGGCTTCGTCGTGCCCGGAGGTTTCCCCTGCGGTCTTCTCGGCTCTCTCGCCGTGACCGGCGGCCTCCTGAGTTTCCTCAGGTTTTTCTGCGGATTTTTCCGCGCCAGCGGTCAATCCCAGTTGTTGGTCACGGACGGATGCTGGAAATATGGGTTGGGGCGGCAGGTGGATTTCCGGCTTGCTCACGAAGGGAGCCTCCCGACCGAACATGGCCGAGCCGATGGCTCCCACGACAAAGCCAACAATTAACAGTACGACCAGGGCGAGGCCGGATACGAGGACCAATCGCTTGGCCATTGCGCCCGACCGCACTAGCAGTCACTCCCCGGGCGCTTCGACCCTTGGATGCCGGCGTCATTTCTCCTGACGCTGTTTAGAACGGGAGTCACCATTTTAAGCAGGCCCCAGAACGCGACAACACTTCCCAAGACAGTACCCAGCAGAATGAACAGGGGCGTGGTTCCAAGGAGTCTATCTAGTCCCAATCCCCCAACTACACCCAGGATGATGCTCACTGCTACAAACCAACCCAGGCCGGTCAACCGCAAGACGATCAGCCACGTGTCGGAGACTTTCGTCAAATTTGGCCCCTCACAGAGCGTCGGGAATCTTAGCAGCATGAATTTTAAATGTCAATCGACGTTGGAGCTACGAAATTCGGAGTCGGTGTCCGAAACAATACCCGGGCGCAAAACGCCCCAAGATCGATTGAACCAGTGAACGGGTGAACCGATGAACCCGCTGAGACCTACCGACCGGTCATCGGGCCGGGTTCTGCTTTCCGAAGTCCTCTAAATCCAGGGAGTCAATGAAATCGGTGAAAGCAGACATACGTCGCAATTCTTCTTCCTTGACCTCCGGCGGTTTGGCCTGCTCAATTGTCTCGTCGGTCAGCGGTTTGCCCGTTTCTTTATCCAGTTTTATGCCGGCTTTGTCCAACACGGATTCTTCTACAAAGATGGGCACCTGGGCCCGGACGGCCAGCGCCACCGCGTCGCTGGGGCGACAATCGATTTCCTTGGCTTCTTCGCCGTACTTGATGGAGATTTTGGCGTAGAAGGTGTCGTTTTGGAGGTCGTTGACCAGAATATGCTGGACGGCTCCGCCAAGGCTGTCAATCACCGTCTTAAGGAGGTCGTGGGTCAGGGGCCGGGGTACACTCAGGTCCTGAAGCTTGACCGCTATGGAGTCGGCCTCGGCCGGTCCGATCCAAATCGGCAGGTAGCGGTCGGAGTCCTTCTCTTTCAAGATTACCACCCGTTGGTAGTTCATCGGACTGACCCTGATGCTGTCAATGGTCATTTCCAGCATTCCTGACGCCTCCGTAAGCAGCCGTTGGCTGCGAAAATTGTATTCCTTGCGCAAAATCAATGTCAACCGGAATGCCCACGGCGCAGGCGTCGGGTTAGCGGAGGCTGAAAGCGGGCGCAATGACCCAGGACTGCTTCCGGGGCGTAGCTATTGCCGCAGGCACGGCTTGTATAATGGCGCCAAAGACGGGTGACTAAAACGACCCAAACTACCGTCAATCTACCGACGGTCAATCCACCGACCGTCAATCCACCGGAGGATTCGATGCTCGCAGCCAAAGACTGCCGCGTCCCTTGGGAAATGACCCGTTGGCAATGCGATGAGTCGGAGTTCCATTTCGAGTGCACCGACGACATACCGCCTTTGGACCGGGTTATTGGGCAGGACCGGGCGCTGGAGGCCATCCGTTTCGGGCTAGAGGTGGACAAACCCGGTTACAACCTTTTCGTCACCGGGTTGACGGGCACCGGAAAGACCAGCGCCATCAAGTCTTTGCTTCAAGGCATTGTTGAAAATCGGGCAGGTCTGGAACGCAGGAAACCGCTTGAAGATTGGTGCTACGTTCACAATTTCGACGACCTCGACCGGCCAAAGGCCCTGCGCCTGCCCCAAGGCTTGGCCAGAACGGTCCGCAGCCAGTTGGTCAGCGCCCTGTTGGCGCTCCGGGAGGAAATACCCAAGGTTTTCCAGGGTAATGAGTTCCAAGCCCGGCGACAGGAAATAGAGGCCTCCGGGAGACAGACAACCCAACAACTGACCGAGGCATTGGAACAGGCTGCCCGATCTGCAGGGTTTGCAGTCCAGTTTTCTTCAGCGGGGCTGTCCATTTTCCCAATGAAGGGCAGTCAACCCCTGTCCCCGGAGGAGCACCGGGAGATGTCGCCGGAGCAGCAGCAGGAGATCGAGCAAACCCGGACCATCCTGATGCAGCACGCGCAGGTCACCGTGGCCTCTGTCAGACAGGCAGAGACCGCCACCGCGGACCAGATTCTCCGGTTAGAGCGCGAGTCATCCAGCAGCCGCGTCAACCAGGTGTTTGCCGACCTCATGGAAGCCGCTTCTCCTGCGCCAGATCTGGTAACCTACCTGACTCGAACCGTGGAGTACGTCCTGGACCACCTGAACCTATTTGGTTCTCCCTCGGCCGACCTTCCCGGCGACGCTTTGCCGGTCCCCGCTCCCGGCGCTGCGGCCCTGGCGCGGAACCCGTTCCTGCCCTTTGAGGTCAACGTGCTGGTGGACAACTCCGGCGCGACATCGCCACCGATCGTAGAGGAACTGAATCCCAATTGGCGGAACCTTTTCGGGCGCATCGAACGGCCCGCGGCGACCGGGCCTCATTTTAGCGACCACACCATGCTGAAGCCGGGGTCCTTTCACACCGCCAACGGCGGTTACCTGGTCATCAACGCCAGAGACCTGCTGTTGTACCCCGGAGTATGGGAAGCGATGAAGCGGGTCATCCGGAACCGGGAAATCGGATTGGAGGACCCGGCGGAGCAGGGCGCTATGTTGTCCCCGGTATGGCTGCGCCCGGAACCTGTGCCCTTGGACATGAAAGTGATAATCATCGGGGACGAGTTGATCTACCGTACCCTGACCACCACGGACCATGAGGAGTTCAAGAGTTATTTCAAGGTGAAGGCCGAGTTTGACCACCAGGTGACGCTCACCGAGGAAACCATGGACGCTTATTGTTCCTTTATCTGCGCCACCTGCCGGGATGAGAGGCTGCTGGCCTTCGATACGGGGGGCGCCGCTCGGGTGTTGGAGCACGGCGCCCGGCTGGTCAGCGACCAGTCCAAGCTGTCCACCAGGTTTGGGCAGATAAAAGACCTGCTGATTGAGGCCGACTATTGGGCCAGGAAAGAGGGCTGCACGCTGGTTTCCAGCGCTCACGTGACCCGGGCGGTGGACCAAAGGGACTACCGGCACAACCTGCCCCAGGAACGATTGCGTGAATTGGTGACCCAAGGGTCGATCCTGCTGGACGTAACCGGCGAGACGGTGGGGCAGGTGAACGGCTTGGCCGTTTACGACATGGGGGATTTCAGCTTTGGCCGCCCCACCAGGATCACCAGCGAAATCTTCGCCGGCAGGGAAGGGGTCATCAACATCGAGCGGGAGGCGTCGCTGAGCGGCCACACCCACGACAAGGGGGTGCTGATTCTCAGCGGATACTTGGGCGCCAAGTACGGCCAGGACCGCCCGCTGGCCCTGTCAGCCAGCGTAGCGTTTGAACAAAGCTACGATGGTGTCGACGGCGACAGCGCGTCATCAACCGAGTTGTACGCCATCCTGTCCAGCCTGTCGGGACTGCCGATCAAGCAGGGCATCGCGGTTACCGGGTCGATAAACCAGAAAGGGGAAATTCAGCCCATAGGCGGCGTTAACCAGAAGGTTGAGGGAATGTTTGACTTGTGCCGGGTGCTGGGCTTGACCGGAGAACAGGGCGTGATAGTGCCAAGAAGAAACCTGCGGAACCTGATGTTGCGGTCTGACGTGGTGGAAGCCGTCAAAGACGGACAATTCCACGTGTTTGCCATAGACAACATCGACGAGGGGATAGAAATACTGACCGGGCACCCAGTTGGAGACCGAGGGGAGGACGGAAGGTACCCTGAAGGCACGCTCAATCAACGAGTGGAGCAGCGACTGGAGGAGTTGCGCCAGTCGATTCGGGGTTACTACAGCGACCTGGCAGGAGCCCCGGAACCGCATCGCAACCGACGCGAGCCGTCGCCTGGGGTTGCCCCCAACTCCTGAACCATAAACGATATCCGGCGGGAAGAGGCAACCGAAAAAATCAGAATCCCCCGGCGTGTCACCGGGGGATTCGGCGGTGGGTCCTCAGCCTAGTCGTTAGCCAGGGCAACCTCAGGAGACACCATGTTCCCATTGGACTGTCCAGCCAGATAGTCGATTCCTTTCCGGACGGAACCGGCGATCACGTTGATTTCCTGCTCCAGAGCCCTCAGGCTGCGCAACGCATAGGCGTCGGCATCGGCCCGGCGAGACCTGGCTTCTTCTTCTGATTGCCTCAGAAGCTTCGCCGAACGCTGCTCGGCTTCACGAACGGTCTCGTCGGCTCGGACCTGGGCTTTGGTCAGAATCTCATTGTCGTTCATCCGCGTGCGGTACTCATCGTCGGCCTGGGCCCGGGTGCGCCTGGCTTCAACCATGGCCTGGTTAACGATTTCGTCCTTGCTCCCCAATACATCTTCGGCGGCGCGTATCTCCTGGGGTATGGACAGGCGCAACTGGTCGACCAACTCCATCACCTTGTGCTTGTCGACAATAATGTTGCCGCTGACCGGCACCGACTTGCTGGTGTTCATAAGTGATTCCATGCGATCGATGATACTTATAATGTCCACGTTCCCCCCTCTACCTGGCCAATTACTTCTGGACCGGTAACCCAAATTTTCGGTTTACAAATTGCGCCACCAAAGGAGGCACCATTCCGGTGATGTCTCCACCCAAGCGCGCGACTTCTTTCAGAAGGCTTGAACTTAGGAACTTATGCTCCTGGGAAGTCATAAAAAACGCCATGTCCACATCCGGAGTTAGCCTCCGGTTCATAAAAGCCATGTCGAATTCGTTCTCAAAATCCGAGCCGCTTCGCAGGCCTCTAACTATCACCTCTACGCCCAGGTCTTGAGCCAACCGCACCACCAGGCCCTCGAACGGTATGACCTCGACGTTGGCCAAATGCTGAACGGCATCCTGAAACAACTCCACCCGTTCGTCAACGTTGAACATCAGGTTTTTGGAAGGTGTGGCGTAGACGGCCACCACCAATTTTTCGAACAGCACCGCGGCCCTGGAGGCAATGTCCACGTGGCCCATAGTGACCGGGTCAAATGAGCCTGGATACAGGGCGGTCACCATGCGTCGTCACCTTTGTGATAGAAGTCCACCACGTTGTCCCCGTAGCGGCGGTTGGAGAACCGGTGCAGGTCCCCGTAGCCGGATTGGAGCTCCAGGCGTTTGGAATGTCCCACAACCAACGTCCCTTGATCCTCCACCAGTTTTTCGTCCCCAGCCATGGTTTCCAAAAGAGCCCCCAAGCCTTCAAACCGGTACGGGGGGTCCATCAGTATCAGCCGGTACGGACCCGCCAGGCCGGAAAGACCCGCCAAAACATCGGCGCAAACGACCTTTGACTGCCCGCCAAACCCGGCATCGGCCAGGTTGGCCCGGATTACGGCGCACTGCCGGCGGTCCCGCTCAACAAAAACGCCCCACGCTGCGCCCCGGCTCAGGGCTTCAATACCCAGGCTGCCGGACCCGGCGTAAAGGTCAAGCACGCGGGCATCCCGGAAAACATCCGGCGTCAAGATGTTAAAGATCGCCGATCTGACCCTTTCCGTCGTGGGTCTTGCGCCCGGAGAAACCGTTCCCCGCAGCCGCCGGCCCTTGGCCTTGCCTCCGACTACACGCAACGGGGGCCAAACCCGCTAGGGCGCCAGACCCAAATTATACATATCATCAAGTTGTTTTCCTATAAATCTAGCATTGGTTTTTTACGAATTTTGAATTTAAGACAAGGCGTGTAACGTTGACGCTCCCAAACGCCTATGCTACCATCCGCACACTTTCCAAGAATCGATTCAGTCATCGAATGTGGTGAGGGTCTCCGCCTATACTGCGCCGGATGGCCTCTCCCATTCTACCGCTTTAAACACTACTCACCGCCCAACGGGAACACTTTCGTCATGAGTTTTCGCCAACGGCTTGCCAAGGTCGCCCCCGCAAGGGAGACCGTAATAACCGTGGGCGTGTTTGACGGGGTCCACCAAGGCCACCGCCACCTTCTGAACCGGGTCATAGAACTGGCGGGGGATCATGCTCTCCCCACAGTAATCACGTTCTCCAACAACCCCATCACCGTCCTCCGCCCATCAACCGAAGTAAACTATCTCACGACACCGGACCAACGGGCAGGACTTCTCAGGGATGCCGGAATTCCACTGGTGATAGGCCTGGAATTTACTCCGTGCCTTTCCCAGTTGAGCGCCCGGGTTTTCTCGTCGGTTCTGGTGGATTCCCTGAAAATGAAGGGCTTGGTTATGGGCCCCGACACCGCCCTGGGGCACAACCGGGAAGGAACGTTTGACCGGCTGACGGACCTGGGGCAAGAGATGGGGTTCTGGGTGGAAACCGTGGCTCCCCTGGCCCACGATGGGGCTCTGATAAAGAGCAGAAAAATCCGCGAAGCAGTGTCCCGAGGAGAAATCGCCCTCTGTAACCGGCTGCTGGGCCGAGTGCACTCCATGACAGGAAAAGTGGTGGTGGGCAACCGCCAGGGCCGGGAGTTCGGATTCCCCACGGCAAACCTGGAGTGCTTCCCGGACCTGATGTTGCCTGGAGACGCGATTTACGCCACCTGGGCTCTGGTCGATGGAAAGCGGCTTCCCTCGGCGACCAGCATTGGAATCCGCCCCACTCTGGGCCTGACTGAGCGGGTCGTGGAGGTCCACATACTGGACTATGACGGGGACCTGTACGGCCAGGAAATCGGAGTGGAATTCGTATCGAAGCTGCGGGACCAGGAGAAGTTCCCCGACCTGGAAACCCTGATCGCCCAGATAGGTCGGGATGTGGAACAAGCCAGGTTGGAATTGGCCTGGAACTAAGGTGCGGCAATTGCTTGACCCGGTAGACATAGAAAACATCACCACCCGGGGCGTCAAGGAGATCATCTCCCGGGAAGAGTTTCTGCGGCTCCTCCAGTCTGGATCGCCCCTGCGTCTCAAAATGGGGTTCGACCCCAGCCGTCCCGACATGCATCTGGGCCATGCGGTTGGCCTGAGAAAGCTGCGGCAATTGCAGAACCTGGGACACCAGGTAATCCTGATCGTCGGAGACTGGACCGCCCAGATAGGCGACCCCAGCGGGCAGTCGGCAACCCGGCCTCAACTGACCCACGAGGAAGTGATCGCCAACGCCGATTCCTACTTGCGCCAGTTTTTCAAGGTGGTCGACCGGGACCAGACCCAGGTAGTGTGGCAGAGTGAGTGGTTTGGTGATTTCAACCTGGCCGACGTGATAAGACTCACCGGCCGGTTCACCGTGGCCCAATTCCTGGAGCGGGACGACTTTGCCAAAAGGTTTCGGGAGCACCGTCCCATTGCCATTACCGAGTTCCTGTATCCCCTGCTCCAAGCCTACGATTCGGTCGCCATCAAGTCCGACGTAGAATTCGGCGGCACGGACCAGATGTTCAACCTGCTGGTGGGACGCCAGTTGCAGGAAATGATGGGCCAGACGCCGCAGCAGTGTTTCCTCATGCCTATCCTGGTGGGCACTGACGGCGTCCAGAAGATGAGCAAAAGCCTGGGCAACTACGTGGCGTTGGAGGAACCACCCAACGACATGTACGGCAAATTGATGTCCCTGCCCGACGAGCTCATCATCCCTTATCTGGACTACCTCACCGACATTCCCGAGGCTGAGTTGGCCGAAGCGACCCGGGACCTGGCCGCCAACACGGTCAACCCCATGGAACTCAAAAAGATGCTGGCCTGGCAGATAACATCCCAGTTCCACGACGATTCCGCCGCCACCGCCGCCCAGGAAAATTTTCAACGGGTGGTGCAACGGCGGGACCTGCCCGAGGACATCCCCGGCTTTTCGCCGCCAACCGCGGGTTACTTCACCGACCCCTCACGGCGGTTGAGCGCTCTGATTGTCGACGCCTCGCTGGCCCCCAGCGCCGCCGAGGCTAAGCGATTGATTAGCCAAGGAGCCGTGCAAATAATCCCCGAGTCAACCGGTGACGGGCGCACAGTCAACCGCGACCTCACGCTACCGGAACTACACTGGGACGATAGGGACGTGCTCAAGGTGGGGCGGCGGCGTTTCGTACGCCTGGTGTCCTCCTAGTATTACAACGTCAGTTAGTTTGATAGGATAACTGTGTAGCTGGAGAGGGAATAGGCAGGTGAGGTGGGGATGTGGATGCGGCAGCTTTCGAGCAGGTGTACGGGTCATTTCGGGATTTTCACGCTTACTTCGCGCCGCTGTTTGGCCGCCGGGAGACGCGGGAGCACAGCGGTCATTATCTCCAGGCCCTGCTGGTACAGTCTGGGGAGCGGCGCAACGCTGAGAACCTGTCGGAGACGGTTCCGGGGTCAGCCCGAGGGATGCAGCGGTTTCTCACCGATTCTCCCTGGGACGATGAGGTGATTATAGGACGGCTGCAGGAGTACCTGGGAACCCGGCTGGAGCAACCGGAAGGGGTGTGGGTGCTGGACGGCAGCGACTTTCCCAAGCAGGGGAGGAAGTCGGTGGGAGTGGCCCGGCAGTACTGCGGGAGGCTGGGGAAGGTGGCCAACTGCCAGGCGGGGATGTTCCTGGCCTATGTCAGCCCGTTGGGACGGGCATTGGTGGACAAGGGGCTGTATCTGCCCGAGAGTTGGACCTCGGACAAAGACCGGTGTGAGGCGGCGGGTGTGCCGGAGGATAGGCAGGGCTACCGGTCCAAGACGGAGTTGGCCTTGGAGATGGTGGGGCGGGCACAGGAGCGGGGCCACCTGAAGGCTGGATGGGTCGCGGCGGACGACGCCTTTGGGATGTCGCCGTCCTTCCGGGAGGGCCTGGCGGCCTTGGGGATGTGGTACGTGCTGGACGTTCCGTCCGGCTTTACGGTGTGGCCGCCGGAGCCTGCCTGGACCAGTGCGGAGTATCAGGGATTCGGGCGTCCCCGCAAACCCAGGCTGCGAGACGGTCAGCGCCGGACCATGGAGCAGCGCAGCGACGAGTTGCCGGAGGAGGCCTGGCGTGAGATTACGGTGGCCGAGGGAAGCCAGGGGCCACGCAGCTACCTTTTCAGCGCCCAGAGGGTGCGACCGACCAGCAGGCGCAAGCCCGGCGAAATCCACTGGGCCGTCTACCGCCGGAACCGGGACGGCAGCGAACCCCGCTACTACCTGTCCAATGCTCCGGAGGATACCCCGTTGGAGACCCTGGCATACGTGGGAGGCTCCCGTTGGCGTATAGAAACGGAGTTTGAGACGGAGAAAAGCGACGTAGGCCTGGACGAGTACGAGACCCGCACCTGGGCTGGCTGGCATCACCACGTGGCCCTGTGCCTGCTGGGCGGAGCTTTTCTGCTGAGCCTGCAACAGGCTTGGGGGGGGATGCCCCGGATCACGAGGCCGCAAGATGCTGCCCCGGGACGGTTCGGGCCAACGAGTTGCTGCGGTGGCAGGTCTAACCGGGTGGTGCGGGAAATGCTGCCCCGGGAACGGTTCGGGCCAACCGAGGGCCGCCGAGGCTAAGCGATTGATTAGCCAAGGAGCCGTGCAAATAATCCCCGAGTCAACCGGTGACGGGCGCACAGTCAACCGCGACCTCACGCTACCGGAACTACACTGGGACGATAGGGACGTGCTCAAGGTGACTAGGAGCGGGGCCACCTGAAGGCTGGATGGGGCGGCGGCGTTTCGTACGCCTGGTGTCCTCCTAGTATTACAACGACGGTCGCAATAAAATGATCTTGACAGCACAGCTCTCCATGGCTACCTGCTACACGCGCTGCCAGCCTTGTGAAACGCTCACTCCTCCCGCGGAGCGGGATTTCCGACCAACGAACTGGGCAAATCCCATGATGCGGGAAGCGTCGTTGTAATACTAGAAGTCTGGCCGGAAAGTCATTGGCCGGGTTTCGCACTACCCCAAGCAGACGTATTACAGTCTTATACGACATGTTAATGTATGTAATGCGTTTTAGAAACCCACTATTACACCGACAGTCGACGTCAAGAAAACGACGGCTTGGGAAGAATCGGGGTTTCCGTCCGAGTTTCTAGACTCCCAACGCGGCTCATCATCCGGGTGCAACCGTCCAGGTGCAACCGTCCAGGTGCAACCGTCCAGGTGCAACCGTCCAGGTGCAATCGCCCAAGTGCAACCGTCCAGGTGCAATCGCCCAAGTGCAACCGTCCAGGTGCAATCGCCCAGGGTTCTCTGCGGCGTTGACACCCCTTCCTCAGCCTAATTACACTGGCAGTCGGACCTTGGCTACGATCATTCGGATTGTAGCCAGCGTTTTGACACCGAATCGAAACAGCAGAACCGGGAAACCCATGGGAGGCCGCGTTGTCATTGCCCAATGAACAGGAGCAACCCCGGAAAGAGGACGCCGCGCTGCCGGAAAGTGTAGCCTCCCGCCCCCAGCGACGCGAACATTTCACCACGCCGTCACAGATCCCCGTGGGCCCGGTTTACACCCCAGACAACCTGGCGGGGGCAACCTACCCGGATGACTCAGGTCTGCCGGGAGAATACCCCTACCTGCGGGGTATCCATGCAACCGGTTACCGGGAAAGGCTGTGGACCATGCGTATGTTCGCCGGTTTCGGCCTACCCCAGGAAACCAACGCGCGGTTCAAGTTCCTGTTGGACAGCGGTCAGACCGGCCTCAGTGTCGCCTTCGACATGCCCACTCTGTACGGCTACGACACCGACGACCCAAGCGCAAAGGGTGAGTTTGGCAAATGCGGGGTGGCGGTTTCGTCGTTGGCCGACATGGAAACCCTTTGCGACGGCCTCCCCCTGGACCGGGTAACCACGTCCATGACCATCAACAGCCCGGCGGCCATCATCTGGGCCATGTACCTGGCCGTGGCGGAAAAACAGGGTGTGCCGTTGGATCGGCTGGGCGGCACCCTGCAAAACGACATCCTGAAAGAGTACATCGCCCAGAACGAGTACATTTTCCCGCCGGCGCCGTCCATGCGACTGGTGGTGGACACGGTGGAGTTTGCCACCGACCACACACCGCGGTGGAACCCAATAAGCATCAGCGGCTATCACATCCGGGAGGCTGGCTCCAACGCAGTGCAGGAGCTTGCCTTCACCCTGGCCGACGGCTTTGAATACGTCAGGCATTGCCAGGCCCGGGGGCTGGCGGTGGACCGTTTCGCGCCCCGATTCAGCTTCTTTTTCAACGTCCACAACAATTTCTTTGAAGAGGTGGCCAAGTTCCGGGCGGCCCGTCGCATCTGGGCGAGGGAAATGATCGAGACTTTCCATGTCCAGGACCCCCGGTCCAGCACGCTGCGTTTTCACGCCCAAACTTCCGGAGCGACGTTAACGGCCCAGCAGCCGGACAACAACGTTGCCAGGGTATCTCTTCAGGCTTTGGCGGCGGTTCTCGGCGGCTGCCAATCACTGCATACCAACGGGAAGGACGAGGCCTGGGCCCTTCCTTCAGAGGAAGCGGCATTGCAGGCGCTGCGGACCCAGCAAATCATCGCCCACGAAACCGGGGTGACCGACACGGTGGACCCACTTGGCGGCAGTTACTTCCTGGAAAGCCTGACAAACCAGGTGGAGGCCGGGGCCTACGACTATTTCCGCCGCATCGAGGACATAGGAGGCGTAATTCCCGCCCTGGAATCCGGCTTCTTCCAAAACGTCATCGCCGAGGCGGCGTACCTCTACCACGTAGAAGAGGACCGTGGAGATCGACTAACGGTAGGCGTCAACGCTCATCAGATCGAAGAATCCCTGGCTATTCCCCTGCTAAAGGTGGACGAGGAAGGGGAAAAGCAGCAAATCGACAACTTGCAGTCTCTGCGCCGCCGGCGGGACAACCGGGAAGTCAGCGAAAAACTGAGGGCCTTGCGCCAGTCCGCTCAATCGAACGACAACCTCATGCCTCCTCTGTTGGAAGCGGTGAAGTCCTATGCCACCCTGGGAGAAATGATGGGGGTCTTCCGAGAAGTGTTTGGCGAATACACGCCCAGCTGGGGGTTCTAGACGGGCGGTTTAACCAAACAAGGGGAAGGCCCCGGTGAACCGGGGCCTTCTTTTTGATTTGAAATAGCCATTCGCCAATCGGCGGAACTGCTACACCTTTTCCTGCTCCCGGGCACGCTTGGCTTCTTCGATGACTTTGGGTTCCAGGTTGGTCGGCACCGGGTCGTAGTGATCAAATTCCAACCGGTAACTTCCCCGTCCCTGGGTCACCGACCGGAGGTCCTGGGCGTAGCGCTGGACTTCGGACAATGGCACTTGGGCTTCGATCAACGTTGAGTTGCCGCCGGGGGTCATGCCTATGATGCGGCCCCGTTTGGTGTTTAGGTCGCTCATCACCTCACCGGTGTAGTTGTCCGGCACCGTGACGTTCAACTTCATGATGGGTTCCAGTAGAATGGGGTTAGCGTCGGAAAGGCCGGCCCGCAGGGCCATGCTGCTGGCTATCTCGAAGGACATGCCTGAAGAGTCCACGTCGTGATAGCTGCCGTCGTAGAGGACCGCTTTCATGTCCACGATTGGGAACCCGGCAAGGACTCCTTCATCAAGTCCTTTAAGCAGTCCCTTTTCCACCGCAGGGATGTACTCCCTGGGAACAGACCCGCCAACGACTTCGGTGCCGAATTCAAACCCCTGGTCGCGTTCCCTGGGTTCCAGGCGCAACACGACGTGCCCGTACTGGCCGTGGCCGCCGGTCTGCTTTTTGTGCCGGTATTCCGCCTTGGTCACCTGGGTTATGGTCTCCCGGTAGGCGACCCGTGGCAACCTTGATTTGAGATCTGCGCCAAACTTTCGGCGGATGCGGTCCAGCGCAACGTCAATCTGCGCCTCTCCCAATCCGGTGAGCAAACTCTCTCCGGTGCTGGCGTCGCGAGAGAACTTCAAAGTGGGGTCTTCTTCCACGATCCGGCTCAATGACGATGACATTTTGTCCAGGTCGGTCTTCGTGGCCGGGGTGATCGCAACGCTGTAATACCCCTCCGGAAACTCAATGCGTGCGAAAGTTACCGGGTTTTCCCGGGCACAAAGGGTGTCCCCGGTGACAGTCGCGGAAAGTTTGCCAATAGCGCCCATATCGCCGGCGGTGATTTCGGCCACGTTCTCTTGCGACTTGCCCCTGGGGAGGTACAGTTGGCCGATGCGTTCCGACTGTTCCCGCGCGCTGTTCCACACCTCCGAGTTGCTCTTTATTGTCCCTTGGTACACTCGGAATATGGAAAGCTTACCCACAAAGGGGTCGGCGGTGGTCTTGAACACCAATGCCGCCAAAGGAGCGTCGGAGTCGCAGGCCAGGTCGTTGCCGCCGGCGGCAACCGGAGCCTCTGCATCCAACGGGGAAGGCAAAAACTCCTGGACCATCTCCAGAAATTCCTCGACTCCCAGGTTTGCCGTGGCCGACGTGGCCAGTATGGGCACCAATTCTCCCTTAAGCACTACCTTGCGGATGCCGTCCAGGATTTCATCATCGGTCAGGGTTTCCCCTTCGAGGTACTTGTCCGCCAGGACGTCATCGCTTTCGGCGGCGGCCTCGATGAGTCGTTCCCGGGCTGCTTCCAACTGCGCCGCCACCTCGGCGGGCGGGTCGGCGGGCGGATGAATCACGCTGACGACCCCGGTGAAATCCTGAGCGTCGCCGATGGGAATCTGGAACGGCACGCAGTGGTTGCCAAAGGCGCCCTGAATATCGGTAACGCAGCGGGCGAAGTTGGCGTTTTCCCGGTCCATCTTGTTGACCACGAGGACCCGGGGAAGACCGGCGGATTGACACATCTCCCAGGACCGTTCGGTCCCCACGTCAACGCCGGACTGCGCCGCCAACAGAATGGCCGCGCTCTCCACCACTCTCAAAGCGCTGCCAACCTCGCCTTGAAAGTCGTCGTACCCCGGTGTGTCCAGGAAGTTGAACTTATGCTGGCCCTTGGCAACGGAAATCAATGTGGTCTGGATACTTCCGGCTCGCTTCACTTCCTCGGGCTCGTAATCAGACACGGTGTTGCCATCTTCCACCCTGCCGATCCGGGTAGTGGCTTGGGCATTGAATAGCAGAATCTCTACCAGGGAAGTCTTGCCGGCGCCACTATGTGAGAGCAACGCCAAATTTCGAAGATTTTGCGCGGCGGAATTGGCCATGGAGTGCAGCCCTCCTGTCTATCACAGGAGCCGGTCTGGGAAGTAACCCCGGCCGACCCCCGGTTGAACGTTACGCCAAAACGGGACCGTCCCGCAGGCGTCATTTTAGCCGCACCAACCAACAATTCGCAAGACTCGCCGGTTTTACGCCACGTCACACTACTTCGCAATTTGGGAAATGGAGCGTGGAAGAGGCTGCACGAACGGTTTGAAATTCACCGCCCCTATCTGGTCGCGCTCCGGTTTGACACCCTATGCGCTCCCAATATAATGGGACTGTTTCACCCTTTGCGGGCTATAGGTCATTCCCCACCGGATGGGTGGGCGCTTCAAAATTACTGTAAGGCGGGTATTTAATGCCTAAGAAAGAGATTATCACCTGTGACGCGTTGGGGCCGGGGCGAGGACTGCTTTCTCAGGCAACCAGGTTCGGCGACTTGGTCTTCGTTCAGGGGTGCACCGGGCGCGATCCCCTGTCCGGGGAAGTCGGCAAGGACATCCGGGAGCAGACCCGGTTTGCACTTCAGAGGATCAAGTTGATTTTGGAATCCGCCGGGTCCAGCCTGGACAACGTTTTGACCAACACCTGCTATGTAACCCGACGAGAGGACTTGGAAGGGTTCAATGAAGTATACGGCGAATTCTTTACTGCCGATCGGCCCGCTCGCACCGCGTTGATCGTCGCCTTTGGCGCGGAGGACAACCTGGTGGAAGTCACCACCACGGCCTGCATTCCCAGTTAGCCGGTTAGCTCCCGAACCTGAGGGGCGGCGCACCCGCCGGCGGCTCCTAAATGCTCCCCTGACCCGGCGCAAGAGGGGCGCCAAGTACCAAACGCTGCACAGTAATCGCCCGGGCATAGGAGTACGTTGTGGCCACTTCAGCATTCATACTTATTGAAGCTACGGTGGGCAAAGTGAGGGAGGTGGTCACTCAACTCCGAACGATTGAGGACGTCCAGTTTGCCGATGCAATTACCGGCCCGTACGACGTCATAGCCCTCATCGAATCGGAGCACATGGGAGCGGTGGCCGACCTGGTAACCGGAAGAGTCCAGGCCATCCCCGGTGTGGTGCGTACGATAACCTGCGTTACCGCCGGTTAACCGCCTTCCTTAGCAGGCCCTCTCAGGCGGACGGCTCCATCGGCGTAAATAGCCTCCATTTGGTTTATTCCCTCGAACCCCTCCGGAATCCAGGGCGTACCCCTTCGCCGCGCCAACGTTCAGGAAATGTGCTCGAAGATGTGGTGGGAGCGGTTGGTCGTGTGGGGACGGATCAGTGTGGGCCAGTCCCCTTTTTCAGATTCGGCCTTCCATCCGTCGCTTTGAGGAACGTCCGGCGACTCTATCCCATAGACCGCGGCATACCCTGCTACCCCGGACGCGTCGGTGGATTCCAGTCGGTACCGATCACAGGATAGAACTCCGGGCGCGTTGAGGATGTTCGGAACGTGCTGTGTATCGTATATCCTGTTGAAGTCGTCTTCCAATTCCTCGGGCACGTCCATCTGTACCAAGTAAATGTATCCGGCCATACTATTATCCTCCAAGCTTCGGCATAGTCTCTCTGGTAGTATCCCCGAATCATAGCACCCACGGCGCCAGCCGGACGGGCAACAAGCGGCAACTGCAAGCACCAACCGCGAGTACCGGGAGAACACCGGCGAACACACGGCAAGCAGCGCAAACACCGGATTTTCTGGCAACGAACTCTATGGGAAAGTGACACACCGACCCTCGACCAAGCCATGCTATACTTTGCCCGCGGCCAAGATTGGCTCGCTCGAGCAACCGCTCTGTTCTTGCACAGCTAGGAGTCTACTGGACTAGGAGTCCACCGGAAATGGAACTGATAAGTCTGGCCCGATACCAGGCGGGAGCCAGGATCGGCACCGGAGCCGACTACGAGGTCAGGACGGCGCTGGACTTGGAAACCGGGGCCACGGTCGTGGTGAAGCGCCCTGCTCCCCAGATGATCAAGCTCAAGCAGCACCTCAACACCGAAGCCCGAACCGACCGGATGATTCAGGCCTGGCGGGACGTGGGCCGGCCGCTGCCCGGCGTGTCTACCATCCTCGGATACACCGAAATTGGGACCCACGACGAGTTTTTCGGCGACGCTCTGGGGGGTGAATACCGCGTAATCGTGGAGCACAGGGCCAAGGGGATTCCCCTGTTGGGAGACCACATGGCCCGCATTACCGGCGTCCCCGTGGGTGTGGGGCAGAACATGTTCGCGCTGCATCCGCTGTTGCATCCCAAACCATCCGACGGCGACCAAGCCGACGGCGACCAAGCCAGCGGCAAACCGGAATATTTCCCGATACAGCGACAACTGTTAGACGTGCAGCAAGGGTTCTTTGAGGCCGGTTATTTGCTATTGGACCTCCGTCCTCAGAACATTTTCTACCAACCGGCGGCCCAGCAAATCACCATTATCGACTGCGGCGCTTTGGAGTCCATGGAAACTCAGCATCAAGAACGGCAGCGCCCTGGGTCCGTTCCCCACGACCTACACGATTTGTGCCTGGAGATACTGAAGTTCTACGCGACACCCGAGGAGCCACCGGCAGAAGCCGTCGGATACAAAGACCCGCACGGTTTGAGGCCGGTGGTCCGCTTTGACCAGGAATTGGAAGAGCTGGAGCAATATTTCAGGACCAGCGCAGACGATCGTTGCCAGGCTGCGGCAATGGAGGTAATCGGCAAGGTCAAGAACCGGGCCTACTCGAACCTGCAGGGCTTTCGCGCCGACCTGAACGCCTACCTCGAAGCGGTGGCTGAACGCAACCGCGCCATCTCAAATCGGGACCAGACTGAGCAAGCCTGGACCGAGGCTTTGGATTGGCTGCGGGCAGACTACTGGAAGCGGTTTTTGTTCGACGCCGACATCGAGCTTGCGGCGTTCGGCCAGTGACCCCAAAGCCGGGAATTTAGACGGTAACCCAGAGACCGGCCCACGGTTTCGTTAACGTGGCGATTTCCGTCTTCTGAATCATGGTTGACAGCCGTCAAAACGCCAGAGTAAATTGCAGCCATTCCAATGGCCGTCCGGTAGACAGGAGGCGGCTACAGCCCGTGCCGTGGGGTCAACCGGAAACGTCGTGAACATCATGCCCAGGGGCATTTCAAACGTAAAGCAACAGAAGCGTGAAACCGATAAGAATCCCAGAAGGAGCAAAACATGGCCACAAATAAAGCGCTAGACCCGCTGGCCCGGGGAGCGCGCCGGTTCGAAAACAAGGTGTGTGTTGTAGCAGGGGCCGGGCAGGGCATTGGTCTCGCCGTGGTGAGACGCCTGGCCACGGAAGGCGGCACTATGGTCATAGGCGACTGGGCTGAAGACATCGCCAAGAAAGCCCAGGATGAGGTCCTGGGTATAGGAGAGAAGGCCTCGGTCCACACCGGCGACTACCGCTCCTGGGAAGGGTGTCAGAGCTTGATGGACTTCACCAACGAGACCTACGGGCGAATCGACTCCTTGATCATTATTGTGGGCGGGACCGTCTGGAGCACTCCCTTCCAGTACAATACCCCTGAGCAAATAGTCGAAACCGTCAACAAAAATCTATGGCCCACGGTTTGGTGCACCCGAGCGGTGCTGCCCCACATGATTGAACAACACAACCAAAGCCAGGATGGCGTCGGCGGCAACATTGTAACCATCGCCACCCATGCGCTTGTCGGATTGAACCGGGTCCCTTACGCTTTCTCCAAAGGGGGCATCATCGGCCTTACCACTGCGGTTTCCAAAGAGGTAGGCAGGTACGGCATCCGGATCAATTGCGTCGCGCCTTCCGCCAACTCGGGCAAGGTAACCGTTTATCCCCGGAACTACCGTTTGGAGCACGTGGACTTCAGCGAGGTGCCCGAGGAAGCCCTGATCGAGCAGCCGGTGGACGCGGAGGGCAACCGGGAGGAGCGACCCCTATCGCTCGGGCTCCACAGAACAGCATACGTGGAGGAAGTAGCCTCAGCCATCGCCTTTGCCGCCTCGGACGACGCGGGGTACATCAGCGGCGAAATCATCTCTGTAGGCGGCGGGGAAACCTTCCCATTCTGATCAAATCCTGGGCATCCCTGGTATCGCTGCGGCAGGTTCAGGCCGGCGGGCTTGATTCCAGGGACACGATTCAAAAGTCTTGAGAGACTAGTTGATGCTGCCAAGCAACGTCGCAAATTTCTTGGACAATTCCACTCACGGCGAGGACGGATTCCTGGTCAGGGACTTGGGTGGCGGTGATTTTCTGGATGCCGTGATGGACGGCGTCACCGGCCACGGCGGCGGTGAAGCCAGCCAATCCCTGATCGAGGCCCTGTCCTCCGCGACCCCGACTTCTCCCGACGACGTGGCGGCTATCCTGGAAGAAATCAACCAGGAGTTTTTTGAGGTGGGCGGAGGACGTTTTCTGCTCACCACCGCTTCCGTTGCCCTGGGATTGGGCGGTCAAATACACATCCTGAGCGCCGGCGACAGCCCGGTGTACGTGATTCAGAGCGATTCCGTTCGGCAGATTACCGGGCGGATCGGCGGGTTCCTCCACGTGGGAGTCGCCAAGGCCGTGGGCGCTGGCCCCGACCTTTCGAACCTGGTGCGAGTAGACTTCGCGATCGAGCGGGGAACCCGCCTGGTCCTGGCGACCGACGGCGTCAGCGACAACCTCTACACCGAGGAACTGGCCGACCTGGTCAGGTCCTCCGCTTCGCCGGATGAAGCCCGCGAGAAGGTAAATAGCGCCATCAACACCAGGCTGGAGGCGGGAAGGGTGCCGGAGCAGGTGGGAAGGCGGTTTCGCCACGATGACCGCACGGCGATTTTCCGCTTTTTCGATCCCTGATAATAAGCGTGACCGGGGGCCGAGAATTCAAGTAGCGCCCATTCCGTAAGAGCCCCGGCTGAGATGGGGGTTTCCCGTCGAAAAGGCCGCGGAAGGCTCATAGCGGGAATTGGGTACCACCTTCCCTCGCATCGAGTTGAGTGACGCCGCGCCGTAGGGAGCGCCCGAGCTCGATGTGAAACCTACCCAAATACACAAAACTTGTTGCAGCCAATGGGGTTTGCTACAATTCAGCCGCCTGCCCGAGTCGGGGCAATAACGTTTTAGGCGAAAAAGGAGCCATTCTGTGGGGAAGATCAAGGTAGCTATCGTTGGGGTTGGGAACTGCGCTTCCTCTCTGGTACAGGGAATAAATCATTACGTGGAACTGCCAGAGGATGTTGACGTTCCGGGAGTAATGCACTCCAAGATCGGTGATTATCGCATTGAAGACATCGAAGTAGTCGCCGCTTTCGACATTGACGAGAACAAGGTAGGCAAAGACCTCTCCGAAGCTATTTTCACCCAACCCAACAACACTTTGAAGTTTGCCGACGTGCCGACCACCGGCGTGAAGGTGGACCGCGGCATGACCCACGATAGTATCGGCAAGTTCGTGTCGCACCTGGTCAAAAAGTCCGACCACTCCACCGCTGACATTGCCGGGATTCTCAAGGAGCGGGAAGTGGACGTGGTGATCAACTACCTGCCCGTGGGCAGTGAAATGGCCACCAAGTGGTATGTAGAGCAGATATTGGAAGCCCGTTGCGGCATGGTCAACTGCATTCCCGTTTTCATTGCCAAGGAAGATTACTGGAGAAGCCGGTTCCAGGAACGGGGCCTGCCTATTATCGGCGACGACATCAAGTCCCAACTGGGCGCCACCATTACGCACCGAGTGCTCACGCGTCTCTTCGAAGACCGGGGCGTACATTTGGAGAACACCTACCAATTGAATTTCGGCGGCAACACCGACTTCCTGAACATGCTGGAGCACGAACGGCTGGTCTCCAAGAAAATATCCAAGACGGGCGCAGTGACCTCCCAGTTGGACGAAGAGATCGAGCCGGACAACATACACATCGGGCCAAGCGATCACGTGCCCTGGCTGCAAGATCGCAAGTGGTGCTACATCCGCATGGAGGGTAAGCTTTTTGGCGGCGCCCCGATAAACCTGGAAGCCAAGCTGGAAGTTTGGGACAGCCCCAATTCCGCGGGAGTGGTGGTTGACGCCATACGGTGCGCCAAGCTGGCAATGGACCGGGAAATCGGCGGCGCCATCTACGGGCCCAGCGCCTACTTCATGAAGTCTCCTCCCAAGCAGTATACCGATGATGCCGCTCGGGACATGGTGGAAACATTTATCGCCGGAGAGGAGTAGGGTGCCCTAGGGGCTGATCTCCCCAGCGCGCCGGCTTTGGCAGACTCCTTGAAAATCGCCATGGTTTCCCCCTACGACTTCACCTGGCCAGGCGGAGTCACTGCGCATGTTGTCAACTTGGCTCGTGAACTGGGAAGGTCCGGCCACCAGGTCCAGGTGCTGGCTCCCCACTCGCCATCCAGGAAGCTGGAAGAGGCGGAGATATTTGTCCCTTTGGGCCGCTCAGTGCCCCTGCCCAGCGGGGGCTCCATTGCCCGCGTCTCCCTGTCCTGGTGGCTTTACCGCAAAGTTCGCTCCCTCCTGGCGTGTGAAGCCTACGACATCATCCACCTTCACGAACCGATGGCGCCAATTCTGCCTCTCTGCGTACTTGAGTGTTCCAATACGGTCAACATTGGAACTTTCCATGCCAACAACAACCACAACCACATTTACAGGATGACCCATCCCATCCTGAAGCGCTGGCACCAACGGCTCCACGGCGGCATTGCGGTGTCGCCTGCGGCCTACCGATACGTCAGCACCGCGTTTCCAGGCGATTACGAAATCATTCCCAACGGCATTGATATAGACCACTTCAGCGCCAGCGCGGAGCCCCTGCCCCAGTACCGGGACGGCAAGACCAACATCCTGTTCTTGGGCCGGCTGGAAAAGCGCAAGGGTTTGAGATACCTGCTTGATGCCTACAGCCGGATAAAGTGGGACATGCCCAACATTCGCTTGCTAGTGGTAGGGCCGGGCAGCCCGGATAGTGAATCGCATGGAATTCTATCCGCCAGGGCATTGCAGGACGTCGAATTCATCGGTCCCGTCTCGGCCGAGGATTTGCCCCGGTACTATGCCACCGCGGACATATTCTGTTCTCCGGCCACCGGGGCCGAAAGCTTCGGCATTGTCTTGCTGGAAGCAATGGCCGCAGGCAAACCGGTGGTTGTCTCGGACATTGAAGGGTACGCCAACATCGTTACCGATCAACGCCAGGGAATATTGTTCCCACCCAAAAACAGTGAGGCCCTGGCCGATGCCCTGGTTCGCCTGATAAAAGACTCGGCCCTGCGGCAGCGGATGGGCGCTGAAGGCAGGTTGACTGTCGAGCAGTACCGCTGGCCGGAAATCGCCCGGCGGGTGGAAGAATATTACTACCGGTGTTTGGAAACCGCTAATGGCAATTCCAGGGAGAGAACAATTTAGAGAGGCGGCGCTCCGGTACGTAGAGCTGCCCGGCGCTCGTTTGCTCCACGCGTTGCGGCTAACGCCCAACGCCGTTACGCTGCTGGGCTTTGCCGTATGCGTGGTCGCCTCATTTCTGGTGGGGTCGGGTTGGCTGCTTGCCGGAGGCATCGTTTTCCTGGTAGGCAGCGTGCTGGACCTGATGGACGGCGCTCTGGCCCGGCTGACGGGCACGGTCCGCCCGTTCGGCGCACTGCTGGACTCGGTATTCGACCGGCTTGGCGAGGCGGCAATGTTCCTGGGACTGGCGATATACGGGCTGAGGTCCGGCTTCAGCGAAGACTACCGGCTGTTCTTCGTCACGGTAGTGTTTCTGGCGCTGATTTTCTCGCAGGGAGTGAGCTATCTTCGGGCCCGGGGCGAAGGGTTGGGTGTGTTCACCCGGGCAGGCATCATGACCAGGCCCGAGCGAGTGGTCCTGCTGGGAATCGGGCTTATCACCGGTTACATTGTCTGGTTCGCATTGGCCATCGCCGTAGTTTCTTGCTTCACCCTTTTTCAGAGAATGTTCACCATTGGAGCCCAACTTAATAAGGGTGGATAACCGACCGCTTCCCGTGTAAACTGTCGCAAATGACCACTCGGCCCACCCTTGGTCACCGGAGCCTGCCATGGCGCAGCAGCCCATAATATCCTCTTCGGACAGGTCGCAGCTCAAACGGAATTTCCGCAAGGACCTGAAGTCCTCGGTGGAGGTTACCTTTTTCGGACAGAGGAGTTCGGTGCTGACCATCCCGGGACGGGAGTGCCGGTTATGCCCACAGACACAGCAGTTGATGGAAGAATTGGTTGCCCTGTCGCCCAAGCTGCAACTGAACACAGTGGACTTTTACCAGGACCCCGATACCGCAAAAAGCCACGGTGTCACCCGCATCCCGGGAATTGTGCTTGCGGCCGCCGGCTCCGACGCCGGGGCATCAAGGATAAAATTCTATGGAATCCCGTCGGGGTATTTGATGTCCGTGGTGGTGGATGACATCAAAACCATTTCCCGCGGCCTAACCCCATTGTCCAACGAGTCAAAAAAGCAGCTGCGCCGGGTGAATCAACCGGTCCACATCCAGGTATTCGCCACACCCAACCAGATTGATTGTTTGGACATCGCCCGTTTGTCCCACGCCTTCGCCCTGGAGTGTCCCAGTATTTCCGCCGACGTGGTGGAAGTACAGGAATATCCGGCGGTGGCCCAGCACTATGGTGTGAGTTCGGTCCCGCGAACCGTTATCAACGAACAATACCGGTTCTCCGGTCCGGCGGCGGAGCCCCAGCTTTTGGACAAAGTCCTTCAAGCCGGCGTTCGCCAGGAAGCCACGCCTGAGACCACCTCTGACCCGGTCGGCAGGTAGCAGTCCGGGATAATCCGGCATCAGGAGAAGTTGATTTGCCCGAGGAACTGAAAGGAAACTTGAATGGCCACGATCTAACCATCGCGGTGGTGGTGTCCCGGTTCAACGAAATTATTACCCGCCAACTATTGGACGGCGCACTGGAGACCCTGACCCGACATGAGGTGGCCGACTCGGATATCACCGTCGCCTGGGTTCCGGGCGCGTTTGAGTTGCCCGTGGTGGCTAAGACCCTGGCCCTCACCGGCCTTTACGACGCCATCATCTGCCTGGGCGCGGTAATTCGGGGAGAGACCGGCCACTACGACGCGGTTGCAGGGCGCGCCTCGGCAGGCGTGGGCGCGATCAGCACCGAAACCGGTGTGCCCACCATATTCGGCGTGCTGACCACCGAAAATATGGAACAGGCCCAGAACCGGGCCGGCGGCAAGTCCGGCAACCAGGGTAGCAAAGCCGCAGCAGCCGCCATAGAGACGTCCCGTGTGCTACAGGCCATCAAGGCCAAAATGACGGACGACCACGGACAGCCGCATGGACATGGTCACTAAAGTTTAGGCACGAAAGCCCAGGCAGGAGCAGGCAATGAAATTTGGAATAACCATGCCCAATAGCTGGGGGATCGAGGACCCGCAGGAGGCCTTGGCCTTTGGGCCGCTGGCGGAAGACCTGGGTTTCGACTCGGTCTGGGTGATGGAGCACGTGTTCAACACGGGGTTCATCAAGGAACGGCTCCAAGACCGCCACTACTATCATCCCATGGCCACGTTGACCTTCATGGCCGCCACCACGAAGAAGGTCCAATTGGGCACTTCAGTGTTGGTGCTTCCCTACCACAACGCGATCCAATTGGCGAAGTTCGCCGCAACTCTGGACCAGATGTCCGCTGGGCGGTTGCTCTTGGGCGTGGGCGCCGGAGCGTTGGAGGTAGAATTCAACGCCTTGGGCATCCCCATGAAAGGCCGCGGCGCTTGGACCAACGACTGCATCCGAATGATGAAAGAGCTTTGGACCAGCCATGTGCCCACGTACCAGAGCAGCCGCTGGAATTTTTCCGACAACTACTTTTCGCCCAAGCCGGTGCAAAAACCCCACATACCGCTGTGGGTTGGCGGCTCCAGTCCCGCCGCGTTGCGCCGGGCCGCAACCCTTGGAGACGGCTGGCATCCTTCCGGCATCTCCACAGAGCAATTCACCATGGGGCGGCAAGAAATAGGGGAACTGGCCGCCGCCGCCGGGCGCGACGCCTCGCAGTTGGACCTGTCGGTGCGTATCGAAGTTGACGTCCCCGGCGACGATAGTGTGCGCCGCGGGGACCCCCAACGAACTTCCCTACCCGGCGACGACCCGGGGCGCATCGCCGCGGGCATCAAGGCATTCGAAGACGTGGGCGCCGAGCACGTAATCCTGTCCACCAATACCGGCAACGTGGCAAATCTGACCCGGCAGATGGAAGTCATAGCCAGGGACGTGTTCCCCCAGTTCAATTAACCCAGCACAGCAGGCCGCAGGCCAAACGGTTCCCGCCGGGCGCTTACCAACTACCGGTGGGGGCAACCGCTTCAGCCGGCGGCCACGTTTAAGCGGGCGGCTTGCCCGATTCTTGCTTAGCCCGCTCCCTTTCGGCCCGCTCTTGCTCGGCCAGGTACTCCTTGATGGTCTGCCAGTCCAACCGCAGAGACTCGATCTCCACCTGCCCGGCCTCCATGCCCCCGTACCAGGACTGTTGAAAACCGTCGACTATGGAGGCCACGCAACGGTCCGGCATCATTCCCCGCAGGTCCCATTGGTGTTCGCGGGGTGTTTGCCAGGGTCGCCGGGGCTGGCCCAAACCCTCCGCCGCGGACAGTAGCTGGTGATAAAATTCCCTCGGCGTGGCCGGCTCCAGCACGCGCCCCCGTCGATTGAAACGGTCCCCTCCCAGGTTGTTCCACCAATCCCTCAATGCCGCCCCAAGGTCGTCGTTAACCTTGCCCCAGCTAAACAAGGACTCCCGGGTCTCCTCCGCTCCCCCGGACACCCGCCAGCCTCCCCGTAGGCGGAACAACCGGTAGACCACCCACCCGGCCAACGACCCGACTATCAGGAACGCGGACCACTTGAGAATGTTGATCAACAATTGAGGCGGGCCGCCGTCCCCCACTTCCTGGCGCAGGTCATCCTGGAACTGCTCGATCCTGTCAACTGCTTGATCGAAGCTGCTGATGTCGCCACCGCCAAACATCTGGGAAATCCAGTGGACCAGATTGGCCAGCAGCCCGGCCAGGATTCCGATCAGCATGACCAGGGGCTGGAGTATCAACCCCCCCATGGCGCCCACCGATCTCAATATCTCGCGGGTTGCATCGTCCAGGCCGCCGAGGCCGGCGCCGGCAACGAGGAATCCCAACAACAAGACCGCAAGCACACTGACCCCGATGGGTATCAACCAGTCCAGGGACATGCGTTGGGAGCCGTCCAATTCCGAAGAAAATCTGGCCAAAGCTAGGCCCGACAGCCCTACCGCAAAGATGCCGACCGTCAGGACTCCGTTTACCAACTCAAAGGAGCCAAGCGCTTCCACCAACAGGGCCCCTACCAATACACCGACACTCAATTGGAACGAGGACCGGACCGCATCCAAACCGACCTCTTCCTGGGCCAAGCCACTGCCCCGCCACCAGAGAACAACCAGGAAGCCAACGGACAAGGCAAGGCCAAATGCGGATGCAGCGTCGCCGGTGACCGCAGCCCCCAGCGAGCCCAGGCTCAATCCGGAATCCAGGAACAAGAAGAACAGGAACGATATTATGCTGACGGCCAAGCCCAACACGCCGCGCAGGTTGGCGGTGAATCTGAGGGTTTGAACATAAAGCGAAAGGATGAAAACCCACAGCAGCGCCAGGAAAGCCACTCCGAAGGACAGGCCGGCCCCGGGCAGCCCGAGTAAGTTGGCTACCATTCCGAACAACAAAAAGTAGGCGGATGTCTCAAGGAAAAGAGCCGCCGCCGTGATGGCTGCAGTCCGGGGCAGACGGCCCATGATTTACTCCCCTTCCGTCATCGATTGCAGCGTTCGGCCCAGGTTAAACAAGGGAACGCCGGGCATGTCCCTCTCTGGGGCACCGTCCCCAACGTATAGCCCCAGCACTCGGAAACCGTGAGAGCGCATGTCCTCCACTTCCTCCGCCAGCGCCTCGGTTACGACCGACGTGACCAAAGCTATGGTGGCGCCGGCGGGTAGTCTGCCGCGCTCTCCTCTCATCGCCTCGGCCAGAGAGGTCAGGGCGTAGGGGCCGGCCCTGGCCAATGCTTCCAGGGCCTGGGTAAGCTGGGAGGGCGAGGCCCCCATGGGAACCCTCAACCACTTGCTGGAATAGGTTGCCACTGCATTGCTGGCGAGACCGAAACTATACCCCCTGCGGTCGCAGTAGCTGGCCAACGACGCTGCCGCGGTCACTGCCCGCTCAAAGAGCAGCCTGTTGTTGCCCTGCCAGGGGTGTTGGTTGGTGGTGGCGTTCATGGCAATCAGGACGTTCAGCGACACGATTGGGTCGAACACCTTGGTCTGCAAGACCCCCCGGCGGGCAGTGCCTTTCCAGTGTATGTGCTTCATAGGGTCCGTGGGTTGATAGTCCCGCTGGCCCAGGAACCAGCTGGTATCCTGGAACAGGGGGCGTTTACCCCTGGTCGACCCCAACGGGTTTTGAGCCGGGAACAAAAGGTCATCCAGATCTATGATGCGGGGGTAAACCAGCACGTGGTCCAAGTCGGAAAGCCTGGCTTCGCTGGAACTGAAGCCAAAAATGTCCCCGCTGCGCAGCACCACCGGCCCTATACGGTGATATCCCCGGCTGGAGCACTTCAAGGAATACTTCCAAGAGGCCTTTTGGTAGGGGAGCATGGAGGTGGTGATGCTGTGGCGGCGGTTGCCCTCCAACACATTCCCCCGCAGCGTCGCTCCGTCCAACTCCAGGCCGGTGGGGAAGGGGTCGGAAATGTCCACCCATATAAGGGGCCAAATTTTATCGTTGGACAGGCTGATGGTGTATTCCAAGGTATCGCCGATGAACCCCCGATTTCGGGAGATGGTCCGGACGTGCTCGACCCTTCGAAAGGCGTACTTTTCCCACAACCGGGCGGCCAGTGAGATGATTATCAGGAAGGAGCCCACCACCAGAAACAGGCCCTGGCTGGCAACCAGGCCAATGAACACCAGCACGGCGGCTATCAATATCCAAAGTTCGCCGAACACAATTGCCTTTGACTGTAGGCTGGATCTCCTGGAAATTCAGCAACGCCATGCCGCGTCGACTGTCAGGAGTGATTAAACCGGGACCGGCACCTGGCTCAAGATTTCTCCGATAACCCGCTCCGACGTTAAGTCCCGCAACCGCGCCTGGGGCTTCAGGATAACCCGGTGGGCCAGGGCGTATGATGCCAACGCTTTCACGTCATCGGGAATGACGTAGGACCGGCCCTGGATTGCCGCCAGCGCCTGGCTGCACCGGTAAAGGCCGATGCTGGCCCTGGGGCTGGCCCCAAGCTCAACGTCTTCGTGACGCCGGGTTGCCTGGACTACCTTCACAATGTAGTCGCGCAACGCCGGGTCGACGCGCACATCGGCGACTAAGGCCTGAATTTCCAGAAATTCCTGATCGCCGGTTACAGCTTCCAGGGAATCCAGGGGGTTGCCTGGATGGAAGCGTTGGAGCATCTCTCCCTCTTCCAACTCATCCGGATACCCCAACCGGATCCGCAGCAAAAATCGGTCGAGTTGCGCCTCCGGCAGGGGGAATGTTCCTTCCAGCTCTATGGGGTTTTGGGTAGCGATCACCAGAAATGGTTTGGGAAGAGGGATGGTGATTTCGTCAACGGTCAGTTGGCCCTCGGCCATGGCTTCCAGCAGGGCCGACTGGGTCCGGGGAGTAGCCCGGTTGATCTCGTCGGCCAGCACCACCTGGGCGATGATCGGGCCGGGCCGAAACTCGAACTCGCCGCTTTTTTGGTTATAGTAGTGGATGCCGGTAATGTCCGATGGCATGAGGTCGGGCGTGAACTGAATACGCTTGAACCGGAACCCCAGAGATTCGGCCAAACAACGTCCCAGAGTGGTTTTCCCTATGCCGGGGACATCCTCTATAAGCAGGTGACCACCGCTCAAGATGGCTGCTAAGGTCAACTCAATGGCGCCGCCCTTCCCCACCAACACGCGTTCGATGTTGGCCTTGATCCTTGCGGCGGATTCGGCAACTCGAGTCGGGTTCACTGAAATACGCGCCTCGCCTTGGTCTGAATCGCGGACCGTTCACCGGGGCGGCAAACAGCGCTTCGGGGCCAGCGTTCCGGGCCACCCCGGTAGGTTAACGCCTCGAGTTAATGCCCGAGGCTAATGCAATCTGAGATGGTCTTCGGCTTCTCTCAAGTCTTTGAACGAGTCCACGCTGCGCCAAAATGCCCTGGACTTGAGGGCGCGGATCTGGCCTGCCTGGGCCAGCCTGGGAAACGTCTCAGTCTCGTGGTCTCCTAGCTCAGGAAACTCCGGGGCGATCCGGGGGTCCAACGCGTAGACCCCGGCGTTAATCCAATATGGTATCTCCACCTTTTCCCTGAACCCCGTCACCTGGTCGCGGTCGTCAAGATCCACTATACCGTAGGGGCTGATCATGGGGACCACCATGATAGTGGCTAAGTGATCAGGATTCGCCCGCCGGGCCTGTCGGTGGACCGTCACAATGGATTCCGCCGGCTCTTCCGTAATCACGTCTCCATTTAGAACCAACACCATCTCTTCGCCGGATGGCGCCTGGGACAGGCCTTGGCGCACCGCTCCTCCTCTACCCAGAGGAGACTCTTCGATGCTGTAATGCGCGTTGATCCCCCATTTCCCGCCGTCACCGAAGTAATCCTGTATTTTCTCCCACAGATACCCGGCCAGAAAAACCACGTCGGTGACGCCGGCGGACTTCAACCATTCCACCTGGTGGGCCAGAATGGGATGGCCGCCCACGGGCACCATGGGCTTGGGGAGGTCGTCCGTGAGGGGGCGCAGGCGTTCGCCCTTCCCTCCCGCCAGAATCAAAGCATACATCCTAGTGGTGTCCGCCGGGTGATGTTCGTCGGATTGAAGCGCCGGCTTCGAGGCTCAAAGCAACCAGACGTCCCAAACCTTGCTTAATATAACATACCGCTACAGATGACCTTGGCCGGGATTCGAAAAAACCGGAGACGCTGGCTGACTGAACATGCTGTTCAGTCATAACATTCTGGGCAGTTCCTGATCGTATTATGATCCCGGAAACACCAGGGGCCGCGGTCTGTCTTTCAGGCGCAGGCTGAAGATGCTACACTTGGCCCAATTCCCCGGCAACCACATTTCCTTATCCTGACCGGGACTAAAGGAGGCGTCATGTACGGGAACCTGATTGATGGCATTAAACGGGCTTGGGCCGGCTACCCAGGGGGGTACAAGAAATTTGCCCGCGGCAGCCAACCTAAGTGGCAAGCTGCACCCTTCCAGCAGCCCGACGACCCTGACGACCTGCGAAGCAAGATTCCGCCCCTGGGACACACAGAGTACTGGTACCCGGCGCTACCGGACAAGGACGTGAAGAAAAAGCCCCAAGTTCTCCGCCTTCTGGGACAGGACCTGGTATTCTTCCGAGGTCGCGATGGCCAGGTCAAGGCGTTGAACGACGCCTGCCCCCACCGGGGAACCTACCTATCCCTGGGAGACTGCTTCTTCAAAGGCACCATAACCTGCCCATACCACGGCGCAACCTTTGACGGCGATGGCAATTGCGTTGCTTTCCTGACCGAGGGCCCCGACTCACCGATGGTGGGACAGATGAAGGCATGGGCCCGCAAGACGGTAACCCTCAAAGGGATAGTCTTTGTGTGGATGGGCGAAGGCGTGGCGGTTGATCCCGCGGAGGACATTCCTCCCGAGTTCTTCCAGGACCACCACAATGTCCGCTGGTCCTGCCAGATCTTCCACTGCAACTGGATCCTCGTGCTGGAAAACACGAACGACGCCCACAACGCCTTCTTCGTTCACCGCAACTGCATCAACGTCCTGTCCAGCCGGCTGGGCGGACGGCCCAGAACCCCGCTGGGGTACCGGACCAAGATCATCAACGGCAAGACGGCCAATTACAACGCCGGAACCGGGGTCGTGCCAACCGAACGGTATTACTACGACGAGAACGGCAACATCCCGTACCAGATGTATTACCCCGGAGTGGACGGTGTATGGCCGTTAACCAAGTGGCGGTTGCTTTGGTCCTGGATGTGGAGCCGGCGGGCCCGCAATACCCGAAAAGCCGACGCACGCTGGGGAGACGGCCGAAACAGCGGGCGCATGGGAACCCCACGAGGGGACGACGAGTGGCAGGGCACCCGGCTGCCGGGCATTTCCGCCAAGGGCACCGGCGGCAAGGCCAAGTTCCGCAGCCACCGCTGGGCGGTGCCGGTGGAACGGGACATGACCCGAATCATCTATCTGAACATTGAGCGATACGACGAGGCGCCCAGCCTGTGGACCAAGACCGTCAAAAACATGACCTGGCCATGGCGCAACTTCGTGTTCAACTATAATTTCCGCTTCGCCGACTACGACGCCGAGCGGACCTGCCAGTACCACATCCCCGAGTACCTGTCCGCCACCGACTCCACGGTGGTGGTCATCCGGAAAGTGCTTGCCGAGTTCGCCCGCGGGAAGAATATGCCGGATGAGGTGGAGTTAGACACCATCGAGGAACAAAAAGTTACGGCCCTCAACCTCGAGGCTATGGCCAACGCCAACAGCATTCACTCCGAGGAGATTAGGGAAGGTCTGACCAAGTCCGGCATACGCTAATTGGTCGCCCATCCATAAAGAAAATGGCCCCGGCGCATGATATTATGTCATCCGGGGCCTTTCGTTGCCCGGTAAATAACGCCGGAAGCCATCCAATGATCCGTTAGGTTGGGGGCTCGGGCGGAGGCGAAACTTGGAAGCGGGGCGCGTGGTTTCGTCGCTTCAGCGGTGTTCTTCAAGAAAAAAACCGCGGATAGACGGGAATCTGGCATTATAGCCCGGGGAGGCTACACGACTGGGCAAGCGATGCTATAATCGTACACGGACAAACGGGTTTGCAAGGCCCTTGTCTATGGTAACTCGGCAAATCCACCGGCAACAAAATCATGCAACAACCCGCGGACATTGGCTGGGTGTGGCGGCATATTAAACACAGGGTGTCCTCGGGCGGTGAAACGGCCACTGTTGGCGACTTCGATTTGGGGATAGCCATCTACTAAAGGAGAAGGTCTCATATGGCGACAAACGGTCAGGAAGGCGAAGCGGCAACCACCTGGACGGTGGCTGATACCAAGAATTTGACGGTACAGGGTGAGCAGAAAGCGGGAACCCTGGTGGTAAAAACTGCCGGGCGCGTCGACGGCGCCAACGCCAACGACTTCCAACATGCCCTGGAATCCCTCCTGGACGACAACGAGTCCTCACTGGTCCTGGACTTTGAAGACCTCGCCTACATCAGCAGCGCCGGTCTCCGGGTCATATTGCTGGTATCCAAGCAGCTTCAGAGAAAGAACACCAAGTTTGGAGTGTGCTCGCTTTCCAGTTCCATCAGCGAGGTATTCCAAATCAGCGGCTTCGACAAAATCATACCAACCTACACTGCTCAGGCCGACGCTATTTCCGCATTCGACGGTTAACCGGGGTGGACTCCCCAACTCCGGGCCTTTGCATGACGACCGTCCTTTTTCAGAAGTTTTCCCAACAATCTGTGGAACTCACGCTTGGTTGGCCCGACCGCTGAGATGACCGGCTCGGGGCGGGCAAGCTTGTCCAACAACCAGCTGCGATCCCGAAAAATGCTTCACTAGACGAACCTGATTACCAAATGGGGACCCACAGGATGGCGACAGCGCGACCATATAAAATCCTGGTAGTTGACGACGAGCCAGACCTGGAACAGCTCATGTTACAGCGTATGCGCCGCGATATCCGGGCTGGCCACTATGAGTTCGTGTTTGCCCAGAACGGCATCGAGGCCCTTGAGCGGCTGAACGAAAACAAGGGAATCGACATGGTCCTCTCAGATATCAACATGCCCCGCATGGACGGCCTCACGCTACTTGAGCAGATCCCGCAGGTCGACCCCGAAGTACGCGCGGTGATTATCTCAGCGTACGGCGACATGAAGAACATTCGCACGGCGATGAACCGGGGTGCGTTCGATTTCGTCACCAAGCCGGTTGATTTCGATGACCTCCGGGTCACAATCGAGCGGACTCTGCGACACATGGATCAGTGGCGCGAAGCATTGTCATTGCGGGACAAGTTAGTTTCGCTGCAGAGGGAACTCGACGTCGCTAGCAAGATACAGCAATCTATTCTTCCGACGGAGTTCCCCTCCAGCGCCGCCTACGACATTTCGGCGAAAATGGAGCCGGCGCGTAACGTTGGAGGCGATTTCTTCGATATCATACGCCTCGCCGATGGACAGATTGGCATAGCCGTTGCGGACGTTTCAGACAAGGGTGTTCCTGCCGCTCTTTTCATGATGTCGAGCCTCACCCAGCTTAAGGGAGCAGCGATCGGCCTGGGCGAGCCGGGACCGGTGTTGAGCGAGGTCAACCGGCTGCTGAACGAAGATAACGAGACGGCAATGTTCGTCACTGTTATGTATGCGGTGTACGATCCAAGAGATGGAAAACTGACCTATGCCAACGGCGGCCATAACCCTCCAATCATCGTCAGCCCTGACGGGAACTCCACGGTCCTCCCCATGACGGGCGGAATTGCCCTTGGCGTAGTCCCCGATCTCGAATACGAACAGACCACCGCTACTCTGAATCCCGGCGACACGCTGATCCTATACACCGACGGGGTAACCGAGGCGATCAATGACGAGGAAGAAGAGTTCGGGCTGGACCGTCTGCGCGATCTTTTTGCAGGAGCCGCTCCCGGGACTCCTGAGGAAGTGAACGCGGCGATTTTCGACGCCGTGAACGTTTTCGCAAACAACACTCCGCAATCCGACGACATAACTTGCCTGGCCTTGCGGCGCAGTGAGACCTGAACCTTGGGCACGAACCTATCGCTAAAGGTCAAGTCCAACCGCGAAGAATTGGACAATATCACTGAAGCTATAGAAGGTCTTGGGCTCGAGGAGGTCTGGCCCCCCGAGCTCTTGTACCGAGTGAACCTGGTGATTGAGGAACTGGTCCTCAACATTATGGATCACGGGCACGAACCCAATGACACCGAGAGTGTGATCGACATCACGCTGACATCGGGACCCGAGTCGGTCACCATCGAGATATCCGACGACGGCTTCGCGTTTGATCCGCTAACCGACGCTCCCTTACCCGACATTGAGGCCTCCGTCCAGGACCGGCGAATAGGCGGTTTGGGCATTCACTTCGCACGGACGTTGATGGACGAGTTCACGTACCGCCGGGAGGATGGCAGGAACCACCTCACCTTGGTAACCCAAAGGACCGCGTAAATAAGACGAGACGGTCACAAAAGTTGGATTGCAGACGTAGCCACAGCGTCGGTTCCCCGCGGAAGTGTCGCCAGCTGGAATAAAATAATCCCAACCCGAACGAATCAGCAACCGGATCCTACGGGTCCGGCCACTGGCTTGAGATGGTGTACGAGAAGAGGGCAAACAACATGCTGAGATTCGCCGAGGAAATAATCCTGCTCTTGCTCCACGATGATGACGGGAGCTTCGCCAGAGTACCCGTTTGGTTGACCAACTATGCGCTCGCCGGCAGCGTACTGATGGACTTGGCGCTGGAAAACCGTATCGACACCGACCTGGAAAAGCTGGTGGTGGTCGACCCTACGCCAACCGGCGAAAGCCTGCTCGACCGGGCGCTGGCAGACATAGTAGCAGGGGACGAGCGCGACGCCCGTTTCTGGGTGGAGCGTACGGCGAACCATGCTCACGAAATCCGTGAAGAAGCTCTGTCCCGGCTGATCGCCAATGGCATACTGGAAACTCGCGATGACCGCTTCATGTGGGTGTTCAAGTCCAGGCGCTACCCCACCATCGATGGCAAGACCGAGGACGAGGTAAAGCTGCGCATCATGGAGGTCCTTTTCAGCGACGAGATCCCCGATCCCCGTGACGTGGTAATCATCTGCCTGGCCGATGCCTGCGGCATCTTCAAGGAAATATTGTCCAACCGAGAGTTGACCAGGGCGTCCGCCCGCATAGAGCAAGTGCGCAAGCTGGACCTGATCGGTCAAGCTATGTCCCAGGCCATCCGAGACATCGAACTGTCGGTCCTCGCCTCAGTACAACTGCACACGTACTGACCGGCCCCTACCGCCCCACACCTATACCCAATCCCGTGGCTTTCTGGAGCCGCCAGACCCAAACCGGCCTCGCCAACGCCCACCGCAGTGTGAGCGCGCTTCACCCCGAACGGGGGATACCGCTTCCGACCGACGTTTTGCGACTACGCCTCCTGATCAAGGAGGGCTTTGGCTAGTACTCTCGCTTCGTCCAAACTATCGACGAAACGGTCTTTGGGGACGTCCTTGAAGACGTTAAGGGAATTGAGAGTGCTGCGGACAGACCCGGAAAGATTCATAACGATGCACTCGGTGTCCTCCGCGGCAGCGGTGTCCACAAGTTGCTCCATCACCAGGGCAGCGCTGTCGTCCATGTTGGTGGTCTCCGAGAAGTCAAAGATCACCACTTCGTGCTCTTTAATATCATCACTGATGACTCGGGCCAGTTCGTTAGCGGAAGCAACTGAAAAACGGCCCCTCAGCGTCACCAATCCAACCCGGGCTAGATAGGGATCGATCTCCGGGCCGTCTTCCATCTCTGGGACGTTTTCCTGGTTTGCGAAAAACGTCTGGTCCAGCATGGGAACAGACACCACGCTGGCCAACTCCGGAGCCGCGGACTCCTGGGCGCGCGCCAGTCCCGCCGCAATCAGCCCAATGGCGACGGCAGTTACCAGGTCCACGAATATAGTGAGGACGAGGGTGACCAGCATTATCAGCAGGTAGTCTCGCCGGATGTGGCGAATGCGGGTCAGGAAACGCCAGTCGATAATGTCCCAGCCAACCTTCATCAAGATTCCGGCGAGGACGGCATAAGGGATCGGTTCTGTGATCTTTCCTATTCCCAAGACCAAGGCCAGCAACAAGGCCGCACGCAACGCGCCGGAGACCGGCGTGCGGCCCCCTGCGCGGATGTTGACCACCGTGCCAATCGTGGCCCCCGCCCCCGGTATGCCTCCGACCACACCCGCCGCAATGTTGCCCACTCCCTGGCCGAACAGCTCGCGGTTAGGATTGTGGGGTGTGCGGGTAAGGGAAACGGCCACCAGGGAGGTCAGCAGGCTGTCAATGGAGCCGAGGAGGGCGAGAATGAAGGCGGGTTGCAAGACACCGAGGAGGAATCCATGGGACAGCACCGGCAAATAAAAGTCGGGCAAGCCCATCGGCACCGCTCCGATTACCGGGGCATCGGTCATCCAGAAGAACCCAACGAGCGTGCCGGTAACCAATGCAGCCAGCGGTGGAGGCATCAACTTGCGCAATGGCCGGGGCCAGAGAACGCCGACTCCCAGTGCAACAGCGCCTACGACGAGGGCATCGGGGCTAAAATTCGCCACCGCTTCGGGCCAGGCGCGGATTGAGTCGAGCGTTCCGCCGGACACGGTGGCAGCGCCCAGAAAGGGTAGAACCTGAATCGTTATGATGATAATGCCGATGCCTGACATAAACCCGGAGATAACCGAGTACGGCGTGTAGGTAACTAAACTGCCTACCCGCAACGCCCCCAGGGCAATCTGGAGCAGGCCGGCCAGCATAACTATTGTGAAAGCTTCTTCTAAGCTCTGGGCATGCTGGGTAACGACCACCGCCATGGCGATGGTCATTGGACCGGTGGGGCCGGAGATTTGGGAGGGGGTACCTCCGAACACTGAAGCGAAGAATCCAACAGCGATGGCGCCATACATACCGGCAATAGGTCCGATGCCGGACGCTGCACCAAAGGCCAAAGCCACCGGCAACGCCACCACCGCCGTCGTAACACCACCGAATGCGTCCCCAAGAAGGCTTTTGAAACTATAAGAGAAGTTCAATTCAGTAGAGTCTCGGCAGCTCGACAAAAATTTTCAGGTTCGAAAAATTTAGGTGGGCTCCGTTGATTCGACAGAAATTAGAGCAGGTTAACCGGGGGTCCCAAGACCCTGCGTATAATACCAAGGCGGGGCCAGTTAGCAAACATAAGAGTTGGCTCTCGATAGTTGGGCCCAAAGCCCATCAGGCGCGCGTTGCAGGGCGTTTGGCAACCAAATCCATTGTGTGCAAAAGGGGTTAACGGGAGCCGGGATTCAGCCCGAATCCGAATTGACCGCTCCCCCAAGCGGACAAAGGCTGTTCGGAACATTTTCCCGTGCTTCAGGCACGCCACAGGCGCTCCCCATGGTGATGCCGTCATTTCCGGATCCGAAGTGGAGTCCAGAATTCAAACCCGGTGCCCCACTCATGGAAACTCCCCTTTATGCGAGAGGAGTGTGAATGAACTAGCCAGCCAAGGTTAGGGATACAACAGCAGCCCCTCCGCCTTCAGCAAGCGGGCGCGCACGGTCCGGAGAAAGCAATCGCCTTACTCCCAACCAATGGCAATTCAATTAGACCGCACGGGTACGCGAAGGAGCCGGGAAGAATCTAAAATGGCTGCCCGGCCTGGATTCGAACCAGGGATTTCAGCTCCAAAGGCTGACGTGCTACCCCTACACCACCGGGCATTGCGGCATGGCCCACTGCGGGATCATTTATTGGCCGCAACTTATTCTCGCTTTGTACGCTATCAGCGTCAAGGGGCGGGCTCCTGAGATGTCGATGCTATAATGAGCCGCGTTGAAGCAGTGAAGCCGAAATCCCATCGCACCCCTTCTTAGACCCATCGTACCCCTACTGAACCATGAACCCAATCAGAATTTCACTCCTACACATGGCGCCGATCACTGGCGAAGTGGATGGTAACCGCAGAGCTTTAGAGGCGGGATTGCGGTCCGCAGCGCAGCAGGGCGCCCAATGGGTAATAACGCCGGAAATGTGCGTGCCGGGCTACCTGTTTGCGGCCAAGATCGGGGCCGATTGGATCTTGCCTCAACCGGACCCCTGGATGAAGCAGTTTTGCAAACTAGCGGCGCAATTGGGGTTGACGGTTTTTCTCTCGCATCCCGACCGCGACCCCAACACCGACAAGCTGTACAACTCGGTCTTTTTGATCAACTCCAAAGGCCGCATCACCGGCACGCACAGCAAGGTCAAAGCCCTGGGGGGAGCGGAGGCCTGGTCCAGTCCGGGGCAAGTGGTCCAACCCCTGGAGCAGGATGGGGTCAAGGTGGGCATCCTGGTCTGCGCCGACGCCTACAAGAACGACGTATCCGCCCTGCTCAAAGACCGGGGAGCCCAGGTTCTGGTGTCGCCGGCCTCCTGGGGGCCCGGGGAATGCGCACCCAACGGTGAGTGGGAGCAACGGTCGCTAGACACCGGGCTGCCCATCATCGTCTGCAACCACACGGGCGTTGAGCCTGGGGAGATTGACTACCGGCGAGCCGAGAGCGTGGTGGCCCAAGACGGACGCCGGCTGCTGTCGGCATACAGCGACCGGCCGGTGCTCCTCTCTTTCGACTGGGACATGGACCAAATGGCCCCGCTATCGTCGGATTTCCAACGCGTCTACCTCTAAAAGCGGCGACTGCCTCACGCCTTGTACTGATCGTACTGACCGAACAGATCGAAGTAGTGTTCCGGTCAGGGCTGGCACCGGATTGGTCCAGGACCTATGACGGTGTCGTGTCCAGGAATCGTTGCAGGATCAAGACCGCCGCCGTTTCATCCACCGCTGCTTTTTCCCGGGAGGGTTGGCGACCCGCTTCCCGCAGCAAGCCCTCGGCTTCTATCGAGGTGAAACGTTCGTCAACCTCGTGGACCGGGAGGTCTCCGGCTTGGCGCAGCCTGCGGATAAACCCCAGGGAGCGGCTGGCTTGGGTACCAACTTTGCCGGAAACAGTGTAAGGAACTCCGACCACGATGGCTTGGATATCCCGCTCTCGAGCAATGTCCAAGACCTTCGCCAGGTCTTGTTTAAGGGTCGTGCGCCCGATATGACCCGCGGGGAATATCAGAGAGTTATCGGCGTCGCCCACTGCCAAGCCGATGCGCCGCTCTCCCAGGTCCAACGCGAGCAGCTTCAGGTTGCCAACCCTTGGCGCACCAACTCGGCGACACCGGCCAGAGCATGACCCAATCTCTCCGGCTGGCGCCCGCCGGCTTGAGCCATGTCGGGCCGGCCACCGCCGCCGCCGCCCATGACCTTGGCGGTATCCCTGGCCAGGTTACCGGCGTGAAGCCCCCGGTCCACCAGGTCCCGGGTCAACATCGCCACCAGCAACGGGTTTCCATCCACCACGGCGCCCAGCACAATGGCTACTGAAGACAGCCTGGATTTGAGAAAGTCTCCCATTTCGCGCATGGCGTCGGGGCTGGAGGCTGAGGTTTTGGCCGCCACCAGCTTGACGCCGTCAACTTCAACCACCTGCTGCAACAACTGCTCGGCTTCGGAACGCAGGGCAGTACGTTCCATGACTTCCAGGCGGGCTCTAAGTATTTCGTTGCCTTGGATGTAGCTGTCGAGACGGGACTCCAGATCCGCCACCGGCGTTTGCAGCTTGTTGGACAGGGAGGCCAACCGGTCTGATTGCTCCAGGAACAACTGCTCGGCGGCCCTCCCGCTAATCGCCTCGATCCGCCGCATGCCGCCACCGATGCCTGATTCTCCCAGAACGCACAGCGTTCCCAACTGGCCCGTCGCCGCCACGTGGGTCCCGCCGCAAACCTCCATACTGAATGGCCGGGTGTCCGGATCGGGGTCAACCATCGACACCACGCGGACCACGTCGCCGTAGCGGTCGCCGAAGAAAGCCAAAGCGCCGTCTCGAACGGCCTGGGCGTAGCTGGTCTCATGGGAGGACACCAGAAGATTGTCTCGGATTTTATCGTTGGCCAGGCCCTGAACCGAACGCAACTCCTGAGAAGACAAGCCGGTGACGTGGCTGAAGTCGAAACGCAGCCGGTCCGGGGAGACCAGGGAACCGGCCTGGCGCACGTGGGGGCCCAACACCGACCGCAAGGCGGCGTGCAGCAGGTGGGTGCTGCTGTGGTTGCGGGAGGCATCCAGCCGGTTGGGCCGGTCCACCTGGGCCGTCACAGGCTCCCCCAGCGAAATGTCCCCCTGCCGGACTACGCCCCGGTGTACGATCAACCCTGCCACCGGGCTATTGGTGTCTTCCACCAACACCTCGCCGTTGGGGCCGGTAATCGTGCCAACGTCGCCTTGCTGGCCGCCGCCTTCGGGGTAGAACGGCGATTCCCGGAGCACTATTTCCACGCGCTGGCCCTGCACCGCGTGCCCTGCCGGAGTCATCAACCCGTCTGTGCCATCCAAATTGGCAGCAACAGCCGTCCCGCCCGGTTGACCCACCAGAATCGCCGCCACCACAGTGTCCCCGATCAGGCCCTGGTAACCGACGAATCCGGTCCGTTCCACTCCCAGGTTTTCGTAAGCGGCCTGTACCTCCATGCCTCCGCGGAATACGTGGGAGGCCCTGGACAATTGGCGCGCCTCTTCCATGGCCCGGTGAAACCCATCCATGTCCACGTCGAGACCGTGCTCCCGGGCGATTTCCGCGGTCAGTTCCGGCGGGAAACCGTAAGTGTCATACAGAATGAAGGTTTCAACACCGGAAAGGCTTCCAGCCAGGCGTTGGCGACCCTGTTCTCCCCCATCGACCCATTCAGAAAGGACCTGGCTGACCCTTTGCAACACCCATTCCGGCATGGTGCCCGCCGCGTCTTCGCAGACCTCTTGAACCTCGCTCTGATCCAGATTGCCGTTTTGCAACCTGGCTTGAAGGGATTCCCGCAGCGGTATCAACCCCTCGTCCAACAGGCGCGAGCCGGTATCCATGGTCTGGCCAAACCGTTCCTCTTCCAGGTTCAGCACCCGGAGGATAAATTCCTGGTTCTCCGCCAACTCACCGTAAACGTGACGAAACCCGGCCAGCACCTCTTCGGCCACCTGCGCCAAGAATGTCGACGTGTTGCCCGCAGAATCAGATGGATCAATTCCGAGCCGGCGCCCGTGACGAATTGCCCTGCGGATAACCCGCCGCAGGACGTAACCCCGGCCTTCGTTGGCAGGGACGACGCCGTCGCCAATTAAAAAGCATGCTGCCCTGGTGTGCTCGGCCACCACTCGCAAAGCATAGTCGGTATCAGGGTTGTCCCCGTAGGTCGTGCCGCTGAGCTCACAGGCTTTTTGAATGATGGGTTGGAACAGGTCGCACTCGTAGATATTTGACTTGCCCTGCAGGAGGACCGCCGCCCTTTCCAGGCCCATGCCGGTGTCCACGCTGGGAGCCGGCAGTGGCGTCCTGGCCCCCTGGGTGTCCTGGTAGAACTGCATGAAAACCAGGTTCCACAGTTCAACAAAGCGTTCACAGTCACAGTTAGGGTGGCAGCCTGGGATCTCCTGGGGCATGCCTCGCCCCGGCTGCGCCGCCTGTAGGCCGGTGAGGACATCGGGAGCAATCATGCGTCCCCCGTTACAGCCTCGCTCCCGGCCGCCGTCATAGTGCAGTTCGGAGCAGGGCCCGGTGGCGCCTTCATTGCCCGCGGGGCCCCACCAGTTGTCTTTGTCTCCATAACGGTAGATGCGCTCCGGCGGAATGCCTACCTGGTCCCGCCAGATTTCAAATGCCTCATCGTCATCCAGATGAATCGTGACGAAGATCCGGTCCGGGTCCAAACCAAATCGCTGGGTCACCAATTCCCAGGCAAAGGACACCGCTCCTTCCTTGAAATAGTCGCCGATGCTGAAATTGCCCAACATCTCAAAGAAGGTTAAATGTTTGTGGTCGCCTACCTCATCAATGTCGGTGGTTCGGAAGCTCTTCTGGCTGCTGGTCAACCGGCGGGACGGCGGTGTTTGCTCGCCCGTGAAAAAGGGCTTGAAGGGCACCATGCCGGCGCTGGTGAACAACAAGGTGGGGTCGCCCGCGGGTATCAACGACGCGCTGGGCATGGGTTGGTGTCCCTTCTCCTCGAAGAAGCTGATGAATGCGTTTCTAATTTCGTCGCCGGTCATTTTTAAGTCCGAAAGCGTACCCAGATTCACCGTAGCCCAGACCATTGATTACGAAATCCGCCCGCCCCAAGCCCGGTTCCAAAAATTGTATGCCACCACTCCTAGAGCGTCAATTGAACCCCGGTCGTGGTCCAAGCAAAAGCACGGAAGGATTGGGCAATTGTTTTCATCCCTGCCAGAAGGCGGGAGCGGGATAGCGCCGGGACCAGGGGACGAGATAACGAAGGAGGTCTTCGCGGTCGGGGAGGATGTTTTTGAACCGGCACCTCTCGAGGTATTTGTGCACCGCCATGAAGGATGGGAGCCGGAAGCCGGCGGAGGCCACCCGCTGGATAAAGGCATGGGGCTGGGGCGCCGGTTGGCCGCTGGCGCGGACCACCGACGATTGGAGGCAGAACTCACCGGACAACCGGCGGAGCCGGACGACGGCAAGTTCCCGGGCCAGGGTTCGTTGGAGGGCGCGGACGCGGGCTTTGAGAGCAGCCATAAAGCATTCACCTCATTTACTTGATGGAGTATTGGGCGTTCCAGAGCGCAACGGCATCTTCGAGGTCCTGGATGTCTTTTTTGAGTTTCTCGGTCTCGCAAACCCGGACGGCGAAAGACATGGCGCAGCGGACGGCCTGAGCCAAAGAAGGGGCGGAGGCCATGACGGGCAAGACGGCCTGTTGGCGGTGGGAGAGGTTGGAATTTTCAATCCGCCGGACAATTCCGGACAATTCCGGACATTCTGCCCCGGCATCGGATTCGCGGTCTGCCAGGGTGCCAGGGTGCCAGGGTGCCAGGGAGATCGGACCGTTGGGGGTTGGCACGATTTTTGGTCATTAAGCAATGTGTTGCCTCAGTGGCATGGTTAAATTTTGTTCGCGTTCCTCGGGAAAGCTCCGGGCGACAAGCTTCGGGATGGACGGCGGAAGGTTGTACCGGGCAGATGTCATGGTAGGGAAGGGTTACACGGATTGGGAACTGGCAAGTGTCAGACGGGGGGCGGAAGGGACGTTCGCATGTTAATCTGGCTTTACATTAGCAATGGCTGCAATGCCGCGTTTCTGGTGCTCGTCAACTCACGATCTTGCGAGGAGTCGCGTTAGACGGATGGGGTCAAGGATCAAGATGCGATTGCCCTTACGGGTGGTCCAATTGGAAACGCCTACCGGCCAACCTGTCGTATCTTCGTTGCCATAACCGCGTTGGCACATCGAAAGGGCTCTGGATTCCCACTGCGGTGAGAATGACGGGGGGGTGGGGGTTAATGACTATGAAAAGGCCCTACGCAAGGGGCGCAGACGCGCCGGGTGGACAGGCCGGCGTCCTACCTGGAGTGTTCCTGTAGACCCGCATCAGGTTGGATGGGAGAAAGGGCTCTGGATTCCCACTGCGGTGAGAATGACGGGGGGTGGGGGTTATGACGATGACGAGGCCTTGCGCAAGGGGCGTCGTTGGATTGGGCTGTCCTCCGCCCTTCCCGGTTTGCCCAAATCCAATTGCGATAGCACCAGGTCGTGGTCCACTGTGAACTCATTCCGTAGTGCTTAAGGGCTGGCCAACGAATAATCCAGGCCAACATGGACGTGAAATTCCGGTTAAAGCGCCGCCGGGGCGGACGCCGCCGCTGTCATCCGCACGCTTGACCCTGAGCGTGCCTGAGCCTACAATAACTCGGTCGAAGGTTCCACGTCGGCAAGGGTTGGGGGTGATCATGGACTCCAGTATTATCGGCAAAATTGAAAAGGCCAAGCGATACGCCCAGGAAAAGGACCGGGTCCAAATCACCGGGTTGACTGTGACCTTCCAGGGAGACCACGACACCTATCAGCTAGGCCTGAGTTTCGGCGCTTGGACTTGTCAGTGCCACTTCTTTTCCAGCCGTGGGACCTGCAGCCACACCATGGCCATTCAACGAATGTTGGATGACATGCTCGACCGGGAAGCTAAAGCAGTCCCCGCATCCTGACCCGAGCCCTGGCTGCTTCGGCCCGCTCCGGGAGCTACCGCCCGGTTTGTCGGGAAATTGGCTCCAAACGGCTGGATTCCGATCCAATTTCGCGCCTTTTCCTCATCGCGGCATAACCGGCGCCCTCAAGGTAATTTCCGGATGCTAGGAACAACCCGCATAATCCTCGCCCGTCACCAAGGTGAGGGAAAGCCCCCTTCCAGGTGAGTCTCCCCCCGGCTCTCCGTTACCCCTCCTACCGCTATTACTGGCTGAGCTTACTGGCGTCCGTCGGCGGATACCAGATGTTCCGGCTTGCCCAAGCCTGGTTCGTCTTTGAGCTTACCGGTTCTCCTCTATATCTCGGTTACGCAGCCCTGGCCAACGCTTTACCCGGCATTTTTTTCAACATGTTCGGCGGAATTTTTGCCGACAAGCTGGATAAACGTCTTCTGGTTATGTCAACCCAGGCGACGAACGCCGGATTGGTCGTCCTGCTGGCCGTCCTAAAGATGACGGGCGTAATTGAAATTTGGCACATCATGGTGATTGTCTTCCTGGCCGGCGCGGTCGAGGCCTTCGACACTCCAGCCCGCCAGGCCATCTACCCCCACCTGATTGACCGCAAAGACATGATGAGCGCGGTGGCGCTGAACTCCTCGGTTTGGTCCAGCACCCGCATCGTGGCCCCCGCGATCGGCGGGTTCATCATTGCCCAAACCAACCTGGAAACGTCTTTTTTCGTGTCGTCTGCAGGGTTTGCGGTTATGGCCGTGGTCATGCTGTTCCTGCGTGTCCCGCCCATTCCCAAGGGCGGGAAGGGCAATCCGGCCCAGGACATGATGGAAGGGCTGGGTTTCATCAGAAGGAATTCGATCTTTTCCTTCCTGATCACGATGACGTTCTTCAACAGTTTCTTCGGCATGGCCTACGTGTTCATGATCCCCGCGTTTGCTCCAATCCTGGGATTGGGACCCGAAGGGTACGGAATTCTGCTCAGCGCCAGCGGGGTTGGGTCCTTGCTCGTCACCATCTGGGTGGGTTCACGGAGCAACTTCAGCGCCAGGGGGCCGCTCATCATTGGAGCGGCATTCCTGTTCGGACTGTCGCTGATCACTTTTGGCCTGACCTCCAAATATCTGGGTAACTACTACCTAGCCCTGGTTATCTTGTTTTCCAGCGGCGTTTTCGCTTCGGTGGTTAACATCTCCATCCAAAGCTCCTTGCAGATGTTGGTGCCGGACGCGGTGAGGGGCCGCGTTATGGGGTTCTATGGAATGACCTGGAGCATCATGCCCCTGGGTGGAATGTTTGCGGGAGCATTGGCCAGCATTGCAGTGCTTGGGGCGCCTTTTGCCGTGGCCATCGGCGGCTTCGGCGTGGCAGCCTTTGCCCTGGGCCCGGCATTGCTCAACCGTCAGGTTAGAAACCTTGGCGGGCTATTGGCCCAGCCGCCCGTAATGGACCTCACCCCTCCTCTTACCCCGGTGCGCCCCAAGGAAAAAGCTCCTTCCACCGCCGGCGAATGAGCCTACCGGGACCGAACAAACCCTTTCGCCGCAAATAGTCGCCCATTGACAGTATCGTTAGGCCTAACTACACTCCCCGTAGCCCAAAGGCCCCCTTCAGCAGGCTCAAACTGTGTCACTAGTCCAACAATACGCCCTCCTGCCCGACGAGATAGATAGCCAAAGCCTCATCATGGTTGAGGCCAGCCTGCCCGGCTCACTACAACTCAGCGCCGACGAAAAATTCGTCGTGTGCCGAATCGTTCGGGCTGAAGGCGACCCTAAAATATCCGAGGCGGTGCGGTTCAGTCCCGGCGCATTGGAAGCCGGGGTCAAGGCTCTCCAAACGGGCGCCAGAATCCTGACCGACGTTCGTATGGTGGAGGTGGGCATCTCCAAGGCGCTGCTGACTCGCCAGGGTATCGCCACCGCCTGCCGCATTGACGCCCAGGAAGTAGCAGACCGGGCCAAGCAAGAACAGACCACCCGGTCCGTCGCCGCAATCCGGGAACTAGCGCCACTCATGGAAGGCTCGGTGGTGGCCATTGGAAACGCCCCGACCGCCCTGCTGGCCCTGCTGGACCTGGTGGCAGAGGGCAGCGTCAGGCCAGCCTTGGTCGTTGGAATGCCGGTCGGCTTCGTGGCTTGCGCCGAGTCCAAAGAGGAACTGCAACGCAGCGACCTGCCTTTCATCACGGTGCAGGGGCGCCGGGGTGGAAGCTCCGCAGCCGCAGCCACAGTCAATGCACTGTTGATTCTCGCCGCCCGGACTATGACGGCGTGAGCGGGCCCCAGGATGGCGACCCGGCCCGCCTGATAAATCCTACAATTACGGAAACCCCGGATTGGGGCGTGATTCTGCTGGCCCACGGCAGTCAACGTGGCACCAGCCGCGACGAGTGCTCCTGCAGTTGGCAAAACGCCGGTCCCAATCCGCCAAGCTGGTGCCTTGGCTGCACCGGCACCAATCAGGGACTCCAGACCGCGGTGGGTCTCCTCCAAAATGCCCTGGTAAGCCAGGGGGCAACAGTCATGTTGTCCTGCCTGGAATTCATAGAACCCCACCCCAGCCAGGCCCTGCAAATCCTCCATCAACAAGGCCTGGAAAAGGTGGTTCTGCTCCCGTTCTTGCTGGGAAACGGAAAACACGCAACCCTGGAACTCGACGAAATTCTAGCCGACGCTCGGACTGAGACGCCCGGTCTAGAAGTTGTCCTGGCCCAAGGGTTAGGCTCCGAACCGGAGATGGCCGAATTGGTCTTAGAACGGTTGCGGTCAATGCCCTCCCCGCTACCACCACCGTCTTCTCCGGCCGACCTCACCGGCGTGATGTTGGTCAAGGCCGGCACCAAGTCCCAGTACGACGACTGCGAGTGGTTGGTCCGCCTGGCCGATATGGTGGAAGCGCAGTTGGGACAGGGATACGCCATAGCCGCGGCCCAGTCTCACTATGGCGACCCCACCATGGACCACGCGGCCGCTGAACTGGTGGAGAACCGGCGGGTTTCCCGCATGGTGGTAGTCCCCTACGTGTTTTTCCCAGGAATGATCCTCCGCAGAAACGTGCTCGGCAGCTTGGAACGCTTGGGAAAAACCTATCCGGGCCTCCCCATCTCGGTGACGCCTCCACTGGGTGTGGACCAACGGGTAATCCAGGTAGCCGCCAACCGCGTCCGCCAGGCCTGGAAGTCCGCGGAAGAACCTGGGTAACCGCCCCGAACGGCACTGGCGTCCATTCGTGGCCGGCTGGATGTAATCCAAGGCCCTTTTTTACCGGTCACCCCACCGGGGTTCAATGCGACAGGATTTGTGGCGCGGGGTTCTCCCAAGCAACACCCATCTCGCTTTTTCCGGGCTGCGACGCAGAGAATCCCAAGGTCTGACCGAGGCAGTCGGCGTCCCGCCAATCCGTGTTAAACTGTCTACGCGGAGTCAAGTTCATTCAAGCGGTCATTCAAGCGGTGAAAACCGCACAATCGCAGGTATGGTAGAAAGCGATTACAGCCGTCAAACGGTGAGAGGAAAAGCCCTCCGGACCGGGTACACCACCGGGTCTTGCGCTGCGGCCGCGGCCAAGGCGGCGGTGACGGCGTTGCTGACTGGGCAGGATGTTTCTGAGGTCAGCATCCGCCTGCCGGTTGGCCGGGATGTAAATTTCTCTGTGCACCGGTGCGATTGGATTGAACGCGGCCCAAACCAAGGGCGAGGGCGGGTGCTCTGCTCGGTGATCAAAGACGGGGGCGATGACCCCGACGTCACCCACGGGGCTGAAATTTGCGTCACGGCATCCCCGTCGGACGGGCCGGGAGAAAGGGTACGGATCGTTCGCGGACCGGGCGTGGGTGAGGTCACCAGGCCAGGCACCGGCATAGACGTGGGCTTGCCGGCGGTAACCCGCGTGCCTCGCCGAATGATAACTCAATCGGTTTTGGAGGCGGCCCAAGCCCACGGTTCCGGCGATGACTCCTGCTTCACTGTGGAAATATCGGTGCCCGGCGGCGAGGAAATTGCCGCCAAGACCACCAACTCACGACTGGGTGTGTTGGGAGGCATTTCAATCCTGGGCAGCACCGGTGTTGTGCAGCCTTACTCGACCGCGGCTTGGCGCGCCAGCGTCCACCTCGCTATTGACGTGGCCTCCAGCAACGATTTGTCCCACCTGGTGCTCGCCACCGGCACCCAAAGTGAAATCTTCGCCAAGCGACGCCTGGACCTTCCGGACATGGCCTACATCGAGGCCGGCATTTTCAGCGGACCCGCCCTGAAGCGGTGCGCCATGCGGGGTATGAAAAGGGTCACCCACGTGGGGATGGTGGGCAAACTTTCAAAAATGGCCGTGGGATACTTCGTCACTCACGTGGCGGGAAACCGGGTGGACACCGAATTTCTGGCCTCACTGGCCGCCCAATCGGGGGCTGGTCCGGCGCTCCAGGAAGAGATTCGCCAGGCGAGCAGCGCCAGGCACTTTCAGGAGATCGCCCAAGCGCATAACCTGCTGGGTGTGTTTACATCCATGTGCCGGATGGTCTGCGAGGAAAGCCATAAGCTGCTGGGAGCCGACGCCCTCATAGTAGACACCCTGTGTTTCGACTTTGAAGGCAACCTACTGGGACAGGCTTCAACCGCGCCGGAGGGTGTGCCCCTGGTAGCTGAAATGGGCGCAGCCGAAATAGGTGCAGCTGAAATGGGCGCAGCCGGCAATGGCTAGGCAGGCAACGTCAATCAGCGCTTCCCCGAGCGGCGATCGAGTCCTGGGCCTTGCCGACGACGCCTTTGAGCAGCGGCGTCCTCTCCGGGGGCAAATCACCAAGCGGGAAGTGAGGGCGGTGACTTTGTATTCCCTGGGGTTGGGACACGACAGCCTGGTATGGGACGTAGGCGCCGGGACCGGGTCCATCTCCATTGAAGCCGGGTTGATCGCCAGAGACGGAAGGGTATTGGCGATTGAGCGAGACCCGGAAACCCTGCCTCTTCTGCGGCGAAACGTGGCCCAATTGGGTTCCGGCAACGTTGAGGTCGTCGTTGGGGAAGCCCCCGAAGTTTTGGAAGAATTGGAAAATCCTGACTCGGTCTTCATCGGCGGCAGCGGCGGGAAGCTTGAGGCCATTCTGGACCTCGCTGCGGCGCGGCTGAAGCCGGGCGGACGGATTGTGATGAACCTGGCGGTTTTAGAGCGGGCCAACTGGGCGTACCACCGGATCCGGGATTTGGGCCTGTCCAGAGACCTGGTCATGGTCCAAGCCGCCCGAGGTAAAGACATGGCGGACGGCACCGTAAGATTGGAATCCCTGAACCCGGTGTTCGTCGTTTCCGGGCGGCGGGAGGATTAGGCAATGACCTCCGCGAACCGCGAAGGCGGCATCGGTTGCCTGTACGGCGTGGGCGTCGGGCCGGGAGACCCCGAGCTTCTGACTCTCAAGGCGTTGCGTGTGTTGCAGCAAGCCCCGGTTATTTGCACCCCCCAGTCGGAGACCAGCGGCGATAGTTATGCCCTGGAAATAGTCCGGCAATTCCTGGACCCGGCCAAACAGGAAACCATGCGGGTCACCTTCCCCACCGATGACGCTGAAGGCGCTGCCGGGGTGTGGCGGCACGCAGCCGAGGACATTGCCCGGCGATTGCTGCAGGGACTGGACGTCGCTTTCATCACCGAAGGCGATCCCATGCTCTACAGCACCTTCGCCTATATCCTTCAAGACATTACCCTGGCCCATCCCGAGATTCCCGTCGAGATCGTTCCCGGAGTTTCCTCGGTAATGGCCGCGGCGGCAAGCGCAGCTATTCCTCTGGTGACCCACGGGCAGCGCCTGGCTATTCTCCCGGCAGTCTACGGCATTGACGATTTGAGAGAGGCCATCGCAAACTACGACACCATAGTGTTGATGAAAGTAAATCGCACGCTGTTATCGGCGCTGGCCAACCTCGAAACCCTCGGCTTGGCCGGCAAGGGCATCTACGTGCGCCGGGCTTCAACCCCCGGTGAAAGAGTAATCAACGACCTGCGGCAACTGACCGACGAAGACCTGGACTATTTCTCCCTCCTGATAATTCGGAAGTGAAAGCATGACTGACACCGACCACCTTGGAAAGGTATACATAGTGGGCGGCGGCCCCGGAGACCCGGAGTTGCTGACCCTGAAAGCCAAGCGCATCATCGAAACCGCCGACGTGGTGATTTACGCCGATTCACTGGTCCACCCCTCGGTGGTGGATTTCGCCCGTCCCGATGCGGAGGTCCACGGCAGCAAAACCCTGACCCTGCCCAAAATCATGGAACTCATGGTTGCAGCGGTGAAGCAGGGCAAGACGGTGGCGCGGGTACAGAGCGGCGACCCCTCGATTTACGGCGCCGTTTTCGAGCAGATGCGCCTGTTGAACCAAGAGGGCATCGACTTCGAAATTATCCCCGGAGTAAGCTCCGCCTTCGCTGCCGCAGCGGTTTTGAAAGCCGAGCTGACGGTCCCGGAGGTTTCCCAAACGGTGATTATGACCCGGGCGGAGGGACGGATCTCCCTGCCTCCGGGAGAGCGGCTCGAGGACCTGGCGACCCACGGTTGCACCCTGGTGATCTTCCTCAGCATCACCAGAGTTCCTCGAATCGTGCGGGAGCTGACGGGGGCCGGATACGCCAAGGACACTCCGGTTGCAGTGGTCTACCGGGTCGGATGGCCTGAAGAGAAAGTAATCAGGGGCACCCTGGCCAACATCGCCCGCAAGGTAAGGGAGGCCAAGATAACCCTGCAGGCCTTGATACTGGTTGGTCCGGCGCTCGACGAAACTCTGACCAGCGTTGGACCCGGCCAAGACGAAGAGGTGGCCACGTCTCATCTCTACTCCCAGGACTACACCCACCTCTACCGAACGAGCGAAAAGCGCGCCAAGCGGGCGACCAGGGCCAAGGCAACCCCGAAACCCAAGCAACCCGCGGCTGCCGCCAACGAGACGTAGCTCTGCGTCCACCAGGACCGGCCATGAGCAAGACCGCCATCATCGCCATCTCCCGCCGGGGATCGGAACTGGCGCGTTCTCTGCAAACATCTTTGGGCGCAGACACAACCTTGTACCTGGACCGCCGGTTTATCCGGGACGGGGAAAACGCCACACCCTTCGATCTGCCGGTGCGGCCGTTAATCCACCGATCGTTTGCAAGCTACCAGCAGTTGGTGCTTTTCATGCCGGTAGGGGCGGCGGTGCGGCTGGTGGCACAACGACTGGAAGACAAGCATCAGGACCCGGCGGTGGTGTGCGTGGACGACGGCGGGAGATTCGCCGTTAGCCTGGTTTCCGGCCATACCGGGGGCGCCGACGCCCTGGCTGACAAGGTGGCCTCCTCCCTTAACGCAACACCGGTAATCACCTCAGCCTCCCACGTCATGGGCTCCCTGGCAGTGGACCTGCTGGGTGAAGAATTCGGCTGGCGAGTGGAGGCCGACTCACAAACGGTCACCAGGGCTAGCGCGGCGATGATCAACGACGAGCCCGTGGGGCTGTACCAGGAAGCAGGAGAGCCGGGATGGTGGCCGGCAAGCCGCCCCTTGCCGGACAACCTCCGGGTGTACTCCAGCCTGGATGACCTGGCTTCCTCAGGCTGCGCCTCCGCGTTGCTGGTTTCCGACGCCACACGAATTGCCGCCGAATACGCGGAAGCGGGCGGGGATTCGCCGGCCGTGGTTTTTCGACCATACAGCCTGGTGGCAGGGATGGGTTGCCGCAAAGGGGTACCCACTTCGGAGCTTGAAGGCCTCTTGGCATCGACACTTGATGAGAATGGCCTGGCCCTGCCATGTTTGTCCGTCATCGCTACCGCCGACTTGAAACGGGAAGAGCCGGGAATCCTGGAACTCGCCGCCAAGTTGGGCGTGCCCGTGCGCTGTTTCACCACGGAGGAGCTCAACGGTGTTTTTGAACGGCGGGACGAGGATTTCTGCCAGCCTGCTTTTCAAATGGCCGGGAAAAGCATACCGGGTTTCGCCCCAACCCGGTCACCCGCGCCGCAACGCCTCCTGGGAGTCGCGGGAGTCGCGGAACCGGCGGCCCTGCTGGCATCGGGAAATAACCGCCTGTTGGTAGCAAAACAAAAATCCGCCGGGGCCACGGTTGCTGTCGCGCGCCGGGTCTTCTCTTGATGTCGCCGACAACTATCCTTGTCACGGTCATGGCCACAGGCATGGCCTTCGGATTTCGGACAATGCTCCACAGGGTCTTTCAATTGTCCACTACGCCCGTCATTCTCGCCGCAGCGGGAATCCAGAACCCTTTCTCCAATCCAACCCGGTGCGAGTATGCAGGAGTGGTCCAAGTGAGACGTCGTCCTGTCCACCCGGCTCGTCCAACCTGGCATAACCGTCTTGGCGCAGAACCAGGGCTCTGGATTCCCGCTGCGGCGAGAATGACGGGGGACAATTGTAAGACCCTGCAATGCTCCATGGGCTTAATCCGATGAGCGGCGTTCTGTACCTGGTGGGATTGGGCCCGGGAGACCTGGGGCTAATGTCGCCGCAAGCGGTTGAGGCCATCCGGCAAAGCGATACCGTGGTGGGTTTCCGGGGATACATCGAACAGGCCGGCAGCCTGCTTGATGGAAAAGAAATCGTATCAATGGAACTGGGGCAGGAGTTGGAGAGAGCCGTCAGGGCGGTAGAACTGTCCGAAGCCGGCCATAGCGTGGCCGTCGTGTCCTCCGGTGACCCTGGGGTTTACGGAATGTCCGGTCCGGTGTTTCAGGTGTTGACCGATCGCAACTGGGACGGCCAAGCCCCACGGGTGGAATCGGTCCCGGGGATTTCAGCCATGCAGGCCGCCGCGTCACTGTTGGGCTCCCCGCTGATGCAGGACTTCTGCGCCATCAGCCTGAGCGACCTGATGACCCCCTGGCAGACCATCCGATTACGCCTGGAGTCGGCGGCCAGCGGCGATTTTGTGGTTGCCTTATACAACCCAAGAAGTCGCAGGCGCCAGTGGCAACTGCTGGAAGCCCGGAGCATCCTGATGGAGCACAGACCTGGTTCCACGCCGGTGGGCATTGTGAAAGACGCTTACCGGGCCAGCCAGCAGGTAACCATCACCGACCTGGCCCGCCTGCAAGACCACTACCCGGAAATTGACATGGTCACCACCGTGGTGGTGGGCAACTCCACGTCCTACGTCCACGGCGGAAGCATGATCACCCCCCGCGGCTACGAAGCTAGGAAGTAGGCAGGCAACCGGGCTGGCGGCTCAGGCCTTTCGATTGTCCCCCGTCATTACTATGGAAATAGGCCATTTTCATCCTCATGTGTGGCCTGGACAAGGACATGGTAATTCTCGCCGCAGCGGGAATCCAGAACCCATTCCCACATCAGCCTTGGCATGGGATGCAGGAGGCTATGCGGCATCACCCCAGGCACCCTGCCGCGTGTCCACTGCCTCAACCGTATTGACGCATAGTCAGGGCTCTGGATTCCCGCTGCGGCGAGAATGACGGGGGCTGGGGGGCTCTGGATTCCCGGTGTGACAACAGTGACGGGGTGATTTAATGACAATCGAATGACCCTGGCTGGCGGCCTGGGCCATTAGCACCGGGTGAAACCCCAGGACACAGTCAGAAGATAAGCGTGGCGGGTGGGAACCGCTACCTACCCATGGTTCGACGCCGGCGCAGCGGAAGAAGAGACGCCGCGAATGTCAAACGTTTTTCATGCCTTCCATCGGCGCCTGCTGCCCCTGGGGACGGCGCACCCGCTGGGCGGGCTGATAAGCGGCCGGGCGGCTGGGCAACTCAAAGCCTTTGCCCTCCAGCATCTCTGAAACGGTACGCAGTTGAATCTTGGGAAAGTCCCGCTGCCAGAGGTCTGAGTGATAGAACCCGCCGCTGGCCGATTCGGAATTCATGGGCGCCGTTGGCTTCTGCAACGATATAAATAGCCCCATCGCCGCCTTTTCCCTCTCCACCACTCCCTTCAAGTCGCGGACCTGCGGGACGGAGACATGACCGCCCTTGACCTGAATCACAATCTTCTGCGGTGTCTTTTTCGGTCCGTCTAGGAAATAGATCAAGCCGTCGATTCCCCCGTCCGCTCCTTTTTTCTGCTCCTGCTGCGGCTGCGCCTCTAACAGAGAGACCGCCCAATACTGGAACTGGTAAGGGTCCTGCTCCCACAAGGCCCTGGCCCCGCCTTCGTCTTGCGGCTCGCCGACAACGTCATAGTCCTTGACCGGGTCCAAGCCGAATGCGGTCTTGAGTCGGCTTTTCATTAGAGCCACCGCCAAATGTGTAACGTCGACGCCAATCCACTGACGGTTTTGTTTCTGCGCCGCGGCTACCGCCGTGCCACAGCCGCAGAACGGGTCCAACACCACGTCGCCCTCGTTGGACGAGGTCTGAATGATGCGTTCCAGCAGGGCTACGGGCTTTTGGGTGGGGTAGCCAAGAGACTCCGACCGAGAAGCCGAGCGTATATCACTCCAATCGTTTTGTAGGGGAACGCCGGGCATCTCGTCCAAATAGCGCTTGTAACGCGGTGTCCCGTTTTTCGTGTATGCAAGGCGTCCTTCTTCTGCCATCCCAACCATACCCTCTTTAGAGTATGCCCAGTACCGTCCCTGATACGGCAGTACCCCTTTATACTCCCAGCCTTCGACATGATGAGCGCATTCGTTGGTCAGGTCTGCCTCCCATTCTCCATCGCGTGGACGCTTGACTCGCCATTCATAGCTAGTGTCCCCACCAGGTTTTGCCGCCGTTAGGTTATCCATTGAGTAGCGGCGCCCCGAATCCAGTTCCCTGAACTTGTAGAACGCGTCTACATATTCGCTGCCATATTCCGTGTACTGCCAGTTCCAATTCCAAGTATTGCTCTTGGTGTAAAAGAATATTGTGTCGCGCACGTTTCCGTATTGTCGGCGGCCCTGTTTAGCGTCGTTATGCGCGTTGGTCCGACGCCAGTTTATTTCGCTCCTGAAATTCTCGGGACCAAACACTGCATCCAAAAGCAGTTTTAGGTAATGACTTGCCGTAGGGTCGCAGTGCAGGTATAGACTGCCGGTGGGTTTCAGCACACGGTGCAGCTCCACGAGGCGGGGAGCCATCATTACCAGGTACGCCATCATGGCGTTCTGGCCGATGAATTGCCGGAACGCGCCTATCATTTCCTTGACTGCCGACGGGACCTTGGGGTTTTGGATGATGTCGGTCCCAAAGGTCCATTCGGTTTCTTGCGTCCACTCCCAGGTGTCAGTGAAAGCCTTGATCTGGGCCGGTGACTCCTCGCCAGTGCGCTCCTTGAACAGCACGTTGTAAGAAGCGTTGGAGTTGAAGGGCGGGTCCAGGTAGACCAGGTCCACCGACTCGTCGGGAATATACTCTCGCAGCACTTGCAGGTTGTCGCCGTAGTAGAGGGCGTTACGCATCAGGTCACCTTGGGACGCCAGTGGATTAATTGTGAGAGTCATTATACTTTAGACTAATCGAGGGCTCTCAACATAACCGAACAGAGGACAGGGCTGTTTCATTATTAGTCGTCATTCTCGCCGCAGCGGGAATCCAGAACCCATTCCCACATCAGCCTTGGCATGGGATGCAGGACGCTATCCGGCATCACCCCAGGCAACCTGCCGCGTGTCCACTGCCTCAACCGTGTTGACGCATAGTCAGGGCTCTGGATTCCCGCTGCGGCGAGAATGACGGGGTTGGGGCTCTGGATTCCCCGTGTGGCAACAGTGACGGGAGTAGGTAACAAAAGGGGCTCTGGATTCCCGGTGTGGGAACAGTGACGGGGTGATTTAATGACAACCGAATGACCCTGGCTGGCGGCTTAGGCCGTTAGCACAGGGCGAAACCACCGGGCACAGTCAGAACATTATGGTGACGGGTTTCTATCCGCGCCCGGCCGGTTACACCGCTCCGGGCAATGCCGCGCCGCTGGTCAGGCGGGGCGCTACTTCTTCCCCGAACAGGCGGATGGACGCGCTCAATTGCTCCCGCGGGACCTGGCCGCCCACATTGGGAATCATGATGACCCCGGACAGGCCCAGTTCGTCGATAATCTCTTGCAGGCGGTGGGTGACAACGTCCGGTGTGCCGTAGGCCACCCTCTCCCGTAGCACCATCTCGTAGTCCCCGCCGGCGGGAACTGCGGATTGGCCGGCGCTCGTTTCATCGACCCAGGACTGAGCGCTCTGAGCCGGGGGCCCGCCCATACGGTCGTAGAAGAAGAGGGTGCTGTCTTTGGGTTCGGATAGGGCGCGGCCCATGTCCTCGGCCACGTAGGTCCCGATTCGCAGCATCACGTCGCCTTCACCGGGATGTCCCGCTTGCTTCCATGCCTGCCGGTACTCGGAAATTGCCGCGCCGAGGTCTGCTATCGTCGACCGGCCGATGCCAACGAAAATGGGCATCCCTATTGTTCCCATGGCCGAGTAGGTCTCCCGGCTGGTGGCGGCGTACCGCAGCGGCGGATGGGGTTTTTGGAACGGCTTCGGCACCAGGCACACGTCTTGAAAATTGTAGTACCTACCCTCATAGGAAAACTGCTCCTGGGTCCAAGCCAACCGCATGACATCGAAAAACTCGCTGAATCTTTCACGGCTTTCCGAGTAGGGAATATCGTACCCGGAGTAGGACCAGGGCAGTCCGCTGCGGCCTATCCCCAGGTCCAAACGTCCCAAGCTGATATTATCAATGGTGGCGACTTCCTCGGCCATGCGGACCGGGTGACCCAAGGGGAGCACCAGGACTGCCGTCCCCACGCGGATGCGGCTGGTCCTGGCAGCGATGGCAGTAGCGATAATCAGCGGCGACGCCACCACCGAAGGCACGGGGCGCATCCCGCCCGGGGGAGCGAAATGGCGCTCCGCAAGCCAGACGCCGTCAAATCCGAACTCCTCGGCGCTGGCCGCCGTGGCGAAGACGTCCTCAAACGCCTCCTCTTGTGACCTGCCATTCCGGTAGTCACATTCCATCATCAACCCGATGTGCATTGGGAAACCTCCGTTACTTGATGGCCTGCGCCGGTCCACACCCGAAGCAGCAGGCCTTTGCCGACTGCCGCAACCCTGGTTCGGATTGCGGCCAGTCTTGTTCATTAATCAATTTTGCCCTTTAATTATAGTCCCGTGGGGGCCCGTGTTCCAGTTATAGAAGGTATTGCGGCCGGGGTGGCGCATTCTAATGTAATGGGGGAATCTCGCATACAAAGCGATCCCTGATCGCACACCACATCACCGTGCCCACATCCCATCATCTCCACCGCTCCGGGAATCCAGAACCCTTGTTGTCCTTTAAGCACGCGCCGGTGTCCAGGGCATGGTCATGTGGCAAGAGGGAAGGGAGGAGCGCTGCTTGCCCCCACCTGGCGTTTGCCAGTTACCATCAGCGTGTCGGCGCACAACAAGGGTTCTGGATCCCCGCTGCGGCGAGAATGGCGGATGGCTTGGTTAAAGCCACCCGTGAGGATGAAAATAGCCTTTTCATAATAATGACCGGGGAGTGGCCCGGCGAATACCATAGTTCCAGCGCTTTGTTGTAATCGGCTTCCGCGAGTCCTCCGATTTCACAATGCGACAGCCCCGCCCCGGTGACCAACCTGGCTTTCGCCGGCGATTATACCCTTATATAATCGAATCACCTGTTGAGATGATCGTTGCCTTGTTCCCGCCTTCGCCGGCCCCCTGCGCACTAGCCGCCCTGTCCTCAATCCAACGGTCCCTGCAGACCGTAGTTAATCAAGCACGCTTTTTCCGCTGATTGGAGAATATGACCAACGATAACTATGCCATTTACACCAGGGGGCTGGTACGCGAGTTCGGCCCGGTGCGAGCCGTCGACGGTATCGACCTGGACGTTCACGAAGGCGAGGTGTTTGGGTTCCTGGGACCCAACGGCGCTGGAAAAACGACCGTCGTCCGCATGCTCATCACTTTGCTGTATCCCACGGCCGGCGACATTTGGGTGGCCGGCCACGATGTGTTGCGCGAACCCAACGAGGTGCGCCTCAGAATCGGCGCCGCGCAACAAGAAGCGTCGCTGGACAACAAGCAGACCGGGAGGGAGTTGCTGCGCCTGCAAGGCAAACTCTACGGGCTAACCGGGAAGGAGGCGAACCGCAGGATCGAAGAGCTTGCCAGCCTGGTTGACATCGGCGAGGCGATGGACCGGATGGTCGGGACTTACTCCGGCGGCATGAAGCGTCGTGTGGACTTGGCGGCGGCCTTGATCCACAGTCCCCAGGTGCTGTTCCTGGACGAGCCAACCAGCGGTCTGGACCCCATCAGCCGGTCCCGCATATGGGATGAGGTGCGCAAGGTCAACCAGGAACTGGGCGTTACGGTATTCCTCACCACCCAGTACCTAGAAGAAGCCGACGCCCTGGCCCACCGGGTCGGCATCATCGACCGGGGGAGCCTGGCGGCCCAGGGGACGCCGGCTGACTTGAAGCGGGCCCGAGGCTCCGACCTTATCGTGGTCAAGCTTGACGGCGAGGCAGACGGAGCAATGGATGCCCTGAACCGAATCCCCCAAGTGTCCCACGTGGACGGTCACGGGCAGGAGCTTACTATCAGCGTCGCCAACGGGGCCGCTGTAATCAGCACGGTTGCGTTGGCGTTGGACCAGCAGGGAATAAGCGTGCAGGAACTGACGCTGCGCACCCCAACCCTGGATGACGTGTTCCTGCAGGTTACCGGCGGCCGCCTGCGGGACAGCGACCCCGCCAGCACCGAAGATTCAGACTAAGCAAGCCGCTCCGGACCTGTTCTCCCTGGCAAACCCAGCATGGCAAATTCCAATGCAAACTCAATCTAAAGAGGCGGCAAAGAATGGCGTCGATATCTATCACTGCGGCTGCGCGGGCCCGGAAGGCCGGATTTCCTCGAGACACCGCAAGCGTTGCCGGGCGGGCATTGCGGTCGGTGCTTCGGGACCCGGAATCAACAGTTCCAGCGTTGGTTATCCCTGTTTTCATGTTCGTGGTGACCGTAGGAGCCCTCAAGGACTTTGCCGAGCGGATTCCCGGACTGGACTACCTGGCGTTCCAACTCCCTGTGGCGGTCCTGTTCGCCGTAACCGGTGTGTCACGGGCTATCACCGTGGTCACCGACATTCAAAGCGGGTATTTCGACCGCCTGGTCATCACACCGGTGAACCGGCTGGCGCTGTTGTTGGGGCTCATGGTTGCCGACTTCGCATTGGTCATCGCCCTCACGGTCCCGGTAATCATCATGGGATTCATCGTCGGTATCAGCTTCAAGACCGGACTTCCGGGAATCGTTGTGTTCATGTTGCTGAGCGGCCTTTGGGGGCTGATTTTCACCGGGTTTCCCTATGCCATCGCCCTGAAGACCGGCAACCCCGCCGCAGTAAACATCAGCTTCCTGCTGTTTTTCCCGTTTTTGTTTATGACCACCCTCTTCGTGCCGCAAGAGGCCATGACCGGCTGGCTTAGCGCCGCGGTCGACTACAATCCGGTCACCTATCTATTGGCGGCGCTGCGTTCCCTGATCTCTGAAGGCTGGCACCCCCTGGTCTTGATGAAAGGCCTTGGGGCCATCCTGGGCGTTGGCGTCGTCAGCATCGGGCTGGCCCTGGCGGCGCTCAAGGGCCGCGCCACCAGGAAATAGCTAGGGCGCATCACCTCAATCCGGCTGTGAAGCGCGCCGCCGAAGTCCCGTATTTGGGGCGTAATTGGATGTAGCCGCCGCGGCCGTTTTCCCGCACGGTTGCTGTGTTATACTACCGCCACGGGCGGAATTGACGAGCCTGAGGCGGTCCCTACAGCGAGTCAAAACGACAACAAGTCGAAACGGGCCTGGCAAACCTCGCCCAATGAATCCAAAAATCCCCAGGCACTTGTGGGCGCATTCCAGCCGGGGGGCGATGAAGCATCGACCTGACCAAAACTTGGCGGTGCGTCCGGGGCCAACCGGCGGGACCCGAAGGCAAAAGGGCGCCGGGCGGCCGCAGCCGTGGGTAAGGAGAGAAGCATGCTAACCGCTGAACTGAACCAAAAGCTGACTCAGGTCGGTCCAAGTACACCCATGGGCGATTTGATGCGTCGCTACTGGCATCCCGTGGCGGGCGCCATAGAGTTAAAGGATACCGCCACCAAGTCAGTGCGCATCCTGGGCGAGAACCTGGTTCTGTACAAAGACCGCAGCGGCACCCTGGGACTTATTGACGAGTCCTGCCCTCACCGGCGCATCAACTTGCTTTACGGCATCCCCGAAGAAACGGGGCTGCGGTGCCCTTACCACGGCTGGCTGATGAACGAAGAGGGACGGTGCCTGGAAATGCCGGCGGAGGCGCCGGAGAGCACCTTCCCGGACCGAGTGAGAGTGACGGCCTATCCGGTGCAGGAAATGGGCGGGTTGATTTGGGCCTATCTTGGGCCCGAGCCGGCGCCCCTGTTGCCCCGCTGGGACGTGTTTGTTGAAAACAACGTCCTGCGGGATATCGGAGTCACCGTATTGCCCTGCAACTGGATGCAGTGTATGGAGAACTCCCTTGATCCCACCCACGCTGAGTGGCTGCACTCCTACCAGTCCACTTACATACTCGAACGCGAGGGCCACCCGGAGGCCTGGCAGCGGAACATCCCCCGCCACGGCGAGATCGGCTTCGATGTGTACGAGCACGGGATAATCAAGCGCCGCGTTTACCATGGCGGAACCAGGGATGACCCGGCCTGGCAGGTTGGCCATCCCATCATCTTCCCCAACTACCTTCGGGTAGGCCCCGGCTTCCAGATGCGGGTCCCCATTGACGACACCCACACCTGGCACGTGAACTACAACACCTACCACCCGCCGTATGGAAGCGGGGTCAAGGCCCCTCCTCAGGATGAAATCCCGATGTACGAGGTTCCGTACAAAGACGAAAAGACCGGCCGCTTCACGGTCAACTTCACCATTGGCCAGGACACTATGGCCTGGGTGTCGCAGGGTCCGGTGGCGGACCGCACCCTGGAGAAGCTGGGTGAGTCGGACAAAGGAATCATCCTGTACCGTCGGTTGCTGCGAGAGCAAATGGCCCTTGTCGAAGACGGCGGGGAGCCCATGAACGTTTTCCGGGACCCCGAAAGGAACAAGTACATTCACGTAGCCCAGGACGACGACCCCCGCGAACCTCGGACGGCGGGCCGGATATCCCGGTTGACCGATATGATACCCATGTCGGGCCAGGTTCACGCCGAATCCGGCGATGCCGTCATGGGACCCACGGGGGCCCACAGCCCAATGGCCCGGCAAGCGCCAAAGATTTTCGCCAAGCTGATGGAAGAAGCCAAGTCCGGTTAAGACCCGGCGGCTTTTTCCCGTCACCTGCTGGGCAGGAATCCAGGCCAAAAGAAAGGGGCGGCGAAAACTTCGCCGCCCCTTTCTTGATACTGGATGGCTTCCGGGCCCGCCGGGCTTTCAGTATGCTGGGCTCTGGTGGGACATCATGATTTCCCGCCGCTCCCGGCCAGACTGCATGATTGCCAGCACCACCTCCAGTGTGGCCATGCCCCAACGGCCGTCATGGCGCACCGGGCGGTCTTGCATTATCGCTTGATACATCTCGTACAGTTCCGCCATACGTTCGTCGTGGAGTCCTTCAACCTCCACGTCCCTCTGGCCGTTGTTGTCATAGACCCACAGCCCGTCGGGCGATTGGCGAATGTCCCCATCCTGGCAACTGACAATTACGATGCCCAAGTCGCCCTGGAATCCCGTGTGACCGCCGCCTGTTGAGGAGGCTCCGTCACCGGAAGAGCTCTGTTCGGCACCGAACCTGACCGAGTTCTTTTCGGATGCGTCGTCGTATTCGCCCTTGCGCATTGCATTGCGCCTGGCAACCAGGGTAGGGTCCGTAAGAGGCCGTCCCGTCTGGGCCCACGGCACGAACTCGTAGGTGGAGAAGTAGCCGTAGCCGTTGTGGACAATGGTGGCGGGGGTTCCGTCTTCGAACTCGATGAACGCGGAATAGTAGCCCGGGACGGGCCGCTGCGGCTCCCATTGCCCGGTCATGGCCCGCACGCTGCGCACCATACCGCCGCCCAACAGCCGCACCGTGTCCACTTGGTGGGGGCCTTGGCGGTAGGGCACACCGCCGCCGAGGCTCAGGTCCAACTCCTGGGGCATGCGGGGCCGGAAAATCCAGTCGGTGTAGGACCAAACGTTGACCGCCCGCAACGGTCCCAGCTCGCCGGAACGAACGATGTTACGCATCGCCTGGTAGGCCGCCATCAAACTGGCGGTATGACCGCAAAGCAGCTTGACGTTGTTCTTCTCCGCAGCTTCAACCATCTGTCTTGCTTGGTCCAGGTTCAACGCCATGGGTTTTTCCACCACCACGTGCTTGCCGTGCTCGGCGGCGGTGATGGTGTGTTCGCAGTGGAACTGATTGGGGGTGGAAACCCAGATGACTTCCACTTCAGGGTCCTGGCAAAGCTTTTCCACGCTGTCGTAGGTACGCCCCTCGAAACGGGCCTGGAAGGCGTCCAAGGCCTCCTGTCGCACATCTGCGGCAGCAACTAGCTCAAGGAAGTCGGCATTCTCCATGGCGGCGACCACCTGGCGGGCCCCCGACCCCAGCCCGGCCACCGCCACCTTCATCTTTCGTTGAGGAGTTTGGCCGGTTTGGGCTCCGGCGTCTTGCTGCTGTGAAGTAGTCATGTCCAGACCCTCCTTATCCGTACCCTATGGTTTAGCGATTTGTAACGCCTTAATGGGCCGGTGTCAACGCCGTGTTGCGTCACGCTCGAAGCCTACTCCGGGGAAACGAATCTCCGGGATTGGCGTATCTCGAGAGAGGGCAACAACGGTAAGAGTTGGCGCGGGAGCAGATTGCGCGGGCGGACTTGGCCGGTCGTTGATGACAAGCTTAGGTTGGGGGGAAGCCTGGGTTGAAATGTTGGCCGGCGGTTGGCCAGGGACTGGAAGCTCGCCCGGAGTCCACCGTGGCGCACACACCGAGCAGGTCTATCCTCGGGCGACTGTTTTAGCGCGATCTAATCGCTGATGGCCGGGCCGGGGCAAAATGCCCCGGCCCGAAGCCCTATAGAGGTCGTCTACTGCTCGCAGCCGGCCGGGTCGGGACACGTGGCGTCGGGGTCCCACCAAACGTGCTCCCACTTGAGGATTTGCTGAACGGTTTGGGGCACGTGGTAGTTCTGGACCCGGTAATCGTGGAGCCCCACGTTGCTCTCCCAGACTATGGGAATCCAGTGGCTGGCGCCCGTGCGGAGAAACTCCACCATCTCAAGAAACTGGCCCTGGCGCTTTTCGGCGTCCAACTCGGAGATCTGTGATTTATACAGTTCGGCGAAACGGGGCGCCGTCCAGTTGTCCGGGTTCTTCTCCACGTCAAAGGCGTAAACCTGGTTGAGCACGTCCGACGGGTCGTTAATCAGCAGCCCCATGCCGCCGACCATGGTGATGGGATAGGTGCTTTCCTGGATGTGGACGTGGTAGGTGGCGGTGTCCACCGGCTTCAGGGTAAGGTCAATCCCAATACTCTTGCGAAGCTGTTCGGAAACCAACTCCCCGACGTTGATGGATAGACCGGTCCCCATGTTCATATCGGCTTTGAACCCGTCCGGGAAGCCGGCCTCGGCCATCAGGGATTTGGCTTCGGCTATGTCCAGGTCCTTGGGGAGCCGGTACCCCGGCACGTTGGGCAATTCATCCTGCAACTCAACCCGGTCCACCTGGAAGAAGGTGCCCAGCTTGGCGTCGCAGGTATCCTCCACACAATAGATTGTTTCCACTACTTCCTGCCGGTTCAGGGCCAGGAATATGGCCCGGCGCACACGCAGGTCATCGAAGGGCGGCGTGTTGGTCAGAATGAAGAACTTGCCTGTGCCGCCAGGCCTGACAATGGTCCGCAACCGGCCCTTGGTCTCCTTTTCCATAGGCCCGGCCCTACTCGGGGAATAGGTTGGGGCCAAGCCGTCGGTGAGGTCAACCTGTCCCAATTGCAGGGCGGCCAGGAGCCGGGGGATGTCCCGAATGATGTTGAACTTGATGCCATCGAGGAATGGCCGCCCCGGCTTGAAGTAGTCGGTGTTCCGCTCGTGTTCCCAGGACACCTGCGGCTTGAACTCCTTGAACTTCCACGGGCCGGAGCCAATCAATGAATCGGGACAGCAGTTGGCCTCATCCTGGGTAAGTTTCTCCGCCACGTGCTTGGGGTACATGGCGTAGTAGTCCACGGCGATGGTCGTTAAGAAGGTCGCCCCAGGGAAAATCAACGGCACCTTCACGGTTTTGTCGTCAACCGCCGTGGCCGTCCCATGCTCGTAGAAGTCCTTGAGGGCCGCCGTCCGGTTCCTGATTTCTCCGGGTTGCACAATCCGGTCCAAGCTGTAGACGATGTCCTCGGCGGTAACCGGCATGCCGTCGTGCCAGTTGGCATCATGAAGCCGGAAGATGTACTCCGTCCCCTCCTGGTTTACCGACCAACTCTGGGCCAGGTCGCCAATAATTTGCGTAGGTTCGACGGGGTTGTACTCCACGAGTTGGTTAAACCTGGGAGACGTTTGAATCGCGCAGCTAAACAGGCTGCCGCAATAGTGGGTGTCCCACTGTCCCGGGTTGCTTCTACCCACGTACTGGAGCACCTTGCTCTGGTATTTGCCATCGTTGACCCATGCCGGCTTCAATGGGAAGGCGAAGGTCTGGTTTTTCACAACCACCAGCGCGGTGGGCTGCGGCGCCGCGGTGGGCTCTATCACTGTGAGTTGCTCTGAAATCACTTCCCTGGTCACCGGAACTACCTGGGTGACCTCGGTTTCGGTCACCACTTCAACCTGCCTGGTGACCTCTCTTTCTATCGTTTCAGGTTCAGTCGAAGTCGTTGAGCCGCAGGCCGCCGCAATCGCGAGCACTAGGATCAAAGGTACAACCGTTAACACCTTGGCTTTCTTGAGCCAATGCCGCAACATAGCCGATCCTCCTGTGTTGGAGATGTTTCCGTGTCGGAGCCGCTAACCATTCGCTAACACGACGCTTCACGCTAACGCGGCGCTTCTTAGAAATTTACACCTTTCTGAATCTGTGAGAATTCAGAAAGGTGTTGGGATTATCGCACAGTTTCTCGTTTATCGCTGCGGGCGTTACTAATCGATAGTTATCACCGCTATTGTCTGGATTGCGTTGCGCCGGGGTTAGTAGACTTCCATTCCGCCGTTGACCAGAAGCATCTGGCCCGTTACGAAATCGCTGTCTTCAGAAAATAGGAATACCACGGCGCCGGTCAGGTCTTCAGCGCGGCCCCGGCGGCCCAATGCCCGCTCGGGATCCGATGAAGGGTCCTCGTCCTCGCCAAGTCCCACCTCGGTAGCCCCAGGCGCCAGCGTGTTGACCTTGATGTTGAACTGGCCCAACTCTCGGGCCACGGAACGCGTCAGCGCCATGACCGCCGCTTTGGAGGCGACGTAGTGGGAGTTGCTGCTGTTAGCGGTGCGCGACGTGTGCAGCCAGGTGCCGGAACTGACGTTGATGATCTTGCCGGAGCCCTGCTCCTTCATGTAGGGAAACACGGCCCGAATGCAGAGCAGCGACCCTTTGACGTTTACCGCAAAGACACGGTCCCAGGTATCCAGGTCCAGCTCGATGAGGGAGTTAGCCCCCAGGTTGCGCATGAGCCCGGCGTTGTTGAGAAGGCAATCTATACGGCCGTACTCATCCATCGTCCGCCGGGCTAGTTCTTTGGTCTGCTCCTCGCTGGTGACGTCCACCTGAAGGGCCAGAACCTCGGCTCCCGTGGCCTGGACCAGCTCAGCGGTTTCGGCGCAATCCAGGACGTCGCAAACCACAAGCTTGGCCCCCTCTTGGCCTAGGCGCACAGCGTATTGCTGTCCCAGGTTTCGGCCCGCACCGGTGACTATACATACCTTGTCTTGCAACCGCATCGTCTTCTTCCTTATCGGGCAGCGTTTGGCGCTAATTTTTGGCGGGTCGATCGATTCGGCGCCCCCGCTTGTCTTGTCTATAGCAAGGGGAGCAAGCCATCAACAGATGAGTCGCTCCCCCGCGTTTAGCAGTTTTTTGCCATGGCGGGGCGTTTCCCCCGCCATTAGCCGTCCAGCGGGCGTCTACTGTTCGCAGCCGGCCGGGTCGGGACACACGGCGTCGGGGTCCCACCACACGTGGTCCCACTTGAGGACCTGCTGAATGGTCTGCGGCACATGGTAGTTTTGAATTCGGTAGTCCTGGGCGGCCCCCATGCTTTCCCAGACGATTGGGACCCAGTGGCTTTCACCCTTGCGGAGAATCTCCACCATCCCTTCAAACTGTGCCTGGCGTTGGGCGGGATCCAACTCGGATATCTGGGATTCCACCAATTTTCCAAACTCGGGCGTGGTCCAGTTGTCCGGATTCTTTTCCACGTCGAAGGCAAAGACCTGGTTCAGCACGTCCGATGGGTCGTTGATCAGCAGTCCCATACCGCCCACCAAGGTGATGGGGTAGGTGCTCTCCTGTATGTGTACGTGATAAGTAGCCGTATCCACGGGCTTGAAGGAAAGGTCTATTCCCAGGTTGGTACGAAGCTGTTCCGTAACCAACTCCGCCACCTGCACGGCCGCCTTGGAGCTTCCGGAGTTCATATCGGCCTCGAACCCATCGGGGAAGCCTGCTTCCGCCATTAGGGACTTGGCTTCGGCAATGTCCAGGTCTTTGGGCATCCGGTAGCCGGGCACGCTGGACAAGCCGTCCTGCTTCTCAATCAGGTCGACCTGGAAGAAGGTGCCCGGATTTGCATCACATCCCAATTCCTGGCAGTAACCCACGTCCACTACTTCCTGGCGGTTTATGGCAAGGGATATGGCCCGCCTTACCCGGACATCATCAAACGGAGGGGTGTTTGTCAGGATGAAGAATTTGCCCGAGCCTCCCGGTAGGGTCTTGACCTGTACCCGGCCGTTGGTGTCTTTCTCAATGGGTCGGGTGATATTGGGGGCATAGCTTGGGGACAAGCCATCTGTGAGGTCAACCTGTCCCAACTGCAAAGCCGTAAGCAACCGGGCTGTGTCTCGGATGATGTTGAATTTTATAGCATCGAAGTAAGGCCGTCCGGGCTTGAAATAGTCGGTGTTCCGTTCGTGTTCCCAGGAAATTTGAGGCTGGAACTCCTTGAACTTCCAAGGGCCGGACCCTATCAATGAGTCGGGGCAGCAGTTCGCCTCGTCCTGCGAAAGTCCCTCCGCCACGTGCTTGGGGTACATGGCGTAGTAGTCTACCGCAATGGTCGTCAGGAACGTGGCCGCCGGGAAAATCAGGGGCACATTCACGGTCTTGTCGTCGACTACCGTGGCCGTCCCATGCTCGTAGAAGTCTTTAAGGGCCGCGGTCCGGTTTCTGATCGCCCCCGGTTCCACAATCCGGTCAAGGGAGAACACGATGTCATCAGCCGTGACCGGCATGCCGTCATGCCACTTGGCGTCGTGGAGCCGGAATGTGTATTCCGTTCCGTCCTGGTTGATTTCCCAGCTCTGCGCCAGGTCACCGATGATCTGCGTGGGCTCGACCGGGTTGTACTCCACCAATTGGCTAAACCTGGGAGAAGTTGCGATCGCACAGCTAAAGAGGCTGCCGCAATAGTGGGTGTCCCACTGTCCCGGGTTGCTGCGGCCCACGAACTGGAGCACCTTGCTCTGATATTTCCCTTTGTTGACCCAGGCTGGTTTCAACGGGAATGCGAAAGTTTGGTTTTTGATCACGACGAGCGGGGTAGCGGCAGGCGCCGCGGTAGGCTCGATGACTGTGAGTTGCTCGGTAATAACTTCCCTGGTTACCGGGACCACCTGGGTGACCTCGGTTTCGGTCACTACTTCAACCTGCCTGGTGACCTCTCTTTCTATCGTCTGAGGTTCCGACGGAGTCGATGTGCCGCACGCCGCCGCAATGGCCAGAACCAAGATTAAAGGGACAACCGTGAACACCCTGGCATTCCAGAACCGATTCTTCAACATTGCCGATACTCCAATTTCGGGGATGCTTCCCCGTTGAGCCCACCTACCGCCCGCTTCCGCGGACGGTCATGGAAAAGAGACGCCTGTCTGGTCTGTTACAGGTTGTAAAGGGCCCTGGGGTTGTCGTCCAGAATTTTGTTGATCGCCGAGGGATTGACGTCACCCTTCTCCCTCAGATGGCGCAGGGCCTCGATCTCGCTGGACTGGTCCGTATGCCCATAGTCGGTGCCGCAAACAATATTATCCTCGCCGGCGTACCGGAGCACCCATTCCAGGTCATCGTCGGTCTGGCAGGTCACGTACATCCGGTACTCCCGCAACGGATTGTCCGGGAACTGCCGGCCGACGGCCGGGAACCGTCTGCGCAAGTCGGACAGGACGTAGGGGACCCATTGGGAACTGGCCTCGACAAAACCGAACCGCAGCTTGGGGAACGTCTCCGGGATGCCGCCCATTATCAGGGAATGGAAAGCGCCAACGGTGGGGAGTCTGAATTTCCAGAAGCTCCCGCCATTGTTGTACTGCGACACCAGGTCGCAGTTGGCGGGGTTGGCGTTGCCAATGTGGAAGATCATGGGAACGTTCAGGCGGGACGCTTCCTCATATATGGGGAAAAAGTATGGGTCGGTTGGCAGCCGGTTCCCTTCTATGGGTCGCAGGGAAGCGCCGCAGGCGCCGTTGGCAACCGACGTCCGCAACTCTTTCAGCGCCTCGTCCATTGCCATGTAGGGAATGGCGGCCGACCATCGGAGGCGGCCCTTCCCCTGATTCCAAATGTCGGCCAACCAACGGTTATAACCTCGACACACCGCAACTTCCACCTCCGGCCGGTCCGCTACCTGTTCAATAAAAATAGTGGAGTGAAGGACCTGGGCGTCTATTCCCAGTTCGTCCATGTGCTGCAGCCGGGCTTCGATGTCTTCCATGTCGCGGGCGGCCTGGGTGGTCACCACGTTGCGGCCGGTAGTCTCAGAAATGGTCTCCAACTTCTTGGTGTTGAGGACCGACCTCGCGAGGCCCCGGATTTTCCCGTCGACAAACCAATACTGCCTTCCGGAATCCGGTGAACCCATCAGCGTAGGCCTGAACTTCATGTCCGATGACTCCATGAAGTCCCAAGTGTGTTCGCTTTCAACCACATGGGCATCTGCATCTATAACTGGCATGGGATTCCCTCCTTATAGGTTATATCCGAGGGGCGCTCTAGGTTATGTCGACCGGTTCGCTCCGTTGCCAACCTTTGAAACAATCTCTGGCCGGTTGGCAGTTGCGCCTGGCCGGTTGAGAAGGGTTGAAATTAGTGGAGGTTCAACCCTCGGGCAAAAATGATAGGGAATTCGGCTTTCTGTTACAGGGTAGAACGTTTGGGAAACTTAGCACGTAGAAATCTTTAGTGTCAAGCGTAACGCTAACGGCGGCCAGAGTTCGAAATCAACACTTATTGCCGGGTCGTTCCATCGAAAGGAGCATCGGCACAAAATGCTTCGGTTAGAAATCCACGCAGAGCCTCAGAATGGCTGGGCCAGTTAAGGCGACAACTGCGCTGGCTGCTTCGCGCAAGGGCTGTTATTTCGGAATTATGTCCGGGCAGAGCAGCCTGTTCGGGAGTCTCACCGCATCGATCTCATTAGCTTATGCGCTGAAAGACTTGGAACCCGGCCGTAGGTCAATTTGTGCAGGCCGACCGTTTAGGCGTACATTATGGGGCGCTTAGCGCTAGGTTGCGGGGGGTAGCTGGCAATGGATGTTACCCTATGACGGACCCATCTTAACCACAATACCACAGGAGGAAACCAAATGGCGGACACGACACTATTTCCCGTAACCGTGGTTGGCAGTTGGCCTCGCTCCACCGAACTGGTGCGGGCTTTGCGCCGGAAAGAAGCGGGGGAAATTACCCTGGCCGAATTTAACGCCGTAGCCGACGGTGAAGTGTTGGCGTGCATCCGGGCCCAGGAAGAGGCCGGCGTGGACATCATCAGTGACGGGGAGCAGCGACGGGACAACTTCTACTCCTTCGCCGTCGACAAGCTGACCGGCATGAAACTGATGAAGGTCTCGGAGTTGTTGGACTACTCCAAGGACCGCGCCCGCATGGAAGAGGTGCTTCGGGCGCTGGACGTTCCGTCATTCGCGATTAAAAGTCCCATTGTGGTCGATCGCATCGGCAAGCGACAGGGCCTGGCACTCGACGAACTGGCCTTCATGCGGGAGCACACCGACCGGCAAATCAAGATCCCACTGCCCGGCCCATACATGCTGACTCGCTCCAGCTGGTTCGAGGGGCTGTCCGACCGGGTGTACCCCGACCCGGAAGACCTTGCGAAAGACGTGGTGGCCATCCTCCGCGAAGAGATCATCGCCCTTCGCGACCAGGGTTGCGACTTTGTCCAGTTGGATGAACCCATCCTAAGCCAGGTGGTTTTCGGCGAGGAAAGCACCGAGACCTTCATGTGCGCGGCCCTCCCCAACCGCCGTGACCCCACCGACGAGTTGGAGATGGCGGTCCGGTTGATGAACGAGACAACCGAGGGTATCAGCGGCATCAAGACCGGCGTCCACATCTGTCGGGGTAACTGGAGCCGCAAAGAAGAAGTGCTGCTGACCGGCAACTACGGCCCGATGCTCCCCTACCTGGTCCAGATGAACATCGACCAGTTGGTGTTGGAGTGCGCCACACCCCGCGCCGGGGAGATGGAGGTATTCAAGGAATACAGCAACGAGAAAGAAATCGGGTTTGGCGTCGTCAACCCCCGCACTGACGAAATAGAACCTACGGAGCAAATTATCGGTCGGGTCAAAGAGTTGCTGCAGTACTTCGACCCCGAAAAGATTTTCCTCAACCCCGACTGCGGCTTCGGCACCTTCGCCGAAAGAAACGTCAACACCCACGAGATGGCTGCCCGGAAGATGCAGGCAATCACTCAAGCTGCCGAGGCGCTGAGAGCTGAGTACCGGTAGACCCTGCCCTGCACTGAACGACCCCGGAATGAAAAACCCCTCCACGACCTTGAACCGGTCGTGGAGGGGTTTATTGATGGCTTCCAGGGTTGGTTTCCAGGGTTGGCGTGGGCCGCAGCGACCCTGAGATTAGAAGCGGCTAAACGCCTACTATTTGCATCCGGCTGGGTCGGGACACACGGCGTCCGGATCCCACCACACGTGCTCCCATCTCCTTAGGAACTGGTTGGTGGGGGCCACATGATAGTTCTGCAGGCGGTAGTCCATCCCGCCGCCTTCCTGTCCCCAGACCAGCGGAACAAAGTGGCTTTCCCCTTTCTGGAGGAGTTCGGTTATCTCTTTGATGGTCTCAAGGCGCTTGGTGGAATCCAACTCGGTCGCCTGGGCCTGCATCAACACCTCAAGTTGAGGGTCGCTCCAGCTTTCCGGGTTCTTTTGGATCTCGGGCAAGTAATGCTGACTCAGGAAAGTCGAGGGGTCCGTGATAAGTGGTGAAGTCCCGTCCGTGGACCCATGAAGAGTGGCCTGGGACATTCGCATTACGGTACCCGCGGTATCTTGGACCTCCAACTTGAAATCTATACCGACGGCGTTCCTAACCTGTTCAGTCCACAACTCATTTATTCTAGTGGCGATCGGCGAGGAACTGGTGTTCAATTCGACGTCTATACCATCGGGATAACCTGCTTCAGCCATGAGGGCTTTGGCATCGGCATAATCCTGGTTCTTGGGCGACCTGTAGCCCGGCACGTTAGCCAGCACTTCCGGAGATTCGTGGGGGTTATACGGTAGGAAGGTTCCCGGGGAGCCAAAACAGCCCCAGGGTTCTCGGCAGAACGTAACGTCCGCTAATTCCTGTCGGTCAATGGCCAAGAACAAGGCCCGCCTCATCCGGGGGTCGTCAAATGGAGGCTTGTTCATGTGCAGAATTAGGACGAGCTGGAAACCGGGCTTTATCAAAAGGGCCCTTATCCGGCCATTGGTTTCTTTCTGCAATTCATAAAAGTCCTCGGGTCGATAAGAGCCTATCACCGGGAGATCGGTGGTTTCGGCTTGTCCCAACTGCAAAGCCGTAATGAGCCTGGAAGTATCTTTGATGATGTTGAACCTCAGGCCGTCGAAGAAAGGCCGGTCCGGCTTGTAGTAATTGGTGTTCCTCTCGTGCTCCCAGAAAACCTGGGGCTGGAACTCCTTGAACTTCCAGGGGCCCGAACCCATCAAAACTCCGGCTCGGTTGGCGTCATCTTGGGAAACGTTCTCAGTGGCGTGTTTGGGGTACATCTTCATGTACTCGGTCGCCAGGTTCTTCACGAAAAGTGGTGTCGGGAACTTGATGGGAACACTGACCGTTTTCTCGTCCACCACTGTGGCGGTCTGGTACTCGTAAAATCCTCTCATCGCCGCTGTCCTGGTCCTGATAGCATCCGGCAGGGTAATCCGGTCCAGGCTGAAAACGATGTCCTCCGCCGTGACTGGCTCGCCATCCCACCACTGGGCGTCGCGCAGGTGGAAGGTGTAGACCATCCCGTCCTCACTCACATCCCAGCTGCCGGCCAGGTCACCGATTACCTCGGTTGGGTTCACCGGGTCATACTCCACCAATGTACTGAACTGGGGAGCGGCCGGGACGCTGCTGGCCGTAAGATGGCCGGCGAAATGCAAGTCCCAAAGCCCTGGATTGGTCCTGCCCACAAGCTGAAGGTACCTGCTCTGGTATTTTCCTTCAGAAACCCAATCCGGCGTGAGTGGGAATGAAAAGGATTCCCCGGACGGCGCAATCATGGCTGTGGGAGGGGCGGGCGGTTCGGTGGGCTCAGGAGTTGACAACGGCTCGGCGGTGGGCGGCACGGCGGTAGCCGGCGCTGGAGTCGCTGAGCCGCCGCAGGCCGCGGCTATCATCAGGGCGAGCAGCAGGAGAGCGGAAATCAACCATTTGGGGCCGAACCACCGGAAATACGACATATTGTGCCTCCTTGAGATTTACCCTGATGCTAATGGTATTTGTATCTACGCAGACTCAGACTAACGGCCCTGGCAGTCCTCTCAACGGCGAACTGGGGAACTTAACCTATACGGCGGCGCCTTCCTCGTATTGGACCAGCGCGCCCGGAGCCGGGCAGTACTCGAGACAGGTCGCGTCTCCGGTACACTCGCCGGCGATGACCTCAAGCCAGTGGTGAATATCCTGGAACTTGGGGTGCACCGCCCCAACGGGGCACACCTCACGGCAGAGCCCGCAGGCAATGCACAGGTCCTGACTTATGTAAACTTTCATGGCCTACCCTGAGATTTCAAAGCGATACCGAAGCCCACAATTGAGGTATTTGGCGTATGGGCACGGTTCCGCGCGCCCACAGTTGCCCGATTCCCCTAGTCCTCAGGAATCACGCCGCGCGACTCGATGAAGGGCGGCCACAGCAGAAAGTCCAACGCCTCTTCCACCGGGCGCTGGTCCTCGGGAGTAAGGCAGAACATGTCCATCTGGTACTTGCCCTCGATGAAGTGCATCATTTCTTCGTAATGCTGGCTCAAGTTTTCATGGATGGACAACGGGTGGTTGTTGACCTCCAGGGAGCACCGTATTCCCAGGCAGGCCCCCGCCTCGGTGTGGTAGTTTTGCGCCGCCCTGGCCAGGGGGTGTATCAGGGGGAAGGTAGCGGTCAGGCCAAAATAGCCGCGGCTCCCCCCGAAGTTGGCGCGGGCCTCATCCATGAGGTCATTTTCGGCATCGACGTGACCGCCCCTGATCAGCACGTCGCCATGCAGGGAACCATGCTTGACCTCGTCCCATAGCTGGCGGGCCCGCATGCGCAGCAGGTCCAGGTATTCTTCCTGCTGGGGAATAGGGACAGACAGGAGCTGGGTCGACATCTGGTTCATGGACATACGGGGCCCTTCGGCGGAGTAGCCTCCCAAGGCCACGCTGAAATCCCCGGAATTGTAGCTTTCCTCGTTGGACTTGGCGCCTTCCAAAGCCCTGATTACGATGCGGTTCCACATGGGGATGCACCGTTCCTCGGTGATGCGCATTCGGAAGTCAACACCGGGTCCTTTGAATGGGGTCGGCCAGACCCAATGGTCCAACCATTCTTCCAAGATAGGATGTATGTCCATGACTCTCCCCCTTATTTGAGATTAACGGCGCGGGCTCCATCATTGGTCCTTTGTGGATTCCGCCACGCGCCAGATAGTACTGCCAATCAGCGCTCTTACAATTAACGGTCTTTCGGCACCAGGATTGCATCCCTCAGCCATTTCTTTGGACGGTCGCGCCACAGGTCCGGCGGAGGCGGCACCAGGGACCGGCCGGTCTCAACCTCGACGATTGAGGCAGGGGCCGGGCAGTACATGATGCACACCACGCAGGTTGGGTAGGTGCACTTGTGGACGTCTATCTCGAATCGGTGCCTGGGCTCGAGTTCCATGTACACGGCATTGATGCCGATTTCCTCGCAGGCCAAAAGGCACATTCGACACTCGGTGCACTTGTCGTGGTCAATTCGTAGTGTCGGCATTTATTGCTCCCGAGCCGTCAGCGTTTGATCCCGCCAGTTCGGTTCTGGCAAGGGCTCGTCGCTAACCGCTGGTTGACTCATTTAGAACGAAATCGGCTATGCCGTTCAGGGCGGTCATGTAGTCGGTCCTAGCCATAGGAACCAACATCCTGCACAGGTCGGCATCGACCTTCTCAGTCACGAACCGCTCAACGGTGAAACGGCCCATCAGAACGTGACTCCGGGTTTCCGGCACCTGGCTGGAGAAAAGTTTCGACAGGTATTCGTCCTGGATAGCCTCACCGAGCCTCTCCAGCCAGCTCAATTCCAAGACCTTGGGGCCCAGGTTCATGGCGGCCATCCGCAGATTGTGGTCGTAGTTGGCAAGCCCTCTCATGGAGAAAACGTACAGGCCTATGCCGGAAGCGGGGGTGAATTTGCAGTAGGGGTGCCGGAGCGCTGACCGCTGAAACTTGACCCAGCCCCGTTGCAGGATGGCCTGGCTGTAGAGCATCTCATGGGTGGAGTCGTCATAGACCTGCTTGGCGAAGAGGTAATCGACGGACGGCGGATACTGGTTGATGGTAAGGCTAGACCCCCAGGCTCCGTACACGTAGTAAAACATCCGGTTCATGGCCCAAAGCTGGCCGGTCAGCCGGAAAAACTGGTCTTCCGTAAGGCTGTTGGAAGCTGCGGCATCAATGACCCGCTCCATGGGCGTACGCAACTCCTGTCGGCGGCTCTGTGCCTCAAGCTCCTGTGCCAGTTCCTTGCCGGGAAGAGTGGTGGACATAGGCCTCCCCACCTGTGAGCTTATTGCCGGAATTCCCAGGATCGGGCGTGGGGTCGAAGGCGTCTCGTCACCACACCCTAGGGAACGGTAACGATGTTATGTTCGGCCCGAGATAATGTCAATGCTCATCAGATATAAACGACCCGGCGCAGCAAATCTTTGCGACGACTCTGGACCATTAAAAAACGAATTGCCGACACATTTTATTCCCATTTCAACACAAACTTTAACAGCCCAGCGAGACCGGGAAGTCCGAGGCCATCCTTTATCTTCGAGTAGTACCGCGTAGCCCCAAGTGTGGCGTGGTTCTTACCTTTAGAAACTATCTCAAAAGTCCCGTCTCCCGCCACGCGAGAAGGTTAGGATGAGGGGAATTGTATCTGTCACCCTCACCTCAATTCTCTCCCATATTGAGTGAGGAGGACAGGGTAGGTGTTTTGAGATAGTTTCTTAGTGGGTTAATGGGTCGAACCCCTGTTTAGATGGGCCCGACTAACATGTAGACGGGTAAGAGCCCCAAAATAATTGGTCTCGAAAGCATCCTCAGTTGGTCATCGGAGACCATAGTTGCCAGCGATCGTTTGATATAATCGCACCGGCGTCGCAAATTATCGATATATCGGGGCCACTAAGATACGAACAAACCGAGAATTTGATTGGAGTCAAATCGCGAAGTCCAAAGTATTAACCAAGCAAATTCAGTCGTCGTGGACTGCCCGGCGGGACCCACAGTATTCGTCAATTGAGTAGGTAGGAGGAGTTCTAAATGGCGCAAGAAAGAGACCTCAATGGTCTGCCCCGGGAGAAACTGGTCGAGGTGCTCGATTCCTTCCGAGACCCCGAAGTATTCAACGCGGTAACCGGGCCCTGGAAATCTCGGGTGGTCTGGCAGGACGGCATGAGGGCGCGGGCCTACATGCGCAATCACCAGGTGGACATGGACGAACCCGGCGACCTGACCGCTACCGACGTTGCGGCCAGCGCTCACGAACAATTGCTTTCCGCCATCGGCAGCTGCATGACCGTTGGCTTTGTGGTCAACGCCACCAAGCAGGGCGTCCGCATACACGACCTGGAAGTGGCGGTGGAAGGGTATTTCGACAACATCCGCAAGTGGGCTGGAGTCGAGGACACAGGAAACCCGGGTTACGGGCGGATCTCCGCAAAGTGCTTCGTCCGTGCCGACGCCGACGAGGCCACCTTGAAGGAAATCTGGCGCCTGGCGGTTGAGGGTTCTCCGGTCACGCAGTCGGTGGTCAATCCCACCTCTGTTGAGACCGATTTCGAAATGGTCGGCTAATTGATGGCCAACTTTGTCTCCGCCGATTGGGTTTCAGAACATATTGGCCGGACTGGATACCTGATCATCGACCCGCGCTCGGCCATGCGCTACCTCATGGGTCATCTGAAAGGGGCGGTGAGCGTCCCATTCAAGAGGCTGCAAGGCCCGGACGGACGCCTGGCCCCGCCGGAGCAACTGGCCGCCGCCTTTGGCGGAGTTGGGCTCGGCGACGGCGTAACTCCGGTGCTTTATGACCACCAGGACGGCCGCAACGCCGCCATGGCCGCCTGGGTGCTGGAATACCTGGGCCGCGATGACGTCCAAGTTATGGACCAACTCTACGAAATCTGGAAGGCGCAAGGCCGGGAGGTGCTCTACCGCCCCGTTGCCACTGAAGCCAAGACCTTCGCGCCTCGCCTGAACCCGGCCGTTCGCGCCTCCCTAGCAGATGTAGCCGATCTTACTAAAGGCAACCCTGCTGAAAGCTCCTCTGCTGAAAACAGCCCTGGGGTGGCCAAACTCCTGGACACTCGCTCCGCCGAAGAGTTCCGCGGCGAAGCCGAAATGGACCACCGTCCCGGCCGAATCCCCGGCGCGATTAACCTACCCCACTCAGAGCTGGCCGGCGGCGATGGCAAATTGCTCATCGAGCCCGCGGCGCTTCACCAACGGTTGTCAGCCGCCGGCATCGCCACCGGAGACCCGGTTGTGGCCTACTGCCGCAGTGGTGTCCGCGCCTCCCTTGCCTACCTGGCCATGAAGCAGACCGGATACAACGTCCGGCTTTACGACGGCTCCTACGCCGAATGGATGGACAGCGCCCAGGCCGTGGAAGTCTAAAGTTCCACCCTTACATAGAATATAGAGGATCAAAGTACGATGGGCAGGCCTTGGTGAAGATTTCTAAAAGCTGATGTCGGTCACGCTTTCCGCCCTGGCCACGCGTTCCTCGACGGCGACCGCATTCCCCCGCAACCGGCCCCAATAGTGGCTGGCACCCCTTGGCGCCGGGCACTGCCGGCCTCTTCAAAAGTGTTTCCCCCCTGATGGCAACCGAAAGACCCTACTGCCGGCGCGTGTAATGCTTGACTTTGCCCGGAGATTTGCGTTTGAATCGACACCATGATGCTGTTAAGGGTTGCCATGCTGGTGTTAGCCGTCGTGCAGGTGCTTATTACCGGGTTCACGGCCTTGGTGGGAGCGTTCGCGGACGGAGGAGACGTATGGTCCCGTCTGTTGATAGTTGGGCTCCACCCGGTTTGCGCCATCGGATTGCTTCTATTGGCAGCGCGGCCCCGGCTACCTGCCGCCATAGTTCTGTTAATCGGAGCGCTCCTGGCAGTTAACATCGCCGCCGACCTGTACGTTGCGTCGTTGATCTCTCAAGGGTCCATCAAGGGAGATTGGGAGCTGCTTTTGGTATTCTCCGTGATTCCGGCCATCGGGATACTTTACGCTCTCATGGTGTTAATCATGCGACCACGTTGGAACCCTGCCTAGCGCCTGCCATGATTGAGACGCCGCAGAATCACCACACGGCCCACGTGGTCTGTAAGAGCGCATGACCTCCAGCTTATGTACGGGTACAGCCTCCCGGTTTGGAATCGCTACGATTCTGACCATTCTCATCGCTTGGAGCATTACCGACTGCTCGTTCAATGGCAATGGCGACGCCGGCGCTACGTTGCCGGTCAGCACGCAAACTCCGCCAACCAGTTCTGACGCAACAGCCGCGCAGGCGGCTGGAAACGGCGTTTCGGATCAAGCCATTGTCTTCGGTCAATCGGCGGCATTCAGCGGCCTAGCTGAGGAGCTGGGGCGGAACATGCAGCTGGGAATTTCGGCAGCTTTCAACGAGGTTAACCGGAACGGCGGCGTTCATGGCCGGCAACTGCTCCTCGCGTCCAGGGACGATGCCTACGAGCCTGAAGCCGCCATTGCCAACACCCGCGCGCTCATCGAAGAGGAAGGTGTCTTCGCGTTGATCGGCGCAGTCGGCACGCCCACGTCCCGGTCCGCCGCTCCCGTTGCCGCCGAAGCCGGGGTGCCATACATTGCCCCTTTCACCGGCGCCGAGTTCCTGCGGGACCCGGAGCAGGCCAACATCATCAACTTGAGGGCGTCCTACTATCAAGAAACCGAGGAAATGGTCGCCCGCTTGACCGACGACCTAAATATCCAACGCATCGCCATCGTTTACCAGGACGATTCTTTCGGACGGGCCGGTTACAACGGCGCCCTGGCGGCATTGGAGCGCCGGAATATGGAGCCCGTCAGCATCGGCGTGTACACGCGCAACACCACGGCGGTCAAAACAGCCCTGCTGGACGTCCGCCGCGGGTCTCCGGAAGCGGTCATCGTGGTTGGCGCCTATCGCCCCGTGGGTGAGTTGATCTCCTGGACCCGCCACAGCGGTCTGAACCCGGTGTTCATGACCGTTTCCTTCGTCGGCAGCAACGCATTGGCGGAACAGTTGGGACCGGATGGGGAAGGCGTCGTCGTCACCCAGGTTGTCCCATTTCCCACCAGCGATACTGTCCCGGTAGCCGCGGCCTACCGACGCGCTCTTGCCGACTTAGTGCCCGAATATGAGCCTGGATTCGTCTCCTTCGAAGGGTACCTGGCAGGCCGCCTGGCGATAATCGGGCTGCAAAGCTGCGGCAGAAACGTGGACCGGGACTGTTTCCTCAAAAGCCTCGGAAACGCCGGCGATTTCGACATAGACGGTTTCCAACTCAGCTACCGCGGCGGCGGCGACAACCAGGGCTCCGACACCGTCTTTCTCACCGTCATTGACCGTAACGGTCATTACCAGTCGGTGGAAACGCTGGGGGGCTTTCAACCATGATCCACCTATTGCAACGACTCGCAAGAAGCCGCTTTCGCATTTCATCCCAGCTTTACGCCGCCATCGGCGGGGCCGTGGTGCTCACGATTGCGGCCAGTATCGTTGGGTGGTTTTCCTTCGACCGGGTAGGTGACGCCCAGAACCGGATCAATGAAGAAACGATACCGGAAATCGCAGCGGCATTCGGGGTTGCCCGGCATGCCGGCGCTCTGGTGGCCGCAGGACCCGGCGTGACCGCGGCGGCGACGCCGGAGGATTTTGCGATCGTTTCCACTTCTATCGACGAATCGCACGCAGAGTTCGAGGAGCAGTTGAAGGCGCTCGAACAGACTCGCGGCGACGATGTGCGGTTCCAGGTCATTCGCTCCCATGCCGACTCCCTCATCAATAACATTGGGGATATTACCGAGGACAAAATTGAGCTATTCGAGCTGAGCCGGAGGAGCGAGGCCACCCGGGCCGAGCTCGAGGAAGTGCGCAACTGCCTGGACCGCGTCGTGGTCTCCGGACTGGACAACCAACTGTTTTACACCGTGACCGGCTACCGCGAGCTTGGCGAGCCTCCGGCGCCTCGGTCCGAGCACTTTTCCGAGGCCGAGTTTGGCCGTTACCGTTATCTGTCCGACATGCAGGTCGACGGCAACATCGCCACCCAGTTGATGGCCAGCGCTTTCAGCCTCTCGGATCCATCGGGAATCGAGCCGCTCCGAGAACGATTTGAGGCCGCCAAAGGACGCATCGAGCGCAGCCTCACCGCTGTGGAAAACACACCCATGAGCGCAGAAGCCACGGGCCAGCTCTCCGAACTTTGCACCACGTTGCTTACTGTCGAAGACGCACCCCCTGCTACCGAAGAAGCGCAGATCTACCACAGGCTATTCGGGATACTGTTCGAGTTGGCGCTGGGTGAGGACACCGGATTCAACCTGCTTGACCAGGAACTTAGGTTGGTCCAACGTCAACGGGTGCTTCTGGATCTCAACCGGGACTTTGCGTCCGCCCTGGGCGTCGAGGTGGATAACCTGGTTGCCTCGGCCCAAGCCGGCGCACAGCAGGCCACCGATTCATCGGCCCAGGCCATCTTCACCGGACGCACCCTGCTGCTGGGTATTAGCGCCATCAGCATCGGCGGGGCGCTGTTGATCGCCTTCCTATTCGTCGGCAGGGTGATTCTGACTCGCCTCCAACTGCTCTCCGGTTGGATGCGCCGGATGGCCGGCGGAGACCTGGAATCCCAGGTTGAAATCGGCGGCCGCGACGAAATCGCGGACATGGCCGCAGCTCTGGAGGTCTTTCGCCAGCACGCGCTGGAGGTGCAACGGTTGAATCTGGTCGAAAAGATGGCCGAGGAGCTGCAAGATAAGAACGACGAGTTAGAGACTGTCCTGGCAGACCTGCGCCGTGCTCAAGATCAGATTGTCATGCGGGAAAAGCTGGCGGCTCTGGGTGAACTCACCGCCGGCGTGGCCCACGAGATCAGGAACCCTCTGAATTTCGTGAAGAACTTCTCCGAGGCTTCCGAGGATTTGCTGGCCGAGTTGAAGGAAACTCTGGCCGAAAGCGCGGACAAGCTCAGTGAGGAACAGCAAGCCCTGGTGGATGATATCTCAGGAGAACTCGAGGGCAACATGGAGCGGATCCGTAGCCACGGGGAAAGGGCCGACCGCATTGTCCGCGACATGCTGATGATGGGCAGCGGTTCGGGGGTACAACAACCTACAGACCTGAACCGCCTGATCGACCAGAACGCGCGCCTCGCGTTCCATAGCGCCCGCGCCCTTAACTCCAACTTTCAGTTGGAAATCCAACAGGACCTGGACCCTGAGGTGGGCGAGGTCTCCGTGGTGCCCCAGGATCTGGGCCGCGTTTTCCTGAACATGGTGGCTAACGCCTGCGACGCCACCGCCGAGAAACGGCTCGCGGCTAGGGACGACGCTTCATACCAACCCACGGTCTGGCTAACTACCCGCCGCGGGGAGGACGAAATAACGATTAGCATCAAAGACAACGGGAGCGGCATGCCCCCGGAGGTCATCGAGAAGATCTTCAACCCGTTCTTTACCACCAAGCCAACCGACAAAGGCACGGGGTTGGGCCTCTCGATCTCCAACGACATCATTCGCCATCATGGCGGCGCTATCCGAGTCGAATCCCAACCCGATGAGTTCACCGAGATGGTTATCCAGATACCCAGCGAGCCCGTGATGTCCGTAAACGGCGATGCGTAACAGGCGGAGGCGGAGGAGCCGGCAGACGCTTCTTAGCCCGAACTCCAAGACCAGGAAGTTGCACCGGAAGCCTTCGAACCGGAAGCCTTCGAAGTAGGAGCCGCCGGGACTACTTTGGGTCAATCGAAAACCGGTCGATGAACTCCCCGTCGGCGCGGACGCGGGGGAACCGGGCCATCGACACCGATTCCGGCAGCACGATGCCGCCCGAGAAAACCACCTTCATGGCGTCCTCCACCGTTAGGTCGGTCTCCATCAGGTCGTCTTCCATGACGAACGCCAGGTTTCCCGACGTGGGATTGGGGACGGTGGGGATGTAAACGACCGCCAATGATTGTGGTTCGTTCTCATCCATGGCGTCCTTCCTTTCCCGGTGGGCTCGGCCCGTCACGAAGCCCAAAGCAATCATCCCCTCCCTCGGCCATTCGAGGAACACTACTCGGGTGAACCGGAACTGGCCACTCACAGAAGTGGTCGCCTGGTGCGTAACGCCATAAATGGTTTTTACTATAGGGACCCGGTGCAGAACATCATGCTTCCGGTCCATAATAATCTTACCGATTCTCGTGGAGACCCCCAGTCCAACCAGGTAGAAAATGACGACCGCAGCTACAACGCCGATACCCGGGAAGTCCCAAGGCTTTTCGGACACGAAGGCCATGGGTCTAACGAATTGGTCGGCCCACCCGATGACAAACCAGATAACAATTGCCGAAACCAACAATGGCACCAGTTCCATGAACCCGCCCAAGGCCTTGCCCTGAACGTGGCCTCCAATCCGCTGCAGAAAGTTGACCCCGGAGTCTTCCGGGGCGTTTGATTTAGATCTCCGGACATTCTCGTCCACCATTGACACATTCCCGAAAAAATTCTGATTTTGGGTCAATTAGTCCGACTGAATTATTGGTGACCTGAAAGGATGGGCCCCACTCTTTCGCCGAAAGGCGGGGGCCGGGGTGCAAGCGACGATAGCCCTGTGCTCCCCTGACCGGCGCCATCCAACCGTCGGCTGCCCGGCGGTCGCACATCGGCCGGACAATTGGGTCAACCGCTACGCTTACGATACTCCAAAATCGAAGGGGAAACATCAGCCAGAGTTCCAAATTTCACAGGGTTTGAGTTGCCCCGGATGAAAGTAGGCCAAGAATCGATCTTGCGGATCACGCAATCAAGGATGCATACCTGCTGTTGGTATCAGAAGGTGAGGAAAAGGAGGTGCCGCGTTGCTTGCTTTTCCTATTCACGTTCTCGATAATATAAATAGAGAAACGGAAATGGAGGGAGGTAACCAGCGGCGACTGCCATGAGGTCGCCGAATGGTAACCATCCAAAAATCCCAAGGTAAAGGAGGCCTGACAATGTCATCTGACACCAAGTTGATCACTGGATTCATCGCCGGAGCGCTCGTTGGAGTTGCCGCCGCACTTCTCCTGGCGCCGGCCCCGGGCAGCGAGACCCGCGCTGTAGTGGTATCCAGGGCGGGTGAACTCCGACGCCGGGCGGCCGAACTGGCGCAACGGGCAGGAAACCTTCGTAACCGGGCCGACGCCTCCGAAGAGGAGAATGCGGAGTCTGACGGCGAACTCTCCCGCTCCAGCTAATCGGAAAACGCCCCGGCCCAACCCGGGGTGACGCCCCCGGTTCCCGGATCACATAAGATGCTGGGAAGGCGGCCCATAGCACAACAGTGGCCGAACGACTTTCACAGTCGTTCGGCCACTGTTTGTCGTCCGCGATCCCGGGCGCCACTTGATTCCTGCAGCCAAATGCCCGCGCCAAATTCAGTGTGTCAGTCAGCTACATCTGCGTATGCACCGCTTCGCTCTGGGCAAGCAGGAAACGGCAACGCTAACGAAGTTACCATGGAAATAGGCCATTTTCATAATGATTACGGGGGAGGGGCGGTCATCAAATCCGAAACCTTACCCAGTCCTTCCGGGCAGTTTCCCCTCTGAGTAGCAAAGGGGCGATGTCGAGAGTTGCAGTCGACCATTGTATTGGATTCTGCACTTCGCGGGAGATGCCCAGTGACGGCGTCCTGAATGTGATTGCCATGCCGCATCCCACGCTCCGCTTGACGCAGTCCGTGGCCCTTGGCTACACTCTCGCTATTCCAACCGGTTAGCCGCTTTTGCTAGAGGCGGACCCGGCGACGTTTTGGGACACTCTCCATCATGTGTGGCGTTAGCGGCATACTTCATAAGAGAATTTCCTCCGGACACGGGCTTGCGCCGGTGGGGGATCAACTCATCCGTATGCTGGAGCCCCTCACCCACCGGGGTCGGGATTCCAGCGGAGTAACCATTGTCGGCGAGCAGCCGGAGGGCGATCTGGTGGTCCGCATTTGGACCGACAGCGCCGGCGAGGCGGGCGACGCGCTGGCCCGCGCCGAGGACACCGTGCGCCGCATTGGCGGAGTTGTGTGCTCCAGCCGGCGTACCGGGCAGTTTCTGCGCTTGGTGGTCAACTACGAGGGCGAGACTGCTGAGTTGGCTGCCGCGTTGTTGGACACCGCCGGCGTCGCCCTGCACAGCATCGGCCGCGCCTCCGAGGTCATCAAGGACGTTGGCACGCCCGTAGACATGGACCAGCGGCACGCCATTGGCGCAATTCGCGGCACCCACGGCATCGGCCACGTGCGGATGGCCACTGAAAGCCGCGTCGACGTCAACCACGCCCATCCTTTTTGGGCCTACCCGTTCCCCGACGTCTCGGTGGTGCACAACGGGCAGTTGACCAACTATCACAAGCTGCGCCGTAGCTATGAAGACCGGGGCCACCACTTCCAGACCGGCAACGACTCGGAGCTCATCGCGGTCTACCTGGCCGACAAGTTGGCCCAGGGCGAGGGACTGAACGACGCTCTTCGCGCCTCTCTAGGCGACCTGGACGGCACGTTTACCTACCTGGTGGCCACCCGCGAAGGCATTGGCTATGCCAAGGACGAGTGGTCGGCCAAACCCCTGGTGACCATGGAAACAGACGACGTCATAGCGATCGCATCCGAGGAAATTGCCCTGCGCGGCGTCCTGACTCCGGAGATAGCCGGGCAGGAGATTGACCGGGTGGAGCCTCAAAAAAGCGAGGTTATGACCTGGTTAATCTAGACGCCGCGGGACTGGACACCAGGGAGTTCAATTCCCAACTCAAACGGCTGTCCGTACCGGGCAGCGAAATAACCGTCCTCAACCCTAACGCCCGTCACAACCTGGCGGTGGGCATCCTCCAGAAATGTTCCATCCGCTTCGCCGGCAGCGTCGGCTACTTTGCCGCCAGCCTGCAGGACGGACCGGAAGTGGTTATAGAGGGCAACGCGGGCTGGGCCGTCGGCGATAATATGATGAGCGGCAAGATAACCGTGGCTCGGGACGCCGGGGCGTCGGCCGGCTCAACGATGCGCGGCGGCGAGTTGTTCATTGGCGGCGACGCCGGGGCAAGGGCCGGCATTTCCATGAAGGGCGGCTCCCTCGTTATCGGCGGAAACGCCGGATTTCTTACCGGCTTTATGATGCAGAAGGGCCGGATCATCATCTGCGGCGACGCGGGCGAAGCGCTGGGCGACTCTATGTACGAGGGCGCAATCTACGTGGCCGGCAGCATCGCCTCTTTGGGATCCGATACCCGCGTAGAAGAAATGAACGAAGACGAGCTCCTCGGCATCCTGGCCGCCCTGGAGGCTCGGGGAATCACGGACAAACGCAATTTCACCAAGGTGGTGTCGGCCAAACGGCTTTACCACTACGACTCGCTGGAACGACTGGAAAAATCGGCGCTCTAATTCGGCCCTCCAGATAAAATTGAGAGCTTCCAGGCCGATGCTTGGCCCGAATACATCGCTACAGATACTTAGTCATAATTGCCGGAGGAACGGCACAGGAGACGAAATACCATGGTGATGGGCAGCAGCCAGATCTGGTCTCCCTGGGTTATCGACGACATCCACGCCAAGGCAGAACTGGGCCGCTACCGCATACGCGGGTTCTCTTCCTTCCAGAAAGTCACCCACTTCGATGACCTCACGTTTCTCTCCACCGGCCTCACGCGTTTTCCGCTGGAGGGTTACAAAGAACGCTGCAACACGCGCACCGTCATCGGCGCCCGCCACGCCGAAAACCCGCTGGTCCTGGAGACTCCCGTCTACATCAGCGGCATGAGCTACGGCGCACTATCGGCAAACGCCAAGGTCGCGTTGGGTAAGGCCGCCGCCTTGGTCGGCTCGGCCAGCTGCACCGGCGACGGGGGGATGCTGCCGGGCGAACGGGCCGCTTCCGACAAGCTGATTTACCAGGTGCTGCCCAGCCGTTACGGGTTCAACCCGCATCACCTGATGCAGGCCCAGGCCATCGAAATTGTGGTCGGGCAGGGGGCCAAGCCCGGCACCGGTGGGATGCTGATGGGCATCAAGGTACAGGACGACGTGGCAGAGATGCGCGACCTGCCGCTGGGCATCGATCAGCGCAGCCCCGCCCGGCATCCCGACTGGCTGGGCCCCGACGACTTGGCGTTAAAAATCGAGCAGCTGCGCGAGGCTACCGACTGGCGCGTTCCGGTGCACGTGAAGCTGGGGGCTTGCCGGGTGGACGACGACGTGAAACTGGCGGCCAAGGCCGGGGCCGACGCGGTGGTCATCGACAGCATGATCGCCGGCACCGGAGCGGCGGCTGAGGCGTTGCTGGAACACAGCGGCATCCCCACGGTGCCCGCCATCGTCATGGCCCGGGAGGCGTTGCGGGAGTTGGGGCTGTACGGAAAGGTCAGCCTGATCGCCTCCGGCGGTATCCGCAGCGGCGCCGACGCCGCCAAGGCGCTGGCCCTGGGCGCAGACGCGGTGGCTATCGGCCTCGGCGCGCTCATCGCCCTGAACTGCAACAAGGAAATCCCGGAGAGTAATTTCGAGCAGGAAGTAGGCGTTCCTGCGGGTTACTGCCGCTTCTGCCACACCGGAAAGTGCCCCGTTGGCATCGCCACCCAGGACCCGGAGCTGATGCAACGACTCGACCCCGACGAAGGCGCAGAACGGGTAGCCAACTTCATCAACTCCATGACTATGGAAATGACGCTGCTCACCCGCTCCCTGGGCAAGAGCGACGTGCACAGCCTGGAGCCGGAAGACCTGGCAGCCCTAACCTTGGAAGCCTCGGCCATGGCCCGGGTCCCCCTGGTGGGAACCAACAAGGTATTCGGCGCGTAGTAGGTTTCGCCGAGGTGGGCGAGGCATGAGAGAGGCGTATGGACGTTGAACTTGACCGGTACCGGGGGGCGCTTCTCGGCCTAGCCGCCGGAGACGCCCTGGGTACGACCATTGAGTTTTGTCCGCCCGGAACGTTTGAACCGGTGACCGAAATAGTGGGCGGTGGCCCTTTCAACCTGCGGGCGGGACAGTGGACTGACGACACGTCGATGGCCCTTTGCCTGGCCGAGAGCCTCATCGAGCGCCGGGGGTTCGACCCGGTAGACCAACTGCAAAGGTACGTGGACTGGTGGCGGAACGGGCATCTCAGCTCTATTGGACGCTGTTTCGACATCGGAAATACTACAATATCAGCCCTGTTCGCGTTTGAGAGAAGTGGCCGACCGTCCGGTCGGACCGCGCCCGACAGCGCGGGCAACGGGTCGATTATGCGACTGGCGCCCATACCCATGTTCTTTGCCAACAATATGGATGCCGCAGTGGAATTTGGCGCACAGAGTTCGGCCACCACTCATGCCGCCAGCGAGGCTACCGGGGCCTGCCGCTATATGTCTGCCTTGATTGTCCGCGCCTTGCTGGGCGCCTCCAAGGAGGAAATCCTGTCTCTCCGGTTGCCGGACGAATTGCCCGGTGGGATAGCAAGGGTGGCGAACGGTTCGTTCAAGACGGCTCATCCGCCGGAAATCAAGGGTTCGGGCTATGTTGTTGACTCGCTGGAAGCCGCATTGTGGGCCTTCAACAACAGCGACAACTTCGCCGACGGAGCGCGCCTGGCTGTGAATCTTGGAGACGACGCCGACACCACCGGCGCGGTGTACGGGCAAATTGCCGGGGCCTTCTACGGAACGGCCGGAATACCGGAACGCTGGATAGACATCCTGGCGGAGAAAGACCTGATTATCTCCTTCGCCACGCAGCTACACGAATTGAGACCGGCGTCATAAGCTCCCGGACCGGCGCATTTGACGCCGTCCCGCAACTGCTCCGGACATACCCGCCTAAGGAGTACACGGCATGACCGACAGGGAAGAAATCCGCCAACGCATGAAGGACGACGGCGTCCGTTTTCTGCTGGCCCAGTTTGTAGACCTGAACGGCTCTCCCAAAGTCAAAATGGTGCCGGTGGAACATTTCGAGGACATACTGGACGACGGCGCGGGCTTCGCGGGCGCATCCCTGCCAGGCATGGGACAGGGGCCGCACGCCCACGACATGATGGCCCGCATCGATCTCGATTCATACACCTACATCCCCTGGGACGACGGGCTGGCCAGGTTCGCCAGCGACCTGTTCGTCGACGGCGAACCACACATGTTCTGCCCCCGACAACACCTCAAGGCGGCCCTGAACGACGCTCGTGCCCAGGGCTACGTCTTCAACGTTGGCATCGAGCCGGAGCATTTCCTGGTTACGAAGAACGCCGACGGCTCGATCCAGATATGGGATCCCAACGACATGGATTCCCTGCGCAAGCCGTGCTACGACTTCAAGGGCATCGCCAACGTAATGGGCTACCTGCGCGACATGATGGAAGCGATGAGCCGCATCGGTTGGGACGCCTACCAGTCCGACCACGAGGACGGCAACGGGCAGTATGAGATCAACTTCCACTACTCCGACGCGCTGACCACCGCCGACCGCTACACTTTCTTCAAGATGATGACCAGCCAGTACGCCCAGCGGCACGGGGCCATCGCCACCCACATGGCCAAGCCGTTCACCAACCGGACCGGCAGCGGCGGCCACATCCACTATCACCTGGCCGACTCCGAAACCGGCGAAAACCTGTTCCTGGACGAAAACGACCGGCGCGGCCTAGGCCTGTCCCAAACCGCATATCACTTCATCGGCGGCATCTTCGACCACGCTCCGGCGCTGTGCTGCGTGATGTCGCCGACGGTCAACTGCTACAAGCGGCTGCAGGTCGGCCCGGCGTTGATCGGTTCGTCCTCGGGTTTCCTCTGGACGCCCGCCTTCGTGTCCTACGGCGACAACAACCGCACGCAGATGATCCGCACCGCCGGCCCCGGCCACCTGGAAGACCGCACCATGTCGTCGGCCTGCAACCCCTACTTGGCCTTCGGGGCCTACCTGGCCGCCGGGCTGGACGGCATCCGCCGCCAACTCGATCCCGGCGAACCCAACCTGGGCAACCTCTACGACCTGGGCATCGACGAAATCCGCCGCCAGGGCATCCGCACCCTGCCCCAATCCCTGGCGGAGTCGCTGGCCGAACTAAAAGCCGACCCCGTAGTCAAGGACTCTCTCGGCGTCATCTACGATGAGTTTGTCGACCAGAAGGAAGCAGAGTGGCGCGAATTCCACCGCCAGGTAACGCCGTGGGAGATAGAGCGGTATCTGACGCTGTTTTAGTCGTGCGCTTCTTGGTGTACAAATCAAAGAGGCAACGATGAAGGTCCCTACAGAGTATCAATTGTGCGATCCGACGGTTCAATCTCTTCGCACATTAGGTGGGACCGGTTCGATACAGGACATTGCCCAGAATGTTATCCACCGGATGCGATTGCCGGATGAGTTGGTTCGGCGCCCGCATGGGAATAGCCGCCAAACGGAGCTAGAGTATCGACTTGCTTGGGCCCGTACCATCCTGAAGACCTGCGGTCTCATATACAACCCAAAGCGTGGCGTTTGGGTTTTGACTGAGGAAGGTTCCCACCAACCGGTGATTGATTCCGCAGAGATTCGAAGATTCTACTTGGAGCATCGGACCATTAGCAGTGATACAGTGACGGAGGCTATTGCTCCCCCTCCATATCCGTCCGATTCAACGGAAGACGATGACTGGAATCGTCTGACCATCCAACAATTTTTCGCCCAGTATGCCGACGCAGACTCCATATACGACGACATTGGTAGGTAGCCCTACCCGAATGGCCGAATTGAAACTCCCGTCAATACGGACGCAGAATTGTCCTTCCTTCTGAAATGCCCCAACTGCGGGGAGCGCAGCGCCGACGAGTTCCGCTTTGGTGGCGAGGTTGTTTCGCGGCCTTCGCCCGGAGCGGCCGCGAGCGAATGGAGCAGCTTTTTCTATTTCCGGCCCAACGCCGCGGGGGTGCAGCAGGAATGGTGGAACCACCGTTACGGCTGCCGCCGTTGGTTCTATGCACGCCGCGATACGACCACCAACGAGGTGCGCGAGACCTTCTGGCCGGGCGATTCACCCAATCCGGCATCGGGAAACGGGGGCTGACTCGGCATACATCTCGGCACCACACAGATTTTCAGGATATGGCCGGTTCGTCGCTCCCAATTCGACATCGGTACTCCACTGAGGCTTCAGAGAGCGAAAGCTCCTAGCGATATGCCCAGCAGCAACAACACACGCCAGCGGCGCCTCGAACCCCAACCGGGCGAGGGGATTGACCGGTCTGACCCGGTGGAGTTCGAGTTTGACGGACGCCGGGTCCAGGGCTTCCAGGGCGACACCGTGGCCTCGGCGCTGTACGCCGCTGGGACCCGCGTCTTCAGCCGCAGCTTCAAGTATCACCGGCCGCGGGGCCTCCTCTGTTGCGCCGCCGCCTGCCCCAACTGCCTGGTGAACGTTGGCGGTGACCCCAACGTGCGCGCCTGCGCCCGTGCCGTGGAGCCAGGCCTCCAAGTGCGAAGCCAGAACGCCTGGCCGTCGTTGGGGTTCGACCTGCTGTCGCTGCTGGACCGGCTGCACTGGCTGATGCCCGTCGGTTTCTACTACAAGGCCCTGCACCGGCCCAAGGCGCTGTGGTTGCTGGCGCGGCGGGTCATCCGGCGCGTCGGCGGGCTGGGCAGCATCGATGTCAATGCAACCTACCAACCGGAATTCAGCAGCCGCAACCTGCACGTCGACGTCGCCGTAGTCGGGGGCGGCCCAGCCGGAATTGCAGCGGCTTTGGCGGCGGCCGATGCCGGGGCCAACGTTGCCATGATCGACGACCAACCCAAGCTCGGCGGCCACCTTCGCTTCAGCCGCCAACCTGTGAACATCCTCGGCGACGGAGAGAGCAGACCGGCACGTGAGATGGCCCAGGGACTGGCCGAGACGATTGCCCGGTCACCCAACATCGAGACTTTCAGCAACGCTACGGCATTTGGCCTGTACCAGGGCAACCTCGTGGCCGTCCTAACCAACGAGGGCCTGATTCGTGTCCGGGCGAAACAGGTGACGCTGGCAACCGGCGCCCGCGAAGCGCCGTTGCTTTTCGAGAACAACGACCTGCCGGGGGTTATGTTAACCTCGGCCGCTAGGCGGCTTGTGACGCTGTACGGTGTCCGCCCCGGCCGAGAGGCGGTAGTAGCAATCGAGTCGCCTGATGGGTCGGAGGATGCCTACGAGACCGCGCTGGAACTGCTGGACGCCGGAGTGCGCGTCGCTGCGGTGGTCGACGCTTCCGAAACGGCATCCGGGGAAGCAACCGAGGCGGTGCGAGCGCGCGGGGTAACTATTCTGACCGGCCATCGGGTCGTCCGGGCTGCAGGGCGCGGGCACGTCAAGGCAGCCCTCATCGTACCCGTTGGCGACACTGATAACTCCGCCGCTCGCAAGATCAAGTGCGACCTCCTTTGTATGTCGGGTCCGTCCCAACCGGTGGACGCGCTGCTTCACCAGGCGGATGCGTCCCGGCCGGGGGTAACGCTGGCCGGAGGCGTCAACGGAGCTAGCGGACTGGACGAAATAAACCGCCAGGGAAGGGAGGCCGGAGCCCGTGCCGCCAGCACTTCCATTGGCAATTCTCCGAGCTTGTCAGCAGATGCCCCACCGTTGGACCCGGCAACCTATGCTCTGCCCGCCGTGCCTCAGGGGAAGGGCGCACGCACCTACCTCTGTTTCTGCGAAGACGTTTCAGTTCACGACATCGAACAGGCCATCGGCGAGGGCTTCGCCGACGTGCAGATATTGAAGCGTTACACCACGGCCACCATGGGGCCGTGTCAGGGGAAGATGTGCGGGGGCGCCCTGGCGGCCATCTGCGCGGCCCACGCCGGGGCGACAATCCTTTCATCTTTGCCGCATGGGCAAGGCGGCGGCGAAGAATTATCTCAACACACCGGTCAACAAATGGAAGGGATCAGACCCGGTTTCCATACCGGAGACTACTTCACCACTTCGAGACCGCCCTATCAGCCGGTGCCGCTGGCGGTACTGGCCGGGCGGGAGCGGATGCCGCTCAAGCGGACGCCGTTGGACCGCATACACCGCGAGTTGGGCGCGGCGATGGTCGAGTCGGGGCCGTGGCAGCGGCCACACAGCTACGGCTCCCCTGCCGACGAATGCGCCGCCGTCCGGGAACGCGTGGGAATCATTGACGTTGGCACCCTGGGCAAGCTGGAGGTCCTGGGCCGGGATGCCCCGCAGCTGCTGGACCGGCTTTATACTCACCGGTTCTCCGACCTGCCCGTGGGACGAATCCGCTATGGCCTGATGACCTCCGACAACGGAGTGATCTTCGACGACGGAACGGTTACCCGCCTGGCGGCCGACCGCTACTTCGTCACCACCACCTCGGGCAATGCCGACCTGGTTGAAGAGTGGTTCAACTGGTGGAATCCGCCGCCTAACGCCGAAGGAGCGAATGGAACCACCAACTGCACCCACGTGGTCAACGTTACTGCCGCCTATGGCGCGGTGAACGTCGCGGGCCCCAGGGCCAGGGAAACCTTGTCCAAGCTCACCGAGCTCGATCTCTCCAACGACGGCTTCCGCTACATGCGCTCGGCCCGGGGCGAAGTTGCCGGTGTGCCATGCCTGCTATTGCGCATCGGCTTCGTGGGTGAAACGGGTTGGGAGGTCCACTTCCCGGCCGAGTACGGCGAGCACATGTGGCACGCCATCATGGAGGCAGGGCGAGACTTCGGCATCGCACCCTTCGGCCTTGAAGCGCAGCGGATTCTGCGTCTGGAAAAGGGCCACATCATTGTCGGGCAGGACACCGATGCGACTTCCACGCCGCTGAACGCGGGTTCTGAGTGGGCGGTTCGTTTCGACAAGAATGACTTCATCGGGCGCGACGGGCTGGCAATCGCCGCCGCGCGCGGTCCCCAAGAGCGGCTGGTCGGCTTCGTCACACCCAACGCGGATACGCCGGAAGACGGCACGCCGGTGCTGAGCGGCGGCAGGCCCGTCGGCCGCGTAACCAGCGCACGCATCAGCCCCACGCTCGGCACAGGATTCGGCCTCGCCTGGGTGCCACCTCACCTGGCCGAGGACGGTGCAACCATCGAAGTGCTGGTCGACCATCGCCCGGTCACCGCCCGCATAACCCTCCAGCCGGTTTACGACCCGGAAGGCAGCAGGCTGCGAAGCTGACGCTATGACTGCCATAGTTCGCGAACGCCACACTGCTATGTATCACACCCAGTTGGCAATGGGGGCCGTCATGGCCACTGTCGATGGATGGCAGCTTCCCACTGATTACGGTGACGCGTCACAAGAGGCGGCGCTGCTGCGGGAAACCGTCGGCGTCTCCGACATCAGCCCTGTCGGCAAGCTTAGGGTCGTCGGCGCCGGCGCCGCGGAGGCCGTCGGTACGCTGATTCCCCGGCTGGTTGGGTTGGCTCCCGGCGCGGTGGGGGAAGTTGACTCGCCCTTCGACGGGACCGCCGGCAACCTGGTAGGCGCGTGGCTGACCGCCGACGAGTTGCTGGTGCTGACTCCCACCGGCCAAGCCCAGGCAACAATGGACGTAATGCCAAACCTGGATGCCGTTTGCGCCCACGTAGTTGATATTACCTCTGGCCTGTGCGGTGTTTCGATCATCGGCCCGGCCTCAACGCGGCTGCTGAGCCGTATCACCGACCTGGACATTTCGCCTCGCGTCATGCCGGACCTCACCTGTGCTCAGGCCCGGTTCGCCGAGGTACAAGGGCTGCTGCTGCGCCGGGACGTCCAAATCATACCGGCCTACCAACTCTATGCCGGCAGAGAGTTCGGCGAATACCTCTGGGAAGCCCTGATCGACGCGGCAACAGAAACCGGCGGCGGCCCCGTGGGAACCGAAGCGCTTGCCAGGTTCAAAAGTGGAAATTAACCACCGACAGCAGATGGGACACGGAGTTTTTCAGGTATTGGGTCGCAGCACATGGACGATTTAAACAGCGTCACCGGCGACGGTATTCTACGCGTCACAACTGTTTGGATTCTCCCGGGTAAATCAAGCCTGCGGGATTGAGTAGTGTTTCAGGTTTTTAGGAAAGGCAGGATGTGGGAACGGCGGCCGTTGCGCGACCGCTACCGTGTGGTCATCATTGGCGGCGGTGTGCACGGGCTGGCCACTGCCTACTACCTCACCAAGTTGGGCGTTAAAGACGTGGCCGTTTTCGACAAAGGTTATCTGGGCGGCGGCGCCAGCGCCCGCACCACGGCGATCATTCGCTCCAACTACCTCACTACCGAGGGCATCCCCTTCTTTGACGAAAGCGTCAAGCTCTACGAGGGATTATCAAAAGACCTCAACTTCAACATCCTTTTCAACCAGATGGGAAGGCTCGACCTGGGCCACACCGATGCCGCCGTCTATGCCCTGAGAATGCGCACCGAGTTCAACCGCATCCTGGGCGTGGACAGCCGGATGATCGGCCCTGCCGAAATCAAGCGGCTGGTGCCATCCATGAGCCTGCGCGAGGGGTTGCCTTACCCCATCATCGGCGCGCTCTACCACCCGCCCTGCGGCGTTGTGCGGCATGACGCCGTGGTCTGGGGGTTCGCCCGGGGCGCAGACCGCGGAGGAGCGGAGCTTCACCCTTTCACGGAGGTCACCGCCATCGAGCGGGCCAACGGCTGCATCACCGGCGTCGAGACCGACCGTGGCCCGGTCAAGGCCGAGATCGTGCTCAACGCCACCGCCGGTTGGAGCAGCGAGGTTGCCCGCCTGGCCGGCGTCGATCTCCCCATCACGACCCACCCGCTGCAGGTCATGGTAACCGAGCCGCTCAAACCCTTCCTCGACAAGACCATCTCATCAGCCAACCTGCACGCTTACGTGTACCAGACCGACCGGGGTGAGGTGGTCATCGGCGGCGGCGTAGACCCGTATCCGTCCTACAGTATGCGCTCGACACTGCCGCCGATGGAGCAACTGGCCGGGCACACGCTGGAAATGTTCCCCTGTCTGGCCAGGGTCAAGGTGTTGCGGCAGTGGGCCGGCCTGTGCGACATGACGCCGGACTACTCCCCGATAATGGGTCCGGTGGACGGGCTGGACGGCTTCATCCTTTCCTGCGGCTGGGGCAGTTGGGGATTCAAGGCCGCGCCCGCCGCAGCCAAGAACGTCGCCAGCCTGATCGCCACCGGCCGGACTCCAGACCTGATCAAGCCTTTTGCCCTGTCCCGGTTCCACGATGGCCGGCTGGTCAACGAGCGGGCCGCGGCGCCCGCAGGCGCCATCCATTAGAATTCCCCTGGCTACAATCCCTTGGCGGCGCCGGCCCGCAGCGATGCTCACGCCAATTCCAGCCTGGAAATAGGTCCCGGAAATCCAACTCGGAGGCATTCCCCCATGAGCGAGGATATTTTTTACGCCGACGCCACAGCTTTGGCCCGCCGCATTCGCGACCGTTCACTGTCGCCGGTTGAAGTGGTGCAGGCGCATCTTGACCGCATCGAGGCGGTTAATCCCGGTTTGAACGCCCTCATCGCTTTCCCTGACGGCGTCATGGACCGCGCCCGGGAAGCCGAAGCCGCCATTATGCGCGGCGAGTCCTGGGGGTTGCTGCACGGCGTCCCGTTCACCGTGAAGGACTGCGTGGACACTGCCGGCGTCGTTACTACCCGCGGCTCCCGGCTTTTCGAGACCCACGTCCCTACAGCCGACGCCACGGTGGTCCGGCGGCTGAAGGAGGCCGGCGGCATCTTTATCGCCAAGTCCAACATGCCTGAATTCGCCCTGTGGTGGGAAACCGACAACCTGGTTTACGGGCGCACCGAGAACCCCTGGATGACCGGGCGCACCCCCGGTGGTTCCAGCGGTGGAGAAGCCGCCGCCGTCGCCTCGGGTATGTCGCCGCTGGGCATCGGCAGCGATGTCGGGGGCTCCATTCGCGAGCCGGCGAACTACTGCGGCATCGTCGGACTCAAGGCTACCCACGGCCGCATCCCCCTGACCGGGCACTGGCCCGAGACCCTGCTGCGGTTCATGCACGTCGGCCCCATCGTCCGCAGCGTCGGAGACGCCGCCCTGGCCCTGAACCTGATGGCCGGACCGGACGGCATCGACCACTACGCCCTTCCAATGCCTATTCCCGAGCTTTCCCAGTTAGATGCGCCTGCCGGGCTCCGGGTGGCCTGGTGCGCGGAGGGCCCGTTCGCACCTGTGGACCAGGAGGTGCAGAACACGGTCGGCGCCGCCGCCGCAGCGCTGGGTGAGCTGGGCTGCGCGGTCGAGCCGGTTGAACTGGAAGGCTGGCAGGACTGGCCGGGGCAGCAGATTTCCGCCCGGATATTCTCCGCTGAGGGAAGCCGGTACCTGGATCCGATAATCGAGGGCCGCCGGGAACTGCTGGCCCAATCGATGCAGCGCCGATTGAGCATCCCGTTGCCCGGCTACGACGAATACCTGGAAGCGATGGAACAAGTGGAGTCGCTGCGGGCCGCGATGGCATTGCTGTTCACTCGTTTCGACCTGCTGCTTTGTCCCACCGGGCCGGTGACAGCCCATCCCCACGACACCCGCCGCCACGAAATCGGGGAAGAGACTGCGCCGCCCCGCCACGCCCTGACCTGCACGGTCCCCTTCGACCTCACGGGCTCCCCCGCGCTTTCCGTGCCCTTCGGCCTCAGCAGCAATGGGCTGCCCATCGGCGTCCAACTAGTGGGACGCCACTTCGAAGAAGCAAATGTCCTGCGGGCCGGCGCCGCCCTGGAAGACCTGCACCGCCCCCACCGGACCCGCCCGCCCCTCTAGGGAAACGGGGCTATTGTTATTCTGGGAAAGCAGCTTCCGGGCGTGGGCAACAATGGTGTGGATTAGCTAGAAGTAGCCACGAGCCGTTTGGGATTACCTGCCCGGTAACCGGGTCAGGTGAGACAGAGAGCACACTTGAGGGACAATCTGAATTTGCTGTCTCCGCCCCACAATGCGCCTCTCGCAAATGTATAGAATGACGCGATACGGGCGATGCCCACGGGAAAATCCTGTGTGGCGCCGACGTAAAACGGGCAAGGTGGATGCGTTGACGGCTTATGCCGGGGGAGGCGAAGTCCCACCGATACGCAGAGCCCAAAAGACTAACGCATTTATGATAGCCACTGGAATTAGCGCTATGAGGACCACGGCAAAAGCCCGGAAAGTAGAGGTGTAATCCAGGCTTTGCCTTATGGCAACCACCATGGCGGCCAGTTGCCAGAAGAATGCGACCACGAGAATGATGGCCCCGAGTATTGGTATGAAGACGAGGACAGTCAGAATTCCAGGGGTTTGCGCAAAACCCGTGCCCCGGGCCAACTGACCCCAGTCTGCTTGGGTCTCTTGAGTTCCCAGGATTTTGCTTCCGACGAACCAGGCGACGAATGCCCACACAGACCAGGACAACACTCCCCTGATTACTCCAAAAACCACTCCCTTGAGCAGGTCGGAGTCGCCCGTCAGCACAGTGCCAACGCCGCTGGCGATGGAAACGATGATTACCACAAGCATCGCTTGCAACGTGGCGCCCGAGTCGTGTTCCACATCCTCGAAGGTGGCTACATTCAAACGGGCGGCGCCCAACATTCTCGCCAGCATCGAACGACCTCTCAAGCCCCGCTTTAGCGGGTCGGTTGGAATGGTTCGGGAACTACATTTCCCACCAGTTTGAGCATGTTACCACGCAGGAGCGCCGCCACGACTCAGGCCCGGTTGCAGGATTTACCCAGTTTGACGTTCCAGAGTCCATACCCGGCTGCCGCCAAGGTCTGGCAGCAAGTACGAGTTCTACCCTTGGATGGACCGGGGGTAAAAGAATGGGGCGGTTCGCACCGTGCGTGAGCGATGAAAACCCAAAGGGGCCGGCGGCCGCCCTGTTTTTGCGAGTGAGGCGGCGTCCTGTTACCCTTGGGCCGCGGGTGCCACGGGTCTATGAAGCTGGAGCATGTCCCGTCACTAGGTCGCCCAGGGTTACTATTCCGATGGAATTGCGTTCTTGGTCCACGACAATTGCCCGGGAAACGTCAAACCGCACCAGCAATCGCACGGCGTACCGGGCGAGCATGTCCGGCGGCAGCGTCAACACCGGCTTGGACATAATTTCATAAACATTGACCCGGTCCGGTGCGCGGTCCCGGGCAATCACCTGGTGCGCTATGTCGTATACCTCGACCACCCCTACCTCATCGGTGTCGTCGCGCCGGTTGACGACCAACGAGTTGACATCGTGCTGCTTCATGAGCGCTATCGCTTCAGCCACGGTCGCCAACCCGTCAATGTAGTGGATTTCGGAAACCATGAGGTCTCCAACCTTTATAAGCCCTTCGTCGCTCATATCTCGCGTTCCAATTCCTCTCGAATGACAGGCAATTGAGTGGTGAGGCCCACGGCATCCTCGATGTCGATTTGGAATGCGACTCCGGCGCCGTGCTCTGTCTCCAGGTGGGCGGCGTCCCGGATACGTTCAAGGATGTCCCGCGCCCGTGTATCGGCGACCAGGAACATGACCACGTCTCGCTTGGCGGCCAGGCCTAGACCGAAGAAGGTCTTCTCCGGCTTCAATCCCTCACCGCGCACACTGGACACTATTGTGGCGCCGGTGGCGCCCCCGGCCCGCGCGGCATCGACCACGACATCGGTGTTATAGTCGTTAACCAGAGCGATAATCAGCTTCAATCTCACAGCTCAGCCTCCACGGGTCCCTCGCTGGAACCCTCACTGTTTCGCTTTCGGTTCCACCAAGATGCGACGATCGCATATCCCAACACGGTCATTATAGGAAAGACGCTGGCGAAAGCAATGAGTCCAAACCCGTCAATTAGCGGGCTTCGCCCCGGAATGCTCGAGGCAAGACCCAGGCCCAGGGCCGCAACCACAGGCACCGTAACGGTGGATGTCGTAACTCCCCCGCTGTCATATGCTAGCGGCACGATGGTCCTGCTGGACCGGAAGGTCTGCAATATCACAACTATGTAGGCGGCCATGATGTACCAGGGCAGTGGCGTACCGGTGACGATGCGGAAGCAGCCGAGCGACACCCCCACAGCCACCCCCACCGCTACGGCGAGCCTCAATCCCCAAGATCGGACGGCGCCGCCCGAGACCTCCTCGGCCTTGAGGGCCACGGCGATAAGAGAGGGTTCGGCCACCGTCGTGGCGAAGCCGATAGCCGCGGCGAAAGCGTAGATCAGCCAGTAGTCGCGCCAGTCCACACCGCCCGCCAAACTCTGCGGCCCAATGGTCTCAGGCCCGGTGAGTTGGCGCGCCATGGTCTCCCCGATGGGGAAAAGCGCCTGTTCCAGTCCGACGAGAAACAGGGAGAGCCCCACCAGAACGAATACAAACCCGGCGGCCATGCGGCGCGGGTTTGGGAGGCTGCGACGCAGCACCACGACCTGAAACAAGACCAGGACTCCGGCTATGGGCGCCACGTCCAACATGGTGGACAGGACCGGTCCTCCGACGGCGTTCAGGAATCCCACCGTCAGAACACCATGCTGTAGGCAAGCACGCAAATAATGGGCGTCAAACTGGCAAAGGCGATAAGCCCGAAACCGTCGATCATCGGATTACGCCCCCTGATTGACGTAGCGAGCCCAACGCCCAGCGCGGTGACCAGCGGAACAGTGATTGTGCTGGTGGTGACCCCTCCGGAATCGTAGGCCACGCCGATGATTTCATCGGGTGCAAAGGGAGTCAGAGCCGTCACAAGCAGATAGCCCCCGATAATGAGGCGATGGATTGGCCAGCCTCTCAGGATACGCAATACACCCAATACGATGGCCGCTCCCACAGAGACAGCCACGACCATGCGCAGTTCGAAAGCGTAGAAAGAGCGGGCCTCGTCGCTATTGGCTATCGCGCCGGCCTCCGCGGCAACCTCCGCCGCCTCGGCGGCAATCGCAATCAATGCCGGCTCGGCGACCGTAGTGCCGAATCCGAGGCAAAAGGCAAAGGCTAGAAGCGTGGTCAGGCTGCCCTTGGCCGCCAACCCACGGGCCAACAGTTCGCCGATGGGAAACAACCCGCTTTCCAGCCCTTCGATGAACAGGGCCAGCCCGACGACCACGCAGACCAGCCCAATAACCACGTTCCCCAGGTTGGGGAAAGGCTGTTGCAGCACCACGATCTGAAAGAACGCGATGACTATGACGATTGGCGCCAGATCCCGCAGCGAATCGACTATCCGCTGCAACATCGGGGCCAGGAACCGGGCGCGCTCCTTCATCCTAGTCCTTGGTGCTAGACCGACAGATACCGAAAAATACGGCGGGCCTGAACTACAGCGGGCCTAGAATATAATTTGCTTCTGTAGGTGGGTCAAGCGGGGCCGCCGTGCCGGGCGCCTGCATGCTTCCAAGGCACCCGGCGTATCCCCAAACGCAGATCGCCCACTGCCGCCGTCATTATTTCAGGACCAGAATCCTCACCCATCCCGGCGGCTGAAAAACTGGCGCAACCACTGGCACAACCTAGGTATTCAGATTTGTGGTAGCATTAAATTCTATTTACTTGCCGGCGTCATGGCGCTGCCCACCAATTCCGGACTGAGGGTGACGTGGATGTGGACCACGAATTGGAACAGGGCCGGGAATCTGAGAGTCAATCGGGTTCCATACTAGCCGCCCACCGAACGTCGGCCTCTCGCTTACCAATGGATAGATTTGCTACGGCTGTCCCTCACGCTGGCCTGGGAATTTCGCTTCGGAGGAAAAAGCAATGAACATTCCGTCCATGAGGTGGATGCCCCTTTCCGGGTTGCTGATGATTCTGGCGCTGGTGTTTGCCGCCTGCGGTGGCGGTGGATCGGGCCAGGATGAGCCCTTCAGAATCGGTGTGATGGAGTCGGTCACCGGCCCGGGTGAGACCTACGGCAACGTGGCCGTGCGTTCAAAGCAGATGGCGGTGGATGAGATCAACGAAGCAGGCGGTATCGACGGACGCATGATCGAGCTCATTGTGGAAGATTCGAAATGCAGCGCTCAGGACGCCATTACCGCCTACAGGAAACTTACCGACGTGGACGGGGTGAAGATCATCCTGGGAACTTCTTGCAGTGGCGCGATGCTGGGGGCGGCGCCCCTGGCTGAAGAAGACGGTGTGGTGTTGTTCTCCGGGTTAGCTACTAATCCGGACATCGCCAACGCCGGGGACTACATCTTCCGCACCGCCATGAGCGACCTCCAACTGGGCATCGACACCGGCAACGTGTTGTGGGCCGACGGCGCCCGAACGCTGGCTACCATCACCGAGGCCACCGACTACGCCGAGGGCGTACGGCAGACATCCGTGGACCAGTTCGTCAAGCGCGGGGGCAAGGTGGTTGGTGAAGAGCGGTACACGTCGGACATTACCGACTTCAGGAGCCAGCTGACTAAACTGTTCGGCGAGAACCCGGACGCCCTTCACGTCGCCGCCCAGTCCGAGTCCAGCGGAGGCACCATCGTTAAGCAGGCGCGAGAACTGGGCTATGATGGGCCAATATACTCGGAAGTCGTGCCCGTCGGCGCCACGGCCCTGGAGATCGCCGGCGACGCCGCCACCGGTTTGAAGGCCATCACCGCGGAGTTGGACCCGGCAAACGACAAGGCCCAGCAAGTCCTTAGCAACTTTAAGACCCGCTACGAATACGTCACGCTGCCCTGGTACCTGGGGTCGGCCTACGACGACGTCTACCTCGCCGCGGAGTGTCTCAAGCAGACAGATGACGACCAGGACGCCGACGGTTTCCGGGACTGCTTGTACGAGATCAATTGGAGCGGGACTATCGGAGACGGCTACACCTTTGACGAGAACGGCGAGGTTGTCGGCCTGGCCAACGTGGTGGTAGAGGTCTTGCCGTTGGCCGAGCGGACCGACGAGAACCAGGGTTATAAGGTACTGGGCCCGGCTCCTTCGGAGTAGCCCCGGCGGAACCCACCAAGGGCCAACCTCCGGGGTTGGCCCGATACACATGGGGCAACCGTCGGGGGTTGCCCTCTTAGCCAGTCGATGGTTCGCCGAAATCCTTCTCGAGGTGGCTCGTTGCTTAGACATCGCGCCGGTGAGGGCAGGCTTACTCTACCGAGTCTTTCCCAGCTTTTGGCCATGGCTCTGGCAGTCTCGGCCACGGCCTACATCGTCTGGAAGGTAACGCAGTCCAGCGAGCAGGCGCTCCAGTTTGCCTTCAACGGCCTGGCAGTAGGCGCGGTTTATGCCCTTCTGGCCATGGGATTCACCCTGGTGTACAGCACCGTCTGGTTCTTCGACCTTTACTACGGCGCGGCGGCCGCGCTTGGCGCATACGGCGTCTTTTACCTGCGGTCGCAAGGGTCGGCTTACGGATTTGAGGCCAACGACCTTTACGTCAATATTGTCTTTGCCGCGGTGACAGCGGGAGTCACCGCCTGGGTCCTGCACATAGGACTGTTCTCCCGGCTGCGGGCCCGAGTCGCCCCCCTTGCCCTGCGCGTCATCGAAGGCGTCACGGCCGCTGCCGCCGGGGTCTACGTGGGATTTGTGCTGGCCTACCCCAGTGCCCTGAACCTCACGCTGAGCCCCGCAGTCGGAGTAGTTACGGCCGTGGCGGCGGGCTGGGCCCTCTACCGGGGTTACCGCAGGACCGGAGCCAGCGCCCTCCCGCCGTTTATTGTCCCGGCAGTTCTGGCGGCGGCCCTCGGGGCCTATTGCGGTTTTCTGGTGGCCAACGCTCCCGGCGCGAGCCTGTATCTGAGCTGGGTGGTGTCGTGCCTGCTGGCGGGGGCCGTAGGGCTGGCCCTGTACCGCGGCCTGTACGTGTACATGCGCCAGCGGTCCAACTCGCCTCTGGTCATGCTGGTCGCCTCCCTTGGCATCCTGCTGGCCATTACCGCCTTCATAACGATAGTGTTCAGAAGCGCGCCGCGCCCATTGCCGGAAGCTTTCGGCAGCGACTCCTTGACCATCGCAGGGGCTAACATCAAGGGATTCAACGTCTTCGCAATCGGCGTTGCCATCACCGGATTCACGGGGTTGCTGCTCCTCCTCAAAAAGACCTCCTTCGGGATGGCGGTGCGGGCCATCGGCGACGACGAAGAGGTATCCAAGGTGGTAGGGATAAACACGACCGTCGTGATTGCCGTCGTGTTCTTCATCGGCGCCGTATACGCCGCTATGGCGGGCATTTTGAGCGGCCACGACACCTCCATTCAGCCCAGGATGGGACTGTTGCTGCTTCTGAAGGGTTGGATAGCCTCCGTGGTAGGCGGCATGGGCAACCTCTACGGGGCCATCGTAGGAGGATTCACCCTGGGAATGGTCGAGCAGTTCGGCATTTGGGACCTGGCCGGTGAGTGGAAGGACGCAATTGCCTTCATCCTCCTGATCCTGTTCTTGTCCTTTTGGCCCAAGGGCCTGTTGCCGAGAAAGTAGGCCATGCTGGACCGTCTACATGCCTTTCGGAACGTATGCGCCCTGGCCCGGGACCCTAAAGCGTTGTTGCTCCTCGCCAGGGGCAACCTGGAACTGTGGGCCAACCTTTTTGTCATCACCTGGGCCATCGCCTTCATGCTGTGGCAGGGCTTTGGCTTTGCCGTAAGCATTGGCACCGTTTTCGCCATCTGGGCGATCCTCGCAGTCAGCCTGAACCTGGTGTTGGGATTTACCGGACTGCTGTCCGTGGGGCACGTTGGCTTCTTCGGCATAGGTGCTTACGCCACGGCTATTTTGACCTCAACCACCGCCTACGAGCAGCTCCGCACCGCGGCTATCCCAACCTTTGGCTTACCCTTCTTTGCCGCCCTGCCCATCAGTGTGGCGCTGGCTGGACTGGTAGCGCTGGCGGTTGGCGTGGTCTTCAACCGTTTCAGGGACGATATCTTCGTTCTGGTTTCCTTTGGCTTCGCCATCATCAGCTTCAACGTTTTTCTGAATTGGCGCGGCCTGACGAGGGGCGCCTTCGGAATTCACGACGTGCCAAGGCCCGAAATAGCCGGATGGGTGTTCGACGGTGAGTTGGAATTCTTGCTCCTAACCCTGGTATTTCTCGTTCTGGTCATGGCGGTAGCTTGGTTTATAGTTACTTCTTCCTTCGGACGGGTGCTGACTGCAATTCGGGAAGATGAGCAGGCGATCGAGGTCTTCGGATACCGGGCGACCCACTACAAACTGGCTATATGGGTCATCTCCGCGATGATGGCCGGGCTGGCCGGCAGCCTGTTCAGCAGTTGGACCAGCTTCATCGATCCCTTTTCGTTCATCCTGCTCGAGTCTATCCTCCTGGTGGCGATCGTGATATTGGGAGGGCTCGCCACCATTTGGGGTTCCCTCCTCGGCGCAATGGCCTTCGTGCTGTTGGAGGAGGGAATGCGCTTTTTGCCCCTGGTGCCTGCCGAGTACACCGGTCAGGCCCGGCAAATCGTCCTGGGTATCCTCTTGGTGTTGCTCATGCTATTCAGGCCCCAGGGCCTGGTCGGGAGGTACAAGCTATGACCTCTCCCCACAAAGACGCCGCCGGGGGCTTTGCCCTGGAGACGGACAAGATCTCCAAACACTTTGGAGCCGTCAGGGCGGTTGACCAACTCAGCCTCTCCATCCCCCGTGAGGGTGTAACCAGCATAGTCGGACCCAACGGGTCCGGGAAATCTACCCTGGTTAACCTGCTCAGCGGGACGCTTCCTCTCGACGGTGGGATGGTCATCATCGACGGCGTCGGCCTGAAGATCGTCAAGGCCTACGAAACTCCCGGTCATGGCCTGACCCGGACCTTTCAAGAGGTGCGGCTCTTCGATCAGATCAGCGTGTTGGACAACATTATGGTGGTGCTGACCGAACGCCGCCTGTTTCCCGCGTTGATGCAGCGAACCAAGTCCAGCCACCGGGAGAAAGCCCAAAGGGTGCTCGAGACGGTGGGGATGTGGGAAAAGCGCGAGTCCCTGGCAATGAACCTCTCTTACGGTCAGAGAAAACTGCTGGAAATTGGGCGCGCCCTGGCCCTCGACGTCAACACCTACCTGCTCGACGAACCCTACGCCGGGCTCTTCCCGCAGATGGTGGAGAAGGTAAAGGACATAATGAAGGCGATGCGGGCCGAGGGGCGCACCATCATTTTCATCTCCCACAATATGGATATTGTCCGGGAGCTGTCGGACCGCATAATCGTGCTGGAGGGCGGCTCCCTTCTCGCCCAAGGGGACGTGGCGGAGGTCCTTAGCAGCGAAGAGGTCATAGACGCCTATCTCGGGGTTTGACCTCGATTCTCTTCGCTATCCCGACGCCCGGATGAATCGAATGGATTCTGCAGACCAGGCCAACAACGGCGAGAATCTTCTGGAGCTCGTCGACGTATCCGTGAATTACGGGGCCGTTGCCGCTCTGGACGGGGTTTCGATGGGAGTCCGAAAGGGTGAGGTGGTAGCGGTAATGGGGCCCAACGGCGCTGGCAAGTCCACGGTCCTCAAGGCAATCATGGGGCTGGCGCCGGTTACCGGCGGGAGGGTCTACTGGAGGCAAAACCAATTGGTCGCGGCCACCCACGAAGTAGTCAAGGAGGGAATCTCTTTTGTCCCCCAGGGCCGCCGGGTATTCACCCACCTCACTATCCAGGAGAACCTGGAAATGGGCTGCCTTCACCTAAATGACCGGGTTGAAAAGCAGAGCCGGTTGGACTCGGTCATGGAACTCTTCCCAATCCTCCAAGAAAAACGCCGCGACCTGGCCAGCCAGATGTCGGGGGGCCAGCAGCAAATGTTGGCCCTGGGCCGCGGGCTGATGGCCGGACCGGAGATGCTGCTCCTGGACGAGCCTACGCTGGGACTAGCTCCCATAGTCGTCAAAGAAGTGTTTCAAAAGGTCGCGGAAATCAGCGAGCGGCTCGATACGACCATCTTCGTCGTTGAGCACAACATCAAGGGCGTCCTAAACATCGTAGACCGCGCCTACATCCTGCAGAACGGCCGCGTAGTCCACGACGGCACCCCCCAGTCAGTGCAAGACACCGACATACTGACCGAAGTCTTCCTAGGCAGAGTAGGCGACAACTAGCCGCGGCCGAACAGCCTGTTTGCCGGCCCATCACCGTGGCCCTGGGTCGATTCCGGACGCCCAACCGACCCCGGCAGACGCGGCCACTAGAGGCTTATTAGACTCGTTCCTCGATTGAGGAACGATTGGGGAAACAACCAAAATTCAGGCTGGGAAACGTGAGTCATGACCAGCAGCAATGGGTTCCACATCCGTCCGGCCAGGCCCGATGACGCTCCTCTAATCCTCCGGTTCGTCCAGGGGCTCGCGGACTTCGAAGGATTGGACCACGCCGTGGCGGCTACGGAGGACAGTCTTAGGGAATCGTTGTTTGGGCAGAACCCTGCCGCGGAGGTGGCGCTGGGGTTTGCGGGGGAACATCCGGCGGGGTTTGCAGTCTTCTACCATAACTACTCAACGTTTTTAGGACGGCGCGGCATGTACTTGGAGGATATCTTCGTTTTGCCGGAGTACCGCCGGAACGGACTGGGCAAAATGCTGCTGACGCACGTTGCGGGGATTGCATTGGAGCGAGGGTGCGGCCGGTTCGAGTGGGCGGTGCTGGACTGGAATCAAAACGCCGCCCGGTTTTACCAGCAGTTGGGGGCTGTGGCGCTGAACGACTGGCACATCTTCCGAATGGACGGCGAGGCGTTGTTAAAACTTATCGACAACGATACTGCCCAGCGGTAAAAGGGAGCGCCTGCGGACGTTGGACCGCGGCAGGGTGGCATTTGCCCTGGCGGCGCTGAAATAGCGAAAGAAGGCGCGGACTCAACGGTAAACATGGTTTGAGCAAATTGTATAATGTCGCCCGGTCGCCCATTGGGCCTTGCCGGTTCCGGACGACTAACACGCAAAGGAGTGCAAAACCATGCCAGACCAAACAGCGGCAGAATCCAGCTACACGATGGGCTATAGCGAAGAGTTTCGCCAGCTTCTCAATCGGCGCGGCCTTGAGACTCACGGCACACACTTGCTCCCGCATCTCAAACCCGGCCTCCGCGTTCTCGACTTCGGTTGTGGGCCGGGAACCATCTCGGTCGGCCTGGCCAGGGCGGTAGAACCCGGTGAGGTCCACGGCATTGATATGGAGGCGTCGCAGATTGACCTTGCCCGGTCTGCCGCAGAGGCGGGCGGGCACCGCAACGCAATATTCCACGTTGGCGACGTGACCAATCTTCCATTCGATGACGATTCCTTCGACATCGCCCATTGCCACACCGTTCTGACCCATGTTCCGAATACCAGCGCCGCGCTCGGAGAGGTGAAACGGGTCTTGAAACCCGGCGGCATCATCTCCAGCCGTGAAATAATCATCGCTTCCTCGTTCGCCGAGCCCACCCTGGACACCTTAAGGTCCGGGTGGACCGTCTTCGCGAACCTTATTGCAGCCAACGGCGGCCATCCCCAAATGGGGAGAGACCTGAAGAAAACCTTCATCGATGCCGGGTTCACCAACGTCCAGGCGGCTGCTTCTTTCGACGTATTCAGCACACCTGAAGACGTTGCCTTCTTTCACGCCTTCACCAGGGACTGGTTCTTGTCGCCTGCGGTTATAGCCGCCGCAACGACCTACGGATTGGCGACTCACGAGCAGTTCGACGGCTGGCGCGAGTCCCTTGACCAGTGGCAGGCCAATGCCGGGGCCGTCGGGGCCATCGCCTTTGGCGAGGCCACCGCGTCTAAGCCATAATCCTGTCGATTTGCGATGTGGTCCGGTTGGCCGCCGGATGACCCGGATGTCCACCGTGTGATCTGGAAGCGCCGAGGCAAGCAAACCCCGGCGCTTTCCACAATGCAACCGGTGCGCTGACAAACAGTGCGGGTAATGGGACAGCAAGGCAAAAACCCACGTCGCTCTGCTGTCTGCTACTGCGCAGTGAACCCGCCGTCTATCACCACCTCGCTGCCGGTCATGAACGAGGATTCGTCCGAGGCCAGGAACAGCACGCCGTTGGCAATGTCGTCCGCGGTCCCGATGCGACCCAGGGGAGTCGCCCGGATACGGTCGTCTCTCATGCCCGGCTGGGACATCATCCGCTCCGTCATCGGCGTGTCAATGTAGCCAGGGTGGACCGAATTGCATCGAATGCCGTCCCCTGCATACTGCACCGCTGTGGACTTGGTCAGCAGCCGAACTGCTCCTTTGGAACTGGCGTAGGCCGACCCGGCCCCCGAGCCAGGCCCCAGGCCAACCAGCCCGGCAATGGACGAAATGTTAATGATCGAGCCTCCGCCGGCGTCGAGCATGGCCGGAATGGCGGCGCGGGTTCCCAGGAAAACGCCCTTGCCGTTCACGTCCATAATCTGGTCCCAGACTTCCTCCGGTGCGTCATGGATACGAGGCGCTTCGACGCCGCCGACGTTGGTGCTGCCGACCCCTGCGTTGTTGACCAAAACGTCCAACTTTCCGTAGCGGTTAACCGCCTCATCCACCGCGCTGGACCACTGCGCGGAGTGGGTGACGTCCAGGTGGACAAAGGTGGCCCGGCCGCCCAACTCGCGGATTTCCGCCTCCAACCGCATCCCTTCGTCGTCAAGAATGTCGCCGATGACCACCGCCGCACCCTCGCGAACGAACAGCCGCGCCTCCGCCGCGCCCTGACCTCGCGCCCCACCGCTGATAAGAGCAACTTTACCTTCCAGCCGCATGATGCATCTCCTTCGCTGAATTTATCCCTAGTACGCCCGCAATAAAATGCCGCGCCGCCGACAGTGTACTAAACCCTGCCATCTCCTTGCCCGGTTTGTGCGGCGGCCAAGGGGGAGGCGCGATTTGTTGTTGGACCACAAGGGTGTCTGGAAAGATGCGCAGCCGGTGGATGCCTTTGCTATTGAATCCAGGCAGGCGGGGCAGACAACGCCGGACGCTCCGATGTTTCCGGATCGGTCGCAGCCGCGTTAACCCCAGAATAAAACCCTAATGAAATACTGTACCCGGGATTGCTAGACAGACCTGGGTCGGCAGGATTCCGGCTTACCGGTCGAGATTCCTGCGGTTGGGCAGCCGCACGGACTCAGGCTGGGACTGAGTCAACCCGGACTTCAACCTCCAGGCGGGCCTCGGCTCCGCCTTGCAGGACCCCGCGGACCGGGGTGACGTCCCGGTAGTCTCTCCCCACTGCGATACGAATGTGCCGGTGGTCGGCGAGGCAATGATTCGTGGGGTCAAAGCCGGTCCAGCCAAGCCCGGGAAACCAGCATTCCACCCAGGCGTGGCTCGCGGTTGTTATCGCTTGTTCGTCAGTCTGTCCGGTGACGTACAGGTAACCCGACACGTACCGGGCGGGCAATCCCCATGACCTTGCAATGGCGATCATGATATGGGTGTAGTCTTGGCAAACCCCCTCGCCCGACTCCAGGGTCTGCTCTATGGGAGAGACCGCAGAAGTGCTGCCGGGGACGTACCGCAGCAGGTGAAATAGGGTGTCGGAAAGAGCGATGGCCGACTCCAGCGGATCTCCGGTGGGCTTGATGCCGGCTCGTTCGATGAAATCGGCAAGAGCAGGCGAGTGGCGGACAAACGCGCTATCGTGGGTGAAGTCCCATCCCACGAACGAACCGGAACCCGAACGGACTTCTTCCCAGGAGCCTGGGCCCAGGGAAACTGGCAGCGGCCGTGATGGCGACGTTTCTACCGAAGCGCGGGTGACCAACTCCAGGGTCTCATGGCCCCGATGGATGTTAAGGACATGCTTGGTGTTGCCGAAGGAGTCCATCTAGGTGTTCATAGAGGACGGTGGGTTCGTGGTGATGCTGAAGCTGCGCAGCCTCTGTCCCGAGTCATCGCGGGGCATCAGGCAAAGCGCCATCACGGAATTACGCACGCGGCCATCGTAGAAATATCGTGAGACGTGCTGGATCTCGTACCGAATCAAACCAACCATTGATCAGCGGACCGGCGTGTCTTCTATCGAGTATTCAAAATAGGTGGCCGTGACGAAATCGTGGAGCAGCCGGCACTGCTCCCTTACTTCCCGCAATAGTTCCTCCCGGTCTTCCCGGTCCGGCCACTCATAATGTATCAATGCGCCCAACCGTCCCGCGAGCCTCCGGGCCACCCCGGTAGAGTGGGAGTTTGGACCGGCGCTGATGGCCCCCAACTCCTCGGCCACGATAGCAACCGACCGGCTGAGCGAGTCTGGCAATTGGGGATCCGTCGCAAGCAGGTCCAACGCCTGGTTTGGCCGCACAGTTACGCCGTAACGGCTGTTGTATGCCTGGAACGCATGGTAGAGTCGCAACAATGTAGTCCAGTCCTCCTCCGCATACTCCATCGCAATACTGTCGGCATATTGTTGCGCCAGGAACAATGAAGCGGAAAGCTGTGCCCGTTCAATGAATCGTCCAAGCTGCATGAAGCGGTACCGTTCATCCCGGTACATGGTGAACGCCGCCACTCCTATGAACCTGTTGATTTCCGCCTCAACGTCGGCGTAGAAGGTATCTGGCGCGCCGGTCCAAAGGCGCTGCATCGTGAGATTGCGCAACCGCAGGTAAGCCAGGTTCAGGCAGGTCCACATCTCTGCACTGATGCAATGGCGCATTTGCCGGGCGTTTTCCCGGCCCTGGTAAAAGCAACTCCAGACGGAATTGGGGTTGAGGCGATCGAAGGTCAGGTGATCGGCAAGCGTGTAAGAGTCCGCCAATGCAAAATCATCGGTGTCGAGGGCCTCAAGTCTCCCGCCGGGCGGACGCTGGCTCACGGTGTTGTAGACGCGTATCCAGCCAAGGTGTATCTCCCTTAATGGTCGGTCAACCAGCGCCTCCGTTTGCAGCCGCAGCAGGCGGCAGAGATGTTCCGCCCGGCCCAGGTATCGGCTCATCCAGTAGACCCCTTGCGCGCTTCTGGAGAGCATGGTTTCAGTCCCCCAACACCCACACGTCTTTGCCGCCTCCGCCCTGGCTGGAGTTCACAACCAGACTTCCCCGGCGCAAAGCGACGCGGCAGAAGGCTCCCGGAACGATGCGGGTCTCTCTTCCGCTAAGCACGAAGGGTCGCAGGTCCACGTGACGCGGTTCAAACTGGCCGTCGATCAGGCACGGCGCCCTGGAAAGGTCCAGAACAGGTTGGGAAATAAAATCGGCGGGATTTGCGCGGACCTGCTTGGCGTACTCCTGCCTCCCCTCGGGCGTGGAGTGGGGGCCGATGAGCATGCCGTATCCGCCGGACTCGCCGACCCGTTTGACCACCAGGTCTTGCAGGTTGTCCAGAGTGAACTCCAAGTCTTCAGGCCGACGGCAGAGGTGGGTTTCAACGTTGGACAATATCGGCTCTTCGCCCAGGTAATACCTGACCATGTCCGGCACGTAGGCGTAAATGCTCTTGTCATCGGCCACGCCCGTTCCCGGCACATTCACCAACATCACCCTGCCAAGTTTGAAAGCATGCAGCAGCGAGTCGGGGCGGAAGACCAGCGGGTCAAGGAAGTCGTCATCCACCCGCCGGTAGACCACGTCCACTCTCCGGAGACCGGTGGTGGTGCGCATGTACACAAAACCGTCGTCGACCAGCAGGTCGGGCGCCTCCACCAACTCGGCGCCAATCTCGTGGGCCAGGAACAGGTGCTCATAAAACGCCGAGTTGTACACTCCGGGTGTAAGCAGGGCGATGGTGGGATCAGACCGGCCGCCGGGGGCCAACTCGCGTAGGGTTTCCTGCAGGGCCCGCCCGTAGTGCTCGACGTCCCGAACTCGGGAGTTCCGGTACAGACGGCTCATGCTGGCCTTGACGGCTTTGCGGTTCGCAATCATGTAGGACACGCCCGACGGGACCCGCAGGTTGTCTTCCAGCACGCTGAAACCATCATTGGTCCTCACCAGGTCGGTCCCGCAAACTGCAACCCAGCATCCATGGGGAACAGAAACGCCCCGCATCTCAACGCGGTATTGGGGGCACCCCCGCACGACGTCCACCGGAATCACTCCGTCTTCGACAATTCGGGCGTCGTTGTAAATGTCCTCCAAAAACATGTTCAGGGTTTTCAGACGCTGGATCAGCCCCCTTTCCAGGAAACGCCAATCAGAACCGGGAAGTATGCGAGGCAGACAGTCAATAGGGATGACTCTTTCCTCGCCTTCAGCGTCGCCGTAAACCCTGAAAGAAATGCTTTCGTTGGAAAACGACCGGGTGACTCGCTCCTGAATACCGGCTACCTGCCTGCTAGGCATGCTGCACAGGATTTCGTGAAGCTGCCGGCAATGTTCCCTTGGGGTCCCGTCCGCCAGGAACATTTCGTCATAGATAGATGGATTAAGATCGTAACTATCGAATTCCACGGAGATAACTCATAAACCTTGAACCGGCACGACTGCCGCCTTCTTACCGGGGTCCCTGCCAACTGGTGCAGACAATCTAACGGAGACTGAATAGTACCAACTATCTGCTTGGAAGGTACTAGGAAAATCCAGCAATTTCCAGGATTATTCGTTCCTCTCCAACCCTGTGTTTAACATTGCACTGCTGGGCGGGCCATTGGGTTCCCTGCGTCTGGCATTCCCCCAGACCTTAGCGGTGGAAATGCAGGAGCGTATGGAGTTGGCAAGCAAGCCGAAGTGGGCCGAGCGGATGCCGCCCTGTGGTTCGGGCACTGGTTCGGCGTGGACCCTCAATTCTGGCTTAACCTCCAAACCCAATTCGACCTTGCCGCCGCCGACGAGAAAATAGGCGGGGCGGTTAGGCGGGCCGGAGAGGCCGTGGCCTTTTGCTCTTAGCAGCGCCATCGATGATGCTGTACATCTTCCAACTGCTGCCTGCAATCGGTTGGAATGCATTGGAGCCGAGGCGCATTGTCTCGGTCACGGTATAATTCCGACCTCCCGGAGCAGCGACAGCGTCGTCCGCAAATCCGCCAGGTTCCCCAGGTCAATGTCAGGCTGGTCCAGCGACGCCATGGGCGGCAGGTCACCCTGGGGTTCCACTCCGGCTGCTAACGGGTATTCCTTGGTGGTTTCCGAGAAGTATGTCTGGGCCGAACGGGAAAGCAGGTACTCGACAAACTTTTCGGCTCCCTCGCGGTTATCGGTATTCTTGGTGATGCCCACGCCGGCTACCAGGATTAGGGATCCGGGATCTCCGCCCGCCAGGAAGTGGTTGCGGGCCTCAAATCCTTCCCCTTCTTCCTCCAGGAACCTCAGCAGGTAGTAGTGGTTCACAAAGCCAACATCCACCTCCCCGCTGGCCACGGCGGCAACGATGGTGGTGTTGTTGGGATAGTCCTGAGCATCGTTGTCCTGGATTCCCTCGAGCCAATCTCGGGTTGCATCTTCTCCCCATTTCAACCGGAACGCCGTGACGAAGGCCTGGAAAGATCCGTTCAGGGGAGCCCAGCCGATCCGTCCTTCCCACTCCGGGCTGGTGAACCCCAATATCGACTCAGGCAGGTCCTTCTCCGGATCAATAGCCGAAGTGTTATAAACGACGGTCCTGACCCGTCCGGACACGCCAACCCACTTCCCAGCCGGTGAACGGAACCTCGCGTCCACTTTAGACAGCAATTCCTCGGGGAGTTCCGCCAGGAGTCCGGCAGCCGATATGCTGCCCAGGGAGCCCGGGTCCTGCAGAAAGACCAAGTCGGCCGGCGTGCTGTCCCCCTCCTCCAGGACCGTGGCGGCAATAGCAGCGCTGCCGGCGTACTTGACGCGAACGTCCACTCCGGTCCCGTCCATGAACGCTTTCATGACCGGGTCTACCAGGCTCTGGGAGCGCCCCGAATAAACCGTGAGGCTGTCGTCCCCTCCACCACAGGCCAGGGAGACGGTCATAACCCCTGTCAACAAAACAGTGGCCAGCAGAATTTTCTCTGCCAGGTTCCCCCAAAGGTGTCCTGTCATGTTGTTAAACTCCAGTTAATTCGGTTGCGATGCTGGCGTCACTCTACCGCTACCGGGCATTTTCAAATCCCGAATCGTACTCCCGCCAAAATCGGCGAGGAGAATAGTCAAAACGCAGGCTCATGCAGCTAATACCTGCGCCGAAATGATATACGGCACCGAGAGGGTGGTTGACTGGTGAATGAGGGGGAATGTGCGGCCGGTCCAAATTTGTTGACGCTAATACTGTTCTGCATTAAGTGTGCGATCAATTTACATCTTAGCGTGTTATAGTTACATTTAACAACGTATACCTTTATTATTTAATGGCATATAAGGGTATACAAGATAGATGTTATGGTGTCAATTCAATTATTCTGTTAACGAGCATTCCAATTTCGGCAGACTTTACGGCTAAAGTGAGTCGCAGAGACTGCCCGTATGCCAGGTTATTAGCCGCCGTGAAGCGCTGACTGTCCGGGCGCATGGAGAATGCCAAAAAGGAAAACCCCCACTGCGTGGTCCCAGGGTCTTTCGATTGTCCCCCGTCATTCTCGCCGCAGCGGGAATCCAGAGCCCTGATTATGTACCAACACGGTTATGCCTAATAAGACGCGCCGGGTGGACAAGTTTACGTCCCACCTGGAACATTCCTGCAGGCACGCACCAGGTTGTATGGGTAAAAGGGCTCTGGATTCCCGCTGCGGCGAGAATGACGGGAGTAGGAGTCAAAATGGCCGCCAGATTCCCGTTTCGGCAAGAGTGATGGGGGATTCGATGATAATCGAAAGACCCTGGCGTGGTCCGCGGCGCTCTGGCAGGTCTGTACAGTTTGCTATAGTCTTTAAAAGGTCTCATTTAAGACATTGACCGGGAAGACCCGTAGCTCGAACCGATAATTCCGGCGGTGAATTCGGCAATCGGTCGCTGACGGCAGGTCTACCCGCTTACCAAGGTGGCTGGTTTCACGCCTTCTCAATTTCAATCTCTGATGTTGATGCGCCTTCAAAAGTCTGCCCTGTACCATTCCACAGTAAATGCTGTCACCAGCGTCGGCCAGCCCGTTCGGGATTGGCTCGGGGCCAGACTCGTTGTGCGGCTCCTGGTTCGAACCATCCGGGAAATGTCGGCTGACGATGCAACTCACATGGCGGCGGGGGTGGCCTACTATTCGCTCTTCTCCTTGTTTCCTTTGCTCCTGTTCCTGGTCGCGGCATTTGGCCTCGTTCTGGACCGCCAGTTCATCCAGTTAAGAGTCACCGATGTATTCTCCGGATACTTCCCGGGTTCAGACCAGCTGATCGGCGCGAGCCTTGAAGGCGCTCTGGACGTGAGGGGAGCACTGGGAGTTTTTGGAATATTAGGACTCCTCTGGTCCGGGAGCGCCGTCTTCGGCGCGGTAAGCCGGGCCGTCAACCGCGCCTGGGATGTTCACGCCGACCGGCCTTTCTTCATCAGCAAGCCAAGACAGTTGGGCATGGCCGCAGGAGTCGGCCTGCTGTTTCTGGGATCGATGAGCGTCGCCTGGCTGGCGGGGGCAACCGACCGGCTGATAACCGCTGACGCCCTACAGGCGGCTCCGGTCTTCCAACTACTGGAGAGGGGGATACTGCAACTTTGCTCTTTCGCGTTGACTGCCGGAATGTTCCTGCTGGTGTACAAATTCATGCCCAACACCAGCACCTATTGGCGGTACGTGTGGCCGGGAGCAATGGTGGCTGCGGTCCTGTTCGAGCTGGCAAAGAACCTGTTCGTCTTTTACCTGAGCCGGTTCACCAACTTCGAAAACGTGTACGGGGCGTTGACGCCGGTGATCGTCCTATCGCTCTGGACCTACTTGAGCGGACTGATCCTCATCTTCGGCGCAGAATTCAGTTCAGAGTACGAGCGAATCCGGCGGGGTAGAGATCGCGGCGTGCTGATCAACGTCGAGAACCTCCCAACGGACGCCGGTGTATAAGCGCGGCGGCGATGAGTGGATGAAAACCAAAACCCTGGTGAAAAGGTCCAGCAGGTCCGACGGGCCCTGACAGCTAAATAGCAACCCATCGTTCGAGCAGGAAGGCGAACCCAACTCAGAGGGCCGGACGCCGAAACATCCCGTCGGGGCATCGCCGGCGGGCCAGGCTTGGGGTGTGGCGTCTCAGAAGTAGCTCTTTCTTTCCTCGCGCCGGCTACAGTCAACTCAGGCGGGGCACAGTGGCCGGCAGGAAACGGTTCAGCGTCTTGTTAAGTGCGCGGTTGCTGGACCCACGAGCTTAAGAACAGGGTCGTGCTGCTCCGCTGCCCCCATTCCCGAGGTCCATGCATTGGCCGCCCTCTAACGCGGACTACCTCCTACTAGTAAAGACGTACACCCCAATGCCGGCTACTGCCAGGCCCGCTACGGCAATCACCAGAACAATCAACCAAACCGGCAGTGAACCCTCCTCAACCGGTTCCACGGGTGGAGGCGTCGGCGTAGGCTCAACTGTAGGAATGGGCGTCGGAGTGGGCTCCGGGGTGGCCACCGCCACAAATGCAGCCGTGGGCCGAGGCGCAAGGGTTGGAGGTGGCGTCGGCGTGGGAGTGGCCGTGGGCGTCGGCGTGGGCGTCGGCGTCGCCGTGGGCTCCGGGGTGGGAGTTGGAGTGGGCTCCGGGGTGGCCGTGGGCTCCGGCGTTGGTGTGGCGGTGCGCGTCGGGGTAGGTGTGGCATCGGGGCCCACCCTTATCCTGGAACTCCCTGCCACGGGTCGGTCAACTTTCTGCGCGTCAGTTAGCACTCCCGAGAAAGTGTGCGAACCCTCCTGATTGGGGGCGGTAACCGTGTATGAGAAGCGATCAACCCCGAACAGAGTGAACTTAACAGTCTGTCCCTTGACCTCAACCGCTTCGTCCGGCAGGCTGGCTCCCGCATAGCGGAACCCGGCGGGAAGGGTCTCCACAACCTGTCCAAAAGCGCCGAACCCGGCAGCGGTGATTCTTACCTCCAGCCTGCCGCCAGGGACCACCGATGGCGCGGCGAAGGACCGGGAGGCCCTGGGCGTCTGTGCATCCACCGGACTAACGAGCAACAACTCCAGCACGACCAAAGCTGCCGCGGCGACCACCAACAGCGCCAACACTTTCCCGATCATGGCTCTCCCTATCCCCCATGCTCCAGTCTTGTAACATTCTAGACCATTGAATCAACCGGCAAAATAGGACTTGATGACCTCCAATGCCCCACTCAGGTTGATGCAGGTTCCCAAGTAACACCCCAGAGCTGGTCATGGATAATGGCACAACTAGGAGCCATGCTGGGCCGCAATCTAGTAGTCCGAAATCTTTGTAATGATGGGTTGATTGGTACAGGGCCATTGCCCTGACATACTGAGACCATGCATACAATTTCCGAGCAACCCGGCATTTCAACCGGCATTTCAAGAATGTCCGGCGACTAGGGGCGGCCTGGTTGTTGGAGAATCGTTATCCGAAGCACGTACCGGATGAGTGAAATTACTTCGGCACCGGGCCTCCATGATATTTCTCATACACTCTACGAAAATCCTCGTGCTGACCGGGAGGCGTGTTTTCCAGAAAGATGGCGTAGAAGACCTCGCCGCTGACAGGTCCTTCGCGTAAGGCCAGACTTTTTAGACCGGCCGCCATCGATTCTTCACCCAAGACCACGTATATATTTGAAAGCAGGCGTTCGCCGAGCGAGTAGTCGCAACCGCTTTCACGCCAGTCCACCAGAGACTCTTGAATAGTAGCATCGCAACTGCGGTGAACTACATCGTCCAAGAAGGCCATTCGCCGCTCCATGGTGGTCGCACCGACAGAAATTTGGGCTATTGTCTCCAGAAAGCTTGCTCCCCCTTCGTACATCCAGCGTTTTTCGCCGAGATTCATGTAGTAATGACCCAACTCGTGATAGATGGAGCTGATAAGGTATGGGTAGTCAACGGTGAAGTGCCTGGCCGTGCCGGACCCTAAAAAATACCCCGCATAGGGCGTCCTCCAGATTGTGGGATCGTTGACCAAGAAAATATGATGTTGGTGAAGGGGAATGGCAGCCCAAGGAACGCCTCTTGAGACCTGGCCCCCACTTCCATCGCTGAGAAGACTTCGTCGTAATCGACCAACTGCTTGTGGGTGATGACGATAAGGTCGGCATCTCCGGCTAGCGGAAGTTGAATCGACTTGGAGACTATCTTGTGAGTGTCAATCAGGGCCTTTCGGTATTCCAAGCCGATGTAGGCTCCGGACCTCATAACGGAGAGCAGGGCTGTTTCGTACTCGTCGATGCCATCGGAAAACCAAGGCTGGTCCTTGAGCAGGGATTCGATGTTGAATTGCGGCGCTTCAACAACTATGAGACTCATTGCCTCGAGGGCAAAAGAGTCCCTGTCCCTGAACGGCGGTTCCATGAATGGTTGGGTCACTAGAAAGCGGGCCCATTCGGGGTCCTCCCCGGCGATAGCCTTTAGACTAAGAATCGTCTGATACGCCAGTTCGTTTAGCTCGTCAGCCATATAGGGATAGTTGAGCAGTATCTTGGCCGTCTCCACATCTTTGTTGGCGAGATCGCGAGCAAAAGACAATGGTACCCACTCTTCGCCAGTCAATCCATCGGCCACCCAGTCGAAGGAGGCAGCTCTCCCGCCCAGTTCGGGGTCTATATCTGCCAACCCCGCCACTATCCATCCTGCAAATTGGTTGTATACCGCTGGCGTCGGCGCCGGTGTGGCCGTTGGTTCTGGCGTCGGCGTCGGCGCCGGTGTGGCCGTTGGTTCTGGCGTCGGCGTCGGCGCCGGTGTGGCCGTTGGTTCTGGCGTCGGCGTCGGCGTCGATGTGGCCGCTGGTTCTGGCGTGGGCGTGGGCGTCGGTGTGGCCGTTGGTTCTGGCATTGGCGTGGGCGTCGGTGTGACCATTTATCCCCTCGGTGGCGTGGCAGAAGGTGTGTGGTTCTCCGCATCGGCGGAGAGCGTCGAGGCGAAGGTGGGGGTCCGCCCGGTTCTGTCCGGCAGAGACGGGCTCGAATCGCCTGCACACCCGATTAACAGCAACACAGCGAGCATCGGTCCGGCAAACAATCCCGCAGCGGTTGGCGGCGGAAGGATGGCGAAGTATCTGGCTAGGGAAAACCTGAATTTATTCAAGATGTCTCCACCTTGCCTAATTCGAAGTCGGCTGGAATCAGCCAATTCGACCGCTCGGCTATTATATTCGGCTTGTAATCACTTGGCATCGTCCATCAACCCAATGAGGTATCTTGCATCTTGGTCTCGACGGATTTTGTTCTCTACAAGGTCCTGAGCGCGGCAGACCGCTGGATAACAGGTCGCATCAGGCCGCGGTGCAGCGAGGACCGCCGCACTTCATAATAGTCGAGCCCGCATGGTTGCCTGGGCCTAAGCAGACTGTGCTGCAAATGTTCCGGTAATATCCCCGTTACAAGATTGCCCAATCACTCAATCTGGAAGTGGGGATTCCAGGCGATTTCCCAAAGGTAGCCCTCCGGGTCGGCAAAGTAACCGGAGTAACCGCCCCAGAAGGTGTCTTGGGCCGGCGTGACCAGGGTGGCGCCGGCGGATACAGCTACGTCCAAGAGAGCGTCCACCTCCTCTCGGGTGCGGACGTTATGAGCCAGGGTGACGCCGGAAAAGCCGCTGCCTTCCGTGGCAACACCGGCGTCGGCGGCCAGGGACTCCCGTGGGTACAGGGCCAACCAGGTGCCCCGGTTCCGGAAAAAAGCAATGGCCTCGGTGTTTTCGTCAAAAAGGGGTAGCCCCAGTCCGTCCCGGTAAAACTCCACCGAGCGGGGCAAGTCGGTAACGCCCAGGGTGATAATGCTGATGCGCGGCTCCATTCAATCCCTCTCTCATTCAAGGATGGACGCGAACTTTTACGGTCCTTCTTGGGGCCCATATTCCAGAAGGCTCGGCAAAAACAACCACCTACCAGAGCAACAACCTTTAGAAACCTTTAGCCTGAAATTATGCTGCCGCCGCAGGCCCGACTCGACGATAGCCAGCAACATATTTGACCCGGTGACGTCTCCGTAGTCAAGCAAGTAGGCAACTCAATAGTGCGGCGCAGAATACAGCGCACCGCTTCGTCGGAGGTGGTTCGAGTTGCCCATCGACGTGATTCGATTACCATCGCCTGCCGAAACAGGCGCGTACTCATGATGACGAGCGTGGTAGTAGAGTAGCGCAAATTGCGATCCCCTCCGGGCCCTTAGATGGAAGTGGACGACGCTTTATGTCTCTACCCTTTATTTGGTTTCCCGATGTTCCCGGATTATACCGAGCCACCGCTTCATCTAACCGCTCCCGGCGCTCCGGGCCGATGCTTTGACCGCTTGGGCCATCTTGGGTTAGATTCAACGCCAGGATAGGCAGACGAAGCATAATCCCGTACAACACGCCGCCTACGGATGTCGTGCCGTAAATCGCGCCCTGCCTGCTCGTTAAACATCAGGTTAGCTTTGCAACTCGCTTATGGAGGACAACCGTCATGCCATTCTACGAAAGAGGCCCCAACCGTATCTATTACGAAGAGGTGGGTTCAGGATTCCCCCTGCTGATTATTCCCGGTGGCGGACTTAATTCCACCGCGGCATCCTTGTACACGTCGGTGCCCTTCAACCCCATGGAGACCTACAAAGACGACTTCCGCGTAATCGCCGCCGATTTGCGCAATGCCGATCAGGGCCAATCGAGTGGGCCGCTGGAGATCGACCGCCCCTGGGATGCCTACTCTGATGACCAACTTGGGTTGATGGATCATCTCGGCATCAAGGAGTTCATGGTCATGGGCTTCTGCATCGGCGGGCCAATGATCCACAACCTGCTCAGGCTGGCCCAGGAGCGCATTGTGGCGGCGGCGTTGATGCAGCCCAGCGGGTTCAGGCCGGAGATGCCGGATATTTTCTACCAGAACAATATTACGCGGTGGGGGCCGCCCCTTTGCGCGAAGCGTCCTGAAATCACGATGGACATGGTCCATGACTTCCTGACCAGTATGTACACCAACCGCGCCGACTTCGTTTTCACCGTTTCCCGCGATTTCGTGCGTAGCTTGCAGACACCACTGCTGATAGCGCCCGACGATGTGCCGACGCATCCCTACCGGGTTGCAATGGAGGTTGCCGGCCTCGCCCCGAACTGCGAGGTGACCATTTATCCCTGGAAAGACTCGCAGCCCCACATCGACGAGGCCGTAACCCACGCCCGGCGCTTCCTGAAGACCCATGAACCGGCAGCCGCTAAAGCCTGACAACTTAGAAACTATCTCAAAATCGACGATGAAAGTCGCATTTGTGCCCAGCGGTGACATTTCGCCAGGTGTCACCCCCATCTTAACCTTCCCCCGTCGGAGGGGAAGGGACTTTTGAGATAGATTCTTAGTACCGCTAAATCTATTGCGGCCCTCGGGCTACCTATCATCACCAAGAAATGGCAAGAAGTGGCGGGGCCTTAAGGCATAAGTTCTGGACGGCCTGTGATAATTGGTTGCCAGGGCTATAGAGACGGGTTAATTGCCTGTATGACCTGATTACGTAGATCGTCCGGGGTTGGTGAAGCGGGAGGCGATGCGTCCTGATTTATTTGGTACGTTCCTTGAAGCCCATGGGCGAGGTAGGTGTCACTCTAAAAATTGCCACCGCGAAGATTGGGATCAAACAAAAACAGGACATACTTGATCACTTCCTTCAACGTACCATCTGTGGCAATTGGCTGAAAATGCGAGGCCGCTGGCATCGTTATGGTGCCGCCCGCGTCGATCATCTTGTGGAACTGGGGTCGGTCGGCGATGTGGATGCTTTCGGCCTCGTTCACGTACTTGCGGGTCACGGAGTAGCCGTGGTTCTTGGAGTGATCCCGCGGCGACGGACAGATCCACGTCCTAGCGGTCGCCGGAGACCCGGGCGTACAGGGCCATCGGTGTTAGGGGTTGCACTTGTTGCTTCATGCTTGCCTCCTCTTTCTTATCCTCGTGTGCTTTTTGCCGCGAAGCGGCGAAGCCCCCTTTGGGAGCTTGGTAGTTAGACTTCCGCAGCCTCCTCGTATTCCGCAATGATCGTGTCGCTCATATGGGAAAGGTGCCGTGTCTGCGCCAACGAGTCGATAGAGTCATACGATAGGAACGAGCACTGATCGTAGAGAGGGCCCCGGTCCAATAGCGAGAATACGGGACGTCTGATCTCGCGCAGGACTCTTTCCCGCTTGTCAAGCGGCGCCACAATGTGCAACCTGATGTCCATGTTGGGTTGCAGAGCCAACAGGTCCGCCATCCGTAACAACCCGGAATAAATCGCAGTTGTGTGCTCGATTTCAAACGCCCTGGCCATTGAACGGCCTTTCAGCCACAGCACGTCGATCTGCTCCACAGTCCTCAGGGTCGTGTCGTCGTAGTTCAGCGGGAGCAAATCCAGGAACCTCTCATGCATCGTCGCCGGGACGAACTCCAGCACCCGCGTCTTATCGTTCCTTGGAATCCAGATATGAAATCCCATATCGGCGCCAATCTGTGCCACCTTCGCTTGGTACTTAACCGACTCTCGACCGTCCGCAGGCACCACCATCCCTGATTCAGGTGAGGACTCTTCGTCTTCGTGGTCTGGAACCTCAACCTCCACTTCTCTGTCCAGCGTCCGAACCTTCTTTCTTGGAGCAAGCTGACGCCTGTCCCTATCGGTGAGCGGATACTTCGCCGGATTCGCCTGCTGTGCCTTGAGCAACTCCACGAGGAAGTTTCCGTCACCATCCTCGATGGTGTTGAGGGAGCCTCGGAAGAACCCCGTCCAATATGAGTGTCCCATGTCGTACTGATTCGTGATAGTTAGGGCCTGCCAAACCCGTTCTTCTCGAATGGGTACTGCCAACTCTGGGTCAAGGACAGCGATAGGCTTGACCCTGAACCGGACAGTGAATGGATCGGGATTTTCGAAGAGCGGCTTGTCGTCGAAAAACGGCTCGGACTTGACCTCCAACACGCCGCGCCAACGCGACAGTCGCGTCATGTAACAAAGGAAGATATCGCCTCGGCTGACTCGTTCCTCGGCCAAGTGTTGATGACGATCCCGGAAGCCAGTGACCGTTGCGTCAGCCTCCCTGAAAGCCTGCCACGTCTCAGGAGTGAAGAGATCTAGGTGGTATTTCATGCTAGCTCCTTGGCAGTCCATTTGCGGAATCGGAATGTCGCCTCAGGCAACCGGCAACTCACGGCCCGTGTCCGACGCCTCTTTGATGATATCGATGAACCGATGCAGATCGACCGCTGCATCGAAGGTTGGTAAACGGTTCTCGCCAGTCCGGATTGCCTCGGCGAACAGGGCGTACAACTGCCCGACGTTGAAAGGGTCGCCCTGGGGAAAGTCGGACGGAACATAAACGAAACGGTCAGGTATATCCAGGTCCTGCAACTCATGGCTGCCCCGTGCGCCCTGCACCCGCAGCATCTCCCCGCGCTGCGACGAGACGCTCCCCGTGGTGACCAGCGTGCCCTCCCGCCCGTAGATCTCCATGCGAAAGCCGCTGCCGGCCCAGGGGACAGCTCCAACATGGACCGATGCTGCCGCGCCGCTCTCCAACTGTCCGCTGACTCGCACATTGTCCGGGGATGTGACTTCCACAAACTGCCGGGTATCGGTCTCGTACCACTGCTTTGCCTGGGTGCTGACCATGCAGGCCACCCGGGTGAAATTGCCGGCCACGAAGCGCAGGGCGTCAATCACGTGTCCGTTGGCGATGGTCAGGGAGTTTGCGCCCAGGCTGGCATCGCGCTGCCAGGTGCGGCTGGAAGGGCGTTCCAACGCGCCATCGCGCATGGTGGTCACATGACACGAGAGCACCTCGCCCACATAGCCGGCCTCAATTTGCTCCTTGATAAACAGCAAGGCGGGACTAACTCGCGATTGCAGACCTACTGCGGTTTGCACACCTTTGTCCCGGGCCAGATTTGCCAGTTCCTCGGCTTCGGCGGTATTCCTTCCCAAAGGCCACTCGGTGTAGACGTGCTTGCCGGCTTCGATGGCGGCCTTCGTTGGCTCATAATGCGATGGCACTCGAACGACTACGGCCACCGCGTCGATCTCCGGCGACGCTGCCATTTCTCGGAAATCATGGAAGGCAAGCTTCGCTCCAAAGGCCCGGCGAGCCTCTTCCGCGCTCTCGGGCCGGGTGGTGCAAACTGCGGTAAATTCGACATCGGGACTGGCCATTAGCGCCGGGAAATGCGACTGCGAGGACCAGGTCGAGTTTACATTTGCACCCACAAACCCCAGGCGAATCTTGTTTGCCATGACACATGCTCCTTAGATTGCTGGCTTCCCGTACTCTTCTAGCAGCAATCAACCACCAGCGCAACCAATCGTTCGACGACTTCCCAATAGGAGTGTTGATTCCCTCCGGACGACTTTAGCCCCATGAGTAAAGCCTTCCCAACCTCGCGAAGTTGGAGGTCAGAAACCTGGGAACAACCATGCGTCGGTTGGCGCCAGGGCTAAGGCTGTCAATTTCATATCTGAAGTGGGGTTTTGGTGGGCCTAAGCAGACTGAATGGTGAACTTTTCGCCGGGAAGTTTTGATATGAAAAGTGGTCCAGGCGATGGCCGCCAATGCCACCTCCGCCGCCGAGTCCGCCGACCAGGTTTAGGGCGACCGCCTCGCCCGCATCGCAGATCCCGACGGCAACCAGTGGTCCATCTTCCCCCACATCGAAGTCCTCACACCCGACCAAATCGCCCACCGCCTCTCAAGCCTGTCGAGTACTAGTCCACCAAAAAAACGGCGACAGCGTGAACGCTGTCGCACGCACATCGAGCCCACGTAACCAAAGAGACTGTAGGCGTACTGGCGGCGGATTGTGGCTACGCCGCGCCGGTCCTTTCTACCACGAAGTAGTGCGGAGAGAGGATGGCGATGCCGCGAAACGGATGCAGCGCCAGCAGATCGTCGTCGCCGCTGATGATATGGGTGGCCGCGCCGCTCAAAGCCAGTTCCAGGAACTTGTCGTCTTTGGGGTCACGGCACGCGGACACTGCTGCGGACACTTCCACCAGCTCCGATTCCCTCACCAGTGCCGCCAGGAATTCCTGGCGTTCGTCCACTCTCAGATAAATGTTGAATCGTGGTCTGCGGAGGACCTCGTTCAACTCGGCCAGCGTGGCAAGCGAGATGAGCAAGGTTCCTTGCTCCAGGACTTGGTCAAGCGCTCGCCATGGCGTGGACCGTGGCAACAGTGCTGCGCTGACCGTTACGTTCGTATCCACCACGGCCCGAACATTACTCGTCACGCAAGAGGTTCTCCAGAATCTCCGGAGTAAGGCCCCGACTCTCGGCTGCCCTCCCGGTCTCGTCCATAACTGACTGCAGCGTCTCGCCCGGCTTGGCCGTCAGTTCCTGCAGCCGGAGACTGAGCAGAAGCTGCAACTTTTGTTGCTCGCCGGGAGAGGCCTCGGCAAATGCCCGCGCCGCTGCCTCGTCCACCTCGATGGTGATGTTCGCAGTTCCCACGTTCTTTCCTCTCGATAGTCCTTGCTCCGCCACAGGATTATCTCAAACCAGCCCAAGCAACGCTATCTAACGAGGCGGGGTTCACGCCTAAGTTGAAACTGACCGTCGCCCAACCTACCGACCAATCCTGCGGTGGCCACTTTGCAACAACTGGTCCATCTCCACTTAAATCGAAGACCTGACCCCCAACGAAATCTCCCACCGCCTCTCCACCCTAGGCAACAATTAGATTCTGGGCCAATTTGTCTGCAATTCCGAGATGGAAAGCCAATACTTACCAGCCTCAGAATCGCACCCGCAGACTCCTCAGTAGAGTATATCGCAGGTAGCGCGTCACCCTTTTCAATAATTACAAAAACGATCTTTGACATCACTGAAATGGCAATCGCTATAAGGCTTTCCATCGTACTCGCCATTGAGTAATCTGAGTCGGGCTGGTGACCCTGGAATATCACTGCCTTAATGAGGGCCTTATCGCCGTTCAACATGCCGGGGGGATATTATGTCCTGCACCGGCGGCCCAACTTCCCGACCCTCCTGCCACCAGCGAGGCGGGGTATTCGGGCAGTGATTGTTTGGTGGCTGCTTAGAGGGTGTGTGAGAAAGGGCTAAACCTGCACGAATTTCTCATGGGGAGTGGGTCAGCAATCTTGCTATTGTGGGGGTATGAACAGAAAACCTTATCCCAGCGATTTGACTGACGCCCAGTGGGCCGAATTAGCCCCCTTGCTGCCGCCAAGCAAACCCAGGGGGCATCCTCGGACCGTGGACTTGCGGGAAGTAGTAAATGGCGTTCTATATGTGCTGCGCGGCGGCATACCCTGGCGCATGACGCCCCATGACCTGCCGCCCTGGGGGACGGTTTGGTGGTATTTTCGGGAGTGGCGCAGAGATGGGACCTGGGAGAGCATTGAGGCGGCGCTGCGCCCCAGGGTTCGGGAGGCTGAGGGACACGAGGCTGCGCCCAGCGCCGCGATCATCGACAGCCAGTCGGTGAAGACCACGGAAAAAGGGGGCCCAGGGGCTACTATGCCGACAAGTACGATGCAGGCAAGAAGGTTGCTGGGCGCAAGCGTCACATCGCAGTAGATACTTTAGGACTGCTCCTAGCCGTGGTGGTACATGCCGCCAACATTCAAGACCGGGATGGAGCCAAGCTGGTGTTGAGCAAAATGGTGGGCCGGTTTCCCAGGCTCAAAGTGATCTGGGCTGACGGGGCATACGCTGGCAAGTTGGTAGCCTGGGCCTGGGTCACCGGCGGTTGGCTGCTGACTGTGGTCCGGCGGAGGCCGGACAGTCACTCCTTTGAGGTGCTGCCCCGCCGGTGGGTCGTGGAGCGGACGTTGGCGTGGCTGGGCCGCTGCCGGCGCTTGAGCAAAGACTATGAAGCCCTACCGGAAACCAGCGAGGCTTGGGTTTATGTAGCCATGATCCATCTCATGCTAAAAAGACTCCAGCCAGCTTGAACGGGATTTCTCACACACCCTCTTAGACCACAGCCAGGCCCCCGTGTCGCCTTGAGTCCCCTCAGCGCCGGGAGGCTTGTTAACGTGCCCATGGCGCGGCTGTCAAGCTAACGCACCAGCTCAGGTAAGAGGAAAAGGCAGCTGCCACCATTTCCCGGTGTCGTTTACGTGAATGGAGTCCACCCACTTGACCCATTCGAAACCCCGTTTGCCGGGGGCCACCAGCCGCACCGGGAAGCCATGCCCATGGGAGATTGGCTCACCGCCAACGTGGGTCGCCAACAGGTATTCGTCGGCTTCCTTCAGCGAGAACCTTCGCTGGTAACCCGTCACGGAGCGCACGGTAATGCTACCCGCGCCCGACTCCACTCCTGCGGATTGCAGGACGTCTTTCAGGGGCATTCCCTCCCATTCCTGGGTGGAATGCCAACCGCCGGTGCAGTCCAGAACGGAGGTGACCTGTTCACGGCTGCGGGTCAGGTCTGCCAACTTTAGGTCCAAGTCATGGCGGACGAGTCCCGAAACATTCAAACGCCAGACATCCCCGTTCACCGGGTCCGGGTCGTCATTCAACCAGGACGTGGTCGGAAAGGCATTGCCGGCGAAGCTTCTCCGCTCGTATGACCCGGTAAATCGCCTGCCCTCCCCGGGAAGCTCCAATACGCCGGCCGCAAGCTCCCCAGCGCGCCACAGAGCGAGCCCGGCAACACTGAGCCCGGCGAGTCTCAGAAAGGACCGCCGTTCGACCCAGAAACGGGGGCGCAGAGTCCAGGAGTGAGTGAAGGTATGCCACGCCACAAAGGGGGCGAGAAACAGGGACAAGTATATGTGCCAGCTGACCCCGCTGAATCCCAGGTATGCAAAGTACCCGCCGTAGCTCCATACAATTCCCAGGGCAAGCGCGGCGAGCAGCAACAGAAATATGGCACTGGAGCTAAGAAGCAGAGCAGGTGTCCGTTTCCACCGGGCCTTATCGGTCAGCGGTATGAGGACATTACGGCCCTTCCAAATGAGCAGCGCCACGAGGGCAAACCCGGAAATGCGGTGCACGTGGAAGGCAACCGTCCAGTCGGGAGAGCCCTTTATGAGCCCCAGGAAGCCGGTCAACAGGGAAAGGCCGCCCACGATCAGGATAAAAACGTTGGCCCAAGGATGCGCCATCTAGTTATCCCAGCGTTGTCCCAGGAGAGTTACAAACTGCTTTACGTCCGCAAGGCCCGAGCGGTTTTAGAACGCTTCTGTAAATGACCCGGAGCTTCAGTCCAGGAACATGCCGCGTCACGAGCCCGGGGCCCTGGTCCAACCCCTCCGGGACGCAGCCCACGTCCCCGGAGGGGTTGGAGCCTCCGACCCGTCTGCAGGCGCCATCCGCCCAGTTTTACGCCGGCTCCCTGGAGTTCGCCGCTGACGCCTCACTTTTCCAGGACTACCTTCCTTCGGTTTCCAAAAATCCTTGATGGTTCATGTTTGGTTGAATCATCGGGTTGGCTTAAGAGGGTGTGTGAGAAAGGGCTAAACCTGCACGAATTTCTCATGGGGAGTGGGTCAGCAATCTTGCTATTGTGGGGGTATGAACAGAAAACCTTATCCCAGCGATTTGACTGACGCCCAGTGGGCCGAATTAGCCCCCTTGCTGCCGCCAAGCAAACCCAGGGGGCATCCTCGGACCGTGGACTTGCGGGAAGTAGTAAATGGCGTTCTATATGTGCTGCGCGGCGGCATACCCTGGCGCATGACGCCCCATGACCTGCCGCCCTGGGGGACGGTTTGGTGGTATTTTCGGGAGTGGCGCAGAGATGGGACCTGGGAGAGCATTGAGGCGGCGCTGCGCCCCAGGGTTCGGGAGGCTGAGGGACACGAGGCTGCGCCCAGCGCCGCGATCATCGACAGCCAGTCGGTGAAGACCACGGAAAAAGGGGGCCCAGGGGCTACTATGCCGACAAGTACGATGCAGGCAAGAAGGTTGCTGGGCGCAAGCGTCACATCGCAGTAGATACTTTAGGACTGCTCCTAGCCGTGGTGGTACATGCCGCCAACATTCAAGACCGGGATGGAGCCAAGCTGGTGTTGAGCAAAATGGTGGGCCGGTTTCCCAGGCTCAAAGTGATCTGGGCTGACGGGGCATACGCTGGCAAGTTGGTAGCCTGGGCCTGGGTCACCGGCGGTTGGCTGCTGACCGTGGTCCGGCGGAGGCCGGACAGTCACTCCTTTGAGGTGCTGCCCCGCCGGTGGGTCGTGGAGCGGACGTTGGCGTGGCTGGGCCGCTGCCGGCGCTTGAGCAAAGACTATGAAGCCCTACCGGAAACCAGCGAGGCTTGGGTTTATGTAGCCATGATCCATCTCATGCTAAAAAGACTCCAGCCAGCTTGAACGGGATTTCTCACACACCCTCTAAGAGTTGTCCCGACAGACCTGCTACGGCCATACCTCCAGGTAACCAACCTCCAGTTCCACCGTCACGGCAGCCTCACCAGAAGCACCGTCGCCGTGGTGGCCGCCGCCCTGACTACCGGTGCCGCTGCCATAGTCCGAGGCAGTCTGCGTGGTGGAACTGCTGTCATGGTGATCTGCTGCGGCGCTCTCGGAATCCTCGGTCTTTCCTACCTCGTGGACTTTAATTGATGTTTCAACCGGCTGGCCGTTGTAACTGTATGGCTTTCCCTCGTTGTTAATCAGGGCGACAGTGAAGGTGTGCATCCCCTCGCCCTGGGCGGGCACCTGCAGCCACGGAACGTAGAGCCGGTTGAACACTTCGCCGTTAATGCTGAACACGGCATACCCCTCGCCAGGTTCAGGTGACCCGCCCACTGCTTGGGTGAATCTGAACCCCATCGGTTCGACCTGCAGGTTATAGCCGCCCAGGGCATCCTCGTGGGCTACGATGTTAAGGCCCATGAAGGCTTCGGAATCCACCGGATCTCCCAAGGCGCCACTGTTGTGGGCACTCATGGCGGCTGCTTCCGGCATAATTACCGTGGTGATGGCCTCCAATGGCCTGCCCTGCCAGGTCAATTCGTTGTGGCCATTATCATTCAGGCTGACTCTCAGTTCGTGGGCGCCAGGTTCCAGAGAGGGCAGGTAGTGGTTGGGCCCATACACCCGGCTCAGCTTGACGCCATCGGCATATATGTGGGCGTGGCCCGTGCCGTCTCTGTTAGCGGAGTTTACCTCTCCGGGCGCCCAACTCCAGCCTTCCGTGTCTATCTTCACATGGACTCCTCCCTCCGCGACGGTGGCAGAAATGTCCACACTTACCGGTGCCGCCGATTCCACAGGCCCGTGGTCCATGGATCCGGAAGCCGCACCCCCTCCGGACATACTGGACATGTCATGCTCGCCGGAGGAGCGATCCATTCCGGCCATCGGGGTTTCACTTTTCATTCCGTCCATTCCCATCATGGCAGGTTCGTTGGAGGCCGCGCCGTGGAAAGTTATGCGGAACCGGCCGGTGGCGTCGGCCACGAACTGGAATTCAGTCACCTCGCCAACCACCGCTTCTTTTTCCAGGTCATAGCCGTGGACATGGAAACTGCCGGGGCGGTCGGTTTCCAGGTTCAGAGTTACGTTGTCCCCTTGCGTGACCCGGATAGTCTCGGGCGTGAGTTGTTTGCCCGAAAAATTTACTGCCACAACAGATTCCTGGGGGGTTCCGTTTGAGACAAACTCGGAAACGGCTGCGGATCCTCCGGCCGGCTCGGTGCCGGCAGGAGCGCTGGGGCCACACGCAATGAACAGGAGGATTGCGGGAACCAGCAAGCCAAGAACAAGGAAAAGATGTCCCTTGTTGAAATTGCACATGATAACTCCTGACCAGATTTCCAAATCGTGCTGGATAATTCGCCAAACGGGATGAGACACCGCGGGAGGCGCCAAGTCTCAAGGATTGGCGATACCGGATGGTAAGCCGAAGCTCGGCCGGCTCGTTGGCAGGAGTTATGCCGGGGGTGGTTTACGGGGCGGGGCGATGAGCGCTCCCAAAGGGGGTGTTACCGATACGTCATAGCTCGCCAGCAATGGGACGTCCCCGGGGCCGGCAAAGCACAGCGATTCGGTGGAGGGTCCGGTGGGTGAAAAAATGGGTCCGGCGCCCGAACCATCGAAGGTGGAGAGATAGGCGACTCCTTCCGGAAGGGTCTTATTACCCGCGAGGTCGGTTGGGGTGGCATGGCTGTGGATGTCACCGCTGTCGTAAGCATGAGGGTGATAGCCCAGACCATCTTCGGATCCGACGCCAAAGTAGACGTGCCCGTGGTTGTGCTGCCACTCCACGTAGTGATGGTCCAGCACCGGCCCTACCGCGGGGAGGAGCAGGGCGTACAGGGCAATAACGATGCAGAGTCGAAGCAACCGAGACATTCTTATCTCAGGCCCCGGAGGTGTTCCGCCATTCAGATCTTTCCTGCAGGATTTGCGGCAGGTACGTCATGTAGTTGATGTTGGTCATGGTCAATTCTTTGTTCCAAGGACGTATTTTACTCCCCGGGGAGGAGGGGGTCACCATGGGCGCCATCGCCGGGTGACGCTGGTTGGGGATGAAGCCTGGTCACCACGTATTCGGGCAGTGCTCGTAAAGTTTCTCGCAGGAGCCGCCGAAACTCTTTTCTGGTTGGCGCCCGCGCCTGGGTCTCTCCCCAGAGCAGTGGCGCATCTATTCCCAGCGTTTCTCGCTGTCCCGAAACACTCAGGACCGCACTGGTTTTTCATCGGCAGGTCCTGGGTAGTTGGGTTTGATCCCACTCGGAGCGCCGCTACTCCGTCGGTTCGAGAAGTTCAAGGATCAATTTTGAAACAGCGGCGCCGTTCTCCTCCATTACTCCCATCATATCCAGCAGGTCCTCGCTAATCTCGTACTCGTCCTCATTGGACGCAGCGTTCTGGGCATTCTCCATCAGGGCCAGCGCGTACCTCTTCAGGATCTCGCGGGGGCTTTCAGGCTGATCGGGCATTAGTTGAAACTCCAGTTGCTTCGTCTAGTTTGGGCCAAGGGTAACCCGGAGGCATCGCGTCGGGCAATGATTTGCAGTCACGCCTTCCCGATTGCTGGCTGTTCCACTAAGTCGGTGGGTTCCGCGGGCCTGACCCCCAGGAAAAAGCCCGACGGACGGCGTGCCAACAAGTCCAGGCCACCGCCTTGTCCCCGGTGACGGCGGCGATCTCAGGCAATCGTCAGTTGATCTCTGGGGATATGCCTTGGTGCACTTGCCTTCCCAACTTCCCATGCAGGGACCCAAACCCGGTTCTCCTCCTGCCATTTCAGCGGGTCTCTTGGGTCGATTTCGGGGCAGTCTTGGCCTCGCTGGCCGGAGGAGTGGGCCGCGTCGCCGTCAGTGCTGGGAAAAGTGGAATCTCGTCGAAGACATTGCCATGGCAATAGACCCCTCTGCGCCTTGGGCAACCTGTCCTCCAGGGAATTTGCCGCATTGGCTGAAACGGCGGATTGTCCCGCAAAACTCACACTAAGCTTGTTAGAGAAACCGGGGCAAGACCAGGGCGTTTGAGGGCGTATCGGGTAATAGCACAACCTTGAAGCCGCATTCTGCCGCCGTTTCTTGTGGTAAATTAGGGGCCATCAGGACTCAACCGGACCAACGCGGTTAGGCGACCCAACGAGAGGCAAAGATGGCAGAAAGATCCGGCCGGACGTTCTACGGGTGGTATGTTGTGATGGGCTGCTCGTTAGTGGCCTTTGGTACTGCCGGCACCCAGTTTTCCTTCGGAGTATTCTTGCAACCCATGACCGAGGAGTTCGGCTGGAGCAGGAGCACTCTGTCGCTCGCGTTTGGAATTACCTTCATGCTGTCCGGCCTGATGCGGCCCATGGCCGGCTATCTGGCCGACCGTTACAGCCCAAAATTGGTGGCCCTGTCCGGCGTTGCGCTGCTGGGAATCATGCTGCTGATCGTTCCATCTGTCCAAAGCCTGCTGCAACTCTACGCGGTTTTCGCGGTGATGAGCATCGGGCTGACCATGGGCGTCGGCCCGATTTTGACCAAGGTTATCAGCGCCTGGTTTTACGCCCGCCGGGGCTTGACGCTGGGCTTGAACAGCAGCGCCGGGTCCTTTGGAGCGTTGATCCTGGTGCCGACGGCTTCTGTGTTCTTGATCCTGTTTGACTGGCGGGACGCCTACTATTTCCTGGGTGGGCTTGCACTCCTGGTAATTCTGCCCATCGGCTTCATATTCATCCGAAATACGCCGCAGGAGATGGGTTTGGAGCCCCTGGGTGACACATCGGACCTGCGTCGTAGAGGAGGCACGGTTGGGGAGGACTCCACACAGATGTTCGGGCGCGACGCTACTTTCAAAGAGGCCCTGGGATCAAACCTGTTCTACCGGCTCACCTTCGGCTACTTCGTTTGAGGGTACTCGATGAGCTTCGTGAATGCTCACTTCGTGACTTATGCCCGGGACCTGGGATATCACCCGATGGCTGCTGCGGGGGCGTTCAGCCTGATCGGCGCTTCCGCCGTGGCCGGAAGCCTCATCATGGGGCATCTTTCCGATCAGCACGGGAGGCGGTGGTTGTTGACAGCTTCTTACAACATTCGGGCCCTGGGCTTTGTTGTCGTATTGCTTTCCATGGGAGTACCAGCCTTTGGAATTCCCCCGCTGGGGCTGGGGACCTTATTGATAGGGATTCTGCTGGTGGGGTTTTCCTGGAACTCTGTAGTTAGCGTAACTGCAGCCTATACCTCGGACCGGTACGGCATCAGAAACTTAGGGACAATTTATGGGACGATGTTCGCCGTCATGCCCATCGGCAGTGGGTTGGGGGCTTTCCTTGGCGGCCTCTTCTACGATCTCAGAGGCACCTACGAGGTCGCCATCTGGTCCAACATCGCACTCTTGCTGGCCGCAATGGCCCTGGTTTTATTCCGCGGGGAGCGGCGGCCCCCAGAGCTGCGCACCGCGGAGGCGGCAGCCTGAGCCCGCCTCTTGGCAATAGTGAATGACCATAGTCGTGACTACGCTAAAATGCTCATCAGCATTGCGAATAAGGAATAGCGGGGTGGCAGCCGAAATGGACAACCCCAATGGTCCGCGTACCATCAAGGCGTCGGAGTTCAAGGCCAAGTGCCTGAAGTTGATGGACGAGGTTGCAGAAAGCGGCGAGGAAATTGTCATTACCAAGAACGGCAAGCCTGTCGCCAAGCTGTCGCCCTTGCGTCAAAAACCCGATGTAATCTTTGGCATCGACCGGGACACCATTCAAATCCATGGAGACATTGTTTCGCCCATGCCAGCGGAATGGTTCGAGGATCTCGAAGAAAAGGGGAATGGACTCTTTTGATGCTCCTCGATACCCACATTCTCCTGTAGCAAAAGTGGGGAGACCAACGGTTGGGCGTTCAAACCCGTGAATAGCTGCAGCGTTCCCTGCATGAGGAGGAAGCGGCGGTCTCGGCAATCAGCTTCTGGGAAGTTGCGATGCGGATCGAGAAGGGTCAGATTAACTTTGACCTTGACCTCTATGAATGGAGAAGTACGCTGATCAGCCAGGGTCTCATTAAAATTCCCGTCGATGGCCCAATCGCCGCCCGCGCCGGACTGCTTGGTGGCATTCATGGGGATCCGGCCGACCGCATCATTATCGCCACCGCGTTGGGCGGGCACAGACTGATAACCGCCGACGAGCGAATCCTTGGCTGGAGCGGCAACCTGGACCGGCTGGATGCGAGGCAATGATGGAAATGCCCAGGGGCTATCAATGGCCGAGGCACCGTGCGCTTCATCCACTCCGACGACTTCTTCAGGGCAATGGCCCAGGCCCGGGCGGACAACTTGCTGGAGACCTCCCGAATACTCTTGCCATCCACCATCACCGCCCGGCGAACCCGTAGATACACTTACACGCTGTACATCCGTCACACCATCCAAGGGGTCGGCTACAACCTTTATGGATGGCGGCAGACGGTCCAATTTGCAACCACCCTTTGTCAGCGATTGCCCGCCCGCACGGGACAATTTACCTCCGCCGTTTACACCTCGCGAAGGCGGAATGGCGCCGGACGGGACGACCGCTTCGGGAGGCGGGGCTATTGACCGATCTCGATGTCAGCGCATTTGGAGCTTATTGCTGCGCCTACGCAATGCACATTGAGGCCTAGATCAAGCTTCAAGATGAGGGCATGGTCATCGTGAATGCAAGGGGTGCGCAGGTATCGTCTCCCTACGTGGCGATCAACAACCAGGCGGTCGCCCAGATGCGGGCGTTCATGGGCGAGTTCGGTCTCACTCCAGCGTCCCGCGTCCGGATGCCAATTGGCACTGTCAGCCGGATTCCCCGGAGGCCACGCACGACCGAGCAGGGAGACACACCGATTGACCCTAGGGACACCTTGAGATGGGAGATTCAGGCAGGTAATAACTGATTGATGTTCTCATGATCCGATTTATGGTGGAGACGGGGGAGGGTCGGGTGTTCGCTAATTGCAAAAACGGGTGATTATCCGGTTGCCTGGCAAATGAAGCAATGAATTCCGGATTTCTCGTGGTGTCCTATTAACCACCAAAAGCTCGTTCCGCGTTTAATGCAGAACGAACGGAGATCGAGGTGGTAGCACAGTAGAAAGGGCACCTGCTTTGGGAGTATTTCGCTAAATGCGAACTAGTTGATAATCGGTTTCCGTACGTCCCATAGCTGAGGCCGTTGCGAATTAGATCAATTAGGCAACCTTTGGAAACTCGCATGTCGGTCCAGTGCTAACACTAGTTAAACTATTCGCACAATTCACCATATCGGATACTGGAGTGATTGGATCATTGTGGAAGCTGTCCACGATAGCCTGCTTTACAATCGGGTTGAGCTCGTAAGCCGCGATTTCGGCTGTCCTTCTGTGTGCAACCCCGGAAGCCTCGATACTGAAATGCTTGAATATTGAACGGCATAATCGAGCCAATGCCCCGTCCGGACAAGGGCGAGGCAATAATTTTTGCCCGGTACGCTGCCGGCTGAGCCTCGGGTGGGAGGCGGCGAGATTATGATGCCCGGGGTTTGGGTGCGTCCGCGGCGGGGGCGGGGTCTGGCTGGGCAGGCCGGCGACCTCCACCTGGAAAGTCTCGCCTTCGACGGTGACCTCGACAAGGGAATGGGTCAATTCACCAACTTCGACGGTGTACCCGTGTTCCCCAACTCTGATCCGAAGTGTGGTTGCCGCCAACCCCGGTTTCCCCGTGTCCGGGAGAGGAGTTGCTCCCGGCGCCCATACATGCGCCAAGGGCTCACCTGCAAAAGGTGGAACTCGAAGAACCGCAAAGGCATGTCCGAGCCTGGATCGGCCTCCACGGCCCGGAGGGTATCGACGATCAACTGGAACAGGCTGGGGTTGGCGCTGCCCTCGGCCCCAAAAACGTCCACCAGTTCCGCCAGGTACAGTCCCTCGGCGATGCCGGTCAGGTCTTCTTTTAGTGCCGCGAAGCTTTGAAGCACCTCCGCCTTCGCGATTATGTCCATGCTTCGGCCGTGGACCATGGACATCCTAACGACGGTCAAAGGCTCCAAATGGCCCAACAGCTTGCTGGTTGACCGCCTGGCCCCTTTGGCCACCGCACGCACCTTGCCCTGGTCTCTGGTGTACATGGTAACCAGCAGGTCGGCTTCGCCCAAAGGGGTGTAGCTCAGGGTGATGGCTTCGCAGCGGTAGGTCTCGGGAAGGGCCATTGCTGGAGCTCCGGATTAAATCTCTTGGCGGCCCTCAAACGCCCGGGTCAACGTGGTCTCGACGCTATATTCCAATGATCCCCCCACCGGCAGCCCTCTGGCAAGGTGGGTGACACGCAGGTCGTCCCGGCCTGATGCCGGCGGATGTACATACGCCGTGGCCTCGCCCTCCAGAGTGGGGTTGGTGGCCACCACCATCTCGGTCACTTCCGGACGGGCCAGGCGGACGAATAGCTCTTTTAGCTTTAGCTGGTCGGGTCCAATGCCGTTGATTGGCGATATCACGCCGTGGAGGACGTGGTACAGGCCGCGGAAGCTGCGGGTGCGCTCGATGGCCAGCACGTCCAAGGGGTCCTCCACTGCACAGAGCATCGACCGGTCCCGGCGGTGGTCGGAGCAGACCGAACAAGGAGACGCGTCGGTCAGGTTCTGACACTCCTTGCGGAAGACTATGTTCTGCTTCACGGAAGTCACGGCGTCGGCGCTGGCTCTGTTTCCGGCCCAGCCTCCGCAGCTGGGGCTACTGTTTTAGGCAGCGCTTCTTCCTGTTCAAGCTGGGTTGCCAACTCGTCGGGCGACGGGAAGGGCTCCAGCCCCAGCGCGGTGCGCCACTGGGAATCCAGGTCGTATGTGTCGAAGCCGTAAACCTGCTGCAACGCCTGGTCCATTTCCAGTGAAGTCTGGAAGGCTTCAAATAATTCGGCGATCTTGTGCGGTCCGTAGCGGCCGATCATGTACGATGATTATGTCGTCGGGGCCGCCGCCGAAGGAGTCCAGGTACCAACGGGGCTTTATCGTCCGGGTGAATATGCCGTAGCGCAGCGCGGCATCGTAGTCGTCGGTTGGGTCTATGTTGCCGAACTCGGCCAGGCCCTCGTTCAACCAGGCGGGCACCTGGGACGCTGCACGCCCGGCGGCCTCCGCTACCAGAAGGAGGGTGAATTCGTGGGAGGTTGTACCCTTAACGGTTGGGTCGAAGGCGGGAACCAGTAGCACCCGCTCGTCGCTGAAGGCCATGCCCTGGGTTTGCAATTGCTCCTGAACCGCTTGAGAGCGGAAGGGCAGCGCCGACGACATATGGCGGTAGTTGTTATACGCTACTATGCGAAGGGGTTCGGTTGGCGCGATTCCCAAAACGGGCATCATTCCCTGAAGGTTCTGTAATGTTTTGGCACTTTTAACACAGGCTCTTAGAAATCCACTAGGTGATGTTATGGCTTACTTCATGTACGTTTCCCTGCAAAGAGACGACAAGATCGCCATCTTCGAGATGGACCCCGCATCCGGCAAGTTGCAAGCGCAAGGCTCTGTTGCGGTCGATCGCCCGGCGCCCCTGGCCGTCGACCCAGAGAGGAAATTCCTATTTGCCGGACGAAGAAATCCGAAAGATTTCGGGATATCTAGCTTTAGAATAAGCCATGGATCAGGCGGTCTCTCGCCAATCGCGTCTATCCCTCTGGAAGGCAACCCGATACATATCGCAACCGACCGAAAGGGGAAGTACCTGCTATCCGCCTATTACTATCAGCAGAAGGCCGCGGTCCACGCCATCGGCGACGGCGGCGATTTAGGCGACCCCGCTGTAGAGTGGCTGCAGACTGACACCGGCGCGCACTTTATTGTGACCGATCCGTCTAACAAGTTCGCTCTGGTTCCCCACATCGCAGATGGGGCGCTCAAGGGCCCGAACGCCATATTCCAGTTCAAGTTCGACGAGAATACCGGCCATCTCACGCCAAACTCTCCGCCCATGGTCACGCCCAAGGAGCCCGAAGGGCCGCGCCATCTCTGTTTTCACCCGGATCTCGACGTTGTTTACTCGTCAAACGAACAGGGTTGTAGCGTGACGGCCTACAGTTTCAATTCCGACCAAGGAACGCTGACTCCTTTCCAGACCGTTCCCACATTGCCCGAAGATTACAGCGGGCAGAACTCCTGCTCTCAGATTCAAATTACCCCCACAGGGAAATTCCTGTACGTGCCTAACCGGGGTCACAACAGCATAGCCTGTTTCTCCGTTGACACCTCGGACGGACGCCTGATGCCCATCGGCCAGGTGCCCACCGAATCCGGGCCCCGGGCTTTCAGCCTTGACCCTCAGGGTAACTTCCTGTACGCAGCCGGCTTGGAGTCGGGCCGCCTTGCGTGCTACCGGGTCGACTCAAGTACCGGGGGCCTTGAGCCATTAGAGGTGCGCCCCTTGGGGAACTTACCGATGTGGGTATTGATGACCGAGCTATGAACGAAGGGTTAGGGTGAAGGGCTGAGTCGGTTGACTGCAAGTTATGGCACGTCTAGAATGCAAATCATTGTTTCGTAGTTCGGGTCCAAGAATGGGAAACCCTTCTCTTTTGGCAGATTTACATGGGAAACAGCGACGTTGAACTAATCGCGCACCTAGTGCGGCGCGCCGGCTTTGGCTCCACCCGAAATGAGCTCGACACCTATGCGTCCAAGGGATACCAGGCTACTGTCGAGGAGCTGCTCGATCCAGGTCCAGAGCAGCGGCTGGGAGAGCACCTGATCCGGCGTTTCCATCCCGAGCTCTCTGGGATGATGGGACCATACGGTAACGGCGAAAACTGGTTATACCGTATGGCAACCACAACGGCGCCACTGCAGGAAAAAGTAGCCCTTTTCTGGCATGGCATATTTGCTACGGGGTACCCCAAAGTCATCCACGGCAAAGCCCTGTCGGACCAGATAACGATGTTCAGACGGTTCGGCATGGGAAACTTCCGTACGCTCTTGGTTGAATTGTCTAAAGACCCAGCAATGATTATTTGGCTGGACAACCAGGACAACCACAAAGGGTCCATTAACGAGAACTTCGGCAGGGAGCTTTTGGAGCTGTTCACCATGGGCGTGGGCAACTATACCGAAGAGGACATAAAGGAGTGCGCCCGTGCCTTCACGGGCTGGACTATCGGCAACAGGGAGTACATGGAGTTACGCTCCCAAAGGGACTCGGACTGGCCCTACGGACGCATATCTTGGCACTTCGAATATCGGCCCGAAGACCATGACGATGGGGAGAAGGAGTTTCTGGGGGAGCGGGGCCGCTTTAACGGCGATGATGTCATCGAAATAATCTGCCGCCAACCGGCGACCGCTCGGTTTATCGCCAGGCACATGTACAGCTTCTTCGTGGCCGACGAGGTGGCGGTGCCCCAGTGGCCCTACACCCCGCCCGCTGACGAACAGGCAATCGAGCTGCTGTCCCAAGCCTACTTCGACAGCAACTACGACATCGGCTCAATGCTGCGGGTGCTGTTCAACGCCGATTTCTTTACGTCCCAGAGCTCGTGGTACACCAAGGTCAAGAGTCCGGTCGAGTTGGTAGCTGGAGTGTTGCGCTTAACCGGTGAGTTTGAGCGGCCCCGGCGCGAAATTCTGGACAGGTACTTCCAGGCGGTCTACATGGGCCAGTGGCTCAACAACCCCCCCAGCGTAGAAGGATGGCACCAAGGTACCGATTGGCTTGATACCGGTACCGTAGTGGAGCGTGTGAACTTCGCCACCCGGCAAATGGGTGACGCCAACAGACCGGGCATCCAAGAGATTATCAGAGCGATAGCCTCAAAGGATGAGGGAGTTATCTCTCCGGAGGACCTCGTGGACGCCTGTTTGGACCAAGTGGGCGCCATCTCTGTTTCGGAGGAAACGCGAAGGGTGTTGATCGACTTTGCGTCAACGGGCGGCGACGTACAACTCGGCTCGGGGAGCCACGATGAAGAAACCCGCAAACAAATAGCCGGAGTTCTGGGTATGGTTGCTTCGACACATGAGTTTCAGCGGGCGTAGGTGGACCGTTAATTGGATACCCCGATGATACTAGGCTGACAATGAGCACCATTGAATCAAAAGCCACGCGGGAATTCCTAGCATACAGCCACACTGTGGGAATGACGACCATGGAGGGCCGGGGATTTTACTACCCCGTCGATACTGTCATCGGCAAGAACGGCCGCCTATACGTGGTGAGCCGTTCCCTGGAGAGCGTGATCAGGGGCGTCCGAGTCACCGTGTGCGACGTAGACAGCGAATTCTTCGGCACCTTTGGGTCCTATGGAGAAGGCGAAGGTCAGTTTATATGGCCCTCCTGCGGTGCGGTGGATAGCCAGGGCCGAGTCTACATCAGCGACGAGCAGGTCCACCGCATCTCCGTTTTCGACCACTCCGGCGGCTTCCTGTCCAAGTGGGGTGCTTACGGTACGGGCGAAGGAGAGCTTGATACCCCGTCCGGCCTCGCCTTCGACAGTCAGGACAATCTTTACGTGTCAGACACCCATAACAACCGGATACAGAAATTCACGGCCGATGGCCGGTTTCTGTCGAGATTCGACCTAGACCTCAACCTGCCCTGGGGCTTGACTGTCGATGCCAGGGACGAGGTGTACGTGGCCGATTGGGGCAACGACTGTATTCAGAAATTTTCGACCGCGGGCGTCCACCTCGCCAGCTATGGAGCTTCAGGTGAAGGAGACGGGGAGTTCCACCACCCGGCCGGCGTCGCTGTCGATGACCAGGGTTATATCTACGTAGCCGACTGGGGCAATGAGAGAGTGCAGGTGCTGGATCCGGACGGCGGATTCGTGATTAAGCTGAGAGGGGAGGCCACACTGTCCAAGTGGGCTGAAAACTTTTTGAGGATCAACGCTGAAGAAGGGAAAGCGCGCGCCACGGCGGACCTGGAACCTGAGATAGAGTATTTCGTTGACGATCCCCACGAGGAATCGTCCCACATCGAGAAATACTTCTGGTCACCATGTTCGGTCAAGCTCGATGGAGCCGGGAGGCTCTACGTGACCGAGAGCAATCGCCACAGAATCCAGGTCTTCAATAGAAGCGATTAGTGGAGAGAATCGATGACTTCCAATAATAGGGAACGGTCATTGGTGGTAATAGAGCTTGCGGGCGGCAACGATGCCCTCAACACCATCATCCCTTATAACAACGGACTGTACTACGATTTCCGGCCAAGCATTGCCATACCCCAGGAAGACGTACTCGGTATAGACGATGAGCTCGGCTTCAACCCAAATATGGTCCCCTTCAAGCATCTCTGGGACAAGGGAATTTTAGCCGTCATCAATGGCATTGGCTACCCCAATCCCAACCGCTCTCACTTCCGGTCCAGGGACGTCTGGCACACCGCCGAGCCGGAGAAGGTAGGTATGGAGGGCTGGTTGGGTGCGACGATAAGGGACCTGGACCCCCAAGGCGACAATGTGCTGACGGGGGTGAACTTCGGCCGCGGTCTGCCCAGGGCCTTGGTATGTAAGGGAGTCCCGGTGGCGTCGGTGGGGAATCTGGAGACTTATGGTCTTCTGCTGGACGTGCACGACGAGAAGATCCGAAGGTCTGCTCTGGACGCCTTCAGCCGGATTTACGGTCCGGGACCGGGAAAGGACGCAGTGGCCCAGGTCTTGAGCCAGGCCGGGACAGACGCATTGAAAGGCGCCGATATCCTGAGGACCGCGACCCAGATGTACTCCTCGAACGTGGAGTACGCCGACAATCCCATAGCGCAGTCTCTAAAAGGCGTTGCTCAGGTGATGTGTGCCGGCCTGGGTACCAGAATCTACTACACCCAACACGGGGGCTTCGACACCCATGCCGCCGAGCTACTGGTCCACCCGGAGCTCTGGCAGGATGTCTCCACGGCCATCAACGACTTTACCGAGGACCTTAAAGAGCATGGACTGGAGGATGACACGCTCATCCTGGTCTGGTCCGAGTTTGGCCGGCGCATTAGGGACAACGGCGCCGGTTGCGACCACGGCTCGGGCGGAGTCGCCTTCGTTATCGGCGATCCGGTGAATGGGGGGCTCTACGGGGAGTATCCTTCGCTGCGGGAGGAGGACCACCTGGATGGTGACCTCCACTTCAACAACGACTTCCGGTCTACCTACTCCACCATTCTGGACAAGTGGCTGGGGCTGGACCCGGACCCCATCGTCAACGGCCAGTTCGAGCAGTTCGGCTTCATTTCAATTTAGCCCGCCCAAATTAGCCCGGCCAAATTAACCCTGGATTTTGCCTGGCGCATTTTACTGGAAAGGTGTGCCCGCGCCAGGGCAAGGTTATGACCACCCAGAAATCCTTCTAGACATTTGAAAACTATCTCAAAAGGTGGTTCGACAAGCTCACCACAGGCGGAAGGGAGGCCTGACATCCGTTCGTGCTGAGCTCCGACCATGTGCCGAGAGTCTCGATGAAATCGGACCTGTCGACGGACAGCCCGTACTTGGCCGCACGATTTTTTGAGATAGCCACATAATGTAATAATCAAGCTATATAGGACCCATCTCCAGCTAAGGAGAGGAATTGTGAAATACGACGTTATTGTGATTGGCGCCGGGTCTGCCGGTGGAACCATTGCCGCGCGGCTGTCAGAATCGCCCGGTTGCTCGATTCTGCTCCTTGAGGCTGGACCCGACTATCCAGACTTGGAACAGCTTCCTGATGATCTCAAATACGGGTACGCCCCCACCGCTTCGGAGATGGGGGCACCGCACAATTGGTCTTCCATAGGCACGGCTACACCCAACCAGACCGAGGTGGTTGTTCCCAGGGGCAAGGTGGTGGGCGGGACCAGCGCCATCAATGGGCAGGTCTTCTTGCGAGGACTCCCCGAGGACTACGACCGCTGGGCCTCTTGGGGCAATGACGAATGGAGCTACATAAAGGTCTTGCCCTACCTCAGGAAATTGGAAACCGACACCGATATTCGAGATGACTTCCACGGCTTCGATGGGCCGGTCCCGGTTCGGCGCCACAAGCGGGAAGCTTGGTTGCCACTTCAGGAGGCGTTCCACAATGTCTGCTTGGATGCGGGGTACCCAGAGGTCTACGACCACAACCATCCAGACTCCACGGGGGTGGGTCCTTTCCCCATGAACAATCCCAACGGGGTCCGTATGAGCACGGCCCTGAGCTACATAAACCCGAACCGGCACCGGCTCAACCTGACGATCAAGCCGAACGTGCAGGTCACGCGGATTTTGTTTGACGGCCAGAGAGCAACCGGTGTGGAGGTGGACAGCGGTGGCGAGCGATTCACTGTCGAAGGCGATCAGATCGTCCTCAGCGCCGGTGCCATTGCTTCGCCCCAGTTGTTGATGCTGTCCGGCCTGGGACCGGCGCCTCATCTCCAGAGCCTGGAGATACCTGTAGTACGAGACTTGCCTGGAGTGGGGAAGAATCTACGGGACCATCCCATGGTCCCGATCCGGGTTGCCGTTAAAGAGGGTTTCCCCTTAGACCCCGATGCACCCAGGCTTCAGGTCATGCTTCGTTACACAGCCTCCGGTTCCGACGCCAGGAACGACATGCAGATATTGCCGTCGTCCTTTTCCACTCCGTTGGGTGGCGATCCCTTCGCGCGCGAGGGTGTCCGGCTCACTTGCATGTTGGAGTTGCCCGTCGGCTCGGGGGAAGTGGTGCTCACCTCGGTTGACCCCGCCGTTCAACCCTTTATAGACTGCCGCTATCTGGAAGAGCCATGGGACCGGGAACGCATGCGGGAAGGAATCCGCATCGCGCTTAAGCTAATGGACCGTGAGGCTTTCAGGAATTTCGTGGAAGCTCCGATATCTCCATCGGACCTGGATTTGGCTTCCGACACCGCTCTGGACAATTGGATGCTGGAGAACGTGTGGATCGGCCAACACCTCTGCGGTACCTGCAAAATGGGCCCCAATAGTGACTCCATGGCGGTGGTGGATCAGTATTGCCGCGTTCACGGGATTGAGGGGCTCCGGGTGGCCGATGCCTCGGTAATGCCGGACGTAATACGAGCAAATACTAACTGTACAACCATCATGATCGGAGAGCGAGTCGCCCATTGGATCGCTTCCGAATTGGGACACCCTGTGTAGGCACAACGGATCGGGACGGGATGGACCTATCCTTATAGTGATACCCGATTGACAACCCCGCACATTCAGGTCACCAAGACTCCTCTAGGACAACGCCGTGGACCTGGCTTGCCGAACCACGGCCATTTACGTTGTTCATAAACAGAATTGGTCTTCAGCCAGCTAAGCTGGCGATGATTCCATGACGGTTAATAACTTCTAGACCAGCACCGGGTCCTTGCTCTTCACATATATCTGGATTCGCGCGGAGAAGTGTTCCAGCACGACCAAACGCCCCGAGTTATCAATTTTCACCGCACAGGGTCGGCCAAAGCCTCTTTCGAAACTCCCGCCGTCATTGGCGATGGCTATGGTCCTTTGCCGGAGCATACCCGGGTTGGAGAGGAGTTTCCGCTTACCCCATTGGGAGAGCACGTGGTCTCCATGCAACTGGGCGATGAATCGCCCGTCAGGGCTAAGAACCTGAACGCGATCGTTCTGCCAGTCAGCGACGTACATGTCTCCGTCGTCGTCGGTGCAGACGCTGGCTGGCCTATTGAACTGGCCAATGTTGGTGCCGGTTTGACCGAACGAAGCCTGCCATTCGCCGTCCATGGTGAATTGCTGAATCCTGTCGTTTCGCCAGTCGGCAACGTATACCAAGCCTTGCTGATCAATGCTGACTCCCCAAGGCAGGTTGAATTGGCCCTGACCGCTGCCGGAGCTCCCAAATTTGCCGCGGAAGGCGCCGTCCAAACCGAATTTTTGCACCCGGTTGTTGTGGCTGTCGGTGAGTAGCAGGGTATCGCCGTTTATGGCTATACCGGCAGGCCGGTTTAGCTCACCGTCGCCGGTACCGAATTTGCCCCACTTGCCAAGGAACTCGCCATCCTTGTTGAAGATGGTAATCCGGTTCAGCCACTCGTCGGCCACGTAAACGTTGTTTTTGTCGTCTAACGCAATGGATGAAGGCCAAACAAACTGACCGTCGCCATGGCCGTAGGACGCAAACTCGGTGATGTACTCCTCTTCTAGGGTCAGCACGGTTATCCTCAACCCATCGGGCCGTCCTTCCCAGGACCGGTTCACGACATAGGCTGTGCCATCGACGGCAACAGCCACGTCCACCGGGTTTCGGAACCCGGTGCCCCCGTATTCATTACGGCCCACCGAATGACTGTAAGCAAACGTTCGATCGGCAATTCCAAATAAGTGGGTGCTCATGGATTTGGTCTCCTCAACAGTTGGTTAACTGGTCTGGATTGCTCTTGAGACATCTCTGGTAGGTGAGGTGGCCTGATCCAGTGGGCCTAAGGAAATTCACCTTCTCCTGGCTGCTGCCGATGATGGACTGGGAGCCCAAGTCGAACCAATTCTCCAAGAGGGAGTTCTCTGATTGGCTGATGTTGAGCCATTTCTGAGTTGGATTTTTACTCGAACTGGAATTCAGCAGTCGAAGCGATCATCTGAAACATTTCCCCGCTGCGGCGGGTAAATTCTGTTTGCGTGGCACTCGTGTCGTGTTTCAAATCGCCACCCTTTTGTGCGTGGGCAAGAAGCTCACTGTAAGTGCTGTCGCCCACCGTTATCGGACCTATTACATCCAAGCAACCGTCGACGAAAGACCCTGGGGACAAGGTTGCGCCTCGTTGCATCAGACGTCCCACCAAAGACTGGACGCCGGGCAGGGCGGTGTTGCCTAGCAGATCGGAAGCATAATTGATTCGCTCCACCAGCGTGCCGCTGTCAATCCACTCACGACCGGTATGCCACCCTTCCACCGTGGGAGGGTTCATCAAGTCCATGCCCATGTATTTGGGCTCTTGGGAGAGCTCGAACAGGCCGGGCTTGATTTCCCTATGATCTTCCACCATGCGAAGGGTACCCACCACCATCTCGGCCGGGTTCTTTACCTTGGCATACCGGACCGGCTCGGACTTGAACGAGGCGGAGGTGAGCAAGGTCCGGAGCATTGCCGTGATGTCGTATCCTGAATCGAAGTATGCTTTCTCCATCGCCCGAATCAATTCCGCATCCTGGGTAGGGGTCAGCCGCCAGGCCGGAATCTGGACATCGTCTGCAACGAAGAAGTTGTACAGGTGGCGGGAAATGAAACGGGCGGTGGCAGGTTGCTTGCAAATGATATCCAGGATGTCATCGCCGTTCCAGTTGCCGGTTTCGCCCAAGAAAGTCTTCTCGGATTCATCGTGGTCTGCGGGGTCGAAGCGAAAGTCCCATAGGCTGCGGCCATGAGGGAATGGAGGATAAGAAGGAGCAATGTTCCAACCGGTAAATGCCCTGGCGCACGCCTTGACATCGTCCTCGGTGTAATTAAACTCCTCGTCTTTGCCAACGCCCAAGGAGAACAGCTCCAAGAGCTCACGCGCATAGTTTTCGTTGATGGCTACCTTGTGGCTTTCGGAGTTGTCCAGGTAATACATCATGCCGGGGTTGGTGGAAAGCTTATACAGCAGGTCCCGGAAGTTGCCCATGCCGTTTTCTCGGAATAGCACGATCATACGGCCCATTTCAGTACCACTGTCAATCTTGCTGTGGCCAGCGCAAAAAATCATGTGCCAGAAGAGGGACATTTTTTCCTGAAGCTGGCGGGGGTTGTTGATCATGCGGTATATCCACAACTGCACATTGGCTTCAATGGCGGGGGCCTGATAATAGGAAGGCTGCAAGCGCAACAGCAGGTCTTCCTCTAATTCGGGCTGTTGTTCCGGGTTCAAAAACTCTTCCACCGTTGCGTCAAATCCCTTGGCCGCTCTGGCCTCAATCTCGTCGCGGCTTGCGCCAAAGGCGGCCCGGCGTAACAAGTGGGCCATTAACGCAATATCCTGATCAGCCATCTGGTCCTCCTATATGAGCCTGTCCGATCAATTTAATATTTCACGGTAATGTAAGCTGAGGTGCCTGTCAACAGACTGCAACCATCTGGCTGTAGGCCATGGTTGACCCGGCAACCATCCTAATTATCAGCCAAATTCCGGGGTTGGTGTTTCAGTTCCAACTCCGTCGAGAATCCTCGATGAAATCGGGGCTTGCCGAGGTGGCAGTGTCCCGGGAGGTATTCCGCCAGGCGGACGCTACGTATCGCCGGGCTCTATCCAGCACCAGGGTAGCGAATATCCTTGAGGTCATCAGAAGTTAGGACTGGCACTTCTGGAGAAGGTCGAAGGGAGTGCAAACGTGTTGAAAGCCACTTCTGCTACCCATCAAACACCAGTTTACGCCGCCGCAGGATGGTTTTGTGAGCTTGTTTGTGAGCTTGATGGGAGCGTTGATTGCATTCGTGAGCTATACTAGCGGCCTGAGTCACAAGTTAGGCGATTAACTCGCAAGCCTTCGACATGCACGCGTCGCGCATCGCTTGAGACATTGCGGTGAGCACTAAGTCTGTAAGTCCGCAAAACGATGGAGGACGGCGACATGACATCAACTATCACAATGAAGTTCGGAATTTTCCTGGGACCATTCCATCGGGTGGGTGAAAATCCGACCTTAGCACTGGAAAGGGACCTGGAGTTGATCCAGTGGCTGGACGCCTTAGGCTTCGACCAAGCATACATCGGAGAGCACCACAGCGCCGGGTGGGAAACCATTGGGTCGCCGGAGTTGTTCATGGCCACCGCCGCCGAAAGGACCCGCCAGATCCGACTGGGGACCGGTGTGGTCAGCCTGCCATATCACCACCCTTACATGGTGGCCCAGCGCATGGTTTTGCTGGACCACCTCACCCGCGGCCGGGTGATATTGGGCGTGGGCTCTGGAGCCCTGGGTTCCGATGCCTTCATGCTGGGTATCAACCCGGATCGACAGCGGGAGATGACGGACGAGTCGCTCGGTATTATTATGCGGTTGTTCACTGAGACTGACCCGATTACTTACAAGAGTGACTGGTTTGACCTGAACGATGCCGTGCTTCAGCTGCGACCTTATCAACGGCCCCATATACCCGTGGCGGTGGCGTCGGTGGAGTCGCCATTCGGCGTAACCCTGGCGGGAAAGCACGGTGCAGCGGTCCTCTCTTTTAGCGTACCCCGGGAAACTGTCCGCAAGACCTCCCTGTCGGACCTCTGGTCCATTGCCGAGAATACAGCGGCGGAGCACAACAAGGTTGTGCGCCGGGAAGACTGGGGAATCGTGATGGGCTGCCACCTGGCGGAAAGCCGCAAGGAAGCCTACGAGGACATCCGGGTGGGTAGCGCGCGTGTTGTCACCGAGTATTCCGCCGGGACCCTGGGTAACCCGGCGCCCGATGTACCTACCGACCAAATAGTGGACTACATGGTGGACCACAATCAGTGGATCGTAGGTACACCCGACGACTGCATCGCCGCAATCGAACGGCTCCAGGAGATCAGTGGAGGATTCGGCAGTTTCATGATACGTGCGGAGGATTGGGCGCCTCGGGACAAGATTCACCGTAGCTTCGAATTACTGGCCCGTTATGTGATGCCCCACTTCCAGGGGTCTTTGACCGGCATCATCGCGTCTCAACGGTGGGCCAGCGAGCGCAAAGAGGAATTGCAGGTCAACAGAAGAGCAGGGCTGCAGCGGGCGACGGACACTTTCTTAGCCGACCGCAGCTAGACACGCAAGCGAGGTTAAGTCCCATCAAGCCTTGGTGGACAAAGCCCTTCCCCCGGAGCAACCCGGACCTGTTGGGGGTGGATTCGGCGTTAAATGGTGGCTCCACTTCCTCTCAAAATTGAATAGCATCATCCAGATGCCATTGCCCTGATGGATTGCGGAAACCTATTGACAATGATTTAAAGAAAGTGATAATACCGTAGGGTCAATCACGGCGCCACTTCCATTTCGGAATTATCAAAAAGCTGTGCAAGCCGTGTCCTGCCGATCATGTCATTCGGACAGAGGTTGTAACATGCGAAAAATACTCTTGCTCTCGGTGATTCTGTTAGCGCTGGGAATGCTGGCGAATGCGTGCGGCGGGGATGACCCAACGCCCGCGCCCGCAGGGCCGAGCCTGTCGGCGCAAGACATCCAGGCTGCAATCGACAGCGCGGTAGCCGGGGCCATAGCCTCTGGGACCACAGCAGACGAGGCCACAGCCTCTGGGACCACAGCAGACGAGGCCACAGCCTCTGGGACCACCGCAGACGAGGTCCGGTCGATCGTCGAGGCGGCGGTTGCCGCGGCCGCCGCCGCCGCTCCGGAGGGTCTGACGGCCGCGCAGGTGCAGACGATAGTGTCCGGGGCGATTGCGGCGAATACACCCCCTACTGCTGTTCCCACGGCGGTGGTTCAACAAATCGGAGTCAATGAGGCCCATCAGCAACTGCTCGCGGGAGGCCCAAAGGCGCTGGCTGCGGCCAACGGCGAAACTCCCAGGTACGGCGGCAAATTCCTAACTGCCGGACCGGAACTTATTCCCACCGGCGACATGCAACAAACCTCCCTTGGGGGCGTCTATACCACGACCGCGCCCCTCTACAATGGGTTGCTAGCCACCAGCCCGTACGACCAAGGTGCTGAGTTAATCATCCCGGACCTGGCCACCTCCTGGGAGATAAGCGAGGACGGGCTCACGATCACATTCAACCTGGCGGGGGGTGTGAGATGGCACGACGGCGCGCCATTCTCCTCAGATGACGTCCTATTCACCATGAACCGGATATTGAATCCGCCCGAGGGCGCTGTCATGTTCAGCAATGGCTCCTTTAATACCCTATTCGAAAGCTTCGAAGCGCCGGACGCGAACACGTTTGTGGTTCACGCCACAAAGCCGGCGAAGCTGGCGGTGCAAATCTTTGCCAACGGGTTTCATGCCGTGCTGCCCAAGCATATCTTGGAGCCGGACCCAGTGAACGCGCTAGTAACCCCGACCATGGCGTCACATATCGGCACCGGGCCCTTCAGGCTAAGTGAGGATCCGACGATCACACAGTGGCTCTACGAACGGAATACGGACTATTTCAAGTCGAACCTCCCGTACTTAGACGAAATCGAATACAACATTATCGATGACGATGGGCTCCGTGCGAACGCGATATTGACCCGGCGCACCTATTGGCTTGACTCGGCCCCTCATGCAAATATGAGCGACGACCAGGCCCAGGCGTTAAGGGACGCGTCGGATGACATCGTCATCTCCAACGCCACGAGTCTGACGGCGGCCACCGTGTCCTTGAGCACCACACGGGAGCCCTTCGACGACATCAGAGTCCGGCAGGCTATCAGCGAAGCCATCGACCGCGCATTTGTCTCCACAGTGTCCAGTAATAGGAACACGGTTGGGACGGCCCTTCACCCTCTGGGATCTTGGGTCTTGCCACCGGAACGGCAAGCCAAACTCATCGGTTATGGCCCGGACATGGAGGTGCGGCGGGAACATGCCAGAGAGCTGTTGGCAGACTACGAAGCAGATAAGGGCGAAATCGATTGGGGCAGCAAATCGTTGCAATGCTCCGTCAACCACGACTTCAGCGTCGATTACTGCCAGATCGTCCAGCCCATGCTCAAAGCGGTGGGCATCGATATCCCACTTGAAATGACGGACGTCGGCACGGTCCGGGGCAATGAGATATCCGGCGAGTACGACATGTCCATGTTGGGCGCCGCCATGAACTTCTACGACCCGACATCTACCTTCGGGGCGTGGTACATCACCGATGGGAGCCGGTGGTACCAACATCGCTCCTTGCCCGAGTTGGACGACCTGTGGGCAGCCCAGGATGTAGAGTCTGACCTTGAAAAGCGCCGGGAATTGGTGTGGGAGATGGATGAATTAGCAATGAACGATGCCGCCTCCCTGATCATGGGCTGGTTCATTATCAACCACGCCAAATGGGATTTCGTGAAGGGCTGGACTGCGACCCCCGATATTCGCAGCACCAACGCCAGGATGGAATACGTTTGGCTGGACTTCCCGCAGTTGCCTACTTCCAGGCCGTAGACGCCCCATCTTACCAAGCTGCCAATGAGGGCTCCCCTGACTTTAACCAGCCAGGGGAGCCCTCATCTTTCCAAGCCCCAATGTGGGCTCCCCCGACATTAACCAACCAGGGAACCGCACCCGCGAATGAGACACAGCCAAAACGAATCCAAGCTGCTGGAACCGCCAAGCGGGCGAGTGCATGAAAAACGCCTCCCCCAAAGGAAAACAGATATAAGCTTAATCGGCCTACGGCCGCACAGACCGGGCTCTGCAAGAAATTGAAGCAATATATTGCTCGAAGGCTCCTATTAGCGATTCCCACCTTGATTGGGGTGTCGCTGATAATCTTCTTCATCATGGCCGTCATACCCGGGGATGTGGCAATCGCCATCTTGGGCGACGCCGCCAACGAGAAGACGGTGGCGGATCTCCGGGAGACGTTGGGGCTGAACGCGCCTTTGCTTGAGCGGTACTGGAATTGGGTCAGCGGCATGCTCACCGGCGACCTGGGCAACTCGTTGTTCTTCAGCGGCAGAGCAATATCCGATCTGCTGATCGAAACCTTCCCGGTAACCCTGAACCTGGCGGTCTACACAATGGTCATCGCGGTGGTGCTGGCGGTACCACTGGGCACCATCAGCGCCATCCGCCACAACACTTGGATCGACTACTTCCTTCGGGTGTTTAGCATTATTGGCCTTTCCGTGCCTGTGTTCTGGCTGGGCATAATGATCACACTGTTCCTGGTCAAAACGTTTTCCTGGCAACCGGAGCTGAGGTGGGTTAGTCCCTTCGACGACCCGTGGCGGAATTTCAAAATAATGGTCTGGCCCTCGTTCACTTTGGGGTACTTTCAGGTGGCCTTCATAGCTCGCATGACCCGCTCCTCGCTGCTGGAGGTAATTCACGAAGACTACATGCGGACGGCCAGGGCCAAAGGGCTGAGCGAGCGAACCGTAATCATCCGCCACGGATTACGGAACGCGCTTATCCCTATTGTAACGGTTGGGAGCCTGCAGTTTGTCGCCCTGTTGGCCGGGGTGGTAGTAACTGAAAGGGTGTTCAATATGACAGGATGGGGGACACTTTTTGCCACCGGCGTGTTGAACCGGGACTTTCCGCTGGTCCAGACGATGGTCTTTTTCTTTGCTGGCATTGTAGTAGTGGTCAACTTACTCACAGATTTGTTGTACGCCTGGCTGGACCCCAGAATCCGGTACTAGACTGAAGCCACGGTGAAACCCGCAGGGAGCAGTATGGGCCTCCATGTAATTTCCACCTTGGCTTAGGTATAGTAAAGTTCGATGGCGAGGACCCATGGCATCACTTGGCGTTGACAATACTATTCCCAGAACCTGGTCCCGCTTCTGGCGTGGCTTAGTCCGCTTTTGCCGGCGTTCGCCGCTGGGAGCGGTGGGCGGGGCCATCATCGTCGGCCTGGTGTTGATGGCTATCGCCGGCCCTCATGTGGCCCCCCACGACCCCCTCGAACTGCTCGTAGCCGAAAAATACGGAAATCCCGGCTTGAGCGATAGCCCTCTAGGCGGGGATAAATTCGGGCGGGACGTTCTCAGCCGGATTCTCCACGGCGCTTGGCGGTCCTTGGTGGTGGGGGTGGTTGCCTCCGTGGCTGGCACGCTAGTCGGCGGGGCCTTGGGGCTGATCAGCGGTTATTACGGTGGGAAGACCGACGCAATCATGCAACGCTTCGTGGACCTCTTGATGGCCTTTCCGGTCATCATCCTGGCCATGGCGTTGCTGACCGCCTTGGACCGTTCCATGAGCACCCTCATTATTGCCATAGCCGTGCCCTTTATCCCCTATGGGGCCCGGGTGGTTAGGGCCAGCACCTTGGTGATAAAGGAGACCGAATATGTAGAAGCGGCCAGGGCGATCGGCGCCAGCGAGCTGCGCATCATATTAAGGCACATCGCCCCCGCCTGCCTTGCCCCTTATATTGTCGTAGCCACCGGCCTGGTTGGCGTGGCCATCATCACAGAGAGCGCCCTGGGATTCTTGGGCCTGGGCATACCGCTGCCCACACCGACTTGGGGAGGAATGCTCTCCAACGCCCTCAAAGATATGTTGTTCGCTCCATATCTGGCGGTGGCCCCGGGAGTGTTTATTACGCTAGCGGTGTTCGCCTTTAGTGTCCTGGGCGACTCCCTCCGGGACGTGCTCGACCCGAGGTTGCGGGGCCGGACATAAGGGACCGAACGCGGGATAAACGTTTGGCCCGCCGACCTCTCGGTCGGATTGCCTGGGGTACAATCTGCGGACCGCTGGCCCGCGGTGATCATCAAGTTGTGTGTAGATAAGGAGATGGGAAATAACCACCGGGCGACCCGATTCCTTGGAATGGTGCATAAACTGCCGGGCAAAGATACTCCCAACCACTAGGATATTGACCATCAGGACAACTGGAAGCTCTGCCAACATCAGGGACGGCAGTCGTGTGTTTTCCTGTTCCACGATGGGTCAGAATGCGGGCAGGCTGGAAGTTCAAGCCCAAGTAAGCAACGGGACTGGGGGCTCGTTTGCGCGGCGCGGCGGTGAAGCAGACCATGCCGAAGCCATATTCATGCTGGACGACTCCATGGCCATCTTCACCGCGTTGGGTGTGCGGCCATTGAGGTAGCGGGTCCGGTCCAGACGGGAAATACTGGGGGCACCGCGAAATGGCCGTCCACTACTCGACCAACTTCCCGGAATAGCCAACCCGCAGGTTAGCGGTACCCAAGACCCTTACCAGGGAATCAGTGATAAGGTCCCAGATGGTGATACGATTGATTTCTACCTTGTATACCCCCTATCGAGTACCCTGATGCCTCGTACCTGCACGATATGCAAACACCTCTCCCTTTAGTCCATCGACCACGCCCTAATAACAGGAACCCCCTATAGGTCTGTTGCGAAGCGCTTCGAGGCATCGGCTCCCGCTGTATACCGTCAGCAGCGGGGACACCTGCCTGTCACCCTCATGAGGGCCCAAGAGGCCAATGAAGTGGCCCATGCTGACAGTCTGCTGGGGCACTCCGGAGGCTTCAAATAGAGACTTTGGGGATTCTGGCTAGGACTGCGGAGGCCGGGGACCTCAGGACAGCATTAACGGCCGTCAGAGAGGCCAGGGGGACGGTCGAGCTAGTGGCAAAGCTCACAGCGGGGCTTGGTGACAGGTCCGAGGCTGCTGAGCATGTTAACCCGAGCGCTGAGTTGACCTCTGATGAGCTGAGGGGCCTGGTCAGGTTGGGAGAAGAGATCCATATACGCCTCGGGAAGGGCCCTTTCCCGTCAATGGTGGTTGGGTCTGCCGTAGATTCTTAAGGTACGGAAGCCGCCCACGCCCCAAAACAAAACCAGCTAGCTTCCAACTTGGCTGGCGGCTGACTCTAGTACCTTCCACATTGCGCCAATCGCCGGCCTAGTAGGCGGAGGCCGGACGCTGCGGCGCGGAGAGATTACCATGAGCCACCGGGGTGTGCTGTTCCTGGACGCATTGCCTGAGTTCAATCACACCGCCCTCGAGTCCCTGCGCCAGCCCCTGGAAGACAAGGTGGTCACCATCAGCCGGGTCAGCGGCAGCGTCACCTACCCGGCGTGTCAATGGCGGAGGAATGTTGGGCCACTGGGGCGGAGTAAAACTGTACCACCTGGTGTGTAAGGCCAGCGAAAAAGTCCGAGCTAACTGGCCGGCATAAATGTCCGCACCACTTGTTGAGGGAAATGGCCTGATGACGAGTGGGGCAGCAGAGGACAGGCGGGAAGGTCTTGATGCTACCTATTCTTCGTGAGGCTCGTCTTGAGTTTGGGAGGCAACTCCCTCCCTGCTACGCTTGAGCCGGTAGCTATCGCCGTTCATTTCCAGGATGTGGACGTGGTGGGTGAGCCGGTCCAGCAACGCTCCGGTCAGCCTCTCCGATCCGAAGACCTCGGTCCATTCGTCGAAGGGCAAGTTGGTGGTCACCAGGATGGAGCCCCGCTCGTAGCGCTGGCTGAAGACCTCGAAGAGCAGTTCCGCCCCGGTGGGGGACAGGGGGACGAAACCCAACTCGCCGATGATCAGCAGGTTCAGACGGGAAAGTTGTCTCTGTAGATTCAGCAGACGCCTCTCGTCTCTCGCCTCCATCAACTCGTGGACCAGGGCGGCGGCCGTGGTGAAGCCCACGGACATCCCTTTCTGGCAGGCGGCCAGGCCCAGTCCCAGGGCCACGTGGGTCTTGCCGGTGCCGCTGTTGCCGACGGCGATGACGTTCTCCCGGTTTTGGACGTATTCGCAGCGGGCCAACTCCATCACCAGCGCCTTGTTCACCGACGGGATGGCCGTAAAGTCGAAGGTGTCCAGGCTTTTGACGGCGGGGAAACGGGCGGACCGGATCCGCTACTCCACCATTCGCTGGTGACGGTCGATGAGTTCCAGTTCCGCCAGCCTGAGCAGGTATTGGGAGTGGTCCACCCCTTCGGCGGCGCACTGGGAGGCCATCTTCCCGTACTCCCGGAGGAAGCTGGGCAGTTTCAGTTCCTTCAGATGGTGTTCCAGCAGCAGCGTGGACCGGTCGTTCATGCCGCCCTCCCTGCGAGGAGAGTCATATAGTCTCGTGTCGATGTGGTGCTGACCCTAACCCTGGGCAGGTAGGGATAGAGCTCCAGGTCGAGGCGGGGCGGCCGGCCCTCCAGCCGGCAGAGCACCAGATGCTTCACCGCGTCGAAGCTCAAAGCCCCCAACCGGAGGGCATCCCGAACCGCGGCGTGTACTTCCCCAGGCGAAAAATGCTCCAATAGCCGGAGCACCTGGACGAACTCCCGCTTGCCCCTTCGTCCCATCCGGGACTCCAGCAGGCGTCGCAGCGTGGCGAACTCCTCGGGAAGGTCCCATCCCTGCAGGGGAGCGGCCTGGTCCAGGGCCGCCGTCTTCTGCTCCAGCAGGGGCAGGTAGTGGATGGGGTCGAACACAAAATCATCCCGCTGGTAAGAGCGGTGATGGCGGGCGATGACCTCGGCCCCGCAGCTGATGACCACCCGGTCCACGTAGCCTCTTACCAGAACGTCCCGGTGCCCGTAAGCCACCGGCGCCGAGTAGTCGTTGGTCCGGTACCGGACCAGCGACAACGAACTCACCCGGCCCGCCTGTTTCTCGCAAGCGTCATAGGGCGCCTCCGGCAGAGGCAGCAGGGCCTCCAGGTCCCGTTCCATCCGTTGACCTATGCTCTCCGAGTGGCCCCTCAACCTGGCATCCATCCGCGCCAGGCAGCGACGCTCCAGGTGGGCGTTCAGCGCCTCAAAGCTCTCGAAGGATGGTACCGGCACCAGAAAGTTGCGCCGCATATAGCCGACCATCCCCTCGACCTTCCCCTTGTCGTTGCCCTTGCCGGGACGGCCGAACCGGTCATCGAACAGGTAGTGGGACTGGAGTTCCGTGAAGGCCCGGGTGCGCTTCCTCCGTCCATCCCCCAGGATCCTGGCCACCGCCAGCTTGGTGTTGTCGTACAGGATGCTCTGGGGCACTCCGCCCAGGAATGCGAATGCCGACACATGGCCGTCGAGGAAGGCCTCGGTGGTCTCGGCCGGGTAAGCCTTTACGAAGCATCCGTCGCTGTGAGGCAGGTCCAGGACGAAGCAGTGGGCTTTCTGTTCCACCCCGCCGATGATCACCAGGGCCTCGCCAAAGTCGCACTGGGCGTGGCCCGGCGGATGGGACAGGGGCACGAACATCTCCTGCGACCCGCGGCGGTGCTCCCTCACGTAATCCTTGACTATGGTGTACTGGCCGCCGAACCCATGCTCGTCCCTGAGTCGCTGGAAGATCCGCTGGGCTGTGTGGCGCTGCTTCCTGGGACGCCTGAGGTCGTCTACCAGGATTTGGTCGATGACGCCGGTGAAGGGCTCCTCCTGAGCTTGTCGAAGGGTTGGGACGCCGGGGCGGAGTCTGTCGCCGGTAGCCCGGCGGCGCTGAGTAGGCCAGAATCTTGCGCACCGTGTCCCGGTGCAGGCCGAACACCCGGGAGACCTCCCGTATGCTCATCCCATCCACCATCACCGCCCGTCGGACCCTTAGATACACGTCCACCTGGTACATCCATCCCACCGCCCATAAGCACGACTTCGAACCTATGGATGGCAGAGGACGGTACATTTTTCAACCGCCACAATGTTGACGTTCAGCGAAAGCGTCCTCACTAACTGGCCAGGAGAAATGTCACACTCACCTCATGGAGAATGTGACTTTGACCCAGAAAGAACAGACCAGGTTACAGATTCTGAACAGTTTGCTCGCGGAGCACATTGCCCTGGACCAGGCAGCCACTCTGATGGGTGTCAGCACTCGCCAAGCCAGGCGCATCCTGGCAGCCTATCAGGAGAGAGGAGCGGCCGCCGTTGCTCATGGCCACCGGGGCCGCAAGCCGGCCAACGCTATTCCCGAAGCGACCAGGAGCAGGGTGGTTCACCTGGCTCGAACGGTGTACGAGGGAGCTAACCACACCCATCTCTCAGAGTTGCTCAGTGAACGCGAGGGCCTTGATATGGCCCGGACTACGCTGCGACGTATCCTGGTCAACGCCGGTCTCGCCAGTCCGCGGCGAAGGCGTCCGCCCAAGCACCGGGTGCGCCGACAGCGGATGCCACGGGAAGGCATGCTGATCCAGTTGGATGGCAGTTATCACCGGTGGCTGGGAGAAGACGGACCTCAGTTCACGATCCTGTTCGCGGTGGACGATGCCACGGGCGCCGTGGTCAACGCCATATTCTGCGATCATGAGGATACCAGCAGTTACTTCCTGCTGATGCAGGGCCTGCTCCGGCGCTACGGCGTTCCCCTCGCCTTGTATACCGACCGGCATCCTGTTTTCAAGCACCGTTCGGAATATCAGCCCGACGGGATGCCAACCCAGTTCGGACGGGCGATGGATGAGATGGGGGTTCAAGTGATATTCGCCATGTCGCCCCAGGCAAAGGGGCGTGTGGAGCGGACGGCCGGAACTTTTCAGGACCGGCTGATCACGGAACTGCGGCTCGCGGGAGCAACCACCGTTGAACAGGCCGGGGCCGTCTTGCAGCAGTTCCTGCCCAGGTTCAACCGGCGTTTTGGGGTTCCGGCCCAGTGCCCCGAACCGGCATTCCGGCCCTTGGGTCCGGAGTCGAGCTTGAAGCATATCCTGTGCTTCAAGCACCGCAGGAGAGTGGCCCGGGACAACACCGTGAAGTATTACAGACACACCCTGCAACTCCTGCCCAGTCAGCAACGCCGCAGCTACGCCGGAGCGGTTGTCGTGGTGCTGGAGGGATTGGACGGCCGGCTGTCGCTACAGCATGAGGGACGCATCATCGCTTCACAGGAAGCGCCGCCCAGTCCTGCATTTCTCCGAAGCCGCAACGGGACTTCCTCAGTTGCCACCATCCTGACCCCCGACCCCGAACTCGCGTCAAAACTTTCAGTTACGGATATCGAACTGCCGAGCGCAAAGCCAGATCAAGAAAAAGATGCTGATGCTGCGGCAATGGACGCTCCAGACGTAGCCGGGTTACAGATAGTCGCATCACCCCGGAAGCCGACTTTTCTGCAGAAGGAGAGGTGGAAGGCGGTGCAGCAGGCGAAGCTTGAGGGGATGTCCATTCGGCGGATGGCCAGGGAATTGGGAATTCATAGAGACACGGTCAGGAGATATATTGATGCTGAGAGTCCACCGACCCGTCGGTTCCCGGTCGCATCCACGGTGTAGCCATCTGATACCATCGCAGACCAAACGGGTGACATTTCTGCCGAACAGTTAGACGGACATTTATACTGAACAGCGACAGCCACAATGTCAGGCGGTCAATCCGTCCAGGTGGTCCACTTTACCTCCGCCTTTTACAATGTTCTTCCGCAAACCCCGGTAGCGTACCTTGGCGTACCCGAACAGACGCTTTACCTTCAAAATGGATGCTCTACCTTGGCCCTCACCGATGCCTTCACTTTCTCCGCCAGCGCCTCCCCGCTTCCAGGCTCCAGCGTCGGGCGGCGCCCCGGACGCATTGCCACCAGCCATTCCACCGAAAACCCCAGGCTCTCCTCCATGTTGTGAACCCCCTGATACCCGGCATCGCCCCACACCACCGTCTCGCCACCGTGCAGCAGATTGTGCGTCTCGGTAACATCGTGCACGTTGGCGGCAGTCACGCTCATGCTGTGGACAATGCCGGTGTCGGAGTCCACCCTGATGTGCACCTTCATCCCAAAATGCCACTGGTTGCCCTTCTTGGTCTGGTGCATCTCCGGGTCCCGCTCCCCGGTCCGGTTCCTGGTGGAGGACGGGGCCAGGGTGATGGTGGCGTCCACGATGGTTCTCTCCCGCAGTTTCAGCCCCTGGGACTCCAGGTGGGCGTTAATGTCCTCCAGCAGGCCCTGCCCCAGGTTGTTCTGTTCCAGGAGATGACGGAAGTTGAGGATGGTGGTCTCGTCGGGCAGGGGACCCGAGAACTTCAGACCCACGAACCGCCGCACCGGGTCGGACTCGTAGAGCAGGTCCTCCATGCCCGGGTCGCTGAGGTTGTAAAAAAGCTGTACACAGTTGGTTCTCAGCAAGACCGACAGGGGGTAGGGGTGGCGTCCCCGCCCGGGCTTGGGGTAGAAGGGGCGGATGCGGTCCTCCAGCAACTGCCAGGGAATCAAGCCGTCCATCCGTTCCAGGAACAACTCCCGGCGGGTCTTGCGACTCTTGCCCTGGTATTGCAGGTCCGCAAACGTCGGCTGTTCAATCTGCCTTCACTCCCTCAACAGGCACCGGCTGGTTCATCCTTACTATGCCACATCCCACCCGACTTGTTCAGAGGATTCTTAGATTTGGTGTAGTATGTCAGGGATGGATTCCTTGCGGAACACTCCCACGGACTTATAGAAATGTGGCCGACCGATTTCCCGGCAGATTGTCCTCCCTCAGGAGCAAGCCATCCTAACGAAAATCATTACCGAATCATAAAGAACGACCCTCCGATGTGGGATGACTTTGTCTCCTTGTATCACCAAAACCAGATACTAGCTCAAAGAAGGATCAATACTGGTAGGGTTAACCAGTGCGAAACGATGGGACTGTCAACCTACACGGACATCGGCGACGCGGTAGCGTGTTTTCGCCAATTTCCCAACTTAGGTGACAAGATCGCAAGATTGACTCTTGACCAACGGGCCGGTAAGGTGCAAGAGACGCCCAGAGACGTCGGAGAATCTCATCACACTTGGTGGATGCCCCAATACTTTGCGCCAACCGCATTCGCAAGGGTCGTGGCATACAGATGGCAAGTGTAGAAGCGGCGGCAAAGTGCTAGAGGCAATACCAGGCACGAAAATTCCCGGCCCGCCTTGGCGCGAGCTAACATTTGAGCACGTTCTTCAGTACTACGACGGACCACGCCTCATCTTGCGGCGCAGCGACGATGGTCAGTTGTATCTTGCCTGGTGGAGCGATGCCGACCAGAATGTAGAGCGTTGGATATATCTTCCGATTTCCCTAATGCGCCTCTGCAGTGTTCTCACTGGAAAAACGCCGTCCCGCAATGCTCTGAACAGCCCCGAAGATGGCTACGTTTTGGCACTAGACGTGTCGCCGGACACTGATCATGTCATCCACACCGTCAAAACAATAGCTTCTGCCGTGCCTCAACACTCAATTCCACTTCCTGGCGCCAGACTCGGCGTCTCGGGAGAGGGTTGGAAAGCACTGAAAGCCCGACTCCTCGCAGCTATCGTGCAGACGCCGCCCTATGATTACCATCATGATACTGCGGAAGTTTCCATACCAATAAGAGAATTCATACACCTGCATCGCGGCTTGGTGTCCGTGGCCTCCGTAATAGCACAGCAACTGGCCGGCCTTGAAGCACTTGGCGTGAATGTGGTTGTTGGAGGGAATGGACCTCCTCCAGAAGTCCTCAGGGATTACGCAATGGTCGTCCCCGGATTTCAGGAGGTTGCTAGAACTATTAATTCGTTGCCGGAAACCACCTTTGGTAAGGCAAAAATTTCGCTGGTTTCGGCCTTGCGACTGATACGTGGCATACAGTGTGCTTCAGAAATCGTGTCCAAACTCGCGGTAGTGAATCCCGGACATCAAGTGCCAGTTGAAACCCCCATATTTGCTCCGTCAGATTTGGACGATTGGACGCGGGCAGTACGGATAATCGAAGGGATTGATAGTTTCATTCAAGCTAGGTTACGTATTACCGACATGGTGCAAGCCACCTGGGCGGCGGCCGACCATATGGTTTCAGAACGAAGCACCTAGCCAATCGAACGATCTATTTGGCCTAATCACGTAGCAACTACAAGGGTCCGCGGACTCGGAAACTGTCGCTTGCCTGCCTATCCCGCCTTCCAGTCTGCACCGAGTGACGAAGTGTCCCCTCACTCCTTTCTGCCAGGAACCCTTATGCCAGTTGTCCGCTGACCCGTCAGCCGCTGATCGATAAGTCCGGTGAATATGGAAAATCCTTGTTAACAAGATCCCAGTGGTGAGGCCCTGTGAAAATCCAATCTCCTATTTTAATGTCAGAGGGGAGCCTCCATTCCGGCCGGCATAGGGTGACGCTGTAGCTGAGAAGGGGTCCATCGGATCGGATCGGCAACCTCGACAGCACATTAAATCCCCCTGCATAGAATAAATCGCCTTTCTGGTGCCGTTCCACCAAAAAGGAAACGTCGTCAACTGAATATGTCTCGGCGTCGGTATGAGGCGCGTGTCTGCAAGGAACAGGAGGCTCTACGGGTATGACGCCTCCCTGGCCCCAAGTCACAAACATCTGCCCTCTACGTTTGGCCATGGCAAGCATCGCTCTGAAGAAATGTTCGTTGTCCATCATAGTAGTCACGCCTTTTTCTCCGCCGCTCTAGTTAACGTTTTGCTGTGATAATAACCCGCAACTCTGGTTAGGTGGGCTGTCATGTGATCAACGATAATTAGATCTGCCGCTGGCAAAGCTCCAGCACATGCATGAACAGGTCTCCCCACGCCTCCAGATGGTTCTTTCGGAAGTCGGAGACGGTGCGGAAGTCGGGGGTGTTGTTGGCCGCCAGCACCTGGAAGGCGATGTCCTCGTGGAGCCGTTGGGCGATGTGACAGGAAGAGGCCACTATGGGACCTCTGCCAAAGATTCCCGGACTTGTACTCCCTGGTTTTGACCACCGTTAAAGGGGTCCCGATTGAGGTTGACGGCAATCAACTGGTGAAAATGCAGGAAGAACAGGCGTTAGTCTTGTACCCAGCAGCGTACCGATTGGAGTACAGGGGCGAAAATGGCTTACAGTATGAGTGAGGGATCTCAACCTAGGCGATGCTTTTCAGCGTTGCAAAAGGTGACTCTGAAGTAGACCACCTGCCGGGCCAACGCTGGCATCGGGCCGTTGTCCCAGAAGGCGGCTAGCCGGTCCTCTGGCAACTCAAACCCAAACGCCAGTATGCTTTGCCTGTTCCGTCATTTCGTACCGAATAGGCTTCCTCTCCGGGTTGTCAATCTTTACGCCTCGGACTTCAAGAATCGGCCAGATGTTATTTTTGAACTGTGTTCCAAACTCAGCTCCACCGGCCCTGGCCAAAGGATGGTTCGGCCAGCTGTCCCTGATAACTGGTAGGCAATCTGTGCTCTTGAATGAGCCTACGGGGATGTCTCGGAGCACCGCCTCCGCCATTTCAATCCATAAATCCTTGGATGGGGCTGGGGGGCTTTGCGCTGGATTGTGCTGCGACGATTCCAAAGACATGACGTTTTCTTTTTGATTGCGTCCCGCCTCTACAATATGGAGCTTGTTGGACGGGAAGAACTGTTTGACCGTGGCCGATAACGTGTCCTCCCGGTCGGTCACGATCCAGAGGAAAGGGACCTTGTCGCCAGAAAACGGGATGCCCGGATCGTCCCGGATGGCGGCGTACAGCGAGATAAAATCGCTGTCGTCGCTGAAAACCACGACGTGAGTGACTCTTTGGAGAACCAAATCGGCCATCGCGTTGGTTGCGATAGCAATATCTGCCGAGTTCTTGGATGACGAAAGGCTAAAATGCTGGGTCCCATTGACCTTCACCTCCGGGTCTGTGAACAGGCTTGTGGCCCATAGCCTCCACAAATCGACCTGGTCCGCCCGCACGTATAGTGACAGGCGCGTCGGCCTCGGTGCTTTGTCCGGCCAGTTTTCGACCAGTCCCTGGACCATGGCCCGGCCGTCAGCCTTCAGGTTCTCTACGTCGACATAGAGACCTGAGCGTCCAGTTCCGTCTCGCTTATTGCCGTCCAAATGGTCATCTCCGCTGGCCGAAAGCATCCTCCGACCTCCTTATCGGGTGCGGATATTATAACCAGCCGAGGCCTAACCGGTTCCGGCGTTACTCCCTGCCGTTGCCGACTGTTTGGCCCTGATTCAAACTCGCGGTGCCCGCTGTCCGTCAACTGGACGGTGCTGGCTTGTGGGGCGATCACCCCTCACTGCGGCCCGTAGGCAACCCACACTCCGTTTGACAAAACTCAGCCCATGCTTCCATCAGAGACCTGCGTGCTTGGAGAAGGTCAGTGGTGGCATAGGCTTTTTCCGTTTCTTTGCCTATGTCATGTGCCAGTGCAAGTTCGCTCAGGAACCATCGGTCATCAATGAGACTAGCCTCCAGGGACCAGTTCTTGAAGCTGCTTCGAAACCCGTGGGGTACCGCCGGTATACCCAGACGCCGCAACAGCGCCGAGAATGTCATGTCTGACAGGGATTCGCCGGTCGTTGCCGGGAAAATGAGAGCACTGCCCCGTTGGCTCAGCTCCCTGGCTTCGGCCAGGATTTCCAGGCACCGGTGGAGCAAGGGAACCCGATGCTCCCGGCGGGCTTTCATCCGTTTCGCCGGAACGGTCCAAGTGGACGACTCCAGGTCAATTTCCGACCAGGTGGACATCCTGACTTCGCCGGACCGCGCCGCGGTCAGCACGAGAAACTCAAAAGACAGGCGGGTCAGCGGGTCGGCGGTAGACTCCCTGACCTGCCCCAATGCATTCGGGACCTGTTGGTACGGTAAGGATCTGTGATGGCTCTTCAACTTGGACATTCGGGGCAGCACCCGAAGGACCGCTTTGCCCGCGGGGTTGTCCAGCCTCCAGCCATGGGCTATAGCCCAGTCGAAGACGGTTTCTACACGCTGGCGAACCCGGCTGGCCGTCTCATGTTTTTCACTCCAGATGGGAGTTAGGACTGCGAGAACATCACCGCTGGTGATCTCGTCGACGGGCCTCTTACCAAATATAGGGAAGGCGTATGTGGCCAGGGTGCTGTGCCATTGGGCAGCGTGCTTGGGGTTGCTCCAGGTCGGGCGACGCAACTCAATTACTTGGGAGGCTACATGCTCAAATGTGGGGATAGAGGGGGAAAAGGACCGGGCGGCTTCACGCGCCTCCCGCTTTTGCAGGACTGGGTCCCGGCCCTCGGCCACTGCGGTACGATTTGCGTGGGCTGATTCCCTGGCCCGAGCAAGGCTAACCGTGTGATACGATCCCAGCCCTATGTCCCGCCTTCGCCCATCAACTACAATCCTCTGCACCCATGACTTGGTGCCAGAGGGAGCGATGTTGAGGTAAAGGCCGTCCCCGTCGCCGTGTCTGCCCGGTGTGCTGAGTGCCTTGGCCGAGAGAACTGTGAGTTTGCCCATGCATCCCCCTTTACCACACATTTTCCCACACCATGTGTGGGATTTAGCTGGATTTTAGGGGAACTTGTCGGACGAATCAAGGGCGCAGTCTCAATAAATTAGCTACAAGAACGGCTTTATTAAGACTTTATCGGACTCTAACGGACTATTAAATGGCGGAGAGAGTGTCCGCCCAAGCACCTGGTCCGCCGCGGCGCAAGCCCCGGGAAGGCCTGCTGGTCCAAATGGACGGCAGTAATCACCCATGGTTTAGGAACCAGGTGCCGCCCTTCACACTGCTGTTCGCCGTGGACGATGCCACCGACACGGTGGTCGGCGCCCTCTTATGCGAGAAAGCGGACGCCCGCAGCTACTTCCTACTGGTCCACGGTCTTGTGCAGCATCTCGGCATACCCGTCGCCCTCTGCACCGACCGGTGTCAACGGCGGCGACAAAACGTACCGTCCGCCTCCATCCATAGGTCGAAGTCGTGCTATGGGTGGTGGGTTGGATGACCGGTGGGGACATGCGGAGATCGTGGAACGAGAACCGACTGGATTACGCATAACCGGAACCCGTTACAGCTAAGGGTAAAATGTGATTGGTATTACTATAGGAATGTTGCGGCTTGGAACCGGGAGAGCAGAGCAAGTCTGGGTCCTTGCCGCCAAGAACTCTACGTCGATTTTGACGACCTTCTTCGTCGGTTGTGCGGACGTTATGTCACCCACAAATAAACTCTGGGGCATGGACATTTCGGGCTATTAGCCGTCCTCGTCCCTCCGCCGCAGTTCTTCTTCGAGCTGTCGTATCTTGGCGTTGGCATCCATTAGGGCGGCCTCAGTATCCTGCAGTGCAGTTTCGGTTTGGCTCAAGTTGCGGAGGTAGGCCCCGGTTTCGTGATTGTAGAAGACGAGCTTCTCATCTCCCCAGCAAAGGCTCAGGCGCAAGGCCTGGCTGTACCCCTTGAGGATGCCGTCGGGTTCGGTGGTCAGATCTATAGGCTGGTAAGTCCCGTTGACCAATTGGTCCCCGGCCAGTGGCTGTCCGTAGAATTGGCCTCCGGTGCGGTCAAAGCGCCAGTATTCGGGAATGCCTATCCGGGCGTAGATTTGGCGTTTCGCGATGAGGTCCTGTTGAGCCGTGCTTTCCGAGGCGATTTCCAGTGCGAAGTCGGGGGGCTTCCCAACTTCCCATGGTAGGTACAACTTTCTTTGCTCAATGGCCAGAGCATCGACGCCGAAGGCGGCGTAGAAGTCGGGACCGACCCGGACGTTCAGGTCATCGGGTTCGTAACATATGAAGGTGTTGCTGCTGCGGAAGACTTCCTCGGAGGGGTGAAGGGTGGTTATGTGGGTCCCCAGGACATGGAGAATTTCTTCGAGGATCTGGTATTGAAACATGGCGTCGGGCAGCGACTCCGGTTCGTCCGGGTCAAAGGATAGGCTGTCGTAGTCAATGACGGACTGAATTCTGTACGCCAGCTTGGTCGTCATTTGAGATTCCTACCTGTGTCTAGGTCTGTGTGCCTCATGATAACACGGGCTGTCCCAAACTCTCCGGCACTTCTGAGAAAATTGCGATGGTCGGGGTGCAACCCCAATCCACCGGGCCAGCCCACCCTGGAATAGCTCGGCTCCGGGCGAACAGTCTCGGAGTCCAATTCCGGTCCGGAGACCAAAACAGCAGACACTACTAGGTAAATCCTACGTCATAATTTGCTCCGGCGCGATCCCTGGCCCTTTAGCTGCCTCGCCCTTCTCACCGTCGGAGTTCTACCAAGACGGTCGCCGGGACTCACCTGCCGGTGAAAATGAATGGCGTCCTCGGCTCCAAGGGTCCTGAAATAGGTGTCAGGTATTTTTTTCCAACCGCCGACTATCTGGAGAACCCGTTCCGGCATCCCTGCCCTCATGGCGTTTATGGCGTAGGAGTGCCGGAAGCGGTGGGTGTGAAGGTCGGGTATTCCGGCCCGTTTCCCAAGACGCTTGAGGACCTGGAATATTCCGTTGGGCATGATGGCCTTCCCGTGTTCCGTCACCCATAGTGCGCCCGTCCTGGGAAACAAGGACTCCCTGTGCTGGAGATAGTCACAAAGCACCGAAGCGGCGACGTCCCCGATGGGCATCCAGCGCTCCCTCCGGCCTTTGCCCATAACAAGGACCGCGCCCTTTTCCAGGTCCAGGTCATCGAGGCGGAGTTCGGAGATCTCGGCCAGCCGCCCCGGGGTATCCCAGAGCATGTAAAGCAGGGCCCGGTCGCGGGCCAGCCGGAACCGGTGGGCCAAAGTCCTGGCCAGTGCCGGGTCGGTCAGGGTCAGAAGGTCCCGTATCTGATTCTCGGTAACCACCGGGACGGTCTTTTCGTCCACGCTGGGCGGTTTGATCAGATGCAGGGGGTTCCCGTCGACGAATTCCCGCTCAACAAGCCAGTTGAAGAACCGGTGGAGGCGGCGATACTGGCAATTGATGTGGCCTTTGGACAGCTTTTTGGGTTCGGCGTATTCCCGCTCGCCGAACCACCTGGTGCGCCCCTGGAGGTAGGCCAGGTAGGCTTCCATATGAGAGACAGTTAGCCCGCGGACGCCCGGCCACACCTGCTCCTCGGCGAAGGTGGCAGCCATCGCCACGGTGGTCTCCAGGCTGGCAAGGTAGGACTCGGAGTACCGGTTGGAGGCCTTCAGGCTGGTGATGAACTGCCTGCCTGCCTCCCGAAGACTGTGGTCAATAACCTTCTTGACGACCATTCATTTGGTGGCACCTTAGAGAAAAAGCCGTCATTTTGTATCTGGGAAACCCAATTGGTGGGCCTGGATGGACTCGAACCATCGACCTCGGTCTTATCAGGACCGCGCTCTAACCGCCTGAGCTACAGGCCCACGGAGGGGCACGGGGAATTATAGCTATTGGTTTCGCGGGTAGCAAGCCGCCAGGAAGAGGCTCGAGAGTCTTGTTCTGGTTTCCGTGGATTACGACCCGCCGCGCCAGTGCCACTCTTTCCGTGGCCGGGAGCCTTGCCGGGCCAACCCGCTAACCCGACACTTTCTTCGCTGCACCTTGGCCCGAAATAACCATCGATGAAAAAATTGTCCACCGGGCCTCGGCAGGACTCTCGGAGGCACTCGGGGCCAATCGCATCCGAGCCCGCTGCTCCCCGAAAACACTATTTGATTAACCCGAACTCCGACCTGAGATTGTTCAGAATTACCTGGCGGGTGTTAACCTGCGGAACTGCAGGGTCTGGGGGAGCCGGAGGCGGGGCGGCGTGTTCTTCGGCCTGCATGATGTCGGGAATCACGTCGACGCAAATAAGCGTTGGCCCTTCCTCGGCCAGGACGCCGGCAATGCCGTTGGAGAAGGATTCCAGGTCTTCGAACCGGTGCGTGTGCGCGTAGCCCGAGGCTTTCCCCATCCTCTCCAACGAGCTTGTGCCGCGCCCAGGTAGGTCTTGGCCGCCGGTGGTGGCGTAGACGCCATTCTCGATCACGAAATGGTAAAGGTTCTTGGGGGCCTTGTCGGCAATCGTAATCAACGACCCCAGGTTCATCAAAACGCTGCCATCCCCGTCCAGAAGGAAAAACTTCACGTCCGGTTGGGCCAGCGAAATCCCCAGGGCAAACGAGGACGCCTTTCCCATCACGAAGGGGAATCCCAGGGTGCCAATCGGCATGTCCCGTTTGGGGTTCTTGGACACATCCAACCAATGCCTGGCCGCCCGGAAAACGGCAAAGACCACGGCATCGCCCCGGTGTTGCTCCAGTACCTGAAAAAGTTCGTCCTGGTCGATCAAAGCCTCACTTCCGTTTCAAAGTTTCGAGTCTTGGTCGAGTTCGAAATCAGCCAGATTCAATGTTCAAATGTACGGGCCAAATGTACGCGTGAAGGCTATATCGGCCCCTTTCCTTTGTCAATTCAGGTAAGGCCTATATAATCGGGTGGAGCCAACGTCCATATCAGGTTTGCCCCTTGCCAAAATTGACCCAATCGGTCCAATCTGCCCGGTGCAGACTTGGCCTAGAAGTCGTCCTACCACTGTTGGTTTCCCGGCGCTAGTTTAATCACAAGGAGTCACAATGCTAATCGTTGACGCTCAGGTCCACATCTGGGCCAACAGCATCCCTGCCAACCCGGCCCACCGGCAAATCCCCAACTACTCCGCAACCGACTTGCTGAAGGAGATGGACGAGTCGGGGATTTCCGCCGCCGTCATCCATCCTCCGGGGTGGGACCCCAACGGTGGGAAATTGGCAATCGAGGCGGCGCAGCAGCACCCAAACCGCCTGTCGGTGTTGGGGAATTTCCCCCTGGACCAGGAGGAGAGCCGCTCCCTGGTTGACGGATGGAAGCAGCAACCTGGAATGCTAGGGTTGCGCTTTACTTTTCAGCAGCCCTACCAACAGGTATGGCCCAGCGACGGCACTATGGAATGGTTATGGCCCGTCGCCGCCAAGGCCGGTGTTCCGGTGGCCCTGGCCGCCAGCGCCTTCATACCGGTGGTTGGCCAGATTGCGGAGCGGCATCCCGGCGTCAAGTTGATAGTAGACCACTTCGGACGGGGCGGCGGCGGCAAGGATGAGGCGGCATTCGCCAACCTCGGCGACCTTTTGGCGCTGGCCAAATACCCCAACGTGGCCGTCAAGGCTACCGGCGCTCCCAGTTACTCCAGCGCATCCTACCCTTTCAGCAACATTCACGACTACCTGCACCAGGTCTATGACGCCTTCGGTCCGCAGCGAATGTTCTGGGGCACCGACATCACCCGCATGCCCTGTTCCTGGCGGCAATGCGTGACCCTGTTCACCGAGGAACTTCCCTGGCTCTCCGAGAACGACAAGGAACTCATTATGGGGCGCGCTCTTTGCGAATGGCTGGACTGGGATATATCGGAGTAAGCACCGACAAGACATCAGATGGAACCACCGGCGAGATGGGACCACCGGGGCTGGGGGGAAATAGCCAGCGCCGGTGGTACAGCCCAAGTGGCCCAACAGGGGAGCTTCCTCCAATCCGCGGTCAACTCGCAGTCGGTGGAAGCTCCGGTCTCAACTAGGCAAACACACCGGCTTGAACCCGCGGGCTACAGCCGGCAGAAGGCCCCTCCGCCCACGCAAATGGTCTCGGCAGTCGTGAAGGAAGCGTCGTCGGAGGCTAAGAACGTGACCGCCGCCGCAATCTCTTCCGGCGTACCGGGCCGGTTGAGGGGTATCGGAGTCAACGTTGGCCCGGTAACCGACACGTTTGTCCGACCGCTGGAAGCCGGCACCTCACCGGGGATACGGGTCACCAGAGTGTCGCCTTCGGAGCGGGTGCTGGCATGAGGAACAACCAGGTTGATCCGCACGTTGTGGGGCGCCAACTCCAGTGCAAGACTGGTGGTAATTGCCCAAACCCCACCCTTGGCGGCAGCGTAGCCCAACCGCCCCATTCCACGAACAGCGTGGGAGCCAAAGTTGACTATAGACCCGGCCTGCTGCTCAATCATTATCGGCGCCACTGACCAGCAGCACCACAGGCAGGTAAACAGGTTGTTCTGGATGTTGCCCATCAAGTCTTCCGGGGTCTTCTCCCAGCCCATTTCTCCGCTGTCCGGCAGTCTGAATGCCCCGCCCACGTTGTTCACCAGAATGTCGATCCGGCCAAACTGCTCCTTGGTGGTGGCCATCAGGTTCTTGGCAGCCTCGGGGCTGCCGATATCCCCGATGTACATCTCGGCTCGACCGCCGTAGTCGCGGAGTTCATCCCTGACCCGCTCTGCTCCCGGTTGGTGGCGGTCAACAATCATCACCGCGGCGCCTTCTTCCACGAACCGCCGCACCGTGGCCCGGCCGTGGCCCTGGCCTGAGCCAGTCACAATGGCAAACTTCCCCTGTAACCGCTTGCCCCCGGCGGCCCGGGGGTCCAGTACCGATGCTCCCTGCGTCATAGCCGGTCCCTCCCATACAATCTAGTCTCTGTAATCCCGTCTTCCTCGTGTTCAAAAACACGGCGGGCATCGGTGGGAGTATAGCAGGTTGCCCGGAGCCCCGGAGGTATGTGGAATGGACACCGGGAAGGCTCCATCCTGTATACTTGGGGAATCTCAACGTTATCAAGACTCACCCCCGGCATTCCCCCCAAGGGAGTAGAGGAGGCATCAGATGTCAACCAGTACAGAACACGCGGGGCAGCCTGTTTCGACCCAGACCCAACCGTTGGTCAAAATCTCCGAGATGGACCACATCGTGCTCAGAGTCAAAGACGTAGAGTTGTCTCTCGACTTCTACACCCGATTGCTGGGCCTGCAACCGGAGCGGATAGAGCAGTGGCGGGCGGGTGACGTCCGGTTCCCGTCGGTCAGGCTGAATGACGACACCATCATCGACCTGTTCGCCCACGACCAGGCGCCCATCGGCAGGGAAGGGGCGCGCAATCAGGATCACTTCTGCATGGTCATCGAACCCACCGACATGGAGGCGCTCAAGACCCAGTTTGAGGGGCTGGGCGTGGGGATTCAAGCCGGGCCTGGGAAACGCTGGGGTTCCCACGGAGACGGCATCTCCCTATACGTCTACGACCCCGACGACAACGTGGTGGAGCTGCGTCACTACCAGATCTAACCGTTAAAATCCCTGGACAACCAAAAAGAGCGGAGGCAATGGCTCCGCTCTTTTAATTCAACCGCGCTCAATTACTTGGCGCTCTAACGACTCCCATGTCGCAGTCGTAAAAGCACCGCAATCCATTGGAATCTGAACTGCCTCAACCGGCGGGAGTCCATCACCCCCCGCTAAACCAGCACTCCAAACCCCGACTTGGTGCAAAGCTCTATGCGGTTGCCGTCCAGGTCGTTGAGGTAGCACGCCCGCTGCCCGTCATTCCGGGTCTGAATCTCTGTCACGTCGACGCCTTTCGCCATAACGGCGTCCCGGGCGGCGTCCAGGTCATCCACCTCGAAGGCGGTATGGTGAGACGGCGCGGAGGGGGCATCGGCGTTCTCAATAATATGGACCATGGCCCCACTGGGCAGTTGCAACCAGTAAAGATGGTCGCTGTCGACCATTTTGGGGATTTGCTTCAATCCAAGAATGTCCTGGTACCACTCAAGAGCCAGGTCCTTGTTCTTCACGTTGTAGGTAATATGGTTGATGTTCTTTAGCCTGATAGCATCGTTAGCGACGTCCGCCATGTTAATTCAACCTCCGGAAATAACCAGATCAGCCCTGCCTTCGGGCTGGTTTCACTGTACGTATAGCCTGGCTGGCCGATCCCGAGCTTACCCGGCGGTGTCCGCCGGTTCGGGGGCCGGGGCCGGATTGACGATCCCCGACGCCAGGGATATGGGGACGAGTTGCTCCAGTTCGTCCAGGGTCCAACGCCCGTCCTTATGTATGCTGCGAATTACGTGACGTGGCGAGTACAGGGACATCTGCCACCCGGTGGTCCCGATTACCTGGCCGGTGATTTGGCCCCCTGCCTCGGTGCAGAGATACACCACTTTGGGAGCGTTGTTCAAAGGGTCCCTGGCCGCCTGTTCCATGTCTTGGGTCCGGCCGGCCATCTGGCCTCCGCCGATGACGCCCCGGGCGGCTCGCAACTCCTGCGCTGTTTCCGGCACGGTGCCCGTCATCCGGGTTGCTCCGCCGGGATAAATGGCGTTGACGGTGATGCCGTAAGAGTCCAATTCCCGGGCGAGCGACCGGGCAAAGCCGACCATGCCCTCCTTGGCCGCCGAATAATTAGCCTGGCCGGTGTTGCCCAGGCCTGAGCCGGAGGAGAACAGGCAGATCCGTCCATAATTCCTGTCGATCATGTGGGGGACCACCTGCCGCACGGTGTTGAACGCCCCTCTCAGGTGAACCGCCAGCACCGCATCCCATTCCTCCTCCGCCATGTTGAAGATCATCCGGTCCCGGAGGATGCCGGCCACGTGGCAAAGTATGTCAACCTTTCCGTAGTTGGCGATGGCCGTGTTGACGATTCCGCCGGCGCCGTCGTAAGTCGCCACGGAGTCGTGGTTGGCCACCGCAGTGCCTCCGGCGCTGCGGATTTCAGCCACCACTTCATCAGCGGGCCCGGCCGAGGAGTCGGTGCCGTCCACATTTGCCCCCAGGTCGTTCACCACCACAGAGGCTCCCTCTTCGGCCAGGAGCATGGCAACACCCCGGCCAATGCCGCGTCCGGCGCCGGTCACAATGGCAACTCTATCCTTTAACCTTTCTCCCATGTCGGCCTCCTTTCACGTCCAGGGCCCTTACCCAATCAGGTCGCCGCTACATACCGGCGGCAATCACCTTGGGCACCAGAACGTCCATTTCATCCATGGTGAACCGACCCACACGGTGAATGCTACGTTCTATCTGCGGGTTGGAGTAGAGGTATATGCTGCCGCCCCGAACACCCACCACATAACCGTTGAGATTGGGCACCAGGTTGGTGCACAGGAGCACCGCGACCGGGGCCACGTTTTCCGGATCGTCGGGTGAGCCAGGGCCCTCCCAGCGGCGGATGGCCGGCGACGGCCCAATCCCGGCCACGTCCTCAGGAGTCAGTCCGGCGTTGGCCTCCCGGTACTCTTCCACCAACCCGGGAAACAGGCGGGTCTGCGCCAGGGGAGAAACTGCGTTGCAGGTGACGCCGTAGCGCCCCATGTCCCGGGCCACCGTCCTCGTCAACCCGATGATTCCCTCGCTGGCGGCGGACATGTTGGAAACGCCCAGCGCGCCCAGGCCCGAATCGCCGGTCAGGTTGACAATGCGCCCGCTGCGTTGCTGCCGGAACAGGATGCAGGCAAACCTCGTGGGCGTGAAGTTTCCTTTCAGGTTGTTGTTGACCACCAGGTCCCAATCTTCCGGTGTCAACTGGTAGACCATCCGGTCCTTACGGATTCCAACACTGTTGACCAGAATGTCCAACCGGCCGTAAGTGTCGGCGGCTTTCTGTATCACCGCCTCTCCGCCGGCCATTTCCACCACGTTGTCGTAGCTCGCGGTGGCCGCTCCGCCCCTCCTTTGGATCTCGTCGACCACCGAGTCGGCCGGGGTGTGGGAAGACCCCGAGCCATCCACCTCGCAACCCAGGTCGTTAACCACCACCGAGGCCCCTTCCTCGGCCAGCAGCAGCGAAATACCCCGCCCAATGCCGCGGCCGGCGCCGGTCACAACAGCCACTTTGCCTTCCAACCGGTTGGCCATTACTTTACCTCCTGGCTGTATCGCCCTGACAATATCGTCGTGGCCGGACCCGCCGATTAAACGAAGCGAGCGCGCCACCAAATTCATTTATCGAGACGCCGCCATCCGCCGGGCCCCGCTTGGGCCGTTACGTAAGGCCGGTAGAGAATGCCACTGGCGGCAAGCGAATTTCAGCCCCGTGGGGTCGGTGGATTCAGGAATACCCCGACCGTCCGGTTTTGGCAAAGCCACCTTGGGCCAACGGCAAACACCGGAATCGGTAAACTTGGCCCTGGGAACGAGCAGATACTACTACAAGGGAGCGGCAGTGTCATCATTTTCTCGGCCGGAGCCTCGCCTGCCGCATTGACTGGAACAATGCCGCGGCTATAACGTTTAGGCTGCCGGACAGTATTGGCATCCAGACTGCAGCCGGCCTATAGCCCCGTGCCAGTAGTCCGATGAAGGTGCGCCAGGGTTCCCAAGTCAGGCGGGAGGTGAGCAATGCCCCAGAATTTTGTGCCGGTAGCCCAGACCCATGAGTTGGCTCCGGGAACCAAAAAGCGGGTTTGGGTCGGAGAAACCCGAATCTTGCTGGCAAACGTGGACGGGGAGTTTTACGCCGTTGACGACCTTTGCCCCCACGCCAGGGCGTTCATGTCCGCCGGGTGGCTGGATGGCGACGAAATCATGTGCCCGTTGCACGGCGCCCAATTCAACATAAAGACCGGCCAGGTCCTGTCGTTGCCGGCCGAGGATGACCTACCTGTTTTTCCCGTAAAAATTGAGGGGGACAACATACTGGTAGGAATCCCCGAGTCCTGACCCGCAACGCTCTCCGGCCAATCGCCAAGAATCTCCGTGCTATCTGTGCCCTCGGTGGTCAATGGCTAAAAACCGGCGGGTCTAAGTCCGGACGGGCTCTAAGTCTGGACGGGTTCTAAGTCTGGAGGAGCTTTAAGTAATGAATTCCCGGGGTTTGCCCACGTGGAACCCCTCCTGAGGAACATATTCCCCGGCCCGGAGGGCGTCCAAAAGGTCTCTCTCGTTTCTGATTCCCGCCGGCAGCACCGTCGACCCCTTTCCCAGGCCATTCACCGAATGGGCGTCGCTGCCTCCGGTGCCCGGCTTCCCCAAAAACTGGGCCACCCCCTGGGCGAACCGGTTCTCTTTCTCGTTGTTGGCTCCGTTAACCACCTCAACGTCGTCCACCAACTCGAACACCGGATGCTTCGCGGCTTCTTCGGGGCTGGCCGGCATTTCCAACGGGTCTTCAAAAAGAATGTTTTGCGAGTATATTCCGGGTAGATCGAAAAGGTACCGGAACGGGTGGGCCAGTATCATTACTCCGCCCACATTGTCCACTTCCCTGCGCATTTGCCTGACGGTTTCGATGCCGCCGGTGAACCCGGTAACGTGCCGGTCCAACCCTAAAGTAATGATGTGTCCCAGGGGCGAGTAATTCTCCAGGGCGCGCACCAGCACAATTCCCTGGTTGCGGGCGAACTCCTCAAAGTCCTGCCGCGGCCAACCCACGTGCTCGGTAACCATCACCCCGCTCAATCCCACCCGGACCGCCTCGGCAACCAGTTCCTCGGGGGTTAGGCTGCTGTCGGGGCTGCCCCGATTGGTATGCACGTGCAGGTCAAAAACCAATGTCAATCTTCCACCCTGTAACGCTCGAAATCCGGAGGCCAATCCGGCTCTTCCTAAACTGAATCCCGGCCTTTTATAACGAAACCCAGCGTCACCGTCAAGGACAGGACAACCTGAGGGCAAACAGGCGCATCACCCCCCCCCACGCCCAACAAAAAATGTTTCGCGCAGCTTTCCCAAAAGCGGGTCCCACATCCCCAAACCCGAACGGCTACCAAATTGGAAGGTCTTGACAACCCATGCGCCTAGACTGTACGTTCGGAACGTTTTTCAGAAGTAAAATTAGCTTCTGGAGCAGTGGCCGAGGCAACACAATCCCGCCCCGCCGTCAGCCCATCGGACCATTCCCAGTAGGTCAACAGTGGAGGTCACCCGTGGATTTCAAGCTACCGTATTCCAGAGAACAGGAAGAGTTCCGTCAGGAAGTTCGGGAATGGCTCGAGGCCAACATTCCTGAAAACATGAAATCCCCGGTGGACCGTCTGGAGCTGACCCACGAGCTATACACTTACTGGCGCGGCATGCACCAGCAATTGGCAGCCAAGGGGTGGCTGTATCCCACCTACCCCAAAGAGTACGGCGGCGGTGGCCTGTCCGGTGACCGGGAAACCATCATCATGGAGGAATTCGAGAGGGCCAGAGTAGTCCGAAGTTTCACCAACCCCTACATTTTCGCTACCATACTCGTTTGGGGCACCGAGGAGCAGAAGCACAAGTTCTTGAGACCGTTGCTGTCTGCCGAGAAGGTGGCTTTCCAGAATTTCTCGGAGCCCAACGCCGGGTCCGACCTGGCATCCCTGCAAAGTCGGGCCGTCCGCGACGGCGACGATTGGATCATATCCGGCCAGAAGACCTGGATCAGCGGCCACGGCGACGTCGATCTGCTGTTTGGCCCCATAGTGACCGATCCTGACGCTCCTCGCCACCGGAATCTTGGATACTTCCTGATTCCTGCCCCCTTACCGGGACTGGAACTCCAGAGGCTCAATCTGCTCACCGGCGACGACCAGAGCTCGATTTTCATGGACAACGTCCGGGTCCCCGGCGATCATCTCATCGGCGAGGAACACCAGGGCTGGCAGGTAACCCAGACCACCCTGGAAATTGAGCACGGCGGGCGGGGAATCGCAGCCCACCGGGACGAAGCGTTGGAGAACCTGCTTACCTTTGTCGGGGACACAACCCGCGGTGGGCAGCCTATCGCCGACGACCCGGTGATACAGCAGACCGCTATGGACGCTTACATCGAGTCCCATATCAACACCCTCATCTCCCACCGCAATTTCTGGATGTACCAGACGCGCCAGGAGATGACCTACCATGGCTCCCAGGGCGATATGTACCTGAAAAGCTTCCGAATGCGCAATGCCGACCGCGCTCGGGATATCATGGGCATGTATTCGCTGCTGGGTGTCCGGGAACCCAGGGCTCCCTTCGGCGGTGAGCCCGAGGTGTACCAGCGCAGCAGCCTTGTGGGGTCTCACCCCGGCGGTACCATCGAAATCCAGAAAGTGATCATGGCCCGGCGGCTGGGCATCAGCCGTACCCGGGAACGGGCCGCGGCGACGCCGTCTACCACCGGTGTTTCCGGCGTGTAAAACGTTTAACTACCGATTATCATATGGCCAGTCGTTATAGGGCGGGGTTCCAATGGATGAAGCCTCGCCTTTTTGACTGACCCACGCCTGAACACCCCTGTCAGGGTGGACCATTCCTAGTAACTCAACCGGCAGGCCCCGGCCCGAAGCCGAGCCCAGAATCGAAGCCGAGCCCCGGTTCGTATGAGAGGCGCCGTGGCGTTTGAACGGAGAGAGAGCGAGGACCTGCAGGCTTTCCGGTGGGCGGTACGGGGTTGGCTCGACCAGAACGCTCCGGTCAACGTCGCCATTCCCGCCGACGCCAGCCCACTGGACCAAGAGGCCCAGCGGATCATTAAAGAATTCCGCGCCAAGCTCGGGTCACAGGGTTGGCTGGCTCCATCCTGGCCGTCGGAGTACGGCGGCGGCGGCCTGACCATCGGCGCTGCCGAGGTTATCCAACAGGAATTAGGCCGGCTGAGACTACCCACGATGGGCGACAACTACCGCTGGATTCCCGCGGTGATGACCTGGGGCACCGAGGAACAAAAGCAGCGCTACGTGGTCCCCTCTCTCCGCGGCCAGACCATAACCTGGCAGGCGTTCAACGAATCCAACAGCGGCTCCGACCTGGCCTCTGTCCGGACTCAGGCGATTTGGGACGGGGATGATTTCGTTATCAACGGAGAGAAGTCGTTTATCACCGGCAGATTTGACCCCGACTTCCTCTGGACCCTAGTGGTGACCGACCCGGACCTCCCGCGGTATGCCAATCTTGGACTGCTGATGGTGGACGCCAGGTCGCCCGGTATCGAGATAAAAACCCTTCGATTGCTGGCTGGCAGCGAGCGCAAGCTGACCTTCGACCACGTGATGGTTCCTGGTAGTTGCCTGGTGGGCTCCGCCACCCAGGGTTGGGAAATTGCCCAGTCCATCTTGGAGCGGGAACGCGGCGGAATGCCGGAACGCTACAACCAGTATGAGAGCAATGACGACATCGATGCGTGAGCCCGCCTGACGCGGCCCGGAGAGCTTTTCTTGGACTTCCAATACCACTGCACCCCGTACCAGGAGCGGTTCCGAGCCGAAGTTGCCCGTTGGCTGGACGCCAACATCCCTCCAGGCATGGACCCCGTCGTCTGCCGTCATCCCACCGCGGATGATTGGCCGGCCCTCATGCGGTTGCGGCTGCTTCTGGGTCAGAAAGGATGGTTGGCCCCCCAGGAACCGGTTAGCCGCGGGGGTTTAGGCGCGACCCAGGGCGAGGAAGTCGCGCTGGCGGAGGAGTTGGCAGTGCGCGGCCTGGGGTGGCTACAGGACACTGGCGCCGCCGCGCTCCGTCAAGCGTTGAACGCAAGGGCCACCCGAGCCCAGATCGATGAATTCTTGGCGCCGGTAACCCGGGGAGAGTTGGCGGTCTGGCACACCCACCTGGACCCCGATGATGTTCCCGACCCGTCTGGCATCGGCCTGGTGGCCGCCGAAGACGGCGACGACTACGTGCTCTATGGGTTGGAACAGTTCACCGGTATCGGCCCCAAGCCGGACCTCCTGTGGGCCCTGGTCAAGCTGTGCGATGGACCTGGAGAAGAGCGCCCGGATTCCCACCTTACGTTCAGTTGCCTGGTCCCGGCAAACTTGGAGGGCATTTCATACTCTGAGTCCCGACAGTTGACGGCCGGTGGGCCGCGCTCCGTTGCCTTCGACCAGGTCAGGGTTCCCCGCTACTACCTGCTCGGGTTGCCCGGCGAAGGCGCTTTGTTGATGCAGACCGCCGCCGAGGCCCTCGATGGTCACGCTTCCCACAGCCCCGACCCGGAAACGGACGGCCTCCAACAACGTCTGCTGGACCTGGCTGCGCAGGCGGTAAACGATCCCGACCGCCAGGAAGTCTTGCTTCAGATGGTGATGGACGCCTACATCGACCGCCGGGTCTCACGGCTGTTCCGGGTCCGTGACGCCAACATTAGCCAGCACGCGGGAAATATCACCTATCATCGAGCCCAGACCAGGATGTTTGAGGCACGCGCCGCAAAGCGCCTTTCGGAAGTGGCCGGGCAGGTCATGGGGCCGTACAGCCTGCTGGACAGGGAAGACCCCAGGGCGCCGGCGCACGGCTGGTTTGAGGCCCAGCAGCGGGAAAGCCTGGTCCGGAGCAGCGCCAATGACCATTGGCTGATGGACCGGAACACGATTGCCCGACGCTTGGGACTGCTTCGGCCTGACTACAGCGAGGCCGGGAAGCCCGGCTAAAACGCCCAACCCCCATCCCCGCCACCCCCTAGACCGGCATGATAGATTGGATAGACCCCAAAATTGAGAATGACCCGGAACATGACCTGCCGGAATACGACCTAATGGAGACGTTGTTGTGGACCTAGCGCTGAACGAAATCCAAACGTTGCTCCAGAACTCCGCCAGAGAGTTCCTGGAAGCCGAGATGCCGAAATCCAAGGTTCTTGAGATCGACGACAGCCCCTCGGGGTTTTCCGAAGAACTCTGGCAGAAAATGTGCGAAATCGGCTGGGCGGGCATGGCGATCCCGGAGCAGTATGGAGGCTCCGGCAACAGCTTTACCGATTTGGGCGTTGTGTACGAGGTCCAGGGCTACTACGCCTGCACCAGCCCTCACCTGTCCACCTCGGTCCTTTGCGCCCATGCCATTCTCGCCGCGGGCAGCGAGGCCCAGAAAGAGGCCATGCTGCCGGCAATAGCATCAGGGCAGCAGATATTCGCCTTCGCCTCCACCGAACCCGATTACGGCTGGGGACCGGCCGATATCCAACTGCCGGCCACTCCTAAGGGCGATGGTTTCGTCCTGAACGGCGCCAAGCTGTTCATTCCAGACGCCAACGTGGCCGACCAGCTTCTGGTGGCCGCCCGCACCGGTCAAGGCTCCGGTCCTGAGGGAATCGGCCTGTTCGTGGTGGACAAGAACGCGCCGGGAGTATCGGTGCGCGTCCAGACCGGATGGATCGGTCCCAAGGTTTGCGAGGTAACTCTGGACAACGTGGAGGTTCCCCCGTCCGGCGTCCTGGGTCCCGCCGGTGGTGCTTGGCCCACCATCGAGTCCACTGTGGACAAAGCCACGGCGGTGCTCAGCATGTACATGGCCGGTGGCACCCAGAAGGTTCACGAAATGGCCCTGGAATACAGCCAGACGCGCATCGCTTTCGGCGTGCCCATCGGCACGTTCCAGCGGGTACAGGACCACGTGATCGACGCTCTAACTGAAGCGGACGCTGCAAAGTGGTCCAGCTACGAGGCCCTGTCCCAACTGGACGATGGAGCCAAGGAAGCGCCGGTCAGCATTTCCATGGCCAAGGCCATCGCAAGCGTTGGGTTTGCCAAGGCGTGCGACGCCTCGCACATGGTCCACGCGGGCATCGGCACCGACCTGGATTTCGGTCTGACCCAGTACACCAAGCGCGCCCGTACCCTCCAGCACTACCTCGGAGACGCCCCGTTCCACAAGGCCCGCATGGCCCGCCTGCTGCGGCGGTAACCCCGGCAGGGGGCCTGTTTCTACTTACACCCTGATCCGCCGGAAGGCCTGCCATCCGGTGGCGCGTTCCCTACGCGGGAGCTGTCGAGGGGTCAGTCGGAATTAAGGGCCCCGGGTTTCGTCTGGCCCGCTATTCCAGCCGCCGCACCTGCTTGAAGAAGACCAGGAAATACAACGAGAGCCCCAGCCCGATCGAGGCAACTACGGTCATGGTCCCGGCCACGCCGAACTGGTCCATAAAGGCGGCGGTCACAAAAACCGCGATGGGGCCCAGCCCGTGCTCAAACATGTAGATGCTGGTAATCCGGCCCCGCAGGTTGTCCGGCACCAGACCTTGGACCAGGGTGTTGTTGCTGACAATGAAGCAACTCTGGGAGATGCCGAAGACCACCAGCATCCCCAGCGACAGCAACAGCCAGTTGGACTGAGCCATTATCAGAACGGCGCTGCAACCCGTAATCAACGCTATTAGTCCCAACTTCCCCTTGCCGATGACAAACCCCAGGGTCGCAATCCCCAGCGTGGCAGTGATTCCGCCCACTCCCTGGGCCGACAACAGGTAGCCGCGCACGTCGGCCCCCTCTTGGAGCACCTGGCTGGCGTAGGGAGCAAGCAGCACCGGCACAGGCAGGAATACCCAGGTGAGGATGAAGCTCAGGATTATCAAGTGCAGGATGATCGGGTTCTCGTTCCAGATGTACTTCAACCCCTCGGTCATGTTGTTCAACACCGAACCACGAGAGGCAGTGGACTTCTCGGCATAGGGTGTACGCATCGGAATCAGCAGCAGCGCGGTCACCAGGTAGGCGGCGCCTTCGACCACGAAATTCCACTTGATGTCCCCGGTGACCAGGAGCAAGCCAGCAAAGAGCAGTCCGCCGATAAACCGGTTGACTGTAACCGTCATGGCGCTCAGGGCATAGGCGTTGCCCAGATTGCCCGGAGGCGTGGTGTTCACCACCAGGGCCTGGCGGATAGGCATGATGAAGGCGAAGCAGATGGATGAGACGGCAGCGTAGACCAGGGCGTGCCACACTTGCACCGTGCCCAAAAACACAATGGCGACGAAACCTGCCGCCGCCAGGGCCAGCAGGACCTGGGATACCAGTACCAACATCCGCCGGTCAATCCGGTCGGCGGCAACCCCGGCCCAGGGCCCGATGAAGAGGGTGGGCAACCCCCGGAGACCCCCGGCAACTCCGGCATACATGGCAGACGCGGTGAGGTCATAGACCAGCGATGTGAGGCTCAATAGCTGGAGCCAAATGGCCATGTTGTCGAAAAAACTGCCGGCCCATAACAGCCGGAAGTCCTTGCTGGCCAACGAGTCAAAGGTATGGAACCGGGGCATTCTCAGCCGCCGGCTGCTGCTGTCCTCAGGAACTGTTACGACCGTGGGGTCTTGGCCCATGCAGGAAATATGCTCCCGGGTAATTGGGCCAACTTGCCCGACCGTGTCTTACCCTAGGTTTTAAGGGATGAGGTTGGCGAAGAGCGTCATAATTAAGCCCCGGTCGATGGCCGGGGCTTCTGCGATGACAAGGGCTGTCTTGGGGGCCGGTCCCGCCATAGTGGAGCGCTATTCCCAGAGACGCAGCGCTGCTACCACGAGGGTCAGCCCGGCGATAATCAGACCGGCTACGCGCATCTCCAGTCCGCGGAGGTCTGCCTTGGTAATCAGATGCTTTAGCTCGGTCCGGAATTCGGTTTCCAGCATCGTTAAACGCGTATCTATATTATTGCTGGTCGCCACAAATGCTTCCTTTTCGGCAAGGGCTCTGATCCCTGCTGCCATCTCCCTTGGTAGGGTAAGGATACACTACACAAGATGTCCATGTAAGAACCTATCCCAAAGAACGGGTCAATCCGCCGCTTGGGGAGCCCTGACCCCGGCGCTCATCAAGTCGTAATGTCGGCCGGCCAACTCAAACATGGCATCGGCGTCTTCTTCCAGCAAATATGCCTGGTCGACCAACCTTTGCGTGGACTGACGGACCAGTTCCTGGTAGTGGTCCTTGGACTCGTACCGCTCCTCAATCGACAGGCGTGGATCGCCGGACGCTTCCCGCTCCTTCTGGGTGGCTGGGAAAGGAATGGTCGAACCTCGAAGCGTGCCGCCGGTCGCGCCGCCGGTGGAAAGGGTCTGGCCCTCCCCTCCAATTTCGGCATGGCGCACGTTCCAACCGGCATGGGTGGCCAGGGGTACCGAGACGAAAGGCAGCCGGATGCCGCCGGTCTCGTTGCCATCCTCATCTACCGCCGAAACGACGTGAGGGTAAACGCCACCCACCACCGCCGGTATTTTGATTGGAACGCCAGGGTCGGGCCCAAAGTCCAGCCGCGTGAAACGGCGCAGCGGCGTCGGAAATTTCACGCCCGGGATTTTTCGAAAGGTCTCTTCCAACGCTTCCGGCCTTACTGCCGTGCCGTCGGATATCCTGGGATGCCCGCTGGGCGGCGGAGTCCGTCCCGACGTTACCCATGCATCCAGGTTGGTCAGCGCCGCTCGAAGCATGGGGCGGTGGTCCAGACAGTTGAAGGGATGCTCGCTCCTCACGCTGTCGGAGGGCTCGACATCGGTTAGGGGGAACGCCCCCAGGGCGTGTTGGGACCCGGCAAAGACGTAAATCCGTACCTCGTCCGGGGGGTCCAGGTCCCTGGTTGCCGTCAGGTCCGTATGGGCCAGGGAGCCGTGGCCTCCCCAGTATTCCGATGGGGTGTACGTGTACATTATTTTGGGGAGTTCACCCGCGGCGGATAGCCGGGTGAGCAACCCATCGGTCAGCCCCGTTTCCGAATCGGTCTGGTTGGCGTCGCTGAATGGGAACAGGCTGTTGGTGCTACGGCTGGCTTGGCTGGAGGGTTGCGCATACCGTTGGTTGAACTCCCCCCTCTTGCCGCCGGCCACGTGCGGCATAAACCCATCGAATACGACGCGGCCCGCCTCGTCCCGGTTCAAGCCCAAGTACAAGAAGAGCCGCAAAAAGCGGCCACTTTGCGATACGCCAAAGGTGTAGGCCCGTTCGAGTCCGCCGGGGCAGACGTTGTCGTCCCCGCCGCCGCCGTAGCGCAGGAAGGCTGCCAAGTCTCGGGTGGCCAGCAGCCCCAACCCAACTACCGGCGCGCCCGTGGTGGAATAGATCACCTGGTAGACCTTTCCCGGCTCGAACCCGGAGGCACAGTAAACGTGGGACGCGTCCGGAGTCACTCGACCGTTGTCCAAACTCGCAAAGGACCACTGGTCACGGGGCACTATCGCCTCAGGGGCGTCCTCGTGGTCCTGCACCGTCATCACCGCGTCCGGGTCCTCCAGATTGTTGGCGGGATACGCCTGGTGGTTGCGGTCGGACAGAAGCTGGACCTGGGTTGGAGCATTGTTTTGAAAGGTGACCACGATTCTCCCGGAGATCGGTCCGGAAGCGTCGACTGCACCGGGCGCCCTCATGCCCAGGACACCGGGCACGCTGGGAGCGTCGTGCTGCCAGCCGCACCAGACCACTGAATATCCCTGGCGCATCAGGAAGCCGTTGCCCGGGTCCAGGGGTGCGGACGGAAGCACGTCCGGAGCGCTGTTGAGATTCCGCAGCGCCGTGGCCTTGCCCCGGTTCAGGATGTCCAACAACATTCCGCCGTTGCCCCGCTTAGGGTCAACCGGTTGCACAACCCTGAAATCCGAAGAGAAAGTCGCCCGGCCATCGCCGTCGCGGGGCGCCAGTTTAATGTCGGCGATGGTCTCATTGGCTGGATGTTCCGGGTCCACCGAGAAATGGACCACGCCGTCCACCTGCTCGTAGGCGCCGGCCTCGCCGAAAGACTGTCCCCCGGCAAACGGTTCCCGGTTTTTAATTTCCAACTTGGTTACCGGCATACTAACCTCGCTTGGTGATGGATGGGTTGTAAATCGAAATGCGGACCGAGTCGCGTTGGGTCAAACGGGCGGGGTCACACGGACCGAGTCGCGCTGCGTCGAACGGATTGTATACCAGTTGGCGCGCCAGCGTGGAAAACCCGCTTCAAAAAGGCGTCGTGCGAGCCGGGAGCGATGCTGCGACCACCGCCGCCCCGCCACTGGACATGTTGGGCCGTCACCGGCAATTCCCCGCAAATCCCAGGGCAGCACCGGTTGTTTTCCGCCCTTACAGTCCCTGCAAGGCCTGCCAAATTTTTTCCGGGGTGAGGGGTGTGTCGATGTGCCGGACATTGGCTGACGCCAGAGCGTCCATCACCGCGTTGGCAACCGCCGCCGGGGCCGCCAGGGTGGGCAACTCGCCAATGCCCTTCAGTCCCCAGGGAGTTAGATCCGACTTGGTCTCCACCGTTTCCAACTCCAGGCCGGGCATATTTGAAGATTTAGGCAGGGCATAGTCCATCAAGCTGCCGGTGAGCGGCTGCCCTTCTGGGCCGTACTCCATCCCCTCCCACAGGGCTTGGCCGATTCCCTGGGCGATGCCCCCCTGAACCTGGCCTTCCGCCAAAAGCGGGTTGATGATGGTTCCGGCGTCGTGCACGCCGATGTATTTCAGAATCTTGACCGCTCCGTTTTCCGGAGAAACCTCCACCACTGCAACGTGGGCTCCAAAGGCGTATGGGCTCTGCCGGAGGGTGTTGCTCCCCCGGAAATCGATTCCCGATTCCACCTGCGGCGGCAACAATTCCTCGTCGTAGGCAGCCGCGGCAACCTCGGTGAAAGGGACCGTTTGCTCGGGGAGTTGCCGGTTGAACACCTGTCCCTCAAGCAAGACCACGTCATCGACCGGGCAATCCAGCAGATGAGACGCAATGGTCAAGAGCTTATCCCGCGTCTCTTCCAGGACCTTGTAGAGCGCAGAGCCGCCGGCGATGAGGCCCCGGCTGCCCGAAGTTCCGCCGCCGTGGGGCAAAACATCGGTATCGCTGTGCAGGACCCGGACGTCTCCCGGCGTGACGCCAAGCACGTCGGCGGTCATCTGGGCAAAAGTCGTTTCGGTTCCCTGACCATGGGGAGAAACCCCGGTATGCACCGTAACCCGTCCGTCGGCGTCAACAATCACGCGGGCATGGTCGGTCAGACGGGTCATCCGGCCGCCGGAACCCTTGACCACGGTGGCCAAGCCCACCCCAATCAGGGGTTCATCCGGTCCGGGATGGGAATCCCGTTGCTGCCGCGACCTGGAACGCCAGTGGCTGTAGTCCGACATAGCCAACGCCCGGTCCAGGGCATCCGCATAGCTGCCCGAATCGTAGGTAATTCCCGTGGGCGTTTCGTGGGGGAAATCCTCGGGAGGGATGAAATTCTTTCTCCGGACATCCGCCGGGTCCATTCCCAGCTCGGCGGCTATCAGGTCCATGGTGCGCTCCATGCAAAAAGCCGCTTCCGGCCCGCCAGCCCCGCGGTACGCACCCGTCGGCGGCTTGTTGGTGACCACCCCCTGTACTTCGACTCTCATTGCCGGGGTGCGGTAAGGTCCGGTGAGCCGGTGGGTGGTGAGTACCGGCACGGTGGGCGTAGACAGGAAAAAGAACGCTCCCAGGTCTGCGACTATGTCCACATTGATCCCCAACAGGGTGCCGTCTTCTTGCACCGCGGCTTCCATGTCCACCGTGTAGCCCCGGCCGTGGAATGCCAACATGTTCTCCTGGCGGTCTTCCACCCACTTGACCGGGCGACCCAGGAAAATGGAGATGTAGGGAATGGCCAACTCTTCCGGAAAGAAGCACCCTTTCTCACCGAACCCGCCGCCAACATCGGGAGCGATGACCCGGATGCTACTTTCCGGGCGGTGCAGCAATTCCACCAGGTGTTCCCTGACTTCGTGCGGGTGCTGGGTGGAGTCCCACACAGTGAGCAGGTCTTGGTCCCGCTGGTAGTCCGCCACCACGCCGCGGGGTTCCATCGGCGCCGGGGCCAACCGCTGCACCTCGTACCTCTGGCGCACTACCCGGCTGGCCTGGGCAAAGGCTGAATCCAGGTCCCCACCGGCATTTACGGTGCGCAGTGCAACGTTGGAGCTCAGATGCGGGTGGAGCAGCGGAGCGTCTGCCGCGATGCCGTCTCGCGGATCGACCACCGGGGGTAACGGTTCGTAGTCCACCAGGATTTGGTCCAACCCGTCTCTCGCCGACGAAGGACTTTCAGCGACCACGATGGCTACCGCCTGACCCACGTATGCCACCTTGTCCTGGGCCAGCACCGGATGGGGCGGGGGTTGCATCTGATCGGCATCCGTGTTTGTGCGAGTCGGCAAATTCTCGATGATACCGGCGAAGTCGGAAGCGGTGAACACCGCCGTCACTCCAGGGACGCGGGTTGCTTCGGCGGTATCGATACCGGCAATCCGGGCATGGGCATGGGGGCTGCGCAGCACCAGCGCATGCAACATGCCCGGCAGTTGCAGGTCGTCCACGTAGGCGCCCCCGCCGGTCAGCAACCGTTGGTCCTCAAACCGTACTAGTGGTTGGCCCGCATACGGCATTTTCGGCCTCCTTTAACCTCCCCAGGTCTTACCGAACTCGGAACGGTCCACCACCTGGCCCGTGATTGTCTGGGCGGTCTGCCAGCACAGCCAGGCCGCCGGCGGGCCTACCACCTCCTGGGGGTCCCAGCCGGTCCAGTCGAAGTCCGGCGGCCGCACCATGACCGCGCCGTCGGTTTTCACGCCGCCCGGGTTCAACGAATTCACCGCGATGTTGTACTGCGCCAACTCCTGGGAGAATCCGATGGATATAGCATTCAGTCCCGCCTTGGTGACCGCGTAGCTGACGCCATTGGCCCGGGGGTTTTCGGCAGCGCCCGACGTGATGTTCACAATACTGCCGGAGCGCTGTTCCACCATGATGGGGGCAAGGTATTTGCAGCACAGAAACGGCCCTCGCAAATTGACGCGCATGGTCAAATCCCAATGCCGGGTCTGCAGCTCCAGCAAGCCCACGTTGACCTGGATGCCCGCATTGTTGACCACGGCGTCAATCCTGCCGTGGGTATCCATCACCGATTGGGCCAGCGCCTGCACCGCTTCCTCGTCGGTAACGTCGCAGCGCACCGCCATGGCCTGCCCCCCGGCGTCCTGGATTTCTTGGACCGTCTGGTGGATCGTTCCGGGCAGACGTCCGCCCGCCTCCTCAGTACGGGCCACCACGACCACCTTCGCCCCCTGGGCCCCGCATTCCTGGGCGATTGCCTTGCCAATGCCCCGGCTGGAGCCGGTAACAATCACAACTTTGCCATCAAGTCCGGCCATGTTTTACTCTCCTAGCGCTTGTTGGTCCGGCGGGACAACATCCCGAATCTCCGCTTCCCGGTTCGCCTAATTTCCCAATGCAGATGGATAAGCCCATCAAACCGGCGTTTCGGTCTGGCGCAACTCCACGAGACCCAGCCCTGTGTTGCACTCTACTGCCGATAAGGCCAATTCTGTGTGCCAGGGCCCTTCCTGTCAACCGAAATCCAGGACCGGGATAGGGTCTTTCGATTATCATCGAATCCCTCATCACTTTTGCCGCAACGGGAATCTGGAGCCCATTTTGACTCCTACTCCCGTCATTCTCGCCGCAGCGGGAATCCAGAGCCCTTTTCTCCATCCAACCTGGTGCGTGTCTGCAGGAATGTTCCAGGTGGGACGTCGACCTGTCCATCCGGCGAGTCTTAGCTGGCGTAACAGTCTTTGCAGATAATCAGGGTTCTGGATTCCCGCTGCGGCGAGAATGACGGGGGATAATCGAAAGACCCTGAGGACCGGGATGCCAGCCATTGACAATGTTTTGTTGTTCTGGTGGAATTGCTTCCACAGACGTTCCGCAGGCCCCGTTTGATTGCTTTTGGAAACGGGGTTTGACGCAAAAGGAGTGGTTATGGCGGCACAAACGCCCGGAAACCGCAATTCCTATGTCTACGTTGGATTAGCCGGAGAAACCGCCCCGGGCCGGCGGGTCAATTCGGGCCTGTACCGCATGGCTGACGGTGATGAGGAGTGGACCCTGTTGGAAAACGGGTTGCCGCAAGCCCCGGCGATCCGGGCCCTGACCATCCATCCCGAAAATCCGGACACCGTCTACGCCGGAACCCAGGACGGCCCGTACGTGAGCACCGACCACGGCGACCACTGGGAAAAGATCAACGCTCCCGGCCACGGCCTGCCGGTGTGGTCGATCATGTTCGACCCCAGGGACTCGGATGTCCTCTACGCCGGTTACGAGTCCTGCCAGATCTGCCGCAGCGGGGACGGCGGCGAGACCTGGAGCCAGCTGCCCGTGAGTGTCCGATTCCCGGATGTCACCCTAGGACCTGGCTCCAACCCGGCCAAGCGGGTCCTGATGATGGCGGGAAGCCTGTCCAATCCCGGAGAAATGTACGCCGCCATAGAGGTGGGGGGCTTGATCCGCACGCTCGACGGCGGCGACCACTGGGAAAACCTCAGCCACGGCCAGTATGTCAACGACGACGAAGTGGACATGCACGGTGTCTTGGCTAGCACCCTCCGTCCGGGAGCAGTGTTTGGCATTGGCAGGGCCGGGCTGTTCAGCAGCCAGGACCGGGGCGAGCACTGGTCTTATGTCAACCTGGGTCCCATGAACCCCAAGGGACAGACCTACTGCCGCAGCATCCGGGAAACCCCCGGAGACCCCAAGACCTTATGGATAGCGGCCGGAGGCAACTTCCAAAGCGAGAAAGGCGTGCTGTTCCGCAGCGACGATGGCGGCTTGACCTGGGGCCAAGTGGACATCGGCGCGGAGCCCAGGAGCACTATGTTCGGTGTAACCCTGGACCAGGTGAACCCCAATAGAATGTTTTGCGCCGCCAACCAGGGAGAGGTTTGGGGCAGCAATGATGCCGGCGACACCTGGACCGCCCATCATCTGCCGGAAGGGGCGACCCAGGTCTACGCCATAGCCTGCGGCTAGGCCAGGCCGGCGTCGTCGGTAGTGCGGGCCATTTTCTGACCATCTGAAGTGGCCCGCCACCCGCGGCGCTCGTGTTTTACGAGTCCAACTGTCGCATGACTGAACTCACCGGGGCATCCACACCAGGTCAAACAAACCCAAGTCGTTGTCCTTGGGTCGATTTGACCAAAAAGGACTACGTTCGTTATCACGACCTTGAATGGGGCGTTCCCCTGTATGACGACCGGGCGATTTTCGAGTTTCTAATCCTCGAAGGAGCTCAGGCGGGACTGAGTTGGTACACCATTTTGCGCAAACGGGAAAACTACCGAAACCTGTTTGAGGGTTTCGACCCCGTTAAGGTCGCCGCGTTCGACGAAAGGCGAATCGAGGCCTTGCTGGCAGACCCCGGAATCGTACGCAACCGCCAGAAGGTCCATGCGGCGGTGAACAACGCCCTCCGGTTCTTGGACGTGCAACGAGAATTCGGTGATTTCAGCGGGTATATCTGGGGGTTCGTCGGGGGAAAGCCGCTGGTAAACCGGATGAGGGACTTGAGCGAGTTCCAGGCCACCAGTCCCGAATCCGACGCCTTGAGCAAAGACCTGCGGCAACGTGGCTTCAAGTTCACGGGATCTACGATCATGTACGCCCACATGCAGGCCACTGGCATGGTCAACGACCACACCCTTGACTGCTTCCGCCGCCAGGAAATCATTGACGGATACCACGCCGCTTAAGGGGTAGAGCCTTGTTCATCCGCTCCGTGGCCCGCATTTAGAGCGCGGGGCGGCTTTATCAGTTGCGGGTTATCCGGCCACCTCGAACCGCTCCGACTGGGGCGGGTTGGCCCAAAGCTCCTCAGCCCCGGCCATGGCCGCCGCCCGCTCCGGGCTGGCTCTCCAGGCGTCGTAGATGGCGTCGCTGTCCCAGGTCACCAACGTGGTGATCTTGGCGGGGTCAGCCAGAGAATACAGCGTCTGCCGGGAACCAAACCCTTTGGCCTTGCTTTGCGCCAGCCCGTTTCCGTTGAGCAATTTCTTGGCTTCTTCAATTTTGTCGGACTTGGCCCAGTGGTGGGTCAAAACTCCAATCATCCTGACAACCTCCATTGATGGATGCGCATAGGTGTGTGGGCTGATTTTCCGGATTCCCAATGTGCCTAGAACCGCGTCGGAGAGCCCGAAACACCAGCCTTCGCTCTAATGCCGCGGTGGATGGCCCGCTCCGTCTTTTACTCCAAGCACCGCACCCAATATTATCGCCAACAAGCCGACGCCGCCGCTCAAAACCGCCCCCATCTTGGCCGGGTCTTGGAAAGGTGGCCCGGTATAGGCCTTCCCGGCCACAAATAGCGCCACCGTGAGACCCAACGCGCCGATAAGCGCAGTCACCACCAGGTGCCGAACTCCCATACCGGTGGGCATGGGGAAACCCAACTTGTGGGCTGCCAGGGAAAAGGCCGAGATACCCAGGGTCTTGCCCACGATCAACGAAACCAGGATTATGACCGTAACCTGGTTTACGGCGCTGAACACCACTCCCGCATTGGCAAAGGCAAAGAAAAACAGTCCCAAATCGACCGGCAGCTTCGTGCGGGACTCAAACCGCTCCAGCGCACTTTCCCCGTGCTCCACACTATGTACAGGCATCGAATGGGGTCCAGCCTCGCCCTCCGCATGCGCCTGTTGGGCTGCATGCCGGTGCGCATACCGGTGTTCTTCGGGAGACGCGTCCGCAAGCTCTTCGTGGACGTGGTGGGGGCAGGGCAGGAAGGGCACGATGACCACCAGGGCCAGTGCCGGTTCGACAGACGATTTGGCCAACCCGATCCAGCTCAGGGCCCCTCCGGCAAGAATGTATACCGGCCAGGAGTTGACCTTCAACATCCGCAGGGCCAGGGCGACGCCCATGCCCCCCACCGTGAGCAATAGCCAAGCCGGCTGGACCGGTATCTCCGGGTCCGGGTAGAAGACGGCGATGATCCCCAACCCGATGGCGTCGTCGGCCACGGCCAGCAACAGCAGGAAGCTGACCGCGGGGTGGCTATGGCCGAAGACCACCCGGGCCACCAGCCAAGCCAGGGCAATGTCGGTGGCCGTGGGTATCCCCCAACCGTTGGCGACGGTCTCGAAGTCGCCAGACCCGCCGTAGAACAGCCACACCATCAGGAAGAACACACCCACCGGCCCTACCACTCCGCCCAATGTCCCAAACAGGGGATTTATGGCCCGCCGTATTGGATTGAGCGCCCCACCGGGGAGCACCGACTCGGTGATTTCTGTGGCGGCTATTCCAAAGAAAAACACCATGAACATTTCATTGATCAGGAAATGGGCCGCCACGTGCCGGCCGAACAACGTAACGTTCTCGCCGAAAATTTCGTATTCGACGATCTGCTCGTACAGATGGTGGTCCACGTTGGCAAACACCAGCCCGGCAACTACTCCAAGGATCAGGGGAATGGAGTATTCCTGGATGGTGGCTATTAGGTCTCTACCCTGACGCACGCCAACTCCTAGACTTGAAACCAGGGTGTGAATCCGGCTCATCCCGCTACCCGTGCGGGGTTCTATACCGGCGGCGATTTCGTAGACTGCCCGGCAATCGGCGATTATATCATCACATTTGGCGTCCGGCCTTACCTTGTCTACCGCGTGGATTCCGGGCATAACCGCGAGGAATCCGGCGGTTGCCGGGACCATTCCGATGCCCCATAGCCGTACCCTATAATCGTAGCTGGAGCGAGACTGGCGTTGTTGACAACCCAAAGGCCCTTTGATAACATCGCGCCCAGCCTGGCCCCAGGCGAAACCGCCCAACGAAATCCCGTCTACACTTGGCGGTTGATGTACGGAGGAACCCCCCTCAGTGGCATTCGTTAACGGATTAAAGTGTCGAGAGTGTGCCCGCGAGTACCCGCCTGAAGCATTAAACGCCTGCGAATATTGCTTCGGACCTCTGGAGGTAGTCTACGACTACGCCACCATCTCCGAGGTTGTCAGCCACCAACGCTTCTCCGAAGGGCCCTTAAGCATCTGGAGGTACCGGGATCTGTTGCCCGCCGAGTCTGATGACCCGGTGGACATCATGGCCGGGTTTACCCCGTTGATTAAGTCCCGGGGCTTGGGTAAGCGGCTGGGACTCCGGAACCTCTACATCAAGAATGACAGCGTAAACCCCTCTTTCTCGTTCAAAGACCGGGTGGTCTCCGTAGCCGCTACCAAGGCGGTCGAATTCGGGTTCGAAACCCTGGCTTGCGCATCCACCGGCAACTTGGCGTGCAGCGTGGCCGCCCACGCCGCCCGCGCCGGGGTTGAAGCCGTGGTGTTCATTCCTTCCGACCTGGAACGGGGGAAAATCATCGGGGCAGCCATATACGGGCCAACGCTCGTCTCGGTTGACGGCACCTACGACGAAGTAAACCGCCTGTGCAGCGAGATCGCCGACAACTATCACTGGGCATTCGTCAATATCAACATGCGCCCGTTCTACGCCGAGGGAAGCAAGACCCTGGCTTACGAGGTTGCCGAGCAGTTGGACTGGCGGATTCCCGACCACGTGGTCATACCTTCCGCGTCGGGCGCCATGTTCACCAAAATTTGGAAGGGATTTAACGAACTGGCCTGCCTGGGCCTGTTGGATGGCATCGATGCCGCATCCTTCGGAGCCGACCAGAACACCGCCCACCATCCGGCCGTGGTGACCAAGATGCACATGACCCAGGCGGCAGGGTGCGCCCCCATAGTCACCGCTTGGGAGTCGGGACAGGCGCACATCCGGCCCGTCCGGCCCGACAGCCTGGCTAAGTCCTTGGCCATCGGCAACCCCGCCGATGGCATCTATGCCGTCCGGGTTATCAATAACTCCGGCGGAAGCGCCTACGCAGTGCCCGAAGAGGACATTGTGGAAGGCATCAAGCTGCTCGCCGAAACCGAAGGGATTTTTACCGAAACAGCCGGCGGAGTGGTGGTTTCCGGACTGAAGAACCTGGCCGACAGTGGCGCTATAAAACCTGACGAGCTTACCGTCGTTTACATCACCGGCAACGGGCTGAAGACCCAGGAAGCTGTTGACAGCGTGGTTGACCCCCTATCGGTCAGCCCCACGATGACGTCATTTGAGGACGCCATGCAGCAAAGAAAAGCGGTCAGAGGGTGAGGGGATGGGCAAGCAACGGGTCAAGTTCACTTTCCGGGACTCCCTGGTTAAAGAGCCGATAATCTATAACTTGGGCCGAGACTTCAAGATTGTCACCAACATCCGGCGGGCGGACATACAGGAAGACATGGGCTGGGTTGTGTTAGAGTTGGTTGGTGACGAAAACGAGATCAAACGGGGCCTGGATTGGGTCAGTTCCACCGGCGTCCGGGTTGATCCGGCAAGCGGAGACGTAATAGACGGGTAGGCCAAACCCGCATCCCCTGGTTAGACCAGGGGGATAACCCCGGCCAAAGCAGAGTAGGAGTTCTCCCAATGAGTGTCCTGGTACGTATCCCCACCCCGTTGCGCCGCATGACCAACGGTAAAGACAAGGTAGAAGTTGAATCGTCCACACTGGGCGACATGGTGGAGTCGCTTGAGTCCAGTTATCCCGGTCTGAAAGAACGGCTGATAGACGAAAACGGGGAACTCCGCTACTTCGTAAACATCTACCTGAACGGCGAGGATGCAAGGTTTCTGCAGGGGTTGGAAACCACCACCGCAACCGGTGACGAAGTTAGCATCGTGCCGGCGGTTGCCGGGGGCTAGCCGCCCCGGGCCTGCAACCACCGCGCTTTCTGCTGTTGGCCCGCTGCCGAATCAGCCGGACGGTAGGCGTAGGTGAAATCCCGCCGAAACTGCTCGAATGCGCCTTCGATGATCGCCCGGCGTATTTCTTCCATCAACCGGATGACAAACCGCAGGTTGTGGATGCTGGCCAATCGTAACCCCAGCAACTCCTTGGCCTTGAACAGGTGCCACAGGTAGGCCGCGGTAAAGTTCCGGCACGTGTAGCAATCACAGTCCTCTTCCAAAGGCCGGTCCACTTCCGAAAAGCGCCGTTTGGTAATGTCTACCCTGCCCTGCCGCGTGAACAGGGCCCCGTTGCGGGCCACCCTGGTGGGCAGGACGCAATCGAACATATCCACGCCTCGGGCAACGCCTTCCACCAGGTCTTCGGGCGACCCCACACCCATAAGATACCTGGGCTTGTCCCGGGGGAGCCGCTCTGTGACCAACTCGGTGACCTGCTGCATCTGTTCTTTGGACTCTCCGACCGCCAGTCCACCAATGGCGTACCCCGGGAACGGGATTGAGGTAATAAACTCCGCGGATTCCTCCCGAAGGTCGGTGAACGCTCCCCCTTGAACGATACCAAACAGGGCCTGGGTGTCGGCGGCGTCCGACGCGGCGAATACCTGATAGCACTCCCGGGCCCAGCGGTGGGTGCGCCGCATCGCTTCCTGGACCTCGCCTCTGGATGCGCCGTAGGAAATGCACTGGTCCAGGCACATGATGATGTCGGCGCCGATGGTTATTTGGTTAACGATTGCCAGGTCCGGATTGAACCGATGCTCCGAGCCGTCGATGTGGGAACGGAACCTGATGCCGTCGTCGTCAATTTTTCGAAGCGCTCCCATGCTGAACGCCTGGAAACCGCCGCTGTCGGTGAGCATCGGTTTCGGCCAGGCCATGAACCGGTGAAGTCCACCCAGGTCACGGACCATCCTGACACCAGGCTGTAGATACAGGTGATAAGCGTTGGACAGGATTATCTGGGCCCCCACTGCGGTGACCTCGTCCGGGGACAGGGCCTTTACGCTGGCCTGGGTGCCCACCGGCATGAACACCGGAGTGGCCACCTCTCCATGGGGAGTTGTAAGTATGCCGGCTCGCGGACCGTTGGAGCCGTGTTGTAACCGGAACGAGAATTGGGCGTTCAAAACAGCAACCTGTTATCCTGACTAGCGCAACTCGGCGTCAAACGCCGGTATCCCAGCAGTATCTTGGATTGGGGCATCGTAAATCAATGCGCCGTTCCGGCGACTCGGGAGCGATTTCAACCCGGCTTCCGCAACGTCGCCAAGAATCCATCACCATACTTTAACCTTTACGCTATGTTTGCGGTCACAGTGAGTTCGGCAATGCCCCGGTGTTGGCTGTAACCCAGGAAGGGACGACGCCATGTATGAATCTTTAAGCGAATTCCTTCGGGCGACCTCCGCCGGAAATCCCCTGGTATGGGCTTTGCTGGTGATGGCGGTGGTGGCGGTGACGGGGTTTGTTCTTTACTGGTTTTGGGAAGGCTTATTCCGGCTGGTACGGCCTTCGCCACGGTCTGGAAGCTCCCAAGAGACCCATCAGGACTAGTCATGCTATTTCCCAATGCCGACGTGGTTCTCAACCCGGCATTATTGCTGCTGCTAGGGTTGATTCTGGGAACTCTCAGCGGTTTTTTCGGGGTCGGCGGCGGTTTCCTGATCACCGGCGGTTTGTTGGTATTTGGCGTTCCCGCCCCCATCGCGGTGGGCACAGGGCTTACCCTGATCATGGGTTCATCAATCATCAACACGATGAAGCACCGGAGCCTGGGCAACGTCGACTTCAAGCTGGGCCTTTTCATGGTCAGCGGTACTATCCCGGCATTGTTCGTGGCCCAATGGATAATATCCGAGTTGAAGACCGCAGGGTTGGCAGAATCGGCAATTCGTTACATTTACGTCGTAATCCTGGCAGTACTCGGCCTCTTCCTCCTCTACGATTCCTGGAGGGTCCAGAGACAACCGTCTTCCGGAAGTGGGGCAACGTCCACAGCCGGGCTCGCCCGCCGGGTACAGTCAATGAGACTCACGCCGGACTTCCTAGGGATACCCGGCCTGGGCAGGGTCCCCTTGTACATCGCCCTGCCAGTTTCAGGAATCCCTAGAATATCGGTCCTGGTTCCCATCGGCGTGGGATTCCTGGCGGGACTCTTTGCCGGCCTTTTGGGAGCCGGCGGCGGCACTATTCTGATGCCCATTCTCATTTTCGTCGTGGGTGTTCCGACCACGATTGCCATCGGGACCGACCTGTTCCAGGTCATTATCACCGGCTCCATGGGAGCATTTATCAAGGCCTATGCCCGAGAGGTCGACCTGGTGATGGTGGTCCTGATGCTGACCGCCGCGTCTTTGGGCTCCCAACTTGGCGCCACTGCCACCCGGTTCGTGTCGCCGGAGCGCATTAGGTTTCTCTTTGGAATCACCGTGCTGGTCGGCTGCGTGGGAGTGGGGTTAGAGCAGATTTCCAACACCGGCATGGGCCCGCCATCGCTGGCTACGGCAGCCACAATTTTGCTGCTGGGAGTTGGCGGGGCTATCTGCCTGGTCATTGCCGGCCTGTTGGTACGGGCCAAGCTGCAGAAACCCGCTGAAAAGACACTGGAGCGGTAGGCGGGAAACCCAGGGCCGTTGCTACTCGATCAGGCTGCGGACAGTCGCCTCAACGAGGTCTCGGGGTACGTCCCGGCGGACCACCGCCTGGCCTATCTTCTCCAGCAAGACCCACCGGTTCGCTCCACCCTCGGTCTTCTTGTCCAGCGACATCGCCCTGAAAACACTGTCCACCGGAACCCCGGACGCTTTGACGGGCAAACCAAACCTTTTCAGCAACCGCTCTTGCCGGTCCACCACTTCCTTGTCGATCATGCCCATCCCCAGCGCAATGGCCCCGGCCCCCATCATGCCCACGGAAACCCCCTCGCCGTGGAGGAAACGCCCGTACTCGGTGGATGACTCCAGGGCATGCCCGATAGTGTGGCCGTAGTTAAGGAGGATACGCACGCCCAGAGTTTCGCGCTCGTCCTGGCTGACCACTTCGGCCTTGATAGCCATGCTCCTGCGAATGACTTGCGTGGAAATCTCCGGCTCCACCGACATCAACGCCTCGGCGTGCTCCTCGAAAACGTCCACAAGGGCAGGGTCGGTGATGAAACCGTGCTTGACGGCCTCCGCCCAGCCTTCCGCCAGTTCCCGCTTGCCCAGCGTAGACAGGGCTTGAACGTCGGCAAACACCCCTCGCGGCTGGTAAAACGCGCCTACCATATTCTTGGCCTGGGGCAGGTTAACCGCCGTTTTGCCCCCGATGGAGGCATCCACCATGGCCGCCATACTGGTGGGAACCTGCACAAAGGGGACACCCCGCAGATAAGTGGCCGCCACAAACCCCGCCAGGTCGCCAACCACTCCGCCGCCGACCGCTACGATGGCATGTCCCCGCTCCGCCTTCAGGCCAACCAGCCAATCATAGACCGACTGGGCCTGCTGGAAGCTTTTGCTGGTTTCCCCCGCCGGAATGACAAAGCAATGGGCCGGGATGCCGCTTTTCTCCAGCGAGCGCTGCGCCTGCCGCCCGTAGGGGTTCATAACGTTGCTATCTGTCAGGATGTAGGCCGTTTTATCCAGGCCCAGGTCAATCAACCGTTCGCCGATGGTATCCAGCAACCCCCACCCGGCTACAACGGGATAGCTTCCTCCAGAATGATGGACCGTGGCCGCCAGGTCCGGGTCGGTCATTTCGTCTCCTCCGAGGCTTCATCATCCTGCCTGCAGATTTCCAGGGCGCACTCAGCCACCTGTTCCGGCGTCAGGCCGTCGGTGTCCAACGTGTAATGGGCCAGGGCGTAGGCTTCAGCCCTCAGCGCCAGCAACCCGGTTACGCGTCGTAGGACGTCTTCTCCGCCAAGCATGGGACGGTCATCATTGTCACCGTCGGGGTTTGGATTAGAGGTTTGCCTGGCCCGAGCCAGACGTTCCAAAATTGTTTCTGGCCTGGCGGCAAGGCAAATTACCCTGCAGCCCGACAGCATGCGTAGCAGGTTTTCGGTCTCGACGAACGCTCCCCCACCGGCGGCGATTACCCGGCCGGACCCGTTGCAAAGGTCTTGTATGACCTCTCCTTCCAACCGGCGGAAGGTCTCTTCGCCCTCATCCCGGAAAATATCCGGGATGGTCTTCCCAGCCCTCCGCTCAATCTCCTCGTCGGCATCCACCGAGGGCCAACCCAGGCGTTCGGCCAGGATCCGGCCCACTAGGGTCTTCCCGGTGGCCATGAAACCGACCAGCGCAACGTTACGCCTTCCTCCCCGGGAGTCGGACACGGCCCGTGGGTCAGTCAATGGATTTGCCGGTCTGTGCGCAGCAACATAAGGCTCAGTCCTTTAAGTGGTTGGCCTGGGTGGCGCCGGCGCATAGCCCGATGAGGTGCAGAACTCCACGCTGTTGCCGTCGGGGTCGAAAATGAACAGGAAACACTGGCCGTCATAGCGCACGCCTTCCCGGTCGATCTCGAATCCGTTTTCCCCGAGAACCACCTTGGTCGCTTCAAAGTCTTCAACTTCAAAGGCGTGGTGAATGTTGGGTGGCTTCGCCGGCGCCTCTTGAGTTTCGATCAGGTGAAGCATTATCCCGCTTTCAAGTTGAAGCCAGGTTATCGCCGGGTTGTCCACCTGGCTCTGAATCTGCTTGATGCCAACCAGATCATTATAGAATTTCATGGCCCGAGCGGTGTCTTTCACCATGGTGGTTACGTGATTGATTTTGATGGTCTTAATCTTTCCTGGCATTTTCCCCCCTTTGTGGAGATCTCAAAACGCATTGGGATAGCCGTGCAATTATGCCACATTATGCGGCGCAATGACCGGCCAAAGGCCAGACAGGCTAGGGTCTTTCGATTGTCCCCCGTCATTCTCGCCGCAGCGGGAATCCAGAGCCCTGATCATGCGCCAAGACGGTTATGCCAGCTAAGACGCGCCGGATGGACAGGTCGACGTCCCACCTGGAACATTCCTGCAGACACGCACCGGGTTGGATGGGGAAAAGGGCTCTGGATTCCCGCTGCGGCGAGAATGACGGGAGTAGGAGTCAAGATGGGCTCCAGATTCCCGCTGCGGCGAGAATGACGGGGGTAAGAGTCAAAATGGGCTCCAGATTCCCGTTGCGGCAAGAGCCACGGGGGATTCGATGATAATCGAAAGACCCTACAAGACCGGCGACCGCAGCTGCATTCAAGCAACCAACGCATTGAGTTTGCCTTGGTCGATTCCCGGCCGCGCCGCCGGAGCGGGTTACGCCTGTTAGCGGCTATCCGCGATGGACTGGAATATCAGGTTGCCGTCGGCGCTGCCCAAAAGTTCCTCACAGCTGCGTTCCGGATGGGGCATCATGCCCAGCACCCGACCGCCCTCATCGGTGATTCCGGCGATATTGTTGGCCGCACCATTGGGGTTGGCCTCCTCGGTTATCGCTCCGGAGGCATCGCAGTAGCGGAACAGCACGCGGCCCTCCCCTTCAAGACGGGACAGGGTCTCAGGATCGGCGAAATAGTTGCCCTCTCCGTGACCGACCGGAATTTGCAATACCTGGCCGGCCTGACATCGGCTGGAAAATGGGTAGTCCACCCGCTCGGTACGGAGATTAGTCCACTGGCACCGGTACTGAAGGTGGCTGTTGCGAAGCAACGCGCCGGGCAGGAGGCCTGCCTCACACAAAACCTGGAACCCGTTGCAGATTCCAATCACCGGACCGCCCGATTTAGCGAAAATCCGGACCTCTTCCATAACCGGGGAAAGACCGGCCACTGCACCGGGACGCAGGTAATCGCCGTAGGAGAACCCGCCGGGCAGGATTATGCAGTCGTAGCCCTGAAGATTCCGGTCCCGATGCCATACGTAGTCGGCCTCATAGCCCAACACGTCGACCACCTGGTGATAGCAGTCACCGTCGCTCCACGTGCCGGGAAAAACAACAATGCCGAAACGCATACGAGGTCTGCGGTCACCGGCCGGAGGTTCGGAAGGAGAAACCTGGGAAGTGGGTCAACATACCGCTCGCGGCCCTCAGCCCAGGGATTCCAGGATTTGAGTCGCCAGTTCGTTCACAATTGCGCCGTCGGCCTTGCCTTTTACCTGTGGCATCAACCGCCCCATCAATTTTCCCTTGTCCCTGATGGACGTAGCGCCCACCTGGGAAACGAGATCTTGAATCAGAGATTCCAGCTCTTCCCGGCTCATTTGGGGCGGAAGATATTCTTCCAGGACTTGCAACTCGGCCGACTCCTTGGAAACCAGGTCGGTGCGGTTGCCTTCCCGGAACATCCGGATGCTTTCCCGGCGGTCGTTGACCTGTCTGGCAACGACGTCCACCATGCGGGCGTCGTCCAGCGACTCACCGCCGGTCTTCTCCGCGGCCTGCACCGCACTCTTCAAGAACCGCAGGGCGTCCAACCGGGCCTGGTTCCGGTCGCGCATGCTCTGGCGAATGTCGTCCTCTAGTTTATCCCGCATTGTCATAGCTAGATGTTTCCAAGAAAGAGTAGTGCCCAGTTAGGGGAATATTATAGCCAGCCCTACTGGCATTGGAAGGGCCCGGTTGCAGGTTGAGCGGAATCCCCGGCCCGGTGCTCAATATAAGTGTTCAAAAAAAGAATCAGGGCGCGGAGCGGGTCCGCGCCCTGAAATGCCGCTAGTCCAAGCAGATCGGTCGGTTTATTCCGCCATCTCCAGCACTTCCAGACACACGCCCTCGGGGCCCTCGAAGAAGGTAACCTTTCGGCCATTGCCCACCGAAGTCTCTTCCAGGATTTTGGCGCCCTGTTCCCGCAGTTGTGCCACGGTGCCCGGCATATCGTCGGTGTCGATGGCAATGTGCTCAATGCCCAGGTTCTGCTCGTGGCTCTGAGAGTCGATCATGCCGGTTATGTTCAAAGGCAACCCGTGGAGGTCCAGCCGGAAGCCGCGGCCTCCTCCAACTTCTGAAACCAGGGTCGCTCCCAGGTTGTCCACGTAGAAATCGGCGGTCTTCTTGGGATCCGGGCTTTTCAAATGCAAGTGGTTGAGTTTGAAGGCCATTTTGACCCTCCTTAAGACATTTGCTTGAGGATTCTGTCCCCTTTGGGTTTGCTGGTGAGGCATCCGTATGATAGTCCCGAGATATGAACGGGTCAAGAACAGGATTGCAGCGACGCGCTCGTGTCTGGCACGGCAGGGCCTTTCAATTGTCCCCGGTCATTCCCGCCGCAGCGGGAATCCAGAGCCCTTTCTCCCATCCAACCTGATACGGGTCTTTAGGAATAGTCCAGATGGGACATCGGACTGTCCACCGGGCGCGTCTTAGCTGACAAAACCGCCTTGGCGCATGAAGGGGGCTCTGGATTCCCGCTGCGGCGAAAATGACGGGAGTAGGGGACAAAAGTTGCTCTGAATTCCCGTTGCGACGAGAGTGAAGGGGTTAAATACCAATTGAAAGACCCCGTCCAGCAAGTGTTCAACTCCCATGCCTGCGGCTCGGCCGTTATATAATCGACTCACACTTCACCGCGGAAACGTCCGGGTTTCGGGTGAACCGTTGGGGGATTGGATGAGCGCGACGAAACTGACGCCAGCCGTTGAAGAGTACCTTGCCGCTCTCCGGCAGGTGCGCGCCTCCGGCGGCTCCACGCCGGAACGCTCTTATTACCCGGCGCTGTCCAACCTGTTCAACGCCGTCGGCGCCTCTCTCAAACCCAAGGTATTTTGCGTTGTCGAGCTTGCCAATCAGGGAGCAGGTCATCCCGACATCGGCCTCTACGCCGCCAAGCAGGTGCAAAAAGGAGCGCCTCGGGAGGGGCAGGTCCCGGAATGCGGCGTTGTCGAGGTCAAGTCTCCCAAGAACGACGCCTGGCTGACGGCTGACGGCGGGCAGGTGAGTCAATACTGGAACAAGTACCGACTGGCGCTGGTCACCAACACCAGGGACTTCGTGCTGGTTGGGGAGGATTCCGAGGGCAAGCCCGCCAAGCTGGAGAGCTTCCGAATAGCGGCAAGCGACGCGGAGTTCGACCAGCTTTTGCAAACTCCCCGTGCTGCGGCCCGCAAGGTAGGCGCCGGACTAGCGGAATACCTTTCTCGTGCCCTGTCCCACCGCGCGGCCCTTGCCGAACCGAAAGACTTGGCCTGGCTAATGGCGTCCTACGCTCGCGACGGCCTGGCCCGGGTCGAAGCGGCGGGGGACTCGGCGTCCTTGTCCGCCGTGAGGTCGGCGTTGGAGGACGCGTTGGGCGTGAAGTTCGAGGGAGACAAAGGAGCGGCTTTCTTTCGCTCCACGCTGGTGCAGACCCTCTTCTACGGCGTTTTCTCCGCCTGGGTGCTCTGGTCTCGGCAGACGCCGTCCCCAACCGGGCCCTTCAACTGGCATGAAGCGGTCTGGCACCTGCGCGCCCCGGTGTTGCAGGCCCTGTTCCAGCAATTGTCGTCCCCCACTCAGCTGCAGCCCCTGGGTTTGGTGGAAGTGCTGGACTGGACCGCCGCCGCCCTGGACCGGGTGGACCGGGCGGCCTTCTTTACCAAGTTCAACGAGGGCGAGGCCGTGCCCTACTTCTACGAGCCCTTCCTGGAGGCTTTCGACCCGGCCCTGCGCAAGCAACTCGGCGTCTGGTACACGCCAAATGAGGTAGTGCGCTACATGGTGGCCCGCGTGGATAAGGCGTTGAAGGACGACCTTGGCATCCCCGAGGGGCTGGCCGCCGACAACGTTTACGTCCTCGACCCATGCTGCGGCACCGGCGCCTACTTGGCCGAGACGTTGAAGCGCATCGCCAGCAACCTGCAAGGGCAGGGCCTTGGCGCCCTCACCGGAGCCCGGGTCAAGCAGGCCGCCACCCAAAGGGTCTTCGGCTTCGAAATCATGCCCGCTCCTTTCGTCGTCGCCCACCTACAGGTCGGTCTGACCATGCAGGCCCTGGACGCTCCCTTGTCGGAGGACGGCGCGGAACGCGCTGGCGTATTCCTGACCAACGCTCTCACCGGTTGGGAGCCGAGTGTCCAGAAGCCGTTGCCCTTCCCCGAACTGGAAGAGGAGCGGAACCGGGCCGAGCGGGTGAAGCAGGACACGCCGGTGCTGGTAATCCTGGGCAACCCGCCCTACAACGGGTTCGCCGGCGTAACGATAGATGAAGAACGAGAACTCTTTGAAACCTATCGGGCGACGCGAAACGTGCAACTATCCGAAAGCAAGGGGTCGATTGACCTATATGTCCGCTTTTTCCGCATGGCCGAACGGCGCATCGCCGAAAAGACCGGTCAGGGAATCGTCTGCTTCATCTCCAACTACTCTTGGCTGGATGGGCTGTCCTTTGCCGGAATGAGGGAGCGTTTTCTTGACTCGTTCGACGCCGTTCGCATCGACTGCCTCAACGGCGACAAATACAAGACGGGCAAGACCACTCCGGAGGGTGCACCCGACCCCAGCATCTTCTCGACTCCGGGTGACCCGGTGGGCATTCAAGTGGGCACGGCAATCACCACGCTGGTTCGAAAAGGCGTCCATGCTCCTACACAGACCGTGGGTTTCCGCCATCTCTGGGGTCAGGCCAAACGCGAGGATCTAAAAGCAACGGCAGAGACGGAGGCAGCAGTCCTGTACGACGCCGTTTCACCTAACTTGGCGCTTGGGCTGCCATTTGGACCAATGGAGGTAAACAATCTTTGGTTTGACTGGCCTGCACTGCCCGATTTATTTTCCACGGCATTTCCGGGAGCCAAAACCAACCGCGACAGTTTTCTAGTCGATATTGACCTTGACCGTCTAAAGGAGCGGATTGCCCACTATTTCAATGCAGACTTGAGCCACGACGAGATTGCCCGCAGATACCCGGTCATCATGAACACTGTCCGGCATTTCGATGCTCGGGGAATTCGTGACACCTTGCTGAAACGTGGCGGCCCGACCGAGGCTGGTTTCATCAAGTTCGCTTACCGTCCCTTTGACACTCGCTGGCTCTACTGGGAAGCAGAGACCAAGCTATTAAACGACAAACGTCCCGAATACAAACCGCATGTGTTCGATGGAAACCTGTGGCTCGTTACGCAGCAAAAACCTCGAAGGGAATGGTCTTATCCTCAAGTAATATCGACTTTGGGTTGCCTCGATTTAATGGATCGCAGCGCTAGTTGTATTCCAGCATGGCTTAGGGACGAAGTTCTTGAGGCCGAGGTGACCGAAATCAGCCAATACCCGAACCTTTCTCCCGCCGCTCAAGACTACCTCGACAACTTTGGCTTGGGAGTAGAGGACCTGTTCCACCACGTTCTCGCCGTGCTGCACGACCCCGCCTACCGGGAGGCCAACGCCGGCGCGCTGCGTATGGAGTGGCCGCGCATCCCGCTGCCGGGTTGGCCCGACGGCAATGCCCCCGGCGCGGCGGAGGAACTGGCAGTATCGGCGGCCCGGGGCCGGGAGTTAGCGCAATTGTTGGGCTCGGAAACCCCGGTTCCCGGAGTCACCAACGGAACGCTCCGCCCGGAGATAGCATCTATTGGCGTTCCGGCCACCGTAGACGGGCACAATATGTCCGGCGAGGACTTCTCGGTGTCCGCGGGCTGGGGCCACTTCGGAACTGGCGACGCCGTGATGCCGGGCCAAGGCCGGGTAGAACAGAGGCCCTACGCCAACCAAGAACGCGATGCCCAGGGCGGAGCGTCGGCAACCCTTGGCGGTTCCACCGTTGACGTTTACCTCAACGACCGCGCCTACTGGCGCAACGTTCCCACCGCCGTCTGGAACTACAAGCTGGGCGGCTACCAGGTCCTCAAGAAGTGGCTCTCCTACCGGGAGAGCAAGGTCCTCGGCCGGGCGCTGCGACCCGAAGAGGTGCAGCACTTTACGGATACGGCGCGGCGGATTGGTAGGATACTCATGGTGACAGCCGGTACTGGAGATAAGCCATGACAGGCCCGGATGGCGGTCTGAGTCAGCTTGCCGGGTCATTGAATCTCAACAATCTGAGGGGGGTGATAATCCGGCGTCGCTACAGGAAGGTTTGCCAACGCCTACAGATTGCGGTAAATGGTGAAATTGACCGCCCTTTCCTCTCCTGCCTCGATGGCTGCCAGGTACAAGTCAAAGTCCACTGTCAGCAGCGGAATATCTGCGGTGGCGGCTTCCAGCAGTGCGGCATCGGTCAGACCCAGCTTTTCAAACTTGGCGTTGGATGAGGCCTCAGTGCTGGAGACCACGATTTCCTGGCTTGAGTGAATGAGGTACCGCAACTGCTTCATCAGGAGGGATCGCTCTGGTTCTCCATGTTGGCCGACGAGATTGGATGTCTCGGTGAGGGTGTTGGGGGTCACGAAGAGTTGCTCGGCATCTTCAAGAAGTTCCAGCAGGATGTCGTAATCTTCGGCCGAATAGTGTTCCAAGCGTCGATGTTTGGCTATCAGTTCCCGGCTCTCGCTTCCTGCAATCAACAAAAGGAACAGATTGGTGTCCAGGAAATATCCTCGCAACTGCGCCGGCTCAGCCGGCTTCCTGCAGGATGCGGTCTTTGACCGAGGCAACGTTGCCATTGGTGTTATCTATTCGAAGGACTTTGTAAGAGCGCCTCAAGCCTTTCTGCCCGAGAGTGACGGTGGCCAGACCTCCGTGGTCCCAAGGCCTGGAGAATCCGATGGTTACTTCCCAAAATTGGCGGTCGTCCCCTAACTCTATCTCTTCCAAGCCGACATTGTTGATGCCTTCTTCGGAGAAAAGATCCGCCACGTAGTCCTTGGCCAACTTCGCTGCTTCTTTCACATTCACGCCGGGCTCTCCATTGATTTTCTCGACAGCCCTATTTTAGCATGGGCGCTGGCTCATTCCCGACCATCCGGGAGCACGACGTAGGGCTTGTTTTCAACGCCGAGATCGCTGAGAACGCACCTGGCTTTGAGGGAAACGGACCCAAGCCAAAAAACTCTGCGCTCTCTGCGGTGAAATAGGCTCCAGGGTCAAGCGGCCATCGGGCAATCCTACCCCCAAAGCCTGAACAGTTACTCGTGTCTGGTTCTGCTTTCAAACGTAGCGGGATTTTGATATAATGCCCGGGGTTTTTGACCGGTCAAATGGGACTTGAGCCCAACTTTATGGGGGCGAAATGCCGGCGTACGCCGTGATTGGTGGCCAGTGGGGAGACGAAGGTAAGGGTAAGATCGTCGATTATCTTGCCGAACGGGTTAACGCGGTCGTGCGTTACGCCGGAGGCAATAACGCCGGTCATACGGTAGTAAACGACAAGGGCACATTCCAACTGCACCTGGTGCCCTCCGGCATCTGCTGGCCCGGCGTGTATGGAATAATCGGGAACGGCGTGGTCGTCAGTCCAGAGGCGTTGCTGAACGAGTTGGACCAACTGTCCTGCCGCGGCGTTGACACCGAACATCTTTACGTCAGCGAACGGGCTCACGTCATCATGCCCTACCATGTCATGCTGGACGGATTGGAAGAGGAAGCCCGCGGCGCCGCCGCCATCGGGACCACCGGCCGCGGGGTTGGACCGGCGTACCTCGATAAGGTGGGCCGCGGCGGCGTAAGAGTGGGCGACCTGCTCGACCGCGAGGCTCTGGCCCCTCGTTTGGAAGCGACCCTAAAATTTAAAAACGATCTGTTCACCAAGATATACGGGAAGGACCCGATTCCCCACAAAGAACTGTTAAACCAGTGCTTGGAATGGGGAGAGCAGTTGCGCCCCCACGTCCAGGCCACCGAGGAGATCGTGCGGGACCTGCTGGAGCAGAACCGGAGCGTGCTTCTGGAAGGAGCCCAGGGAACCATGTTGGACATAGACCACGGTTCCTACCCCTACGTAACCTCTTCCTCTCCCACCATCGGCGGGGCCTGCACTGGTCTGGGAATCAACCCCCAGTCCATCGCCGGGGTGTTGGGCGTGTTCAAAGCCTACTCTACCCGGGTGGGCGGTGGGCCGCTGCCTTCAGAAATGTTCGACGCGGTGGGCGCAGAGATCCAGGAGAAGGCCCAGGAGTTTGGCGCCACCACCGGCAGGGCCCGCCGGATTGGATGGTTCGACGCGGTTGCCGCCAAATACAGCTGCGGCGTGAACGGGTTTACCGGCCTGGTCCTTACCCGGTTGGACATCCTCGACGGGCTACCAACAGTGAAAGTCTGCATCGGCTACCGGGCCGATGGTCAGGACATATCCCGGTTCCCAGCCAACACCGCCCTGCTGGAACGCTGTGAACCCGTCTACGAAGAGTTGCCGGGCTGGGACGAGCCGACCGCCAGCGCCACCAGCATGGACCAACTCCCCGCCAACGCCATCAGCTACATCGGGAGTTTGGAAGAACTGCTCGGTTGCCCGGTGAAGATCGTTTCCACCGGACCGAGCCGGGGTGAAACCATTCTGCGGGAACCCGTGATTCACTAGTCCCCTCGTTACACCAGCCACCGGCGCTTAATCAAACGACCCCTCCAAGATGTTTCATTCTCGGAGGGGTCTTTTTTCACCGCGGGGTCTACTTCAGGCGATGGCGCCCGTTTAGACAGGCAGGTCCACCGAATAGCCGGCCAGGACCTTCTCCAACTCCATCACCGTTTTTTCCTGGGGCGGAACCAGCGGGAGCCGGGGGTTGCCGGCCTTGAAGCCCGCCTGGTTCACGGACCATTTCACAGGGATAGGATTGGACTCCAGGAACAGGACCTTGAACAGGGGCAGCAACCGCCGGTGCTCCGCGGCCGCTCCTTCGATATCCCCTTCCAAGAGCAACCCCATCATCTGTTTTATCTGGTTGCCAACAAGGTGGGACGCCACACTGACCACCCCAAACCCGCCCATGGACATGATGTAGAAAGTCTCGTTGTCGTTACCGCTCCACACCCGGAAACCGTCGGCGGCGCCTTCGATGATGCGCGCAATCTGGTCCATGTCGCTACCGGCTTCCTTTATCCCGACGATGTTGTCGATATGGCTCAGGCGTATTGTTGTTTCGTGGCTCATGTTGAGGCTGGTGCGGCTGGTCACGTTGTAAACCACGCATGGCAGGTCGGTCTCGGCCGCAATTGCCTTGAAGTGTTGGTACAGGCCTTCCTGCGGGGGTTTGTTGTAGTAGGGGACCACCAGCAACAGGGCGTCAGCTCCTTGCTTTTGCGCTTCCCGGCTTAGCTCAATGCTTTCTGCGGTGCTGTAGTTGCCGGTGCCGGCGATAACTGAGCCGCGGTCTCCAATGGCCTCCTTGACCTCAGCGAACAACCGCAGTTTTTCCTCATTGGTCAGGGTGGGCGATTCCCCGGTGGTCCCGGAAACAACCAGCCCGTCGCTGCCCGAATCAAGGAGGTGGTTGGCCAACCGCTTAGCCTGGGAGTAGTCCACCTTACCCTCCTCATCGAAGGGGGTAATCATTGCGGTAATCAGCCTGCCTAGCTCCACCATTGCTGCTCCTCCTGGATCGGTTCCACGACTGGTTCAGTTTCCAATTCGACTGCCGGAAGTGACTGCCGGTCCCTGGGTCTGACCAACAGCTTAGTCCCCCACTCCTTGACCCGCCCGTTGAGGGGTCAAGCAATTCCGAGACACCAGCTCTTCGGCAATCTGGACCGAGTTTAAGGCTGCTCCCTTCCGCAGGTTGTCCGACACTACCCACAACACCAACCCGTTGGGGTGTGACGCATCTCGCCGGATGCGGCCGACCAACACTTCATCGATGCCCGCTGCATCGCATGGCATCGGATACAGATTACTATCCGGGTCGTCCTGCACCTTAACCCCAGGCATGCCGCCCAACAATTCGCGGGACTCTTCAGGTGACAGGGGGCGCTCAAACTCGATGTGCAACGACGCGCTGTGAGCGACATATACCGGGACCCGGACGCAGGTAGCCGAGATTGCGATCTCCGGCAGGTGCATTATCTTTCGAGTTTCCTGGATCATTTTCCGCTCTTCGTAGGTGTACCCGTCGGGCTGAAAGCGATCAATTCGGGGTACCACGTTGAACCCGAACCGGTCTTCCCCATCCTGGAGCTTCACCGAGTTTCCGGCGAGAAGCGCCTGGCTTTGTTCCCGCAGCGCCTCCATCGCGGATGTGCCGGCCCCGGAAACCGATTGATAGGTGTCAGCGACGATGCGGCGGATAGGGGTTTCCCGGTTCAGAGGATGGGCCACCATCACCACGGGGGTGGTGGAACAGTTGGGTATGGAAATAATCCCCTGGTGCCATTCCACGTCGGCCCCGTTCACCTCGGGCACGACCAGGGGAACCGTCTCGTCCATTCGAAATGCCGATCCGTCGTCGATGACAACCGCTCCGGCAGCCACCGCCGCCGGCGCCAAACTGCGGCTCACTTCGCTGTTGGCGGAAATAAAGGCCACGTCCACGCCCTCAAAGGAACCCATGGTAGCCTCTTCCACAATCAACTGCCGGCCGGCAACGCTCAAGGTTTTACCCGCCGATCTGCTGGAGGCGAGGAGCTTCAGCCGGGGTAACTCGGGGCAGCGCTGCTCAATGATGCGGAGGAACTCGCGCCCCACGGCTCCGGTGGCCCCGACCACGGCGATCGTTAGATTTTCCAGGGATGCCGCCATCGTTCTTCTAGTCCTCCGATAGTGGAAATGGACACTGTGTCAGCAAGACGCGTTGACCATTTCGTGCAATTTTGGTGCGCTTTACGTCGAAGCCAATAGATTGACGGTGGTAAGCCTCACCGTTAAAGGCCAAGAACGTTTTCCAAACCTACCACAAGTCCCTTCCGGTGTACAACATCCCGGATGCAGCGCACAACGCCCGGCATATAGCAGTCGCGGCTCAGGGTGTCGTGCCGCAGGGTCAGGGTCTGGCCCGGGGCCCCCATGATAACCTCGTGATGGGCGCTGCGTCCCTGCATTCGGATGCTGTGAACCGACACTCCGTGGTAGTCGCCCCCCCGGGTTTCCGGCAGATTCTCAATCTGAGCCTGGTTACGCCGGAACTCTTTGCCGTCGCCAATCGCCTTGGCCAAAGCCAGGGCAAACCCCGATGGTGTGTCAATTTTGGCCTCGTGGTGGCTCTCCACGATATCGACGTATTCGAAGTAAGGAGCGGCCTGCTCCAACAACCTCTTTAAGATCACCGCTCCGAGAGCGAAATTCGGCGCGACTACTATGCCGATGTCGCTGTCATTGGCCATGGCGTCCAGTTGGGCCAGGTGGCTGTCGGTAAGACCGCTGGCCCCCAGCACCAAGTTGACCGACTGCCCTGCCGCAGCGGTTGCCGCTTCCATGCAGGCCGCGGCGTTGGTGAAATCCACCAACACGTCGGGGGAGGCGCTCGTCAAAAGTTGTTCCAGGTCGGTGGACAAAGGAGCCTGGCCGCCATTGGGCAAAGCCAGCGCCGATCCACGGTCTTGACGGCACACCCCGCCAACCAACTCCAGGTCTTCCTCCCGGAGCAAGGCCGCCACCGTTTCCGTACCCATTCTGCCGGTGGCCCCGTTGACTACAACCCGTATCGCTGCCATCCGCCTGCCCTATCTATTCGTGCCTGCTTCAGGGATTGGATGATATTATCACTATCAGGTCAGGCGGGAAAGCGATTGCTCGCCCCATCCATTCGACGTAATGGCGATTTATGCTCTCTACCAAAACGCTCCCAAGTAGAAACCTAAGGCTGGCTGGAAGATAAAGCGGGTATAGATGTACATCGGGTATCAAATTTGGAGGAGGGTGCTGAGGGCACGCGGTACGATATTGATGTGGTGCCTCGTTACCTCGCCGATTTGGGTGGTCTTTACCATAGGAGTAAGTGGCCTAACCTTGAGTTTCCGCGGGGCTATGTGCTGGGGTGTGATGGAAGGCAAGTCCTGGTCATATCGATCGCAGTTGGTTGTCCGGCGGGCAAATCTTCAGTGGACTCCAGACGGGCAGCATATCGTTGCGGTAACCAATCCCTTCGATGAAATCCATGTAGTTTCGGGAAACGGGAAGAAGGTGCGTAGCGTCTTGACAGGGCGCCAAAATGACTACAATTCACCGGACCTTCATCCGGACGGTTCGCGTTTGGTGTATGCAACCTATGGCTATAAGACGGAGTATTTTCCTGGTAGTTGCAATGGGAGAGATTACGAGATCGCGACGGCCGCGTTAGACGGTTCCGACCGGAAGAGACTAACTGAAGACTTAGAGGGTGTGTGAGAAATCCCGTTCAAGCTGGCTGGAGTCTTTTTAGCATGAGATGGATCATGGCTACATAAACCCAAGCCTCGCTGGTTTCCGGGAGGGCTTCATAGTCTTTGCTCAAGCGCCGGCAGCGGCCCAGCCACGCCAACGTCCGCTCCACCACCCACCGGCGGGGCAGCACCTCAAAGGAGTGACTGTCCGGCCTCCGCCGGACCACGGTCAGCAGCCAACCGCCGGTGACCCAGGCCCAGGCTACCAACTTGCCAGCGTATGCCCCGTCAGCCCAGATCACTTTGAGCCTGGGAAACCGGCCCACCATTTTGCTCAACACCAGCTTGGCTCCATCCCGGTCTTGAATGTTGGCGGCATGTACCACCACGGCTAGGAGCAGTCCTAAAGTATCTACTGCGATGTGACGCTTGCGCCCAGCAACCTTCTTGCCTGCATCGTACTTGTCGGCATAGTAGCCCCTGGGCCCCCTTTTTCCGTGGTCTTCACCGACTGGCTGTCGATGATCGCGGCGCTGGGCGTAGCCTCGTGTCCCTCAGCCTCCCGAACCCTGGGGCGCAGCGCCGCCTCAATGCTCTCCCAGGTCCCATCTCTGCGCCACTCCCGAAAATACCACCAAACCGTCCCCCAGGGCGGCAGGTCATGGGGCGTCATGCGCCAGGGTATGCCGCCGCGCAGCACATATAGAACGCCATTTACTACTTCCCGCAAGTCCACGGTCCGAGGATGCCCCCTGGGTTTGCTTGGCGGCAGCAAGGGGGCTAATTCGGCCCACTGGGCGTCAGTCAAATCGCTGGGATAAGGTTTTCTGTTCATACCCCCACAATAGCAAGATTGCTGACCCACTCCCCATGAGAAATTCGTGCAGGTTTAGCCCTTTCTCACACACCCTCTAAGACTCAAACATGTCGCCCAAGTGGTCCCCAGAGGGCAGCCGTATCGCATTCGCCAAGTTGCTCGGGCTCAATAGCAATATTAAGGGCGGTGGACCTTATCCGGGCGACGGCACGTTTGCGGGCGTTTATACGATGGCGGCAAACGGGTCAGACAAACGTTTGGTCTTTCCGGCAAGGATACCCATAAAGCTGCCAGGTAAGGGAGGAGGTTCGTCGGAGTGGGACTTAAACCTCCTGGCTGGACCTGTGTGGTCTGGTGACGGCAAGAAGATCGCTTTCTCCAAGAGCGAATTGACCTTGCAACACCTTGACGACGGCGCTCTCGGCGACCGTTTCGTTGAGGAGGTCGTTTACGTAGTGAATTCGGACGGCTCGGGCATAGTTAAGCTATTCGATTTGGAGGAGGCCTCGAAGTACAGGGGCGAGCCTCCCGCCGACGTAAATGACGACATTCAAAACGCAGAGATACTTAGCCCTCTGACATGGTCCCCGGACGATAAGGAAATCTGGTTTTTATACCGGTTTTCATACGGTGTGGGAATAAGCGACGTAACACTAGCGGCTGTCAAAGTTGACGGATCCGGGCTACTCGAAGTGTCCAAGGCAGTACCGGTGGGCGTGAATCCAAATTTGGAATGGTCCCCCGACGGGACGAAGATATTGGTCTTGCCGGGAGACCCAAGGTATGCTCGTTCAGGCGGCAACATTACACCAAGCATATACGTCGTCAACGCAGATGGTTCAGGACTTCGAAGAGTCATAGCGGCAACAATCGCAACGTGGTCTCCGGACGGTTCTCGGATAGCAGTTTTCTCGCCATACGTTGAGAGCCCGAGTCTTAAGAAGAAGTACGAGAACGCTCGGGCCTATCTGTTCACCGTAGCGATAGACGGTTCTGACAGCAGGGTCTTGGTCATACTAGACGAAGATGGGCGTTTAAAGGCCGTCAACGAGAAGTGCGTCTGGTGGGTTTGCTGGTGATTGAATAGTCAGAGGGACTAGTAGTCCATCAGTGTTGGATTGATGGGTAAAGAGACTTCAGTTTGATGCGCGCATCCTCGGAGGTAAAGCGCCAGTCCACTCGTATGCCGTCCCGGTTGCGCTGAGCCTGCCACGCTCCCACCTCCCGCCGCAGGACGCTTTGGTCCGGTATGCGCCGGTCCAGGCATTGCCGAACCATCACCCCAATTTCAATCTCGGCCATATCCAGCCAACTGCCATGCTTGGGAGTGTAGTGAATCTCCAACCGTTCGGCGATGCGCCGCGCTTCGGCAGGTTCAAATTCCTCGTACAGCGAGGACGGGTGGTGGGTGTTCAAATTGTCCATCACCAGCACAATACGGTCCTTGTGCGGGTAGTCCTCGTCCACCAGTTGCTTGACCACCCGGGCCCAATCGGCTTTCGTGCGCCGGTCCGTCACTTCCACCCGGCGCCACCCTTCCAGCGGAGCGAACAACATGAACAGGTTGCTCACCCCGTTGCGCTCGTATTCGTAATCGTAGGAGGCCGCTGCTCCAGGCCGGGCCGGACGCGGCAGACGCGTCTCTTTCACCTGCTGTTTGCTGGTCTCGTCCAGGCAGACCAGAACTTCGTTGTCCGCATACCGGCGCTGATAGACTTCCAGCACGTCTTCCATCGCACAGACAAACTCGGCGCTGCCTTGCGGAGGGATGCACCAGCATTCCTTCAGCCAAGGCTTGAGTTCGTTTTTTTGAGCGTCTGGCGCACCGTTTCAGTGCTGATGCTTTCCACGATCTCGCATTCAACCAGCCGGTGGGCCAACAGTGTCAGCGTCCAACCGGCCCGGCCTTCCGGCGGTTCTCCGCAGGCCAGGGCAATCAGGTGGGCTTCCCCTTGACCGTCCAGTCGCTTCGGACGACGATTAAGCTGCCGCTTTCGTCCCAGCGCCGCCTCAATCCCTTCCTCCGCGCAACGGCGGCGCACCCGCTCCACCGTCGCGCGGCCAATCTGCAGGACCCGGGCAATGTCTTCATCCTTCATGGCCCCGTCCGCATGGGCCTCATCACTCAGCAGCAGGATGCGCCCGTGGGTCTGCTTGTAAGCCGCCACCCGGCCACGGGACACCAATGTCTTCAGTTCCTGCCGCTCCTCCGCACTCAGCTTGACCCGGTATCTCTTCATCAGCATCCCCTCCTCACACGCCCCAATCCTCTTCGCCCTGTGCTTGGTAGACTACTCTCGCTCAGTACTCAATTCAAAAATGTTCGACTACTAGGAACTCAAGAAAGATCGATCTATTGGTGAATCACACGGTTTCCTCTGTGGAGTTGGCATTCGGGACAGCGTCAGCGGGGTTGCTAAGCAACGATTCGCTCCCTCAACAGGGCGTTCGCCCTCATAACAGGTATCTTGTTCCCGGCGTTACCCCCAATTTCTCCAGACAAGAGAGCGTTGACTCTGCCCAATCCAGCCATTCTCCAAGAGTGAATGGCCTCCACACTTTCTCCAGGTCAGAGAGAGTCCAGCCGAGCAATCCCGGTGCCAAACTCCCCCCTATCAACCCGGATTTGTGGGCGCAAAGTTGAACAAGAAAAGGGGCACGTCCTTACGTGCCCCTTGATTTTTGGAAACGACGTGGATGGACCGGTTCTGGCCGGGACGGGGGTTACCCTCCCCGCTGGCCGTTCCCGCCGCCTTGGAACCGCCGGTCGGGGCCGTCCCGCCGTGGTCCCCGAGGAGCCCCAGGCCTCGCGCCGCCGGGTCCACCCGGCCTGGGCCGGCCGCGGTCCCCGAAGGAAGGAGCCGGGTTGGGACGGGGGGTTCCCGCGCCTTCGCCAAACAAAGCGCTGCGAGAAAGGTTCAGCCTTCCCTGGGAATCGATCTCCTGGATCATTACGGTGATTTCCTGCCCAACCTCGACCTCTTCTTCCATTTCACCCATGTCACCGCTGCGCACGAGGCCTTCCCGGCCGGGAAGCAGTTCCACGAAGGCTCCGAAGTTCACAACCTTGGAAACCTTGCCGGTGAAGATGTCCCCCACCGCCATCTCCCGGGTGAGGCTGTCAACCCTGTTCCTTGCTTCTTCCAACATGGCCGAATCGGTGCCGCCGATGGTCACCGAGCCGTCATCCTGAACGTCGATGCTGGTGCCCGTCTCTTCGCTGATGCCGCGGATAACCCGACCTCCGGGCCCTATCAGGGCGCCGATCTTGGAGACGGCAATCTTGAGGCGAATCATTTTGGGCGCATAGGGGCTCATTTCAGTGCGCGGCTGGGAAATGGTCTCTTCCATCTTGCCCATGATGTGCAGCCGCCCGACGCGCGCCTGTTCCAGAGCCTCGCTGAGTATAGTCTCACTCAACCCCAGGAGCTTGATGTCCATCTGGAGGGCGTTGACCCCGTCAACTGTGCCGGCGATTTTGAAGTCCATGTCACCCAGGAAGTCTTCGACTCCCTGGATGTCGCTCAGAACCGAGTACTGCCCGTCGTCCCCGGTCACCAGTCCCATGGCAATGCCGGCCACGGGTTTCTTGAGCGGCACACCGGCATCCAGCAGGGCCAGGGTTGTTCCGCAGACGCTGCCCATGGAAGTGCTGCCATTGGAACTGACGACCTCTGACACCACCCGGATGGCGTAGGGGAACTCTTCCTCGGAGGGCAGCGACGGAAGAATCGCCCGCTCGGCCAGGGCCCCATGTCCGATTTCCCGGCGGCCAGGAGAACCAACCCTCCGGGCTTCCCCCGTGGAGAAGGACGGGAAGTTGTAATGGTGCATGAACCGTTTGGTGCCGTCGGGGCCGACCGTGTCAAGGGTTTGCTTCATGCTCATCGACGCCACGGTCGCGATGGAAAGCACCTGGGTCTGGCCCCGGGTGAACAGCCCTGAACCGTGGGTGCGGGGCAGCAGCCCAACCTCGCAGGAAATAGGGCGGATTTCATTGAGGCCGCGCCCATCGGGGCGGATGCCTTGGTTCAAGATTCGCTGGCGCACCACTCCTTTCAACACTAAGTTGAAAGCGCCGCCTACCTGACTCCCCGAGTATTCTCCGGCCAAGCGTTCCTTGACCTCGGCTTCCAAGCGGGCCTCGCCTTCCTCTAGGGCAACTTTGTCCAGGTTCTCATCCAGCAAGCTCGCCAACCTGCCGTTCAGCAGGTCCTTCACCCGCGCATCCAGCTTGGCGGCTTCTTCAGTGTCAACATGGTACTCGACCTTGGGCTTGCCCACCTGTTGGGTCAATTCGTCGATCATTTCGATACAAACGACGTTCGCCTCGTGGGCCTTGCGGATACCCTCGAGAATTATTTCCTCCGAGACTTCGTCGGCGCCCGCCTCCACCATCAGGATGGCGTCTCGGCCGCTGGACACCACCATGTCAAGCTGCCCGTTCTTGGAATCCTCATAGGTTGGGTGGACGATGAACTCGCCGTCTTTGTACGCAATCCGGCAAGCGCCGATGGGACCGGCGAATGGAATTTGGGAAATTGACAAGGCGGCGGACGCGCCGATCATGCCCAGGGGACCCGGCGGGATTTCAGGGTCCGCCGAAAGCACCGTAAGGGTCAATTGCACGTCGTTATGGAGCCCTTTGGGGAACAGGGGCCGGATCGAACGGTCGGTCAGGCGCGCGTTCAGGATTCCTTCCTGACCGGGGCGGCCCTCACGGCGAAAGAAGCTTCCAGGGATCTTCCCGGCGGCGTAGAGACGCTCTTCGTAGTCTACGGTCAGAGGCAGGAAATCGATGTCCTCCGCACGAGGTTTGTCCGACATGACAGCGGTTGCCAGGACGATAGAGTCACCGTAGCGGACGGTGACTGCTCCGTGAGCCTGGCCGGCGAGCTTGCCGGTCTCAATGATTAGCTTGTCGCGTCCGAGGACGCGTTCAACGGATGTGGGCATATGGTACGTATAGGACCTCTTCTACAGGATTGCAGTCAAAGGATTCGGGGGGAGGCTAAACGTGAAACAACACCCCACAGAGAGTGGGGTGTTGTGGGGGAAGGGCTATCGCCGTAGGCCCAGACGAGCGATCAAAGACTGGTATCGCTCAACGTCTTCATTGGTTAGGTATTTCAATAACCGCCGTCTTTTGGAAACCATGGTAATCAGGCCCCGCCGAGAATGGACGTCCTTTTTGTGGACCCGGAGGTGGTCGGTGAGTTGCCTGATTCGCTCAGTGATTATGGCTACTTGTAGTTCAGCGGAACCGGTGTCCTTGTCGTTGACCCGGTATTCCTGAGTGATTCGCTCTCTGGTTTCCACGTCTAGCATCGGTTATATAAAGCCTTTATCCTCTCACTAACATCCCAGGCAGTATAGCATAGACCCGGCAATTCCATCAATCGTAACTGTTCAGAGTCGGGGGGACGCCCTCACCCCAGCCCTCTCCCAGGGGGGAGTACTTCGATTGTCATCAAATCACTCCGTCATCGTTGCCGCGGCGGGAATCCAGCGCTCCATTTGTTACCTACTCCCGCTCCCGTCATCCTCGCCGCAGCGGGGGTCCAGAGCCCTGACAATGCGCCAACACGGTTAGGGCAACAATGACGCGCGGCCGGAGCGGAGGCAGGAACTCCATTCTCCAACCGTGTGGCTGACAACAAGGGCTCTGGATCCCCGCTGCGGCGAGGATGACGGGGGACAGGGGCTTTTCCTGAAAATGGCGCTGTTTGCCCAGGGAAAATCGGGTTTTTGCAGGCTTTTGCACAAATCACGCCATTTTTCATCGATTTTTTGTAGCTAGTGGCACCGTCCCAGATACGAATTTTAGTAAACAGTGCCATTTGTTGCCATTTAGTTCCCCCGGAGTCCGGGAGATGGCTGCCTGCGCCAACACTCCATGGCCAGGCGGCTGATGGTCAGGCATCGCAGCCATCATGGTAGATAGGGGCCGCGCGGGCTGGCAAGGGGCGGATGTCAGCCAGGGCATCGTTCGGGCTGTCAGAACAGTTGAGAGGAGCAATTGTTCAGGTTTGTTGGGCGTGACGAAAGACGGCCCTCCCCTGAGGTGTTCACCCATCGACGCTGAACAGTTACCAACAATCGTTGACGTTGCCGAAAAACCCCGACAACTCGGCTACGGCTTCCCTCTGTTGTGCTTTTCTATCTATTTTTGCGCTTCCAATTGCCGAGCCAGCGCCCAAGGACGCCTTCTTGTTGCTCAGCCGCCAGCGTGATATTCTAATTCCGGTTTGGGCCCCTGTAGCTCAGTGGATAGAGTGCTGGCCTCCGGAGCCAGAGACGAGAGTTCGACCCTCTCCGGGGGTACCACTTCCTAAAGAGCCGGCAAATCCTGCCTTCACCTTTTCACAGGCCACCGGCTCAACTCACCTGGCTCAACTCAATTTATTGATACTCGCACGGGGCGTGGCCCAGCGGTAGGGCGCCTGGTTTGGGACCAGGAGGTCGGCAGTTCAAGTCTGCCCGCCCCGACCAACCAACAACAACCATAACTCCACGGGTCGCCACTACGCCTTGAAGCTCGGACGTGGGTTCCAGGCCAGCCGACTTACTATCAGGCTTGTGGCTGAACTCCCTACCGAACTCCCAAGTGAGCTTTTCCACGGGCCTAGAAACAGGCCCACCCCAGGCATTCTTCCCGTCATCCGAGTATACTGGCAAGGATTTTCCCGCTGGAGCGCCCTCTCGGTGGCGCCCTGCGGTAGCTTGGCAAAATATTCTACAGAGGTGAATACAATGGCCCGGGTCCCTTATGTAAGCCGCGATGAAATGGATGCCGAAGGGCAGCAGATTTACGATACGATCCGCGAGGACCGGAACGCCGCAGAGGTAGGGCTTCAGTTCCGCGCATTATTGAACAGTCCCAAGGCGGCGGGTTTTTTGACCTCCCTGGGCACCCAGCTCCGGTTCAACAGCACCATGCCCGACAACCTGAAGGAGTTGGCCATCATCATGCTGGCCCGGGAGTGGAACAGCGACCTGGAATGGACCGGCCACTCGGTCATGGCCAAGAACGCAGGGTTGAGCGCGGATTCAATTGAGAAAGTCCGCACATGGCAGGCCACCGAGTTGGTTGGCGACGAAGCGGTCATAGTCAAGTTCGTCAATGAAATGCTGCACGACAAGAACGTTAGTGATGAAACTTTCGCCGCCGCCGACAACATCCTGGGAGACCGGGGAACCGTTGAGTTGGCGCTGACGGTGGGGTATTACTGCGCCATCGACCTGGCTCAAATCGCGTTGAGGCCGGAGATGGAACCAGGGAGAGTGTCCACGCTTTAGGCCAACATCATCCAAATCACAATCAAATATTTTTTGTCCGGAGCGGCGTAATTTTGGCGTAATGCCCGGCGTGTTGTAATTGAATCAGCGCAACCGAACCTACTCCAAACTTACCCCAGGAGGGATGGCCATAACGGACAAGAAAAGTTTGCTCTCCGCAATTATCGCCGGGGCAGCCGTAGGAACAGCCGCAGGTGTGTTGATCGCGCCAAAACCAGGAAAAGTCACCCGGCGTTACATCGGGAGCCGGGCGGGTAAACTGCGCCTGAAAATTCAACCCAGGAAGACCCTGAATAAGACCAGATAGACGGCTTGTTCCCGGCTGGCCGGGGGCCAGTTGATTGAACGCCCCGGCAGACTTCACCAACAGCGTAAAACCCCATCTTGGCGCCAAGATGGGGTTTATTCGTTCCGGTCCCAAACGGTTACGTTCACGTTGACGGTCCGGGTCAATATGCCTTCCGGGTCTCTGGCGGGCCCATATTCTTCGATAGACCCATTAACGTCCAGTCCTAAGCTCCTCAGTTCCACCAGAAGACCTTCCAACCTTCGGCGCACTTCGGCCACGTCTTCGTTGAGCATTGAGTGGTCTTCCGGTGGCATAGTTCGCTCCATCCAGGGAATTTCCGATGGCCCCGGCGTTGTGAACTAAGACGTTCCCGCCAGCAATCGGCCATTCCAATATATAAGATTTGTCACCATGTCACACCGCCCGAAGAAGTGCCGGCTGCACCCTGCGCACAGTGCTCGGCACCGGCATGGATTCCCGCACCGGATTCCCGCACCGGACGGGCGTGGAGCGCCGGACGGCGACGGGTTGGACTGCCGTCCACGGCAACGTAGTATAATCGATAAACCTTCCAGCAAATTGATACGTCCTGCCACTCAATTGAAACGTCCGACCGCGACGGGCAAACCGGTTAAAGGAGCAACAAACGTGACTACGCTTCCCGAAAGAATGAAATTCGGCATATTCCTTGGCCCCTTCCACCGGGTCGGGGAGAACCCCACGCTGGCCATTGACCGGGACTTGGAATTGGTCGAATGGCTTGACCGGTTGGGTTACGACGAAGCCTGGATCGGCGAGCACCACAGCGCAGGTTGGGAAATTATCGCTTCGCCGGAGTTGTTCATGGCCGTGGCGGCGGACCGGACCCGTCACATAAAGCTGGGCTCGGGGGTAATCAGCCTGCCTTACCACCACCCATTGATGGTTGCGGACCGCATGGCCCAGTTGGACCACATGACCCACGGTCGGGTGTTGTTCGGAGTGGGACCGGGTGCATTGCCCGGAGACGCCTACATGATGGGAATTCCCCATGAGACACAGCGGGAGCGGATGGACGAGTCGCTGGGTATCATCCTGCGCCTTTTCACCGAAGACGAACCGATTACCTACAAAAGCGACTGGTTTGAACTGAACGAGGGCATGCTGCAACTCCGGCCGTTCCAGAAGCCCTACATGCCCGTGGCCGTGGCCTCGGTCCAGACTCCCGCCGGCGTGGCCCTGGCCGGTAAACACGGAGCGGCGGTGCTCACCATCACCGTACCGCGGGACCCTTCGCAAGGTCCTTCCGACCTAAAGTCACTCTGGTCGGTTGCCGAAGAATCAGCCGCGGAGCATGGAAAGACCGTCAACCGGCATGACTGGAGGCTGGTGCTTCCGGTCCATCTGGCGGAGACTCGGAAGGAGGCCTTCGAAGATGCCCGCATCGGCGCCGGCCGCTACCTGCGGGAATATTCCGAAGGGACCAACGGCCGGAAAGAAATATTCACCGGGCCGCTGGAAAAAGTCATAGATTTCATGGTTGACAACGACTCCTGGATCGTGGGGACCCCCGACGATTGTATCCATGCCATTAACCGCCTGGCGGAGCAAAGCGGCGGGTTTGGTGGATTCCTGGTGCAGACGGTGGATTGGGCCCCGCGGGAAAAGATGCTGCGCAGCTACGAGTTACTGGCCCGCTACGTTATGCCCCAGTTCCAGGGCACAGCGGCTAGTACCGCTGCTTCCAACCGTTGGGCGGCCGACAGGAAAGACCAGTTGGTGGGCGGACGCATGCGTGCGTTGGACCGGGCGCGACAGGTATACGCCGAACGCGGCGGTTAAGGGCTTCCTCGGGGGTTGCCCGGTCCAATCAAGGTTCAATCAAGGCCCAAGGGGAACGCTATCCGGGGAAAAGTAGGGAAGGGAAAGAGGTGCGCTGATGTCTCAAGGACCCGTTTCCCCGGTAACCTTCGACATTGAATACCCCGAAAGCCTTTCACGGTTGCATTTGCTGCTGAAGAGCTTTCTGGGATGGATCTACGTCGGCATTCCCCACGGGATAATCCTTACGGCCTTGGGATTTGTGGTTTGGATCGTCTCCATCGCGGCATTCTTCGGGATACTTTTCACCGGCAGATATCCCAGGGGGTTGTTTAACCTGGTCGTGGGCTACTACCGGTGGGGCGCAAGGGTCAATGCTTATAGCGGCTTCATGGTGGACAATTATCCGCCATTCTCCTTGGATGAGGACGATTCGAACCCGGTCGCTCTGCGGATAGAGTACCCGGAGCGTCTTTCCCGTAAATGGGCTTTGCTGAAGCTCTTCCTGGGGTGGATTTACGTACTGATTCCCCACGGAATCGCCCTGTTCCTCTATTTTATTGCGGCGATGTTCGTTCTATTCCTCAGTTGGTGGGCGATTCTGTTCACCGGTAGATTTCCCAGGGGATTCTTCAACTTCCTGGTGGGCATGCGCCGGTGGGAATTGAGGGTGAATATCTACCTCTCGTTCCTGCGGGATGAGTACCCACCGTTCAACGGCCGGCCGTAGGAACGCATCTCCAGGGAAGGGTTTCCTCGATCGAAGGAGAAGTTAAGCCGGTGGCCGGGCTACTCCCAGCGTCACTCCTGCTTTCGACCAGGCGGCGGCGAGGGATCCGACCCGGACCAGATGTGGTTGCCAGCCCGCCGGCCCCAACCACGTCTCATGGTTGCGCCGGCGGGCTGAAATCGGAAGGGTAGATCTTTTCCCAAGACCGACGGTCCTAGGCTTAGCTGTACTAGGCTTGACGGTCTTTAAAGATACTGAAGGCCGCGCCCTGGGGGTCTGTCAGGGTGGCGAAACGTCCAACTTCCGGTATATCCATTCCGGGCACCAGAACGTTGGCTCCCAATGACTGGGCTTTGGCAACAGTCGCATCCACGTCGTCGACGGCGAAGTAGACCATCCAGTTGGGCGGCACCGGGCCCATGTCGGGAGTAATCTGCATCACCCCGGCCACCTCGGTGTCTCCAACCTTTAGCAGCTTGTAGTCCGTCTCGCCCATGGTCCCGGCCTGCTCCAGGCCCAAGAGATCGCTGTAAAACGCGATGCCGGCGTCGGGATCGGAGGTCATTAACTCGTTCCAGGTGATGGCGCCAGGATCGTGCTTGACCCGGGCCCCGATGTGCTGCTTCGGCTGCCAAACCGCAAAAGCCGCTCCCTGAGGGTCTTGAAGCATTACCATACGGCCGGCTTCGAAAACGTCCACCGGCCCAAACAGGACCGTGCCCCCGATTTGACCGGCCTTTTCAGCAACGGCGTCCACGTTGTCCGCAGTAAAGTAGGTCTTCCAGTGGGGAGGAAGCCCCATGCTTTGTTCTTCCTCGCTTTGTAGATAGATGGCGGCGGTTTCAAGTCCGTTCAGCTTCTGCATGTGGTAGATCCAGGTTTCAGTGATGGGCTGCGGGTCGTCTTCCCAGCCGAAAAGGGCGTGATAAAAAGCGACGGCTGCGATCTCGTCGGTGGTATCGAGTTCCACCCATGAGGGAGTCCCCTGGGGATGTGCGGTAACTTCGGGCATGGCGACCTTAGTCCTCCTCAACGCCGCGGTTGCGGCCAATCAAAATATGTGTGGCTGGTCGGGCAGATTCCGGGGGAGCGTATTCGAATCGGGAGCTGCCGGAATCATGCCGCGTCAAACCGGGCGCAGTTTATATCTTTGGCAGATAGCGCACAACCGGCATGTGTCGCCGGGTTAGACTGCGCGCCCGGGGACGGCGGGTTTACCGCCTACCGCTTGGAACCGTCCCGACCCCGGAGAACGGCAGACGGTAAGCCTACTCACCCGTGATTTCTTCACCGCAATGCGGGCAAATGGTTACAGCGGACCGGTTCCGACGCTCGATTTGCTCCAGGAAGGCTGAACCGAGGATTCCGGCGGGCACCGCAAACAAGCCGATACCCAGAATGGCAATGAACCCGGCAATCACCTTGCCCGGCCCCGTCACCGGGGACACGTCGCCGTAACCAACGGTAGTCAAGGTAATAATGCTCCACCACATCGCCGCCGGTATGCTGGAGAATTTTTCCGGCTGGGCGTTTTGCTCAGCGTAAAACATGAGCGAGGCCGCCACCACCAACAGAACGCCCAAGACCACCAGCACGGTGGTCAGCTCGCTAGTCCTGGCGGCCACGGCCATCCTTAAGTTCCGAAATCCATGATAATACCGGGTCAAACGGGACACCCGCGCAGCCAAGCGAATTGCCCTGAAAAACCTCAGGTCAAGTCCAGACAAGTTCAGGCCAAGCAGGACAAAGAAGGGCAAAATCACGATCAAATCGATGACCATGAAGGGGGAAACGAGAAACCGGAGCCGGCCGGCCTTCGAGCCGGAATACTTTGGGTCCTCGGTACAGGCCCAAACCCGCAGTAGGTATTCGACCGTAAAAACCAACATGGAGGCCCGCTCAAACCACAGGAACAACCCTGGCGCCGTGCGGTACGCCTCGTCCACGGTGCCGATGACCAACGCCAGCACGTTGAGCGAAATCAACGTGATGAGAAATAGGTCGATGGCCTGGCTCGTCCGGTCTCCCGGCGAGGCTGCCTCCAGAATCTCGTAAACCCGCTTTTTCATCGCCAACGACCGCGTTCCCCTCTGTGACGACGGACTGGATTCCATTGTAGCCCACTCCGTTACAGCAGCGGGATTGCCGCGGCAATTGCAGGAGGGGCGGAAGCGCCAGTCGACGGGGTTATGATGGGACCATACCCAAGAGGGGAGTCAGCAGAGCGATACGCCAAGAACGCGGCTACAAGCCGGCTGAGGAACGTGTGAATTCCGCCCCGCGTCTGCGATATCCCCTAACGTAAGGCCTATTTTTTGACGCGGCCCAAGTTGACCAGACCGGGCGCGGGTAGGAGAAATCAGCCTCCGCCGGGGTGGAACTCCCGGCCCAGATTACGGAAGGAATCGTGTGCTTGGGGTCACATCGGACCGTTTCTGCCCTTACCCTCAAAGAATTCCAGGTCTATGGCGAAAGCAGCCGCCAGGAGCATGAGGCGAAACTCTTGGCTTCGCTCCTGCTCGCTAAATTGAATCTGGAAGGTGTCGGCATCGGAAAAAGCCTCCCGCGCCAGGCCACTCCACTGCTTGACTATGCGTCCTAGCTCTACGCCCTCCCCGTTATCCACGGTGAACGTGTTCCTTCGGAAAGGGCCGCCGTCGATCCGACCGATTTGGCTCGCGTTTGCATCCATCAAGGAAAACCGGCGCCTCAGCATGGCTAATCGCCGTTTCACCGAACCGACCGGACTGCCGGACTCGTCCTCCACGTGCAGATGGGAGTAGAACCAGTAAAACTTTCTGCTAGCGGTCAGTACCGGTTGTCCCTGGCTATCCACCACTCGAATGGTGAGGGGACGGTGAGTGCCCATGAATTGCCGGGTCAGGGCCCCCGACTCCTCAGCAGCGTACATAGCGCTCCCGCCTTCGGGCGTATGGATGCTGTAACGGTTGGCCGTTTCAAAGCCTACAAAAACTTCAAGATGCTCCACCTCTTGGCGGACTACCAACTCTGTGTACCGGGCAAGGTCGATCATACTAACCTCCGTGACGACACGCGGCCGAACCATGCGGGGACGCCAATCTCACTGGGCGGTGCTGCCGCCGTCGATCACCAACTCGCTTCCGGTCATAAACGATGACTCATCGGAGGCCAGGAACAGCGCCCCGTAGGCTACGTCCTGGGCAGTGCCTATCCTCCCCAATGGAGTTCGAGCCATGGAATCCGCCCGGTACTGGTCGTCGTCCTGCCATACCTGTTGGATCATATCCGTGTCGATAGCGCCGGGGTGAATCGAGTTGGCTCTGATTCCCTCTTTGGCGTATTGAATAGCGGTCGCCTTGGTCAACAGTCGCACCGCTCCTTTGGAAGCAGTGTACGCGGTGCTGCGGGGCCCCCCGACCAATCCCGCAACAGAAGAAATGTTGATAACCGAGCCTCCGCCGGCCTTTCTCATTTCCGGGATCGCTATCTTGGTCCCCAGAAAGACACCCTTGGCGTTAACGTCCAGGATGGCATCCCAGTCCTCCACGGTGGTGTCTTCCACTCTGCCCCCGCGCCAGATCCCGGCGTTGTTCACCAGGACATCAACCTTGCCGAAGGCTGAAACGGCGTTATCGATAGCGGACTGCCACTCCTCTTCGCTGGTGACGTCCAGGTGGACGAAAAGGGCGTCTCCACCTGTTTCCGCTATCTCCGCCGCCACCCGCATTCCTTCCGTGTCAAGAATGTCGGCAATGACGACCTTCGCCCCTTCGCCGGCGAACATCCTGGCTTCGGCTTCGCCCTGTCCCCTGGCTCCACCGCTGATAAACGCTACTTTCCCATCCAGTCTTCCCATAATTCCCTCCTTGCCGCGTAGAGACTCCAGGCCTGGTTAATAGATAAACGCCCAATCTCGCTGCCGGAAACCAACCGAGCTTCTGTCTGCTTCCAGCATAACCGCCCGCCCCCTATGCCGTCATTCTAGCCGCGACGGCAATTCAGGCCTTTTTGATGAGCAACCGCGCTTGCCCGGAACACGGAATGTTCCAACTCGGGTGTGTCTGTTGGCATTGATGAAAGACCGAAATTATCAGTTATCCATCAAGCTGGCTCCCCAACTGATCTGCTCCCCGCGCCGAGCACCAGGAACAAAACCGCCGATACCAGCGCCATATGCCAGATTTTGCAGATCGGCTGTTCTCGGCCATCCGCTGGACCAAACCTGCATCACCGAAATGTGGACCCTTATATCGAATGAATCGGCGCCGAAATCAGTACCGGTAATCATTGGCGCCCCGCCAAATTGTATCCGACGCCAGGCCCTCCCTCCCCTGCGCCAACAGAGGGTGCGCTATGGGATGATCTCCGGTCGGTATTTGTCATCAAATACTGAAGTTCAGGGTGTCCGCGCGTAGCGGGACTCCACCGTGGTGGTTTCATTCCTGGTTATCCTGGAACTCCTAGGCGGACGTAAGTTCCAGACCTTCGGCGCGAGCAGCCCGAGCCAGTTCACCGTCCAGGGTGGCTATCTCCGCCTCGCGTCTTTTGGCCAGTTCCAGGTACAGGGCATCGTAGAAGGACAGGAGATGCTCCCTGGCCAGATTGAAGGCCACTTCAAGGTTGGCATCCTGGTCAGTGAGAATCGGCAGGCCCATTAGGGAATCCAGGCGCTCCTTGGTCCCACCCTCAGGCACCCGGCCCCTGCGTTCTGCAACCAGGAGTACGTTGCGAATATCGTAGTGCCAAAGTTGCGGGACAATTGCCCCGTCACGCCTCAGACGACCCAAGGCAATGGTGGCTCTGGGGTCAAACTCGTCGCCCAAGAGCCAATCAGCTGTAATGGACGCGTCAACAACGAGTAGACTCATCTGCCGTGTCCTTCGTGGCGGGCGTCCAGAATTTCATCGGGGGACATCGCGATACGTTCCCAGGTAGCCCGCCTTTGCAGGAAATGATCCACTGCCGCCTCGCGACTGGCCATGTCCTGGGCGTGAGCGGGGACCAAGTGAGCGATTGTCTTGCCATGGCGTGTGATGGCAATGGTCTCACCGTGTTCGACAGAACGAAGGAGGTCAGCCAGGCGTGCCTTGGCTTCAGTGGCTTGAATTTCGCGCATGGTTCAACTTCCAACCAGTTATTTCGACTGGTCAATTATAAATTTGCCACCGCGGCGAGACCCTCGCTCACTCCTACTAAGAAACTCTCTCAATAGTCCAGGTCAATCGCATTTACAATGCCAATACTCGGGTGACCCACCCCGGTCTTTCTCGCCGCAGCGGGAATCCAGAGCCCTTTATCTCAATAGCCTAGGTTAGGATACACAGGACGCCTCGCCTCTTGGCCAAGCAGACCGGTCCCATGTGGACCACTCCTGCATTTCCCCACGTACCTGGATGTTGGAAAGGGCTCTGGATTCCCGCTGCGGTGAGAAAGACGGGGGTGGGGTTGTGCTCCCATCCTGACTGCTCCTACCCGCGGGAAGGAGGCCATTCAGGACGCCCCAGCCGCAGTTTATGATGCGATAACCCTGTTCAAAAGTCCCTTCTCCTTTGGCGAGAGAAGGTTAGGATGAGGGGGCTGTATCTGTCACCAACACCTCAATCCTCTCCCTTCCAGGGATAGGAGGGCAGGATAGGTGTTTTGAGATAGTTGCTAAGATGTTCTAGATTTCCGGTTCACGGTCTTGAGTATATACTGGGCGGCGTCCGGCGTGACGCAGCCGGTTGCTCCGTGGTCCACCTCCACCTTGCCGATGTTTCCGGCGGCACGAAGGGCCCGTTCTTGAAGTTTTTCGTTGCGTATGCCGATAGCGATCAACGCCGAGTTCATTCCGTCCCTGACCCGGTTCTTCCTGGTATGGATGCCGGCCTCGATGGTCGGGAGTAACTCTTCAAAATATTTGTCGGGAAGGGTCTGGTCCTTCATCGCAATCTTCGCCATGAGGGTCCACCCAACCCGCCCGATCCACTCTTCCTCCGACTGATTCCAACATTCAGCCCGTTCCCTGGCGGCGGCGGTCTTGCTGACAAATTCGGCAAAAGCATCGGCAATTATGTAGTTGTTGAGGTCAGCCGCCCACGATTCCAGCCAGTCATGCCCTGGCCCCTCTTCCTCTATCATCTTTGGGTCGGCAATCATTGTGGCCAGAATCCGGGCATCATGGTTGCCGGTCGCCCATAGCTCAAACGCCAGAGAGTGGTCTTTCCTGATTCTCTTTTGCAACTTCCTGATGTTGCCGAAACTAACTCCGAACAGTTCCTCCCGGACCCCGTGACGCCGGTAAATCTTGCGGTTCTGCTCGGTTCCCAGATCTTCAAGCTCTTGAATGACTGTCTTGAATTCCAACTTACTCATCACTCGATGTACGACTTAAATTTCGGTATCCCTTGGCAGTACACCCGGACAACTTTGGACAGGCGACCGGGCTTAAACTTCCTGCCAGTTGGACTGGGAGACCTGGAGATTCGTAGGCTGAAAAGCAGCCCGGCATCTCAATTCTGATGGCTGCACGTTGGTCGCCGTTTTAGGGCCGCCGCAACATCGGCACGGGGAAGTCGGTTACGCCGGGCTCATCGATGGTGCAGTTCTGAATGGTTCCGAACCCTCCTGCCAACCCCCGGTGGTTGATGCCAAGAGTCTCGGTCAACCGCCTGAAACAGTAACTTACACGGTTGTACGTCGACGCCGCAAGTGTTCCAGTTCAGGATCCCGGCGGGAGCGGCCCTGGGTGGTTAACGTGACCGGCTTCCCGGTCAAAACAGTATTTGACCGGGCCGGGCATCTTATCATCCGGGCAACCTATCCTGTGGTATTATGCTGGCCTAGCGCCGCAGGTAAGAGTGGATGTCCAAATCCCCAATCCCGGCACTACCCGCGGTTAACTCCCCTGATGAAATTGCAGTGATCTATTGGTTTGCCGTGCCGGTCTGTCCATACGGTTCATGGGGATGTTTCGAAAACGTCTTGTGTCTTTCAAACGTACTTTGTAATTGACTCGATCGCCACTGAGTAAGAACCGGTCGCCATTTTTCCTACAATTGTGACCCGGCAGCACCCTCTAAAGTGAGCGCCAAACCAGGAGTCCCGTATTGTTAGGCGTCAACCTGGACCCCGCCAATCTCTCCGTAGGTAAGCACCGGATCCACTACGCTTGGGCGATGGTGTCTCTGGCGTCGGTGATGCGGCTCAGCACTTCGTCGTTCCGGTCCTCGCAAAGCATATTAGTCCCCCGGTTGGTGGAGCAGTTCGGCTGGTCGTACGGCGCTTTGGGCGGCGCATTTGCCTTGCAATGGATTGTGTCGGGGGCCTTTGGTCCACCGGCAGGGTGGATGGGTGACCGGTACGGCGTGCGGGTTTCCATGACGGTGGGAGCTCTCCTGTTCATCCTGGGCATGGTCTTAACCAGCACCGTCAACCACATCTGGCAATTCTACGTCTACTTCGGCCTGATACTAAGCGCGTCCATGGGAATCTTCCAGGTTCCGCTGACTGCCGCCCTGACGCTATGGTTCAAGAAGCATTTGGGGTTTGGCATGGGAATTTTGCAGTCCTCACAGGGATTAGGCCCCCTCGTGGCAGTGCCGATCATTGTTCTCATCGTAAACACAATGGGTTTGCGGGCGGCGTTCTGGCTACCCGGACTGGCCGGGGGACTGTTCATCCTTCTGTTGATCCGGCTGTTTTATAACGAGCCTTCGGACATCGGCTTGAGGCCCCTTGGCGCTGAAGAGACGGAACCCATCCGAAGCACCCAGCGGGGAGAAATCGCCAGGGTCCGCTCCTCGGTATTCCTGCGCCAGGCCCGGCGTACCTCCGCTTTCTGGAACCTGATTGGCATCCACTACTGGGGATGTGCCGGCCATGCCATCGTCCTGGTATTTCTGGTGGCAATGGCCGAGAGCCAGGGAGTGGACCCCGCCAAGGCGGCGGGCACTTTCGTCGTGCTGTCAGTGTCCAGCACCCTGACCAGGTTTGCCGTGCCCGTTCTGGCGGAACGCCTGGGCAGCAAGGGCGTCATGGGCTTTTGCTTCTTTTTGCAGACCGCCCCTATCCTGCTGCTGTTTTTCGCCCACGACGCCTGGATGTTCTACCTGTTCGCCACTCTGTTCGGTATCGGATTCGGCGGAGAGATGACGGCGTTTCCCATCATCAACCGCCAGTACTACGGGAGCGCTCCGATCGGCACGACCTACGGCTGGCAGATGATGGGCGCCGGTCTGGGCATGGCTTCGGGAGTCGCCTTTGGCGGGTTGCTGCGGGACGCCACCGGGGATTTCAACGCCACGATGCTCCTGTCGTTGGTGCTGGGCATGGTGGGAGTAATCTCCATCTTCAAGTTGCCGGCTACGGCCCAGCCGTTGTTGCCCGACTGGGAAGACCAACTTCCAGTCAGCGCCCGGCCCGAGGGCGCGGCCCAAGGATCGGTTGCCCGCTAGTAGTGTTGCGAATTAGGTATCTGCGGCGGCCAATAGAACTGACTGCCGCATTTCATATTTGAAGGAGGGCAGCATGTTGGACTTGATTATCCGCGGCGGCCAGGTCGTCACCACCTGGGGGGTAGGCGATTGGGACGTGGCGGTCCAGGGTGAAAAGATTGTAGCGTTGGCCGCTCCGAATACTCTGACCGACGACGTGACGAGAGTCATCGACGCCACCGGCAAGATAGTCGTGCCCGGGGGCATCGAGCCCCACGCCCACATCGCAGCCCCAATCATGGGCAAAGGCAACCTGACCACGGCGCCGCCGGAACAGGTTAGCCGCGCCGCCCTGTTCGGGGGCACCACCACCCTGTTGGACTTCGCTATTCAGTACCCTGGGATTGACATCAACCAGGCCATACAAGAGCGCACCTCGGTATGGCGCAACAACTCCTACGCCGACTATTCCCACCACCTGATGCTACTGGGAGAGATACCGGCGGAAATCCTCGGCCAACTCCACGAGCATATCGAGGACGGGTTTGCTTCGGTGAAGATTTTCACCACCAACATCCGGCCTCCTTCCATGTCGGGCCAGTCCCGGATGGTGGGGATGGGCCACCTGCATGACCTCATGGAGCAGGTCCAGCGCCACGGGGCAATGCTGATGGTCCATTCGGAAGACGACGACATGGTCCAACACATGTACCAGAAGCTCACCGCCGAGGAGCAGACCGAGTGGTGGAACATGCACCTGGTCCACAGCAACGAGTCCGAGGACGTGTCATTTCGCCGGGTGTTGAAGGTGTCGGAGTGGACGGGGTCCCCGGTCTACTTTGTTCACGTCAGCGCCATGCAAGGTTTGGCGGCCATTCAGGAGTCCCGCGCGAAGGGTATGCCGGTCTACGGTGAGACCTTGCACAACTACTGCTGCTTCAGCGCCGACAACTACCGGGAAGAGAACGGCATGAAATACCACACCTATCCTTCCCTCAAGTCGGAAGAAGACCGGCAGACCCTGTGGAACGGCATCGTGCGGGGCGGCCTGAGCACGATGGCCACCGACGAATACTGCACGTCCTGGGAGCTGAAGATTGAAGGCCGGACAATTTCCGACGTTACCGGGGGCCACAACGGCGCCGAAACCAGGGTGGGCATCACCTTCAGCGAGGGAGTATCCAAGCGGGGCATGTCATTGCAGCGATTTGTTGACGTGACGTCGGCCAACGCCGCCAAGATCATGGGCTTATACCCTCGCAAGGGCGTTATCGCTCCGGGCAGCGACGCGGACATCGTGCTCATCGACCCCAGCATCAAGAAGCGGTTGGGGATGGAAGATTTCCACATCACCGACTACAGCATCTGGGAGAACTTCGACATCGAGGGCTGGCCGGTAATGACCATCCTGAGGGGCGCGGTAGTCGTGGAAGACGGCCAGTTTTCCGCCACGCTAGGCGACGGCCAGTTCCTGCGCCGCAAAGTGGACCCACAAGTGGTCAACGGCCCGGTGGCGTAAAGCGAAGCAAGAACTACGGCTGCTAATACCCAGCGAGAAACCGGCGTGCGGGCCCCACAGTGCAACGTATTGACACGAGACCCTTGGAGTCGACAGTTGAGTGAGTACATTGGCGCACGCCCGTTGGATTGGGATATCCAATATTTGGCCGGGCGATTAAGACGGTGACGGCTCGACGAAACAACCCACAGAACATTCGCGAGGAAGGGGTCAATGTCCTTTTAGCGCAATCGTTGCGAAGCCGGGGCGTGCCGGCCAGGGCGGAACGCCGGAGCCGGGAAGGGACTCCAGACCTCAGGGTAGAGTTGTCCAGCGGCGACACGATTATCCTCGAATGCAAGTGGGAGGGTTCGGCCGGCTTGTTGGAAACTCAGCTTGACGAACGTATACGAGAATTTCCCGATGCTGTGGGAATGCTTGGCGTTCTGTACCCCGACTGGCTGCGGCAGGAAGAGGATACCCAGGCCGGTCTCGAAGACGCTACCGATCTCCAATGGTGGCTGCATGGTTCCCGGGGAACGAAACTTACGGAGCGCCGGGTCCGGGAGGGTTCCGTTGCGGACCTTGCCGACCAGTTGCGCATTCTGCCCCTGGAACTGGAAGGCGTGGACCGGGTCATTGGCGCAGCCAATGCCGTTGGATATGCCTTGGAACAAGCGGCCAACCAAGCCTCCCGCCATGCCCGGATGGCCCGGCGTATGGCCGACATCATCGCCAACACCGACCAGGAAAAGGACCGCGCCGCCGCGTTGCGGATCGCTTGTTTGGTGTTGTTCAACGCCCTCGCATTCCAGGAACGTCTCGCCACGGCAAATCAGGATGTTCCGACTGTGAACGAAAGTTTAGCCCTAGGCATCGCCGGGCTACGTCGCGCCTGGGGGGACATCTGCGACAACATAGACTATGTACCAGTATTTGAGCTGGCCGCCAACATCCTTGACGTGCTCGGCGAAGCGCCGCAAGAATTCCGAATGCCCGTCATCTCCCCCTTGGTTAAGGCTATGGAGGACACCCGCAATCTGGAAGGGCATGACTTATCCGGTCGGTTGTTCCACACACTACTGACCAATGCCAAGTTCACCGGCGCTTACTACACCTCGGTGCCAGCGGCTACGCTGCTAGCTCGGTTGGTGTTCCAGGACTGGCCTGCTCACGTGGACTGGGCAGACCATGAATTCCCCGCCTCCCTCAACGTTGCCGACCTGGCTTGCGGCACGGGAACGCTGCTAATGGCGGTGGCCACAGAGGTCGAACGGCGGCACATTGACGCCGGCGGACAGGACGCCGCAAATTTGCACAAGGCGATGGTTGAGCAGGCCCTCCACGGCTACGACGTGCAGTTATCCGCGGTGCATTTCGCGGCAACCAGCCTGGCAATGCTCAACCCGAGCATACAGTTCGACCGCATGAATCTGTACGTAATGCCCTTGGGGGTCGAAGGCTCGAACGTATCTCTGGGCTCGCTCGACTTTCTTGGGGAGAACCAGGCGGCGGTCCAATTTGCCCTGTCCAGTGAGAGTACGGGAGTGGGTACTCAGGATGCTGAAAGAGTGTCCGGAGGGGGTTCCATTGGTGCGGAAGCGGGCGTGACCGCAACTCTGCCGGAACTGGACCTGGCAATCATGAATCCGCCGTTCACTCGTTCCGTAGGCGGCAATCTTTTATTTGGCAGCTTACCCCAGGCAGAGCGGCGGCAACTTCAGAACGAACTCGCGAGGCGTCTAAAAAAGAGCCCGGTGGGGGGGCTGGTGTTGAAGCAGGCGTCGGCCACCGCCGGACTAGGCGCCGCGTTCGTGGCCGCAACTGCGACGAAGTTGCGGCCCGGCGAGGGGCGTTTGGCCCTGGTGCTTCCCGCTACGGTATGCACCGGCCCGTCCTGGCGAGAAACCCGCTCGCTCATCGAGCGAGAGTTCACCCTCGATATGGTTATTACGTCCCACGATCCTCTACGTTGGAATTTCTCGGACAGCACAGACCTTTCGGAAACGTTGCTGATCGCCACCCGCCGCCCCGAGCGATGGTCAGGGGAATCTCGCACTACCTTCGTCAATCTTTGGCAGAACCCAGAAGGCGTGTTGGATGCTAACCGGTTAGCTCAGGCTATCACTACCACTACGCCATCAACATTAGAAGGCAGTGGTGCGGCGTTACTGGAGATTGACGGCCGGCACGTCGGCGAAGTGGTATCAATTCCTGAATCAAAGCTGGCCCGCAAGAAGTGGTCCGGTATCCAGTTCGCCCGCGCCGACCTGATTCGCAGTGCGCTCAAGTTATTAGACGATGGGGAAGTATGGGTTCCCGGCGAGGGAGCCACTGCCGAAGTTCCCTTGTGTCGCATGGAGGAAATGGGACAGGTTGGCCCAGACAGGCGCCGGCTCGTTGACGGGTTCGATAGGACCACTTCCGTTACGGCATATCCAATGGTCGCTGGACACGATACCGAGCAACACAAGACCCTAACGTGTTCGCCCGACTCTTATTTGTCACCGTTGATAAAGCCAAGGGGTGGACAGCACCCCGGATATGGCGACCATCTTTGGCAGCAGTCCAGCCGTCTCCTCATCGCCGAAAGGCTTTGGTTGGAAACAACTAGGATTGTAGCTATGGAGGCAGAAGCAAGAGTGCTGTCCAACGTATGGTGGCCCGTCAGGGTTGGAGACGCGGCAACCGAGAAGGCGCTCGCCGTTTGGTTGAATTCCACCTTGGGCCTGTTGACCATTCTAGCCCAACGGACCAGCACCAGGGGAGGTTGGGTCGCAATGAAGAAGGCCGACTTAGAAATTCTGCCGGTGTTGGACTTGCGCCAGCTTTTACCGCAACAGATTCAGGGAATGGCTGACCTGTTCGAAGGAATGGTGGAAGCCGAATTCGAACGTCTCCCCGGTATGGCCAATTGCCCGGCGCGGCACTCTCTGGACGACGGTGTCTCCCGAATCCTGGGCTTGCCGGACTTGGCCAACCTGCGCGGCCTCCTGGCCTCGGAGCCGGTGGTGTCTAACCGGCGGTTGTGACGCGGCTAGGGAGGAATTCGACTCTTCAAGCAACCGTTTGACGTTCAGCGTGCATTCCGCGGACTATACGCGCTCCCCTCAGGCCCTCAGATGTAGGACAGTTCCAACCCGTTCCGGTCAGGGCATCAACCCATTCCTCTGGAAGATTTTTGCCAGTTCGGCTATGCCTTGGTAGATGGTGTCGGCGCTGGGGTGGCCGAAGCATAGGCGGGCTTTGTTTTTGCCTTGGCCGGATGGGGAGAACATGGCGCCGTTGTAGTAGCCTACTCCTTCCCGGAACGACTGCTCCTGGAACGCCTCAAGGTCGACGTTTTCGGGCATTTCCAGCCAAACGTACAGGCCCCCTTGGGGAATTTCCCAGGTAGCGGCGCCGCCGAAGTTTTCACCCAGAGACGCAAGCATGGCGTCCCTTTTGACTCGCAGCGCCTGGTTTTCCTCCTCTATGTGTTGGTACATGTGGTCCTTGAGGTATCCCTCGATGGCCATAGCGGCAAACTCGTTCACGCCGCCGCCGCCTTTGTAACTCATGGCGCGATCCAGCACTTCATCCGGGGCTACCAGGTAGCCCATGCGCATGCCGGGAGCCAGTATCTTCGAGAAAGAACCCACGTAAATCACCTGGCCGCTGTTGTCCAGGGAATGGAAAGAGGTAACGTCCTCGCCATCGAAGCGCAGGTCCACGTAGCAATCGTCCTCGAACACCGGGAAGGAGAACCGGCGGGCGATGTCCAACACCTGTAGCCGGCGCTCCAGGGTCATGGTCCAGCCCAAGGGGTTCTGAAAGGTGGGGATGGTGTAGAGGTATTTCACCTTCTTGCCCTGGGCCAACTGGTCTTGAACGGCGGCTTCCAGGGCTTGCGGGATAATGCCGTCACCGTCGCACTTGACGCCCACCAGTTCGGCGTCGTGGCGTAGCATCTGCCGCATGGTCCCCACGTAGAAGAACTCCTCGGTCAACACGACGTCTCCGGGGTCGGTCAGGGCCTGAATTACCATGGAAATGGCCTCGCCGGACCCGGATGTCAGAACCACGTCATCAGCCGACACCCTCATGTTCCGGTCTCGCACCAACTTGTCCGCCACCAGTTGGCGCAGGGATGGGAGACCGGCGGTGTGCGGGTAGTAGGCGAGCTCAGTCCCCTCCCGGTCCATGGCGTCCTTCAACGCCTGGGACAGTTCCTGCAACGGGAGAGTATCGGGGTCGGGATAGGCGACCGCAAAATCGTACTTGGGGCGCGGGAAAGTGCTGCGGACACCGACCCTGGAATTTTTGGAAAACAGGCCTTGGTAGTCGAACGGTTGTTGCGTCAAAATTTCACCATCTAAGGGAGGTTAGGGGGTGCGGGGATTATCTGGGGGCGTTGAATTGTTAGCCGCCATTCTTGCTGCACCGGGAACCCGGAGCCGTTCCTACATTTTACCAAGTGCCAGAAGGCAGGAATGGTCCGGCATGCAACGGCCATCTACGTGCGCGAGCCTGGTTACTCTTAGGTAGTGCTGGATTCCCGTTGCGACGTGAATGACGGGGTTGCGGCGTCCACGAGGATTTCCGGCACACCTACACCTGGTTGGATGTGGGAAAGGGCTCTGGATTCCCGTTGCGACGAGAATGACGGGGTGGGGGCCACTGGCTTCCCATTGCGGCAAGTATGACGGTACATAGCGAATCGGCCCTCGGGGAATATCAGGGGGATCTGAGCTTGAATGGGAAATGTGGGACTTAGTATAAGCCCTCGTCTGAGAAAAAGGGTTGATCCGGGGTTCGCACGGGGAGACCCATGAGAAGGTCGGTATTCATGAGCCCGGCGCGGGAGTAAAGGACGATGATGGCCTGGTTGAGGTGGTCCCTCGGGGGGTGTATCTGCCTTCCCAACTTCCTGGAGAGCCAACCGGAGTAGCCGGCGGCGAAAAACTCTTCCATGAACTTGGTCGGCTCGGCTTCGGAAGCGGCCTCCTCCAGAATCTCAAGGGGCGCTTCGGAGCAAAGCATGTCCGGGTTGTCCAAGGCAAGCTTGAGGAGGCGTTGTTCCGAAGCGGGATCCATAGTTTCAGAAATGCTCGCGGGTTGCAGAAATGCTCGCGACGGGGAATGGGCGCAACCGCGGGGGTTGCGCCCAACAACCTATACTACCTTTGGATGTTGGTCCTCAGAGGTTAAGCTGAGGCACCATGTATGTTGATACCTTGTTGTAGATCTGGACACGGCTGCGCTGGGTATCCATCACCAGGAGCCGGTTCTTTGCGGAGTCGAACTGGACAGACCGGGGCATCGCAAACCGCCATTCGGGCTCGGTGGTGCGGACCTCGCGGCGTCGCTTGATGTAGTCGGCGTTGGCGTCCACCGTCATCTGGGCCCACTTGGACAACTGCTCGGCATCGCCCATGAGGCTGGTCAGGAACTTGCCCGTCTTGTCAAAGATGTGGACCCGGCCTTGCTCCCAACCGTTTTCGCTCCAATCGGATATGTAGATGTCTCCGTCAGGGTCTACAGTTACGCCCGTGGGGTAATTGAGCTGGCCCCGCCGGGTGCCGCGGCTGCCGAACTGGGCTACCACCGTGCCATCGGCGGAGAACTTCTGGACCCGGTGGTTATTGAAGTCGGCCACGTAGACAAATCCATCGCCGTCAATGGTAATGCCCCAGGGTGAGTCCAACTCTCCCGGACCGGAGCCATGGCTGCCCCACTTGCCAAGAAACTGGCCGTCCTTGGTGAATTTCAGGACCTTGTGGGCTCGGCCATCGGTAATCAACAGATTCCCGTCGTCGTCCATAGCGATGCCGGCAACGCCATTGGGGCCGGGGTCGCCGCTTTCCACCGCGCTCCAGTTACCCAGGAAATTGCCCTCGGTGTCGAACACCGACACCCGATTCAACCACTCATCGGTCACATACAGGTTGCCTTCGGCGTCGCTGGCAATTCCGGCGCCCCAGATGTACTGGCCGTCGCTATTGCCGTATTTGCCGAATTCTCCGATGAACTGTTCCTGACCCGATTCGTCGCCCAGATTGACCTTGCTGATCCTGGCGCCGACACCGGTACGGTTCCAGGGGACGTTGCTGATGGCTTCGCTGCCCCGGTTCAGGACAAAGACGGTGTCATCCTGGCCGACCACCGCGGCAATCGGGTAGGCGAAGCCCATGCCGGTCTCGGAGCTACGGCCCACACTGTGACTGTAATCAAAGGTGCGTCCGGCCACGGTTTCCGTTAGCATCATTTACTCCTTGTAGTGGCCTGGCTCTCCGGGTAACGGCCTGACATTCCCTGAATTGACCTGGCTCTCCCGGTAATGGCCTGGCACTCCTTGTAATGGCCTCGGCGATGGCCCGTTCCTCCGGTGCACCCATCAAGAGGAGGAGGTCCCGAAGGAACTGATTTCACCGGCTGGCGGTCCCGGCGTTTTGGTCTTTTTAGAGTCCCGGCTAGGCCAACAGGGGAAGCTTCTCGAACTCGCCTTCCACGATGGGTTTGGCGTCCAGCTTGAACCAGTCCTCCAAGATAGTGGAGTAGAGTCCCCGGAAGTCGTAGTTGGGGACCACGTCGCCCTGCTCCAGGTCCTGGGTCCTGAGGGACGGGAATTCGCTGTACTGACCGCCATTGATCGGGTCTCCAACGACGAAGGCCACCCCGCCGGCGCCGTGGTCGGTGCCCGACCCGTTGTCATGGGTGCGGCGTCCAAACTCACTGAACATCAGCATTATGACGTTATCGGCCGCGTCGTGTTCTCTCAGGTCATCGAAAAATGCTTCGACGGCCAGGGAGACATCGTGCCACAGCCGGTCGTGCATGCCGACCTGGTTGGAATGGCTGTCGAACGTTCCGTGGTCGCAGTAAAGGATGCGAGTGCCAAGGTTGGCCAGATGAATCTGGGCGATGCCCTTGAGCTTCTTGGCGATGGTGGAATCCGGGTATTCGATGTTGGAGGAGTACATCTTGGGGGCTTCCTTCAGTATGTCGGCGCCCTCAAGCGTGTCCAAACCGGTCTGCCCGAGGTAATCCATGACCGCGCTGGAGCCCATGACCGGGGAGTAGAGCCTGGCGAAACGGTCAAGGATCCTGGTCCGTTGGGCCTGTTCCGTGATGGTGGGCAGCAGGCCGTAGCTGTCCAGGTCATCGACACAGGCGACGGGCACGCCGGGTAGGGCCAGGGCCCGGAACAGTGATGCGCCGAAGCTCACCGTGGTCAGCACGTTTTCCTTGTTCGGGTCCATCTCGCGAGTAGCGCGGCCGAGCCAGCCCTCGGTGCCAAGGGTATCCGGCTCGCAGGTATGCCAGATGTCCATGGAACGGAAGTGGGACCGGGGGGAGTTGGGGTAGCCGACGCCGTGAATTATGCCCACGTTCCCCTGGTCGTACATCGCCTTGAACGGCCCCATTTCGGGGTGGAAAGCCACCTGGTCGTCCAAGGGCAACTCCTTGCCTTCCGGGACCATCACCGCGGGACGGTTATCGCGATAAAGAGGGTTGGCGTATGGGATCACCGTGTTGAGGTAATCGTTGCCCCCGCTCATTTGTAGGACCACCAACACCGGGTCTTTCTTGGTAGAGGTCATCACCTTTCTCCTAACGGTTTGTGAATTTGGTTGCCGGATATTTCGTTTAGATTTGTGCTACTGCAACAACCGAGTTTTCTGGGCGTTAAACTCGTCATCGGAGATGATGCCTTGGTCGCGGAGTTTGGCAAATTTCTCCAATTCATCAGCGATCGATACGGGGGTGGGGGCAGGAACAGTGAAAACGGGAGCCGGCGATAGAGAACCTTGGTTCTTGTCGTTTGCCTTGGAAATCCTGCTCCGTACAAAGTCGGCGAAAAGGCTAAGTTGATCATTTGGAATGCTTTCTAGCTTTGCCTTATTGCCAGACACATAAATGGTTATTTCACCCATCAACATGCCTGTACTTGACTCGATAGATGAAATCCTGTCATAGGAGAAATCTTCTATCTTGAGTGCCCCCAGCATTCCTTTGTCGATAAAGATCACTCGGCTGCCAGTGGCTACCAATATGCCATAACCATTATTGTAACGGCCCGCAGCTAATTTTTCGGGTAATTCTTCTTCTCGGAGAATGTTAGGCAGTTCTTTGATTTCCCGTTTGACCAGCAGGCCTTTCGAAACGCTATCCAAGTTCTCAAGAGCACTTTCTAAAGCCGTTGACTGGGAGGCTTGGTAAGGATCGTGTGTGCCTGAATGAGGGACTATCTTGGTGGAGGCCCCTACGCGCTCCAACCGGGACTGGATGGCATCAGCTTCTTCTCTGTTGACCCCTTCCGAAATAAAGGCCGGAGCGGATTCTACCAGTGTCTTAACCTTTCTCAAGCCCAAAGAAGTGATCTCTTTGACTTCCTTGATGACGTTAATTGTACTGAGGCCAGGGCGCTGCAGGATAACGTCGAACTTTGTGTCCACGAATTCTGGGGCGTAGTTGCCGACAGGCGGTAGATGCTCGTCACCTTCGTACTTAAGCGGGAATTCCTTGGTCTGCAAAAAGTCAGCGAAGACACGAACCTGACTTTTAGGGACTCTTTCTATCTTTTTCTTTTCGCCAGATACATCAACGACTATTTCGCCGGCAAAGCCGCCTGTCCTTGTTTCTACAGCCGTAGTTTTGCTATAGGGAAATTCCTCAACCTTTAAGGTTCCGTTCTTTCCTTTGTCCACGATGATGAATCGTCTGTCAGTAGCTAACAATATCCCCTTTAGATAACCGGTCCGCAGATTGGGCATATACATACCGGATACAAGCATTTCGGGAAGTTCATCCTCCCCGAGGATATTAGGCAACTCCTCAAGCTCTAGCATACCTAGCAAATCTTTCGAGAGCCCACCAATTCTTCGGAGAGCTGCATCAATAGCTGCTGCCTTTGAGCCTTGGTTGACGTCAGTCACCTGTATCGGCACCTTACCTCAAGCAATTATCGTGACAGGGCAGGAAGTTAAGCTCCCTGCCCTTTGAACTTGCTTAGGCGTATTGATACTCTCTCAGGGAGACGATCAGCTGCAGCAGTTCGCCGACTCGCTCGGTGGACGCCTGGGACGACTCCCCGGTATCCCAGCGGACCTCTCCTTTTTCACTGGTGTAATCCACCAATTCCTTGTGGCTTTCCGGCGTAACTTCCAGCGGGCCCATCAGGTCCAGGCAGCCGTCCACCAGTTGTTCCGGGGTCTGGCTGCCCTGGGTCCGGAGGCGGGCAATCATCGACTGGATGCCGGGCCGGCTGGTGTCCCCCACGTAATCGGCGGTGAAATTGACGCGGCGCATCAGGGAGCCGCTGTTAATCCACTCGGAACCGGTGTGCCAGCCTTCCACGCTGGGAGGGTTCAGCAGGTCCTGACCCATGTAGCAAGGCTGCCGGGCCAGGTCGCCGATGCCGGGAGCGGGAAACTCGGCGCCGCCCACCAATCGCAGCGTACCCACGACCACTTCGGTGGGGCTCTTCAGGCGAGCGAACCGGGACTCTTTGAAGAAATCGGAGTTAAACAACACCCGGAGCACCGAGCGGATGTCGTAATTCGATTCGATGAAAGTATCGGTCAAAAGATCGATGGCGGCCTCATCGCGGGGCGGGGTTACGGCCCAAGCTGGGACCTGAGCCTCGTCTGCGACGAAGAAATTGTAAAGGTGACGGGCGATGAACTGGGCGGTAGCGGGCTGGCTGCAAATGATGTGGATGATGTCTTCGCCGTTAAAGGCGCCGGTTTCGCCCAGGAAAGTCTTTTCAGTGTCGTCGTGGTTCTCATCCTTGTATTCAAAGAACCAGTCAGTCCGGCCGATGGGTCCGCGTGGAAGCTTGGGGCGGATGGTCCAACCGGTGAAAGCCCGGGAACACTCCCGAACGTCAACCTCGGTATAGTTGCCGACACCCATGCTGAACAACTCCAGCAACTCACGACCCCAGTTTTCGTTGACCGCATCGGCCGTGTTTTCGCAGTTGTCCAACCAGTAAATCATCGCCGGGTTTTTAGCCAACTCCAGCAACAACTCCTTGTAGTTGCCCATGCCCTTGTCCCGGAATAGCACGATCATGTCGTTGACTTCGTCGTAGTGGTCCACCTTGGACACGCCGGTGGCGAACACCTGGTGCCAGAACAGGGTCATTTTTTCCGCCAGGGGCTCACTGGTGTTCAGCATGGACCGCATCCATTCGGCGGCTCCCATGCCCTGGATCGTCCCCGGACGCCAGGCCCACGGATGGTAGCGCATCATTTCAGACCGGTCCTGCTCTGCGGGGGACCCGGTATCAAGCAACTCGTCGACCGTGGCCTCGTATCCATTGGAAGCCCTGGCTTCCAGTTCTTCCCTGGTAGCGCCAAACCCGGCCCGCCGCATCAGGTGGGCCATCAAGGCAATCTCTTCACTAGCCATTCTGTTTACACCTCGCACTTTGACTACAAGCCAAAATCAGATTTGATGATAACTTTTACGATTGTAACTCGTCAATGGCGGGTCTGGGTAAGCGGCAGGCCTTTCCGTGCTCCCTCTCTCCCGGTGACCCGTGCCGCGAATTCGCTTTTTCCAACACAGATCCCCAGAGATATCCTGGCCTACCCAAGTCCTCCCCGCCCTCCGCGCAGGGCCTTTTCATCGTCATCAACCCCCACCCCCGTCTTTCTCACCGCAGTGGGAATCCAGAGCCCTTTCTCCCATCCAAGCTGATGCGGGTCCGAAGGACCGCTCCAAGTAGGACGTCGGCCTGCCCACCCAGTCCTCCCCGCCCTATGCGCAGGGCCTTTTCATCACCATTACCCCCCACCCCCCGTCTTTCTCACCGCAGTGGGAATCCAGAGCCCTTTCGATGAGGAATCGGGCTTACCCGCGCGTTGAATGCCCTGCTTCGAGTTCGCCGGTTTTTCTAACCGTGTCAACGGAGAAACATGGCTCTGGCTTCCTGCTGTAGCCGGAATAACGAGAGACAATGAAAACGCCCCGAGAGACGGGGGTCGGGAGTGGATAAACCGGCGGCAATTGTGCAAAAGTGGGCGGTTGTTGTTAATATCTAGCGGAGTTGAGTGGACTGGTTGACTCCAAAAAGGTACCGGTAGGCCCCGGCGAGACGCATTGAGGCCGGAAGTTCGGACTTGAGTGGGGCGATAGGAGCGTAATGAGTACGTCGAAAACGGATGCAACAACAGGCAAAGAATTCCGGGTGGTGCACGGCGTCCAGGACCCATCCACCACCACCCAGACCAGGGGCATGGTGCGCCGGCCCGGCATAGACTCCAACACTGCCGGGGCCGAGAAAATCTGGCTGGGACACGTTACCTGCGCGCCCAACACGCTGGGCCCGCCGCACCACCACGGAGAGGCGGAAACCGCGGCCTACGTGCTTAGCGGGTCAATCAGGGTCTACTTTGGGGAAGACTTCAAGGAATACATCGACGCCGGGCCGGGGGATTTCATTTTCGTCCCGGCCAACACCCCCCACATCGAAGGCAACGTAACCGACGAGCCCGCCGAAGCGGTTCTGTCCCGGGGCCCGGACAACATTGTGGTCAACCTGGGAGAATAGCGGGGCCCCCGGCGCGGATTCAATGGGGTCGCAACAATGCAGTCCCAACCCCGAAATGAGGTGTAAACGTGGCAGGTCAGTTAGAGGGTAAGGTTGCCCTGGTTACCGGCGCGGCGTCAGGCATTGGCCGAGCGGCGGCGATAGCTTTTGCGCGGGAAGGGGCCAAGGTGGTGGTTTCCGACGTAGACCAGGCGGGCGGGGAAGCCACGGTCAGGACTATCGAGGATTCCAACGGAGAGGCGTTGTGGGTCGCCGCGGACGTGTCCGATTCGGGACAGGTCCAGGAACTGGTGGAAAGGACCGTCTCGGCCTACGGCAGGCTGGACTGCGCATTTAACAACGCTGGAATCACGGTCACCCGCAGGACTCCGATGGTTGATTTAACCGAGGCAGAGTGGGACCGGTTGATTGGCATAAACCTGAAGGGCGTGTGGCTGTGCCTGAAGTATGAAATCCCGGAAATGATCAAGAACGGAGGCGGGGCAATCGTGAACACCTCCTCCACGGCAGGACTGGTGGGGAGCCGGGGGCTTGCTTCCTACGTTGCCAGCAAACACGGGGTTGCGGGCCTCACCAAGGCGGCGGCGCTGGAGCATTCCCAAGACCGGATTAGGGTCAACGCCGTCTGTCCGGGTCCAATCAGGACCGCTCTGACCGAGGGGGTCATGGCGGCGAACGAGGGCGCCGAGGAACGGTATACGTCCAGGGCGCCAATGGGAAGAATGGGAATGCCCGAGGAAGTGGCGGAGGCGGTGGTCTGGCTCTGCTCCGATGCAGCGTCCTTTGTCACCGGCCACACGATGGCGGTCGACGGCGGGGTTGTCGCCCAATAATTTCCGCCGAGACTACCGGGAAACAACCGGCCGGCGCGCCTAGAACTAGGGATCTCAAGCTCCGGGTCTTAACTGGCGGCCGCCGGGGCGCATGGGTGTATGGTTCCCGCTCCAGTGACCCGGTTCACAGGCCGAACTGCTTCGCCGCCTTGGCGAAACCGTCCATCGAGCCTTCCAAGACCCGGTCCTCAACGCAGTAGGATATTCGGAAGTGGCCCGGCGTACCAAAGCCCCGTCCTGGCACCGTCAGCACGTTGTGCTGCTGCAGTGCATCGACAAAGACCGTATCGTCGTCCACCGGGGACTTGGGGAACAGGTAAAACGCCCCCTGGGGTTTGACCACCGAATAACCCATTCCCGTTAGACTTTCCCACATGTAGTCGCGCTTCTGCTGGTAGTCGCCGACGTCCACGCTCACTCCCTGGAGAGCCCTCACTACGTGCTGCATCAGGGCCGGGGCGTTGACGAAGCCCAATGACCGGTTGCAAAAGGTCAGGCCGTCGGCCAACTCCGCCCGGCCGGGGTAATCGGGGTGGACCGCCACGTAGCCGATTCGTTCGCCGGGCAGGGCGAGGTCCTTGGCGTGGGAGTTGACCACGATAGTGTTGGGGTGGTGCGGGAAAACCTGGGGGTAGGCCATGCCATCATAGATGATTCGCCGGTAAGGCTCGTCGCTAATCACGAAGATTTCGGAACCGTGTTCGGCCTCTTTGCGGCGAAGCAATTCGCCGATGCCGGCGAGGACTTCCGAGGTGTAGATCACGCCTGATGGGTTATTGGGGGAGTTTATGATTATTGCCCGGGTCCGGTCGGTAACGGCGGCTTCCAGCGCCTGCAGGTCCGGCTGGAAATCCGGACCGGTGGAGACGATGACCGTCTGCCCGCTGTGGTTGTCGATGTAGTACCCGTACTCCACGAAATACGGCGACAGTATGATGACTTCCTGGCCCGGGTTCAGGATGGTTTTCAACACCACGTTCAGGGCGGCAGCGGCGCCGCAGGTCATCACGATGTCGCCAGCAGAGAAATTCAGGCCAGTTTCCGATTTCAGGCTGTCGGCCACCGCCTGGCGGGTCGCCGGGTATCCATTGTTGGGCATATAGCGATGCATTCCGGGGGCGGGGTTCTCGGCCAGCCTCCGCAATTCCCGGCGGAACTCCTCAGGCGGTTCCACGACCGGGTTGCCGAGGGACAGATCAAAAACGTTTTCCTCACCCAGTTGGGCTTTCAACGCTATCCCGGTCTCAAACATACGGCGGATCCAGCCGCCTTCGTCCATGAAACCGCGAACCTTTGTAGACACCGCCATGTACTCACCCCCGCCAGAATCTCCCGCTAAAGGTCGCAACCGTAAGCGTTGCCCAGTGTTGTCCAAGGGAACCCGGAAGATTCGGCCAGCCGAGTTTAGCAACGGCCAATAGGGGTGTCAAAGCGCAGGAGGGTCTCAAGCCTGAGTCCGGTCGCGGCAACTTGTCTGATGACTCCGGTGGACGGCGGGTGCTACGATTGGGCTTGAGACGCCATAGTCAAACAATGGTCAAACTATGGATTGCAGGACTGCCCCGTGATATTTGACGTTCACGCCCACTTGATGGGCCCCGAGGTTCCCGGCCGGGCTTTCTGGGATGGGTTCACACGGCTGGCGGCGGTCCAATCGGGCCGGACCGAAGATAGGATTCGAGAGAGGCTCCAGGACATTTATGACCTGACCGGCGACCGGCTGATCCAAGACATGGATGAGGCTGGGGTTGACCGGGTGATGATAATGCCCATCGACTGGGGGCTGGTGCGCCCGTTCCAAGGGGAGGGCACCATGGGCATCTGGGAGCAGCACGTGCTCCATGCCCAGGTTGCCCGGAAACATCCCGACCGGATTGTGATGTTCGCCTGCTTCGACCCCAGGCGTCCCAACGCGGTGGACTTGCTGCAACGGGCCGTGGACAGTTTGGGGGTTGTGGGCCTCAAGATTCACCCGGCGGCCGGGTTTTTCCCAAGCGACCGGGTTGTCTATCCAATGTACGAAAAAGCTCAGGAGCTGGGCTTGCCGGTGATGGTGCACACCGGTCCCGAGCCCAAGCCGTTGTACAGCCGCCATTGCCAGCCGGTTTACGTGGACGACGTGGCCGTGGACTTTCCAGACTTGACGATAATATTGGCGCACGCCGGCATGGGAGCCTGGTGGCAGGAGGCGGCGGGAATCGCCGCGGTCTGCCCCAACGTCTATCTGGAATTCTCGGGTTGGCAGCCCATGGCCCGGCTGCGGCCCTGGAGTTTTATTCAGCCCTGCGGTCGATGATAAGCACGGCCGGGCCCAGCCGGGTCCTATGGGGAAGTGATTACCCGGCCCTTCGCCTGCTGGTATCCGAGGCATCCTGGGCCAAGGCGCTGACCGACCCGCAACCGACGGCGGTGGAGCACGGTATCAGTTTCACCGAGGAAGAAATATCAGCCATAATGGGAAACAATGCGGCCCGTTTGCTGCGGATCTGATAACGCCTGACAGCCAGCGCGGAGACCTGAAAACGGGTCGAAATGAGTCAAACCGCCACTGAAAAAGCTTAAACGACCAGGGAGCGCAGAATGCTTATAGTAGATGCCCAGGTCCACATTTGGAGGGTCGGACTGCCCACCAATCCAGATCACCGTCAGATTCACGCCTATCTGGTGGAGGACCTGTTAAAGGAGATGGATGAAGGGGGCGTGGACGCCGCGGTGATCCACCCGCCGGGATGGGACCCCAACGCAGGCGAGCAGGCCAACGAGGCCGCGGAACAGCACCCCGGCAGGCTGGCGGTACTGGGGAAGTTCCCCCTGGACGACCCGGCGAGCCGTGACCTGGTCAACGGTTGGAAAAAGCAGACGGGCATGCTGGGGTTGAGATTTACTTTCCAGGAGCCTCATCAGCAAACCTGGTTAACCGATGGCACTATGGACTGGCTGTGGCCCGCCGCCGCGGAAGCCGAGTTGCCCGTGGCTTTGCTTGCCGCCAATATTCTGCCCGACGTGGCGGTCGTGGCGGAGCGGCATCCTAATGTGAAGTTGATAGTGGACCACATGGGTATCCCGCGGTTCGGCAAAGACGAATCCGGGTTCGCCAACTTTCCCCAGCTATTGGCGCTGGCCAGGTTTCCCAACGTGGCGGTGAAAGCCACGGGAGCGCCCAGCTACTCGACCCACCCGTACCCCTACCGGAACATCCACGACTACCTGCACCGGATTTACGATGCGTTTGGGCCAAACCGGATGTTCTGGGGGACTGACATCACCCGCATGCCCTGCACCTGGCGCGAGTGCGTCACGCTGTTCGCAGAGGAACTGCCGTGGTTGTCTGAGGAAGACAAGGAACTGGTCATGGGCCGGGCCCTGTGCCGGTTCCTGGACTGGGACCTGCCGGGGCTGTAGCGGCCGGTGGGCGCTTCCGACTGGTTGGGCAACAAATATCAACCAAGCTAAATTAACCAACCCGGCGCATTCGAGGGTGTCTTGCGAGGATGCAGGACTCCGAGGTCGAATTCCGTGTCTACCGGTCTCCTCGGGACTGAATTAACCGGCGTTGGGGAGTTAGCCGAACACCAGGGTCGGGGTTCAGGAATTCCTGAGTCTCTGGACTTCCTCTTCCAATTGGCGGGCACGGGATTCGGCGTCGTCGGCACGGCCCCGTTCATCGCTCAATCTTACTATGTGCCGTCCGGTGCCGGGGTCGTACCAACCCAGCTGGCCTTGTTCCCAGCGGAGGTGCAAGTTTAGGACATCGCTGCGCCCCTGCCAGGTTTCGTCGTCAACCCGGTCAATGGAGATTGGCTCGTAAACGCCGTTGACCAAGCGGTCTCCGGCCAGGGCTGCGCCGTTGTGTTCGCCACCCGTATCGTCGAAGCGCCAGTATTCAAGGACACCCATGGCGGCGTAGCGTTCCCGCTTGGTGGTGGCGTCGCGCATGCCGGTTGTGTGGGAAGCGATTTCCAGAACGAAGTCCGGGGGCTTGCCCTGTTGGTCGATGACATATCCGTTGTGGCTATCGAAGGCTACGGGGTCCGCGTCGAAGGCGACCAGGAGGTCTGGCACGAGCATGTCGGTTTGCCTGCTGTTAAGGCTGGGGCTCAGATAGACCCCGCTAAACACAATCGTGGTTTCGGGATTCCCAAAATGGTTGGTCAAATGCGGGCCGTTGCCCAAGGCGTGGAAGAACTTGTAGGTGTTTATGTCCTCCGGTTGTGGAGGGTCGGGAAGCCGGAAGGCATTCTTCCCAGACGTAGATTTGGTGGTCATGTTTGACCTCTTGGGCCAGCCTGGTTATTGGGGTTAAACGATATGGTAGCAGTTCGAGGGTTAACGGGGTGGTTGCTAAACGCGGATGGCAACAGAAAAGTCTTGAAAACGGGCGCACCTGACGTCGTTCGGCGGACAACCTCACGGATTAAGCCCGACCCCCGGCAACGAGGGGCTGGGGTCTCCTTCCACCATGGTGAAACCCATTGCGCGGCCGAACTGATAGGACAGGCTGTAGCGCACCAGGTCTTCATCCACGGGCTGGCCCAGGGACTGGGACATGGAGGTGACGGGCCGGTCTTCTATTCCGCACGGAACGATGTGGTCGTAGTAGGAGAGATCGGTGTTGACGTTGATGGAGAGCCCGTGGAAGGCGACGCCGCCGCTGATTTTCACGCCGATGGCGCCAATTTTAGCGCCGTCTACCCAGACGCCGGTCAGTCCGTCCACCAGGTGGGCCTGTATTTGCAGGTCGGCCAGGGTCTGGATGATAACCCGTTCCAGGGTCCTCACGTACTGCACCGGCCCGCCCCAGCCGCGCAGGTTCACCACCGGGTACGCCACCAGTTGGCCCGGGCCGTGGAAAGTGACCTGGCCGCCCCGGTCCGTGTCGCAGACCGAAATTCCGCGGCTTGCTAGTTCCTGGGGGCTCAGACGGATGTGATCCGAGGCTCCCAAGCGCCCGCGGGTGATGACCGGAGGGTGTTCCAGCAGCAGCAGAGTGTTGGGGATTCTCGCAGAGCGGACCGCGTCCGCAACACGGAGTTGCAGATCCTGGGCCTGCCGGTATTCAATCACGCCCAGGGGGACTATCTGGCAAATGGGGGGTGTAGGCAATTTCCCTGGTCCCGGCGGGCGTTCAAGTCTGGCTCAGTAGATGGGGGTGTCCGGCCCCATGGCTTCCAGCCGGGTTTTGACCGCCAGCAAGAACCCGCCGGATTCAGCGCCGTCGTTGATGCGGTGGTCGAAGGAAATGCAGAGGTTCATCATCGAGCGTATGGCGATGGCGTCGTCACGCACGACCGGCCGCTTCTGAATAGCCTCGGTGGTCAAAATAGCGGCCTGTGGATGGTTAATTATGGGTTGTGAAACGATCGAGCCAAGCGAGCCGGTGTTGTTGAGGGTGAAGGTGCCGCCCTCAACGTCTTTTATGTCCAACTTGTTGGTACGGGCGCGCAGCGTCAGGTCCCGGGACGCCGCGGCCAATCCGGCCACGCTGAGCCGGTCGGCATCATGAATAACCGGCACCACCAACCCGACGGGGGCGGCAACCGCGATGCCAATGTTCACCCGCTTTTTTAGGATAATCTTATCCCCGCCCCAGGATGCGTTCAGCGTGGGGTGTTCCTTCAACGATTCCACTACCGCTTTGATCACAAAGGGCAGGAACGTCAGGTCAACCCCCTCTTTCTCTTGAAACCCCGCGCGGACCTGATTCCTTAAGTTGACCAACCCGGTGAGGTCCACCTCAATCATGCTCCAGGCGTGGGGAATCTGCGAGACGCTTCGAACCATGGCCTCGGCAATCATGCGCCGCACGGGTGTCAGGGCCACGTGCTCTTCTCCGGGAATCGGCTCGGAACCCGACTCCGAAGCAGAGCCTCGGGCAGTTCGGGAGCCCGCGGGCTCGGGCAACGGTGTTGCTTCGGGAGAAGCCTGGACTCCGGGTTCAACACCAGGTTCAACGCCGGATTCAACGCCACCTTCGACGAACTTGAGCACGTCGTCACGGGTGATCCGGCCGCCCATGCCAGTGGCGGTTACCCGGCTCAAATCCACGTTATGCTCTTGAGCCAGCCGCCGGACCGCCGGGGAATAGCGCGGCGTTCTTTCGATATTTTGGGCGACAGATTGGATGACATTAGCCTGGGTGACGGGTTGGTCGGCGTGGTCACCGGCCTCCGCCGGGGCCACCGCGCCAGCATCCAAAGCGGCTGGGTCCATCGCAGCCGCATCTAGGGCAGCCGGATCGGCCATGCCGCCGCCGGTGGGGCCCACCGGAGCAATGTCATGAAGGAGATACCCGGTGGTAGCGGCCGGGCTGCGTCCTCCCAAATCGACCGGCTCCAGGACGGGGTTGGTCGTAACGGGCGCCGGCGTGTCCGAGGAGTCAATCTCGGCAATGGGGGCGCCCATGGGGATGGTTTCACCCTCTTGGGCCAGGATTTTCAGCAGCGACCCGCTCACCGGTGAGGGGACTTCCATGGTGACTTTGTCGGTCACAACTTCCACCAGGGGCTCAAAACGCCGGATGGTGTCACCGGGCTGTTTGAGCCACTTCCCGATGGTACCTTCCACGACGGACTCGCCGACATGTGGGAGTTCAATTGTTATGGGCAAGAGGACACCTTCCGCTGAATGGTTGACCCGGGAAGGTCAGTATGCCGCCAGGGTACGCATGGCTTCCGCAATCCGCTCAACGTTGGGCATGTAGGCGTCTTCCAGCGTTTGGGCAAAGGGCATAGTCGGCACGTCGGGGCCGCAGAGGCGGGTAACCGGCGCGTCCAGAAATTCAAAGGCTTCCCCGGCGGCCAGGGCGGCCACTTCGGCGCCGACGCCACCCGTAACGTTGTCCTCGTGGACCACCAGCAGCCGGCCGGTCTTTTTTACGGATTCCAAGACGGTAGCAACATCCAGCGGCTTGAGAGTTCGAAGGTCGACAACCTCCACGTCCAGGCCTTCCTGCGCCACCAATGCCGCTGCTTCCAAACAGTAGTGAAGCATCAGGCCGTAAGACACGGTGGTAATGTTAGCCCCGGCGCGTTTGACTTCGGCCAAGCCCAGAGGAACCGTGTACTCTTCCTCGGGCACTTCCCCCCGGACCAACCGGTAGGTCTTCTTGTGCTCCAGGCAGATTACCGGGTTGTTGTCCCGGATGGCAGATTTCAGCATCCCCTTGGCATCGTAGGGCGTCGCTGGGGCAATCACCTTCAAACCCGGCGTGTGGAAAAACAAGGCCTCCACATTTTGGGAGTGGAACAGTCCTCCGCGGATGCCGCCGCCGTAGGGAATTCTGACAACCATGGGCACGGAAAGCGCTCCGTTGGTGCCATAACAGGCCCTGGCGGCTTCGCCCACGAGCTGGTTGACCGAGGGCCAAACAAAGTCGGAGAACTGGACCTCGGGCACGGGACGCATGCCTCGAAATGCTGCGCCAAGGGCGATGCCCATGATAGAGGCCTCGGCCAAAGGGGTATCTATGACGCGAGCGCCTCCGAATTCTTCCAGCAGTCCCTGGGTCGCCAGGAAAACGCCGCCCCTTTGCCCCACGTCTTCGCCCATCACGAAGACCATGGGATCTCGGCTCATCTCCTCTCGGAGCGCCTGCCGGACTGCTTCAATTACGCTGGATTCCGCCAAGAATCACCCCTGGACCAGAACTTTGATCAAGTTTGCAGCCGAATTTCTTTTGCAGCCGAATTACTAGGGCGCGTAAACCATATCGTGGAGTGTAGAGCGATCCGGCGGGCAGGCTGCATCGGCAGCGTCCGTCGCCAGGTCCACCTGCTCCATGGCCTTGGCCCGAATGTCGTCCACCTGCGCCTGAGTGAGAATGCCTTGTTGAATCAGTTGGTCGGCCAGTGTCACCACCGGGTCTCGTTTTCGGGCTTCTTCCACCTCGTCGCGGGGCCGGTAGCGCCGGTCGTCGTCGTCGGTGGTATGGGGCATCAGGCGCGCAACTTTCATCTCCAACAACACGGGGCCCTGCTCCCGCGCGTGGTCGATTGCGTGCCTGGTGGCCTCGTAGCACTGGACAAAGTCCATGCCATCCACCACAAAACCGGGAAACCCGTAGCCGGCGGCGCGGCTGGCCACGTCCTCAACGTTCATCTGTTTCCGTTGGGGCACGGATATGGCGTACCCGTTGTTTTCACAAACAAAGATGACGGGCAGACGGTGGACCCCGGCGAAGTTCATTGCCTCGTGGGTTTCACCCTGGCTGGCGCCGCCGTCGCCAAAGTAGACCAGCACAACGGTGCGGTCTTCCAACATGGTGCAGGCCATAGCGTAGCCCACCGACTGGGTTAGTCCAGCGGAAACGACGTTGGAAATCTGAATAATCCGATTCGGCAAATCGGCGCCCTGGAGAGGGAATTGCCGGCCGTTGCTGTAAGGGTCTCCAGCCTTGCCCATAAAGGACATCATCACCTGGGTTGGCGTCAGTCCGGCTGCGATCTTCAACGCCAGGTCTCGGTAGTAGGGGAAAAGGAAGCAGTTGCCATCCTTAAGGGCCGCCAACAAGCTGCCAAGTTGGGCGGCTTCGTGACCCTGGCAGGACGCGGCGATGGGCACCTTGCCCTGGCGGTTCAGAGCCCAGATCCGCTCGTCCACCGTCCGCACCAAGACCAACTTGGCGTAGTAATCGACCAGGTCTTCGGTGGTCAGTCCCTCAGGCAAGTCCCGCCGCTCGGTGGAGTTCGTACCAGATTTAGCCGGTCTTGTTGGCGTTTTACTTCTCGGACGTGCCATAAACTCCGCCGGTGAGACTCCTAGTCCGAAAACCAGGTCGTTGATTGAATGGACGGTTTCGGGAGCTACCCCTGGGATTAAAGAAGGGACGGTTTCCGCTGGGTAAAACCATCCGCCGTATAGGCACAATTATAAGGGCGGCCGACGGGCTCCGCAAACCGAGGTGGCCGGGTTTGGGTGGGCACAAGCTGCTACAAGCGATGCCCCACGGGGTGAGGCCTTGGGGTATAGCCCGGCCTTGGTGGCCGTCTCGGGCGGCCAATCGAAGGGCCTTGTGCACCGAGGTCCGGGTATTGACGTTATCGCAATGTCAGGTTACGGAGGCCAGGTTTTCGGCGTCTTGTATGTAGTTGACGGTCTCCCGAATACGCCGCTCTGTGTCAGGTGAAGCACATCGCCCGTTATAGAAGCATTGCCCGTGCAGTTGGCTGATGCGGCTGTAGTAACGCCCGACGAGGGATTTAACTTGAGAGTCTTGTCTGGCCAAAGAGTCGAGGGCATCAGAGGTAATCGCTGTCGTCCCGGGTTCTTCGCCGGTCCGGGCCAGAACCAGCGCATCCGTCGCCCGCTTGGCCGCTCCCCAAGCCTTCTCCGCCGAGGTGCGGATTTTGCCTTGGTCCAACATTTCTAGAGCATCATCGTAGAGTGTCCTGGCATCGGCAAAGATTACCCTCACCCGGTCGGTGGCCACCATATTTTCACCTCGGTGCATACACTAGAGCATAATTGTTTCACCAGGCAACCCCGGGCCGCGCTGTCCTCAACCTTGCGCGGCCCGGGGTCTCAGCAGAACGGCTGACCACCAAGGCCGGATAGGTTCAATTCGAAACAGCCCCGTAAACGGCTCATGGGGACGCACCCGTTCAACTCGTTACTTCCCAGGGCATGGCCAAGGAAGGGGAGCGCGGCGGTCATGGCAGCCCGATAGCTCCAGGCGTGGGATTAGGCCATTCCACGCTCAAGATTGGTCGCCGAATTCCCGGAAATCCTCGTTGACATCACCGGCCAAGCCTGCTAATTTCCGCACTCAGAGGGTGCAGGACGGTGGTGCGGCGATAAGCTCCGGATTCCTCCTCATTACTGACAAGGGTGTGTTTCAGACCTCGAAGACCACCCGAAGTCCCCGACGCGACTATCCCATTTAGCAATCAGACCCACCGGCGTGGTATCAGCGCGTTATGCCGCGCCTATTGGAGGATTTCACCGGCCTTGATGATGGTGTTCTGTGGTTTGGGAGGCCTTCTAAGATGATGGAACTATCCTCCAGGGACGTTTGGAGGGCAGTGCTTGGCGAGTTGGAACTCCAAGTCCCAAAACCCTCCTTTGAGACATGGTTGAAGCAGACCGAGGGCTTAAGTCATGATGAATCTCACTTTGTGGTAGGCGTTCGGACTCCCTTCGCAGTGGAGTGGCTGGAACGCCGGATGTACCAGTCGATTCACCGGACCGTGGAGCGAGTTGTCCGGCGGCCCATGGAGGTGCAATTCCGGGTAAGCTCCGATGAGTCGACGCGGGGCAGTTTACCTGGCAGCCAAGCCAGCGGAGAGGAACCTGGAAGGGTTGACGGGACGGACTTCACTTACCAGGCCGGGGGATCCCAACCTCACGCCAGTCGGAACCATGATTTCAACCCTCGGTATACTTTCCCCTCGTTCGTTGTGGGGCCAAGCAACCAGCTGGCCTACTGCGCGGCCAACGCGGTGGCCGACAGCCCCGGCCAGGCCTACAATCCCCTGTTCATCTACTCCGGAGTGGGACTGGGGAAGACCCACCTGCTACATGCAATCGGACACCGGTGCGCGGAGAACGGCCAATCGGCCCTGTACGTAACCTCCGAGCAATTCACCAACGATTTCATCTCAGCTATCCGCAACCGTACAACCGAAGAGTTTCGCAGTCGCTACCGCGGCGTCCAGGTTCTGTTGATGGACGACGTGCAGTTCCTGAGCGGCAAGGAACAGACCCACGAGGGTTTCTTTCACACCTTCAACGACCTTCACACATCGGGACGGCAGGTGGTTATAACTTCCGACCGTCCTCCGCACGAATTGGCCCTGCTGCAGGACCGGATGCGCTCCCGGTTCGAGTGGGGACTGATCGCCGACATAGAGCCGCCGGGCCTGGAGACCCGGATCGCCATCGTGACCCTCAAGGCGGAACTGCTGGGAGTCAAACTGGCCGACGACATCATCGAATTGATGGCTAAGCGAGTCCAGAACAACGTTCGCGAACTGGAGGGCAGCCTTAACCGTGTCGTGGCCTACGCCCAGCTGATGAACGTGCCCATCACCTATGAGTCGGTGGCCAAGATTCTGGACTCAGCAACCTCTCAACCGGCCCGGGAAAACATAGACCCGGCCAGTATTGTCGCCCAGGTAGCAAGCCATTTCCAGATAGAACCGCAAGCCCTGGTCGGACGCAGCCGCATCAAGAAAATATCCCTGGCCCGCCAAGTGGCGATGTACCTGCTGATTTACGAATTGGAGATGTCTCCGACGCAGGTTGGGCGCATGCTGGGCAACCGGGACCACGCCACAGTGATTCACGGCGCCGGGAAGATCAACGGCGAAATCCACGAAGACAGCCCGGTGAAGCGGGATGTCCTGGCCATCAAGGAATCGATTTTCAGCAGATCCAGCTTTTAGCTGAACTGGCCCGCTCGGCGCGGCAGGCCGCCTTTTCCCCACGACTCCGTCCAATGATTTGCGAGCCTCAGTCCCCAGCGAATTTGCCACAAAAGGGCGGTTACCTGACGCCTTGCCGAGCGACGGCGCGTCGAACCCGGCAATTGGAGTACAATGTCGAACGGGATGGGCAGGTTCCGGGCCGGGTCGAAACAGCGGAAGCGCCGGCCTCCACAGCGGGATCGCAAAAGTAATGGTACCGGAGACTTGCTAGGCGCATTTTGAAGACCTACGCCATCGTCAAGACCCACGAAATTGCATTGAAGGGCAAAAACCGGCCCTGGTTTATGCGTATGCTGGCCGACAACCTGCGCCGGAGCACCAGGGGGACCGGCGTATCGGACGTTTGGATGGGCCAGATGTTGGTGGGACTGACCCTGCGCGATGACGCCGATTGGGACCTGGTGGAATCCCGGATCAAGGACTGCTTCGGCGTGGCCAAGTTCTTCCGCGCTCACCGCCTTCCCAAGGACCTGGACCGGGTCAAGGAAGCGCTGCCCGGCTTGCTGGAAACTCGAGAATTCCACTCGTTCAGGATTACGGCCAACCGGGCGGACAAACGGTTTCATGTTACGTCTGACGACATCAACCGCGACCTGGGTGCTTTCGTTAAGGACATCTCCGGGGCACGAGTGGACCTCACAAACCCGGACCTGACGATTTTCATCGACGTGCTTCCCAAGGAAATACTGCTCTACTTCCACGAAATTCGCGCCTCGGGAGGGTTGCCGGTGGGGGTCAGCGGCACGGTGATGGCCATGCTTTCCGGGGGGATAGACTCCCCGGTGGCTGCCTGGCAGATGATGAAGCGGGGATGCCAAGCCCACCTTGTCCACTTCCACAGCTATCCGTTGGTGGACAATTCTTCCATGGAAAAGGCGGCGGAACTGGCCCAGTTTTTGACCAGATTCCAGCACCAGTCCAGTCTTTCCCTGGTCCCCCTGGCAGAAATCCAGAAGCAAATTATTGTGTCCACGCCCCCGGCATATCGAATTATCCTGTACCGCCGGTTCATGGTCCGCATCGCCGAAATTCTGTCCGGCCAGGTGGGGGCGAAAGCCATGGTCACAGGTGAAAGCTGCGGCCAGGTCAGTTCACAGACCCTGGAAAACATTTCCGTGGTGAACCAGGTGGCCGGGATGCCAATCCTGCGGCCGCTCATCGGGATGAACAAAGAAGAGATTATGGACCAAGCCCGGACATTGGGAACTTACCCCATATCCATTCAGCCCGACCAGGACTGTTGCACCCTTTTCGTGCCCAAACACCCGGTGACCCGGGGGGACTTGAAAACTGTGCTGCATCTGGAGTCGTTGGTTCCGGTCGAGGAACTTGTGCAGCAGGCTTTGGACCAAACCCGGACGCAGCGGTTTGAGCGCCCCGAACTGGTTGCGCCAGCCACGGTTGCGGCCGCGCCGGTTGCGCCCGCCGGGTAACATGTCCGCATAGACGGCGGCGGACTCCTGAGACGCCCAGACATGCCCGAAGAGCCAAACGCAAAGTCCTCGCCAGTCCCCGACTCCGGGGAATCCCCCGACGTTTTATCCCTCTCGCACCAACAGCGGCAAAAACGGTTCCGACGCCTTTTGCGGAGTGTATCCCGTACTTTCTACCTTAGCCTGACGGTGCTTCCCAAGGGCCTGAGGGAGCCGGCGGGATTGGCCTACGTTTTAGCCCGCGCCGCTGACACCATTGCCGATACGCGGCTGCTGCCGCCCGACCACCGGCTGGGCCTTCTGCTGTCTTTCCGCGACCAGGTGAGGGGGCCGGCGCAGCTGCCGGCCCTGGAAAAGATCAAGGACGCGTTGACCGAAGCGCAGGCCATTCCGGAGGAGCGGACTCTGCTGGAATCACTTCCTGAGTTTTTGGAATTTCTGGAGAGTCTACCGGAAGATGACCGACGCCTGGTACGGACCGTTTTGGCCACTCTCACCTATGGCATGGAGGGGGACCTGATCAATTTCCCCCACGAAGACTCGGGGGAAATCGCCGCTCTGGAACGGACGGCAGACCTGGAGAAGTACCTTTACCACGTGGCAGGTTGCGTGGGCGAATTCTGGACTGAGATATCCGCGGCCCACGCGGCCGGACTGAACGGTTGGGACCCTGGCGCAATGGCCGAGTTGGGCGTGGCGTACGGCAAGGCGCTTCAACTCACCAACATCCTGCGAGACCTGCCGAGAGACCTGCGAATTGGAAGGTGCTACCTACCGATTGAGCAACTGGAACCGCTTGGACTAGAGCCGCCGGACCTGCTGAACGCAGAGATGGGCCCTAGGGCCCTGCCCGCGTTGTCCCAGGGAATCCGCACCGCGTTGGGCTATTACGCCGACGGGGAAGAATATTTGCTGGCAATCCCGCGGCGTTGCGTACGCCTGAGGTTGGCGGCGTTGTGGCCAATGCTTATCGGGCTGGCCACCCTGTCCCGATTGGCCCAAGACGCCCAGGAAGGACTCTGGTTGGAGCCGGAGCGTCCGTCCCGCGTCAGCCGCAAATGGGTCTACCGAACCATCGCCCTGTCTCTGCCTGCGGTGGTTTTCAACCCGGCGTTGAAGTTCTGGGTCCGCCGGCTGCGGCGAAGCGTAGAGTCAACCCTTTCTTGACCGTTATGTCAAATCATGTACTATGGCCGAATACGGGGCCACTACCGATTCCCATCAGCGAAGGACCAACCTGCAAGACTAACCTGAACTTTTTGGAACTGCTGGGCGATAGCGCAGCGGGGAGGAAACAAGATGGCAGCCTTTGTTCGCATCTATAGCGGGGACGACGGCCAGTCCCACGTGGAAGAGTTTGAACCGGATTTTGCGCCCTTTGTGGACACCGAAGGCGCCCATGGCGACGGCACGGCGATGGAGACGGCAACCGGCGTGACTATCCGGCGGAACCCGCCGGGATACTTCCTGGATTTCCACTGCGCACCCCGCCGACAGTATTCCATTTCCCTGGCCGGCGAGGTAGAAATCGGCATCGGGGATGGGACCGTGCGCCGGTTTGGGCCGGGCACCGTAATGCTGGCCGAAGACCTGACGGGCCAGGGTCATACAACCAGAGTAGTCGGCAGCGAAACGCGGCTGTCCGTGCTGATTCCACTGCCGGAGTGATGGCCCATACAATCGCAGCTTTGCCGTGGGAGCAGGGGATTGAGGGAGCCTGAGCCAACACGCTCTACAAACCCGACCCACCATTGGCGGCCGTAGTTGATCAGGGGCCCAGTAAAATCTATCCAGGAGTCCCGCGGATGCCCACTTTTTCCGCCAATGGCGTAAACATCTACTATGAGGAGACCGGGCGGGGTTTCCCACTGGTGTGGTGTCACGAGTTTGCCGGCAACTACGATAGCTGGGACCCGCAGGTAAAGTTTTTCTCACGCCGGTATCGGAACATCACCTACGCAGCCCGGGGTTATCCTCCCTCCGATGTTCCCGGCGGAGATGAAGACTATTCGCAGGACCAGGCGGTCGATGACCTGTACCGTCTGCTGCGACACCTGGACATCGGCCAAGCCTACGTCGGCGGGCTATCCATGGGTGGGACGACGGCGTTGAACTTTGGCATAGCCCACCCGGAGATGGCCAAAGGGTTGATTGTTGCCGCCGCCGGGTCCGGCTCCGCCGATGCGGAGGAGTTCCAGCGGTCAGGGCGAGAACTCATAGAGCGGTTGCGGTCCCAGGGCATGGAAGCAGTGGCAAACGACTATGCCAATGGTCCCACGAGGCTACGGTTCCGGGAGAAAGACCCCAAGGGATGGGCCCAGTTCTATGAAGGGCTGAAAGCACATTCTGCCGAGGGGTCTGCGTTGACTTATCAAGGGGTCCAACTACGGCGGCCCACCATTTTTGCCCTGGAAGACCGGCTGCGTTTGATCAACGTCCCGACATTAGTCATGGTCGGCGACGAGGACGAGCCCTGCGTTGACCCTGGGGTTTTCATGAAGCGGACTCTTCCAAATTGCGGGCTGGTGTTCTTCCCCAAGAGCGGGCATACCATCAACCTGGAAGAACCCGACCTGTTCAACCGCTCCGTTTCAGATTTCCTCACCGCGGTGGAAGCAGGGCGTTTTAGCTAGGGGAGCTCGGCGGGGCGGCCTGAACAAATAACGACATCATCGGGTATGCAGAACGCCTGGAAGTGCTTATCCTCACTACCCAAGACATAACCACGAACCATTTTCCGGCGGGTATGGCCTGTATGCTTTCGCAGATGAGCAACCTATGAGTACGGGCAGATGTTTTGATGCGCTTAAGGAGGCGCTGTGCGCTGATTTGAACTTCCATGGCGCAGACGGCAATTACTCTTCGCACGGCTGGCATCCTTTCCCCGCCAAATTTCCGCCCCAACTTCCAAAATTCTTCATTGAGCGCCTTTCAAAAGCGAACGATGTTGTGCTCGATCCCATGCTCGGCTCGGGTACGACACTGGTGGAAGCCTTGAGACTGGGGCGCAGAGCGGTCGGTTGCGACATCGATCCCCTAGCGCTGTTGATCGCCGCAGCAAAAATTGCGCCTATCAACCCCGCGTGTGCCGTGGAAATAGGAAACAGCGTTATGGACGACGCAAAACACGACTATTGGGAGAATCGGGACCAGCTAGAAGGAGAGTTGAAAACTCGGTTTGACCCGAAAACTGAGGAGTTCGTAAACTACTGGTTCTTGCCGACGCACCAGCTCGAACTGCTCGCGCTTCTACAGCGCATCGAGAGGTTGCCGCAGGGAGGAACGCAAGACTTCCTCAAGGTAATTTTCTCATCCACAATTATCGCCAAATCGGGAGGCGTTTCGCTTGCCCGTGATTTGGCGCACACCCGACCCCACAAGGATAACGACAAGACCCCGAACTCAGTGTTTGTCGAATTCGCCAAACGCCTGGAGCGCAATGTAGCCTCGCTCCACAAGAGCGAGTCGACAGTTGGACCAAAGGTGGAGTCGCAGGCAGGACTATCGCTCATAGGTGAAGACCTCTCTCCGGGATATTCCGCCTGTCCAGCCTCCATTGTAGCCGCCGGCGCAGACAATACCGGGCTACCAGCGGATAGTATCGACTTGATCGTGACGTCACCTCCGTACGCCAACAATGCTATTGATTACATGCGCGCCCACAAGTTTTCGTTGGTTTGATTTGGCTGGAAGATCGCGGACCTGACGCGGGTCAGGGCGCAGTACCTGGGACACGATGCCGGCTCCGGCGTGAAATACGACACCCTGCCCGACCAATGCGAAAAAACGCTGGCGAAACTGGCTGCGCTCGATTCCAGGAAAGCAGCGACGTTGCGACGTTATTTCGGTGAGATGTCCGCGGTGATCGCAGAAATGCAACGGGTATTGAAAAAAGGCAAGGCGGCGGTAATCGTCGTCGGGACCTCCAACCTGCGAGGCATTGACGTGGAGACGCACAGGGGACTTGCTGCGATCGGCGAGAGCAGCGGTTTTGATCTGGCCGGAATCGGTGTTCGCCGCCTAGACCGCGACAAGCGCATGATGCCAGCGCGCTGGGGCAACCGCCGGCACTCGCAGATCGAAGAGCGAATGCACGAAGAGTACGTGATTGGGATTGTAAAGTCGTAATGGCCGGTAAGATGGAAGACCTCCGCCGGTCTTATCATCGCCAGATTTGCGAGGAGGTGTTACGGCGAAACGCATCCGGAGTACCAAACAACTCGGATGGTTCCAGCTCCGGAAGCGTCAGAATCGGCAAGAGCATCATCGAACGCATCGGATTTGATGTGAAGACCGGCAAGTTGCCGGGACAAACGGCGGGCCGCCGATTCGAGGAGGCGACCAAGGACTATTTACGGGAAGCGTTCGGGTTGCTGACTCACCTGCGTCCGGGAGAATAGGAATTCTCGTCGGGCGGCGATATCCGTGACTACGAGCAATACCTGCATTTGTCTGACGTGTCGAAGATGGTCAAACAGCACGAGGAACTGCGGATAATCTTTGGAGATTACATCGTTACCCCTGACATTGTAGTGTGCCGCAAGCCAGTCTCCGACCAGGCGATCAACAGAACAGAGACGTTGCTGGAGGAAAAGGAAACGGCGGACCATACCCCTCTGCGCAGCGCCAATTCAGCGGCGGATATTTTGCACGCCAGCGTTTCGTGCAAGTGGACGATTCGCAGCGACCGCTCCCAAAATGCACGCACCGAGGGGCTGAACCTGGTGCGCAACCGCAAGGGGAAAACACCGCACATCGTGGTCGTTGTCGGTGAACCTATGCCGGGGCGAATTGCCTCGCTGGCATACGGCACCGGAGACATTGACTGCGTTTATCATTTCGCTTTGCGGGAATTGACAGCAGCAGCGGCGAATAATGATTCGGACTCCGATCTTTTGAACTCACTGGTGTCCGGCAGACGCCTGCGCGATATCAGCGATTTGCCATTCGACCTGTCAATTTAACCGTTCGCCAATTTCACCGTTCTATGTGAACACGGCGACACCCCCTTCCCCGGCGACTCTCACAATTCCCCTCAGCCGGCTGGTTGTTTCCCATAACATAGTCTTTACAATTGAGGCCTAACATTCAGCGGTAACAGTGGCTGCGTTGGGAATTGCCGGTCCGCGGGATTTGAGATTGAGTCCCGATAGGGATTGTGGCTGACGGCCCCCGCCTGGAATGCCCGGAGCTTGGATTTTGACGCCGAGCAGTTGAGAGGTAGCAGGTCATGGAAAGGCGCTTGAATTCGGTGCTGGCCTCGCTGAAGAGCATCAAGTTGTGGCAATTGGCGGCGGTGGTTGTGGTGCTGTTCGGGTCAGCCGCGGCCACGTTTCGCGTTTACGAGCGGGTCAGCGAACCTGCGACCCTGGACTTGGAAGAAAACGTCCAGATCATACCGGTGCAGTACGGCGACCTTATCAAGCAGGTATCCACCAGCGGGAACCTGACTTATCCCATCCGGCACGTCTTAAGATTTGGGAGCCAGGGCACGGTGGCCGAGGTCCTGGTTGAAGAAGGCGACCAAGTGGCGGCGGGACAACCGCTGGCACGGATGGACGACACAACCGCAGCTACTCTCCGCTTGAACGTGGCAACAGCGCGGTTTGATTTGAACGCCGCCAGAGAAGCCCTGGACGATCTGCTAACCCCCAATGAGACGGGCATGGCCGACACCCGAGTAAGGGTAGCCGAGGGACGGCTGAACCTGAAAGCCGCAGAAGAGGCGCTGGCTGCAATGGAGTTTCAACACAGCCAGGCGCTGGCCCAAGCCCGGGAAGCCGTCGCCGATGCCGAGGTCGCGGTTATTCAAGCCCGAGAGGCAGTGTTCGACTTCCCCGGGGAGTTTCACCAAGCGGTAGCCGAGGCGCGCCTTCTTGAGGCGGAGAGCCGGTTGGCTCTGGACGAGGCCCAAGAAGCTCTCGCCGCTTTTGGCACGGGCCATCCGGACGACCTGGCGAAGGCGCTCAAGGCCCTGACTGACGCCGAGTTGACGCTCGAGGCCGCTCAGGAAGCTTTAGCTGTCTTCCAACCGGACCATATCCGCCAGATGACCGAGGTGCACGACCAGCGGGCGACCGCCGAGGTAGATTTAAGAATTGCCCAGGATGCCCTGAACAACTTCCAATCTGACTACGAGCGTCAATCGGCCGAGGCTCAAAGAGCCGAAGCAATCGCACGCGAGCGTCTGGGGTTGGACCGGGCAGCCTTGGAAAGCTACGAAGCCAGAAACCCAAACCGGCTGAGGGCCCTTCGTGAAACCCGGGATGACCTGGCGGGCAAAGTCGACAGCTCACAATTCGACCTGGACCGTCTCAAGCAGCGGCAGGCCGGCGGGGCAACCGGCCTGGACTCTCATATCTGGCAGCTTGAGAACTCCCTGGAGTTTCTGAATAAAGAACTGTCGGACACAGTGGACTTATTAATTGACGTAGGCAAACTTGAAGCCGAGGTAGAAGTTGCCGAGACCCTGTTAGCCCAGGCCGAATCAGACCTTGAGCTTTTGGAATTCGGGCCGGACCAGCTTCTGCTTGCCGGGTTGGAAGCCGCCGCGGAATTAGCCCAATCCAACCTGGACCAGGCCAACAATGACCTACGCAACCTTGAACTTGGACCCAATCCAGTCCAACGCTCGAGCCTGGAGGCGGCGATTGAAGTAGCTCAGACTGAATTGGACCAGCGCAAACAGGAATTGGTGAAGTTCCGGGGAGGTCCCAGCTCACTTCTCCAACGACAACTTTGGTTGGCGCACGAAAAGGCCCGAACCGACCTGGCAGCGGCTGAGTACGCCCTGGCGAAACTGGCAATAATACCGGCGCCCGAAGTCGTTGCGTTCTACCGGGCGAGGGTCGAAACCGTCGAGGCTGGTGCGGTTCAATCACCACTAGACCAGGGAAATCAAGCCCCGGCCACTACAGCGGCGGCGAACCCAGACCAACAAGCCGCGCAATTTAACCGGGAGATTCTGGCCGCCATTCAGGGCGGAGCCGACCACCGGGACTTGGTGTTGCGCGAGGCCGCCCTGGCTTCAGCCCAAGTCACCCTGGCCATGGCCCGGCAGGAACTGGCAACGTTGGAAGCGGGCGTTGACCCTCTTGATGTGGCCCTAAAGCAGGCGGAAGTGGCTTCCGCAATGGCAGGATTGGCGCAAGCTGAAACGGACTTGGCAGAATTGTTGGCCGGCCCGCTTTCCGAAGAAGCTCTTCTGGCCCAAGCCAAGTTGGATTCGGCAGAGCATGATCTGGCGAATGCCATTGGGCTGGAGGAAGATGCTGAAATCCGCTCTCCGATAAACGGTTATGTTGCCACCGTAAATGTGGAAGAGGGGGACCCAGCCAACGCCAACACCATAATTGTTGAGGTTGTGGACCCCAGGGTCGTAGAAGTAGACGGCGTGGTCGACGAGATCGACGTCCTATCGATCCCCGTGGGGACTCCCACCGACATCAGTCTGGATGCCCTACCGGGCCAGCGGCTCCGGGGCACGGTGGTCCAGATCGCGCCGGCGGCATTGAACCAACAAGGAGTCGTGAGCTATCCGATTCGTGTGAAGGTGGAGGCGCCGGACGGCGTGGCACTCAAGGAAGGTCTGACCACGGTCGCCAATATCCTGCTTCAAGAAGAACGAAACGTTTTGCTGATACCGCAGCAATCCTTGTACGGGACCTTCCACAGCCCGCTGGTTCGGTTGGTAAATGGCGAAGGGACAATTGAGGAGACCTCGGTCGAACTGGGGAACAGCGATGACTTCTGGATTGAGGTGCGCGCCGGCCTGAAGGAAGGGGACCGGCTGGCTATGGAAAGCGCTGATGTTGCGACCACGGGGCCTGGATTCCGAGGCCTGCGCGGAGTCACGGGCGGCTCCCGTGGACGTAGCGGCCGTTAGAGGCGTTAAAGGGCCGCGATAACCGCCAGCCCAAAAGCCCGACATTTATGATCGAACTGCAAGACGTCACTAAAATCTATCGCATGGGCAGCCTGGATGTGGCGGCCCTGGGGGGAGTTAGCCTGACCATCAGGGATGGCGAAATGGCGGCCATCATGGGGCGCTCCGGGTCGGGTAAGTCCACGCTGATGAATCTCATTGGTTGCCTGGATGCCCCAACCAGCGGCCGGTACCTTCTGGACGGCGAGGATGTGGGCCGGTTTGGCGAAGACCGTCTTGCCGGCGTACGGAACGAGAAAGTGGGCTTCGTGTTCCAAACCTACAATCTGCTGCCCCGGCTGACGGCGTTGGCCAACGTGGAGTTGCCTCTGCTTTACGGCAACGCCAAGGACCGGGGTCGGCGCTGCCTGGAGGCGTTGCAGCGGGTTGGCCTGGGCGACCGGGTGAACCATAAGCCACAGGAGCTTTCCGGTGGCGAGCAGCAGCGGGTGGGAATCGCCCGCGCCCTGGTCAAAGAGCCCTCAATCCTGCTGGCCGATGAGCCGACGGGCAACCTGGACAGCCGGTCCAGTGAAGAGATCATGGCCATTCTCCAGCAACTCAACCGGGACGAGGGCATCACCGTTATCATCGTTACCCATGAGCCCGAAATCGCCGGCCACACCGGCCGGATCGTGTCCATGCGCGACGGTCTGATTGTGGACGATCAGACCGTCGCTGAGCCTCGTCAAGCAGCGGTACAAGGTATGGAAGGGGCTAGTGGGGCTCCATGAATGCCCTGATAATAATCCGCACTGCCATCTCGTCTTTGGGCGCCAACAAGCTCAGGGCCGGGTTGACCCTGCTGGGTATCGTGATCGGCGTGGCGGCGGTTATTACGTTGATGTCCATCGGCCGCGGGGTCCAAGCGACCATCACCGAACGGATTCAGGCCCTCGGCACCAACCTGTTGTTTGTGCGGCCGGGGGAGACCAGCAGCCGGGGCGTGGGCGGGGGCCAGGGCAGCGCCTCCAGCCTGACCATCGAGGACGCCTACGCACTGAGCGAATCCGAATTTACCCCCTCAATATCTGCCGTAGCGCCCGAATTGGGCTCTTCCGCACAAGTGGTGGCGGGCAGAAAAAACACTTTCGCCAATATCATCGGCGTCACCCCGGAATACGAGGAAGTCCGAAACGCCCCGGTCGAATTTGGTCAATTCGTCTCCCAGGGCCATGTCGAACGCAACGCAACCGTGGCCGTCCTGGGGTACCAGGTGGCGCAGGACCTCTATGGCTTTCGGTCTCCCATCGGCCAGCCAATCAGGATCAGTGGACGGCAATTCGAGGTCATAGGAGTTCTGGAAGAACAGGGAGGAAGCTCCTTTTTCTCCTTTGACGACCAGATAATGGTGCCGATCACCGCCGCCTACTATCGACTGGCATCGGCGCGGACCATCCAGGGCGGCATCAGCGTGCAAACCATCAACGTCAAGACCCAGAGCGTCCAGGTTATGGATTCGGCGTTGGCGGAGGTGGCTACCATCCTCCGGCTTCGCCACCGCATAACCGGTGAGGACGACTTCACGGTGACCAGCCAGCAGGAGACGATTGAGGCGTTGGAGGAAGCCACCAACGCCTTCGTTTTCTTTTTGGGAGCCATCGCCGGGATTTCGCTGTTGGTGGGCGGCATTGGAATCATGAACATCATGCTGGTGTCGGTCACCGAACGAACCCGAGAGATAGGAATTCGCAAGGCCATGGGCGCCAAACGACGCGATATTCTGCTCCAGTTCGTTTCGGAGGCAACTTTGCTGAGCCTGGGCGGCGGGGGCGTGGGACTGTTACTTGGCTGGGTGTTGTCTAATCTGTTGAACGACCGGGCGATAATCGGAACCAGCCCCACCCAGACTGCCTTTAGCTTCGATATCGCGGTTTTGGCCCTGGCCGTGTCCGCGGCTATCGGGCTATTTTTCGGCATTTATCCGGCAATGCGGGCGGCGAGTCTTCATCCGATCGAGGCGCTCCGGCACGAGTAAAGTCGCGCTGACTTCAATCGACCAAAGTGGGTTTCCCTAGCGAACCTAGTGGTTTCCCTAGCCGAGGGTCGTATTCCCGTTGGTTTCCATTCAACCAATGGCTTACGAGGAGAACCAATGACCACCAAGGCGTTCTCAATCCTGCTGCTGACTACCCTGGTGTTGGGTGTTGCCCTGGGCGGCGCTTACGCCGGAGGGTTTGCCCTGGGCAGAAACAGCGAGGCGGTTCAACCACCGGAGTCACAGTCCCTAAGGCCTCCCACAGGGGGACAAGCGGCAGGGCAGGCCGCAGGCAGGGCCAGGCCGGGACAGGCGCAAGCAGAATCCGGGGAAGTCGCCGTTCGGACCGGGTCGGTCCCTGAACAGGGCGGAGCGGCTGATTCCTCCGCAGGCCGTCCTGCGGGTGCGCAAGGCGCTGACGGTTCAGCGGTTGCGGCCGACGGCTCAGTCAACAGTGGGCAGGACGCCAGTGGTGTTCAAGAATTATTTGGCTCTATTTCTACACTGGAAGGCGACCTGGTCACGCTGGAATCACCTCGCGGACAGGCACTGGCAGCAATATCTGAAATCACAGTGATTCAAAAGCGGGTAATGGGTTCGGTGGACGATCTATCGGTAGGCGCCACCGTTCAAGTCTCGGGACGGCCTGGGGAAGACGGCCAGATTCAAGCCAGGTCGCTGACGCTGGCGCCTGCGGGCGATGGAGCCGCATCCATGATGCTCGGAGACCCAGGCCGCGGCGGCCCCGGCGGCGTGGTTTCTTTGCTTGGAGCCATAGAATCCATCGAAGAAGGCTCAGTCACCATCGCCGATTACCAAGACACAAAGAGGGTGTCCCTGGGCCCTTCTACCACGGTCTGGAAGTTGGAGACGGGGAGCCTGGCAGACCTGGTGAAAGGGGCGGTGGTGAGGATAACCGGGTCAGCAGGCACCGAAGGCCAGGTTCAGGCCGACGTTGTCATGCTGGTCCCCGAGGGTGCGAGCCGGGGCGGCCGCCGGGGGTCCGGGGCAGCGGATCAGAGGTCCCCATAGATTCATACTGACCGGACCCGGCGGCTCGCGGTTTTGCAGCTATAGCCATCCGTCCGGCCCGAAACGCCTTCCCGACGTTGAAAATCCGGAACAACCTTCACGGGTTCTTAAGTTTTTCCCCTTAGGATAACCATCGACCCGAGAGTCCGGTCCCGAATTTTCCGTTGGAGGGAGAAAAGCATGAAAAGGAAATTGTTCCTGGGTCTGGCAGCCCTCGCGATCATGGTGTCCGGGATTGCCGCCGGGGTGGCCTGGACCCAGGTGGCCCATGCTCAGGAAGAAACCACAGCCAAAAGTTTTACCGCACGGCTAGCGACCATACTGGGATTGGAAGAGGATGTTGTTCAGGACGCGTTCAAGGAGGCCAGGAAGGACATTCAAGGCGATAGATTCCAGACGAGAATGGACGGCTTGGTGGAGAACGGGAGAATCACCCACGACGAAGCCGATGCAGCCTTTGAATGGTATAAGGAGCGCCCGGAGGGTATCAACTCGAGCCGCCGGGGTTCGAGGTCGGGCTTCTACGGGCAACGCGGCCCAGGCTCAAAGTCGGGCTTCCACGGTAGACGCGGCCCCGGTTCCAGGTCTGGCTTCTATGGGCAGCGGGGTCCCAATTCCAAGTCAGGTTTCCATGGTAGACGCGGCCCCGGTTCCAAGTCAGGTTTCCACGGGAGACGCGGCTCCGGTCCCGACTACGGCTTCAGGGGCAGGGGACGGCCCGGCGTTTCCAGCGGAAACCAGTCCTGATCGGGCACGCCATCCAGTGTTGGTGAGCCGCAGTGGGTTCGTGCGGCTCCCGCAGCGGGTGCGGCCCAGTGGGCTTTAGCCTCGGCCGGAACTCAAGGCGCCGCACCTGGGTTCCGGCATTCTTTTTCCCTCGCGGCCGCGTACTCCCTTCAACGATCAAGCCAGGCTGAGAGACAATTCTGAGAGAAGACTCTGAGAGGCATGGCTACCGGGCCGTAACGCCCCCGTCCACGATCAGCTCTGTGCCGGTAATGTATGAGGCACCGTCAGAAGCCAGGAACAGGACGGCGTTGGCCACTTCAATGAGTTCGCCAACGCGGCCCAAGGGTACATTTCTGGCCGCTTCCGGGTTTGGGTTGTTCCACCGGGCTGAAGACAGCATGGGCGGCATCATGCCCGGGTGCACCGAGTTGACCCGGATGCCATCCCGGGCGTGTTGAATCGCCATAGACTTGGTGAGGATTCGGACGGCGCCCTTGGAAGCGTTGTATCCGGGGTGGTTTCCATCCTGTCCTACAAACCCGGCGATGGACGAGATGTTCACAATGGCTCCGCCGCCAACCTTCTGCATCTCGGGCACGGCATGCTTGATCCCCAGGAATGTGCCCCGGGCATTCACCGTCATCAACCGGTCCCAGGTCTCGGTGCTGCGATTGTCGGGCCCGCCGCTGCCGCTAACTCCGGCGTTATTGACCAGAATGTCAAGCCGGCCGAACCGGTCCACTGCCTGCCGGACCGCGGCGGCCCAGGCGGCTTCGTCCGAAACATCGAGATGTACGAACATGGCCTCGCCACCGGCCTCGGCGATCTCCGCTACCACCTGCCGGCCGTCCTCTTCCCGAATGTCGGCGATTGCCACCTTGGCGCCTTCCCGGGCGAACAGACGGGACTCCTCGGCACCCATACCGTGGGCTCCTCCGGTGATCAAAGCTACCTTTCCTTCCAATCGCATGGCCCTCCCCCTATTGGCGGAATATCGTGTGTTAGGATAACCGAACCGCCAAATCCACGCAGCCTAAACCCATCGGCATTACGACGGAGGTCCTGAATGCAGTCAAAGTCTGTCCAGGCCGGCCCGGTGCGATTACAGTACTTCGAAAGCGTTCCGAGTCTGGAAGCGCCGGAAACTGTGATTCTGGTACACGGTTACGCTTCCAACGCGCCGATCTGGCGTTACACCTTTGAGCGGTTGGTCAAAAGCGGCAGATTCCGGGTGATTGCCTTCAACAACCGCGGCGCCGGGGACTCCGACCGGACGGAACTGGAGAGCGACTACAGTGTGGAATCCTTCGCTGTTGACCTATACAACGCGGTGAGGGCACTCGAACTCTCCGGGTTCACGCTGGTGGGCCACTCGATGGGTGGGGCCACGGTCACCCAGTTCGCCCTGGCCCACCAAGACCTGCTCAAGGGGCTGGTATTGCTAAACTCGGCCCCGCTGAACGGCAGAACCCTGGCGGCAGACTGGGAGGAGCGACTCCGCGAGTCGGTCGCCAGCGGCGCCGCCACGGGCGGTGACATGGGCTTTGACGCACCCCACGTGACCCAAGACTTCAAAGCCGAGGTCACCAGTATCATCCTGCGCAATCCGGTAGAGCGGGCCATTGGCGGCCGGCGGTCCATGTCGGCCCTGCGCCTGCGAGACCAGCTTGGTGAAATCAAGGTCCCCACGCTGGTGGTGGGCGGCGACCGCGACACCACGGTTGGCGTAGACAACATCATCGCCGAGTACATGGCCTTGCCCGAAGGGCTACGCCACCTGCACATCTTTCACGGCATAGGCCACTCCCCGAACGTGGCGGTTCCCAACGAGTTTGCCGGGCTGGTGGAGCGGTTTATATCGGAGGTAAATGCCGGAACGGCGGTTGGGGCGGCGTAATGGTCAAAAAGAATGTCGCAACGAGTTGAACGGATTCGAAGAGGGCCAAAAGAGCTATGAATCGCTAGGGGTTACCCTGTCGATGGGTGATCGTCCAACAGATGCCGGAGTGATGTGATTAGTCGAGGGAGGTCATTGTGAACCGTTCGCCAAACGATTTCGTGGTCTACGGAGAAATATTCGTGAATCAACCGATTTCGCATTCCGATCATCCGACCCCACGGTACTTCCGGCGCCATCATGCGGACATCGTTGGGAATATGGCTGGCAGCCTCGCCTATGATTCCAATTTGACGAGCTACCGCCTGTATGGTTTTCAAGTCTTGAAGATAATCTGCAAACTCTAAGCTTTCTACAAAGTCAAGGCTGATTGTGCTCGCATCGATGATGTCCTGTAGAAGGTTTCGGTGAGACCTCCCAAGCGTCAAACGGCTACCGACTCGTTAAGGATCCGCTGGAGGTCCTCGCCCTTCGGCCCTCCTTTGGAGACCAGGTGGACCTCAACGCCGACCAATTTGGTCAGGTATTCCTCCAAGTCGAAGAACCTGAAAAAGCCGGGCACGCGATCGTACTCGACCAAGATGTCGAGTTTGCTGTCCCTCTTGGACCCGCCGGTGGCATAAGAACCGAAAACCCACACGTTTCTGACTTGGTACTCTTCACGCAGGCACGGAAGTTCGGTTCGTATCTTTCCCAGAATTTTTCCCAAAGTTGGTTTGCGTCTCAATTGCTGGAAGGCCATATTTCGTCCTACCGAAACTCGACTAGCCAAGGCTAAAGCTTGTTAGAGCCGGAATGAATGGGAGATAGCTGGTGTACGGGCTGATCTCATCAAAGGCAGGCCTGCAATATCGTAACGGAGACCAATTCATCACCATTGTAGCGCATAACAAGGTCGTCGATAGCCTAGCTGTCCACGGAACTGGCGACTAAGAAACTATGTCAAAAGTCCCGTCTCCCGCCACGCGAGAAGGTTAGGATGAGGGGAATTGTATCTGTCACCCGCACCGCAATTCTCTCCCATACTGGGAGAGGAGGACAGGGTAGGTGTTTTGAGATAGTTTCTTAGAACCAACTCGCCAAAGGTCATGTGTTGCGATAGCAAGCTCCGAAACGTGTTTTAACATGGTTGTACTCTTCGAGGGAGAGGCGAGCAGGAGCATCCACATAATGAGCCCTCTGGTGTCCCGCGTATACCTTCCATCTTCCGGGAACGACCACTTGACTTCCCGCTTTTTCAAGTCCTGGCCCGATGACAAGCCACGTCTCAGCCTCTTCATTAGTGCCAGTCACTATATTGGCCGTGTTGGGAACTTCCGTGACTCCGTGATAGCGTGCTGACCATGCGAAGTCTCCAGTAGTTCCGATTGCTAGGTCCATCAACCACGATTTCTTTTGCTGTTCGGCCTCCTGCTGTGCGTAGGCGCCATCCCAGCTAAGCACGCACTCTTGTAGAAAAGTTTGCGGGATCGAAATTGCAGACTCCTCGGACAATAGCAACGCTGGGTCGGATTCCCCGGGTTGCTGCGGGCTTGTACCGGAGTCAGATTCCGAAGTCGTGGCCGAAGGTCCGCAACCCATCATCACTATCGCGACGAGGCTCATGGCCACTAGAATCATTCGCATCATAGGTTCGTCTTGCGCTCTGTGTCAGGCTGAGGAATCGAATTTCGACAATTATCGGACTACTGGGTGAGTTCTTTGATGACCTCGGTGTAACTCAGGATGCCTATTACATCGTCGTCCTCGTTCGTTACTAACACGTACCCGTAGTTGGCCACGATGTCAGTGATCTTTTCTAAAGGCTCGTTATCTGAGAATAGGTGGGCGGTCTCGCCAAACTCGGACGCTTTATCGTTGGGACGTCCTCTCAGCCCCCACCTTGCCAATCCGTTTCCTGTGACTACAAATCTGATTTTGCCGGTGTTGTCCTTGAGTGGAATCTGCGACAGATGCTCTCTGCTTCCGTTACCTTCCATACGTTTGGCAATTCCAACCATGCTGTCGGATTCGCTTGCCGTCATCATTTGGGGGTTACCGGGTATAAGTTCTCCGATGGGCCTGTTCAGGTTGGCCATTTGTCTCCTCCTATGATGAGACTTCCTGCAACGTAGTTCGGAATCTTTGTAAGAATGGGAATACGAGGCAACCACGAGGGTTGCCTTAACCAAACTGGTATTTGAGTACGCAGCCCCGGACCGCACCAACACCTGCTGCCCCAATGACTTCGGGCTGTCCATGAGGCTCTCGCATTTTTCACCTATTTGCAAAAGAAAAGCCAGGCTCGATGAGCCCGGCTTTTCTTTTGCGCCTTAACAACTGAGTAGCGGAAGGAAGAGTTGGTTCTGGGTTAGTGATGTCCGCCGTGAGGCGGACCAGGCGGTAGGTTTTCTCAGGGAACCGTTCTTGATGGTCGCCGGGAGCAGAGCTCAACCATGCGACACTTAGAACGGAACGCCTACCGAACGACCTGGGAGTTGAGACCGACATCCGCACCGAAGTTAATCGGGGCAACACGCCGGACTGTTTCTCCGTTTAAAGGAGGTGATCCAGCCGCACCTTCCGGTACAGCTACCTTGTTACGACTTCGTCCCAGTCACCAAGCCCGACCTCGGCGCCTGCCCCCCTTGCGGGTTAGCTCAGCGACTTCAGTTGTTCTCGGCTTCCATGACGTGACGGGCGGTGTGTACAAGGCCCGGGAACGTATTCACCGCAGTATGCTGACCTGCGGTTACTAGCGATTCCACGTTCATGCAGGCGGGTTTCAGCCTGCAATCCCAACTGAGGCCGGCTTTGGTGGGATTGGCTCCAGCTCGCGCTTTAGCAACCCATTGTACCGGCCATTGTAGCGTGTGTGTAGCCCAGGGCATAAGGGCCATGATGACTTGACGTCATCCCCACCTTCCTCCTCCTTGTGGGAGGCTGTCTCGCTAGAGAATGTAACTAGCGACAAGGGTTGCGCTCGTTGCGGGACTTAACCCAACACCTCACGGCACGAGCTGACGACAGCCATGCAGCACCTGTGCAAGCTTTCCGAGTTACCCCGGAATCGTCACCCTTTCGGGTTTCTACTACAAACATGTCAAGCCCTGGTAAGGTTTTTCGCTTAGCATCGAATTAAACCACACGCTCCACCGCTTGTGCGGGCCCCCGTCAATTCCTTTGAGTTTTAGCCTTGCGGCCGTAGTCCCCAGGCGGAGTGCTTATCGCGTTAGCTGCGGCACAGGGGGGGTCGATACCCCCTATACCTAGCACTCATCGTTTAGGGCGTGGACTACCTGGGTATCTAATCCAGTTTGCTCCCCACGCTCTCGCGCCTCAGCGTCAGGCACAGCCCAGAAGGCCGCTTTCGCCGCTGGTGTTCCTCCCGATATCTACGCATATCACCGCTACACCGGGAATTCCGCCTTCCTCTACTGCCCTCAAGCCGAATAGTATCCCTTGGCCTCTCCCAGTTAAGCCGGGAGCTTTCACAAGAGACTTATCCAGCCGCCTACGCGCTCTTTACGCCCAGTAATTCCGGGTAACGCTAGCTCCCTACGTATTACCGCGGCTGCTGGCACGTAGTTAGCCGGAGCTTATTCCCAAGGTACCGTCCTTTCTCTTCCCTTGGAAAAGGGGTTTACAGCCCTAAGGCCTTCATCCCCCACGCGACGTCGCTGGGTCAGGCTTTCGCCCATTGCCCAAAATTCCCTGCTGCTGCCTCCCGTAGGAGTGGGGGCCGTGTCTCAGTCCCCCTCTGGCTGATCATCCTCTCAGACCAGCTACCCGTCATAGGCTTGGTGAGCCATTACCTCACCAACTACCTGATAGGACGCGAGCCGCTCCTCCGGCGCCCGAAGGCTTTCATCCCATTACCAAGGTAACGGGATCGTATGCGGGATTATCCTCAGTTTCCCAAGGCTATACCCCACCGAAGGGCATGTTACTCACGCGTTACTCAGCCGTCTGCCGCTTGCCCACCCGACCGAAGCCGGGGGGCACGCTCGACTTGCATGCATTAAGCGCGCCGCCAGCGTTCACCCTGAGCCAGGATCAAACTCTCTAATCGATAAACCTAGCTTCCTTCCACTATTCAACTGTTAAGGTGCGTTTGGTAACGGCCCTCCCACTCGGAGAAGGCAGAGGCACAGTATACCGACGCTCCCAGCCCATGTCAACATGTATCGGGGCAAGATATTCAATTCCTTGGCCGGATCTGAAATGTGGGGCTGCCCAACTGCGCGTTCGAGTTAGAGAGACGGCAGCCATTGGCGATACACGTAGCATGTGTCGAATGGACAAGGAAGTGACACCGGCCATGTATCAAAGGCCCCCCAGCACGTCTAACCCAGGTATTCAACCAGGTACTGGCCCTAATATTGGCTTTGGTATGATGGTGATGTACGCTTTTCCAGGGCAATCAAGACTCGGCGGTTTAGGTTTGGCGTGAAGGCGCGGACACAGGGCGTTGCAATCCGGATCCACCTGCGGCCCAGTCCTGGCAGCGCGGGACGTGCTGCAGTGGGAATTTGCGCTACGGCGTTGATGCTGGTGGTCCTGGCAGCGTGCGGTCAAAGCCCCGGCCCAACCGCGGTTGAGCCAACGGCTGTGGCTGCTGTGACCGCTGCCCCGACTGAAGCCCCGACCGCAACCCCAACAGCAGTGGCATCGGCGCCGGCCTGGAGGTTCGTGAACAGTGGTTGGGCTGAGTTGGACGCCGACGACGCGCCGGGAGTGTTCGTTCAGGAGTTAAGGGCTTTTGTGATCACCGGCCAGCCGGGGTTGGACGAATTCAACCGGGAATTCACCCTGAGGAGGGGCCGCGGCACTTCCGCCACCCTGGGAAACGTCGAGTTTTCTGATTCTATTTTGCTGGCGGCCTATTACCTCTGGCGCCCTCTCCAGGGAGACCCGCTTTCCGTGGTTGGCTTAACTGTTGACGGAACCCGAGCGACGGTGGAATTACGGTTGGACGAGTCGGCCCAAGGTCGCAAATATCCCTATCTCATGGCTCCGATGACCATGGTGGCCGTTGACCGGGACTTGTTTCCATTGGGGAGTCCTCTGGAGTTTGAGTTTCTGCTCAACGGTGAACCTGCGGCGATGGTGTCGGCCACCATCCCCTGACCTCCCCTAACCGATTAGAGCCGCGCTGATTCGAGGTGGACTGATTCGAGCCCGGCCAGCGGTCAGCATTCCCCCATTTGCATCAGCCGGCCTTCCCGCCAAGCTACCTGCCCGCCCCTGACCGTGAGGAAAGTGTCCAACCTGACTTTGCCGTCCACGTTGTTCCCGGCCATGTCGTGCCAAACGAACCGCCCCTCTCGCAGGTCAAACACAGCGGCATCACCGCACATGCCGGTCGCCAAGGAGCCGATGCCACCCCCGAGGCCCAGCACCTCTGCGGGCTTGGCGGTGCTGGCGGCCACGGCGTCCGTTAGCGGCATTCCCAGGGCGTGGAACTGGCTTACGAGATCGTTCATGAGGTACACGGTGCGTTCGGGCGGCGCGATGTGAATATCGGTGCTGATGGTGGAGGGGGGCAGGTCCTGGTCCAGGGCGGCTTTCACTACCTGGACGTCGCAGTGGACGCCAGCGTGGGCCACGTCCATGATGACTCCCCGGTCGGCGGCTTCCCTAACCTCGGGACGGACTTTGCCGTTCTGGTCCAGAATCGATTCATGATTGCCGTTGTAGGCGTGGGTGCAAATATCGCCGGGACCCAGAAACTCCAGGATGTCCGGCAAAGGGATTGGTGTTCCGCTGACGTGGACCATGAGCTTGACGTTCGCCTGATCGGCGGCGGCCCTGGCCTTTTGCATAGCTTCATGGGCGTTCCACGCCGCCACGGCGTTGACGTGCATCCTGACTTTGACTCCGAACAAAAACCCCGGATTGGCCTTGATGGCATCGGCAGTCTGGGCGACGTCGATTACGCGGAGGTCATGGAGGCCGCCGCCCAGCACCCGGTTTAGCGTAAGTCCGCCGGCGCCGATGTGCAGAAACGCCAGCAGCCGGGTCCGGTGGGCCGGGAAAACATAGTCCCGCATCGCGGCGTAATTCAGAAATCCGGCGCTCCCCGCATCGACTCCGGTGGTAACGCCCGACGACAAGCAGGTACGGTCGGCATGCACCGAACTGCCGTTGCCTCCGTGGTAGAAGTGGCCGTGCAGATCAATCAACCCAGGAGTGATCAGCTTTCCGGTCACGTCCACCGCCATGACCGCGGACGCAGGGTCGATGCGCGGGGAGACTTCCGCCACCAGCCCGTCTTTAAAGGCAATGTCCCGCTGGGAATTGATTTGCTGGGCCGGATCCAGCAAGGACCCCCCGGTCAGCACCAGGTCGTATAACTCGGCTGGGGATGTCATCGGTTCGCCTCTCCATCAGAATGGTTGGCTTCTCCATCGGTTTCCTGGTATGGCAACCGGCGGAGGCGAGGATAAACCAGGGATTTCGGGTTGGCCAGGTCCTGGTCGGATATTTCTGCGGAATCGGCCATGGGGTGCGCGCCCCATTTCTCGATGGCTTGTTGAATCAACGCCCGCACCACCTGGGGTGATCGTCCTTCCAGTCGGCCCAACTGATAAGCCAGGGTTACGGAAAGCTGGTTTCGGGTAATCTGGTCGAAAGCGTCCTCTTGCGTGAGGATTTCGGGCATGCTCCCGCACTGGTCCAGGAAATCGTCCAACACCTGGCCGATTATGTCAGGCAGGCCGCCAAGCTCAATCTCGGTCATGTACCCCGTAAGCTGGTCCGTGAGGTCAATGACCCCGTCTTCGGGAAGAATCAGGTCGAGGTCCGGGGAGTCCGAACCAGGCTCAAGGTGTTGGCTCATAGGAGCAACTCACACACAAAGTTGGCGCGACAAGGGCGGTTGCCCTGTATTCTAGCATTACCCGGGAATAGGACATCCTTATAGCAATGACGTGGAGTTACGGAAGCGGCCGGCCCAACCCGCGTGTCCACGGTTTCACAACTGTGTAGGAGCACGAGCCGTGTTGGAGCGTGAACCGTGTTGGAGCATGGAACGGGCGCTGGATTCCAGTTACGACGAGAATGAGCGGGCGGTGAGGGTAGGCGACAATCTAGACAGTAAGGGAGCAGCCTGGATTTTGCGTGGATCTGGGCTGAGACGGGTAGATCCGAAACGCTTTCAGTATCCGACGGCGGCTTGGATGAGGATCCTAACCGCTGGCCCCATCACTCCCCACAGGATACCCAGGTTGGAAACGTAATCCAGTAGGATCAGCCCCACCAGAATTGCCGGACCGTAACGCTCCAGCCGAGAGTAACCTTCAGCCATGTCCCGGGGCAACAATCCGCCCAGCACCCTGGACCCGTCCAGGGGCGCAAGAGGGATTAAGTTGAACACTGCCAGGAGTACGTTGAAGAAAATGACCAAACCCAGGATGTCGGCCAGACCCTCCTGCCAGCCCCCGGTCATGACACGGGCAACCCGGTTGAAGGACAGCCCGCTCCAATCGAGCAACCCGAGCTTGATGGGCAAGGCCAACAGAAAAGCCAACATCAAGTTGGACAACGGCCCGGCAGCGGCCACCAACCCCATCCCGGTGTGTCCGTGAGCCAGCCGGCTCTGATCGACCGGGACCGGCTTGCCCCAGCCAAAACCAGCCACCAACATCATGGCGGTTCCGGTGGGGTCGAGGTGCCGTTTGGGATTGAGGCTCAGCCTGCCCAGACGCCGCGCCGTTTGGTCTCCCAGGCCGGTGGCAACCGCGGCATGGCTGAATTCGTGGACAGTAATTGCCGACACGAGAGCGAGGGCCACCAGAACCGCCAGCCTGATGAAGCTGGCCGGGTCTTCCAAGAGGAGTTGATAGGAACCCAGCAGCATGGCTAGAGCGAGCAGCCCCGGCGCATCGCACTGGACGACGCCCAAGGCTGAGTCACGTCGTACGGAGCGCCCTGCCGGTGTGGGCTCCGGCTAATCTGAGACAACCTCATTCGTCGTCTTCGTCGTCCTCGTCCGGCTCGGGAGCCGACCCTGAAGGGAAGACCGAGGAAGGAACGATGGCGGTGAGCCCGCCCCGGCGTTCCGGTTGCTTCCGTGGCATGTTCAGGCAGGCGGTTTTCAACTCGGAGATAGCGGCGGCGCCCATGGAATCCAGGTCCACCACCAGGCCATGGACACCGGCATTTCGAAGGGCTTCCAGGTCTTTAGCCGTAGGCGCTTTGGAAACCTCAACCAGGACAAATTTGTCCACCCGGCGACCCACCATGGCGATTGAAGCCAGGTCCTCCAACAACCAGGTGTCGCCCAGGCCCGGAACTCGGAGCACAAAAACATCCAGCGACAACGAGGCTATTCCCCGCAGCTCCCGGTCTTCCAGACCGGCTTCGGTGTACAAAACCCTGGCGACGTCGTCGGAGGCGATGGCCGCGGCAGAAGTGTCCGCCAGGGAAAAGGCCAGCAAATCGCACCCCTGCTCGCGATAGGCTGCGGAATCCTCCTCGTTCAATGAAGGCTGATGGATGCCCCACGGCAATGAAGGCAGGGACTTCTCCAGGTTTTTCAAGTCTTCCGGGCCGCCCATGCCGGCCAGTAATACGGCGTCCAGGCCCAACTCGGCTACCGCGCCCAAACCGGCGGCGTGGTCCTTTGACACATGTCCAACCAAGGCCATTCCGGGGGGTTTTTCCGTCCGAACACTACCAAAACCCAGGCCTCCGGGTCCGCCCTGGGTGATTCGCTCCATGCGCTCGATAAATTTGCTCATTACCTATTCCAAAACTGAGAGTGAAGAGTGCTCGGGTGATTATACTCCATGACCCAAAATTTGTCGGCGGTGACCGGGCCGGCAGCAATGGCCTTTCAATGGTCCCCCGTCATTCTCGCCGCCGCGGGAATCCAGAGCCCTTTCTCCCATCCAAGGTCCCCCGTCATTCTCGCCGCCGCGGGAATCCAGAGCCCTTTCTCCCATCCAAGGTCCCCCGTCATTCTCGCCGCCGCGGGAATCCAGAGCCCTTTCTCCCATCCAAGGTCCCCCGTCATTCTCGCCGCCGCGGGAATCCAGAGCCCTTTCTCCCATCCAAGGTCCCCCGTCATTCTCGCCGCCGCGGGAATCCAGAGCCCTTTCTCCCATCCAAGGTCCCCCGTCATTCTCGCCGCCGCGGGAATCCAGAGCCCTTTCTCCCATCCAAGGTCCCCCGTCATTCTCGCCGCCGCGGGAATCCAGAGCCCTTTCTCCCATCCAAGGTCCCCCGTCATTCTCGCCGCCGCGGGAATCCAGAGCCCTTTCTCCCATCCAAGGTCCCCCGTCATTCTCGCCGCCGCGGGAATCCAGAGCCCTTTCTCCCATCCAACCTGACGCGGGTCCGCAGGAATGGTCCAGGTGGGACGTCGGCCTGTCCCCGCGGCGCGTCCTAGTCGGCATAACCGTCTTGGAGCATGATCAGGGCTCTGGATTCTCGCCGCGGCGAGAATGACGGGAGTCGGAGACAAAAGGGCTCTGGATTCCCGCGGCGGGGATAAGGGGACGGGTCATGCTGTTTCTGGCAAGCTTGAGGGATTCTTTTTGTATCTCTTGGTTTGTATCTATCAATGGTAGAGATAGTGGATGCGGGTTTGACCCGAATTGGGTCTCGGCGAGACCACGGTCAGGTACTTCAACCGTCGCTCCAACGCCCCGGCAAGTTGCGTGGATTGAGGCTGTTCCACCTTGCCATCAGACGCACCCTGAGGCCATCGGGTTTTTTGCTTATATTCAGTATCAAGAACGATTGTTATCGGCTGATTTGGGCCGAAATCGTTGACAGCGACGCCGGTGTGCAATATCATCCAACCCAATACTCTGGATTACCTTTGGTTAGGGATCCTCAGGGATCAACCCCAATCCAACCTATTCACTCACCACAAAGGAGGCGGCGGATGGCGAACAAGGAAGATCTGGCTCAAATCGCTCACCTGATGCGTCGCGCGGGATTCGGCGCACACCGGGAGGAACTCGACCGGTTGGCGGCCCAAGGCTACGAAGCAACCGTGGAAGAGTTGCTCGAATTTGCCCCTACCCGGCCCGAAGAAAAGGCCGGACCCTTCGCCATGATGACCCGGTATCACCCCAGCAGCCTTTTGCCGGGCGGGGCCACCACGTTGGGAGCTTCCCGGTGGATGTACCACATGGTCAACTCCACCAAGCCGCTGGAAGAGAAGATGTCCCTCTTCTGGCACCACGTGTTCGCCACCGGCAACGCTAAGCTGGACAACTGCGACCAGATGCTCGAGCAGTTGGACATGTTCCGCCAGCAGGGCCTGGGCAACTACCGGAACATGTTAACCCAGTTGTCCAAGAACCCGGCCATGATCTTCTGGCTGGACAACAACGAAAACCACCGGGACGCGGTGAACGAAAACTGGGGCCGGGAACTGCTTGAGCTTTTCTCGATGGGCGTCAGCAACTACACCGAGGTTGACGTGCGGGAGGCTTCCCGGGCCTTCACCGGTTGGACCATCATGCCCAAGCTGCCCCGGCAGCCTTACGGACGCTATCCCTGGCGGTTCGAGTACCGCGAAGAGGACCACGACGAGACTGAAAAGACCTTCCTGGGACACACGGGCAACTTCAACGGCGAGGACATCATCGACATCGTCGTCCAGCAGCCGGCCACGTCCAGATTCATCTGCCGGCATCTGTACAACTTCTTCGTGGCCGATGACGTCCAGGTGCCCGCCTGGACCATTCAACCGGCGCCGGATGAAGACGCCCTGGAATCCATGATCAACGCCTTCGAGGAGTCCGGCTACGAGATGAAGGCGGTGCTCCGGATTATGTTCAACTCCGATTTCTTCAAGAACGCCCGCTACTCCAAGGTCAAGAGCCCCGCAGAAGTGGTGGCCGGCACCTTAAGAATGGTCGGAGCATGGAAGTTCCCGGAGCCGGGAATCAAAGACATCGGGTTGCAACCGTCCTACATGGGGCAGGCGATTCTTGACCCGCCCAGCGTGGAAGGTTGGTACACCGGTCAGGAATGGATCAACAGCGGATCTCTGCTGGCCCGTATCAACTTCGTGGCCGACCGGGTCGCCAACACCAACAACCCCGGAGTCCAGTCCATCGTCGGCCACATGCAAGCAGACGGGGTTTCCACCCCCGAGGAGTTGGTCAACTCCTCCCTGGACCACATGGGATTCCTGGAAATCAGCGGTGAGACCCGCCAGCAATTGTTGGACCACGCTGACGAAGGCGGCAACATGGACTGGAGCAATCAAAGCGCCGCGGCTACTCGGGTGAGCGAGATGCTGGCCCTCGTGGGAGCCACCACCGAGTACCAATTCGGCTAAACACACCGTTAAGACCCGAAGCGGTCTCAGTGACGGTATGGTCATAGGGCCAGGATCGGCCAGGATAACAGCGGGCGGCGCCCGCCGAGCAACCCTAGACTGGAAGCAAGGAGACAAACATGACGGCAACCAAGAAAGACCCGGTCATTGTTGTTCTGCAACTCACCGGGGGCAACGACTACTATAATACGGTAATCCCCTACAACGACCCTCTCTACATGGACAACCGGCCGGCGGTGGGATACGCGCTGGAAGAGTGCATCAAGATTGACGACCAGTTGGCCTTCAACCCCCACATGGGCCCGGTCAAGGAGCTATATGACCAGGGCAAGGTGGCGGTGCTCAACGGCATTGGCTACGCCAACTCTCCCCGCTCCCACTTCCGGTCTATGGACATCTGGCACACCTGCGAGCCGGACAAAGTTGGAACCGAAGGTTGGGCCGGCCGGGTGACGCGGGAACTGGACCCCAACAAAGAGAACGTGCTGACGGCAATCAACTTCGGCCACGGTCTGCCCCGGGCCCTGGCCCTGGCCGGCGTGCCGGTGGCCGCCATTGCAGACCTGAGCAACTACGGCGTGTTGACCGGCATCACCAACCAGGCCCAGCGAGCTCGGGCCCTGGACTTGTTCGCCAAGATGTACTCGCCGGCGGTAGGCACGGGAACCATCACCGACTACCTGCGCTCCACCGGAATGGAGGCGATGATCGGGGCCGACATCGTCAAGGTAGCGCCGGAGATATACAGCTCCGAGGTTGAATACCCAAGCTCGCCGATCGCCAACCACCTCAGAGACATCGCCCAGGTTTACCTGGCAGACTTGGGGACCCGGATTTTCTACACCCAGCATGCGAGCTTTGACACCCACGCCGGACAGGCGATGGGGCATCCCAAGTTGTGGAAGGATGTTTCCGAGGGCATTTCCGCCTTCTTTGACGACCTGCACTCCCACGACCGCGGCGACAACGTGATAATGTACCTGTTCTCTGAGTTCGGCCGGCGGGTGCACGACAACGGGTCGGGCACCGACCACGGGGCGGCGGGCGCTGCCTTCGCCATCGGCGACGGGGTCAACGGCGGCATCTACGGGGAATATCCCTCCCGCAAACCCGAAGACCTGGAACAGGGAGACCTGGTGCCCAACTACGACTTCCGCGGCGGGTACACCACGATAATCGAAGACTGGATGGGGATGGACGCCAAACCCATCGTCAACGGCAGCTTCGAGAAATTCAACTTCGTGAAGTAGGAGTCCACTCGGTGCCCTTCCCCTGGATTTGGGAAGGGCACCGGCCGCGCCCACGGGTCTTAGACGGTTGATAGGAGGATTCTTCGATGGCGGTGCACACAGTAGCCGCTGGGCGAGCCTGGAAGTACAGCCACAACATAGGCCGCAACGGGGCCGCCGGTCAGGGGTTTACTCAACCGGTGAGTATCGCCCTAGCCCGCGACGGAGTTATGTACGTGGCCAATCGCGGGTCCGACGTCCAGCAGAGCCAGCGGATAACCAAGTTGACCATTGACCAGCAATACATCAAGGAGTTTGGCCGGGCGGGCCCGGCCTACGGAGACCTCACCAACGAACAGTTGGTGTTCCTGACCTCGGTGGTGGTGGACGATGAAGGGAAGGTCTACGCCTCCGACGAGTGGAAAAACCAGATCACCGTGTTCGACGAAGACGGCAACGGCCTGGACCGTTGGGGAGAAGCCGGGGATGGTGAAGGCCAGCTAAATGGCCCTTCCGGAATGGTCCTCGACGGGGACGGCAACCTCCTAATCGTCAACAGCCTGAACAGCCGCGTACAGAAATTCACCACGGACGGACAGTACCTGAGCGGCTTTGGTTCGAAGGGCGATGCTCCCGGCCAAATGGACATGCCCTGGGGCATTACCGTGGACAATAACGGGGACATTTACGTGGCCGACTGGAACAATCACCGGATACAGAAGTTCAGCCCTGCCGGCGACCTCTTGCAAACCTTCGGCCGCGGCGGCAGCGGCCCCGGCACGCTCCGCCATCCCACCGGCGTCTGCGTGGACGGAGACGGCGACGTTTACGTGGCCGACTGGATGAACGAGCGGATAGCGATCTACAACTCCGATGCCATGCCCATTGCCTACCTGAAGGGCGACGCAGTCGACGTTTCGGCCTGGGGGCAAATGTCCCTGAACGCCAACCCGGACATGGGTAAACGCCGCGCCCAGGTCTACAACCTGGAAGACCAGCAGCGGGCGTTCCGAATGCCGGTGGCCTGCGTTTTCGACCAGGAAACCAGCCGGCTGATAGTGGCCGACACCCAGCGGGCACGGCTACAGGTTTACGAGAAGGACAAAAACTACTCGAACCCCCAATTTAACCTCTAGACAAATCGGGGAATTACCAGGCGATTTACCGGCGTCCCACAGTGTTGGGACGCCGGTTTTTTTGTGCGGACCCCGTGATCTGGCTTGAACTTCGAGCAGTCCGGTCCGCGGAGTAGTCAGTGACTTACGCGGTACCGGTCGCAGGCCGCTTCATCCAACTCCACTCCCAGCCCGGGGGCTTGGGGCGCCACCAGATACCCGTCTTCCAAGCTCAACCGGGTCTTGAAGAGCGGTTCAGACCTGGGCATGTATTCCACCAGGTAGCCATTGGGTACAGACGCAAGCAGGTGTACGTGTACCTCCGGGATAACGTGCCCGGCCAGCGGGATGCCCCGCGCTTGGGCCAGGGCCGCCACCTTCATCCAGGGTGTAATGCCGCCAACCCTGGCGAGATCGATAATGGCAATGTTGACGGCGCGGGCGTCCAGCGTACGTTGGAACGGCTCCAGGCCAAAGAGATGCTCGCCGGCGGCAACCGGGACCTCCAACGCCTGGGCCAAAGCGGCCAGGCCCGGGAGGTTGCGGTGGTTTACCGGGTCCTCCAACCAGGTGATTCCGGCTTCCTGCAGGGCCCTTCCCGAGGCCAGGGCCTGCGGCTCGTTCCAGCTCTCCGTGGCGTCCACCATGATACCTACCCTTTCGCCGACCGCCTCCCGGACCGAACGGACACGGGCGACCTCGACGGCAGGCGTGGGCTCCCGGCCCAAACGCAGCTTCACCAAGTCGAATCCCCGGTCGACGTGGCTCCTCGCAGAACGCGCCAACGTTTCCAAATTAAGGCTGTACCACAGGCCATCGCTGGCGTAGGCTCGGACCCGGTCCGTATAACCGCCGAGCAGTCGGTACAGGGGCTGGCCCAGCGTCTTACCCGCCGCATCCCAAAGAGCAATATCCAGCGGGGACATTGCCATGTTGAGCATGCCGCCGGGGCCGGTCCAACCCCCGGCCCTCTCCAAGCGGGCGCGGGCCGCTTCAATTTCCAGGATTTCCATACCGACCAACAACCGGCCCAATTCCTCTGCAGCCCGGGCCAGCGGCCGCACCAACGTTTCCCTGGTGGCTACCACGAACCCGATACCCTGGACGCCATCGTCCGTGTCCACCCTGGCCAACACGTGCCAGTTGGATTCCACCGAGTTGCCGGCGGCGACGTACTCCAAGGCCACTGGGGTCTCCAACACTTCCACGGTCACTCTTTGAATTTTCATAAGTTCCGCCTCGGTTAGAAATCAGGGGTCGCTCGCCCATTGTAACGGCAAGCCGCAGGATTCGGGTGCCAAGGGCAAACCCGCCAGTCGGGAGTCCGGCGAAAACGTAGAGAGGCAACCCCAGGGCGCGTTGCTAGGCCATTCGGGCTGCCGTATAATTGGCCGCGGTTAAGGGGGTTCCGAGCGTGCTTCTCTGCATCGACATTGGCAACACCACCGTCACCCTGGGGGTGTTCGACGGAACTCGCCTGGCCACGACTCTTCGCATCGCCACCGACACCCGCAAATTGTCCGACGAACACGGGCTGTTGGTGACCAACCTTCTCCTGCAAAAAGGCATCAACCCCACCGACGTCACGGCGGTCTCAATGTGCAGCGTCGTCCCCCACTTGACGGTGGTTTTTGAGGAAGTCTGCCGCGACTATTTCAGCGTTACGCCGATCACAGTGACCGTGGGGGTCCGCACCGGACTGCGTATCGTTTACGACAATCCCAGGGACGTGGGTTCCGATCGAATAGTGGATGCGGTGGCCGCATCGGAGCTTTACAGTCCCCCGTTGATTGTGGTGGACTTTGGCACGGCTACAGTGTTCGATGCCGTTGCCAAGGACGGGACCTACCTGGGCGGCGCGATTTTCCCGGGCATAAACGTGGCTGCCGAGTCCCTTTTCCACAGCACCGCTCAACTCCGCCGCGTCGAGTTGGTGGCTCCCCGGACGGCCATCGGCCAGAACACGACCCACGCACTTCAGTCAGGACTGGTCCTGGGCTACGCTTCAATGGTCACCGGCATGGTGGAGCGTTTCAAGCAGGAGTTGGGGAGGGACGCCAAGGTCATCGGGACCGGCGGCCTTGCGGGTATCATTGCCCGGGAGACCCAGGTTTTCGACACGGTCAACCCCGACCTGACCCTGGTGGGGTTGCGGCTGATTTATGAAATGAACCGCCACCCGGAATCCGGACCGGCGCCCCGGAACGACAACGTTCCGGCGGACTAGGAGGACTCTTGGCAGGCCCGCTAGCTGACAAGCACGTCCTGTTGGGTGTCACGGGCAGTATCGCCTGCTACAAAGCCATCGACCTGGCCAGCAAGCTAACGCAGGCCGGTGCGCTGGTAGACACGGTGATGAGTTATGGGGCCACCCAATTCGTCACCCCTTTGGCCTTTCGCAGCATCACTCACCGGGACGTGGTAACCGATACTTTCGACGCTGATTCGGAGTATAGCCATCAGCATGTCACCCTGGCCCGGCGGGCCGAAATTGTGGTCATTGCCCCGGCTACGGTGCATACCATTGCGAAACTGGCGGCAGGCCTGGCCGATGACCCATTAACCACCACGGTGATTGCAACCTCGGCGCCGCTGCTGGTCGCTCCAGCCATGGACGCCAACATGTTCGACCACCCGGCGACGCAGGAAAACATCGCCAGGCTTCGGGCGAGAGGAGTCATCATCGCCGGGCCCGCTCCCGGTCGGCTGGCATCGGGTCTGGTGGGGATGGGAAGGCTGTTGGAACCGCAAGAGCTTCTGGGACATATCTCGGCAGCGCTGGGAAGGGACGGAGACCTGTCCGGCAGGACCGTCGTGGTTAGCGCCGGGGGCACCATGGAGCCCATTGACCCGGTCCGAGTTATCACCAACCATTCCTCGGGGAAAATGGGTTATGCGCTGGCCGAGGCTGTCCGGGACCGGGGAGGCTCGGCCGTGCTGGTGACCGCAGCCACCGGCCTGTCCGCGCCGCCGTTGGTCAACGTGGTCCCGGTTTCAACCGCCCAACAAATGTGCGACGCAGTTTTGGAGCACGTCCAGAGCGCCGACGCGCTGATAATGGCCGCGGCGGTGGCGGATTACCGGCCAGCTACTGAAGCCGAACAGAAAATCAAAAAGTCCGCCGGCGAACTTTCAATTGATCTGACCAAAACCACCGACATCCTGGAAACTGCAAGGGGAAACTTCGTCAAAGTGGGCTTTTCGGCGGAGAGCCAGAACCTGGTGGAAAACGCCAAGGTGAAGGTCAAAAGCAAGGGCTTGGACCTGATGGTTGCCAACGACATCACCGAGCCGAACAGTGGATTCGGCGCCGACACCAACCGGGTGTCCCTCATCGACCGCGAGCTAAACGTCGAAGACCTGCCCCTGCTCTCGAAGTACGACGTCAGCAACCGCATCCTGGACCGGGTAGCCCGGTTGTTCAAGAGCTAAACTTCAGCCAAGGGAGTCCTTCGAGCCTCCGGTGGCCCGCAGAACAAACCCGCTCCGGGTGGTCGCCAGGGCAAACGCATTCCAGTGTGACGGACGAATCTTGCATCCAACGTGATGCCTGATTGCCATTTGCCCAACCGCGCCGACCTCCCGGTCATTCTCTCCGCAGAGGGAATCCAGAGCCCTTTTTATCGTTCAGGCAGGCATAGCTATCCAAGGCACGGGCATACGGCAAGGATTTGGAAGGGACCGCGCCGCGAAAATGGCGAAGGGACGCTGTGTGGCTCTCCCTCACCTCGCATTTCCCCATTGACATAAACGCGTCGGCGCACGGAGAGGGCTCTGGATTCCCTGTGCGGGAAGAAAGACGGGGTAGGGTCCGGCGAATACCCCATCGCGAACTCTTCGATGCAATCGGCTTCCGCGGGTCCTTTGGTCTTAAATTGCGATAGCGCTGGGGTGGACGCTTTCCGGTTTGATAGTCTCCAGGCGCAAGGCCTTTTAGGTGGAATTCCCGAAGCCTTATCTCCCTACCTTAAGCCCAGGCCTCAGGATAGCCGGAGGGTGCCAGGAACACACGCGGAACCGCAGGGCACAGCGCCCTCCGTTGGAAACCTCACCCGGAGACCGACTCTTTGAAACGCCGGATTGCATCGATGTGCTGGTCGGGCCCGCTGAGGCCTGCCCTCATGGTGTTGACCGACAGGTGACTGGCTCCCAGTTCGTCCCAAGCGGCCGCCGACTTGGCCCAATCGTCGGGGCCGCCGCTAGAGAAGCTTACCCGCCCTTCTATTCCGATGTCTCCGGGGTCCCGGCCAGCAGCTCTGGCGTACTCTCGCATCTTGCCCAACTGCTCTTGGCCCTGGCTGTCGGGTTGGAACTGGGGAAACCAGCCGTCGGCCATGCGGCCAATGCGCCGCATCACCCGGTCGGCCCCTCCGCCGAACCAAATAGGGATAGGCCGCTGCACCGGCAGGGGATTGATACCGGCGTGGGAAACCTTGTGGTACCTGCCGTCAAATGAGATGACCTCTTCAGTCCAGAGAGCCCGCAGCAATCGAATCTGTTCTACGCTGCGGCGGCCCCGGTTGCTGAAATCCTCGCCTAACGCCTCGTACTCCACGTGGTTCCACCCTATGCCGATGCCCAGGCGCAGGCGGCCTCCGGTCAACACATCCACCTCGGCTGCCTGCTTGGCAACCAGGGCGGTCTGGCGCTGGCCCAGAATCAATACTCCCGTGGTCATCTGAATCTTGTCGGTCACTCCGGCCAGGTATCCGAACAGCACGAACGGTTCGTGGAACATGTCCGAGTGGCTGTAAGGGCGTTCCCAACTCTCCCGTTTGCTGGGATCTGCCCCCAGGACGTGATCGAAAACCAGCAGGTGCTCGTATCCCATGGCCTCAGCGGCCTGGGCAAAATCACGAACCGCAATGGGGTCTGCGCCAATTTCGGTTTGAGGGAAGATGGCTCCTAGCTGCATGGTGGTCTCCTACCGGGTTTGCAGAGTAGACGTTAGCTGCCGCTCCAACCACAGTGGTGTCCGGAACGGCGGGCGAGTGTCTTTTAACCAGTATCGGAGGTTATGAAAGCGGCGTCAACCAAGCCAACCGTGCCAGTGATTGCCAGGGCAGGGTGGTCCAGCCCCTCCACGCTCCAGTGATTTCCGTTGCAACGGAAATGGGGTGGGCTACCATCGTAACGGACACGCGCGGAATACAGCACCGCGAGAAAGCAACGGCCTAGGGAGGTTCGCTTAGGTAACGTGCGGGTGCGAAAGGCCCGGTGCGGCGTCAGTTGGGGGCGACTCCGTATTGGTCCAAAAGGTCTTGGATTCCTACCCCGACTTGCCGCCGCTGATTGTCGGCAGCCGTCCGCTCCTGGCGCAGGCCTTGGTAAATCCCGGCGTCAAAGGGGCGCCAACTGTTTTTAAGGTCATCCAGAGCTGACGATTCCCTGCGGACGGCCTCAACCAGCAATTCGCCGAAGGGACGCAACACCATGGTGTTCGGCAACCGGCTAACCTCAGCGGATAGGTCATTGTATCCGGCGCCGATTCCCAGCAGGGCATCGATGGCGCCGAGACGGTCGCATCCTCCCTCATCGGCGCGCCAAGCATCAAAATTTTGGTGGAAATCGTTCCAATTCACCATCAGGGCTTGAAGTTGACCCGAAAATTCGTCAACAGCGTTCAATTGGTCTTCAGATAGGCTCAGGTTGAGTTGGTCCAACGCTCCTTTGGCATCTCGGCGGGATGCGTTGGCAAATACCAATTCTTCCTCAAATCTTCCGAAAAGGTCAGGTTCCTGCGCGACGAACTCGGGGTTTTTGGTCGGGGGAACCTCGGTCGGCTTGGCAGGGACAGGGTCTTCGGGGATCCCAATGTCGGTGGAATCCACCGGCTCTGCGGGGCTCCCAAAGTCTCCGAAACCACCAAAACCTCCAAATTGTTCAGCGGGGGGATCGCTTTCCTGGGGTTCTTTTTGAAACGTGGCCCGCAAGCTACGCAACACCAGGTCTTCGGAATCGGCGGTTTGGGCCATCAGGTCCGCCACGATTTGGGTATCCTTGTAAGTTGGTAGTTCACGGGTGGCCGCGACCACGTTACTGAAATCTGAGATAAGTCCGCTCAGCTCTTCAACAACCTCGGCCGAACTAAGCTTGGCCTCATCGGCGCGGAATGAATCGTATTGCCGGTGGAATTCATCCCAACGGGCGTTGACCTCGTTGAACGCCATGGTGAATTCCATCAGCCTGGCTCTTCCCGCATCGGTCCTTCTTTCTTCCAAGTCAGCCAGGGTGTCAAAGACTTCCTGAAGCGCCCCTGCGGAGTAAGACCGGACCTTGTCCACCTGGTCTACCGGCGAAACCTGTCCCGATTGGTTGGAGGGTTCCAGTACGACATAGACCTCCGATCCTTCGGTGTCCGCTGAATTCTCCTTTTTACCAGTATCCGAAGCGTCCAGACCATTACCGAAGGCTGCAACGGTATCGGAAGAAGTGGCGGAGTCCGAGACGTCGCGCAACGACCTGAGAGCCTGCAGTTCGGTCTCGGCGGCCAGTACGACGCGGTCGGCCAAATGTCTGGTAGCGCTGGCCCGATCAAGGTTTCTGGCCGATTGGACGACGGCGGCGAACCGGCTATCGAACTGGTTCAAGGGTGTTCGGACAGACCTGGGGTCGCAAGCGATTAATCCGGCCTCCCAGGTGTCGTAACTGACGCGCAATTCGTCCCAACTTCCGTTGACCGAGTCCAAACCCCGAGAGAATTCCAGGGCGGATTCCAATACGCCCTGGGGAACGGGAGTGGGCGTGGGGGCGCTAAAGCCGGGTCTCTGGGCCAGGGCGGTGATGGTGGCCTGAGTGTCGGGTTTAGCCGCAGCGGGAATTTCCGGGGGGGCGGCGGGGGTTGAACACGCCAAGGCGACCAATGCCAGGGCCGCAGCGGCCAAAGCGATAGACCAGCGTAGCCACCACTTGCACATCAAGTTTTAATACACTCCAACAAAGTCGCCAACGAGTCCTTGCCTAAAGGAGCCATTCTCCAGTTGTCTGAGCACACGATCCACGTCATCGGGAGTGTCGCCCAAGACGATCAAAACCTCCCGTTGTTCATCCTGGTAAAGGACTGCCACGGCAGATTCGTCCCTGGCAATCGCCGGCGTGAACGGCGTCCGCAATTCATCGCCAACTTCAACCCCGGCCAATTGCAGATATTGCGCCACACTTGGAGCGTCATCGTACAGACCCAGGTACACCAGGTCACTGTTGGGGTCTGGCGCGTTCCGTATTTCCGAGGCTACCTGGAATCCTGACAGCACGCTCGTGATCCCGACGCCGGAATTCAACAACGAGGACCTCCCCAAAATAATTTCCGTGGTTTCATCGAAAAAGTATGGGAAGTCCGCCAGGTCGAAACTGCGTTCACTGGTCGTCAGGAAGTCTGCGAGGTTGGAGATCAGCCTTGGATTGTTCACAATTGTGCTTTGTGGTGGAATCAAGAAGGTAAGGTCGGTCAACGCGACCACTCCCCCTTGTTCACTCCTGGCCATGGGATACAGCGGCTCAACTCGCTCGACGAAAGTGGACTGGGTGTTGCCATCGGCGATGGCCAGACCCCCGTTGGGGGTTTCCAGGGAGCCAGCAGTATACAGGGCAATTCTGCCCAACCCGTCTGTAAGCTTGTCCGGCTTGAAATCACTAATGTAAACGTTCTGGAAGTTCAGATCGTATTCCACAGAGTTATGGAGGTAATCCGGCCTGAAAGTGATTCCGAACTCCTTGGAGAGAGAGTTCATCCTGTGATTGCGGGTAGGGTCGGCTATCAGCAACAGTTTGCCGCCCTTTTCCTCAACAAACTGACGCACCAGGACGGCTTCCTCATTATTGAATGGCCTGGAGGGTTGGATAACCAAAAAGCTGTCCGCCAACCGAAGTTGTTCAGCTAAACTCTTCCCGCCTTCGGACACCACGAGAAATTCCAGAGAATACCCTCGCCGGGATATTTCGTTAAGGAAGGATGATATTTCGTCGCGGCTGAAACCGTTGGAATGGCCCATGTCAACCAGCAGGGTGCCCTGTTGAACCGGGGAGATGGTCTCCAGATTAGTGAAGCTGGACTCGGGAGGAGTTATATGTTGGGTCCTTAACTGCTCCGAAGGCGGAGGGTCATAGGATCCTTGATAAAAGTAAAAATAGGCGCCAACAAAAAATGCCAGCGCAGCCGCCGGGAGGATCAGCACAATGCTGAATCTATTGAGAAGGTCCAACATACAAGTAGTAAACGTTCGGCGGGCTGATTTTTTGTGGGAACCCCGGCAGGGCCTCTTCTTGGCCCGGCCCGATGCCCCCATAGGGGAGGATGTTGCGGAGCGCCTCCAAGTCGGTCCCGAAAGCGGGGGCTGGCTCGAACTCCGTCGATCCACTGGATGGACTTGGATTCTGGGACGGCGCCGGGCCTGCACCTCCCATCAACTGGCTCCCGGTGTCTCCTGAGGGGAATTCAAGCAGCAGCGGATCGTAAACCCACCGCAGGACTTCGTTATATCGCCTTTCAACCTGGGCGTTGATGTTAACCACATCGTAATGGGAAACGCCGGCCAATTCCGCGGCTGTTTCGACGGCGTCGGTGTCTCCGCCAATGGCGTCGGCCAGACCCACATTAACGGCTCCTATTCCCGGGTAGACCCGACCGGTAAGCAACTCTTGCTTGGTTAACTTCAGGCTTGACCCACGCTCGTTGATTACTATGCCGGCAAAAGAATGTTTCATCTCGTCGGCCATGGTAATCCAGTCCCGGCGGTCGCCTCCGAACAGCTTGTCGGGGCCGGTAATCACCAGGAATTCCAGAGGAGGGAACGGAATCGTGGGGCCAGGATAGGAGACGATCACGCCCACGTTCCCCACTAGAGATGAGGGCCGTGTGTATAGGTAGCTGGCGCCCATGGACATCATGTAGCCGCCGCTGGCCACTAGGTCTCCCATGACCATGACCACGGGCTTCTCGTCTCGCAGGTTGCGGGTCTCCAGAAACAACCTTTCGCTAGAGGAGGCTCCCCCGCCCGGAGAACTGATACGAATCACCACGCCTTTGATATCGTCGCGATTCCTGGCGTACTCCAAATAGGACACAATCCTAGTTGCGGACCGGTCGTTAATGACAGTGTAAGGGATGTCGATAACGCCGATCTTGGGCTTTTGCGGGTACACGTGGAAGAACACAGCGTACCCAAGCCCAATACCCAGCGCGACCAATACGACAAAAATAACGGGTCGGCTAAACACCATCCCCCCGAGGGTGGACAGTAGGCGCATGGGATTCATCCTTTGTCAAGCAAGTTGTTGGTCCGACCGAGGTGAGAAGGCCAATTTGGACGAGGTCCGTTGGGGCAACTCCCGCAGAAACCTACAAACAATGTTAGGTACCAGAGCAACCAATGTCAACTTGACACAGCGGTGTCAAATGGCAACTTTCACGAGATATGCCGTCAGTTAGAGTGTGCTGGGATAAAATTAGCCGCGGTATCGGATTGCTTGGCGCCGGGCTCTTTGTTACCATGAACGTCCTCTTGTTATTCCCGCGGTCTTTGGGGATTAGTCTAGCGGTAGGACGCCTGACTCTGGATCAGGTAGCCGAGGTTCGAATCCTCGATCCCCAGCCATCTTCCATCCCCAGGTCACACCCTCAAATCTCCCTTTGCCACCGCATATAGGCATTAGGCGAAGACCTGCGACAGCGGTAAGCCCCACAGCAACTCTCCATTGGTGATTACGTCCTACCCGGCTAAAGTACGGCGGTGCCGTCGGCCCGGTGGACCCTGACGCTGCGGGTCCCCAGCACATACCCAAGTTCCACCACCGCTACTACATCGCCGCCAGAATCTTCTGGGGGGCGGCGATTGCTATGCTCTTTCGAAAGGATTCTGCAGATCGACACCAAGCTGGTCAAAGTCCCGCACGTTCCTGGTGGCCACCGTGAGTCTGTGAACAATGGCAGTCGCGGCGATCATGGCGTCCTCGGTAATTGTATCTGACCTCCGATGCATGAGCCGTGCCCACTCCCGGAAGGTGGGCGCATCCATGGGCAATACGCTGTAGGAAGCCAGCACCTTGTCCAACCAGACCTCCAGTTCCTCTGCCTTGGTCACATCCTGCTCGCGAGTGATCTCGACCCCCGCCTGTATCTCTCCAACCGTAACAGCAGATACGAAGAGCTGCTCCGCCGGCACGTCCGCAATCCAATCAAGGACGGCACGATGTGGACGGGGGCGGCGCAATTCCGAGACCACGTTGGTATCGAGGAGGAACATGGGCCTACTCCAAGATCAAGGGTGACCGGCGGCGATGCCGTCCGCGTGGCGGCACCAGGTCCTCGGTCCGCGCTTCCGGAGTCAGGAGTAGCTCCTTGAGGTCCGGCCTGGTCATCTGTTCCAGCTTGCGCCACTGCTCGATGGGAACCAGCACGGCGGTTTCCACTCCGCGCTTGGTCACAATCTGCGGCCCTTCTGCGAGTGTGGTATCGAGCAATTCGCTGAAGCGCGACTTGGCGTCTTGAACCGGCCATTTCCTGCTCATTTAGCACCCTGACCAATCGTTACTGACTAGACAGCAGACTAGTTTATATTGATACTAGAGTCAAGACCGATGACGATAGATTCCGTACGCTGGCCGCAGCAAGGCAACACAGTTCCCGCGGCCGTTCCCGCCACCAAGATGTATTGGCGCCTGAAGACGAGTTTCGCGTGATCAGCACCAGGTGGGGAAGGGACTGAGTGTTAATTCAAGAAGTTTCGACCAGTGGATTTATCCTGCCTAATGAGGAGTCGGCCAGGTTGGCACCCAGATCAACAATAATGTGTAGGGTCTTGAGGGCCCAGGGGCACAAAGATTGAGAACCCGGAAGAGAACCCGAGGACTGATCCAGCGTTGGTGGAAGTGCGTCCTCACGCGGCCGACGACCTCGGGGTGAAGGGGGATTGCCACGGGCAGCAGTCCCCGCTTTCCGGGGCGGAGTTCCTGACCCCGGAACCGGCGGAGCTGCGGAGGCGTAGCAGTAAGGCCATGCGCTCGTCGCTTTCCCTGTTCGAGTGGGCGATCAAAGCGGACCACGAGTTACCCGGCGCAGGCCGCCAGTATTGCAACGACGGGTTATCTGATGAGGGGATTTTCTCGGGGATATTGGACCTGGCAATTAAAAGACGAGAATCTCCCCTAACAGGCTGTTGATAGCCGGGCAGGAAGAATTAGGCGTCTTTCTAAATATCCCGAAGTTGTAACACGAGGAAGGTGGATCGCTGTCAGGCTCGGAGGCATACCGCTCACCTTCTGGAAGGCAGGAGCGCGCTTCCTGACCTGGGACGGCGGACCCAGTCTTCAGCACGAAGGTTTGGTCCGCCGTCGGTTACGGGCAACTCTAGGATTGCCCCAGAGCATGACGAAGCCATTGGTCAGTGCGGCGTCGCGCATGACCACGGGACTCCGAGCTACCCAGCTTACCCTAAGTGTTGATGGATAAACGCGGTCATCTGCTCCAGCGCCTGCTGCGCTACATTCGTGGAAAGGTCCCGCAGCACCCCTTCGCCCTCATCTTCGAAGATCGTTACGTCAATCTGTCCACCGGCCTTGCGGTACTGCATGATGAACTCGTCCAGGTCCGGGCGCGGGTGCGCTGCCTCGTAGAGCCGTGCCAGGCACAGCGTGGGCGGTAGTTCCGTGCGCTCCCCGGCGGCCAGAATTCGTGCCGGAGCACCTTCTGCCATTGCCTCTTCCGTCACCCAGTACAGGTCGTGCATGGACGCGGTACGCTCGCCAACTGACTCGGGGGGTTTGATATCATCCCGCAGGCCCTTGGCGTAGTGATAGCGGCCCAGGGGATCTATCACCGGGGAGACCATGATCACGCAGCCCAGGGCGCCATCTACTTCGGTCGCGCCGTTGGTGAGGGACAGCGCCGCGTAGCGGGAATCGTGGGGCCGCATGCCCAGCAGCATCGACTGGTGGGCGCCGCTGGAGGTGCCCATGGCGCCGACCTTATCCGAAATGCCGTTCCAGTCTCCGGCGTGAGCCTTGCACCAGCGGATTCCATAGTGGATGTCGGCCAGGGAGGCAGGGTATGACGCTTCCGGCGGAACGCGAAAGTCCAGGGCCGCCACGATGACGCCGTTCTTGGCCAGCGCTTCGTTGCCGGCATCGCCGTTCTCACGGCTACCATTCACCCAAGCGCCGCCATGCAACTCGACCATTACCGGGAAAGGTCCGCTGCCCTGGGGCTTGAAGAGGCGCGCCAGGAAGGGCTTATCACCGTGCCGCAGATATTCCACGTCTTCGATTTGGACTTCATACGTGGTCTGTTTACTGGTAGTCATGCCAAACTCCTTTTGGTGGTCGGCCTTTGGATCTGGATGAGCCTAGGTTAAATCCCCTCGGCATCCCCGTCAATGCCAAAACCATAATGTCGATGTCCGCCTCCGGCGTACTGGCGCCAAAGTGGGATTCGTGCCTTAGACGTCCACAATATGGCCAGTCCGGCGCCCCTAGTCGTTTACCGGTACACCCAACAGCACGACGAACTGAAGATGGAAAAAGCTCCCTGGAAGTGGCGGGGGGTTGCCCGATGACGGTCTGACCGCCTTCGGCGAAGACAGCGGCGCCCTGATGCTGGCCCTAGCCCGACCAACCGTCAGCGGCGAGGAGGCGGGCGCCGAATCGGCGGAGCATGTCTTCTCCCAGGCGCGGGACGCCGAGGCCAAGTTTGAGGAACTGTTAGTGGACGCCCGATCGACGGCAATTGGCTTCCACCTGCTCCATTACTACCGGCCTGCCTTACTACCGGGCTGCCTTATTGTCGGTCCGCGGGTTTGGAACCGGTGGCGCAAGGTGGGAATCTTGGCTATAATCCCCGTGGCGATGAGGCCGGAATCCGGGACTAACGCTCCCGGTTGAGGCAAATTTTATAGATGAAATCAGGCATGAAACTATGACGACAACAGTAAACACCAACGAATCCAAGATAACCGTAGCGGGAACCGAGGTCCAAATGTTCTCCGGCGGTTCGGGACCGCCTTTGCTGTACCTGCATGGGGCCGGAGGCAACCGCGGCTGGCAGGACTTCCACGAAGAATTGGCCAAAAACAACACTGTCTACGCTCCGTCTCAGCCGGGATTCAACGGCACCGCACGGCCCGAATGGGTTTCGACCATTGTCGACATGGCCCACTTCGCCCAGAAAGTGGCCCGGCAACTGGGATTGGGCCGGTACGCGTTGGTGGGGCACTCGATGGGCGGGTGGATCGCTGCCGAGATCGCAGCAATGTCACCGGAGAGTTTAACGGGATTGGTGTTGATTGACGCCGTGGGCATCAGGCCCAAGGAATCGGACATCACCGAGATATTCATGGTTTCCGCCGAGACCAGAGCCGGATACCGATTCTATGATCCGTCCCAGGTCCCCAACCTGGAGGAGCTCAACCGCGAGATGACCCCCGAAGAGGCCCTAGTGGATTTCTCTAACCGGGAAATGGCATCACGCCTATTGTGGCGACCCTACATGCACAATCCCAGCCTGCCCCACTACCTGTCTGACGTGGGAACGCCTACCCTGATTGTCTGGGGACGAGAGGACGCCATCGTTCCTTTGGAGTGCGGTCAACTCTTCCACCAGGCGCTCAGTAATTCCAAACTCCAGGTAATCGACCAATGCGGCCACTCGCCGCAAATTGAGAAACCACAGGAATTCATCCAGGGCGCGTCGGAGTTTCTGAGCAGTCTCGATTGACCTGACGCGGTTTCCGGCCACACCGCCCGGTTTAGACCGGGGCTTTCCCGCCCGGGGATTATCCGCAAGGAGGACACCATGACCGAGATTTTTTGGTTTTCCGAGCAGCCCTACGGCCACGTGACGGACGAAGATCTGGAACATTACGAGTCCGGCAGGATGCATTTCCCAAACAGCTACTTTGATCCCCTCAAGGCCAACGTGCTGTACAACAATTACCACGACCAGTACGCCTGGGCGGATGAAGTGGGATTTGACGGGATAATGTCCAACGAGCACCACAGTTCTTACTGGTGCATGAAGCCGTCGGTCAACGTTGACGGTGCGGTTATTGCCAAGGTCACCAAGCGGGCCAAAATTGCATTGCTGGGCAACGTCATCGCCCTGAGCGACCCGGTGAAAATGGCCGAGGAACTGGCAATGCTGGACTGCATTTCCGGCGGAAGGCTGATTTCCGGTTTCGTCCGAGGAACAGCGGTGGAAACGCTGCACGCCGGTATCAGCCCCACCGAAAACCGGGGCCGGTTTGAAGAAGCCCACGACCTGATTCTCAAGTGCTGGACCACACCGGGGCCATTCCGCTGGGAGGGTGAATATTTCCACCACCGAATGGTCAACCCATGGGTGGTACCTATTCAGAAACCCCATCCGCCTATCTGGTTTCCCGGCACCGGCAGCCCTGAAAGTGTGATATGGGCGGCGAAACGCCAGTATCCCTACATGAACCTGGGCGCGCTTCTGGACCTGACCATTCAATTGAAGCAGATTTACTTTGAGACGGCGATAGAGACCGGGTACGAGCCGGGCCGAGAGCACTTTGGCTACTTAATGCGAATATTGGTGGCCGACACCGACGAACAAGCCCAGGAAATTGGCAAAGAGTTTCTCTGGACGGAGGCCCACCGGCAGAGGGGCCCCATCGAGTTCAACGACCCGCCGGGCTACCAGTCACGGGAAGCGTTGTCAATCAAGATGTCCCGGCCTACCATCGGCACCGGCACGGTGGGCCGCAGGCTTAGCTATCAAGAGCTTCAAGACGCCTACAACATGATCATCGGCAGCCCGGAAACAGTGATTAAAAAGCTGCGACACGTCAAGAAGGAACTAGATCCCGGGTACATCCTGATCTACGGCAATGAGGGGGCTATGCCCCATCAAGCGGTCATGCGTTCCATCGAGTTGCTGGGAACCAAAGTGATCCCAGCCCTCAAGGACGACTAGGGGCGGACCCGGGACTGCCGTTCGAGCGGAAAAAGACGGTGCGGGACCCCCAAATCAAAGGGGGTTCCGCCAGCGAAGGCCTGGAAAGCGGCTGAAGTCGGTATCGTTGGAGTGTACTTCCGCTTGGTACTCCATCGCCAGGGCCGCTATGTGAGCGTCGGTCACCAAGTTCGCTCCGACACCGGCGGCATTGAGATTTCGCCGGAAGTGGACCAGATGTTCCCCGCCCGGGTTGACCGGGGATAGGTGCGGGAACCGGAACCACTCGCCCACATACCCTACTGCTTCTTCCGGGGATAACGGATGTTCCAGCACCCTGGGGTGTGTCATCAGCCTGACGAAGCCGGTTGATACGACCCACGGAATGCCGACCCTCTCCGTGCGGTTGACCAAGTCCTCCCACCATTGCCTGGCGGAGTCATGAAAAGGGGCCCCGTCGTTGTAGGCGTAGACCAGCAGGTTGATGTCCGGGATTATCACCCTGCGCCAGGCCCGGCGAAGTCCTCGGCCTCAATTTGGTCGTTGATCTGATTGAGCTTCAAAGGGTCGATGCCGGGGGTGAGCCCGCTCCGATTTGGGACAACTCGATACTCAGGCGCCGGAGCTTCCCCTATCGAGGGCGATATCCCGCGGCGTAGCGCATCGTTTACTACTTGCTTGAACGGCTTGTTGAGCAACCGGGCCAATTCCTTCAAGGAGTCGGCTATGTCATCATCCAGCGTAAGTGTTGTTCTCATCAATACATCATGTCACACGAGCATCATGATGTCAACATGGCATCGCTTCCCGCTAGCAACGGATCCATTGGCTGAAGTCGGCCGGGGCATTGCCTGGCCCTAACCCACTACGCCTTCCCCTTTCCAAGCCAAGTATTGGTCCCGGGTGAACCCCAATTCCGCCAGCACCTCTTCAGAATGTTGCCCCAAGGCCGGAGGAGGCGCCGGGGCCGGCAGTTGGTTGACGCTGAACTTGGCCAGCGGGCCCATCATTTTCACCGTTCCGGCATCCCGATGGTCCGCTTCCGTCAACAACCCGTTGGCCTGAATCTGCGGATCCTGGAACAGCTCTTCAGCGAATTTCACCGGGCCCGCCGGCACTCCCCGCTGCTCCAAAATTTCCAACCATTCGGCCGCAGGCTTCCCGGCAAAAATCTCCTCCGCCTGTAGAGTCAGGTCCCTGGCTTTAGCCACTTCCTCCGCAGAGTTGGGGTCAAATCCCGACTCAACCGTCGGATCTTCCAGGCCAAGGAGATCCAAGAGGCGTTGCCGCAGGACCAAGCTCAGGCAACCGACCGCGATGGGGACATCCTTGGTCAGGTAGACCCGGTAGTACATCGTGGCGTGGTGGGTTTGGCGTCGGCTGCCCGGGGAGGCGGACAGGATCTCCATGTAAGGCGCCGACCCGGCCCGCTTGGCCTCAATATCGGACAGCGCCTTGTTTCGGGTTTCCCTGTCGTAGGACTCAACGTGGAGAAACCTGGGGCCCATCAGAGTGAGCGCCGAGCCCAACAGCGTGGTTTCAATCTTTTGACCCTTACCGGTGCGCTCCCGGGCGTACAACGCGGCGCAGATACATCCCACCATGTTGACGCCGCAGTTGGTGTCGATTAGAGGGGTCGACCAAATCTGCTGCGGGACGCCGTTTTCCTGCTTGGTTTCCGAGGCCATCAATCCGGAAAGGGCTTGGATTATCATGTCGTAGCCGGGCCGGTGGGCGTCGGGCCCCTCGCGCCCGTAGGCTGTCACCTCGCAGTAGACAATCCGGGGGTTTACCTGGGCCAGGCTCTCATAGTCCACGCCCAGTTTTGCGGCCACATCGGGGCGGTTGTTCACCAGGACCACGTCCACACCCTCGATAAGCCGGTGCAAGATCTCGCGGGCTTTGGGCTTGGAGAGGTCCAAGGGCAAACTGCGTTTGCCCCGGTTGTACACCATAAAGCCCCGGCTTTCGGTTTCCATGAACTTTTGATTGTGGCGCCAGGGGTCTCCCCAGGGAGGTTCCACCTTGACCACCTCCGCTCCCATCTCAGCCAGCAACCGGCCGGCCAAGGGGGCGGCGATGATCTCTGAAAAATCGGCCACTTTTATTCCATCGAGCGGGCCAGCCATGCGCCACCTCCAAGGGCAGCAGGTATTTGAATGACAGGGATAGCGTCGAATCATTATGCCGAGGGTATCCCGGTCTGGCAACCGCGAAACGGCGGCCCTGCTCGCCGCCTGCGGTGATTGAAGGCTCCCTACGGGTATGCTATTCTACGGGGGTCGGGGCGTAGCGCAGCCAGGTAGCGCACCTGCATGGGGTGCAGGGGGCCCCCGGTTCAAATCCGGGCGCCCCGACCAGCTCATCGCTCAATAGTTGTAAATCCGTTGCCGGTTGCGGCAACGGATTTTTTGTTGAGCAAAGCGGCGCACCCTGACGGCGGCCGATGATACGCCCGCATAGATATGCTAAAATAGCCTACATGCAACCTCAACAGACTCCAGACCAACCCATCTATTGGGACAACGACCGGACTTCCATGAACATTACCCTGGTCTTGGCCATGGGGATCGCTGTTTATGGATTGGTAGTGCAACAGTTCCTGATGGGTTTAGCGGGGTTGGCCATAGCGGCCTATACCTGGTTAACCCGCCCCAGGCGTTATTTGATCTACCCCACGCACCTGGTGATCCAGTACGGCGTCCCGCGAGTGAAAGTAATTCCCTTTGGTGAAATCTCTCACCTGGAAACGTTGACTCTAGCAATAGGCGACCGGCTCCGGGTGGTGATGTTAAACGGCCGCCGGATGATGATCATGGCCCGGGACCTGGACACCTTCCGCGAGAAACTGGACACGGCCCTGGAAGCCTTTCACGGGACGGATTCGGGAGACCCGGGACAAATATCCACCGGTGGCGGCCGGATCATCGACCAAGCGCCCGACCCACAGGGGCCGGAATCCTCGCAAACCCCGGTTAATGGCGCCTACGACCAACCAGCGGACACAACGCCGGACCCCGAGACAAAGCCTGACTTTGAGGGCCCGCGACCGTAGAATGCCCTATAAGTCTGACCGACTGGCTGGGACAGATACCTCAAATCATCTAGTCAAGGGAACTGCTACCCCGGCGTGACTCACACGCGGGGGTTTTTTTATTGGCTACAGGCTCGCGCTTTCTTGGATTTCCCCTGCCAAGGTCTCCAGGGTAAATCCCTCCTTACGCACGCGGAGGTCAAAGTACAGCAGGGTGGTGCCAATCAATATCCACGGCATCCCCAACGCTCCCACCAAAATTAGCCCCAACGTAGTCGCGGTCGAACTGTCCAGAAACAACGTGCTGGTCAGAACCGCCAATACCCCCAGGGGCACCGCATAAACCAGGACATACGCGATCCCGATCCCGAAAATCCTCCACCAACTCCCCTGAACCAACCTGGCGCTGCGGCCAAACGCCGGTGCAAAGGCGCGTCTTTCTATGATTGTCGCCTGGGGAAAGAAGCCAAATAACACCAGCAGGAAGAAAGCAACCGGGATACCAACGATGATGACCACCAGGCCAACCGATGCCGCCAGCAGCAAAAATTGGCCCACCACCAGTGGGGCGCTCAACCCGATGGCGCGGCGATAGGAGACCTGGACTGACGCTGGATGGCCGGTGTAGATTGCGGCTACGGAGTACACGACGGCGCCCTGGGCAATAACGGTCAAAACAAAGACCACGAATGCAAGCGCTACTTCCTGCACCGGCGAGAGCGTGGCCAGACCGATCAGACTGGGAATTTGCGGGACCAGGGCGATGGGGAAGAACAGCCAAAAGTAGCCCCGGTACAGCCGGAGAGTCTCAGCGAACAGGTCGGTCAACAATCTGGGGGGAATCTCGGCGGCTGGTTCGCCAATCCCGGCGGTTGCGGGCGGACCGGCCGGCCTGGCGGCTCCCGGCTCCAATATCTGCCCGCAGGACTGGCAAGCGCCATCGGTGGATGTTACGGCGGCGCCGCACGTCGGGCAAAAAATTTGGCCAAGATCCGCGGCTTCACTGCGCTCCAAAACCTGAGGCATGGCGCTGCCGCATTGGCCACAGTACCGGGCTTCTTCCGGATTAGGTGATCCGCATTGGGAGCACTGCACGCGACAACCGGGCTTAAGTCGAAGTGGATCTGGCGGCGCGGGTAGGTTCACCGACCGAATGTCCGGCTCTCGGCAGGCTGATATCCGGACGGACCAACTCGAAGACATCGGTGGTGTGGCAGTACATGCTGCCGGCCAACCTTCCGGTAGGTCGCAGCTTTTGATGGTCAATCCGGTGGCCGTCGATGATGTCATCCCGGATGTGGGCCAGCACGACTTCTCCCAGAACCAGTCCATGTTCCTGGGCGCCTTCCCCGATTTTAATGATCTGGTTCAGCCGGCATTCCAGGTTAACCGGGGATTCAGCAACCCGCGGCGGTTTTACCAGGTCTGAGGGGGCCGGGGTCAAACCGGCAATATCGAACTCACTTTCCTCGGAAGGGTATTCGGCGGCGGTTAGATTCATCGCTTCCGCAATGTCCTCCACCACGATGTTGACGACGAATTCCCCGGTTTTCTCGATGTTGTCCAGCGTGTCCTTGCTTTTGTGCGGGACCCGTCGGGTTGAAGAGAATATTACGGTGGCCGGATTGTAGGCGACCACATTGAAGAAAGAGTAGGGGGCCACGTTCAGGATCCCATCGGGGGACATGGTGGACACAAACGCGATCGGCCTGGGCACCACCACTCCGGTGATGACGCGATTGAATCCCTCGAAAGTGCGAGGATCGATTTTCAAGACAGAGCCTCCACGGCCAATTGTTTCGTCAACCCCTGGGGGTATCGGGGGAAGGGTTAGCGGTTACAGGTAGAACACAATCCGGTGGTTCTGCGCTTTAATTCCCTGAGCCTGCTCAGGATGCCTTATCGCCGCTTCGGAGTGTTGGCCCCGGTCGATACAAGGCCGGAAGGCGTTCGGGCGCAACGGCTTAGACCACGCTCAAAAGCCAGCCGGAAGGCCACCGCTAGTTATATACCCGGCAATGACACCTGGCAAGAGAAGGGGCAGGCAGCGCAATCGCTTCTTAAAATCCTAGGATTCGCGCAAGCGGAGTCCCGCAATGCGTTGGTGCTGCAGTATTCGCCGGCCCCATTATTCGTCTTTCTCGCTGCAGTCGGAACCCAGAGCGCGTGTTGTCCTTTAATCTGGCTCCGGTGTCCAGGACAGGTCATGCGGCAAGCGCGACGGGAGGGGCTCCGCTTGCCCACACTTGGCGAGTGGTCCCGGAGCCATGGACGCGTCAGCGCACGGAAAACGCTCTGGACTCCCGCTGCGTCGAGACAGACGAGGGGTTGGTGTGGTTGTAGAAAAGGCGGTCAGACATCGCTTTAGATGCCAGATTCCGCCGTCAAATTTGAACGCGTTTGTCCCGCGTCCGGGCCCATTCGGCTTTGACTTTCGCCCGAGCCGCTGCTAAGGTTGAGCCGATTTTACAGGGGGCGCTCAGCCAAAAAGGAGACCAGTTATGCCCTGGGCCGAGACGATAGTCCAGGCGTTGAAGGATTGGGATACATCTCTCATCGCCTATGTGCCCGACGTTTCCATTCACCAGGTAACCAGCCTCATCGACGAAGACCCATTCTTCCATCTGGTTTCGGCCACACGGGAAGAAGAGGCCATAGGAATTGCTGTGGGGAGTTACGCGGTGGGCCGCAATGCCGCGGTGTTCATGCAGTCCAGCGGTTTTGGCAACAGTGTCAATGCTTTGGCCAGCTTGTGCGTTCCCGCAAGGACGCCGATCCCCATCTTTATAAATCTGAGAGGCGGCCCCGGGGAGTTCAACATTGCCCAGGTGCCCATGGGACGCACTACCAGGCCTATTTTGGATCTGCTGGGCATGGTCCACTTCACGTTGGAGTCGGAAGACCGCATGGACAGGCTTGTGGACGGAGCGATTAAGCTGTGCCACGCCAACCGGCAGCCGGTAGCCATTTGCCTTACCCAGATGTTGCACGGAGGCAAACTTGCTTAGACTTGATGCGACCCGGTTGATCCTGGAACGGTCGGGGGAGCGGCCCATAGTAGCAAACCTGGGACCGACGAGCGACGAATTGTGGCACGCCGGGCACCGGGACCGCAATTTCTACACCTACGGCAGCATGGGCCTTTGCTCGTCCATTGCCTTGGGGATGGCCCTTTCCACCACCGAGCAGGTGATCTCCCTGGACGGCGACGGCTCCCTTTTGATGAACATGGGGACCATCGCCACCATCGGGAGGGAGCAGCCGAAGAATCTCATTGTCGTGGTTTGGGACAATGAGCAGTGGGGGCAAACCGGCCACCAGCCCAGCCACACGGCCACGGGCACAAAGTTGGACCAGGTAGCCCGAAGCTGCGGAATCAACAACACGGCCGTCGTGTCAGACCTGGAAGAGTTGAAGGCGGTCTTCACCGACGCACTGGAGCAGGAGGGCCCCTGGTTCATCGTGGCCAAGGTCCAGGAGGCAGAGTACCTGCCGGTGGGCCCCGTGGAACCCGAGTTCACGCTATACCGGTTCAGGGCCTCATTCAACGCCTGACGGCTCAAGCAACGCCTTCTGGCTCAAGGCCCGGAGCGCGGTCGGATTCAAGACAGAACATCAAAAGACCCCGGCGAAGTCCAGGATTTCGCCGGGGTCTTTGCTTGAACCCATGGTGACAGGCCCACAGTCTTGAGTAGGTTAGTTTTTCACGTATTGGTCAAACCAACCCAGAGTCCGGGCAAGGGCGTCGCTGGCTGAATCGGCATGGTAACTTCCGCGTTCATCGCAGTTGAACCCGTGGCCTGCGCCTTCGTAAACCTTGAAGTCGTGGGTGACCCCCGCCTCAGTCAGCTTTGCCTCAATGGTTTGGACGTCATCGGGGGACGGGTTGGCGTCATCAGCGCCAAAATTGCCCATTACCGGGATTTTGATCTGGTTGGTCAAGTCTACCGGAGCCGGGCCTTCGCCGAATGGCACCAAAATTCTGCCGCCATAATAGACCGAGGCGGCGCTAAGCTCCGGGCAACTGGTTGCGGCCAGATAGGTGATGCGCCCCCCGACACAGTAGCCGACGATGCCGATCTTGTTGCCCCGGGTACGCGCGTAATGGTTCTGAAGGTAGTCAATGGTAACGTTGATATCTTCTACCAACTCGTCATCACGGAGAGCTCCCATATAACCCTGTACCGCCGGCATCTCATCGTAGCCCAGCTTAGGATTTGGATGCTGCCGGTGGTACAGCGCGGGAGCGACGGCAACGTAACCTTGCTGGGCAAAACCGTCACAGACCTTCTCGATGTGCCGGGTAACCCCAAAGGCTTCTTGGACGACAACAATGGCGGGGAAGCTATTTCCGGCGTCGGGGTTGGGATGGCTCACGTAAACGACCATATCCTGGCCTTGATAGCCATGCAGGTCGTCCATCTCACGGTCGCCACCGAATCTCAAATTCTCCCAGAATGAAGGCATTGTTCAACCTCCTCTAACTACTCTCTATCAAGCCGGGTACTCTCAATCAAGCCGGGCGCCAAGGGATCGGGTGCGCCCCAATCCCCAAAACGGCGCCTTCCCTCATTCAACCAACCTGAAATCGCCACGATTTTAGCAGAGCCTCAAGTCAGGCACAAGCTAGACCGCCGCCATTACCGGGCATTCCTGGTTGGACACGCAAGCACGGCGTCCGGAGAATCCCAAATGCCGCGGCTGGAAGAGGCCTGTGGTGAGAGTGAATACACGTTACCCAGGGATGTTCCCTGAAGCGAGGGGGGAATCGGGGCAGGGTCAGGGCGCGGCGGGCCCCCCGGGAGCAGGTCGGGCCGCAGCCTGGGCGGGCACCGGAGCGGCGTATATAGAGTCTGGTGCACCGGGCGTCGGGACACAATTCCCCGGGACGGTGTTTTTGGATCGCTTGCAGACCTGCGGAGGGCTTGAAGTTATCCGCAGGTCTGTCGTGGTCAAAGCGTCAATATGGGGTTAGTTGGCCCTCTCGGTCTCAATCTGGTCGACCAACTGGGCGACCTCCGCGAGTACGGATGCGACAACTTGGTCAGCAGGTCGCTTGAGGATCAAGGCCTCATCGGGTTGCAGGCCGCTAAGGTCCAATTTCATGGATGCATGGACCTGGCCGGTGGTGTCTTGCAACTCCAATTCGTAAAACATCCTAACGCGGAGGTTAGTGGAGAAGATACTGGGGCCGGCCGGTTGAGAGTAGGTCTGGGTAACGCTCAGAGTTCCCTCGTCGCCATCGAAGTATAGAACGCGTTGCACTTTCTCGCTGTGGAAGAGAGTGACCTCGGCGTTGGTCGGGGTCTGGCCTCTTGCATAGTTTTCGATTTTAACAGTGCTCGTAATGTCCTGATCATCGTTGTAAGTAGCGAACAGGAAGGTGTTGGCCTGGGTCTCAGTATTCACCTGCAGGGTGTACCAAGTTTCGGACGTAACCCCGGAAGTCAGAATCAAGCTGACCCACCCATCGGAAAGAATTTCGCCGAAGTTGGCTTCGGGCACAACCTTGGTTTTAGGTGCGCTGGAGCTTGCGTCGGACGCTGCCGGAGGAGAATCCGTAGCGGCCGGCGCGGCAACAGTATTTGGTACAGCCGGCATCTCTACGCTGGCTGCGGACCCGTTCCCATTACCGCCATTAGAGTCTGAACCGAATGCTCCTGCGAAGAATGCGCCCAAGACCACGACTATCGCCACCACTATCACTACGGAACCAATAATAAGCCATTTGTTTCCGCGCCCTTCACGCGTCCTTGTGGCTCGCATCAATCTCTCCCCGTCAAACTTAACATTCGGCTACTGCGCGCCAAGGCGCGCGAGGTCTTGCTTGTGACCTGATTCGGGAATCCGCTAGAGCAACGGCACGTCGTCGGCCATGCGGGTAGCAACCTCCCAGGCCTTTTCTCTCGATTCCCTTTTCTCTTGAACCTTGGTCATCATCTGGGTGGCCCGCTCGGTGAACCATTCCACCTTTTCTATTGCAGCTCCTTCACCCACGTTGGTGATTATAGCGGTCACTGCAATGGTATCGGAGGTCCGCCCGGGATAGGTGCCCTTGCGGCGCCCGGCTCCGGGAACCCGGTCGGCGAAGCAGTTATCCATCATTTCGATGATTTCCTCGGTAGCTTCTCGGGCAGGTCCGCTGAACAGTCCCAACACGTTGGCGGCGTCGTAGTAAACGTGACCGTTGCGTTCAACTTCGCAGTCGATGGACAACTCTGCCAGCGCCTGGTGCACCACGTTCTGAGCGCGCTCGATCCGGGCCTTGGACGCGGAGAAATGCCTGGGGGCGTTGTTTTTCTTGAAAATTCCCCCCAGCAACCCTCCGGCTTCCTTGGGAACAGTAGTTTGGCTAACACCTATGGCACAAGGTCCCTTCACGATGCGTATAACGTCGTTGGCATCCAGGACTTCCCCAATGAAGCGCCGGTCAGTCTCCTCGCCGACACAGAGAATGTCCATGAAGGAATCGGCTATCCGGCGGTTAATCTGCTGGAGGTTAAGCCCAGCCTCGGCTCCCTTCCTGACAAACTTTTGGTTGTCCACCATGAAGACGGCGTCGGCCTTGGAGTTGTGCAGCATGCGCTTGAGGCAGGTGGCGGTGTTTACCATGCTGTCCGGGTCGTCGTACTGGTTGTCAAAAGGCAACACCAGCATGGCCCAAACCGGTTTCTTAAAGGCATCTTTGAGCAGGTCTACTATGACCCCAACCGAACCGGAACCGGTGCCTCCCGCCGTTGTGGCGCACACCAAAATTGCATCGGCGGTATAGACGTCGCCGTTGTCCCTTATGGTGCTCATTATGTTCTTTTCGCCCCGGCGAGCCTGTTCTGCGCCATCGGCATTCACCTTACCGGCGCCGCGGCCACGGAACTCATCGGTAGTGCCCAGAAGGATGGAGTGGTTATCTGTTTGGGGGATGTGCTTGAGCCCATAGAGGTCGGCAGCTCCCAGGTTGATCGCGAACGCCCCGGTATACAGGGGATCATTCTTGCCACCGGTGAAAATGCGTATGTGCCTGTTTTTCCAAACCCATTTGCTGAGAGCGACGAACTCATCGGCTATGTTGGAGCCACCCTGTCCGGTACCGACAACTACTAACTTCATGACTCGCTCCTATCTACCTTGGATATCGATTTTCGTTCACAAGCAGGCCAGGTGGGTTAAGTGCTGAACCATGGCGTAAGCTTGTGGCTTTCGTCAAATAATGCCAAAACCAACGCTACCGCTGTGGGCCGGGGTAACACGTGGGTAACACGTTTAGGTATCATATTTTTCGCATGTTTTGGCGATTATGTCAATCTTCCTACGGTGTCGGGGCTCCCTTGCGAGTAACTCTACCCTTCCAAAGCGCGGAACGCGAGCCTACCTAAGGTCGCTGGGACGGCCCCGTAGTTAGTATATTTGAAAAAACATTGCGGAGTAATATAAAAATCCTACGAAAACAGTAAGTTTTCAGGCTCGACTAAAGTGCCCGACCGGTGACCAGGCTAAATCGGCAACCCAAACCCCCAACCTCCGGCGAAACCGGAGGGGCCTTCCGACAATGGCCGGCGCCAAATGCGGGCCAATGGTTGCGGCCCAGCGTCCCAATCCGGCCAGAGGTCGACCAGATGATTCTAGGCGACCGTTGAGAGCTGATTGACGGCCCGCCGGACCAAGTTTCGGGCCAGGGTGACCTTATATCCGTTGTCGGCCATTGGTCTGGCCGAGGGAAGGGCGAGGCCGGCAGCGTAAGTCGGGTCTATCTCATCGATGTACCGGCCCCGCAGGTATTCTTCCACCTCTCCGACCCGATATGGGACCGGAGCAACGCCTCCCATGACAATCGCTGCTTTTGTTATGTACCCTCCCTGGTTGGCGCCGGCGCGGTCAACCCCGGACAAGGTTAAAGCAGTCGCCACGCTGACCAGCGCAAAGTCACCGGATTCGCGCTCGCCGGCTTTCAGATAACAGCTTCTATGCTCTATGCCGAGCTCCGTGCCGGAACCGCTTCCGGCAACGCCGGCGGGATGCGGGATGTTGACCGCAGTCAGGATTTCATCCTCGCGTAGGACGTTTTCCCGAAGCAGGTTTGTGCCTGGGCCCACGAAATATTCTTCCAGCGGCACAGTCCGACGGCCGGCGGGCCCGGCCAGGTCCACGGAGGCGTCGAAGGCGGTCAGGGCAACGGCGGTGTCCGACGGATGGACAATAAAACACCGGTCTCCCCCGGTGATGCAGAGGTATTTGCTGTTCCCGGCCAGGGCGAGGCATTTGTCTCCGCCCTTTTTCAGGCAATTGGTCAAGGGATTGCGGAAATACCAGCACCGGGGCCGCTGGTTCAGGTTCCCTCCCAAGGTTCCCACATTGCGGATTTGAGGGGTTGCCAGCCCTGCCGCCGCCTGGGCCAATGCCGGGTAGGTTTCCGCTACGTGAGGGTGATTGCCGACATCGGCAATTGTGGCCATAGCGCCTACGCGGAGTCCACGGTCGGTTACCGTAATCTCGTCCAAGCCCGGCAGACCCGACAGGCTGATTACGCTGTCAGGGGAAATCAAACCGTCTTTGACTTCATCCAGCAGGTCAGAGCCGCCGGCAATCAGCCGGGCGCCCTGGCTTTGGGCCAGCAGATCCACGGCTTCATCCAAAGACCGGGGTTGTAGGAATTGAAATGGACGCAAGAATTATCCTCCGGGCATTCAGGTGAACAACACGCAGTACAAGGTTTAACCTCCGGCGGAATTCGGGGAAGAAGCAAGGGCCGCCAGAACCCGATCCGGCGTCAGGGGAAGGGCTTGGAAACGAATCCCCACAGCGTCGAAAACTGCGTTAGCGATTGCCGCGGCGACCCCAGCGCACGGCACCTCACCCAAGGCCTTGGCTCCCAGGGGTCCTATCGGGTCCGAGACATCGGTGAAGATTACGCGGATTTCCGGAACATCCTGAATCGTAGGTGACTTGTGCTCCAAGTAGGAGCCGTTAAGCGTCACCCCGGTGGGGCCGTCGGTAACCAGTTCTTCGGTCAGAGCGAGGCCCAACATCTGGAAGACGCCGCCCTCTACCTGACCCAGAGCAGCCCTGGGGTTGATTATGCGTCCCGAGTCGTGGGCTGCAACGTAGTCGACCACCCGCACGCGGCCGGTGTCGGTGTCCACCTCTACCTCAACAAAGTGAGCGCCAAACGAATTCACGATGTAGTTAACGGAACCAGGCGTGATAGTGGACTTGGCCGACAGGTATTCCAGATCCATGCGCCGGGTCACCTGGGCCAGACTGATCCGCCGGCCTGGGTCGTCCTTGACCGATACAAATCCCTCTTTGATTTCCAGCTGTTCGGCGGGGACTTCCAACCCTGTGACGCCCAACTGGAGGATCTGCCGGCGCAGGTTGGCAGCGGCCTGGATCACAGCGGTCCCAGTGGAGAAAGTAGCGGCAGAACCGGCGGTTATGGGTGCGTGGGGCGTGGTTTCGGTGTCGCCGTTAACCACGTCGATGTCCTCGCAGGCCACCCCCAACACCTCCGCGGCCATCTGTGGCAGCACCGTGGTAGCGCCTTCGCCCACGTCCATGAGCCCGGTGATCAGGGCGATGCGGCCCGACCGGTCGATTCGCACCTCCGCTGAAGAGTCTGACCCCGGACCTCCCCGGTAAATCATCATGCTCATCCCCCTGCCCCGTTTCTTGGCGGGGTCGGCGGGGGGAGCTGCGGGTGGGCTGCCCCAACCAAATGCGTCGGAGCCGCGGCGCAAACATTCCTCCAGGCCATTGCTGGAAAAGGGGATTCCGCCCTCCAGGGGTTGGCTGTCAATAATCTGGTCCGCCGGGGACTCTCGTCGTCCCGGTTGACCCTCGGGCTTCACCCGGTTCTTCAGCCGGAACTCCAACGGGTCCATACCCAGGACTTCGGCCGCCCGGTCCATCAGCGTCTCAAGGGCGAAGTGGCCCTGGGGCGCTCCCAACGCCCGGTATGAACCTGCCACGGGCCGGTTGGTGTAGGCCAACGATGCCGTGTACCGGACGTTGGCGCATTCGTATAGATACAGCGCGCCCTGTCCGGCGCGCCTGGCGACACCGGCGCCGGAGGCAAGGTATGCGCCGGTGTCCAACAGGGTGTCGGTGTCGATGGCAGTGATGCTGCCGCTTCTGGTCAGCCCCACCCTGGTTTTGATGCGAGCGGCATGGCGCACCCGTCCCGCCACAAATTCATCCTCACGGGAATACTCCACCCGCACCGGTCTTTGCGCCCGGTGGGCCAGCAGCGCGGTCAACGCGCCCAACCGCGACTCGTCCTTGTTGCCGAATCCACCACCCAGATAAGGCCCGACGACGCGAATGTTAGCTTCCGGCACACCCAACGCCGCGGCCAGGGCCGACCGGTCCACGTGCACGCCCCGGGAAGACTTCCAAATTGTCAGGAAGTCACCCTCCCAGGCGGCCAACGCGGCGCGCGGTTCCAGGGAGGCCGCGGAATGAGTTGGAATCCAGCTTTCACCTTCAAGCACCAGCTCGGCGTCAGACAGTCCCTTCTCGACGTCTCCCCGTTGCAGGGAAAGCGCCTCACCGCTGGCGAGATTGCCTTGCGGATGAATAGCGACGCATCCGGGTTTCAGCGCCTGTTCCGGGTCCAACACAAACGGCAACAGTTGATATTCCACGCGAACCAGGTCCAGGCCCCGGCGCGCAACGTCCGGGTCGTCGGCGGCGATCGCCAACACCTCGTCCCCAACAAAGCGGACCCGAGTATCCAATACCGCCATATCCGGCGCAAGGCGGCCCGGCGGAACGTCGAAGGGAGTTACGATGGCGCGTACGCCCGGCAAAGCGGCGGCTTGGCTATAGTCGATGCTTTGGATTTCGGCGTGGGGGTGAGGGCTGCGAAGAATGCAGCCATGAAGCATGCCGGGAAGCTTGAGGTCGGCGGGATAATCAGCCTCTCCGGTAAGTTTCTCCCGCAGCCCCCTTCTGACCGCGCTGGTTCCAGCAGTAGTCATGGCCATGGTTGGTCAGGCCTCAGGTTGGACCGGCTCACGGGCCAGCACCCGGACCGACTCGATTATCCGGCCGTAGGCGTTGCAGCGGCAGAGGTTGCCGGAAAGCGCCCGGCGAATTTCATCATCCGTGGGATTGGGGTTTGTTTCCAGAAGGGCCTTGGCGGCCAGCACAAACCCGGGCGTGCAATAGCCGCATTGGCCTCCATCGTGGTCCAGGAATGACTGCTGAACCGGATCCAACACACCGTTGGACGCCAGTCCTTCGATTGTCGTCACACGCCGGCCTGCCACCTGCATCACCAGTAACTGGCAGGAGTAAACCGGGGCGCCATCAAGCAAAACGGTGCATGCGCCGCATTCGCCCCGATCACATCCCTTTTTGGCTCCGGTGAGGTCCAATTCCTCCCGAAGCACGTCCAGCAGGGTCCAGTGGTGGCGCACGGTGAGTTGGCAGGTGCGGCCGTTGACCACCAGGTCGATTTCAGATTCGGCAACAGGTCCGGTCGAGGCCAATGCCAAGGGCTCCAGTACACCGGCGGCCGTCCGGCGGGATAGGGTTTAACGTTATGCTACGCCATGGCTGAGTGGTCTACAACGTCCCCCGTGATTCTCCCCTCAGCTGGTTTACGATCCATTCACCGCGGAGAGAACAGGGAACGTAGAGGTAGTTAGAAATAATCTCTAAAGTCGGGGCAATCGCATTACAAACTGGGGCAAGTGCGGCCGAAATGTCCTCCTTCCCGCGGCTAGGCGAAGTAAGGATTGGAGCACAACCCCAGCCCCGTCATTCTCGCCGCAGCGGGAATCCAGAGCCCCCAGCCCCGTCATTCTCGCCGCAGCGGGAATCCAGAGCCCCCAGCCCCGTCATTCTCGCCGCAGCGGGAATCCAGAGCCCCCAGCCCCGTCATTCTCGCCGCAGCGGGAATCCAGAGCCCCCAGCCCCGTCATTCTCGCCGCAGCGGGAATCCAGAGCCCCCAGCCCCGTCATTCTCGCCGCAGCGGGAATCCAGAGCCCCCAGCCCCGTCATTCTCGCCGCAGCGGGAATCCAGAGCCCCCAGCCCCGTCATTCTCGCCGCAGCGGGAATCCAGAGCCCTGACGATGCGTCAACACGGTTGAGGCACTGGACACGCGGCAGGTTGCCTGGGATAGTTCCGCATAGCCTCCTGCATCCCAAGCCAAGGCTGATGTGGGAATGGGCTCTGGATTCCCGCTGCGGCGAGAATGACGCGTGGGGACCCAATGACAACTGAAAGATGCCTGGCCCGGCGGCCTTCACTTGATTCCGACACTGTCAATTAGTATGCTGGCCTTTCAGTAAACCAATATTGCTCTCTATCCCGAAACTTGGAGCCAAGGCCAATGCGGCTAGCGATAGGCGCGGATCACGCCGGCTTTGAACTGAAAGAGCAGTTGACTCCCTGGCTGCGTTCCCAGGGCCATGAGTTAATGGACCTGGGCGCCCACCAATTTGACCCCGATGACGACTACCCGGACTTTGCACTGCCGGTGGCCGAATCGGTGCGAACCGGCGATGTCGACCGGGGCGTGATTGTCTGCGGCAGCGGCGTCGGGGCCTGCGTGGTCGCCAACAAGGTGGTTGGTATTCGGGCCTGCGTCTGCCACGATACCTACTCCGGACGCCAGGGCGTGGAACACGATGCCATGAACGTGATCTGCCTGGGGGGCCGGATCATCTCTCCGTTGTTGGCCATGGAAATCCTGGAAGAGTTTCTGTCGGCCACGTTTTTGCCGGAGCCCAGGTTCAGGCGGCGGTTGGAAAAGGTGCTGGCGGTAGAGCGTAACCAGTCCGATCCTTAGCGCCGGCGCCCGCGAGAAGCCGCCTGCGGCGGCCTGCAGGTTATCGCCTCAGAAGTCTGCCAGAAGCTCCAAGACCTGGGCAACGTCTTCCGGGGCATCGACGCGGTGCAAAGCCACGGTCGGTTGGCGGGCCGGTCCCACAAACACAGCAACCCCTCCGGAATCCTGGACCACCCTGAATCCATCTTCATCGGTCCGGTCATCGCCGAAGAACACGGTAAGGCCCGCCCCGGTAAAAGTCTCCTGAAGCTTGGCAATGGCCTTTCCCTTGTCCCATTCCACGTTGGGGCGGACCTCCAGGACCTTCTTGCCGGTGGTGATTCTCACCGAGCCAGACTCCACGAAGGGCGCAACCGTTGCATTGAACCCTTCGTTTATCTGTTTTTCATGGGAATCCGGGGCCATGCGGTAGTGAACGGTGAGGGACAGGCCTTTCGGTTCTACGATCACTCCGGCGTCACCCACCATCGCCTCCCTTAACCTGGCGCCAATCTCCTCTTGCACCGAGGCCAAAGCCGCCGCCGCTTCATGGACGAATTCCAACCCCGGAGCCGTTATCTCCAACCCGTGGTTGCCGGCGTAGATCAACCCCGGCAGACCGACCCGGCCCGAGATGTCGGAAAGCGACCTTCCGGTGACTACGCCTACCAGGAATTTGTCAGAAGATTCCAGCCGTGACAGCAGTTGCTTGACGGGCGCGGACAAGACCGCATCGTCCGGGTGTTCCACGATCGGCGTCAAGGTCCCGTCATAGTCGAATAGCAACAAGACCTGCGCCTGATCGCGCAGACGTTGGCTCATCTGGTGCCAAACGTTCAAAAGATGGGGCATGGTAGTAGGAGAGCGTCTATCCGGGCTGGGCTACGCGCGCAATCAGGCGTTGGTCAGCGGTCTTTGGGACCGCCGCGCCCCTTGCATCAGGTCTACCAGCAGGTGGGCGGCCCACTTGTAAATATTGTTTTCTTGAACGATAGCCCGCATTCGGACCATACGGGTACGCCGTTCCTCGCTGGGCATTTCGACTGCCTGATGGATGGCATCAGCAAAATGCTCGGTAGCGTAAGGGTTAACGATCAACGCGTCGGAAAGTTCCAGCGCAGCTCCGGTAAAGGGGCTCAAAATCAGAACGCCGTCCTCGTCGAAGCGGCTGGCCACGTACTCTTTTGCAACCAGGTTCATGCCATCGTGCAGGGAGCTGACCACGCAGAAGCGCGCCAGCCGACGCAGCGCCGTCAACGTGAGATCGGGCAGGTCCGTTGGCATATAAATAATCGGGCGCCAGCCGTCCCGACCGAACCGGCTGTTAATTTCCTCCACCAGGTCGTCGATTTGGGTTGAAAGCTGCTGGTAGGCTACGACGTCGGTGCGGCTCATCACTCCGGCCTGGACAAACGCCACCTTGCCCACGTATTGAGGGTATTTCTCCAGAAACCGGCCCACGGCACGGAACCGGTGCGGTATGCCCTTGGTGTAGTCGATGCGGTCGATCCCGAGGCCGATTATCTGACCCTCCAGGTCCAACTCGGCCGACACGCGTTCCATTTCTTCATCCACAGCCGGGTCTTGAGCGTCGAGGCAAATCTTCTCGAAGTCGACACTAATGGGAAAGGGCCTTACCAGGGTTATGCCGTTTCGACCGCTCACCATGTTGTAGTCGAAATTCACCGTGCCGACGCCGGACCGTTCCACGGTTTTCAGAAAATTCTCGCAATGTTCACCGATATGGAAACCCAGCATGTCGTTGCCCAACATTCCGTTGAGCAGTTCGTCCTGCCAGGGGCAGATTCGGAAAATCTCGTGATTCGGCCAGGGTATGTGCCAGAACTGGCCGGTCAGAATGGAGGGGTCTGCCTGCCGCAACAGATTCGGCAGCAATGCGAAGTGGTAGTCCTGGGTAAAAACGGCCCCTGGGCGGCCGTCCAACTCGTCCAGGACCTGGTTGGCGAAGACGTTGTTGACTGCCTTGTAAGACTCCCAGTTTCCCGTTTCGAACACCGGCTCGATGTAGGCGTTATGGCAGAGGGGCCAAAGCGCTGCGTTGGAAAAGCCGTCGTAGTGCCCGCGGGCGTCGTGTTCCGATAGCCAGACCAACCGCAGGGTATAAGAGGGGTCGTCGGGAGGGACCATTACCTTGTTTTGTTCGTCCACGGCTTGCCAATCAGCTTGGCCGCCGCTTTGGGCGATCCAGGTGCCTCCGCACTCTTGCATCAGGGGATCTATTGCGGTGATCAGCCCGCCGGAAGGGGAAGCGTGTTGCAGCTTGCCGTCGATTATCTCGTGGACATAGGGCTGCCGGTTGGAGACGAGCACCAGGCGGTAGTCGCCTATTTCCCGGTGGACCAGGCGGCGCAGGGCCTCTTTGGTCCAGATGGCTTCCCTCATCACATACCCGTTCAACTACCGTTCAACTACTTGGATGCTGATGCCGCTGCCACCCCTCCACGCCGCACAGGCTCGGACGAACCATCGGGCTGCGCCGACTAACGGCTTGTACGAACAACCGGCAGACTCGCAGATTGTTGCCTTAGCCGCGCCAATTCCCGCATGGTCGTCAAAATTGATTCTTTCATAGGCATTGGAAAAGGTCAAATTGGACCGGCGGTGCGTAGCCAGGGCCTTTTCATTGTCATTAACCCCCCGTCATTCTCACCGCAGTGGGAATCCAGAGCCCTTTCTCCCATCCAACCTGATGTGGTTCCGCAGGAACGCTCCAAGTGAGATGTCGGTCTGTCCACCCGGCGCGTCTTGGTTGGGATAGCCGTTTTGGCGCACGATCGGGGCTCTGGGCTCCCGTTGCCGCGAAAATGTCAGGAGGAATGAATCGGCGGTTCGCGGCCAGGGCAAATTGACAGACCATTTGGCAGTGGATACGATACCCGCGCGAACTCAGAAGCGTTGTGCCCGCCGGTAATCGCCCCAAAAAGTCTGGAGGACCTATGTTTGTACGGCGTGACCTGACCGATATGGTGCCCACCCCGGAAGGGGACATGCACTTCGTAAAAATGGGCACGGGCTTCCCCCTGGTGCTGCTGCACCCATTGGGGACCTCGACGTGGGCCTGGAATACCGTGATCGAGCCGCTCAGCCAGCACTACACCTGCTACGCTTTCGACATGCTGGGCCACGGGGAATCGGCCAAACCCACCAGGCATTTCAACATTCCGGATTACGCTCAGGCGTTGGACCACGCCTGTCAGCTCCTGAACATCCACCGGGGTCACTACGTGGGTAATTCGGTGGGAGCCATTCTGGCGACGGAAATGGCGGCCAGTTTCCCCGAGCGATTGGACAAGCTGGTGCTGGTGGGATGCCCGGTCTGGGATAGTTTCACGGCTAAGCAGCGGTTGCAGGAAACTGCCGGCGGTTACGAGGCAAACGGGATGCCCAAACCCCGAACCATGCAGGAAATGAAAGATGGGACCACTTTCGCCGAGCCCAAGCAGGAGTGGGTGGACAGCATGAACGGCACCCGCGCTCAGGCCGGGCTCTGGGTGGGCAAGCTGATGGAATCCCTGGCCCACTACGACGTGATGTCCCGCTTGCCCCGCATCCAGGCTTCCGCCACGTTGGTGATGTACGGCGAGGTGGACCGGCTCCGAGACGGCGAAGAGCTGCTCCACAATAATATTGTCAATGCCAGCAAGACGGTGCTTCCGGGACTGGGACACATCCCCCAAATTGAAGACCCCGAGGCTTTTGTCGGGGCCTTGCTCCCGTTCCTTGAAGCTTAGCCGGAAACTTGACGGGGAACCCGACCAGGGCAATCGCATTAAAAATTGCGGCTAGTGTGTTCGAAATGTCCTCCTACCCGCGGCCAGGGAAAGTTAGGATGGGAGCACAACCCCACCCCCGTCTTTCTCGCCGCAGCGGGAATCCAGAGCCCTGATTTTGCGCTAAGACGATTATGCCAACTAAGACTCCCCCGGTACACAGGTCGACGTACCCCTTGGATCATTCCTGCGGACCCACATCAGGTTGGATGAGGGAAAGGGCTCTGGATTCCCGCTGCGGCGAGAAAGACGGTCGGTGGTCACCCGGGTGTCGGCGCTGTAATTTCGATTGCCCTGGGAACCCGGCCCGGTCATGAGCCAACAATCCCGAGGCGGCCCGGCTCCCCTCGTCTCACCGACCAATCCGGGCCGGGCAATTTTTGAGAGCAGCCAGCCGGGGAACCATTGACCAGCCCCAGACAGCCGTTGCGGCTCATGGAGACATTCCGGTCGGTGTTCTATACGCCGATCTACGTCTCCGTGGCCGGGGGCTTCCTGGAACAGGAAGGGCTGGACGTAGATTTCTCCACCTGCCCGCCCGAGTTTCATCACCCCCTTAACGCATTGAACCATGGCGCGGCGGATATCGCCCAAAGCGGCATCATGCGTTCCATAATCGCCGGCGATTGGGGGGCTGAATCCGTGCCGGCCCACTTTGCGAAGATCAACGCCCGAGACGGCTTCTTCGTGCTGGGCCGAAAACCGGAAAGCGAATTTAGCTGGACTGATTTCCTGGGGGCCACGGTTATTCCGGTAGGATTTACTCCCATGCCCTGGGCATCCTTCCGGTACGCCCTGCGCAGCCACGACATTGACCCCGGCAGCTTGACCCTAATCCCCGAATTGGGATTGAACGAGGCGATCGCCGAATTCGAAAACGGCCGCGGGGATTTCATCCAACTGCCCGAGCCGGCCGCCGAACAGGTGATAGCATCCGGAAACGGCCATCTGGCAGTAGCTCTGGGTCGGGCCAACGGCCACATTGCCTACAGCTCTTTCGCGGCCACCAGTCATTTCCTGGCATACCGGCCGGAAACAGCGTTGAGTTTCGTCCGGGGATACGCCCGGGCGTTGAAGTGGCTGTCGGCAAACACGCCTAGCGCAATTGGCGGCGCGATCCAGGAATTCTTCCCCCACGTGGACCCGGAACTTGTCGTCCGATCAGTGGCCAGGTACAAAGACCAGGAAACCTGGCCGGCTGAACCATCACTGAACGAGCCCGAGTTCCAGGGATTACAGGACATTCTGATCGCCGCAGGAATGGTCAAAGAGCGCCAGCCATACCTAAAGGTAGTCCGGCCGGACATCGCGCAACTGGCGTTAAAATCCGAAGGTTAACGACCCTCACGGAAACCGGGGTCAGAGCGCCTGCACCCTCTGCGCAGGGCCTTTTCATCGTCAAAAACCCCCATCCCCCCACCCGTCATTCTCACCACAGTGGGAATCCAGAGCCCTTTCAATGCGCCAACCTGATCCGGGACTGAAGAACCGCTCAAGGTAGGGCGTCGGCCTGACCTCCCGGCTTGTCTGCACCCTATGCGCAGGGCCTTTTGATCGTCATTAATCCCCACCCCCGGTCATCCTCGCCGCAGCGGGGATCCAGAGCCCTTTCAATGCGCCAACGCTGCTACGGCAACGAAGACCCGACAGGTTGGCGAGCATGGGTTCGCTGTTCCGGCGTCCAGAGTCTTCCAGCCGTCATTTAGTCTCCCCCACCGCCCGTCATCCTCGCCGCAGCGGGGATCCAGAGCCCTTTCAATGCGCCAACACGGCTATGGCAACGAAGATACGACCGGTTGGCCCGCATGTGTCATCTTCTGCGCCCCGTACCTTGAAACGGTCCCCTGGCCCCCGGCTGACACTTGCCGGTTCCCAATCCGCGTAACACCTCCCTACCATGACACCTGTCCGGTACAACCTACTGCCATCCATCCCGAAGCTTGTCGCCCGAAGCTGGTCGAAGCACGCAAACAAAATTTAATCATGCCACTGAGGCAGCGCAGCGCCTGATGACCAAAAATCGTGCCAACCCCCAACGGTCCTTTCCCCCTGGCAACCCGTCATCCCCCGAGTCCGACACCGAGTCCGAAACCGGGGCAGAATGTCCGGATTTGTCCGGAAATATCCGGCGTATTGAAAATTCCAGCCTCTCCCACCGCCAATGGGCTGTCTTGCCCGTCATCCAGATAGTCGCCCCCTGGAACGCCCAACACTCCAAAAAATAAAAGAGGTGATTGCCTTATGCGTACCCTCAGAGCCCGAGTCCGCGCCCTCCAACGAACCCTGGCCAAGGAACTTGCCGTCGTCCGGCTCCGCCGGTTGTCCGAAGAGTTTTGCATCGAATCGTCGGTGGGCCAAGCCAACGGCCAACCACCAACCCCGCCCCATGCCTTTATCCAACGGGTGGCCTCCGCCGGCTTCCGGCTCCCATCCTTCATGGCGGCCCATCAATACCTCGAGAGGTGCCGGGTCGAAAACATCCTCCCCGACCGCGAAGACCTCCTTCGCTCCCTCATCCCCTGGTCCCGGCGCTATCCCGCTCCCGCCTTCTGGCAGGGATGAAAACAATTGCCAATCCTCGCGTCAGGTGGCCCTGCTTGGGACCCGCAGGGCTATCGCAAAATACCTGAATGTGCCTGTTACTATAGGGGCAACCCTTGTGGCTGCCCGCTGGCCCGGTCCAGGGAGCATTCGTTCCTTATTCGTTTCCGCGGGGGAACGAATCGGCAGGGCCCCCGAGTGTACAAATAATCGAATGTACAAATAATCGAGTCTGCCAATAACCGAAAGGCCCCGGATGACAACGCGCCGGGTTGACACCAACTGGGATAGGCAGTCTAATTCATTCAACAGATCGGTGCATTTCGAGCCCCGCACGGGGCTATAGGAGAAGTATTGTGGCAGAGTTAGTGTTTGCATTGGCTAGTTCTCACAGCCCACAACTCAGCACCCCGGCAGAGGGTTGGCCCGCACGCGGAGAGCGGGACAAGGGAAACCCCATGCTGTACGGGACCGACGGGATTCACTCCGACTACGAAGACCTGCTGGCCCGCACCGACGTAAATCGAATCGCCAAAGAGATTACGCCGGACAAAATGGAGCAGCGCCACCAACGCAATCAGAAGGGAATTGCCAAACTCTCCGACGCCCTGTACGAAGCCAACCTGGATGTCCTGGTAATGTTCGGCGACGACCAGCAGGAATACCTGCAGGACGACAATATGCCGGCGTTCTGCGTTTACTGGGGCGGTGAGTTGCCCGTCGGCGGCCGGGGCCCGGAACCGGGCAGCGGCGGCCCATCCCTTATCGGATACTCAGCTGAAGACCGAGTTGTCCCCGCCCATGCCGCCCTGGGCCGGCACCTGATCGAGTTCCTGATGGAATCGGAATTTGACGTCGGCACTTCCAAATACCTGAACCCGGACAAGGGCGGTCAATCCAAGGGCAGCATCGGGCACGCATTTGGCTACGTTTACCACCGGTTGATGACCAGGGAGGTAATCCCAGCGGTGCCGTTCATGGTCAACACCTACTATGCGCCCAACCAACCCACGCCCAAGAGGTGTTACACCCTGGGCCGGGCAGTCCGAGAGGCCATCGAAGCCTGGCCGGTTGAAGCCAGGGTTGGGGTGGTAGCTTCCGGCGGGCTCAGCCACTTTGTGGTGGATGAAGAGATTGACCAACTGGCGCTGGAAGGCATGAAGGAGCACAACCTGGACAAGCTGTCCGCGCTCCCGCGGGAGCGGCTGAACGCCGGCAGTTCCGAAATCAGGAACTGGATTTCGGCCAGCGGCGCGGCGGAACACCTGGAAATGGAATTGATCGATTACGTGCCCTGTTACCGGTCCCCGGCGGGAACCGGCTGTGGCATGGGCTTCGCCACCTGGTCCTAAGTCCTGGGGCCTAGGTCCTGGGGCTTCCGCCCTTTTCGGAACTCGGCGCACGCGAAACATTCAAATCCCGGCAGTAGTTTTTATCGCTAACGGGATACCCACCCGTACATTAACCTGAAGTTCAGGTGGAGAAACCCGCTTGCGGGTAGTCCCCAAGGTTTTCAATGGGAAGGTTGCAATGGCACAGCTGACCGTTATAGGCACCGGATTGATTGGCACCTCCTTGGCCCTGGGGTTGAAGCAATCCAGGGGCAAGGACCTGGAGTTGGTCGGCACCGACTCGAACGGCCGGTCTCGAAGCGGCGCCCAGAAGTCCCAGGCCTTCGACCGCATCGACAACAACCTGTATTCCTCAATAAGGGATGCCAGGATGGTGGTCCTGGCAACCCCGGTTATGGCGATGGAAGAAATCATGCAGGCCATCGGCAATCAACTGCCGGAGGGCTGCGTGGTGACCGACGTGGGCAGTTCCAAGAGAGTGGTCCTGGAGTGGGCCGAGCGGTACCTGCCGGAACGCGTTGAATTCGTGGGGGGCCACCCGATGGCCGGCAGGGAGACTCCAGGACCCGAGAACGCCGATGCCTCTCTGTTTCAAGGCAGGGTTTACTGCGTAATTCCATCTCCCCGCGCTTCCCAACGAGCAGTGGCGGAAGTCACCAGCCTGGTGGACGCGGTGGGGGCCCGCCCGTACTTCATCAGCGTGGACGAGCACGACAGCTTTGTGGCCGCGGCCAGCCACCTGCCATTTCTCTTATCGGTGGCCCTGATGGGGTGCACCTCCAAGAGTGGCAACTGGAGCGATATTGGCCAATTGGCGGCTTCCGGGTTTGATGGGATGACCCGCCTGGCCTCCGGCGACCCGGTGATGCACCGGGACATCTGCCTGTCCAATCCCGAGCCCATTGTGGCGTGGATTGACGCTTTTATCCGGGAGCTTTACGAGATCAGACAGATTCTGGAAGTTGAAGGAACGCCGGACAGCGCCGCCGTGGGGGACGTGTTTCAAAAATGCTTTGAAGCCCGCCAATTGTGGCTTGCGGGAGATTTCAACCGGTCAGACAAAGCCGCCCGGCCTGCCCCGGAACTCCCTACCATAGGGGAGGCGTTCTTCGGGACCCGGGTGATGGATTACCAGCGACGGTTGTTCGGAGGCGACCGGGAAAAAAACGACGGTCGCAAGTAGCCTTCGGCAGATTGCCGACTGGCTCCATTCGGAGCCACTCTGCCATTTCCTCGAAACTTCCGGACCCGTTGACATCCGGCGGCCCCAGTCGGTGCCTAATACCCGGCGGCAGTTTTACTGCGCCGCTTTCAGGAGAGTCCCCGGTTGCAGCAAACAGTTCGCAGCCCCAATTCATTGAACGGTGAAATCTCGGTCCCCGGCGACAAGTCAATCTCTCACCGCGCTCTGATTCTGAACGCTGTTGCCCGCGGGCGGGCGGTGGTCAATGGCCTATCCGACGGGGGCGACGTGGTCTCGACCATGGGGTGCCTGAGGGCCATGGGCGTTGATATACAACCCGGAGACCAGCCGGGAATGGTCTCCGTAAACGGGGCCGGTTGGGACCTTGAAGAGCCCAAGGAGATTCTGGACGCCGGAAACAGCGGCACGTCGATGCGGCTGTTGTCGGGCATACTGGCGGGGCAGTCGTTTACGTCAGTGATTTCCGGCGACGATTCCCTGCGGAGCCGCCCCATGGGCCGGGTGGTACAGCCCCTGCAACAGATGGGCGCCACCGTTCTCGGCCGTCAGCGCGACACGCTGGCGCCGCTTACCGTCAGAGGCGGGTCGCTGAAGGGCATTGAATACGATTTGCCGGTAGCCAGCGCGCAGGTCAAGTCCTGCATCATGCTGGCGGGGCTTTCGGCTCAAGGGAACACAGTATTACACCAACCGGCCCTGTCCCGTGACCATACCGAGCGCATGGTGTCCGCAATGGGCGGCGTGGCTGTGTCCGACGGCCTGACGTTGGTGGTCCACCCCGCCGAGTTGACCGCGGTGAACATTACAGTGCCGGGCGACATCAGCGCGGCCGCATTTTGGTTGGTGGCCGGGCTATGCCATCCCCAAGCGCGAATCCTGGTGAAGGGAGTGGGATTGAACCCGTCCCGCACCGGGATCATCGAGGCCCTTGCGGCCATGGGCGCCGGCGACGGGTTGAAGCTATTGGACGAGCGCACCGAAGGGGGAGAGCCGGTGGCGGACCTGCTGGTCACGCCGAGTCCTCTTTCGGGCATCGAGATCGGCGGCGACATGATTCCCCGGATCCTGGACGAAATTCCGGTGCTGGCGGTGGCAGCTTGTTTCGCAGAAGGCGACACGGTGATCCGAGACGCCAAAGAGCTGCGAGTCAAAGAGTCGGACCGCATCGAAACCACGGTCAGCGAGCTTTCCAAGTTGGGGGCGCAGATTGAGGCGCGGGAAGACGGGATGGTGATCCACGGCTCCGGGAGTCTGCGCGGCAGCGCCTGCGAGAGCCACCTGGACCACCGGCTTGCCATGGCCCTGGGGGTTGCCGGACTGGTGGCGCAGGGCGACACCGTGATCGACGGCGCGGATGACGCCTCGATATCCTACCCCTCTTTTTGGGAACACCTGGCCTATCTCTCCGGAGAAGGCCGGGAAGATGGACCGGGAGTCAGTTAGTTGCCTGCCGTGCCCGAATCCCAACCCCGCCCGCCCCTGTTGGTGGTGGTTTCAGGGCCGTCGGGGGTAGGGAAAGACGCGGCCCTGGACCAGCTAAAGCTAATGGACCGTCCGTGGCATTTCGCCGTTACCGCTACCACCCGGCCACCGCGGCCCTCGGAACAGGACGGGTTGAACTACATATTCCTGGAGCCCGAAGCGTTCTTAGCGATGAGAGCGCGACAAGAACTCCTGGAGTGCGCCGAAGTATATGGGCGCTGGTACGGCGTTCCACGCAGCCAGGTTACCAGGGGTCTGGAAGCGGGTAAGGACGTGATTCTAAAAACCGATGTCCAGGGGGCTGAAACGATCCGGCAGCTGGTGCCCCAAGGCGTGTTCATATTCATGCTCCCGGCCTCCTGGCAAGAGCTGCGGGAGCGGCTGTCGATGCGAAAGACAGAAAGCGATGCGGAAGTGGAACTCCGGTTGGACGTTGCCCGCTCCGAGGCGGCCCGCGTCAACGAGTTCGAATACCGGGTGGTCAACCGGGACGGCGGCCTGGCCGAGGCGGTTGCCGCCATGGATGGGATAATCGCCGCCGAGAAAAACAGGGTTAAGCCTCGCGACCCGGTGGTGATATGATCACGGACCCAACAGGTCTAGCTCTGGTAGTAGCATTAACATGTCGTCTCCAATAGAAAATACCGGTCCCCAAAATACGGCGCTCAGGCCCAGACTGCCGGATTGGCTGAAGGTCAAGGCTCCGGGGAACCCAAGGTATATCGAACTCCAACAGGTCATGCGGAGCCAGTCCCTCCACACCGTGTGTGAGGAGGCGCACTGTCCCAACATCGGCGAGTGCTGGGGACGCGGCACCGCAACTTTCATGATCCTGGGAGACATTTGCACCCGCGCCTGTCGCTACTGCGCGGTGACCACCGGCCGGCCAACGGGCATCGACCTTTTTGAACCGGCAAGGCTGGCCGACACGGTGGCCCGGATGGGGCTCGACTATTGCGTTATCACGTCGGTCAACCGGGATGACCTGGCGGATGGCGGCGCCCTGATCTTCGCCGGGTGTATCAAGAAAATCCGGGAGCAGTCTCCCGGATGCAAAGTTGAGGTGCTGATCCCTGATTTCGCGGGGTCCTGGACGGCCCTGGCAAAGGTGCTGGATGCGGGGCCCGACGTCCTGAATCACAACATCGAATCAAGTCGGCGCATTTTCCCGCTGGTCCGGCCTAAAGGAGACTATCGGCTGTCCCTGGACCTGCTGGCCAAGTCCAAAGAGTTGGCCCCTGACATGGTGACCAAGTCGGGGATTATCGTGGGAATGGGCGAGGATACAGAGGAAGTGGTGGAGACCATGGCCGATCTGCGCGAGGTGGACTGCGACCTCCTGACCATCGGCCAGTATCTGCGCCCATCACTAAAGCATCTTCCCATCAACCGGTTCTACACGCCAGCGGAGTTCGACGAGCTGCGGGAGCAGGGGGAAGCAATGGGCTTCAAACACGTGGCATCGGGTCCGCTGGTGCGCAGTTCTTACCACGCCGACCAGCAGCACGCCGCCGCTACGTTGGCCTAGCCGAGGGGAATAACCCTCCGGCGGTTTCGTGCTTATGTCCCCGCCACCTACGGACGCCGAGAGCAAAGGGTCCATGGGTCAATCCCGAACCGATTTGTTGCTCCTCAACGCCCGGGTGCTTGACCTTCATGCCCCGCCAAATGCCTCTTTGTCGATACGCCAGGCGGTGGCCATTGGGAGCGGTCACATCATATCGATGGGCCGCAACGATGAGGTTTCCGCATCGGCCGGGCCCGCAGCCAGGGTGATCGATTGCAACGGGCTGACCCTGATGCCAGGGTTGGTTGACTCCCATTGCCACCTGCTGGCCCTGGGCTCCACGCTGCACGGCTTAGACTGTGGGCCCCAGGCGGCATCCTCCATCCCGACGCTTCAACAGTTGGTGAAAAACCGGGCCGATCTAACGCCGTCCGGCGGTTGGATACGGGGCTTCGGCTACGACGATAACGCCCTGGCCGAAAGGCGCCATCCCAACCGGTGGGACCTGGACCCGATAGCAGGCGGCCATCCGGTCCGGCTGGACCACCGCAGCCGCCACGCCAGCGTGCTAAACAGCCGGGGTTTGGAACTGCTGGGAATTACATCCGAGACACCAGACCCTGTGGAGGGGGTGATTGACCGAGACGCCGCGTCGGGGACTCCAACCGGTCTTCTGTTTGAAATGGGCGATTTTCTGCGCCGGCGATTGGACGCGGCGCACGACCCGGGGCCGCTACAAGAAGGAGTCCGGCTGCTCAACCAAAAACTGTTGGCGTACGGCATCACTTCGGCGCACGATGCCGGACCCGGCAACGACCTACAGCGGTGGGAAACCTTCCGGGAGTTGCGATCATCGAGGCAGTTGTCCTGCCGCGTGACCATGATGGCCGGTTTGAAACATATTGAAGAGTTCCGCGAGGCTGGTCTGAGTTTCGGTGATGGCGATTTCGGGCTGCGGCTAGGGCACGCGAAAATAATGGTCACAAGAACGACCGGAGCGCTTCACCCCTCGGTGACCGAGCTGCAGGGCATGGTACGGCAGGCTCATGCGGCCGGATTCCCCGTAGCAGTCCACGCCGTGGAGCAGGAAGCCGTCGCCGCTGCCGCTGCCGTGCTAACCAGTGAACGAGAGTCCCGCCGCGGGCTGACGGTAAGAGACCGCATTGAACATTGCTCAGAATGCCCTCAGGAGTTGGTGGCTCAGGTAGTTCAATCGGGAGCGATGATTGTCACTCAACCGGGGTTCGTTTACTGGCAAGGTGATAGCTACTTAGCCAACGTGGAGCCTGGCCTGCTCGACCATCTGTACGATGCCGCGGGGCTACGTCAGGCCGGGGCCCGCGTGGCGTTCGGGTCCGATGCGCCAGTGATAGACCCCAACCCGTGGCCGGCAATCTACAGCGCCGTAACCCGCCGTACCCGATCGGGAGCCTTTGTGGGCGGCTCCGCCGGGCAGGGCGGCCCGGCACAGAGACTACCGGTACGGGATGCGCTGCGGATGTACACCGGCGATCAAGCGGCGGCCGTTCCGCCGGCGCGGCACATGGGCATAACCCCGGGCAACGCCGCGGATCTAGCGCTGCTCGACGCCGACCCAACCGAGATTGGTGCGGAAGAGCTCAAGGATATCCGGGTTACCATGACCATCATCGGGGGCCAGGTTGCGTGGGAGGCAGCAGGCGATTAGGGCGTAGCAGGCGCAGGGGGACTGCGCCGGAATGACGTCAGTGGCTGCGCTCCCAGATGTAGTCGGCCAGTTGGAGCAATGACTGCCGCGCTTCGCAGTCCGGGAAGGAGTCCAGGGACTTGCGGGCGGCGTGGCAGTGGCTTTTGATGACCTGGTAACAATCCTCGAGGATGTCGGAATTCTGGATCATTTCCAACGCCGCCTCGAGATTCCCGACCTGCTCCCGGTCCTGGAACAAGTCTTTGATCGGGTTGGTTTCGGGGTAGCGCTCCATCAGCATGATGGCGGGCAGCGTCAGGATGCCGTGGCGCAGGTCGTTGCCCACCGGCTTACCAAGGGACAGGGCATCGCCCTGGACGTCCAAAAGGTCATCGACTATCTGGTACGCCATTCCGATCTGGTACCCATAGTCTTTCAACGCCTCTACTTCCGGCTCCGGGGCGCCGCTCAGAATCGCTCCGGTTTCGGCGGCGGTGCGGAAGAGGGACGCCGTCTTGCGGTAAATCCGGTCGCTATAGATAGACCTGGACTGCTGAGGGTCGAATACACCGAAGTATTCCATCAGTTCCCCGCTTGCCAGGTCCATGATAGTCTCGGAGAACCTGCGGATCACCCGCACGTTGTCCGTGTCGCAAACCACGCTCGCCGCAGCAGCGAAGACGTAGTCGCCGAACAGCACCGCGACGTGGGGGCCCCACAGGTTGGAGACGGTGGCTTTACCCCGGCGGAGGTCTGAATTGTCCACCGTGTCGTCGTGAATCAAGGTGGCAAGGTGCAGCAACTCCACCGCGCCGGCCATCAAGATGGGAGGCCTGGTGTCGCCGGGATGAAAACTGGACGCCAGCAGGGTGATGGCGGGACGGATTCGTTTCCCGCCCTTGGCCATGGTGTAATCCAGCAGCGGCGCAATTTGTGGTGCGTCGGACTGAGTTAAACGGTGTAGGCACTCTTCGGCCTCGTCAAGCAGCGGCCGGATTGGTGCATAGATAGACTCGGCCTGTCGGTCCAACCCTTCCAGCAAATGGACTCCTAGACGGCCTCTGCGCCCAGTCGCTGGTGTTCCTGTTCGGCGACATCAGCGTCAAGCTTGGTGTACAGCGGGGCCGGGCGGTTCAAGGGTCCGCCGGCTACTATTTTTTGCATGGCGGCGTCGAAGTCCCACTGGTCATTCTCCACCTTTCCGTCCAGTCCCAAGAACTCGTGCAGGTTTTGGGAGCTAAACGGGAGGAACGGCGCCAGGACTATCTTCAGGCAGTTAATCACCTGAATAGCCGCCCAGAGGGTTGTGGCCGCATCTTCCTTTTCGGCCTGGCTCTCGCTCTTGATGGCGCGCCAGGGCGCCTTGGCGTCCAGATACCGGTTGGTCTCCTGGGCCAGCCCGAAGGCGAAGCCCAGCGCCTGCTTGAACCGGCACTGATACAGGCTTCGGTCAACGGCGGCCATCGCTTCCCGTGAGGCGTCCAACAGCCTCTGATCAACATCGGCCAACGGTCCGGGGGTTGGAATCTTGCCATCGAAGTTGCGGTAGGTGAAAGACAACACCCGGTTTACCAAATTGCCGTAGGTGGCCACCAATTCCTCGTTGTTGCGACGGACAAACTCAGACCAGGAAAAATCCGAGTCTCCGGATTCGGGCATGTTGATCGACAGGAGGTATCGGAGCGGGTCAGGGTCATACCGGTCCAGGTAATCGGGCAACCAGACCGCCCAATTCTGGCTGGTAGAGAATTTACGGTTTTCAATGCTCAGGAACTCATTGGCCGGGACGTCGTAGGGCAGGTTCAGGCCGCCGTAGCCCATCAGCATCGCGGGCCAGATGATGGTATGAAACGGAATGTTGTCCTTGCCAATGAAGTAGTAGGACTTGGTGGACGGGTCCTTCCAGAAATCATGCCAGGACTCTTCATTCCCTGAATTCTTGGCCCACTCTATGGCGGCGGACAGGTAGCCGATAACGGCTTCAAACCAAACGTAGATGCGCTTGTCCTGGTACCCCTCAAGGGGAAGTTCGATACCCCAGGTCATATCCCGGGTGATCGCCCGGTCCTTGAGGCCGTCTTCCAGGTAACGCCGGGTAAAATTCAAGACGTTGGGCCGCCAGTGGGTCTGGCCGCGGACCCATTCCAACAACGGTTCCTGGAAGGCAGAAAGCTTCAGGAAGAAGTGCTCGGACTGCCGGAATTCGGGCGTGGTTCCCGAGAGTAGACACCGGGGTTGGACCAAGTCTTGGGGGTCCAAAGTGCGCCCGCAGCTTTCACATTGGTCACCGCGGGCCCGCAGGTCTCCGCAGAGGGGACAAATGCCCTCCACGTAGCGGTCCGCCAGGAACCGGTCGCAATCGGGGCAGTAAGCCAGCAGCATTTGGTCGGTGTAAATGTAGCCGCTCTCCAGGAGAGAGGTGAAGATTTGTTGCGTTACTTCCTTGTGGTTAGCAGTATTGGTGGACGTAAACAAGTCGAAGGAGACGCCCAGCCTTTGCCAGCTATCCAGGAATTGGGCATGGTACCGGTCCACGACCTCCTGCGGTTCCACACCTTCCTGGTCCGCCCGAACCGTAATTGGAGTGCCGTGAGTGTCGCTGCCGGACACCATCAATACGTCATTGCCCTTCATCCGGTGATACCGGGCAAAGATGTCCGACGCGAGGTAACAGCCAGCCACGTGACCCAGGTGCAGAGGACCGTTGGCATAGGGCCAGGCAACGCCGATGAAGATACGTTCGGGCAAGGGGGTTCCTAGTGAATTACCGGAAGATTCTATCTGGACACGCCTGTGGTAGTTGACGATTCATCATATCATAATATCCAGATATCCCGGTGGGCTTAATCCCCGGAATTGGTCCAGCGGGCAGGGACCGCGGCGGGATTCAAGATCGAGGCAAAAATCCGAGAAATTTTTGTCTGGAAACTCGTTGCTATTCTCGCCCCCACCTATTTGTACCGTGCGTAGTGTTGTTGACAATGGTATGACGTACTGATAACATTTTTCGCGGACATTGTTACGAAATCCGCGATGAAGGGGAGTAGTAGGGGAGTCCTGTCCCAGAGAGCCGGCGTTAGGTGTGAAACCGGCGGCAGCAAGACCCCGAACTCGCCCCGGAGCGGCCCGCCTGAACCCCAGTAGGGCGGGACGATTCGGCCCCGATAGAGGCCTTTTGAGCAGTCCCGGAGACGCGGCGTCCAGACGACAGCCACGGGCCCCAAAGGCCAACGTCCCGGGAAAGAAGGGTGGTACCGCGGGAAAACTCAACCCGTCCCTTCATGGGGATGGGTTTTTCTATTTGCCGGCGTGACACCGGCCTTGTGGAGCGAAAATGGAACTCAGCGGCGCCGAAATCGTTTGCGAAAGCCTGCTCCAGGAAGGAGTAGACATCATTTTTGGGCTTCCCGGCGGCGCGGTCCTACCTCTTTACGGCGCCCTGGCGAAGTACCCGAGCCTCCGGCACGTGTTGGTCCGCCACGAGCAGGCCGCCGCGATGGCCGCAGACGGCTATGCCAGGTCCAGCGGCAAGGTGGGGGTTTGTTCAGCAACCTCCGGACCGGGAGCCACCAACCTGGTCACGGGCATCGCCTCCGCAATGATGGACTCGATTCCCATAGTTGCCGTTACCGGCCAGGTACCCAGGGCAGCTATCGGGAAGGACGCATTTCAAGAAACCGACGTGACCGGGATCACCCTGCCGATCACCAAGCACAACTACCTGGTGATGTCGGTTTCCGACATTGCCCCGGCGATCAAAGAGGCGTTCCACATTGCCAGGACCGGCCGGCCCGGCCCGGTATTGGTGGACATACCCAAGGACGTGCTGCTCGACGAGCGGGCCGAGTTTGTCTGGCCGGACAAGGTCAACCTGCCGGGATACAATCCACCTGGCGAGGCGCCCCAAGACCAGATTGACCGGGCCGCCGCCCTGATCAACCAGGCAGAGAGGCCTGTGATTCTGGCCGGACACGGGCTGCTCATCTCCAAGGCCTACGATGAAATGCGCGAACTAGCGGAGAAGGCCCAGATTCCTGTAATCACCACGCTGCTGGGAATCAGTTCCCTGCCCACCGACCACTATCTGAACGTGGGATTCCCCGGAATGCACGGCCAGGCGTATTCCAGCCTGACGATAGACCACGCCGACCTGTTGATTTCTCTAGGAATGCGCTTTGACGACCGCGTGACGGGCAGGATCAAAGACTTTGCTCCCAATGCCAAGGTCGTCCACGTCGACATCGACCCTTCAGAACTAAATAAGAACGTCAAAGCCGATGCCCCCGTGCTGGGAGATTTGAAGCCGGTGCTGAACCAACTCCTCCCCAAAGTGGCGCCGAACGTCCATATGGAATGGCTCAAATACGTAGACAACCTCAAGGCCGAGCACCCGTTGAACCGGCTGGAAGACAGCGGGGAACTGTTGCCACAGTATGTGTTGACCCAATTGGCTGAGGCCACCCGCGGCGAGTCAATCGTGGTGACAGGCGTGGGGCAGCACCAAATGTGGGCCGCCCAATACTGCACCTTCCAGGAACCCAACACGCTGATAACCTCTGGGGGTCTGGGTTCGATGGGGTTTGAGGTCCCGGCCGCCCTGGGCGCCAAGATGGGACGCCCCGACAAAACGGTCTGGTCGGTTGCGGGAGACGGCGGTTTCCAGATGACCATGTGCGACCTGGCCACGGCGGTGGAAAACAATATCGACGTCAAGTTCGCCATTCTAAACAACGGCACCCTGGGCATGGTGCACCAGTGGCAAGACCTGTTCTACGAACGGGACTACTTCTCCACCGTCTACTCCGGCAATCCGGACTTCGTCAAGCTGGCCGAAGCGTACGGGATCACCGGCCTGCGGGTCACCCGCCGGGACCAGGTGTCCGACGTCATTCAACAGGCCCTGGAAACCCCGGGGCCGGTAGTGGTGGATTTCGTAGTCAAGCGGGGCGAAAACGTTTACCCCATGATTCCTGCGGGTGAGTCTATCAACGAGATGATGGAGTCCCCGCCGGTCAGCCCAACCGGATAAAGGCTGGATTTGATGAACCCCAACGACGAGTTGCACACAATAGTCGCACTGGTGGCGGACCGGCCCGGGGTCCTTACCCGCATCGCCAGCATGTTCCGCCGGCGCGGGTTTAACATTGCCAGCTTGGCGGTTGGCAAGAGCGAGCAACCGGGGCTTTCCCGCATGACTTTCGTGGTGGAGGGCGACGAGGACACCGTCAACCAGGTCACCAAGCAATTGGACAAGCTGATTGACGTGATCCGGGTCAACGACATCACAGCCGAGGACCATATAGGCCGGGAGTTGGCTCTAATCAAAGTCCACGCCAACACAGCCAACCGGGGAGAAGTCATCCAAATCGTCCAACTCTTCCGGGCGAGCATCGTCGACGTGGGAGCCCAATCGCTGGTGATTGAAATAACCGGGGAAGAGGACAAAATCAACGCGATCCACGACCTGTTGAAGCCTTTCGGGATTATCGAAATGTTGCGCACCGGGTTGGTGGCAATGGTGCGGGGACAGGCGGACGGACGGACCAGCGACGGTGGAGGGTTGGACGCCTACATGCAGGTTGCCAACGGCCACCAACTGTCCCAAGACGTCCGGTAAAAGGACCCCGGACCCAGGCCCCCAAACTGTCGCACACCGCCTCGGAACGGAGCAGGATTGAAGAAAGAGGAATGGAATAATGGTTAACGTTTACTATGACTCGGACGCCGACTTGGCCACGTTGGCCGGCAAAACCATAGGAATCGTCGGGTACGGCAGCCAGGGACACGCCCACGCCCTGAATCTGAAGGACAACGGCCAGAACGTCGTGGTTGGCCTTTACCTCGGCAGCTCCAGCATCGCCACGGCGGAAGCAGCCGGGTTGCGCGTCGCAGACGTACCCACGGTGGCCGCCGAGGCCGACGTAATCATGATGGTGATCCCGGACCACCTCCAGGGCCGGATCTACCGGGAACAGATTGCTCCCAACCTCAAGCCGGGCAGCGCCTTTATGGTGGCCCACGGCTTCAGCATCCACTACGGGGAGATCGTGCTGCCGGACAACATGGACGTGATGATGGTTGCGCCCAAGGCCCCCGGGCACCGGATGCGGGAGTTGTTCGTCGAGGGAGTCGGCGTGCCCAGCCTGCTGGCAGTGCACCAGGACGCCACCGGCAACGCCAAAAACATCGGCCTGGCCTACGCCAAGGGAATTGGCTGCACCGGAGCCGGTGTCCTGGAAACCACGATCAAGGACGAGACCGAAAGCGACCTGTTCGGAGAACAGTCGATCCTGTGCGGCGGGGTAACCGCGCTGGTCAACGCGGCCTTCGAGACGTTGGTGGAGGGGGGATACCCCAAGGAAATCGCCTACTTCGAGTGCCTGCACGAACTCAAAATGATTGTGGACCTGATGTACCAGGGTGGGCACAACTACATGCACTTCTCGGTCAGCGACACCGCAGAATACGGGTCGTTGAGCCGGAGGGACCGCATTATCGACGAACACGTGCGGGAGAACATGCGCGGCGTTCTGAAAGAGATCCAGGACGGCACCTTCGCCAGAGAATGGATCGCCGAGAACGACGAGGGCCGTCCCCGCTTCATTCCCATGCGGGAGGCAGCCCAAAACGCTCCCATCGAAAGCATCGGGAAGGAGTTGCGGGCCATGATGCCCTGGATGGACCCCAAGTAGAACCGACGACCGTTATGATGACTGCGACTGCTGAAACGTCCAACTGCGAAAGGCCGGCCCGGCTGGAAACCAAGGTAAAACACATTGAGTCGCACGTCTCTGACGTTGGGCAGGATATCCGGGACTTACGAACGGAGCATCTGGAGGACTCGCGACCTTGGAAGCCGATATGTAACCATTTCGCCAGGACACGGGAGCCCCGCTTTGTCACACCGGGAAACAGTTTCGCCGGATGGTGGGAATGGTCATCACGGTGGGGCTTTTAACAATCGCATTGGGCGCAGGTTCATTCTTCCCTATCTTGAACAGAATAGGTGCGGAGAAACTCCGACGGTTAGAAAGAAAACTGATAGCTGGAGGAAAGTGCTATGCCTACAAAGGAGTTTAGGAACCAGATTGACGCCCAATGGCGGGCCCTGCAGCCGAATTGGGACCAGAAGCAGTACAACAACGAGCTCAAGATGCTCTACGACAACCTGATCAATAACGAAAACATTCAGGTATTGATAGGTTGCACGTGGGGTCCGGCAGACTCCTTCGATGATGACGCATCCCGAATGGCAAAATTTTCACGATTCGACGGCATCGCCGTGGCAACCGATAGCCGCGTTCTCTTTTTGAAGAAACGGGGGTTTACTAAAATGGTGAGCTCAATGCCGCTCCACGGCATCGAGATCGAGGAACAGGCAGGTGTAGGAGAGGTGATAGTCACGGGGCCGTGTATCACCAACTGGTTGGGCGGCGGCAGTTCTCTAACCGGCGCTGTAAGCACAACCTACCTGATGCGGGGCCTCCAGGGAAACGAAGTAGGCCAATTTACCGGTTACCTTCGGGGCGGGCGGGGCGGGTCTGTTTCGCCGGTGGTATCCGAACCGCCCGTTGCTTTTACGGCGGAGCCGGCGACAACCGAGCACCCGGATAAATCAAGCAGAATTGACGCCCAGTGGCGGGACCGGCTGTTGTTCAAGGGTGGAAACAAGTTCGACGGCGAGCGGGAGAAGCTCCACACAATCCTGGACGATGACGAGAACATCGAGGTCTTGCTGGGCGGTCGGTGGGAGAAAGAAGGCCACATTGGAAGATCTTATGGGCCTACTAGTGGTACCCCACAAAAAGGCAACAACGGCGTGATTGTGGCAACCGACCGCCGAGTCCTTTTCTTGGACAAGAGCTTCGTGTCTGACAAAGTAGTCGAAATGCCATACGACGACATAGAAGGAGTGTCTTCCAATATCGGAGTAAGATCCGATGGCCTGATAATCGCATCACGGGCAATCGACAACCATGAATTCCACTTTGACCATGAGAATAGCCTCAACTACAAGGGCTTAACCGGGGTGTTCGCCAACCGGGTGCGCGAGCTAAAAGAGGCGCTCGACCCGCAACCGTCATCGCAGCCACCGGATGCGGATGAGTAGACATATCTGCACCCGCCCCGAAACCCGTGGGCGCACCAACCCTGGAGGAACCGGGGATTGCCCGCCACCGCCCCTTGTATGGAGTAAACACAAAATGGAGCACAATTTTATGACGCAGGAGATGTTGAGTGTAGTTCACCATCGCGTGCTGGTCCTGGCCGGGCTGGATGCGGTGGACTACACCCCCCTGGCAACCCTTTCCAGAACACCAACAACGTTGGGATAAGCGCGTTTCACGCCCGAGTCCACGTTGGCCTCCGCCAACGAATTGAGGACAGGGCGGTCAGTAACCGGCAAAACAAGCACAAACCAGAAAAATAAGGAAAGGGAAAGAAATGCCAGATCCAAAAGTCTTGTTTTTGGACACCACTCTCCGGGACGGAGAACAGTCTGCCGGCATCGGAATGACCGGCGACGAAAAGTTTGAGATTGCCAAGCAATTGCAGCGGATGAAGGTGGATATCATTGAAGCCGGATTTGCCGCCAGCTCTCCGGGCGATTTCGAAGCGGTAAGCCGGATTGCCCGGGAAATTCAAGGGCCCATTATCTGCTCCCTGGCCAGGGCCCATCCCAATGACGTAGACCAGGCGTGGGGGGCGGTAAGGCACGCTGAGAAACACCGTATACACGTCTTCCTATCCTCGTCCGACATTCACGTAATGCACCAATTGCGGAAGGACCGGGAAGAGGTGATGGGCATGGCGGTCTCTATGGTGGAACGAGCCCGCGGCTACTGCTCCGACGTGGAATTTTCCCCCATGGACGCCACCCGCACCCGGCCGGACTATCTCTACCAGATGCTTGAAGCGGTAATCCAGGCCGGAGCCACCACGGTCAACATTGCCGATACCGTGGGATACGCCATTCCTTCAGACTTCACGCGGTTGATCCTCGACATCAAATCCAATGTCCGTGGAATTGAGAATGTAAACCTCAGTGTCCACTGCCATAACGACCTGGGCCTTTCGGTGTCCAACAGCCTGGCGGCCATTGAGGCGGGCGCTAACCAGGTGGAAGGCTGCATCAACGGCATTGGCGAAAGGGCCGGCAACGCCTCGCTTGAAGAGATAATCATGGCCCTGGACACCCGTAAAGACCTGTTCCACGTGGATATGGGAGTCGACACCACCCAGCTATATCCGGCCAGCCGGTTGGTGAGCCGTATAACCGGAATGTCGGTCCAGTCCAACAAGGCCATCGTGGGCGAGAACGCTTTCCGCCATGCCTCTGGCATCCACCAGGACGGGGTGTTGAAGGACCGGTCTACCTACGAGGTGATGCAACCCGAGCGGGTGGGGGTTCCCGGCAACAGCCTGGTCTTGGGCAAACTAAGCGGCCGGGCCGGCCTGCAATCCCGGTTGGAAGCTCTGGGATATTCCCTGGACCGGGAGGCTCTGAACGGCGTGTTTGAGTCATTCAAAACTTTGGCAGACAAAAAGCCTGAGATCACCGACCGCGACCTGGAAATCCTTATGGACGAGGAACACAGGGAGTCCAGCGAGCCGATCAGCTACACGCTGGAACACGTTCAGTTCACCGGCGGCGACCATGACATTCCTACGGCCACTGTCAGACTGATGGGCCCGGACCAAAGCGTGACCACCGACGCCTCTACGGGCAACGGCCCCGTGGACGCGGTATGTAACGCAATCGACCGAGTGGTGGGTTCCGACTGCAAGCTGGTGGACTTCAACGTCCAGGCGGTCACCGAAGGGCTGGACGCCATGGGTACGGTGACGGTTCGGGTGGATTCCGCCGGGAAAACCTACACCGGGCGGGGAGCCGACACCGACATAATCGTGGCATCCGCCAAAGCTTACCTGAGCGCGGTGAACCGGGTCCTGGCCGCCGACGAGGGGGCCGCGGCCCCGGCATTGGGCGCCACCCCGGACTAGTCTCGCACCAACCCGGTCGGAGCGGACGACCTGACCCGCTCCGGAATGCGGTAAGCGACTGGTAACAGCACAGGGCTACCGGCATCAAGAAGTCCCTTTGAGTGAATCGGGCTCGCAAGCCGACATTCAACCAAAGGGGCTTCTTTAATTGTTTCACCAGGTTAAGCGATTTCACTCCCTCCATTCCCTTTGCGATGGGCTCCATAGAATCCCTATAAGGAACCCGGCTCACTCACACCCAGCGTGACTCCACCAACACAAACGTCATCCCGCATCGAAAGGGCTTTGGATTCCCAATGCGACAAGAATGATCGTTGAGGGCGGCTATCGCACCGCAAATTTCAGGGAGTGTGTCTTCATTTTCCCACTGGCCTGAATTCTGGGAAAACTTGGAGATGCTGGCTGGATCTCGGTTCGAGTTTTTCCCATTTGGCCTTGGAGGAGTTGGGTATGGTGAGGTGGATGAATCTGTCCGGGTGTGGTCCCGTTCTGGGGTGCTGGGACGAGGTGCGTATATCGCTTGGCTTCGGTCTCTATCTGAGCGTTCTGCTGGTGTGAGCACCTCTTCGCAAAGGGTGGCGGTTCGACCTGGATAATGTCTGGCGTACCGGCTCCTGAAACGCGGGGCAGGTACATAGTTGTCAGGTTCCCCACGAGAATGCCCAGGTGTATGCCGACCTCTTGGCGAGTATCCATTGGCCATCCGGAACGGATTCAGGAGTGTCAAAAAGCGCACTGATTTGCAGGTCGTGGACCGAAGGGCGCCCTCGCTGGTCCCACTTGTCGAGCAGGTCAATCAGCCGGTCGTAGGCTGCATCGTCCCCGTAAACTACCACCCGTTCCGGGTCTCTATCCGATATAACGGCGGCGCTCATTCTTTCGACATCGATTAGTCCATAACCAAATCCCCGGAAAGGACCACCATGAGATGCCGAATATACGTTGAAGATACTTGGGTCGACAGTGAGGAACATGTAGAGGCCCGAGACGAGGTTCTGAGTATGGAATTGCCCTTCCAGCGAGCGCCCGGCTCCGTGGACACTGACATTCTGGTTGAACAGATGCCCCAGCACCCGGCGGAGATCCGGGTCGTCCTCCTCCAGTCCGATGGTCATCTGCAGATATTCGTCGGGAGGGTCGCCGATCGGGAAATATCCTTCGGTTGGTTGCCGTTCTCCGCGGATCGGGATAAACAGGCAAGGGTTCGCAGACAGGCTCCTGAGCTCACCCTTGTGCTTTTCCAAGGCTACACTCAGGCAATATCCCTTGAACCACAGCGGCACCACCATCACTCCACCTTCAGCCAACTGGTCGACCCAGTGTGGAGAGATGTCGTACGCACCCACGGTAACTGTGATGCGGTCGTACGACCGGTCTCCAGGGAAACCTTCGAATCCGTCGCCGCATAGGACTTTGACATTGCCATACCCGGCCTTGGACAAGTTTCCGGCGGCCTCATCAACGATGTCTTGATCGATGTCCATGGTGACGACACTGCCTTTTTCGCCGACGACGTGGGCCAAGATGGCTGCGTTGTAACCGGTGCCGGCGCCTATTTCCAACACCCGGGAGCCGGGCGCCCAATTCATTTGCTCCATCATGATGGCCATCATTTTGGGCTCGCTAGAAGAACTGATGGGTATGCCTGCCTCCCATCGAATGAAAATAGGTCGGTTTGAATAGGCAGTGGCAATACTGACCCTTGGCACAAACAGGTGACGAGGGACTTCTTCGAAAGCCTGCCGCACTGGCTGGCTGGTGACGGCCCCTTGGCTGACCAGCTCTTTAACCAGCAGGTTTCGCAAGTCCCAGGCTTTGTCTTGTGGTTCTGGTTCCTCTGACATCCGCGCTCCTTCCAGGGCGAAAAAATGGAATCGGTCATCATTTGTCCACATGTGTGGAGCTTGGAAAAACTGGGAAGTGTTCGCCGGACCCATATCTGAGCTTCCCACAATGGAAACGGGTCAGACCACAAGGCATGCTAGCAGAGTGGGTGGCTGAAGATTGGGTCCGCCGCCTGGTTCACGGGGACAGCTGCGGGCCGGTGTTGATGGTTTGGGATCTGGCCGTCGTCTACAGGTGGTCATCCGCAGTGCTGTGAAAGCCGTTGAAGTCCCGCTTTGAGTTCCCAAGCCTGGGGGGCCGGTATCGGTAGCTTCCAGAGGTGCTTGTGTCGGTGGCGTGCTCCGAAGGGGATACGGGAGTGATGGCGTTCTCAATGCGATTGCCCTGTTTTAGTGGTTGAAAAGTGTTGACACGATGGCATCATCGTGTATAATCACAGGTTACCGGTCTATGCCTCACACGTCTTTTTGTGCCACTTTTCCCGTAGACCTCGGCATTCCTAACCCCTCTTTACGCCATTTTTTAGGCGTCCTTGCCTAGCGGATAACTCTCGAACCCCGGCGGATTTGCTTGCCCTAAAGGAGATCTGGTAATGGCTTTGCTTCCCATTAAAGCTGCCCAAGGCCCCTCGCTTCCAGACGCTCGGAGCTACGCTCGTATTCCCAAGGTGCTGGAAATCCCCAACCTGATCCAAAGCCAACTTCAATCGTACGAGTGGTTTACCACCGATGGGCTCCAGGAAGTTTATCAGGAAATCTCGCCCATCACCGATTACACGGGCAAGAAATACGACCTTCATTTCCAGGAACACCACTTCCGACCGCCCAAGTTCCTCCCTCAGGAGTGCAAGGAGCGGGAAATCACCTTGTCCCAAGCGCTGTACGTAAAGACGCAGTTGGTTATGAAGGAAACCGGCGAGATCAAGGAGCAAGAGATCTTCATGGGGGACATCCCCATGATGACTCCCAACGGGACCTTTATCGTCAACGGGGCCGAGCGGGTGGTAGTAAGCCAGCTGGTCCGTTCCCCGGGCATCTATTTCGTTCTGGAACGCAACGCCGTTACCGCCAGAAACCTCTGCTTCGCCAAGTTGATTCCTTCCCGAGGCGCTTGGTTGGAGTTTGAGACCTCCAGCAAAGACGTTCTTTCCATCAAGGTGGACCGGAAGCGGAAGGTCTCAGCATCCACTTTTCTGCGGGCCCTGGGGGTCTCAACCGACGAGGCGATGCTGGAACTGTTCGCCGACATAGACACAGACGACGCTCACAGATACATCCAGTCCACGCTGGACCGGGACCCTGCCTTTGACGCCAAGGACAGCAATTTCCGCAAGGACGAACTGGAATCCCTCTGGGAGTGGCTGCACACGGATGAAGAGTACAACCACGAGCAAGCCCAACGAATCGCCGTCGCTCAGGTCGAATTCTACCGGCGGTTGCGTCCCGGGGAACCTCCCAGCCTGGAAAACTCGCGCAACCTGATCCGCAACCTTTTCTTCGGTCCCCGGCGGTATGACCTGGGCCGGGTGGGCCGTTACAAGCTGAACCGGCGGCTGAGCCGAACATCGAACGAAGGCGTCATGACATTGACCCTTGAGGACGTGGTCGCGGTGATCCGCACCATGATCCTGATCAATCAGGGAGACGGCCAGCCCGACGACATCGACCACCTGGGCAACCGTCGCGTCCGGGCAGTGGGCGAATTGGTCCAAAACCAGGTCAGAGTGGGCCTGCTGCGCATGGAGCGCATGGTCAAGGAGAAGATGACCCTGGTGGACCCGGAAACCGCCGCTCCCCAAGGGTTGGTCAACATCCGCCCAGTGGTCGCCGCCGTCCGAGAGTTCTTCGGTGGCTCCCAGCTTTCCCAGTTCATGGACCAGACCAATCCGCTGGCGGAGTTGACCCACAAACGCCGCCTTTCCGCCCTAGGACCAGGGGGCCTTTCCCGAGAAAGGGCCGGGTTCGACGTCAGAGACGTCCACTTCTCTCACTACGGGAGAATTTGCCCCATCGAAACGCCGGAAGGGCCCAACATCGGACTGCTTAGTTCCCTGGCGTCGTACGCCAGGATCAACGCCTACGGGTTCATCGAATCTCCCTACCGCCGGGTGTTCAAGAGCCTTCCCAATGACTCGCCAGACCTGAAGGGGCGCATCGTCACCGAAGACATCAGGACCGAGTCGGGCGCCGCTATCATAACCAGAGGTAAAGCCATCCCGCCCAACCGGATGGCGGCGTTGCGGGAGCTTCCCGCGAACACGCAGATACCGGTCAAGGCCTTCGTAGCCAGCGGCGATGACGCCGTGGTCTACCTGTCGGCAGACCAGGAAGAAAACTACCGGGTTGCTCAGGCGAATTCGGTGTTGGACGAATTGAACCAATTCGTGCAAGACCGGGTGGAAATGAGAGTCGGTGAAAACTACATCCAGGAACCCTCAGACACCGTGGACCTGATGGACGTGTCGCCCATGCAGATCATGAGCGTGTCGGCGGCCCTTATCCCGTTCCTGGAGCACGACGACGCCAACCGGGCCCTTATGGGGTCCAACATGCAGCGCCAGGCGGTCCCGTTGTTGCGGCCGCAGGCTCCGACGGTTGGCACCGGTATCGAAGGGCGGGTGGCCCGAGACAGCGGGCAGGTGGTCATGGCGGGAGTTGACGGCGTGGTCACTTCGGTGACCGGCCGGGACGTGGTGGTCACCGACCGGGACGGCCTCGAGCACAGCCACCCCTTGATCAAGTTCGCTCGAACCAACCAGGGCACCTGCTTCGACCAACGGGCAATCGTATCCAAGGGAGACGCGGTCACGGCCGGCGACATTCTGGCGGACAGTTCCTCCACCGACCAGGGAGAACTTGCCCTGGGCCAGAACGTGCTGGTGGCATTCATGTCCTGGGAAGGCTACAACTACGAGGACGCCATCATCCTCAGCGAACGACTGGTGAAGGACGACAGGTTTACCTCAACCCACATTGAAAAGCACGAGATGGAGGCCCGGGAGACCAAGCTGGGCCCCGAAGAAATCACCCGAGACATTCCCAACATAGGAGAGGGCAGCCTTAGAGACCTGGACGAACGGGGGATCATCCGCATCGGCGCAGACGTCGGGCCGGGGGATATCCTGGTAGGCAAGGTCACGCCGAAAGGCGAGACCGAGTTAACCGCCGAGGAAAAGCTGCTCCGGGCCATATTCGGAGAAAAGTCCCGGGACGTAAAGGACACCTCCCTCAGGGTGCCTCACGGAGAGCGCGGCAAAGTGATCGACGTCCGGGTGATGAACCGGTCCAACCGGGACGACCTTTCCCCCGGCGTCAACGAAGCGGTGCGGGTTTGGATTGCCCAGACCCGGAAGATCTCCGTGGGCGACAAAATGGCAGGACGCCACGGAAACAAGGGCGTGGTGGCCAGGATACTGCCGGAAGAAGACATGCCGTTCCTGGAGGATGGCACCCCGGTGGACATCATTCTCAACCCAATCGGCGTTCCTTCCCGAATGAACCTGGGCCAAGTGTTGGAAACCCACCTTGGTTGGGCCGCCCAAAAGCTCAATTACCGGGCCAACACCCCGGTGTTCGACGGAGCCAACGACTACTCCATTGAGGATGCCTTGTCCCGGGTCTGGTTCCTCCAGCAGGCCGGAGCAATTGATGGGGCCCCCACGGAGGGCGCTCCCGCCGTAGACCTGGACAAAGCTATGGACTGGCTGGCCGAGCGGGGGTATGACGGCCGAGAGATTTTTGACGACGCCGTCGAAGGAAAAGCCCAGGAAGCGTGCCTGCGGGTCTGGTTGAGCGAGTTCGCCAAAGCCGATACCACCGGGCTTGACGTGCCGGCCATGCACCAGCTGGCTCTGCAGATTCACCGCGACCGGCGACTCGCGCCACCCACCTTCGGCAAGTTGGACCTCTACGACGGCAGGACCGGCGCCCGCTTCGACCAGGCGGTTACCGTGGGGGTCATCTATATCCTCAAGCTGATACACCTGGTGGAAGACAAGATTCACGCCCGGTCAACCGGCCCGTACTCCATGATCACCCAGCAACCACTGGGCGGGAAGGCCCAATTCGGAGGCCAGCGGTTCGGTGAAATGGAAGTCTGGGCACTGGAGGCCTACAGCGCCGCCTACAACCTGCAGGAAGTGCTCACCGTCAAGTCTGACGACGTCGCCGGGCGGGTTAAGACCTACGAAGCAATAGTTAAGGGTGAGCAGATCGGCCAACCCGGCGTACCCGAGTCGTTCAACGTGTTGTTGAAGGAATTGCAAAGCCTGGGTCTTTCGGTAGAGTTGTTCAATGAAGACGTTCACCCTCCACTAACCCAAGGCATGACTGACGATACTGACCTATATCAGACGTTGGAGGTTCTTTAATGGTCAGGATGGCCGACCGCACCGAGTCCCGGGGGACTAACTTCAATGCGATTCGTATTTCAATAGCATCCCCGGAGCAGATGCTTAACTGGTCTCACGGCGAGGTTACCAAGCCGGAGACCATCAACTATCGAACCTTGCGTCCGGAAAAGGACGGGTTGTTCTGCGAACGCCTTTTCGGGCCGACCAAAGACTGGGAATGCTTCTGCGGCAAGTACAAGCGCATCCGCTACCGCGGTGTGGTGTGCGACCGGTGCGGCGTAGAGGTAACCCGCTCCAAAGTCCGCCGGGAGCGCATGGGCCACATCAAGTTGGCCGCTCCGGTCGCCCACATCTGGTTCAGCAAAACCACCCCAAGCCGGTTGGGCTTGCTGCTTGACCTATCTCCCCGCAACCTGGAGCGAGTCCTGTACTTCGCCCAGCATATCGTCGTCTCGGTCGACGATGAGATGCGCGACGAGGCCATAGAGGCCGAGAAGATCAAGCACGAACTGGAAGTCAGCAAGTTCCAGCGCGAGGCCGCCGCAAAAATTCAAGCCCTCCAGGGCGACCCCATTGAAGCGGATGCCGAGCACGCCGAAGCTGGCGATTCTCCCGGAGAAACAGCCCCTGACGGGGCCGACGTGGGCATGAACGGCGCAGCGCCAACACCGGAGCAATCCGCTGAGACGGAGAAGGAATTCCGGGCCCGGCAGGCGGAAATAGACGCCATTAACGACCAACTGGCCCAGCAGGAAGCCCAACAGGAAGAACAATACCAGGCAAACGTCGATGAACTGGAAGACCTCCGGGTGCATAAGCTCATCGCCGAATCCCGGTACCGTGAGCTGAAGGACCGCTACGGCAACGTGTTCCAGGCCAACATGGGGGCAGAGGCCATTCTGGCAATCCTGCGCACCATAGACCTGGAAGCTCTGCGGGAGCAGTTGATCAACGAGATGCAGACCACCTCGGGTCAGCGGCGCAAAAAGGCCATCAAACGACTGCGGGTTGTTGAGTCTTTCCGAAACAGCGGCAACAGGGTTGAGGACATGATCCTCTCCATTCTTCCCGTGCTCCCCCCCGAGCTTCGCCCCATGGTCCAACTAGACGGCGGGCGTTTCGCCACCAGCGACCTGAACGATTTGTACCGCCGGGTAATCAACCGCAACAACCGCTTGAAGCGGTTGATGGACCTCGCCGCCCCCGAAATCATCATCCGCAATGAAAAGAGAATGTTGCAGGAGGCCGTGGACGCCCTGATAGACAACGGCCGCCGCGGACGACCCATCCAGGGCAGCCATAACCACAAGCTGAAGAGCCTGTCTGACCTCTTGAGAGGGAAGCAGGGCCGATTCCGCCAGAACCTGCTGGGCAAGCGGGTGGACTATAGCGGTCGATCGGTAATTGTGGTTGGCCCGGAACTGAAAATGAACGAGTGCGGGCTGCCCAAACGCATGGCTCTGGAGCTCTTCAAGCCATTCGTGATGCACCGTCTGGTGGTGCTTGGCATTGCGCCCAACATCAAGAACGCCAAGCGCATGGTGGAAAGAGCCCGTCCTGAAGTATGGGACATCCTGGAAGACGTGATCAAAGACCGCCCGGTACTGCTCAACCGGGCTCCCACGCTGCACCGCTTGGGAATCCAGGCGTTCATGCCCGTGTTGATCGAAGGCAATGCCATCCAGATACATCCGTTGGTGTGCTCCGCGTTCAACGCCGACTTCGACGGCGACCAGATGGCCGTGCATGTCCCGCTGTCCCGCATGGCCGTGCTGGAGGCCAAAGAGGCTATGTTAAGCACGCACAACATGCTTTCACCTGCCTCCGGAGACCCACTGGTCGCCCCCACCCTGGATATGGTCATGGGTTGCTACTACCTTACCCAAATCCGGGAAGGCTCCGCCGGCGAAGGTATGGAATTCTACGATTCCGACGAAGCCCAGGTGGCTTACGCGTCAGAGCTGGTGGACTTACAGGCCCGAATTCGGGTGAAGCATTTGCCCGCCCAGTACGCCCTTCAAGAGTCGTTCGACGACGATGAACCCGTGTTGGAAACCACGGTGGGCCGGCTGATATTCAATGAGACCATGCCCGAATCGGTGGGTTATCAGAACAAACTCATGGACCGCGGCGCTCTGAAAGACCTGACGGCCGATTTGTACCGGGCCCTGGACCCTGAGGAGACTGCAGCGGCACTGGACCGTATCAAACAACTGGGTTTCCGCTACGCTACTACCTCCGGGATCACCATTGCCATCAACGACATCCAGGTGTCGGCCCGCAAGCCGGAGATTCTGGAAGAGGCGGCCACACTGGTGTCCGGTTATGAAGACCAGTACCTCTCAGGGTTAATTTCTGAAGAGGAACGTTACTCCAGAACAGTGGATGCCTGGACCGCTGCGTCCGACCGCACCACTGCGGTGGTGGAAGAGGAGTTGCCCAACTTCGGCGGTATCGCCGTCATGGCGGTGTCCGGAGCCAAGGGTAACATTTCCCAGATTAAACAGATGGCGGGAATGCGCGGGCTGATGAGCAACCCCAAAGGCCGGATCATCGACCTGCCAATCAAATCCAGCTTTCGTGAGGGCCTCAGCGCCCTGGAGTACTTCATCTCCACCCACGGCGCAAGGAAGGGGTTGGCCGACACCGCGCTGCGTACCGCCGACAGCGGCTACCTGACCCGCCGCTTGATAGACATCGCCCAGGAAGTCATTATCCTCGAAGAGGACTGCGGCACCGTTGACGCCTACTGGGTCTCCCGCGGGACCAACGACCGGCTGGATTCAACACTGCAACAGCGCATTTTGGGTCGATTTGCGGCCGCGCCGACCCCCCATCCCGAAACCGGGGAAATCCTGGTCGATCGGAACCAACTCATCAATGAAGCAATCGCCGAATCCCTGGCCCAGGCAGGCGTAACCGAAGTACCGGTAAGGTCTCCCCTAATCTGTGAAGCCCACCGGGGGGTCTGCCAGCTTTGTTACGGGCGTTTGCCCGCCACCGGCTTGACGGTGGGAATCGGCCAGGCCGTCGGCATCATCGCCGCCCAGAGCATCGGCGAACCCGGCACCCAGTTGACCATGCGCACCTTCCACACCGGTGGCGTGGCCGGCACCGACATCACCAGCGGTTTGCCCAGGGTTGAGGAGTTGTTTGAAGCCCGAGTGCCCAAGGGTGCCGCAATCCTGGCCGACATTGACGGAATCGTGTCCGTGGAGACTACCGAAGATGGACGCCGGCTGCGGTTGGTAAGCCATGAGGAGTTCCGAGAAGACTACGCGCTGCCCGAAGGCGCCAAGCTGCTGGTGGATGACGGCGAGTACGTCGAGCCGCGTATGATCCTGGCCGGGACTGTCGCCGACGAAGACAGCGAATCCGAAGCTAGTACCCAACCGGGCCAGCAGGTTGTGGCCAACATCGGCGGGAGGGTAGAACTGGGTGAAGACACCGTGTCAATCATTTGGGAGGACGTGGACGAACGGGAACACATCATTCCCGCCACTGCCCGGATACTGGTGGTAGACGGCGCTCAGATTTCGGCCGGAGACGCCCTAACCGCCGGCCCCTTGAACCCACACGACATCATGCACATTCGCGGCAAGGACGAGCTTCAAAGATACCTGGTGGACCAGGTGCAACAGGTCTACCAAGCGCAGGGTGTGGCCATCCACGACAAACACATCGAGATTATCCTGCGCCAGATGTTGCGGCGGGTCCAGGTTGATGCCACCGGGGATTCAGACTTCATCCCCGGCCAGAATGTGGACAAGTTCGAATTCCATGAGAAAAACGCCAAGGTGCTGGCGGAAGGCGGCGAACCGGCTACGGCCAAGCCCATTTTGCTTGGCGTAACCAGGGCATCGCTGCTCACCAACAGCTTCCTTTCGGCCGCATCCTTCCAGGAAACCACACGGGTCCTGACCCAAGCAGCCGTCAGCGGAGCTCAAGACGGGCTATTGGGACTCAAAGAGAACGTAATCATCGGCAGGTTGATCCCCGCCCGGGTCCAGATTCCGGGCATGGATGAACTGCTGGCGCCGGAACAACCGCCAGAGTTGGCCGAGCTCGCATCGGCCGGCTGGTTGGGGATCGGCGAGAACGAACCGGACGATACCACGATTATCGCAATTGAGCCGGCGCTGTCCCCGGAAAAAGACCTGTTCGAGGCTGACGACGACCTGGAATTTAACGATGAACTGGACGATGAGGACGACGACGAAGCCGAAGAAGAAGACCAACCCATCCTTAGCAGCGACGGCGCGTCGACGGTGATAGAACTAACCGGCTCGATATCCGGGGTTGACGCCGAAGAGGTCCCCGTGGGCTCGTTGGCCCCCCTTGGCGAAGAAGTCGTAAACGTTTCTGATACCGGCGGGGAGGAGGATGCAACCGAAATCGACAGCCACCAAGCTGGAGACGAAAACCCCGACTAGGGTCGAGTCCCCGGCCAAAGCCCAACCAGAGGCAACACAACGCCAGGTCGACCTTGAGGTCGACCTGGCTCCTCGCCACCCCCGACACCTGATCCTGGCAAACCCGGTTATGATCGCCTCCGGCACCCTGGGGTACGACGGCTACGGTCGGGGTTTGAGCCCCGACCTGGCCTTGCGCCGGCTAGGCGCAGTTATCCCCAAGACGGTGACCCGCCTCCCCCGGGAAGGCAACCCGGAGCCTCGCTGGTATCCCCAATCCTTTCGTGTTGGCCGTGAAACTGGGGAGAGCATCATGCTCAACTCTATCGGGTTAGCCAACCCCGGTATCGAACAGGCAGTTGGGGGGCTGTCCGAACAGTGGGCGCTGTGGGACACTACCATGCTGCTAAGCCTGTCGGCGGACAGCGCCGCCCAGTTCGGGGAAATGGCGGCTATGGCTCAAGGCGATACAGCATTCCAGGGCATCGAGCTCAACCTCAGTTGCCCCAACATAGAATCCGGAGCCCTCTTCAGCCACAGCGCCAAGCTCACCGCAACCGCCGTGACCGCCGTCAAGGCCAACAATGACCTGCCGGTCATGGTTAAATTGGCGCCGAATGTTCCCGATATCACCGAAATCGCCCTGGCCGCGGTTGACGCCGGCGCAGACGCCTTGACCATTTCCAACACCCTGCCCGCAATGAAGATTGATCCAATAACCAGGCGGCCGGTCCTGGGGGCCATCACCGGCGGCCTTTCCGGGGAAGGGCTCCGACCCGTGTCCCTGGCGTTGGTGCACCGGGCCGCCCAAGTGGTGGACGTTCCGATCATCGGCGTGGGCGGCATCTTCACCGGCGCGCACGCAATGGAATACATCCTGGCCGGAGCTACCGCGGTTCAAATCGGCAGCGCCAACCTGGTCAACCTGGAATCTCCATTTCGCATACTAGAGGAACTGACCGCGATGGTGGCAGATTCAGGAGCAGCCAGCGTCAATGAGTTAATAGGCGCAGTAGAAAGCCCCGCCGCGCCCTAACTCGCTCCATCCGACCCCGTCCATCGTCATCCTCTCCCCCTCGGGGCCCAAAACTGCCCGCCCTGAGCACGCTCACGCTAAAAGAAACGGTCCCGGCGCTGGGCATTGCCGGCAGATGTAAGGTCGGCTCCTTTCCGGCCGCTGCTGCGGAATTTTTTCGGCCGCGGTACCTACGGGTTGAAGGGCGATTCCAGTACTGCTGTTCCGGCAGGGCCGTGCAGGTGGACGCTTCATTGGGTACAATAAGATCTCAGAGCTTCGTGTCAATGCCTTGAGGGTTTCTTCCGATGGTGTCATTACTGAATAAGCTGGTTAGCGATAATAGCGGGCGGCTGGCCAAGAAAACCGCCCCACTGGTCGAGAAGGTCAATAGGCTCGAGGGGCATTTCCAGGCATTGTCCGATGCCGAATTGCTGGACAAGACCCAGGTCTTCAAGTCCCGTTTGGCCGGCGGGGAGTCTCTCGACGAGTTGCTGCCGGAGGCCTTTGCCGCAGTTAGAGAATCCGCCAAACGCAACCTGGGACAGAGGCACTATGACGTCCAGGTGATCGGAGGCACTGTCCTGCATCGGGGCCAAATTGCCGAAATGAAGACCGGCGAGGGCAAGACCCTGGTCGCCACCCTGCCCGTTTACCTGAACGCCCTATCGGGGAACGGTGTCCACGTCGTGACGGTGAACGATTACCTCGCCCGGCGGGACCCCGTGTGGATGGGGCCGGTGTATCACGCCCTGGGTCTGTCCGTGGCGTGTCTCCAGCACGACGCCGCGTACATATACGATCCGGAACTCACAGATCCACCCAACGGGCTCAAGTTCCTGAGATGGGTCAGCCGCGCGGAGGCCTATCAGGCAGACATCACCTACGGAACCAACAACGAATTTGGCTTTGATTACCTCAGGGACAACATGGCCCTCGAGGCCGCGCAACGTGTGCAAAGGGAACTGAATTTCGCCATCGTGGACGAAGTGGACAACATCCTGATCGACGAGGCCCGGACACCGTTGATCATCAGCGGGCCTGCCGCGGAACCGGTCCAACACTACCAAACTTTCGCCAAGCTGGTGCCCAGGCTGAAGGCCGAAGAGGACTACACCATCGATGACCGCACCCAGGCCATTTCGTTGACCCAGGACGGCATTGCCAAGATGGAGAAGTGGACCAACACCCCCAACCTTTATGAGCCGGAAAATTTCCACCTGGTCCACTACATGGAAAACGCCCTGAGCGCCCAAATAATGAAAACCCGTGACAAGGAGTACGTGGTCCGGGATGGTGAGGTGGTCATTGTTGACGAGTTCACCGGTCGGCTCCAATTCGGCCGCCGTTGGTCCGACGGGTTACATCAGGCGGTTGAAGCGAAAGAAGGGGTACCCATCCAACGGGAAAGCATTACCTACGCCACGATAACGCTGCAAAACTACTTCCGTATGTACCGGAAGTTAGCGGGTATGACCGGAACCGCCGAAACCGAGGCCGATGAATTTCACAAGATTTACGGCTTGGAAGTAGCCGTTGCGCCGACGAACCTGCCAATGGCCCGGGAAGAACTCCCGGACCTCATTTTCCAGAACGAGGAAGCCAGGTGGCGGATGGCGGCGGACAAGATTGAGTCACTGAACAAGGAAGGCCGGCCGGTGCTGGTGGGAACCACGTCAATCGAATCGTCAGAGCGTCTCAGCGCCATGCTTAAACGCAGGGGCGTCGCCCATGAGGTGCTCAACGCGAAGAACCATGAGCAAGAAGCCTCGATCATAGCCCAGGCCGGCCGGTTGGGAGCGGTCACCGTATCCACCAACATGGCGGGAAGAGGGACCGACATAGTCCTGGGCGGGGCCGATATAAACCGACCCGAGTGGCAGGCAGAGCACGACAAGGTGGTGGAGTTGGGCGGCCTTTACGTGTTGGGCACCGAACATCATGAAGCCCGGCGCATCGACAACCAGCTCCGGGGCCGCTCCGGCCGCCAGGGGGACCCGGGCAGTTCCCAGTTCTATGTCTCTCTGGAGGACGAGTTGATGCGCCGCTTTGGCGGGGACCGCATCAAGACGGTGATGGGTTGGACCGGGATGGAAGAGGACGCTCCCATCGAAAACAAGTTGGTGACCAAGTCCATCGGGAACGCCCAGATCAAGGTGGAAGGCTACCACTTCGACATGCGGAAGCATCTGCTGAACTACGACGACGTGTTGAACACCCAGCGGGAGGTTATCTACGGCTACCGCGGCGACATACTGAAAGGCGAGAATCTCCGTACCAGGATCCTGGACATGCTGCGTCAGGAGTTCCAGGACCTGGTGAGCCGCCACCTGCCGGGCCGCCACGCCGACGACTGGAACCCCGGCGAATTCCTGAGCGACCTGGAGCAGGTCTGCTCTCTGCCGCCCAATCTGGCCGATGAGGACATGGTCGTCCAGCTCCGCCAGGACCAGGTGCAAGAGATTCTGAACGGCTACGCCGAAATCGCCCTGGATAACCGGGAAGCCGAGATTGGGCCCGAACAGATGCGCACCGTGGAAAGGCTGCTGTTGCTAAGGGCCATTGACACCCACTGGGTAAACCACCTGACCGGCATGGAAAACCTGCGGACCGGAATAGGCCTTCACGCCTACGGCCAGCGAGATCCCCTGGTTATGTACCGCTCGGAAGGCCGCAAGATGTTCCAGGACCTGTTGGCCCGGATGCAGCACGACGTTGTCCACACCCTGTTTCACGTCACCCTTAACGATGGCGGCGGGGAGCCCAACGGCAGAGTCAGGCGGCCGTCGGGCCAGCCCTCCATGGGGAGCCCCATGGCCCAGGTGAACGGGAACCGTAACGACGCAACGCCGGGTGGCAGGGCCAAGGTTGGGCGAAACGCTCCCTGCCCTTGCGGCAGCGGCAAAAAGTACAAGCGGTGCTGTGGGGCAGCTGCATAGAAGAGACAGAAGCGGCTGAACCCGGCTCCGGCCTCACCCTCTAACTAACCTCGTCCGAATAACCTGGCGAAAAATCCCGGTTTCTTTTCCGGCGCCGAGCTGGCCGAAGAGTGCCCGGGGTCATGGGCTCCGTGGTCGTCGTGCCCGTGGTCGTGTTCTCCCAGGTACGCGTGGGGGTCCTGCTCGAAGGCCACCTTGCACCCCGGCGCACAAAAGTAGTAGGTAGTCCCCTCGTGTTCGCTGCTCCCGCCCGGCGGGTTGTCGGTGTCAACTTCCATTTTGCATATCGGGTCGATGGCCGTGGCCATGGTGAAACCTCCCGGGATTTTTTGCTACTGATCTCAGCTGTCGGTTGTCGGCCTCAGGAGTCTAAATCCCTGCCCGGCGCAGGCGCAAGGAGTTGGTGACGACGGTTACCGAACTGAAGGCCATGGCCAAAGCCGCCAGGACCGGATTAAGAAACCCGTGCTCACCAAAAAAGAGGCCCAACTCCCCGGGCACGCCTCCCAGGGCGTTGAACACCGGATACAGCACTCCGGCAGCCACGGGTATGAGCATCACGTTGTAGAAGAACGCCCAGAACAGGTTCTGCTTGATAACCCGGATGGTCAACCGGCTCAACACCAACGCGCTGCCGACCCCGGCCAAGTCCCCTCGCATCAGCGTCACATCCGCCGATTCCATGGCCACGTCGGCACCGGTCCCCATGGCAATCCCCACGTCCGCCTGGACCAGGGCCGGGGCGTCGTTGATGCCGTCGCCCACCATGGCGACCACGTTGCCCCGGGCCTGCAGCCGCTTCACCACCTCAACCTTGTTCTCCGGCATTACCTCGGATTCCACTTCGTCGATGCCCAATTCCCGGGCGATGGCCGCCGCCGCCCGGGAATTGTCACCGGTGAGCATCACCACCTCAACGCCAAGCTCTTTCAGGCGCGACACCTCCGAGGCGGCGCCTTCCTTAGGAGTGTCGGCCACGGCTATGACGCCCACGGCCTGGTCATCCGAAGCCACAAACAGCGGAGTCTTTCCCGAAGCCGCCAATTCCGCCGCAACCTGCGCCAAGCCATCGACGTCTATCCCGGCGTCCTGCAGCAACGCCTGCGTCCCCAACCGGACCAATCTGCCATTAACCTGGGCCTCAACCCCCCGGCCCGGTATGGCGGCGAAATACCCAGGATAGTCCAACGATAGGTCCCTGGCCCTGGCTTCGCGGACGATCGCTTTGCCAACGGGGTGCTCTGAACCCAACTCCGCCGCGCCAGCGAGCCGAAGGACCTCGTTTTCCGACATCACGGGCAACCCGCCCGGCCCGTCTGATGTTTCGAGGCCGGAGGCGAGGATCACGCCGGTCACAACCGGGTGGCCGGTGGTAAGGGTGCCGGTCTTGTCCATAACCACCAAGTTTACCCGGTGGGCGACTTCCAGCGCACGGGCGCTCCGGACCAGCACACCCTTCTCGGCCCCCCTACCGATTCCAACGATGATGGCCGTTGGGGTGGCCAATCCCAGCGCGCAGGGGCAGGCAATAATCAAAACGGCCACAAAAACCAGAATCGCAAAGGTAAGTGCCGGCGCAGGGCCCAGCAGCACCCAGAACAGGAATGACGCCAGGGCCGCCGCGATTACTGCAGGAACAAAGTAAGCGGCGACACGGTCCGCCAAACTCTGGATGGCCGTCTTAGACCCCTGCGCCTCTTCCACCAACCGGATGATCCGGGCGAGAGCCGTGTCACGGCCCACCCCGGTGGCCTCGAACCGGAACGATCCGTTCTTATTCATAGTCGCCCCGTAGACCATGTCATCCGGGCCTTTGTCCACCGGAATGCTTTCCCCGGTTAGCATGGACTCGTCGACGGTGGAGACGCCTTCGATAACCCTGCCATCCACGGGAATGGACTCGCCCGGGCGGACCAACACAACGTCACCGGGAACCACCGCGTCGATCGGCAGGCTTGTTTCCTGGCCGTCGCGCATCACCCGTGCCGTGTTGGGTCTGAGGCCAATCAGACGGCGGATGGCTTCCGAGGTCTGACCCCTGGCACGGGCTTCCAGGAAGCGTCCCATCAGGACCAGCGCCACGATAATAGCGGCGGTGTCGAAGTAGACCGCCGTCCCCACGCCTCTTGACGCCAGGACCTGGGGCGCTAGGGCATCCAGCGCTACTACCACGGCGCTGAACCCGTAGGCCGTTGAGGTTCCCAGTGCAATCAACGTGTGCATGTTGGCGGAGCCGTGCCGGAGTGCGCCGATCCCAGAGGTATAGAAGGACCACCCCGACCAGAACTGTACCGGCGTAGCCAATGCCCAAAGCAAGAACGGGTAGAAAGACCGGCCAAGCAGCGGCTCGGTCCAGGGAAAGCCGGGGAAGGTACCAAGGAACAGTAACGCCCCCGCCGTGGCCGCGAACAACAACCTGGCCCTGAGCTCCCGAATCTCCCTGACCTTGGCCAGGCGTTCCAACTCGCTACGACCATCTTCGGAATCGTCGGCTGCATCCTCCACCCGGTACCCGGCCTGCTCCACTGCTCGGCGGAACAGGTCCATCCCAGCCACGCCGGGTATGAATTCCACCGACGCTTTCTCGGTAGCCAGGTTCACCACCGCGCCGGAAACGCCGGGAACCCGTTTCAAAGCGTTTTCCACGTGCATCACGCAGGCGGCGCAGGTCATGCCGCCTATGGCCAACGTTGACTTGGCCGAGCCAACCGCGTAGCCAGCCTTGGCAACCGCCTCCCGCAAGTCCTCCAGGGAACCACTAGAAGCACTTTGGGACGCAAATTCCACCAAGGCTTTTTCGGTCGCCAGGTTCACCGCTGCCCTGGAAACACCGGGAACGCGCTTAAGGGCGTTTTCCACGTGGGAAACGCAGGCAGCGCAGGTCATCCCCTCCACCGGGAGGGTGATTGCCTGCGGTATTTCTTGCCTGTCAGCCATGCCGGTCCTTGTTTGCTCCGGAACGAACGCCGGAGCAGGGTCTATACGCCATCCACCAACACCATCTTGCTGTCAGTGGAACGGATTCGCAGCTCTCTGAGCGGCCGGTACTCCTCAGAATCGTAAAACTGTTTGGCCTTCTCTACGGTGGGGAATTCCAAAACCACCAGCCGGCGCGGAGTCCAATCCCCTTCCAGGGTTTCCAAATCACCTCCCCGCACCAGGTATTTCCCGCCAAATTTTTCCACGATAGGCGGGACCTGCCGGCGGTAATCGGCGTAAGGTTCGGCGTCGGTTACTTCAATATCTACCAACACGTAGGCTGCCATGGGTTCCTCCTGTGAAACTGTGGGGTTAAACGCCTGGCCGGGGTCTTTCAATTGTCATTGAATCCCCTCATCATTCTCGCCGCACCGGGAATACAGACACCATATTGCCCTCTCCTCCCGTCATTCTCGCCGCAGCGGGAATCCAGAGCCCTTTCTCCCATCCAACCCGATGCGGGTCTGTAGGAATGGTCCAGGTGGGACGTCGACCCGTCCACCCGGCGTGTCTTAACTCCCATAACCGTCTTGGCGCATGACAAGGGCTCTGGATTCCCGCTGCGGCAAGAATAACGGGGGACAATTGAAATACCCTGACCGACCAACCGGGGCTGGTCTCTCCCGCTGTTTATTAGCCGGAATTTAAAGGTCTTTGAGTTCTCCGACCACCTCTGCGCTGTCCGCCCGCCGGGGATGCCCTCCATAAAAAAGACGCGCAGTGGTTGTCCGAGCTCAGCATCCTTCGCATGCCGGTCAAATGCCCCTCAATGCGTCTCAGCTGTTTCAAGGCGTCGGACCCGTCATTAGGTGGCATGTTCTATCCTTTGAAGTGCATAGACCGATACGTCGTGGGGTGGGGTATAGAGCCATCCTATCCACGGGACACGACTCCGTCAATTAGCCGGGCCTTGACGCTGGAACGCGCCGCTGCTCGCCCTGAAGTGGGACGATCCAACAACACATCGTACAACCAACAACTGCCGCTAGACCCGGACGTCACCGGAAATCTGCGTCTCAAGTCCACCGTATTATCTGGATCATAACCGCCAGTGGTTCCAAGCCGGAGGCCGGGATGATTGGATATATAATGTTGGGAACCGGAACAAGGAGTTTAGCATGAGTTCTACCGCCGCTCAGAAAGTGCTTTGTGTTCTCTATTCCGATCCGGTGGCGGGATTTCCGCCAAACTATGCCAGAGAAAGTATTCCCGGCCTAACCCGGTATCCGGACGGCCAAACTTTGCCATCGCCGGCCTCCATAGACTTCGCTCCGGGCCACCTGCTGGGATCGGTTTCGGGCGGACTTGGGCTGGAGCAGTTTCTGGTCGAAGGGGGACATCGGTTCGTCGTAACGGCGGACAAAGATGGACCCGATTCCGTTTTCGAACGAGAGCTGACCGACGCTGACATAGTCATATCCCAACCCTTCTGGCCCGCGTATCTCACAGCCGAGCGGATTGAAAAAGCCGTCAACCTCAAGTTGGCCATAACCGCCGGAATCGGGTCGGATCACGTCGACCTCCAGGCAGCCATCGACAGGAACATCACCGTCTGCGAAGTCACCTGGTGCAACAGCATCAGCGTCGCGGAACACGCCGTTATGCAGATGCTGGCGTTGGTCCGGGACTACATTCCCCAGTACGGTTGGGTCATCAGGGGAGGTTGGAACATTGCCGACGCCGTTTCCAGGTCCTACGACATCGAGGGAATGGACGTGGGCGTGGTGGCCGCCGGCAGAATCGGTCTGGCAGTACTGAAACGAATGAAGCCTTTCGACGTCAAGCTCCACTACACCGACAGGCACCGGCTTTCCGCCGATATCGAGCAAGAGTTGGGGCTGACGTTTCATCAAACCGTAGAATCGCTGGTCAGCGTATGCGACGTGGTCAGTATTCATTGCCCTCTCCATCCCGAAACGGAGAATATGTTCAACGACGAGCTGATCGGCAAGATGAAACGCGGCTCATACATCGTCAACACCGCCCGCGGCAAAATCTGCGACCGGGACGCCATTGTCAGAGCACTGGATATCGGCCAGCTTGCGGGCTATGCCGGAGACGTTTGGTTTCCTCAGCCGGCCCCCAATGATCATCCCTGGAGAACCATGGCAAACCACGCCATGACTCCCCACACCTCGGGCACCTCCCTTTCCGCCCAAGCCCGCTACGCGGCGGGGGTCCGCGAGATACTGGAATGCTGGTTGAGCGGACAACCGATCAGGGAGGAGTACCTGATTGTGCAGGGAGGCGCTCTGGCGGGCGCCGGCGCACACTCCTACAGCGAAGGGGATGCTACCGGCGGTTCGGAAGCGGCGGCAAGGTTCACCGCCGGTTAGGGCGGCTGGCCGCGGGTCATCAGGCGGGTCCCATTCATTGTCCATCGTAGTTTTTCGTCGCTGCGAGAATTCAGCGCCCTGTCTGAGACCCGACTATCCGGGGCAAGCCAGCAATGGTCCAGGTCGGGCCGGTCCAGCACAGGCAAGACAGCCTGCGTCCTGCGTTCCCGAACGGGATCTAGCGACTAAAGGGGCTCTGGATTCCCGTCGCGGTGTGATATACGGGGGGTGGGGGCAAGCCGAATATAAAGCCATCAGGCATCCCATTGGATGCAAGATTCCCGCGCCATATTGGAATGCGTTTTCCATGCCGGCCTACCACATTCCCTTTGCTAGGGAAGCCGGTTTTTGTTAAGCTAGGGCGGTATCGAAAAGAGTTGGAATACCGGATCAAGCGCCGGTTTTGGGAAGAGAATTAGGTCATGAAAGAAGTAATTCAAGAAGCCGCCAAACTGTCCAAAGAAGGTGAACCCTGCGTCCTGGCAACCGTGGTCCGGACCAAGGGTTCGACCCCCCAAAAGGCGGGCGCAATGCTGTTGGTGCGCCAGGATGGTTCGGGTGTGGGCACTTTGGGCGGGGGTTGCGTCGAGGGCGACATCTGGTTCGCCGCCCAGGAAATTCTCAGACAGCAAGGCGGTCCCGAATTCAAAGACTATTTCCTGAATGAAGACATCGCCGCCCGGGACGGCTTGGTCTGCGGCGGATCCATGTACTTCTTTCTGGAGCCGATCAGGGAGCCTGCGGACTTCTCGGACATCGGCGATGAGTTGATCGAAGCCTATGAAGGCGGTCAGGCGGTTGGATTGGCTACCGTGGTCAACGTTCGCGAAGGGGGCGATAACCTAGGGGCCAAGTTGCTGCTGCGATTGGATGGCTCGGTGACGGGCACGCTGGGAAGCGCCGATCTGGACCAACAGGCCATTGAGGTTGCCAAACGGGTGGCGGAAGTTGGCAATACCGAATCATTCAGCACCAACACCGGCACCGAGGTGTTCGTGGAGGGGTTCACCACGCCGCCAACGCTGGTTATGGTGGGCGGAGGACACGTGGGTAAGGCCACCGCAGACCTGGCTCATTCTCTGGGCTACCGGGTGTACGTGGTAGACGACCGCCCCGAGTTCGCCAACGAGGAACGGTTTCCCTGGGCCGAACAGACCATCGTCACCCCCTATGAACACTGGTCGGACCTGCTCTCACTGAACGTCAACAGTTTCGTGGTCGTGGCCACCCGAGGACATCGTTTCGACGACATGGCGCTGGAATCCGCGTTGAAAACCCGGGCGCGCTACATCGGCCTGCTGGGCAGCCGGCGCAAGACCATGATGATCTACCGCAGGCTCATTCAACAAGGCGTTCCGGTCGACCGGCTGAGGCAGGTCCACGCCCCTGTCGGGCTCGACATTGGAGCGTTGTCGCCGGAGGAGTTGGCCGTAAGCATCATGTCCGAAATAATCATGGTCCGCCGCGGCGGCAAGGGCGCGCCCATGAGCATGGATGAGTGGTTTATCGAGCGAGCCGCCAACATCGTGGAAAACGCAGTAGAAGCCTAGGTCCAGAAACTACTGCCGGTCCGAGCCATGAATAACACCTCCGCGCCCACCGTCGCCATTCTGCTGGCCGCCGGGGAATCGCGCCGAATGAAACAGTTGAAAGCCCTGCTGCCATGGCAGGGCTCTGTTTTGTTACGCTACCAGGTAGATGCTTTGCTGGAAGGAGGCGCAGACCGGGTCGTGGTGGTCTTGGGCCATCGCGCCGGTGAACTCAAATCTTTGTTGGAAGGGATGGACGGGGTTCATTGGGCCATCAATCCCGACTACATGTTGGGCAAGACCACTTCCTTGAAAGTTGGAGTGGCGGCAGCGAAAGAGTTCCGCCCCCAAGACATGTTGATCTTGAACGTGGACCAACCGCGGCAACCGGCTACCATCCAGAAAGTCCTGGACAGCCACCGGCGGCAGCCCGGTCTGATAACCAACCCGGCCTTCCAAGGCCAGGGTGGGCATCCAATCGTAATCTCTGCCAGCCTGATAGAGGAATTGGCCCAAGTGGATGAGGCAACCCTGGGCTTGAAAGCCGTCACGCAACGGCACAAAAATGAAGTCAACAAGGTGGAATTGGGAATACCGGAAGTCCTCTGGGACCTTAACACCCCAGAGGACTACGAGAACGCTTTAAAGAAACAGGACTGAGTCTTCCGGGACCGGACGCCAAGCCCAGCCAGGTCCCGGACAGACGAATTCACGGGTTACGCCGGTTGTGGGTCTCTACGCCCCGCTGCGGCAGGTATCATCAAAGACGCCACCCAGCCAAGGAGGAACATGGCTGAGCCGAAATAAAAGCCGGAGCGCCAGCCGTACCCAGCGAAGTCAAAGTTCAGGCCGATCAATTGATCCAGTCGCCGCCGCCCACCAATATTCCCACGGCTATCAGGGAAATCGTTCCGAAGGCCGAGTTGCTGCCCCACATTAGCCCGATGAAGGTGGCCTCCAGTCCTTTCCCCTCAGCTACGTCGATAGCTGCGGCCTGCGTCAGGGAATTCACCGAGAAGTGGAACAGCCCAAACAGCCCCACCGATAGGGTCATCCAGATTCCGGAGCCGCCCAGGGCGATTGCAACCGGAAGGACGACCGACACGCCCATAATGAAGGAGATAATGGAACGGCGGCCAATCTTGTCGGACATGGCGCCGAACAGGGGGCCGCTGAAAACCCCCGGGGCCGCCAGCAGCGCCACGTGGACACCAACCCAGATGGATGACTTGGCCAACCCGCCATCCTCGAAGCTTCGGGTCAGGTAGAGTGGCAGGACGAACAGGACGGCCACGTCGCCCATTCCCCGAAGCGCGGAAACCCCAAAGATGGCCCACATGCCTCCACCTTTGAATGCCTCCCGCATGCCCCTCCCCTGCTTGAAGAAGTTGGCCATGACCGGCGCCCCCTCCACCTTCTGGCCGCCGGCGTTTTTGAGGAGGAAGAAAATTACTACTGCCAGGATGATCAATACCGGTGTGCCGCCCCCCAGAATCAACCGCCAGCTTAAGATTCCCAGAAGGCCGCCGACCAAAAGCGGGCCGGCCCAGTCCCCGATGTTCCCCATGGAACGGTGCAAGGATATGAAGAAGCCCCTCCGTGCTGGGAACCGCCGAGCTAACAGCCCCAAGGCAGGCGGGTGCCACAAGGCGCTGCCCCCGGAGGCCAAGGCGAGTGCAGCCAATATCACCCAGTAGACCTGCGAGACCGACACCAGCAGGTAACCGACGCCGATCAATCCCATGCTAAATGCCAGAATCCCGTTGACCTTGTGATGGAACAGGTCCACGAAGAAGCCGCTTGCCATACTGGTGATGCCCCCGACCAGACGACGCACTACCAGCAAAAGCGCGCCTTGAATTGGGACCAACCCCATGGCGTCGTATATCACAGGCAGGATGACGTTGAAACTGTGGGCGTACATGTGCTCCAAGCCGTGCGCGCTGATCACGGTCGTTGCCATGACCGAGTTGCTCGAGCGTCCCGGCTCAGTGGACACGTCTGGTGTAACCAATCCCCCTGGGCGTTGAACGGCTTCTGCCATGTCCTGAAACCTGCCTTTTAGGCGTCTAATTCGAGGGTCACGGGAGCGACGGTTAGGAGCCGCTAGGGGCTGAGTATACACCCCGGCCATAACTGGGAAAAGGGCGTTGGATATTCGAAGAGTGTCAGAACCGTAAATCCATTGCCTGACAAGACCCGGTATAATGAAATTACTCGGATTTAGATAGGAGAATCGGTGCGGAGCCTGATCCTTGCGGACGTCCACGCGAACCTGGAGGCGTTAAACGCGGTTTTGGCTGATGCCAGTGACCGGGGCGGGTTCGACGAAATCTGGTGCCTTGGGGATACCGTTGGCTACGGCCCCGACCCCAACGCCTGCCTGGAGTTGCTCCGCGGGCGTCACCTGGTAATGGTTGCCGGAAATCACGATTTTGCCGCGGTCAACAAGCTCTGTATATCAAATTTCAACCCAGCCGCCCAGGCATCCACTCAATGGACATCGGCACAATTGTCCCGGGATGGGTTTGATTTCCTGGCTGCGTTGCCCCTTACCGTTACAACCGGCGATTTCACCCTGGTCCACGGCAGCCTCAAAGCCCCCCTCACCGAGTACCTTTTGAATGCAGGAGCGGCCCTGGACACGTTTGCCGTGATGGCTACCCCGTATGGTCTGGTAGGACACTCACATATCCCTTTCATCTGCGAAGCGACCAATGGCGATGCCACGTTCCTTGAGTTTTTCTGCGACGCGCCGACGCCCCTGGGAGACACCCGGTGCATCATCAACCCGGGAGGAGTAGGCCAGCCCAGAGACTTGGACCCAAGGCCGAGCTACGCGATTTATGACAGCCAGGCCAACACCATCCAGCGGTTCCGGGTGGTATACGAGATTGCAGCGACACAGGCCAAGATGCGCCAAGCCGGGTTGCCATCGTCGTTGATTGAGCGGCTGGACTACGGCCGGTGACGCCGATCGGGCCCTGAAACCCGAATTGACACCCGGGTTGGTTCTTGTTAGATTTTTGTCAGGCCCCGGGGATAGGCAACCCTTGGGCCAATCCGTGAATGGCCCGCTAGCTCAACTGGCAGAGCAACGGAATCCGAATCCGTAGAGGGGAGCATTGTTGGCTCCCCTCTAGTGTTGTCCAGCGTAGAATTGTATCTGAAAGCGAAGTTATTTTTAGCTGTAGCATCGTGGAGTGTTGTGGGATGTCATTTACGGTAATGGCAAAAGAATGGCAAATTTGCCATTCTCCGTGTGCATCGGGTATTGTGCGTGACGCCCAGTCCGCTATCTCGGATGACCGGCTCAAAGTGACGGGATCTTCGCTTAACTCTTCCTTTATTCTGTCCAACCAACCGGGTCCTCCTCAATGGCAGCTCCGGGGTGTTGAATTTTCCTGATAGTCCTTAGTTCCCGACGCTCATCGTTCGCATACTACACCATCCCCGTCTCCGTCCCGGGCGGATGGCACCAACTCCTTCGGGAAACCTCTTCCTCCCCCTTGGCCACCCTGCACCCTCGTTGCTCCGGCAGCATCTGCCTCTTCGCAGGACCCGTACGCCAAGCTCTCAGGTTTCTTTGTTGGCTCGGGTTCGGCCATCCCCCTCAGTTCCACGACCTTCACCGGGTCCTCGCACCCTTCCAGCATTTCCAGGACCGCTCTGGATTCCTCCCGGGTCATGGTGAGTCCCCACTGGGCTTTCACCTCCGTCCAGTTCACGGCGTACTCGCACCAGTACCCCTCGTCCGGCGGTCTCCACTCCTCGGGCCCCTTGGCGCCCTTGCTACGGTTCGCCCGGGCCGTTACAGCGATGAGATGGTTCGGGTCGTCCAGATAGTTGGCATATTCCGCCTTCCGGGTCGGCTCCCATCTCCACCCTCCGGATAGATGAGCGTTCTTGAGCGGGACCAGGTGGTCAACGTCCAGGTCTCCCGGCGATTCCACGTAGGTCCCGGTGAAGGCCCCGTACCACCGGCCGGTTTCGGCCCTACACATCTTGGCGGATTCAAAGGTAACTTCGCGCAGGCTTTCGGCGATCAGGACCTCCTGGCGGGCGTCCTGGCAGTCCCCGTCATCATCGGCCCAGTGCTTCCACTGGGACCTGCTGTATTCCGATATCTCGGAAGGGATGGTGGACACGGCTATGGTTAGGGTCGTTGTAGGAAGTGCTGGCTCTTTCGTAAAGGCCGGTGTTGTCGTGGGAATCGGCACCGGGGTTGAGGTCGCAACCGCCGTGGTGGGGACCGACGTAGCCGGGTTTGTCACAGGGGTAGGGACGGCTGTAACCCCCGGGTTCATCGGATTGGGTGCCAATATCGTTCGCTCCGGCACCGACATCGATGTCGGCTTAGTGGGCGCCGTCGTGACCTTGGGAACAGAGACGATGGTTGTTGGAGCCGTGGTCGCGTCGATGAGGTCTGGTGTCTCAGTCGTGATCTGGCCGGAAGCCTCAGTTGCTGTCTCCTCCAGCGTGGCTTCCGAATTCGCCGGAGGCCTCGTTCCCAAGGTTTCCGGGGTCGGTGCCGGTCCCGAGCAGGCCAAGAGGCCAATCAGCAGTGCAATGGTCGCCGCCACCAATGTTTTCCTCAATCCAAGCTGCTCCTTCTTTTCAGACAATTGCTCCATCGCTCCGCTGATTCCTGATAGCCCTCTTGTCACGCCGAAGTCATCCGACGTTCCCATTCCCGTTGCCAATGTCTCCAGCCTGATTTGTCCTGGTCCCGGATGCGCTCGAACCGTACCTTATAGTCGAACAGCAACCTCCTCTGTGGTTCCGTCGGAGTCGCCTTGACTGGCTCAGCATCCCTTTCGCAGCCACGATTCGGACTGCAGGAGCACCCCGAGATGGCTTGGATTCTGGCTGCAAACTGTTTGTATTCAGATTTTCTCTTTGTGCCCTCAATTTCCTTCCCCCAATAGCGCGCGGCTCTACCTGAGTAGTGGGGAATCGTCCCAACGTGACCATACAGTCCCTTCTTGGAAAGGAACTGACCGACCATGTTTCCTATGGAGATGATTTTCGCATCCGGTTTGGCCACCAGGCCGAGTTCCTTTTCCAGCAGTGGATACCACTCGTCGTACTTCTTCTCACTCCCGGCGCTTTTCTCGTTGGTGAGCATGGCTCCCTTGGCGAGGTCTGTGACGTAGTAGGATTCGCCGTCTTGACACAGATATGTCCTGACAGGGTTGTGCAGGATCCAGACCCCGCAGAAATTTCTAAATCCCTGGTCTATCCTCTTTTGGGCGTCCTCCAGGCGGGATTTACCTTTGCCCCTCGCCCATCGACCCAGGGAGGGTTCCATCCCGACGAGAACGTAGTCCACGGGACCTATTGGCTCGACATTTGGGAGGAATATGCACTTCACGCCGGACTGCTTATCCTCTTCGACTCTTTGCCTGAAATCATCCTCGAGTGCGCTGTAAGCTTCCTCGAAGGTCATGGCTCCCTCCTCAATCTGATTCCGCTCCCGGTGGGGATGTACCGGGAGTGATCGGGCCGCGGTATCAGGGTGCCCCGAATGCCGGACCTACTTGCCTTCTGGGACCGGGCAAGCGTTCCTCTCTCAGGGAGACCGCCTCACTTTGCCGGCCAGTCCCCTTCCTTCTGCAAACGAAAACCAGTCGGGGTTTGATTGCTGCCGGCGCGACGTTATCCTGTCTTCTGGTGTTTCGTCATGATCCCTTTTCCAGGGTCGTCGTGGGGGCAAGCCCGGGAGCTTCCGCTCACCTCAACTCCGTTCCGAAAACGGGTTTATCACCCGGAGTCCATCGTAGTCCTGTTGCTCGCTCATGTCTTCCGAATACACGGCTTCACAGCCAAGCGTCTTTGCCGCCGCCAGGATTGCCGCGTCCCAGTATGACAGCGCGAATTTCTCCTTCATCGCGGCTGCCCTTTCGAACAGCTCCACCGTGATTTCCTGGGTCGGCAGCGCCCTGAACGGTTGCAGGAATTCCATGGCCTGCTCATGGGTCAAACCCGCCGGCCCCTGCGGCCTCATGGCCTGGTAGTAGAACTCCTGGAGGACCTGGACGGACAGCGCCAAATCCGGTTCCTTCAGGGTTATTGCAGCTTGGGTCCTCTTACCTGCGTCCGAGTCCATCCTGCTGACGGCGTAGAAGAGGATGTTGGTGTCAACGAGCCTCATTTCTGTCGTACATCTCTTCTCTGGTTAGGATCTGGCTGGTGTCCATGCCTACGCCATCTCTTTCGAACCTGTCCAGCACTTCGTCCAAAAGCCTGGCGCGCCTCTGGGGTTCCGTCTCGGCTTGGTCCGACCCCGCCCGGTGTTTCAGCAGTGCGGTCAGCAGGTCTCTCATCATCGCCGACACGGTGGTTCCGGTCTCAGCCGCCCTGATTCGGGCTAGCCGGTGGGTTTCGTCGTCGACCGACACGCTGATTGTCTTCATTGACCATTTTCCCTAATTTATTGTCTTGTGTTGTTATGGTTCGCAGTGTACTCCGCCGCTGTTGGCCCGGCAACATGGGTCGTTGGGGTTCGGGCAGGGCTTCAATTCTCAAAACTCTGGTTTGCCGGCTCCCCCGATCCTTTCTCCCGTGCCCAGCAGAACTCGGCTGTGCTAGTGAGCGGACCATGACACCGTCCGTCACCGACCTTCACCTCTTTCCGTCATTGTAGGTCCCGTCGTCCTTACTCACGCCGGTGAGGAACTTGTGGCGAGCGTCCTGGCATTCGCCGTCCTGGTCCGCCCAGGGTTTCCACCGGGACCGGCTGTACTCCGTGACGTTGGATGGGACGGAGCGACGTTCACGGCCGGGCCCGTCGACGCACGCAGATGTCCTCATGGGCTTGGGTGTCGGCCAAAGAGTAACGGTCGCCGGTCTTAAAACCGTCGTCGGCGTTGCCGCCGCCACCGGGGGAGACGACTTGGAGCAGGGAGTCGTCGTTGCTTCCTCTGGTACTGGGACCGGTATCGGTCGACGTCGGGGAAGTCTTGTCATTGCAGGACGGAGGAATGGCCGGCGTTACCATCAGAGCTGGAGAAAGTGGGAATTTTGGCGAATACACTTCAATGGTGAAAGACCTCACAGTGCGCTGGGTAACCTGGTCCGCCGGGAATTTGCTGCATTGTCTGAAACGGAGGATTGGCCCCCAAAACTCGCACTCAGGGTGTTAGAGAAAAGGAGGCGAGAGCAGCCCCATTGCACGGTCCCGAAGGAGCCGCGCCAGGCTTGTCCCGCGTTTTGGCGTAAATCAGCCGACGGGCAAAATCCCCCGACGTATGGCCGTGAGCACCGCGTCCAGCTTGGTGGCCGCACCCAGTTTCCGACGGCAGTGACGTATGTGATTCCGGACCGTGTGATAGCTAATGCCCAGTTCATCCGCGATTCGCGGGGTTCTCCAGCCCAGAGAGACCAGGCGCAACACCTCCAGTTCCCGCTGGGTCAGCGCCCGGGCATTCTCCGGTGACGCTTCCACCGCGGGTCCCACCGTCAGTGTGGGAGCGCCGTTTTCCCGCGGCGTATCCTGCACGGCGCCGGGGACCACTGCCGACTCCTCTTCATCCGTGGAGGCGTGGAACAGGTGCGCCAGAAGAAGGCCATCTTCGAGGACACCGGCTACCACCAAGGTAGTCAGAGCCACCAGCTTCCGCTGGCCCGACGCGCAGAGCATTTGGAGTTTGATTGGAGTGGTTGCCAGTCCGACCCGGAGATCGCAAATGGAAGGACACTCGCCCTGGCACCCCGGTGTAAATCCTCCGGGAGCCAGCCCCGAAAGGACCTCGTAGCACCGGCGTCCCAGGACGTCCTCGGTCCGGTGCCCGAGAATCCGCTGGGCCCCTGAGTTCCAGAACAGGATGACTTGGTCTGCAGACATGACGTAAGCGCCGAACCGGTCGGTGCTCAGTAGTTGGAAGATTTCGTTTGGGCTCAATCGAGTTCAGCTATACCGGCAGCGATTTGAGAGGGGGATCAGAGTTGGAATACACCTCTTCCTGAAGTAGACCGCTTTATCTTTGACCTGCAACTGAAATATGGAATTAGGGCAATGAAACAGACCATAGTCTTGTGTCCGGAGTTCTTTACAGAACACCGTCAGAGTCCTGCCATGGTAGTCCCTCACCGTCTAAGGGCATATCTTGATCTGCGCCTCCTGCCTCGACCAGTCGGTCTGCTCCCATTCGACGCCCTCTGCCCGTTGTCTTTTTCGGCCGCTCTCTCAGTGTATGTGCAGGATGGCGTTGTCTGGTACCCGGTGCAGCCCCAGAACCTGGAGGCTGCTGTTCGGAGTACGAGGATTCCTGTCTGGCATCTTGGGCAGGTTCGGAGTGGTGATTCACACACTGGGTTTGAGCATTCTGGACTTCCCTCGTTCAGGCCGACGTAGCCTCGCCTGCAATTTGGGCATCTGGGGGAGAGGTGCCGGCATCTCGGGAAGTTTGAGCAGCGGAGATTATCGCCGCTCTGGGAGACTACGAGCGAACCCCTCGTGCATGCCGGGCATTGGGGTCTCAACCCCTCCCTTGTCTTCACTTCCGGGCAGTTCTTTACCAGTTCCCTGACGAAGGGCGATGGCCGTACCGGGTCCGTAATCAGATAGACTGCCTTTCTGGCTCTTGTTAGCGCCACGTAAAAGAGTCTCCTCTCCTCCGAAAATGGGTACGGGTCTCCGTGGTTGGGTGGCATCACGATGGTGAGAAGCGGATCGTCCTCAACCTTGCACGGAAACCCGTACCGGCCGTCCTTCAAATCCAAGACTATCACGTAATCCGCCTCCTGCCCTTTGGTGCTGTGGATCGTGTTGAAATGGAGGTTTCTCGTCCCTCTTCCATGCCGTCCAAGGGCGCTTCTGCTGCCCCGGTACCTTCCCAGCACCATGATGGACTCCCCGGGGCCACTCCTTACCTCCTCGATTTCCCTGAGTGCTTGATGTAGGCCAGTTTCGGGGAGTTCGGAGGGAATCACGGTGATTCCCAGGTCTCCGTCCTGATTGTAGGCTTCCAGTGTCCTCCTGGTCTGTTCCGGATTTTGCTGTATGAATCCGGTCGAGGGCCTGAGTATCCCGTCCCCGAACCGGAAGGTCCGGGTGAGACTCTCCCGGCGGGTGAATCCCAGGTGCTCTTCCACTTGATGGATGAGTCGGACGTAGCTTCCGGCAAACCGGTAGATGGACTGCCAGTCGTCCCCGACCAAAAAGTAGGCCAGGTCCGGCTTTCTCAGAGCCTTGGCCAGGGTAATGCGACCGTTGGAGATGTCCTGAAACTCGTCGATCAGGACGTATCGAAACGGGTTCTCCCACCTGCCATTCCTGATTGTTTCCGTAGCTTCGTTTATCAGATCGTGGAAGTCCAGGGCGCCCTCTTCCCTGAGTAATTCCTCGTATCCTTCTCTCACTTCTTGGAAGATCTCGAGAAAACACCGGGTCCGGTCTTTGTCCTTCTGGTTCCCAGCCCTTCCCAGTATCTCCTTGTGGCTCAAGTTGCTGGACTTGGCGTGGTTCAGGAATGTGCGAAGCAGGTGGGAGAGCCAGGAGAGTCTCTCCTGGGACAATTTACTGACCAGTTCCTGGTCTGGCACCGGATCGAACTTGACGCCCAGTTCGCTGAGTTTCTGCTCCAGGCTGGACTCAAGGACCCCCTTTCGGTATTGCCAGCTGTAGGTTTCGATGAGCTTGGTTCCCCGCTGGGCGTGGAGGTTCCTCTTCCACCGGGCTTCCTGGGCGTAGGTGGTCCACCCGGCCGGGGCTTGACCCTGCTCGTTCAGAGCGAAGTGTTCGATGTAAATATCGTATTCGGAGATGTGGAAGTCTAGCTGGTACTGCCGCCGCTCCCGGTTGGCCGTGAGGAACTCGTAGGGATTTTCGTAGGTATATTTCAGGCCCTTGGCCGCCAGGAAGTTGGCGACGGTGAGTTCCTCGAAGCTCTTGACCAACTCCCCGTTCAGGGTCCGGAGCTCCGCGTCTCTGACGTACTCCTCGTATTCGGTGGGGTTGGTGAAATCGAAGGGTTCCCGGTATTCGCTGGAGAACGAAGAGGCCATTTGGATGATCAACCGGACCGTTTTGGGTTCGGCCATCATCCCGTCGAGTATCCTTTCCAGGGCCTTTGAGTAGGCGAAATCGTCCTGGGCCAGCTTGCTGATGGTGGGGGCGGCCCCCTTGCTTGCCACCACCTTCAGGGCGAAGGAGTGGAAGGTGGAAACCTGAGCGCCCTTCAGGTCCTCCGGGAGCCGTTCCCTGATCTCCAGGGCGGCTTTCCGGTTGAATGCAAGGGCCAGTATGGACTCTGGGGGTATGCCCTGGTTGCGGACCAGGTGGGCCATCTTGCCGGTGATCACGGCAGTCTTCCCGGCGCCGGCGCCGGCCAGGATCAGGGTTGCGTCCTCGTCGACGGCAATGTTCCGGGCCTGTTCCCCGGTGAGTCCGTTTTTGAAGATGTCTCGGGTGGCTTCCCCGACTTCTGGAACTGCGTCGTTCAGGAATGACTCGTTCAGTGATTGCCGTTGGTTTTCCAATCCGGCGGAGTTGGCCGCGTCTTCCGTCCACCGGAGAGCTGCCGCGGCGTCTGGAGCGAGTTTCTGCCTGGTTATCTCGTCGAACTTCTGGGCCAGTTGTCCAACGGCTTCCTGCATCTCGATCACTTGGGAACGGCGGATATACCGGTCGGGTGTGAGGAGCGCCGTCAGGGAGTCTCTCACGAAAAATATTTCCGGTTTGAGGGCATTGGCCTTGGCGGCGGCCTTGTCGTTTAGGAGTTCATCGACCCGGGCCCACAGTTGGCCGTAGAGGGACCGGGATGTAGAGGGATATAGCCCGTTGATGGTGATGGCTTGGTCCAGCTGGGTCCGAACGGTGAGCCGGTTGAGGGGGACAAGTTTCTGGAGGTGGACCTCCTTGATCTGGTCGGCATTAACTGTGTGTGTGATTCGGCCGGACTTGGTGTAGACGGTGAGGGTGTCGTTTTCGAAGGACACGGAAGCGGCCTTGTTCCGGTTGAACAGGTGGAGGAGGGGTGCAGTTTTGGTTGACCTGAGGATGGTGTCTCGCATCACTCTGCTTTTCTGTTGCCCCGGGTTGGAATTGTCCGACTCAGCATCCAATGTCTCGGGGAGGTCGGGCTTTGATTCTGTCGGCGAAACAGCGGCTCCCCAGGTAAGGAAAACCCCTGGATTACGCCGGACCTGTCGGACTTGTCCTCAGTTCTGGTGGCGATGGTTCCAGGTTGGGGTTTTTCTGCTCGTAGCCTGCGCGACCTTTCGCCTTTCCAGGTACTCCCTGACCCTGATCGTGTTGTTTTCACGCCCCCCCGGTTCGGTAGGGCTTTCCCGGCGTAGACCCTGCGCTTCTCTGTTTTTCCGAACGGTAGGATATCATCTTGGCGGGCCTGAGTTTCTGATGGTGGTATGAACTCGGGGCTTTTGTGATGATGAGTTGTGGTCTTTATTGTTTGGAGCACCTCCATTTCTCTCAGACCTTCGTACGACGCCTCGACGTCCACCGGCTAAATGCCCGGTTCCATGACGCACATGGTCGCTATGACCTTATCTCGTGAGTTGTCCGGGTGAATTTTGTGAACGAATAGGACTCCCGCCAGGAGTTCCAGGTATCCGTCCGGCTGGTGGGCTGAAGCAGCCAGCGACCGGTCCAGCTTATCTCCCTGATTCTCTGGGCCCGCGCCGCTCTCCCTCTGCGTCTCTTCTCACGATGACCAGGTAGGCCACGGTGTCCATTTCGTTCCAGATTTCCAGGTAGCCCATGGCCTTCATCCAGTCCACTGCGTTAATCAACTCGTCGGAGCTCGGGCAACGCGATGTTGCATCTTGAACCAATGGTCAGTCTTCACCTCAGGCCTTCCCGTAACAGGTAGTTCATATTCTGGATATTGATTCGGCTGTGTGTTCCCAGTCGTTCAACCAGATGGTGTAGGAGCGCGAGTCGGGGGGCTTGACCGGCCACTCAAGTCCTCTCCGCTTGGCTTGGGTGAATTCCTGCAGTTCTTGCGATCTTCGAGGTCCATCCTGGGAATGTTGGGATTTACCCGGCCGGCTCGCTTCTGGCGGGCGGATAGCCTGGTTCCTCAGTTTCGACTTCTTCTTTCTCATGATTTCCGGGCCACCTTCATTCCATTGCTGGCCCATCACGTGAAAACTTCCATCCAAGATGACGGTTTGATCGTCCGCGAGAAACGTGCTTCGAAATTTTGGTCTATGCTTTTTTTATGGAGTCAATCTTGACGGTCATCAGCGGCGCGGCCCAACCGGCGACCTTAGTCGACGGAGAGTGTTTCGCACCTTTCATAGTCTGGGCCGGTATCCAGTTGATGAAGGCCTCAGGAGACCTTCGGGGGCCTGATCCAAACCCAGATACCCATGAGAAAAAGAGCAGATACCCTTCTCCTAAAAACCCCGCATCCGATGAAGCAGGTGGACCATGATTCCAACTCCGGAAGACCTAGTCGAGTTTTTGAAGCAATTGTTGGGCACTGACGCCCAACCACTTCTTCAAGCCAGGGACTTGGACTCGGATACCGGCTGGCGACGGTGGACCAGCGAAGATACTCTGGCCCTGTGCGAGTGGTTCACGGCCAAGGCCGGTGAGGATACGAGACGTTTTGACCACCTTGTTTTCCTCAACATAAACGAAGCCGCCAAATTTTTGAATGTATCTGGGGCGCAGGTTCAGATTTGGTTGAGACGCGCCCAGAATCCGCTGCCACATATTAAGGAAGGCCGGACCTATCGCATCCCCGTCCTTCTCCTGGAACGATGGATTGAGGAGGCAACCGCGAGGAATCACGAGCGGCGATCTTGAGCATCCCGAGGAACCATATCAGACAGCTTAACAAGTTGGGACTCTGGGAACTGCCCGCTATTCGATCTGTATCCATCAATGCAGCTGCGCCCTGAGGCACCCGCACCAGGCCAATTGGCCTGGCAAGCAATCCAGAATGGAGTGCAACAGATTGACCAGTGCAACATCGTGTCCTAGCTCCATCGTCGGTCACACCGGGCTCCCCTCGATGTTTCAAGCTTCCCGGGGGGCCTGCACCTACCGACCCACGCCGGTCCCGGTAGACATTCGAAGGGAACACCCAGGCTTCCTTCCCTTTCAGCATTCCCAGCAGGGGTTAGAGCCTCATCCATTGGGAGTCCCTATAAAGGCCGCCGAAACGTGGATTGTTGCCTTCTGAAATGCCGTCGGATACCGTCAGTCCAATGGCGTCAGAGGAGTCACCCTCCGCGGCGACGTCCGCCATCATATGGGGGCCAAGATATCGGAGTCTCGGTTCGTGAATGTCTGAAATTCCTCTCCCGCCAAGTTCCCGAACCGGGCGTTTTGCACACAGGTGGCGAAGTGGGCGGCTTCTCCCCGGCTCTCCCACCTTCGGGTATCAGGATGTACAGATCTCGGGAACGCCTCAGGCGCGCCTTGCTCGGGGTGTTGGGCCAGACTGTGCACCCAAGTAGACTTTCCATGAGGGCTTGGTCATCTGCGTCAGCCACGATATTCCTCCATCGGGGTATTCCTGTAAAAGGCGGAGCTAAAGTGGACCACCTGGACGGATTGACCGCCTGACATTGTGGCGGTTGAAAAATGTACCGTCCTCTGCCATCCATAGGTTCGAAGTCGTGCTTATGGGTGGTGGGATGGATGTACCAGGTGGACGTGTATCTACGGGTCCGACGGGCGTTGATGGTGGATGGGATGAGCATCCGGGAGGTCTCCCGGGTGTTCGGCCTGCACCGGGACACGGTGCGCAAGATTCTGGCGTTTTCAGTCCCGCCGGCTACCGGCGACAGACTCCGCCCCGGCGTCCCAAGCTGGCGCCCTTCACCGGCGTCATCGACCAAATCCTGGAGGACGACCTCAGGCGTCCCAGGAAGCAGCGCCACACGGCCCAGCGGATCTTCCAGCGACCCAGGGACGAGCATGGGTTCGGCGGCCAGTACACCATAGTCAAGGACTACGTGAGGGAGCACCGCCGCGGGTCGCAGGAGATGTTCGTGCCCCTGTCCCATCCGCCGGGCCACGCCCAGTGCGACTTTGGCGAGGCCCTGGTGATCATCGGCGGGGTGGAACAGAAAGCCCACTGCTTCGTCCTGGACCTGCCCCACAGCGACGGATGCTTCGTCAAGGCTTACCCAGCCGAGACCACCGAGGCCTTCCTGGACGGCCACGTGTCGGCCTTCGCATTCCTGGGCGGAGCGCCCCAGAGCATCCTCTACGACAACACCAAGCTGGCGGTGGCCAGGATCATGGGGGATGGACGGAGGAAGCGCACCCGGGCCTTCACGGAACTCCAGTCCCACTACCTGTTCGATGACCGGTTCGGCCGTCCCGGCAAGGGCAAGGGGATGGTCGAGGGGATGGTCGGCTATATGCGGCGCAACTTTCTGGTGCCGGTCCCGTCCTTCGCGAGCTTTGAGGCGCTGAACGCCCACCTGGAGCGTCGCTGCCTGGCGCGGATGGATGCCAGGTTGAGGGGCCATTCAGAGAGCATAGGTCAACGGATGGAACGGGACCTGGAGACCCTGCTGCCTCTGCCGGAGGCGCCCTATGACGCCTGCGAGAAACAGGCGGGCCGGGTGAGTTCGTTGTCGCTGGTCCGGTACCGGACCAACGACTACTCGGCGCCGGTGGCTTACGGGCACCGCGACGTTCTGGTAAAAGGCTACGTGGACCGGGTGGTGATCAGCTGCGGGTCCGAGGTCATCGCCCGCCATCACCGCTCCTACCAGCGGGATGATTTTGTGTTCGACCCCGTCCACTACGTGCCCCTGCTGGAGCAGAAGACGGCGGCCCTGGACCAGGCCGCTCCCCTGCAGGGATGGGACCTTCCCGAGGAGTTCGCCACGCTGCGGCGCCTGTTGGAGTCCCGGATGGGACGAAAGGGCAAGCGGGAGTTCGTCCAGGTGCTCCGGCTACTGGAGACCTTCAGCCTGGAATAGGTGCAATCGGCGGTGAAAGATGCCCTCCGGCTGGGGGCTTTGAGCTTCGATGCGGTGAAGCATCTGGTGCTCTGCCGGCTGGAGGGCCGGCCGCCCCGTCTCGACCTGGAGCTCTATCCCTACCTGCCCAGGGTCCGGGTGAGCACCACGTCTACACGAGACTATATGACTCTCCTCGCAGGGAGGGCGGCATGAACAGCCGGTCCACGCTGCTGCTGGAACATCACCTGAAGGAACTGAAACTGCCCAGCTTCCTCAGGGAGTACGGGAAGATGGCGGCCCAGTGCGCCGCCGAGGGAGTGGACCACCCAGGGTACCTGCTCAGGCTGGCGGAACTGGAACTCATCGACCGCCACCAGCGCATGGTGGAGCGGCGGATCCGGGCGGCCCGGTTCCCCGCCGTCAAAAGCCTGGACACCTTCGACTTTCCGGCCATCCCGTCGGTGAACAAGGCGCTGGTGGTGGAGTTGGCCCGCTGCGAATACGTCCAACGCCGTGAGAACGTCATCGCCGTCGGCAACAGCGGCACCGGCAAGACCCACGTGGCCCTGGGACTGGGCCTGGCCGCCTGCCAGCGGGGGATGTCCGTGGGCTTCACCACGGCCGCCGCCCTGGTCCACGAGTTGATGGAGGCCAGGAACGAGAGGCGGCTGCTCAACCTCCAGAGACAACTCTCCCGCCTCAGCCTGCTGATCATCGACGAACTGGGCTTCGTCCCCCTGTCTCCCACCGGGGCGGAGTTGCTCTTCGAGGTCTTCAGCCAGCGCTACGAGCGGGGCTCCATCCTGGTGACCACCAACCTTCCCTTCGACGAGTGGACCGAGGTCTTCGGGTCGGAGAGGCTGACCGGCGCACTGCTGGACCGCCTCACCCACCACGTCCACATCCTGGAGATGAACGGCGACAGCTACCGGCTCAAGCGTAGCAGAGAGGGAGCTGTCTCCCAACCTGCAGACGAGCCTCACGAAGAATAGGTTGCATCAAGACCTTCCTGCCTGTCCTCTGCTACCCCACCCGTCATCAGGGCATTTCCCCGAACAAGTGGCGCTGATATTTATGCTGGCCAGTTAGCTCGGACTTTTTCGCTGGCCTTACACAACAGGTGGTACAGTTTTGCTCCGCCCCAGTGGCCCAACATGCCTCCGCCATTGACAGGAGGTCCCTCACAACCGGGTTTCATCGTCGCCGGGACACCTTTTCGACAACATCACCGCTATCCAGGGAACCAGAGCTTTCGGTCCCGGGAACCAGATACTTTCAATCCTCCACCGGTGAAGAACCGCCAGCGATTGAATATCAGTCCTGTCGGATCGACCGTGTCGCTCCCGCGGTTCGACACCTGCTCCGTCACCTGGCCCGCGGCACCGGCTTAAGCAGGCCGATCCTTACATCCGGGCGTTGAAATCAAGGGCGGCGACCGTCAACAATGATCGCCAATTGGTTGGTGCCTAGAACGGGTTCGAGTCCATCACGGTGGGCCTTTTTTCACGGTAGACAGAACTATCTTCGAGATGTGGCTGGGCAAGCTGTGATGCTTTTCCGCCGAAATCTCTCCGGTGCCGCCGTGACGGTATGCCCAAGAGTCCGGGCGGACTCAGAGGTTCAACGCAGACTGTAGGGCCTGCATTCTGCAAAGAGCTGTAGGAGCATTCTGGCGAATGAAATCAAGGTGAGTTCCGCGATCAGGCACATAGCCTTTGTCAGATTCAAGAGAAATCTCTATGGCGCCAGCACAGCACGCGGCAGTCGCAACACCTCGCGAGTAAACGTGGTGCAAATCGGATGCACTGCTCGGGAGTTCCACTGCACAGTGCTCAGATAGTTGGGTGCAGGCGACATGGGCCCCTTGGACGGTACGCATGACCGCAGCAACGATATCTGGACGAGGCGTTCCATAGCGACCTCGACCAATTGAGAATACTACGAGTTGTGCTGCAACTGCTCCCGCCAGGGACTCCGCGAAGTCCTCAGGACTGGACCGTCCAGGCAAACCACCGTGATGAGGGAAGAGGAGGACATCGGCAGTTACGTCCGCATTGTTCGTCAAAAGGTCGTCGAGTCCAACCTGATCTATATCGCTGGCGACCATGAGGCGTGGAACATCGCCGGCCCACACGCGAACAACCGCTGACATTGCGTTCGGGGTGAGCTTATCACCATCGGGGCTGCGGCCATCCGCAGTTCTGATTGCTATGTCCTGAGATGGACCAAGAACCTCAAGCCAAACTCCGTCGAACGAGAGACTTCCAGGGTTTACGCTGGTCAACTCGAGGTTGAACTTCGTACCCCGTTGCTTCGCTGACCTCATCACTGACACAAAGTCAGCCCATAAGTGTGTCTCACGAACATCTGGATTGACGAAGACCTGGCCAATCTGAAAATCAGCGGTCGACAGCAACAAAGATATGCCGCCAAAATGGTCCGCATCCGCATGAGAGACTATGACGGTATCAACTTGGTGTATGCCTCGACCAACCAAAAACCTAGCGAGGGTGTCACCCTGTCCACCATCTATTATCAATACCCGATTTGGTTCTTCGACCACAATCGAAGAACCATGCCCAACATCTAGGATCCACGCCTTACGGCGAAAGGTCTGTGACATTGGGCTCGGGAGCCCACTCGAACGATCGCAAGAAGAGGTCATTTGCGTCCTTGCAGCCAACGTTCACCTCGGCAAACAGTCGCACTGGCCAAAGGTCGTTATCCATCAAACGCTGCCTTATGGACGAATCTTCAATCAGTGCCAAAGGGTATCGGATTGCAAGATCGGGTTTCCACGTATGAATTATCGCCTCCGCAACTGGAGTATCACCCTCTTTAGAAATGCTCTCGATCCGTACCAGTGCGCGCCAGGGCCTACGTTCGGGAGTGGTATCTCCAGCCAATTCGCCCTCGGAAAGCTTCAGCCCAAATAAGATTCTGCGAGGGTCAAGGTCACTTCTAGGTATGAGGGAAGGGATTCGGGCTCTGTGCAGCTTAATGGAAGTATCGCCGTCGATAGCCGTGAAGGTGGAGAGTAGCACTGCCGGCATTCCCAGGTCATACAAGGTAGCCACAAACTCCGCGCCCGTGAAAGACGCGAACCCTCTTTGAGAGAGGCGGTGGTCGCAGATTACCGCTGAGCAGCTGCTGTCCTGAACGAGCTTGAGAAGTTGGTTCGTGTACTGGAACACTCCGTCAGTCTCGCTGATGATCGAAGGCACGAGTCTGGCTTCTTCAGCTATTCCTGCAATCGTCTCAGCCTGCTCGACGATATCGTCAACTACGGCGACACGGGCTCCTTCAGTGATCATTCGCCCAACCCTACACGCGGAATCTTGACAGTGAATTCTGCTCCCCCAAGTTCACCCTGTGGAATAACTCCAGCGTGCCCCCCTAACTCGGCCACAGTATCTCGCACGATGGTGAGTCCGAGGCCAGTTCCGTTCTCCTCCGTTGTGAAGCCTGGGAGCCAAATGCGTTCGACAGGCCTTGCCTTGATTCCCGGCCCACTATCCAAAACGACGATGTGTACGTTGTCGCCCACCAATTCAGTTCTGACGACGAGTCGCCTGTTGCCCAACTCCGCATCAGGTCGCCTAAATGCCTTTACTGAATTCGTAATGAGGTTGGAAAGTATGGCTTCAATCGCGGCGATTGAACTGTGTATCAGTCCTGCCTCATAGCTCAATTGATAGGTTGTCTCTACACGGGCATCATTCAAGTAGGGGTCGAGAAGCAGCAGTGTGTCGCGAACCACTTCGTTGACATCGAGGACGGTCCGACGCCGCTTACTTCGTTTGAGCATGCCCAGCGGCAATGTGGCGAATCTCGAGACCAATTCTGCCGATCGCTTAATCGCATCGATTTGGCTCCCGACGGTCGATTCGTACGTCGTTGCTAGCGCCTTTCGGATGCGTCGTTCTATCGCCCCTACCGAGGCTGTCAATTCGGTTGCGGGCCCCTCTATTTCGTGGGCGAACACGGACACAGCAGTGCCAACGCTGGCGAGTGTCTTATATAACGTCAGTTCGTCACGCAGTTGGTCTTCTTCAAGTGCCCTCGCGGACTCAACCTCGCTTGCAGCCTTCGAGATAGACTCTTTCTTGTCCGGTGTCAACTGGTCGACTTCCCGTTGAAAGTTCCGCTTGGCACTGTTCGTGCGTTCCTGTGATTGCCGTTTTTCCTTGCTATTTTGCTCCTCTCTTGCCCCTAAGCGTTTCTCGTGCATCCATTCCAGCGCATCAATTGAGAACCTTCGGAGATCGTGAAAAGCGTCATCCTCGATAAAACCAGTGCGATCGGTCTTTTGGAGAAGCGTTCCTCCCTCGTCAATTACTGTTACACGCCCGACCGCTGTGTTTGTCGAGGGACGCAACTCAGGATCCTGGGCCCGGCGCAGATTCATGTCGAGCCAGTCGTGGCCTAGGTCTCCGTAAGGTCGGACCCGCAGGCCACGGTGATACAGATGAACTCCGCCCACATGTTCGAGCCATCGCCGAACTTCGCCAACAGTGGCGGAGCGGCCTGCAAAGGACGACCCCTGCAACAAGAACACCCAAAGCTCAAAGGTCATGACTGGCGCTTGATATGGTTCTGTAAAGTCATCCTCACTACTTTTCCACCGGACACCTCCGGAACGGTCGAAGACCTTCGCGGAGCCGAAACCGTTCTCGTCTAGATCAACGACGAGTCGGAACTCACAATCGTCAAAGTACGCCGTGCGGACCAGTTTCTCGGTTTCTTTGAATTCGGGAGCAATGAGTTCCAGCTTGAAACCCGCAGGATCACCGAATGGGTCGGCTAGCAAGAGCAGTTCCCGAGCAAGACGACGAACCTCTCGTTCGTCGGTCACCATCCTAAGGCCACTGATCTCGATGCGTGTTCCCGGATGCGGCTTCGAAAATGAGCGCTCAATGTTGAGTTCTACCTCTTCCACCAAATCGGTGCTCGCAAAGTCCGACCATCGAAGATTGAGTGAGTAATCGACTCCAGGCTCGTCCGTCGGCTGGGTAACAAGGAGGGCATTGCTGCCCATCCTAAGAGCTCCCAATCGTCCCAATCCCTTGCTTCCCGCTGGCAAACGATCCAGTCGAGTGCGCTTGCCTGGGTCTTTGCGGGATCGGCCCAGCACCAACCATCCATCTCGAATGTCTTCCGCCGACATGCCGTCACCATCGTCTGTGATTACAACTGTTCCCCCCGGCTTGTCCGTGCCAAGCATCTCTATGGTGCAGTTCAGAGCATCGGCGTCGTATGAGTTCTTCACCAACTCAACGATACCCTGGTCGAGACTCGTGATGAGTTCTTCGCCGAGGCGCTGCAAAATATCAGTCGAGAATCTGAAAGTTGCCGTGCTCATGACTCAATCCAGGGCAACTCTTTGAGCGCCCGAACGGTGAGGTGCCTGCAGCGAATTCTGTTGTCGAGCCACTCTCTTGCGTGTGTGGAAGCAAGAACATCGACGATGCGACAGCAGGCATCTGCCGAACAGTCCTTGGGCTTGATGATGATGAGGTGGTTCTCCACCAACACACGCCCCGTGCCAAGGATGACCGTCCCCAACCCTCTCGACTTGTCGCCAGGCCGCGAAGTTCGCCGGATGGCAACGAATGGAGGGTGGAACAACCGCTTCTTGAAGCCTCTCCTCTCGGCGCGCGAAACGTCGTACTCGCCTCCGAGAGGGATATTCCGGGCAAGTAGGTACGGGCGATTGGGTTCCGTCTCCTGATCTCTGTGGGGAACAACGGGGCCTACGCTGATGTCGGCTATGTCGCCCAGACGCTCCCCGTCAGTTGCGCGCCACCACTGCGTCGGAGTGGCACCAGACTCGCTTTGACCAATGACTCCCCGGAGTATGAAGACGTCGATATCCGTCCAGGCGTCGAACTGTCCGTATGGTTTGGCGGACGTTACTCGCAGGTTAGCTCCAATGATTTCCCGGAGCCGGTCGTATCGCGACCCTGCTCGAATCACGTCGGGGAGGATGGCCGTTAGGCGCGTTCCGGGCTGACCGCCCGCAACCGCTGCTGCTAAGAACATCGCAGCTTCATTTGTTCGTCCGCTTGCCCATTTAATGTCCTCAGATGCTCGCCGGTGCGTGAACGGTGGATTCATGACGATGTGTGCACCTGACCAACCGTGGGCTAGAAGCTCAAGGCCGTCACCAACTTTGATCTCAGGGAAAATGTCATCCAAGCCGTCGGTATTCTTGCTTCTGGCAACTGCTCCTCTTGCCACTGCTAGGAGCACCAATCTTGCCTTCGCGAGCCTAACGAACATGGGCTGCAGATCTCGGCCGTGCAGTAACAGTCCCCAGCGCCTAATGGTCTCAGCCAGATCCTGCTGTACGGGGAACTGTCTGGACACCTCAATCAGCAAGTCTCCGGCACCGACCGCAGGATCAAGAAACGTGCCTAGCGAAGCGATAGGCTCTTGGGAAGGCTGTAGTGCAGTTGCACGAAGGTCGGAACTGCTGAAGAAGGCTCCCTGCTCTCTTCTCATTTGTAGCGGTATGGTCTTCCGCAGTGCGGCTCCGGCCTGCCCATCTAAGAGTCCAGACGGGACGGATGCGGTTTGGCAACTTACACCTAGATTTAGGGCCGCCAACGCTAGTTCCTCAACAGACGAAACGTACGAATCATACAAAGTCATACTAGGGCTAGTTCCCAAGGGACTGATCCCCCGGGAATCTAGTCTTTGAGTCGACGCCGCATTCACGTTCAGTTCCATAGCCAGCCCGCTATGACCTCTCTTTCCTAGCAGCCTGTCTGAGAAACAATGTTCTAAACGAATCTCGTCATCAACAAAGTTGATTACTCCGATTACTGTTTTATTAAAGCCTATTAGTCAACAATGAGATTAGACAGTGGCGCTTTTCGTCTCGAAAATCTAATCCTCGGACACGCTGCTAGCGAAACTGCTCGTCAAGGATCGACAACCAGCGCGCTCGCAGGTTCTGCGATCCAAGTTGGCATGATTGCCCGCAACCCTGCCAGTTCTTGGAGGTCTTCGGAAGAGAGCTTTCGTCCAATGACGTCCAAGCTCGCCTCCACTTGGTCAGGTCCAACCCACGACAACGCACGAACCGCCTCTCCGGCTGGACGGTGCGGTGCCGCCAATTGCCAACGTGGGGCATGGCGCAATGTCACCGTCAACTCGCCGAGCGTAAGTTTGCGGTTGGGTCCCGAGGTCAGGTACACGGATTTCGCTGGGGTCCGACTGGTGAGACCGAGGGCGTTAGCAGCAGTGCCGCCGCAAGGCACAATCGTCTCGCCCCAGAGTGCGGACAGCGATGCAATTACCTTATTGACCGCAGGCAGACGACGACCAAGGTCGGTCTTCACGGGGCATAGGTAGATACCGTGGCAGACCCTCATGAGCCTTCCCTTCTTGACAAGACGGGATAAAGCTTGGTCGATGGCTGCCCGGTTAGCTAGGTGGAGTAACTCTTTTGGATGCAATGGCATGCCTTCGGGTAAGGCAACAGCGTATTGCATGATCTGTTCCGGTACACTCGTCATCGGCTGGGCTCCATTAGAATGTCAGAATTGTACCAATCGTCCTAACATCACTCAACACCGCTAACGGCCAACTCCAGCTGCGCTTGTGGGACCGTCGAGTCTGTCGGCCACTGCTTTACCTTGCGTCTGCTCTCGTTCCAACTCCGGCAGCCGGCATTCTCGCCAAGGTCGCTGAATGTACTCGCAGTACTGCCGTGCTGACGAAGAGACGCAGTCCGGCCAGGCGCACTGTGGCTTGCCCCCAACACTTGTCTTGAACCGGATGGGAATCAGCTCCCCGTCAACGTCTCCGAACATCTTGATCAGATAAAACTCATCAGGACGGTGGTAGAGGTACAGCTTGTGGCACTCCAGTAGACTCATCACTTCGGAGAGCCAACCGGGGACAGCGTCTATGAAGAACCTGTAATCGGTCTCCTTGCCCAGGGGGTTTTCGGCGTGAAGGATGTTGCCCAGCCGGCCGTACACCTCTATCAGCTTGTCCTCGCTCAGTAATCCCTCTGTCCGGTTCGCCGGCTCCTCCCCAGGAGTGCTCGCCTCCAGTTCCACCGGCCTCGGATAGAAGTTCGGATGCAAACGCTTCAGCTCCCTGAGCTTCTTGCTAATGTCCTGGGAGCTTTGGAGCTCCTTCTGCGACCTCTGCCAGACATCCTTGTTGGAAACCAGGGAGCTGAAGACGATGAGTTCCAGAAGCATGCGCAGCTGAAGGCAGATAGACTCGACGCGGGTTCGAATCGTGATCCCGGGCATCTCCATCAACTGGTTGATGGATTCAACCCTTGATTTCACTTCGTCCATGAGGTCGCAGTACTGGGCTATGTCGAGGCTTTCTGCCAGCTTCATCTCCCACTCACAGTTCAGGCAGCCTATGGTCCATCCCCATTTGGCGATCCCTTCCCCCCGAATCTCCAAGGCATCTTGCCCACATTGGGGACAGGTGGCGTACTCCTGGCCGTCCACGCCCTTCACAGGACCATCCGGATAGAAGTCCGGGCTCATCGACATACTGCCGAACGTGGGGATCTCTCCGCACTCGGGGCATGGTTCAGTAGGTTCGATGCCGTACATCATGTACGCGAAGGCTGCTTCTTGGTGCCCGTGCGGGCAGTCACCCAGGGGAGCACCCGAGGGGTCTGGCTCCACCCTATACGCAAACAACTCCACGGCCTCGCCGCAGGTCCTCAACACCAAGCAACGTTCGATGTTCTCGACGCTCTTGCGGGTGAGGCGAAACGCCCTGCTGGTTTGGCCTCTACTTCCTTCCCCGCCCTCTAGTATTACAACGACGGTTTATCTGACAGGGCGATTTTCGCGACCGATTTAGACCTGAGCCGTACTGCCATGAGCGTACCGCGATTTCTCGCTCGTGGCCGAATACGAAGGATCAGACACCATATTTGGCAATCCGTCGTTGTAATACTAGAAGTCTGGCCGGAAAGCCATTGGCCAGGTTTCGCGCTACGCCAATCAGACGTATTACTGGCTGAAACGGCATAATAATATATGTAATACGTTTCAAGAACCTACTATTACATCGATAATCGATGTTAAGAAAACGACAGCTTGGGGAGAATCGGGGTTTCCGGCCAGATTTCTAGGGAGCAGTGGAGCAAAAGAAACCGCGGCGGTCCTGCCGCGGTTTCCTGAGTCCTGCACTGGAATTGATGCTCGGTCCCGTGGCCTCAAGGCCCAGGCCTACTCGTAGGGTTGCAGCTTGACCTCGTGCAATGCGGGTATGACTTCCCGGCCCATCAACTCAATGGACCGCATTACGTCGGCGTGGGGCATGGCTCCTTCATTTCCGTAGATGTGCAGGTAGCCGGGGTTCAGTTTGGCAATGGTTTGCGTCAGCTTCCTAGTGACGGTGTCGGGATTCCCCACGATGACGATCTCAATCTCCTGCTGCTGCTCATAGGTCAACCTGTTGGTAACGTCCCCAAACCGCCCAGTGGGCCGCTGCTGCTTCACTCGTAACGCCTCGCGGCTTTGGTATCCAGGAGGGTCGTTATGCTCCCGAGGTCCCTTCATGCGATTCGCCTCGGTCCACATGAAGTGGCGCCCAATCTCCTGGGCCTTTTCGTCGGTATCGGCCACAAACGCCTTGAGGAGGTAACCGAAGTGCCCCGGCCCAGGTTTGATGCCAGCTTCACGGGCCGTGTCAATGTAGATGTCCTTCAACCACATGGTGACGTCTAACGCCGCTCCCAGATTCATGTAAGGGTATCCGTGGCTGGCCGCCCAGACCACGCTCTCCGGGCTGCCGGTCCCGGGGAACCAGATGTCCGGATGGGGCTTCTGCATGGGCAGCACCCAGGGGTTCACGACCCGATGATGGTAATAATTCCCTTCGTAGCGGAAGGGGCCTGGCTCGGTCCAACACTTTACTATCAGGTCGTGAGCCTCCTCGAACCGTGCCCGGTTCTCGGTGGGGTCAATACCCCCTTGCAGGCTCTCCACGGCGCCGCCCCGCACGAAGCCGGAGATTATTCGGCCGCCGGAGTAGCAGTCCAGCATGGCTATCTCTTCGGCCATCCTTATTGGATCGTTGATGGCGATGACGTTGCCCAAAATCGCTATCTTGACATTTTTGGTGACTTTTGCGATGACGGCCGCGTCCAGATTTACCGCGGGCTTCATGCACCAGTAGGCGGCGTGGTGCTCGTTGCTCATGATCCCGTCGAAGCCCACTTCATCGGCCCAGGAGTATTGCTCATGGTACTGGTTGTACAGCTCATGGGCCTTCTCCGGATCGAAATGGGTGTTGGGGAAGCCGAGACGCCCCGAATCGTATTGGTCTAAAAGCTCATCAGTGACGTAACCGTTGGGTTGCTCCGAAAACCAGAAGACTTCTACCTTATCCTGGGGTCTGGCCAGTTGGTCAACCATCGGCGCCTCCTTTTGAGATCGTGCTCAACCGTAAGTTTATGGACGTTACCTTATCATAAATCCTAAGCTGGACTAACCTGGTACCCACAGCACGGACGAAATTTCGCTGAATTCCCGCCAGAGCTTGGTCCAGGAGTCTCCCCCATCATCACTGCGGTACAGATATCCGTAACGGCTCCCGGCAAAGACGACCTGGGCATCGGTGTGATGCGTGTTCACTACCCACATGGCGGTGAAGGGCTCCAGCTTAGGACGCCGGGGCGGATTCTGTCGCCGGTAGCCCGGCGGCGCTGAGTAGGCCAGAATCTTGCGCACCGTGTCCCGGTGCAGGCCGAACACCCGGGAGACCTCCCGTATGCTCATCCCATCCACCATCACCGCCCGTCGGACCCGTAGATACACGTCCACCTGGTACATCCATCCCACCACCCATAAGCACGACTTCGAACCTATGGATGGCAGAGGACGGTACATTTTTCAACCGCCACAATGTTCATGTCCACCGAAAAAGTCCGAGCTAACTGGCCAGTAGAAATGTCACATTCACTCCATGGAGAATGTGACTTTGACTCCGAAAGAACAGACGAGACTCCAGGTTCTGAACAGCCTGCTGGTAGAGCATATGACTCTGGATTAGGCGGCTACACTGATGGGAGTGAGCCCACGCCACACCCGGCGCATACTGGCGGATTACCGGAAGAACGGCGCTGCATCCCTTGCCCATGGCCACCGGGGTCGGAAGCCGGCCAACGCTATTCCCGAGGCGACCAGGAGCACGGTGGTTCACCTGGCTCGCACGGTGTACGAGGGAGCCAACCACTCGCATTTCAGTGAGTTGCTTGCTGAGCGCGAGGGTATCGTCATCGGCAGGACCACCCTGCGGCGCATCCTGGTCAACGCCGGACTGAACAGTCCGCGGCGAAGGCGCCCGCCCAAGCACCGGGTGCGCCGGCAGCGGATGCCCCGGGAGGGTATGCTGATCCAGTTGGACGGCGGCTATCACCGGTGGCTGGGCAAGGACGGACCTCAGTTCACGATCCTGTTCGCGGTGGACGATGCCACGGGCTGCGTGGTCAACGCCCTGTTCTGCGATCATGAGGACACCAGCAGCTACTTCCTGCTGATGCAGGTCCTGCTTCCGGCGCTTCGGCATTCCCCTCGCCCTGTACACCGACCGCCACCCGGTCTTCAAGCACAAGTCGGAATATCAGCCCGCCGGCACGCCCACCCAGTTCGGACGGGCCATGGATGAGATGGGGGTTCAAGTGATATTCGCCCTGTCGCCTCAGGCGAAGGGGCGTGTGGAGCGAACGGCGGGAACCTTCCAGGACCGGCTGATCACTGAACTCCGGCTCGGGGGAGCAACCACCGTTGAACAGGCCGGGGCCGTGTTGAAGCAGTTCCTGCCCAGGTTAAACCGGCGTTTTGGGGTTCCGGCCCAGTGTCCTGAGCCCTCATTCCGGCCCTTGCAGGTGGATCTGCCCCTGGAGCATCTCCTGTGCTTCAAGCACCACAGGAGAGTAGCCAGGGACAACACCGTGAAGTACCAGAGGCACACCCTGCAACTGCTTCCCGATTCAAAGCGCCGCAGCTACGCCGGAACGGTTGTGGTGGTACTGGAGGGACTGGACGGCCGCTGTCGCTACAGCATGAAGGACGCATCATTGCTGCCCAGGAGGCACCGCCCAGTCCGGGAACTCTCCGCAAGGCCGAAGGGACTCTCCCAACCGCTCCTGTCCCGGTTCCCGATCCCCGATCCCGGGCTATCGTCAACAGCTTCGGCGAACGCTCCCGAACTGCTGAACTCCCTGGTCGGCCCAGAAGATGACCAGAGCGGTGAAGTTGGCGATGCTACCGTGACCGAATTGCAGGTAACGCCATCACTGAGAAAGCCGACATTCCTGCAGAGGGAGAGATGGAAGGCGGTGCAGCAGGCCAAGCTCCAGGGGTTGTCCATTCGAGGGATGGCGAGGGAGTTGGGAATTCACAGAGACACGGTGAGAAGATACATCGATGCGGAAAGCCCGCCGACGCGGCGGTCCCCCATCGCATCCACAGCGGCTTCATCTGATACCATCGCAGACCAACCGAGTGACATTTCTGCCGAACACTTGGACGGACATTTATCCTGAACAGCGACAGCCACAAGTCAGGCAGTCAATCCGTCCAGGTGGTCCACTTTAGCTCCGCCTTTTACAATGGGGAACGGCGCAGCAACGCCAACCACCAAAGCACTACGGACCCGGAGGCCCGGTTGCTGCGCAAGGGTAAAGGCAAGGAGGCCAGGCTGGTGTTCCTGGCCCACGCCCTGATGGAAAACCGTCATGGAATGCTGGTGGACTTTCAGACCACCCGAGCGACGGGTACGGCGGAGCGGGATATTGTGCCGGAACTGTTGGAGCAAGCCCGGGGACGGGGCTTTCATCCCAGAACGCTGGGCGGAGACAAAGGCTACGACACCCGGGACTGCGTGGCGGACCTGCGGCGGCGCGGGGTAACGCCGCAGGTCGCGCAGAACAACAAGGGGCGGTCCAGCGCTATTGATGGCCGGACCACCCGGCATACTGGGTATGCGGTCAGCCAGCGGATTCGGAAACGGGTTGAGGAGATCTTTGGCTGAATGAAGACCGTGGGAGGATTCCGGCGGACCCGTTACCGGGGATTGGACCGGACTGGTCTGGCGGGGAACTTGGTGGCCACGGCCTACAACCTGGTTCGGATGGCCAAGCTACTGGGGCAGGCGTCGGCAACTCCGGAAGCCCGGATGGCATGACCTGACAATGGGCTAGCTGGGTCTAGCTATGCCCGGTGCCCCCAAGAGGGCCGGTCCGCGAAGCCGAAGGAGCTGAAAGTCCCGTGTGAACGGCACAATTTCCTCCAACAGGACCCGGGCATCAACGACTTGACCCGTCGATTCCGGACGTGAACACCGTTGTTCAGCAGCCTGTTAGGGGCTGCGGGCTGAAGCGAGACGGAACAGGGTTCTAGCTGCGGCAGGAAAACCAGGGTTACACCGAACCTCCCTCAGCTAGGACGGCCAGCTCCGCCTTAGATAGTCCCAACTCCCCGCACAGGACCTCTTCGTTGTGCTCCCCGATGAGAGGAGCACGCCGGGATATCCTCCAGGGTGAGCCGTTGAAGATGGCCGCTGGGCCTGGGTGTCGAAATGTCTTGCCAAGTTCCAGGTATTCTACATCTGTCCAGAACCTCCGGTCCTCCAGGTGAGGGTCCTGCATGACCTCGTCCGGGGAACGGATCGCCCCCGTGTTGGAGCCACGCTTCTGCAAGCCATGGTAGGCTTCGTCCCGAAGGATGTTGGCGAGGAAGTTTACCAAAATTCCGCGAATATGTGACTGGCTCTCGGCGATGACCGTTGGGTCCCGGTACTTTTCATCCAGTAGGTCGCCCGCCAAGCCGTGCTCATCCATCCACGGCGCAAGCATCAGCACCCGCTCCGGGGTAACCTGACCGACATTCACGTATTTTCCATCCTTACAGAGGACCTGGGCGTTGGGCCCAGTGGCGGTGTTGCCACCTCCTGTTCTACGAGGAATCACATCTCTTTTGTAAATATACTGGTTCACATGGCCCTCGGTCGTGAGCGCGCAGGCATCATGCACCGAGGCATCTATGTACTGCCCCCAGGCCGTCACCGACCGGTTAACCAGCGCCGCGGTAATGGCGATGTAGGCGTAGTGACTTCCGATGTGCCAAGCCTGCCCTCCTCCGGGAGCGATGGGCGGTGCATCTGGCACCACGTCGTCGTCATAGCCACACCTAGCCATCTGTCCGCCCGCCGCCAGATGCAGCAGGTCGCTGGTCTGGAAGTCCTGCCACGGCCCGGTCTGCCCAAAGGGGGTCAGTGAGCACATAATCAGCCCAGGGTTACTCTTTGCTAGATCTTCGTACCCCAGCCCCAGGGAGGCCAGATAACCGGGCCTGAAGGTCTCTAGTATCACATCCGCCTTCTCCGCCATTTGCCGGAACAGCCGGCGCCCGTCCTCCATCTCCAGATTCAAGGTAACCCCCCGCTTGGAGGTGTTGTAATGCCAGAAGTAAAGGCTCCTCTCCCGATTCGGTATGTCCTGGTAGAAGGGCCCCACGGTCCGGGTTGCCTCGCCACCGGGCGGCTCTATCTTGATGACGTCTGCTCCCATGTCAGCCATCTGCTTGCCACACCACTGCCCCTTCTCATCGGCGAGCTCCAGCACCCGCAGCCCCCCAAAGGCCCCCGCAGAGTTCCGGTCCGGCGTCCGCGCCGGCGCCGGAGCGGGATTCGCTATCGGCTCATTCCCACTCCACTGTACGGGCGAGGCATCCTCCATCATCTCCTTGAAGTAGGGATAATCTTCCATACTAAGGTCCTTTGGCCAGAAGGTGCCGTCGGCGAAGCCGCTCACCAGCACCTCGTGACTGATGCCCAACAACCCCTGAAACACCTCTTTGTTGTGCCCGCCGATCAGGGGACCTGACCGGCTGTTGATTGCAGGCGTCTCCGACATCTTGAAGGGAGCGTTCTGAAGGGGCCAGGTCCCCAGCGCGGGATGCTTCACGTCCCGGTACATCTCTCGATGCCTCAGCTGAGGATCGTTGTCCACCCGGTCCTGGCTGCTTTGAACGGGCATGGCGGGTACTCCCGCCGCCTGGCACCGCTCCATGATCTCGTACTTGCCCAGAGTCTTGGTCCACGCCTCTATCCCCTGGTCCATCTCTTCCTGGTGCTCCAGGCGACCTTCAAGGGTGGCAAACTTCTCGCCGGTGGCCCAACTGGGAGAGCCCATTACCTCCACTAACTTCCGCCACTCATAGTCGGAGAAGCAGACTAGGGCACACCAGTCGTTGTACTCCGCCGGACTGGTCTTGTAAGCGTTGTGCGGCGCCCCGGTCCGCCCCCGGTAGTTGTTCACCAGGGGCGTGCCAGGCCAGTGAGCGCGGTTGCCCGGCGGGTAACCCTTTCGCATGGTGGAACGACCGTTGGCCTGGATGTCCAGAAAAGCGGGACCATTAAGGGGGACGCCGATGATCCACTGGGAACTGTCAACATGCTGTCCCTGACCGGTCATGTTGCGATGGTAAATCGCACTCAGAGCATACATGGCCCCGTATAAGCCACCGGTGTCGTCCAGGTAGGACCAGCCCCAACCAGCGGGTGGCTTGTCCGGCAGGCCCGACGTGTAGGTCAAACCGGACAGGGCTTGCGCAATGGCTCCCATGGTTTGATAGTCTCTGTCCCGACCCGTGTGGCCGAAGCCGGACATGGAGAGGTAAATGATGTCAGGCCGGAGCTTCTTCATATCCTCGTAGCCCAGACCCCACCGCTCCAATACACCGTAGGCGAAGTTCTCGATGACGATGTCGGACATGGCCACCAAGCGCCGGGTAAGGTCAATGCCTCGGGCTGTACGAGTGTTCAGCGTGACGCTCAGCTTGTTGGAGTTGGTGTCGCTGAAATGGCCGTTGGTGTTGAGATTGGCGGGCAGGCCCTCGGGGGTACCCGCTCCCGTCGCAATGTTGTTGCCCCGAGTATTGGGGCTCTGGGGCCATTCAACCTTGATAACCTCGGCTCCCAGCGCCCCCAGCCATCGGGTGCACCAGGGACCCGCCCGGACCCAGGTGAAGTCCAACACTCGGATTCCTGACAAAGCTCCCGGTGTAGTTGGCGCTTCTGCTCCGGCCTGCACCATTGAATCACCTCCCGGCTATGGCTGTCTTAAGGTCAACTCACCTTATTCTAACCCAATGTGGTCGATGGAGATTCCCGAAAAACCAGGAAGGCTAATTACCGGAACTTTCTGAAAAGAGCCCCAGGCAAATTGATTTGCCCGGGGTTAGGCTAACGAGTGGGCCCGGTGGCAGGTCTCGCATAGAATCCCGCTGGCCACAGCTGCAACAGGATAAGCCATGTTTCGCAGCTTGGCCTTTTTTGCCGCTGAATCCAGACGGTGCCAAGGAGAACTGAATATGTCTTTGCGGAATATAAACTTCGCCCAGTTCCTCGCTGGTGATCTGGCTTCGGCCTTATTACAACGATGCGCCTGCCTGGGTTCCTATTGGGGAATTGAAGGGATGTCGAAGGCTGAAGTAGTCAAGAACTAGGGCGAATCGACAATTGCTAACCCCAGATGATTGAGGAGACCAGATACAGGGCCGACAGGAGGTAGAGACTTCTGCGGTCGTATCTGGTTGCGATTCGCCTCCACTGTTTCAATTTGTTGAAGGCTCGTTCAATCAGGTTCCTTTGCTTGTACGGTTCCCCGTCGTATTCCCAAGGTTCCCTCCGGTTGGACTTGGGCGGTATGACCGCCTCGGCTCCCTGTGCCCTGACAAAGGCTAGCACGCGGTTGCTCTCATACCCCTTGTCAGCGATGACAGCTCCGGCCTCAAGGCCGGTCAGCAGGGGTATGGCTTGAGAAACGTCCGCCTTCTGACCGCCGGTGAGAGAGAAGCGCACCGGCCGGCCCTGAGCATCGGCCACCAGATGAATCTTGGTGCTCAGTCCACCCCGGGAGCGGCCCAGAGCCTCACTTTGGCCCCCCCTTTCCCGCAGACTGCCTGCTGGTGGGCCCGGACTATGGTGGAATCAATCATCACGTATCTGTTGTCCGGGTCATCCAGCAACACCTGGAAGATTTTCTCCCAGATTCCGGTCTTGGCCCAGCGGGTGAATCGCTTGTGGACGCTTTTCCAGTTGCCGTACCCAGGGGGCAGGTCTTTCCAATGGGCTCCACTGCGCAGCACCCACAGGACGCCGTTTACGAATTTCCGGTTGTCCTTGGCCGTAACGCCAACCCAGCCGGGACGCCCGGGCAAGGAGCCTTCCATCCGGCGCCACTGAGCAGCGCTCAACTCACAACGTTCCACGCAAATCCCCTCTACCGCACGTCACTTCTCAGGGTTACACTCTATCCTCCTCTAGTAAGCTCCTGCCCTATTTCCTCAGCCGAGTTTCACCCAATTGTCGATTCGCCCTAGGTTGTTGAAGATACGCATGGTATGGCTTCTTGGGGTGCTTTCGCCGATGGGGAGTTCATTCGCGATTGCTTTATTCGCGGAGCTCATCGCAATGAGTTGGAGCACCTGCGCCTCTCGAGAAGGGAGACCTTCCTCGGGGATCGGGGAATGGGAAAGTTGGCTGAAGCGGTAATAGCCTGCTGGCTACTCCGGGCTGGATCAGGGAGTCGGCCTTGTGGCCCATATGGATCGCCTTAAGAACCTCCTCCGGTGGTGAGTCCTTCAGCAGGTATGCGTGGTCGCTGTCGTTGCGTTCACGATGCGTGACTTCAAAAAGAGACGCTGTAATTAGTTCAAATCATCTTTGAGGCTGTATGGTGCGCCGGGGCGACCGCCTTCAGGCAGGCCCAAGGGTAGATGGACATTTAGCAGGAAGGGGCGCTTCTCTTCTTCCACCGTTTTAAGCCCGTGCTCAATGGCGTCGGCGATCTTTGATTCGTCGGTGGCGTGCATACCCTCAACGCCGAAGCTTTCCGCGAGTTTGACCGGATCAATGTTGTCGAGGACGACGCCCCTGTATTCGCCAGTCCGTTTCATGTTGGCATCTGCGCCTGCAAAGGAACTTGCAACAATACCATAGGCCCCGTTGTTGGAGATTACGTAGAGCACGGGGATGCTGTGGCTAGCCGCCGTCCAGAGGGCGGAGTCGGAGTAGTAGAGGGATCCGTCGCCGACAAGACCCACGACTGGTTTGTCGGGAGCGCCGAGTTTCGTTCCGATGGCGGCACCCATGCCGTAGCCTTCTGAGCCTCCGGCGGGTCTGATGTATTCGTTGTTACCAGCATCGCCGGTGTTTTCAAGTATGTCTTGGGCAACGGCGAATTGCTCGATGGTTACCAGGCCGCCGCCGAATTTTTCGAGGGTCCTGTCCAGAGCGTCGGCTAGTACGTAAGGACGCACTTTGTCCGGTTGTTGAGCGACTGATCGAGCGGCGTCCCGCCGCCGGGCGCGGAGTGAGGCGGCTTCTTCCCTTGCCCAAGCGCGACGGTCTGCGAGCTCGTCCGAAGAGGGGTCGGTTAGCTCGATCAGGCGCTGTGCGGTGCGCTTTTCGTCGGCAAGGACAGCGAGGTCCAAGCCTGGGATATTTTCAAGATTCTCAGCGTCTGAGCCTATGGCGATGACGCGCTCCGCGTTGAAAAAGGCGGCATAGTCGTCGGCAGTCCCGCTGCCGTAGTGTCGCACGCCAAAACATAGGATGAGGTCGGGGTCGATATCACCCGCCTGCTCAAGGCGGCGCCCACCGCAGTGGAGCGGGTGCTTGATAGAGACGCCGCGCAGCTCGCCCACGACTGGAAGGCCGAAGCGCTCCGCGAGGGCGGTGACTTCGGCGTTCGCGCCGCTTTTGAAAATGCCGTCGCCTGTGTAGAGGAGGGGGCGTTTGGCATCGCGGAGAGCTTGAGCGATTTGTTCTACATCGCTGTCGGATGGATAGCCTGTGCGGATCTCTGGCAGGTCGCCCTCGATAACGTTCGCAGTGAACTGATCTGGGCCGAGCAGCCTATCGTAGACTGCCAGGTGGACCGGGCCGACCGGCGGAGTCATGGCGACGCGTAGGGCGCGCTCGATGGCCGCCGGCAATCCCTCAGGTTCGATGACTGTCCAGCTGGCCTTGGTCATGGGGGCGCTGATGGCCGTTGGGCCTGCGTTGTGGCTGAGGTCGAGCATTATCCTATCTGCAAAGCTGCCGGTGTCGCCGGCGAAGGTGATCACCACTACGGGCAAGCTGCCCGTCCAAACGTTGATCAGCTGTCCCATACATTGAGCGAGTCCCGCTCCGAGGTGAACGACCATGACGCCTGGGGCCAGGTTGGCCTGGGTGTAGCCTCCGGCCATGGCAGTAACCGCGCCTTCGTGGAGACCTAGGATGCCATGGATGTCAGGGCGTGAATGGAGTTCGTTGAAGAACAGGGCTTCGCGGGAACCAGAGTTGTTGAAGACGTATTTGACTCCCGACGCGACGAGTTGCTCCAGTATTAGATGCGATGCGTTTCCTGTCATTTCCCTTGTTAACATTGTTGACCCTCGTTAGTTCTATTTTGCGGATTTGTGAACATGTTAGCAGCAATAATGCCGTAGCAGCACTCTGGGCTACAAAGCTATCTATCTCTAACTGAAGTTCATTGCCCAGGCCTCGGGCGATCGCCGCGGACCTCCTGGTCTCCTTCCCCGTTACGCTGACCTGGGGCACTTTAATCATCCGTCCTTCAAAGTGTGGATTTTCCCCACCACTACCTTCTAGTAGTCAGTCAACCTTGGAATCAAAAGGGTAAAGACGGTGAAGTTTGGTTCGGGCGTCATGGGTGTTGAAGCGCCAGTTGATGGTGGCTTGGGCGGCGTTGCGTTCCTTAACCAGAGCCTGGACTTCCCGCCGGAGCGTCTCCTCGTCGGGGAGTCGCTGCTTCAAGCAGGAGCGGGATAGCACGCTGAACTCGATTTCCGCCATGTTCAACCAACTTCCGTGCTTGGGGGTGTAGTGGAACTCTAGCCGTTTGGCAATCCGCCGGGCCTCTGGCGCCGGGAACGTCTCGTACAGGGACGCCGGACGATGCGTGTTCAGGTTGTCCATGACCACCCGCACCACCGGGGTCTCCGGGTAAGCTTCGTCCACCAGCCAACGCATCTGGTGGGCGAAGTCCTCCATGGTGCGCCGCTGGGTCACCGCCACATGACGCTAGCCCGCCAAAGGCTCACAGGTCAGGAACAGGTTGCGAACGCCCTCCCTCCGGTACTCGTAGTCCTGCCGCAGCGGAATTCCGGGCCGGGGCGGCAGAGATGGCCGCGTCTGGGCCAACAACAGGGTCGAGGTCTCGTCGAAGCAGACCACCGGCCGTCTGGGGTCATAGGGTTCGGCGTAGAGGTCCAGCAGGTCCTCCATGTTGGCCACGAACCCTGCGCTCACCTTGGGAATGCACCATTCCTTCTTCTGCCAGGGCTTGAGAGCGTTTTTTTGAGACGCTTGCGCACCCCTTCGTGGGACATGGAGGAGGCCAACTTCAACTCCACCACCTTGCCGGCCAGCAGGCGCAGGGTCCACTGGTCATGCCCTGCCGGCGGCGGGCTGCAGGCCAAGGCGATCAGGTGGGCCTCACCCTGGTCGTCCAGCTTCCGGCGCCGGTTGGCCTGGGGACGGCCCTTCAGAACCCCCGCCAACCCTTCTTCGGTAAAGCGCTGCTTGACCCGGTACACTGTGCCCAGGGCCACGTTCAGGGCTTCAGCCACCTGGGGAGCTGGCCAACCGTCGTCGCTCTTTAGGAGAGTCCGGGCCCTGGCGGTGACTCGGGCCGAGTGTTTCCCAACCCGAATCGGATGCTGGAGTTCTTCCCGCTGTTCCGGCGCCAGCCGCACTGCGTACTTGTCCCGGACCATCACTGCCACTCCCGCCAACAACACTTCCCACCAGGCGGGATAGCCTAATTGTCCGTTTTCTTAAACAATTGCTAAAACGAAGTTGACTGGGTACTAGTCACTATTTTTTTCTAGGTTCCAGTAAACCTTACCGCACCTGCATTTGGCGACGGTCGGAACAGGCTTGGGTGGAGTTGCTTCGATAAGAAAGCCGCAACTCGAACATTGGAACAGACTATGCAAGTCCCTGAAGGCTTCGACCACGGGAGTGAAATCCTGTCGAGACATGTTTTCCCAAGCATTGTAGTGGCCAGTCGAGTTGATCGCCCACTGCTCAACGCGGATCCGACCAAAGGTTTGGCTCCGGACGGACTCTAGCTCCAAAAGTTCCGTCTGGGCCGTTCCGTTCCCCCATGATGCTGCGGCTCTGCGAGCTTCCGACAAGAGACCCTTGAATTGGTTCATTGCGGCCGGCAGCCAATCGTCCAGTTGCCACCGTAAACCTGAGTTATAAACGAGCTTCGCCCCTAGAAGTCTGGCCGGAAAGCCATTGACCGGGTTTCGCGCTACGCCAATCAGACGTATTACAGACTTGAACGGCATAATAGTATATGTGATACGTTTCAAGAATCTACTATTACATCGATAATCGATGTTGAGAAAACGTCAGCTTGGAGAGAATCGGGGTTTCCGTCCGGATTTCTAGGGGCTGTTTACATTCAGATCGGCTGTCACGTTTATTGTTTCGGCTTTGCTGCATCTAGTTTCGAGAGCCATTCTTCTGACCCTTTTTCGAGCAGCCTATCCTTCACGCTGTTTTCCTGCAGCAAGGTCCAGAGCAACCCGTCGTTATAGCTTTTCACTCCCGAACCACTGGCCTGAATACCTATATATTCGGAGTTAACGTAGACGGTAATACCTCCGTACTTCAGGGTGATAACGTGTCCTTTTTCATTCAGCATAGTTAGTTGATCGCTCTGTTTTTCCTTCCGCACGATGGCGGCGATCTCTTGCACCAATTGCTCACACCATATCACTTCCTCGGCGGACAGATGTTCATTCACCATTTGGTCTCCTTGGGCACTGTCTTATAGTTGTTAGTTGAGTATGGGTCCATGGGGTTAACAGTCGACAGGTGTGCCAAAGCTGTTGGCAAAGGGGCAGTAAAGTGCCCGAAATACTGGTTCCGTTTGATTATAGCGTACGGCCTCTGGTAGCATCTGCCATCGGAGACAATAGGAGCGCTTGGGGTGTGGGAACGCTATAGCGCAAAATGCTTTTGAACGTCAAACTGAATGTAAACAGGCGCTAGGATATACGTGGTGCGCGGGCATCTTACCACGTCAGAATTGAATCCTCTGGTGTTTGGGGAATGCTGTTGGGTGTCTAGAATGAGGTCCGGAGTATTGATTGGCCCGGGGGCAATGAAGTTTTGGAACCGCTCTACCCTGGTCTGGCCATGTTGATCATTACGACAAGGCATCCAGGCGGCTTCCCGTGATCAACCCTGGTATCGCCTTTGTCGGACAGGTGCATGTCCAGGATGGCGCCTGCGTCGATCCGGTGGCTCCGGGGCGTTCATTCCTGGGTGAACAACGTCTCCCGGAGCTGGCTATGAAACCACTTCAGTAACGGTGTGATCTCATCGGGTTGCTTGATGTGCAGGGCCACCGGCCGGCACCCGAGTTCCCTTGGTCCAGTCGCCCCGGGTCAAGTTCCTGATGCCCGTGGATCTGGCGACAACAGCGACAGCTTTGCCCGATTGCTACCGGCGGTCCCGGGGTTATTGACGAGATACCTGGTTGCAGGGTCACTTCGGACAGGCTGGGCATCAAGAGCTGGGTCTACACCTCGGGAGTTGGTCTACGGCTTCTGTAGCCTTCCGATCCAGGTGCCCTGCGCCCCTCCATGGTGATCGAAGCCGCGGACGTGGTTATGTCGAACTTCCTGATGGTAACGCCAAACGTGGCTGCGTCCGGGGCTATAGTGGTCCGCTTTAAGTCGTTTTCACCGGCGCGACTCCCCCGCACCGTTCCTCGCCCAAGGACGCTGCCTATGCTTCCTGCGGGGATATGACCACCTGGAGAGTGGCGGGTGGAACGTCGCCCAGAGCGTCCTTGTCGATGTAGACACTCTGGATGACTTCGCCGTCCTTGGTGCCATAAACGACCTTGTTCTTCGTGTCCTTGGTCTTGTGCAGTGTCAGAGTCAACTGATCCATCGTTTTCATCTCCTCGTTGTAACAGGGCCTCTTCTCAAATCCGGCCGATGACTTGTCGGGCTAGCAGCAGTCCCGCCGGTAGGCAGTGATGTTTCGGCTGGGACACATCCGGGGTCATGGCACCGCCCTTTCCCGCTGTAGAACTCTCAGGACGGTGCTGGCCGAGCACTCGAAGTCGGCGGCGATCCGCCGGAGGCTTGCTCCTCCAGCCCGCATTCGCCGCATCGTCTCCACCTGGCTTACCCGGAACTTCCTTGGTGGCCCCAACGCCTTTCCTTGCTGGCGGGCCCGTTCCAGCCCCTCCCGCGTCCGACGCTTAATGGACTCGAGTTCCTGGTCGGCGACCCAGGCCGCGAACATGACCAGGACCTGACCGAAGAAAGCCTCGGGGCTCCCGTCGTCGGCTTCCAGGTAGCGGGTCCACTGGGCCTCCGCCTCGGCCAGGGAACGAATCTTGACGCCCCGGTCTCGCAGTTCGCAGATAGACCTGATGGTGTCGGGCCAGCGCCGGCCGATGCGGTCGATGGCCACCACCACCAGGGTGTCTCCGCCCGCAAGGCGTCCGTTGAGCCGGTGCCAGCCACGCCGGTCCTGGGTGCCAGTGGTTCCGGAAACGCCGACGTCCCGGTGGATGTGGTCCAGGGGGACACCAGCTCTGCGGAGTTGCAGTTCCTGGGAGGCGGGGTCCATCCCGGGGACGCCCTCCTGGAGCCGGCGGCTGGTGCGGATGTAGCCGTAAATTTGTGCCATGCCCCGAGTATACGTTTATCGAACAGTCCCCTCAACACGGAGATGACAGTATTTTTGCCCTGTTCCATACCCCCCGTTTGTGGAACGCTTCGCGGTGTGCCTCGTAGCCATGTCCACCGGAACGGTGAGCGTCATGACTACCGTTTCCGTTACCTTTGGCTATGCCCGGGTCAGCAAGGCTGGCCTATGGGATCCAGATGGCAGAGTCATCATCGCCGTAATGGTCGGCGTGACCTTCCACGTAACGGGTTCCGACCCAGGCGCACACCAGTGCATCGAGAGCGTCCTCGTACCGTTTCAAGAAACTGAGTGATTTGTAAGGCGGGGAAGGTAAGAATTGGGAAGGAAGCCCATGCAGTTCGCTGGACAGACCTGCGTATATGCATTTGAACTCTGCAACCAAGTGCTCGGTCCGTTCTTGCACGGACAAACTTGGCCAATACCTTAGAGAGCGGGATACCTTGTATGGAACTCTGTAATCACGGTTTAAGAGGGAAAGCAGCGCTGGGTGAGGGTATACCTCAATTACAGTGTCTCCGTCGGGTTTGCTCACTTCAAGTCTGTAGCCTAGGCCTGCGAGCGATTCCCTCAGATGTTCTGAGATTTCCCCGGGGCGACCACTTATAGGCGAGTGGGTACCGCACCCTTTCTTTGCAAATTTCCTAGAGACGGCATTGTCGGATTCTCTACGCCCTGTGATGGATGCATATGACAAAGGTATGTCTACCGATACCACCGAGACTCGGTGACCAGAGAGCAGTTTTTCCGCGGCCTTTAAGAGGCGTGCTGGTTCAGGGACTCCACCTCTCACAGGCTTTTCCCACAGGCCGGGTTGTGTCCAACCTACAGAGTCCTCGTCAGCGAGACTGATAAAGGCCTCATAGCTCGATGCAAGGGCTATGCATTCCCAACCTTGTTCAGGTTGGGAGCGCACCAACGCGACCGCGCTGGGGTTCCCGGAAGTCCACGCCGCATCTATGCCCAGTATTGATGTCATAATCCCTCATCTGACGGAGCGGGCGACCCCAATCTAGGGTCGCTCGTGCCTTGTCTCGCTGCAAGCCCCCCAGAGCCCGGACAGCCCGGCCCCTCGGACCCGGTGCTGGTTCCGGGCTGTCCCCAAGGCCGTACTTCGGTGGATTCGGGCTTAACTTGTTCTGGAGTCCCGAAAAGTTATACCTCAATCCAAGTGATGGAACTCCCTACTCCCAACCGGCATCACTGATCGAATCAGTGCTTCAGATTGGCCAGCGATTGCCCAACTCCTGGCTGCTGAGGCATTGTTGATGGTGTTAATCCTGCGGGTCCCACCACTGTCGTTGTCAAGACTTACGAAGCACTCGGTGTCTGGGCTGGCCACTGCAGTCCTCACAAAATTGCTGGACAGTAGCCGGGTGGGGCGAGTCCAAATCGGCGAGAGGTATCCATATCCAAAAAATGAGTCAACTCTAAGTCGGCGCTCAAGGACAACAAACCCATGGGAGGTCAAGTCCCCACCGGCGGAAATGGGTCAAAGGTTCGTCGGCGTTGACACACTACTGTGTTGGGCAATGGCAACCGTCTGTGGCCTCGCCTGGGGAGTACCGTTCCAACTGCAGTAGCAGTCGTTGTCCCACCATGAGCGCTATGTTCAAGCATTGTGTAGCACTCAACGCTCTGCCCCTGTAGGTCATCTGGCCCAGTTCATAGTCTGCTTGAACTCTGAGCCAGCGCAAATCGTTGAGGAGGTTGCCGACGCTCTTGGCCGTGGCGTCGGTTAAGGTGTTGTACCTTTGGTGGAGTCCGACGTGTCTCCGGTGCCTAGGCAATGGGGCCGAACCTGGATTTTCGCGGAAGTAACGGCAACAAGCTTCATGATGAAGCCCGTAGTAAACGCGTCCGACGACCATGCGCCGCATTGCTTCCGACGACGCATTCGGGGCCTGAGCGACCCCTAGTTGATAGAATTCGATCGGTTTCACAGTTCAGCCGGGATCACCCCCATGTATATCCACCGGCCGTAATCTTCCCGTTCATCCTCGGACCACTCCTGCGACCACTCGCTCACCTGGTCCAGAATCTCTTCCGTCAACTTTTGGGCGGCATCCCAATCTGCATTGACAGTCAGGGTCAGGTCCAGTTGCAAGGAGTGCTCCTCGTCTGGTGTGGTTGCCAATGAGACTTCCGCTGACTCCAGTTGCCCCTGGGACATTCCGAGAGCAGTTCGGTACATGTAGTTGAGGACCTGTTTCCGGAAGGAGGTGGCTACGCCCCTGGTTTCTATGGGGAAGCGCAGGGAACTAAACCCTCCGTGGAGTCGCTCATCTTTTGGATTGCCCTGATGGGTTCCCGACAGGCGGACTGTGGTAGTTGGTCTGAATGTCCTGGTGGATTGTGCCATCTTCAACCTCTCTGGGTCACCTGTGGGAGATATACTGCACAAGGGATCGCCCGAATTCGATGAGCTGTTCTTTCTCGTCCAAGGTGCGGGCCGCCCAATAGGGTCCGGACTCGTCCTGTCCGGTGAGGTCGACGAGCATCACAAGCGATGCCCCCCGTGCCCGCGAGAACGATGGAAGAGGGCCATAATGGAACACGATGTCGTTGACCGAGCTCAATGGAAAGGTATGCAGTGACCCTGAACTACCATCGAAGTTACCTTCGATGTCCGCGATTCTTCCCTCTCCCATTATCGCAACGTTGCAGTACCCAGTGTCCGCGTCGATCCTGACGAAGAGCTCCTGGATTTCCGATACTTTGGCGGTACGTTCGTATAGCTCCCAGTACCCCTGAAACTCGGTGGTGGTGTTGAGCGCAAATATTTTCGCGATCGCGTCTTTCAAACGTTGTGCCGGGGGTTGACTGGTCACGGCAAAAACTCCTCTATTCGTGCTCGGCATTTTAGGGATCCTACGGTATCGGGTCAATTCGCCAGCCGAGATGATCTGGGGGGCTCCGCCGTCTCCCCTCGGGGCGTTGATGTGCTGTAAGAACGCTGATGTTGCACAGCCGCAAGCCCGAAACCCGGCTCCAGACCCTCCCTATCCATCCCCGTCCTAGACCCTGGGCCGGGCATTCCGCCGCGCTGTGGGTGCTTCTACTTCGTGCCTGCTCGTCCGCCCGGATCTGGCTATTCTGGGGTGATTTCCGCTCCGGCACCGGTGGTTGGTAAACCGAGGAACAGTGCGGCCTGATGTGGTTGTAGGTCTGCCTGTACTCCTCGGTCAACACCTGCACCTCCAACAGCGTGTAAAACACCTCCCGGCCCAGGAGTTCATCCCTCGGCTTGCCGTTGAAGCTCTCCACGTATCCGTTCTCCCACGGCGCCCCAGGTTCGATGTACAGGGTCCTGGCACCCACTCCCCCTAGCCACACTCACGCACCGCCAGGCGGTGGATCCGGACCGTTGTCTGATGTTCTATGATCGCTCGGGGGGCGTCTAACACCGCCATGTGTTTCATCCCGGTCCGGTCTATGGCCTTCACCGCAATCGTCGCCCCTGGCCCTGGCTCCGGCAGTTCGAAGAGGATCGTCTTCGTGACCAACATCTGCTTCCACTTCTTTTCGTCTATTTTACTGTCGTGGGGGTTGGTATCCTTCTGCGTGATTGGCAGGCCAGTACCTGATGGACAGGTCTTTGTGCGTCTTGGTCAGACTCCATCGCATCTGATGGTTGCTGACCTCCGTACGGCGTCCAGACATGGCGATCAGCCTCCACCGCCAGTCCGCGACCCCTTCGGGCCGGGGCCGCCATTGCTCTCCAGAGGCGATCTTCAGCACGAACGGGTCTGTGTAGAAGGCGTCGTCTTCAAACGCTACGGGGAACGTGACACTCTTTGCTCGGTCTGCCTCTGAATCCGCTTTGGGTCCCGTCTCCCTGGGGTCTACCCGTGAGAAGTGAACTCCCACCTTGTCCCGCCACAGGGATACCTCCGGAATGACGTTCTTCAAGTAGTTACTGGCTTTCTTGGGATCTCCCCCATAGCCGAGCCACCCGACGAGACGGACGTAGTTGCACGCCGTCACCGAATACCAATGAAAGAAACACGCTATCAGGTCATGAGGCGCTCCCTTCAACAGAGGAGAGTTGCCGAAGATGTAGACGGGTTGGTCCTCAGTCAGGGAATTCCGTATTCTCCACTCGATGCCCAAGACCTGGGTGTTCAGGTACTCCAGTCCCATCGCCAGACTCCCAAGGGAACGGAGTTCGTTGAAGTGCCGCCCCGCCTCGTCGTCGCCAAGTTGAAGACGTTCCATGTGGTCGATAATCATCACGGTGTCACGTTAGGCAGGCTCATTCATCTGGTCTCCGTGGGCTGCTGTTTCACCTGATCGCCGCGATGATCGGTCTATAACGTCCTTGAGCTTGTAGGCGCCCACGACCGACGCAACCAGCACCGTGAGCCACTTCACTGCTCTTGGTTGAAGGTCGTGCTTCATCCCAGATAGTTGCATCAACTCGTATTTGTGCAGGTTTCTTTTCTTGATTTTTGGTAAGAGTGAGGTGGACCCGGTTTTTTGGACAACTGGTTAAGCGATCGTCCTGCTCATTGACCGACAGGTCCAACACCACAGCCAATGCCACCCCGCTCATCAAGGGTTCTTGGTGGCCACCCATGATGGTCACCTCTAATTGACGGCAGCCCGTCTTCCCATCCGACGCCAACTTCATGCAAACCAGCGCGGTCCAGATTTGCCAGGATAAAGCCCCAATTCCCGTTTCGATCCCCCTGGGAGTCATAGGGTGTTTCCTGATGGCTTTGCTCGCCGGTTGCCACAACTCGAAGTCGAGATTGGGGCCGGCATTCCTCAAATCCTCGTTGCTGGCCTCAATCCGTAACATCCCTACCGCGGTTCCCGCCCCCGGTTCACCTTGTGGATGGCCGGAGGTTCCGAGGGGTATATTTAAATGGCACCACGGACGGGGCTCAGCCCTACTTCTACTTCACAATCAACCCCAGGCTGGCCCGGTTGTCTCTGCTCCTGACCCTCTGGCAGGAGATCCCATCGGACCGCTTCCCTGCTCTGGACCGGGAGAAGGATAACTTCTATCCGCGTCCAGGACGCGAAAGAGAGTGCTTGGAGTCTCTCTTTCACCAGGGAATTAACCGATGGCCGGGGTCGTCTCCACCCACGTCGCAGAAGGCCCACAAACGCCGGTTTTTGACCCTTACAAGGAGCTTGAAGTGATGATGGAAAAAGCGGAAACTCACGCCCACGCTTGGGGGCAGACTCGGGAAATCCTCTACGGAGACCTATGGACTGACCGGTCCCAGTGCAGGTGCGGGGCGGTCCGTTTGGTCTACCCTTGGTGCGGCAAGACCAGCGACGAAATCATGCTGCCAGCCAAAACCCCACAAAGGCCGGTTTCTGACTTTAAGGAGCAAACCAATGCCTTGGGAATCAAGGTTTCAGGTCTGTGATCCAGTGTGCGGATTGGTGGACGTCTACCCATACAAGCGCGAGGCGATGGCCAGGGCAAAGAAGCACGCTATGGAATGCGACTCCGTGACGGTCTACGACCTGATGGCCAAGCGCGGGGCTGCCAACAATTGGGACGTACGCGGCGGCATGATTGGTTTCAGGCCGTGGCAGACCAGCCCGTAAAGGCCCGTTTTGGGGCCCTGGGGCGGGATGCCCTCCGTCGATGTCACCGCCAGCGGGGGTGTTCATGACCCGTTATATCTGATAAGGATGATCTGAAGCCCTTAGTCTTTGGCGGGTCGCTCCCTCCCGGGTCGTCACCGTCAACCCACAGAAGGCGTCGAGCACATGGACTTTACGCCTCTTGTGACTCGGCTTCCGGGAGGTGTCTTAGCCAAATGGCATATTCGCGCCACTGTGATGGGAATCCCATGTCTTCGTAGGATATCGAGTTGAAGGCCTCTTCCTCTCTCAGATTCAGAAAGCGCTCTGTCCAGTCGCCATATGGAGTGACAACCTCCATCAGGTGTACGGTTATGACGAGTGCGTTGTAGATTTTCCCTTGGTCCAATCTATTGAAGGCGTTGGCGGTTTCCCTGGAAGACCCCAGTCGTTTAGGTATTCTGAGTCCTGTGCTGATCCTGCGGTCCCAGAGCCTTTCGTGATGTGCGCAGATGTTGCGAATGTTGGTGAGGTGCCGGAGCGTAGAGAGAAGGGTGCGTTCGTCCATTCCGTAGATTTGTGCTAGTACTCAGTCATGTTTGGAATCAAAGGGATAGAGGCGGTGCAGTTTGGTTCGGGCGTCATGGGTATTGAAGCGCCAGTTGATGGTAGCTTGGGCGGTATTGCGCTCCGTAACCAGGGCCTGGACCTCCCGCCCGAGAGCTTCCTCGTCGGGGAGTCGCTGTCTGAGGCAGAAGCGGGACAGTACGCTGAACTCGATTTCCGCCATATTCAACCAACTCCCGTGCTTGGGGGTGTAGTGGAACTCCAGCCGTTTGGCAATCCGCCGGGCCTCTGCCGCCGGGAACGCCTCGTACAGCGACGCCATGCGGTGAGTGTTCAAGTTGTCCAGGACGACCCGGACCACCTCGACCTCCGGATAGGCCTCGTCCACCAGCCATCGCATCTGTTGGGCAAAGTCCTCCATCGTGCGCCGTTGGGTCACCGCCACGTGCCGCCACCCGGCCTGCGGCTCACAGGTCAGGAAAAGGTTGCGGACGCCCTCGCGCCGATACTCGTAGTCCTGCCGCAGCGGAATTCCGGGCCGGGGCGGCAGAGATGGCCGGGGCTCTGCCAACAACTGGGTGGAGGTCTCGTCAAAGCAGACCACCGGCCTTCGCGGGTCATAGGGTTCCTCGTATAGGTCCAGCACTTCCTCCATGTGCGCCACGAACTCCGCGCTCACCTTGGGGATGCACCACTCTTTCTTCTGCCAGGGCTTGAGAGCGTTTTTTTGAGCCGCTGGCGCACCCCTTCGTGGGACATGGAGGACGCCAACCCCAACTCGACCACCTTGCCAGCCAACAGGCGCAGGGTCCAGTGGTCATGCCCCTCCGGGGCTGGGCTGCAGGCCAGCGCAACCAGGTGGGCCTCACCCCGGTCGTCCAACTTTCGGTACCGGTGGGCTTGGGTGCGTTCCCAGAGGGCCCCTTCCAACCCATCCTCGACAAACCGCCGCTTGATCCGGTACACCGTGCCCGCCACCACATCGAGGGCTTCGGCCACCCGGGGAGCCAGCCAACCGTCGCCGGTCTTGAGCAGAATCCGCGCCCGGATGGTCATCCGAGCTGCGCTCTTACCGCCGCGTACCAAGTGTTGGAGATTTTCCCGTTCTTCCGAAGTCAGCCGGACTGGGTATTTTTCCCTGACCATCACCGCCACCCCCATCAACACTGTCTGCCCACCAGCATAGCGCGATCGGTCACACCCTCACATCACCATCTAAAACAAGTTTGACTCAGTACTAGGGATTGTCTGATTGTCCGGTCGGCTAGGTTTGAATACCATTTCGAGAGTTGTCCGAATGACATTGCTGGCAGCACGTCCCAGATTGTGAGGTCCTGAAAATTGTTGCTGCCTGGATGGCCGGACTGCCTGTAGGTCCTCTGGAGTTCCTCGAGGTTTGCTTTGTGGTACTTCTGGTTGAACAGCGTTTCTTTCTGGTGAGCGAACTCCCCGTGCTGGAAACCATAGGCGAGCTGGTACGCCCAGTGTGTCCGGATGGAGATTTCAATGAAGCTGAATGCTTCCAACAGGAGCGAGCGCAGTCTTTGGTCAAATAGGTAGCGGGTAACTACTGCGCTGAAAGAGGTGCCATCTTTGAATAATGGCCCTGACCCGGTTCCGGGAGGCAATTCAAACGGTTTCCAGTAGGACCTGAGCCTGTGGAATCCTATGTGGTTCAGAGTCCGTTTCGCTCGCTCTATGTCTGGGAAGTTCATCCCTTGGGCTGACAGGTATTGTATCTGGTCTACTAGCGAGATTGGATCTGTCTGCTTCGTCATGCCGGGCGGTCCACATATATCTTGACAAAAAAATGCCCCCCCGTGGTGCGCCGATCTTACGAGAGGCGTGGGGGGTTCTATCAAAATTAACGGTAGCAGGGGAGTACCTGGCAGTCAACCATATAACAGCATAAGAGAAAATTGCGCTACTCATTTGAGTGCGCTGCTAAGAGCCACCACATTGGGCATGGCTAGGTGAACTCCACGGGAACAGGGGTGGACCCTGCTATTCTCACCCGCAGCCGAGGTTATTTTTGGGGCGTTTGACCTTTTAAGGTTGGCTTTGGAGTATCGTAATTTTCTCGTTCTACGTTGAGGGAGACGGGGGCTCGGGTATGAGGATAATTTGGACGTGTTCCCTCTGGAGGTCCGTGTCCTCCCTTGCACCGATTGCAACCGGAGCGACGGTCCTTGCGGTGGCCTTGGCGAACAGTCTGGCCCGCTCTGCAGCGCGGTCGATGTCGTCCTGCTGAATGGTGATTGAGACTTCGGCCAAGATGTAATCTGTGGGGCCGTCGGTGGTGAGGATCAGGTCTGCTTTGTCCAGTTCGTCCGTCTCTTCGGCCTCGATGACTCCTTGCTTTTCTGCTTCGTCGAGGAGCCCAGTGAGAGCCGACTTGTCGCGCTGGGTGGAAAACACGCTGGCGTTTATGCCCAAGCTCCGGCTGAGGAATCTGTGGACGTATGTTGCGACATGGGATTCGTAGTCCTCACCTATGAGTCTGCTGACGGTCCTGCCCATTCGGGTGACGGTCCCGCCCACTCGGGTGAGGGTCCCGTCCATTCGGGTGAGGGTCCCGCCCATTTGGGTGAGGGTCTCGTCTATTCGGCTTACGTTTTCCTTGAGGGTCGCGACGTCCGTCTTGATCTCGGCGACGTTGGTTTCCAGTCTTTCAAGTCGTTGGTCAACTTTTTCAAACTGCTGGTGTACGAGGTTGAAGTTCTCGTTCGTGGCCTTCACGAAGATGGCAACTTCGTTGGGCATGTTGGCGAGTTCCTCTCCCACAATCAGGGCCCGGATTGTGTTTCGCCACTCCGGGTGGTCCTGCAGGATCTGCACCAGGTCCGCTATGTCGTTGATGCTGGTCATGGTCAATTCTTTGCTCCAGGCCCATATTCTACCCTTGGCGGCGGCGGGCGTCACCAGGACCGCCGCCGGTGTTTAGAAAGTTGCGCTACTCATCTGAGCGCGCTTTTTGGGGGGTTCACGCTGGGTGTGCTAGGTAAATTCCCAGGGTGGGAAGAGGGACTCCGCATTTTTCACCCTGTGCGCCGGCTGTTGTCAGAGCTGCCCCTTTGAGTTTGTGTTTGAAGTAGCGCAATTTTCTCAGCATAAACGGCCCACTTTATCTCCGCCGTTTACAGGGGGGAAGGTCAATTGGCCCCAGACCTCAACCGATATCTCCTGAACCGATGGTTTCAGCCCGCACATGGGGCCAGCCGTCTTCAGGCCCTCGTCGATGCCTCTTCCTGCATCCTGGACTTCCTGCATCCGTGACGTCGCCACTGCACCTCCAACCATGGGACCCGAGGTCATCATGGAGGAGACGCCGTTCCGCCGCTCAGGGGTATGTTTTGTTGACGGTGCGGGCCACACGTCCGCGTTCATTCGAGTCTCCGGTCGCCTTTGCAGAAGCGGAGCACGCCTGAGGGACAGCAGCACGATATACTGGCTGGCGGAAAGTCATGCTCAGGTGAGGAGTGCAACACCGTGCAGTGGTTCGAAGATGGAAAGATACAAATTACCAGGAACTTTGCCATCGGAGCCGCAGCAATTACGATTGCCCTGACGCTCTTGGTAATGTTCCTCATAGGGATGTTGGTCGCCGGCGACGGGGACCCCGAGTCCGGCAGTGAATCACGTCTCGGCAACCCGACGGAATACTCCACCTGTCTTGTGAGAACTTACAAGTCGTTGGTCCTGGACGCTCAGGACGTCAGATTCACCCCTTGGGAAGAAAACGAGAGCAACCGGTCGGTCTGGGGCGTCATCAGTTACAGACATTTGAACTATATTGGCGACCACTGCCGGGACCAGGCGCCAACAGATGACAGCACCGATTCCGGCACTTGCATTCCCCGGGAACTCCAGAGTTTCTATCAAAGGCATATCCCGGAAGGGGCCGACGACGCTCAACTCCAAGCCATAGCCGCCGAGTATGCCCTGACCGTCTGCCAGCCATCCGCGGAGAGGTAGCGAGATCCAGGAAGACAAACCGATGGACAGGTGGAGAGGGGCATACATAGCCTGGGGCTTCGGCGACCTTGACCACAGGTGGGACCGGTTCCTGGTATGCGGAGCCGCCGCGGCGTTCTGGATCCACCTATCGGTTTGGCTGCTCACACGGGACGGGCTGATTCCCGGGGTAGAAGGTGTCCAGGGGTGGCTGTTCCTCACCCTTATTGCCATCCCTGGGAACGTCAGGGCGGTTTTCCTCATCGCCCTGGGTCCGATCCACCGTGGGGAGTGGAACACGACCTGGCTCAGTCCCCGGGCGAATCTCCTGAACCGCGCAGTGGGAAGGCCCCACCATCGCATACGCCACGGAGATACAACCCGCAGATCATGGTCAACGGGGAACACCCTGCTCTGTGTGTTGGCAGGTCTGACCCTATTCGCAGTCTGCGGCGGATATTGGTTAACCGGCGGGACCATCGTGGAGCCTTCGGACTCCAATGCCTCCCCGCCCAGACTCCGCAATCAAGCGGAGAAAGCGTATATGTTAACCCTCATCAACCAGGCCCGGACCGAAGCCGAAGCGCCGCCGGTGGTGATGGGGGTCAACAACGTCGCTCAGATACAAGCAGACCAACTCCTCCGGGATTGTATCCTTTCTCATTGGGGAACCGACGGTCTGAAGCCCTACATGAGATATTCCCTAGCCGGAGGTTACCAGGCCAATGGAGAGAACGCTCTCACCTACAACGAGTGTGGATTGGTGGACACCTGGCTTCAGTGGAACGAGGATCCTTTGAAAATGGTCCGACAATCAGTCCAAGACTGGCTGGGCAGCCCGGGCCACCGGGAGACTATGCTGCACCCCTCCTACCGCAAGGTGAACATCGGATTGGCTTGGGACCGGAACACATTCAAAGCCGTACAGCACTTTGAGGCCGACTATGTGGACTTCACCAATATCCCGACCATCCAGGACGGGGAACTGACATTGCAGGGCCACCTGAAAAACGGCAAGGAATTCGATGCGGAGTACTCCATGGTGGCCCTGCTGGTCTACGACCGGAAGCCTGAGACTCTCACCCAGGGGCAACTGGCCCAGACAAACTGCTACTCCTACGGTGGAATCATCGGCAGCCTGTTTTCGCCGGCCCTCCCACTCCAGGATGATTTCGAATACACGGAGACCGTGGAACAACCGCAGTGTCCTGACCCGTACAAAATCGGAAGTACCATAGGGAGACCAGAGTCACGTGAGGAAATGGTGAAGGCCTGGGAAGAGGCCAGGGAGAAGTCTCAACGGGTCCGGGAATCGGAGATATCCATCTATGCCACCAAAGCTCGGGAACTGACTGCTGAGGGCGACCATTTCGCCCTGGCAGCGGACCTGACCGGCCTGTTGGAGGAACATGGCCCCGGAGTCTACACGGTAATTCTTATTGCCGGGTTGTCAGGCGACACTGGCGACGAGGGGGAGATAATCTCGGAATATTCGATCTTTCACGAGGTAAGGCCGCCGCGAACCTATGGTCAGTGAACTCGAACTCCGCAATTTTCTCTTACGCCCGAGGAAACTCCATAATGCTGACCGTGACTGGACAATGAATGCCTTTGGCTATGGTAAAGCCGGGGAGGGTTGATTGTTCACGCCCCAATTCGCCCGTAGCAGGAAAATCCGACCACCGGAGCCGGCATGGAACAACCCCGCGAATTCTCGTCCCTCGTGTCCCTTTATGAGCAGTTGCGTGATGAGCTTGAGCTCGACCCGGCGTCCTTCCAGGTCCCACCGCCCCCTGCACCGGGGTTCCGGCCTACGGTCCGCTTCAGGGATGGCCGGAGGTTCCGGGGGATATATTTCAATGGCACCACGGACTGGGCCCCGCCCTACTTCTACTTCACGATCAACCCCAGGCTGGCCAGCCTTTCTCTACCCCTGACTCTCTGGCGGGAGATCCCGGCAGACCGAGTCCCTGCTCTGGACCGGGACAAACAAAACCGCTATCCACGTCCCGGGCGCGAAAGGGAGTGCTTGGTGGGTCTGTTTCACCCGGACTTGGCCGAGTCGTAACAATCGGAGTTTCAATTTACCAGAGAATTAACCGATGGCCGGGATCGTCTCGACCCACGTCGCAGAAGGCCCATAAACGTCCGGTTTTGGGCCCATGGCGGAGATGCCCGGAGTCTAACTGGTGGCCAGGGTAGGCACGAATTGAGCTCTTATCGAGGCTCGGCGACGAGTCCGTATACCTAGTAACCCACCAATTTCACGACGAAGGGAACGGCCCACGGCATGACTCCGAGGGATATCGCCAAGAAATGTCACGCTAAACTCTTTGGAAGACAGCGGGATACTCATGTAACATTCCCTCGATCCTATCCAACTAACCGGGTCCACTTCAGGCGACGAACCGACTATTCCGGAAAACAACAGCAGAACCAAAATCGTCGATCCTGCACTCGACAGTGGTAAGTGCAGCGGAGTTCTCATCAAGGAAGCCGCCGCCGTCTATGACACCAGGGATTACCAACACTGGAACGGAATCGTTATTACGGCTAGTATATCCGACAATTGAGAATACGGTTTTGCGCCGTTGATTGGATTGTTGATTCAGATAGACGCTCGGCACCGTAACCGGCGCCCTGGATACGGGTAGAGTTGAAAAGACTATTCCGTCCGAGCCCTGAAGCACTAAAGGACCCCATTATTTTGGGGCTGTAAATCGCCTACTCCGGTGGATGAATCGACTATGAATGATCGTCCGGTCAGTTCAGGAACCAGAATCCGGCTGTTCAGGGGGACAGCGCTACTGGTAGTCATCGCTATCGCGGCGATCATTACCGTGGTGCTGTTGACCCGAGAGAAGGATTTCGTCGTCGAGGGCGGTTATCAGGTAATCGGCGACGCGGTGTCGAAACAGGTTTTAGCAGGGGAAAGTTCTACTCTATCCCACGACGACGGCGCCCGTATCGAAGTACCACAAGGCGCCATTTCGAATCCCGCTACCTTGGTCATAGTAGAAGTGGAACCGCCGGTCAGTACTCTCGCAGTCCCATTTGCGTACGATTTCTCTGTCGCCGGTGCGACCCTGTTGAACCCAGTAACCGTACATATCCCGATCGAACCCGGCTGGGCGGATCAACCATCGAACATTCATGCGTTGCATTGGAGTGACGAGTTTGAGGATTGGGAACCAGTCGCGGGTATAGTGGACGAATCATTACAAACGATTGCAGTAACCACGGACGACCTCAGCTTATTCACTGCCGTTTTCGTTGAAGTAGAGGCCACTTGCGACGTTGATCCGACCACTGCCCAAACCGGCAGGTACGGACAATCTATCACCTTCAGTTCTACGGTTCGGGCGATTGAAACGCCGCTCAATTCCAACATAAACGTGTATATGAGGCCAAGTTTCATAGATTACACCAGAGGTACCGTTTCATCGGAGGTAGTTGGTGACCCCTTTCGAACTGAGACCCGAACTTTGACCGAAGGCGGCAGCTCAGTAACCTTTTCCTACTCGTCAAAAACAGACTACAGTGGTAAACATGACTTCAAATGCCGCTTATTCTGGGAGTTTCCTGGGGACATTCCGGATAACGAACTGGAACCTGACAGTGTTGTCACAGTAGCCTTCGATGTAACGGGAACCGGCACCTATTTTGGATACGTGTCCTACGACGGCTCTCGTCTAAAGTCTTGTGGCCCGAGTTCAACGCCCCTACCGGGTGAAAGTGTTCCCATTAAGGTGAAAGGTCATGGCGTGGACGGCGACGTAGGATACAAGACTTACTTTGTTGCGGCCGTCAAAATTTATGAAGATTCGGAATTGATCCACTTGGAATTCGGTAAGAGACCAACGGATTCCTTTACTAATGCCATCCCGATAGTCGATACGACTTACACTTTCCCATCCGATGGCCATTACACGATGGACTGCGAACTATGGTGGCACGCCGGTGACCCCTATATTCCCACTGGAACGCTGAAGGAAAAAGCGAAGTCCATCGGCCGTTGCGTTTATTCGTCAAGTTTCTGCGTAGGAGGTGCCAAGGCCCTTCGAGGAGTGCTGACAAGAACCTTCGATATAACAAGGGCCAGATGGGCCGCGGGAGGGGTTAGAGTTTCCCCTTCCATACTTCCCAACGAGGGTGGCGACATCACGGTCACGGTTCACTCTGAATCATCTACTGGGGTCCAAATTGCGGCGCCCACAATTTCCGTTGATGCGTTGGGACTTCGGTTGCCGACTCTTTCCTGTGGCACCACAGATTTGGGAGGTTACGTTTCCAGATGCTGGCAGGCCAGTTTCAATGGAGCCAATACGATACCGGCCAACAATTCAAGCCAGGGAGTGACATATCAGGTCACTGCTTCTTCGGTTTCAGTCCCCGGCGGAGGTCAAGCGGCTTCCGTAACTGTGGGAGCGCCCCCGCCTCCCCCCATCGTCCAGCCTCCGCCGCCAACAGACGCTTCAGACAGGGAGGCCCTCATAGCGCTCTATGACGCCACAAGGGGGGAAGACTGGAACAACAACTCGAACGGCTTCGAAGTCTGGGATGTCAGGAATCCAGACCCCGACATCGGCTCATGGCATGGGGTAACTGTCAATGACGCCGGTCGCGTAACTGAACTATACCCATCCAGCAACGGCCTGGAATATTACAGCAGATTTCCAGACAGCATACCGGTAGAACTGGGCAATCTCTCCTTCCTCGAATGGCTGGATTTGTCCAGCAACGACTTAAGGGGACGGATTCCGGAGGCCCTCGGCAATCTGAGAAACCTGTTGGATCTGGACCTAAGCGACAATAGTTTGAGCGGGAATATACCCGCGTCCTTGGGCAGCCTGACCAATCTGGAAGCGCTTTATCTATCTGACAACGATCTGTCGGGCGAAATTCCAGTCGGCCTTGGCTATCTTCCCAGGATGGATGTTGTATACCTGGGTGGAAACGACCTGTCTGGATGCATTCCCGCAGAGTGGCGACGGGTTCAAGGTGACCTTGATGAGCTGGGGCTGCCTTACTGCGACGTTGCGCTGAACGACTTGACCATCAACCCCGGGCGGCTGTCTCCTGAGTTCGAGGTCAGCGAGAGTCGTTACACTGCAGAGGTCCCTGCCTACGAAACAACGATTACCCCTGCCAATTACCAGGGCGCAAGCTTCCAGTTCCTCGATGCTGGCGGCAACGTACTTACTGACGCGGATGCCGCTAGGCCGGGCCACCAGGTTCAGGTGACGGCGGCTACAACTACCGTCACGATTCTGGTGACCTCGCGAGACGGCCGAGAGGACGGCTCCTACACCATCGGGATTGCGCGTTCCCCGGGAGCCCCCGGCGCCCCCGTGATGAACCCGGCAACGCCGGGGCCTTCCACGTTGGCCATCTCATGGTCCGCTCCTTCCGACACAGGGACTTCAGCGATCTCTTCTTATTCCCTTCGATATAGGGTGGCCAGGTCCAGCGGAGGCGCCTCGGCACCGTGGACGGTCATCCAGAGCGTCTGGAATCCATCCCTTGGCAGTCTGAACCACGATCTGACCGGGCTTCAGCCCAATGTCCGGTATGAACTCCAGATGCGGGCGATCAACAGTTCCGGAATTGGCCCGTGGTCAGCGACCACAACTGGTACCACCGTATCTGCCCTGCCACCGGGCGCGCCTCTTAACTTGACGGCTACTACCCCGGGCCAGGCGGAAATAAGGCTGTCGTGGCAACAGCCCGCTTCAGACGGAGGATCTTCAATTACCGGTTACCGCATCCAGGTTTCTCAAGACGGTTCCACCTGGGCGACGCTGGTTCCGAACGCCCGCCCCGGCTCCCTGACATACTCCCACACCGCGCTGTCCGCTGGTAGCACGTGGCATTACAGAGTCGCGGCGATCAACACCGTATCTGCCCTGCCACCGGGCGCGCCTCTTAACTTGACGGCTACTACCCCGGGCCAGGCGTGGCAACAGCCCGCTTCAGACGGAGGATCTTCAATTACCGGTTACCGCATCCAGGTTTCTCAAGACGGTCCACCTGGGCGACGCTGGTTCCGAACGCCCGCCCCGGCTCCCTGACATACTCCCACACCGCGCTGTCCGCTGGTAGCACGTGGCATTACAGAGTCGCGGCGATCAACAGTTCCGGAATTGGCCCGTGGTCAGCGACCACAACTGGTACCACCGTATCTGCCCTGCCACCGGGCGCGCCTCTTAACTTGACGGCTACTACCCCGGGCCAGGCGGAAATAAGGCTGTCGTGGCAACAGCCCGCTTCAGACGGAGGATCTTCAATTACCGGTTACCGCATCCAGGTTTCTCAAGACGGTTCCACCTGGGCGACGCTGGTTCCGAACGCCCGCCCCGGCTCCCTGACATACTCCCACACCGCGCTGTCCGCTGGTAGCACGTGGCATTACAGAGTCGCGGCGATCAACTGGCCCGTGGTCAGCGACCACAACTGGTACCACCGGGCCACCGGGCGCGCCTCTTAACTTGACGGCTACAGGCGGAAATAAGGCTGTCGTGGCAACAGCCCGCTTCAGACGGAGGATCTTCAATTACCGGTTACCGCATCCAGGTTTCTCAAGACGGTTCCACCTGGGCGACGCTGGTTCCGAACGCCCGCCCCGGCTCCCTGACATACTCCCACACCGCGCTGTCCGCTGGTAGCACGTGGCATTACAGAGTCGCGGCGATCAACTCCGCAGGCGTGGGATCATGGTCAAGCGTGGCCACGGCAAGTACGGTGTCGCCAGTAACCCCTAAAGTGCCCGGACCGCCCGTAAATCCGGCCGCAACGGCCGAAGGCACCACGGTAATTCGACTCACTTGGGGACCGCCCGCCAGCGATGGGAATGACGCTGTATCTGGATACCAGCTCGAGGTATCGGAAGATGGTGCCAGGTGGACACCATTGGACGCTGTGGGCCCACTGACGACGTCCTACACCCATACCGGCCTTTCCCCGCAGAGCGCGAGGCGTTATCGGGTGGCGGCCGTAAACCCTGTCGGCCTGGGCGAGTGGTCAGTGGTTTTCTCGGCCACAACCGATCCCGTTACCACGTTGCCTGTCGAACCACCAGTCTCCGGATCGCCGGAAGGTGATCGCATCGCCCTCGCCGCCTTCTACCATGCCACGGGTGGCCGGGACTGGGAGAGGAATGACAATTGGCTCACCAATGCTCCGCTGGGAGAATGGTACCGGGTGACTACCGACAGCGAGGGCCGGGTCACTCATCTGTACCTCCCCGGCAACGAGTTGAGCGGGGAGATACCGGCGGAGTTGGGCGACCTGACCAACCTGGGCGTGCTGGAGCTCTCCAACAACCAGTTGACCGGGGAGATACCGGCGGAGTTGGGCGACCTGACCAACCTGGGCGTGCTGGAGCTCTCCAACAACCAGTTGACCGGGGAGATACCGGCGGAGTTGGGCGACCTGACCAACCTGGTACGGCTGGAGCTCTCCTTCAACCAGTTGACCGGGGAGATACCGGCGGAGTTGGGCGACCTGACCAACCTGGGATGGCTGTCGCTCTACAGCAACGAGTTGACCGGGGAGATACCGGCGGAGTTGGGCAGCCTGCCCAGCCTGGGATCGCTGTCGCTCTCCAAGAACGAGTTGACCGGGGAGATCCCTGCGGAGTTGGGCAGCCTGCCCAGCCTGGGATCGCTGTCGCTCTACGACAACCAGTTGACCGGGGAGATACCTGCGGAGTTGGGCAGCCTGACCAACCTGGCAGGGCTGTACCTCCACAACAACCAGTTGAACGGGGAGGTTCCGGCGGAGTTGGGGGACCTGACCAACCTGGAAGTGCTGTGGCTCTCCAGCAACCAGTTGACCGGGGAGATACCGGCGGAGTTGGGCGGCCTGACCAACCTGGGATGGCTGTACCTCTCCAACAACCAGTTGACCGGGGAGATACCTGCGGAGTTGGGCGACCTGACCAACCTGGTATGGCTGGAGCTCTCCAACAACCAGTTGAACGGGGAGATACCGGCGGAATTGGGCGACCTGACCAACCTGGTACGGCTGGATCTCTCCAACAACCAGTTGGACGGGGAGATACCGGCGGAATTGGGCAGCCTGCCCAGCCTGGGATGGCTGGACCTCTCCAACAACCAGTTGACCGGGGAGATACCTGCGGAGTTGGGCAGCCTGCCCAGCCTTGAAAGTCTGTACCTCTCCGGCAACCAGTTAGTTGGGTGCATGCCCGAAGGCTTGCGAAACATACCGTTCAATGACTTGGCACAGTTGGGATTGCAATTTTGCGGCAGTTGAGGCGTGCACCCGACAATCATCGGCGGGTCCTTGGGGAAGTGGGACATCCTGGACGATACCCGGTTCGGCATGGCAGGCGTAAGCCGCAGCCAGCGCGGCCCCTACATGATGCCCAACATCGGTTCCGGCGAACACATCCCCCCTTCGACTCCTCCAGGTCGGCCATAGGCCCGCGTGACGCCTCGACGGTGGTGTCCGGTAGCGGAGAACCTCATGGAATTCTGACGAGGGTTGTCTACACCAGCGTCGCACACGGCCCATAAACGTATAGCGACCCAATGGGCACACTGTATGGCTATATCCGCACCAGCCGCCAATGGGTCGAATGGGTGGCCGGGAGCAACCCGGAAACCCAGCGCATGCAGCTCCTGCGGGCCGGCGTGGACCCGGACAATATCTACTGGGCCGTGGGGGTGTCCGGCTCGACGGGCACCCCCACCCGAAATGGTTGGCGCCTGCTCAACATTTAACCTCTATCGTCTGCAAGCCAATGCTTTTGAGGAAATCGGAAATAGCATCTTTGGCCGGGGATTAGCCCAAGCCCCGATGCCATCGCGGCGCCGGGGAAGTAACTGCGATGGGCCTGGCCCGGTTCAGGGATACGACATGACGAAGGTGGTCACTCCCGCCGCTTCCGCCTGGGCCACTTGGGCCGGGTTCAGCCTCGATGTGATGACGACGGGGGTGACTGTCCCGCCGGTGATGGCCCAGAGTATGCCGGCCCGGTTTTTCGCCCGGTCGATGTCGTCCTGGTCCGCCGTTATCGAGACTTCGATTACAGCGTGCCGGTTATCGTCCGCGGTGATTATGAGGTCGGCTTCGAAGAGCTCTCCAAATCGGTCTGGTGTGATTCTGCCATTCTGAACGGCTTGCGCGAAGGCACTGGTCAGCCTGGGGTCGGCGGGGCTGGTCTGGGCGAGGGCAACGTATGCTCCCTGGAAGCCCAGGGTGATCATGCAGCGGGCCAGGGCCCTGTTGCGGACGTTCCGTTCGTACTCCCCGCCCTCCAGGTTCCCGAGGCGTCCCTCGATGGCGTTCAGGCGCTGACCGGTGGTCCGATTGAACTCTTGCTGGGCTTCGTTGGCTTCCCGCTGAGCTGAGTTGAACTCTTGTTGGGCTTCGTTGGCTTCCCGTTGAGCTGAGTTGAACTCTTGCTGGGCTTGGACAAAGCGGTCGAACCGGCCCGGTAGTTCCAACAGATCCTGGGTGAGGAGTAGAGCTCGGAGTGCTTCGGCCCACGTTGGTTGGTCCCGCAGGATGCGCGCCAGATCTTCGATTGTGTTGATGGTGGTCATTTGCGGATTATACCTTAGCCGGATTCGATGCACGTCTCCTGACTGTCTATCTTAAACAATCAGGCTGTGAAACGCCTCGGGCTCCGTCGATGCGTTGACTCAGAATCGTCGTGTTGAGGTGGCAAATACAGGGGTATTGGGCCTGTTCACCAACCCCTTGACGCAGTTGGTGAACAGCAAATATTGTTGAACGGGGTTATTGAACACCTCTCCGTGCCTGGCGGTGGACGTCCGGTCGGTGTGTCAATAAACGCCCGGTTGTTGAACACTTCACACGCCAATGACGCCGGCCTGGGCCGGCCGCAGGAGTTCCATTACCATGCTCTCCGTCCACTACGGATACGCCCGGGTCAGCAAAGCCGACGATGAGGCCAGGAACCTGGAAACCCAACTGGGGATTCTGGCCGACCACGGCATTCGCGAGGACTTTATTTTCTCCGACGTAGCCAGCGGCCGGACCATGAACCGAAGCGGCTGGCTGGACCTGATGTCCCGTGTCCAACCCGGGGATACCATCGGGGTCGCTTTCCTAGACCGGTTCTCCCGGAACTTCGAGGAGGGCGTCCGCATCCAGGCGGAGCTGACCGGGCGCGACATCGGCATCGTAGCGGTCCGGGAGAACATCAACGCCAGCGCCGCGGCGAAATTCTTCCGCAGGTCAATGTTGGCCCAGGGGGCCTACCAGGTGGACTCGGCCAGCGAACGGATCAAGTTGGGACTGGCCAGGGCCAGGGCCGGCGGGAAGAAAGTAGGGCGCCCACCGGCATTGACCCAGGACCAGGTTGAGCAATGCAGGTGGATGGCTGACGATGGCGCGGGTCTGCGGCAGATAGCCCGGGTGATGACCTGCTCGCCGGCTACGGTGAAGAGGGCCCTGGCCGCCCCCCATCTGGAGACATGAGCACCAGCTCGAGAGTGGCCCGGATGCGTGGCGAAAAGCCTATCTAAATAATATCTTTAGGTCTCATACTAATTTCTCACTCCTGTCAGCGCACCGTGATATGCAACCACCAGTGGGGCCGACCATCCCCGTTAACATCCGGGCAACGCCCCCGAATTCACAGGGATTTACGCTCACGGGCAACGTTCCAGCACAATCCATCACCAAAAGGAGAGCGAACAATGTCTCATCCAGTGGTACGGAAAACCGCCATCACGGTCGCCCTGGTCTGGTTCACGGTATTTCTACTGGTAGCAATCCAATCCGTGCTGAACGTCACGATAGCCGGTGTGGCGCCTGAAGCCGTACGTCTCACACTCGCGATGACGTTCCCATTCACCGTCGGAATATCTATCGTCATCGTGGGAATCGCATACCTGGCCACGCGGCGCCAGCCCAGAACAGAACACTGAAACCCACCATCACAAACGTCTATCCTGATGGAATCAGGCCCAACAGGCGGTTAGGAAATTCCCAAGCCAACTGGTCGGCGGGGTAAACAGCAACTACGGACATGCTGCCTCAGCGGGGATTCTGGCCGGCTACGGCATTCGGGAAGGCCTGATTTTCTCCGACGTCGCCAGCGGTCGGCCCATGGCCCGGACCGACTGGATGGACCTGATGTCCCGGGCCCAACCCGGCGACACCATCGTGGTGGCATTCCTGGACCGGTTCAGCCGGAACTTTGAGGAAGGGGCCGCATTCAGGCAGAGCCGACCGGGCGCTATATTGGCATCGTCGCGGTCCGGGAGAACATTAACACCAGCGACGACAGTGCCGCGGCGAAGTACTTTCAGCGCTCAATGCTGGCCCAAGGCGCCTGCCAGGTGGACTCCGCCAGTGAACGGATCAAGTTGGGGTTGGACCGGGCCAGGGCCGGCGGGAAACGTGTTGGACGACCACCGGCATTGACCCCGGAACAGATTGAGCAATGCCGTCGGATGGCTCAAGAGGGTTCTGGGTTGCGCCACATCGCCCGGGTGATGCAGTGCTCGCCGGCAACGGTAAAGAAGGCCTTGGACGCTGGCGCATGTAGTCCGGGCGATGACCCGTAGAGTGGTTGATCGCCCTAGTTGTAGGCAAACCACCCGTCTATTGGCTTGAAGTTCTGGGGCTTCGCCATCCCCGAATCTGTCGGCAAATCCGTCCCGATAGGCCCGGTGGACTCCCGGACCCGGCCCGAGGTGTTCCACGAAACCATGAATGCTCCGGGGGAGGAATCGAAGGAAAGGAGAAATTCACCGGAACGAGTGCTGGTATCGTTACTAGGAGCACACGGACTCTCGCTTGACTCACCCTCAATCCTGTCCAACTAGTAGGATCCACCTCAGACTCCCCGACGGGTCCGGCGCCAACTCCAAGTAGACCAATGTGGTCTGAATCCGGCCGTGTCCCAACCATGCGCTCAGGTAATTCAACGGAATCCCATGGAGCAGCATGTGCCGTGCAAAGCTGTGCCTCAGCGTGTGGGTCCCAACACTCCGGCCTTGGGGAATTTGGCCAGCCTCAGTGGCCCGAAGGACCGCTTGCTGCACCCACCTCCAGACCGTCACTCGGGACACATCGATCAACCTGCCCTGCCCAACGGTCCCGAAGCTGGTGGCGGCGGTCAGGGCCATCTGCAGTTCCGGATGGACCGGGACCGCCCGGGCCTTTCGTCCCTTGCCCTGACGGACTACCAGGGTGGGTCGGTCCGAATCGAGGTGCAGGTCCCGAGCTTCGAGGGCCTCGGACACCCGGAGTCCGGCGCGCCACTGCTCCAGCATGATCAGCCTGGCCCTGGGGTTGGGGGCGGCGGTGATGAGGGCGTTGACCTCGGCCATCTCCAGGTACTCTGGAAGCTTGTAACCGTTCTCCCGGGGTAATTGTTGCAATTTCCCCCTTGGGCTCGATTCCCCGGGGGCGCCTCGTGCTCAGCGCGGTGGTGCTCATGGGTCCAAGTGCAACAAAAGGGGCACTTTTGTTACATCCGGAGATCGGCCCGGACCGACGCTGTAACCCGGCTCGAAATGGGTGGTAAGAAACAACGTTGAGGCGTCATCCCGACCTTGGGGCATGCAGTCTGGCGATTCTGGCGGCGGTTCGTCGGAATTCCCCTCTGGTCCGCTGAAATGAGAAGACCCCCGTAGGAATCTCTCCAGAGTCGCTCAGCAGCGGTGTCAGGAACGGGAAGCGAGAGGGAGGGTCAAAGACCTGACCCGGATCCAAGGCCGCCGTAGCCCCCGTGGGAACCGGCGGCGCGGATAATCGGCAGCAGAACGTTCAGATTCCCATTCAGACCACAAGCTGTTTGCCTCCTGGGAGGAAGGGTAGAGGATGGAAACTGCCGCAATTAAGACCAGTACTGAGGAAACTCATTTTTCTGAATAGCCCGCTTACTTTTGACAGAAGCTCGTTACTTTAAATACTTTGGTAAAAAGAACGTTTACTTGTCGCAATCCGAATCATATTTCTCATGTTCAAGCTGGTTCAAGGTTGGTATAAAGTACATACATAAAGGCGCAACTTTTGAAGCCGAACCAAGAAAAGCGTTACCATCATTGAAATAAGTTTGCCCGTCAGCCTCTACGGAAACGGAGCGATATTTATTTATGGGAGTCGTGAACTGTTCGGCTTTAAGCCCCACTGCGCGGGCCAGTCCGGTGGCTACGGCGCTGGAGGACGGGCTGCCTGCCTCTCCTACGTAGAGAATCCAAGGCAGCTCGGGAGAGTATGGCGTGACCGTGTACGGCCTGAAATGGTTGCAAAGTCATCATGGTCTCCGGTAACGTGCTTCAATTTTTTCCGCATGTAATCAAAGATGTTTTCGACGGCCTCTCTCTCGGTTTTTGCGTCGGCGACCGCCTCAAAGGCCATGGTCGGGAGCGACACAACCGTCCCGTCAGGCAGCTTTATCTGGGACAGGAACGATACGTTCTCGTAGGCGAAGGAACCGACCCCGATGGTGTCTGGATACTTGTCCAGTCTGCGCTTGTAGAGCAGTTCAAAGTCGTCGGGACCGTTTTCAATCAGGCTCCTTACCAGTATCCCCTCTCCATCCGCCTTGGCCAGGTAGGCGAAGGTCTTTAGCATCTCGCGGTGGACGTGCTCCTGGCTCCGAATAACTGGGACATAGTTATCGCGTATCCCGTCAACGGTGCCGTAGCCCGACTTCCCGTAGCAATGGGTGCACATTCCAGGGTATATGCCCAGGTCGTCCAGCACCTGGTCCAAGCTGTCCATTCCCCAGGTGATGATGTGCTGACCGTTGGACCTGTTCTGGATGTCGATTTCCACCATCAGCAGTGGGATGGCCTGGACTGAGGCGGTTTTCACTTCAGAAGGCCATTTGTCCGGCCCCCACTTGCTGGCCATGAAGGCTGGGTTGCTGACCAGCCGGCTGTCGGCCCAATCCAGGACGTTTTTCTCCTCGGCGTTCAGACCGTCCCGGACGAAGTCCATCCCGGCAACAGCCTCCTTCAAGAGCGGTGCATACCCCTTCAGTGCCGGGTCCGTCGCGGGCTCCGTCGCGGGAGTGGGGGTTGCCGTCGGACTGGGCGTTGGACTTGGCATGGCAGTCGGCGTCGGCTCGGGGGTCGATGTGGCCGGTGGCTGAGGCGCCTGCGTAGGAGCTGAGGTCGGCTTCGGCGTCGACGTGGGTTCAGGGGTTAGCGTGGGAATTAGAGTAGGAATGGTACGACGTTTGCGGTGTCAGAGTCGTGGACGGTGTCGGGGTGGTGGGTGCCTGCGCCGGCTCCAACGCGGGTGTTTGTGTCAATGTGGCAATGGGAATGCGGGTCAACTCCGGCGACGGGGTGTCAGCCGGAGCCTGGGTCGCCTCCGATTGCGCCACGGTGGTAGGCTCGGGCGTCGGTGAAGGAACAGTTGTGGCCGTGGGTCCGGCAGGGACTGTGGTGGCCGCTGACGTAGGCGTCTGCTCCCCGCCGCAGGCTCCCAGGGCGATCAGAACAGTCAGGTAAATCAGGACCAGTGTCGGCGCCGCCCCCGTGCCCGGAAATCTGCCCTGGCTTCGTAACATGGCCGCAATTGTGGCTTTCCCAATTCGGGGTGTCAACGAAGGCACTGCAGCTTGAGGAACGCCAGTACTCAGGGAACCGCCCCGGGCTCACCTTCCAGGCCTTCTACACGGCGGTTGGCGAACACCTCATCACACTTCAGGTTCGGGAACTCGGGGCGGGACTTCAATGGCTTTCACAGCCCCGACGGATGACTCCCTGGAAACCACGGCCCAGATCCGAACCGATAAACTCGGGCCGCAGCCTTGTCCCCGGCGACGGCGGCAATCCCGGGCTTCAGCCACCATTCTAAAAGCAGGCTTTATGGCCTGCAGTTTTTTCATTGTCAGAGTAATTCGGCTTGTGGCCCAGCGAACACCTCAGATTTTTTCTCGAACTTTACGCCCGTGGGTAAAATGATGACACAGTCCCTTAAATAACCTTTTGAAACAAGAACGTCATTTACTTACAATTTCTGCTGTCATATTCGAAATAGTCAACCTGCCTCAAAGTCCTAAGAAGTCCACACGGAAGTAAATCGTCAGCCAACAGGTACCAAAAGTCATTCCCGTTATAAAAAAATACGTTTCCATCGAGTTCTACAGAACCGGTACGCTCACCATATTCCGGACTAAGAAACTGCTCAGCTTTAATGCCTAATGAACGAAATGCCGAGGTGGTAAGGCCTGTAGAAGACGGGCTGCCAGCTTGTCCTTCCAGGATAAGGTAGCCCGGCTCGGGAGTATCAGGCGTTTGCGAGTGTTTTCTGTATATGTCTGCGAAATCCTCCGTGCCTCCCAGGAAATGCCACATATGTTGGTTCAAGTAATCGAGCCAGGTTTCAACGGCTTCTCTCGGATTTCCGGAATTGCCAACAACTTTGTAAACCGTGGTCGGAAAGCTCTCCAAGGTTCCGTCAGGTAAGGTAATCTGAGACATGAACGATAGGTTCCTCCAAGCAAAAGAGGTATCAGTGAAGAGTCGCTCTATTGGACCGTCACGTTTGTACAGCATTTCGAAGTCATCGGCGTCGTTTTCCATGAGGCTTCTCATCAGTATCCCTCCCCCGTCTGCCAATGCAAGGTAGGCGAAGGTCTTCAGCATCTCCCGATGAACGTGCCCCGGATCACTCACGATGGGATGATAATTCTCAATAACTGCCTCAATCGTTTGGTACTTGTCCTTCTCATAACAATGGACACACCCCCCCTCGTAAATCCCCAAGTCGTCCAGGATGCGGTCCAGGCTGTCCACTCCCCAGGTGACGACGTGCTTGCCGTCGGATTCATTCTGGATGTCGATTTCCAGCATCAGCAGGGGGATGGCCTGGACCGAGGCGGTCTTCACTTCGGAAGGCCAGTTGTCCGGGCCCCACTTGCTCGCCAGAAAGGCTGGGTTGCTGAACAGGCGACTATCGGCCCAGTCCAGGACGTTTTTCTCCTCGGCGTTCAGCCCGTCCCGGACGAAGTCCATCCCTGCCACCGCCTCCTCCAAAAGCGGTGCATACTCACTCAGAGCTGGGTCCGTCGCGGGCTCCAGCGTAGGAGTGGGCGTGGCCGTCGGACCGGGAGTTGGACTTGGCATGGCAGTCGGCGTCGGCGAGCGCGTGGCAGTCGGAGAGGGTGTTGAGGTGGGTTCCGCAGTAGCGGTGGGCTCAGGAGTTGGCGTCGGAACCCGTGTAGGAATTGCCGCCGGTTGCGGTATAGCCGTTGACACCGTGTCGGACGTCAGTGTCGGTACAGGAGTGACCGTCGGCGCAGGGGCCGGAGTCGGCGTTGCTACCAGAGCGGCCGTCAAGGTGGGAGTGGGAACACCGGCAGGGTCCATGGCCGGCGTTTTTGCCGGCAGATCCACCGCTGTCGTCCCGGTGGGCGGCGGCGCCTCGGATGTTGTCCGGACTTCAGTTGCCACTATGACTGTGGGTTCCACCGTAGGCGCGGTGGTGGAACCTGAGGTTGGCGCCTGCGTTGGTTGGCCACCGGTACAGGCGAGGGCAGCCAGGGTGATAATGGCCAGGAATACCAGTGCAACCGGTTTCATTTATCAACTCCACTTGCCCGCATGATCTCAGCAGACCGTCTTGGACGATTGGGCCGTCCGTCTCTGCCACGCCATCCCCGCCAACCTGCTTTTCCAGCCTCAGATCAATCGTTCCCACCGGTGCGGAGAACTGTTGCCGTTTGGCCCAGTACTTGACCCACCCAGGGATGAGGTCAGTGTCCGGCGCATCGGCCAGACCAGTCCGGTCAGGGCATGGTTCATGGCCTGTGGGAGCTCACCCCAAGTCGACGCCAATCAACTCTTGTCCATCGGCGAGTCTGTGGGTCTCTTGGGCCTGAGACCCAAGGCTTCCAGATACGGTCTGGTCATCAGATAAGTCGATTTTCTGTCCGTCAAGTAAGAGGGGCGGCGTTCCCTCCACTCCCAGGCTCCGGCCGTAGGCCTTGTCCTGCTTGACCCGGTCCTCGTGGACCCGGGCGGAGACGCAACTCCGGTATTTGCCCAGGTCCAGGCTGAGCAGCCGGGCCGTTTCCTCGAGGCTCTCGGTGGTTATGGACTGTAGGGCGCCGGTGATGATCGACCGGTAGAGTTGGTCGTGGTATTGCTGAAACTGGTCCTGGTCCCGGGCGCACTCGGATGCCTCCGCGGCCATGAAGGACTCGGGGCCCAGGAAGGGGTAGTGGCGGTACTCGAACCGGACCAGCCCGGTGTCGATCAGGTCCCTTTTTATCTCCGGCATGCGGGCCACCGCGAACCGGGCGCAGTGGGGACACTGGAAGTCCCCGAACTCGGTCAGGAGTGGGGGTTGACCCTCTTCTGAAACGAACGGATTGAAGTCCCGGATGGGTGAGGTTGATTGCAGAGGCGCTTCGCCTTCCGCCCGGGCGGTGTTCTGGCTGGACTCGATGTTCCGGTTGTTGGTCTTGATGAGGAGGGCCAGGCCTACGGCCATGGTGATTGCCAAGAGGGTGAAAATGGAAGCCCTTAGGAGTGTGTTTTGGGGCGCCACAATGTGTACACGTCCGGGAAACCTGGTCGGGGTCTGGGGTTATTTTAGACGAGTATGACGGGCTTGGGTTTCTGGTATTGGGGGAAACGTCCGGGGCGGAGTGGTTACTCGGGTAACAGGACTGTGGTGACGTCCATTTCTTTGGCGAATTCGGCGTCCTCTGGGTTAATTCTGGTTCCTATGACCGCAGGTATCACCGGGTTGTCTGTTGCGTTTCTGAGAATTTCTGCCCTGTTGGCAGCTCGTGTGACGTCATCCTTTCTGATTGTGATTGCCAGTTCGGCTGCCAGGTAGACGTTTCTTTTGGTGTCCTTATGTTGCCCGATAAGTATCAGGTCAATGTTCAGCAATTGATTGGACTGTTCGTTGGTTATGAGCTTTTGTTCTTCGGCGTTGGTGAGGATGTCTTCCAGTTCTCCGGTGAGACCGTCTCTGATGCTCCGGAGCATTTGAACTCGACGGAGCCCCAGTTGTTGCCGGGCGTAGCTCGAGATGTTCTTGGTGACCTTGTGCTCGTAGTTGGTGCCGAACCCGTTGTCCAGTCTGCCGTTGACTTGGTTGAATCCCTGGATTGTGTCGGCCCTGAGTTCAGCTAGGTCGGTCTTCAGTTCTGCGACGTCGGTTTCCAGTCTTTCAAGTCGTTGGTCAACTTTTTCAAACTGCTGGTGGATCAGCTTGAAGTTGTCGTTGGTGGCCTTTACGAAGGTGGCCAATTCCTGGGGCAGATTGCCAAGTTCCTCTCCCAGGATGAGGGCCCGGACGGTGTTTCGCCAGGCCGGGTGGTCCTGCAGGATCTGCACCAGGTCCGCTATGTCGTTGATGCTGGTCATGGTCAATTCTTTGCTCCAGGCCCATATTCTACCCTTGGCGGCGGCGGGCGTCACCAGGACGCCGCCGCTAATTCTTGGCCCAGGCTTCTACCACCTTTTGAGCCAGTCCTCGTACAGTTCCCTGCAGGGACTCCCGAAGCGCTCCCTCAGGCTGTCCTGGAACTGGGCGCCTGAGCGGACGTCTTCTATTACCCGGTTGAGCGAGCCCGGGCCCTGTCGGGATTCGAGCTCCCTGGCGAATTGCGCTGAGGTCAGGTAGAACCAGTTTCTCTCTTCCCCCGAGTCTCCCGCGTCTCCCAGACACATCTGGCCTGGGGTTGGGAGGTTTTTCCTCTGGGCCAGCCATACCCTTATCCGGTTCATCGCCCGGAATATCCTGGGCTGGCTCTCGTTTCTCAATATCTCTGCGGTCCCCACGTGAAACCAGTCGGGTATCCGGTGGAATGCCCGTTCTCCGGTGGCCTGGCATACGAGGGCGTGGACTGTTTCGTGGATTGGGGTTAGATAGGTCCTCCAGGGGAGCAGATATCTCAGGTCCGGTCGGGAGGCACCTCACGGAGGCCGCCGCCTCGTCCCCGGCGACGGCGACGGCGGCGACCTGGGGTTGTCCTCAGCTTCACCTCAACCTACCACCTGACCCCGGCAATCAACCCCGAATACAGCACCACCGACAAGGAGTACCCCATGACCACTCAAACGGAACACTCAGAACCCAAACCCCGTTCGCCTCGCGCCATTTCAGCAGGTCTCTCAGGACCCGGGCATCGCCGGCAGGGAAGGCTGAATACATGTGGATTCCTCTTTCGAGGTATCCCGCAGGTCCGGCGATTACGGCGCTGATCTTCCGTTGGGCGGAGGTTTTTGGCACCGGCGGCGGTTTTGGGATTTTGGTTTTGCCCGGTTCTCTGGCCTGGCCCTGGTGTTGACCGCCGGCATGACCTGCCTGCCCGCTCGGAGTTCACAACCCGGTTTGGGGTACAACCAGTTGTCCGGTCAACTTCTTTCGGGAGTCCCCAACTCATCTTCGCTGACGTCGTGCCAGTGGACATCCTCTTCTGCGTTTTGCTGGGTCAGTCCCCGTTCCCTTTTTACGCTGGCGATGACGGCCTCGGCCCTGCAGCCGGTCACATCCCTCAACAGTCTACAGTTTCGCATGACCCGGTCCACGTCGTCCTGAGTCGCCCGGTAGGGCGTCTCCATGATGATGTACTCGGTGGCTCCCTGTTTTTTGGTTTCAACAACGATGCTGGAACCGGCAAGGTGAGATGCCCTGTTGATGATGGCCCTTGGCCCCATTTCCCGGGGCATCAGCGTCCTCAAGTCCTCCTGGCCATTGAAGGTCCTGACGTGCTCCAGGCCCAGGCCGGCGGCGATGGCGGAGATATCCTTGCCGACAGTTTCTTTGACTCTTCGCTTACTTTGATGCCTCCTGTCACCCAGGCATTCCTGCCCGGGGTCTCCGATCACGGCCAGGGGTTTTCCGTCTCTCTCAGTTGCCTGTACGAACTCCTCGTCCAGGAGATCGAAGTCGGCGCCACTCTGACCGCAGCAGTGCGGACAGGGGACCCAGACCTCCAGGTCCGGCGAGTCCATTTGCTGCAATTTCCCAATCAATTCGTCTACCGTCATGTATCTCTCCCGATGTGGTGGCGTTTGTCCCCTGGACAGACTCGGTGGCTTGGCGCCAACTCCATGATTCTACCTTCTGCGCCCGTGGGGTTTTCAAGCCGGCAGCGGTTGTGGATGTTCCTGCTCGACTGTTGCTCGCTGCCCTGGACCGTTGTCGGCCGGTTGGTGTTGGGGCTCGGCACCACGTCAACCCGTTCCGTGCGCCCGTCAATTGGGAAGCAGAATGGTTCCCTGCCTTCTCCGGGAGCCTTGGTTCAGCCCGCCTTGCGCAGGTTGCCCAAACCGAAGTAGGCCTCGGTATCATCGGCGAACTTGTGGAAAGTCGTGAGATGGTCCGGGGTGAAGTTTCCTGTGGGAAGAGTCGGAGTGCGGTGTTAGTTGCTCAGGAAAATGCCGGCGATGGCGGCGCCCAGAGTCGCGAGGACAGGTGGGAAGATGACAATTCCGGCGATCAGGACGTTCCGGCTGAGTCTGTCGATCTTGGCGTCCATGCCGTCGAACCGGCCATCTACGCCGTCGAGCCGGCCATCCATGCCGTCGAACCTGGAGATCACCTCGCCTCGAAAGTTTTCCATTCCCTGGTTCAGCCCGTCAACTTTCTGCTTGAGGGATTCCAATCCCACTTCGAGGCGGCCCATCCGTTCGTCTGCGTTCATTTCGGTCATGGCTTTCCCCATGGGGGAGTCCCCATGCTTGGGTGGGAACCGCCAACATTATATCCCGGGTTTCCATCGGATGGTCGGCGGTTCTCAACGGTTTCGTCGCGTCGGGTATCGTTTTCGGAGGCTTGGTCCTGTCTCGCTTTGAGCAGTCCCTTTGGTTCGGGTACCGGCCGATTGGGCCTGGGCCAACCCGCCTTGCCGCCCGGAGTTCCTCTCTCGTTGAGAATCTCCCTGGCCCTCTCCAGTGCCTCACCCTTCAGATCCTCAGCCTCCCGCCATGGCGGGGCATCCAGTGTGAAGTAGGCCACGGTGTCGTCCACGAACTCGTAGAGATTCCCGGGCTTGCCGCCGGTTGCGTCGGCCATTTCCTCGACATTCCTGGCGATTCGCCTGGCCTCCTGGTGCAGGACTTTGACCCCTTCTCTGGCGTTCTCCCATGACCTGCAGTTTCTTTCCCGAGGATTTCCCCGGCAGTGGGCACAGTTGCGGATGTCGTCAAAGTCGTACTGGACGGGCACAGTGTAGAGGTGGGCGAGAGTCTGGTCGCTATTCCGGTAACGGGGAATCCTGAGCAGGACCGCCGGCTGACCGAGATTCTGCTGACAGTCCGGGCACAGCGTGGCCCGGCTTCTGGCCTCCCTGAGAGCGTCCAGGTCAGTCCCTGAGATATCTGCATCGCCGGCGGGTTGGCCGTCGCAGAGTCTCATGGACTCGTAGCCTCGGACTATGTGGTGTTGGACGGGATTGAAGTTGGCCATGGTCTTCGACCTGATTGACAGGGTGATATCCCGAAGCTTGGTGGCCCGGGAAGTCTATTGAGGCGTGTGGGTGGTTGGGCTCTTGGGATTGGTTCCCACAAAAGGTTCCGTTCATTCTCCCCACAGTCTGAGCGGACATCGCCGGAGCGGCCCGCAGGCTGGATCGGGTTTCTCGCAGACTCCTCATTTTATGGGATTTCCGCCCTGGGCGTCGATCAGTCTCTGACATCGGATTGGCAACCTGGGTACGGTATCTCGGTGTGGAAGGCTTTGATCTCCAGCGTGTCCGGGCTCATGCCCAGGACCAGTGGTTGCTACGTCAATGCCACCATTGTCGTGGTCGGTTTCCTCCCATCGGCCTGGCGTGTCGGGAGGGACACTGTGTTCTGTGGAACACTCATTTACACAGCATTCACCAATTCTGCAATCCGGTCTCGGAGCAGGTGTCGGCGAGTTGAATAATAGTCGGTGAAATCCTTGATCTGTTCCGGGACATCGCCCAGCAAATGACGGTCACAGTAATTTTGACGGGCTAGGCCATCAGGGCAGTGGACATCCAGCCAGCGCGCGGGCAAGGAAGCTCGCTTCTCGTTGTTGACGGACCGGTCCAGCAACTGGAGGTTCGCAAGGCGGTCACATTGGTCGCGAAATGTTTCGACTTGTTCAACAGGAACACCTGCGGCACTCAGTCGGTTAGCGGTAAATCTGCTCTTTGGAAATACGTGGTCGATGTCAGACCCGTCACGGGATCCAAAATGGGGGAATAGCATTGTCAACAGCGGGAAAATGCGCCGGTCTCCCAACCTCATGTCTGCCAGATCTTCCATTTCCTCCTCCACAAAGTCCAGCGTCTTGCCCCTCTGGGCCATCACCTTGCGAAGTTCGCCAGCAGGAAAGTCTGACCCGTCAGAATTGCGAATCACCTCGCGTAACGCCGTCAGCAATGTATCCAGTCCACTGCCCCAAATTCCTGATTCTTTGAGGATAGACCGGGTCAACCAACCCCGAATGATCTTTCGATCATTGAGGTAATGGTCACTGGTTTCAAAGTCCTGCGGCGCCCCCTTCTTGTAAAGGTAATAGGCCACGGGTAGGAGCGAGTTGGTGGCCTGTACAGTCCTGCTATCGAAACCGAACCTGTCCACCAATTCCACAGTTTCCAGCAACGCCTGACGAATATTCGGCCAATTCATTTCCAAAATACCCATGTTCTCGTGGGTGAAGTTTTCCACCCTGAACCCAACGCTGGCTATGTCGGTCAGCATTAGCCCTGCCTTCAAGACAAAGTCGGCGTTGAATAGTAGTCCGGCCCTCACCTTGTTCATATCATCCACCAACCCGTGGACTTCGCTCCTGGCGTCAAGAGTGTCCCACTGCGAGACTGCGATGCTCAAGAGAAGATTGGAGTAGGAAAGTTGTGTCCCTCCACTGTTGCACCGTATGAAGATATTAAGCACTCGCTCAATGTCTTGGCTCTTCTCTTCGTAATAGGCAACGACAGGCTCGACACAGATGGCTTGGTGGAGGCGGTCCAGTGTGTGGAAAGCCAAACGCTGTCGCTCATTGTCGAGGCCTTTGTCAGAGATCCAATCAAACATATCGGGGCCGGAATTCATCTTCATGATGTCTGAAGCCCTGAACCACAAGCGAGCGCCCTCCAAACCGATGCGGTCCTCATTGACGAACTCGAAGGTGTAACGGCTGCCCTCTTCATCGGGGTCCGGGGGCGCCAACAAATCAAGTGCCAGTGCCCTCTTTGGAAACGCGTCTGAGCTGCCCCACCACTTGTACGGTAATTTGATGGCCATAGAACCGCGGAGGCCGATGTTGAATGCTGTCAACCGTTGCTGGCCATCAAGCACAGCGGTAAGAGGTTTGTCGTGAATTGGCCCGAGTTCCGGGCAGTGTGGGTTGTTGCGCTGATGGTATTCTCGAACGAAGTCGTACCAACGGTATTGACCCGAATTCTGCGCCTCAACCCTCCAGAACATGAACTCGCCAATTGGGTAGCCCTGCATCAAGCTGTCAAATAGATTGCATACTTGCTCAGACCGCCATACAAACTCCCGTTGGATCGCTGGCAGAACGTATTCATGGGACGCGATGCTATCCAGCGCTTCTTTGATGGTGCCGCCTTGTTGGTGCATTTGCATTCCTCCGATTGACTGTGTGGCCCCACACATGTGGGAAGCGGGGTCAGGACTCCGGTTTAACGAATTCACGAGGACCTGACGTTATCATACCCAAGTGGTGGTGATTGATGGCAGACCTTGGGCGTCGATCAATCCCTGACAGCGGATTGGCAACCTGAGTACGGTATCTCGGTGTGGGGTTTGATTCCCGTCGGTCTCGGCGAACGTTTCCATCCCCGACGTCGAAGAGGGCAACAGATGGCGTCCACATCCGGTCGATGATTGCATCCCAGAACGACAACCCTGGAACAGGAGACGGGCTGAGTATCGGTGGGGGTATCGCCCGAAGCCCCGCGTTCCATGTCCCGTGGGCTCAAGTTTTCCACCCGGTGGCCCTTGCGGGAATTACCGGAGGCAACGTCCTCAAGTCCTCGGAAACGAGGGGACCACCGGGGCAATTTCCCATCCATGTAGTCCAGGATAAGGCTCTCGTCAACTCCTTAATTCAGGGCCGCAAGGTCAATTCCAAGACGACCCACCAGAAACCTGAACTGTTGCTGGACATCCCCAACTTCAACCATGAAAAACCCCGCCTCGAACCAAGTCCTAACGCCAGTTTTGCCATTGTTTCAGCCGGAAATTGCTTGTTAATTTCGACCCTAACATTTATGGCTAAAATGAGGCTAATTGCTTAGTCAAGGACCCACCACGTACCCTCCGACAGGCCCTTCCGGCCAGATCTGCTAAAAAGGACACCAACCTCTAGGCACAGGTCCAGTAGAAAATAAAAATGTTCCCGTGATCTCGTACCTGTTAATTCCACTACTCACATCCACGCCTAGAAACTGCACATTCCCCCTATACACCCTCAAGGGCTGGATAAAACCGTCCAAAAACCCATCAGAAATCCACCGGAGAAGTCCGGAAAAAGCCGGGAGAAAAGCCGACCGGCGAAGACCCGCGTCACCCAAAAAAGGAGAACCAAATGACGGAAAACAACAGCGAAGACCCCTGCCAATACTGTGAAGGAAAGGACATGAGAAACGCCCTCGCCGACGCGCTGGAGAGCGGAAGATACGAGGAGCAGCCGGCTGTCAAGGGCGGCGAGAAGGTGGGCCACTGCGGCGGAGAGAAGGTGTACCAACAGAGGTCATTGCCCAGCGTAAATGTCCACGCCAGTTTTTCAGGAGAAGTGTCACAGAGACAGGCTGGCCGGATGCGGTACGGGACAATGAACTGGCATGCTGAAGCTGCTCCGCCGGCCGACCGACATACGATGACTGCTCCACTTCCAAGTCTTCTAGTAGTCAGTCATCTCCGGAATAGTAATTGCCGTCAGGCGACACCCAGGACGCCCGAACCATACTTCACCGCCTTTTCCATTTTAATTATACGGTTGACTGACTAATAGCCTTCGGTTGGGCTTTTTCAACAAGCCCTCTATCCCGTAATTGGCACCTCCCAGCGGCAAGCTCCGCCTGACCCAATACCTCCCGCGACCCCGCCTCTGCCGATCCTTCTCCAATCTTGAGAGTCCGGTCGCCCCTTCATATCCGGCGACAATGGCCGCGTCCTGAGCCGGGAAGGGCGGCAACGCCGCCTTTCCCAAGAGTCTAATACCCGGGCAAGCGACCATATCTGTGGGAAGCGGACTGGGCAACCTGCCCCCAACGCCCGTACCCCAGACGGTCAAAACCCGAATTCAACGCTGAAAACACAAACCCGGCGCCGGTGCTCCGGGGTCTCCGGCGCCGGGTTTGCAAACCGGCCTGGCCGGCGGAGCTTCAGCCCGGACCGCACAACACCTGTCCCTCTGACCGACCGACAGCCGCGCCCAACGACTACACGAGCTTCATCCATCGAATGGAAGAGGCGCTGCCAGCCGACGCCCCATGACCATCTCCGGTCTGCGCCGGATGGTCATGGGCCTTGGACGAGAGTTTAACCCCACGGACTTCAACAAAGCGGGCCACTCCCGCGGGCGCCCTCAATGGGCCGCGGGACTTCGGGAACTTCCCACTCGCAGAAAGTCTTGGGTCGTCCGAAAAACCGCCTCGTACGACGACTGAAGCAACCTGACGGTCATCTCTGGATTGTCCCTGATCCCTCCCAAGGTTGATGCGGAACAGCGCCAGCACCTCGTTAGGCAATCCGTCCATGCAACCCAGCTCAATGGCCCAAGCGTTGCGGGCGGGCACCGAACCTGAGTCCTCATGAAACGCGGCCATCAAATGGTCCGACCAGCGGTCAATCCAAGCGTTGGATTTGAACTCCATGGCCACACTCCTACCCCTGAAATCCGAGCCAATTTATCACAGAAGGAAAAGAACTAATGATTCACACAATACCTCCGTTCCGGCCCCAACTGGCCGGGACCCCGGAATTCGCCTTGGAAAAACCCGGCCCCATCCCTGCCCTGAAAATGGGGGCTGGCATGGGCCTGGTCGATGACACTCCCATACCCACCCCCGACGGATGGACCACCGTGGGACAGATTGCCGTGGGGCAGCGGGCGTTCGATGAATGCGGCGAGCCGTGCACGGTGGTTGGGGTATATCCCCAGGGAAACCAACCGGTTTGCCGGGTTATATTCGATGATTCGTCCGTCCTCTTGGCCGGAACCCGGCACGAGTGGTTGACCATTACTGACCGACAGCGCTACCAGATACACGAAGGAACGAGCAACCTCGCCCTATGGGCAACGTTGCGTTTCTTTGGGACTACCACCGAGGAGGTTCGACTTTCTTTGACTCACGATGCGGGCGGCTGCATCAAAGCCAACCACTCAATTCCATTGGCCAAAGCTCTCAGGCTGCCGGCGCGGGACCTGTTAATCGACCCCTATTTGCTGGGACTGTGGCTGGGAGACGGATCATCATCCCAGGCTCTGATCTTCTGCGACCAAAAGGACGAACCCTACTACCGTCAACGGGCGCTGGCCGCCGGCGAAAACTGGCGTATCATGAGAGCGAAGGGAAATGTACTTAGCTGCGCTCTATCCGGGGAGCCTGCACCCCGGTTCCTGACGAGGCTGCGAACGCTCGGAGTGGTCGCCAACAAGCACGTCCCTGCGATATACCTACGAGCCGGGGCGGAGCAGCGGCTGGAGCTGATGCGGGGCCTTATGGATTCCGATGGGCACGTGGACACCCGTGGGCAGGCCGAGTACACCTCGGTCATGAAAAGGCTGGCCCATGGCGTCCTGGAAGTGGCCCTTTCTCTGGGCCAAAAGGCCACCATGCACCCGGGCAGCGCCACTCTTTACGGTAGGGTTGTGTCGGACAAATGGAGAATCCTCCTTGCTCCAACCATCAACCTGGCGGGCCTGCCGCGCAAGTCCGACCGACTGACACAAGCCCTGCAGCAACGGCAGCAGGCCTCCTTGCCCAGACCGGCGCAACGGTACATCCGCCTGGTCGAATTTGTCGGCCAGTGGGCGACGACCTGTGTCGCAGTCGATTCCCCATCTCACATGGTGCTGGCCGGGCGGGCGATGATCCCGACACTGACTGCCGGACCGCCGTCGACCTGACGACCGGGTTCCGGGCGATCAGCGCGGCGTCGCTACTGGCCTTCTGCTCTTGCCCGTTGCTGAACACGCCGGCGGCTCCCGGGGTCAGGGCTTTCTTCCAAGCCCGAATCTGGCTGGGGTGGACCTGGTACCTGGCCGCCAGTTGGGCCACCGTCTCCTACCCCTTCACCGCTTCCAGGGCCACCTTGGCCTTGAATGCTGAGGGGGATATAGGGTCCGGGGCCCGGTGCTGGAATGCCCCCGCATTCTTCACCTGCCGCCGTTTCCGGCCATGTGTCGCCCTGTCAGGTCCCGGAAAAAACCTGTACCCCCGTAAATCGGCTCTCCGACGAATATTGGTGTAAAGGTTTTCACCGGGCCGGTTGCCCGTGTCCCGGACTGCCGGTGGCACTGGTCTGTTCAAACTGGGCCGGGGTGGGCATTGGGCTCATGCCACTAGCGTAGTAGCAGTTATAGAAATATATTTAGTAACTATCTCAAAAGTCCCTTCACCCTTGATGGTGGAAGGTAAGGATGGGGCTGAACCGTAGCGAAATGCTGCCACCAGGCCCAACTGTGAATTTCACCGCCGGTTTTGAGCTAGTTTCTTGTTCAGGGGTTTCAAAGATCTATCAACAGGCTCGGGTTGACCTCTAGGGCAATCGCAGTATGATTCAACTGCATTTAACAAATTGCCTAAAAATAGATGTGTGTCGCCCTGATCTTGCCCAAGGGCCTAAAATCCAGGCCTAAGCTCTTGGATGGGGACCCAAACCAAACTGGCGGGGTACAATTTTAGTTTCTTCGCAGAGTTTATCCTGAGCGTAGCCGAAGGGCTCAGAATGACGGACTCGAAGGTGAAGCGATAGCCGAGTCTAAAATGCGATTGCCCTGGGTTGACCTCCAACCCACTACCGGATCGCAAGCTTCGCTCCAGCCTTCCTCAAGGAACAATCTGAACCAGGAGGTGTGCCATGCCATACCTGCCCATTGAGGACTACGGAATCATCGGCAACATGCATACCGTTGCGCTGGTTGGAACAAACGGCTCCATTGACTGGTTTTGCTCCCCGGATTTTGATTCGCCCAGCGTATTCGCGGCAATCCTGGATGAAAATAAGGGCGGCTACTTCAAGATTGCCCCAGCCTTTTTCCAGGACGACCTGACCACCAAGCAGATGTACTGGCCGGAAACCAACATCCTGGTTACCCGCTTCCTCTCATCCGAAGGCGTCGGGGAGGTCATCGACTTCATGCCGGTGGGAGAGCGTCACGCCATGCACAACCACAACGAACTTATTCGCCGAGTCAACGTCGTGCGGGGAACCATGACCTTCCGGCTGGAGTGCTTTCCGGCCTTCAACTTCGCCCGCAACAGCCATGAAATACATATTAACGGCGCCGGCGCTGACATGATTTCCGAGGGCATCACAATCAGGCTGACCAGTCCCACGCCGCTGGAACGCTCCGGCGACGGCTTGGTTTCCGAGTTCACTCTACAGGCGGGGCAGACCTCCACCTTTGCCCTGGACGAAACCAGCAACAACCGCTCAGCCATACACCCCTTCGAAGAAGAGGAGAGCGAACTCCTGTTTAACGATACGGTGGAATACTGGCGAAACTGGCTGTCCCAGTGCACCTACCGGGGACGCTGGCGGGAAATGGTACACCGGTCCGCGCTGTTGCTGAAGCTGCTTACCTACGATCCTACCGGCGCCATTGTGGCCGCTCCCACCTGCAGCCTGCCTGAGGACATCGGCGGAGCGCGGAACTGGGACTACCGGTATACCTGGATCCGGGACGCTGCTTTTACCCTTTACGCCCTGCTACGCATCGGGTTTACGGAGGAAGCCAGCAACTTTATGAAATTTATCGAAGCCCGGGCCAAGGAACTGAATCCCGACGGCTCCCTGCAGGTAATGTATGGGATAGACGGGCGCCACGAACTTACCGAAGAAAGCCTCTGGCACCTGGACGGTTACAAAGGTTCCGCCCCGGTACGCATCGGCAACGGGGCCTACAACCAGTTGCAGTTGGACATCTACGGGGAGTTAATGGACTCGGTGTACATCTATAACAGGCACGCCGAGCCTATCTCCTTTGACTTCTGGCTCCATCTCCGTAGGCTGACCGATTGGGTCGTGGACAACTGGAAGCGGGAGGACGAGGGCATTTGGGAGGTCCGCGGCGGTCGTAAGCACTTTGTCTATTCCAAGCTGATGTGTTGGGTGGCCATTGACCGGGCCATCCGGTTGGCGGATGCTCGCGCCTTTCCCGCAGACCGGCCCCGATGGGAGGCCACGCGAGACGCCATCTACGAAGAGATTATGGAACGCGGCTGGAGTGAAGAAAGGCAAGCCTTCGTCCAGTCATACGACAGCGATTGCCTGGACGCATCCAACTTGCTGATGCCCCTGGTGTTCTTCGTGGCCCCGTCGGACCCTCGCATACTGAAAACAATCGAGGCCATCAACCGGCCACCGGAAAAGGGAGGCCTGGTTTCCAACAGCCTCGTGTACCGTTACAACTTGGAGGCCTCGCCCGACGGCTTGATGGGTCACGAGGGTTCATTCAATATCTGCACCTTCTGGCTGGTGGAGGCCATGAGCCGCGCCGGCCGCTACGACCCCAAGGCCTTGGACCAGGCAAGGCTGATCTTTGAAAAGATGCTGAGCTACGCCAACCACCTGGGTCTTTACGCTGAGGAAACCGGTTACAGCGGCGAAGGGTTGGGCAACTTCCCGCAGGCCTTTACCCACCTGGCCCTGATCAGCGCCGCCTGCAACCTGGACCGGGACATTGACACCGCAGGCCAGGTCATCTGGTAGAACCGCGTCGCGGCCGGTCTTTCCTAAAGAACCGCTGAGAAAGTCCCTTCCCACTCGACGGGCCAAGAATCTATCTCGAAACAGTAATCGGTTCTGACGGCGGTACCAGAGCAGGGCACACGCCAGTTGAATCAGGCCTATATAGTTGGACGCCCTTTTTTCATAGCGAATCAGGAAGGCACGACACTTCGATAGCCAGGCCAAAAGTACTCTCCACCACCAACTGGCGGGCAGGATAACGCTTCACGCCTGAGCATCCAGTTTTTCCTCCCCTATGCGCCGGATGTGTCCCCGGTACCCGTGAGCCGCCACGGCTTGGTGGCCCGTGGGATAATCGTATCCCTTGTCCAAGCACAGATGCAGGGTCCCCACATCACCAACGTCATGACACTCCACAATTACACTTTCCAGAGTAAGCGCCAGTATCTTGGTGTCGTGGACGTTGGCTCCAGCCACCACCACGCTCAGCGGCCCTCCGTTCCTGTCAACCATTACGCTTCGCTTGCTGCCTGCCTTGCCCCGGTCCGTGGGATTGCGGCCGACTGAATCCCCCCAAAACTGGCCCAGCCCATGGCAAAGTCGGTGGCCTGCCACTCCCAGTCCATTCCGCCCAGTTCCTCACTTTCCTCGACCACCACCAAACAGATGCGTTCCAGCACATCAAGCTCCACCCAGCGCTGAAAGGTTCTGTCGATGGTGCTGTCGTCCCCCAGTTCCTTGGGAAGACGGTTCCAGTGGCAAACCGGTGCGCATCCGGAAAATGACGCGGTCCAGGATTCGCCTCTGGTGAACCCGCTTGCGCCCGTTGGACTTGGGTGGGTCCATTTCCAGTCTGATTACCGTCCCCAACCCCGGGTATTGAGATAACCGCTTTCGGAGTCTGCCTCTGTGAATCACTCGAAAAAACCAATGGTGTATTCCAGCGCTTCACCTGCGTCGAATCCTTCCCTGATTCATTCCACGGACCCTAGCTGCTTATGCCGTTTGGATCATCAACGACGTCCTATGGTCCAGTGATACCGGCCATCGTCAGTTGCCATGGTCCCGCTTCCGGAGATAGGCGGCGTTGCTGGCAATCGGATACTTGACCTGACCGACAGATTCAGGTTGCGGCCCTTGCCGTAGCACATTGATTTCGCTAACATTGGTACATTGGGTGTATTACCATTAGTTGAGCAGTTGAGGCTGGAAAAGGCCAAAGATTTGCTCAAACAAGACCTACCGTGACGACTGGGAGCTCAAGTGAGACTTCGGCGATTTCCAGGAATGAGACAGATTTGGCGAACCGATTACCTAGTCGGTCGATCACGGTTGCTCGTAGCTAGTTGATCGGGGCTATTGGGGGCTGCAGGATCGGCGTGTCTCCATGATGCAGATGGCGGATGAAGGAACGGTCCGCAGTGAAGTCGGTGGCCAGAGACTATGCGTGGCCGGTTTCGATCGGCAACTCGGGGGGCTACCGGTCGTTTTCACCGCGGATACCAATGTTGTTGGGGGAAGTTCTGCGGACGTACAGAACTATGTGAGTTATGGCACGCGGTAACATCAGGCAACGTTCCAAAGTCAGGAAGGACTCGTGGACCGTGCAGATCCCCTTGGGAAGGGACCCCGAGACTGGCAAGATACGCTATCACTCGGAGGCAGTTAAGGGGCCCAAGGCTCTGGCCGAGCGTCGGCTGACCGAATTGCTCCGTGAGAAGGACACCGGTACTTTCGCGAAACCCTCTAAACTAACGGTCGGCGAGTATCTTGAGCAGTGGTTTCGAGATTGTGCCGAGACCCGTGTCCGGCAGCGTACCCAGGAAGGATACCGCGGGAATCTGGACCGGTACATTCTTCCGAGAATAGGCAGTGTTCCTTTGGACAAGTTGACTCCCCGTCACATAGAGGCAATGGAAGCAGAGTTGCTCAGGGACGGTGGGAGTAGGACCCAAGGCCGAGGTCTGTCTCCTACAACAGTGTTGCAGGTTCACAGGATTTTATCCAACGCCTTGGGACACGCCATGAAGCTCGGCATGGTGCCCAGAAATGTTGCTACAGTGGTAGATCCACCAAGGGTTGCCAAGTACGAAGCTCACACTCTGGATCAAGATCAATCCCTTCGCCTCCTGGAGCAGATTGAAAGCCCGCTGTATGGAACCCTTATCCTTGTCGCCCTTCAGACCGGGCTCAGACGTTCGGAAATTCTGGGCCTTCGATGGATGGATGTGAAATTACCTGCCAGCACATTGTCAGTGCAGAGGGCCCTGATCAAGCTCCCGTCCGGCGGTACCGTGGTGACGGCTCCGAAGTCGGGGCGCGGGCGAGTGGTGGATTTGCCAGATCAGTCGGTGGAAGTATTGAAGAATCTTAAGGAGAAGCATCCGGATGTTGCAGGGAATGGCGATTTCGTATTTTGCCATCCCGATGGGACTGCTTTGGATCCTGACTGGGTGACGGGGACGTTCAGGAGAATGTCAAAGAAGGCAGGATTGGAGAATTTCAGGTTTCACGACCTGCGGCATACGCATGCCACACTGATGATCGCCCTCGGCGAGCATATCAAGGTAATTAGCGAGAGGTTGGGGCACAGCAGCATAGCCATCACATTGGATCTCTATGGCCATGTCCTGCCGACGGTGCAGAAAGGAGCCGTTGAGCGTTTTGGAATGGCGTGGAGCATGGAGGCGGGAACACGAATGGCAAAAGAATGGCAAAACGACGTACAGATGGCTACCGTTTCCTAAAATCCTATCTATTTACTCACGTGGCCCGCTAGCTCAACTGGCAGAGCAACGGACTCTTAATCCGTAGGTTCTCGGTTCAATCCCGAGGCGGGTCACCACAACTACTGCAGCGAAAAGCGCCAGGGTTTGGGGTTGGAAATCAGTGGGTCTCCCTGAGGCCGGCGCTAGTCGGTTGGCTACTAGGTCCCCGTGCTGCGCCCTCACACTGACAACAGCAAAACGGCCTACGCTCTGATGGGAGCACAGGCCGTAAGTCTGCCCGCTAAGACATTTCCAATGGGGATTCCCCGATTGGATGCCGCCGGTTAGGTGTCTATGGTAGTGGGATGGTATATCTCCTCAACCGTGACGGGTTTCCGGATCAAGCCCTGTTCCAACGAACCCTGGAACAACCGCTCCACCATCGGCCGCATGGCCTTCATGCCGCAGGGATAGGGGTCGGCCCCGAAGATGGCTGCCTGGTCCTGGAAGTCACTGCCGTCAAAGTAAAGGTAGGCTTCCATTTGCTGCCGGGCCCGCTGGTAGGCCACCGCCTTGGAGCGGGTGAAAGCATTGTAAAGCTCCATCGGGACCCAGGGATGCTCTTTGACGATGCGGTTCTGAACGATGATGTGGTGGTTGGTTTGGAGGACACCCATTTTCTGGTAGTGCTGGGTAATCACATCCTTGCCATCATCAGGAAGCAGCCTCTTCACCCGGGGATTGAAACCGCTGCCCGGTGGCATGGGGATGCAAGCCGCGTCGATCTCGCCCCGGTCCAAAGCCTCAAACGCATTCAGGCCCTCGGGGAACCAGTTAAGGGTCACACCCGGAGGAGGCGTCTTTTCCAAACCGAGGGCCATCCCGTGACTTTCGCCCCGAGGCCGGATATTAAACCACTGGATGTCACTGGCTTCCAGACCGTACAGGTCCTTGAGCAGGCACCGCATCCACAATGCGAAGGTCATGTCGTAGTCGGGCGTGGCAACCCGCTTGCCCTTCAGGTCAGCCAAACTCTCGATGCCGGACGAGGTGTTGACCAGCATGTTGCTCCAGCCGTGGGCCCTGCTCATAAAGATGGGCACGGCGGTCCAATCCCACTTGCTGCCGTCGCCCCTCTCATGCCCCAGAATTGTCTCCGAGATGGACATTTCCGAGCAGTCCAAGTCGTCGACGGCCAGGTTATGGTAGAAAAGGTTGCGGGAAGGAACGAATTCCAGTTCGATGCTGTCCGGCTTCACTGTTCCGTCCCTGAGCGGTTGTACTCTTGGGTTATCGCCGAAACCCATGGTAAGTCGGAGCGCCATAATCTACTCCCTTTCGTTAAGAATTGCTCCGGGAATTATCCCCTGTCTAAATTGCGGATGCCGCTCTGCTGGCATTGCCCCGCAGGGCGAAGGGCGACAGGGCGCGCCGTTTTTCCCGGAGTTGGGCCAAAGCGATAATAGTCAAAAGCACCGGCCCACGCAAGGGCAGGTGTTCAGACCAACATGGTCTGTCGGGTGTACCGGAGACCACCACATCATAGCAATTCAAACTGTATGTTTTCACGACGATGACGGGCGTTGGCGTATGCAATCGCGCTAATGCCAACCCGGTAGCGGCGGAGGGGATTGTTCGGGGGACGCTGTACCAACGGTTTGAAATGCAATTGCGCTGGCCCGTTAGGTATTGCCTAGCATGAGGTATGCAAGTACAATGGCTTGTCACTGCGCGGTTGGTGAATTGCGCCAACCGCATCTTATCCAAGGAGGACGGATGATTGAATGTACTAGGCATCCATCTTTTGCTGGAACTAAGGGAATGCAACCCTGAATTGCTTAACGACGTAGACCACGTTCGCTCTTCTCTGGTTCAGGCCGCGGAATCAGTGGGAGCCCACGTTATTGGGGAATCATTTCACAGGTTTAGTCCCCAAGGCGTCACCGGGATTCTAGCGATCGCAGAATCTCACATTTCGATCCATACCTGGCCTGAGTTTAATTACGCGGCCGCCGACGTGTTTTCCTGTGGCTCCACCTTCCACCCTCAGACTGTTACCGATTTCTTGATCGCCCAATTTGAATGTCGTGACCCATACGTTCACGAGGTTCAACGGGGCATGACCCAAAAGGTGGCGACCCCATAACCTGTCCCGCGCTGCGAGGTTTGTGGAAATCTCTGGGAAATGGTTCTTAGAGACCGTTTTCTCGGACCTGGCAACTATGCTTCAGGTGCGAACGGTTCACTATTCCGGCCAAACCGACTACCAGAAGGTGGAAGTCCTAGAATCGGACACCTTCGGACGCAGTCTCGTGCTCGACGGCAAGACCCAGTCCACCGAGCGGGACGAGTACATTTACCATGAGGCCCTGGTCCACCCCGTCATGCTCCTGCACCCTAACCCGCGGAGGGTTTTCATCGGTGGAGGCGGGGAAGGCGGGACCCTGAGAGAGGTGCTAGCCCACCGAACAGTGGAACAGGCCGTAATGCTCGACCTGGACCAGCAGGTGGTGGACTTATGCCGGAAGTACTTGCCGTTGCACAACCAGGGCAGCTTTGACGATGCCAGGGCAACCGTGTTGCATCAGGATGCCAGAGAGTATCTGGCGTCATCCGGCCCGGCCTTCGACGTGATGATAATGGACCTGGTTGACCCCATGGAGGACGGCCCGGCTCGCAAGTTATATACCGAGGAATTCTACGAAATCGCCAAGGCCAGAATGAACCCCGGAGGGTTGTTGGTAACCCAGTCGGGCCCGGCGGGACTCCTCAGCTTTCAGGAATGCTTTACGACGATATTCAAGACCCTGTCAAAGGTCTTCGGATCCGCAATGCCCTTACAGGCACATGTCCCGGCGTTCCAAACCCTTTGGGGGTTTTCCGTGGCCTCGGACACGCCGTTTGCGGTTTCAACGGAAGACCAAATCAATGAGCTAATCTCCCAACGCATTTCCAAAGAGTTGGGATTTTACGATGGGGAGACACATCGCAACATGGCCTCCCTACCCAAGTTCCTCCGCGCCGGCATCCAGGAAGAACGCCGAATCAACCAGGATGCCAACCCGGTTTTCATGGTTTAGCCGGACCGAACTTCTGGTTTACCTAACCCCACAAGACTGCTCACCGCCGCCCTCTGCGTACCGCTCTTGTCCACTCCCGGCTCCCACTCAGCTACGCTGACGAACTACCCCGCATAATCCCCGGTCGATTTTCTCTGGCGCTAGGACGGGAAGATTTCGTCCACCGGTACGCTGAAGCCTTCCACGGTGGGGGAAGTCAACGTGCTTCCTTCGCCATAGAGGCCGGCAGCTTCGTATTCGCCTTGGTTCAGGAGCAACACTATGACCGTATGGGCATCTGGATCGATCAGCCAGTACTCGGTTACTCCATGTTGTGCGTAGAGGCTGCGCTTGTCGTTCCAGTCCCGCTTGGCGGTTGAGGGCGATTGTATTTCGATTACGAGGTCTGGGGCGCCCTGAATGTTGTTGGCGGTCCTGATTCCCGCCCTTTCGTTTGACACGAACAGGAGGTCCGGTTGAACCACGTCGGTATCTGACAGCTTCACGTCGAATGGAGCAACGAGTACTTGGCCCAGTTCCTGCTGCTCAACGAACATGTGAAGAGCGGACCCAAGCCTGAGACAGATTATCTGGTGCAATTCGCTGGGGCTAGGCGCCATGATCAGGTCACCATCCAGAAGTTCATAGCGCTCATCGTCAGGCGTCTTGAGGTAGTCCTCAAAGGTGAGCTTGGTCTTTGGCTTGGCACTGGCCATGATGGACCTCGGTCTGGGACTGTGTGCTTTTTTGCTCCAGGGAGTTCGGGGAATCCGAGATATTTTGGCCTTGACTTCACGATCGCTCAGGGACCGGTCCACAATGCGTATGAATCGCTCTGTGTATTTGCCACTGTGATCCAGGATAATCAGTCCAGCTTTTTCCAGGTGCTCGCAGTGCCACGTGACCGTGGAGTGACTCTTATAGCCCAAATCTTTGGCCATTTTCCTTCTGCTGAGGCGTATCGTTCCGTCTACTGCCGCGTTGCGTCGCAGATGGCAATATATGGCTAAGGTCATCTCAAATTGTGGTTGCAAGGCTCGACCTCGGGCCGCGTTCGCACGGCGGCTGCTAGGGTTTGATTAGAACCCGAACCGAGCCATCCACGTCTTTGCGTTGAGTAAGCAGTTGGTGGCCGGATTTTTCCGCCCAGACTATCAGGTCGTAGATATTCAAGGCATCGGCAAGGATCGCTTCGACGAACGACTGACGGTCCGTTTGTATCTGGTAGGTGATAGCGGCGATCACGCCGGCACAACTCTTGCCGCGACCATCGATGACCACCCAGCCGCCGCCGTCGCTAACGACGGGCGCAGCGCCATTGTGGACGTTGATTTCACCGCTCTTTCGGAGATCCAGTTGCCGCTTGAATTCCGCCACTGCCTCCCAGGCCACGGCACGACCTCGGTCGCCGTTGGAACATACGGCGCCGCGGACGCCGACAATGTCCGGGTTGATGCGCGCCAACTCATCGAGATCACTGATTTTCAGGTGACCGGACAGAGCGGTGCTCATACCCAATTCTTTTCCCTGCAAAACAATGTCGCGGAGCGTTGATTCCGACATGAAGTCAAACAGGTTCCGCCCATCCTTGGTCAAGGTGTCGATCAGGAAGCCGTCGCATTCTCCGTCCTTTGCTAACTGCACCATGCAATTGGGGTCCAGGCCGTCCGGGTAGAGTTCATTGTCAGCGAAAACCGACCCGACGAGCTTGGTATTGAAACCCTCCAAGGCCCGGCGCGACTCCTGAAGCACCGCTACAGCCGAGTCATAATCGGCGCGCTGGAAGCCTACCTTGACCGACGTGGCATCCATTTGGGCAGCAGCGTAGACGGCCATGGCCACGGTGCCAGGTTGGTTGGGCACCACTCCCAGGGTAACGCTAACGTGTTTTTCCACCGGGATGATGCCGCGGACTTGTCTAACAATGGACGGGTGCCCTGAGCCCACGAGGGCCTCCTGCAGATTCTTAACGTCGACTACGTCGGCGCCGCCCTGCTCGGCCTCCAGAGCCTCCTCCACGTCTTGAACGCTAACCATAAGCAGCATGCCGGAGGCAAAGTTGTTGTTGCCGTCCAACCAGGCTGCCCGGGGCTGCGCCGCTACTCTCGGAGCAGGGGCCGGTTCGGGAATACGGGGCTTGAGGGGCTCCAGTTCTTCGCGCAGCTGCGATTTTTCCTGGGGAGTGAGGTCGATGAGGGGGAGGCGGGGCGGTCCGGCGGCCAAGCCCATAAGCTGGGCCCAGTGTTTGACCATAGACACCGGCAGGGCTCCGTTGTACTTGTCCATCGTCCTGGTCCACCAGGTGTCGGACAACTCGTTCAAACGCCGGATGTGCCGGTCATAGAAGGCCTCATCCAAGTGGCCCGTGGTAGCCTGATTGATGAACTGAACGTAGTAATTGGCCCCAGGAAGGTCGAAACGCCAGTCAGAAGTGTTGGAAAACATCACCTGCTGCTGGAAGCCCAATTCCTGGGCCTTGAAGAAAATCCACTCGTCGGGAGTGCTGATGATCGATTCTTTGCCCAGGGTCAAGTGGGCCTCGATGGAAATTTGCTGGTTGAAGCTGGCCTCTTTAACTCCCACCACGTTGGGGATACGGCAGAGGCGCTCCAAGCCATGCGTGCTCATTACGATGCCGAACTGGGGCGAGTTGTAGAACATGATAGCCAGGTTGGTGTTGTCGGCCAGCAGCCGGACATACTCAACCACCTGGTCCTCGGTCTTGGTGACCATAAACGGAGGGGCTACGATGAGGAGGTCAAACCCCCGGTCTTCGGCGTGTTTGGCCAAGGCAATCATTTCCGGGGCCGACGTGTGGGTGACGTGGGCGCCGATGGGCCAACTACCGGCCGCTTCCTCAGCGACCGAGTCCATCACGTCGATGCGTTCGTCGTGGGTCAGGCTCCAGAATTCACCCATGCCCCAGGTGCAGCCGGCTCCGGCAGTGCCCAGACTGCGGATGTGGCGGATGTTGCGCTTCATCCCCTCCCGATCGTAGCTGCCGTCGGCCGCAAATGGCGTGATCAGGGTAGTCCATTGGCCCTTGAGGTTTTCCCTGGCCCACTCTTGTGCCTCACTCTTGCTGTAATTTGCCATTGCCTACACACTCCAATACGATATGGGAATCAATGGAGATTCCCACTTGATTTACGTCGAATCGCTGGGAATCAGATCAAGAACAACCTCAATGGCGTGCTCCACGTTGGGTAAGTTCGATTCTAGATCATACAAGTCCACATCCACGTCGTAGAACCCTTTGTGAAGAATCTCAGCAATCTGAAACGTGGGGAACAAACTGTCGTCGCTGACTTCCTGTGATATTTGGATGACAAAGTTTTTCAAGTCGCGGTGACTTTCAATAGTCCGATCCCGGTAAGCCGCCAGTGCGTGGAACGCCTGAGTCACACTGCCCCAGAACAATTCCCCGGCTTTCGAGATTTCCTGTTTGTCGAAGGCTTCCCGGCCATTCTCAAAGTACTGCCGGGAATGTTCCACGTGTTTTAGAACTTTGTCCCTAAGCTGGGGAGTCAAAACTACCTACTCGTCGTCTTCGTACTCCGATTTCAGGGCTTCAACGACTGCGGGGTCGGCCAGAGTGGTGGTGTCGCCTAGAGCGCGGCCTTCGGCTACGTCGCGGAGCAGGCGGCGCATTATTTTGCCGCTACGGGTTTTGGGCAACTCGGCGGCGAAGTAGATGTCGTCGGGTCTGGCCATGGGGCCGATTTTGGTGACTACGTGTTGTTTCAGTTCAGCTATTACTGCGTCTGAGGCCTCAACGTGGTCTTTCAGGGTCACAAATCCGACAATAGCCTGTCCTTTGACCTCGTGCGCCTTTCCGATGCACGCTGCCTCGGCAACCTTGGAATTGTCCACCAGGGCGCTTTCCACTTCCATGGTGCTGATGCGGTGGGCCGAAACGTTGATCACGTCGTCCACCCGTCCCAGCAGCCAGAAGTAGCCGTCCTCGTCCAGCTTTGCTCCGTCGGCGGTGAAATAAGTGTCCTTGTAGCGGGACCAGTACTGCTCCACGTATCGGTCAGCGTCGCCGTAGATGGTCCGCAGCATGCCCGGCCAGGGTTTCTTGATGGTCAAGTAGCCGCCGCCGCCCGGCCCCACCGGGTTGCCGGCTTCGTCCAGAATTTCTGCGTCTATGCCAGGGAAGGGGTGGGTTGCCGAACCCGGCTTCAAGGTGGTGATGCCCGGCAACGGCGCTATGAGAATCTGGCCGGTCTCTGTTTGCCACCAGGTGTCAACCACCGGGCATCGCCCGCCGCCGATGTGCTGCCAATACCAGACCCAAGCCTCCGGGTTGATGGGTTCTCCCACCGAGCCCAGCAACCTCAATGAGGACATGTCATGTCGCTGGGGGTATTCCTCTCCCCATCGCATAAACGTGCGGATGGCCGTGGGCGCGGTGTAGCAAATGGTGATGCCGTACTTGGCGACAATGGCCCAAAAGCGGTCGCGGTCCGGGTAGTCCGGTGATCCTTCATACATCACCGACGTTGCGCCGTTGGCCAACGGGCCGTAGACAATGTAACTGTGGCCTGTGACCCAGCCAATATCGGCGGTACACCAGTAAACATCGTCATCTTTCAGGTCGAAAATCCATTTGGCGGTGGCATAGGTTCCCACCATGTATCCGCCCGTGGTGTGGACTATTCCCTTCGGCTTGCCGGTGGTGCCGCTGGTGTAGAGCAAGTACAGCATGTCCTCGCTGTCCATGGGCTCCGCTGGGCAGGTCAGGGGTTGGTCGCTCACCAAATCGTGCCACCAGATGTCCCGACCCTCCACCATGCGCTCGTCCGCCTGCCCGGTGCGCCGGACCACGACCATCTTTTCGATGCTCGGGGAGCCGTCCAGAGACTCGTCGGCGTTCAGCTTCAAGGGGACGATCCCTCCCCTACGGTATCCTCCATCAGCGGTGATAATGATCTTTGACTGGGAATCGTTGATCCGGTCCCTGATGGACTCGGCGCTGAACCCGCCGAAGATCACGCTATGGGGGGCCCCGATCCGGGCGCAGGCCAGCATCGCTATCGGCAACTCGGGGACCATGGGGAGGTAGATAGTCACCCGGTCCCCCTTCTCGACTCCCAGGCTTTTCAGCCCATTGGCAAACCGGCAGACCTCCCGATAGAGGTCCCAGTAGGTATAGACTTTCCAGTCGCCCGGTTCTCCCTCCCAGATGAGGGCGGCTTTGTTGCGCCGGCCCGCGGCCAGATGCCGGTCAATGCAGTTGTAAGACACGTTGGTGACGCCGCCCAGGAACCATTGGGCAAACGGGGGTTTCCAATCCAGAACCTGGTCCCACTTCTTAAACCACTCCAGTTCGTCGGCAAAGCCGGCCCAAAAACTCTCGGGGTCCGCCAGGGCCTTGCGGTAGATGTCCGGGTCTGAAATGTTCGCGTTTTTCCGAAACTCTTCGCTGGGGGGAAACGTTCGGTCTTCTTGCAACAACGCTTCAAAGGTGCCCCTTTCGTCTACCATGCTTTGCTCCTATGCGGACTCCAGAACGGGATAGCGGAGTGGAATAATCGGTAAGGCGCTGAAAGCCGGGTTGGTGATGGGTTTGGTCCGCTCAACGCGCGGCAAAAAATCGGTCTCATAGAATCCCGAAACGAGACCAAGATTGGCAGAGAAATTTTTGCATAAGCCACCTAGTTTGTAAACGCCGGGGCTTTGGAGATAGAGGACGATAGCAGAGTATAAAGTACATTCAACGCAGAGGACGCAGAGTTTGGGCGGAGACCGCAGGGTTGGTTGGGGTTCACAGGTCAATTTCGAAGAAACTCCACGCTTTCTGCGCTAACTCACCGTCCTCTGCATTTAATCCATTCTGACTTTGCAGTCGTCCCATTTGGCGATGCCTGGTCTACGCAGGATCCGCTGATGTATAGCGTAAAATCCTTGGTATGCTTTTCTCCGCTCGCCGTTTGATGGACTCAGGGATTTCCTCCGTGCTGCCCAGTTGGAGTGACCGGGTAGTTGCCGCGGTGGCCGGCCTGGGGATGTTCCTGGCCGCGTTAGACATTTCCGTCAACGTAGCCTTGCCGTCCATCGCCAATGGGTTGAACGCAGACCTGCAGAGCGTCCAGTGGGTGATAGTAGCCTTCATTGCCACCCGCGCGGGCCTGGTGATGGGCGCCGGAAGCTTTGCCGATCGATTCGGCCTGCGGCGGGTTTTCATCTTTGGGGCAGTTTCCTACCTGATAGCCATGGTCACTATCTCCCTCTCTCCCAACCTGGAATCCGTGGTGGGTTTCAGGGTATTGCAGGGGTTCGGCGCCGGTTCGTTCTTCGCAGTCTCTCCGGCGTTGGCGGCGCGGGTCTTCCCGGCGGACCGTCGGGGTTTGGCCATGGGCTTCGCTACAGCAAGCCAGGCGTTGGGAATGCTGGCCGGCACCCTGGGAGCCGGGCTGTTAATCCAATGGTTTGGCTGGCAGGTCGTGTTTTGGGGAAGGATACCGTTCGTCTTGCTAGCGCTGCTCCTAGCGGTGCTTTTCATGTCGTTGGACCGTATCTCCCGAGGCCAGGGTCCATCTGGAGGCGCGACGGCCGGAGCCGAAACCGCCGGTAGGGGGTTCGATGCCATCGGCGCAATCACCCTGATGGCGGCGCTGCTGTGCCTGGTTATCGGCCTGCGTTTGGGCCGGTCGGAAGGTTGGGATTTCCCGGTGGCGCTGGCGCTGCTTTCCCTGGCGCCCGTGCTGGCAGCGGGATTCTGGTACACCGAAGGCAGGGCTGCCTGGCCGGTACTGCCTTTCTGGATTTTGAAGAACCGCGGGTTCACGGTTTCCTTCACCAGCATGTTTTTGGCCCACTTTGGCGTCTTCGTGGTTTGGTTTGTGTTCCCTTTCTACATAGACATTGGATTGGGGAAAGGATCGGGATCACTGGGCGTCATGCTGGCTGCAATGGCTCTCTTCTACACCGGCCTTTCCTGGATCGGAGGATGGGTGTGCGACCGTTTGGGGACCGGCGTGGTCGGGTTGTTGGGGCTGGCAGTTCTGGCCGCCGGCTTGCTTTTTGTCAGTTTTGCCGGCCAGGATTCCCAGCTATCCCGCGTAGCTCTTGGCATGGCGGTGGTGGGATCGGGTCTGGGCCTGTTCCAATCGGCAGCCTACGCCTTGATGTTAAGCAGCGTCCCAACCGACCGCATGGGCACCGGGTCGGCGGCCCTGTCGCTGGCCCAAGCCGGAGGGACTGTGTTGTCCGTAGCCATCGTCGGGGGGATCCTGGCCTTGAGCCAGGAACTCCATCTGGCCGGCCTGTCTCGCGAGGGAATCAACGCCGCCGCCGGGCAAACCCAGGCCTTCGTGCTGGCATTCCGGGACGTATTCCGGCTGGGCGCAGCAGTGGCCGGATTGGGGATGATAGTCTTCGCATTGGCGGGTGTGCAAGGGCGCAGACGGAGCATGGAATAGAGTGAAAAGTGGGAAACCAACTTAGATTTCCAGCACGGTACCGGGGTCTTGGAAAGCCTGAATTTTTGCTCTCCCCAGCGACTCCCAGGCACCCTGCATTTGGTCGTGGATTCCCTCAGCTTCTTCTTGGACGGCTTGGAGCCTTGCTAACCCTTCGTTATGAACTTTCTTCCACTTGCGTTGCTTGAGTGTGCCGTGGCCTGTCATGCCAAGGCCTGCCGCAGCGGCAACTGCGCTGATCACGAGAAGTGGAATTAGCATTTGTAGACCCCTGACGGTGTCTTGGTCTAACCCTCGGCACCGGTCCATGCGCCAACATCGTAGCAGGAACTACATCATTGTCGGGAAATGTGTCCGTCGCCAGCAGCACCTGTCCAAAAAATCCAGCCCACGCTCGTTACCTGAGCAAAACAGAGCCGGTTAGACCTCAAGAGTGTTCGCTTCTCTTTCGAGTACGCTTCTAATCCAGTTGTTGATACTCATTCCGTTCTGTGCAGCTGAAGCGGCAACGCGATGATGAAGTTCTGGTCCTAGCCGAAGGTTGAGCTTCCCGGAGAAAGGCTTCCTCGGTTCAATGCCTTTTTCCTCGCATATGGTTAGATAGTCGTCAATCGAAATGTGAAATTCCTTCCTGAGTGTGTCCACGTCAGCTGCCTCGCAATTTGCAATAGGATAATCTCCGCTGTTAATCACACTCCCATGCAACAGACCAACAGAATCGTCGTATTCCACCCTGGCGATGTAACCCTTGTATTCCATCATGGCGCCACTCCTATGCTTTCAAGGAACTTGGCTATATCTCTCACCGTTGCCATTGTTGTTTCCGGTCTAGGTTGAGGCCGGTGAACGACCATGACCTTCGAGTCCTTGATCAACCGAACCCGCGACCCTGGCCCCTCCAAAACTTCTACATCCACTGCCCTCAACAAAGCCTCTATTTCGGCCCATCGCTAGTCCGCCGGCGTCGGACTAGCGAAGATACGTTGTAGAGTGCGAAGATGCCTGTTTCTCATCAAAATGGTACTATGATACAGTACCATAATCAAGCAGTTAGGCAAGCACCATTTTATCTGCTCATATTTATCTTGCGAAAATGTCTCGCAATCAGCGAGCCAGCTTCACGGCTTATAGGCAGACCAGAGCTTGGCGCATATCTCGCATCCCGCTACGCCACCCGCGTCGTGAGGCTCGCTGCTAATCAAGGTGCACTGCAGCGGGCCGGTATCCGTTGGACGGGCTTGGACTCTCCGTGCTAAAATCCTTGGGCGTCACTCAAGGTGGCACCCTCTCTACGGGCGGTTAGCTCAGCTGGTTAGAGTACTTGCTCGACACGCAAGAGGTCAGTGGTTCGAGTCCACTACCGCCCACCATCTACGGCAGGCTGCGGCGCACGGGCTCACAAATTAAACACATCAATTGAAGCAGGCGACGACTTATGGATACCCACCAATTAGTAAAGACGGGGGCCAATCCCAACATTCCTGAATTTGGCCCCGGAGACAGCGTCAAGGTCAACTTCCGCATTCGAGAAGGAGAGCGGGAGCGGATTCAGGCTTTTCAAGGAGTCGTGATCCGGCTCCAGAACGGGGACGGACCTGCCGCCAACTTCACGGTCCGGCGGATTTCCGGCGGTATTGGAATTGAGCGGATATTCCCAAGGTATTCCCCATTGATCGATTCACTGGAAGTAACCCGCCGGGGTTCAGTGCGGCGGGCCAAACTTTACTACCTGCGCGGGCTCCAGGGCCGGGCAGCCCGTATCAAGGAAAAGACTCTTCCACGTCCGAACCGGTCTCAGCCCCAAAGCCGGGGATAGCCACGCAGCGGGGTGGGTTGCCCGGTACTCGGCAACCGATCTTGGCCGGGAATGCGGCAACAACGTCTTTCATGGTGATGTCTCCGGCTAGGCGCTAACCTCATGGACTACGTAGAAGTGGCGGTGGATGCCCCGGTCGGACCGGGGCGCACCTTCTCCTACAGCGTCCCTCCTCGAATGTCCCTCGAACCCGGCCAATTGGTCTGGGTCCCGTTTGGTAGCCGCACCCTCCAGGGCGTGGTCATGGAGTTGGCCTCGACTCCCCAAGTGGAAGTAACCCGCGACGTGCTGGACGCGGTCGAACCCGCGCCCGTGGTCAGCTCACCACACTTGGCCCTGGGCAAATGGCTCAGCCGCTACTACCTCTGCTCCTTGTTCAGCGCCCTTGGACTGATGCTGCCCCCGGGATTTGAAGGAAGGGTGCGCTCGAGGATTTCTGGCCGCGAACCCGCCGAAAGGGAATCCGACCCGCGGATGGAACAACTCCGCCCCCAGAGCAGGGAAGCCTTGGGACAGTTGGACCAGAAGCGCCACCTGGAAGAAAAGCAGTTCCTGAAACTGCTGGGGCGATCCGGGGAACGGGAACTGCACCGGCTTGTTGAAAAGGGATTGGTTGACCGGCGGGTCGACCTGAACCATCCCAAGATTTCCCCCAAATATCAGTGCTACCTCTTCAACCTTGAACCCCTCGAAACGGAAACCTTCGATCGCCTACCCCCGCGTCAAAAAGAGCTTGTTGAGGCGGTCGGGGCCGAGAACGGGACTTACCCCGCCACTCTGGCCAACAAGACCTTTGGCAACGGGTTGGTACGGTCGGTGTTCGCCAAAGGCTTTTTGGGCATGGACTGGGTCCGCCAGGAGGCGGCCCCGGAGGCAGTCCGTCCCGGTGGGATAAACCCGCAACGGCTCCACCTTACCGGTGAACAGCAAGACGCCTTGGACCGCATTGTCCAGATTCTGGAGGACCCCAGGAAACCCCCCCGCAGTTTTTTGCTTCATGGCGTCACAGGAAGCGGCAAGACCGAGGTTTACCTCCGGGCTATTGAGACGGTGGTCAACCGGGGGGGTCAGGCCATCTTCATGGTGCCGGAGATCGCGCTCACACCCCAGACCCTGGAGCGGGTTAACGCACGATTTCCCGGCAGGGTGGCGGTGCTCCACAGCGGGCTTACGGCACGGCAGAAGTTTGACCGGTGGTGGGAAATTCGCGACGGAGCCTACGACGTGGTGGTTGGGCCAAGAAGTTCTATGTTCGCGCCGCTGGAGCGTTTGGGAATCATTGTAATCGATGAGGAACACGAGTGGACCTACAAGCAGGTGGAGTCTCAACCCTTTTACCACGCCCGGAGCGCTGCCTTTGAGTTGTCCCGTCTGACCGGCGCAACCGTAGTCATGGGCAGCGCAACTCCTGACGTAGAAACCTACTACCACGCGTCCCGGGGCCATCACCGCTTGTTGGAGCTTCCCCGCCGCATTCACAGCCCGGGCCGTGACCCAAGGCAGGACATGGCCCAGGTGGAAGTCTGCGATATGCGCCAGGAATTGAAGGACGGCAACAGAAGCATTTTTAGCCGTCCCCTCGCCGAATACATGGCGGATAGGCTGCGCGCCGGACAACAGACGATCTTGTTTCTGAACCGCCGCGGCAGCGCGCCTATTGTCCAGTGCCGTGACTGCGGCTACGTCGCGACCTGCTCCAGATGCAACGTTTCCTTGACGCACCACTCGGCCGACGGCCGCCTGTGGTGCCACCGGTGCAACCGGAAAACCCGATTTCCACGCCATTGCCGCGCCTGTGGGGGAGTCCATATCCGCCAGCTTGGAATCGGCACCCAAAAAGTGGTGGATGCCGTGTCCGAGCGGTTTCCGGAAGCGGTAGTGGACCGGTGGGATGCCGACACCAACCGGGGTGGGACCGGGACCGAATCCGGGCCCGGAGAGATCATGCGGCGCCTCGCGAGCGGCGAGACCCAGGTGCTGGTTGGCACACAGATGGTAGCCAAAGGATTAGACGTTCCCAACGTCACTTTGGTCGGTGTCATCTTGGCCGACGTCGGGCTGTTTCTACCAGACTTCCGGGCCGGGGAGCGCAACTTCAGTTTGTTATGTCAAGTTGCCGGGCGAGCGGGCCGGGGGGCATCGCCAGGTAAAGTTGTGATCCAGACCTACCGCCCCGATCACTACGCAATCACGGCGGCCGCCAGCCAGGACTACGGGTTGCTATACCGCCAAGAAATGCAATTTCGCCGCCAGATGGGCAATCCGCCGTTCAACCGGCTGGTGCACATGGTCTGGCAGGACGCAGACCCGGCAGTCTGTCAGCGGGCGGCGTTGGCCATGGCCAGGCAACTCCGACACCAGGCTTCGGCACAAGGGTTAACCGACGTACAAATCATAGGCCCGGCTCCCGGCACGCCCTCCCGGTTGCGCGGCCGTCACCGGTGGCATCTGCTGGTAAGGGGCCGCGGCCTGCACAGGTTCCTGGAGGGAGTGAACCCCGGGCCAGAGTGTATCATTGACGTGGACCCAGTGCATGTGCTGTAGCTCGTCTTTACACTCTCAGATTGGCCCCAATATAATGACATTGGTCAGGTACACTAGGAAAGGTCAAAGACGCGACCGGGTTTGTAGTTGACAGTCAAAGCCGTTGGGCTGGGCGGGGCTACAAGCGAATTATTGCTGGTTACTAGCTAGAGGAGTCTTGAGTTGACGATTCTGAACATGCGGGTGGTGCCTGACCCTATCTTGCGGAAGCACGCCAACAAGGTGAGCAAGATCCTGCCAGGTTTGAAAAGGTTTGCATCCGACATGGTTGAGACCATGCACAGCCACCACGGCGTGGGACTCGCCGCCAACCAGGTGGGATCTCTGGAAAAAGTCGCCGTCATTCAGACCCCGGACATGGAAGAACCGCTGGTGTTGGTCAATCCGGAGATTACCCGCCGGGAAGGCGAGAGAGAAATCGTGGAGGGCTGCCTCAGCCTGCCCGGGTACCGTGGCATGGTCAAGCGTTCGGTCAAAGTCAGGGCCAAGGCCCTGGGGTTGGACGGCAAGGTGGTGCGCATAAACGCCGACGAGTTGTTGGCCCAGGCCCTGGAACATGAGACAGACCACCTCAACGGCGTCCTGTTCATCGACCACCTGGTGTCTCCCGACAGCCTTTGGAAGATCTCCGATGAGCCATCGGAAGACGAAGACGATGAATCCTCGGAGGAGGAGGCCAGCCCCACGACCGCGGAGCGGGATGATGAGCCTCCCGGCGACGCCGATGAAGAAGCCCGACAGGGCGCCGTGACCGCGGCGAGCCACCACGCCGCGGAGGGGTCCGAACCCCAGCGCGGACCAGCCTGAGGCCGGGCCCTACAGGCCCTTGACGTTCATGGCTATCGCCAATGGTGGAATAGGCTTAGACTCACCCCTCCTTGACCGCATCAACCGGTGTTTTGCCGACGACCGCGCATCCGCGTACATAGTGGGCGGATACCTGCGCGACGCCTTGCGGGTCCGCTCCAGCGGCGGGATCTCGCAACACGATCTGGACCTCGCGGTCGAAGGTGATTCGGAGCACATTGCCCGGTCCCTGGCCCGCCACTTGGGCGGCTCCCTTGCGCCGCTTGACCCAACCCGGGGCATCTTCCGGGTGATGGCGCCGGCCGACCAAGAATCCGGGGAGCGCCAACTCTGTTCTATCGACCTTACGTCCTTTTCCGGAAGCATTGAGGAAGACCTGGCCCGCCGGGACTTTGCCGTGGACGCAATGGCGCTGCGCTGGGACGACCGTCAAAGGGCAGACTGGCCGGACCATGTGATCGACCCGTCCGGGGGACGCCGGGACTTGGTGCAAAAGCGTATCCGGGCCATATCACCCACAATTTTTCACGATGACCCCGGCCGCCTGCTGCGTTCGGTCAGGTTGGCCTCTCAGCTTGGCTTTGCCCTCGACCCCGAAACGGCCAGCCTGGTGCGCCAACAGGCACACCTGTTGAGCCGGGTCTCGGCGGAGAGACAGCGAGACGAGTTTCTGAGCATTCTTTCCCTGGCCAACGCCAAGCGTTACCTGGTGATTTTGGACCGCCTTGACCTCCTTTGCCGGTTAATACCGGAACTGGAAGCCACCAAGGGAGTGGAACAACCGGTGGTCCACTATTGGGACGTTTGGGAACACGTGCTGCACTGCGTCGAGGCGGCCGAGGATATTACCGGGGGCCATCAAAACTCTCCGGTGTTCATTTTCGTACCCTGGACCCCGGACACCGCCGGCTACTTCAGCGAAAACATCAGCGACGGCCATTCCCGCCGCACCATTCTGAAATTGGCGGCCCTGTTCCACGACATCGCAAAGCCGCAGACCAAAGCCACCGATGAAACCGGCAAGACCCGGTTCCTGGGCCACTCCGAGCTTGGAGCATCCATGGCACAGCATCGGTTGACCCAATTACGGCTGGGTTCCCGCGCCGTGGGCATGGTCCGGGATATGGTTACGCACCACCTGAGGCCGGGGAACATGAGCCAGGAGGATGAACAACCCACTCCCCGGGCGATTCACCGGTATTTCCGCGACCTGGACGGGGTGGCCATAGATACACTTTTCCTGGCCCTGGCGGACTATTTGGCCGCGAAAGGGCCCAACCTGTTGATGGAACAGTGGTCGGCTCATGCTAGAATGATTGGCCGTGTATTGGAATGCGGCCTGGAGCAACCACGGCCCGAGGGCCCGACCCGCCTGATAACAGGCCACGACTTGATGGACCACCTGGCATTGGATCCAGGCCCGTTAGTGGGAGAGATTCTAACAGCGGTTACCGAAGCACATGCTTCGGGGGAAATTCACACTCGGGAGGAGGCGTTGGCCTTGGCGGAGCAGACCGTATCAGACCGACCAGCGCGGGAGTAGTAAATGCGGGCCCGGAATTTCCGGCTTTCTATTCTAATATTGCTGATCTTGGGTATTGCCCTGGCTGCCCTGGGATTCAGGGAAGTCAACGTAGACATACCCGGTTTTCCCGCCCTGGAAAGGGGCGGCAACGGTCCCATGGGACTGAAACTTGGCCTTGACCTGAGGGGCGGCGGTCACCTGGTCTACCAGGCTGACACCGGCACCAGATTGGACGTCATTATTTCGACCAATCCTCGCGAACCCTCCGCGGTGGAAGTAGCCGACACCCCCGAGGAGACTTCGGAGGAGACCTCGGAAGACGCCCCTGCGACCGGTGACGAAACAGGGGCAGCTCCGGAGGGTGCGGCGGAGGACGGCCCGGCCTCCCAAGATGCGGAGGAGCCGGAAGCTGAGAGCGCGCCGGATGCCCAGCCCGAACCCAGGATTGTCACCATCGAGCAACTGACCCAAACCCTGGAAACGGCGCTTCTGACAGAATTCTCGGTTACTGAGCGCAGCCTCAACAGTTTCCGGATCAGGTCCGAGGCGCTCGACGATTTGGGCATTCAAGAGTTACGCGATGCGCTGGAAGACGAGTACGGGGACCTGCTCTCCTTTGAGGTCACACAGATTGAAGAGCCCACCTCGGACCAGATGGTGGGCGTGCTGGACATTATCAACAAGCGGGTAAACCGCTTCGGCACCGAGGAACCCATCATCCAACAGTTCGGCGATGACCGGGTCATAATCCAGTTGCCGGGTGCCACCGGTTCGTTGACCCGGGTGCAGTTTGCAGAGCCGGTAGAGAACGATCAGGTTCTTGCCGGCCTTGAAGCTGCACTTGCTTCATCGGGTCTGGAAAACCCCAATATCCTCTGGCTAAGCGACCGGGAGTTGCAAATCAGGTCTGCCACCCTCAGCCAGGACGCCCGCCAAAATTTGTCCAATGTCCTGGAAGCCGAGATCGGCGCTATCAGTCAGTTTTCGGTCACCAGCGGCATCGATGACGCCAAAGAATTGATTGGTCAGACGGCGAGGCTGGATTTCAAGGAACGCACTTGCAGCGATCCCGCCTGCATCACTTTCACCGATGCTGAAATCGGACTGACCGGCGACAATTTGGCCAGGGCAGACGTGTCCGCGGACCCTTCGGGCGTGGGCTGGGCCATCAATATCCAGTTCGACGGCCGTGGGGCCGAGGTTTTCTCCGAACTTACACGGAGGCTCTTCCAGCGCCAGGACACTGGAAGGATTGCGGTGTTCTTGGATGACGACGAATTGATTGCCCCGGTGGCGCGGGCCTGGATTCGTGACGGCAGGAGCCAGATCACCGGCAACTTTACCCGGGAGGAAGCCCGGACCATTGCCATCCAACTGGAGTCCGGTCGTTTGCCCGTACCCCTGGAGTTGATCCAGGAAAGAGACGTGGAGGCTTTGCTGGGATCTGAGTCCTTGCGCAACAGCTTGTTGGCCGGATTTGTCGGCCTTGGCATCGTCATGCTGTTCATGCTGGCCTACTACCGAATGGCGGGCGTGGTGGCGTCGCTGGCCCTGGTCTTCTACGCTGTGGCGCTGCTGGCGTTGTTCAAAATGATACCCGTTACGTTGACCCTGTCCCACATCGGGGGGTTCATACTATCCATCGGCATGGCGGTGGATGCCAACATCCTAATATTTGAAAGGATGAAGGAAGAGATGCGCATCGGCCGGACCCTGGCCTCGTCGATGGAGGTAGGGTTCAGCCGGGCCTGGCCGGCTATCCGTGACAGCAACGTGTCCACCATGATCACCTGTCTGGTGCTCCTGTGGTTTGGCGACCGGCTGGGTGGAGGCCTGGTCACCGGGTTCGCGATCAGCCTGTTCCTGGGGGTCGCGGTCAGCATGTTCACTGCCGTCGTCGTGAGCCGTAACCTGCTTCAACTGACGGGGTTGATTGGCATGACGCACCGTATCAGCCTTTACACTCCGGAAAAGATACGACGCACCGGCCCGGTGGCGCAGGGAGGCGGTTAGCAATGGTCAACATAGTGGGAAAACGCGGGTGGTACTTCCTGTTCTCCGCGCTATTGATCCTGCCTGGGCTCATATCGATGATTGCCCCTCCAGGCTGGTCGACCCTGAATTCTGGACTCAACCCTGGCATCGATTTCACCAGCGGCGCGGTATTGCAAGTCAGCTTTGACCGGCCGGTCGAAGAAGGGCAGATACAGCAGAGATTGGACGCTTTGGGACATCCGGAAGCGCTGATCCAAAAGATTGGCAGTCGCGACGCGTTCATCCGCACAATACAGTTGGAAGAGGCTGTGGGGGGCGGCCTGTCCGAGCGGGAGGTTATTGAGAGGGACCTGGAAGAATTTCTGGGGCTGGACCGGCAAAAGGTGGAGTTCGAATCGGTTTCGCCGATAATCGCGGCGGAAACTGTGCGCAACGCTTTCTTTGCCGTGCTGGCGGCGTCGGTGTTCATCTTGCTTTACGTTTGGTACGCCTTCCGCCGGGTTCCCAAGGCCCACCGCTACGGCGTCAGCGCCATACTCGCCCTGGTGCACGACGTGCTCGTGGTGCTTGGCGTGTTTTCCATCCTGGGCAGGGTCATCAACATGGAAGTAAACTCCATGTTCATCGTTGGAATTCTGATCGTTGCGGGATATAGCGTAAACGACACCATCGTCGTGTTTGACCGCATTCGAGAGAACGTCATCCGGCATCCCGACCGGCGGTTGGACGTTACTGTGAACTTCAGCGTCATGGAGACCATCGGACGCTCGCTGAACACCAGCTGCACCACCCTTTTCGTGTTGGTGGCGATGCTGATGCTGGGGGGCGCTAGCATCAGGGAGTTGTTGCTGGCGGTGGCCATCGGCGCGGTGTGCGGAACCTATAGCTCCATCTTTATCGCAAGCCAATTTCTGGTGATTTGGGACCGGGGTGAAATAGGCCGTGTGTTCCGACTGGGTCGGAGGGCGCCCGCTGCCGCGGCGGCAGGACTGCTTTCCCTATTTGGGCGGTAACGTAATACCGGAGACGGTTAAACCGACGGTTACCAGCCCGGCCTGAACACCAGCCGCCCCAGGACCGAGCGGGAGGCCAAAAGATCAAAGGCCGCGCCCGCTTCATCGAGCGAAAAGCTCCCGCTGATTGTGGGGCGCAACTCTCCCCGGGCGGCCATGCCCGCCACCTGTTCGACCACGGCCAGGGGGACGCCGGAAGACCCCATGATTTGGGCGTCCCGGAAGATAATTTCCGCCAGGTTCAACGTCACGGGGCCTCCTCCTACCTCCCCCAAAAGCGCCAACCGCCCGTACTGGGCCAGGCTGGCCCAACTGGACGGGAAAAGCGGAGAGCCCACGGTATCAATCACCACCGGGGCACCCTGGCCTTCAGTAAGAGCCAAGACCATTTCGCTAAAGTCCAGTTCTTCGGTGTGCAGTATCTCCTCGCCCCCCATGGTTGCGATTGCGCCCAGCTTTTCGGGAGAGGAAGTCACCGCCAGAACCCTGGCCCCCAATGCCGTCGCTGCCTGCACAGCATGAATGCCAAGGCCTCCCCCGGCGCCGGTGACCACCACGGTCTCGAAGGGTTGGACCTGGGCGGCATTTTGAATGGCCTGCAGCGAGACTCCAATCGGGCAGGCGAAAAGGGCTGCCTGGGCAAGGTCTAAGGTGTCCGGTATTTTCACCAGGCAAGACTCGGGCAAGGCAGCGTACTCGGCGAACCCGCCGTTGCGGCCGTGGCCGATTCCCCGTCCAACCCGGCAGCGGTGCTCCCGACCCTGGCTGCATCGGTCACAGGTCCCGCATGCCGCCGTCAGTATGCTGACCACCGGGTCACCTTCCTTCAAGCCCGTAACTCCGTTGCCCGTGGCGGCGACAACGCCAGAAATTTCATGGCCCAGGATTACCCCGGGCGCAACGCCCCGGCGCAGGGCTCCCACCATAACCAACAGGTCATGGTGGCAAAACCCGCAGGCTTCCACCCGCACCAAGACCTCCCCGGGCGCGGCGGCCGGAGTGGGTACTTCCTTCACCGAGAGCGCCGGAGGCCGGCCGGGCCGGTCTACAAACAATGCCTTCATAGTAGTCGCATTATATGCCTGAATATGTGTCTGAATCTGGGACAAGGCGCCGGTTCGTGCAACGCTTTCATAACGCTTTCATACAATGCTACGGCCGCCGGTCCAACCTGAACGTCGTATAATGAGAGCACACTCCAAGAAGTTGAGGTCGCCATGCTCATCGGGGCTCACGTATCCACGGCAGGTGGCATTAGCAAGGCCGTAGCCCGTGGTGTGGCAATCGGCTGCGAAGCCCTGCAGATTTTCGGTTCGTCTCCCCAGGGTTGGGCCTTCAAGCCCATCCCCGGAACGGAGATCGAATCGTTCCGGCAACAGGCGGCAGAGAGCAGCATCGGCTCGGTGTTCCTCCATGCCATCTACCTGATCAACCTGGGAACGCCCAATGCCGCCAACCTGGAAAAGGGAATCGACTCCCTGGTGAACTACATGAGGCTGGCAGCGGATATCGGGGCGGACGGCGTTATAGTTCATCCCGGCAGCCACGGCGGCAAGGGATACGACGCGGCCTTCCCGCAGGCCGTGGACGCGATAAACCGGGTGCTGGAACAATCTCCTGAAGGGCCCCTCCTGACGCTGGAAAACATGGCCGGAATGGGCCAGCACATAGGGGCCAAGTTTGAGGAGTTGGGCCGGATATTGAACGAAGTGGGCAGCCCCAGGGTCGGCATTTGCCTGGATACACAGCATAGTTTCGCTGCGGGTTACGACCTGACGTCCGAGGCCGGAATCAACGCTATGATTGACGAATTTGACCGGGAGATTGGGTTGAAGAACCTGGTCGCGGTCCATGCCAACGACTCCAAACGGCCCCTGGGCTCCGGCGTAGACCGCCACGACAACATCGGCGAGGGGTTTATCGGAGTCGACGGCTTTGAAACGATAATGGGCAATCCGGCTTTCCACCAAGTCCCTTTTTTCCTGGAAGTGCCTGGGGCGGAAGGCAAGGGCCCCGACACCCAAAACGTGCAGATTCTCAAGGACATTCGGCAGCGGGTCGGCGCAGGTTCTTGATTGCCCTATCGCGACGGGAGTTTGTCCGCCTGGTGCGCCGCGCCTACCACCAGGTCTATCAGCGGGCCCCTCAACGGTTGAAGGCCGCCCTGGACGAAATTGACGTGGTGGTGGAGGACTGGCCCAGCGACCTGGACTCGGAATATCTCGACGCCGACCCGGGCTCCCTGCTCGGGATGTATACCGGCGTTCCTCTTCCGGAACGGGAGGGTGGCCCCGGCGCTTCCGGCTTTCCGGAGCGCATCGCAATCTACCGTCAGCCGATTCTGCGCCGCTGCGCCACCCGGGCCGAGGCCGTCCGGGAAATACGCATTACCCTGTGGCACGAACTGGGGCATTACCTGGGGATGGGAGAAGAAGACCTGGAACGGCTGGGGTATGGCTAACGCCATTTTGGGGGCGGCGGTCTCCCGCGTCGGGTGGCTTTTCGGCACCGGGTTGGGGTCGGGGTTTGCGCCAATTGCGCCGGCGACCGTTGCCAGCGCCATCGCCCTGGCAGTCTATTGGGCTCTGCCGGTTTCCGGCGATTCCCTCGCCCTTTACTTGATGATCGCCCTGGGGACGGCTCTGGGGGTTTGGGCGACGGGGACGCTGGTAAGGCCGACCTTGTTGGACCCGCCTCAAGCGGTGTGGGACGAGGTGATCGGAATGTGGGTCACCTGTCTGTTGCTGCCCAAGACGCTTCCCTGGTTGGCGGCGGCTTTTCTGTGCTTCCGGGCGCTGGACATCATAAAGCCGTTCCCCATCAACCGGCTGGAGCGCCTGCCGGGAGGAGTAGGCATCATGGCGGATGACCTGGCCGCGGGCCTGGCCGGAGCGGTTGCGCTGAACCTGGTCAGACTGGCTTTCTTCGCATGAGTTGCCATTTCGCAGGTGTTCAACACCGCATGTGTTCCAACATAGAACCGGTTCCAACATGCACGCGAGTATAATTGCCCGGCATTTTCGCCTGTGTTATACTCGCCTTCAAGCCTCCGAACCTCCGGGGACCGAATCGGCGTTGATTTCACCCGGAAGTATCGGTAGTCTGGTGTAATCCGGCGGAGGAAGCACTATACTATTCCGGGTTGGATAGAATTGACCCGCCGGAGTCCAAAAACTTAACAGCAAGGCAGGTTATATGGTAGGAGCGGTAGAAACGCCGCTGGAAACAGCGGCCCCCACGGCGGAAGCACAGCCGGTTGTTGCACCCCACCGAGAGCCGGTAACAATGAAGTCGCTGCTGGAAGCAGGAGTGCACTTCGGCCACCAAACGCGCCGTTGGAACCCGCAGATGAAGCGGTACATCTTCACCCAGCGCAATGGCATCCACATAATTGATCTGCAGCAGACCCTGGGCAAGATCAACGACGCCTGTCGGGCAATGACCCAGCTGGTGGCCGATGGCGGCAAGGTGCTGTTCGTAGGGACGAAGCGCCAGGCCCAGGAAGTGGTGCAGAGCGAGGCCGACCGTTGCGGCATGTGGTACGTAAACCAGCGCTGGTTGGGCGGCACTCTTACCAATTACCAGACCATCAAGACCCGCATAAACTACATGCTGGACCTGCAGCAGAAGCGGGACCAGGGTTATTTCCGGGTCCTGCCCAAGAAGGAAGCGGTCAAAACCAGGGACACCCTCGCCCGTCTTGAGAAGTATTTCACCGGGCTTCGGGACATGACCGAGCTTCCCAAAGCCCTGTTCGTCATCGACATTGGCAAGGAAGACCTGTGCATCGCCGAGGCCCGGCGCATGGGGGTGGAAATCTTCGCCATCGTCGATTCCGACTGCGACCCGGAAAAGGTTACCCACACCATTCCCGGTAATGACGACGCAGTCCGGTCTATAAGGCTCATCACCGGCAAGATCGCCTCCGCCGCCCTGGAAGGGTTGGCCCTGAGGGAGGCGCGGATGCAAGCCGAGCGCGAGGAGCTGGAGCTAGCGGAGCGAGAAGGTCAAATGCTAACCGAGCAGGAAGAGGCCGCTCTGGACGCCAACGTCGGAGCTGGCGACGCGGATTACCCGGCTGTAGAAATGCCGGAGGTCCTTCTTTCCGAGATGGAGTCGCGGGAGCAGCCCAAGGAACAGGAAACCGACCCGGTTTGAGCTAGCGGCGCCCCGGCGATTTCAGGTGGAGTTCCAGGTGAAGTTTCACCCGGAGAGCCCACTTAAGAGTAGAACAACCAGCAAATTTGCTTGCCCGTTAGTCGGGCAGGAGGGATTCCCCAGTGGTCACTGTCGAGTTGGTCCGGGAGCTTCGCGGGCAAACCGGAGCCGGTGTCATGGAATGCAAGCAGGCCTTGGTGGACGCCGACGGCGACCTGGAAAAAGCGACGGAGTTGCTGCGCCAGAAAGGCCTTGCCCAGGTGGCCAAGCGATCGGACCGGGTTACCACCGAGGGCATAATTGAGGCCTACGTCCACACCGGAGGCCGGGTTGCGGCCATGGTGGAGTTAGGATGCGAGACCGACTTCGTGGCCCGTACGCCGGAGTTTCGCACCTTGGCGCATGACCTGGCCATGCAGGTGGCGGCAATGGCCCCCGCATACGTCGATGCAGAAGAGATGGAGGAAGGGGATACTCGACCAGCAGCCCAGGTGACCTTACTTCGGCAACCCTTCATCAAAGGGAGCGGGTCTTCGGTTGAAGACACCATAAAAGAAGTGGCCGCCAAAGTTGGAGAGAACATCCGGGTACGCAAGATTACCCGGTTAGCCCTTGGAGAGTAGCCTCTGCCCAAGCATATGCGCCAGGCTTGTTATCGCCGGGTAATGCTTAAAATCAGCGGCGAGTCCCTCAAGGGCTCCAGCCCGTTTGGTATTGACCCAGAAGCAGTCAATTACGTAGCCAGCCAAATCGGTTCCGCCCACCGAATGGACGTGGAATTGGCAGTGGTCATCGGCGGGGGAAACATCTGGCGGGGTGAGGCCGCAGAAGCGCAGGGAATGGACCGGGCCACCGCCGACTACTCGGGGATGTTGGCCACCCTGATCAATGCTCTGGCGCTGCAAGACGGCTTGGAACGCCAGGACATCACCACCCGCACCCAGTCCGCCCTGCAAGTGCAAGCCGTGGCCGAGCCCTACATACGGCGAAGGGCGATACGCCACCTGGAAAAAGGCCGAGTGGTCCTTTTCGCTGCGGGCACCGGCAATCCCTTCATGACCACCGACACCGCTTCGGCATTACGAGCCTTGGAAATCAGCGCTGAAGTGTTGTTGATGGCCAAGCATAAGGCCGACGGGGTGTATGATTCAGACCCCAACGAAAATCCCGAGGCCAAACGTTTTCGTTCGTTGGATTACATGGATGCCTTGAATCTGGGATTGGAGGTGATGGATTCGACGGCCTTGACGCTTTGTATGGAAAACAAGCTCCCAATCATTGTGTTCGATATCTTCCAGGAAGGAAGCATGGACAGGATCCTGTGCGGTGATACGATCGGAACGATTATTAGCAAGAGGGCTTGACCATGGCACAGAAACGTGAGAGCGGCCCCGAGGAAACGCCGGAGCATGTCTTAGCCGAAACATCCAGGAAAATGGACCGGGCCATTGAATCGCTTAAGATGGAGTTGAGTTCTTTACGCACGGGCCGGGCCGCCCCTTCCCTTGTGGAAAACCTGACCGTGGACTATTACGGGGCCGCCACCCCGCTCAAGCAGATAGCGTCGATATCCGCTCCGGACCCCAGGGCAATTTTGGTGCAGCCCTGGGACAAAGGGTCGTTGCAGGTGATCGAAAAAAGCTTGATGCAGTCGGAGATGGGGTTCAATCCATCCAACGACGGCAACAACATCACCATCCCGATACCTCCCCTGAACCAGGAGCGACGCCGGGAAATGGTGCGCCTCCTCAAGAAGAAAATCGAAGATGGCAAGGTGGCCATCCGCAATGTGCGGCGGGACGGCCTGGAATCGCTGAGGAAATTGGAACGGGACAAAGCAATCTCGCAGGACCAGAACCGGCGAGCCCAGGACCAGTTGCAAAAGACCACCGACGGCCACACCAAAGAAGCCGACCAGGTGAGCACAGCCAAAGAAGCGGAGATTATGCAGGTCTAGCCGATGCCAGGTCCTGCCGCCGCTTCAGAAAACCCCAAGTTGCAAAGTCCCAAGGTCCCGTTGCACGTCGCCGTTATTATGGACGGCAACGGCAGGTGGGCGCAAAACCGGGGTCTGCCGCGGTTGGCTGGCCATAAGGTTGGCGTGGACCGCATCCAAAGGGTGTTGGAGTGCCTTGGCGCCAAGGGGGTCAAGTTCGTTACCCTGTACGCCTTTTCCACCGAGAATTGGAACCGGCCCGAGACAGAGGTTCGCGGCATCCTGGAAATCCTCAACAACGCCATCCACCAACAGACCAAGGCGCTGCACGAAAACAACGTCCGCATCAAGCACATTGGCAAGTTGGACCACCTTGGCCAAGAACTTGGCAAGGCGGTGCTCCAAGCTCAAACACTTACCGCCGCCAATACCGGCATTACGCTGAACGTGGCCTTCGACTACGGCGGCCGGGACGAAATCCTGGAAGCCGTCCGACGGGTGATCCGCGATGGCGTGCCAGCGGAGGAGTTAACCGAGGACCGGTTTAATTCCTACCTGTTCACGTCCCACTGCCCTGACCCGGACCTGATTATCCGGACCGGCGGCGAGATGCGCATCAGCAATTTCCTCTTGTGGCAGTCTGCTTATAGCGAGTACTACCACACCACCACCCTTTGGCCCGACCTGGGTTCGGCCGAATTGGAGCAGGTCCTCGAGGACTTTGGGCACCGCGAAAGACGTTTCGGCAGAGTAGACTCCGGGGCCTGACCTTTGCTGGCGCGGGTGCTAACGGCGGCGGTGGGGCTTCCCATCTTACTGGCCGCGGTCTGGTGGGGCGCACCCTGGTTAACCCTTTTGGTGCTGGCGGCGGCGGTCCTGGGCATCCGGGAGTTCTACAGACTTGTTTCCTCCCACTCTTCCTCCGTTTCCTCCGGGCGGCCACCCTTCCTGTTGGGCGCCGCATGGATGGCGGCCCTTGTACTCGGGGCTCACGCAGCGTCCGGACACGAGAACTTCCTGGTTGTCTCCGGTGGAATCCTGGCTGCTGGCGGGTTCGCCACTCTCCTCTGGTTTATCGCCTTTTATAACGGCAAGTGGGCGCCGCAGTCGCTGGCCTATGCGTTGGCCGGCGGGGTGTTCGTAGGGTTCCTGCTTACTCACGCGTTGGCCCTGCGGGAACTGGTCCTGCCCGAGCCTCTGGGGAGGAATTTCCTCCTGTTCGCCATGCTGGTCACATTCGCCACCGACACCGGCGCGTTCCTTACCGGACGTTCTGTTGGCAAGCATCCCATGGCGCCAAGGATCAGCCCAAACAAGACCTGGGAGGGCAGCGCCGGCGGCATGGCCGGAGCGGTGGCGGCCGCGCTGGTCTTGGGACAAATCCTGGACCTCGGAATTCCGGTTTGGCAGCAAGCGTTACTGGGGATTGCGGTTGGAGTAGCGGCCCAGGCCGGTGACTTATTGGAATCCAAATTCAAGCGCATCTCCAACGTCAAGGACGCGGGAGGCATCCTGCCCGGACACGGCGGAATCCTGGATCGAATGGATAGCGTTGTGGTGTCTATCCCCACAGTGTATTATCTTGTCGTAATGGTGCTGAAACCGTGAGAAAAATCGTCGTGTTGGGTTCCACGGGATCCATCGGGACGCAAACCCTGGATGTTATAAGGGCCTTCCGGGATGAGTTTGACGTGGTCGGACTGGCTGCGGGCAACAACTCAGAGTTGTTGGCGCAGCAGATCGAGGAGTTCCGTCCTCGTTACGCCTACAGCCTAGCGCCAATTACGCCGCTGCCGCGGGGCGTTACCCATCTGCCAATGCAGGAAATGGTCTGCCTGGAAGAGGTGGACTTGGTGATGGTTGCCACAATCGGAAGCGTGGGACTGATACCCACGTTAAACGCCCTGAAACTGGGCAAGCGGGTGGCCCTGTCCAACAAAGAGCCAATCGTTATGGCCGGGGCGCTCATCAAACATTATGAAAGTCTGTACGGGGGGGCCGTGCTTCCCGTAGACAGCGAGCCCAGCGCCATCTGGCAGTGCCTGCAAGGGGAAGCTAACGAAATCCGGCGGTTGATGATCACCGCTTCCGGCGGCCCCTTCCGTTCCACGCCGTTGGAGGAATTGGATGCGGTCTCCCCGGCCCAGGCGCTGAAACACCCGACGTGGCAAATGGGCCGCAAGATCACCATAGACTCCGCAACGTTGATGAACAAAGCTTTTGAAGTGATTGAGTCCCACTGGCTTTTTGGTGTGCCCTGGGACCAGATAGAGGTGGTGGTGCATCCTCAAAGCACCATCCATTCCATGGTGGAGTTCGCGGATGGCTCAATCAAAGCCCAACTGGGCCCACCGGACATGCGCCTGCCGATCCAATATTCCCTGTTCTACCCCCAACGCCTGCCCAACAGCATGATTCCCCGGTGGGACACGGCAATCTCTCATTCGCTCACCTTTCAACCCCTGGAAGCGGACCGGTACCCTTGTTTTGGACTGGCCGTTGAGGCAGGGCGCCGGGGCGGTTCGTACCCCACGGTGCTCAGCGCGGCCGACGAGGTAGCAGTCCATGCGTTCCTGGACCACAAAATCGGCTTTACCGACATTCCCCGGTTGGTGGACCGGGTTCTGTCGGAACATGACGGATCTTCCGGCATGGACGCCGAGGAACTGCTTGAAATTGACCGGTGGGCCACCGAGCGCGCCCTGGAAATGGTCCGGACCTGAACTACTTCAAGACCAATAGCAGAACTGGTTAACGCCGAATGGGAACTGCCCTCATAGCTATCGGGGCCATCGTCCCGATGCTCCTCATCCTGGTGGTGATCCATGAGTTGGGTCATTTTGCCACCGCCCGACTCATGGGAGTGAAGGTTCTGGAGTTCGGGGTAGGATTTCCGCCCCGGGCGCTTGGCTGGTACACCGGCCGCACCAGGGTCTTGTTGGACCTGGATACACGTTTCATCGGTATCGGAGGCGCCGCCGAACTGTCTTCCGGACAGTTGGTGAAAGTAAGTTCCAGCGAGGATGTCCACGGTAACCTGGTCGCCCGGACCGTGGAATTGGTTTCGCCTTCCCGCTTCTTTCAACGCGGTCGTAAGGACGGCGGTCGTGAGGACGGCGGTCGTAAGGACGATGGGTCCGCGGATAGGCCGGACTCCACCCCAGATGACTACCTCAAGCACGACGGCAAGATTCGAGAGGTGGACGGAGGCTCTTTCATCCTGGCCGACATGCTCTACAGCGTCAATTGGGCTCCGTTGGGTGGATTTGTGCGCCTGGCCGGGGAGAGCAACCCCAATGTTCCCCGAAGCCTGGCAGGCAAAGGAGCCGGCACCCGCATGCTGGTCCTGGCCGCCGGCTCATTCATGAACGCCATCCTCCCCCTGGTGATTTTCACCGTGATGTTCATGGTGCCCCAGCAGGTTGTGGTGGGGCAGGTGCAAATCTCCCAGGTGAGCCAGGACTCCCCGGCCCAGGCCGCCGGGTTGCGGCCCGGAGACATTGTGGTGACGGCCAACGGAGACTCGCTTGAGTCCGTCCCCGACTTGACCCGAATGGTTAATCTCAACGGCAGCTCTCCAATGGAGTGGGTGGTGCTGCGCAACGGACGGCAAGAGGTAAGCCGCGTGATTCCCCGATTCGGGGTTCCGGAAGGCCGGTGGTTGGTGGGCATCCTGATCAAAGAGGAGGCCGGTCGGGTACTGATTACACGGGTTGGCTCCGGCTCTCCCGCGGAAGCTGCAGGAATCCAGGATGGCGATGTCATAGTCCGCGCCGCGGGGAGAGCGATTTCCAGCATTGATGAATTAACCGGCGCCATCGGCCAGAACCAGGGATCGGAGATGGAATTGGTGGTGGACCGGGCGGGCCGGCAACAGGCGGTGCAGGTTACCCCGGTTTTCGAGCAATCCGAGGCGCAACAGTGGTTGACCGGGATCACTCCCGTGCTGATCAACCATCGGGAAGAGTCCCGGTCCCAACCAATCTGGACCGCCGCTTACAACAGCGTGGTCAGCACGTGGGAACTGCTGGTGTTGGTCAAGCAGGGCTTTCAAGGCGCGGTGTCCTCCGGCAGCGCGCCGCAAGTAGCCGGACCCGTGGGGATTGCCAAGGTCGCCGGAGATTTTACCCGTGAAGACGGAATCAACGGCTGGCTGATTATCACCATCATCTTGAGCGTCAACCTGGCCATCGTCAACATGTTGCCCATCCCCATGCTGGACGGGGGACGCTTCGTCTTCGTGGTGCTGGAGTGGGTCCGCCGTGGCCGGCGGGTGCCTCCGGAGAAAGAGGGGCTGGTCCATCTCATAGGGTTCATAGTGTTGATGGCGGGCATTGTGGTCATAACCGCCAACGACATCCGCCATTTGCTCCCCGGCTAACCCGCCGGCTCAAACCCTGCTTCAACCGATACGCCTTCCCGTGGCGTCTCACCCCCTTATCGTGTAATATCTAGGCAGCAAGACCTTGGCATTCGAGGCATTTGACTGTGTTTAACAGACGTAGGCCAACCAAACCGGTTTACGTGGGCGGCGTAAAGGTAGGCGGCGGCGCTGACATCACCGTTCAGTCCATGACCAAGACCGACACCCGGGACGTGGCCGCGACGGTCCGGCAGATCCACCAGCTGGAAGAAGCGGGCTGCGAAATAATCCGCAGTGCGGTGCCCGACATGGAAGCCGCCAAGGCAATGGCGGAAATCAAGAAGCAAATCCGCATTCCACTGATCGCTGATATACACTTCCACCACCAACTGGCATTGGAGTGCGCCAAAGGCGGCGTGGATTGCCTGCGCCTGAACCCCGGGAACCTCAGAAATGAAGACCAGGTGCGCGAAGTAGTGGCTTCGGCTAAGGAGCGGAACATTCCCATCCGCATCGGAGTAAACTTCGGCAGCCTGCCCCCGGTGGGAGGCATCGGCCGCACCAGGGGTTTTTCCCGGCACATGGACCTGGTCAACCAACTGCCCAAGGGAGGGCAGGCAAACACCGGCGAATACAGCGTGGTAGACCACATGGTGGCCACCGCCCTTTGGGAGATCAGCCTGCTGGAGGCCCAGGATTTCGATCAGATAAAGATTTCCATGAAGGCCTTTGACGTTCCCACCACGGTGGAAGCCTACACCAGGCTGGCCGATTTGGTCCCATACCCGCTGCACCTTGGCATCACCGAGGCAGGAACGTTGCAGGCGGGTTCCATCCGCACCGCGGTGGGGTTATCTCTGCTGCTCTACCAGGGAATCGGCGACACCATCAGGGTATCTCTCAGCGGCGACTCGGTAGACGAGGTCGCGGCCGGTTACGAAATCCTCAAGTCCCTGAACCTGCGCCGGAAGGGCGCCATCCTGGTGGCCTGCCCCAGTTGCGGCCGAGCCGACGTCGACGTCGTCAAGCTGGCAAATGAGGTGGACGCCCTGCTGAAGAAATCGGACAAAGAGGTGACCGTGGCCGTCATGGGCTGCGAGGTTAACGGACCCGGCGAGGCAAAGGATGCCGACGTGGGCATCGCCGCCGGAGCGGGCCGCGCGGTCATCTTCCGTAAGGGAGAAAAGGTGCGGGTAGTGACCGCGGAAGAGATGCTCCCGGCGCTTATGGAAGAAGTGGAGAAAGTGCCGGCGGCATGAAATTCTCTCAGTTGGCCACCCGGACTCTGCGCGAAGGAACCCCGGGAGGCGACGCAGAGCCCGAAACCGAGACCACCAGCCACCGGTTAATGCTTCGGGCCGGGTTCATCTACCAGGTGGCATCGGGCGTGTATGCCGCCTTGCCGCTGGCCTGGCGGGCCATACGGAAGATCGAGAACATCATCCGAGAGGAGATGGACGCGGCCGGTGGGCAGGAGCTTTCCATGCCGGCCCTGCAGCCCCGGGAACTCTGGGATGAAACGGGACGCGCCGCCGCATTCGGCGACAACCTGTTTTCCCTGGAGGACCGGCGAGGCCGGCCCATGGTGCTGGCCCCAACCCACGAAGAAGTCGTCACCAACATTGTTCGCGCCAACGTTCAGAGCTACCGCGACCTCCCCGTAATCCTGTACCAGATTCAGACCAAGTTCCGGGATGAACCACGCCCCAGAGCCGGGCTGATCCGGGTGCGGGAGTTCACCATGAAGGACGCTTACAGCTTCAATACTGACGAAGAGTCGCTGGAGCAAAGCTACCAGGCCATGGCCCAGGCCTATCGCAACATCTACCGCCGTTGCGGCCTGCCGGTCCTCATGGCCGAAGCGGATAGCGGGGCCATCGGCGGCAAGGATTCTCACGAATTCATCCTGCCAACCAACGCCGGGGAGGACACGGTGATCACCTGTCCCGGCTGCGGGTACACGGCCAACGCCGAAAAAGCCCAGGCGTCGTTGCCCCAAGTCTCCGCCGAACCGGAGCAACCCCTGGAAGAAGTCAGCACTCCGGGTGTCAAAACCATAGCCGAGCTTGGCCGGTTTCTGAACACGCCCCCCGAAAAGACGTTGAAGGCCGTCTTCTACCTGGCCGACGGCAATATGACCCTGGTGACGATTCGAGGCGACCTGGACGTCAACGAGGTCAAGCTAAAAAACCTGCTCCACGTCAACGACCTAAGATTCGCCGACGATGAAGCGGTGGCGGCCGCCGGTCTGGTGGCCGGTTCGACTTCAGCAGTTGGAATCAACAACATTCCGCGAGTTGGCGACAACTCCATCACTATGGGGGTCAACTTTGTAGCCGGAGCCAACAAGCCGGACACCCACCTGACAGGAGCCAACTACCCCAGAGATTTCCAGCTGGACGTCATGGCCGACATTGCCCTGACCCAACCGGGCCACCTTTGCGTCTCCTGCGGCCAATCCCTGGAGTCCACCCGGGGCGTGGAAGTTGGCCACATTTTCAAGCTGGGAACGTTTTTCAGCGAAGCCTTGGGAGCAAATTACCTGGACCAGAATGGGAGGCAACAACCCATCATCATGGGCTGTTACGGCATCGGCGTAGGCAGGCTGCTGGCGGCCGCTGTGGAGCAAAACAACGACGAAAAGGGAGTGGTCTTTCCCGCGCCCATTGCTCCATACCAGGCGCATCTGGTGGGGCTTAACCTGGCACAGGCCGACGTGGCCGAAGCCGCAGAGCAGTTGTATGCCGACCTGTGGGCCCAGGGGATTGAAACGCTATACGACGACCGGCCCGACCAGACCGCCGGGGTCAAATTGAATGACGCCGATTTGTTGGGAATGCCGGTCCGCTTGGTTGTAAGCCCCCGAAATCTTCGGCAAGGCGTGGTCGAGATAAAGGGGCGGCGGGAAGAGGAGGCCAGTTCGGTCCCGGTGGACCAGGTCGCGGAAGCAGTTCGGCGTCTGTTGGCGGCTTCCTAAGAGCAACTTCCAAGAACTTCCCACCCCTGTTCCCTCGCGGTTTCCACGAGGCCTGCACACCCCATACCTGCCCCTGCCACCCTCACCCGCTGATAACTTGAACTTGCGACGGCCGCTTCGGGGGACGAGTTTACGCTTGTTCCGGGGGTTCTGCTTCTCTTGGGCCCAGTACCGATTGCAGGTATTCCAGGTTGGAGCGTAGCTGGGGAGCAATCCTGCCTTGGCGGGAAGTGGCCAGCAGCAGCAGCAGGCGAAGCTGCGCCGCCAAATCCCGGGCCAGGGCTTGCTTGGAACCATCGATGGTCTCGTCGGACACCGGTACCCGCGTCCCTTCCAGAGGCAGCCTGGTGCGGGACTCCCCGGCCCAATAGAGGTCGAGGCTGTCCAGTATGATAACCGGGATGTCCTTGGATACCACGAACGGAGCGTCGGGCGGCGAATCGGAAGCTGTCAGGGCGTCGACCAGCACCCGGCCAACGTCGCTGTGGTTGATGTGGAATGTTGCCGCGTTGGGTTGGCAGGTGCCGATGACGCGCCAATCCCAATCCGGGGGCGTCGCCTCGTCTGTACCGGGTTGAACATCAACAGGGCAAGCAAGGTCCTCAGCCAGGGTGCGGTCGTCTTCCGGCGTCATTTCCGGTTACTCCGCCTTATCCAATTCCCAGGCGGCATAGACCTGGTCCGGCAGTGAGATCGGGCCAACCGCCTCTTCGTACTCACGGACGTGTTTACTGGTCAATAGGGAAATCGCCTTGAGCATCTGGGGACTGACCTTGATCCGAGCCCGCAGTATCGGCTCACGTTCTTCCATCTGCTCCCCGAAGAACAGCACGGCCGAATACAGGCTACTAAAAATGTGCATCGAATCGCAATAAAATGTGATCGGATCGCCGGACTCGGCGCCGTCGGTTTGGGTATCTCCGGGGTTGACGTAGTTTTCCTCTGCAGGGACCTGGTCTTCAGGTGGCACGTAAGGGCGCTGAATAATGGGCATGAAGCATCCTCGTCGCGGGGTTCTGCTCCGGCCATTTGCTATTAGGCCCGGAGCGGCCAACCCCGATTAGTAGCCGTAACCGGGCCATTATACACGGGGAGTCTGCCCGGTGCGGAGTGTCGATCAGGCCGCTCGCAAGTTTAGCCCAGGGAGCTGCAGGTGATAATACGCGGCCGCCAACGCTTCCCATTCGTGGGTGGTCTTGCTTTGGCCAATCAGCCCAAGTTGTTCCATGACCGCGTAGTTCAAGCTGTCCCGAGAGGCGTTGGCCTTGCCTACCATGTATAACCGGACTTCCTTGGCAGTGTAAGGGTGCAACGGGAGGAGATGGCCTCCGGCCCACTGGCATAGCCGGGCCTCCAATAGTTCCAACGCGGGCACCGGCCAATGAATGCGCGATGGACGGCTATGGACCAGAGCCGAGGGTCGCCACCATTGCACCAAGGCATCCAGGTCGGCCAACAGGACGTCAACTCTGGAATCCAGGGCCGACTTGCGGGGCACCGGCGTTTTGATAACCCCGGTTGCTTCAACCGTCCGGTTAGACCCCGAATCAACTACCACCCACCCTGTCTCGGCCACGCTGGCGTCCAGAGCCAGCAGGGCTCCGCTCCTTTGCTGCTCAGGCATTACCAGGAAACCGCCGACGCCACCGTTCCAGGGCCCATTGCGCGGTCCACCGGAATACCTGGAACCGATACTCCGGCGCGCCCAACCGACTCAAGCTGTTCGCATCTTTCTCGTTCCCAAGCCGGGGATTGCCCTGAGGGCGCAGGCGCGGGCGAGCGCCATCCCTTGGTTTCAGGCGCGCGACTTCTTGGCATGGGGCTTCCGGGCATGTGGCTCCCGGGTGTGGGACTCCCGGGAAAGTTTCCTCCCGAGGGCTGCGGTTTGCCCCGCCGTGCCAACCGGTACAAATTTGTGTAGTAGTAGGTCCCGCAGCGTAGGCATAACCAATCGCCCTGATCCAGGGCCAAGTCTCCACCGCATTTGGTGCAAGCCTTCATGTTTAGTTGCATCAAGAATAACCTCCAACGCCTTTTCCCGTGCGGTGGCGTGAAATACCCGACCGCGTTGCATCCGGCGCCCTATTGGCACTTCGCCGGTTGGCGTCATAATAACAGTACATTTGTGCTATTACAAGGCATTTCCGACACACCATCTACAGGTGAGCCGGCTGGCATGCTGCCGGGGACGCAGCGTGCATGCCTTGACCGTTTGGGGCCCCATTCCTATAATAGGCCAACGGAATCCGAAACCGCGCTTATCCTCGGTAACCCCCTTAGTGAGGCCCCCACAGGTGACCGAACCCACTAACCAGTCCATTGAGGAGTTGGTCCAGGGAGCGATCGGCGAACTGGCAAAAATCGATAACCCCGAATCCCTGGAACAATGGCGGGTGGGTTATCTGGGCCGCCGGGGTAAGCTGACGTTGGTGCTACGCAGCATTTCCCAGTTGGACCCGGAGCAGCGCCGCGCCGCCGGGGCAGCCGGCAACCAAGCCAAGCAGGACTTGGAACTGGCCCTTGAGCAGCGGTCCACCGACATTTCCCGAGCATACCTGGACCAGACCTTTTCCAACGACCAGATCGACGTAACCCTTCCCGGCCGGCCTACCGCCACGGGAAGGCTGCATCCCACCACACTGATACTAAGGGAAATTTGCGATGCGTTCGTCGCCATGGGATTCAGTGTTGTCGAAGGTCCCGAGGTGGAGTGGGCGCATTACAACTTCGAGATGCTGAACATACCCGAAGGGCATCCGGCGCGGGATATGTGGAACTCCATCTGGCTTGATTATCAGGACCCTTCCGGCCAACGGCCCATGCTCCTTCGCACTCACACCTCCCCGATGCAAGCCCGGGTGATGGAATCGACTGACCCCCCGGTGCGGGTGGTGGTCCCAGGCAAGTGCTACCGGTATGAGGCCACCGACGCCACCCACGAATGGCATTTTTACCAGGTAGAGGGCTTGGCGGTGGATGAGGGGATCACCTTCGCCGACTTGAAGGGCACCCTTTATGAGTTTGCCCGCCGCATGTTCGGCGAAGAGCGCCGGGTGCGTTTCCGGTGCGACTACTTCCCGTTCGTGGAACCCGGCGTAGACATGTCCATCGACTGTTTTGCGTGCCAGGGTGAGGGCAGCGGATGTCGGATTTGCCGTGACAGCGGATGGATCGAAATCATGGGAGCCGGCATGGTCCATCCCAAGGTATTGGCCGGTGTGGGTTACGACCCGTCGAAGTATACCGGCTTTGCCTTCGGCCTGGGTCCCGAGCGGATTGCCATGCTCAAGTACGGGATAGACGACATTCGCCTGTTTTACTCCAACGACCTTCGATTCTTGCGGCAGTTTTAGGGTGGGATGTACCGGGAATCCATTAGGCCACCTTTTCCAGGGACCGGCGCCTATTCCTGATCGAAGTCCGCGGCTGGCAACGGCTTCCAACCGTTTGACCCGGCAGGCCGTCCTTGACGGGGTCAAGAATCTCTGCCACCCAAGGCATTTAACCTCTCTATGAAAGTACCTTTAAGCTGGCTTCGAGAATACGTGGACGTGGACCTGCCGGCCGGCGAGTTGGCCCACCGGTTGACCATGGCCGGGGTCGAAGTTGGTGACGTGGTTCAAACCGGGGGTTGGACCGGTTGCGTGGTCGGCCAGGTGTTGGAAGTCGGGGCCCATCCTCAGGCCGATAGGCTCAGCCTTTGCCGGGTCAACGCCGGCGTTGAGGTGCTGGAGGTTGTTTGCGGGGCGCCGAACGTCGCGGTCGACCAGAAAATATGCTTCGCCGGGGTCGGAGCATATCTGTACAATGCCCACAGCGGCAAGCACGAGACGCTGAAGGCCGCCCGGATCCGAGGTGTGGAATCCAAGGGCATGATTTGTTCCGAGTTGGAGTTGGGAATGGGGGAGAGCCATGAGGGCATCCTGGTGCTCCCTGACGATGCCCCCGTGGGAACGCCGTTGGACCAATACCTGGGGGACACAGTATTGGACTTGGAGCTAACTCCCAATCGCCTGGACTGCCTCTCGGTGCTGGGAGTGGCTCACGAGGTGGCTGCATTGACCGGGAAAACCGTCCGCGAGCCCGGGACCGGCTACCCGGAAGACGGCCCCCCAATGTCGGAGATGGCAGCAATTCGAGTGGCAGACCCCGACCTGTGCCCCCGGTACACGGCCAGCGTCATTCAGGGTATCAAAGTGGGCCCGTCGCCCGAGTGGCTTCAAGAGAGGCTGTCCCGCGCCGGATTGAGACCCATCAACAACATCGTGGATGTCACCAACTTCGTGATGCTGGAGTTCAACCAGCCACTGCATGCCTTCGACCTTGAGACGATAACGGATTCAACCGTCATCGTCCGCCGGGCCGTGGAAGGCGAGACCCTTCGAACGCTGGACGGCGAAGAGCGCCGCCTGAACTCCCACGTGCTGGTGATCGCCGATGCCGCCCGCCCCGTCGGAATGGCGGGGGTGATCGGAGGCCAGAACAGCGAAATCGGCCCGGATACAACTTCGGTGCTGCTGGAGTCAGCCACCTTTGACCCGGTCAACAACCGGCAAACCGCCCAATCCTTCGGCCTGCGCACCGAGGCTACCCTGAGATTTGAGAAGGGACTACGGCCCGAGTTGGCTCCCATCGCACTTGCCCGCGCTACCCAACTGATCCAACAGGTAGCGGGAGGAAAAGTGTCCCGTGGGATTGCCGATGTCCGTTCCGAAGAGTTCGCGCCCCCGGTGGTCTCGTTGTCGTCCGAGCGGCTCAAGAAGGTGCTCGGCATGGACCTAGACCTCGCCACCGTAGAGAAAACACTGGCTTCCCTTGGCTTTACCGTTACGGTGTCGGGGGATCAAGAATTGAAGGTCGCCGTCCCATATTGGCGGAACGACGTTACGATAGAAGAAGACTTGGTTGAAGAAGTCGTGCGTATCATCGGATACGACAGCGTACCCACCACCATGCTTTCCACGCCGGTGCCGTCTCGCCGGACCGGTCCCATGACCGGGTTGATTTCCCGGGTCAAAGACGCCATGCTGGCCGCCGGCATGCAGGAAGTGATCACTTACCCCCTGGTTAGCCGCGAGGCCTTGGAACGGGTGGGGTTCCAGGACGGAGAGATCCCGCCGGTCAGAGCAGCAAACCCTATGAATGCCCTCCAGGAATTCATGAGACCCACCCTGCGGGCAAGCTTGCTGGACACCCTGGCGTCCAACGAAGCCCGTGGTGAAGGCCGGGGCGAGGGACCGTTCCGGTTGTTCGAAGTGGGCCGGGTTTTTTCTCCCCGGCAAGACGACCTGCCCGAAGAACAGGAAACTCTATGCGCCGTGCTGGCGGGCCGACGTTGGGACTATTCCTGGCTGGTGGACGATGAGCCGCTGGACTTCTTCGACGCCAAGGGCACCCTTACTGCGGTCTTGGGACGGCTGGGGGTTGAACCCGAATACCGGCCGGCCAATGAGGATTTCTTCCAACCAGGGCGCTGCGCCAGCGTCTGGGCCATGGGCATCGAACTGGGAATCATGGGAGAGGTGCATCCCAGAATCAGAAAGAGTTTTGACCTGGCAGCCCGCAGGGTGTCATTGGTGGAGTTGCACCTGAATGCGTTGCTGCAGGCAGTGCCTCGGGACCAAAGAACTTTCAAATCGCTGTCCCGTTACCCCGCGGCGACCAGGGACGTGGCGTTGGTGCTGCCGGCGGATGTGCCGGCCGGGCGGGTGGAGGAGATCATAGCCGCCCATCGTTTGGTGCAGCGGGTCGACCTCTTTGACATCTACTCCGGGGACACCATCGCCGGCGGGAGCAAATCGCTGGCGTTTCACGTGGACTTCCAGTCCCATGACCGGACCCTTACGGCAGAGGAGGTAAACCGGTCTCTTCAAGGATTGGTCCGGACCCTGGAACGGGAAGTCGGGGCCACGCTGAGAAGTTGATATACGGCAACCAGGGCCGCCACGAACACTTGAACGGCCGCACTTACCCGGGACTTTCCCAATCAATCCCTTCCCAGTCAATCCTGTCAAGGGAGTCAGCTAATGCAAAGCAGTAGTCACGACAACCGGGGTCACGGCCACGGAAGTCACGGGGGCCCAGGCGCCCACGGGCACGCCCCGGAGCACGTGCACACGCACGTGGACGAGGACATGCTCAGTGTGGAAGAAGCCTACGAGCGCATCCTGGCTTCCTTCAGCCCTCTTGAAGCCGAGGAAGTCCCCTTGATGCAATCGTTGGGACGCGTGCTGGCCCAGGACGTTTACTCTCCATTGGACCTGCCGCCCCTGGCAAATTCGGCCATGGACGGATACGCGGTCCTGCATCGGGACATTGAGCGCGCAGGGAAAGACTCGCCGGTCGTACTCTCGGTCATTGGGCTGGTAGCGGCGGGGCAGGTTTCCAGCCAACAAGTCGCTCCGGGAGACGCTATCAGAATCATGACCGGCGCCCCAATTCCGGCCGGCGCTGACACCGTGATCCCTTTCGAAGAAACCGACGAGGTGCAGCGTCGCCGCTCAGGGCTACCGCTGAACCAAGTTGCCATATTGGCCGGTCTTCCCCTGGGCAGCAACGTCCGGCCTTCCGGCGAGGACGTGCGCAGCGGGGAATTGGTCCTGGAGGCAGGAGTTCCGATCAGGGCGGCCGAAGTGGGGGTAATGGCCTCGCTGGGACTGGACCAGGCCAAGGTGGTCCGCAGTCCGGTGGTGTCTATCCTGGCAACCGGCAACGAGTTAGCCATGGCCGGCGAGGCGTTGGGGCCGGGACAGATCTACGACAGCAACAGCTTCAGTGTGGCCGCGTCGGTCTTGGCCGCCGGGGGAATACCCCGCCTCTTGGGAATTGCTCGGGACAATTTGGAAGACCTTAACGGGAAATTGGTAGAGGCCGAAGGGTTCGACCTTGTGATCACCTCGGCGGGTGTTTCGAAAGGCGATTATGACATCGTCAAGGACGTGCTGGACCAGCGGGGAGAAATTAATTTTTGGTCGGTGCGAATGCGTCCGGCCAAGCCCCTGGCTTTCGGCCACCTCAAAGCGGATGGTGGCAAGCAATCGCCCTTATTAGGCCTTCCGGGGAACCCCGTTAGCGCTATGGTGGCGTTTGAGATGTTTGCCCGGCCCGCCATCAGGCGTATGCGGGGACTCAAGGAACTGGAACGACCCCGCGTCCAGGGTGTGTTGACTGGGCCCATCCACAACTACGACGGGCGGAGGGTTTACGCCAGGGTAGAAGTAACCCGGGAAAACGGCGCCTACTATGCCGCGCCTGCCGGACCCCAAGGCTCCAACATATTGACGTCCATGTCCCGGGCCAATGGACTGGCCATATGCCCGGAAGACCTTCCGAGGAAGGACCAAGGAGAAACCGTGCAAATCATAATGCTGAACTGGAACGAAGAGGTTGATTTATGACCACCCCGGAGCGCGAGGATGCTCTCCCCGTAAATATGCCGGAAACCGGTGAAAACGGCCCAGACGAAAACATCCCGGAGCCGGAGCCGCCCAAGTACTACATTAGCTTTCGCCGCTTGGAGGAACTAAAGCGTTCCCCCCTGGTGTTGGTGGCGGCCCGGCGGGTGGCCGACTGCCCATCAATGATGACTCCAATTGAGGAGTTGACCGACCCGCAAGCGTTGGTCGACGAGATTGCCGAATACCACAAGACCGACGAAGACTTCATCAAGACCGACATGCCCTTGATGGAGATAGTCTTCCGCATTCTGCTTTCAACCAAGAACCAGCCCACCAGCCTGCTCGATCTGCACTACGAACTCACCGAGCGGTGGGCCACTCCCATCCGGCCGATCAACATTTCTGAAGAAGGCCTGCAAAAGATCCTGGACGGGGACAACTATTACGGGTTTGGCAAATGGGGTTAGGAGTGAGAATGGTGACGCAGCACTACCCGGCGTGAAGAAAGGGTGTGGCAAAAACCACACCCTTTCTGATTTAACCGGTTGATGGGCCCGGATTGTTAGGCAGGCGCCTGTTGGGACGCTAACTCGGTCAATTTTTTGAACGCGCCGGAGTCGTTGACCGCCATATCGGCCAGCATCTTGCGGTCGAGCTCTATGCCCCCGGTTTTTAGGCCATGCATGAACTGGCTGTAGGTGGTACCCGATTCCCGGCAGGCCGCGCCGATCCGGACGATCCACAGCCTTCGGAAGTCGCCCTTGCGTTGGCGGCGGTGCCGATAAGCATGCGTCCACGCGTGCAACAGGGCTTCCTTAGCCCATTTATAGTTACGGCTGGAAGATCCCCGGAAACCTTTGGCGGCCAGCAGGACCTTCTTATGCCGGCGATGTTTAGTAACGCCCCTCTTTACTCTGGGCAAATCAAATCTCCCTGTGACTGGAAAGAAAAGCTACGTCGGTTCTACCCGTAGGGCATGAGACGGCTTAACCGGCGGACGTCAACCGGATCCACCGCCAGCTTATCCGCATACTTGCGAGTCACTTTGGTTGGCTTCTTGCGCCGGAGGTGACTGCTCATCCGCTTTCGGCGCATCAGTTTTCCCGAACCGGTGATGTGGATGCGCGCTTTCGCGCCCTTGTGGGTCTTAAGTTTTGGCATCAGTTAGTTCTTCGGACGGTTTCTCCGTCCGTTCCGGCTTTTGGAGTCCTGGAATCAGAATCATCGAGAGGGATCTTCCTTCCATTGACGGCGGCTTTTCCAGTCGCACGAATTCCTTGAGGTCATCCGCCACCCGCTTTAAAACCCCCAGACCTATTTGCTGGTGGGTGGCTTCCCGGCCTCGGAAGCGGACGGTTAGCTTGACCTTGGCGCCGTCCTCTATGAGTTCCTTTACCTTGCGGGTCTTAGCTTCGAGATCGTGGGTACCGATATTCGGCCGAAATCGGACTTCACGCAACTCGGTGCTTTTTTGCCCCTTCTTGGATTCCCGGTCTTTCTTGGAAGTAAGGTACCGGAGTTTTCCATAGTCAAGCAGGCGACACACCGGAGGATCGGAGTTCGGGGCCACCTCTACCAGGTCTACTTCGGCCGTCCTAGCCGCGCGGAGGGCCTCGCCCACCGCCATGACGCCGAGCTGCTCTCCGTTCTCGCCGATGACCCGCACTTGAGGAGAGTTAATCCGCTCGTTAACCCGATATTGCCTAGCTATGTATGCCACCTCCGCCAAATTTGTTGGGAGTTTCAGGCGTGAATTGAAAAATCACTCTAACATAAGCCCCTTAGACAGGTCAATCGCTCTCACGGCATTGCAAAGCATTTTATTTTTGCGACGCCTCGCGGCGCCAGGTCTTCACGCAGAGTGGGTGCTGAGATCCCCCGGGATACCGGCGCTGCGATCTCCTGGGGACGTTGCGGACACGAGAACCCCCTGCTGCCGCATTCACCTGCCAATAATGCCCTAGCGGTCCTCCTGATTGTCGAAACCGTCGTTAATCTCTCTCAGGAAGTTCTCAATGTCTGACGACAACGGAGGGGAGTCAATCTTCTCTGCGCCGTCCTCCCGCTGTTCCCGGTCGTATCTTTCCTCCAGGCGGTTCAGCAGAGAAGAAACCTCAGCGGTGTCTTTGACGATGTGTTGAAGCTCCTCGTATTGCTGTTTGCCCCTTTGCCGGTCCATCAGGCGGTCCGGCAACTGGTACAACTGGCACAGGACTTCCATAAGGCGGGCGGCCCCCGTGAAATCTTCCTCCACCTGAAAGTACTGGGGCAAATGCACCACGTAGGTGCGCGTGTCGATCCCGAGGCGCTCCGCCTCCTGCGAAATCAGGTAGGTAATGGAGGTGGGACCTTCATACTTGCTCGGCTTGGCGCGGACCATCCGGTACTCTTCATCGTTATCCGGCTTTTGCGCGCCGCCGGTTACGAGCAGAGGCCTGGTGTGTGGGACCATGTCATACATCCCGCCCACCAGGGAGTATCTGGAGACCTTCAGGGCTTTGAGTACCTCCACCACCGATTCGACGTAGTCCTCTCCGTAACAGTGGGGCTCCATCAAGTGCATCAGGACCAGGTCGGGGGCTTCTTCACGGACGGCGTAGCGAATGATGGTGTTGGGGATGGAAAACTCGCGGACGCCTCGATTCCTGAAGGTCCGCGGGCGGTATCTGGTGAAGTCGTAAAACCGGCCGGGACGCGCTAATCTGCCTAGCTCGGTGGCCCGCAGGTGCCGCTCAATCCTGGCCAAGCCCAAAGTGCCCACGTTCCCGATGTCAATCCACGGATAGAGCGCCGCCAGTACGTGGGGGTCTTTAAGCTGCGGAAGCGGCTCGGTGATTTCGAAATCTCCCAAGCGCATGCGGTTAGTGTGACAGTCCCTTTGAGGATTTACAACCCCTGCGGCGTCAACAAATCCGCAGTTTGACTTATGGGACAAGCCTTAGCGGAGACCGGTGCGAATCGGTCGATGACTTGCGCACCTGCCGCCCGCTGACTCCAGTTAATAACAGATTTGTATCATGGTTATCTCCTTGCCAGCATTCCGCAGCGGGGATAATATGCCACCCAGAACAAGTAAAATAAGCACCGAGTTTGACCAACTCTGGAACAAGTATTCGGAAGATCAGCAAGACAACAAGAACAGCACTCAGATTCAAGGGGGCCAGTCGTGAAAATTCCTAACGTTGGTTACCGAGTCATCTTGCTATCAACGGCTATCATTGCGCTGTCAATATTGTCGGCGTGCACCACGGAGGTGATCAAAGAAGTTCCGGTCACCCAGGAAGTAGTGGTCACTCAGGAGGTGGAACGTATGCCGTCGCCCCCCCTGATTGTAGGGAATTTAAACGCCTTTACGGGTTCTCTATCTGAATTCGGAACCCCGCTGCGCAACGCCGTCGAGTTGGCGGCGGACCATGTCAACCGCGCCGGCGGCGTCAACGGCGGTTCGATGATCATCGTCAGCCGGGACACGGCGGTCAGCCCAGTGCAGGGAGTTGACTCGGCCCGGGCGCTTGTCGACGTTGAGAACGCCGTTGCAATTGTGGGCGCGCTCTCCAGCGGAGTGACTGTGGCTGTAGCGCAATCGGTTACCATACCCAAGGGCCGCATTCTTATCTCGGGCGCATCCACATCTCCAAGCATATCTGTGTTGGAGGACAATGACTTTGTCTTTCGCACGACGGTTTCCGACGCCGCCCAGGGCGTCGTCCTGGCACGGCTGGCCAGGGAGTTGAATTTCGACACCGCCGGCGTCCTGTACCTCAATAACGCCTACGGCGAGGGCCTGGCCGACCAATTCGAGGAGACGTTTACGGCCATGGGAGGAACGGTGACCGCCAGGGTTCCCCACGAGGACGTTCAACCCACCTTCGCTTCCGAATTGGAAAAGGCGACCGAAGGCAACCCGGACGTGTTAGCCACTATGGGCTACACCGGGCAGGCGAAGATCTACATTCGAGAATCTCTGGAAGGCGGTTACGCAAACACATTCCTGTTCGTCGACGGCGTGAAAGGGTCCGAGTGGATTGAGGAGATAGACGCCTGGGAAGCGCTGGACGGAACTATGGGCACCGCCCCGGGCAGTGAGCTCACCCCCGCCAAGGAGGAAATGGAAAATTCCTATCTGGAGAGCTTTGGCTCTGAAATCACCCATCCCTTCGTGGCGGAACACTACGACGCTGCGGTGTTGATCGCTCTGGCAGCGGCCAAAGCAGGGACCACCACCGACGCCGCGGCAATTCGCGACGCTCTGCGATTCGTCGCCAACCCTCCCGGCGAGGTTGTTGGCCCGGGGCGTGACGAAATACAAAAGGCCCTGAACCTTCTGGCCGACGGCCAGGATATCAACTATGAGGGCGCAAGCGGGCAAGTGGACTTCGACGAATTCGGCGACGTGGCCGGCACGATTGAAATCTGGACGGTTAAAGGCGGAGAAATCCAGTCCACCGGAAGGTTCGAACTCCCGTAACCTCGAGTCGATTGCACCAGGGAAACAAGACCCCAATCCAGGCAACTTAAAGGGCGGCTCTATTCGAGCCGCCCTTCATTTTTTTGCCATCTTGCTTGTGTCAGGGGACTCCTCGGGCGTCTTGGTAAAGAAGGCGTCCTGGTAAAGAAATCGTAAGGCAGACCGATCAACCCAGGTGGCCTGGCACGAGTGCTCGAGCATCCCTGACTAGGAAGGAGCCCCTCTTTGCGATCCGCGCCGCCGCTCCGGCAGGATGCCTTCCGGCCGGTAGAGGATGGCGGCCACAATCAGTATTCCGATCATAAAAAGCCGGAAATTGGGGTCTTGGAACACTCCCGGTAGGAACTGTGAACCCGTCCAGATTCCCCAGACGGCAAAGGCGCCAATTATAGCTCCAAGGTTGTTGCCGGACCCTCCAACCATGAGCATCGCCCAGATAACGAAGGTGGCCAACAGCGGCTCGAAGGTGATAGGCGCGAGAAATCTCGTGTGATGAGCAAACAGGGCCCCGCCTATCCCCATGATAACCGCTCCCAGGACGAAGGCCTGAAGCTTGAACCTGAAAACGTTCTTGCCGCTGGCCTCTGCTGCGGTTTCATCCTCCCGTATCGCCCGCAGCACCCGGCCCCAGGGTGACCGGATCGCCTGGTGCACTGCCGCAAACAGCACAGCCAGTACCACCAACACCACCACCAGATAGAGGTAGTCGTACTTTTCAGGCGGTATCCAGTCCCCCAGGAATTTGGGGATTCGGTAAAGGCCCTTGGAACCGTTGGCCGCCCATTTTTCATTAAGGAAGAACAACCTGACGCTTTCGGCTATGCCCAGGGTGGCAATCGCCAGGTAGTCGTCGTTCAACCGGAGCGTGATATAGCCGACTATCAGCGCGGTGAACGCGCACACCGCCCCGGCCGCCGCCAACCCCAGAAAGAACCAAAGGTCCACCCCCAGGTCAAGGAAGGCCAACTCCGCCCAGTTGCCGCCGAATATGAAATCTTCGAACAAATCCGCGCTCGGGGGTTGGGTGGTGAGAAGGGCCGAGGTGTAAGCTCCGAGAGCGAAGAACCCGGCGATACCGATGTTGAACAGCCCGGTGAATCCCCAATGCACGTTGAGGCCAAGGGAGAAAACGGCGTAGATTCCCGCCATGATGATGAACCCCGCCGCGTAGTCGATCACGCCGGCTATTTCCATGCGGCGTTTCCTTTCATCGGGACGCTCTCATCGGGAGCCTGCGAGTCATCTGGGCCCTCCGAAGATGCCCCTGGGTCTGGCCAACAGGACCACGATCATGATAGCGAAGGAGATCACCGGCTTGTAGCTGGGATTGAGCCACTGGGTGGAAACCTCGGAAGCTGAGCCTACCAGAATAGCTCCCACCAGGGCTCCGTAAGGGTTCCCGATGCCGCCCAGAATCACCGCGGCGAACAGCGGGATCAGAAACTTCCAACCCATGATGGGCAGCAGATTTCCCTGGGACACTGCCAGAAGGATTCCCGCCGTGGCCGCCAACGACCCGCCGATGACCCAGGTCGCCCATATGACCCGCTGCGTGTTGATCCCGGTCACCAGGGCCAGGTCCGGGTTATCCGCATAAGCCCTCATTGCCTTCCCCATCTTGGTACGGGTCAGCAGCAGGTGAACTCCAATCACCAGCAGAACGGCGACGATGGCGATAAACACGTTGTCCGGAGGTATGCGCACGTCAAGGGGGAGGTGGAAGAACTGCCGAGACTCCCGTGGGAAAGTCTGCGCGTCGCCGCTCCAGATTATTTGCACCAACCCGCGCAGGGCAATGGCTATTCCCAGGGAGACCATGGCCAGCACGGCGGTGTTGGCGCCCCGGGTCCTGAGCTTGCGGTAAATCAGGACATCCAGCGCAATTGCGCCCAAGCCAACCAGTCCGGCCGCCAGTGGCAGCGCTATCAGCAGCGGATATCCGAAAGTGAACGGCCCGAGCCCCACGCCTTCGACACCCACCCCTGCCAGCAGGGTGTGGATGATAAAGAAGGCCAAATACGCCCCCATGGTCATGTAGTCACCGTGGGCGACGTTGGCAAAGTTCAGGATGCCGAAGATGAGAGTCAGTCCGATGGCCCCCAGCGCGATGATGGAGGCCAGGAACAGGCCGTTAACGACCAGCGACATCTTGACTCCGGGCAGCACTCCGACCAACAGCAAGATCACGACGACCGCAGCCGTGGTCCGAAACGGCGTCCAGGCAAACCTGGGCGAAGTAAGCCGGGCTAGTCCGGTTGTTTCCTGTACGGCGATCTTCAGGCCTCTATATTCAGTCCGAGTCTAACGGCCGCCGCCGGCCCACCGGGGTGGGGATATGCCCGCGCGGCCTGCGCCATCACTCAGGCTATCCGCCAAGATAAAGCCGGGCCACCTCGGGGTTATCCAACAACGCGGGGCCGCTGTCTTTCAGCCGGTTCTCCCCGGCGGAGAGCACATAACCCCAGGTCGACATGTTCAGGGCCTCCCGGGCGTTCTGCTCCACCAGGAGAATGGCAACGCCCCCGGCGTTGATCTCCCGGATGCGTTCGAACACCATGCCGGTCATCATCGGGGAAAGCCCGGCAGAAGGTTCGTCCAGAAACAGCATTACCGGGTCCAGCATCAGGGCGCGCGCTATGGCCAACATCTGGCGCTGCCCCCCGGAAAGGTTCCCTGCCTTCTGCGTCGGATGGGCTGCCAGGCTGGGGAACAGGTCCAGCATCTCCTCCATGCGTCCCCGATAATCGTCCTTCCGGATGAACGCGCCCATGTCCAGGTTCTCCCGGATGGTCAGGGAGGGGAAAACGTTGGCGGTTTGAGGAACATAGCACAACCCCGCTCGAACAATCTGTTCGGGAGACTGTGCCGAAATCTCCTCGCCTCGGAACACCACGCTTCCCGACCGGGCGCGCACCAAGCCGACAATCGTTTTAACCAGCGTCGACTTTCCGCAGCCGTTTGGCCCAATGATGGTGACTATCTCCCCCTGGTCAACCGCAATGGACACGCCGTGGAGGATTTCGGTCCCTCCGTATCCGGCCACCAGGTCGGCGGCGTCAAGCAACGCCATCGGCAACTCCTCCCATTGCACTTCCCAAGTAGGCCTCCAGCACCTGAGGGTTTTGACGTATCTCTTGCGGTGTCCCCTGGGCGAGCACCGCTCCATTGGCCATGACAATCACCGGGTCGCAAAGCTGCATGACCATCGCCATGTCGTGCTCGATTAGCAGAAAGGTCAAGCCGAGCTCGGCGCTGGTCCGCCGGATATTGTCCGTCAGTTCGCCGAGAAGCGTGCGATTGACCCCGGCCGCCGGCTCGTCCAGCAGCACCATCTTGGGTTCAGCCATCAGCGTGCGGCCCAATTCCAGCAACTTTTTCTGCCCAGTAGACAGGTTGCCCGCGTACTCGTTGGCCAGGTGCGACAGCCTGACGAACTCCAGCACCTCCGATGCCTTTTCCTCAATTCGCCGCTCCTCCCGAGCGACGCGCCAGGGCGTGAACCAGGACGCCCAGATGTGCTCACCGGTCTGCCGGCCGGGAACCACCATCAGGTTTTCCATCACCGTCATGCGTTTCATTTCCCTGGGGATCTGGAAGGTGCGCATGAGGCCCAGGGCGAAGGTCTGGTGCATCTTCATACCGCCAATGGACCGGCCGTCGAAAATAATACGGCCTTCGGTTAGCGGAACCGCACCGGACACCAGATTGAACAAGGTGGTCTTGCCGGCGCCGTTGGGGCCGATCAGCCCGGTAATGGAGCCCGGCACAACGTCCAGAGAGCAGTGGTCCACCGCCCGGACGCCGCCAAAATCTTTGACGGCGTCGCGCACTTGAAGAATGGGCTGCATTTGCCTCAAGTTTCCTCTTAACCCAACCCACAACCGGCGCATAAGTTGGAAATAGGGGGTTTTGTTTAGTATTATATATGGCAATCGGTTCAAGGCCTTGCCGAAATTGGCCACATTAACAATGTTTGAGGAAGGACAAGGATGAAGGGAATCTGGAAGTACATGGTAGCACTGGGCATGGCTTTGGCATTGGTATTCGCCGTTGCCTGCAACGGAGATGAAACTCCGCCCGCAGAGTCTATGTCCGCAGAGTCTATGGCGGAAATGGATACATTGAAGAATGATCTGGCAACGGCACAGGCGGAATTGGAGAAGATGGATTCCGACAGCCGTCTGGCGGCCGTCAAGGAGCGGGGCAATGTCATTTGCGCCAGCCGTAATGACGTGCCGGGATATGGCTCCTTGGACACCGCCGGCAATCACGTTGGGTTCGACATCGATCTGTGCCGCGCTGTTGCCGCCGCCGTGTTGGGTGACCCCAACGCCATTGAAATCCGCTTGATTACCGCCGCGGAACGTGGACCGACCATCCAATCCGGCGAAGTGGACCTGCTGGTGCGCACCGTCACCTGGACCACCTCCCGCGACGCCTCTTGGGGCAACTACGTACAGACCATGTTCTACGACGGCCAGGGGTTCATGGTTCCCGCCGACCTCGGCGTGACCAGCGCCATGGGACTGGGCGACGCAGCCGTCTGCGTGACCAGCGGGACCACGACTGAGTTGAACATGGCCGACTTCTTCCGCCAAAACCAGTTGAGTTACAACCCGAAGGTTTACGAAGACACCGACGTGGTTTTGGAGTCATACAAGAGCGGGGCGTGCGACGTGTTCACCAACGACCGGTCCCAGCTTGCCGCACTGCGCAGCGCCTTGCCGGATCCAGAGAACCACGTCATTCTACCGGAGACCATTTCCGAAGAACCTTTGGGTCCGGTGGTGCCACACGGCGACGAACAGTGGTTCGACTTGGTAAAAACCGTCATGAGCATCCTCATATACTCCGAAGCCTACGGAATCAATTCCGGAAACGTTGACGCAATTGCCGCCGGCGACAACGTAAAGGCAAAGCGCGTTTTGGGGACTGAAGGCGCCTTCGGTCAGGAAGAACTGGGTCTCAGCCAAACGGTTGGCCAGGACGTCATCAAAGCCGTGGGCAACTATGGCGAGATTTACGACCGCAACCTGGGTCCGGGCGGGGTTGACCTACCCCGGGAGGGTGGCCGGAACGCTCTGTGGGCCAACGCCCCCTGCGATTCTTGCCCCAAGGGCGGCCAGATTTATGCGGCACCACTCCGCTAACTACCCAGGCCGAGCGACCGCGGCCTAACAGCGCACTATCAATGTCGCGCCTCCCCGTTTTAAGGCCGGGGAGGCGCGACTGGTTGCGTTGCAGCGTCCCGATTCGCCGATGCCCCTTTGTTCCCGGAACTGCGGTAGACGCTCTACGTTCCCATGAGGGGAGGCCGCTCCGGCTGGAACGCCCACCAGGGAAATACTCCGCAGGGGGCGAATAGCCACCGTGTCACCCTTGTTCTTAGGATGAACCGCCTATGCGACCCTCGCTGACCTACCAGGGAATACCCATCTGGCGCCATTCCCGGTTGCTCGGCTGGGCCGCTCAAATTGTGTCTGCCATAGTTGTGGTGGCGCTGGTTGCCTTTTTCTTTATCAACCTCACCAACGCCATGGAGGAACGCGACATCCCCCGTGGATGGTCGTTCCTTTCTCGAGAGTACTCGACGCCGATAAGCGAAACCTTCATACCTTACGAGGAGAGCGACTCCTTCGCCTACGCCTTCCTGGTGGCCGGGCTCAACACGCTCGTGGTTTCGCTGATCGGCGTATCTTTGGCCACAGTCCTGGGGGTGGTCATCGGCGCATCCCAGCTTTCGAGCAACTGGATCGTCAGCCGGATCGCCACCGTCTACGTCGAGTCATTCCGCAACGTACCGTTGTTGGTGCAGCTCTTTTTCTGGTACATCGTGCTGCTGGGCCTGCCCCAGGTGCAGGACAGCTATGTGTTGCTGAAAGCGATTTACCTGAACAACTCTGGGCTATCCCTGCCCTTCCCCGTAGCCCAGGGGACGGCTTGGATTTGGATCTTATGCGCCGCAGCGGCCATCGCCGCGGGCCTGGTCGTCAAGCGTCTGATGGAGCAACGCGAGGTTCGCATCGGCCGTCCTTCCTACCCGATACTGTCGGCCTTCACCGTGTCAATTGTCATCGGAGCGGCAGCTTGGTTGGCTCTGGGCGACTCTCCTTTCAACATGGACCTTCCCCATGCGGAGGGATTTTTCGGACGGCTCCAGGGCGGCGTGACCCTGTCCAGTGAACTGACGGCACTGTTGGTCGGGTTGGTCATATACACCGCTTCCTTCATCGCCGAAATAGTCAGGGGCGGTTTGCGATCGGTGTCGCGGGGTCAGACTGAGTCTGCCCGCGCCCTGGGGCTAAATGCCATGGCCACCCTTCGCAACGTTACCTTCCCACAGGCGCTCCGGGTAATCGTGCCTCCTATGATCAGCCAGTACCTCAACTTGACCAAGAACAGCAGCCTGGCCCTGGCCATTGGCTACGCCGACCTGACCAGCGTAGCCAAGACAATGACCCAAACCGCCCCTGCCGTATCAATCTTCCTGATCATCATGGGAATTTACCTGCTGTTCAGCCTGGCCTATTCCCTGATTGGGAACCTGTACAACCGCCACATCCAGTTTACCGGAGGCTAGCCGCGTTATGTCCGCCGCAGAGGTTCGGCGGCCGGCGCCGCCGCTGCCCCCACCCATAACCGAAACCGGATGGATCGGTTGGGCCAAGGCCAACCTGTTCAATAACTGGCTCAGCAGCCTGCTGACCATAGTCGTCACGCCCCTGGTAATCCTGGGCCTCTGGTTCCTCATAAGGTGGCTGTTTACCGCCGACTGGACCCTGATCACCAGCCGGCCGCAGCAATATGTTATAGGCCTTTATCCCACCGAACATGCCTGGCGCCCCCTCACCGGTTGGCTTTTGGTCTCATTGCTCTGGGGCATGGGGGCCGGTATCTGGCGGGGCGGTTCCGCCTATCGGGTAACCATCGCCTATGGCCTGTTCTCGCTGGTGGTGGGACTGCTGCCCTACGGCTTGTTTCACCCGGACGTAGTGATGCCGTGGTGGGTGCGTCTGTTTATTTTGGTCAACCTGCCGGTCCTGGCCGCAGGTTTCGGTCTGGGCTGCAACCGCACCACCGGCCGCGCGGGTTGGTTCGTGCTGGCCGGACTTGCCGCATACCTGCTGTTCCTATTGCTTTTGAGCGGGTTGCCCGGCGTGCCGGGAATGGAGCAGGTATCCCCCCGGCAGTGGGGCGGCCTAATGCTCAACCTCACCCTCGCACTTTTCGGCATCGTGCTGTCCTTCCCTATTGGCATGCTTCTGGCCCTGGGCCGCCGCAGCGGACTGCCGGTGGCGAAGTTGCTGTGCGTGGGATTCATTGAGATTTTCCGCGGCGTGCCGTTGATTACCCTATTGTTTGTGTCCCAGGTGCTGGTCCCGCTGGCGCTGCCCGAGGACTTTCCCGTCAACCCGGTGACCCGGGCCGCTATCACCATCACCCTGTTTTCTGCGGCTTACATGGCCGAAAACATCCGAGGAGGTCTGCAGGGGCTTCCCCGCGGCCAGGGCGAAGCAGCCCAGGCCCTGGGTCTGGCGGGATGGCAGGTTACTTCGCTGATACTGCTTCCCCAGGCCATTCGCAACGTGATTCCCGCGATCGTAGGTCAGTTCATTTCCTTGTTCAAAGACACCAGCCTGGTCTACATCATCGGAATGCTGGACATTCTGGAGATGGGCCGAAGCATAGTTCAGGGCAACGTAGAGTTCATTGACAACGGCCGAGAGTTGTTCCTGTTTGTGGCGGTGGTATTCTGGATGTTCACCTACACTATGTCCTACATTAGCCGGCGCATAGAGACCCACCTTGGTGTGGGCGTGCGGTAATCGGAAGATCCTGGATAGAATGTACGGCGGGCCCGGTAGCGCGTTGCCGGGTCCCGGATACGGCGCAGGGTTTTAGGAGGCGGTTATGACAACCCAAGACGAGACCCATTCGCCCACCGCGGATGACATCATCGTCTGTAGCGACGTGCACAAGTGGTACGGCAGCTTTCACGCCCTGCGGGGGGTCAGCACCTCGGTGCGCCGCGGCGAGGTAGTGGTCATTATCGGCCCGTCGGGGTCCGGGAAATCCACATTCATCCGCACCATCAACCGATTGGAGCAGCACCAGCGAGGCCAAATTATCGTCGACGGCTTGGAACTAAGCAACGACGTCCGGAACATAGACGCAGTACGCCGGGAAGTGGGAATGGTGTTCCAATCGTTCAACCTGTTCCCCCACCTCACGGTGTTGCGCAACATCACGCTGGCTCCAAACAAGGTGCGCCGGACACCTTTGGCCGAGGCGGAAGCCGCTGCGATGGAACTCCTGGAGCGGGTTGGTATTCCGGAACAGGCCGACAAATTTCCCGGCGAATTGTCCGGCGGACAGCAACAGCGGGTAGCCATTGCCCGCGCCCTGGCCATGCAGCCCAAAATCATGCTTTTCGACGAACCAACCTCGGCGTTGGACCCGGAGATGATCAAGGAAGTGTTGGAGGTGATGCGGGAACTGGCCGCATCAAACATGACCATATTGGCGGTAACCCACGAGTTGGGCTTCGCCCGCGAGGCCGCCGACCGAATCATCATGTTTGATGAGGGCCAGATTGTGGAAGACCAACCGCCGGACGAATTCTTCAACAACGCCAGCCACGAACGGGTGATCCGCTTCCTGTCTCAGATCCTCTGAGGCGCTCCGAGGTGATCGGGGCCCGCGTTCATCCGGTTGACCACGGATTTATCACGTCTATCCCGCATCCCTGGAAGCCTTCTATGTCCTTGGTTGCCACCAAAGCGCCCACCGAGCGGGCGATTGCCGCTATCTGGCAGTCGGCGTGACTGATGGGGTGTCCGGAGGCCCGTCGAGCAGCGGCGATCACGGCGTAGGCCCGGGCAGCGATGCTGTTGAAGGGAAGGATGCGCCCCGCAAAATCTTCCTGAAGCATTCCATCGATCTCGGCAACCAGTCTCTCCCTGCGTTGGCCTGAGGGCAAAATCTCGGCGCCATATCGCAGTTCTGCTTCGCTGATACTCGAAAGAAACAGGGTAGGGGACGGCTGCCGGGCAACCCATTCGATGACACTGGAAACCGGATTGGTCAGCATCAACTCTGAGACCACGTTGGTGTCCAAGAGGATCATCGCTAGGATTTCAGTTGAACCGCGGTGGTTGGCGCATCGCATCCCTTGGGGGGATCTCCAGCTCCACCCCGCCAAAGGGCTTGAATCGCTCGCGGATCATCGTTGCGAGGTCTTTTGGAGGAGCCGTCTCCTCGTCCAGGGCCGCCAACAAGATGCGGCGGGCCTCCTCTTCCATGGAGTGGCCGTTTGCCGCCGCTCTAATGCGCAGTCGCCTTTTTAATCCTTCATCTAGTTTACGTACCGTAATGCTCGTCATGATTGCCACTCCGCATGCATTGTCGCAATATCATACCATGATTGCAACGCAATCGTTGCTAAGGGAATTGAGGGAATCCACAAGAGGGGTTGCGGGGCGTCAGTGCTCTCCGGAATGGTGGCTGACCTGCCAGTTGATGCTGAACTTATCGGTCAACGAGCCGAAGTACGATCCCCAGAACATGTCCTGCATGGGGAAGGTCGCGACGCCCCCCTCGGACAGCTTGCCGAAGACCTGGTCTGCTTGCTCCCTGCTTTCCGCGGAAAAAGAGATGGAGAAGTTGTTGCCGGCTGTAGGAGGAGGGCCAAACACGGAACAGGTATCACTCCCCATGAGTTCACTGGACCCGATCGGCAACGAAACGTGCATTATCCGGCCCTGCTCCGCCTCCGGGACGCCCATGTCCGGCGGCCCCTCGGCAAAGGTTGATATCAATGTGAAATCGCCGCCGAAAACAGAGCGGTAAAACTCAAAGGCCTCTCGGCAATTGGCTTCAAAGGTCAGGTACGTGTTAAGTGTCATCTTTACCAACCTGAATTGCGGATGCTTCGGGCGTGAACAATCGCCTATTCTGTGTTTGGAAGGTCCCGCGAGAATATTGGTGGGTCAAGGAGGGGAGCTGGGCTCAGTGGTAGCGTTCGAGCATCAGGTCCCGGTTGTAGCCAAAAACAGCTTCGGTGTTTCTCCAGGAAATGCTCGGCTGGTTCCGGTCTCTGCTGAAATCCAATTCGCCGGTGAACCGGGTCACGTACTCCCTGTTTCCGAGGTAGTAGGTGAACCTGCCCGAGAAGCCCACCCTGAACGTTATCGTCCAGATAGACAATGGGCCGTTTATCGCCCGGACCGACTGTTCGTTGGGGAAGACCGTGCCCACGGGCATATTTTCCGTGTGGAACGGTTCATCGGAAAAGATCGACTCTTCAAGCCACATTTCCACCATCATGTGCGCCCGGTCGCACGGCAGCGTTCCGTGATTGGTGAAAGTGAAACTGAGCTCGTCTGCATGAGGCGCTTCGGGCTGGGCAACCGAATGTTCCACTCGAGTCAACCCGATCCAGGGTCGGTTCCTGTTTTCGACCTCGATCCTGGTTATCTCAGCCTGCCTCCGGGCGGCCCGAGCGGCCAGCACTGCAGCCAAAGCGGCCAACAAAGCGGCGCAGGCAACAATAACCTGAAAGGTCCCAGGATTGAATCCCCATTCAGCTAGTATGGTCACACCGCCATTATACTTCCAGCACAAGCCCCATGAAACCGCACAAAACCCATGATATTATAGGTATTAAGTAAAGGCCCGTCAGGAGGAGAATATGTCACTAGTTAAAAACCTGGGTCACGTTGGAATCATCTGCGACGATTTTCTGAAAATGCGAGACTTCTACACCCGGGTCATCGGCCTAACCGTAACCGATGAAGACCCCGACCGGGGAAGCTGTTTCCTCAGCGCCGACCCGGAAAACGAACACCACGAGCTTAACCTGGGTCAGGCGCGGGGGCCTGAGCACCCGGATGGAGCGCGACCCGCTACGCAGAACGTTGGACAGATTTCCTACATCGTGCCCGACATGGCGGCGCTACGGGAATTGGACCGGCGTTTCAAGGCCGAGGGGACCGAGATTCTACGCAAGGTTACCCATGGGATCTCGGTTAGCATCTACTTCCACGACCCGGAAAACAACGTCGGCGAGGTCTATTACAAGACGGGCTACAAGGTCAAGCAGGGCTTCAGCCGGCCCGTTGACCTTGATACCCAGACCGACGAGGAGATACTTACCTTCTCGAAATCATTCGAGGAGATCGAAGGGCCCTTCCAGGGAGCAAAATTGCCCGTGGGTTAAGAAGCCCTTCCGGGTGCACCTCGGGGTCGCCGAGAACCCGCCCGGCAGTCAGAACAGGGCTACAGGGTTCACCGGCGACCCGGTGCCCCCCACGACCCGCAACGGGTTGATCGTCAGCATGAACTCGTAGCGGGCCTCCTGGGCGCAGGTTTCCGCAAGGTGTTCCAGCAGCGCATTGTCCAGCAGGCCTATTCCGTAAGCGAAAATCGCGCCGTGGACGCTCCAGGGAACATCGTACCCGTTGGGCGTGTGGTCCATCATGTCCCACACCAGCACACAGCAGTCCGATTCTTTGATGAACCGGAGGCAGGAAGCATGCAAGCCGGGGCGCAAATCCCGGTCGCTGCCCCAAAGCGGATTGCCCGCCTCGTTCCACTTTTCCCGGCCGCTGTAGACCACCAGGGCGTCGCCGGGCTCCATCGAAACCCCTTGTTCCCGGGCGATGTCTTCCAACTCCCATCCGTGAACCGGGCTTTCCTGAGTCACGTAGGGTTCACCACGATGTTTCGGCACGTCCAGGAGCACGCCCCGGGTCATGATGCCCTCCTTCCACTGCTCAATTGACCCCCATTCGGCGCCGTCGAAGGTGATGACGTCCATGGGGTCGGCGCCGTTCCACATGCCATTGTGGTCCCAAACGTGGCAAAGGGCGTCAAGGTGGGTGGTGGCAGTGCCGTGGTAACTGATTCCATAGTAGTCGACCGCGGAGCCCCCGGTTTCACCCCTGAGGTTTCGCTTCATGTAGTGGATGGCTGGGGTAGGGTTGTTGCCCGCGGGGAGCTTGGGGAACTCACGACTTATAGACACCGCTTTGCCCGTACGCACCAGCCGGGCCGCTGCCGCCCGCTTCTGGTCGGTGACCATGTTGACGGCTCCCTTTTGGTCGTCGTCGCCCCAACGGCCCCAATTGTTGTCTTCTTTCAGATAGGCGAGAACCTCATCCTTGGTGGGAACGCGACGCTCCATGGTCCTACCTCCGGTGATGCAATCAATATTCCCCCGGATCAGGCCACAATCGCGGACCGGGCCAGAGGACGGGGATAGAAGTCCCCGGAAACCGGGACTCCTCGGAACCATAGCAGACGTGGGAACCGACGGCAATCGTTCAGTGAGGTTTAAGGTGAATTCACCGACCGGCGGAGACAGTCGAAGAACTGGTCCATCATGGACCGGGCTGCGGCCTCCATCAGCCGCTGGCCCACCCGTGCCACCGGGCCGCCCACCTGGGAGTCGGCTTCCACCTGGACCGTGGTTTTGCCCGCCTGCTCATCCAGCGTGATGTCCACATGCCCGGTGACAAACCCCATGCCTCCCTTGCCTTCAACCGACAGGCGAAAAGACTGATTGGGTTCCAGGTTGGTCATGGTCACGCTGCCGTTGTACCTTCCGCGGATGGGGCCGACGCCGACGTTGAGGACGGCGTCATACCTGTCGGGCGCCGCCAATTCCAGGGATTCACAGCCCTGGATGCAGCCCGATAAAGACTTGGGGTCGGTCAAGCAATCCCACACCTGGGAAGCAGGAGCGTTGAACACGTATGATCCCGAAAGGCGCACGATTTGTCCCCCTATACTTGCTGATCGGCCAACAACAACAAATCCATCAAAACTTGGGCGCCGTTGGCGCAGGCTACCGGGGTAGAGAATTCCAGCGGGGAATGGCTGATGCCGTTGACGCTGGGCACGAAAATCATTGCCACACCGGTCAGGGCCGCCATGGATTGGGCGTCATGACCGGCGCCGCTGGGGATGCGAAGCACCTCCAACCCGGCATTGCCTGCGGCCCGGGCCACCAGATCCTGCATGTTCGTGGCGATGGGCGCGGGCGTCGTCGGAACCAGGGCGTTGATTTCCACGGTGACGCCGTCGGCGGCTTCTACTTCCCGAGCCGCCTGGCGAAACTCAGCCTCGGCGGAAACCATAGCCTGGCGTTCCACGTCTCGGAACTCAGCGCTGAATTCCACGGCGCCAGGAATCACGTTCGTGGCGTTCGGGATGGCGGTTATCTGTCCCACCGTACTTACCCGGCAGACCTCCAACTCCGCCGCCACCCGCTCCACCGCCAGCACCAGCCGCGACGCGCTCACCAGGGCGTCCTGCCGCATCGACATTGGCGTGGTGCCCGCATGGTTGGCCGCGCCGATTACCCGGACCTCAAAGCCCGCTTTGCCGGTGATGCCCGTGACAACTCCGATGGGAACCCCGGACTGGTGCAGGGTTGGTCCCTGCTCTATGTGCAGTTCGAAGTAACCGGCCAAATCGGCCGGTTTGCGGGCGGCTTGGGGGATCTGGTCCAGGTTTCCTCCGATATCGAGTAGCCGTTCTCCCAACGACACCCCATCCTGGTCCACGACCAACAAGTCTTCGGGAGACAGGGTGCCCGCCATCGCCTGGCTGCCAAAAAGCCAAGTGTGGAACCCGGTCCCTTCTTCGTTGGTGAAAACCAGGACCTCCACCGGATGGCGGGTGACGATGCCATGATCCTGAAGAGTTTGAGCGCACTCTATGGCGGCCAAAGTGCCCAGCGCGCCGTCGTATTTGCCGCCGTTGGGCACGGTGTCCACGTGGGAACCGATACCAATGGCCGGTAGACCGGGCTCGGAACCTTCCCGACGGCCGATGACATTGCCTGCGGGATCGGTCCTTACTTCCAATCCGGCCAGGCGCATCAACGAAACCGTATGCTCCCGACCCGCGACGTCCAGCGGAGAAAACGCCACCCGCTGCATACCCTGGGGGGTGTGGCCGATGCGGCCCAACTCCTCCAGGGACCGGTTCAACCTTTCGCCGTTGATAGCCTGTTGGGTCATGCTCTCGACTCTCCGATACCTGGCCCGATATTTTGGGACTTCAACCTATGCCAAAACCTTGAACCCGTAACCGGTTCGGTTGGGCGCGCCATCCTTGAATCTGGTCGATTTCAGGGGAGCGATGTCAACCGTGGCCGCTTGCCCGTCCAGAATCAATTCGGCCATCAGCACCCCAACCATTGGGGAAAGTTTGAAGCCGTGGCCGCTGAACCCGGTGCACACGTACAGGCCGTCTATGCCCTCAACCCGGTCCAGAACAGGATGGGAATCCGGGGTGGAAGTGTACAGGCCGGCGTACCCGGTGTTGTAGGTTGCTTCCGCCATCGCGGGAATCCGCCGGGCCAATCGGGTCCAGACATCCTGGATAAATCTTTGACTGGGCCTGGGTGCAAAAATCTCAGGGTCTTCAACGTGGTCTTCAGAGTTGCCGTTTCCCACGAGTGTCAGGGCGTCGCCCTCCGGTCGGAAATAAATCAGGTTGGCGATGTCCCCTCCGCCCGGGTGGAAAGGCATCAGGTCCAATGGTCGGTTGAGGTGGATAACCTCGTGGCGGGTGGCCTCCAATGGAAGGTCCACGCCCAAATCCATCAGGAACCGGCGGCTCCAGGGACCGGTTGCCACCACGGCCACCGGAGTTTCAATGCGCTGATCTTGAGTGGTTACCGAAACCACTTTGCCCGAGACGACCTCCACGCTGACAGCAGGACTTTTGAGAAGGACCCGCGCCCCAAGATCCCGGGCGCGTACAGAGTAGGCCGCTGCGGTGCCGGAAGCGTCTGCATGGCCGGAATCGGGTTCATAGGCGACGCCGGCGCAATCATCAAGGAAAAAACCGGGAGCGATTTCCCGGGCATCCTCCCGGCTAATGATGCTGGTGTTTATTCCGGCGTCCTGCTGCATCGCCACGTTGGCCTCGAATGCGTCCAGGTCGGTCTCGCCGGCGAACACCAGGTACCCGGTTTTGCAGAATCCCGCCTGATCTCCCTCGGGTCCACCCACAATTTCTTGGAAATTCTGGAAGATGTCCAGACTCAGCCGGGCCATTCTGGCGTGGACCGGCGTGGAGTAGTGCATGCGGACGGCGCCCGAGGAACGCCCGGTGGAGCCCGAACCCAGCAGGTCCCGCTCCAACAGAATCGTGTTGGCCATGCCGCGCGCCGCAAGGTTGTAGAGGATGCTGCACCCCATCACCCCGCCCCCAATGATCACGGCGTCGGCGGTATCAGCCATAAGTCTCCTGAGTGAGCCGTTGGGACGGTAACCGGAGATTGTTTTCCGACCGGGTAAGTGTCTGGGATGTGGATTGAAGGGTCAAATGGTCCGCACTGGGTTGCTCAGTCCAACAAATTCTTGGGTCCGGTGTGCGGCCTTCCCTCGCTGCTGACTGACCCCGGTCGGGCGCTTTGAAGCGAGGTCGCAGGAAATTGCGCAAAAATATCAGCCGATGCGGTCGTGGATAATCTCCCCGAGGAAGATATCCTGGACCTTTGGGGGGATTACTCGAAAGCAAAGCCCTCTCGGGAATTAGGACGGATGTGAATCAGACGGGACCGGCCATCATTTGGGGCCCAAAAAGCGCGGCGGGTTGCTTCGGCCCTGCGCACCAACTGCCCCTGGCAAATGTTTACAGCGGTACTATTCCCGGAATGTGGACCCTGGCGCGATAGATGCTGGTCCGGGCAGTCGCGTAAAGGAATCGCCGTCCCAGTCCTCCGAATGCCATGTTCGCCGGGAGTTCCGGGAATTCGATGGTCCCCAGGTAATTGCCCGAAGGTTCCATGACCCAAATCCCGGTCGAAGCGGCGACATAAACGTTGCCGTAGGTGTCTACTTTTATGCCGTCCGGGTTCCCGGGCTCGCGTACGTCCATGTCGACAAACAAGCTGTGCCAACCGAGAGAAAGATCCTGATTGACCGTGAAGGACCGCACCTGACGGGCGCGGGAATCCGCAATGTACAACAACGACTCATCGGGGCTGAATGCCAGGCCGTTGGGCCGGACCAGTTCATCGTTCACGAGGCTTATCAGCCCATTGGGATCGAGGCGGTAGATTCCGTTGAACCCTAGTTCGCCAGGATCGGGGTCGATGCCGTAAGGGGGATCGGTGAAGAAAATCGATCCTGAAGAATGGACAGTGATGTCATTGGGGCTATTTAGGCGTTTCTCTTCGTAGGTTTCAACCAACGGACGCATTGTCCCCGATTCGTCCATCCTGGACAGACGCCGCCCGGAGTGTTCGCACGCGAGCAACCGACCGGCCCGATCATAGGTCAAGCCGTTGGAATTGTGGCTGGGGTTAATAAACCGTTGGACGCCCCGGTCGGGGACGTAGCGGTAGATTGTGTCGGCCGGAATATCGCTAAAAAGAAGGAATCCCTGTGGATGCCAGACGGGACCCTCCGTAAACTGGAATCCAGAGGCCAGTAATTCCGGTTGTTGCGCTGGGACTATGTCTCGAAACGTGACGGCCAAGCCAGTCCTCAAAAATCAGGCGTTACTATTGCTTCACTGCATGTATTATATTTCCCGTTGGATAGGTACGCAAATCTACGCCCAGTTTCTCCCCTGAGCCAATCTGGTTGCCGGCGTTTACTTAGCCCAACGTGTCCATGACGCAAAACCATGCCTCCGGACCATGCCCCCGAACACGGTACCGGTGGACTGCCGTTTGAAATTCTTCCGGTTGCCAGCGTCGGTTGCGTGTATATAATTGGCCCAAAGCCGATTTCCGGCTGAGATCAAATCCCGCACCAGGAGTTTTTGACATGGGCGCTACCGAACAAATTGCCAAATGGGTAGTCACCACCAACTATGAGGACATTCCCCCCGACGCCATCCGAGTGGCCAACGAGTCCTGCTTTGACTTATTGGGCGTTATCCTGGCCGGCTCAGCCCAGCCGGTGGGGGAGATAATTCAAAAGTACGTCGAAGACCAGGGAGCCACCGGGCAAGCAACAGTGCTCGCCTCCGGAATTGAAAGCTCTCTGCCGAACGCAGCCCTGGCCAATGGCACTATGGGACACGCGTTGGACTACGACGACTTCGGCGGCTTTGGCCACCCGACCGTGGCCATCTTCCCGGCGCTGCTCGCCCTTGGCGAGAATTCAGGCGCCAGCGGCCGAGACCTTTTGGAAGCCTACGTGGTCGGGTGTGAGGTTGGCTTGGCCCTGTCCCACACAACCAAATACAACCAGATGGACAAAGGGTTCCACAGCACCGCGGTCATCGGCCGGCTGGCCTGTGCGGCGGCCTGCGCCAAGCTAATGAAACTGGACGAAAGGCAGACGGTCATGGCCCTGGGAATGGCCGGCTCCATGTCGAGTGGGTTGATTCACAACTTTGGCACCATGACCAAGCCGCTCCACGCCGGCATGACCTGCCGGGACGGAGTCACAGCGGTCCAGTTGGCCCAGATGGGTTTCACTGCGGGAGAGCAGATTATCGAACACCCCCTGGGCTTCGCCGCCACGGTCCTTGGTGAGGGCATCTACAACCTGGACGAAATGGCAGCCAACCTGGGCAAGCCCTTCCGGGTGCAGGATGCGCTGATGATTAAGAAATATCCCTGTTGCGGCGGCAACCACGCGATGCTGGACAGCCTTTTCGGCCTGATGCGGGACAACAATTTCACCTACGAAGACGTAGCCAGCGCCGAGGTGGACCAGTCATATCTCTCAGTGGTGATGCTGTATCAAGAGCCGGAGGACGAGCTGAAAGGCAAGTTCAGCGCCAAGTACAATGTCGCGGCCGCCCTGGTCGACGGGGAAGTGGCCATCGACACCTTCAGGGAAGAAAAGATTGCCGACCCGATCATCAAAGAAACCATGGACAAGGTCCGCACCAGAGTCATGGCCAAGTCGGAAGAAGGACTAACCGACGGCAACCGCGGGTTGCCGATTCGCATTACCCTCAAAGATGGCCGGGTGTTCGAACACACCACGGCCCGCGCGGATATCCTGGGCAGCCAGCAGAACCCGTGGGGCTTCGACAGCATCAAGAACAAGTTCGAAGTGAACGCCGCCTTGGTGCTGGCCAGGGAGGGCGTTTCTCAGGCGGTGGAAACCTGGTCCGATATTACCCAGGTCAACGACATCGCCGGGTCTATCAAGGAGACTCTGGTGGGGGGCAAGGGCTGACCGGCGCCTCCATCGCCTTAGCCGGACCTCAATAAGAAGACGCCCGAACGTTATCGGGCGTCTTCTTATTACAGATGCCAGGTCAGAGGAATGACTCTTCATATTGGAGGCCGGCACAGCATCCGGCAACAGCGGATGCCGATTTTCGCCTCGAGGAAGGCAGAAAACTGACAGGCAGTTTTGCGTGGTCCAACCGCGCCGGCGCGGGTACAACGAGAGGCCGGGAGGAGCCAATTGAAATAGACGGCTCCTACGACCTAAGCTGGCGGGACTACTCAAGACCGGAGTCAACAAGTTACGGGGAGTTCCCAAGGCCATCGCATTGACAAAGCCAATACACGGGTAACCCCCACGCGTCTTTCTCGCCGCAGCGGGAATCCAGAGCCCTTTCCCACATCAAGCCTGGCACGGTATGCAGGACGCCACTCGGCATCACCCCGGGCGCCCCGCTGCGTGTCCACTACCTCATCCGTGTTGGCGCATAGCCAGGGCTCTGGATTCCCGTTGCGACGGGAATGACGGGAGTTGGGGCTCTGGATTCCCGTTGCGACGGGAATGACGGGAGTTGGGGCTCTGGATTCCCGTTGCGGCAAAAATTGCTCATGGCCTTGCCCACGCATGAGGATGAAAATGGCCTATTTCAGGGAATGACGGGGGTGGGGTTGTGCTCCCATCCTAACTTTCCCTGGCCGCGGGAAGGAGGATATTCAGGACGCACTAGCCACAGTTTGAAATGGGATAGCCTTGGGGGAGTTCCGGTTTCTGGTGGTTTACGTGGATTCTTGAGTTATCCTGTTTGGATTATTCACACTATAACCGAAACCGCCGGAACTTCGATTATTTCCACATCCCCCGTTGGAATCGCTTCGCCTGCTTCAATGATATCCTCCACGTAAGCCTGGGCGGCCTCCCGCAGCGTTTCCAAGGCTTCTTCCTTGGTGTATCCCCATGTGGCGCAACCGGGCAGAGCAGGAACTGTTGCTCCCCAACGACCATCCTCGTCCTGTTCTATCTCGGCTTTCAATACGTAGGTTTTCACGGCTGCCCCTCCACCTAAGGCTCTACGGAAACGGCGTCTCCCACTTTGATGGCTCCGCCGTTTAGGACTATGGCCAGCATTCCGCGTTGTCCGTCCAGGATTTTACGCAGTCCAGGACGGATTGCGTCCATCTTTTGGCATGGCTCGCACGGACCGACAACCTCCATGGTCACCGGGTTGCCTGAATCGCGGTCGCCGATGAAAAACACCTGGCCCGCTTCTACCTTGGACAGGTCCAACCCCGTGGTCGTGATGTTTTCCTTGATCTGCCCCGGCTTCAGGTCCAAACCGGCCAGGGTTTCCTGGTCCATGAAAAGCACCTGCCGCATGTTGCGCTCGGAGCAACTCCGGTCCCCTTCCAGGCCCTTGCCGGAAATGGCTGTCGCTTCACTGACGGGGTCCGACGGTGTTTCCTTTACCCGGGCGAGGTGCAAGTGGGTGATTGAGCCACGCTGCATGGGAATGCCTCCGCAAATAAGGTTCGCCGTTGTGTGGCCGTGGCGGTTATGCTAATCTGAGGCTCGCATCCCCAGCTATGATCGCGCTGTGGGATGACGCCGGTTGCCGCCTTGACCGAGCCTTCGGAAAAGGTCGGTTCGAGCGATTATAGCGTCAGCCAACGGCAGTGTCACGACGGCCGTTTCTGCGAAATCCGGGCTCTGAAATCAACGGATTGGGGGGTCATCATGGCTTATGAGTTCATCAAAACCGAAGTGAAAGACGGGGTATTGATTATTACAATGCATGACCCGCCGACCCGTAACGCCCTGGGTCCGGATATGTCCAGCGAGATGAACCAGGCTTTGGACCAGTTCGAGGCCGACCCGGACCAGCGGGTGCTTCTGCTGACCGGCACCGAGCCGTCCTTCTGCTCCGGCGCCAACGTCAGGAACTTCAACCGGCGTATTGAAGAGAGTGACCAGCAGGCCCAGGAGCAAGTTGACCCCGAGCCGCTGCCTTGGGGGAAGATGGAGACCCGGTTTGCGAAACACCGGACGTCCGAAGAGGGCGCCGCCTTCCTGCCCCTCAGGCTTCACGACTTGCAGAAGCCCTCCATAGCATCCGTCAACGGCCATGCTATGGGCGTCGGTATGGGGGTTGCCTTGGCCTGCGACATTCGCATTGCCGCGGAGAAAGCCCAGTTTTCAGAAGCATTTGTGCGCATGGGGCTGATTCCCGGCGACGGCAGCTGCTGGCAGTTGCCCCGGCTAATCGGGATGAGCAACACGCTGATGCTCCAGTACACCGGTGACCGGATTGACGGGAAAGAGGCGTACCGGTTAGGACTGGTAAGCAAGCTGGTGTCTGACGACGAGATAATGGAAGCTTCCCTTGACTTGGCCACCCGGCTGGCCCAGGGACCCACCCAATCCCTCTCGCTCATCAAGTACCTCGTGCATCAGAGCCTGGAAGGCGGACTGAAAGAGAGCCTGGAGATAGCCCACGTGGCCCAGGAACAGGCCCGCAAGACCGAGGACCACCGGGAGGCGGTGACGGCATTCCTGGAAAAGCGGAGGCCGGAGTTCAAGGGGCGGTAGGTAAGGGTTCTAGCCCAACCTTTGAAGTTCACCCGATACTTCTTGGAAACTCGCAGTCGGCCGGACCGGGCGTTTATCGAGTTGGAATGGATTCGGCAGGTGGCAAACTATCCCGAAACAGAGGAAGCGCAACTTGATGGACGCATAAGGCGTTGGGGGCCAATTCCGGCAATGAACGGAAGGTATCTCAGAATGGAAGGAGCCTGAAACGGAAAGAATCTCAGGGTCGTTCTCCTGCCGGATGGGGAGACTGGGCGTAACGCCTTATGTAACTGTTCAGACTCAAGGGGATCCGAAGGTCTGAAGTTCGACAATCGGGGGCGATTCCACGTTTGGGACGCTCTGGCCGACGGCTATCAAACGGCTTTTGACCATTTCCACCCGCCAAGTCTGACCACTTACGGCAAATACTGACACTTCCCCTTTCCTTTCCCCGAATCAAACCAACTATCATTTTCATCACCCAATATCGATTCCTTAACACTTGATGAATCGGACTCGATGACTCGTGCTGGATGACTCGGACTCAATGAGTAAAGGAACAACCATGCTAACCATGAATTACCCCGCGCGAACCGGCTAAAAATGCACCGGCCCCACAGGACCAGCCCAGGCATAGAACGGCCCAAAATCACGCAGCTTCAGGAGGGCCAGACCAATCTGTCCGGGTACAAATTGCCAAAAACGGTCAAATATGGTCCGAAACGCCCCAATTCGTTGCAAAATTATGCAAGACTCCCCAAATTCGCGCATTTTCGGGAGTTTCAAACCAACCGGCCCAGATACAAGATGGCAGTAAATGGCACACAATGGCGCCGTTGTGAGGAATAGTAAACAAAACCCACACGCCCTTCCAGGTGTTCGCCATGAAAACATCCCGTGATCATGGCATCGATCTGAGGACTATTGTCATGGTTATGGCTGGGAAGAACCAAACCCGCCTGGTTGAAGGGCCCCAACCGGCCCAGAATGCATTCGTTCCCTATTCGTTTCCGGCAGGGGAACGAATCGCCAACCGCCAACTCGTCCTCCAACAAAAAGAATCTGCTGGCAATAGCTGACTGGTTAGACTTGAGTCGGTCCGAGAACCAGAAGGGCGAAAATTGGGGGTGGGCCTCCGTTGCCGACGCCCCGGCCCTGGCGGTAAAATGGCTCTCCCAAAATTCGCCTCATCACCTCTGGACTATTACCCTCGGCGAAAATGCTTTGCTCGACCTGGCGTGCTCGATGGAGATGGGCGTCTTTGCGCCATCTCCATCGAGCACGCCAGTTAACGTACGGCGGCTCCTTCGTTTTCCTGTGAACAATTCTCCGCTTGAGCTTCAGTATCAGGCTGCCAATAGCCGGGTCAATATCCAGGATTAGTCGAAACAACCCTTGACGTACCCAATGGGCCAACCTATAATACCCAACCGCGAGAGGAATGAATCCCATATGACGGAATTGGTCAACTGACATAGGCCAAGTTTAAAGGGATACCTGGACGGCGGTTCGGGGGCACCCGAGCCGCCGTTTCTCTTGTGGGCACCTTAACAACTGAATAAGAAGCAAGATGATCCTGCGAAAGTAAAAACAAACAACCGTTTGAAGTTCCTAGCGTGGGTCAAATTAGTAAGGGCTTACGGTGGATGCCTTGGGACCAAGGGCCGATGAAGGGCGCGGTAAGGCTGCGATAAGCCTCGATGAGCCGTCTAACAGGCATAGTCGGGGACGCCCGAATGGGGTAACCTGATCCGGTGTTGAGTCGGATCATCCGCCTTTGGCGGAGGGTAAGCGGGGGAACTGAAACATCTAAGTACCCCGAGGAAAAGAAATCAACCGAGATTCCCTAAGTAGTGGCGAACGAACGGGGATCAGCCTAAACCAGTACGACTTAACGGCGTGAGGGCCTATGTCGTATCGGGGTTATAGGAGTCACCTGGGGTCGCCTCGCCAGACCCCAAGAAGTTACAAATCTCATCTCTAGTCGAAGGAACCTGGGAAGGACCGTCATAGAGGGTGAAAGCCCCGTAGACGAAAGGGATGAGGCTTCTGGTGTATTTCCTGAGTACCACGGGGCACGGGAAACCTTGTGGGAAGTTGGGGGGACCACCCTCCAAGGCTAAATACCCTTGGTCACCGATAGCGTACCAGTACCGTGAGGGAAAGGTGAAAAGAACCCTTAGCAGGGAGTGAAATAGATCTGAAACCGTAAGCCTACAGAATGTCGGAGTCCGCAAATTGTGGATGACGGCGTGCCTATTGAAGAATGATCCGGGGACTTACTGTATGGAGCGAGGTTAAGGAACTGTAGTTCCGGAGCCGTAGCGAAAGCGAGTCTTAATAGGGCGGCTAGTTCCATGTAGTAGACTCGAAACCGAGTGAGCTACCCATGGCCAGGTTGAAGGTTCGTTAACGCGCACTGGAGGACCGAACCCGTGGTTTGTACAAAAACCTGGGATGAGCTGTGGGTAGAGGTGAAATGCCAACCGAACTCGGAAATAGCTAGTTCTCCCCGAAATGCATTTAGGTGCAGCCTCGGGCAACAGGTGAACGGAGGTAGGGCACTGAATGGGCTAGGGGGCGTGAGCTTACCAAACCTAATCAAACCACCAATGCCGTTCAGCCGATACCCGGGAGTGAGACTGGCACAGATAAGTGCGTCAGTCGAAAGGGAAACAGCCCAGACCACCGGCTAAGGCCCCTAAGCGTAGACTAAGTGGGAAAGGAAGTTAGGTTCCCCAGACAACCAGGAGGTTGGCTCAGAAGCAGCCACCCTTTAAAGAGTGCGTAATAGCTCACTGGTCGAGGGATCTGGCGCCGAAAATGTAACGGGGCTCAAGTTTACCGCCGAAGCCGTGGATGTTCAGGTACAAGGAAGAAAGCCAGAGGACCAATGGCCCCAACCTGTTATTGGGCCAGTCTGCCTTCGGGCGGACGAAGCCCGCTGATGGGCGGGGTCGGCGGAAATTCGGCCGGACTTCTTGGTTACTGCCTGGGCGTGGTAGGGGAGCGTTCCTCGGGCGATGAAGTTTCGATGTGAGTCGGGATGGAGCGCGGGGAAGTGAGAATCCCGGAATGAGTAGCGTAAATTAGGGTGAAAATCCCTGACGCCGCAAGCCCAAGGTTTCCTACGCAACGTTTATCGGCGTAGGGTTAGTCGGTCCTAAGCCGTAGGCAAGCGCCGAAGGCGATGGACAGCAGGTTAATATTCCTGCACCGCCGTAGTTTCGCTTTAAAACCAAGGAGGGGTGCGGAAGGGTAGGTAGGGCATGCCCATTGGACATGGTGTGTCCTCAACTGTAGGCCAAGCCGGGGCAGGCAAATCCACTCCGGCGCTACGAGCCGAGGGTTGAGGGAATCGGAGCCTTCGGGCTTACGAAACCCTGCTGAACCCAAGCCGACAAGAAAAGCTTCGTGGTTATGGAGCTGGGGCGACCGTACCGCAAACCGCCACTGGTGGGCTGGGATAAAAGTCCCAAGGCGTTCGAGCTAACCTCCGTTAAGGAACTAGACAAAAGAGCCCTGTAACTTTGGGAGAAAGGGCCCCCCGGGGGGTGAAACCACTAGCTGGTGGAGCGCTCTGGGGGCGCAGAGAAGAAGGCCGGGCGACTGTTTAACAAAAACACAGGTCTGTGCTAAGGGGAAACCCTACGTATACAGGCTGACGCCTGCCCAGTGCCGGAAGGTTAAGGGGAGGGGTGCAAGCTCTGAACTGAAGCCCCGGTGAACGGCGGCCGTAACTCTAACGGTCAACCGAGCATTAACGACACTCCAGGCGCATCTACGATGTGCCCGGGGCAGAATTGGTGACTTAAGGCCGTTGTAAAATCTGGCTATATGCTGGGATATCCGAGTATCCGGCGCTACCGGTCCCTCACATCATACGGGGGCAAGTAACAATGCGTCCGGTGCGGACAATCAGCAGGAAAGACCTCGGAGAGGGGGTCCACGCTTAGTTGCATTAGACTTCGGTCGCAACATGTGAGCGCCGCCTCCGCGGAATCCTCAGAGACCATACGCCGGACCCGCTGGCGGAACGTGCGGGAAGATATGGTCCGATCTGGATGGCGACATGCAGAGGCCGGCAGAAATGACCGGCCCCTCTCAGGGCCCCACAAGGGCTGAGCAGAGAGTAACAAATTGCCTAAGGTAGCGAAGTCCCTTGTCGGGTAAGTTCCGACCCGCATGAATGGTTGAACGACTTGGCCATTGTCTCGACGGAGGGCTCGGTGAAATTGCGGTGCCCGTGAAGACGCGGGCGACCCGCGGCAGGACAAAAAGACCCTGTGGAGCTTTACTGCAGCCTGGTATTGGGCCGGGGGCTGACATGTGTAGGATAGGTGGGAGGCTTTGAAGCCCCGACGCCAGTCGGGGTGGAGCCATCGTTGAAATACCACCCTTGTCTGTTTTTGGTTCTAACCTTAGCAAAACTAGGGAACAGTGCTTGGTGGGCAGTTTAACTGGGGCGGTTGCCTCCCAAAATGTAACGGAGGCGTCCAAAGGTTCCCTCAGGACGGATGGAAATCGTCCATAGAACACATTGGCATAAGGGAGCTTGACTGCAAGACCTACAAGTCGAGCAGGGACGAAAGTCGGGCAAAGTGATCCTACGGCACCGTGTGGAAGGGCCGTGGCTTATCGGATAAAAGCTACCCCGGGGATAACAGGCTTATCTCGCCCAAGAGTTCACATCGACGGCGAGGTTTGGCACCTCGATGTCGGCTCGTCCCATCCTGGGGCTGAAGGCGGTCCCAAGGGTCCGGCTGTTCGCCGGTTAAAGGGGTACGTGAGTTGGGTTCAGAACGTCGTGAGACAGTTCGGTCTCTATCCGCCGTGGGCGCAGGAGGCTTGAGGGAACCTCTCCCTAGTACGAGAGGACCGGGAGGGACAGACCTATGGTGTTCCAGTTGTTCCGCCAGGAGCAGCGCTGGGTAGCCATGTCTGGCAGTGATAAGCGCTGAAGGCATCTAAGCGCGAAGCATCCCCCAAGATTAGGCCTCCCTCCCCGATTAACGTCGGGGGTAAGACTGCAGAGAGACTATCTGCTTGATAGGCCGGATGTGTAAGGATGGTAACATCCTCAGCAAACCGGTACTAACCGGTCGAGAGATTTGACCCACGCTATGAGCTTCAAACGGCTCACAAACAATTTCAGGATCAGGCTTCTTGTTCAGTAGTTGAAAGGCGCACCAGCCAAATGGTGCACCGGCGCGGGGTGGAGCAGTGGCAGCTCGTCGGGCTCATAACCCGAAGGTCGTTGGTTCGAGTCCAACCCCCGCTACCAAATCCCAAGAATAAAGAAGGCCCCGACGAATTCGCCGGGGCCTTTGGATATTATGGTTGAGCGAATCATCTATTGGCCCTTCTTCGGGTTCCGCATCACCCTCAACCCAATCCAACCGCCACACCTTCTCTGTCTCAAGTTGTCGCTGCAGTCAAGCCGTCAATAGTTCGAATATCCGCAATGGCCGGAACCGGGTCTGGTTTCTTCTTTGAATGCACAAGCTACCAATGCGCACATAGTAGTCGATTCAAGTATAGTCACGGTAACTTTGGATGATGGCTCGCAGTTGGATGGCAGAGTAATCGGGAAAAATTTGTGGACTGATTTGGCCGTTGTGCATGTCAACGCTAGAAGGCCTGTAAAAGCATTGACGCTTGCTGATTCAGACCGTGTCCCTGTAGGCGAGGATGTCTTAGCGCTGGGATTTCCTGGCAGGGGCGCTCCTGGTACAGCAACGGTTACGAGGGGCATCGTTTCTGCAATCACTGAATTCTCTAACGGCATTGACGTGTTTCAGACCGACGCCGCCATCAATCCCGGGAACAGCGGCGGTCCTCTAGTCAACTCTCAGGGCCATGTGGTTGGAGTCAACACATCCCGTGCAGATGACCATCCACTAGACCGTAACGTCGAAAACATCGCCTTCGCTATCTCCTCGAATAGTGCTCGAAAGTGGTTGCCAGCCTTGAAAACCGGGTTTGTTGCTGACGAAGAAACGTTCGAAGTAAAGGCAGGGGAACTAAGATCGTGGACGTTTACCCTCGCAGCTCGCACTAAGCTATATTATGAATTCCAGGCGAATCTCGACCTAAATTTTTGGATTTCCGACCCGTCTAGCAATCGAGTAGTAGACGAGCCGAGGACCCACCACACAAAGGGAGAGATGCGGGCAGCTTTGCAAGGGACATATTCCTTATCTTTCGACAATTCGTTCTCAGTCTTTGAGTCCAAGGCAGTGAAACTGAGATACCAGATCGTACCACCCGGTTGTCCTGCACCCCGCTCATAACCCGAAGGTCGTTGGTTCGAATCCGATACCCAATACCAAATCTTGTGCTGAATAGTGTCCTAGATTACTCCCGGTGCCTTGCATTCGGGCTTTGCCACCGGCGGACGGCCAACTTGGGATGACGGCCAAGGGCGATACAATTAACCCGCACATTCACTCTAGAAAGGCAATACAGCGTGGCTACGATAATCGAGTGTCCTCCGAAGAGGACCAATACCTCGACGCACAGGTAACTAAAGCCGGTAGAAGCAAGGAATTCTACGTTCGAGACATTTTCGAAAGGGGGCTTGAGAACCTATAGGATTACTACTCCCCCGTCGAAGTGGTGGATCAGGTCCGCAAAGGGCAGGTACGCATATGTTCCTCGGAAGAAGCAATGGTCAAACTTGGCTTGGGCAGTTGAACACAATGACGCTGCTAACGCCCAAATGATGGCGGCGCAAGCCGGTTTCCCGCGAACTTACGAGGCTCCCTTGCGACAAAAAGACTACCCTTAGCCCCCCGCCTTGGCCATCAGGGCGACTTGTTGCGCCTTCAATTGATTGGATTGGAACGTGATTCGTTTGTAGCGGAACACGTCGACCAGCGTTCCAATGAAACACAAACCCCCGGTCAGCAAGTACAGAACCCCCATACCCATGTTGCCAACGTAAAAGCGGCCAACTCCCGCAAGCACCACGAAGCCGATCAGCGTCAATATTAGGGTCGTCGTTGGGTCTTTGCGCTGCGCCCGGTAGGCCACGGCAAACACCTGGGCCTGTCGATCGGTCATATCCCCGATGAGACCCGCCAGCAACAGTTGCTCTTCCCCATCAACCTCGGGAAATAGCTCCAAGACTTCCGGCATCTATACCTCCATGCGGTTTAGGCGTTGTAACTATGTTGTTACTGAGAAATTGGCGCCGGGGGCTGCTTGAAAAACAGGTGCAGCACCCGGTGGGCGATTATCATGACGGCCAGCGGGCCCAGGTAATGAGACTCCAGCGATTGGTACAAATCGCCCCGGAACAGGAACGAAATGGAGTGACCCAGACCGTAACCGGGGCTTTTTATGTCAAACAACAGGTCGGGCAGGAAAATGGTGAAATGTTTGTCCGAGTAGGGGTCCATCGCCCCCACTACGACTAGGCCGCAGATCCATATCCAAGCTTCGAGGGAGCAAATACGCCGAAAGCGACTTTTCACCAGCAATCCCGCTGCCCAATGAGTCCCGGCCGGGGCTGGCGCAGGTGTCATTGTTACGACACCACGAGATCGGAGAACACCTGGTGCCAGATTTCCGGATCGCCGTCGCCCATGCTGGCCCGATGCGTGATGATGCCCGAACCATCGAAGGCTATCTTGGTTGATTGAATGGTCACCCGGAGGTCGGGCAGCAGGCCTCCCTTCGGGACGGCCACCGGCCAGGGATAGTCTTTTTCCAACCGGAATTTCTCGTAAACCTCAATGTCTTCGCTTGGGAATACTCCGACAGCATAGAAGTCTACCTTGTCAGCGTATTGAGGATAGACCTGTTTCATCCGCTGCAACTCAGCGGTGCAAATGCTTCAAGTGGTGGCGAAGAAGAACAGAAAGGCGGGTCTGGAACTACTTACCAAATCTGTTGCCGTGACCGTGGAGCCATCGGCTAGTCCCAACTCGAACTCGGGGACGCGGTTGCCAACCTCAGCGCCCACTTCTGGTCCGTCCACTGCCAGGCCGTGTACCAAATCGGGAGATGTCCATGTCTCGGCGGCGACAGGCTCGGCGTTCTGAGGCGGGTTGGAAGTCGCGCAGCCCAAAGCCAGCAGCCCGAGGGCCGCCAACCCCAGTGTTGCAAGCGTCCATTTCGGCCTGATCGCCAGGCGGCTGGGTACCATGAATGCGATTCCTCAGGCCCCGGGTTGTGACTGGACCGTGCCGCCGGCATCCAGTCCGCGCTTCCCTCACGAGCCATTATACCTTAAGCGGTGCGCCCAAAAGCAGCGGTCCTAACATGTTTAAGACTTACCATTTTGTTCCGATAAACAAAGTTAGCCAAACCACGTCTTCCAGGGTCAGTTGGCCCCGGCTGGCAACTCATTCCTGTTCTCCTTGCCTTTACCCAAGTCACCGCTTGTTCCGGTCGGACCCGTTAAGGCCGACAGCCTGAATTGACACTACTATCCCCTCGCCGTAGAATGGGCGGACTCAAAAGGTCAGCAATCCTGACCTGACTCGAGCTTGGATCCGGTCGGGCGGGTCGGTCGCTGGCCTCCGGAATGACATCAGAGACACAAGGAATGAGATGGGAACTAAGGCTTATCTTTTGGTTGAGACCGCTGTAGGCAAGACCCGCGACGTGGCCGCGACCCTCAGGGCCCTGGACGGGATCACATCGGTAGACGTCGTCACCGGACCATACGACATCATCGCAGTAATCAGTGGATCGGATATGGCCGTGGTGGGCAATGTAGTCACGGAACAAATCCATACCGTGCCGGGCGTGGTCCGAACCGTTACTTGCGTGGCGGTGGGCACCTAAAAGCCGGCCCCAACGGGTTCACCGGGTAAATCTCCCACCCATCGGGCCCACCGGTTGCTACGCCAAATCCGTCAACCCAACTCGCCGCACTCACTTTTTGGTCGCTCCCTGGAGGAGGCTGTCCTTGGAGTTCCAGTTTAGCCCAGAAGATGACGCCTTCCGTCGTGAAGTAGTCGATTTTATCAAACAGGAGCTGCCCCCCAACTGGGAAGGCGGCGGGCGGTATCCCGAGGAGGATGACTGGGATTTCGCCGTCCAAATCCGCAAGAAAATGGCGGCCAAGGGCTGGCTCACCATGCACTGGCCGGAAGAGTACGGCGGCCAGAACGCCTCGGCCATACGCTCTGCGATCTTCAGCGAGGAATTGACCTACCACCGGACGCCGGGCCGCGACATTTTCGGCGTGCGGATGCTGGGGCCAACCCTGATGATTCACGGCTCGGAGGAACAGAAAAAGGCCCACCTGCCTCCGGTGGCCCGGGGAGACATCCAGTGGTGCCAGGGCTACAGTGAGCCCGAATCGGGTTCAGATCTGGCTTCGCTGGCCACCCGAGCCGTGCTGGACGGCGACGAATTCGTGGTTAACGGCAGCAAGATTTGGACCTCCATGGCCCAATACGCCGACTGGATAATGCTGCTGACCCGGACCGACCCGGATGCGCAGCGGCACCGAGGCATCACCTTCATGCTGGTGGACATGAAATCCCCCGGCATTGAGGTGCGACCCGTGATCAACATGGCCGACCGCCACGAATTCAACCAGGTGATCTTCGACAACGTCCGGGTCCCCCGGGGGAACGTTGTGGGTGAGGAGAACCAGGGTTGGTACGTAGCGGTTACCTTGCTGGACTTCGAGCGTTCCGGCATAGACTACTCCGCCTCGGGACGACGCCTGTTGGACGACGTCAAAGCCTACGCCGCCGAAACAAAACGGGATGGCCAGCCCCTAATCAAACTGCCCTGGGTGCGGAGCCTGCTAGCCGACCGGTATATAGAGTGCGAAGCGGCCAGGCTGATGGCTTACAACGTGGCTTATATGCAGGAACAGGGCCTAGTCCCGACCAAAGAAGCTTCCATGAGCAAGGTTTTCGGTAGCGAGGCGGCGCAGCACGCCAGCGCAGCCGCCCTGGAAATTCTAGGCCCCTACGGCGCACTGGCGCGGGAAGAAAAGTGGGCGCCTCTTAAGGGGAGAGTCCAGGAAATCTGGATGTGTGCCTTCGCCGGAACTATCGCAGCCGGCACGTCGGAAATTCAGCGGAACATCATCGCCGGCCGTGGGTTGTCCCTACCCAGGGGTTAATACCCCACTACAACTGGAAACCTTAAACACCATTGGCCCCGTTATTGGGGAGACCGTTGACTCAATGAAACAGCCCGCCAGTGGCGGGCTGTTTCATTGAGGGCCTGACCTGTTGTGTTTAAAGAGACATCCGGGCCCGGTCTACGCGGCGGCGAAGGCCTCCAACTCCTCTTCCCCCAGCTCCTCACCGGCTTCCCGACAGCGGTGCATGATTCGGAAAATCGTCCGCACCGTTACCGAAAACCGCTCGGCTGCCTGGTCAGTGGTCAGGTCCTCTCGCACCATGGTCTGCCAAACCCTGAGGTCCCGAGCCATGCGGCGGTGGCGCTGAAACCACACCGGATCATCGTACTTACAACGTGATAGTGGACATCTGATGCACGACCTGGAAATCTCGCAACCGGTATCTTCATAGTAATAGAATTCTGGGGTCGAGTCCTTGATGGGATTGGATTGTTTCAAGTTAACCATATCACAACTCCAAAACTCATGTTCTATAATGTACAGCAGTATAGAACGTGAGTTCTTAAGGTGTCAATGCTTATTTCCAGCAAATTAGAACTAATTTACGGAATTGACGTTCTAAAATATTCCGTGCCCGAATGGCCTACACAGCTACCGTGATACTGGGCGACGCTGCCGCGGTTCCGGGACGTTGTGGAGGCGCCAACGAAACAGGGGTCGGTGTTGGAGGAGGGTCCGGGCCGTAAGACTGCCTGGCAGGAATGCCCGAAGGAACGACTGCCCGAATGGACGGCCGGGCCGCAGCTTGAAAACGGCCCGGAGTTAGCCGAGGATTAGTATCAGGGTTACCGGACCGCTCCGGCCAGCAAGGCGTTCCTGGTTTCAACCAGTACGGGATGCACCATCTCCCCCCGCTGGGTCCTGGCGATTATTTCCCGGGAGGCGAATTCCAGAACTCCCAGGTCGAGGTCCTGAACCGCCAATTCCATTAGCTCTGGCAAGTAGGGATAGGCTGCGGATTTTTGCGGGTCCAGTTTATCGGCCAGGAAGACCAGCTTGCCCAACGGGTCCAGAGAGGGATGGGCCATGGTGTGCCAGTAGACGGCTTGATACACGGACTCGTCGGTCAGGCCGTCTTCCCGTTTGAGGATTCTCGCTCCAACAGGACCGTGGAGCAGGATGGGCAGGCTGCGTTCCAGCGGCGTAACCGGCACTTCCAGTTGTTCAGCCCGGTCCAGGAGTTGCCGGCCCGGCATGGCGCGGGCCACATCGTGAGCCAGCATCGCCAATGCCGCCAGTTGGGAGTCAATACCATGGCATTCGGCCAGGTTGGCGGCGATATCCCTGACCCGGTAGATGTGCTTCCGGAGCCCATTGGGAAGCACGGCTACGCGGCGGTTGACCAGAGTCTCCAGATCACCGAGCATCGCTATCCCTGACTAACTCTCCCCGGGGCTAACCCATAGCGCCCAGGGATTGTCCCCCCAATAGGTGCAAGTGCAGGTGCTCAATCTCCTGGCCCGAGTCGGAACCCTGGTTCATCACCAACCGGTACCCGCTTAGAGTTACCCCTTCCCGCCGGGCCAACTCCTCAGCCACGACAAAAAGGTGTCCCATGATGGGGACTTGGCCGGGCCCGATGTAGGCCAGAGAAGGCAGGTGCATGTTGGGAATGATGAGCAGGTGCACCGGGGCCTTTGGGTTGATGTCGCGGAGTGCAAACACCCTTTCGTCCCGGTAAATGGGGGCAGGATGGGCCGAATCTCGGGCCATGGTGCAAAAAACACATTCGCCGGTGCTCATGGGTGGGAAGACCTCCAAGGACTCGCCGCAGGTTGGACCGAAATCAGTTTTCCGGCCAGAGTCGAGACTCGCGGCCGGTTGCGGCGGATCACAGGTTTTCTATTTGCCGGAAGAAAGCTTCTCGATGGGACTCTACATCGCCATAGGACAACTCCATCACCTTAGCGCGCCGGGTGTAGAGTTGCAGGTTGTGCTCCTTGGTGAAGCCGATTGCCCCGTGGCACTGGTGGGCCGAAGTGCAGACTCGCTGGTACGCCTGGCTGGTCCAGGCCTTAGCCATGGCGACCTCTCGTTCCGAAGGCAGTCCTTCTGAAATCGTCCAGGCCGCCTGGTGCGCCAGGTTGCGGGAGGCTTCCACGTCGGTCGCCATCCGGGCGCATTCGTGCTGAATCGCCTGAAAACTCCCGATGGGCCGGCCAAACTGGGTGCGTTGGGTGACGTAGTCCACCGTCATATCCACGATGGCGTCGGCTCCACCCACCATCTGGGTGCATATCCCCGCCGTGGCTCTCTGCAAAGCCCGGTACACCACCGGCCACCCCTGGTCCAGACCCCCCAGCACTGCACTGGCGGGCACCCTAACCTGGTCCAGGACCACCTCGCACTGTTTATCCGAAGCGATAGTCTTCAGTACTTCAATCCGCAGCCCCGGAGAGTTCGCCGGAGTCAAGAAAAGAGTAATGCCTTCAGAAGCGCTTGAGGCAGGAGAGGTCCTCGCCCCGACGAGCAGGATGTCCGCGGAGTGGGCGTAAGGCACGAAGAGCTTGATCCCATTCAGCAGGAAGCTGTCGCCATCAACGGTTGCCGTGGCTTCCACGCCCGAGGGTTGGTAGGAACCCGATGGTTCGGTCAGGGCCAGGGTCAACTGCAGGTGGCCGTCACAGATTGACGGCAGTATCTCCTGTTTCTGGTCGGCGGTCCCAGCGTCGGCCACCGTCAGCCCACCCAGCAACACCGTTGAGAAGAAGGGGCCTGGGGCCAGGGCTTTCCCAATTTCCTCCAGCAGCACCGCTAGGTCCATGAAGTTGCCGCCGCTGCCGCCGTACTCCTCAGAAAACGGCAAGCCGGTCCAGCCCAGGCCGGCCATCTGCCGCCACAGCGTATCGGTATAACCCTTGGGGTCTTCTTCCAACTCCCGCACCAGCGTCAGCGGGCATTCTCGGCCCAAAAAATCTTGAGCGCTGCTCTTTAGCATCTGTTGGATTTCGGTCAGTCCCAGGTCCATTCTTCCACTCGGTTATCTGGCAAATCTGATTTCGGACGGCCAGCCGATCGGCGAGGCTCCAAGCAGCCGCCAGTATAGCCCAAAGGCAGAGAAGCCTCAACGACAGGGCCTTTCCGGGCGTAGCCAAAGGCCGGTTTTTTTAAAACGTTGCCATTCACTGCCATTTCATGCCATTTAGCTTTGGCGGCTACTGCATTTTGAGTCATATAAGTGCCAATAATTGACAATTATGGCCGAGAATTTCGTGTTGTGGCGCATTTTGGACCACTTTTGACGCTTTTTGCCTCTTTGGCGGAACCGAAATCCGGGACCGGGGCGGGCCATTTATTCGTGCAATTGCTATGGTAGGAGTTCTCTTCCCCAGCCGGCAAGAGACAGGTGTCGGTATGAGCCATAGATGCTGTCACTACCGTTCCAGTTGCCTGCGACGCCGGGACCTGCGATTGGATGCCCACAGCCCAGGGCAGCCTCATTTGAAATTTCCCAAGTTCCCGGTAAAACCTGGAAAGATGTTGTCGGACTCCCTGGAAGAAGATGCGATTGCCCTGGCCTCAACGCCGGCGCGGGCCAGGTTTTTCTGAATACTGGCGGCCCCTTTAGCCTCCGCCATTCGTTCCAGCGCGGAAACGAATAGGGAACGAATGTCCGCCGACAGACTCAGGATGGACAGGCTAATGACAAGGGGGAATACCACCACTTGACCGCTCCCGGGTTGGCGCAGTGTTCGCAGGGATGATTTGCATCATTACGGTAGAAAACTGGAACCGGGGAAGGGAAGAGGCGAATGTCAGCAGTGGCTTCCAATTGCCGCTGGATCGCCGACAGAAATTGATTGGCTCTCTGGTCTCAAGCTTGTCGAGGGGACTCCCTTTCAACTCTGAACGGTTACTGCCTCCACAGGACGTTCAAAGTGCAGCGAGCTTCGACGCCCGGCGTGACGTTCAACCCTGCAGGCCAGGTCCTTGACCTGTTTCAATATATCCTCCGGTTGGCCGGCCAGGTCGATTGAAGCCACTTCGATGGTCTTGTTGGTGTTGGTTATGCTGTGTTTGACATCGTGACCGCCGCGCTCGTGTTCCTCGGTGGCGTAGATAAGCAGGCCCGATGGCAGGTTGGCGGCGGTGCAGTAGGCCAACATCTGGTAGATGTCGGCGTTGGTGAAGTCGGTGGACGTGATGCGTTTGTATTTGGCGTCTCCGACGAATACGGGGCGGTTTCCGAGTTGCCACAACAGGTCAGGATAGAGGTCGATGGATTTCGCCTCGTCCAAAGTGAGACGGACTTGGGTTTGCCACTGGCTTGGCGACAGTGCCAACTCCTCCCCCAATGCAACAAACAGGAATTGTTCGAAGACCTTATTCATATCCAGCATGAACGAGGCCCCGGTGACTTCACCGTGGAATAATTCCAAGCTGGAATTGTCGATAATCAGGCGGGCCAGTTCCACCGCCGGGCGGTAGTGACTGTTGAGACGGGTGTAGTGGATGTGCGGCGTTCCGCGAGGGTAGGAGGCGAGCTCCACAGCGTCAAACACCGGGCGGAGGGCTTGAACTTCCTGGCGGGCTTGTGTTGACCGGACAGGGAGGCGGGCGAGCCGGTGCAACGCCGCCTTGAGCAGCCGGTTCTCCTCGATGTCCTCGGTGAATTCGTCGAAGGACACTTCGATGGGTAGCGTAACGCCAAAACGCCGCTTGATTTGCTCGTCGAACCGGATGCGGCCCCGGACGGTGTGCAGGGCCTCCTCCTCCCGGCGGTATCCCTGCAATAGGCCGCGCCGGACGGCTTGGCGCGTGTGATGGGTAAATGCCAGGACGATGCTTTCGAGGATGTCGGATTCCCGTTTGAGGTCAAAGGCGTCCCCGCGCCAGTTCTTGGGGTCCAGGGCGTAGCTAATCAGGAACATAACCCGGTCGATGGGAATCTTCGGTCGCACAACGATGGCAAGGCCGCCGGTGCGGAGGGCGCCGACATAAGACGTGGGCCGCAGGACCCAGGTCTTCCACTCATCCGGCGAAGGCGTCACTCCGATATGGGCAGACGCAAGGGCCGCCAGTTGCTCCTTATCCAGCAGGAAGTCAACGGTGCATTCTTGGTATTCTTGAAGGGTCAGGGTTTGCATTGTTGCCTTGGGGGAGGCCAACTGAGTACCGCCGTACGGGCAAGGTGAAGATTAGACCTGCGCTTTTTTCCAAAAGCGGTAGTTGGATATATCGCCTTCGACCAGAGGGCGCATCTGTTCGGGCAACACCGTTGCGATTGCTACCGTGTAACCGGAAGGTTCCAGGAACTCCACTTCATATTCCACCCCTTCCCCCTGGACATACACGACGGCGCCAACGTCTCCAGGCAACAGCCCCTCGCCTGGTTTGCTAATCTTGAGCAACGGGCTGTCGCATGGGATATCCCAGGTGCGGTCTAACGGGATTGGAGCGATAAGAACTATAGAGTCAAGCTCTTTGAACATGGCTCCTCTTCGTCCTTACCCGGCTCCAGGCGTTGCATCGTTACCCTGCTCCTCGGCACTTTCGCCAGTGATCAGGTCTTCTACAGGTTCCTCGCTCCCAAGCCGACGTTTCAGCGCATCGAATTTGAACGTATTCAGCTTGGCATCATCCCCGAAGCACTGCTCTTCTATGTATGGCATGACCGCCCGGTCCCAGATGCGGCGCACTGCGTCTTCGTCCAGCGTCTGACCAGGCGTCATGAAATAGCTTGGGCCGATGCGGGCGTCCCGGTCCAGGCTCTTGTTCGCCTCGTCGACCAGTCTGGCAGCCAGCGTATCCTTGCCTTCTCTCTCAAGCCACCGGTTCAGCAGGCCCTTGATGGGCGGCTCATCGGGGAAGAAGGGGGCGAAGTAGAAGCGGCGGCGAAGTGCGGCGTCCATCAGCGCAATGGAGCGGTCTGCCGTGTTCATGGTGCAGATGAACCAGAGGTTTGAAGGCAGGCTGAACCCCTCGCCTTCGGCGCCGTACTGGAGCCGGACTTCTTCGTCCCGGTATTCCAGCAGGAAGTACATTTCCCCAAATACCTTGGCGACGTTGCCCCGGTTCAGTTCGTCAATGATCAGAATGAAAGTAGCGTTCTGGTTGTTCCTGGCGCGGTCAGCGATACGACGCAGCGGGCCTGGCACAAGCTCAAAACCGGGCTGCCCTCCGATGAGTTTGGGCCGGAACCCTTCGATGAAGTCTTCGTAAGAGTAGGACGGGTGAAACTGGACTATTTCGAAATCACCTCCGTTGAGCCGGCACTGCTTGGCGATCTCCCTGGCCACGTAGGTCTTGCCTGTCCCCGGCGGCCCGAAAAATATTACCTGGCTCTTTTCTTGAAGGTCTTGAATGATTTCTCGCAAATATTCGGGTTCCCAGAGGATTTTTTCGGCCAAGGCCTCTATGTTGGCTTCCGACCAAGGGTCCGGTGGCGGGGGTGGGGAGATCCAGCCTTCGGCAACAGTTCGCAGACGTTCCTCAGCCTCTACATTGTTTAGCCTATCCGGCATGAAGACTGTTAGGTCTGATTTCATAGACTTTGACAGTCCTTGATCCAGTGAATCCCTGCTAACGTTATTACTGATCCATGTAACGGCTCGTTTATGACAAGGATGCTCTGGGTGATATTCGTACTCCCCTGCTATCTCCCCCACCGCAACCACATCCCATGTCTTTTTGCGGGGCATGACAACTAAATCACCGGTCTTAATGCTGTCTTTGAAGTTCCAAAGCTGCCCGGCCCAATTTCCAATCTGATATGCGGTCGCATCAGGGACCACCTGATGGTACATGTTTTTCAAAGCTTCTCTGGTATGTACATTAGTCAAATCCATTGAGTCGAAGCCAAGAGCTAGTTTGCCCTTTTCTAAGGCTTCATCTTCGAATTCGCCGTTGCTGCCGCAGCGAACTACCCAAACGGCCATCGCCGCCTCCATAGCTGAGGAATGCCTTGAACATACCCTAATTTATCTAGCACCCGCCGCGTGAATTAGGGAGCGCCCGGCTGCCCGGCCGTCGTTTCCACGACTATTTCCTCCGGGGTGTTGCGGGCTACGATTAGCTCCATGGGTTGATCGCCGTCGTTTACCGGCTGGTGAACCGCCTCAGCAGGGATGTACAGGAAATCGCCCGGTCCAATGGGCAGGGACGTTTCAAGATTCTCGCCCACAAGGAAGCGGCCGCGGCCCTTGGATACGTAAATCGCCGACTCACAGTTCACGTGGTAGTGGGGAGTGGATGAACACCCCGCGGGGATGGTGGCAATAGCGAGGTGAATCCCGGTGGAGCCGGTCAATCCCTGCGAAACTCCGGCCAGCCTGGTCATACTCCCCGAGGAAATCTCGACTTCCAACTGGTCTGACTTGATTAACCGGCATTCAGCCATGGGTCCACTCCTTATGATTTGCCCCGGTCGTGGGAGTACAAGGGTCTATGTTGCCGACCTTACGAACCGGTCCAGTTGTTCCAGGGCTTTGCTGATGTTTTCCTGGGAGTTGGCGTAGGACAGGCGGACGTAACCTTCGCCAAACTCGCCGAACGCGGCACCCGACAACAGGGCAACTCCTGCTTCGGCCATAGCCCTGTCTTCGAACTCGCGGCTGCTCATGCCAGTGTCGTTGATGCTGGGGAAGGCGTAGAACGCCCCCTCCGGTTCGGGGCAGTTTATCCCGGGAATCGCACGGAGTCCGTCGGCGATCAAACGGCGGCGTTGGGCAAATTCGGCCACCATTGCTTGTACCTCGTCCTTCGGGCCCTCCAACGCGGCAACGCCCGCGATCTGGCTGAAGGAGGCGGCGCAGGAAACGCTGTTCACGGCGAGCCTGACCACGTGGGGAACCAACTCACTGGGCATAATGCCGTACCCCAGCCGCCAACCGGTCATGGCGTAGCTCTTGGAAAAACCGTCCAGGATTATCGTCCGATCCGCCATTCCGGGGAATGCGGCAATGCTGAAGTGTTCCCCGGTGTAGAGGATGTCTTTGTAAATCTCGTCGGCCAGGACATAGAGTTGGCCGTGAGCTTTCGCCAGATCGGCCACGGTTTCCAACTCGTCGCGGGTCAACGCGGAGCCGCAGGGATTTTCGGGGGAGTTTACGATTATAAGCCGGGTGCGATCGGTGATTTTACTGGCCAGGTCTTGCAGGTCCGGGTGGTAGGCTTTTTCTTCCAGCAGGCGCATGGGCACGGGAGTAGCTCCCGAGAAGCGGATCATGGACTCGTAAATCGGGAAGCCCGGGTTGGGATAGATGATCTCCACCCCCGGTTCGGCCAGGGCTAAAATCAAATAGAACATGATCGGCTTGGCACCGGGAGTCACCACCACGTTGGCCGGGTCAACGGCGACCCCCCGGACCTCGGCGCTGTTTCGGGCGATGGCCTCCCGCAGTTGCGGCAGGCCCGCCGTGGGGCCATAGTGGGTGTAGCCTTGGCGGAGCGCATCTACCCCGGCGTCAACAATGTGCTTGGGGGTGTCGAAGTCGGGTTCGCCGATTTCCAGGTGGATAATTTCCTTGCCCTGGGCCTCCAGGGCCCGGGCCTTGGCCAAGACCTCAAAAGCCGACTCGGTGCCCAGGTCCATCATGCGGCTGGCGACAGTCATTTTTCCTCTCCAAGCTTGGTGGGATTAACGGTGGGAGGCGTGCTGCGACAGGATCAGCCCTTCGACAGGCTGAGGATGAAATGCGGGGGTAGATTGCGTCGTGGTGAGCCGCGGTTGACCCGGAGTGACCCTTGGCCCCAGCCCATGAATCCCTGCCTGCGCAGGAATGGCGAGTTGTCGATCATCTTTACCCAGAACCGGACTTGCCATTTATCCAGAACCGAACTTCCTGGGAGCGGCTACTGGGGCTGGACCTGGTTTTGGGTACGCACCGGCAAACCGTAGATTGAGATGAACCCCTGGGCCGAAGAATGGTCGAACTGGTCCCCCTTGTCGTAGGTGGCCAGGGAGTAGTTGTAGAGTGCTTGAGGGGCTTTTCGTCCCACTACGGTGCAACTCCCCTTGTGCAGCCGGACTTTCACCTCGCCGGTGACGTAGCGCTGGGTGCTGCCCACGTAGGCGTCCAGGTCCTGCCGGTGGGCAGTGAACCACAGTCCGTTGTAGACCAGGTCGGCGTACTCCTGGGCGATGCGGGCCTTGCTCCTGGCCTGGTCCTTGGAGAGAGTCAAGGCTTCCAACGCCTTGTGTGCGGCGTGCAGCACCACGGCGGCCGGAGACTCGTAGATTTCCCGGGATTTGATGCCCACCAACCGGTTCTCAACGTGGTCGATCCGTCCCACGCCGTGGCTTCCCGCCAGCGTGTTGAGGTGGTTGATGATGTCGATTCCCGCCATCTGCTCCCCGTCCACGGCAACGGGCAGGCCCTGATCGAACCCTATTTCCACGTAAGCCGGTTCTGACGGCGATTGTTCGATGGAGCTGGTCCAGTCGTAGGCTTCCTCCGGCGGTTCCAGCCAGGGGTCTTCCAATTCGCCCGCCTCGCAGCTGCGTCCCCAGAGGTTTTCGTCCACCGAGAACTTGCTGTTCCTGGGATTGATGGGCAGGCTCCGCTGGTTGGCGTAATCGATCTCATCCTGGCGGCTCATGCCCCAATCCCGGATCGGCGCTATTACCTGGATATCGGGGGCCAGGGCGCCGATGCCAACCTCAATCCTCACCTGGTCGTTGCCTTTGCCGGTGCAGCCGTGGGCCACCGCAAAGGCGCCCTCGGATTGGGCGGATTCGGCCAGGTAGCGAGCGATCAGGGGACGACCCAAAGCCGTGGCCAGGGGGTATTGCTCCTCGTATATTGCGCCGGCTTTAAGGGCCGGAAAGAGGAACTCATCCACCAGCGTCGCTCTGCCATCGACCGTCAGGGCCTTGGCCGCTCCCACCTGGAGCGCACGCTGCCTTATTGACTCCAGATCCACCATGCCCAAGTCAACGGTCAGGGTGATAATGTCGGCGTTGTACTTTTCCTTGAGCCATGGGACCGCTACCGAGGTGTCCAGTCCCCCGCTGTAGGCAAGGACTATCTTGTTTTCAGGCATCAGGTTGACGTTCGCCCCTTGTTTACTAGTTTATTCCCCGGCAAGATTGGGAGCAGGCCGCGTGTGTTTGCGTGGAATAGCGTCATCACGGCGCAAAAGGTTGTGTGACAAGTTTATGGCCCTATCTCTGCGGTTGGCGGGCTATTGAATTTGTTGATACGAACCGCAGTCCCGGAAGTAACCACGAAGTTGCCCGCCAGCAAGTGGCCGTAGTTCTCCAGCAGAGTCCTCAGAGCCACCGTTTTGCTATGGGGAGTCTGGTCTGCCAGACGTAACAAGACCACTCCCGGGTGCGGTCGACGCTGACGGAAAACAATTTCGCCGTAGTCTGTGTCAGAGGTAATCACAATTCGGTTCTCAGCGTCCGCCCACTCCAAAATACTGCTGTCATCCATTCCCCGGTGATCGGGGTCGATAGAGATAACGTCATGTCCCAGTTTGTCTAAACAGCGAGCGACCAAGGGGCCGATGCATTCATCGACTAAGAATCTGATGGAGCTCCTTCCAGAATCATGGGCATGAACGTCATATCTTCGAGCGACTTCTGAGCGAACAAAAGGCACGCCAGAATGTCCTCGCGGGCCAAATGTTTATATTCGCCCAAGATGTCCTCAATGGTCATTCCGTGTGCCAGCAACCCCAGAATGAATTCAACAGTCAGGCGGGTGCCGTCAATCACTGGCTTTCCCACCTTAACCCTTGGGTTGACCACTATGCGTTTCAGCAGTTCAGCGTCTTCCATATTATTCCTCCGCCAGATGACGTCGCGCGACCGTAGTAACGGCAATCCGCCCACGGGTGGTTAAGCTACAAGCTTTTGAAAACCCGAAAACTCCGAGAAGCCGTTCCCGCCAGCACTTTCATCCTCAAGGCACTGGCAGACGATGCCCTCATGTTGGCAATGAGTTTTTCAAGGGTCCGGCGCTGCCGGTCGCACACCGTAAGTTGCGGCGCTTCACCTACGAAAAAAAACCGTCTTCATCCTTTCCTATGAAGACGTAGAATTCTCTTCCCGCCATTTCAAACCTTCGCGCGCAATATGTGGGAATGGTCGGAATGGCCCGGCCTTTAAATCCCGGCCAAGGCCTCGCTCAGCAACTCTGTTGCCTGGTCAATTTCCTCCCGCGTTACCGTAAGGGGCGGCATGAAGCGCACTGCGTTGGGTTTGACGCCGTTGAGCAGCAGGCCGGCGGCATTGGCGTTGGTCAACACCTGGCCGGAGATGTCGCTGTCAAACTCCATGGCGGCCAGCAGTCCCTTGCCCCTGACGTCGGAGACGAAGGAGAAACGGGACTTCAACTCATTCAACCGGCCCAGAAGGTGGCCCTCCATCTCCTTCACGTGGCCGGGGATGTTGTTGTCGATAAGGAATTTGGTCCCGGCGTAGGCCGCGGCGGTAGTCAGGGCGTTGCCGCCAAAGGTGGACCCGTGGTCTCCCGGGACCAGCGCCATGCAGTATGCCTTGGACATGAACGCCCCGATGGGTACGCCGTACCCCAACCCCTTGGCCAGGGTAATCACGTCAGGCTCGACGCCGTATTCCTCGTACCCGAAGAGGCTGCCCAACCGGCCCAGGCCAGTCTGCACTTCGTCGAGGATAAGCAACAGGCCCTGCTGGTCGCACCACTCCCTGACCCGCTCCAGGTAGTCGTCGGCGGGGATATTTACGCCGCCCTCTCCCTGCACCGGCTCAAGCATGACCGCCGCCGTCCGGTCGGTGGTGGCGTTCATAATGCCTTCCACGTCGTCGTAGTCCACGTGGACAAATCCCGGCAGCAGGGGGGTGAAGTTTTCCTGGTAGTGAGGCTGGCCGGTGGCCGCCACGGTCGCCATGGTCCTTCCGTGGAAGGAGTTGAACGCCGTAATGACTTCATAAGCACCGTCCCGGTGCAGCTTGCCATAGCGGCGGGCCAGCTTCAGGGCGCCTTCGTTGGCTTCGGCGCCGCTGTTGCCGAAAAACACCTGGTCCAGGCAACTGTTTTCCACCAGGAGTTCGGCCAGGTTAATCTGGGGAATGGTATAAAACTGGTTGGACGTTTGCAGCAGCGTTCCAGCCTGTTCAACTATGGCCTGGGTGATGGCGGGGTGGGAATGGCCCAGGTTGTCCACCGCCCAACCCGCGACGAAGTCCAGGTATTCCTTGCCGTCGGCGTCCCAAACCTTGGTCCCTTCCCCTCGCACAATCACCACCGGCTGCCGCCGTACGGTCTGGGCGTAATATTTTTGCTCTTTGGCAATCCACTCGCTGCTCGTGCTCATGTTCACTGTCCTCCTATAGTGGAACGAAGACTATCCATGACATCCTCCAGCTCATCCAAGGACTTGGAGATGTTGCTGAAGGCTTCCTCTACCTGGTCCAATTGCTCCAACGTCACGCCGGGGGGAGCGCCTTTCACCCCGCTTTCGAATATGGTGTTACCAACCTCCGGGGGTACATCACCGATTAGCTTGGCCAGGCCTTCATCCACAGAATCCGCCATGACCACGCTGTCGCCGTCGGCAATAATCACTTTCTTCAGTTCAGGAAAGCGAAGATCTAACGACTGAAGATACAAAGGCTCAATGTAAATAATTGTATCCCCGATGGGAACAACCAACACCTGACCCCGGATTGGTTGAGATCCGGCGTCGTCCCACAGGGAAAATTGCTGGGATATTATCTGGTCGTTTTGTATCCGGGCCTCTACCTGGCTGGGTCCGTCCACCTGGGTGTTGGTAGGCACTCGGTAGCTGATCAGTTCGCCGTAGTGCGGCCAATCATTACGCGCCATTAGCCAGGATACCAGGTTGTGCTTCTCACCCGCAGGGGTGAAGGGGACCATCAGGACGAATTCTTCCTTGTCCTCGCCTGGGTTTTTCAACACCATGTAGGATGGTGTAACGCGGACCCCACTCTTCCCGAACCTGGTTTCCAACGGGAAGGCCCATTGCTCCGCCTGGTTGAAAAATACCTGGGGGTCGGTTACATGGTACCTCAAGTACATATTGGCCTGCGCTGAGAACAGACCTATCGGATACCGAACGTGGTCCCTCAGCCCAGCGGGCATTTCATCAAAATCTCGGAACAAGCCGGAAAACGCCCTGGAGTACATTCGCAGCAAGGGGTCGCCCGGGTCCACGGCATAGAAATCCACGGCGCCATTATAGGCGTCGACCACGACTTTAACACTGTTGCGGATGTAGTTGAACCGCCCGTCCAGATTCGCGGAGTATGGATATCGGTCGGTGGTCGTGTAGGCATCCTGAATCCACCACAGCTTCCCGCTTTCGTCCACCACCGGGTAGGGGTCCCGGTCCAACTCCAGGAAGGGAGCAATTGTCCCGACCCTTTTCTGGATGCCGCGCCGGTATTGTATACGGCTATCCTCGGTTATCTGGTCGCTCAACAAAAGATTGACATCGCCCATTTGCCAGGCATAGGCAGACCGGCGGAACAGAGAACTCAACGGGACGCCGCCGGAGCCCTGGTAACGCAGTGAACCGGATTCGGGGCCCAGTTCGGGCAGGCCATGACCGACCACCACAAAAGCGACGGCACTTTCCCCATAGTACACCTCTGGTTGGGTAACCGGAAAATCGCCTTTGATAGGAATGTCATGGATGAAATAATCGGGGCGTCCTTCACCCGGAATGATTGTGTTGGCGGGGCTCATGGAAACGCCGTAACCGTGGGTGTATTGGAGAGTCCGGTTAACCCAATTTTGAGCATCTGCCGGCAGTCTATCGGTATCCAACTCCCTGGCAGCAATCAGCACTTGGCGGAGACGCCCGTCCACCCGGTAACGGTCCGAGTCTGTGTTCAAGAATCGGTAGTATAGCTTAATGAATTGGAGTTGGTTGAATACATCAAGTAAAGGCCGGGCGTCCCAAAGCCGGATGTTGTCCACAGTTGCCCGATTGTCCCGGATAACCTGGGAATCCAGCCGCCCGTGAGCGGGAAACTGGGCCACTCCTACCCGGTCCAGCCCGTAGGCGAAGCGGGTTGCCTCGATGTTTCGTTCGATATAGGGCCGTTCCCGGGTGAACTCGTCGGGGTCCACCTGGAAACGCTGGTACAACGCGGGGTAGATTAGACCGGCCAGCAGCGCAACCAGCACCCAAAGGCCGAAAGACCCGAGCATCAACTTCAGGCCGCCAAAGAAGTTGCTGGCGGCGAACCCTGCCAAGGCCAGCAGGGCAACGCCCGTCATCAACCATTGGGCGAGCACCCGGGCGTGTACATCCGTGTAGGTTGCTCCGGCGACTATTCCGTTTTGCGACAAGGCCAGCTCGAAATAGTTCAGAGCATGTTCGGCCGCGATGGTCGCCATCAGGAAGACTCCCAGGCCCGCGGCATGCTTCAGCATTGGGAGCGAGATGAATGACATTCCCCGGATGGCATGGATGGCCAGGTACATCGACAGAGTGGCCGCTGCCGCCGTGATGGCCAGGCCCATGAACCACCCCTGTGCGAAGTGCATCACCCGCAGCGTCGTTATGTAAAACGTTGCGTCCCGGGAGAACTGGGGATCGGGAATGCCGAACGGGACCCGGTTGAAGAAAACCAGCAGGGTTTCCCACCTGTCGGAGGCCTCGCCACCAAAGACCGGAACTCCAATCAGCACCACCAACGCCGCGGAGAAAATGGTCGCAGCATTGAGCAGCCGGACAACTCCGGGAGGTTGGTTCAAGATTGACTCGCCGCGGGAATGCCGGTAAGCCAGGTAAATGTTGCCCAGCAAGACAATTCCGGCAACGATCGCTCCGGCGGCAAAGAGCCAGAGCTTGAGGACCAAAATCTTTACGAAAACGGCGCGGTAGCCCAGGTGGTCAAACCACAGGAGGTCGGTGTAGGCGGCTCGGAGCCACCACAACAACAGAACCAGGAAAACGGTGCCGGAAATGGCTAGAATTCCCCGCCCCCACCGGCGCAGATTGGCGTCGGTCGGATCGAAGATACCTGGCAGTGGGCCCGGCCCGGCCGGTTCGGCGTCGTTGCTAAGGTCGTAACTCACGACAGGGCGGAGCTAACCGGATTCGGTGGCCGTCTCAACCGGAATTGAACCCGCAGGTCAGGCCGGCCCGTCAATGGGAGGGGTCCGGTGGTGCGCCCGGCGAATGAAACGGCGGGGCAGTAATGTCTCCGACGATGGTGGTCCCCGTTGGATTGCCCCGGACACATCCCAGAAGCGCGCCCGGCTGGCGGCCGTCGACCACGTGGGCCACTGGGGCAGCAGCCGCCGGTCCATCCGCTTCGTCGCCTGCCTCTTCGACGCGGGGTTCCAGGGCCCGTAAGCAGGCGGCCAGCTTGGGTATCATGCCGCCTTGGACCACGCCGGACCGAAACACAAGATTCCCGGTGTGGCGGTCCAGGCGGCGCATTACCCGGCCGTTGCCGTCCATAATCCCTTCCACATCGGTCAGAAACACCAAACACTGAGCGCCCAGGGCGTGTGCAAGTTCACCCGCAACCGTGTCCCCGTTTATGTTCAAAGGGCCGCCGGGACTGGCCGGTCCGCCCTGATCATCCAAGCCATTGTCCAACTGGGCAAGGTCCGGCGGGGCCAGTCCCAATGGGGCCACCATTGGAATGTATCCCCCGTCCAGAATCGCCTGCACCGGCCCCCGGTTCACCCGCGCAATTTCGCCAACGTATCCCAACTCCGGGTCCGCGATACGGGCTTCCAGCATGCCCCCGTCAACGCCGCTGACGCCGATCGTCCGCCCGCCCAGCGCTTGCAGGGCCGCAACCAACTCTTTATTGATGAGCCCGGTCAAGACTGCCACAACGATTTCCAGGCTTGCGGCGTCGGTGACCCGGAGCCCACGGACGAACCTTGGCGGAATACCCTGACGTTTCATCCAGTCGGAAATCACGTTTCCGCCGCCGTGCACCACCACAACGTTCACACCTTCCCGCTGCAGTGTGACCAGGTCCCTTAGGCTGGTATCGTGGCTGCCCAGGGTGCTTCCCCCGATCTTTACAACCACCGGCGGATCGGGCACGGAATTCTCCAATGGGGGATAGCAGTTTCCAAAGCGAATGTACTCTGATTGATCATGAATGGGTAGGGATGGAGGTGGGGGCGCTGCCCGGTAGAGTTCGAGCCAACACCGGCCTGACCGCTGTCAGCCGGTTTCACCTTGCCAATTTCACGTGGTATAGGCGCTGTTGATGATGACGTACTGCTCGGTCAGGTCGCAGCCCCACGCGGTGGCCCGACCTTCCCCAATGTGGAGGTCCAGACCAAAGGTCACTTCCGGCCCCCGCATCAAGGCCACCACGGCATCCCGGTGAAACGGTATGGGTTTCCCCTGCTCCATGATGCAAACGCCGTTGATGAACAGGTCCACCTTGCTTTCGGTGACGGCGGCCCCGCTGCGGCCCAAGGCCATCATGAGCCGGCCCCAATTGGGGTCGGCCCCGTAAACCGCAGACTTCACCAGGTTTGACGAAGCTATGGTCCGGGCGGCCTGCCGGGCGTCGGGATTGTCTTTGGCCCCGGCCACTTCCACAACGATAAGCTTGGATGCGCCCTCGCCATCCCGGGCCAACTCCCGGGTCAGGTGAACGCACACTGTCCGAAGGGCTTCTTTGAAGGTATCGGCATCCGGCGAATCCGGCCCGATTTGCTGGTTGCCGGCCATGCCGTTGGCCATAACCAACAGGGTGTCGTTCGTGCTGGAGTCACCGTCAACAGTCAACATGTTGAAGGACTCGTCGGCGACCTCCCGCAGGGTGTCTTGCAAAAACGCCGGTTCGACGGCGGCATCGGTGGTGACAAAGGCCAGCATAGTGGCCATCGCGGGATGTATCATCCCCGAACCCTTGCACACGCCGCCCAGCGTAATCCGGCGGCCGTCCGCCTCGAAGGACACGGCGGTCTCCTTCGGCCGGGTATCGGTGGTCATCATCGCCCTGGCCAGCGGGTGCCCACCGTCTCTCGAAAGTTCGATTTGCGTGATTCCGGCGCTTATAAGAGACATCGGCAATTCCACGCCGATGACCCCGGTGCTGCAAATGAGCATCTCCTCAGCTTGAACGCCGAGGTGCTGGGCGGCCAGTGACGTGGCCATCACCGCATCGTCGTACCCCTGGTCGCCGACGCAGGCATTGGCGATCCCGGCGTTTACAATCAGACCACGAACCGACCCGCTGGTCAGGTGCTCCTGGCAAACGGTAACGGATGGCGACCTTATGGCGTTGGTAGTGAATACACCGGCAGCCACGCACGGAGTCTCGGACAAAATCAACCCCAGGTCCAGCTTGTCCTCGGCGTAGGTCTTGAGGCCGGCGAAAGTTGCGCCTGCCTGGAAACCCTGCGGCGCTATTACCGTGCCGTCATCTATGAAGCCAATGGTACCTGCCATGATCGGTGTTCCTCAGCTATGACATATAGGGATTTCGGCAAGCCCGAGTATAACATATAAGTGTATTGGGGCTAAGGGCGGGGACGGACTTTGGGAAGGCGTCGGCAGGGGCGCCCATCGATCAATGTTCGATTGCGTTGGGATTAACGCCCGGAATGATCAACAGGTCTGACGCCTAATCCTAACGACGGGTTCCAATCTTTTTTGGTGGACTTTCTCTGGTTCTGACCACTATGAAGGCTCCCTGACCATCGGGCTCTCGCCTCCTAGAAGTCTGGCCGGAAAGCCATTGGCCGGGTTTCGCGCTACGCCATTCAGGCGTATTACAGACTCGAACAGCATTATAGTATATGTAATGCGTTTCAAAACCCTACTATTACATCGATATTCAATGTTGAGAAAACGGCAGCTTGGAGAGAATCGGGGTTTCCGTCCGAGTTTCTAGGCCTTACTGCGTTTCGTTGACCCAGTGAGAGGGTTGTGCTGACCTCCGCCGATATTCGCGTGGTTAGGGCCAGGAATGAAGATTTCATTTTCTTCTGAGACGTTAAACAGCTTGATTGTTGTGTGCGGTCTGGCAGCTATGGCTCTCTCTGACCGAAAATGAGTATGCTTCGGCTGCACGGTGGCGGCGTAAGTTCCAAGTCCCGCCGCCTGCCATATCGGGCCGAACCCCTCCTATCCTCCCAGGGTCTTTCGATTATCTTCGAATCCCCCGTCACTCTTGCCGCAACGGGAATCTGGAGACCATTTGGATCCCTACTCCCCATCATTCTCGTCGCAACGGGAATCCAGAGCCCTTTCCCCATTCCAACCCGGTTCGTGTCTGCAGGAATGTTCCAGTTAGGACGCCAACCTGTCCACCCGCCGCGTCTTAGTTGGCATAACCGTCTTGGTACACAATCAGGGTTCTGGATTCCCGCTGCGGCTGGAATGACGCGGAACAATCGAAAGACCCTGCCTCTCCTCCCCATATGACTGTAAAATGGGGCCAGGAAAGCCTAAACTGCACCCTACGCACCAATTGTTGAAGGGCGGATTCACCGCCGTCCGTAGCCGAGGGTAGACCGGATGAGCCAACTTGCCGGCGCCAACACCATTTCCTGGCGTGACTGGAACGAGGATGCCTTCGAGGCTTCCAAGTCGGAAGGTAAGCCGGTGCTGCTTACCCTGGGGGCCACCTGGTGCCACTGGTGCCACGTCATGGACCAGACCTCCTACTCTGACGAACGGGTGATAGATCTGGTCAACTCCCGGTTCATCCCGGTTCGGGTCGACGTTGACCAGCGGCCGGACATTTCGCTGCGGTACAACCAGGGCGGTTTCCCGTCGGTGGCCTTCCTGACCGGAGACGGCGAATTCCTCACCGCCAGACCCTACACTCCCGCGAACGAGATGGTTGCCTTGCTGCAACAGGTTTCCAGCGGTGAATTCAGTCCCGAACATAAACCCGCCACGGAGTCCGGTGCAACGTCCGGGCGCGCCGGAACCAACGCCTCCGTGCACGCGGTGCTGGACCGGCTGTGTGAGCTTTACGACGAGCAATTTGGCGGCTTCGGCCTTGAACCCAAGCAGCCGCCGTGGGAGGCGTTGCGCTTTCTCACTGCCCGTTATGGCCTCACCGGTGACCGGGCACTCCTCGCAATGGTCGAGTCCACCCTGCAGGGAATGTGGCACGGCATCTACGACCTGAAAGACCAGGGGTTCTTCCGCTACTCGGTAAGCCGGGACTGGAAGGTCCCGCACTACGAAAAGATGCTGGTCAGCAACGCCAACCTGACAATGTCCTATCTGGAGGCATACCAGGTAACCCGCAAGACGGCCTACAGGCGCGGGTCCGAAGGCGCCCTGCAGTACTTGTTGAATACTCTGTTCGATCCGTGCGAGGGGTTGTTCTTCGCCAGCCAGAACGCCGACGAGCCCTTTTACCAGATGTCCTGGAAGGACCGGGACGCAGCTGCGTCACCGGCCGTTGACCGCACCTTCTACTGCGGATGGAACGCACTGGCCGCCCAGGCCCTGATACGGGCTGCCACCGTGCTGGGTAGTCCGGTTTACCGGCGTGTGGGGTCCGATATCCTGGAAAAGCTGTGGCAAGAGTGCTGGACCAACTCGGGAGGGTTGCGCCGGCGCGCCGGCCAATGGAGTGACGCTACCCCCACCCTGGCAGATCAGGTCGGTTTCCTCCAAGCCTGGCTGGACCTGTACCAATCAACGGGTCAACAGGACTGCCTGGCGCGGGCAGTTGAAGTCGCCGCAACCGTCGATGAGCTGTTCGGCGCACCCAACGGCGGCTGCTACGACACCACACCACCCCGTTCCTTCGAAGCAACCCTCCTTCCCCGGGAGCAACCGGCGCTGGACAACAGCCACTGGGCCGAAGCCCTGGTAGTCCTGTCTCATCTGACCGACAACAGTGGATATGCGGGCCGGGCTGCCGCCGCTGTGAGAATATTCGAGCCCGTTGTTCCCGGAAAAAGCTATTTGGCAGGCCACCTTTCCCGCCGCATGGAGGAGGATGAGGAAGCCCTGTTCCTCCCAGCCGGCGCAGCCTGGGGGCGGGCACAGGACATGCTGACCCACGGGCCGGTGCGCCTGGTGTTGGTGGGCGATTCGTCCCGCCCTGAATACCACCGGCTCCACCGGGAGGCCCTTCGGGTCTATGCTCCCCACCGGGTAGTGCTGCCCCTGGACTCGGGGATGGACGCCGAGCGAATCAGTGAACTAGGTTTCCCGACCCGCGGGGACGCGGCGCTGTACGCCTGCATGGGTGACCGCTGCCTCGCCCCCATCACTACCCCCAAAGGCATCCAGGAAATGGCCCGGTCCCGCCTCTGGGCCAATGCGTAGCAATAGGAGTTGCTTACTCCAGGCATAACGCTAGGCGGTAATCCCGCGAAACTTCCGGCTACGATGGCGGATCAACTACAGATGAAGACGTAGAGTGTAGCCTTGGCAATGTTGCCCTACTCGGAATGGAGGCAAAGTCATGAATGGACCGGCGAAGGGACATATCGACGCAGGGACTTTTGGCCAGATTAAAGAACGGGGCTGCACCGTGGTTACCGGTGGGGGACACGCCATCGCCGTCTTCTTTCACGACGGCCAGGTTCACGCGGTGGACAACCGCTGTCCCCACATGGGCTTTCCCCTGGAACGCGGCAGCGTCAGGGATGGAATCCTTACCTGCCACTGGCACCACGCTCGCTTCGAGCTATCTAGCGGCGGCACCTTCAACCCCTTTGCCGACGACGTGCGCACATTTCCGGTGAACGTGGTGGACGGCGAGGTATGGATCGACCCGTCGCCCGCTCCCCGTGACGAGGGCAGGCACTGGCAACGGCGGCTGGAAGATGGCATGGAGCACAACCTGCGGCTGGTCATAGCCAAGGCAGTTCTGGGCTTGCAGGCCGCAGGCTCCGATTATCTGGAGCCGTTGCGGATCGGTGCTCGGTTCGGCACTACCTATTCGGCCAATGGGTGGGGCGCAGCGATGACCATCCTGACCTGCACCGCTAACATGCTGCCACAGCTGCACGAGGAGGACCGGCCCAGGGCCCTGTATCAGGGCTTGCTCCACGTCGCCAGGGAATGCGCGGGCAAGCCTCCCCGCTTCTCAGTGGACCCGTTGCCTACCGGGGAGAGCCGCCCGGAGGTTTTCGGCGGCTGGTTCCGCAATTTCATCAACGTAAGGGACGATGATGGCGCCGAGCGGTGCCTCGTCTCGGCCATAGAGTGCGGGATACCCAGGGAAGACATTGCCGGCATGATTTTCGCCGCTGCCACCGACCACATCTACCTGGACGGCGGGCATGTACTGGACTTCGCCAACAAGGCTTTCGAGTTGCTGGACCACCTGGGTTGGGAGATGGCGGGACAGGTGCTGCCCAGCCTGGTTCACGGGATGGCCCGTGCGCGCCGCAGCCAGGAACTCAGCCAGTGGCGCGATCCCATCGACATAGCTTCGATGGTCTGGGAGGCAAGGGAGCAGCTTCCCAGCCTTCTTGAGCAGGGCCGGAACTACTCCGGAAAATGGGACGACGCCGGCTCCCTGGCATCCGCAATGCTGGGCGACTCACCCGGTGAGATTATGGCGGCGGTCAAGGAGGCTATAGCCGGTGGCGCTACTGCCGGCCAACTTGGATCAGCCGTCGCCCATGCCGCCTTTCTACGCATGGCTCACTTCCACACCTCCAACGAATTCCGCGACTGGGACACGGTGCACAATACCCTGACCGGAGCCAACGCTTTGCACCAGGCTTTAAAACGGACGCCGACTCCTGAGTTAATGCGCGGCGTTTTTGACGCGGCGATGAGTATCTACCTGGACCGGTTCCTCAATATGCCGCCCCAGAGGCTGCCCGACGCTGGGCCCAGCGGCAATTCCGCTGCACAGCAACTCGACCGGATGCTGGAGATGGTGGACGTCCGGCAGCAGGTGGAGGAATCCGCCCAGGCGGTGTCGGGTTATCTCGCCGGCGATGGCAAGCCGGAAGACCTGACGGCCACCATGGGGCGAATGATGCTGCGAGAGGACGCCAACTTCCACTCTTTCCAGATAGCAGATGCGGCATTCAAACAGTTCGAGGAGCGACAGGGCACGGAATCCGGGCGACACGTGATGATCGGCTTGTCCAGGTTCCTGGCGGCCCACTCCCCCACGCCCCGGGCCGAAGGCCAGACCTACCAGATAGCTCTCCGGCTACAGCGCGGTGAAGAGATTTACCAGTGAAATAAGCCCAGGGCCATCATGGACAGACGAGGGTAGGGCCCTTCGATTGTCCCCCGTCATTCTCGCCGCAGCGGGAATCCAGAGCCCTGATTATGTGCCAAGACTGTTATGCCAACTAAGACGCGCCGGATGGACAGATTAACGTCCCACCTGGAACATTCCTGCAGACACGCACCGGGTTGGATGGGGAAAAGGGCTCTGGATTCCCGCTGCGGCGAGAATGACAGGAATAGGGGTCAAAATGGGCTCCAGATTCCAGTTGCGGCAAGAGCGACGGGGGATTCGATTATAATCGAAAGACCCTAAATTCTCGCCCCACGGGGAATCCAGCGGCCCCGTCATTCCCGTCGCAGCCGGCGTTCCTGTGCCACTCGCCGGTAGTCATCTCGCTCCGCGCCCGGCTCATCCGGGGCGAAGTCCGGCCCGTGGGCCAGTCAAGGGCGGCTTCTTCGGCGATGGCTTCGGAAAGGGTAGTCATGCGTTCCTATGGGCCTCTGGCCCTTCGCCAATGACCGCAAGTATGCGGTTTTTCAGCTTTTCACGCAGTTCTTCAGGAGTGGTCCAGACTATGTGGTTGTAGTGATTGGTGTCGAAGTGCAATTTGTCTACAGAATCTTTTTGGCACGTGAAGATAACCGGAAGGCCAAGACCGTGGGCGAATCCTGCCTCGTAGTAAACGCCGCCTCGTGCCCCATCCTCCCCATGGGTGAAGTCTGCCACCAAGAATCTTGATTGCTTAATCCCGGCAATGATTTCATCGTCAATCTTGTTGATATGTTCCTTTTGGTCAATTCGCAAAGGCTTATATCCCGTTCTTCTATGGCTGGTTCGATACCTTCCTTTAAAGCCTCGTTCGTACTTTCGTCGAACCACATGGCAACGAAGACTTGGGAAACGTTGGGGCTAGACTGCCTTTCTGATATGCGACTAAAGCCATCGACTGTCACTTGCAGAAGTGACGAGCTAGGAAACAGTTCCTTTGTCCAGTCCATTTCGTTCAAGTAGTTGACAAGGTATTCCACCTCTTCGGCAGTCGTCGAATCCGTAGAAGCCATTGCCTTCAAAAAGGTCGGGTTGGTCGGGTCAGGTGGGAAAACCGGCCGATTAAATGGATCTCTGGGGACCGTCTCGTCATCGACATGACTGAAGAGACTCACAGATTGCCCGATAACGTTTGAACTCCGTGCTATGAACTGAAGCAGTCTGTCGGCCCGTTCGTGAACTGGAAGTGCTGGGGCATTTCTTGCCTCTGCTATCAACTCGGCGGTTACCTTGGGAAAACGGACCCCCATTTTTCGTTGATCGACCAACAAAGTGGTCAACCGTGCCTTTTGAGAGTCGTCCAAGTCGTTATCTTCGGTCAGCCATTTGGCCTCTCGGGTAATCGTGTATCTGCCACCAGCTCGAGGCGACTGTTCCACATCGATCTCGCTGCCATCGTCATTCCAGAAGCCGAGCCCTGGAAAACCGTGCCATATCTGACATCCATCGATTTGATTTGAGCGGCGCATGATCCCCCTTATATTCCACTCGATAGCATTCGGAGGCGGGTCTTATATATTAAGACCGTCTGTTAATTTCCTTGAGATTCATTTCCCCGTCCCACCAAACTCGGCAGCAGCGCATCCCGCTGGGCGATGATGGCCTTCGCGACATCTCCGGGGCAGCATAGACAACCTCAGGAATCTCTCATATTAGCAATTTACCCACAACTCCCCCTACCCCGCCCCCAGCAAGTCCCCCACGCCTTCCTCCACCGCCTTGCACTCCGTTGACGCCCGCAGCCACTTGCGCAGCTCCCGGCGGGCGATGGTAACCGTCAGCTTCGGGCGGTCTTCCCGCAACTGCTCCAGTTGCTTTGCCGCTCCGGTTGCCGCCGCTTCCCCGGCCTTGGATATAGTCAGATGCAGCGGGTTGGCGGAGTCGAATTCAGGTATGGGCAGCTTCCAGAGGTGCTTGTGCAAGTCCCGGGCCCCAAATAGGCCTTTGGACATAAGCGGCGTTACGGCGGAATACAGTGCGTTGCTGTTAATGATCGCCACCAGGTAGTAGGCCTCCCGCAAGTCTTCGCACGGGACCCAAAAGAGCTTGTAGTCAACTATTGTAGTTTCATCGATGAGTATAGCTGCGGTGGGTTGACCGGCGCTGGCATAGACCACCCGGACCGGCCGTTGGCCCTGATCCTGCTGCCACTCCAACTGGGAGCCCAGCTTGTGCATGTAGTCCACCTGACCCAACAGGTCGAGACGTGTGGCAGTCGCTTTATTGGCTTCCCAAAAGGTGCTGATTGCCCGCCAGCGGTCGCGCATCCGGCGGTCAAGACCACCAAGCCGGACCCCTCCAACACCATTAGTGTCAACTGGGATTGCGGACTCGCCCTGCCGCAGGGGCAGCAGGGCCTTCAAAGGTTCCAGGGTGGCATACGGCACCAGCGTTTCCCCGACGTGCACGTCGAAGAGGTGTGCGGCCTCGACGGTCTGACCGGTTATAGTGGTGAGGTCCAGGTTCTTCCACGGTGCTTTGTCCTGGGCCCCTCTCCTGGGATTGACGGTCACTGTCTGACCAGCCTGCACTAACGCCGAGTTTTCTGCTTCGTGTACGAAAAACAGGCACCGGGGCACGATCGTTGCCCCCTGTCGGGAAAACCCTGCGTAGGGAGAATCCCCCGCCACGCCGGTGTCGGTGATAGCGGCGTCTACCCGCTGAACGTCGTCAGAGCCGGCACTGCCTTCCCAGCGCTCCGAGGTCCCGGCCAGCGGATGGGCCGGAGTAGCCACGCCGCCCCGCCGGGCAAAGACCACCGACGCTGGCACCGGGAAGAAGGTGTTGGGCTGCAGCCGCTCCAGGTCCCAGGCCGTCTTGAAGCTGAAGTCGGCGGTCAGGCCGCTGCCGCCGCGCCGGGCCTACGCCACCTGCCGCTGCGCCACTTGGAGTACTGCCCGGCCTGCAGAGCGCTGTGGGGCATAACCATACCAATTACTCAATCGACACCAAAAGCTACGGTATTCGTGGGCGTTAGAATTGTCTCCATCGTAGATTATCAAGGGGCGAGCCGCTGGAGAAAAGTTGGGCCATTGAGGTCGCAAACGCCAACTTTAACAGGAGCAAACCCAGGGACCACTAGAAATTTTGGATCCAGGTCTCGATCAACTCGCGATTCCTCGCTGCCTTCACGCTTGGGAGGTAGAATCAACGGCAAGTTGTGGTGCTCGTTGGGCTGAGATCTGAATGGACCAAAGACTCAATGACCCGGAGGTTGCATGAATTCCAATCATTCGAATAGTCATGGTTGAATGACAAACAGGTCTGATGACCGTGCTAACCTACCGGTTCGAGTCCACTACTGTGGAGACAGCCGAACAGGAAACATTTTGCTGAAGAAATGATTAACACCATTGAGCAGCGGAAGTGGTCATGGCTACAGGAAGATTGGAAGCCGATGATCCCCGGTGTATCCGGGGTTTTTAGCGGCCCTTCCGGTGCTGTGGCGTTTGGTACGGCTTGTCATCCCCAGCGTGGCGCGGTTTCTGGCCCCACCTGTTACCGAGAACGACTGTTTGAAGAGATCGAATCCGCCGCAGACTCACTTTCATGGTAACTTCCGTAAGAATTTGGTCACGTAGTCGACGTCGACTGCGGGCATTCCCAGACCAATTTCCGACAATACTTTGGAGAACCGGCTGATGTCGTAGACGCTGGTATCGGACAGGTACGGCTCGACTGACTCCAAAGACCGGACGAGAACTTTCAACTCCATGTCATCATCGCGGTGGGCCATTGTTTCCAACCTTGATTTCCAGTACCCCAATGGAGCGCGTTCCGCCACGTATCCGTGGTTCTCCATGTATGCAAAAACTTGATCGGCGGATACGGCGTCCTGTTGGACCACGTTGTATACCATGCCCAGGTGCCTGGGATCGTCGGAAATTTTCGTTATTGCCTTGACCAGAAAGTCGACAGGGGTCATCTCAAAAAACCAGTCCGGCGCCAAGGGGGCGCACCCCAGGCGGGCGCAGGCCTTGATTATCAATGAGAGAAAGTCATTCGGGTTGACCATGCCGGTACCGCTGTGGTGGCCAATGTTGCCAGGACGGAATATGCATACCGGCAATCCTCGAGAAACAGCCTGCCAGACATGCCGTTCCGCAACCCATTTGGCCTGATTGTAGCCCCCCTCCATCCTGTCGACGAAGCCGTCTGTCTCGCTGTTTTCCAGGTAGGGAGTGTCATCTCCTCCGGGGAAGATGCCGTTGGATGAAACGTATTGGATCGGTTTTGTTGCAGCGGTGCAGGCCAACTTGAGCACCTCCAATGTCCCGCCGACGGTGTGGGGCTTGGCTGCGGAATAGGGGTAGGCGTAATTGACCGAGGCGGCGCAATGGAATATCAGGTCGACCTCTTCCGCCAACCGTTGGTACTCGTCATTGTCCAGTCCCATTCTGGGCTGCGTGAGATCTCCAGCCACCGGGACAATCCGTTGTCCGGCGGACTGGCCGGCCAGCCCGTAAAACCTCAGGGTGTCCAGCACGCGGTTGGCGGACCCGCCCTGTCCTGAGCCCCGGTCCCTTGCCAGGCAGTAGAACCGGGTGTCCGGTCCCGTGGCGCGCAGCAGTTCGTCAAGAAGAAAGGCGCCCAGGAACCCGGTTGTTCCCGTCACAAGCACCGAGGATGCCTCGCTGAGACGGGTTATTCTCGTGGCGCCTCCTGGTGAGATCTCCGGATCCAGGATCGAGTCCTCGGCCAGCGACATTCCAGGTTCCATATTCGGCCCTCTGTTGTCCAAGTACGCGCCCAGCTCACTTATGGTGGGATACTCGTAGATCTCCGTTCCTTTTAGTTCAATCCCGAACAGCTCTTCGATGCTCAGGGTGAGGTCCAGGCCCGTCAGGGAGTTGCCGCCGAGATCAAAGAAGTTCCAGTCGTTTTCCAATGAGTCGCCGTCGACTTCCAGTGCTTCACTCCATAGCTCCCGAAGGGCCCTGCGACGCTCACCCGCGCTAGCGTGCTTGGACAGCGGGGTTTGCTGACTAACCGCAGGTCTCCTTTGCCGCAGTGCGGGCAATGCTTTGCGCTCCAGTTTGCCCGTCTGTTGATTTATTGGGAGCGTCTCCAGTTCGATGAAATGGCTGGGCACCATGTAGAGCGGCAGGTACCGTTCCAGCAGCGCACGCAGGTCTCTGCTTGTCCCGCTCTTCCCATCGACCTTCCACGCCGCCTGCGGCCCCCGGACGACGTAGGCCACGAGGCGCTTGTTGGCTTCGTCCTCGTTCTCGGCCAACACCGCCGCATCCGCCGCGTCACAGTGCTTGCGGAGGGTCTCCTCTATGGCGCTCAGGTAAACGGTGTAACCCCTGATCTTGACCATCGAATCATTGCGGCCGATGATCGTCGTCAGACCCCGGGCGTCAACCTCGGCCAGGTCTCCGGTGGCGTAATACCTCTCGCCGTTCCATCTGACGAACCTCTCAGCATCCAGGTCGGGCCTTTTCAGATAGCCCCGGGCCAGTCCGCGACCGCCGATGTAGAGTTCTCCGACTCCGCTTGAAGCCAGGCTGGACTGCCGATCCGGCAGCACGCGCAGCATCACCCCGTCCATTGCGTAACCCACCGGGCAGGCATCCCTGCCGTCCAGGCAAAAGTCCGTGAGGTCAATGGTGCAAACGTCGTGGGCCTCACTGATGCTGTAGGTGTTGAATACCCGAGCCGACCGGGGCAGAACGTCCAAGGCCAGCTTCAGCAGGCTGGCGGGCACCACCTCGCCGTTTAGCCAGACCACACGCAGCGAGGACAGCCGGGTGCGCAACTGTTCTGGGGTTGCCGAATTCAAAACCCCCTGCAGAAGGGACGGAGTGAAGAGGACCTCGGCAATCCGGTGTTCTGCTATGAACCCGGTAAGGGCGCGCGGCACGAACACCACATCATCCGGAATCACGTACACCGTTCCCCCTTTCAACAGTGACCGGAGGAACTCCCAGGGAAAGAAGATGCTGCACGCGACCCGGTCCCCGGCACTGTAGGAACTGAACCTGTACCTCGCCTGGTAGGATGAAATCAGAGCGCCATTGGTCTGCATTACCCCCTTGGGCTGTCCTGTCGTGCCTGAGGTGTAGGTGAGGAAGGCCAGGTCGTCGGTGTCAACGCGAATCTCATCAGTCGCGGGAGCGAACGCTCTCCAGGACTGGTCGGAGTCAACGGCCAATAGGCGAGGCCCAGCGAATTTACTCAGTCTCGGCAAGTGCCGCGCCTTGGTGATCACTACCTTGGGTTGGGACTCGGACAGCAATGTGCCAAGCAGGGAATCGGGGAGATCAAGGGCAATGGGCATGAAGGCCGCGCCGGCCTTCAATGTTCCAATACTCGCGACGATGTACTCCGGGCAGGTCTCCATGTATATTCCCACCGGATCAGCGGTGGATGCGCCGCAACGGCGAAGATGGGCCCCCAGGGAGTCCGTCGCCTGGTCCAGTTGTGCGTAGGATGTCTGTTCGTCGCCGAAAACCAATGCCGGGTTGTCGGGAGTCTCCGCCGCTTGAGCTTTGAATAGCTGATGTAAACCACTCTCTGCGGAATTCATTTCGGCGTCTCAAGCAAGCCCGAACGCAATCAAGCGAAGCGGGCGTCATTTTAAGAGTCTTAAAGGATAATGCTTGAGTTTACAAAAAACAGGGCGATTAGTAAATTATGATTACGCAATAATTGTAATATTTCGTTTCAACGAGATCCGACCTCTTCAAGGGTGTCCACATGCAATTCGACTCGCTGGACTTTTACAGGGTGAACGCCCAGAGATACTCGCAGTTGTCCCACGAGTTGATCCATTCGGTGTACACTCGTTCCTCTCATCCGGCCCTGAAGGGAGACCTGGACCTCCTCAATCGAGTTGTCGAGATGGCGTGCGGGAATCGTGGGCTGGTCGCAGGGTGCGGAGCGGGTAGACTCAAGCATTTAACTCTGGAATCTTCACCAAATTGATGGAAGCGCTTGCGGATTAATGTCCAGTGGTCCTCCTTTGTGATGTTGTTAACGAGGGATACATACAGTGCCGGATGAATCAGTTCCAGAGGCCGCCATGCGTATTGGCCGTCCTTGTTGACCAGGATGATATGGTTAACGTTGTCATACTCTCTCGGCGATTTCCCCTGGACCCCAGCCACACTGTTCTGTCCAAGCGAATTTGCGATTGCACAGAGCAGGTTGTCGAATCAAAAATACTCTGGCAGGCTAAATTTGCAATGGCTTTCTTCCTTGAGTAGGAAAGCACGAGCATCTTTACAAGGCAAGTCGACTAAATGTCGTGGCTCTCTTCGACTCTTCTCTTTCACTGTCTGTGCTTTTTTCATTCGAATGCATTCACCTTCCAACTCCCAACTGCCCGACCCACCAACCGCGGCAACCGCGGCAACCGCGGCAACCGCGCATCCCGCTGGGCGGTGATGGCCTTCGCGACATCTCAAGGGCAGCATAAAGCATCTCAGGTGTCTCTTCTATTAGCAATGTCCCCACGCTCCCTCCCCGCCCCCAACAGCTCCCCCACCCTTTCCTCTACCGCCTTGCCCTCCGTTGACGCCCGCAGCCACTTGCGCAGCTCCCGGCGGGCGATGGTGACCGTCAGCTTGGGGCGGTCCTGCCGCAACTGCTCCAGTTGCTTTGCCGCTCCGGCCGCCGCCGCTTCCCCGGCCTTGGATATAGCCATGTGCAGCGGGTTGGCGGCGTCGAATTCGGGGATGGGCAGCTTCCAGAGGTGCTTGTGCAGGTCGCGTGTATTCCCAGCCCAATTTGCGGTCGTGAACTTGTTGACAGCAGTTGCCAGCGTGCGGCTGTTAATGATTGCAAGAAGATAGTAAGCCTCCCGTTTATTCTTGCAAGTAATCCAGAACAGAAGATGGTCAATGATTGTAGCATCGTCCCGGAGCAACGCAGCCGTTGGCTCACCCGCCTTGGAGTACACGACCCGGACCGACCTCTTCTCATGATCATGCCGCCACTCCAATTGAGAGCCCAGCCTGCCCATATAGTCCACCTCGCCCAGCAGGTCGAGGCGTGTGGCAGTCGCTTTATTGGCTTCCCACATGCCGCTGATCGTCCGCCAACGGTCTCGCATACGGCGGTCAATACCACCGAGCCGGACCCCTCCAACACCATTAGTGTCAACTGGGATTGCGGACTCGCCCTGCCGCAGGGGCAGCAGGGCCTTCAAAGGTTCCAGGGTGGCATACGGCACCAGCGTTTCCCCGAGGTGCACGTCGAAGAGGTGGGCGGACTCGACGGTCTGACCAGTTATAGCAGTGAGATCCAGGTTCTGCCACGGTTCTTTGTCCTGGCCCCCTCTCCTAGGATTGACGGTCACTGTCTGACCAGCCTGCACTAACGCCGGGTTTTCTACTTCTTGGACGAAGAACAAGCACCGTGGCACGATAGTCGCCCCCCGGCGGGAATACCCGGCGTAGGGGGAATCCCACGCGACGCCCGTGTCGGTGATGGCGGCTGCCACTCGCACCACGTCGTCAGCGCCGGCACTGCCCTCCCATCGCTCCACGGTCCCGGCCAGCGGGCGGGCCGGAGTGACCACCCCACCCCGCCGGGCAAAGACCACGGACGCTGGCACCGGGAAGAAGGTGTTGGGTTGGAGCCGCTCCAGGTCCCAGGCCGTCTTGAAGCTGAAGTCGGCGGTCAGGCTGCTACCGCCGCGCCGGGCCTGCCACTTACCGGAGCGCCACTTGGAATACTGGCCGGTCTGGAGGGCGCTGTGGGGCATAACCATGCCTATTACTCAATCAACACCAAAAGCTACGGTATTCGTGGGCGGTGGAATTGTCTCCATCGTAGATTATCAAGGGCCGAGCCGCTGGAGAAAAGTGGAACCTTTGAGGTCGCAAACGCCAACTTTTGGAGGAGCAAACCCAGGGGCCACTAGAAATTTTGGATCCAGGTCTCGATCAACCCGCGATGCCTCGCTGCCTTCACGCTTGGGAGGCAGTATCAACGGCAAATTGTGGTGCTGGTTGGACTGAGATCTGGGTGGACCAAGGACTGACAGACTTGGATGTAGCATGAATTCCCGTCATCCGACGGTCAAGATTGAATGACAAACAAGTCTGATGACCGCGCTAACAACCGGTTCGAGTCCACTACGGTGGGCCTAAAGGGACTGAATTGGGAACTTTTCGGTGGGCTGTCTCAATATGAAGGCCGGATCGTAGAACGCTACCTAGTTTCGAGGCGGGTTGCTACTACTCATACCAGCCCGACCCAAATAGCAGTCCGTCATGCCGCACAATCCAAGTGTGCTTCTGACGGTTCTCGCCCGATTCCGGGTTGAGCAACACATAGTCCACCCAATGACCCGCCTCAGTGGCGCTCTGTAAGTCGTCGCCATAGAAATACCCCGTGGCGTCCACACGGAGGCTGGGATCACGCCCTCGAAACTGCGGGTTATGGTGGGCTATCGTGTAGCCGTCTGGGTCGATGATGAAGACGTACCACTGGCCGTCAACACTCTCCCTGGTGTTGTAGTAGGCGACGGTCTCCTCTAGGCCGAGGGCGACGTAGAGGTTCGCGGCCTGCTGCACGAAGGCCTTGGTGTAGGCGGGGGCGTCGGACTTGCCGGGGCCGCGTTCGTACCAGCCGGACCCGAAGGTAATGCCGTCGTGGATCACCATCCAGGAGTGCTTGGTCTCCACAACGCCAGAGGCGGGATTGGCATAGGTGTAGTCGAACCAGGCGCCGTCCTGGTCGGCGGAGGCGGCGACGGCGGACCCGGTGGGGTAGGAGTTGGGTCCCAGAGCCTGGGAAACGTGCTTGCCCACCAGGTCGGGGTCGGGGGCATGAGCGATGATGGTCTGGTTCTCATCGATGATGAAGATATACCACTGGCCGTCAACACTCTCCTTGGTGTTGTAGTAGGCGACGGTCTCCTCTAGGCCGAGGGCGACGTAGAGGTTCGCGGCCTGCTGCACGAAGGCCTTGGTGTAGGCGGGGGCGTCGGACTTGCCGGGGCCGCGTTCGTACCAGCCGGACCCGAAGGTAATGCCGTCGTGGATCACCATCCAAGAGTGCTTGGTCTCCACAACGCCAGAGGTTGGATTGGCATAGGTGTAGTCGAACCAGGCGCCGTCCTGGTCGGCGGAGGCGGCGACGGCGGACCCGGTGGGGTAGGAGTTGGGTCCCAGAGCCTGGGAAACGTGCTTGCCCACCAGGTCGGGGTCGGGGGCATGAGCGATGATGGTCTGGTTCTCATCGATGATGAAGACGTACCACTGGCCGTCAACACTCTCCTTGGTGTTGTAGTAGGCGACGGTCTCCTCTAAGCCGAGGGCGACGTAGAGGTTCGTGGCCTGCTGCACGAAGGCCTTGGTGTAGGCGGGGGCGTCGGACTTGCCGGGGCCGCGTTCGTACCAGCCGGACCCGAAGGTAATGCCGTCGTGGATCACCATCCAGGAGTGCTTGGTCTCCACAACGCCAGAGGCGGGATTGGCATAGGTGTAGTCGAACCAGGCGCCGTCCTGGTCGGCGGAGGCGGCGACGGCGGACCCGGTGGGGTAGGAGTTGGGTCCCAGAGCCTGGGAAACGTGCTTGCCCACCAGGTCGGGGTCGGGGGCATGAGCGATGATGGTCTGGTTCTCATCGATGAGGAAGACGTACCACTGGCCGTCAACACTCTCCTTGGTGTTGTAGTAGGCGACGGTCTCCTCTAGGCCGAGGGCGACGTAGAGGTTCGCGTGCTGCACGAAGGCCTTGGTGTAGGCCGGGGCCGCGTTCGTACCAGCCGGACCCGAAGGTAACGTCGTGGATCACCATCCAGGAGTGCTTGGTCTCCACAACGCCAGAGGCGGGATTGGCATAGGTGTAGTCGAACCAGGCGCCGTCCTGGTCGGCGGAGGCGGCGACGGCGGACCCGGTGGGGTAGGAGTTGGGTCCCAGAGCCTGGGAAACGTGCTTGCCCACCAGGTCGGGGTCGGGGGCATGAGCGATGATGGTCTGGTTCTCATCGATGAGGAAGACGTACCACTGGCCGTCAACACTCTCCTTGGTGTTGTAGTAGGCGACGGTCTCCTCTAGGCCGAGGGCGACGTAGAGGTTCGCGGCCTGCTGCACGAAGGCCTTGGTGTAGGCGGGGGCGTCGGACTTGCCGGGGCCGCGTTCGTACCAGCCGGACCCGAAGGTTGGATCACCATAGAGTGCTTACAACGCCAGAGGTTGGATTGGCATAGGTGTAGTCGAACCAGGCGCCGTCCTGGTCGGCGGAGGCGGCGACGGCGGACCCGGTGGGGTAGGAGTTGGGTCCCAGAGCCTGGGAAACGTGCTTGCCCACCAGGTCGGGGTCGGGGGCATGAGCGATGATGGTCTGGTTCTCATCGATGATGAAGACGTACCACTGGCCGTCAACACTCTCCTTGGTGTTGTAGTAGGCGACGGCGGCCTGCTGCACGAAGGCCTTGGTGTAGGCGGGGGCGTCGGACTTGCCGGGGCCGCGTTCGAGTGCTTGGTCTCCACAACGCCAGAGGCGGGATTGGCATAGGTGTAGTCGAACCAGGCGCCGTCCTGGTCGGCGGAGGCGGCGACCAGCCGGGATAGGCCGAGGGCGACCCGAGAGGTAATGCCGTCGGTGGATGCACGAAGGCCTTGGTGTAGGCGGGGGCGTCGGACTTGCCGGGGCCGCGTTCGTACCAGCCGGACCCGAAGGTAATGCCGTCGTGGGAGTGCTTGGTCTCCACAACGCCAGAGGCGGGATTGGCATAGGTGTAGTCGAACCAGGCGCCGTCCTGGTCGGCGGAGGCGGCGACGGCGGACCCGGTGGGGTAGGAGTTGGGTCCCAGAGCCTGGGAAACGTGCTTGCCCACCAGGTCGGGGTCGGGGGCATGAGCGATGATGGTCTGGTTCTCATCGATGATGAAGATATACCACTGGCCGTCAACACTCTCCTTGGTGTTGTAGTAGGCGACGGTGGCATCTAGTCCTTCCGATTCGTATCTGCTGATGGCGTCTCTTACTAGGAACTTGGTGTAGTCGGCGGGCGTCGACTTGGGAGGTATGGTCGCCGTGGCATAACCCGTGTCCAACTGCTCCTGTATCTGCTCAATGAGATACGCGACGGTGGCCTCATCCACGAGGGCGGGTGCGCCCGCGGGCCCTGGAGGTCCGGCTGGTCCGGGTGCGCCTGAGGAGCCCTGCGGCCCGGGAGGCCCCTGCCCCTCAGCGGGCCCGGCGGCTCCCTGGCAGCCAGCAATTGACAGGATAAGAGCGATGATCGGGATTACTGTGATTAGGGCGCGCATTGTCAGATCTCCTGGTTGCGACGGGCGGCGCCGGACCTCACGGTGGCGAATACTGCCGCTGCGCCGGAAGTGTCCGAGTCAAACTTCAGCCCGCGGAAGCGCATACGCCGCTGCCAAGTCGTTGTTGCTCTGTGTGGCCCAATCGACGTACTCAAAATCGGAATGGGCGGTGGCCGTGCCCTCATCGGTTTTCCACGCGATAATGAAGTCATAAGCCGGTTGCCCGATCATATTGAGTGTGCTGAGCGTAGCATTCAACCGCCTCGCTATCACCCTGACGGAGTCGCCCGGCGTGATGGTAGTAGTGGGGCCGGTCCATTCCGGTAGGAAACGGACTTGGTGGGGATGCAAGGTGACGAAAATCGTGGGGGTGGGGTAGAATGTTTGTGCTAGGCACCTCGGCTATGGCGGCCTCAAACTCGGGCGCTGCTGCAGTTGGGGCCGGGTCGCCTGCTGTCTCTAGTTCAGGCAGTCGCTTATCGAACGCCAAGCGAACATCTCCAAAATTCATTGGTTGAAGACCGACTTTTATTCAGGCGGTTACTATATCACAGGTGTTGTCAAGGGCGGCGAGAAGATGGGCCATCGAGGCGGATAGAAAGAGGCATCACCATGCCCATTACTCAATCGACACCAAAAGCTACGGTATTCGTGGGCGGTGGAATTGTCTCCACCGTAGATTATCAAGGGCCGAGCCGCTGGAGAAAAGTGGAACCTTTGACGTCGCAAATGCCAACTTTTGGAGGAGCAAATCCAGGGACCACTAGAAATTTTGGAGCCAGGTCTCGATCAACTCGCGATTCCTCGCTGCCTTCACGCTTGGGAGGCAGTATCAACGGCAAATTGTGGTGCTTCTTGGACTGGGCTCTGGATGGACCAAGGACTGACAGACCCGGAGGTTGCATGAATTCCTATCATTCGAACAGTTATGGTTGAATGACAAACAGGCCTAATGACCGGTTCGGGTCCAGTTTGGTGGGCCTAAGCAGACCGTATTGCGAACTTTTCGCTGGGAAGTTCCAATTCAGTGAGACGGTCGAGCGACCTGGATAAGCCTCCAAAGGTCTCAGGCGTCTCGGGCTGTAGGTTCAGCACGCTCGTTTCCTCCGAACGTGCCCAGGTCTGGTATCCTGTGCCGAGTACCTCGCCGCCGATGAAGAGATCGAAGCAGCACCTTGACAAGGTCACATGAACGATAAGGAATAGAACTTCACAGTTTCTCAGAACCCACGCGAGCCAGGCAGGGCGGCGGCCTGCCTGATCCAATCCGCCATCTGCTCCTCATCGAGTATGTCCTCGTAGATGTCGACCCAGCGCGAGTCCTTGTCCTTTCCTGAGCCGGGTGGGACGGGACTCCGGGACGCGCTATTGAGGAAGGTCACCTTTACGTAACGGGTGAATCCGTGGTAACTCACGAACCAACTCTCGCCCTCGATGCCATACCAGGGCGAGTTCCACCTCACCGCCTTTCGCACGTCAGGCACGTTGCGCACGATGAGGTCGTCGAGGCGCCGCCCCACATCGCTTTTCCAGCCCGGCGGCCGCGATGTAGGCCTGCACCGGGGCGTCGCTGTGTGCCTTCGCGGGATGCGCCGGTTGGCCACGGTGTCGCACCATTCCAGTCCCTGGCGGTTCAGGTCGGCGTCGTCGGTGAAGCGTCTGCTGGGCCACATGTTGCGCCGGACGTACTTGACCCCGCTTTCGACCTTTCCCTTGGTCTGGGCCCAGTAGGGGCGGCACAGACCAAGCTCGAAGCCCACCCAGAGGGGAAAGTCCAGCATCCGTTCATTCCACACCGGCCGCTTCTCCTCGTCCCGGCCCAGAGTGATCACCTTGGCGTTGTCGTACAGGCAGCGCCGGGGCACCACGCCCAAGTACTCGAAGGCGGCGGTGTCCGCCCGCCGGACCAACTCCACGCAGCAGGCCCGGGACCACCCCAGCGTCATCACGAACACCCAGATGCGGCGCTTTTTGCCGGCCTTGTCGATGTAGGCCAGGCTGCCCCAGTCCACCTGGGCCTGTTCACCGGGCGCCGTCTCGAAACGCATCGTGGCATCCGGCTGCCGGGGTCGCCGACTCGGCGACACTTAGGCCTTCAGGATCGAGTAGCCGCCGTCATAGCCCCGGGCACTCAGTTCCCGGTGCAGCACCACGCAGTTCTCCAACCCATCGTCGAGGCGACGGTCGATGTACCCGGTGTAGGGGTCCAGCTTGAATGCTCGATGCGGTCAGGGCTTGGCCCTGATGGCCTCCGGCGATTTCAGATACCGGCGCACCGTGTTCCGGGCGATGTCTAATTCCCTTGCTATATCCCGGATGGAATAGCCCGCCCCCTTCATTTCGTAAATCTCTTTCACTTCTCCCACCTTCAGCAATTTGTCTGAAGCACCTCCGCACAGTGTCTGCGGATGATGCCACCATTCTGTGGTGGGTCAATTCAACTTCGGCAATTTCGCTCATTTTTACATCGGCGGTAACAGAGGGTAGGGACATTAACGACCAAGTTCAGGATTACCGGCGTCGGTTCCACCCTTACCTGGGCCCCTACATCATTGGTTCCAATGAGGACTTACTCTCCGAATCCGGATAAAACCCCTTGCTCCTCTCTCGGATCTCTCGGGGCCCCTATGGCATCTCGTACGCCAGCACCTTCTTCTTGCGGTTGGCACCGATTCTACTGAGCTGTGATTCCTCCGTCGATCACCAACTCCGACCCCGTAATGAAGGAGGATTCATCCGAGGCCAGGAAAAGAACGCCATAGGCAACGTCTTCCGAGGTCCCCACCCGCCCAAGGGGGATCCGCTTCAGCCTTTCCTCCACACTTGCCGGGTCGGTCAGGGTGTCCCGGATCATGTCAGTGTCTATTGGACCGGGATGGACTGAGTTGCACCGGATGCCATCTCTTACATACTGGACGGCCGCTGACTTGGTTAATAGACGCACTGCTCCCTTGCTCGCGGTATAGCTGACGGACCCGCCCCCGGGGTCGGCCACCAATCCGGCAATCGAGGAAATGTTGACAATAGACCCTCCCCCAGTTTGGCGCATGGCAGGGGCGGCGTGTTTCACTCCCCACAATACCCCTTTGGCGTTCACGTCCATGATCCGGTCCCAGATCTCTTCGGTCGTATCCTCTATTCTCCTTCGGATGAGGATGCCGGCGTTATTTACCAGGATATCCAGCTTGCCATACCGACTAACCGTTTGGTCAACCGCAGCACGCCAGTCGTCTTCGCTGGTCACGTCCAGATGGAGATAGGTTACTTCTGCGCCTGATTCCCGAATTTCAGCTTCAACTTTCCGGCCAACGTCGTCCAGCACATCGCCGAGGACTACCTTAGCGCCCTCTCGCACGAACATCTTGGCCTCGGTTTCTCCTTGGCCGCGGGCGCCACCGCTGATAATTGCCACCTTACCTTCCAACCTTCCCATGGTCATTCCTCCTGTGTTGACTCTGATCAGGTTTCACAAACGACCTTATATTGCTTGGAACACGGGCGCAGTTACCCTGTTGCCCCCCGCAGCTTGGGGTCGAAGGCGTCCCGGGCGGCGTCTCCAAAGAAGTTGAACGCCAGAACCACTATGGTTATCGTTGCGCCGGGAAAGACCACTATCGGCCAGTGTGGTATCAAGGCGTTGGCCACCGGGCCGCCCAGCATATTGCCCCAAGTTGGCGTAGGAGGGGAAATGCCCAATCCCAGGAACCCCAGCGACGCCTCGATTATGATGGCCACCCCCAGATGTGCTGTGGCCAGGACTAGGTAAGAAGCCATGCATTGGGGAGCTATGTGGAGGGCCATAATTCGAAGGCCCGGAGCCCCGATAGCTCTAGCGGCCTCCACGTAAGTAAGCTCCTTGACCGACAGCGCAACCGACCGCATTACCCTTGCTCCAAATGGAAGTCGCGTAATGCTGATGGCAAGCACCACGGTCCAAAGGCCCGCCCCGAACCCCACAAGAAGGACCATAGCCAGGATCAGTGCGGGAAACGCCATGAAAACCTCTATGAAGCGCTGGCTGATCATGTCAAACCTGCCGCCTATGTAACCGCTGGCAATTCCCCAAATGCTGCCGACCGTGGTGCCTAGCAATACTGCTAGGACCGCTACTGCCAGGGAGACTCGGCCACCGTAGACTATCCTGGTCAGAATGTCTCGCCCTTCATAGTCCGTCCCCAGGGGATATGACCATGATGGAACTCCCCGTCGCTCGTCCAGGTTTACGAAGGTGGGGTCATAGACAGTAACCAATGGAGCGGCAATAGACAGGAAGGCTATTACAACCAGGGTCACCGCACCAGCGAAGCCCAGGGGGTACTGTTTGGCAAAGGTGACCATTCCAAAGCCTGACTTCACCGCAAAGGCGGTGGTCCCGGTCCGGAGTGCTGCTAATCGTGTCGGTCCTACATTGCTTCGTTGCGCCAATTTGTACCCGGTTTGAGTTGGCAAAGCCCGACAGTTCGGCTATACCGCGACTTGTGGCCCAACCACAAGACTTGTGTCAAGGTTAGTCGTAGCGTATCCGGGGGTCGAGCCAGCCGTAGCTGATGTCCGTGAAGAGGTTTATGACCACGAAGACGGCACCATAGAGCAGTACCAGGCTTCGGATGACCGGATAATCGAGATCGAGCATGGCCCCTACCAAGGCTTTACCCAGCCCCGGAACGTTGAAGGCTTGCTCGACGACGACTGTGCCTCCGAGCATGAGACCGAAGAGGACGCCGGAAAGGGTTATCAAGGGCAACATGGTATTACGCATGGCGTGGCGCAACACTACAACGCGTTCTTTCAATCCCTTGGCTCTGGCGGTCCGTATATAGTCCTCTCGGATCACTTCAAGGAGGGTAGAGCGGGCCATGCGGGCTATGTAGGCGGATGAGCCCAGACCCAGCACGATTGCCGGCCCCAAAACTACCTGTATGTTCCCCCAAGGGTCATCCCAGAGGTTTACTATGCCCAAGGGGGAGGCATGGCTCAACTGAAGCAGGAGGACCAACACAATCAGTGAAGCCAACCAAAATGGCGGCATCGCCAAAAAGAAAATAGTAAAGAACCTTGCGGTGTAGTCGGGCAAAGTGTTCTGTCTTATAGCGGCCAGAATGCCTACCGGTATCCCAACTGCCCATGACAGGAGTATGGCTATTAACGTTATTTCCGCGGTCAGAGGCCCGGAGCGCTTGATGAGGGCCGCGACGCTGTCGTCCAGATAGAAGGAATCACCGAGGCCACCGGTGATGATGTCCCTCCCCCACTTTCCATACTGGGAGACCAGGCTGCCGCTCAGCCCCAGTTCTTCCTCAATTTTTGCCCTGTCCTCCGGACGGATCTTCCCGCCCTGCTCGCCAAACATTACCGATACTGGGTCTCCCGGTATTACGTGCAGTGCAAGGAAGATGATAACGGAAACACCAAACAGGGTCGGTATTGCGTAGAGGAGCCGGCGAATGATGTATCGATGCATCTAGGGCTTAGTCCTTACTTGGAGGCCGAGTGGATAAAACGCGGGCGCCCCAATCAAAGGGAGCGCCCGAAGGCAAGCAAAGTGGGTTCGTCGGGATAGACCCAAAACTGGGTGCTACCGGTCCAGCCACCAAGTTGATTTCTGCTCGCCGGACCACCAGTTGCCTCCCCGAGTATCCATTTGATGGCCCTTGAGCTCATCTAACCAGGCAATGTCGATGACGTCGGTCGTGACCATGCTGTAGGGTACGTCCTCATCTAGAATGGCTATCCCTTCGTTGACTAATCTTTTGAACTCTTCCGGGTCGTCTTCCCGGGCAATTGCAGCCAGGAGACTGTCCATCTCGGCATTGGAATACCCTGTGTAGTTGTTGCCGCCGTCGGTCAAGTAGTAATTGGACCAGTAGTCGGCTACGTGAGGTATCGTGGCGCCATATCCGATGAAGGCCACATCGTAGGCACCCCTTCCCAATTCCTCGTAGAAAACGCCGGCCTGTACCAACCGGTAGTTGCTCTCAATGCCTAGTTCCTGTTTCAGAATTCCTTGTATCTTGGTCGAAGCGGCTTGGAACAGGGCGTAATCCCTCACCAGGAAGTCCAAGTCCTTTATGCCATCTCCGTACCCGGCCTCTTCCATGAGCCTCTTGGCTTCGGCTCGGTCCTCAACCGTGGGTGACCTCCAGCCGGGCTGGTCTTTTGCAGTAGCCCAGTAGTCGTCAAAGAGGGCGTCGCCATGCAAAAGCCACCCGAGTTCGATCTGTCCCGCAACCTCTTCCGTGAGGGCCTGACGAAGGGCGGGTTTGTCCACGACTAAGTGGATGGCTTTCCGCACCCTGGCGTCGGCTAAGGGCTGGTCTTGGTGGATGCCCTCTTGGTTGAAAAAGAGCGCCAGCGGCGAATTCGGCACCAACTTCGCCGTGTTTACCCCGTCTAGTTCCTTCACCTTGGCCGCACCGTCGGTGCCGATGCCCCAGCAGAAGTCTGCTATGCCGGCAATGCACGCTGCGGCATTGGGCCCACCCGTCCCAAGGTGGAAGGCGTGGAACTCATCGGCGTAGGGCAAGTCCGGGTTCCAGTAATCGGTATTCTTTTCCAGTTTCCAGGCAATTTTCGGCTCCAGATTCCTGAGGCGGAAAGGACCGGTACCCGGATAGTCGTGCACGCGCCGCAAATCGTAGTCGTGCGCCTCTAAGTCCTGCTTGCTCACGATAACGTTGTGCCCTGCGGCAATAGCCCGCAGCGTGAATCCTCTAGGCTCGCTGAGGCGGAATTCCGCTGTCATGGGATCAGTGGCTACTACTTCTGTCACTGTTCCGAAGAATCCTTTCCTGGGACTGAGGACGCCCTCGGGCGGGAAGATAATGTGGTTGAAGCTGGCCACTACGTCCTCTGCGGTCAAAGGAACGCCGTTATGGAACTTCACGCCCTCCCGAATAGAGAAGGTGTAGGTCTTTCCATCATCAGATATTGTCCACTCGGTAGCCAGGGCGGGGATTATGCCTTCCCAAGTGACAGGGTTGAGCCGCACCAGTTGGTCGTACATGGGGCTTTGCGGGCCGATGTTCGTCACGCTGCCCGACTGGTGCATGTCGTACATGGTGGTGGATGCTATTCCAGCCCACTTAAGCACGCCGCCGTACTGAGGGTTGCTCTCGGGGGCGCTTATATACCCCGCATCTCTTTCAATTGCTGACGCCGCTTCCGTCGGCGCGGGCGCCGCGGTGGGCTCCTTCCCTTCCATGGCTTGTTCCGGTGGTGCGGCCGCCGGTGTGTCGTCATCTCCCTCGCAGGCCACTGCCGCGACGAGAAGCAGCAACATAGCAATCAAAACTATCCATCTTGGTGTGGAACACCACCGTATTTGCATAGTAATCCTCCATCAAACCGCCAGCTAGTGCTGGCATACTGATAGCAGATACCACAGTTGAGATAATATGTCAATTTCGTCTTAGGTCTTGGAACCTAACGGTGCATTCCCCTCATTTACTTGAAGAGCCGCCCAAAAAGCGTCTTACCGGGACGGCCCACCCGGGATTTGGCTGCCCCAAGACCTTTCGTGAGCGGGTGTTATACTTCGTTCACTGTTAGGGCCATGCGAAACCCGTCTGCTCGGGAGTCTGAGCGGTGCGGATATTCAAGGGCCCTGGGCAGCCCCCGCGCTCCAACGGATCCCATCGTAATTTATTTCCTCGTTGACGGGCTGGATTAGGGAGTGTTATGCGTCTCGAAAACAAGGTGGCGCTAATCAGCGGTGCTGCCCGTGGTTTGGGTGCGGCGGAAGCCAGGCTGTTCGCCCGGGAGGGAGCCAAGGTGGTTATCGGCGACGTGCTGGAAGACGAGGGGAAGCGGACCGCCGATGAAATAAACGAGGACGGCGGCGAGTGCTTGTTCATAAAGATGGACGTGACCAACGAAGAGGACTGGCTGCAGGCGATCTCAGAGCTGATGACCCGGTTCGGCAGGCTAGACATCCTAGTGAACAATGCCGGCATCTCCATCACGGGACCGATTGAAAGCTTTGACGCAGAGGACTGGGACAGGATTTCGGCAGTTAACAATAAGGGAGTGTTCCTGGGAACAAAGCAGGCCATCCCAGCCATGAGGCAGACGGGAGGAGGGTCCATCGTCAACATCTCCTCCGCGGCGGCCATCGCGCCGGCCCCGGGCAACTCTGCTGCCTACGCCGCCACCAAGGGTTCCATCCGTACTTTCAGCAAGGCCACCGCGGTGCAATACGCCAAGGACAACATCCGGTGCAACTCGGTTCACCCCGGCACTGTAGCCACGGCCATGGTCAATCCTGCCCAGGCAGCCCTCATACCCATGGGTCGCATGGGCACCCCGAACGAGATTGCCTACGGGGTGCTGTACCTGGCGTCGGACGAGTCATCTTTCGTCACCGGGTCGGAGTTGGTGATAGACGGCGGCAGGACCGCCCAGTAGGATCTTATTTGTCAGGCGGCAGTGCTGCTACGCCAGCACCTTCTTCTTGCGGTTGGTTACGTCGTCCACCAGCACGTATTTGCCCAGGTTTTCGGCGCTGCTGTAGAAGGCTCGGCCCCGGTTGACGCGGGTCATCCGGTCTACGAAGTTCGCCGACTGGTAGGAGTTTTCCCGCATGAAGGTGTTAATCAGGATGTCTTAGGTGGAGACAGCCGGACAGGAAACATTTTACTGAAGAAATGATCAACACCATTGAGCAGCGGAAGTGGTCATGGCTGAAGGAAGACAGGCGGCCGATGTTGCTCGGTGTGTCGGGGTGCTGGAGCAGACCTTCCGGAGTTGGCGCGTTTGATGCGGCTGTGTCCTCTGTAAAAGGTGTCGCTATTCAGGATAAATGTCCGTTTAAGCGGCCAGCATAAATGTCACTCGGTTAGGTTGCCATGGTATCAAATGATGACGTAGTGGGACCGACCCGGGGTTGCCGCGTCGGAGGACCCTCGGCGTCCAGGTAATTCCTCAAGGTGGCCCTGTTGATTCCCAACTCCCGCTCGATCGCTCGCAGCGACATCCCCTTGCGCCGGGCTTTCTGAATCGCCTTCCATCTCTCCCTCTGAAGGAACGTCGGCTTGCGCGGAGAGGTGGCTTTGAGCTTGCCGGCTGTGGCCGCGCTGTCTGTGATGACCCCTTGATCCTGCTCTTCCTCTGCCCTCGAGTCCAGTGGTTTGAGAGCAGCCGTCCAGCGTTCGCCCAGCCCGTTGGCGCCGGAAGTCGGGACAGGAACAGTGGCGGAACGCCCGTGCCCGTTTCGGAGAAATATCGGACTGGGGCGCGCCTCCTGGGCAGGGACGATGCGCCCTTCATGCCGCACCGACAACTGGCCGTCCAGTCCTTCCAGGACCTCCACAGCCGCCCCGGCATAACTGGGGCGTTCCGGGCCCGGCAGCAACTGTAGGGTGTGCAACTGGAACCTCACCGTGTTGTCCCTGGCCACTCTCCTGCGGTGCTTGAAGCACAGGACCTGTTCCAGGCACAGCTCCGGGATGAGAGGCCGGAATGCAGGCTCAGGGCGTTGCGGGGGAACCTGGAAGCGCTGGTTGAATCGTGGCAAGAACTGCTCCAGAGCGCTGTTGGCTTCCCCGATGCTGCCGGCGCTTGCCAGCCGGAGTTCGGTTACCAGTCGGTCCTGGAACGTTCCCGCCATCCGCTCCACCCGACCCTTGGCCTGGGGAGAGAGGGCGAATATCATCTGGATCCCCAGTTCGTCCATGGCCCGGCTGAACTGGGTTGGCATCCCAGGGAGGCCGGAGCCGGGCGTGTGCCTGAAGACCCCGTGCCGGTCGGTGTAGAGGGCGACGGGTAGGCCGAGATGCTGTACCAGGCCGTGGATCAGCAGGAAGTAGCTGTGGGCGTCCTCATGTTCGCAAAACAGGGCGTTGACCACGCAGCCTGTGGCATCGTCCACCGCGATCAGGAGGGTGAACTGGGGACCGTCTTCCCCCAGCCACCGGTGGAAACTGCCGTCCACTGGATCAGCATGCCCTCCCGCGGCATGCGCTGGCGGCGTACCCGGTGCTTGGGCGGACGCCTTCGCCGCGGACTGCTCAACCCGGCGTTGACCAGGATGCGCCGCAGGGTGGTCCTGCCGATGTCGATGCCGTCGCGCTCACTCAGCAACTCGCCCAGGTGGGTGTGGGTGGCCCCGGCGTACCTGGTACGAGCCAAACGAACTACACCGGCCACCACGGCATCGGGCGTTGCGTTGGCTGGCCTGCGGCCCCGGTGACCGTGAGCAACCGCGGCGGCGCCCCGTTCCCGGTAAGCCGCCAGGATGCGCCTGGTGTGGCGAGTGGTGACACCCATCAGCGTGGCTGCCTGGTCCAATGTCATGTGCTCCGCCAGCAAACTGTTCAGAACCTGAAGTCTTGCCTGTTCTTTTTGAGTCAAAGTCACATTCTCCTTGATGTGAATTTGACATTTCTGCTGGCCAGTTAGCGAAGACCTTTTCGCTGAACGTCAACAACTGGGGCGGAGTAAAACTGTACCACCTGGTGTGTAAGGCCAGCGAAAAATCCGAACTAACGGGCCAGCATAAATGTCCGCACCACTTGTTGAGGGGAATGCCCTGCTTACGGGCGGGGCAGCAGATGGCAGGCAGGAAGGAAGGTCTTGATGCAACCTATTCTTCGTGAGGCTCGTCTGAAGGTTGGGACACAGCGCTCTCCCTGCTACGCTTGAGACGGTAGCTCTCGCCGTTCATCTCCAGGATGTGGACATGGTGGGTGAGACGGTCCCGCAGGGCCCCGGTGAGCCTCCCCGACCCGAAGACCTCGGTCCACTCGTCGAAGGGAAGGTTGGTGGTCATCAGGATGGAGCCCCGCTCGTAGCGCTGGCTGAAGACCTCGAAGAGCAGTTCCGCCCCGGTGGGGAACAGGGGCACGAAGCCCAGTTCGTCGATGATCAGCAGGCTGAGGCGGGAAAGTTGTCTCTGGAGGTTGAGCAGACGTCTTTCATCCCTGGCCTCCATCAACTCGTGGACCAGGGCGGCGGCCGTGGTGAATCCCACGGACATCCCGCGCTGGCAGGCGGCCAGGCCCAGTCCCAGGGCCGCGTGGGTCTTGCCGGTGCCGCTGTTGCCGACGGCGATGATATTCTCCCGGCGTTGTACGTATTCGCAACGAGCCAGTTCCATCACCAGGGACTTGTTCACCGACGGGATGGCCGTAAAGTCGAAGGTGTCCAGGCTTTTGACGGCGGGGAAGCGGGCTGCCCGGATCCGCCGCTCCACCATGCCTATTACTCAATCAACACCAAAAGCTACGGTATTCATGGGCGGTGGACTTGTCCCCGTCGTAGATTATCAATGACGGGGCCGCTTGAGAAAAGTTAGGCCTTTGAGGTCGAAAACGCCAACATTCGGAAGAGCAAACCCATGGACCACTAGAAATTTTGGACCCAGGTCTCGATCAACCCGTCATGCCCCGCTGTCGTCACGCTTGGGAGGCAATATCAATGGCAAATTGTGGTGCTTGTTGGACTGAGGCCGGGATGGACCAAGGACTGACAGACTCGTAGGTTTCATGAATTCCCATCATCTGAACGGTCGTGGTCGAATGACGAACAGGTTAGATGTGACCACGCTAACGACCGGTTCGAGTCCTCCAAGGTGGCTCTGAGTGTGCAACAAGGAGCCATTTTAGGGGATGATTGCCTGCCGTAAGCCGGACTTGTGCATTGCCGGCAAGGTAGTGGCAACCGACTTTCAATGCCAAGCTCTCACACACTCGCCTCTTGTCTCTGGCAATCTTTGGTATGGTCAGCTATTGGTTCTAACGCTAGTGGATACCAGATTTCAGCGATCTAGCACGTTGATGCAGCGTGCCAGGTAGCTTGTTTGATCACGTCGGTCAACCCGGTACAATTGGCGACGAGCCATTCCCAATAGCGTGGGAGTCCCGCGAATGACCGAATTGGAACAGCAGGCCCAAACACCTGCGGCAAGCTCCAGCACTCCCGCCGCGGCCTCGGCAACGCCGTCATGGTTGCTAACTCCGGGAACAGGTGGCGGTCTTCCCCTGCCTGTGCAAACACACAGCCAACTGCTGCCTTTAGCCGAGATTGGCTGGAATGATTTTGAACGTATTTGCTTCAGACTTCTCCGAACCCAGGTTGTAGGCGCAGTTCGCGCAGCCATTTACGGCGTACCTGGTCAAACGCAGCAAGGAATCGACATGTACGCGGTCGCCCCGATCGCGCCAGATGATGCCCCGGACATTCGACGCCACTTGACCCTTCAATCGCGCCGCATCACCAATGTAACCCAGGCGAACCTAGAGAAAAGCGTAAACGATTTCTTGGAGGGGAAATGGGTTGAAGACTCTCAAAAATTCATCTACGCGACCAGTTCCTCAGCCAGATCTACCCAGATCCTCGACAAAGTTGAAGAAGTCTCAGTAAGGCTCGAGCAACAGTCAATCGCCTTTGAGGTGTGGGACCAGGAAAGAATATCGGAAATGCTGAAAGGGCACCCTGAATTGGTAGACGATTTCTTCGGAAGGCCGTGGGTGACGGCGTTCTGCGGGGAAGAGGCAGCACGCCAACTGGGCGATCGGTTGGAGGCGAGCGATATCGCGGAACTCCGCCAGGAACTCGCGCGCATCTATACTGTTACATTCGGTCTCGCCGAACAAGGATTTGCTGGCTTTGGGTTGAACGAAGTTCGACGGATCGATTTGTTGGATCGCCTCGTCACACCAGACCTGGTCTCGGCGGCACATCAAACCGCATCTTATCCATACAGCGTGGCGGTCGAGGCCGAAGCAGCACACCCAACGCCGGCTCCAAGCAGTCGTTTTGAAACGGCCGAAGAATGGAACGCGTGGCTCCCGGACGAACACAGTTGGTCATTGCCGAGCGCCTTCGGCTCTGACCGCATCGCCCAGCCTGCGGAGGTAGTGGAACGACTGTCGGCGGACCAGTGGATAGGAACGGAACAGTTACAGGTCATCATAGGTGACCCGGGCGCAGGAAAGAGCGCCTTGCTAAGATACTTGGTACTAGATCTGCTTAGGGAAGAGCCTCAATGGAAAACGGTCGCGGAGCATTGGGGAGAATACCTACCGGTCTGGCTCCCGTTTAATTTTTTGGTACAAAGGGTCGTCGGACAGACAGGGGAGGCCGCCACGGTCAGCCTCGCGCTCAAAGCCTGGCTGGAACAGAATGAATCGGCCCAAATCTGGCCGCTGGTCGAAAAGGCCCTTGAGGTCCGCCGTCTGCTGCTCGTAGTCGACGGACTTGACGAATGGACATCCGACGACGCAGGCCGCTATGCGGCCAGGGCCGTGGAAAAATTAGCAGCCGTCCGCGGCATCCCCGTGGTGGCCTCAACCCGTCCCTATGGCCTTTCCAGGCTAACTCTGGGTGCCGGATGGGTTTATTGCCGGATTGCGCCGTTGACCTACCAACAGCAGAGGTCTCTCGCGTCCCACTATTTTCGGGCCGCGATCAACAGCGACAATCCCACGGGCTCAGATGAAATCATTGACAAGACAGTCGACGAGTTCCTGGCCCAGGTGCACCTAGTGCCTGAATTGAGCGCATTCAGCGGCACGCCGCTGTTCCTGATCATGCTGGTTATGTTGCGCCTGTCCAGTTCCTCGCAGTTGCCGGTCCAACGATTCGATGTCTACGGCCGTGCCCTCCAACTCTTGGTGGCGGACCTTCCCCATAGGAGACGCACTGCTGCCGACGTAACTACAGCGCATCAAGGATTGCCGCAACACGACCTGGAGGCGGTTCTGCGCAAAGTTGCCTACGTGAATCAATCGCGCGGGAACTTCTCGGTCTGGGATGAAAATGCCCTGCGGGAGGACTTCATAGATGCTCTTCAGGACCCTACTCACCTCTCGATGAGCCGAGAAAGCGCAGTCAACACCGCCAACCAACTCTTGGACGTTGCCGAAGGTGAGCTGGGACTCTTGGTGCGTATTGGCCCGCAACAACTGGGCTTCATCCACAGAGTGATGCAAGAACAGCTCGCAGCGGATCATATCGTCAGCAGGCTCGAATTCACTGACGTTCAAGACTTGTTTGCAAAATTCGTGGGAGACCCAACGTGGAAGGAAGTGCTCCTTATCACCTTTCGGAGGATCTCCCGCCTTTCTGAGCTGAGTGCCTTGATGGCCCTCGTCCGGGACCGCATCGACGAGTCTCCCACAGGACTGTGCGCACGCGAGTTCCTAGCCGAAATCACGTTCGGGCCTTATGGTCTCCCGCCAGACTCCGTGAAAACGAATGCGTCGGACATCGTCGACGTCATTGAGACCCATGCTTACGGACCCCATCGGGCCCGCCTGCTGGACGCCATGTTGACTGGCGTGAACGGACCGCTAACCGAGAACACGGTTCGCGAATGCTTGAAGCGTTGGACGGTGTTGGTCCAGGAGCCGTCGCGAGAGTTGGCCTCTCGGATCGCCCAGGTACCGCCCGACACCGGCTTTTCGGAAACTGTTTGCCAGATGTTGGTTTTCGCCCTCCGGAATGCGGACAAATATGCTGCCTTTGACAACGCCAGCACCATCGCTGTCAGGTGCTCCACCATTGCGACCGATGAGGAATGCAGCCGTGTTCGTGCGGCTTTGTTCAACATTCTAGCGGACCCACCGTCCGGTCTCGCGCAAGCAGCAGCGCTCACAGCTCTGGCCTTGGGATGGCACCACGATCCAGAGGTTGCTAACATCCTCGATGAAGCCCGGTCTCATTCGGACGAGCAAGTCCGGCTAGTGGCCATAAGCGATGCGCTCGAAGTCTTGGCCGATGTTTTTCCGGACATCCCAAACATTTCACGTCCGGCCACCCAGGCACTCACCGGCGCCGAAAAAGAATGGCTCCTTGAACATCTCTGGACGCAGGAAACCCCAGAGGTCCATTTCGGGATGCTCGTCGCAGCCATTTCGGCCGCCGTGCGGGATGATCAGTCCGTGTTGACCGACCTGCTGGATTTCCATTCGTCTGGTGATGTTCCTTATTGGGGATCTGAAGTCACGCGAACGGTCATTCTCAGGGCTTTTGCCGATGACGAAAGCGTTGCTAACTGGGTGTGCGACCAGATCCGTGGAAACAGATCATACGGCCTTAAACACCAAATCATCATCGGCGACATCGATCCTCTGGCAAGGGCCTATCAAAAAGGCTCCCCCCACAACCGTCGTGTTGCCGAGTCAATCGAACACTTCCTAAGCAACACCGATACCAAGTTCATGGAACGGTCTCTATTCAGCCTCGCGGCTGTAGATCAGGGCCCCCTAATGAGAAACGCCCTGCTGAAGAACCTCGCGAACTCGTCTGTTCCCCACTGGGCCGCCGCCGCTCTGGTGGAACACTTCCCTGGGGATTCAGACGCCCTAAACGAACTTCGGTCGATAATAATGGGCGACCCCGTTCGAGCATCGATGGTCGCCAACGCGGCTTCCAGCGTCTTGGATCCCGAGGATGTGATCCCGCGGCTTATGGAAATACTCCGTTCTCTGGCAAGCTCGCCTATCCCTAATTCCCCGCGTTATGACATTGTCGCCTCCGCTCTAATCCGAGCCTATCGGGAAACAGCCCCGTCCCACCAGCCGGAGACAGATCATAGGGTTCGTGAGGCGATCGAGTTTATTCCGGATTCCCTCCATTGGATCTACGGTGATCCGCGCCTGGACCTCGCCATTGAACTTTATCCAGCGGAAGGTTCGGAGGAAATTCTGAAAGAAATCGCTGGACGCGACGATCGTCCTCTCGGGGCGTTCCTCCATGCTTTCAGAGAGCAGCCAGAGAACCTGAAACCGTTTCTGGCTGAAGCTTCCAAAGTTCTGCGTTCCCTTCCGGCATACCTCCGTGCTCATATTTGCCGGACGTTGGCCGAGCGTGGGATTGAACCCAGGCTGGTCAGCGAATTGACCGCACGCTGGGCTGATGAAAGGTCCGGCCCAAACAAGAGCGTCGCTTCCTTCGCCTATCACCAGGCCCTGGTTAAGATCAAACAAGAAATGCCCGGCGCAGAAGAGGCGTGGAGCCATGCTCTGGCACGCCTTGGTGAGCAGGCGTTAGCACGCGGACCAGACCACGAAGACCGCCGCCGTGCCGCATGGGTCGGAATGTGCGTCTTGGAAAACTGGTCCCCGTTGTTGAATCGCTTAGACGCGATTGGCAACTCAGCCGGGCTGAGTGTAAGCCTGACTAACCATCTACATGGCCCCAATAGAATTTTGTTGCAGCAAATAGGAGCCTCATGGGAACTATTGCGGAGCACGTTCGGGGACCAACTGCTCGCCCTACTGTCGGGACCACTGGAAAGAGATAACCTGGATTCTGTCTGGGACACGCTCGCGCTGGTCGCTGCGGAAAGCCCTGCTTTGGAGCGTGAGCTCGAGAGAGAGTTGGCCGCGAATCCCCAACTACAGACCCGAAGCGGTATCTTTCTGTGGACCATCCGAAGGAGAGCCGAAAAATTTGAAGCGGTCTCGGAAGCCCTGATATCCTTCTTGCGCGAAAGCCACTACTCCCGCGACGAAACAGTCAGCTATTTGTTGGCTCAGCCGGAACGGATGGGTTTGCAACCCGAGCAAATGCAAGACGCGCTTGAACAGGCCGCAGAAGGAAGTATCGAGGGACCCGCACTCGAATCGTTGGCAGTGTTATTTCCTGAACATCCAATGGTGCAAAAAGCTTGGCAATTCCATTCTGAGTTGCGGGAATCCAGCGGGAACCGATCAACCCACCGTGTCAATTCCGGAACTTACTTCGCGTTGGCTTACTCAGTTTCCGCTAGCGACGCGATCGTGGCCCAGATTCGGCAACACCACGACCGTCTCTGCAAGATAGGCAATCCTTACATAGACCGGGTTTTCGCTCGGTACGTCTCTCACCGTTTGCGCCGCGATCACATCGCAGCTGGTAAAGTCCGAGAAGCCATTTCGAACCCTGACACATCTGATTCCCTGGCAGCCGTGTTTGTGTCGCTTCTACGCAATGGCGTTGGCCTCGACGACGAGTTGTTGACAGAGATTGAACGCCGGATATCTCTGCAAGCGGGACGCAGATTGGCAACGGTGGTACTCGACCCTCATGCGGGCTCGAGCCTGCCCGTACGAGCCATCCTAGTGGGTGTTGCTGAGGGCACTCGTTATGAGCGTTCCAGCTGAAGGATTTTCGTCGGCTTCGGTCGAAGGAAAAACCCTCGCCGAGTCAGCAGGGGCTTGGCAACATCATCCTTCCGGTGGGGCGGGGTGGCCGATTACACCGCTAGAGTGAACCTCAAAGCAAAGGTTCTTGTTTTTGTCCAGTTAGGTGGGCCCTGGTTATTTGGAGCGCCTTCACGGTTGCATAGCCGCATTACTCTGGAAACTTATCACGCATGGAGGCGGATCCGTGAAATCCGACCCCGGTTCCCTGTATCGAAAAGACCCTTCTCTTCTTTCCACAACTCCGGTTGGTTGATAAGCTCTGAGTAGGAGCCCAGGCCTGGCCTGCACTCACCTCTACCAGAGGGCAGGCCTAGGAGTTACTTGGAACTGCCCCCGCCCGAAAATGCCCGTCCCACCGAGTGTTGGGACCACCGGACGTTCTGGTCATGGCTTGTCTACAGGTCAACAAGATGCGCTTTGGTTTTAAACATGCTTCGATCCCTGATTATGGGGTTTCTGGCACGGATCACCCTTTTCATGTTGGCCATCATTCATTTGGCTGCATGCGTGCCTTGGTTAGCTCGGTGGTCCCAACTTGAGGGATCAATAGTCAGGAGATTAGGTTGATCAGTTCCCAGCGGCATCCCAACCTTTCAAAGTCCCGGTTCACCGCAGGGTTACAGTGCTTAAAACGGTTGTACCTTGAATACCACCAAAGGGAACTGGCCGACCCAGTGTCGGATAGCCATCAGGCCATATTTGACACCGGTACCGCCGTTGGTGAATTGGCTCGCCAGCGGTTCCCAAGCGGTACGCTCGTAGCGGAACCCTACTACGAGCATGTCAATGCCGTCGAGACCACTGGCACCCTGCTGGTAGCTAGCCCTGTCCCACCCTTGTACGAGGCAGCGTTCACGTTCGAGGGAATCAGGATCAGGGCGGACATTCTTGTGCAAGACAATGACGGGGGGTTCGACCTGGTTGAGGTGAAGTCGTCGACCGGAGTCAAACCGGAGCACATCCCCGACGTGGCCATCCAGTTGTACGTCCTGCAGAACCTGGGAGTCCCCATCAAGAACGCCCACCTCATGCACATCAACAACCGATACGTTTACCCGGGCGGAGACTACAATCTGGAGGAGCTCTTCACCATGGATGACGTCACGGCTCAAGCCCAGCGGTCCGTCTCTGACAGCGTGCCCGGTGACCTTGCCCGGATGTGGGAAGCACTGCAACGGGAAGCGCCGCCGGACATCGGGACGGGGCGACACTGCACCAGCCCGTACCTGTGTCCCTTCTTTGGACATTGCCACCACAGTGGAGTTGGGGATCCTGGTGGTGATTATGGAGAGGCAGTTGTGAGCCATAACCTGGGGGCCCAGCTCGCGGAAATCACATACCCGGCGGGGTTCTTGGACTTCGAGACCTTCATGCCCGCGCTGCCAGTTTACGCCGGCACCCGTCCCTATCAGACCGTTCCATTCCAGTGGTCCCTGCACATCCAGGAGGCGGATGGTCATCTGACCCACCGAGAGTTTTTAAATGGCGATGCCGACGATCCCAGAGAGCGGCTGATCCTCAGCCTTCTAGACGCCATTCCCCCCAAGGTTCCATAGTGGTCTATTCCCCGTATGAGCAACGGATCTTGACCGAGTTGGGGAGAGACTATCCCAGGTACGAGAGTGAGTTGGCGTGCCTGCGGGACCGGTTGTTCGACCTGTTGCCCATAATCCGGAGCAGCTACCACAACCCTGCGCTGCCCAACAATTCCCTGAAGTCGGTCGTTCCGGTCCTGGTCCCGGGCTGGGGGTACTCCGACCTGGACATCCAGGATGGCTCCGCCGCTTCGGCCTTTTACGCTAGAATTATCACGGGGAACATCACCGAGGAGGAGAGAACCAGAATCAGGGAAGCGCTGCTAGTTTACTGCCGGATGGACACAGAGGCCCTCGTCCGGGTACTAACCGCCCTGAGCCACCTCGCCTGAATAACAGGTCGAATTAAACTCGGGGACAGAAATTTAATTGTAGGAGGACCAGATGACATGGGCATCCTGGGAATCAGGAACCGCACGGAGAACTGGAAAACGGTCGAGAATTTCCACGCCTTGAGCGACGATGCCAAGGTCAAGCTCGTTCAAAGGCTGCTTGAACCCTATCAAGATGCTCAAGAGGTAGCGCCCGACAGCGTGAAGGTTGAGCTGTTTTGGAAGGGCATTAGAGACTACGAAGAATCCATCTCCGCTACTCAGTGCAAGGATGTTTACCAGAGCCTGTTCGGGAGCCTTCGAGGGGAAATCAAGGCATTCATTGCTGAAGCTAGATCCGCAAGGCGCCGTCCTTTAAACGACCTGCAGGACTGGAATTACCGTGTGTCCGACGACATCTTCGCATCTGGCGCCGAGAAACCGAGCCCCGAAGCGTTAAAGGATAACCTCCGCAACACGGAAATTGACATTGTTCTGGAAACACCAAGCCATTTGTTCATCGGGGAAGCCAAGGACGAAAGCGATCTTGACGGGGATAGCCGTTATGTTCTTGTCCATCAACTTATCCGCCAGTATGTGTTGGCCAAAATACTCCTCACAATTCTGGGCGAGGACCGAAAAATAGTCCAGTTCATTGTGGGACCCGAGGTCGAGGACCTGAAGAAAAAGGAGCAGGTTAAGTTCGTGGAAAAGCAGGGGTGGCTTAAGGAGAACAACATTTTGTCTTGGGACTGCGTCAAAGCCATAAGGGAGCCTTCCCCTTAAGCCCGAATCCACCGAAGGAGGGCGTGGGGTTAGCGTCCTGAAGCGGCAAGAAGGTGCTCCTGTGCCTCTGGGATAATGGTTTTGTAACAAAAAACCGACCCCAGAAAAGGAGCACCCAATAGATGCTACCACGCAACCACCCCGACCGGATCCAAATCACCTTCGACGACCGCCGCCTGGCGGCCAATGCCGGGCTGCTCCTTCCGGCCACCCTGGCCCGGCATCTCGGCCTGCCCGAACTCGTCCGGCAGCGCCTCGACCTGGGCAATGCCCCAGGGCGGGCGAACACGGGCGACAAGATGATGACGCTGGTGGCCTCCGCGCTGGCTGGGGGCGACTGCATTGACGACGCCGATGTGTTGCGCACCGGGGGGACGGCCTGCACCCTGGGCGGCACGGTCAAGGCGCCATCCACCCTGGGCACCTTCCTGCGCAGCTTCCGGTGGGGCCACGTCCGTCAACTCGACCGGGTGAGCCGCGAGTTGCTGGCCCGGGCATGGCAGGCCGGGGCGGGACCCGGCGAGGGGACCCCGACCATTGACCTGGACTCCACCATCTGCGAGACCTACGGACTGGCCAAGGAGGGCGCACGCCATCACGGGTATACCGGCAAGCGGGGCTATCACCCGCTGTTGGCCCGGGCTTGAACTACTGGGGCCGGCACCGGCGACGTGTTGATGGCCCGGCTGCGCGAGGGCCGCGCCAACACTTCCCGCGGTGCCGCCCACTTCCTGCGGGAGACGGTGGGGCGGGTGCGCTACGGCGGAGCCAGCGGGCAACTCACGGCGCGGGCCGACAGCGGCTTCTACGCCCACGCTCTCGTCGCCGCCTGTCGTGAGATGGATGTCCGCTTCTCCATCACCATCCGCCAGCACAAAAGCCTGCGGAACCTGATCGAGGCGATTCCCGATGCAGACTGGACGCCGGTCCCCTATTGGATGGACGGCGCCGCCGATGTGGCGGAGACCACCTGCACCCCCTTCCGGACTGAGCCCGGCGCCGCACCGGTGCGGCTCATCGTCCGGCGGGTGAAGCCCACGCCCGGTTACCAACTGGCCCTCTTCGCCACCTACAGCTATCACGGCTTCATCACCGACCGGGACGGGAAAACCCTGGAACTGGAGGCCGACCACCGTCGCCACGCCGAGATCGAGAACGCCATTCGAGACCTCAAGTACGGCGTCGGTCTGAACCACATGCCGTCCGGCCGCTTCGCCGCCAATGGCGCTTGGCTGGCGGTACAGGTGATGGCCCACAACCTGGCCCGCTGGACGGCGCGGATAGGTCTGGGCGAGCAGATCGCGACCACCAAGACCCTCCGGCGGCGGTTCTTCTCCCTGGCCGGACGACTCACCCGCTCGGCGCGCCGCCTCACCCTGCATCTTCCCAAGGGTTGGCCATGGGAGGAGAAGGTCGGTCGCGCCTTGGCCCGACTGCGAGCCATTCCACTCCGAGCCTGATGGTGCCCGTCTGCCACTGACCCGCCATCCGGCCAATTGAACGTCCCCGCCAACTCGCGCCAGTCCGGTCCGCGAGCGCCTCTTGCCGTGTCCTATCCCGCCATCTCGCTCACCACAGCCTCTGCAGGCCGCCAGCGGCGCCCCCAAAAGCGCCGCAGATCGTCCTCCAACTTCCCGTCTACCCGAATTCGAGCCCGGATCATCGCGCTTGTAACTCCCTCACCCCCCTTCCCCTGTCCTCACGCCGTCTATCAGTGTCCACCGGTGGATTCGGGCTAAACCAAAGCCAAGTGGCATCTACTGGCGCGGGTCTCTGGCGGGAGGGTCATGGAGCGTCTAACTCTTCTTCCAAAACTGCCACCATCCTCTCGTTGATCGCAGGTCCGCCACCATCTGCTGCGCCGGCTGGTCTGGCGTGCCCGCTGTGTCTGTTGTGGCCGCTGTGTCTGTTGTGGCCGAATCTAGGGCGGGCCTAACCCCAGGGTCGACAGTAACGCCCTGGGTACCGAATAGCTCCCAAGGTCTGAAGGACTCCACGAAATCCTTGGCTTCTTCGATAGATGGGAACCCCTTCTGGGAGCGGCTCGGGTCGTAGCTAAAAGTCTTCGCCGACGCGTCGATGCCCCGTTTGGTGTCTCGGAACCCTCCAAGCTCCTCTTCATGGCCGTCGTTTTCGTCACTGAGAATCAGGTTCTCTCCCCTTTTTACCTTTCGCCAATACACTCTCATGCAAAGCACTCCTCGACTCCCGTTTCTAGCTTGACGGTTTTGGGACCTTGATAGTCTCTACTTCTAAAATTTGCTCGCTTGGTCTCGGAGAGGTGTGTTCTCTCTCCAGGTATGGCAACTCCTCGGCGATGGTCAAGTTCCTTAAGTGGCGTGCCCTTTACAAGTTGGGCTGTTGCCTCAGCCGACTGGTGTCGAGGGTGACTAGCCTACGCCTGGCTCGCTTCCCCAGCGCCACCAGGAACATCACGCTTTTACCTTCCGCATGGGGCGAGAAGAATCCGGATACTTGGTCGTCGTAAAACGTCAGGCCAGAGGCCCCCAGTCTTTGGGCATAGGCTGCCAGGTAGATTTTGCCCGCTGTGATACTGGCATCCAGCTGAGCCAACCGGTAACCCCGGTTACCAAAACGCTCCAGTATCGGATTCAGATTAGTCATGAAGAAAAAGTCGACGCTGGCATCGGCCGGAAGCGGCTGATCGAGCCCCAGGTGACCAGCTTGCCGACGGTAGTCTCCTTCCTTCAGCAGCTCCAGAGCCTTCAGGTCTCGGTGGAACACATATGCGCCAGATGGGAGGTCGTCCACAGTGTTAACGATCAGATAAATATCATTGAGAGCAGCGCCAGGTTGTCCTAAAAAGTCTGCCTGTATGCCCTGCGTGGCCTTTTCGAGCACCGTCGACAGCTCCCGGAGGGTTATCGATTCGTGGCTGAAACGGCGTGCGGACCCGCGCCGAACGATGACCGACTCGATGGAGTCCTGGGGCGTCTCGCCGTCAGAGTAGCGATTTAACGGTACGAGGCGTCCCGAAGGATGGGGCATCAGCATTGCCGGGCCTTCGCCTCGCCAAGAAACCACCTCTGCTTCATCCGTCAGAGAGGAGGCACCGTGCATCTCCCAAATGGCGGGTAATTCTACCTCGTACTCCGAAATCGGCTGAGTATCCAGCGAAAGCGGCTCTAAGTCGGAAGAGGATCCGATTGACGGCTCGGGAACGAATCCAACTGGTACCAACACGAGAGCTACTTCCTGCCGGTTCTCTAGATCCAGCAGGCGGTTAACCGAGCTGTCCACGAATCCGGCCACCACCTTAGCAGGTAGGCCATGCGCCGCGGCTATGGCTAAAGTGTTCGCCAGAATGGTTCCGCTGTCCCAATAGGAGTGGCGGTATTCCCGGGCCTGGTACTTACAGGCGTTCCGCCAAAATACATCGGTATAGAGGATTATGGCGGGAGCATGGATCAAGCTCGGCTCGTTGCCACTGACAGCCACCAGGGTTCCCCGATAGTCGCCCGGCCGTAGCCGGGTTAGGGACGGCCCTCCGGGATTATAGTGGTAGACTCCGGCTGCTAAACCAGGCAGGTCTCCACATACCACATAAAGCTCGATGTGGTACAGAGCACCGGTACAGGCCGCGGCACGAAACGGCATGGATCCCCAGGGGAAGTTCAACCTCTTGGTAATCCCAGCTGAGAAGTACAGAATGCTGCTCAAGGTGGTGATATCCAGTGTTCCGTCACTGACTGAGGGAATAACCTCCATGGAGATCGCGGATAGCGCGGGCACCACCGATGGCGATGCCTCAAACGGCAACGGAATCGGATCCAGGTCCGGGTATACTTTGAACAGCAGGGGTTGACTCGACGGGTCAAAGGAGTGCCGAGGGTCCATCAGATTCCCGTGGGGGTGCTTGGTGCCGTTGTGGTAATACCAGGCGGCTTGAATTTCTCGATTTACCATAGGTTCCCCTGGTTCTCCTGCTGGCGTTCACCGAGCTCTACTAGTAGACCATCAGTGTTGGATTGATGGGTAAAGGGACTTCAGTTTGATGCGTGCATCCCTCGGTGGTAAAGCGCCAGTCCACTCGTATGCCGTCCTGGTTGCGCGTAGCCTGCCACGCTCCCACCTCCCGCCGCAGAGTTCTTTGATCGGGAATGCGGCGGTCTAGGCATTGTCGGGACATCACCCCAATTTCAATCTCGGCCATATCCAGCCAACTGCCATGCTTGGGAGTGTAGTGAATCTCTAACCGTTCGGCGATGCGCCGCGCTTCGGCAGGTTCAAATTCCTGGTACAGCGAGGACGGGTGGTGGGTGTTCAAATTGTCCATCACCAGCACAATACGGTCCTTGTGCGGGTAGTCCTCGTCCACCAGTTGCTTGACCACCCGGGCCCAATCGGCTTTCGTGCGCCGGTCCGTCACTTCCACCCGGCGCCACCCTTCCAGCGGAGCGAACAACATGAACAGGTTGCTCACCCCGTTGCGCTCGTATTCGTAATCGTAAGAGGCCGCTGCCCCAGGCTGGGCCGGACGCGGCAGACGCGTCTCTTTCACCTGCTGTTTGCTGGTCTCGTCCAGGCAGACCAGAACTTCGTTGTCCGCATACCGGCGCTGATAGACTTCCAGCACGTCTTCCATCGCACAGACAAACTCGGCGCTGCCTTGCGTCGGCGCTGCCTTGCGGAGGGATGCACCAGCATTCCTTCAGCCAAGGCTTGAGTTCGTTTTTTTGAGCGTCTGGCGCACCGTTTCAGTGCTGATGCTTTCCACGATCTCGCATTCAACCAGCCGGTGGGCCAACAGTGTCAGCGTCCAACCGGCCCGGCCTTCCGGCGGTTCTCCGCAGGCCAGGGCAATCAGGTGGGCTTCCCCTTGACCGTCCAGTCGCTTCGGACGACGATTAAGCTGCCGCTTTCGTCCCAGCGCCGCCTCAATCCCTTCCTCCGCGCAACGCCGGCGCACCCGCTCCACCGTCGCGCGGCCAATCTGCAGGACCCGGGCAATATCTTCATCCTTCATGGCCCCGTCCGCATGGACCTCATCACTCAGCAGCAGGATGCGCCCGTGGGTCTGCTTGTAAGCCGCCGCCCGGCCACGGGACACCAATGTCTTCAGTTCCTGCCGCTCCTCCGCACTCAGCTTGACCCGGTATCTCTTCATCAGCATCCCCTCCTCACACGCCCCAATCCTCTTCGCCCTATGCTTGGTAGACTACACTCGCTCAGTCCTCAATTCAAAAATGTTCGACTACTAGCATGGTTTCAATAGGGGTTCTCAAAGTGTAAATAGACTGGAGCAAGTTGGTCTATGGCGTACCAGTCTGCTACTTCTGCATCCTGGCAACAGGCCAAACGCTTGCCGATATCGCTGAGCAAGTTTCCGATTTCAACGCCCATGAATTTGGGAGAAAAGGGGGTCAGGGCATATTGGGCGTCACGGAGCTTAGCTGTCCCTCCATGGCGGTTATGTCGCTCTAGGTGCAGGAGGCCAACCGCCGCCTTGATCAGTCCATGGTAAAACAAGCGCAGGGGATACCCTTCGGGCAGCCAAAGTTCTTCCAGGGTTTCGTGACATTGCCAGTATTGTGCTCGATTGAACTCGCGTATCGCTTGCCCAAACTTGGCCGGTGGATCGGACGCTACCGGCATAAAAGGAGGCAGTCCCTCTTGGTGCAGCAATTTTATCCAATCAAGGTCTAGTTTCTGCCTTTCCCCCTTGGCAGCATACTTGGGCAGGTCGCCAGTCGACACAGAACCTCCTTGCATCAAGCCTAATGTACCAGTCCGTCTTGTCTTGATTTGTGTCTTATACCCCCTGATGTCGGTCGGGACAATACCGTTACACGGCCCAGGAACAGGTGCTCGCTAGGCCCATTTTGATGCCCTTAGCGTTGCGACGTGGTAGGACCAACATTACGCTCCGAGCGGCCGCGGAGCCCAAGGATTTTCCCGATGCATCCTGTTCCAAGCGTACTCCTTCGGCCACGGCATCGTAGACGGTCAGACCGATCAGATTGCCTACCAGGGTGGATGTGCCGCCTACTGAGAAAAGACGCCTCCGCCGGTGGAGGCTACAACCATCGCGTCCAAGGAAGTCCCAGTAGCCGTTGACCCTCCCTCGGTCTTTACCCCGGCTCGAACAACGCCAGAGTTTTAGCCACCGTGGCGAGGGGGGCCGATAGCCAGAGCGGCCACTTAGGTCTCCCCTTCGGCGTAGGTCGCCACCTGGATCCGATCGTGGTCCAGGCCGGTGATCAGGCCCACGACCGGGTCGCTGATCCCCAGGGCCCGGGCTCGTTCCCGGACGAAGGCTCTGGGTCCACGAAGGGCGTACTCCCGCTGCTCAGGGTCAGCCGGCACTCCCGCGCTGAGGATATGGCTGGTCTCTTCGAGGTCGCCCCCCTACTGAAGAGCTAACCACCTGGAGCGGGACCTCCGACGCCACCCAGAAGCCCTCGCTATCCACCTTGAGCGAGACGCCGTTCATGCCGATGTTTATCAGGGGCGGGCTTAAAAAGGCCCGCCCCTGTAATTTCCCCCCACAGCGGCACGGAAAGTCCAGCGATTCAAGTCAGGATAGAATGGGTCGCAGGGACAAGGGCCAAGACGGAAACCCAGGAAATTCATGCGAATAAAAAATAATCTTGCACAATAAATAGGCAATAAAAAACATTTTTTGTGCAAAGCCCTGCCTGTCCTCTGCTGTCCCACCCGTCAGGAGGGCATTTCCCTCAACAAGTGGCGCGGACATTTATGCTGGCCAGTTAGCTCGGACTTTTTCGCTGGCCTTACACACCAGGTGGTACAGTTTTACTCCGCCCCAGTGGCCCAACATGCCTCCGCCATTGACAGGTGGGTGAGGCGGTCCAGCAGTGCGCCGGTCAGCCTCTCCGACCCGAACACCTCGGTCCACTCGTCGAAGGGAAGGTTGGTGGTCACCAGGATTGAGTCCCGATCGTAGCGCTGGCTGAAGACCTCGAAGAGCAACTCCGCCCCGGTGGGGGACAGGGGGACGAAACCTAACTCGTCGATGATCAGCAGGTTCAGACGGGAAAGTTGTCTCTGTAGATTCAGCAGACGCCTCTCGTCTCTGGCCTCCATCAACTCGTGGACCAGGGCGGCGGCCGTGGTGAAGCCCACCGACATCCCCCGCTGGCAGGCGGCCAGGCCCAACCCCAGGGCGATGTGGGTCTTGCCGGTGCCGCTGTTTCCGACGGCGATGATATTCTCCCGGCGCTGGATGTATTCGCAACGTGCCAGTTCCATCACCAGGGACTTGTTCACCGAGGGGATGGCGGTAAAGTCGAAGGTGTCCAGGCTTTTGACGGCAGGGAACCGGGCCGCCCGGATCCGCCGCTCCACCATGCCGATCTGTGTTCCGGGCCGGGCGTAAAGTTCAGCACAGCGTGTGTAGAACAGGGTTGCTATGTCCTGGTGAGGGGCGAGTTTTCCACCGGCCCAGATCTGATAGCGCTTTTTGCTCATCTCCCGTAGTTCTTCACGAATGATGTCTGCACTCTGGCCGTAGGTTAGCCATGGGGGGTTTCCGATGATCCGGTCAACCTTTTCTTCGGCGATCACTGCCGGACGGATCATGTTGCGGATGTAGTACGCCCACACATGGTTGCGGTCGGCGGCATTCAGTTTCTTCATCAGGTCAATGACGTTCCTAATGCTTTCATGGGATTCGTCGCTCATGGGGTAGGTGTCGGCGATGTGTTCGGCGTCTCGTCTTTCATCGATGGCAGTCGCGATTTCTGAGATGAGTTGGTCGATGCCGACCTGTTGGCTGGCCAGTTCCTTGGGGATGCTGAAGATGATTGGTGCTGTTTGACTTGGTAGAGTTTCACGAGTTTCTAGCTCGATAGATTGGCTGGCGGAGAGTGTGCCGGTGTCATAGCGTAGTTGCATGGAGTCGCCCAGGTAGATGGGGGCGGTGATTGCGCCAACGTTTGGGTTTTCGTTCCGGGCGGCATTGATGGTGCCGGCAGCTGCCATTACCCAGGTGGCCTTGGCCAGCTGGACGGCTACGGGGTGGATGTCGATTCCGATTATATTTTCCTGTAGCTTCTTCAGAGTTTCAGTCTTCGACAGTCCATCCGAATGGTTGAGGATGTGCTCAACTGCTGTTTCGATGAACGTCCCACTTCCGCAGGATGGGTCCAACACTCGCTGGTTCAGAGGGTCGTCAACCACGGTTTCTGTGATTTCCTTCGCCAACCAACGGGGTGTGTAGTATTCCCCTAGCCTTTTGCGTTCCTCCTGTGTGATCACATTCTGGTAAAGCGTTGGTCCCACTTCTTTTGCGTTCTGTGTCCAGTCGAATCGTTCCGCGACCCGGGCGATTTCGTGTAGGTAAGCGCTTTCTCCGACTTCGGTGGGCCATGTGAATAGGTCAGCGTCGATGATGCCATGGAGTTCAGATTGTTCGGCTAGAATGTGTCCTTTGAGCAGTGCGTCCGGCTTTTCGGATGCATAGCGGGTCACGTCGCCTAGGAGTTGTTGCTGCATTATGACGGCAATCAGGCTGGTGATGTAGGTGTGTCTGATGAAGAGCCAGTCACTTTCCCCGTCGTCTTTGGCTGCGTCCTTGCCCAGGGCTACCTGTAGTAGGTCCAGCCAGAGTTTTCGTTTGACTGCTACTGTCGGGTCGTCGCGGTGAGCTTCGTAGGCTTCCTTCAGCAGAAGGTTGCCGGCGTGGAATGCGTCTGAGTCGCTTCCAAATTGGCGTTCCAGGTTTTCTGCTGTGGGGCTGATGTTTCCTGCCGGGGCCGAGATAATCCCGTGTAGGTACTCCCGTAGGAGAGATGCCTGTTCTGGGCGGTCAAAGGTCTGCATTGCTGTCTGCCGCTGTAGGGGCAGTTTTTCTTCGCCTACCCGGCGTAGGAAGTAGTGGACGCCGTCGGTGAGTATCCCGTTCCGCACGCCGGTTCGTGCCTTTAGCAGACTTTCGATGTATTTATCTAACTGGTCAACGTCCGCGGGATTTGGCATGCCGTACAACAGGATATTCTTTTTGAACTCGATACAGGTGTTGTGGATGTAGAGGTCCATTCTTCCAGAGCTTTCTTGCCCTGGTCGGATCTCTGTTGTCATTTCGGAGGGCGTAGCTAGGCCGGCTTCTTCGATGACACGCTGGACCGCGGTTCTGATGTCGTTCTCGGACGAGCTTGCTTTGTGTCTCTCTATGACGAGACTGAAGGCTTCCTGCTCTTGGTCGCTGGTCATCGCTATTCCTTTTGCTCTGGTTGTTTGAGCGTCTCCTGCCCGTGGACCTGTTGAACATTGAGCTCGGGGGCAGGAGATAGAGGGGCATGCACGGTGGTATATTACCACCGCATGAGGTTGAGGTCAGTCGTTGCCGGGGACACTCAGGATTGTGGCTGATCAGGAAGGTTTGGGCCCGGGTTTTGGGGTCTGGGCTTTGTGTCTTCGTCGATAGGCGCGGCTCTCTCCCACCTTTTTCTCGTGACAGGTGGTGCAGCGAGGCTGTCCGGGTATCGCTGGTTCCGAGCAACTCCTGCATGTGCCTGGGCCCTTACGTCGTTTCCGGTCCAAGACGTTGTGGGGGTCATGGTAGACGCTGTTGTCCCGGCGTCCAGTTGGACGGTCGTTCGGTCTAGATCGTAAGGGCGCTGTTTTGCTGACCTTTTTGGTAGGGGGCTTGGGAGTGTTTGAGGATTTTGTAGGTTTCCTCCCCCTTTGAGGAGGCTCCATCTCAACGAAGAACTTGAAAATTCTATCTTTTGACCATGGCTCTAGATCTGTGTGAAGACCGAGGTCCTGGCTTTTGCTCTAACCTCTTGTCGTTTTGACGCTACCTGTTCCTGTTGTGCTTGTTGCGGCAGACTTCGCATCTTGTCTGGTCGTGGATTGCTGGGTTTCGACAGTCCCTGCAGAGCCCAAGGGACATGGCCTCTGCCCGCCTTGTCTGGGCGCTGCGGCGTTGTAGTTCCTTCCGCTCCGGCGTCTGGGGTCTCTTCTGTCCGTACTTTCGCCTGTTTTCCGCTCTGGCTTTGACCTGCGCTGGGTTTGGTTCGGGATGGCGCTCCGTCTGCTGTGCCTTTGGAGTTGCCTTCTCGCTAGGCTTTTTGACCGTTGGTTTCCAGAGGGGCTTCTGCACCGGAGGTTTCTCGTGCTTTCGGGGTCCTCCACCTGCGTTTTGCGGTTTAGGTAATGGGAAGGTGTACTCGAAAGTTCGGCCTATTGCACGTGGGAGCGGGGATCCAGAGCCCTGGGGCAAGGGATTCTGTAAACCTTACCCTATCGCACAAAAACATCGCACCAGGACTGACCGGTTACGCTGGGCGATGTGGACATAAGGGAAGCCGGTTTATGGACACTGAGTCTTTTCGCCGGACCGTTGGTAAGGGCCGGGGCTTTTCCTGAAAATGGCGCTGTTTGGCCAGGAAAAATCGGTTTTTTGCAGGCTTTCGCACAAATCACGCCATTTTTCACTGATCTTTTGTAGCTAGTAGTCAGTCATCTCTGGAATAGTAATTTGCGCCAGGCGACACCCAGGACGCCCGAACTAAACTTCACCGCATTTGCCATTTTGATTACACTGTTGACTGACTACTAGGGCGAATCGACAATTGGGTGAAACTCGGCTTAGGAAATAGGGCAGGAGCTTACTAGAGGAGGATAGAGTGTAACCCTGAGAAGTGACGTGCGGTGGAGGGGATTTGCGTGGAACGTTGTGAGTTGAGCACTGCTCAGTGGCGTCGGATAGAAGGCTCTTTGCCCGGGCGTCCCGGCTGGGTTGGCGTTACGGCCAAGGACAACCGGAAATTCGTAAACGGCGTCCTGTGGGTGCTGCGCAGTGGAGCCCATTGGAAAGACCTGCCCCCTGGGTACGGCAACTGGAAAAGCGTCCACAAGCGATTCACCCGTTGGGCCAAGACCGGAATCTGGGAGAAAATCTTCCAAGTGTTGCTGGATGACCCGGACAACAGATACGTGATGATTGATCCCACCATAGTCCGGGCCCACCAGCAGGCAGTCTGCGGGAAAGGGGGGGGCCAAAGTGAGGCTCTGGGCCGCTCCCGGGGTGGACTGAGCACCAAGATTCATCTTGTGGCCGATGCTCAGGGCCGGCCGGTGCGCTTCTCTCTCACCGGCGGTCAGAAGGCGGACGTCTCTCAAGCCATACCCCTGCTGACCGGCCTCGAGGCCGGAGCTGTCATCGCTGACAAAGGGTATGAGAGCAACCGCGTGCTGGACTTTGTCAGGGCTTCGGGAGCCGAGGCGGTCATACGGCCCAAGTCAAACCGGAGGGAACCTTGGGAATACGACCGGGAACTTTATAAGCAAAGGAACCTAATTGAACGAGCCTTCAACAAATTGAAACAGTGGAGGCGAATCGCAACCAGATACGACCGCAGAAGTCTCTACCTCCTGTCGGCCCTGTCTCTGGTCTCCTCAGTCATCTGGGGCTAGCAATTGTCGATTCGCCCTAGTACTACTCACACCCAGTGTCATACCCGAGGCTGACCGCCCAGCCGCAAACGGCATCAGAAACGACGTTAGGCGCGTCCGAAAACTCCTTGCAGATGGGTTAGAATTGAAGACTGCAGGTGGGGTCCGACGGACACTGTTTCCAGTTCTTCCCCTCGACGAACGCGGGATGATTGAGGACCAAGACGTATTGGAAGCCTTGCCGTCGTTGTTGGCCAAATACGACGTTAGCAAGGACGCGACCAACGCAGCTATAACGGCTTTCCGAGGTCGGCACCCCATTATGGAGGGGATTCATAGTGCAACCACACACGCCCAAGAGGAGCAACAGCAGTGAAGGTCAAGTCGCTGGACATAAGCGGCTTCCGGGCGTTTAGCAAGAACCACAGTTTTGACCTTGATGCCGACATAGTCTTGGTCGTCGGCGTAAATGGCCAGGGCAAGACGTCATTCTTTGATGCGATTCTGTGGGCCGTCACTGGTGCGATACCCCGATTAAGAGCCTTGGAATCTGTAGTTTCGCGTTACTCTACTTCTGGAGAAGCGCGGGTCGCGCTTTCAATTGTTGACGACGAAGGTAAAACTATTGACGTGATTCGTCAGTCCGATGGACTGAGGGATGATCTCTTGGTGAAAGTCAACGGCGACGATTACCGTGATCAACAAGGCCAAGTCCAACTCATACAAAACCTCTGGCCCGAAGGATTACGGTCGAACGATCAGAGCCTGGCGTTGCAGTACGCCATTCAGTACGGGGTTTACTTGCAACAGGATGTCCTCACGGGGTTCTTGACCGCCGAGACCGATGAGCAACGGTTTAATGTCTTCAGCCAGTTCGTTGGAGCAGGAGCGGCGACCGAGTTTCAATTGGCACTTGAGGGCTCCAGAAGAGCTTGGTCCCAGGCGACCAATGTCTTAGCGAACAGGCTCGAAGAAAAGGAGCAGAGGACAGAACTTCTCGAAAGCCAGCTGAGGGAACTCGAAGGCGATGATTTTCTATACAACGTTAACGAGGAGGAATGGGCAACTTGGTGGACCCGCGTCAGATCGTTCGGTGGCACCCGTTCCGATACGCCAGCCCCTGACTCTCCCGAGTCGCAAGGCGCCGTAGACACCGCAATGGCGCAACTGCGAACCATTCGGCTCTCCTACGAGCGCAGAAGGGAAAACTTGCTAGACCTAGAAACAGCGGTACTGGCGCTGCCCTCTGTAGACTTCGATCCAAATGAGTTAGAGCTAACAGCAACAAGGCTTGAGCAGACATTGGCAGCCGCCCGTGAGTCTCTCGCAGAAGCGGAAGCGACGACCTCGAGTTTTCTCAGAGTACAGACCGAGGCGCGATCCGAACATCAAGAACGAGTCCTTCTCGCGGACTTGGCCCTCCGTCACTTGGAGGAGCAGTGTCCGGTTTGTCTCCAATCGTATGATAAGGACAGCACTCGTAAACGATTGGAGATGATCCGAGATACCGCCGAACCCAGCCTTAATGTCCCCAGTGATCTACCCGACCTCTCAAACTTGGAAGGACAGATTCGAGAGTTGGTGAGGGACGCCTCTAACGCTTTGACCGCCTTACAACAGGCCAGACGACAGTTGGAGTTGAGAAAGGACGAACAGGAACGAGTTCGTCTGGCCTTAGAAGGGCTCGACATTGACGCTTCGACCAATGGCGACATCTCAGTCGTCATCAGGTCTGCGTTGGAGGAGAATGCTCGACAGTTGGAAGAACTCTCCAGCACCAGACTACAAGGAGAATCGATAGCATTGTCTTTGGCTCGTGCAGGGCAACTGGCGAGGAAGAGAGAGATCGAGCAGGCATCCGTGGAAGCCAAGAATGACAGTGAAGAAACCCGCCGGGAAGTCACCGCACGGCGCGCGACCGGAGACTTGGCTAGCAAAATGATTGACGGCATTCGACAGGCTTCTTCGGATTTGGTGGAAGACGAATTGAAGAAACTGGATGGACTGCTTCAACGAATATACTCGACAGCCGACCCGCATCCTGTGTTTCGAGTTGCCAGGTTCTTGTCCCAGATGCGTCGCGGCCATGGACGCATGGTGGCTCAGATTGAAGATCCAGCCTACGGCATAAAAATCAGCACTCCTGACTTGATTCTATCCAGTTCGCAGATGAATGTTCTCGCAGTTTCGATCTTCCTAACTCTGAATTTAGGATCGCGTAACCTACCCCTGAACACTGCAATTCTGGATGACCCACTGCAAAGCCTTGATGATATTAATCTACTTGGACTAATAGACCTCCTCAGGCGTATACGCGACAGGAGGCAATTGATGGTCTCCACCCATGATCGCCAATTTGCCGCGTTGTTGGAACGAAAGCTACGGCCCGTCTCTGAATCACAGCGGACCGTTCGGGTTGACTTGAGCGACTGGAGTCGCGAGGGAGTAGTAGCTAATCAAGCTGACATCGCCTGGGATCCGGTACCTATCAGAATTGCCGCCTAATACCAATTTCACACATATAATAGCCAAGACCCGCCAAAACTATTTTGGCGGGTTTCTCCGTCGGTTCCGAATCATTTGTATTTATACCCTTCTGTTATTTTAGGGAATGGTCTCGAAATTCCCCCAACCTTTGACCTGCCCCCCGAAACCTGATCCAGGGCAGATGTTAGGATCCTGGGCAATGGGTCTTGCCCCATTTTCTGTACCAGGCCTAATGCGGGTTTCGTGGGTCAATCCTCTTTTGGCGCCAATGCGGCAAATTCCCTGGGGGACAAGTCGCCAAGCGCACCGTGGGGCCTCTCCCCATTGTAATGTCTTCGCCATGTTTCCTTCTTCTCCTCGGCGTCCCCCAAGGACCGGAACCAGTTCTAGTTCAGGCACTCCTGCCGAACCGTCCGTTGAACGCCTTGATTAACGACAATTAACTTTGCCGGTAGCGACAACTAGTTTTGCCGGTCAATGAAGGTGATCATCCGGTACTGGATGGGAGGTGCCGGAGTGGTTACAGACCAGCAAGTTGTTTTACTGAGGCAGAGACGAATGGAAAGAAAGACACAGCAGACATCGGCGGCCATGGCCGGAATGAGTGTGCGGTCAGCGCACAAGTGGCAGTGTGGACCCTTACCGTCGGAGACCGGGCAAGATCGCTGGTGGCGCACCCGGCCCGATCCCTTCGACGGAGTGTGGGAGGAGGAGATCGAGCCGCTGCTCCAGGGCGAGGCCGCCGGCAGGCTCAGGGCAACGACAATTATCGAATGGTTGGAAGAGAAATTTCCCGGCCGCTTCAGCGCCTCCCAACTCCGCACCCTGCAGCGACGATTACAGGACTGGCGAGCTCTCAACGGTCCGGATCAGGAGGTCTACTTCCCCCAGGAGCATCCACCGGGCCGCGAGGCTCAGATCGACTTCACCCACTGCAACTCCCTGGGAGTCACCATCGGAGGCAGACCCTACCGGCACCTGCTGTTCCAGTTTGTGCTGAGTCATTCGGGCTGGCGCTACGCCGAGGTGGTTGCCGGCGAGACCTTCCTGGCCCTGAAGCAGGGACTCCAGAAGGCCCTGTGGGCCTTGGGCGGCGCGCCTCTGGTGATCCGCTCCGACAACACCTCGGCCCTCACCCATGAGATAAAGCGCAGCCGCGGCCGGGCCCTCAATGATGCCTACGCCGAGCTTCTGGACCACTACGGCCTGCGCTCCACACTGATTAATTCCGGGGAATCCCACGAAAACGGCGTCGCCGAGCAGGCCCACTACCGGCTGAAGGACGCCCTGGACCAGGCCCTCATGCTGCGGGGCAGCCGGGACTTCGATTCAGCCGATGACTACCTGGGCTTCGTCAGAAAGGTGGTTGACCGGCGCAACCGGCTGGTATGGGGGAAGCTGGAGCAGGATCGCCCTCATCTGCAACTCCTGCCGCCAGCCCCGGTGCCGGAGTACGTCAACTACCGGGCCAGGGTGCGCAAGTGGAGCACCATCCAGGCAGTTGGCCGCACCTACACCGTACCCTCCCGTCTCATCGGGAAGGAGGTGCAGATCCGGCTGTACGCCGAACACCTGGAAGTGTACTACAAGGACCACCTGGTGGAACGGATGGAACGTGTCAGAGGCGAACGGGAGGCCCGGGTCGACTACCGCCACATCATCGGCTCCCTGGTCCATAAGCCAGGGGCCTTCGCCCGCTACCGGTTCCGGGAGCAGATGTTTCCCACCATGACCTTCCGGCTGGCCTACGACGCCCTCAAGAGGTGGCGAGGCGAACGGGCCGACGTGGAGTACGTGCGCATCCTGCACCTTTCGGCGACAACTATGGAGTCCACGGTGGACAGCGCCCTGGCCCTGCTGCTGGAGGCCGGTGATCCCTTCGACTACGGCATAGTCAAGGAGTTGGCCAGCCCGGCTCCACCGCGGGCGCCGGTGCTGAGCCTGCCCAGCATGCCTGACCTCAGGGTCTACGACAGCTTGCTGGTGGGGGTGGCCTGATGATGGACGCCAACGCCATTCAGGTCCGGATCGGGGAGCTGTGCCACCAATTCCGGCTGCCCACCATGGGTGTAAAAGGCGGAGGTAAAGTGGACCACCTGGACGGATTGACTGCCTGACATTGTGGCGGTTGAAAAATGTGCCGTCCTCTGCCATCCATAGGTTCGAAGTCGTGCTTATGGGCGGTGGGATGGATGTACCAGGTGGATGTGTATCTACGGGTCCGACGGGCGGTGATGGTGGAAGGGATGAGCATACGGGAGGTTTCCCGGGTGTTCGGCCTGCACCGGGACACGGTGCGCAAGATTCTGGCCTACTCAGCGCCGCCGGGCTACCGACGACAGACTCCGCCCCGGCGTCCTAACCCTTCGACAAGCTCAGGAGGAGCCCTTCACCGGCCTCATCGACCAAATCCTGGCAGACGGACCTCAGGCGTCCCAGGAAGCAGCGCCACACCGCCCAGCGGATCTTCCAGCGACTCAGGGACGAGCATGGGTTCGGCGGCCAGTACACAATAGTCAAGGACTACGTGAGGGAGCATCGCCGCCGGTCCCAGGAGATGGTCGTGCCCCTGTCCCATCCGCCGGGCCACGCCCAGTGCGACTTCGGCGAGGCCCTGGTGATCATCGGCGGGGTGGAACAGAAGGCCCACTGCTTCGTCCTGGACCTGCCCCACAGCGACGGCTGCTTCGTAAAGGCTTACCCGGCCGAGACCACCGAGGCCTTCCTGGACGGCCACGTGTCGGCCTTCGCCTTCCTGGACGGCCACGTGTCGGTATTCGCCTTCCTGGGCGGAGTGCCCCAGAGCATACTGTACGACAATACCAAGCTGGCCGTGGCCCGTATTCTGGGGGACGGCCGTCGCAAGCGCACTCGTGCCTTCACGGAACTGCAGTCCCACTACCTATTCGACGACCGGTTCGGCCGTCCCGGCAAGGGCAACGACAAGGGGAAGGTCGAGGGGATGGTCGGCTATATGCGGCGCAACTTTCTGGTGCCGGTCCCGTCCTTCGCGAGCTTTGAGGCGCTGAACGCCCACCTGGAGCGTCACTGCCTGGCGCGGATGGATGCCAGGTTGAGGGGTCATTCAGAGAGCATAGGTCAACGGATGGAACGGGACCTGGAGGCCCTGCTGCCTCTGCCGGAGGCGCCCTATGACGCTTGCGAGAAGCAGGCGGGCCGGGTGAGTTCGCTGTCACTGGTCCGGTACCGGACCAACGACTACTCGGCGCCGGTGGACTACGGACACCGCGACGTTCTGATAAAAGGCTATATGGACCGGGTGGTGATCAGCTGCGGGTCCGAGGTCATCGCCCGCCATCACCGCTCCTACCAGCGGGATGATTTTGTGTTCGACCCCATCCACTACCTGCCCCTGCTGGAGCAGAAGACGGCGGCCCTGGACCAGGCCGCTCCCCTGCAGGGATGGGACCTTCCCGAGGAGTTTGCCACGCTGCGGCGCCTGCTGGAGTCCCGGATGGGACGAAGGGGCAAGCGGGAGTTCGTCCAGGTACTCCGCCTATTCGAGCATTTTTCGCCTGGGGAAGTCCACGCCGCGGTTCGGGATGCCCTCCGGTTGGGGGCTTTGAGCTTCGACGCGGTGAAGCATCTGGTGCTCTGCCGGCTGGAGGGCCGGCCGCCCCGCCTCGACCTGGAGCTCTATCCCTACCTGCCCCAGGTGCGGGTGAGCATCACTTCCGCCGGGGATTACATGACGTTGCTGTCGGGGAGGGCGGCATGAACGACCGGTCCACGCTGCTGCTGGAACACCATCTGAAGGAACTGAAACTGCCCAGCTTCCTCAGGGAACACGGGAAGATGGCCTCCCAGTGCGCCGCCGAAGGGGTGGACCACTCCCAATATCTGCTCAGGCTGGCGGAACTGGAACTCATCGATCGCCACCAGCGTATGGTGGAGCGGCGGATCCGGGCGGCCCGGTTCCCTGCCGTCAAAAGCCTGGACACCTTCGACTTTACCGCCATCCCCTCGGTGAACAAGTCCCTGGTGATGGAACTGGCACGTTGCGAATACATCCAGCGCCGGGAGAATATCATCGCCGTCGGAAACAGCGGCACCGGCAAGACCCACATGGCCCTGGGGTTGGGCCTGGCCGCCTGCCAGCGGGGGATGTCGGTGGGCTTCACCACGGCCGCCGCCCTGGTCCACGAGTTGATGGAGGCCAGAGACGAGAGGCGTCTGCTCAACCTCCAGAGACAACTTTCCCGCCTCAGCCTGCTGATCATCGACGAGTTGGGTTTCGTCCCCCTGTCCCCCACCGGGGCGGAGTTGCTCTTCGAGGTCTTCAGCCAGCGATACGAGCGGGGCTCAATCCTGGTGACCACCAACCTGCCCTTCGACGAGTGGACCGAGGTCTTCGGCTCGGAGAGGCTGACCGGCGCCCTGCTGGACCGGCTCACCCACCACGTCCACATCCTGGAGATGAACGGCGAGAGCTACCGGCTCAAGCGTAGCAGAGAGGGAGTTGTCTCTCAGACTCGAGAAGAGCCTCACGAAGAATAGGTCGCATCAAGACCTTCCTGCCTGCCATCTGCTGCCCCACCCGTCATCAGGGCATTTCCCTCAACAAGTGACGCTGATATTTATGCTGGCCAGTTAGCTCGGACTTTTTCGCTGGACATGAACGCACCAGGTGGTACAGTTTTACTCCGCCCCGGTGGCCCAACATGCCTCCGCCATTGACACGCATGGCCTACCTGCTAAGGTGGTGGCTGGATTCGTGGACAGCTCGGTTAACCGCCTGCTGGATCTAGAGAACCGGCAGGAAGTAGCTCTCGTGTTGGTACCAGTTGGATTCGTTCCCGAGCCGTCAATCGGATCCTCTTCCGACTTAGAGCCACTTTCGCTGGATACTCAGCCGATTTCGGAGTACAAGGTAGAATTACCCGCCATTTGGGAGATGCACGGTGCCTCCTCTCTGACGGATGAAGCAGAGGTGGTTTCTTGGCGAGGCGAAGGCCCGGCAATGCTGATGCCCCATCCTTCGGGACGCCTCGTACCGTTAAATCGCTACTCTGACGGCGAGACGCCCCAGGACTCCATCGAGTCGGTCATCGTTCGGCGCGGGTCCGCACGCCGTTTCAGCCACGAATCGATAACCCTCCGGGAGCTGTCGACGGTGCTCGAAAAGGCCACGCAGGGCATACAGGCAGACTTTTTAGGACAACCTGGCGCTGCTCTCAATGATATTTATCTGATCGTGAACACTGTGGACGACCTCCCATCTGGCGCATATGTGTTCCACCGAGACCTGAAGGCTCTGGAGCTGCTGAAGGAAGGAGACTACCGTCGGCAAGCTGGTCACCTGGGGCTCGATCAGCCGCTTCCGGCCGATGCCAGCGTCGACTTTTTCTTCATGACTAATCTGAATCCGATACTGGAGCGTTTTGGTAACCGGGGTTACCGGTTGGCTCAGCTGGATGCCAGTATCACAGCGGGCAAAATCTACCTGGCAGCCTATGCCCAAAGACTGGGGGCCTCTGGCCTGACGTTTTACGACGACCAAGTATCCGGATTCTTCTCGCCCCACGCGGAAGGTAAAAGCGTGATGTTCCTGGTGGCGCTGGGGAAGCGAGCCAGGCGTAGGCTAGTCCCCCTCAACACCAGTCGGCTGAGGCAACAGCCCAACTTGTAAAGGGCACGCCACTTAAGGAACTTGACCATCGCCGAGGAGTTGCCATACCTGGAGAGAGAACACACCTCTCCGAGACCAAGCGAGCAAATTTTAGAAGTAGAGACTATCAAGGTCCCAAAACCGTCAAGCTAGAAACCGGAGTCGAGGAGTGCTTTGCATGAGAGTGTATTGGCGAAAGGTAAAAAGGGGAGAGAACCTGATTCTCAGTGACGAAAACGACGGCCATGAAGAGGAGCTTGGAGGGTTCCGAGACACCAAACGGGGCATCGACGCGTCGGCGAAGACTTTTAGCTACGACCCGAGCCGCTCCCAGAAGGGGTTCCCATCTATCGAAGAAGCCAAGGATTTCGTGGAGTCCTTCAGACCTTGGGAGCTATTCGGTACCCAGGGCGTTACTGTCGACCCTGGGGTTAGGCCCGCCCTAGATTCGGCCACAACAGACACTGCGGCCACAACAGACACTGCGGCCACAACAGACACTGCGGCCACAACAGACACTGCGGCCACAACAGACACTGCGGCCACAACAGACACAGCGGGCACGCCAGACCAGCCGGCGCAGCAGATGGTGGCGGACCTGCGATCAACGAGAGGATGGTGGCAGTTTTGGAAGAAGAGTTAGACGCTCCATGACCCTCCCGCCAGAGACCCGCGCCAGTAGATGCCACTTGGCTTTGGTTTAGTTTCCCATGCTCGCACGGGCAGATATTAAGCTGTTCCAATCGCCAAAGGGACTTCCTTTCGATGGGCGGACGCGGCAACTCTCCGGAACCGTTAACCCAAGAATCAGATGGTTTTTGCTATCAAAGTTGGGGAAAGGGAGTGACGAATATAGCGGAACGAAAGCCAGGGCCGTTTTAATCCAGGTCGCATTACAAAAAGGAGAAGTAGCCATGTACGTCATCAGAAGAATCGCCAAAGCGCAGCCAGGGAAGGTATGGCAGGTTGCCAACCTGCTGATCAAAATATGCGCCGCCTACGAGGAGAATGGCCGGCCCAAGGCACAAGTGTATGTGTCCCAGGGCCTGCCGGGAACTCCCAACGTGGCCTATGCTGAGTGGACCCAGGCGACCATCGAGCCCAACTGGCCTTCCCAGGTCCCCGAGGTGGTACGGACTCTGAACGCCGAGATGCAGGCCCAGCTCGACTCCTACGAGATCGAGTTCTACGAGCTGGTCACACCGGAGAAGCTAGCCGAGAGGGGGGTCTCATAAAAGACCTACGATAGAAGACCCCTGTAAGCCAAGGAGGGGTTTGTTATGAAAGCAGTTGTTTACCAGGCCCCATTCAGTATCGCCGCGGAAAATGTGCCAGACCCGGAGCTGCAACACCCCAACGATGGCATCGTGAAGATCACTTCCTCTTGTATCTGTGGTTCGGACTTGCACATGTACGAGGGGCGGACGGCAACGCTGCCCAGCAACGCGTCCAGGCCGAGGAGGGGAACCGGCAAGAATAATTGACGGAACCGGCAGAAGTAGTTGACGCTGAACACCGGCTAGTGACGGCTTGGTCACCGACGACTGAAGTCCAAAAGTCTCTGCCGTTTACAGCCCGGTTCGTGCGGTGGACGTTGCGGGGATATTAACCTAAAGTAGACACTAGGAGCCCGGCCACTTGCGGCATCGGGGCTCTTCAGGATCTTGCCGAGCAACGTATGGGTCCGAAGGTCTGGGGAAGGTAATCCTTCCCCGGGCCTTTCTTGTAGAAAAAGCCCCTTGGGGAACCAGGTATATATGCCCCTTACGATGACCCAGGTAGGCCCATTGAAGGGTCGTAGGTTGGGTAACTCAGGCCGGGCATGAGAACACGCAATATCGCCATAGTTGCCCTTACTTGTCCACCATCGCCTTGTTGGGGATAGTGCTGCTTCTATTGCTGAGCCCGGGAACTTCGCAATCACATAGGCCTACGCCGAACGTTCCATCAAAATCAGACCAGGAACAACGCGAAGTTTGCCTTAAGTTGTTGGACTCCTATTCCCAACTGACTATTGAAGACAGGCTGACTTTTGAACTAAAAGAACATAGGCTCAAAAGTGCTTGTGACGAGTCAGGTTGTGACGCATATTTTGAGAGCCTGCCCCCAAAGTAGTTTGGCAACGCCCCCACTTCCATAGACTACCGCCCATAAGAAAACGGAACAGCTCCAGGACTTCAATAGCTGGGGCGGTTTGGTAGGGCCGATTGACTGCCTAGGCTACACCAATAACTACCGTGACTACCGGCACCGGAATCACAAAGGCCCGGCGAATCCCCCGTTATATGCCTTTTGGTACAACCCCCTTGTCGCTACCCTTGACAGCTGTACCTGGTAGTCGTCGCTCCCAAAGACGGGGGATCATTTCACTTTGTTATCGCCCTGGAGCGGAGATGCCCGGAGTCTAACTCATGGCCAGAATAGGCATGAATGGAGCCCTCATCGAAGCTCGTAGGCTCTGCCGTATACCAAAACGCACACCAGCAAGTGTTCACCGAAGCCAGCGTCGGCACAATATGCGTGAGCGACAGGACTCTCACTTAACTCAGCCTAAATCCTGTCCAGTTTCCTGGGTCCACTTCACGACGGTCCGTTCAATGCGTACAAGGTCGTAGGTCCACATCGTTCACCTAGCGCTTGTTATGCGTGCGTTGTCACGCTGGTGGATCGCCGGTTTCCGATTTCTGCGTCAGAGGCTTGTCTTCCCAATTGTTTTTTTGTGTGACTTTTTCTCGATGTGGGTCCGGGCTTTGTTCGTTACAATTCAGCTTAAAACATGATTGGTTTGGAACGAGGTCACTGTATTGGACTGCGTTGGCGAGCACAGTGACTGGTTCGAGCAAGAATCCGGTTCCCTGTCCTTTCAGAAAGCCTCCGCATAATGCGGCTAACTACGGATACACCACACTAGTAATGGGAGATATGAATAATCTTTGTCAGGCAGGTGTTTACTATGGGCGAGAAGTCCAGCATCGAGTGGACTGAATCGACTTGGAACCCCGTAACTGGGTGTACCAAGGTTTCTCGAGGATGCGACAATTGTTACGCTGAGCGCCTTTCGGAGAGGTTTCGCGGGCTGCCTGGCCATCACTTCGAGAAGGGATTCGACCTGACACTCCGGCCTGAGCGGTTATCCCGACCTCTTTCGTGGAAACGGCCGCGTATGATTTTTGTCAACTCGATGAGTGACCTCTTCCATAAGGAAATTCCTTTGTCGTTCGTTGATCAGGTGTTTACTACTATGGAAAAGGCTGATTGGCACACTTTCCAGATTCTAACCAAGCGAAGCCCGATTATGAGAGACTATTTGTCAAAGAGGTATGGGCAAGAATCTGCTCCGAAACACATTTGGTGTGGGGTTTCGGTTGAGGATCAAGCAGCGGTAGCTAGGGCGAGACACCTTAAGGGGGCCCCTGCCGCGGTTCGCTTTCTCTCTGTGGAGCCTCTGTTGGGGCCGGTAGGGTTCGGGGACATATCTGGTATCTCTTGGGTAATTGTTGGCGGCGAGAGCGGGCCGAAAGCTCGGCCGCTAAAAGCCTCTTGGGTGATTGACATTCGAGACCTTTGCGAAGAAAAGGGGATACCATTTTTCTTCAAACAATGGGGAGGAAAGACTTCTAAGTCCGGTGGGCGGTTGCTTGAAGGTAAGGAATATAGTGCGATGCCCGTTGGATTGGGGATGGCATAAGATGTCATTTGAGTGGGGTCCTGGTTCGCCTCTGCCTGTGATTGAAGACCATAGCAAGGCAAAGCTGGATGTGCTTCGGAGGTATATCAGCGACTATTTGGATCGGTTAAACAGGAATAAGTCTCGTGACCAGTTTAAGCTAGACTTGGTGGATGGCTTTGCTGGTGGGGGGGAATTTTCTGATCCTCTTGGAGGTGTGGTAGCGGGTTCACCACTAGTCATGATTGAGGAGGTCGAGGCTGCTCAACAAAGATTGAACGATGTGCGTCGCAAGCCTTTGAGCTTTGATTGCAAGTTTCATTTTGTTGATGTGGAGCCTGATCACACTGCTCAACTGAGGCTCGCCATTTCTAGGGGCTGTGTACATTCAGACTTGCTGATGCAGACATCTTCTTCGTGCGACTAACGGCAACCCCAAATTGCGTTACCGTGGGCTTGGGTGCCGTACCCTGGTCCGTTGGCCGGACGCCGCAGCACCACCCTTCCGCTTGTTCTCGCTTTGGACACGGAACAAGGGAGCCTTGCCGTGACCCTGGAACGGCTGCTCCGGCCACCCCTTCGGGCATTCCTCTTTGGTCGCAGCTTCGTTGAAATAAGCAACGTAGGCCCGGTTGCGTACGATTCTGCTGGCGCTGAAGTCTGGGTTGTCGACGAAGCTACAACTCTTGCATTTGAAGACCTCTTGGCTCTCGCGGTTTTCTGGGTCCCTGTATCCACACTGGCCGCACGTCTGTGATGTTCCTGCCGCCGAGACTGGCAGGAACGGTATCCTCGCCCGTTCGCATTCCCTTCGAATGATCCCGTTGGTTTCGCCCATGCGGGCTTCGCTAATGACATGGTTGAGAGCCCGTTTGGCGTTGACGTTGACCTCGGGGTGTTCTCGCGTGCCGACAGCAGACGCGAGCATGTTGGGCAGGCGGATGTTTTCGGCCGCCACCGCCGAGGGTTCTGCTTCGCCGCCCGCCTACGTTTTCGACGGCGGCGGGACCGGAGGCATGCCCGTTGATGGGCATGTGCCCTTCGCTTGCTGCCCTTCTTTTTGGGAATTATAGCTTTTACTTCGCAAGGATGGACTATGATGGAGCATCAAGACATTGATTCAATGCATGAACAAGATACCGGGACTGTTCTATGGTTAGTCCCCATTGGGTCCGACCGAGTTGCTTGGACTCAAGAAAAAGGACAACCCCTTGATGAAGGGGAACAGGTTTGGCATCTATATACAGGGGAACCTGAACACGTAGTACATCTAAATCGGGAATAGGCTGTTCGTCGTCAATCATGTCGTCCCGCCTTTACAATAAGAAGCACGTTGCCAGTAATCGCATCACTAGAATGGCAAGTCTTCGGCATCATCAAAGGAGATAGCTACTGGCACAGGTATTGCAATGTTGTGGTCGTTCCCGGAATGAGGATTTTCTATCCTTTTGAAATATCCCGGACGAACTTTCTCAAATGGTTTACGCTTAAGAACAGCATAGATGCTACTGGCAGCATTTCGATATTGGGCAAACATGCCAGCGTTAACGGCCACTCTGGCAAGCTCTTTCACCACTACCTCGCCACCGTGCTTGTCTGCCCAGTATTGAACAAGGTCCGTCGGACCCAGATGAGAGTATTCCGCGGACAGAACCGGGCTAGGCTTATCGGAGCGTGGGGGTAGACCATGCGCTTTTCTGTAGTCTTCAATGACAAAGTATAGGTGAGCTATGGCCCGGTCTACTGCGTCGATTGTTTGTTGAGCAGAAATCAACCTCAGTTCTGTGCCTTGCCTAACAGACTCATACTCGTGTAGACGTTCCCTGATTGCTTGTTCAACATTTTCGTCATAAACGCCAGTCATAGTTGTCACCCTGTTATCATTGCAATTGATAGGCTGATAGCACTTGAGTGTGCTATAGGACGGTTGTTATCTTATGTGTGGCGGAGGGAAGGGGATTTGAACCCCTGGTAGGTGCTACGAACACCTACAGCTGTTTTGGAGACAACCGCTTTAAACCGCTCAGCCATCCCTCCGCAAAGTGCCTCTGTGAGATACAGGGGCGCACATAGGCGGGCAAGTCGTAATCGACTCCGGTAGGCGCGCCAACGCCGGATCGGATTTAGAGTCGGTCCCTGCCAAGGGCTTACCCGTCATGGTATTTTAACCCGCGAGTTTGGCAATAGACAAGGCAAAGATTGCGGACAAAAAATAGGCGGCCCCACAGGAGTCGCCCAAGATTGACATGAAAGCATTGAACGCCGTGGTCAAGAAGGTCTTGGACTACGGTCCCGCCAAGGCTAATCGGCAATCAAAGCCTGGTAGGTAAGCCTCTTTCCAACTGTCCCCTTCACCAAACTTTCCAACCGCTCCATTGTGTACCGTTTTACGTTGCCTTCGTTCAACCGAAAGGTGAATTCGTTGACGTAACGGGCCATGTGCTTTGCGCTCCATTGATGATAGACACCGTTGTAACCCCGCTTGAGCACTGCCCACACGCTCTCAATCCCATTGGTGTGTGCCATGCCGTTGACGTACTCCTTGACGCTATGCTTGACCGTTCCATGCTGATAACGCTCGCCCAGGTTGTTGTAACCGGCGTGTTCATCCGTGTAGACCGTTGCCCCAGCTTCTACGGTGTCAAAAACGTTGCGCTCTAGGGTCTTGGCTGATGTGTCAGCAATTGGCATCGCCTTGACGGACCCGTCGTAACCAGGACCGGGAAACCGTGTCCCATAGATATGCAAGAGCTGAAGGCGGGCGCAGCGATCGGCAACCTTCTGGAATAGTTTAATGTCCTCTGTAATCGGCTGCCGTGGCGGCGGTTGTTCGAGTTCACCCCAGAACTGCTCGACGTCCGCTAGTTGAGCCAGAACCCCATAGGCATATGCAAAGAGTTGTTCGGCGGTCAACGCTGCACCCTGGACTTGGCAAATAAGGGATTTATATACTTGACTGCATAAACCCTTTTAGTTGGCTCTGACATCAACTTTATGAACAATCTTGTTGATAGGATCATAGAAGCAGCTATAGTTCATGCGCTGCCAGACGCCGAAGGGGTTCTGGAATTCCACGTTTGATCCTCGATACCGAAGTGTCTTGTAGTCAGGAGCGTTTACGGTAACCCGATCAAACATCTTATCGCCCCATCCACTTCCCCATCGGACCGAAGATTTAGCGAACTGTTCAATCTGAGGCTGGCATCGGACTTGGGCGTCGATATACTATTCGGACTTCTGGGATGAACACTCACGGTCTTCAAGGCATTTCTCATCCTTTGATGTTCCGGTATCCCCACCGCATCCCAAAACCAGTATGATCAGCGCCGCTAGAATAACAATTGTGCACGGCTGAATGAGGGAGACTCCTTGCAAGTAGGATTTGGCGGGAACTATCCAGCCCGCTAGACCCCCTTCCTCGCCGTTCCGCGCCCCTAGTCCGTGACCGGCATCTGGGGCTTCCCGATTTCGGCGAGTTTCTCGTTCACGGCCCGCTTGCGTCTCTCGACGTCGGCGGGTCTCACGAAATAGAAGTCGAACAAAATCTCGATGGTGTCGAGGCACCATTCGGCTTCCTGCGGCTCCACGTCCACAATCTCGCCGGTGTTTACGCTCTTGTTCGGATGCGCCGAGAAGTTGCCGATATTGCGCACCATATCGAGGGTCTCCGAGATTTCGGACGGGACTGCGGGATCATTGACGACTTCCTGGATCGCCTGGGACAGATTATCCGGGTTCTTAACGCCGGCCTTCTCCCGCAGGATGTGTTGCAGACATCTACGGCTCAGTGCTGCGCTCGCTTTGGGACTATCAGCAATCACGAGACAGGCTTCTCGGTAGTCCTCCGCGAACTCCTCCGGCACTTCCACCGGCACAGGAGGTCGGTTTGTTCCCCTAGGCCGTATGGCGGTGGTATGTTCGATGCCATTTGGAATCGTGGATCGCGTCCTTACCTCTTCGCATTCGCCCACAGAAGAGACTAAATTCAAGATGAATTTCCCACAAGCCGGGCAAGTTGTCCTTTCCAACCACCAATAACAATCAGCGTCGTTACCTATGAGAAGAAGATGGATGTGGTTGTCATTGAGTAAATGGAAATTGTAAGTAGTGCGATCGGAGACATGAAAATTTACGAGGCAATGGGGGCATCGCATCTCTGATATTATCTCCTGGAGCCGGGATGGAGGCGGACTGCAAATCCGTTGCGATGGCCGTGGCAACTCACAACCGGGCTCGACTCCCAGTGTTCCCGCTTGGTTTGTTCGGTGGCCCCGAATGCCTACGCTCCTCCAATCACGCCACCGCTGTTCGCGACCTACCGGGATTGGATCACGCGGTTCAGATTCTCGTCAATTGGGATGACCGTTAAAGGGGTCGAATGCCGCGATTCTGGAGCCGCTATTGATAGAATTAGAAGGCGTGGATGAAGCACCATCCACGCCGAGATTGAGAAAGGAGGTGAGAGCTATGAATGCGAGCAGTTCAAACCGCAGCCAATATCGCGGCGAAAATGTTTATGCATGGTGGCCATCTCCGGGAGGGCACCGATGGTTTGTGCGGTCAAGCAGTTTTTAAGCGAACGCCCGAATGGGTTGTTGGTTGGTTCAAGCGAAACGCTTCCAACTGGGCAAAGCAACTCTACGTCGCAGCCATCCTGCTCTATTCCGGTTGGATAATCTGGCAGGTCATTTCGGGAACCGCGTTTCTTCCACGATCAGTCGATCCGACACTCATACAACTAGACCTTCTCCAGGCGATGGCTTTCTTGGTAGCGTGGTCGGCTTTGGTCATTACCATCACTGCGAAGGCCGTGGGCACGAGTAAGGAATTCGAATTGAAAATCGCCAAAGCGAGCTCGGACATAGAGACAATAAAGGAAAAAGACCAACAATTCCAGAGCCGTGTCGGTCGAGCCGAAGCGGAATTGCTGCCCAGGATAGACGCGCTTACACAAGAGAACGAGCAATTACGCCAACAACTAGGGATGCCAGAACCTGCGGATGACCACGTTCGCTAAGGACCATACCCCACGAGCTAACCGGGCCGGCCAGACCGGAAGATGGTCGGGCCGAGGCGACGCTAGCTACGAAGGCTAGCATTAGAGCCGGCGACTCCCCCACTCGGCAAAATCCCGCCCATCAACCTCCACCGAGTTCGTCTCGCCACCTCATCATGGCGGCTATTCTCTCGGTGCTGTAATTGTGTTCTTTCCCGATGGCTATGGCGGCGTCCAGATGTTGTCGTTCGGCGGACCAGACCCCGGTCCAGGCGTAACAACTGGCGAGCAGTAAATGGGCTTCCGCGTGAGAATGAAACCCCGGCGTAAACCCCGACTCCATCCCCAGGGCGACTTTGGCATCGGTGATGGGGGAATTATCCACCCCGCTAGACCCCCTTACTCAGACGTTACCGGCTGGGGGGGGGTGGATAATTCCCGGATTTGGCTACTTGCCACAGCCGCCAGGCCCTATCTATCAGCCTCACAAGGGCGTGTGAGACCAAACCCTTATACGAGACTGATGGGCAGACCTACTCTGACAAGGTGCGAACCATGGGCTGTAGCATCGAGGAACATGCCGACTGTTACAACGTGCGTCAAGGGGAACATCACCATGGTTAAACAGGCCATCCGCTATAAGAAAGGGAATTATATACTCGACTTTGCAAATCCTCCGAAGCGTTATCGTGGGCAATGAACCAAGATGTTCAATGCACCGTCAAGCGTTGAACGGTCTTGTGATCCATCCAACACCACTTCAAGGAATTCTCCCATATCCTCAGCATTATTTGAAACTTCTATGGCATCCGGGAGAAGCCAGTGTAAATCTGGATTGTTCCAGATGCATGTTCCAAGACGTTCGCTAATGTCTCGATAAGGACGTTCCGGCGCGGCAAACACTGGCTTGGGGTCTGGAATGGGACGGTGGTTGACCCAATCTGGATTCATCTGTCTTAGCAAATACCGTATGTCATCGGTCTCCATGCCTTGATTCATGCAGTATTCCAGACCCATGCCCCATAGCTCACCAGGTACAATTCCAGTATCTTGGAGTGTTCCACTGTCCATGCCTTTTACGTATTCTGACCATCCGACCGCTGCACCATTGCTAGAATAGCAAAAGACGTGGAACCAAGGTTCATCCTTGAACTTGAGCAATTCATGGAAGGCTGATAGCAACTCTAAGGATTGGGGAGTAAACGTGGAGGGTGGGGATATGTAAGTAGCTACTGGCGTTCGGCTTACCGTGGTAGTCGCTCCTGCCGTCTCGGTTTTCACTGGCGTCGTCTCTGGCACTGGAACGAAGATAACAATGATGACCACAAGAACCAAGAGCAATAGGCAGGTTCCAGTAAAGATTAGAACTGCCTTCCTCGCACCACTCAAAACATGGCACCCCCTAGCCGCTGGGTAGGCTGCCTGCCAGAGTCGCTATCCGTACCATGCGCCAAACGATGGGACACGATGCCCGTCCGATTTGAAGGCGCACATAGCGAGTGTAATCCTTGGGACTATGGCAAGCGTAGAATACAACCAGAAGGAGCAAGGGGCAAACGGTTGATGATGATGGCATATACTACATATACCGACTCTATTGGAATCCCACGAACATAGTCCACTTTTGGACCGGGGCATGGGTTTCGTTACAAGGGCATCGCCATGAAGGGACCGAGACGGTTTTCCTGTGCTAACCAGGTGGAGAAATCCCGCTGCTTCCTGCTGGCGGTGCTTCGTTGACCCGTTGCCCAAGACTCAAACGGGCTCCTTCCGGCACATACACTTCGGGTGCTTTCCGTTTCACATCAGTTACGGTCACTTCCCGGAGCACACTTTTCGCGGTCCGTGTCACGATGTGGACCGCAGCCAATATGATGAAGGCCGCGAAGCTTCGGGAAGTCTTGTCATATCTGGTCGCGACCCGGCGGAACCTCTTGATTTTTTGAAACAGGTTTTCAACATAGTGACGAGTTTTGTACTTCTCCTTGTCGTAGGCTCTTTGTACCCTCCGGTTAACCTTTGGTGGAATCACGGCGTTCATACAACGTGACCCGATGTATGTGAGCACTTTGTCCGAGTCATACGCTCGGTCGCCGATGAAGTATTGTGCCTCAATCCTCTCTATCAACTCCGGCACATAAGGTGACTCTCCATATTGCCCCGGCAGAAGCATGAAGTTAACCAAACTACCGTATTCATCGGACGCAGCCAGGATTTTGGTGGTACGCCCCCCTCGGCTGTGACCGATTGCTTGATCCTCGGGTGTCCCGTGGACCTTCCTGGCTCCTGTTCCGTCTTGGTGCACATGAACAATTGTCCCATCCACCATCAAGGACTCGACCCCGCGGCTCGCGAGGAAGTGGTCGAATAACTTGTCGAAAACTCCTTGCTCTTGCCACCGGGCGAACCGTCGGTACACAGTTTCCTGGTTACCGAATTCGTCCGGTAAAGCCTGCCAGGTGCATCCCTCCCGCGCCATGCAGACCAGTGCTTCGTAAGCGAGACGGTTATCGCAGGCTGTGCGCCCAGGGTCTCCCTCCTTACCAGGAAGTAGAGGAGCGATTTTCTCCCATTGTTTTTTGGACATGGCGAATCTCACGCCCATGCTGCAGTCCCTCCAGTCACCCGGAGAACTGCGACATTCGAAAGTTCACTGTAAGAAAACCCTAGGCGCCCCCTGGTTCGGGGTTGAGAAAGCCTACGACTATGCCTACAATGAGCGTGAGGCCCACTTGGAATGCGAGTCCCGGGTGGTGCTTTCGTTGAGGTCGTCGGAGTACCAGTCCGGCGGCCTCGTTTACGTTTTTAAACGAAACCGTGTGGTTGTAGTGTTGACGGGGTTAGCAACTAATGTTTGCATGGTTGTCTACCTCCAATATTCATAGGGTAAATGGTCTAAGATCTGGTTCTTACTCCTACCCGAGCTACACTTGGCTTTGGATTCAGATCATGGCCGACGTGTAGGAGCGTCAGTGCGTCATGTCAATTAACTTTGATGAACCGTCTTCTGAGGTTTCTGGTTCCCGTGTCCCGGTTTCTTTCTTTTCAAGGTCTTCTCGGCCTTCATCCTGCTGGCTTTTGATTTCTGTGTAGATTCTTTGGAACACGCCGGGGCTTTGGAATTCCCAATCTGGGCGTTTTTTCAGGGCCGAGTGAAGCGTCGCGGTGATGCTGCCGACCTTTTTAGCTCGGCTTAGACCAACCTTCTTTATTTCCCTTGCGGCTTTGTTTAGTGCGAGTTCGCCTCCGTTGCTATCTGCGAGGACCTCGCAAGCCTCCATAAATGTTCCGCAATGGGCAATTAAGCTTGCCGGTGCTTTCGTTTCCTTGGCGGTGCTGAGCTGCTTGGTTGCAGGGTGAACGGTGCTACTCTCGGAGATTTGAATGGTCTGTTCCAAAGGCTCAAACTTGACGAGGGTGATCTGCAAAGGAGACTTCATCATGGTTTCGTAACTCATCAAGAGTTCAATGCGCTGCTTGACAACCTCAAGACTTTTTTCCAACTCCTCCTTGGCCTCGGTCAACTGGGCCAGATGTTCGTCAATATTTATGATTGTCATGGGGTCCCCCCCTTTTCTCGGCTTTCAATCGAATCCGGAGGTTGTGTTATAATCTTCCCTGTAACGAAGGCAGGGTGGACCCGAAAGGGGCTAATTCCGCTCCTGCCATCGTAACTTGGGAAGACGATGACCTCGCCAAAGGCCACCAGCTTCCCTGTCCATTGCGGCGGTTCCCCGGCTCTCACAACTGGATGCCGCCGCAATCATGTTAACAGTCACAGAACCCCGATGCAATAGGGGAACCTGCACATGCAGAAGAGGGCAGCTCTGTTTTGAGTTGCCCTCTTTTTCTGCCGTGGAATAGCGTGGCTCAGCGGGGATGCAGTGTTGTCACACTCAGTCCCGAGTCATGCATTTGATGGAAATAATCGCTCTGCGCCCAGAGAGCAGAAGCTGAATGTACACAGCCCCTAGTCGTGGGCGCTCAGTAGACGGTGAGCGGATCGTGGTTCACACGGCGCGGTTTTCTGACGTTGTCGACAGAATTATTGCAGACATTCAACGTCGCCAGCCCATAGCTGGCCGGGCTCTGTTTCTATTGGACCAGACTGGGTACTCTCAAGTGGAGTTGTCTCTTATAAAGAAGATCTTCGTGAATTTGCCGACGGCTGAAGTTATTTTGACCTTTGGAGCGGAGGTCTTAGTCAATTTTCTTGGAAATCGACCTGAGATTTTGAAGACAGTGGTTCCTCTTGGGTTGTCTGAATCGGAGGTCCTGGATTGGGTTCACCTGAAGGGGGACGCTGATGGGAGGGCTGCAATTCAGCGTGCACTTCGGGATCACGTCCGTATTATTACGGGAGCTGACTTTGATACTCCCTTTTTCATTAGGCCGCGAGAATCCCGGAGAGCGTTGTGGTTCGTTCACTTGTCCCGACACCCAACTGCGCGGGATGTGATGATCAATTGCCATTGGAATAGTTCTAATAAGTTTGAGCACTACGGGTCCGGCGGCTTCGATATGTTGGGGTGGGATGCTCTTCTCAGCGGTGAAACTTTACCGTTGTTCAACTTCACTGAGCTTGATAGGGATGCCCTGAAGCAAGAGCTTCTTGGCTCGATGCCGCAGGAACTGAATGCTCTTATTTCTGATGGCCCTGTGACTGTGGATGCGATGCATCATATGCTCGCCAACAGAACGGCGGGTAGATTTAGTGATTTGGATGAGGCTGTTTTGGAGTTGATCAAGGATGGAGAGTTCGACATTCTCAGCTCGGATGGTCGGCAGAGGTCGCGTGGTTTAAGGCATCTTCGTTCCACCGACCGGATTTCGCGTACTCGAAGTCCCATGTTCCCACTTTGGTCACAGATATGCCGGCGGTGAATGTTTTCTAGCCTCAAGGGCACCGCTGGGGCGTGGTGGAGGGAACGAACCCTACCCAACCACCCTGGGTGAGTCTTACCAAAAGTGGTTGTTGTGGGGTCTTACAATTCCCCTATATCCTTCTTCAGGTCTAGCTAGTGGAATAACACATAATGCAGGTAAGTAGGAATCAGGGTAAGGGCTTCGCTCAGCGAACCCGGAAGAACTTGGACCACATCCGGCAGGTTTACAATTCCAGTCCCCACGATCACTTGGCGGCTCGAGAAGTTCACGTGGTGACCCAGTTGGTAAACTCCTTGCTGGGAATAGTAGTTGTGCCCTATGAGCGCTACTCCAATGCGGATTTCTTGAAGGTTAGCTTGGATGACATAGCCATACAGGATTGGCCGAAGTGGGTCATTACTAAGAAACTATCTCAAAACACCTACCCTGTCCTCCTCTCCCAGTATGGGAGAGAATTGCGGTGCGGGTGACAGATATAATTCCCCTCATCCTAACCTTCTAGCGTGGCGGGAGACGGGACTTTTGAGATAGTTTCTAAGGACAAACCATGGAAGTCTGGGCCCAAGACTAAGAAACTATTCACCTTATCTGGCACTTGCGAAACGCCACAGCGCACGGCCGCTTCAGGTTCGATGGAGTCCCAGACTCCCCTCTGCTACAAAAAGTTACGGTCATAGTAGAGGACAAACACCCCGAATCGTCAGTCATCAACTGGCGGGCCCACATCGGAGGGAAAGAGCTTTATGAATTCTGCATCTACCTTGCTAAGCGCATCGAGGAATCGATTGACTCCGGGGACTCCGAAAGCGCCGATGGAGCGTCAGATTAGCCCAGCTGGAGGAAGACTAGAGATGGTGCAGATCAACCTAACCACTGGCATGGGAGTGCGCCGGCACCGACCGCCCCTAAGATCATCTCTCTAGACGGCATGTGACCCCCCGAGACAGTGCGGACTGCCCTCAGGACGCCGCAATACGTAGAGGAGCCGATTTGTGGCCTAGGGCGCCACGATTCCGGGCAGTTTTCTTCCATATCGCCCTGCAGCGCAGGTGAGGGGCGATTGGTGGCGCCCAATTCACCCTTAACAAAAAACCGAAAGTAACCGAGGGATCATGGACCAACCGAAAGAATTTTTGTCCTTCGTGTCCCTTTATCGGAAGCTGCGAAACGATCTGGAGCTTGATCCGGCATCCTTCCTGGTTCCCCACCCCCTGCGCCGCGGTTCCGGCCTACGGTTGGTCTCTTATATGGCCGGAAGTTTCGGAGGATATACTTCAACGGCACCATGGACGGGGAGCCGCCGTACTGCTACTTCACAATCAACCCCGGGCTGGCCCGGTTGTCTCTCTCTCCCTAACCTCCTGGCAGGAGATCCAAGCGGACCGCGTTCCGCCCCGGGACCGGGACAAGCAAAACCTCTATCCCCGTCCCGGACGCGAAATAGAGTGCTTGATGTGTCTCTTTGACCCGGGGTTGGCCAAGTGAGAATGATCGGGGGGCTAATTGCCCAGGATTGACCGCTGGCAAATACCTGTGTCGCAAACTGCCCATAAACGCCCGTTTTTGAGGAACCATGAACATCCGACAACAAGATTGCCTTGAGTCGATCGAGGACCTGTTTAAGGAGCTGAAAGCCATGGGTGGAGCTGAGGACGAGGCTGTGAAGCATGAACTCCGGCGGTTGCTCGGAGACTTCACGAACATGGGGAGAGTCGGGACCCTCAACCTCCCGGGGCAATCAACCTGGAGGCCTACCCGTAGACGATAATCGCCCGTTTTTGAGCCAGGAGAATTACCATGGCATACGGAGACCCCTTCTCACCCGACTGGCTACGACCTTGCGTCTGGGCCAGAGCACCGGGCGACGGATACCCGGGCAGGTCCTACTGCGGGGCGACGACCTACTCCGAGCCTAAGAGGCCGCCGTGGGTCTGGCCTGCCGCAGTGCGTGACCAACCCGTCTGTAAAAAGTGCCTTGTGGCGCTGACCGCCTACGTCACCCGGTGATCTCTTAATCGCCCGTTTTTGCTGCAGTAAATTCACCGGCCGGTGAATTTACTGCAGCCCCACAATCGCCCGGTTTTGATTCTTGGAGGAAATGATGAACGCCAAAGAGATAGCTCTCATTGATTCGATAGAGCTCACTCTGATTGAATTGAAGTCCATCGGAGGGGTGAACGACCGCGAGGTGTTGCGCGAGCTCCGGCGAGTCGTTGGCAACTTCACCTCTGGCGGCCATTTCGGAACTCTCAACATATCGGGTCGCGCCTTTGACAAGGAAAAGTCGATAGACCCTAAAACATGGGGTGAGACACCCACCCCTTGGCCTGCCCGGGCCAGGTAACCCCGTAATCGCCCGTTTATGGTCCATGGCCCAAAGCCACCACCTCAGCCTCGGGGGTGGGTGGGCCATAAACGTATAGCGGAGATGCCCCTAGTCGAAGTCGCGGCTAGCGAGGAATAACGATGCCTACTAGTTGCCATCAGCGTTGGATTGATCGGTCACGCGTTCAGGTTCCGGCCTGATTGCCCGGGAGGTCCATGCTGATGCTTCCGTTGCTTCGGAGTTCATCCATCGCTGCCCTTATCTCGGACTCCTCTCGGTGTGGTTTCAGTACCCTCACCAGGTCCAGAGCCTCTTCGGCACTCTCCTTGTCGGATGGCCTGGTTAGGCTCCAGATGGAGATGATGGCGGCCCTCAGGTCCAACTCCCGGGCGTTGCAGTTTCCGAAAGTCGCAATCAACTCATCCATCTGCTGGGCGTAGTGGACCAGCGGCGATTCTGTTCCCGGCCTCTCATGGAACTTCAGTCCGGGCAGGATACGTATGGCGCCATTTCCCTCGATGTAGTCAACCTGTACCTCGTTCCTGGACTTGGCCAGGTCAAGGTCGCCCAGAACCTCGTCGCACTGGGGGCCATCGGGGTAGAGCTTGAACCGGTAGCCCAATGGGACCAGGTAGAGCTTCTGTAGCAGGTATACGTGTAAGCAGTAGGCGTTTGTGCCCGGTTCAGCGCCTGCCTCGTTCAGCCTTCGGGCCAGGACCTGGGGGAGCAGGCTCCTGAGTTTTGCCCTGGCGTCAGTGTCCAGCATTTCCTCTCCTGCTTCTTTCCTGGTGGAGGTTCGGGCCTGCGGTCGGTTTAGCCCTCATTGCTTCATGGATTGTATCCTGGGGAGGCACTCCCAACCCGGCTCAACCTGCTGGTCTGGCGTTCAGCCTGCCTCTGAGTCCCTTTCCTTTAAAGGTACTCCAGCAGCCCTGGCTATCCTGGCGTTGAGTCCCTGGATGACCTCGTCGGCTATAGATTTGCCGAGTCCTTTCGCCGGGTGTTTCCCGAGGATGGTCTTGATCCCATGGGAACTGTGGTTTCCAAGCCCGGCCTGCCTGGTCAGGACTTGGATGCGTGCGAGCTGTTCCTGGGTAGCTGCGTCGGTCCTTGGCATTGGGGCGTTCTCCTCTGGGTTTCGTCTTTAGGGTCCTTGTTGGAGTGGCGGTTCCGATTTCCGGATGCGTACGAGAAGTTGTTCAGAGAGCTTATTCCACCCGGGTTATTCCGGCAGCGTGGACCAGTCAGGGCCTTCCTCCAATTCCCGCGTCAGCCGGTTGTATTCCCTCCAGCATAGACGGTTAGGTTTCATACATTGCCAGAAAGACTCCGATGGACGCGATTATCATGCTGAAGGCCATGGTCAAGCCCCCGATTTTGAACAGCCAGCCTGGTAGGTCGGCGAAAAGGGCTATGCCGGTCATTATGAGCATCGGGATGAAGAACATGCCTCCCGCGAGGGTGAGTATTTGTCCGCTCATGTTGTACTCTCCCTGCTTCGTCCTTTCGTGGGACACTTGGTGACCATTCCGGCACCTTTCTATTTGTTCCTTACAGTTCACGAAACGAGAGCCTAAGTTGCCAATTCTTTTGCCCGGAACTTTCACCCGTCGCCCAGAACGAGGACCTCTTTGCAGCGGCCGCACCTCGCCAGGCGTTGCCCGGGATGGGGCTGGCCATCGCCGGTAACCTTGAAATCGTAACCGGGGCACTCGAGGCTCCATCGAAACGTCAGCAGGTCCTTGGGGACCATCCGCTGCGGACCATTGCCCTTGTTCCCAGGCGGCTTCGCCGGCGGCTCGGGAGACAGGATCGCCTTGTCGAGGGCGGCGACTTCCTCTCTGGTCAGCTTTTCGCTGGGCCTGGATCGTCCCAGCAGAGAGGCTCTTTTGGACATGTCCTCCTTGTCTCAGATCCCACCGGTCTGGACCGGGTAGTCGTTGTTACGTCAATGTTCACGGTCCCGCCTTCAGGGCGTTCCGAACCGTCTTTTCGTTGACCTCCAGGAGCCCTGCGATCTTCCGCCCCGAAGCGCTGGCGTCCTTCATGCGCCGGGCCAACTGCACCTGGTCGTCGGTAAGAGACCTCCGGCGTCCCAGGGTCTTGCCCCGGGCTCTTGCCGCCGCCAACCCCTCCCTGGTGCGCCGGCGTCCTACTTCCCGCTCCTGGTCCGCCACCCACGCCGCCATGCTGACCATCTGGTGGCCGACGAAGGCCATGGGGTCGTCGGGCTCAAGCTCGAGGAACTGCGTCCACCCTTCCGTCTCGTCGAGGGACCTGATCTTCACTCCCCGGGCCCGCAGGGAGATGATGCACTGGAGAGTGTCCAACCACCGCCGGCCGATCCTGTCGATGCGGACGACAACCAGGGTATCGCCTCCGGAGAGGCGCCCGTCCAGGCGGTGCCAGCCTTGGCGTTGGTCCGTGCCGGTGGCCCCGGAGACACCGATGTCCCGATAGACGGCATCCCTCTGAACACCGGCCTCGCGAAGCCGGAGAGCCTGGCTGAAGGGGTCCATACCGGCGACTCCCTCCTGCAGGTGGCGGCTGGTCCGGATGTATCCGAAGAGGGTCATTCGGTCAGGTTACGTTTTATCCGCACTAACCGCGATACGGAAATGGCACCCGGAGGGTATGCGGAACAATCGGGGGTTTTAGCCGCTGAGTCGGATGGGGAAATGGTCCGAGGCGTGGTGTTTGCCCGAACCAGCATAGTGGGCAAGGGACGTAAACCAGGGGTGATAATCCCCCTGTACGGGAAAACCCCTGCCGTGCCTGACTGAGAATTGGGTCCCAAACCGGCGCCCGGAATGGGAAAGGCGGTCCTGCACCCACCAAACCCGGGAGAGGCTAAGGCGAAAATACGGTGGAGTTACCCCCCGCCGAACAGGCCCAGGTCGTCTCGCCAAGGGAGGCATCGGCCAGCGCCAGCGAGGTCCGACCCCTGATCTCCCGGCTCTCAAGGTGTCTCACTGTTGCTGGTTGCTCACGCTTGTTGACCGCTCACCCCGCGGGTGGTAATGTTCATTATTATCTTTACCTGTATCAATTGGGGGGATGAAGTAGGATAAGTTACGGAGGCCTAAATGGTCGAAAAGATCGTTTCCTATCAACACCTACATGGCCGGGTTCGGATTGCCGCTAAACCCCTCCTTCCCTTCGGCTAGCTTCCTCTACACTTTGTCCCTTTTCCTGTAACCGAGCTTTCAATCAGGGACCGCATTGCTGCGGCGTTTCCTGCGGGAAACCGCATTCCGCCGTAGACCTAACGGCGACGCCTTCCCCGTGATTGTTTTCTCCAGCAGAGTTTTTAATTAACGCAAGCTTTAGGAAACCTCTGAATAAGTTGTTGGATTGCCCCAGACCACGCCTTAGCCAAGCACGATTCCAACAGAGGATCCCCTTCGTTCCCGACTTGTTCAGAGGATTCCTAGGTTTGGGCAATCTGCCCATCCTGCGGCTTTTGCGTTCCCGGTATTTCAGCATCCCGCGTCCATGGAGGAGCCGATGGAAAACAACGAACTTGACCGCCTTTCATCTTTATATGGTGGGTATTGGAACCAGAACGTTCTGGACTTCTGCTATATGACCAACCGGTACTTCCCGCCACAAAGAATGATTGAGGATATGCAGGCGAAACTGCCCGAGTTAATCGGCAATTACCCGTCTACCAATTGGTACCTTTCATCTTTGATGGCCCGCCAGGTGGGACTCACGCATAACGAATTGGTGATTGGCAACGGGGCCAGTGAGCTCATCAACGCCATCGTGTCGCGGTACGTGCAGCGGTTGGCGGTCCCGGTGCCAACCTTTGAGGAGTTCGTGAACCGCGCCATGATACTGGGCAGAGAGGTCTGCCCATTCAAACCGTCACAGCGTTTTGACCTGGACATTGAAGGGTTTATTGATCATGTAAAAGGATCCGGTTCAGACTCCGCCCTCCTCATTCGTCCGAACAATCCAACGGGCAGTTACCTGTTGAAGAACGACCTGGTCTATTTTCTGGACCGCATGAGGAATCTCAACCTGGTATTGGTGGATGAGTCTTTCCTGGACTTCGTCGACACGGAGGTCAACCCATCGGCTTTGGACCTGCTTGACGAATATCCCAACCTTTTGGTGTTAAAGAGTCTTTCCAAGAATTACGGCATCCCGGGCATTCGCCTGGGCTACGCGGCCACCGCAAATGCGGAGCGGGTTGCCCACCTGCGCAACGATTTGCCAATCTGGAGCATCAATTCATTCGCCCAGTATTTCCTTGAAGAGATGGGCGGTTACCGGTCCGAATACGACAGGTCCTGCCTCCAGGTGATGGAGGCCACCCGCAGATTGGTCCGAGGGCTGGCGGAGGTCCAATACCTCTATCCGTACCCCACCCAGGGCAACTTCGTCCTCTGTCGTATCTCGTACGGGTTCACCGGGGAGGAGCTCGCAGCGCGCCTATTCGAGGACTCCCGCGTCCTGGTCAACAATTGCGGGTCGAAAGAGGGTTTGGAGGGCAACTTCATACGTATCGCCTGCCGCACCGAGGAGGACAACACCCGCCTCGTTGAGGCGTTTATGCGCCTGTCGAAATATGCCGAACCAAGCAAACTTGAAGCCATGGAAGTGCGGTAACCGATGAAAGGATTGATATTGGCTGCCGGAATAGGCATCAGACTCCACCCACTGACTCTGACGCGTCCCAAATGCCTGGTCGAAGCGGGGGGTAAACCCATGATGGAATACCAATTGGACGGCCTGAGAACGGCCGGAATTGCCCAGTGCACCATCGTCGTGGGGTATATGGCCGACTCGGTGCGCAGCTACTTCGGGTCGAACTACCGGGGGATGAAACTCTCCTACCTGGAGAACAAGGCCTACGACAGCACCAATAACCTCTATTCCCTGTGGCTGGCTAGGGCGGAATTCGACGACGACATTCTGCTTCTGGAGTCCGACCTCGTGTTCGACAATGAGCTGATCAGCGAACTGACCCTGATGGACCAACCGAACGTGGCGGTGGTGGACAAATTCCGGCCCAATATGGACGGCACCATCATCCTGGCCGCCGGGGGCATCACGAAGCAGATGGTCCTCAAGTCCGACCAGGGCTCTCACTTTGACTACGGCCGCGCCCTCAAGACCGTGAATATCTATCGGCTTTCCCAGGAAACGTTGGTGGAAACGGTTGTTCCCGGAATGGCGGAATTCCTCGAAGATGAACAGACCGACCAGTATTACGAAGCGGTGTTCGCCAACCTTATCGACTCCGGCAGCATGAGTATGGCGGTCATGGATACCGGTCTCCGGAAATGGGCGGAGATTGATACGGTGGGCGACCTGATGGACGCAGAAAGGATGTTCGCCGCCCCCGCCGTCAGGCGGCGGAGGGAGCCGGTCCGGCCGGCACACGCTGCGATCGTCAGATAGGAGACTCAGATTGAGCACAGCCAGAGAATGGTCCACTCAGAGTGCAATTGACTTTTACTATCAGAATCGCCATGAGATTTCGGACCTCTACCCGTCGGAAAAGGTCTTCCTGCCTCGGGTCCTGTTCCCCGGCGCCAGGGTGCTTGACGTGGGTTGTGCTTCGGGCGGCTTCTTCAACATCATGCGCTCCTACGAACCCGGCATTGAGTACACCGGGGTTGATCTGTCGGACAGGGCTGTGGAGCTGGCCCGCGCGCGATACCCCGAAGCAAGGTTCATGGTCACAGCGGGTTTCGGGTTGCCCTTTGAGGACAACACATTCGACCTGGTCCACTGCACCAGCGTTTTCAACAACGAACCCAACTATCAGGCGATGCTGAAGGAAATGTACCGGGTTTCCAACCGGTTCGTCCTCATTGATATCCGGTTGTTGAAGGGCATCGGGAAGCAATTGGAATCGGTCTACAATATCCAGTTCAACAGCAGAGAAGCTGAAGCCACTGTTCCCTATGTGGTGAACGACGCCGACGAGGTGGCCGATTTTATCTTAAACCTGGAACCCCGGCCCAGGGCGCTGCGCGGCACCGGCTACTTCCACCAGGTGGCGAAGGAAGCCAATACGCCGCATGCTGAAGTCTGCATGGCCGTTTTGTTAATCCAAAAAGGGGGCAGCGAAGGTGGGCCGACCACCCTGGACCTGGCAGAGTTACCCATAGAGTTTGCCATTTCCGGGCCGCAACCTGGCTGACCCCCGGGCCTTCTTGGGTCGCCAACAGAGGCGAAACCGGCGCCGATTGTCGATTTTTCCCAGGACGCGGTCAAAGGACGCGGTGACATCGAATTGCTGAATACCGGGAGCAGATGGGAGTCTCGCCGCCCCGGTCAACGGCAAGAGGCAAATTTGAAGGAACGCAGGATCCTCGGACGAGAATCACCCGGCGGCGAAAACCCGCTGCCGACTATCTTGTCCTTTGCTGTTGATCCGGCCAACATCGTCACGCTGCTGGGCCTCAGCAGCGGGCTTCTTGCCATCTACTTTGCGCTCAATCAGCGTTTTTCCGCCGCAATAATTGCCCTGCTCTGGGCTGTTTTCATGGACTGGTACGATGGCCTGGTCGCTCGAAAAATGCCCAACAGGAGCGAGTCGCGCAAGCTGTTCGGCGCTCACATGGATTCCCTGGTTGATATGGTCACGTCGGCCACGGGTCCGGCGATTCTCCTGCTGAGCGTCGGCAATTTCAGTCCGTGGTTCTACCCCGGCGCCCTGGCAATAATCATGGCCGGGGTTCTCCGCCTGGCCTACTTTGACGTGTACGGACTCGATGAGAACGGCGCCCACGCCGGCGTCACAATCGACAACACGCCGATCGTTATTTCGGCAGTGTTTTTGTTGTACAACTTCATCGACAGCAATATATTTGCTGCCATACTTTACGCAGCGGTGCTGGTCATGGCGTATTTGCACGTTGCGCCGTTTAGAATGAAGAAGTTGGGAGGTCGGTGGTATTACGCCCTCACAGCGTACGTCCTTATCCTGACCGCAGCTCATGCCTTCAAAATTTGGACGCAATAGCCCCGGCTTCGGATTGAGCGGCACAGAAATACCGGCCCCGGAATCTGGACTTCGCCTTACCCAAAAAGCGTTTTAGCTCGCGGTCCGGAGCAGGTAGAAGTAATTCTGCAGCCGGGGCCAGGGGATGTTCAGCCCGGACAGCGCCTTTGGCAACGCCCAAAAGCTGATCGGAGCCGTCCCCCTCAGCGCGTACCAGGTGAGAGCGCCCAGCAAGGGGGATTCCCTCGCCAGGAAGGGCAGCCACTTACGCCGAAAACTTACCAGTTCCTCGGCAATCACCACATCGTTATAGCCAAGGTTCTGCTTAACCTCCAGGCAAGCGATATCCGACCGCTGGAACAGATGGCGGTACAACTCGACGCTTCGGTAGACCGCCTGGTACTCACCTTTTGCCAACGACACCCCGCTTCGCACACCTGACTCGCGGAGAACAATCGAGCCTCCGACGCTGAGCCGGTCTTTCAGTGAGTCCAGAAGCGAGACTGCGTCCGAGTGGTTGAGATACATGAAAAGACCGCCCGCGAAAATTAAATCGAATGGGCCATCGGGCAAGTCCTTCCGTACGTCACCGCTTATTATCTGGGCATTCGTGAGATGGCTGACCCGGGTTCTCGCTGCATCAACCATTAACTGACTTCGCTCAATCCCGATGACGCTGTCGTACCGATTGGCGAAAATCTCGACCCACGCCCCGGCGCCACAGCCAACGTCAAGCACCCTTCCGGAGGCAGGCACCGCATCCAGCCATTTGCCGATGATCCCCTGCTCCCTTGCCACCCGATGGATCACTGCCTTGAGCGGCAGATTGTGCCCATGAGCCATCATGCTCATCGAGGCGGCGGTCGTTCCGCCGGCCCCATCGAAATAGCTCTCGACAACAGCATCATCAATCTCTTCCTGAGGAGAAGTCTCCGAATTCTCCTGTTTCATCGTCATAAATCGTTTTTCTCCGTGTCCTCTCTAACCGGCATCATAGCAAATTATCCGGCGTCCTACACTTCTACCCGCGTGGTCCTGCCTCCCGCCGCCACGTTTAGGTGGATCCAGGAAACTGGACAGTAACCGTGTTAGTTTTCAAGTCTTTCGCGGGGTAATGAAGCGGATTGTATTAAAAAACTATCTCAAATCTTGAGTTGCCACTGGCGGCGGTACCAGAGCAGGGCGCACTCCAATTGGATCAGGCCCATGTAGTTCGACGCTTTCTTGTCATATCGGACCAAGATCGCCCGGCACTTCGATAGCCAGGCCAAAGTGCGCTCCACCACCCAGCGGCGGGCCGGATAGCGTTTTACCCCTTTGGCATCCAGTTTCTCCTCCCCGATGCGCCTGATGTGTCCCCGGTACTCGTGAGCCGCTACGGTTCGGTGGCCCGTTGGATTGTCGTACCCCTTGTCGAGGCACAGATGCTGGGGCCACTCATCACTGAGGTGGACCCGGTTTTTTGGACGGCTGGTTAAGTAAGGGTCCTTCTCATTGACCAGCAGGTCCAACACCTTGGCCAAGGCCAACCCGGTTACCAGATATTTCTGGTGGCCAACCACAATTTCTCCTCTAACTGCCGGAAGTGCGTCTTCCAATCCGACGCCGAGGGTATGAATCAGGGTACCGAGGCTAGACTCCCGGACGGATCCGGCGCCAGCTCCAGGTAAACCAGTGTGGTCTGAATCCGGCCGTGTCCCAACCACCGGCTGAGGTAGTTCAGCGGAATCCCGTTGAGCGACATGGGCCGGGACTACCCTGGCCTTTCGTCCCTTACCCTGCCGGACGACCAGGGTGGGGCGGTCTGAATCGAGGTGCAGGTCCCGGGCTTCCAGGTCCCGGGCTTCGGACACCCGGAGGCCGGCCCTCCACTATTCCAGCATGATCAGCCTGGCCCTGGGGTTGGGGGCGGCGGCGATGAGGGCGTTGACCTCGGCCATCTCCAGGTACACCGTGAGCTTGTAACCGTTCTCCCGGTGTAATTGTTGCAATCTGCCCCCTTTGGGGTTGATACCCCGGGGGCGCCTCGTGCTCAGCGCGGTGGTGTTCATGGGTCCATGTGTAACAAAAGGAGCACTTTTGTTACATTTCAAATCGGCCTGGGCCGACGCTGTAACCGGGCTCGGAATGGATGGTAAGAGATAACGCTGAGGTGTAATCCCGACCTTGGGGTATACAGTCCGGCTATTCCGGCGGCGGTTCGGCGGAATTCTCCTCCGGTCCGCTGAAATGAGAAGACCCCGGAGACATCTCTCCGGAGTCGGTCAGTAGCGGAGTCAGGAACAGGAGTTGAACCGGCAAGAATAATTGACGGAACCGGCAGAATCGGTGTCTACCGAGAAGTGACCCACCCGTGCCCGGGAGGGTTCAGCCAGGTTCCGTTCGGCCACTCCTAAACGGGTTGCTTCCAGTTCAGGCCTTCCACCCGCCCATCCGAAATTTCTTTCTGCCGCAGACGGCGCATAGGCCCGTCGTGGCGGGCCGTCCATTGTTCAGGGTCACCTGCTCCCGGTTGGTGGTCTCGGTCTTCGTTTTGCACTTCATGCAGTAGATGGCGTTTGGATCGTTGGTAGTAGTCATGCGAGTACACCGCCTCCGATGGCTTTGTTGTCACCAGCGATTTTAACCCCGTTGGCAACCCGGACACCGCCGGGCCCCGGTTTGAGCTGTCACCGAATTTACGATTAAACCGGTTCCGACGAGGCTTTCTTCGGAGAGGCCCGCGGGCTCTGCATCACCCGGGCAACGTACCTGCAGTCTTCGGCTCTGGGAGTGTCTGGCTGGTGTCCTGGCGAGATTCGGGTTCCCTACGCTCGCGATTTGCCTCGGGGTCCGACTTCAGCCTAAGGGCCGCCTTCAGCAGCCTCTTGGCCGGCAGACTCGTGCTCTCTCCCCGCTGGATTGCCCATCCCAACCCCTTGGCCGCCTGCACCACCTCGCCGTTCCTGGTCTTGGCGACCTCTCCGAGTTCGTCCTCATCCCGCGGCATTTTCAGGCTGCTCCGGTACTCTGTAAAAGGCGGAGGTAAAGTGGACCACCTGGACGGATTGACTGCCTGACATTTCTCCTGGACAGTTAGTGAGGACGCTTTCGCTAGACATCGACATTTATGCTGAACAGCGACAAACCTGCCCTTCGACGAGTGGACCGAGGTCTTCGGGTCGGAGAGGCTGACCGGCGCACTGCTGGACCGCCTCACCCACCACGTCCACATCCTGGAAATGAACGGCGAGAGCTACCGGCTCAAGCGTAGCAGAGAGGGAGTTGTCTCCCAGACTCGAGAAGAGCCTCACGAAGAATAGGTCGCATCAAGACCTTCCTGCCTGTCCTCTGCTGCCCCACCCGTGATCAGGGCATTTCCCTCAACAAGTGGCGCTGTTATTTATACTGGCCAGTTAGCTCGGACTTTTCGCTGGCCTTACACACCAGGTGGTACAGTTTTACTCCGCCCCAGTGGCCCAACATGCCTCCGCCATTGACAGCTCCATGTGGTGCTTCCGGGCTCGGCAATCCGGACCCCGCCACCCCTCCTTCGTATGGCAGGGAGTACCTGGATTTCAGTGCCGTCGGAGTACCTGACGGTCACCGCCAAGTTGCCTGCTGTCACCAGATTCAGGGGCATCCGTCTCTGTACGCTTTCTCTTATATGAGCAATGACGTTTGCTGGTGGGTGATTCACCAGCGAAGACTGGTTAACGATAAGGAGCACATCGACGTCACTAAGACCGTTGACGTAAGTGCCTCTTCTGACAGATCCGCCGAACATGGTTTGCACTACATCGCCTTGCTGCCTAAGAATGTCACATAATCCTTCGATATGCCGTGTAGCTGCTTCTACATTCCTGCGATTGTACTGGACGAGCAAATCTTCGCAGTAGCGATTGAACTCCCGTTGGGCCATAGGTCACTCTCTCAATCTCGCCAAGGTGCGTTCGTCCACTCGACTCGAGCTTTAAAACTGTGGGGACTCTTCGGTTCCGTCTTTTCGGGGATTGGGCAAATGATAGCATTCTCCGCCACATAACCCTGCAAGTTCGGAGGGATATATGCAGCTCCGGACTCGGAAGCCTGAGGTGGAATCTGGATAGGATGGGACAGCAACGTCGAGAAGAATTCGCTTGCGCGCAATCTGGCGGCTTGGGTATGGTTGGGAAAGACCGGTAGACAGCGACCACGGTAATTATCGGCCGGAGTGTCTCGTGTTGGTGGGTCCACGAGTTTTGCGCCGAAGGGTACATGGGGAAATCGTCTCCCTACCCGAACTAAACCCACTATTCTCTCTAACTTCCTCGAGGCCCCGCTGCGGAATTCTAATCCCTCCGGGCACTGTTTGCAGCCGCCCTGACACTCGAGGCATAGCTAATTGTCGGATCCGACCGTGGGAAAATATGTGGGAAAACCGGCTAATAACAGCCTAAGTTAAAGCTAATTTGCTTCCCGCCCCCGGCACCACAAAAGCAACTTCTCCATCCCAATGGCCGGTTCTACGTCCGCGCGATCGCGGGCGTGTAGGTTGCTGCCGGGAATGGCCGGTTGTGTGCCCCCCGATCCACGGGTGCTTTTTCACGGGACTCTTTTTCCTTGATCGCCGGTTGTCCCGGCGCGGCCGTCATGCGCGGCGGGGCTTTTTCATTCTCTCCCATTATCACGTCGGAACGAGCATACGGAAGCTCCTTGGCGGAACCGGACTTGCCCAGCTGGAGGGCCACCGAGCCCCGGTCCATTCCTGGGCGCCGGGGAACATCGCTGAATGACAAAAGGGCTCTGGATCCCCGCTGCGGCGAGGATGACGACTAACAATGAAACGGACTTGGACAGGCGCTGCGGAATGGGTGACAACCCCGGCGATTGATGCTAACTTGACTCTCGTCCAGCACTATCCGCCGTTCGGTTCCAGTGAGCGGTTTCAGGGAATACGGACCAGGGGCCGCTCCCACCGACGCTTGAAGCAGAGGTAGAGACATGGCATGGATAATTGACGCCGACACCCACGTCGATGAGTCCGAGGCAACCTGGCAGGAACTGCAAGGCTCCCTTGCCAAATATGTACCCGTCACCGTCACGCCGCCCGCAGAGAGTTTGCCCCAGGGAGCGATTGACCCGGCCAGGAGCCGTTGGTGGTTCGTGGAGGGCCGGCTGCAGGCTAGGGCAATCCGCGACGACGTGCACCATCCCCACCGGGACAAGCGGGAATTGAAGGACGTGCCGGGCCGCCTGGAAGACATGGACCGTATGGACGTGCGAGCGCAGGTGATCTTCCCAACCTTCTTTATCCGTTACAACACCGCCAATGCCGAGGCAGAGCAGGCGCTCACCAAGGCCTACAATCGCTGGATTGCCGAACGCTGCGCCGCGAGCAACGGCCGGCTGCGCTGGGCGGCCATGTTGCCCCTGTTGGATGCCGATGAATCGGTCAAAGAACTTCGATGGGCCAAAGACCACGGCGCCTGCGGGTTTTTCAAACGGGGTTACGACCTGGACCGGCAAGTAAGCGACCCCCACTTTTTCCCGGTCTATGAGGAAGCTGCCAGCCTGGACCTGCCGGTCTGCATCCACACCGGCCATCCCCTTCCGGGGCACGAATGGGACCGGGGCTTCCCCGTGATGGCGGCCTTCACCGCGGTAGTGACCGCCAAGCTTCCGGAAAAGTTCCCCAAACTCCGGTTTGGATTCATTGAGGCCGGCGCATCCTGGATACCCTACACCATCGCGCAACTGGAGACCCAGCAGCGTTCCCACCGGCTGCATGAACGCGCCGCATCAATGGACCTGACCAAGGACCTGTTCCGCACCAACCGGTTGTTTGTCGCCCTGGACCCGGTGGACGACATAGAGTACCTGCTCACCTTTGGGACCGAGGACAACCTGATCATCGGCACCGACTACTGCCACTCCGACCAGTCCGCCAACCTGGCCGCGTTGGGAGAGGTGCAAGAGTGGGCCAATGAGGGCAAGATAACCCAGGCCGCCGCTCGCAAGATTCTGGAAACCAACGCTCAGGAATTGTACGGGTTCTAGGCCCGCCGACCGCTGGCAAGGCGCGGGGTTTCGCCCCCTGCGGTCTTCACTAAATGAGAGGACGGCGGCGCCTGGGTTTCCAGGGTTCCCGGTTTCAGGGGGAACACTTGTTGAGGCCGCGGGCAGAAAATCGCAATGGAAAGGATGGGAGCAATGTTGTTGGACGGCAAAGTAGCGTTGGTCTCAGGAACAGGCCCGAACATAGGCTCGGAGATTGCGCGGACCCTGGCGGACAACGGAGCCTCGGTGGCCTGCGTTGACCTGAACGAGCAGTATGCCCAGGCGGCGGCGATAAGCATCAATGAGGCTGGGGGCCATGCCATTGGCGTCACCGCCGACATCACCCAACCCGAAAGCGTGCAGCAGGCGATACAGGAAGTGATCGGCGCTTTCGGCGGAATTCACCTGTTGGTCAATGACGCGGCGATCAGCGACCGCAAGCCTTTCCTGGAAGCGGAGTTGTCCGATTGGCGAAACGTGCTGGACGTGATCCTCACTGGCACGTTCATCGTTTCCCAGCAGGTGGCCCGGCAGATGGTGGCCCAGGGCGAAGGCGGGGCGATGGTGAATATCATCTCAACGTCCGGGCATCGTGGCGAGATGGCCCGCATCGCCTATGGGACCGCCAAGTCGGGACTGCTCAACTTCACCCGCTCGGTGGCCGCGCAGCTGGCCCCCCACCAGATTCGAGTGAATTCGGTGACGCCCACAACCACCGGCACCCCCGTGGGCCGGCCCGATTCGCCCCGGGACGACAACAACCCGCCCCAGGACATGCCGTTGAAACGCTGGGGACGTCCATCCGACCAGGCCCAAGCGACGCTGTTCCTGCTGTCGCCCAATGCCGATTTCATCACGGGCGTCGATTTGCCCTGCGACGGCGGCCGCCTGGCTCTTTTCTAGACCGCTACCGGGACTGTCAAGCTCGCGGGACTAAAGCGAGCCCATCGCAAATTATGTGGGCCGTGGATTTGGCCGAGTCTCCGGGGAAAATACGGCCAACAACAGCCTTCAATGTGCTACTATTTGCCGGACTTAATTCCGGTGAGGCGAAGCGATGCGTTGGTACCTCTTGTTGGCGGCTCTGTTGACTATGGGGGTCGCGTGCGGCCAGCCAGAAGTTCTACCTGACAGCGGGACCGTTAAGACGGTAGCGCCTACGGCAATCCCTACGTCAGCCCCTACAGTGGTACCTACGCTGGTACCTACGCAGGAATCTCCCGGCACTACTTCCGGACAGGAAGAGCAGAACGCCGCACGAGAGGCGACAGACGGAAGCCAGGGTGCAGCGGTTACTCAGAGCCCTGTGGACGGCCCCGCCGCCACGGCGGTAGTCCTCCAAAACGACGGCCAATCCGAGAATACCCAGAACTCTAACGAGGTGAAGATGGATGCACTAACAACAACCCCTTCGGGCCTGCAGTACCGGGACCTGACTGTGGGAGAAGGGACTGCGGCCAGCCAGGGCGACACAGCCGTGGTCCACTACACGGGCTGGCTGTTGGATGGGACCAAGTTTGATAGTTCCGTGGACCGGGGAACGCCGTTCGAGTTCCCCTTGGGGGCCGGTCGAGTCATCGGGGGCTGGGACGAAGGTGTTGGTTCGATGAACGTGGGAGGCAAGCGGGAGTTGATCATCCCGCCGGACCTGGCCTACGGAGATCGCGGCGCCGGCGGTGTCATTCCTCCCGGGGCTACGTTGAAGTTTGAGGTAGAACTGCTTGACCTCAAGTGACCGTTTGCGCTGATCCTAGACGGTAAGCACTGAGAGCAGAGGGTGGTCTATACGTATAGACCACCCTCTGTTTATTTATATGCCTATGGATGGCTGACGCCTCCGGTGGGTTGAGCCGGTGGCGTGACCCGCCTCGGGCTACCGGCCCCGGGGCATCTTGTCCACCAGCGCTTCAATCAGGGTGGGCCGGTTGTTGGACAGCGCTTCCTTCAGGCATCAGTTGAGTTCCGACGGGGCTTGCGGTCAGACGGGCGTCTGACCGTGCCCTTACCACACTCTTCCTGCTTTCGCCCGCCGCAGACTTCATCACTGGCGTAGACCTACCCTGTGACCGCGGCCGGTTAGCGGCCTTCTAACGCAGCACCGGGGTTGCTCCGGGCCCCGTACCCCCTTTGTCATTCCGGCATTGAGACGGAACTCTTCTTGTCCCTCCCACGCATCCCGGTCCATAAAACCACCCCTTACCACCCCTCGAACTCTCATTTTGATACAGCGCATGCGTTGTCCCCAGTACTTATAGATGGCCGGTTAAGCTGAGGCAGGACCGCAGCCCACGGTGACCACGGTCTTAACTACTTGAACCAGCCCGCTGTTACGCTTCAGCTATCGTTCCCCGGAGGTGCAATGTGAAGAGGATGATTGCGGCAACGGTAGTGGTTGGGGGCATAACCCTGGCCGCGGTGGCCTGCGACTGGACGACTGCCGGAAACGAACAGAACACGGCGAATGGCGTGCCTTTGGCAGCGTTGATGTATCTATGGTTCGGCTTTGACCTTAACACGGGAGAAAGCATCGGCGGGTTGAAGTCCAGCCATTGGAACACCGATACGGGCAATTTGGGCAGCAGAGTCGGAGTGACAGATGAGCCTGAATATGGCTTTTACGCTTCTGACGATGCAAGTGTCATTGTCCAACAGCTTGCCGACATGGAAGAGGCTGGTATCAGCGTCATCCTGCTGTCATGGTGGGGAAGCGGTGATAGCGACCTCGATGGCGTAAATGAAAACAAAGAGTCTGAAGCGATGGTTCGAGCTGCAAACGTGCTCGTCAACTATGTTTCGGACAATTCAGCGCCCTTCAAAGTCGCTCTTCTGGTAGAGCCGTACATGCCTCGTCCAGAAGGAATCACATTGGCCCAGAAGCAGTCAATCCTTGATGAGTTATGGAGCAACGTATACAACGCTTATCCGGACCTAATGTTCCAGTGGGAAGGCAAGCCCTTGCTTGTGACCTGGGCCCCGTTAGAGCTGAAAACACCTAATGATCCCAGGTTTACCGTTAAGACTTGGGGTAGCTATTTCGGTGCCCCTGACTGGAAAATTAAGAGCGGCCAGGACTGGAATTGGTATCCCGACCCGGCGTGGCTGCCCCACATGATTTCCGGCGATGGCATGTATGTTGTGTTTCCCAGATTCGACGAATACTGGCTATACATCATGGGGCGGGAATCAGCTATCCCTATCGCCGAGTGGACCCGCTGTTGACTGAGGGAGTCTACGAACAGGCTTGGCAGATAGCTATGGACAACAGGGACGACATCAAGCTTCTGGTTTTATATTCATGGAATGAGCACAAAGAACACGCGGCCATCGAGCCGGATAAAAGCGTCTCGCCGGTAAGCTACGGCCGGTCTCTGGTAGAAAAGACTGCTGCCTACTACCGGCAGTTCCTGGAATAGTGACTACAGCGTCACGCCGGTCTCGGTTCCCAAGGAGCCCAGGGCATTGGCAGGGAAAATCACGCAGAAGGAGGAATAGATGCAACCCAGGCACATGTTCCGCTTGTCTCTGCTCACCCTTGCGACGACGGCGTTGTTGCTGATGGCGGCCTGCAGCCAGGACGAATCCATTCGCAAATGGGGAGATGATACTTTGTGCACACCTGAAGCTTTTCAATTCACAGAGGAGGAACTTCTTTGGCCTACGCCCAGAGGTTTAGGAAATCAACCTGAAGATTACCAAATTAACTGGCGGCGGTGGAAAGCGGTAGCGGAGCGTGCGAGGGCGATACGGCCAAAGTACGAAGACTTGTTCTGGCGTCAACCCAACGTGTGGGCGGTTGGGCTAGGGTTCGGTGAGGATGAGGATGGTGAGATTGTCAAAGAGGTCGGTTTCGTAATTTCGGTTACCGAACTCGTTCCTCAGAGAAGTCTCCCTGGGGAGGACCGGTTACCTGAATGTCTCGAGGGGAGTCCGGTATATATCGTTGTAGAACCAAGGTTCTCCCTCTTTCCATAGCAGTCAAATCTAGGAACCCTCTGAACAAGTCGGGAACGACTGCGATACTCTATTGGAATCGTGCCTAGCTAAGCCGTGGTCTGGGGCAATCCAACAACTTAATCAGAGGTTTCCTAGGAACATCGAGGTACATCTGAGTATGGGTGACAGGAACACTTACCACCGGCCCGTAATGGCCGGAATAAAGATTACAACTAAGACCAGGGGCTGTCCCGACAAGAATTTAGACGGAACCTTAACCGGAGTGGCCACTCGGCGCTCTGATAACAAGCCGGTGCTGGTAACGAACTTGCACGTCGTTAGCGTAGGCACGTGGACCGTAGAGTTTTAGCCCACGGCTCTTGGACCGCTCACAGGTCTATAGGCTGCTGCAGGGCTTTTTGAACATTCGCTGACAGAATGACTCTTGCCAATGCTGAGCGACCAAGTCGAACTGCCGGGCCTGAAGTGACCCCTTGGGCTGATCCTGGACAGCAGGTAAATAGTGCGGGGAGTGGTCTATACGTATAGACCACTCCCTGTTTGTATCTTGCGCCAAAGGATGGCCCGCGGCTCGATTGGCGCCGCCGGTGGCGTGGCCCGACTTGGGCTACCGGCCGCGGGGCATCTTGTCCACTGGCGCTTCAATCAGGGTGGGCCGGTTGTTGGAGAGAGCCTCCTTCAGGCAGCCGTTGAGTTCCGACGGGTTGTGGGCCCTCATGGCGTCAACGCCGAAGGCCTCGGCCAGCTTGACGAAGTCCGGGTTGTGAAGCGTGGCTCCAACGTCATTGCCGTCAAACAGGTCGTTCATGTCTCGCAGAACGTTGCCGTAAGCGCTGTCGTTGAAAACCACGGCCACCATGTTGATGCCATGATGTACTGCGGTCGCCAACTCCTGGACGTTGAACATAAACCCGCCGTCGCCGGACAGAGAGACCACCGCCCTATCCGGGAGGGCCACCTTGGCTCCCAGGGCCGTTGGGAAGGCAAACCCCAGGTTTCCCTGATAAGAGGAGTTGATGTAGGTCCCCGGCTCAAACACCGGGTAGAAGGTATTGCTGTGGTAGCCCACCTGGGTGGAGTCCACGACGATGACGCCGTCATCGGGGATGGCGTCCCGCAGCGCCTGCATGTACGGATGCTGGGGCAATACCCCCTCCATCACCTCGTCCCGCTGGGCTCGAAACGCCTCGAACTCCTGGCGGCGTGAGGGTCTTTGGCCGCGAGCGTGCAGCGTGTCATGCAGTGCATCCAACGAAACACGGGCGTCTCCGATGACCGCCTGGGTCCGGGCGTGGTTCCTTCCCGCCTCCTGGGGGTCGATGTCAATCTGGACGACCTGCTTGGTGGGCTCCAGGATGTTGTGGGTGGCAAAACGGGTGCCCACGGCGAGAATCAAGTCGCAGTCGTCGACGTAACGGTGCAGGGGGTCCAGGTCGGGCCTAGCCTGGCCGGCTTTGGCCGTGCCCAGGGACAGGTAGCTCCGGGAAGAGATGGCTCCCTTTGCCTCCGGAGTGTTAATGACCGGCGCTTGCAGCAATTCTGCCAGCCGGGCCAACGCCCCCGACGCTCCCGAGCGGATGACGCCTCCACCGGCCCAGATGACCGGCCTTTCCGCGGCGGCCAACAGGGCGGCGGCCTGGTCCACGCTGGCGGAGTCCGGCGCCTCAGGGCTGTAGATGCCGGGTTCCAACAGTTCTATTTCCGCGGTTTGCGCCAGGGTTTCCGGCGGAATTTCTATTTCGACGGGCCTGGGCCGCCCGGTGTTCAAGTTGCGGAAGGCCTCGTGGACCGTAGCGGGAATCTGCGTGGGATCCAGGATCCTGGAACACCACTTGGTGATGGTCCGGGCCACGTCCAACTGGTCGTTGATTTCATGGAGTACGCCCGTGTCTTTGCCGATTTTGTCGATGCCAATCTGACCGGAAATCAGCATCACCGGCGAAGAAGCGGCGTAGGCGTCGGAAAGCCCGGCAGAGGCGTTCAGCATTCCGGGCCCCGGGACCACCATGGCGATCCCGGCGTGGTCGGCAACCCTGGCAAATCCATCGGCCATGTAGGTTGTGCCCTGCTCATGCCTGGCGTTGACGAATCGGATGTCGGGCGTTTCCAGGAGTCCACCCAGTGCGTGGTAGAGTTGCACCCCCGGCAGTCCGAAGATTGTTCGAATCCCCTCGCGATGCAACGACCTTGCCAGGGCTTGTCCACCTGTCATCTGCGGCATTCCCATTCTCCTTAGCAAACCATGATAGAAGGTTTCTCCGCCTGCCCGACAAACCGGCAGCGCGGCTGCCCTGACACACGCTGTTGGGCCGCCAAAATGAACTTGCGGCGGCCAACAGACGGCAGGGCGTGTTGAAAGCAACTTGGGCATATTAGCTTTGGATGGGGCAAATGTCCACCGTCTCAAGGCCAAACCCAGGGGCTGTTGGTTGTGTCCAGTTATTCACCCGGTGGCGCAAATCCATTGCCCCTAACGTGGGTAAAGACGGTAGCGGTAACGGAGACCGACTTGGTGCGGGTAAGACGCTCCAGGCCTCGACCCCCGCACAATGTCCCCGCCCTTGACAGATCGGACTTAGGTCGGTGTGGGGCAACAAGAGCGAACTTGGCAGCCAGATTTTAGCTTTGGTTAAGCCAGCGGCCACGAGCTTCTGGGTTGTTGGCAGGGAGGGCCAATGCCAAAATGTGATTAGAGGTTTGGCGAATCTGGCAAAGGTATCTGCCCCGGTGGGGCTGAGCGGCGATGTGTCCTGCGCGCCATTTGTCTAGGCGGAGCAACTGGAGGGGTTGGATCCAAGTTAACAATGCTTAAACAGCGTATGTAACGCTCGAGCATTTCCTCTGCTGATACACGTTTCCAGCCACCTTTGTGCAACGTAACTTTGCCGCCTCTTGGGTTATCTTGTATCCAAGCAGACCAATCTGCATAGTGTATCCCAAGCCTGCCCAAGAACTCCAAGTGCGTCTGACTGCTATCCCCTCCAATCGTAATAATATGGCCCCCATTATGGGCAATCTCGGGGTACAGACGTTGCCGTGTTGCTCGGTCACTATGGCGGTCATGGCATACTACTATCCGCCCCTCACCCCGTGCATACCGCAAGACCTCCACATCATCTTGGATGACATCGGGGCGGTCACGGGGAGCCTCCGCGACGTCAAACCCTACATTGCGCAGCAAGCCTGCTAGGGCTGGGTTGATATCCCCATCAAGCAGGAACCGCTCGCGCGGCCTGAATGGGAGAGTTAAGGAAGGTCTCGTAGTCAATGGCACACTCGATACATTCCCTGGTTATTGGGTAGTAAAGCCCTACAAGGTCTTCTATAGATGTGCCATTCCATCTCTGCTTTGCAATGGCCGCTGTAGGAACCCTTGTGTCTTTGATAACTGGCTCGCCGCCCATGACACGGGGGTTGATGCTGACGCACTTGGATACCCCTCTGGGTAGCAGGATATCCCCACCTACTTCCATGCCTTGCAAAATGTCAAACACGTCGTCGAACAGCATGGTTGCAACCTGCTGTCCGCCTTGGTCTGCTACGGTAACATCCCATGTGTCCGAGGGCATGTTTGCATATACGTGATTATTGACTATATAAACATTGGCATCGGCCCAACCTGTGCTGGGATACCCCAAACGCTCAATCAGGTGCTTTAAGGCTATGCAAACCGATCTCATGTTTAATTTTTTGTCGCGTACAGCCCGACTCAGGCGCAGGATAGTGAGATCGGCATACGAATATCCCTCTTCGACTACCTTGCCATTAACCATAATCTGGACCGACGGCCTAAATATGGCCTTCTTTTTCCATTCATACAGTGTGGGGCGAGGTATGCGGGCTAGACGCGCAACCTGAGAGGCGGAATAGAATCCTTGTGAAGGGGGTATGGGCAATGGCTCTTGCGTAGATGGGGAAACCATCAAACTAACCCTGCAGATGGGAGCTAAGAAGCCACTTAGTCTAACCCATAATAAAAAAGCATAATAGATGGAATCATGTTGGCTGGGGCATAGTCAAGGGAGATGGCGTCCCGGTAGTGTCTCAGTTTCAATTTGATAAGTTTTGGCGGGGTTAGTAGGTCCCGGGTTCTCGAGGATTTACGCGGCACCGTGGGCTCTAGCCTAGCAGTTCTTGCGGTTGCCCTTGAACCGGGAGTGGGAGTATGAGGCCTACCGATGTCACATCTCCAAGGGGAATTGGGTCATTTGCTCTGAATCCGAGGAGCATCAGTGGCCAGTTGCAGGCCATACCCCATGAGCAAATGGAACTCTTTGCCGAGCAAAGCATAAGGCCGACGGTTTGAGGAAGGACAGCCTATCCTGGGCCTTTCTAGTTGCAAAAGGCCCAGGGTAAGCAGGTAAATAATTCTCAAGACGGAATGCTTCGATTGCGTTTTCCAACCGTTTTGCCGCGAGTTATGATATAGGGCACGGGCCGGACGGGGTTTGCCACACAGGTTTTGACGGGAGTGCCCGTAACCAGACCTACCAGAAAAGCGACCTCGAGACTGGGCTCTTTATCCCTCAAACGAAGCACAGCCAGTGACGAGGGTGGAGGATGACAGATGAGTACGACCAACGCGCTGGATGATAGGTTCGACGATGCCGAAAGGGGGCTGGAATGGCTGGAGAAGCTTGAAGCCCTGCAGGCCCGCTCTGCGTCCGATGAGGCTGCCTATGAGGTCGCAGAATACGTGATGAAACTGCGGACAGTAGTGATCGAGTTGGCCGGAGACCGCAGCGCCTCCGAGCTAAGCACGGCCCTGGGAACGGAGACAGCTCGGTTGGTGGAGGAACTCCGGCAATCGAACGAAAATGACTACTGGAACACAAGAATCCGTCCCGCTCTTCTGAAATTGGACCCCTGAGAATACTTCAGTTCCATTCCACGAGCCACTTTGGTGGCTAATATGGAGCAGCCAAGGGCGGCAACCACCAAATCTGCTCTCGGGGAATAAGGATCAGCGGCATCTTCCACTTCCTCCTGCGGCGGCGTCCGACCGAGTACACACCGGTGCTCTTATTTGCTTGAGAGACGGCTTAAACCTGTGACACCGGCGGAGCCTGACCGCTCTGACCGGTACGACGGCTTGGCTTTCCGAGCCGCTGTCTTAGCACCGCACGATTTCTATGGGGCCTATGGCGGACGAACGCGCGCCGGGCATCGCTTATCGTGGGTGTTACACTGAGTGTGTCAGGTTGTCTGAAGGCGCCGGAACCGTCCGATGCTAATCGTTGATTAAACCTCAGCTGCTGAACACGGGCATTGCCTGGCCGGTCTGCCTCGATCATCACACTTGATTATCTGCCTTGATCACCGCCTTTATTTGATCGCCGTAACCAATCGCCGTTGATTGGGAGTGGTAGTCGCCGCCGTCCTGAAGGGGAACAAACAACATCGGAACGCAAACGGCGCAAGAAGGGCATAGTGAGGTAAACAAAGCGTGGTTTCTGGCCGTGCTTTCACTTACCGTTTTTGCCAACATAAGCGCGATCCTGATTATTCCGCCGCTCCTGGTGGAAATTGCGACCGACCTGGAAATAACGGTGGCGGCCGCAGGCCAGTTGGCTACGGCAACCTTCGCGGGCTGGGCATTTACGGGGGTCTGCGGAGGCCCCCTATCCGATTCCTTTGGCCGCCGACCGGTGGTTCTAGCGGGGTTGGCGGCCCTTACAATTTCCATACTGGCATCCGCCTTCGCGCCAAATTTCGAAGCGCTGATTGCACTCCGGGTGTTGACCGGCCTTAGCGGCGGAATAATACCTCCCACCGTAGTTGGAGCAGTGGCCGATGTCATTTCGACCGCCAGGCGCGCCCAGGCACTTGGAATCCTGGTGGCTACTCAAGGGCTGGCTTCGGCAATCAGCGTCCCGGTGGTTGCGTTGCTGGCAAACGTGGGTGACTGGCGGTTTGCCTTTATGGTTGCCGGTTTGATGCTGGGTGCGGTGCTTATAGCGAACTGGCTCTGGCTTCCGAGAGACGGTGGGGAGCGAGTCCGCAACTGGGTATTCTTTTCCAGATATTGGTCGCTGGTGTCGTTGCGGTTTTTCCGCGTGGCCGTAGCGGTAAATCTGACGCAGCGCATCGCTTTCTGGGGAACGATCAGCTTTTTCGCCGCCTACCTGATCCATACCTACGATTTGAGCCTGGGATTTGTGGCCCTACCGCTGGCGATAGTGGCGATTGGGCAGATAATCGGGAGTTATGCCGCAGCGTTCGTAGTGAACAGAAGGCAACGCGCGGCGCTCATCGCTGCTGCCACAGTGTCAGGGGGCGTTTGCGGGTTCCTGTTCTTTACCGTCGACTTCGGACTCTGGGCGTCGGTGGCCGTGGCAACGGTTGGAACGGGCTTGCTGAGCGTGTCGTTCCCAGCCCTGGTTACTGCCAGCACCGAGTATTCAGGACAATCCAAGGCCACGGGAGTGGGTCTTATGGGTTTCAGCAACCAGATCGGCGGAGTTCTGGGCGCCGGGGTCGCGGGAGCATTGTTGGCGAGTACGGGCTATGCGGGAATAGGCTACCTGTGCCTCGGCGTCACCGTCGCAAGCGCACTGCTGACGAGCCTCTTCGGCCGGCAGTTCGGGGAAAACGCCGGCGTCTGAACCGCCGTGGAGAAAAGGCACGTTGGACGGGATTCAAAACGGAGTGGGTTTAAACATAGGAAGATGCAATCTGCAGAGATAGGTTGGACATTGCACAAAACGGAGTACCCTGCCAGTCCAAGATTGGCAGGGTTAGAGGCGGTGCGAGTGTCAACGGCGGCAGGGAAAACCACTGGGCGGCGGATTTTCGGCGGGTGTTAAGGCAGGTATCCCCCGGAGTTACTCACGGTTTTCCCTGGCCGACCGAGTACGGTCAGGATTTTAATTCCACCAGGGCGTTGCGGTAACGAGTTGTGCCGATGTTGGTCACCCGGTGTGCGCCGTGGCCGGCGGTGAAATTGACCTGGCCCAAAGGATATTCCAACTCCTCGGTGGTGCCGTCCTCCCATTCCCGCAAGAGTTTTCCCGGCTCAACCACGATGGTAAGGTAGTCCTGGTCGTGAACGTGCCAGGCGCTGCTTTCTCCAGGGTCCAATTCCAGGTTCCACGACTTGATCTTTTCGTTCTCGAACAAGAAATGGTTGGCCACCGGGCCGAGGGGTTCATCTCCACGGGGCATGACCTTTCTCCTGTGACGCTGGATGGGTTCGTGCTAAAACGCGGGCAAAACGCCAGTGGCCGGATGCTATTGTCCTAAGGATAACACGGCTTACCCGCGCTGCTTACGGTGGCAGAGAGGTTGGGTTGACAGCCGGTACCCTCGGCATAAAATGACCCCAAGTGCGGTTGGCCCGGCGGACCGGGCTCTGGCGCATATGGGGCCCATGATGGGGGAAGAATTATGGACAGGTTGCAGGGCAAGGTAATGATAGTCACCGGCGGGGCCAACGGCATTGGCCGGGCCTACGTTGACGGGTTGGCCCGGGAGGGCGCCAAGGTTGTGGTGGCGGACATCGATGCCGCGGGCGCCGAGACTGCGGCGGCGCAATTGGCCGAGGCTGGGCACGAATCCCTGGCTGTCCCCACCGACGTATCCCGCGAGGCAGACGCAGAAAACCTGGCCAAAGCAACGTTGGAACGGTTTGGGCGAATCGACGGTCTGGTCAACAATGCCGCCATTTTCCAGCGGCCTGCCATGTACCACGGACCCATCGAAGACCTGTCAGTGGAGGAATGGGACCGGTTGATGGCGGTCAATTTGAGGGGCACCTTCCTGTGCAGCCGGGCGGTGGTCCCCACCATGAAAGAGCAGCAAAAGGGCAAGATTGTCAACGTAAGCTCGGGCACAGTGTCCCGCGGTTCGGCCCAAATTATTCACTACGTCACCTCCAAGGCGGGCGTGATCGGGTTCACCCGGACCCTGGCGAGGGAGCTTGGCGATTACAACATCAACGTCAACGCCGTGGCCCCCGGGTTAACCGAGACCATGGATGAGGTGAACGAGTCAGCCGCGCAGCAACGGCAGTTGCGCATTCAATCCAGGGCCATCAAACGGGCTGAAGTCGCGGAAGACCTGGTGGGGCCGGTAGTCTTCCTATGCTCCCCCGACAGCGACTTCATGACCGGTCAAACCGTCGTGGTGGATGGCGGGGTGTGGATGCATTAGGGAGCAATACGCCGAGCAGGCACGACACCGCGGCAAGCACGGTGCCGGTGATGACGTCAGTTTTTCCAGACCGGCGGATTGTTCCCAGGTTTGGACCACTTATTGACCGCAGGAGGGCCGATATGGCTACCCAGACCAAGCTTCAAATCATAGATGCCGACTCTCACGTGCTGGAAACCGAGCACACCTGGGACTACATGGAGCCTGCCGAAGAGAAGTACCGCCCTCAACTGCTGTATTCTCCCAACGACCCTACCCGGCAATACTGGGCCATCGACGGCAAAATCCGCGGGTTGCGCTTCCCCACGTTGACCGAGCAACAACTCCGGGATAAATCCGTGCAGTCGGGAAGGAACGTTGAAACACCACAGGCGGCGCGCGAGGTGGACGACGTTTCGCTGCGTCTGAAGCACATGGACGACCTGGGGGTGGATGTTCAGGTGCTCCATAACACGCTGTTCATTGAGCCGGTGGCCCAGAAGCCGGACGTGGACGCGGCCATTTGCCGCAGTTGGAATCGCTGGCTGGCCGACGTTTGGGCCGATGGCCAGGGACGTCTGCGGTGGTCCTGCGTTCTTCCCACGCTGATGCTGGACGAGGCGGTGGTCCAGATGCGCTTCGCCAAAGAGCATGGCGCGGTTGCGGTGTGTGTGCGGCCGGTTGAGGGAGACCGGTCCATGCTGGACCCGTATTTCTATCCGATCTACGAAGAAGCCAGCCGGCTGGACATGGCCATCGCCGTTCACGTGGCCAACGGCAACTCAGCCAACCTGGACATGTTGAAATCCTTCCCCGGAGAGGGAGGCTTCTACACCTTCCGAGTCCCCATTGTGGCGTCCTGCTTCATGCTGTTGATGAGCGAGCTTCCCCAGGTGTTTCCCAACCTTCGCTGGGGATTCATCGAAGCATCAGCGCAGTGGTTGCCGTGGGTCTACCACGAGGCGGCCCGGCGGTCAGCCAGCCAGGGGAAAAAGTTTCCGGAAGACCCGTTCACCGAGTACAAGGTTTTTGTTACCTGCCAGAGCGACGATGACCTGCCGTACATCCTGAAGTATTCCGGCGAGAATTGCCTTCTGATAGGCACCGACTATGGACACACGGACACATCGAGCGAACTGGACGCCATCCTGACGCTGCAAGGCCAGACAGACATCAGCCAAGAAACGAAAGAAATGATCCTGCACCATAACCCCAAGGCCCTGTATAATATCTAGGGAATCCCACCAGAGTGGCGGCGTTGCAATGAGAATTGACGCCTCCCGGAGCAGGTTCCGGGAACAAGAAAAACTGCTGAGGCCGCGTCGACACCCGGCCATAGTAAAAAAGACACCTTCGTTGTGAAGGTGTCTTTTTTGTTGCCCGGCGGGAAACCTTTGCGGCCTGGCGATTTTGCGGAGGTCGAGCGGCCTGAGATTTTTGTGGGCCGGTAGCGGCGATGGTGTTGGAGTCGTCATTAATTGCCCGTTCGTTAATGCCATGAGAGTAGGCATGTTCATGGTCTTGACGGGGTTGAGCGCCGGCTTCCCCACTGGCGTTGTCCCGGCGCCATAACGGCGTTGGCGCATAGAAAGGGCTCTGGATTCCCGTTGCGACGAGAAAGACGGGGGCGGGGCTACCGGGTCTGCGTGGAATATGGGATGGAGTAATGCCGGGGCCAGAGCGTCTTTGGCGCATAGAAAGGGGTCTGGATTCCCGTTGCGACGAGAAAGACGGGGGCGGGGCTACTGGGTCTGCGGGGAATATGGGATGGAGTAATGCCGGGGCCAGAGCGTCTTTGGCGCATAGAAAGGGCTCTGGATTCCCGTTGCGACGAGAATGACGGGGGCGGGGCTACCGGGTCTGCGTGGAATATGGGATGGGCGAATTCAGGCGGCAGGTTGGATGATGGTTCACACCGCGTGCGGGTGGCCCCGACCCACCCGGTCATTCTCGTCGCAACGGGAATCCAGAGCCCTTTTGGGGCGCCGACACGTTTGTCGCAACGGAGAAACTCCAGGTTCGAGCAAGCCGCTCCCCTCCCGTAGCCCTTGCTGCTGGAATATTACTGGGACATCGGAGCGTGCCACAAGGACAAAACAGGCTCCGGATTTTCGCTGCCACGAGAACGGCGGGAGAGGGGCGCAGCGAGATAAAGGATGATAAGGAGCCACTGTGGATGCGCGAATCGCCCGTCACATTGGAATGCGTTTGCCTTGCGAACGGCGGCTGTGATTGACTACCATTTCGAATTGGTGTTTAATTAGTATCTTATGATAATCATTACTAACAAGAAAGAACATACTAATAGCAAGATCGAAACTATCTCAGGAGATGGCGGCAAGACTCGAATGACTCAAACCAAGGCGCCCACATTCGGTTGGACGAAAATACTGGGCCGGCTGCAGGCGGCGTCACTCGCGGACCGCGGGGAGGGTGAGTTCCGCCTTTGGCAGGCGGCCTCTGCTGAATTCGTGGCGGTCCTGCTGTTCATTTTCCTGGGTTGCGGCGCTGTGGTCGTCAGCGGGGAGATGACCGGCGGCGGGATGACTGTGCCCCGCCTCATATTGATAGCGGCGGTCCACGGGCTTGGCATCACGGCATTGGCATATGCCACCATTAACATTTCGGGCGGTCACATCAATCCGGCGGTGACCTTGACGATGCTGGCGACCCGCCAAATCTCCGGGGTCAGGGCGTTGGTCTACCTGGGAGCTCAACTTGGGGGCGCGGCGGTTGGCGGCCTGCTGCTGTTGGCCGTGGTTCCGGGGGCGTCCGAAACCACCCTGGGGAGTCATTCCCTGGGAGCGGGAGTTGCACCGTGGGCCGGTGTGTTAACCGAGGCTATCCTGACGTTCAGCCTGGTTTTTGTAATCTTCACCACGGCGGTGAATTCCAGGGAGCTGCGGAACTACGCCCCCATTGCCATCGGCCTGGCCGTGTTTGTGACCAATGTTTTTGGCATACCGATTTCCGGGGCCTCTCTGAACCCGGCCCGGAGCTTTGGACCGGCAGTGGTGGCCTGGGAGTGGGCCGACCATTGGGTTTACTGGGCCGGCCCGGTTGCGGGAGGCGTTCTCGCCGGGTGGGCGTCCCGGTGGGCTTTCCAGCCCCGGCGGAGTTAAGGACTATGGGTTTATAGGGCCCGGATTTTATCGGGCCGGCGCGCCGGGTGTTAAAGCCGGGCCATGCCGGCCCAAATCATAACCGCTAGCCAAACCAGCCCATACCCTCGTAGTACCCCTTGATAAAGGCAATCTGCCCGCCGTGAACGATGTTGTCGAAGACCAAAACCCCCAGGGCTTCGCCCAAGGCCAGGGTGTTGGGCGGCGCCGGGAAGGGGACCTGCTTTTCCAGGTCCGCGGCGGACAGGGATCCCACGTAGGCCAGGGCGTTGGATTTCACGGCGTCGTAGTACCCCACCATGACGTCTTTGGCCGGCGGCTGCCATGCGGCCACCTGCTCGGCGGTCCAACCCCGCCCGTTGTCGTCGGGATTGGCGGGCATTCCGAATTTATCGTGCCAACTGTCGGAGACCCACAGTTGGGGTTTGTCCTGGAAACGGTCGTTGACGAAGCGGTCCACCACCCGGTTCATGTGCCATAGCAGCCACGCTATGGAATTGGTCTGGTCGTTGGGACGGCTGGCCATACTGGCGTCGTCCATGTTGGCTAATGATTGGTCCACCATGGACCAATTGCGTTGTAGCGCCGAGATCGCGGTTCCGGTATCGGACATTTCTCCCCCTGGTTATGCTGGGCTGGATGATTGTTTTCCGGCGCGCCCTGCCGCGGCAATGGCCGGGTTAGGGAAGCCAGTTCACGAAATTTGAAACCGGTGTACGGCGGGAATCCGGTTGCTCATCGGACACTCCCACTGAGAACATGCCGGCCATCAGCCAGTCCTCCTCCGCACCCAGGGTTTCACCCAGCTTGGGGTGCCGCGTAGCTCCCCCGGTCTCCCAGGTTACGGCCAACCCCTCGGCCACACCGGCCAGGGCCATATTTTGCACGGCGCAGCACACCGCCGCGTAGTTCTCCATAGTGGTTTCCTCGCTGGGGCCCGGCGTGTAGTAAATGTACATCAGCATGGGAGGTTCGGCCACCGCCTGGCGGGTCCCTTCGGCCCGCCGCTCGTTGCCGCTGCGCTCCAGGGCGAACTCGTAGGCCAGGTCGGCCGCCTTCTGGCGAGCCTGGCTGTTCTTATCCAACACAAAGATGCGCCAGGGCTCGGTGAGCCGGTGGTTGGGCGCCCAAACGGCAGTTGCAAGCATGCGCTCCATTGCTGCGCGGTCTACCGGCTGGTCTTTAAACTTCCAGGCCATCCTGCGCCCGTGAAGAGCCTGGTAAATGTTCACGTCGGTTTGCGGGATGTCTATTTCGTCGAATTTAACCTTGATGTCCTCGTTCGCTGTGGTCATTAAATGGTCCTCTCATTTAATAGTGTGCGGCCTGAGCCGTGAATGTTTTCGCCAGGGATTTCCAAACAGTATTTCTGGCAATGTGTAACGGGCGCCGGATCAGGCGGCCGTTGCCCAGTCGACCCCGTTCAGCACCAATTGCTGGAACTCCGGGGTCTCAAAGCTGAGGCCGTCATGTCCCAACAGCAAAGTGAATACCTTTCCTGCGCCGTAGTTGCGGGTCCAGCCCAGGGGGAAAGTGCCTCCGGGCATATCTTTGGGCTGCCGGTCGGGGCCCCAGGGATAGGCGCCGCTTTCAGACTCGCCGGTGATGAACACGTCGTTGCCGTCGACCAGGTTCAAGCCCATGTAAAGCTCATCATTGGTGTCAAAGTCATCGACGGAGCCGATGGCCGGATGCCCCGGTTTTGAAACGTTGACTCGAAACTTGCCGTAGGGCGGGTGGAAGCTGGTCCCGGTCACCCAACCGCCTCCGGTTATCTCGTGGTACTCGGCCCACTGCTGGGGTTGGCAGGTGGAAATATGAAGACAAACAAAACCCTTGCCCGACCTTATGAACTCCTGCATGCCGGACCGCTCCTCGTTTGACAAGGCCAGGTCGCCGAAGTCCGGCAGATTTTCCCGCCGGGTGTTGAAAACCAGGGCATCGTACCCGGCCATCTCCGGTTGACGTGCCAGGACGGATGGATCCGCGGTTACGGTCACGTCGTGGCCGTGGCCTTTTAGAAACCCCTCAAGGACCGGCGTCGACTCCTCATAGGGGTGCCTTCCGCCGGTAATAACCAACAACTTCATTGGAAACGGCCTCCTTTCGAACTAATATACTTATTGCCTGCTTGCCGGGGAAATGGAATCCAAGCTGTTCCGGCCCAGCCACCGGTCCAGGAACAACATTTACCCGAGAATCAATCCTCCAGACGGACGAGAAACTGGGTGGTTTGCGTTAAATCCCTATGGGTGTGGCCGCGGCCGGTCACGTCCTCCATCAACCGGACGTCACCGGGTCGGAAGACCTGCTTGGAGCCGTCACTGAGGCCAATTTCGACCTCTCCCGCTAGGTGGATGATCAACCGCCGCTCGGGCAGCGGATGAAAGTCCATGCTGCGCAGTTCCGTAAAGCGACTGATGCTGGCCTCGGCGATGTTGGCGAAAGAGGCAAGCTCGGCTTGGCGGTCTGCCGGCAACTCTTCAATGTGGCTCTCACCATCCGGCCCGGCATAGACCCGGTACATGGCCATCCTGATTCTCCCCTGTTTACTATTCTGCCGCCAGTAGAACACCGGCTTGCATCCCCGGTCAAGGGTTGGTAGGCGGGGCCGGCAACCCTCACCCGCACCGGCGTTGGACAGTCTGGAAAACCGTCGTCCTAGCTGTTTTGCCCATGTTCGCGAAACTAGCGGTTGTACAACACGCCGGCGATGGACACCAATGACCCGAATTCTGCGTCGGCGGGGCATTGGTCGTAATGCACGACCCGGCCCCTAGCTTTGCCCAACATGCTGGCCATCAGAAATATGGGGGTAGCCCCGCAAATCCGGGTTGGGTCGCCATGCCGGACCATGTGGTCCCGCAGCCGGCCGCTGTCCCCGGCACAAGCAGCCTCCAGCCATAGGTCGTCGGAATCCTTGATGTTTGACTTCGCGGCATCGTCCAGTGGGTGTTTGTCGCTGAACGCGGGACCTACGTGGCTGATGTCGGCGGCGGCAATCACCAGAGTATTATTCTCTGCGGCCACCCCGGCCAACAGGTCTATCGCCTGCCACGCGGAGGACGAATCCCTTGAATCGTCCTGCCCCAAGAACGGCTCCGGGCCGCCGCAGAGGATTGGCACCAGGTTCTTGGGCGCGCCTCCGGCGATGTAGTGGAGCCAGACCGCAGCCAACTCGATGGAGTGTTCTCCGATGTGGTGGGCCTCTTCTGCGAATCCCCGGTCTTCCCCCAAGATTGAAGCCAGCTCCGTTACGACTGCCGTATCGGTAGGCAAAGTTCCCCAGGGAGTAGCGTAGTTCTGCCGGGTCAGGGTGAGGCTCCCGGGTGAGCCGGCATGGTCGGTACCGAGGATTATCACGCGGTCGGCCGCTCCCACCGCCGCTTTGGTTTGATTCCAGGTTTCGGCGTAGGTGCGCCAGCCCCTGGGGTAGTCGATATGGGGGCTAATCACTCCCGCCAGCCGTTCATCGCCAGTGCCGTCTTGTCCAGAGCCGTCCTGCGGCTGGGCTTGACGGGTGTATTGGTCCATGACCTTGAGGAGTTCCTGGGGGTCCGCGGGATAACTGCCGCCGGCCAGCGCAGGGGACCGGAACGGACCGCCCCGGTATGTGTCCATGGCTTGAGCCAGGGCCCGCCGAAAGCGAGAATTATCCAACAGCAGGGCGTCGTCGAGCGCTTGCACCAGCGATTCCAACTGGCTTGGCAGAATGCTCATGCCGGTGCGCAGGACGAACTGCCGCCGCAATTCCTCCAGGTCTCGGGTGCCGTCACTCAGGCCCAGTAGCTGGGCCATGATCTCCGGGACCATGATGCCGGCGCCGCCCAGCCGGAGTGGGTCTTGCAGCGACACCATTGGGCGACCTTCCCAGTCCACCCATTGGACGTTAAGAGGCCTGAGTTTCGGAAGCGATTCCGTCATGCTGGAATGTTCCCGCTCCTTGTTTATGGCGGTGGGGATATAACGGCCGGGATATAACAGTGGGGGAATCGCGATGGCCCAAGGCTTACGCGGCCCATTGCACAGCCGGCATTGCCGTCGGGCAACCTGGTCTAAACCGCCAGAAGAAATAGTTGACGGCGCTATTCCGGAATATGTCTTATTCTGGAATATTTCTAAGGATGTCTTCCAGGGTTTTATCCAGAGCCGGGTCCAACTCCACAATTTCCTCAAAGGGAGTGTACCGGTAATCTGACCGGACGCGTTCGATCACCTGCTTGGCTTCGGGGTTGGAAGTGCTGATCCGGTCCAGCTTCTCCTCCAGGTCCCTGGACTCGGAGAGCCCCAGGGTTTGCAGTTCGGAAAGGTCCAGGTCCAGCTTGAACAGCGCCTTGACCCGTCTCATTATGTCGTAGTAGGAACGGTGGTCCCGGGCGATGCCAACCGGTTCGTTATTGCTAGTTAGGAACGGATACATGGGGGCCATTGCGCCAAATCGGGCTATTTCCACTTCGGGGTAGTGGAAGTGAGCCAGCGTGACCAGGGCCATGCCGATGGTGGGCCCCCTCCGGCCCTCGCTTCCGTAGCTGGAAAACTGGAGGCCGAGCCGGTCCAGCGTGGGCCGCATTTCGGTCTTGCTGTAGACGCAGGTTACCCGCCGCTCCAAATCCGGCGGAACGGGTCCGTTCACTCCTTCCACGGCCACCACCTGCTTGATCCCAAGATCCCTTACGGCCTGGAAAAACGCCTCACCATAAAGGTCGATCCTGGACCATGGCTCTTCGCCCAAGAAGATAATGAAGCCGTTGCCCGCATCGTAGAAGTAATTCTCACGGTGCATTGGGTCTGAAGGCAGCCCGTCTTCATAGGCCGCGACGGGCCGGAACGAATCGTGGGTGCCCGCGACCTGGAACGGGTAGCACATGTTGGCGACGGAGTCGCTCATCGAGCCGAACCGTCGAGCGCCCAGTTTGTCGATGATGTACCGGGGGAGCCGGCCCGAAATGGCCCCACCGTTGGACCACTGGCGCCGCCACCCGGCAATCAGATACTGGCAATCGGGCTTGTGGTCAAAGTTGAGCAATTCGTCAGCCATACCGCGTTACTCCTAATGGCCTCTGGGATTCCGAGCCACCGGTTACAGGTCCTTGACTATTGAAGCCGCTACCATTGAAGCGGCGACCAATTGAGCCACGACCCACGACCATCGAAGCCAGAACCGGCCTCGGCTAACCGGTTTCCTACCTGGAGTCTGGAAGAGGATACCCGGACTGGTTTACTAAACAACGAAAGGGTCACCGGAAATGCAACTATATTGGGGACTAAGCTGAACCCCACATCATTCTTCACAGTGTACATCATCGAAATGGAGCGTGCCACGAAACACAGTCCACGCCGAACCTTAGCGCCCCTGACCATATCTTGACGGCGCTCACCAGATCTTAACGGGGCCAGCCGGTGACGCAGGGCCCTTTCATTGTCATTTAAGCCCCTCCTCCCGTCGTTCCCGCCGCAGCGGGAATCCAGAGCCCTTTCCGTGCGCCAACACGGCCAGGGAATGACACCCCCAGGCGGCCGCTCCACCTTACCCCAACCCCGTACCCCCTTCGCGCCCTTGCACCATTGCGCCCTCGCGTCAAACGTACCCCCCAGGGCCTTTTCGTTTTCCCCCGTCATTCTCGCCGCAGGAGACCTTTGCGCAACCCGAGGTATTGCTTGGCGGCAGAGGCGCTGATCAAAAAATTGGGCTTTGCCCAGGCCCGACCCCCGCTGCTTGGACCCTCCGTCCTGCTCCCCATCCCGGCCTGCGGGCCCTTTCGCCTGCGGGCCCGCCCCTGTTTGGGCTTCAGCCAGCCTCAGACGGCGCCGAGGACAATCTGATCCGCCCTCCTCAGGTTGTAGGCCATCAGTTTGAACCACATCTCCAAGGCGTTGCGCTCCATTCCCCGGTAGCGCACCCGGTGGTACTGGTACGTCCTCTTGAGGGTCCCAAACACCTTCTCCACCAGTGCCCGCCGGGGCCCGATCAACTCATTGCGCCGTTGCTGCCAATGCGGCAACTCCCGCTGGTGTTTATGGGAACGATGCAGAATACGGTCCTTGATCCCCTGGGACTTCAGCCACTGACGCCGCACCTTGGACTCGTACGCCCGGTCCCCGTACACCGCAACCTCGTCCCCGCTCACCAGCGCATCGGCCGCCTCGCTCTCGTTGACCTTGGCCGGGGTGAAAACCGCCCGGCGCACCAGCCCCGACCCGGCGTCCACCCCCGCATGGACCTTGTAGCCGAAGTGGGAGCGCGCTCCCCGGTGGGTGTAGGTCCAGTCGGCATCGGGGTCTTTGGGGCTTCTGGCCCCCCGGCCCGACGACGCCGGCGGCTTGCGCACCTGGGCCGCCACCACGGTTGCGTCCATCAGCGTTCCCTCCTTCAACATCAGCCCACGCTCCTCAAGTTGCCGGCCCAGTTCCATAAACAGTTCCTCGGCCAGCCCCCGCTCCGCCAACGCCGTGCGGAAACGGCTGATGGTCGAGTGGTCCGGGGCGTCCTCCTGCAGGCCCAGCCCCACGAAGCGTCGGAAGGAGATGCGGTCCCCCAGGGCTTCCTCCATCTGCGGGTCTGACAGGTTATACCACTGCTCCAGCAGCAGGACCTTGACCATCAGCAAGGGCGGATAGCTGGGCCTTCCTTCCGGAGCGTCATAGACCTGAGCCGCCAGCTTCCCAATCCGGACCCAGTCCACCGCCTGTTGGATCCGCTCCAGACGCTGGTTCTGCCCCAGCTTCTCGGGCAGGAGACTTTCCACCAAAGACGGCTGGCCCATTTCCCGATGCATCAGACCCCTCCTCCCTTTCGCCCATCGGGCGTCCCCTTTATTTTACCTTCCCCGCGCCAGTTACGCGAAGGTCTCCCGCAGCGGGAATCCAGAGCCATGACTATGCGCCGACACGGTCATGGCAACAAATATTCGGCGGGTGGACGGCGGCATCGCACCCAGCACGTCTCCCTCAGCACAACCTTCATTACACACAACAAGGGCTCTGGATTCCCGTTGCGACGTGAATGACGGGGTGTGGCTCGCGGATTCTCACTGCGGCTCGAATAACGGCTAACAATGAAAAGGCCAAACGTTCCCCCCGGCTGACACTTGCCCGTTCCCAACCCGGGAAACCATTCCCTACCATAACGCCAGCCCGTCATCCCCGAGTCCGACACCGAACCCGAACCAGTACCCGAACCCGAAACCTGGGCAGAATGTCCGGATTTGTCCGCAAATGTCCGGCGAATCGAAAATTTCGACACCCAGACAAGAAAATGAGGTGATTGCCTTATGCGTGCCCTCAGAGCCCGCGTCCGCGCCCTACAACGAATCCTGGCCAAGGAACTTGCCGTCGTCCGGCTCCGCCGGTTGTCCGAAGAGTTCTGCCTCCAATCTTCGGTGGACCAAGCCAGCGGCCAACCACCGCCCCAGCCCCATGTCTTCATCCAACGAGTGGCCTCCGCCGGCTTCCGGCTCCCGTCATTCATGGCGGCCCACAGATACCTCGAGCGGTGCCGGGTCAAAAACACCCTCCCCGACCGCGAAGACCTCCTTCGCTCCCTAATCCCCTGGGCCCGGTGCTATCTCGTTCCCGCCTTCTGGCAGGGATGAAAACAATTGCCCAATCCCCGCGTCAGGCGGCCCTGTTGTGGACCCACAGGTTTATCCCATTCCAACTTCGGAGGACTAGCCGCGGCCGAAAGAACGGGAGACAATGAAAAGGCCCTGCCGGGGGACGCCGCGCCGGTATCCCAGGCCGATTGCCTGTGTTAATATAGGGCCCGGCCAGAGGCAGGCACGGGAGACGGGTATCCCACGCCTGGCAATTCCCCTGATTGGCTGGCCAGTTTGTCCGGTATGCTCCGAACGTTCTTGAGACAACCGGTGGAGGACAGTTTAGGATGAAGGCGCTAGAAGGGATACGGGTTTTAGACCTCACCAGGGCGCTGGCAGGCCCCTTCTGCACCCTGATGCTGGGCGACAACGGTGCGGATGTAATCAAGATTGAAATCCCGGGCACCGGGGACGACACCCGGCACTGGGGCCCGCCGTTCATCGAAAGCGAAAGCGCCTATTACCTGTCGATCAACCGGAACAAGCGCAGCCTGACTCTGAACCTGCGAGACCCGGAGGCCAAGGAGATATTCCTCAAACTGGCGCGGACCGCCGACGTGGTGGTGGAGAATTTTACCCCAGGCGTCATGGGCCGCTTTGGGCTGGATTACGACGCAGTGCAGGCGATCAATCCGGGGATAATCTACTGCTCCATTTCGGGCTTCGGCCAGGACGGACCGTACCGTGAGCGCCCGGCTTACGACCAAATCATGCAGGGTTTGGGCGGGCTTATGAGCGTGACCGGGGAATCGGATGGAGAACCCCAGAAGATCGGGTTGGCGATCACAGACATCGGGGCCGGCATGTGGGCCGCGTTCGCGATCATGGCCGCCTTCCACCACAAGGATAAAGAGGGCAAAAACCAGGGGCAGTACATCGATATTTCGATGCTGGACTCCCAGATCGCCTGGCTTACCTATCAGGCGGCCTACTTTTTCGCCACGGGGACGGCGCCGCAAAGGCTGGGGGCGGCCCATCCCACGCTGGTGCCCTACCAGGGATTTATCTGTCAGGACGGCAAACGCATCAATGTCGCCGTGGGTTCAGAGCGCATCTGGGAGCGTTTTTGCAAGGCAATGAACCGGGAGGACATGTTCGCCAACCCGGATTATTCCAGCAACGGGGCCCGCGTCAACAATCGGGCCACTTTAATCCCTCTTTTGCAGGAGTATTTCCTTACTCGCCCGGTGGATGACTGGGTCAAGGATCTCCAGGATGCCAGCGTTCCCTGCGGCCCGATCAACGATATTGCCGATGTTTTTGCGGACTCCCACGTGCTGGCGCGGCAGATGTTCCAGGAAATGCCTCACCCTACCCTCGGATCCATAAAGCAGACCGGATTGCCGATAAAGTTTTCCAAGACTCCCGGAGGATTGGACCGGCATCCCCCGCTGCTTGGCGAGCACAACCAACAACTGCTTTCCGAGTTGGGGTATTCCGACCAGGAGATCGCAAAGCTGGAGGAAGATTCAGTTATCTGACCGCTGCCCGCCGCCTGGCCAGGATTCAACATTGGAGATTGGGAGACGACACGGATACTAGGAACCGGAAGCCAATGTGGAATGGCTTCAAAACGAAATTACACCTTATCCCATCATCATTCGCCAACAGCGGCTCTGCGCTCGATGGCTTCCCGAAAGCGAGCCCTTGGCGGTCCCCAAACTTCCATTGTGAAACCCGGTGCTCAACTTGGCGGTCAACCTTGATGGCCGGTTTTCCAGTTCTTATCATGAGACCAACCCTAAGGCGCACCTTGTTCAATATCCACACCAACAACTGAAGGCTAGGGTCAAATGGATTTAGGCCTCGAAGATCGGGTCGCCATCGTGGGCGGCTCCAGCAGGGGCATCGGACGAGCGATAGCGTTGGCCTTCGCTCGCGAGGGCGCCAAGGTGACCATCTGCGCGCGCACGGAGGGTGACCTCCGCCGGACCGAAATAGAGCTGGCCCGCCTGGGTTCTCAACATCACGTTCTGGCTATTCCCGCCGACCTTGGGGTGGAGCGGGACATCCGAAGAGTGGTGCGCGACACCGTGAACCGGTTTGGCCAGGTGGGAATACTGGTGACTCGCATCGGCGCGGGTCCACCGGGGCGGCCCTCGGAGATGGACGACGAAACGCTAACCGAGGCCATGGAGCACAATTACCTGAGCGCCGTGCGTTTTGGCCGGGAGGTGATCCCATACATGAAACGGCAGCGATGGGGACGGATCATTCACCTTCTGCCTACCTACGGGGAGCAGGCCGCAGATCGATTTTCCCCGTCCCTGTCCGCGCAGATGGCGGTGATGGGTTATTCCAAGACCCTGGCCAACGAACTGGCATCTTCCAACATTACGGTCAACAATATCCTGGCCGGGCCCATCAAGACCGGATACTTCACCGACTCTTTGCGGGAACAGGCGGAGAAACTGGGGCGCGACCCAGAAGAACTTCTCCAGGAAGCCTCGGGGGGGATCCCCATGAAACGTTTGGGAAAGCCCGAGGAAGTGGGCGACCTGGTGGCTTTTCTGGCTTCGGAGCGCTCCTGCTTCATGACGGGGACCAACGTTGTAATCGACGGCGGGAAACTCCAGACCCTGGCCTGATTCCTCTGGCCTGATTGCACCGGCCTGATCCTACCGGGCTCATTCTAATCGGGGGCGGAAGCGCGTTGGAAAGTTCTGCGTTGGGAAATTCCGGGTTGGAAGGTTCATCGAGCTCACTAATCAGCGCCGCCTAATCGGGGGCGGAAGCGCGTTGGAAAGTTCTGCGTTGGGAAATTCCGGGTTGGAAGGTTCATCGAGCTCACTAATCAGCGCCGCACAGGATTTTCTCACCACCCAATCGCTGCCCGGATGGCTGGTTTATGACTACCGGGACTCCAACCCCATCTTCCGGCAATTGATCACGCCATCGGGCCACGTAACCCGACAGTGCTTTCTGTTCATACCCGCCCAGGGGTCGGCCAAGCTTTTGACGCATCACGTCGATGCCGGTAAATTCTCGGAATCAGGCGTAGACCTGGTGGTTTACCGGCACCGGCAATCAATGCTTCAAGCCCTGGGGGAAGTGCTGGCTGGCGCGCCGGAAGTAGCGATGGAATACTCGCCTCGGAACTCGTTGCCACGGGTTTCCCGGGTTGACGCGGGCACCATCGAGCTGGTCCGCAGCCTGGGGGTAGCGGTCGTATCCTCGGCAGACTTGATGCAGCACGCCACCCAGCGTTGGACGCCACAACAGCTTGAGGGCCACGTCGCTTCTGCGGCCATGCTGGGTCGGATTGTCGCTGAGGCTTTTGAATACATCGGCGTTCGCCTGGAGCAAGGCCCCACCGAGTATGATGTGGCCGAATTCATCCGGGGACGCTTCAGTGAAGAGGGGCTGGAAACCGCCGACGGCCCGATAGTGTCGATCAACTCCCACTGCTCCGACCCTCACTACGAGCCGGGACCGCAGGGCAGCGGCGTTATCACCCACGGAGATTGGGTCTTGATCGACCTTTGGGCCAGGGACAAGACTGAGGGCAGCGTTTACGCCGACATCACTTGGGTGGCGTACGTGGGAGAAGCGGCCCCACCCCGCCATCAGGAAATCTTTGATATCGTCACCGGCGCCAGAGACGCTGCCCTGACATTTTTGCAAGAGTCCTTCAATCGCAATGAAATTGTGCCCGGATGGCAGGCCGACGCGGTAGCCCGGGATTACATTGAGGCGAGAGGTTACGGCGAATACTTCACCCACAGACTGGGCCACAGCATCGGCCGCGAGGTCCACAGCGAGGCGGTAAATCTGGACGGCTTCGAGACGCATGACACCCGCCCCATCATACCTGGAGTGGGTTTCTCTATTGAGCCCGGCATCTACCTGCCGGAATTCGGCGTCCGGTCCGAGATAGACGCCTTCATGTCCGACTCCAGACCCTACGCCACGTCGCCGATGCAACGGGAAATCGTGTTGATTGGGTGAGGATAGAAGACCCCCAGGGCCGTCCCGTCCGCTTGCCTTACGAGCGTTGGTAACACATTTGCGCAAGACGCCCCGAAATGGAAGCGATGATGGAGTGTATCCATCGGACGGTCACACAGCCTGACGTAGTAGTCGGCTCCGAGAGTGATCCCGAAACTGTGATACTCTATCAGAAGCAATTCCCCGGTTTGACGTTGGGTAATGGATGGGTACGCGTCGCCGTAAAGTACCTGGAAGATGATGCGTTTATTCTCACGGCATTTGTGATCGGTCGTATCAACTAGGTAAATCGGAATGAACAACGCGGAAACAATCGGAATATGGTACGACAACGAAGGTGACATCCTGACGGTCACCTGGGAGCACAGGTTCGGCTATTACATCGACAGTGACGACAGCCGGGTACTGGTGAGGGTCGATTCAGAAGACAACGCCATTGGCTTCCTAGTGCACGGCTTTAGCACTCTCAAGAACAAGTCACTGGAAATACGACACGGCATGGACTGGTGGAATCAACTTGGCAAGGACAAACGCGGGAGCCGTCCTCGCTGTGTGTTGCTCACAGACGGCAACCGGGGAAAGGTCGCCCGCCGCTTGACCAAGCTTGTCAACATTCCCGAAATCGCAGTGTCTGCGGATGATATATGGATGCCCTATGGTAAACCCACGAAAACAGAAGTGGGGACTTGGTGCGATTCTCCGTCCAAGGAAGCAGAAGTGGGGAACCCTAGGAAGCCCAACATCCTTGTCTCCGGGGAGGTCCACAAGAAACTCAACAACTGGTGGCTGACCGTACACAGGGGCAGTATGACCAAGCCCACTTGGGACGTTGCCAGCACCTGCACGGTTGCGGGCAAACCGGGTTTGCTCCTGGTGGAAGCTAAAGCCCACAAGGACGAACTGAATTGGAAAGGAAAGTCCCTTAAGAGAGACCCGAGCTTAGGCACAATTGAGAACCACGACCGGATAGGCGAAGCAATCTCGGAGGCATCCGCAGAGTTGCATCGAGTTACGAAGGGTCCATGGAATCTGTCTCGGGACTCTCGCTACCAGCTTGCGAACCGGTTCGCTTGGTCCTGGAAGCTGGCCTCCCTGGGAATTCCAGTCGTTCTCGTCTACCTCGGATTTCTCAACGCCCGGGATATGGCTGACCGGGGGGAGATTTTCGGCTCTGACGCGGACTGGGAGCAGGCGGTTAGAGAGTACGGGGAAGGAGTAGTGGACAACGATTGCTGGGGTCAATGGCTAGATGTGGAGGGTATACCTTTCCTGCCGTTAATTCGCGCCTTCAATCAGCCGTTTACGCCATGAGATAAGGAGAGTTTAACCATGAGGTTTTCACTGGCTTACGAGATGCAAAGGCCCGTTTTGGATGACCATGCGGTGGTGGAAGAGACCATCGAGCAGGTTGTTCTGGCCGACCAGATGGGATTCGACGCGGTGTGGTTCGTGGAGCACCACTTCCTCACTACCTTTTCTTCCTCCCCTTGCCCGGAGGTCATATTTGGCGCATTGAGCCGGCTGACCAAGAACATCCGGTTGGGATTCGGCGTGGTTATACTGCCTTACCACCATCCGGTGAGGGTGGCCGAGCGGGTAGCGATGGTGGACCAGCTTTCCAACGGACGGGTCGAGTTCGGTACCGGCCGGTCGGCGCCCTATGAGCAGGTGGGGATGGGAATCGACCCCCGAGACACCCGGGAGATGTGGGATGAATCCATAACGATGATCCCCAAGATATGGGAGTCTGAAACCTTTGAATGGGAAGGGAAGTTCTGGAGCGTGCCGCCGCGGCAGGTTTTGCCCAAGCCTTTCCAGAAGCCCCATCCTCCCATCTGGGTTGCCGCCCTCCAGCCGGCCACCTACGAACTGGCGGCGGAGAAGGGAATTGGGGTGATGGCCCTGGGGGTCAACGCTCCGTCGGTGTTGGAGCCGCATATCAAGGCCTATCGGGAGAACATCAAGAAAGCCAACCCCGTGGGTCAGTTCGTGAACAACCAGTGGCTCAGTGGCTGCTTCGGCCTCTGCGGAGAGGACAATCACGCCACCAGGGAGCTGTGTGCCCAGTCTCTGAAGACCTTCTTCGGGCCGGGCCGGCCGTACGTCCAGGACCAGAAGGATATCTACTCCAGGCTGTTGGAACAGTGGGGCGGCGTCCCCGAACACCTGGCTCAGAACTTCTCGAGGTATATTGAGGTTCCTGAAGGCGGCAGCGCCCCGGAACCCAGTGGCAACGGCGCATCAGCGTTTGACCTGTCCGGCGGGAGCGCATTGGCCCTAAAAATTTGGGAAGAGTTCGACGCGGACACGATGGCTGAGCGGGGGATTATCATTGCCGGTGACCCGGACAGCTGCATAGCGGCAGCCAAGATTCATGAGGCATCCGGGGTGGACGAGGTCCAATTCCTGATGGCCACAGAAACGGTGGGACATGATGAGGTCATGAAGTCCATCGAAATGTTCGGCAAGTACGTGATTCCCGAGTTCACCAAGTCGAAGAGAACCACCGGCTAGAAACCCGGAAGTACAATCTAACCCCGTACAAGCAAGAGCCCCCAAGTCAGCGAAATGACCTGGGGGCTCTTTAATAGCTGGCTGTTGCGATGCGCGGTGCGCTGGTCAAACCATTAGATGCGTGAGGCTTGCTGAGGCGCCGCCGCTTTAAGCCAGGTCGGCCAGCTTGGGGGCCACCTCTTCCATCAGGAGCCGCAGGCAGTCGTGCTCCCACTGGGGGTCTTCCGGGTCCTGGGTAATGTTGAGCAAGGTGCCAAAGCCGCCGACTTCCTCGTAAAGGTTCCGTATCTGGTCGGCGCACTCCTGGGGGCCTCCCACGATCCACAGGTTGTCCATCAGGTAATCGACGTCAACTGCATCGTCGGGCATGTTGGGGTCGATCTTGCTGCCGATCATCATCCCGGACCCCAGGCGATTGGGCCGTTGGTGCTCCACGTAGTTGCGGCCCAGAAGCTCCCGGGCCCTTTCCCGGGCCAGATCGTTGGTTTCTGCTACGAAAACCTCCCGGTTGATGTGCCATTGCGACCGGTCAGGGGTTATTCCGGCGTTGGAAGCACCTTCGGCCACCACTTCCCAGTGCCCCTTCAGGTATTGGGGAACCAGGTTGGAACTGCTCATGGGGATCCAGCCTCGCTGCCCCGCCATTCGCATGGAGTCCGATGAAATCGAAGTAGCCGCCACGCCGATGGGCGGATGGGGAGTCTGGAAGGGTTTCATGTAGAAACCCCGGCCGAGGACGGGGTCCAACTCCGGCGCCGACACGTCGAAGTATTTGCCGTGGTAGTCAAACTTCCCCTCGCTCTCCCACATCTTGAGGACCACGTCCAGGGCCTCGTGCGCCCGCTCCCGCACTTCGGCGCTCTGCTTGGGGTCGATGCCGAAAATCTGCAGGTCCGTGGACAGGCCGCGCGAGCCGATGCCCCAGTAGAACCGTCCCCGGGCCAGGTGGTCCAGCATGGCGAGGCGGTGGGCCAGCTCCACCGGGTTGTGGATGGCTAGGAGGGTCACGCCCGTCCCGAAAATAATCTGCTCGGTCAGGGCCAAGGCCTTGGCGATAAGCAGGTCCGGGCAGGGGGCGTTTTCCCAACGCTCGGTAATATGCTCGCCGATCCAGGCTTCCTTGTAGCCCAACTTGTCGGCCGCTACGATCAGGTCAATGTCCCGGTCATAGGAATCGGCGAAGGACCGGTGTGGCGGGTGCAGCGGCATCATGAACAATCCGAAATTCATTGGTTTCTCCTAGTTAGGAAATTAGGATAGGGCGTAAGCGGGAGTCTTAAAGGCCGGTGTTTTCAAGGATGGTAGGCCAGCCCACTGGCGGTGTCAAGGAACCCGGAAGTCGGGCAATTGTTCAAGTGAGTAGGATGCCTAGACAAGAGATTCGATGGCTCGGGTGTCGGTCGAGGCTCGGGCCAAGTCCAGGTCGTACATTCGCTGTAGGTTCAACCAGTACTCGGGAGTCATTCTCAGGGCTTGTCCGATTCTCAGCGCCGTGTCGGCCGTAACCGACCTGCGGCAATGAACGATGTCATTGATGCGTATCGGGGGAACTCCTATCGCTTTGGCTAACCGGTACTGGCTGATGCCGAGTTCTGACAGAGTCTCCGCCAGATGCTCCCCCGGGTGGGCCGGGTGGGCTGTGGTCATTGGGCTTCCTCTTTAATGGTAGTCAGCGATTTCGATCTCCATCGCGCCCTGGTCGGTCCAGAGGAAGCACACGCGCCACTGGTCGTTGATGCGGATGCTATGGGCTCCGACCCGGTCGCCACGCAAAGGTTCGAGCCTGTGGGAGGGCGGCAGTCAGAGGTCGGTTAACGCCGTCGCTGCAATGACCCGCTGCAATCTCATGCGCGCCCGGCGTTGAATGTCAGGCGGCAGGCCATGAACCGGTTCCTCGTTAAGGAGATGTGATGAAGAGACGTTCAGAATCATGGTCCCGGAATCGATTCACTGAACGTTATATTAACGGTCGGCATTAATAACGCCAAGGCTGCCTATCTATGCTGATTATCCGCCGGGGTCCCAGTGTTGCCCGTGCCCGACCTTATCTGCTAGACTGCGGATAGCACTGTATTTGGCATTCGATTGATCCAGGTATACGTCAAGAAGAGGTATTACGATGAAAAAGGTGATGAGCGAAACCAGCGGCACCGTATTCAGCCTGCCCTGGCTGGTCGCGAAAGACGAGGGGTTCTTCGAAGCCGAGGGCATCGACATGGAATTCGTCAAGAGCGTCGGCGGGGGCATTGTAAAACATACTGAGAACCCCGAAGAAGTCAATCCAATCCTGGGGCACACCGCCTTTGAAACAGGTCAGGTGTCCATCTACCGCGCTTGAGAGGAAGGTCAGGTCCGTCGGGCCTATGAAAGCAACCAGGGCGCCAAGATCATAGCTTTGCGATCGGCAGTAGCCAGCCAGGCCATCATGGTGAGCCCGGATTCGAAACATTACTACCCCGGCACTCTGCGGAATTTGTCCATCGCCGTGAATTTCCACGCCGGCTCTCACTACGTGGCGTTGCGGCTGATGGAAGGGTATCTTCCGAAAGAAAAGATCAAGCTGGTCCATTACGGGTCTCCGGAGCAGCGGTTTGAATCAATGATGAACGGCGAGGTCGCAGCCGCGGTCTTGATGGAGCCTTACATCGCCCTGGCTGAGAAGCTGGGTTGCCGCGCCGTTTGCGAGGGTCACTACCTTGGGGCCGAAAACGCCAGCGACGACATGGACGCCGAGACCTTCGCAGCGATCAACCGCGCCGTGGGCCGGGCCATTGCACTGATTAACAGTGACAAGCGCCGGTTCACCAGCTACTTGATTGACGACCCCAGGTTTTCGCCGATAGCGGAACGGTGGGGTGGATTGACTCCCGAGGACTTCCACCTCCCCCGGCTGCGCTACACCGATCAGCAGCCCTACACCGACGAGATCGTCGAAGACACCTACCATTGGATGGTCCGCTGGGGCCTGTTGACCGACGCCGCCTGCGCCACCGACCTGGTGGAGAACCGGATAGTGGAAACCGCGGGGGCGGCAGCCGACGACTAACTCGGAAGCTTATCCCACGGTGGCTACCATGGAAACGAAACCGGCCGAATTGACTCTTCGGCCGGTTTTTTGATTGAACAGCTTCGCCAAGAGTTTTCGATTGCCGTTGGCTCGAGCATGTTCACAATTTGCATTTCCGGCATTTCTCTACCGGGTAGGACGGGGGAAGGGTTGTTGATTCCCTGGCCGGCGAGAATGACGGTTGGGGGGTGAGGTGCCTTGCCTATGCCGGACCGTACCGGCATTCCGGAACCGGGTCAAATGACAAAAAGGGCTCTGGATTCCCGCTGCGGCGAGAATGACGGTTGGGGAGTGAGCGCCTTGCCGATGCCGGACCGTGCCTGCATTCCGGCACTAGGTCAAATGAAAACAAGGGCTCTGGATTCCCGCTGCGGCGAGAATGACGGGGGGTGGGGACGGCGTACGGATTTCCGCTGCTAACTATGGCGTGGGAAATGCCCCCAAAGTATTATAGGGTTAGCGGGCGGAAGGGTAGACTGGAAGACAGAAGCATCCGGCCGATTTGGGAGACAACATGCCCTCACTATTCCGAAGGCGCGCCGGTGTAGCCGTGGTGGAAATCCATGGCGCGATTGGCAGCCGGGTTGGCATTGCTACCTACTCCAGGCTTTTTGACTCGGTAGCCCGGAGCAAACGTTTCCGGGCGTTGCTGCTGGACATTGACTCCCCTGGTGGGTCTGCCGCGGGATCCGAGGTCCTCTACCATGACATTCGCAGGGTTGCCGAACACAAACCCGTGGTGGCCTACGTCAGGGGAATGGGGGCTTCCGGTGGATATTATCTCTGCTGCGCCGCCAGCCAGGTCTTCGCTCTACCCACGGCGATGGTTGGTTCAATAGGCGTGATTTATCTGCGGCCGGTGCTGGAACAACTGCTGGCCAAAGTGGGCGTCGAGTTTTCCGTTTTCAAGAGCGGGGCATTCAAAGACATGACCGGGTTCTGGAGAAGCCCGACCACCGAGGAGGAAGGAAAATTCCAAGGTCTGATAACTGAAGTGTTCCAAAATTTCGTCGAAGTGGTGGCCCAGGGACGTTCTCTGGAGGAAAGCTCGGTCAAGGAAATGGCGACGGGTGAAGTGTTTACCGGCCGTCGTGGGTTGGAGCTTGGCCTGGTGGACCAAATCGGAGGGTTTGACCAGGCATTGGCGGCTGCCGCCGAATTGGGTCAGGCCCGGCCCAGGCCTCATTGGGTGAGGCCGCGCCGGTCCTTTTCGGACCGACTGGCGGGAAGGGGCGCGGGCGGATCGGCCGGTTTCAACTCGCTGGGGTCCCAGTTGCAGCAGGTTCTGGCTGGGGGAGTCTACTACCTGGATCCCTCGTTCATGTTGAGCGATTACCCTTCCGGCTGACCGCCTTCCTGCAGCCGGCGCTCCACTGCTTTGGCTTCTTGCCAGAGGGACTCTTTTTCCTCCAGGGAAAGCGCCGGGAAATCCGCCCCCCTGGCGCCGGCCAATTCCTCCATCATCCGGTAGCGCCACCCGAAGCGACGGTTCGCCTGCCGCAGGGCGTCTTCGGCGTGGACGTCCATCCAGCGGGCCAGGTTGACCAGAACGAAAAACAGGTCTCCCAGCTCGTGGATTTTTTCCTCCGGAGTTACGGCCTGTTTTAGCTCCTCGGCCTCTTCAATAACTTTATCCAGGACCCCCGAGATATCCTGCCACTCAAATCCAACTCTCCCCACCCTGTCCTGGATCAGTTGGGCCGCGGCAAGGGCAGGCAGTTCTTGGGGAATACCGTCAACTGCGGATTTCGGTTTGCCCGACTCCCGCCTTTCGGCTTCTTTGATCTTTTCCCAGTTCCGTTCCACCTCACGAGCGTCGGTCACCGAGGCGCCGGCAAAAACGTGGGGGTGCCGCCGTATCAGCTTTTGGTTGATCGAGGTCAGGACGTCGCCCAGGTTGAACTCTCCGGATTCCTGGGCAATTTGAGCGTGGAATCCCACCTGCACCAACAGGTCTCCCAGTTCCTCGGCAAGGGATTGGGGGTCCCCCCGGTCTATGGCCTCAAGGACCTCATGGCTTTCTTCCAACAGGTTGCGTTTGAGTGAGGAGTGAGTCTGTTCCCGGTCCCAGGGACAACCGCCGGGCGCACGAAGCCGTTCCAGGATTGAAACCAGAGTCTGAAATTGGGCGAGTTCATCGGGGTTGTAATCTTGCATAGACATGGCGGGATTATAGCCAACGCGCCGGTTGCTCCACAATGCAAGGGGGTGCTACCGTTGGAACCCGCGCCAATCGAGCGCCAGTCAAACTACCAAGGGGCAAACAGCTACGGAAATCCTGCCATGAACATCGTCGCGGCCACGCCTATTTCTCGGTTCCTGGTCGTTTTAGCTGCCGCGCTCACAGTGGCAGCCGTGCCGCTATTCTTGATTACTGCCAGCGTGGCCTGGGCAGTCAATGATGCGGGTCTGTACCGGCAGGGATTTCAGCGGTACAGCATTTCTGCGGTCACCCGAATTTCCGACCCGGACCTGGTGCGGGTTGGGTCGGAAATCCGCCGGTACTTTAACTCTCGCGAGGAACCCCTGGCGGTGCAAGCTCGCGTCCAGGGTATGGAGCGGGACCTGTTCAACGACCGGGAAGTGCGGCACATGGCCGACGTGAAGCGGTTGATTTGGGGGGTGTACGCGGCGGCGGCCGTCTCCGGGGCGTACCTTTTGGCAATCACCTTCGGCGGGTCGGCCTGGAAACCCGGAAGGTACGGGGCCGCGGTTGCGCGGCTTTACCTGTCCGGAGGCGTCTTAACCCTGGCGCTGCTTCTGCTTGTGGGTCTTCTGGCCCTTACGGGCTTCGAAGGACTGTTCCTTGCCTTCCACCGGATAAGTTTCAGCAACGACCTGTGGCAATTAAATCAGAACACCGATTTCCTCTTGATGATGTTTCCGCAGGCGTTCTGGTTCGATGCCACGATGCGGGTGGCCGGCGGCGCCGTGATTGGGGCGGTGGCGGCTATTGTCCTGCCCGGCGGTTATTTGCTGTACCGCCGTTGGAACATCAAGAGGGAAGCCGCTGCGCCGGTTGGGCGACAGAACGGGGTGGGCCGCTAGCGACCCGGCATCGACCGGGCATCAGAGGCGCCGGCGCAAAGGGGTTTGGGACCTTCAGATTGGCAGTCGTTCAGCCTCCGGGTGAAAACCCGGAGGCTGAAGCGCCAAACCCGGCTATTCTTCTAGTGGCCGCAGCCGCAGGCGGCTCCGCAACCGCCGCCGCCCATTGGCGGCATCGAACCCATGTCCATGGGCTCGGTTGACCCGCTGGAGACGCGGGCAAACACCGAGATGGCCCGCTTGGCCGGCTGCTCGCAATTCGGGCAGTCGGCTCCGGTCGCGCTCATGGACTGGAGCTTCTCGAATTTGTTCTGGCAGGTGGGGCAGTGGTACTCGTACAAAGGCATATCGTACTCTTCCTACTTGGCTAAGTTCGGCCCGGCCTGGGGCAAGAATTACACTCGTGAGTCGTTGCCGAAACGACAAGAAGTTGTTATGGAATTTAACCCAGCCGTGTATGGGCGTCAAGTGACACCCTCGCAGGTCACGTCGCCGTTTGAATCAGGATGAGTTAGTTGGATGATCCGGTTTTAGCTGCCCTGGTCTGCGGTCCTGCTTTATATTGCCGGCTTCGTATAGTCAGGATTGACTCGGCGACTAGATTTGGGGCCGGCAATTGATTGGCATAATTTGGACCGGGCTATCCAAGTGGGCCATCGAACATCTCCAACTGTCCCTTCTCGACATTCGGAGAGAAATGCTTGCTGAGGATTCGTCCCGCCTCCTGATAGGAGGAGCCTACCTTGGGACCATACCAGTGCTCAGGCGCTTCGAGCATACGCTCGAATGTGAGAGTGCAGACTCTTTGGCCTGGCCCAATCATGAATGGGACGTCATGCGCACGAATCTCCAGCACGGGTTGTACGCCGCCAAGTCTGCCGTCTTCGCCGAACCCGAACCCAGGGTCGAAAAAGCCGGCGTAATGGGTGCGTACCTCACCACTCGACGTTTCGTACGCAGTCATCTCGGCAGCGTACCCCGGAGGGATACACACGCTTTCTGTGGAGGACAGTAGATAGAATTCTTCCGGTTCCAAGATGAGGGGGCCGTTCCCGCCGGCGAAGACCGGTTCCCAAAAATCTTCGGGTCGATAATAGTCAACCCGCGATAAGTCGAGGAGCGTCCTGTTCTTTCTGGCTCGGTAACCAATTCCGTTGAATGTTCCGTTCAGATCGATACTGAGACCAACGGAGTTGTCCTCGTTGGGCTCTGTCAGGTGTCCTGGTTGTCCAGAGCCCGGGAATACTATTGGTTTGGACTGGTGTACGCGTTTCAGTTCACCCGGCTCGCATACGGAATCCCCTTTGAATAAACGAACCTGGTTTAAGGACAATGCTGTCCGCAGTTTGATGGTGAATGACCTCGAAAATACCTCAAGGTACATCCGTCCTTCGTAACCGGCGGTGATATCGTCAAAACGGTCGCTGCAGTCAGTAATGACCCTCGTGAAGATATCCAGCCTTCCGGTCGAACTCTTGGGATTTGTCCTCGCGCGGATGCCCGGAGGTAAATTGAGGCCCTCAAGAAGCGGAATCAAGTAGGGACGGTTTTTTTCCAGGATGGCCCCGTCACGGATATCGATCTCGCCAATGGTCAGTTCAGGCAACTTGTCTTCGACGGCGCCCGAATAGGGGAGAAAGCTGCACTGGAGAATGTATGCCTTCTCGCCCAATCTCAGGTCAAGGCTGGCTGGCTGATAGTTCTCTTCCGGGATGGTGTAATCGCTGCAGATAACGTTGTCTTGAACTGCAGACCTCAACCATCGAGTAGGCAAAATTCCGCCATTCGCGCTTTCGTTGATGTCATCAAACATATTTTAATTAGTTACGGTCGGGTTCGTTGACTGGTCTTCAGCCGGAATCTGGACATGTCCCAGATTACAGAGATCTCCTGAGGAGCGGTCGCACATGGTGATTCAGCGACTGAAGATCCTCGAATACGCACCAATCGAATACCAATCCCTATCGATTGGTGGATACCGTGCAACATTTAGCGCTTGGGGCGTGTCGCGGTGATGGGAATACTTGAGAGATTAGGCACAAAAAAAGCTCGATGCCGCAGGGCAAACGAGCTATTTTTTGTCAACACCACATCCTCCTGACTGCGCCGTGATGGTAAATTCTGGGTGTCTGAGTGTCAAGGCAAAAATTGTCCGCAGGCCTTAGTCGAGATGATATTCGCTTGGAGGAGTCGCTTTGTCTTTCCAGCCTTGAGCGGCTATCCAGGAAAGGCTCTCATAGACGAATAGGGCCACGCTCAAGGCTGCAGATGCTGGCGAGGGATTCTTTTAACGGGAAACTGCCAACATCGGTCCATCAGCCTTGGGGCTGACCGTCCGACGCTTGACACCATTTGCGGCAGGTGGCAGACTAGCGACTGAAATTGCGGCTGCACCAGCTTCGGCCGGCGACACATTGTGGCCGGTAAACGAAGCTCTACAGTTGAAATACACTAAGCACTTTGGAGGAATAGTCATGGCCGACGTCAAAATTGAAATTCGCCCCAACGGTCCCCTGCGAGTCAGCGGCGAGGTCGAAATCGTGGACTCCGAGGGAGCCAACTATGCCATTCCGGAGGGTCAGTTCGTGACCTTCTGCCGTTGCGGCCAGTCCAGCAACAAGCCTTTCTGCGACGGCTCCCACCGGGAAAGTTTCGAGGGCGAGTCCAAGGCGCGCTAACCGAAATCAACAACCCTGGACCACAATAGGGGCATCTCCTTGAAAAGGGGATGCCCCTTATCTATTGGGTCGGTTTTGCTAGACCCTTGGGCCTAGACCGTTGGGACCGGACCGTTGGGTTGGTCCGATTAGAAATTTCAGGCCGGGCGGTAGAGGTTCTTAATCGACCGCACCGAGGCCAACCTGCTTTCGGCCAAACGGTCGGCGGCTTTGGATGTCGGGACCTCTTCTCTCTGAGAAATCTCGATCACCTGCCCCATTATCTCGTAGATGCGCTCGGTCTTTTCCCGGGCCCGGTCGGCATTGTAAGGAGCCCCAATCTCGGCGGACACGTTGATAATTCCGCCGGAATTGATGATGTAGTCGGGAGCGTACAGAATGCCCCGCCGGTGAAGGTCTTTGCCGTCCTCATCGGTGGCCAATTGATTATTGGCTCCCCCGGCTATCACCCGGCATTTAAGCCGGGGAATGGATTCCTGGTTCAGGACTCCACCCAGTGCGCACGGCGAGAATATGTCGCAGTCCTGGTCGTAAATCTCCTTGACGTCGACCACCGCAATCCCCATGTCCCGCGCCCGGTCCGTCGCTGCCTCATAAACGTCGGCAACCACCAGCCGGGCGTCCTCTTTGAGCAAGTGGTGGGCGACGTAGGTGGCTACTTTCCCGAATCCTTGCACAGCCACCTTCTTGCCCGCTAACGACTCCGAGCCCCAAACCTGCCGGGCGCAGGCCTTCATGCCCATGTAGATGCCCAGGCCAGTCATGGTTGACGTGTCGCCGCTCCCGCCGGCGCTGGCGGGCAGACCGACCACGTAAGCGGTTTCCTGGCGAATGTACTCCAGGTCCCGGCCGGTGCTGCCCACGTCGGTGGTGGTCAGGTACCGGCCCCCCAGGGTGTCGACGAACCGCCCAAACGACCGGAGCAAAGCCTCGGTTTTTTGGGTATGGGAGTCGGCTATGATCACCGCTTTGCCCCCGCCCAGGGGAAGATCGGCCGCCGCCGCTTTATAAGTCATAGCCCGGGACAAGCGGAGCGCATCCATGACCGCCTCGCGTTCAGACTCGTACGGCCATATCCGCAGCCCGCCGCAGGCCGGTCCCAAGGTGGTGTCATGGATAGACACAACTGCCTTCAGGCCCACTTCAAGGTCGGTGCACATCACGAGTTGCTCGTATCCCCATTCACTCATGTAGTCGAAAACGTCCATGGCGGAGTCCTCCCAAACGGCTAACCGTCAATTGATCGGAGTCACAATTGATTCGAGTCACCATCGCTCGCCGGGCAACCAATCCGCTGCCCCCGGACTTACTACCTCCTTTAATATAAATTATAAACTACCGTAGCTGCCTGTCTGAGGATTGGTTCTCAGAGACGAAAGGCGTCATTTACTGATTATTGTCGCGCCAAATAAGCTCTAATGTGGATAAACGCGGACTGTGTAACTCTGCTAACGACGATTATCGTTTAGATCATTGTGTCTCGAACAGACGGTTAGTCCAAATGCCGGGTCTGCCGGGCCATTTGTAGACAATTCGCCAACCGCCTGCCAACAACCGCCGGAGACAGTATCCGGACGGCTCTACGTTCCTGATCTTGTCGGGGAATCTTGGCGCGGGTAGGAGCCGGGAGTATAATCGCCGCCTAGCCCAAGGGCTGGGCGGTTTTCCAAGACTAACCGTGAGCAGGAGGTGTGCCGGATGACAGAACAAGTGATGCACGCCCAAATGGGGGGCGAAACCGGAGGCGCCGAGGAGCTGATTCAGGCCGGACCAGTCACATTCGGGTTGGAGTATCGAATCCTACGCGGCGGAGAGGAAGAAGGCCTGTGTATTCACGTCTACGGAAACGACCTGCCCGGCCATGACAAAGAACTGTTGCGGTTTGACTGCTTCAAAGTGGCTCCCCATTACCACTACCGGAACGCCACTGTGAAGAAGAACGAGCGGGTATTCTTGGACTTCACCGCCGAGGGAGAGCCCGTGGCATGGACCCTGGACAAGATCAAGAACCGGCTGCCCGTCATGCTGATCCGGTGCGAGGCTGAAGACATTGCCCGCAGCCTGGACCAACAGGTGGTGGACGCCGCGATTCCCAAAATCGCCGCTTGGGCCGAAACCAAGACTCACCGGCGAGGATAGACGAGTCCCCTTGAAGCTTTACTGAAGCTCTACCAAAAATCAGGAGATGGTACAATCGGCGAAGGGGCGAGGTTAAATCTCGCCCCTTCGCGTGGAACCCACCGATTTCACTTCACCTAAATTTGAGAGGCGTACCCGTACGCCGGAGGAAAAGACATGCGCCAGCAGTATTCCAATCCGCCGGAAATGACTATAGACCCATCGACCAAGTACACGGCCACCATCCATACCGACAAAGGCGACATGTCGCTGGAGTTGCTTCCGGGTGATGCGCCTATCACAGTCAACAACTTCGTGTTCTTGGCCCGTGAGGGGTTTTATACCGGCGGCGGGTTTCACCGGGTCATCAAAGACTTCATGGTCCAGGGCGGCTGCCCCAAGGGCGACGGCACCGGCGGTCCCGGCTATCGTTTCCAGGATGAGAAGGTTACCCGGAGTTACACCAAGGGGACCCTGGCCATGGCCAATGCGGGGCCCAACACCAACGGCAGCCAGTTTTTCATCGTCCACGGCGACGACGTTGGACTGCCGCCCAACTACACCATATTCGGTATGCTCACCGAAGGCCTGGACGTGCTGGATGCCCTGGCAACTTTCCCGGTCGGCGGCAGGGAAAATTCCTCGCCCACGGAACGGCTGGGAATCACTTCCATAGAGGTTGTCGAAGGTTAGACCGACCGCTTGTCCATCGGGTGGCGGCGCGGGTTAGCTCCGGGCTTGGGCTAGGGAAGGCCAACGAGGTCTCTTGGCCGCCAGGAAGCACAGGCCTCCCAGGAAGTTCAAGGCCGCCAGAAGCAGAAATGCGTCGGTGTAGGTGCCTTGTACGTCCCGCATGTACCCGGCCAGGGGCGATGAAATCAGCAACAGTATGTTCATCGGCACGGTGGAAAGGCCCAGTATCTTGCCGAAGGACTTTCTGCCGAAGTAGTCGCCCCTTATCGAAACGGTCAGAGGGTTGCGGCCTCCCATTCCGATGCCAAACATGACGGCGAAAATGCTCAAGGTCGCAATGCTGTCGGCCTGGGTCAACACTACTACCCCCGCCGCCTGAATTGTCGTGAATCCGAACAGGGCAAGTCTGACGGGGATCCTATCTCCCACGTACCCGCCCACCAGCTGAGAGATCGTGGCGACGAGAGTGTATCCCGTCACTAACCAAGCGGTGGTCTGCAGGGTGAATCCCTGGTCTTTCATCATCAGCCCAAGGTGCGAAAGCACGGCCAACATCACCATGGACACCAAGCCGTGGCCCGCGGCAATCAGCCAGAAAGCGGGCGTCTTCAGGGCTTGGGTCGCGGTGAAGTCACCGTCGCTGTTGGCGGAAGCCCTGGCCTGCCGGGCGTGTCCGGGCTGCGGCGTCTCCTCTGCAGGAGGAACGCCATCGGGCCACGTCCCATACTCCTGGGGTTGGTTGCGAATCATCCTGGTCAAGGGAAAAGCAATCACCAGGATGAATATGCCGACGCAGGTGGCGGTAAGGCTCCAGCCAAGCCGGACGTGGTCCGGGTCTACTGCCCAGGCGAGGGCCGGCACCAGCGCCAACGCCCCCAATCTGCTGATGACGTTGGCCCGGCTGATGGCGGTGGCTCTGCGCCGCTGGAACCAGTGGTTGAGCAGCGTCATAACCGGGACCCAACTCCCCAGCCCCTGCCCAAATGCCATCACGATGTAGGCCAGGTAGAACATCCACAGGTTCTCCACCCGGCCAAAGAGCAGGAAGCCCAACCCCAGGATGAGCAGACCTACCAGCACCATGCGCCGGGTGCCCACCTTGTCCGTCAGGTATCCCTCAATCGGGCCCATGAGGCCGCCCTCTATCCGGGTGAAGGTCAGAGCGAAGCCGAGTTGGGTGCGGGTCCAGTGGAACTGGCTCTCCAGGGCCACCGCCCACACGCCCATAGCGTGAAACAGCGGGACCGTCGAGATGGCCATGACAATTCCGCCAAGGGCGACAAGCCACCACCCGTAGAAGACATTCCGGGGAGGAAATCCGCCGCTTGGGGATTGTTCCGAGGGTGGTTGAACTTGGGGATCTACTTGAACCATAACCTAATAGAGCCGGAATGCCGATCGGCATTCCGGATTGAATCCCATTGAATCTGCCTGAATCTGCGCGGCCATTGGACTGAGCCGAGAGCAATGCTACAAGGGCCAATCAGTATGCGTCAACGTGATATTACCGGATATATCCCATTGGCATACCGGATATTGGGCGATTCTACGGGTCAATCGCATCTTAATCGGGTGCAGCTTTAGCACAGGGGGCAATGCCGCATTTCGGGCACTAGGCAACTCCGGATTTTGAGAGGAGCCACGTTTGAAGGATGCACGCGAGAATTAACATGGGACTGCCCAGCGATCTGTGGTTGCCCTTTGAACACTAACTAACTGAAATGGTATAATGCGGTAGATTCGCCGCATTTGGCAATGACGGGGAGGCTTAGGATGGTGATAGACCGCGGCCGGAAATACCGGGAGATGGCGGTCCGGGGCAAATACCAGAGACTTTATACACACCTATGCGGCCTAACCACTCAGGAGTGGAAGACTTCATTCGACGAGATCGAGTCGATCATAGGTTTCGAGTTGCCCCCGTCCGCGCGGCTTCACCGACCCTGGTGGTCGAATCAGAGCGGCGGCAGCGGCCATAGCCAAGCTCTTGCCTGGAGCGCAGCCGGATGGGAGACGGCGGATGTTGATATGGACGGCGAGATGCTGCTGTTCCGTCGAAAACCATCAAAGACCGTGCAAAGGCTCAGCCTCGACGAAGTATTGCCTGTCCACTCCGCCGGAACTTGGCCGGAAGGCCTGGGCCTCAGCCGGGAGGACATCTACGAGGAGAGGATTTAAACAGGCAGATGTTTGTCGACACCAACGTCCTGATCAAGGGCCGCATACTTGAGGCCCCGGGCCACGACTCCGCCAGGGGAGAGTTGGAGCTAGCCTTTCGAGACGCTGAACCCTTGAGAATCAACCGCCAAGTGTTGCGGGAGTACCTATCGGTGGTCACCCGCCCGCAACTGTGGGCGGTCGGTCTTACCCGTGAAGAGGCCCTGGCAGACGTGGAAAGGTTCGCCGACGCATTCGAGATACTTGAGGACGGACCCGCGGTGACCGCCAGATTGTTGGCGCTGTGCCGTGAAATTCCCGTGAGAGGACGGCAGATTCATGACGCCAACGTCGTGGCAACCATGCTGGCCCACGGGGAGCGTAGGCTGTTGACCTTCAAGACTGCAGACTTTCGCCGCTACGGAGACCGCATCGAGTTGTTGGGTGGTTAGCAGGGGGAACTGGCTGGACCCCCGGAGACAGGCTTGGAAGGCATTTGAGCATAGGGCAGATGGTAACGGTTCAGAACCTGGGTAGGATTTGTTTGCCAACCAGGATGGGAAGACACCATGGGACATCGGGAAGTATAAGACACCCGCCCACGACAAATATTTCTAAGGATGGGGATGATCCGGACATTGCGTCAAGGGCAAGAATTGAGCTGCGGTTGCCCTGTGATGCTACGGAAGCTGAAGCCACAGCCGGTAGAGATCGTTCCGGGATCTGCCGGTAGCCTCGCTCACCGCGGCAATCGCCTCCTGGGGAGCGGCGCCGGCCTGCCTAAGCTCGGCCAGGCGGGAAATCGCTTCTTCCACCGTGCCTTCTTGCAGCGTGCGCAGGGAACGTGTTGACCTGGAATCTCCGCCGTCCGCTCCGGCCACCACCACCACGAACTCGCCGCGGGGCGTCGTGAAGTGGTCCTTGGCCTGGGATAAAGTCCCCCGGAAAACCTCCTGGTGGAGCTTGGTCAACTCCCGGCACACTGCCACCGGTCGGTCGCCAAGCACTGCCAAAAGGTCTGCCAAGGTCGCCGCCACGCGGTGGGGGGCCTCCATGATTACCAAAGTGTCGACGGCATTCGCTACCGATTCCAGCCGCTCCCGGCGTCTTTTAGCCTGGCGAGGCAGAAATCCCAGGAACAAGAAGGAGTCGGAGTTCAGGCCCGAGACGGCCACCGCGGTGGTAACCGAGGAAGCCCCCGGGGCGACGTCCACGGCAAACCCATTGGCCGATGCCTGGGCCACCAACTCGGCGCCGGGATCGCTGACTCCGGGCATTCCGGCATCGGTGACCAAGGCCACGTCCCCAACGGCGAGGGCTTCCAAAAGTCCAGGAATCCGGCGCAACCGGTTGTGTTGGTGGTAACTGGTAACCCGTACCTTGATCCCAAGATGATTCAGCAGCCGGCGCGTAACCCGGGTATCCTCGGCGGCGACCAAATCCACTTGCCCCAAGATCCTGACCGCCCGGGTGGTCAGGTCTTCAAGGTTGCCTATGGGTGTTCCTACAACGAAAAGTGTGCCCATGTTTATCTCGCCGCCGGGGTTTATCCAGGCCTTGACCGCCGCCCGAGAGCCGTGAACAACGGGAATTTCCAGATTAACACAGCCCAAGGACGCCCATTGTCGCCAGAAGATCCGTCAGACTGTCGTACCGTGGAATCGTATATGGAACGCCAGCCGCCCGCATCCCCTGAGGCGGTCCGCCGCTGGCACGGTTGGATAAACGGCGCACAAGAATCACTTTAATGCAGGATTCGCCGCAAGATTCGGGGGTCACGTTAGAATGGGGTTGCCCCGATTGACCCGGCGATGGGGTGGACGGCGTACACCTCGGACTGTAAGCTCTACCCGGAAAACCAAACCCCGCTGCGCCCGTTCCTGTCGCGGGGTTGACCAGAATATAGGAGACCGCCAATGCCTAAGCTCACCGGCGCCCACCTTTTTGTAAGGTGTTTGAAACAAGAGGGTATTCAAAAGGTGTTTACCATCGTGGGAGACACCGTACTTCCTTTGGTGGACGCGGCCGCCGATGAGGGGATTGAGTTTATCGACTGCCGGCATGAGGGCGCGGCCCTGCACATGGCCGATGGTTATGCGCGCATCACCGGCCGGCCCGCAGCGGGAATTTTCACGGGAGGCCCGGGGTTTTCCAATGCTATTTCCGCCCTGCCCGCCATCTACACCGCGGAAAGTCCGGTAGTGTTCATCGCCGGGTGCGCCGAGTTGCCCGAAAAGGGCATGGGCTCCTTCCAGGAGATCAACCAGATAGAGATGGCCGCTCCGGTAACCAAGGGGTCCTGGCTGATTCACGATCGTCGCCGGATCCCCGAATTTGTAGCCACGGCATTTCGAACCGCTATGTCCGGGCGGCCGGGCCCGGTGCATTTGACCCTGCCCCTCGATGTTCAAGAGCAGGAAATCAGCGAAGAAGAACTGCAGCCTTACCTGCCCACGGAATACCGCAACCATGGCAAGTCGATGGCCGACTCGGCATTGATCGACGAGGCCGCCGCCATGCTGCGCCGGGCGCAACGTCCAGTGATAATCGCCGGAAACCCCGCCAGGTATTCGGTTTCGCCGGAACAGATGGAGAAACTGGCCGAAGCTACCGGCATCCCCGTCTTCACCGTGGAACAGGCTAGAGGCGTCCTGGACGACGAACACCCGTTGTGCTTTGGATATGCCGATGGGGCGCTTAACCCCGCCGCCCGGAGGTTCCGGGAAGCCGACGTGGTACTTCTATTGGGTAAGCGCCTGGACCACCGGTACGGGTACGGACGAGCATTCGGCGCCGACGCCAAGTTGATTCAAGCCGACGCTTCCGAGGCGGAAATCGGCCGCAACCGGGGCGCCTCGATAGGTCTATTGGGAGACCTGGGGGCCATTGTCGAGCAGATCACCGCCGCCGCGGGTAAAACGCCGGGCGCAGACATCGGGCCCTGGTTGGACCAACTGCGGGAGGACCGTTCGGCCTGGCAGGCCAGCCTGGAGTCCCGGGCCACTGGGGAGTCCCCGATGCATCCATTGGACGTTTTTACCCGGATAGAGCATCTGATGGACCGTGACACCGTGATCGTGCTGGATGGCGGAGACTACGTCCAATGGGGCCGGTGTTATTTCAAGGCCCGCAAACCGGGCCACTTCACCCGGTTGGGACCACTTAGCCACCTGGGCGCCGGCATTCCCTACGGCATGGCGGCCAAGCTGGCCTACCCCGACAGCAAGGTGCTGGTGTTCATGGGGGACGGCTCCTTCGGATTTTACTCGATGGAGTACGACACTTGCATCCGCCACAACATTCCCATCACGGTGGTGATGGGCAATGACTCAACTTGGGGAATTGATAAAACTTTCCAGATGGCCTACTACAACCGGGCGATAGGGACCGACCTGAGGTTCATTCGTTACGACCAGATGGTGGAGGCCATCGGCGGATACGCCGAGTACGTCGAAAACCCGGCCGAAGTTTCCCCCGCAGTGGAACGGGCGCTGGCCTCGGGAAGGCCCTCGCTGGTCAACGTGTCGGTGCGCTCCGGGGCCAGCCCCCTGGCCGAAGCAACGATCGCCCGCCGGACAGGGCGTTAGGGGGCGCTCATGCCTGGTGTCCGGGTTGACGCTGGACCTATTTGGCTAAGCTAGCCCCTATCGTAGCAGTGTTGGTTCCCAGCCGGCCGCAGGCCGGCCAGGGGCTATCTTAGTCATATACTTAGCTAATACTCTTTTCCTAGGGAGCCGACCATGGTCATTGTAAACGTGCGTGAAGCCAAGACCCGCCTGTCGCAGTTGTTGGCGCAGGTAGAGTCCGGGGAAGACGTGGTCATTGCCCGAAACGGGAAGCCGGTGGCTCGCCTGGTGGGGTGCCAGGGCCGGGGCAAACGCCAGTTCGGCGCCATGGCGGGACAGATCACCGTGGATGACGGTTTCTTCGACCCTTTGCCAGAGGAAGAGCTGGCGGCCTGGGAAGCATAATCCCTGCGACTCCTGTAGGACACCCACGCCTTCCTGTGGTGGTTGGCAGGCAACCGTCAACTGCCGCCAACCGCCCGCCGGGCCATAGCCGACGAGGAGAACGAAATCCTGGTCAGCGCCGCCTCGGCTTGGGAGATTGCCACCAAACACCGGCTGGGCAAACTTCCCGGCGCCGGGAGTGTAGCCGTGGACGTTAGCGGGGCCATCGCCGCACAGGACTTCCGGGAGTTGCCGATAACCGTCAACGACGCTGCCCGGGCCGGGACCCTACCGGGCGCGCACCGAGACCCCTTCGATAGAATGCTCATCGCTCAGGCCCTCTCGGCCAACCTTCTCCTCGTTTCCAACGATCCCGTCTTCGATCACTACGGCGTCCACCGTCTGTGGTGAGTACAGCCGTAATCCGCGATTGGTCAGCTAAAACACTGCGTTTTTCGTCTATTTTGCGCTACGCCGATTGCAATTCAGATTCTACCCTTGACTTTGCTTGACAAACAAAGGGACCGTGGTTATCTTTTAGCAATTGCCATGAGTCGCTTTTCTTAGCTTAGGCAGCTTGGCGATTCGCTGGTCCAACGTTTTCCGAAAGAGAGGAGGACAAAGATGCTCAAGATAGGCCATGAGGTAGTACGACCGGGACCCAGCCTCGAGGAGTCCCAGGTTACGATTCAAATACCCGAGGAACTGGAAACCGTGCCCGGCATTCCCCTCAACCACCGGGAGGTGGACTGGTACGCCAGAGAGTACCCGTTGGAGAGCATGAACATCACCGAGCGGGCATCCCGCGATTGGGCCAACACCCTGCGGGACACCCACGCTGAGATGCGGGAGATTCGGAAAGAGCACGAGAAGCTGAACCGGGCGCTGGTGATGTCTTGCCGGCTCACTGCCGGGCTAGAGCCCACTGCCGAGCCCACCGGTGAGGACGTTACTGAAGCCATCAAGAATAAGGCCAGAGAGTTGGGGTTCATTGAGGTGGGGCTGACCGCTTTCGACCACCGGTATACCTACTCCAGCAAGAAAGACGCCACCACTTACTACCCCAACATCATCTGCCTGGCTTACGAGCAGGACTTTGAGCCCACCCAGACCATCCCCAGCGTGGACGCCGAGATCGTCCACTCCAGCACCTACCGCACCGAGGGCGCGGCGGCGCTGGAACTGGGCAACTTCATCCGGGGTTTGGGCTACCACGCCCAGGTCACGGGTTCCGGCGATTCCCCGGGGCCGTACATTCCAATGTTCGTCGCCGCTGGCTTGGGCCAGTTGGGAGCCTGCGGATACCTGCTGACTCCCCACGTCGGCAGTCGTTGCCGCCTGGTTTCGGTAACCACCGACGCCAAGGTGACCCACGACGAGCCAGTGGACTACGGCATCCATGCTCTCTGCCAGGTCTGCCAGGTCTGCGTGAACCGCTGTCCCGGCCGCGCCCTGATGCGCGACAAGATCTGGTGGCGTGGAATTGAAAAGAACAAGTTGTACTTCAAGCGCTGCCGCCCCGTGATGGCCCGGTACCTGGGCTGCGGTGTCTGCATGAAGGTATGCCCGGTCCAGAAATACGGCCTGAAGAACGTCATGGACCACTACGCCGAAACGGGCCAGGTGCTGGGCAAAGGCACTCATGACCTGGAAGGCTACAGTCTGGACGGCAAGGGCTACTTCGGCCCCGGCGAGTTGCCGGCCTTCGACCGTGACTTCTTCCAGATGCCCCACGGCGACGACTTCGAGTGGGCGTTCGACAACTTCCGGGACAAGGCCAAGGCCGCGGGCGGCGTTGTTACGGATGAGCTTCTGACCGAGTTCAAAGCGGAAATGAACAAGAGCTTGTCCCGTGAGACCACCGACCAGTTGGTCATGATGGATCAGGACGCCGACTACATCTAGCCGCCTTCGGAAGGCGCAGGGCTGCGGCCTGACGGCTCGCACGCTACGGAAGACCAAGACCCGCTCCAGCATTTGGAGCGGGTCTTTTTTTGAAGGAATCATTCAGCCGGCGACCCCACCTCGCACCACGGCCAAGCACTGGCCCCGGTACTCCCGGCGAGTATCATTTACTCTCTTGTAGACTATTCGTGATTCGAATACCAAAAGGCGCGGGTCATAGGCTTGACAAATAAATTGCCAACCACTAATGTTGGGGCCAAGACTTGAAGCGGAGTCCCTATTCCCATTGGGAGGAGAAGGTATGCTAAAAATCGGCCATGAGGTCGTCCGGCCTGGAAAGAACCGTAACGATGCCCCGGTAACCATACCCGTGCCCGAAGAGCTTGAAACAGTCCCCGGCATACCCCTGAATTACCGTGAAGTAGACTGGTATGCCAGGGAATACCCCCTGGAAACCCAGAACATCACCGAGCGAGCGTCCCGAGATTGGGCCAATGGCCTGCGTGACAACCACGTCGAAATGCGGGAAATCCGCAAAGAGCACGACAAGCTCAACCGCCCCTTAATTATGGCTGCCCGGTTGACCGGTGAGCAGCAACCGACCGGTGAAGCGACCGGCGAGGACGTATCCGAGCAGATCAAGAACAAGGCCCGCGACCTGGGCTTCTTGGAAGTCGGTATTACGGCCTACGACCACCGGTACACCTACGCCAGTAAAAAGGACTGGGTGAAGTTCCCCCACGTCATTTGCCTGGCCTACGAGCAGGACTTCGAGCCCACCCAGACCATTCCCAGTGTGGATGCCGAGATCGTGCACTCCAGCACCTATCGCACCGAAGGCGCCGCCGGTCTGGAATTGGGACGGTTCATCAACTCCCTGGGATATCGCGCCCAGGTGCATAGCCCCAACGACAACACCGGCCCCTACATCCCCATGTTCGTGGAAGCGGGCCTCGGCCAGTTGGGCGCTTGTGGCTACCTGTTGACCCCCCATGAAGGGTCCCGTTGCCGCCTGATGATGATCACCACCGATGCCGCCGTCACCCATGACGAGCCGGTGGACTATGGAATCCACGCTTTCTGCCAGGTTTGCCAGGTCTGCGTGAACCGCTGCCCCGGCCGCGCCCTGATGCGTGACAAGATTTGGTGGCGGGGACTCGAAAAGAACAAGCTTTACTTCAAGCGCTGCCGCCCGGTAATGGCCCGCTACCTCGGCTGCGGTGTCTGCATGAAGGTCTGCCCGGTGCAGAAGTACGGGATGCAGAACGTCATGGAGCATTACGCCGAGACCGGACAGGTCCTCGGCAAGGGCACCCACGACCTGGAAGGCTTTAGCTTGGAAGGCAAGGGCTACTTCGGCCCCGGCGAGCTTCCGGTATTCGAGCGTGGCTTCTTCGAAATGCCTCACGGCGACACCGAAGAGTGGGCGTTCGACAGTTTCCGCGAACAGGCGAAGGCTGCCGGCGGAGTAATCTCCGACGAGCTGCTCCAGTCGTTCAAGGAACAGGTTGAGCTAGGCCTGTCGCAAAGCCGGGACAACCTGGAAATGATGGAAGAGGTCGACTACATCTAGCCGCCCCGCTCCGCCTATCCGGACCCTAAAGAACCGGCCCCACACCTGAAATATGGGTGGGGCCGGTTTCTATTTTGACGCCGGCTCCAGACTCGATGATGAGGACACTCGTCTGCCTCGAGTCTCGTGGACACCACCCAATGGGGTGTGGAATCGCAAACGGGAGCCAATAGATGCGGGGACCGGTTGGCCGGGACGGCGACGGATGCAGGGGGTTGAAATTAACGCGGTGTGAACCAAGGCCGGGAACCCATGGCAGCCGGGCTCCAGGTGGTCGGGAATGCCTGTAAAGGCCGCAGTGGGCCGACCTTACAGTTGAAAGCTGTCGTACTTGGGGACGCCGGCCGCTGCAGGCTCGTTCTGCTTCAACGCCTCAGCCAACCTGGCAATATCCTTGGCGTACTCTTCCGACTGCTTCGCGCTTTCCGGCAGATGGAACACCAGGTTCCCGCTATTCAGAGTCTGAGCCAGGCGGTTACGGCTATTGGCGATTGAGCCGTCCGGCGCCACCAGGAGCATGCACCACTGGTCCAGGGACTGCTGCCGTTCCTGGGCCTTGATGATGTCGTTGCGGATTGTCTCGCTATTCAGGGCCCGCTCGGTGAAAATCAGGATGAGCTTGTCGTAGGCCCGCACCCACCGCTCCACTTCCTCTTGGTCTGAGGTGCTGTGTCGCTCCACCAGCGCAGAGCCCCGGGCATTTTCGGGGAACAGCCAGCTTCGCACGCCCAAATCCCGCAAAGCGATCTGCAAATTGCGGGCGTAGGGCACGTCGTCGGTTGAGCACGAGATAAAGCAATCGCCGGACACCGGAGGCGCCTGCTTGAGCGACTCCTGAAAGGCGCAAACCTGCTCGGACACTCCGGCTTCCCGCAGGAATTGGTCCAGGATGTTGCCGCCGGACCGGCAAAGCGTGTCTATGCCGATGGTGCTGGGTGCGTCGTGGCGAACTTGGTCCAATCCCAGGGCGACGCTCAGGTCGCAATTTTGGAATGCCGTGTAACCGACAATTGAACCGCCAAAATCGGCTCCGTCCAAACCGGGATTGTTGAAGACGGCTTCGTACAGGTCAGCGCCACCCAACTTTGCGTTGGTCAGGTTGGTCCGGACCAGGTCAGCGCCGTTCAAGTTGGCGTTGGTCAGGTCGGCGCCGGTGAGGTCGGCCCCCACGAGGTTAGCCCGAGACAGGTTAACACCGGTCAGATTGGCCCCGTTGAGTTTTGCGTCGGACAAAACCGCCCGGTCGAGGTCTGCGCCCGAAAGGTCGGCGTCGGTGAGGTTTGCACCCCGCAGGTTGGCGCCGTTCAACAGAGAGCGGCTCAGGTCCGCCTCAATCAGGACTGCCCGGTAAAGGTGGGAGGGATTGAGGTGGCAACCGGATAGGTTCGCCCTTCGCAACATGGCACCCATCAGGTCCGAGTCCCTCATATCGGTGCCGTGAAGGTCAACCTGGGGCATTCGCACGTGGCTCATGTACGCGCCATTCAGGTCGAGCGATTGGCCCGGGTTCTGCTCGCGCCACTCGGCGACGGCGTTTCGACCCTTCTTCGCTATTTGGACGTGCTCCATATTGGCCATGGTGGCTGCTCCATCCCAATGCAGTAGTTTGGAAATCGGAACACTTGGTGCAGGTCCGATTTTAACACGGGGCAATCGCCAACGACGACGGTCCGCTAAATTACTTGTTGAGAGAAATCACGGTGCGGCGGTGGGTGCCTTCACCTATCTTGCGATCCCCGGTGTAGGCCTCAACCTTAAAGCCCAGGTGGTGCCGGTCCACTTCCAGCAGCTCGGAGTACGCGGTGACCGTGGCCCCGATGTCGGCCGGCGCCACATGCCTTATATTGACCTCAAAGCCCACCGAAACGTGGCCTTCGGGCAAATACTGCTCAATCGCGGCCGAAGACGCCCCTTCCATCAGCCGGATCATAGACGGAGTGCTGAATTTTCTTACGTGAGGAGCGATGTTGGTCTCGGAAACCACGGTTTCCCGTTGCCCCTTCAACCCCGGTTGAAGGCCAGGACTCGCCATTAAAAAATCTCCCTGATTTTCGCGATTACGAATTCATCCGGACGCAGAAAGCCCTACGCTTTGCCAGGCATGATAGCAGATGTGGCCGTGCTGACAAACCCCTGCCAGCTTGAACGCCGCCTACACATAGGCTATTATCAAACCCGCCGGAGAAGTAGGGGGAAATGGCAGAAATTAGACACCTGATTTCCATCACCGATTTCACCGCCGAAGAATCCAGCCACATTATCCAGCGGGCTCGGCGGATGAAAGAAGGGGAACTCAGCCGGCCATTGGCCGGGAAAAACGTTGCGCTTCTCTTCGAAAAACCGTCCCTGCGCACCAAGGTCAGCTTTGAGGTCGGAATAAATCAACTGGGCGGAAACGCCATCTACCTGTCCCCGGAGGAAGTAGGCTTGGGGATCCGGGAAACCGTACCCGACGTGGCCCGAGTGCTCTCCGGTTTCGTAGACTGCATCATCGCCAGGGTGAACCGTCACCAGGACCTGCTGGAACTGGCCGAATATTCGGCAGCGCCGGTGATCAACGCCCTCTCTGACCTGGAACACCCCTGCCAAACCATAGCTGATCTGGTCACCATTCAGGAACACCAGGGGGACCTCGCCGGGTTGAAGCTCGGGTTTATCGGCGACGGAAATAATGTCGCCCGGAGCCTCTGCCTGGGACTGCCTCCCCTGGGAATCAGCTTCGCCATCGCGTCCCCGCCGAATCACAAGGACTATCACCTGGACCTGGAATCACTGGACTTGGGACGCCGCCTCGCCACGCAAAACGGCCACGCCAAGGCGGAGGTGTTGGACCTCGACGACCCGGCAGCGGCGGTATCCGGGGCCGACGTGGTGTACACTGACACTTGGACCAGCATGGGGCAAGAGGCTGAGGCCGTGATCCGTCGCCGGGATTTCCAGGGGTTTACGGTGGACCCGGACCTGTTATCCCAAGCAAAACCCGGGGCCATCTTCATGCATGACATGCCCGCTCACTACGGTGAAGAGGTTTCCGTGGGCATGCTGGAGCATCCACAGTCCGTGGCCTACAATCAGGCCAACAATCGCCTCCACGGGCAGAAAGCCATTCTCGAGTTTCTCTTCGCCAACTGACCGTCGGGTGAGCCGTCGCGAGCCGCTCGAATCACTTAAACAGCCTTCGGTTTCAACATGCCAAAAACACCACACTCTCAAATAGCCGCGGGTCTGAATCCCGTTGAAACGACTCCAGTCGAGGTGCGGAACGACCCGACGCGCCTGCCGATCGTTGCCATCGTTGGCCGGCCCAACGTCGGCAAGTCCTCTCTTTTCAACCGGATCATGGGCCGACGCCAAGCCATCGTCAGCGACGTGGCGGGCACCACCCGGGACCGGCTGATAGCCCAGGCCCAGTGGGAAGACAGGCCATTCATTCTGATCGATACGGGAGGCTTAGAATTCAACCCGGAGGGGGAAATTCGACAACAGGTGCAAGAGCAGGCGGACATGGCCATGGCCGGCGCCGACCTGATTATCTTCTTGGCCGATGCCAATGACGGTGTGACCCCCACCGATGAATTTCTGGCAGAGCGGTTGCGAAAATCCGATAAGCCGGTAATTTTAGCCGTAAACAAAGTTGATAACGACGCCAGAAGCCTGAGTGGACCCGAGTTTTATTCACTGGGCATGGCCGAGCCAATGCTGATCAGCGCTTACCACAATCACGGGGTGCAAGACCTCATGGAGTTGATGGTCTCGCATTTCCCCTGGCCGGGCCCCAAGGCAACATCGGATCCGGGCGATGAGGGAGCGGATGGCAGGATACAATCAACGCGGCGCGACCAGATCGACCTAGCTATTGTGGGACGCACTAACGTTGGCAAGTCCCTATTGGTCAACACAATTCTGGGCCAGGACCGGTCCATTGTCAGCGGCACGGCCGGCACTACCCGGGACGCGATAGATGCCTCTTTTGTGTACCGCGGCCAGGAATTCGTCATCATCGACACCGCGGGTATCCGCCGTCCCGGCCAGGTGCAGCCCGGCATTGAGAAATACAGCGTTATCCGGGCGGTCAACGCGGTCAACAGGGCGCACATCGCCTTGCTGATCACCGACGCTACAGAAGAAGCCACCGCCCAGGACGCCCACATTGCCGGCTTGGCTTGGGAACTCTGCCGGGGCCTGGTTGCGGTGGTAAACAAGTGGGACCTGGATCCCGACGGCAGCCGCCGGGCCATGGAACGGGCCGCCGAAATAGTGCGGCAGCGACTGCACTTCATGCCCTACGTGCCCATCTTCTTCACCTCCGCCCTACACGGCCAGGGTATATCCGAACTGATGCGCGGGGTGATACAGTTGTCCCAGGAACGCCGCCGCCTGGTGCCCCAAAGGGAGTTGCAGTACGAGTTGGCCTCGGCCCTGGCCGCACACACTCCGCCCAGCGTCAAGGGGGGCCGCGGCAAACGGGTGCGATTCCACCGCCTGGAACAGGTCGACGTGGACCCGCCGACGTTTCTATTTACGGTTGACAACCCAACCCTGGTACACTTTTCCTATCAGCGCTACCTGGAAAACCGGTTGCGGGACAAGTTCAGATTCAACCACACCCATTTGAAAATGGTGTTTAAGGCCAAGTGAACCGGACCAATTTTTCCAATTACCACTTGCTCGCCGTGCTGCCGATTCTGGCCGCCGGAGTGGTTGCCGCGTTGCTCACCGTGGGCGGACAACCCCTTTGGGTCAAGTATGTGGTGGTTTTGGTCTTGTCATATATGCTGGGTTCGGTTCCGGTGGGATACTTGCTGCTCCGAGCCCACTCCGGAGTCGACGTCCGAGAGTACGGCAGCGGGCGCACCGGAATGTCCAACGTACTGCGCACCGGGGGCGGCAAGCTGGCTGCGGCAACATTGGCCATGGACATTGCCAAGGGAGCGTTGGCGGTGATCTTGGCCCGTCAGCTAGTCGACTCCACCGGCGCCGAGGCGGCCGCTGGAATCCTGGTGCTGGTGGGACACAACTGGCCGGTCTTCCTGCAGTTCAAAGGAGGCCGGGGAATCCTCACCGGACTGGGCGGGCTTTCGGTGATGGCGCCATTGCCTGCTGCCATCGCCACCGTTTGCTTCCTGTTGACGACCTGGCTCAGCAGGTACATTTCCTTGGGGTCCATAATCGGCGTGATCTGCGGCTGCATCTCGCTGCTGGTTCTGGTGCTGGTGGGTATGTACTCCAGCACCTACGCCCTGTACGGAATAGTCGGCGGCGCAATCATCATCTGGCAGCACCGGGACAACATCCAGCGGATTCGCCGGGGAGACGAACGCCGGCTAGGGCATCCGGCGCAGAAAACCGGCTAGGAAATCCCCCGCGCCAGGTCCCGGATAGTAGCGTGAACTGGGCAGCCAACGGGCGCACTGGTAGCGGGCAGCGGAACATCGTGCGGCCTGAGCCGGTGTTGCCCGCAGCTTATCGAAACCTCAGCGGGCTTTGTCTTGAGCCGTCAGCCTCACAACCATTCTCAGAAGAATCGCGTCCCATCTGGGCACGCCGCGGTTGCCGTGGTGGGTGCCACGACCTGGGGCACTACGTTGGCGGTCAATCTAACTGTCAATCGTATTCCCGTAGGGATATTGGTACGAGACCACCCGGAAGCCGAAGCACTGAACTCCCAGCGCCGACACGCTCGGTTTTTGCCCGGGGTGGATCTGCCCGAGCTTTTGGTTGCCTACAGTGAGGTTGATGAGGTCATCCCCACCGCCGGTCTGATCATCATCGCCGTTCCCTCGCACCGGTTCCGCTCCAACGTTCAGAGGATCGCCGGCGCAGTTTCCCCAGGCACCACCATTTTGAGCGTTTCCAAGGGTCTCGAGCTTCCGGAAGGGAAGCGCATGAGCCAAATTCTCCAGGAAGAGCTGCCCCCGGACCGGCACGCCGGCATCTGCGCGCTTTCCGGGCCCAACCTGGCCAAAGAGATTATCCAGGGTATGCCGGCCTCCTCAGTGGTAGCCGGAGCCTGTGCCGACCACGCTGCCGCCGCCCAGGCTACCCTGATGTCCAACATATTCCGCGTGTACACCAGTGACGACGTTATCGGGGTCGAGATGGCCGGCGCTTTGAAGAATATCATCGCCCTTGGGGCGGGTATCGCTGATGGCTTGGGAGCGGGAGACAATGCCAAGGCGACACTGATTACGAGGGGCCTGGCCGAAATTGCCCGGTTGGGAGTCGCCTCAGGGGCCCGGCCCAGCACCTTTGCCGGTCTGGCGGGAATGGGGGACCTGGTGGCAACCTGCACCAGCCCGTTAAGCCGCAACCGGTATGTCGGCGAGCAACTGGCCCAGGGTAAGACCTGGGCCGATATCCGCGAGTCTATGGACAACGTGGCCGAGGGGGTCAACACGACCAACGCCGCACTAACCATGGCCGCTGACCTGGACGTGGAAATGCCAATCACGGAGACGACTTACCGCGTGCTTTTCGAAGGCCTTTCTCCCCGTGATGCAGTGGCAGAACTAATGGAGCGGCCACCCAGGGCGGAGTAGCCTGGCAACTTGAAACCTGGTTTTACACTTCGCAGGGTAGGGCCGAACACATGGGAGCCCAGACCGGGGTTATCGAACGACGGCGAACCCGTTCCAGGCACTTTGCCCCAAAGGCTACCTGAGACCACCGGCCTCCAACCCTGGGACCGTCTCCAGGAGCCACTGGGCCAGAATTTGCCGGTGGCATGGCTCTTCCGCCCTCTCAAAGCACAACAGGGTGAATTCCTCCAGCGCCGCCTTGGCCAACCATTCCCCAAACTCCGGCAGTCGCTGGCAGTTATCCTCCAACTCCCTCGTGTATTCAACCCGCAACCCGGCAAAGTCCAGCGCGCCTTCCTGGTAGGTGGTGAGTAATTTGCGGGTCGGGTAAAGGAAGGGCAGCGTTTCCCACTGGGTCTTTCTTCCCCGGGGATGCCCGCGGGAGACCCGATATACCCTGCCCTTCCAATCCTCCGGCGCGTAGTAGCTGGCCGTGTAAAGCATCTCTCTCCCCTGGTGTGTCTGATATTGAAACATTGTTCCGGAACGGGCGCCGCCGGTTGCCCGGGTAGGATTACCCGCCGCAGCACCTGCCGAGGGCTGGCGTCTTGCGCTTTTTGCCCACTTTAACCGTTGGTTGTAAGGTCTACGGCAGGCGTGGACCGCCGGAAGACCTGCCGCGCCAAGAACAGCACGGCGCCCACTATGATGACGCTCAGGTAGCTGATGGACCGGTCCACCAACACCACCGCGGTGGCCGCCGGGGAAGACAGTGTGGTCAGCCGTAGCAACAGGCCCAACACTCCAGGCTCAACCGCGCCGAATCCGCCGGGCGTGGGAACCAGTGTCAGCATGGAACTGGCCAGGGTGATAAACGTTGCCATGGGAATGCTCAGGTCCACACCCAGGGCCTGTCCCACAAAGTACAGGCGGGCAATCTCGGACATCCAGGCCAGCAACCCCCAGACCGACAGCAAAGGCACTCTCCGGAGGCTCCCCAACGTTCCTTGCTGGAAGTGTTGAAAGGGCGACGCCAGCCAGGTCGGCAGGAACCTTTGGGCGTATTTCCGGGCGCCAACGATGGCGGCCAAAACGAGCAGTAAGGCCGCGGCGAGCCCCAGGGCCATGGATGTCACGATCCATGAAACGCTGCCCTCGCGCAACAGCAGGGGCACGGCCGCCAGGACCAACGCCGCCACCAACACGGTGTCCAAGACACGTTCCGCCAGAATAGTACCAACGGTGCGGGCAAACGACCCCGTGTTTTCCTGAACGTAGAGAAAGGCGCGATAGGCGTCCCCCACCCGGAGCCAGCCTACCGAGTTGGCAAACCATCCCAACAGCACCAGTTGGCTGCAATAGGCCACGCCCGGTAGTGGGTCTCCCTCGGGTTGGGCGTGGTGCAGCAATCTCTGCCACCGCACGCCTCGGAAGGGGACAGTTGCGTAGTGAACGAGGAGGGCCGCGGCCGCATACCACTGGTTGCCGCCCCTGATATGCGACCAGGTGCCGTCCAGGTCTACGTCAAACCGGGTTAACAGGAAAACCAGGAACACGACGACCAGGGCCCAGGAAACCAGGGAGGGTAGAGAAAGGACCCGGCGTCTTAGGGAAACCGGGCTATCGGTGTCACGCCCGAATTGGAGCATCGGCCTCAAGATAGCCCCGGGAAAAGGGTATCAGCCTTCAGCCCCGCAATTCCTTGGGCAGCGTAAATTCAACGTCCTCATCCGCCCCTTCCAGGAAGACTACTTCCTCAGGGGCCAGGGCCTGAATCACGGCTTCTACCAGTACTTCAGGTGTTGACGCTCCCGAGGTGACGCCAACCTTCTGTACGCCTTCGAGCCAGGTTGGGTCGATTTCCTCGGGTCCATTGATGAGGTAAGAGGGAACATTGTTGGCCTCGGCAACCTCTCGGAGACGGCTGCAGTTGGAACTGTTTTGTGCCCCAATGACCAGCACCAGATCCACCAGGTGGGCCATCCGCGTAACGGCTTCCTGCCGGTTGGTCGTGGCATAGCAGATGTCGTTCCGGACCACGGCGGCGGGAAAACGTTCCTGGATAGCGTTAATGGCGTTGCCCGTATCTCCCACCGACAAAGTGGTCTGGGTCAGGACCGCCACTTCGGTGTCAGGGCTCCAGGACGGGAGTTCCGACCCCGGAGTATCGTCTATCAGGGTCATGTCCACCTGGCCCATGGTTCCCCGGACCTCTTGATGCCCCCGATGGCCCACCAACAGGACTTTCTTCCCCTGCCGGTGGTATTTCTTGGCTTCATTGTGGACCCTGGTCACCAGTGGGCAGACGGCGTCGATTACCCTGAGGTTGCGCTCTTTGGCCTTTTGAAAATCTTCAGGCGGTGAACCGTGGGCGGAAAAAACCACCAATGCGCCTTCGGGGACTTCATCCACCGACTCCACCGTACGAGCCCCTTTCCGCTCCAGGCCGTCAACGACGTAGGGATTGTGGACAATCTGGTGCTTGACGTAAACCGGGGGCCCGAAGCGCTCCAAGCAGATTTCCACTACTTCTACGGCCCGCACTACTCCGGCACAGAATCCCCGGGGAGAGCTAAGAATTACCTGCAAGTCTGCGCCTCCTTGGTTGCCGGATGCACGTGTTTAGTTGCCGGAAGCCCATGGTGGCCGGAAACGGTCCGCCGCGGCGTACCGAAATCAGGCCTCATCAATCAGGTGCAGATACTTGTAGCCCGAGCCGGTGTTAAGCAACACTACGGTGTCTTCCGGGCCGAGGAACCCCTGGTCCAACAAATGTCTCAAACCTACCAGCGTTGCCGCGCCTTCAGGGCAGGCAATGATGCCCTCGAAGGTAGCCATTTCGCGCATGGCCTCCACCATATCGGAGTCTTCCACCGCCAGCGCAGTCCCGCCGGTTTCCCGAATTGCCTGCAGAATCAGGTAGTCGGCGAATGGGGAGGGCACCCTCAAACCGTCGGCTATGGTGGTGGCACCCTGCCAGGGCTCGGAGGTCAATGCTCCCTGCTCGAAAGCCTTCACAATGGGCTGGCATCCAGCCGCTTGCACCGCAATGAACTTGGGGGAAGGGGAGTCGATCCAACCCAACTCCCTTAGCTCCTGAAACCCTTTTTGCATGCCGATGATACCGGTGCCGCCGCCGGTGGGATACACAATGGCAGTCGGCAGTTTCCAGCCCAACTGCATTGCTATTTCCAGGCCCATAGTCTTCTTGCCCTCAGCCCGGTAGGGTTCTTTCAGCGTGGAGAGGTCGAACAGGTTTTGTTCCCGTGCAACCGCAACGGCCTGCCTTCCGGCATCGCTAATAAGTCCTTCCACCAAATTAAGGTCCGACCCGGCCAGAATGCACTCTTTCTTGTTGGCTTCGGGGGCGTCCTGAGGCATGAAAACCCTGGCTTGCAGACCGGCGCGGGCGCAATAGGCCGCCGCTGCGCCGGCCGCGTTCCCCGCGGAAGGCATGGTGAAGCCCGGAGCTCCCAGTTCCACGGCCCGGGCTACGGCGGCGGAAATGCCCCGGGCTTTAAACGTGCCGGTGGGATTTAGACCTTCTTCCTTGATGTACAGGTGTTCCAATCCCAGCTTTCGGCCCAAACCCCTGGCCGCCAGCAACGGAGTTCCCCCCTCTCCCAACGACACTATCCGGTCCGGGTCCTGGACCGGCAACAATTCACTGAATCGCCACATGTCGGTCCGGCGGTTGGCGAGCGAATCCCGGTCAACCTCCCGCCTTATCTTTGGCAGATCGTAGCGGGCAAACAGCACCTTGCCGCAGCAGGGGCTGACGCCAATCAATTCGTCGCTCGGATAGGTCGCAGCACACTCAGTGCACTCGAGATTTACCAGATAACCGGACAAGGATGTAGGCCCTCGTTGAGAATTTTGACGCGGGTTCAGCCGGGTCTGCCGTCGCAATATCATACCTTAAAGGGCCTAGCGTTGAAACCGAGAGTGTCCCGGCAAGTCGGGGAGCGTTGGGCGGGATTTTTGCCGCTCACGGGTAATACCCAAATGGTGTGCCTATGCTATAATCCCCTTCTGCCTGAAAACCCGTACCGAGGGTTGCCATGCCCGGTTACCAGCACATACGCTTGGAAAAAGACCTGGAAACCCACATCGGCAAGCTGACACTGGACCGCCCTGACAAGCGCAACGCCCTGAACGACCAGACCATGGACGAGTTGGGCGCGGCCCTGGAGGACATCGAGGCAGATGACGCTATACGCGTGTTGATCGTCACCGGGGCGGGGCGCGGTTTTTGCGCCGGCGGCGATCTGGAAGCCCTCCCCAACGGCAGCGAGCCGGGGGCGTGGGCATCGGACAACGTGGACGACGTCCGCCGCAGCTTCAAGCGAGTGCAGCGGTTCATGCTGTGCCTCCAACGCATGGAAAAACCGGTAATCGCCATGGTAAACGGTCCGGCCGTTGGCGCGGGGTTTGACATCGCATGCGCCTGCGACCTGCGAGTCGGCTCACCCCTGGCCCGATTCATGGTCGCCTACATCCGCATCGGGCTTTTCCCGGGATTCGGCGGCACCTGGCTCTACCCGCGGATGCTGGGCAGCATAGGCAAGGCCGCAGAAATGCTCTTTACCGGCGATTACATGGAAGCCGAGGAGGCATACCGGTTGGGGTTCTTGAATAAGTTGGTGCCTGAGGACGAACTGGAAGCCACCACAATGGAGATGGCCCGGAAGATAGCCAACGGCCCGCCGATTGCCATGCGCCTTTCAAAGCTGATGCTTTACAAAGGGCTGGAGTTTGACCTGGACACCGCCATGAGGATGGCGGCGGCCGCTGAGACCATTACCTTGACCTCACAAGATCACCTGGAAGGGACCGCGGCAATCAGAGGGTCCCGCAGACCGGTTTACGAGGGTCGATAATGAACCCGGTATTGGACGAGCTAAAAGTCTTCACCGGCAACGCTCACCCGGAGCTAGCCAAGTCGGTCTGCCGGTACTTGGACATTCCGCTGGGTAAGTCGGAGGTTTTCAAATTCGCCAACGACAACACGTTTGTTCGAATTCAGGAAAACATTCGTCAACGGGACGTTTTCATCATCCAACCAACGTGCTACCCGGTTAACGACAACCTGATGGAACTGCTGATCATGATCGACGCCTGCAAGCGGGCGTCTGCGGGACGCATCACCGCGGTGGTTCCCTACTACGGTTACGGCCGCACTGACAAAAAGGACCAACCCAGGGTTCCGATTACCGCTAGGTTGGTTGCGGACCTGCTGACCGCCGCCGGCGCAGACCGGCTGTTGACCGTAGACTTGCACGCGGGGCAAATCCAGGGATTCTTCAACATCCCGGTTGACGAACTGACCGCATTGCCGATTCTTACCGACTATTTTCTGAACAAAGAGATCGACGACCTGGTAGTGGTGGCAGTGGACATTGGCATCACCAAGAAGGCCAGGGACGTTGCCGACCGGATGAATGCCCCCCTGGCGATCATCGAAAAGCGGCGTATAGGCAACGACGAAACCAACGAGACTATGAACGTTATCGGGGACGTGGCGGGAAAGGTTGCCCTCACTTTTGATGATGAGATTGCCACCGGGGGGACCATCATCAATGCCGCCGCCGCCCTGGCCGACCACGGCGTCCGGGAGGTTTTCTGCTGCGTCACCCATCCGGTTCTGTCTGGCAAGGCCCCGGAGCTTTTGGCCAACAGCAACTTCACCGAAGTGGCAGTGATAGACACCATTCCGGTCTCGCAGGAAAAGCGCAACGGGAAAATAACGGTCCTATCGGTGGCTCCCCTGTTGGGTGAGGCCATGTACCGCATCCACAAGGGCCTCTCCGTAGGGGAAATGTTCGACAACTGAGGTCATTTGACAATGTACGATCTGCTGCTCAAGGGCGGGCATGTCCTGGACCCTTCCCAAGGTGTCAACGGCGCCAATGACTTGGCCGTTGAAAATGGGAAAATCGCAAGGATCGCACCGGCAATTCCTCCGGAAGAGGCCGTCCGGGTTATTGAAGTCAACGGCAAGCTGGTCTGCCCAGGCCTCATCGACCTGCACACCCACATCTACAGCGGCGTCAATGCCAACGGAGTCCCGCCGGACTTGGGCGGCGTGCGGGCGGGCGTCACCACAATGGTCGACGCGGGCAGCGCCGGGTGCGACACCTTCGGCGGCTTTCCGGAACACATCGTGCCCAACAATGAAACCGAAGTCATTTGCTTCCTGCATATTTGCCGCACCGGCCTGGCCACCACGCCCGATATCTTCAGCCCGTCCAGTATTGACCTGGACCGCACAATTCAGGTGGCGTCCGAACACCCCAACCTCATTGCCGGAATCAAGGCCAGGATGGTTTCGCCGGCGTTGGAAATCATGGGCATGGAAATGCCCCGCATGGCCAAACAAGCCGCCAGGGAAGCGGGCGTCAAGCTGATGGTACACATCGGGGACACCGAAAAGCGGTATGACCCCAACGTTATCAGAGAACTGCTCCCCATCTTGGATGAGGGAGACATCGTTACTCACCTGTTCACGGCCAACCCGGGGGGCGTCATTGACGCCGGCGGGAAGCTGGTGCCCGAAGCCAAGGAGGCGTACGACCGGGGCGTTTGGATGGACACTGCCCACGGCCGCATGAATTTCAGCTTTGGTGTGGGGTCCCGCATTCTGGACCAGGGGCTGATTCCCCACTGCATCAGCACCGACCTCACGGTGCCTGGCCGGGCCCGTACCGTTCACAGCATGACGGAAATGATGACCCGGTTCCTGGCCCTGGGTTTCACTATAGAGCAGGTTGTCACCATGAGCACCATCAATCCCGCCAGGGCCGTGGGCGTTGACGACCGCCTGGGAACTCTGGAAGTGGGGCGTCAGGCCGACATTTCTGTTTTGGATGTCAAATCGGGCGACTGGGTGGTCTACGACGTGTTGTCCAGCCCCATGACGGTTAACCGGGCCGTGACGCCGGTGCTGACGGTCAAACGCGGAAAGGTCTTCGAGGCCGGTTGGGGGCCACGACCCTGGGGTTGGGACCCAGACCCGGCGTAATTTAGGAGTTCCATGAACCCGTGAGCGCGTGCCACGGGGATGTGGTGTAATCCCATAGAAAAATCTGGTCGAGAAAGATTGTAACCATGGGAGTGGCCTGATTGGGCACGTTTACCGTACCGGTCCAAGTCGGAGATTCGAACGGGCGGGAATTCGTTGACATCCAGGCGTTGGTGGATACGGGGTCTACCTATACCTCCATACCGGCTAGTATCCTGTCCGGTCTGGGTGTGGAAGTAATAGAACGGCACCCCTTTGGACTTGCTGATGAAAGCATAGTGGAATACGGCATCGGCGAGGCGAAAATCCGTCTGGACGGACGTGAACGCACCGTCGTCGTAGTTTTTATGCCTGACAACTCCTCGCCTCTGCTGGGAGCGACGACGCTGGAGATATTCGGTCTGGGCGTCGACCCGGTGGGAATGCGGTTGGCCCCCGTGCCAATGTTGTTGAAATAGTCCCGGTTAGGTGTTCCTGCACAGCCGCCTTAAGGCCATCAAGGAACTTGTTCTCTTGTTCAAAGGCCGCGTGATGACGAGTTTGCACCGGTGGCGCGCTCATCAGCCCGCGCTTTGACAGCCTCAGGAATGGGGGAGGTTTACCCGCTGCGTCGCCTGGGGTTTACCGCCCGCCGCAGCCGACGGGTAGCTGAGCGCAGCTTGGGCATCAGACGGAACCGCGGCTTCAGGTTGTGGGCGAGCAATGGGGCTACTTGCTGGTTTCCGGCTACCAAGGGGGCCATCCAGCCCCGCAGGGACTTGATGCTGGGCTGCTTGGTTTCCCAGGCAGGGATTAGCGAGTCCAACGGACGCCAGGCCCTGGTACCTGGCAGCCTCGCCATCACTGTGCCTCCGGCCTCCTGGACTGCCAAGGCCCCGGCGGCCATATCCCACAACCTGGGAGCGCCGAACACCGCGTACTGCATCACGCCGCAGGCGGTCATTGCCAGTTCATAGGCAATGCTACCGGTGGTGCGGGGTTCCCCGGTGTGGCCTTTGATCTTTCGACCAAATCGCATTCCCTGGGCGAAAGACCCTGGCAGGCCAACCAATTTGTTCCCCACCGGCTGGGCTGATTCGTGAACCGCCACCGGTTCCCCATCGGCAAAACTGCCGCCGCCCCGGTGACAATGCAAAATAAACCCGCCGTCATCGTTCGGCCAGGGTAGATACAATGCCCCGGCAACCAGGACCCCCTGGTGCAGGACCCCAATGGAACATGCAAACACGGGAAGGCCGTTCAGGTAGTTGGTCGTGCCGTCCAACGGGTCCAGCACCCACAGGAAATCCGGGGCGGGCCCTTCCGGTTCACTGGAATCGTTGGAGTTACTGGCCGGTCCGGGCGATTTGCCGTCCGTTTCGGGCTTTTCCGGGGTTTCTTCCCCCAGAATGCCGTGGCTGGGGTAACGGCGGATGATTTCCTGCGACAGGTAATTCTGGCAGTCCCGGTCCACCTCGGTCACCGGGTCAAGGTTGTTCTTGTCCTTGTACTCCACCGAGATTTTCCGGCCGAAGCTTTTTCTCAGAATCAGTCCTGCGCCCTGGGCCATTTCCCGGGCGGAGGTTTCCAATTCCTCCAGGTAGTGTTTCTCAGGAAGCATTTAAGACATGGACTTCAAACGGAATGAACGTGAGGTTTGGCAATCGAAAAGGTTGATTAGAACGAATGCCCACAACATGCAACACTCCAGAGCGACAGTCTGTAGGCCATCCCTGGTTCGATTCCCCGGGGCCGGGAGTTCGGACCAGCATTTAGAGAAATCCGAGGATTCTTCGACACGCCGAGATGGTTTGGGCCGCGGTGTCGGACCGTTGCTTAGTTTGCGGCGATCAGGGTTACCAAAGTGGCCATAATGGAGGCCATGATAGTCACCCAACTGCCGCCAATTAACAGGTAAAGGTTGTTGAACCTTCGATCCACCTGGTCGAAACGGGTGTTCATTTCAGACCGCAAGCCATTGGTCTCTGCCCGCAAACCATTCATCTCGGCCCGTAGTGACTCGATGGACCTGTCAAGGCCCGCCAAGCGCGCATCTACCTGCTCGTAGGCCACTTCCAATCTGCTGGCTCTCTCTTAAAACACCGTGATCCGACCCCATTCTAGCGCACTGTACCGCAGGACTCAAAGCAACTCAAGCCGTCAACCGACCCCGGTTGACAGCAGGCTTCGGAACAACCGACCTCTCCGGGATCGGCATTAGCTTTGCGGCCGGAAAAAGGGCACTGAAATCTGGTCGGTGGCCTGCACGAAAGTGACCTCCACCGGCAGTCCGATCTTCACGTCGGAGGGGTCGCATTCCACGATGTTGGTAAACATCTTGACGCCCTCCTCCAACTCCACCAGCGCCAGAACGTAGGGGACTTCCTGGGCGAAACCGGGCGTTCCATTTTGGCGAGTCACTGTATAGGTCCACACCGTGCCCTTGCCGCTGGCGGTTATCCAGTTAATATCTCCGCACCAACAATTGGAGCAGATGCCCCTGGGGTAGAATTGGTACTGGCTGCACTGTCCGCATTGTTGGATCAGCAGGGTTCCCCGGCGGCAGGCGTCCCAGAAGGGTTTGGTTTCACCGGCAATCGTGGGCAGAGGCTTGTTCCAATCGGGCATAACCTAATCTCTCCCCAGTATCACGGTGCCGCCGCTGTGCCTGGATCCCAGGGCGCCTCCGGTGCCGTGGCACAGGGCAACCTGGCAGTTGGGCACCTGCCTGGGAGTGCCTTCAAACTGATGCCTAAGCTGGCGCGCGGCCTCCAGCAACAGAAAAATTCCCCTCATGCCCGGATGGTTGGACGACAAACCGCCGCCGTCGGTGTTTATGGGCAATTCCCCGCCAATCTGCAGCCGGCCCCCGGACACGAAGTCCCCGCCCTCTCCTTTTTCACAGAAACCCAGGTCCTCCAGGGTCTCCAACACCGTAATGGTAAAGGAGTCATAGATCATTGCCATGTCGATGTCCTGGTGAGTGACCCCAGCCATGGCAAAGGCCGGACCGTGGCTCTGTTTGGCGGCTATGAACTGGAGATCGCGCTTGCCGCCGCCCTGGTGGGCCACCGCTTCACCGGCGCCAAGAACCCAAACCGGAGTATGGCGGCAGTTCCGGGCCACCTCCGGCGAGGCCACCACCACGGCGCCGCCGCCATCGGTGATGACGCAACAGTCGGGCAGGTGCAGCGGCGACGAGATTACCCTGGAATTGACGACGTCTTCCACGGTAATGGGGTTTCTGAACAGGGCTTCGGGGTTCATGGAGGCATGCTTCCGGGTCGCCACCGCCACCTCGGCCAACTGCTCGCTGGTGGTGCCGTACAGGTGCATGTGCCTTTGCGCCACCATGGCGTAGAGGCCCACGGTGGTCAACCCATAAAGCTCTTCGAAGCTGTCGGGAGATGGGTCCAACCTGGGATGGCCGAACCGGGCCACGCCCCCGGTGCCCACGGACACGCCTCCGGACCGGGCCAAGCTGCTATAGGTGATGACGGCGCAATTGATCCGGCCCGCGGCGATGGCGTTCAGCGCGTGGGACAGATGAAACTCAAAGGACCCGCCGCCCACGGAAGTGTTGTCCAGCATGCTGGGGTACATGTCCAGATAATCAGCCAGGTTCAACCCGCTATTGCGAATGTTCCCGGCGGTCAGCAGGCCGTCAACGTCCTTCTTGGCCAGCCCGGCATCCTCCAAAGCCTTGATGACGCTCTCACCCATGATCTGGAGTTCGCTTTTATCCGGGGCGTAGCGGGTCACGTGTTCGTGGATTCCCACGATGGCGGCGGCTTTGGTGAGGTCAGCCATGGTTCATGTTCCTCCGTGGCGGCGGTTGGGGTTAAACCTATCCGCCGTAGTTGAGGTTGTGGTCTCGCATCAGGATGGTCTGGTCTTCGGTGCGAACGCCGGCCTCAAGAACCTCGCCTACGAAGAGCGTGTGGTCTCCCTGAGCCACTTCGCCCACCAGCTTGCACTCCCACCACGCCGGGGAGTTCAGGAACAGCGGGCAACCGGTTTCCGGGCCGTTTTCGAACTCTTCCCCGCCAATAGAGTTGCCTTCCCGCTCGTTGGATTTAAAGAACGTGAAAGCGGTGCCGATCTGGTCTTTGCCAATAACGTTTACGGCAAAATTACCGGTGTCCTTGATGTGCTGGTGGGCGCCGGAATCCGCCTTAACTCCCACAGCTACCAATGGAGGCGAGAATGAGGTCTGGGTGAGCCAGTTGACCGTGGCGGCGCTAACGTCATCGCCGTCCTTGGCCTTGGCCGTCAGAATGTACATGCCGTAGGGAATCATTCGCAACGCGGTCTTCTTTGCGTCTTCGTTCATGTCAGCACCTCTGCAGGTTGATATTTGAGGCCCAGCCAAAGCTGGCGCTGCGGCTATTATGGCCCAAGCCCAAGTTGAACACAACCGCAGATACCCCCAGGGGCAGGGCCCTCTCATTGTCTCCCGTTATTCCTGCTGCGGCAAAAAAGACAGGAGCGGCGCCCGGCGAATACGGCATCGAATACCGCGGCGCCACCGCTTTGATGCAGCCGGCCGCCACAGGTCCTCCGATGTTGGAATGCGATAGCCCTGCGGGTATCAAACAGGGCCATCGCACGCGCTGATTGGGCAATGGTTTTCATCCCTGCCAGAAGGCGGGAGCGGGATAGCGCCGGGACCAGGGGACGAGGTAGCGAAGGAGGTCTTCGCTGTCGGGGAGGATGTTTTTGACCCGGCACCTCTCCAGGTATTTGTGGACCGCCATGAAGGATGGGAGCCGGAAGCCGGCGGAGGCCACCCGTTGGATAAAGGCATGGGGGTGGGGTGCCGGTTGGCCGTTGGCTTGGCCCACCGACGATTGGAGGCAGAACTCCCCGGCCAACCGGCGGAGACGGACGACGGCAAGTTCCCGGGCCAGGGTTCGTTGGAGGGCGCGGACGCGGGCTCTGAGAGCAGCCATAAATCATTCACCTCATTTACATATCGGGGTGTCGGTATTTGTCGGGGTGTTGGGTATTGGAGAGAGCAAGGGTGTCTTCGAGGTCCTGGACGTCCTTTTTGAGTTTCTCGGTTTCGCAAACCCGGACTGCGAAAGACATGGCGTAGCGGGCGGCCCGTTGGCGGTGGGAGAGGTTAAAATTTTCAATTCGCCGGACATTTCCGGACAATTCCGAACATTCTACCCCGGTTTGGGATTTGCGGGATGACGGGTGCCAGGGAGATGGGGCCTTTGGGGGTTGGAACGATTTTTTGTCATTAAGCAATGTGTTGCCTCAGTGGCATGGTTAGATTTCGTTTGCGCTCTGCGTCAAGCGTCGGCGACGAGCTTCGGGTTGGACCGTGGGAGGTTGTCCCGGACAGACGTATGGTAGAGAGGTGGTTCGCGGATTGGGAAGCGGCAAGTGTCAGATGTGGGACGGAGGGGCGGTTTCAACGCCGAGGGCGCCGAGAGCGCCGAAAGCGCAAAGGGGTTGGTTAACGTGAGACGGGGACGCCGCTGAGCAATCGCATTTTCCTTCCTGACTAGTTTTCAACGTAGAGTTCGCAGAGAATGACGCATAGGGCGCAGAGGACTTTTCATTCTTCCCCGATTTTTCGTTGCAACGGGAGGCCAAAGCCCTGGTCATGCGCCGAGACGCTTATCCCAACCAAGACGCGCCTGGTGGACAGGCCGGCGTCCTACCTGGAGCGTTCCCTCAGACCCGCATCAGGTTGGCGCATCGAAAGGGCTCTGGATTCCCACTGCGGTGAGAATGACGGGGGGTGGGAGGAGTTAATGGCAATGACAAGGCCCTGCGCAGGGGGGCGGAGGACTTGGTTAGGTCAGAATATCTCTGCGTCTCTGTGTTGGAAAAAGCGAATTCGCAGCGCAGGTCACCGGGAGAGAGGGAGCATGAAAAGGCCATGCCTCCAGGGGCGCAAGGTGGCAGGTCACATCTCCCCCGGACAAATGGATGGAGGAAGTTTGGGGCGGGGCGAACTTCAGGTTCCTTCCCCTAGCGATGTTATCGCTCGATAGACATATTGCCCGACGGGTTATATTAGATGATTAAATTGGAAGGCGGGTGACCCAACATGAAGACCATTGCAGCAGCCGAGTTCAAAGAGCAGTGCCTTGCGCTCCTGGACCAGCTCGACGCTGAAGGGCTAATCGTCACGAAACAGGGTGAGCCGGTAGCCCGCGTCATCCCCTACCAACAGCGCTCGGCCGATTTGATTGGCAGCCTGCGTCACAAGATTATCATCAAGGGAGATATCGTCAGCACCGGTATTCGGTGGGATTCCGAATCTTGATACGCACATAGTAATCTTCGCTCTTTGAGACGAGCTTTCGGCCGGAGAGCGGGCGCTTTTGGAACAGGAGCCTTGATCTATATCGACCATCGTCCTGTGGGAATTGTCCAAACTTGTAGCCTTGGGGCGCATTGCTCTGATCCTTGACGATGCGGAAGTGGTGCGCGTACCAAACTGGTTGCCCGTTTAGGCCGTCGACCTCGTGGGCGCAACGAATCCGTCCCAACGGTTCACTCTTCCTAATCCGCTGTATTGCCGCTATAGTTAGCTGCGGCGACGGCCTTCCGGTTGCCGCCAATAAGCTTGTGTTGAGGATCAAATGCTGGCATTTCTCGGAGGAACCGGCCCCGAAGGGCGGGGCTTGGCTTTACGGCTGGCCCTGGCGGGAGAGGAAGTAGTCATCGGCTCCAGGGACTCGTCCCGGGCATCCGCAGCTGCCGAGGAGTTGATTCAACTGGCTCCCGGCTCCTCCATCCATGGCGCGGGTAACGAAGATGCTGCCGCCGGGGCTGAGGTGGTTTTCCTGGCCTTCCCTTATGAGGGGCAGAAACCGACGCTGGAGCAGTTGGGCCCAAGCCTGGACGGGAAGATAGTGGTAGACGTTATCGCCCCAATGACCTTCCAACGGGGCAGGGGCGCCCAGGCCGTGGAGGTGGAAGCCGGTTCCGCTGCGGAGGAAGCACAGGCTTTGCTGCCCGGCGCCATGGTCGTGGCGGCGTTCCAAAACGTCAGCGCCGAGGAACTTCAAAACCCGGAAATCGTCATGGACGGCGACGTGGTGGTTTGCTCCGACCACGCCGACGCCAAGGCTTTGGTGACCGGGTTGGTGGGCAAGATTCCAGACCTGCGGCCGGTGGACGGCGGGGCGTTGGCCAACGCCAAGTACGTGGAGCAGATCACGCCCCTGCTGGTCAACATCAACCGGATCTACAAGATCCACGCCGGAGTTAGGATTGTGGGCGTCTAAGGCGCGCGCAACGATGTAAAGACCACCGTAGAGATCAACGTAAACATCACCATCAATAGTGGGAGCGGCAATGCCCAGAGGCGTTCTTGATTTACAGAACCCGACCGACCTGGCAACGGTAGGCGCGCAGTGGAAGTTTGCGGGTGGCCTGGCGCCCGGCGAACCCAACGAAGGACTGGTTGCTCAAATGGAGAGCACACCGGCCCGGTTGCCTGATTATGACGACTCGGGTTGGGACACAATTCATGAGCTGACCAACTGGCACTCATCCGGCTTGACCTTTGCCTGGTACCGGATCACCGTAACCCTCCCCGAAACGGTGGGAGGCCGGTCCATCGAGGGCGGGCGGTGCATGTTTGAAACCTGCATTGACGACTACGGCGAGATTTGGGTGGACGGGGGATGCAACCGGGAAAGGGGCACCGTACAGGGCTTCAATGTTCCCCAGCGGGTGGTAGTGAGTGATGAACCCAAGCCGGGGGACAAGCACACCATCGCGCTTCTGGCCATCAACGGCCCTATAGCGGCTCCCGGCGGGTCGGTGTTCGTCCGCTTTGCCACCCTGGCCTTTGAGTGGCGCAACACCAACCGATAACGACCTCGTTTAGCTCCCGGTCAGCTACGGGAAATCATCTTCGTCGTCTTCCGTATCCCCGGCTTGGCCCGGCGTGTAGCCGAAGGACTCCAGCCGGGCCCTCAATTCACTGGCAAAGTCTTGGGTGGGGGTGCTGGATGGAATGGTGATTTCGATCATACCGCCGGCGCCCTGGCCTATGATCCCCGGGTCTTCCTTGCCCAGCTCCACCCGGACCGATTCCCGGTGAATGCCCATATCATCGGTCACCGAGAAAATCAGGTTCATGTCATCCATTGTTATGGTCTCGTCAGCCATGGGGTTGTCCTCATTCAGGGTTTACGGCGGGTAGGGGACTCTTTTCCCAACGTTGCACCCGGTCTCCACGTTGAACTTGGGCCGCCGCGTTCATGGCCTGGAACGCCGGACCGGGGCGTTTCGACCTATGGTTCGTAGGGCCACTTGGTGCCGCTGATTGCGGGCCGTTGGTCTTGGGGCATGGCCAACCCCTCGGCGACCACTTTCTCAAAGGCGTCCAGGATCACCTCGCCCCATTCCCGCGCCCTGGATACTCGAAACGCGGTGCGGCGGGCCCGGCCAGCGGCCCTTGCTTCCTCGGCCGGTTGGGCAGCAACCTCTTGCGCAATCGTTTCATCCATGGTGTCGATGGAGGGGACCAGTTCGTTGGCGGTCTCAACGAACCGGGCGATTTCGTTCATATTGGAATCCATCACCACGAAAACGGGGACGGTGCCGGCCCGGTCTTCCGCCAAAAAGCTGTTGGTCAGGTCCAGTTCATCGTCCCGATTGAACACCTGGTGAGAGATTTTTGAAGTGCTATCGGCCAGCCGCAGTATCACCGGCGTGGTGCTCATGGCGTCGCCGCACCAATCGGCGGTGAACACGGCCATCCGGAGCGGTTCAGCCAGGCCATCGAACGCCGCTTGTACCCGGGACGGAACTTCCGCGGCCCCGTAGATGTCCTCAAAGGGCTGTTTGTTCACCTTGATCTGGTCGATGTACTGTTGGGTGGTCATACCCTGCAGGAATTTCTCTTCGGTCAATCGATTTTCGCTCATAGCTTCATAACCCCCGACTGCATCTCGATTCTCAGTTTCGCAGTATCGGCTGGGATTGGCAATGGGGCGCACCAGCGGGGCAATCGCATCTTAATCGGGCTCAGCGTTAACAGATGTCGCAATGCCATGTCCCTGGTGCTCGTCAACCCCGGATTTTGCGAAGAGTCAAGTATGAAGCATGCGGTCAAGAATTAAGATGCGATTGCCCTGACCAATAGTCCAAGGGGTCACGCCTGCCTGCCAACCTGTTGTATCTCCGTTGCCGTGACCGTGTTGGCACACCAAATGGGCTCTGAATCCCCGCTGCGGCGAGGATGACGGGAGGTATCTCCGTTGCCATAACCGTCTTGGCGCATCGAAAGGGCTCTGGATTCCCACTGCGGTGAGAATGACGGGGGGTGTCTTCGTTGCCGTGACCGTGTTGGCGCATCGAAAGGGCTCTGGATTCCCACCGCGGCGAGAATGACGGGAGGTGTCTTCGTTGGCATAGCCGCCTTGGCGCATCGGAAGGGCTCTGGATTCCCACTGCGGTGAGAATGACGGGGGGTGTCTCCGTTGCCATAACCGTCTTGGCGCATCGAAAGGGCTCTGGACTCCCACTGCGGTGAGAATGACCGGGCGGGGTTGGGGTGGGGGAGGTTGAATGACGGCTGAAATACTCTGCACCCCGGAGTGGCCGGTTTTGACACTCAAAATGGGCGCTGCTACACTCGATTTTTCCAACTGACATGCCATTGGGCGTGATATTTGATGCCGCCAGTCAAGGGGGATTGATGCCTGCTCGGACAGGAAAAGAATACATCGCCGGTCTCAGGGACCACCCCAGGGAGGTGTGGATCCGGGGTGAACTGGTGAAAGACGTAACCAGCCACCCCTACTTTCGCAACGGCGTCGAATCGGTGGCGGCGCTGTACGACCTGCAGCACGACCCGGAGGTTGGGCCCGAAATGACCTTTGCCTCCCCCAGCACCGGAGACCAGGTCGGCCTTTCCTTCATAATCCCCAAGACCCATGAAGACCTGGAACGGCGGCGCAAGATGATGGCCCGCTGGGCGTGGACCAGCTGCGGGATGATGGCCCGCACGCCCGACTTCCTCAACGTGGCGATCACCGCCTGGGCCGCCGCCTCCGACTATTTTGCCCAGAACCGCCCAGAGTTCCAGAAAAACGTGCTGTGGTACCACGAGTTCATCCGGGAGAACGACGTTACGCTCACTCACACGCTGGTCAACCTGCAGCGGAGCCGCACTCCCGGCTCTGTGGACAATATATCCGACCAGGTCGCCCTGACGGTGACCAAGGAGACCGACGCGGGCATGGTGGTCCGGGGCAGCAGGATTCTCGCCACATTGGGGCCAATATCGGACGAGATCGCCGTGTATCCGACCCGAAGCCACCTGATCGGAGACGACGCTTGGCGCCAGGCGTTTTCCTTCTCGATTCCCTGCGACACGCCGGGGCTAAAGTTCCTGTGCCGGGAGAGCCTCGACCTGAACCGGTCCCACTTTGACCATCCCCTCGGGTCCCGGTTCGAAGAGATGGACGCGGTGGTGTTCTTCGACGACGTGCTGGTGCCGTGGGAACGGGTGTTCCTGCTGGGCGACCCGGATTTGTGCAACAACTACTCGGCCAACACCAACTCCCTATCGCACACCGGGCACCAGGTCACCACACGCACGGTGGTTAAGACCGAATTCGTCCTGGGCCTGCTGTCCCTGATGATCGAGACTCTGGGGTCAACCCAGATACCACAGGTGCAAGAACGCATGGGTGAAGTGATTGTTTACCTGGAGACCATGAAAGCCCTGCTTCGGGCCGCCGAGGCCGACGCCGAAATCGACCGGTGGGGGGTAATGTGCCCGGCCCTGGCGCCGTTCACGGCCAGCCGCAGCCTGTTTCCCAAGACCATCTACCCCAGGCTGGCCGAAATCGTGCAACAGATGGGTTCCAGCAGCCTGATGGCCCTGCCGGCGGAAGCGGACTTCGACACGCCCATCGCCGCGGAAATCGAACGGTACATGTCCACCGACACCGCCAGCGCCCGGGACCGGGCCAAGCTGTTCCACCTGGCTTGGGACGTGGCCTGCAGCGCCTTCGGCGGGCGACAGGTGCTGTACGAGCGCTTCTTCGGCGGAGACCCGGTGCGCAACGCCATGATGCTCTACAACAACTACAACAAGGAGCCGGCCAAGGCCCGGGTGCAGGAGTTTCTGGACCGGAGCGGGTAGGTCGGGGGAAATGATTCGCAAAAACCCAGGGGCTTTCAACCTTTCTCGGAGGGCGACGAAGTGAAGAACGGCAAACGGCCCACCATCCTTGGAATCCCGCGCCGGGCCATCCTGCACCGGGTTGCCCTGTGCGGTGTAATCGCCATTCTGCTGGCCGCCTGCAGTCCGGGCAGGTTCGTCTCGGTGGTGAACCCGTTCGACAACTCGGATGAAGAGACTCTGGCCGCCCTCTACAATGCCACGGGCGGAGCTGATTGGAAGAATAGCTCCGGATGGATGAGCGACCGGTACGTGGGAACCTGGCACGGTGTCCGGTATTTCCGCGACGAAAGAACAACCGGCAACCCTATGGGAGGCCAATCCACCAGCATCGTGGAAGGGGTCCGAGGGCTGGAGTTGAACAGCAACGGGTTGAAGGGCGAGATCCCTTCCGAGCTGGGAAAGCTCGGCAACTTGACACATCTATACCTGGGCGGAAACCAGTTGAGCGGCGAGATACCATCGGAACTGGGTAAGCTCGACTTTTTGTCATATCTGCTCCTGCATGGTAACGAGTTGAGCGGTGAGGTACCGTCGGAGCTGGGCAGCATCAGAGACCTGATAGCCCTGAACCTCTCGCACAATAATTTGAGCGGGGAGATTCCGCCCGAACTGGGCAGCCTCCGCAGATTGTCTTACCTTTACCTCAATGACAACCAGTTAACCGGGGAGATTCCGTCAGGACTGGGCAGGCTGCAGGCCCTATACGTTGGGGGGAACCAGTTCACCGGTTGCATACCCAGCCGCTTGCGCTCAGTTCCAAATAACGATTTTCTGAGGCTCGGTCTGGACTTCTGCGGAGGCGGGAAAGCCCTGGTTCCCCCTGGCAGCGACACGGAAGCGTTGGTCGCCCTTTACAATGCCGCTGGCGGGGAAAACTGGCGGGACAACACCAACTGGATGTCCTCTGAGCCCGTTTGCAAATGGTACGGCGTTAGCTGCAGGGGGTCCCGCACCGGCCGGGTACTGTCCTTGAATCTAATTGGGAACAACTTGAGCGGGGAGTTACCGGCCGAGTTGGGCAACCTCACCGGAATGCGAATTATGCACCTGGCGCAGAACGACCTCAGCGGAGATATACCGGCCGAGTTGGGCAACCTCAAGGGGATGTTTATTCTGAACCTCGCGCAGAATAACCTAAGCGGCGATATACCAGCCGAGCTGGGTGACAACCCAATCCTGAGGCAAATTTACCTCAATGACAACCGGTTGAGCGGGGAGATTCCGCCCGAACTGGGCAACATCGAAAGACTGGAGCTCCTGAACCTGAGCAGAAACAACCTGGAAGGGGGTCTGCCGTCAGAGCTCGGCAACCTCGGCGAACTGGAAACGCTGGGCCTCATCGGGAACCGGTTCACCGGGTGCGTACCCCCGAGAATGGCAAGGGTCCGATCCTTCAATATATCCGACGTCAGTTTGCCCTTCTGCGAATCCACAGACCGGGCAGCGCTGGTCGACTTCTACCGTGCCACCGGCGGCCCAGGATGGATCAATAGTACCAACTGGCTGAGTGACGAGCCGGTCCACCGGTGGCACGGTATCCGCATTGGCAGTACCGGCAGGGTCGGTGCCATCAATCTCCCCGAAAACCAGATAAGCGGGGAGATACCCGCCGAATTGGATGCGCTCACCAACCTGGCATCCTTGAATCTGCAGGACAACCAGTTGACCGGGGAGATACCGGCAGAACTGGGCAATCTCACCAACCTGCGAACTCTGCTCCTCAATGGTAACCAACTCAGCGGCAATATACCGTTCGAACTGAACAACCTGTCCAAGCTGAAAAGAGGAGAGCTAACCGGCAATCAGCTGACCGGTTGCATCCCCGGAAATTGGGTGGGAAGACTTCTCAAACGCCGCAGCATGGGCATCCCCTTCTGCAACGATACCGGGGAACCTCCGGACCGGGCCGCGCTGGTCGCTCTCTACCGGGCCACCGATGGGGATAACTGGGTGGACAACACCAACTGGCTGAGTCAATTACCCTTGGGCAAGTGGAAGGGTGTGGTCACCAACGATTTTTTCCGCGTCAACCGGCTGGCCCTCGTAGACAACCGCCTGACCGGGGAGCTGCCGCCGGAGTTGGGGCAGCTTACCAAACTGGAATATCTGAGCCTTGAGGGCAACCACCTGACCGGGGAAATAGCACCAGAACTGACAGAACTGACAGAACTGAGCGGTACCGACCGACAGCCTGCGGCACGTGAACTTGAGCGACAACCAGTTGACCGGTGAAATACCGGCAGAATTGGGAAACGCCGTCAGACTGAACTGGCTGCACCTTTCAGGGAACCAGTTGACCGGGCAGATACCCCCGGAACTGGGCCGGCTTTCCCACCTGGAACGGCTGGACCTCTCAGCGAACCGGTTGACCGGGCAGATACCCCCGGAACTGGGCAACCTCACCAGTATGAAACGGCTGTACCTCTCAGCGAACGGGTTGACCGGAGATATACCCCCGGAACTGGGCAACCTCACCAACCTGAATCATCTTAACATCCAAACCGGTAATGAACTAACCGGGTGCATGCCCGCGAGCTTTCGACAGCGGCGCGACAGCTATCCTCGTGGGCCGGGACGTTTCGCCTACTTTCGGCACCCGGATTTCCTGCCTCTCTGCGAGCCATAGGTCCGGGGGGAACGTAAGACGTCGCCCCGTCATTCCCGTCGCAGCGGGAATCCAGAGCCCTGGCCTTGCGCCAAGACGGTTATGACAATTATGAAGCTCCTGGTGGACAGGCCGGCGTTCCACCCGGACCATTCATGCAGACTCGATCAGGTTGAATGGCAGAAAGGGCTCTGGATTCCCGCGGCGGCGAGAATGACGGATGGCTTGGTTAAAGCCACCTGTGAGGATGACAATGGCGTTTTCATAGTAATCCAGAGCCCCAGCCCCCGTCATCCCCGCCGAGGCGGGGATCCAGAGCCCTGGTTGTCGTCCGACGTGGTTGGGGAACGAGGTGCTGGCCCGGCCGCCATCCTCCCGCCGCGTCGGCGCCGCCATGACGGTGTTGGCGGATGGGAAGGGCTCTGGATTCCCGCGGCGGCGAGAATGACGGATGGCTTGGTTAATGCCACCTGTGAGGATGAAAATAGCGTTTTCATAGTAATCCAGAGCCTCCAGCCCCCGTCATCCCCGCCGAGGCGGGGATCCAGAGCCCTGGTTGTCGTCCGACGTGGTTGGGGAACGAGGTGCTGGCCCGGCCGCCGTCCACCCGCCGCGTCGGCGCCGCCATGACGGTGTTGGCGGATGGGAAGGGATCTGGATTCCCGCGGCGGCGAGAATGACGGGGGGGCGTCTGGATTCCCACTGCGGCGAGAGTGACGGGGATTTGAAGACAATCGAAAGACCATGTCGCTCATCCCACGCATAAATGCAACCGGTGGACGAATGGTGTAACCTGCGACGTGGGTCAGCGCCTTTCTTCTTCCTCGCTTTGAAATCCGTGTTCACGAACGCGATGGCTTAGAGCAGTATATTCGCCAGGAGAGTTTTGCAGATGCGACGTTCAGAGATCGATTCCACTAGGGATGCAGGGATGCCCAGCCGGTTTTTTCCAATAGCCTGGTTGGTTGTGCTGGTGTTGTTTTCGTTGCCGCTTGCATCGGCCTGCGGCGGCGGGAGCAGTGACGGGAGTAGCGGCGGGAGCAGTGGAGGGAGCAAGTGGTAGGGCGCGGTGACACTGGTTCCTGAGAATGCACGTTCCGTGAAGGTCTGGGACGTTGCAGCCATAGTAACGGGAGACGCGCCCGCTGCCATTCCGCGAGATTTGACCGACGGAATCCTTGGATCGGTCCTGAACGGACCCAATTCTATTGAGGCCGTTAACTCGTTCGCAACGGCACGCATCGAATTCGATGGTGGTGGTGGTGGGGGTCTGTCTGTAATGGAGGGCGATTTCGATTTTAATCCCATCAGGGAGATTTTATCCGAATACCGTGCTGAGAAGCATGGAGGGTATGAGTTATATGATACAGGGAGCCGCAGTATAGCGTTGCTGGAGGGAGAGGGCTCCGTCGTAGCGGGGGATACAGACTCGGTCAAGATCGTGCTGGAGGCGTTGGACCGGGGGTCCGGGTTCTTGTTGCACGGTGGTGAGCTTCGTCGCCGCCAATACACCGATTATTCAGGTGTTGATCCCGACGAGTATGTACACATGACGCTGAATCGTGCCAGCGGCGGATTTTTCACCAAGGTCAGCGGTGGGGTCCCGGGGAATTTGGTGGGATCAGGGCATGGGTGGGCGTCAGGATGGTCCGCGTCCGCGGGCAATGGATCCGAGGTTAAGTTGAGGATCTTCTTCCCCTCTCAACAGGAAAAATACGCCAAGGCGGACGAGGACCAGGTAAAGGCCTGGTTCGAGGCGGAGTTGGACGAGGGAGTGAAACTGGAGAGCGTCGAGGTGGATGGCCTGTTCATAATCGGCACGGCCACAGCGGCTTGGGACGACGACTGGATCAGGGGTCCTTCTCGTGGCCCCTACTAGCAAACAGTGTCAGGCTTAGAGCAGGGGCACCAGTCCCTGCCTCCTTGTGCCTATCCTCTTGGATTTTGCCAAAGTATGGCGTATATTGTTGTTTAACAGAGCATTTACGTTTCTGAGTATTGAATATCAGGAGGAGCCATTATGCCAAAACCGATTAGAGTCGGGCACCTGGTTCTCAACGTCAAAGATCAGGTTGCTTCCACCAAGTTCTATACCGAAGTGCTGGGATTCGAGATTTCCATCGACCGCCCCGGTTTCGGGACCTTCCTGACTTGCGGCAAGATTCACCATGACCTGGCCCTGTTCCAGGCCGCAGAGGACGCGGCCCCCGTGAGCAAGGGCGGACTTGGCCTGAACCACATGGCCCTGCAGGTCCAAGACTGGGACACTCTGAACGAGTTCTACAAGTACTTGTTGGAGACCGATGTGCCCATCGACCACACCACGGACCACAGCATGACCTACAGCATCTACATCAACGACCCCGACGGCAACGGCATCGAGTTGTTCTGCAACGCCCAGGCCACTGCCGAGGAAGGGCTGGCCGAGATGCGCACCCCCGGCCGCAAAAACGTGGCTTTGGTGTTCGAATAAGCCGGACCGAGCCCGGCTAAATGCCCCTTATCAAAGGTGGGTCCAGCAATGGTTGGGGCCCACCTTTTATTTTGGCGCCGGTGTTATCAACGTGACTGTGCCGGGGTCGCCATGGCCGGTCAACGAACCGGAACCTGCAAGACAGGGGCGACTAGCAACGGGCCGCTAGCCCCAATAACGGTCTTCAAATTGTCCACAACCCGGCCACCACAAAGGAGGGTTCCTATGGCGCATCTGGAATTCGGCATCTGGGACACTTTCCCCGTCCACGAATTTGACAACTATGCCCTGGCTGCCGACGCCTACGATCAACATCTCTACGAGGTCCAACTGGGCGAGGAGCTGGGCTACGAGTCTTACTACATCATCGAGCACCAGAACTCCCACATCGGCCAGCTCACCGCTCCAAGCATTTATCTGACCGCCGTGGCCCTGCGGACCACGTCCATGCGGTTCGGGGTCATGATTTACCAGCTTCCCTTCTACAACCCGATGCGACTGGCCCAGGACGCAGCCATGCTGGACCACCTGTCGCACGGCCGGTTGGAGTTTGGCACCGGAATCGGCGTGTCTGAGCACGAGTTCATGCGTTGGAACCTACCATTTTTCGAGCGGCAGAAGATGTCGGCAGAGGCCATGGAGATCATCCTCAAAGCCTGGACCCAGGACGAAGTGACCTACCAGGGCGATTACTGGCAGTTCGATGAAGCGCTGCCGGTGCCCAAGCCCTACCAGCAGCCCTACCCGCCCATCTGGGTTGGCGCCCACAGCCCGGCTTCGCTGGAGTACGCCGCCAAGAACAACTTCCACGTTTCCCAAAACCTGGACATCGACCCCACCATCGCCGAGAAGTTCGACCTGTACCGGAAGATTTGGCGGGAGTGCAACCACCCCGGCCCCATGCCGCGCACCTTCCTGACCAGGGCGGTTCACGTGGCCGAGACCGACGAAAAAGCCAGGGAGGAAGCCGAAGGGCCGCTGCTGGAATCCCGTCGCCTTGGCCGGGAAGGCCTCTCCAACACCCGCATCGGGTACCAGGGCCGCAACGAGGGAACGCCCAGCCAGAATGAACTGGCGCGGGTGTTTCAGGGCATGGGTACATCGCTGGATTTCTGGATAGACAACGGCCTGGCCCTCGTAGGCAGCCCGGAGACGGTGACGGCAAAGCTCAAGGAGCAGCGCGAATTGATCGGTTACGACATCTTCTGCGCGGCGCACCGCATTGGCCGGATGCCGAAGGAGCAGTCGTTGAACTCGTTGCAACTGTTTGCCAAAGAGGTTATGCCCGCGTTCGAGTAGGCGGCTGGAAACCGGGAGTTAGTGTAATGAGCCGGTCTGCCGGTTGCGTCCGCCGGCACCCACGGCCTTACGCCAATGGCGCAACAAGACAACGGACTCAACCGACAAGCCTTTCGCCGGTGTTTTCCCAACACCAGAGGGCGGCAGTTGCCATTAAATCCGAGTGTGATGACACCGCCGGGCGTATCCAGGAACCTTTTTGCCATCCAACATGATTCGAGCCTGTAGGAATGGTCCAGCTGGGAACCCGGACTGTCACTCCGGCGCGTCTAAGTTGGCATAACCGCCTAGGCGCAGGATCAGGGCTCTGGATTCCCGCTGCGGCGAGAATGACGGGGTGGGGGCGGTCGAGAGGACTTGTCCCAACATTGTGACGGGCTTGTGTAATTGTTGAACGGTATCTTTAGGGTTGGGAATGGGATGAGGAGAATCCGCCAGTATATCGGTTCTCTTTACGGGGTTGCCGGCTTGCTGGGCATGACGCTGTTGCTGTTGGCTTGTTCAGGGTCGCCGACACAGGAGCCCGCAGCCACCGGCGAGAGACCGACTTTGCAGCCCTCCGCCGCGGAACCGACTTCGCCACCCAACACCGGCGAATACGCGACCGTGGTAGTAACGGCGCCGGAGTTGTCGCCATCCGCCCGCTCCGGTCAGACACTGTTCAACGCGAACTGCGCCGTTTGTCATGGAGCGAACGCTTCCGGCTCCAATGCGGGTCCGCCCCTGGTCCACCCGTACTATGGACCGGGCCATCATCCCGATTTCGCCTTCAAAAACGCCGTGCAAAATGGCGTTCCGTCCCACCACTGGTGGTTTGGCGATATGGCGCCCCTGCCCGGCGTTTCGGAGCAGGACGTGGACCAGATAATTTGCTATGTCCGCGAATTACAACGGGCCAACGGCATCTTTGAGGGCGATGCCTGTTAGAAACCATTAGCAAGTAGTGAGGCTCAATATCCAGAGGACCGACGCGGTTTTAGCCCATTTTTGTTTTTGAAGGCGTGCCTTAAATTGACCAACATTAAAGCACCAATCCTCGCATTAACCCGCACACCAACCCCCGGCCTATTGACCGGCGACTGCGGGCTGCCTTGATCAACTTGATCAAGGCGGTGATTCTGGACCTGGACGGGACCATCATTGGCCCGGACGAGCAGATCCGGCCGGCGGTCCTGAGTGCGGTAGGCCGGCTGGCCGCGAAGGTGCCGGTCTCAATCGCCACCGGGCGCGAGTCCAAGGACGTGGTGAGTTACGCCCGGCGCCTGGGGCTAACTGCGCCGCAGGCCTGCGACGGCGGGGCTACAATCCTGGACCCCCAATCGGAGGAAATCCTTTGGCGGGACCCACTGGGGCCGGAAAACTCCCGCAAGGTGATCGCGAGCCTCCGTTCTCTGGGTACGGAATTTATAGCCACATTCCCCGAGGGAAGCGTGAAGGATTTCGACCGGCTGCCCCACTGGGACATCACCCGCATTTCCGCTCTGGACATTTCCGAATCGCAGGCCGGAGAGTTGGCGGGTTGGTTCTCGGACAACCCAAGCATCCAAACCGTGAAGGCCTACCTGCCCTACAACGGGCTGTGGGCGGTCGATTTTACGCATCGGGGAGTGGACAAGGGCACAGCCGCCGCCCGGTTGGGGACCATGCTGGGATGCAAGACCCAAGACATGGCGGGCGTGGGGGACAGCTTCAACGACCTGGCATTGCTCCAAGCCTGCGGAACGGGCATCGCCATGGGCAACGCGGCCCCGGAGGTTAAAGCCGTGGCAGATTACGAGGCCCCCGGGGTGGAGCAAGACGGGTTGGCCTGGGCTATAGAGGAGATACTGCTGGGCCAGATAGGGTCTTGATCAACGACCCTTCTCTCAAGGGGTGAACAGCATGGAATTCACACTGGCGGAACTGATCGCCCGCGCGCCCTGGCGCGAGGCGGTAACCTATCGCGAAACCTGGCCCCATGAGTACGTCCTTACCGAAAAGGACGATCAGCGAGAACTGCTGGACGCCGTCTGCGCCCGGTTCAAAGCCGGTGAAGGAGTCGCCTGCCGCTTTTTCCGCATGAACAACACCTACCTGTTCATCGGCGATCACAAGTACTGGCTGATGACCGACTACAACAACATCGACCCGTACAACGACGAGGGCGACTACGTGCTTAACAGGGCGCGTCTGTACCGAGACCGGCGGGACTTCATCATCCAGCCCGGGGATACCGGGAGACCGGAGGATTATCCGGAGAACCCGCCCTATGCCCCTGCTGACAGCTAAAGGAGGTTGCTGCAATGCCTGAGAGCGATTCTTTGCTGGCCTACCTATCTCCTTGGTTTACTTATCAAACCGAGAACATAGCCGTGGAAGCGCTGGGGTACATTCTGAACAAGTCAGCCGCATCCCTGGAGGGATTGGATGACGTAGTCAGAACCGGCGTCAAGAAAGTGGAGCCGGTAGCCAAAGTTCGGACTCAAGTCAGTTTCCAGAACGGAATACGACCAGACTTGGTTGGGTTCGACGAAAATAATGTCGGGCGTGTCTTCATCGAAGCCAAGTTCTGGGCTGAGCTTACGCCCCGCCAGCCAAATGCCTATCTTGACCGGTTGCCGAAAGACGGCCCGGCGGTGCTGCTCTTTGTCGCGCCGGAGGAACGGATAGGCAGGCTGTGGACCCAGTTGCGAGAGCTGGCAGTTAAAGCAGGAAATAATCTGATGGAGGTTGACGCCGAGCGTAAGTGCATGCGCGTCAATGAGACGGAGCGGCACTTGCTACTGGTCAGTTGGACGGGGCTATTGGATCGATTGTCCGCCCGGGCGAGGGAAGCCGAGGAGCAGGGCATCGAAGCTGACATTCAGCAACTGCGGGGGCTCGCTGAATTCGCGGATGAAGGAAAAGTCCAACCGACCCCTGAGAGCGGAGAGGAAATCGGTCCAGACTCCCGTCGTATGCGTGACTTGAAGCGTCTTATTGACGCTGCGGCTGAACGAGGGGTTTCGGATGGATGGATTTCAAAGAGGGGTTTAAACCGAACTCCCCGGAGTTACGGCTACGGGCGGTACCTACGAGTCAATGGCAATATCGCCTGGTTTGGTGTCAACGTTGACCGATGGGAAAGAGACGGCTCGACCCCTTTGTGGCTTAATCTGTACAGAGCTAACGACGCGACGTTGGAAGATATCAAGGAGCATTGGCAGTTAGAAGTAGAGGGTAAATGGGTGCCCATATATCTGAAAAGGGATGCCGATTTCCCCGACTTGCTTTCCGACGTAGTATCCAGTTTGCGGGAAATTGCAGAGGTGATTCAAAACTCGCATGGCAACACGTAACCCGGGCCTCGCGACTCTAGCAGGCTTAGCAAACAGAGGAGAGCCGCTCCCTACGCCCGGAGTTTAGGAACGACTTCCTCGCAGAACAGCCTGAGGGAGTTTTTGACTTTTTCCTGGGGGATCAGGCCGCCTACGTTCATCTCAGCGATAATGCCAGAGAGCTGCAGCTCTTCCTGGAGGCCTCGAAGCCGTTCAACCACCGCGTCGGGAGTGCCGTAAGCGAGGCGGTTCCGCAGCAATTCGTCGTAGCCGACCTTGGAAAGGCGCTGGTACCGTTCGGACCGCTCTTCGGAAGCGGTCGTTCCCTGAGAGGAAGCCGAACTCCTGAAGGACTCGGCGAGCCTCCGGTAGGAACGCCAGGTGCTTTCCTCGGGTTCCGAATATGCCTGCTCCTCGGTCTCGGCAACGTAGATGGGGATTCTGAGAATCACGTCACCATCGCCCGGATGACCCGCGGCCTTCCTGGACTGGCGATACTCTCCCAACGATTCCACCAGATCCTGCTGGTTCATTCCCCGCAAGCCCACGAAAATATCGTGGCCGTCCTGGCCGGTCATCGGGAAGGTTTCCTTGGTAGTGGCGGCGATGCGCACCGGCGGGTAGGGCTTCTGGTAGGGCTTGGGCAGTACGCAGAGATTTTCGAACTGGTAGTACTTTCCGTTATGGGAGAAGGTGTCGTTGGTCCAGGCGTTCAGGATCACGTCGAGGCACTCCTGGAACCGCTCCCTGCTCTCGCCGTAGGGCACGCCATACCCCTCATAGGCCCGGGGGAACCCGCTGCGGCCCACGCCGAAGTCGAACCGGCCCTGACTGACCTGATCGACGGTGGCGGCTTCCTCGGCCAATCGGATGGGATGGGCCAGGGGCAGCACGCTGACCGCGACGCCAACCCGCAGCCTTTGGGTCCGGGCGGCGATGGCGCTGGCCATGATCAGGGGCGAGGAGACGAAGGACGGGATGCCGGCCCCCTGGAAGTCCAGCGGGTTTCCGGGAGCGGCGAAATGGCGCTCGGCCAGCCAGACGCCGTCCAAGCCCCCGGCTTCAGCGGTATCCACCATGGCAAAGGCATCTACGAAGGAGTCTTCCAAGGTGGAGCCGTACCGGTAGTCGCACTCCATCACCAGGCCGTAATGCATCCCATTCCTCTTAACGCAGCAAACTGCTGCGGCCGTTTCGCTTTTGATTTACCCGGACCGTTATTCCGATCAGGGGCGTGTGGCCGTCGACCGGGACAACAGCGATGAATGCCGGACGGGACTACTCCCAGATAGCAGCTACCCGGTAGGCAAGCTGGTTGTTGGTCTCCCTTACGTCCACGATCTCCGCCGACCGGTCGCCGAGGACACCCATGGCGATGATCCAGTTCAACAGTTCGTGGTCCCCGGACTGCTGGAGATCTTCGGGTTCGATCTCTCCCAGCTTGCTGCCCTGACCGCTGCGCACCAACTCCAGGTACCGGCGGTCGGTTTCAACGTCGATCTCCCGGCATTGGAACTTGTGGGCCAAGAAGCTGTGCGACCAACTGGACGAGGCTATCACGGCCACCTTTTCGCTGCGGGTATCGAGGAACCGGCGAATCGACTGCCCCAGCTGATAACACCGCCTGGGGGTGGGCCGGGGCGGGTAGTCGGGCCCCGCCTCCTCTCCGTAGCAATTGACGAAAAGAGGCAGGATGGGGAACTTGGCTTCAGGGTCAAGGAACACCAGCGGATTGATGATGGCGTGGGCGAGACCCCAGTCCCAGCCCTTCAAGGCTGAGGAAGTGGCAATGTCGAAGCAGTCCCGAATAAGGTAATTGCGCATGTCGCGGGAGAAGTCCTTGGGGCACCGGAACTTGAACTCGGTCTCCGGGGCGGCATCCCACAGGTTAACCCGAGCCGACGGTCTCTGGAACGGGAACCCGGAAACCTCGGCGCCGGTATACAGGCAGAATGGAGGGAGATTGTCTTGAAGGAAGTTCTCCGCCTGATCGTCGCCGATAATCATGACGAGGTCAGGGTCCCACTCGTGCAAGCGGTCGCGCATCACCTGGAAGGAGTCCATCACGGCCTTCTGGTCCGCGATGTCCAGGCTAAGGCCGTTGTCGGTCCCCAACTCTTCCAGCAGTTGGGCGGGCTTTTCGTAGTTCCGCACTCGCTTGTAAATCCGCTCCCTGCCCTCGGCCCAGAGCTCGGGTGGCGTCAGGATGATGGGCCCGTGGGAAACGCCCAAGCCAAATATCTCAGCCATGGCATCCTCCGGTTACGTTTGGGTAAGACTTTCCAGGGAAATTTGCCGGGCGGAACCCGGGGTTGACGACAGGAACCGCGAGGCGCAGGCCGGAAAGGATTCCGCTTCGCCTGTTCGGATTCTAGTGTTACCCCAAGATGCTGTCAACCGAATGCAGCCTACCCGCAAGGCCTTTCGATTGTCATTGACTCCTCCCGTCATTCTCGCCGCAGCGGGAATCCAGAGCCCATTTGGATCCCTACTCCCCGTCTTTCTCGTCGCAACGGGAATCCAGAGCCCTTTTCCCCATGCAACCTGTTTCGTGTCTGCAGGGATGGTTCGGGGGGGTCGACCTGTCCACCCGGAGCGTCTTGGTTGGCATAACCGTCTTGGTACATAATGAGGGCTCTGGATTCCCGCTGCGGCGAGAATGACTGGAGTAGGGGACGAAAACACTCTGGATTCCCGTTGCGATCGGAAAGGCGGAGTGCTAGGGGCGATTGCGCCGTCACTATAGTCAATCTACACTTGCCGTATTGACCAGCTTGAAAACGGACTGCCCAGCCGGGCTCCTTTTGAATACCCGGACGGGTTTACTGTGGCTGTTTTCCTGCGGCGAGTCTCTTGGGAGGATTTGACGTGTCCGAAAAGCGATTGCTGGCTTGCTTTGCCCATCCCGACGACGAGGCATTTCCCGTGGGAGGAGTCTTGGCCGCTCAGGCCAGCCGGGGAGTCCGGGTGAGGCTGGTGACGGCAACCCTGGGTGAAGAGGGCGACATCCGCCAGGAAGGGGCAGCTACCAGGGACACGCTTGGCGACGTGCGGCGGGTCGAACTGGCCTGCGCGGTGAGGGCCTTGGGGCTGGCCGAGCACGCCTTGCTGGACTACCGGGACTCGGGCATGGCGGGCTGGGAATCCAACAACCATCCCAAGGCATTCGTCAACGCCGATGCCGGCGAGGTGGTGGAGCGGCTGGTGCTGGAAATCCGCCGCTTCCGCCCCCAAGTGGTGCTCACATTTGGACCCGACGGGTTGTACGGCCACCCCGACCACATCGCAATCAGCAACCACGCCACCGAGGCGTTCCGCTTAGCATCTGATCCCACCGCCTTCCCGCACCAGATGTCCGGCGGCGTGGAGCCACACCAAGGGGTGCGTCTGTTCTACAGCGTCCGCCCCCAGGGGTTCCGGCGTGAGTGGGCCGAAGCGCTACGGGGGCAGGGAATCGACTGGCCCATGCCCACGCCCGAGCAGGGACTTCAAGGGGTTCCGGAGGAGGAGTTGCACTTGGAGCTGGACGTTTCCGGCGAAGGCGACATGGAGGCCAAGATGGCCTGCATCCTCTGCCACCGCACCCAGGTGGCCCCCGACTGGCCATACCACCGCGTCCCCCGCCACGTCACGGCCCGCATCCTGGGCCGCGAGTTCTACGTCCGCGCCCACCCGCCGGTGGCCCCGGGGGAATTGCTCCCCGAGGACTTTTTTGACGGGCTATGACCGGGATGGATTTTAACCGGGCGCCATAGCTGGAATTGCCCGCCCCAGTCCGGGGCTGCAGCCATGAGACCCGGGGTGTGGGTTAACCCTTGGGACGCTGGATTATCTCTACGCTCACCTGGTCCGGCGCTTCGACGAAGGCGACGGTGGAACCCGACGGCATGGTCCACGGCTCACAGTTGAACTTGACGCCGTTGGACTTCAGGTGGGACGCGGCGGACTCCATATCGTCCACCTCGAACCCAAAGTGGTCCAGCCCGTAGCGCGGCTCCGTCGAGCCGGCCACCGGGTCTTCCCCCTCGGCCCGCCCGGAGATGGTCATGAGGGGCTCGCCGCCGAGGGACAGGCTGATGGACTTGGTGGTGGACAGGGGCCGCTCCCCGGTGATCTCGGCGCCGAAGTTGTCGCAGTAGAACTTTGCGGCGGCGTCAGGGTCCCCGCTTCGGAAGTGCAGGTGGTTGTAGGTAAAGTTCATTGGTTGTCTCCTCGCTTGATTTGTTTAATGGTAATAGAGGTATCTAATTGGAAAGGCCTTTGAGGCTTCCCGTCGCTCGGCTGACGATGAAACAGCCTGCTAGACCAACTCGGGAAGCTTCCGGTATCGTCTCGGCAGCTTCTTGAGAAAGTCGCTATTCTCAAGGCAAGACTGAATGTCAGGAGCGCTCACGGTATCAGCCGGAGCGGGATGGAAGCGCACGCCCTCTTTCTCGCAAATCAATCTGTAGAGAATCTGGAGCCGCGGGTGTGTCTTGACGTCAAGGTTGGCTATTGCCTGGCGAAAGGCTTCGTCCTTGCTGTCGAACTCTCCATGTGACTCCTTCAGTTCCTTTTCCGTCTGTCTCAACCCTCGTTTCGTTTCTCCCCTCTCTGTCCTTACACCGAAGTATTTCGATGACTGATCGATAACGTTGGCCCCGCTTTGTAAAGACAAACCCAAGAACATCAACCCAGCAGGCCAAGTGAATGCCCCGGTAAGCGGGTTAAACGCCAACCCGGCAGCCCCGAGTTGAATCGGCGCTTTAGCCAACGATGTTGCCGCTTCCCCAAAGTTGCTGGACATTTGCTTGGATTGACGCTGCAAGTTGGATTCCAGTTTCTGTAGGTCAATCTCCCCGGACTTCACCAAACGCGCTCTGGACTCTTGGAATTGCCGGTTGAACTCTTTGCTAAGTTCCTCGGCCAGGTGGTCAACGTTCCAACCCTCATCTCTAGCTGCCCAGGCTTCGATCTTGGGCCGCACAAAGATTCCCGATTTCAGGTTCTCAAATACCTCTTCCAATCGAAAGAGGATGAGGTATTCCTCCGGGTTTGTGCCGGTTGGCAGGATAAACGTGGGAGCGGGGCATTCCGGGAAGATTTTGTCCAGAACGTCACTGGGAATCTGCCGAAACTGGGCGGCAACTGCTGCCGTTCCGGACAGAATTTCCTGGGAAGCGCCCGATACTAACCCGGCGGTGGAAGCAGTAAACCCCGCAACCTTCCGCGATGCCCTTTGAGTCAAACTGCCTGCGGCTCCCCGGGCTCCCTTGGCGGCATCTTTGGCCCGCCCAACGGCTCCATCAACGGCGCCAGGCAACTTGTCATTTAACTGGTTCATGCCATTCTCCCGAAGGGGAAAACGTCCATACTCCCCAAGGGTCTGGACTAGTCTAGCTCCAAACTACGCCAAGAACTCTTGGGTCCAGCGGTCGTAGTCCTGTTTGCGGGTGACCTGGTCTACCAGGGCCGGGGATGGTTGGCCGTCTCGCAGGTCTCCTGGGGACATGCCGTCCCGCAAGGCTTTGAGGGTGTCGTAGGTTGCTTTGACGGCGGCGTAGAAGGGCAGGTGGCCCTGCAGCGCAACCCGCACGCCGTTGGCCGCCAGGAACTCCCGGTCGGCCAGTTCCCCTCCGGCGCCTCCCAACAGCAGCGGGATTTTCACCTCGGCATGCACGGCTTCCACCTCGGCCCTGGTCTGGGCTCCGGCCAGGAAGACCGCGTCCACTCCCGCCTGTTCGTAGGCCTTGGCCCGCTTGATGGCCTCCTCCAAGCCGACGAACCGGATGGCGCTGGTGCGGCCAGCCACGACGAGGCTGGAGTCCTGCCGCCCGGCCAGGGCCGCCTTCATCTTGCCCACGCCCTCTTCTATTGGGATCAGTTCCTCACCCTCTGAGCCAAAGGCGCGGGGCAACAGGGTGTCTTCGATGGTCAACGCCGCCACTCCGGCGGTTTCCAGTTCTTCCACCGTGCGCTTCACGTTCATGGCGTTGCCGTAGCCGTGGTCGGCGTCCACCATGAGGCTGATGTTGCCGGCGCGGCAGATGCGGTGTATCTGCTGGGCAAACTCGCTGAGCGTCAGCACGATGATGTCAGGAGCCCCCAGCACGGTGCCCGAGGCTATGGACCCGGCGAACATGGCCACTTCGAAGCCCAGGTCCTCGGCGATGCGGGCCGAGATGGGATCGTACACCGAGGCCGGATGCACACACTTGTCTCCGGCCAGGATGGCCCGGTAGTTTTCCCTCCGCTGGGTCAGGTTCATATCGCTCCTCTTCTACGGTGATATACTGCCTGCCTCAAGGCTGAAAACAGCGGACGTGAGGCCTTGGGCAATTCTAACATAGAGGGGCATGAGCCGATGGATAATGCCAGCAGAAAGGCAACCGCCCAAGAGCAACGAACACCGGAGGAGTGGATCATCCTGCCGGGAACCACCGTCGGAGGCGAAGTGGGAACCTTCTACGTCGATCTCGTCATCTGGAACCAGGACAAAACCCGGTCCCGCACTCTGAACGAGTTGGTTGACACCGGCGCATCATATACCCTGATCCCGGCTTCAATCCTGGAGGAACTGGGCATAGAACGGCTGCGCTCAAGAGTATTCAGCCTAGCCGACGGTTCCAGGCGAGAGCTTTTTGTGGGTTGGGTGGAAATGGAACTGGAAGGCCAGACAGACCAAGTATCCGTCGTATTTGGCCCTGACAGCAGCAAGATATTGCTGGGAGCAATGGCCTTGGAGACGTTCGCCCTGGCTGCCGACGCCCAAAATCGCCGCCTGATTCCCGCCGAGCTAACGTTGTGACCCGGAGCCGTAACGGAGGCGAATGGTGACCAAGCTCATTGGCGCGGACTTCAGCGGGGCAGGCAATAGCTCATCACGGTCTGCCGGAGCAGTGGGACTTTCGCAGAGATGGAAGCGGTAACACAAGCGGCATTTGTAAGTGGGGCATTGATGGAAGACCGGTTAAGAAATCTTGAGGACTTCGCCCAAATTGCCACGGAACTGGCAGTGGATTTGGAAGAATCGATTCGCCTATCCGAGGAAAAGCTGCGACTTGTCGAAGAATCACGGCGCCGCCGGGATGAACTCTTGCAAAGGATGGCCCAAACCGTAGCGGTAATGTAGGCGGAGATAGTCCGTATCGACGAAACCCATTCCTGAGTCTCACCCAGCGTAAGCACGATGGACGGCGCGATGGCAGAGCAGACGATTGTGGGCGTGGACTTCAGCGGGGCGGGAACGGACGACTCTGTGGGGGGTACATGGGTCACTGAAGGATATTTCGACGGCCATGTCCTGACAATTGAGGAATGCCGACCTGTCAGCCGCGTCGGGTTGGAGATTTTTGTGAAAAAGCTGCAGTGTGGATCCGTCGCGGCCCTGGACTTCCCGTTCTCAATTCCTATCAGCTTCGCAAAGTTCTGGCAGTCCAACGACTATGAAATGCCCGACTTGTGGGCGGCAGCGGCGGCGATTGAATTGGACCAGTTTCGGACGGCGGTAACGCAATTTGCGGCGGAGTACGATTTCGAACATTTGAGGGTGGGTGACCTGCTCTTCCCCAATGCCCAGCCATGCTTGCACAAGGGCAATCCTTCCATGATCCCGATGACATTCCGAGGGATGCAGATGCTTCACAGGCTTTGGGAAACAGGCCGTTTCCAAGTTCCTCCTCTTACCGGCCCAACTCGACCGTTGCCGGTATTGCTGGAAGTGATGCCGGGTGCAGCACTCAGGAAATATGGATTGCCATACACGCGGTACAAGAATGGGGCCACCGAAGCCCAACAGCAAGAAAGACGGGGGAACCGGAAGGCAATTCTGAGCGAACTAAGTAGAGCTTCCGGCCTTCAACTAGAGGTGCCCCCGGGCGTTCGCAACACTTGCATCGACTACCGCGGCGCCGACGGTTTGGATTCTTTGGTTGCGGCAACAGTCGCTGCCAGGTGGGCCCAATGCGAAGCCGACTTTTGCATCCCGACTCACGAAATTGTTACCACCCTGAAACGCAATAATAAGCATAAGCGGCAGGCGTCCACGCAAACGAAGGGAATGACGCAACTCGCCGCCGCCAGAGCGGAAGGCTGGATTTACGTCCCGGAGAGATAAGGAACAACGCTGGCAGGGCAAGCCGGCTCGGAAGACCACCCCCACCCCTAAATCCGGCCGGGGTTCTTGGGCTCGAGGCCGAGCATGATGCGGCCGTACTCCTCGGCCACGGTGTCCCAGGAGAGGTCGAAATGGTGGGAGGCAGCGTGGGCGTCCCGGTGGAACCGCTGCAGGGGACTGCCGTCGAAGATGGCGTGGCTGCCGCTGGCCTGGAACAGACGGTCCACGGCGCTGACCGACAACCGGGCCACGTAGGCCTGGTTCCGGCGGTAGCGGGCCCGCTCCGGCAGTGACGGGTCCTCATCCCTCCGCGCCCGTTCGAAGACGCCCCGGCCGTCGTTTTCCATGATCAACCGGGCAGCGTGTACCTCGGCCTCGGCCTGGGCGATGCGGACGTGGACCGGGGCCGAATCTGCCATCCTCTCCCCCGACGTGTAGTTCACCCTGGCCGCGGTGTGGCTTTCAAACTCCTCCAGGGCGCCCTGGGCCATGCCCAGGATGGGAGCAGCCAACGTGTAGGAAAACATGGTTCCGAGGGGAATGCGGAAATTCGGGGTGTTGTGTATCCGGCGTCCGGGGTAGCGTCCTACCCTGAGTGCCGCTTGGGGCACCGTCCGGTGCTGGGGCACTCGGGCGTCTTCCACCACTATGTCCTTGCTGCCGGTGCCTCTCAACCCGGACACGCGCCAGGTGTCGTCGATGACGTAGTCGGACTTGGGAAGCAGCATATACAGAAGGCCGCCGGCCGCGTTCCCGGCCAGCATAACCCAATCGGCGTAGTCGCAACCGCTGGAAAACTGCCAGCGCCCACTGAGCCGGTAGCCCCCGGCGGCGGCTTCCACTTTGGAATTCGAGGGATTCAGCGAGGTCGAAGAAAGGGTGTCCGGCGACTCGGCCCAATACTCGTCCTGGGCCTCCAGGGGAAACATGCCAACCGCCCAGTTGTGGCTCGCCCAGATGCTGTAGCACCACGCGGTGGAGCCGCAGCCCCGTCCCAACTCGGCGGCGATGTCCAGCACCGCCCCGTAGTCGATGTCTTAGCCGCCGTAACGCTTCGGCTGGGCCGCCCGCAGCACGCCGGAGGCATGGAAGTCGTCCACCGTTTCCCGCGGCAGGTTCCGCAATTCTTCGGTGCGGGCGGCACGCTGCTTCAGGGCGGGAACCAACTCGGCCGCCCGCCCCAACAGTTCCCGGTAAATTTCACCCTTGCTGTCCGCCATTTTCACCCCGCTTTACCCCCGCTTTACCGGGGAGAAGGGCAGTTCTATCCCGGTTTCAGGCCGCAGCCACCGGTTGGGTCGCCTCCACTTTCTCGACGAATTCACGAAGCTGGGCCGCGTAGAAGGGCGCCTTCATAGAGTATCGGTTGGTGGCGGCAATGCCCGGGAAGGTGTGGTCGTGTTGCCCGATGACGTCCCACTCCTCGTGGGTCCAGGCGGAGGGGCGCAGCTCCGACTGGGGGGTCAGCCGGTGGAGGGATTCGGCCGCCGAACGGTGGTGGACTTCGTCAGGCGTGTTGCCCTCGAAAATCACCAGCGGGCAGGTGATGGTCTTCAACTGCTCCTCGGTAAGTTCGCTGACCGGGTGAGGCGTGTAGTAGGACTCTTGCCAACGGCGCATCGCCGAAAGGAACTCCCCAACGTCCATGGACAGGAGGACTTCCCGGTTAGACGGGTTGTCGGCGATGCGCTGGGCGAAGAACTCGGTCTCCGCCACCGCCGCCATGCCTCCCTTTTCCGCCGCCTCGATGAACTGGCCGTAGTAGTTGGGCCCGGTGTCCCGGGCGCTGTTGGGGCCGCCACTGACTTCCCAAACGAATAGGCCTTTGACCACCTCGGGATGGAGCACCGCCAGGGTCAGCGAGGTGCGGGAACCGGCGGACCCTCCCGCAGCGTAGGCTGGAGCGGCGCCGATGTGTTTCAACAATCCAGCCATCTCCTCAGCCCAGAGGTGTTGCTCCGACGGGCCGCCGCCAATAACCACGTCGGACTTGCCGCAGTTGCGCCGGTCATGGAGGATGACCCGGAAATGGGCGGAGAGCAGGGCCGCGATGGGCCGCAGCCCGTTGTGGTCCACCCGGCCGCCGGGAGTCAGGATCACCGCGGGTCCGGTACCCTGGTCTTCGTAGTACAAATTGACGCCGTTTACATTTGCGTAGGACATACTAACTCCGTTAATTTAGTGAATTTTCCGCAAGTGTCCATTGGGGATTGGGACATTATAAAAGGGCACAGGCTTGCCGTCATTTAGCAGAACCAAGTCAAGTATCAAGACTTGATTTTGTAGCAGCTGCACAGGCTGCCAGTTCCGGCCCAACTACTACGCACGTAACCCTTTCCCCCGTAACCTCTCGTACACGGCTCGATTATGCGCTTGATGTTCCTCTTTAATCCTTTGTCTCGTAGCCTCGTCGGCGTCCCCGGGATAAACGAGGAATTCACTCGGGGTTTCAAGGGACTCGCTTCCGCCATCTGCGTGAATGCGTACATGCCTGTCGTTGGTCATACCATGCCGATGATTCCCCCGTCCTTCAGGTACAGGTCGGCGCAACGGGTGAAGAACAACCCCGCCACGTCCTGATGGGTGGCGTACCGCCCGCCGGCCCAGATGCCGTAGAGTTCCTTGCTCTGCGTTTCAAGGGCGGAACGGAGCGCGTCGGCGGTCTGGTTGTAGTTGATCCACGGCGGGTTGCCGATAATCACGTCCACCTTGCGACGGGTCAGGGTTACGGGGCGTACCAGGTTGCGGCTGTAATAGGCCCAGATGTGGTCTCGGCCCTGGGTGTGAAGCTCTTGCAGTTTTTTCAGGGTCTCGGTGAGGGTCTGCCTTTGCTGTGGGTCGTTGATCTGGTGGTCGTCCAGGGCTACGAAGGGGTCTTCGCCGTGCTCGTTGTATTCGGAGGCATCGCCCATGAGGGCATCGAAATTGTCCGCCTGTTCCACCAGGGCCGCCGGAAAAACAAGCTCGGTGTTCTGCTCGTCTTCCACCGCAATCCGCACCTCATGCGCGGCGAACATGTCCCCCGGATTGAACCGCAACTGCAGGGAGTCCCCCAGGTACACCGGCACGGTGCCGGAGGCATCGTAGCCCGATTCTTTAACCGCCAGGATCGCCGGCTTGGCGGCCAGGGCCCACGCCGAGCGGGCCAGGTGAACCGCTACCGGGTGGACGTCGATGCCGGTCACCGCCGCGCGCAGCCGGTCCAACACCTGCTTGGGGTGGAGGCCGCTCTGCTTTGCCGCGTCAAAATAGTGGGCGACGGCCTCGGCGATGAAAGTCCCGGAGCCGCAGGCGGGGTCCAGCACGTGCTGGTTGAGGGGGTATTCAATTAGTTCCCGGACCATGGTCCGCGCCAGCCAAGCGGGAGTGTAGTACTCCCCCAGTTGGCGCCGCTCCTCCGGTGGAATCACCGTCTCGTACAGGATGGCCGCCACGTCGGGCGGGGCTTCCGGCCAGTCGAACCTGGCGACCCGGCGGGCCAGGGTGCGCAGGAATGGGAGACCGCCGACCTCGGTGGGCCAGGTGAAGAAGTCCGACTCGACCACCCCTTGCAGCCCGGTGTCGTTGTGAAACTGCCGCCCGTGAAGCAGATCTGCCGGGTCTGTCTCGGCTTTCTGGTAAATGTCGATGCCAAAAGTCGCCTGGACCACCATCGCCACCACTGCGCTGAGGTAGGTGTGGCGAACGAACAGGTCGTCCAGTTCCTCGGGACTCCTTGCAATTTCGCCAAGGGCGGTGCGGAGCAGGTCGTGCCACAGCCGCCGCTTGATCCTGATGGTCTCGTAGTCAGCGCATTCCGAGTAGAGGGACTTGAGCGCGGCGATGTCCCGCTGGTAGGACAGGCTGGCGGGGCCGAAGTGGCCGGCGATGCTGTCCCGGGTGGGAGTGACGTTGACGTCGGACACCAGGGCCTTGTCTCTCAGCCATTCAAACAGCCCCATCCACCCATCGCGGTCCTCAAGGGTGAAGGCGTAGGGATAAACCGTCCGGACCGGACCGGCGTTGGGCCAGCGCAACAGCCAGTGCTTGCCGTCGGTCAGAATGCCCATCCGGACGCCCTTGCCCAGGGACTGGGACTGGGACTGGAGCAGGTAGTCGTCCAGTTGCTCGATGTACGAGGGGTTGGGGTTGTTGCCGCCGGTGGTGCCGATGCGGCGCTTCATTTCGACGAAGGTGTCGTGGGCCGTCAGGTCGACGGCGCGCCGGGAGGTGTCTGAAGGCGGGTTTTCCTCTTTGATGCCTTCCGCAGTGGCCAAACCGGTCAGGATGAGGAAATTGCGGACCGCGCTGGTGATGTTGGCTTCGGGCTCGTTGTTGTTGTGGCGGGCAAGGATATTGGCCGCCGAATCGGGGTACTTTGGGTCGTTCGGGTCAAGGTGCCGGCCGGCGGGGGATCTTGAAGCGTCATTATTCCTCAACCCGTGCGAATCTATCTTTAAGGGCCGTCAGCCTATTGTAGGGCGTCAGCTTTTCGTGGTGGAGCCGCCCGGCGACTATACCAGGGTGGACCCCAACATTTTCAGCGAACCGGCGCACCGATGGCTCAGTCCAATCTTGCTCCCTGATGAAGGCATCCCAGTCCTTTTCATTGACCAGGAAATCTGCGGCAAACCTGTTGGCTTCGTCTTCCTCCGGTGTGCTGGAGGAGCGGATTTCAGTAACATCGACAAAGGACCTGTTTCCATGCAAGAGAATATGGCCGGCTTCGTGAAAAAACGTGAACCAGAAGACATCGGCCCATTTCCACCCGCAGACGCTACCTTTCTTCGTTTTTGGCCTTGGTCATACGGTAGACCGACTCCAGGTTGACCCAGACCCGCGCCGGCATCCCCGGCGCCTTTTCGAGTTCCAGGGCGGTTTCCAGGCTGATGGATTTCTTTGCCTTGATGATTCCATTGACAACTTGGGGCGGCCGCCCCATACGCCTGGCAAGTTCCTTCTGAGTCATTGCCCTGGCTGAGTCATTGCCCTGGCTTCAATTTCCTCTTCCAAAACACTGCCGGGAGAAATGGGGAGGTCAGACCAGACTTGATGCTCGCTAATGGTCATAGTGATCACTTACCTCCTTCACGGTAGTTGACTCGTTGCCACTTCATGGGCCACAATCAACCGCCATTTTCCCTGTATCGTTATGGCATAATCGCCCTGGCGATTTCCAACCAGTGGATGAAGTCTCAGAGCAGAATGTTTGAATAAATCATCGAAGGTCGGGGTTGACTGAAGGGCCGTAATCCGCTGGATGTATTTGGTCCCAACGGTGGCCCCCCGCCTCCGCGACGCCTCGCGGGAGCTCTGGTAGCAACGCTCCAGAACTTTTGCCCTGAATATCACTTCCACACTTCACCCAATGGGTGAATAATTTAAGCCGGTTACAATGGCCCGTCAATCAGGGACGACGAACAGGGGGCAAAACAAGCAGGCTTCCTCGTGCACCCTTTAACAGCCACTCAGGAGGGAGCCTTGGATCGGGGTTGCCGGCCGGATACCGGGGCCGGACGTACAACCGCCTGCCCACTGAAAATAACCTGGGCACGACAATGGGTGTGGCATGCAGCCGGTGCGATGCCACACCCCCGGCACAAATTGCCAGGGAGATGAGATAGACATGACGATACCGCGAATATTGGTACTGCTGACCTGCTTCTTGATGATGGGCATCCTGGGCTGTGGAGATGGTGAGACTGAGAGAAAGACGCAGGCATTGAACACGGCGCGCAACTGGACGGAGACGAGTACGGAGCCGGTGATCGCCGAAATAGTGACTTTAGCTACCGACAGGGTGTCAGGAGCAGCTCTTTTCAGCGATTTAATAGCCGATCAGATAGCCCAGTTGCTGTCGTGGGACTACTCGGACCCATTGAAGACGACCAAAAACATCTACGAGGTCACCGCGACAGTTTCAACCCAAGTAACGCTGGACCTGCCTGTGCTGGGTTCAAAGACTTACGGGGCCAGTCTGCCCTACGACCTGCGAGTAGACGTGAGCACCGGCTCGGTCGTCAGTTGGTCGGCAGACCTCACCGGCGCTTCGGTGGGCGAGATCGAACCCGCTTCGTAGCGTCCGACTTTTGGTTCGAGCTACCGGCTTCCACTCGGACGGCGCTATTGGCGCCAAGCCGGCGCAACATAACACGTTATCAATTGCTAGAGCTACTGCAGCGGGGGCCAGGGCGCCACTCCCCGCTCTAGGGTCTTTCGATTGTCCCCCGTCATTCTTGCCGCAGCGGGAACCCAGAACCCTGATTATGTGCCAAGACTGTTATGCCAACTAAGACGCGCCGGATGGACAGGTCGACGTCCCACCTGGAACATTCCTGCAGGCACGCACCAAGTTGGATGGGAAAAGGGTTCTGGATTCCCGCTGCGGCGAGAATGACGGGAGTAGGGGTCAAAATGGACTCCAGATTCCAGTTGCGGCAAGAGTGACGGGGGACGGGGGATTCGATGATAATCGAAAGACCCTACTCCCCACTCGCCGCTTGGCCCCTGCCGTTAGAACCGCGTATAATCGCGGCAGGAGGCTTAACTGTTTATGGTGAAATTGCGCCCTTTCAGGGGTTGGAGATACAACACAGATGTGGTTGACGACCTGGCTTCGGTCATCTGCCCTCCCTACGATATTATCGATCGGGATTTGGAAGAATCCCTGCGGCTCCGCAGCCCGTATAACGCCGTGTTCCTGGAGGGGGCGGAGCGTCCGGACTGGAACGCCGCCGCCGCGGACCGGTACGCCCAGGCCGCGGGCCTCTTCCAGGACTGGCGCCAGCGGGAAGTTTTACGCCGGGACGCCCAGTCCACGTTTTACCTGATGGAGCACACCTACTCCTTTCAAGGCCGGGACCTGTCCCGGACCGGCCTGATTTGCTGCGTCGGGTTGGAAGACTACCAGACCCGCGGCGTGCTGGCCCACGAGTTGACCCAGGAACCGGCCGTCCAGGACCGGGTGGCCCTGATGGACTCCTGCAACGCCAACTTCAGCCCCATCATGTCTCTATATCGTGACCCGTCGGGAGCCCTTTCCCAGCTTTACCATCGGACTATGGCCGAAGCTCAACCCATCTTTCGGGTGCGCGACGATTCGGGCCACGGTATGGCCCTATGGTGTGTAACCGGCAAGGCCGATCAGGACGCCATCACCGCCAGATTCGCGAACATCCCGGTCTTCCTGGCCGATGGGCACCACCGGTACGAGGCCGCGCTGCGTTTGAAAGGGCAGCGCCAGTCCTCTGACGCCTCGGGTCAGGACCAGGCCCAGGATTTTGTGATGATGACCCTGTTTGAATTCGACGACCCCGGCGTGTTGGTGTTGCCCTACCACCGGGTGGTCGGCGGCCTGAACGCAACCCAGCTGGACCAGATACGCTCTCGCCTGAACCGGATGTTTGACATCGAGGCAGTGAACTCCGGCGCCGAAGGGGTTGAAGACCTGCTGCAAACCATCGCCGGCGCCGCGGCAGAGCAAAAAACGGTGGGGGTGGCCGGTCTGGCTGAATCGGGCCTACACCTGTTGACCCTGAAACCAGACCAAGAATGGCAGAATTGGGGACCGTTGGCGGTGTCTGAGGGTTGGATTCTCGAAGAGCAGGTGCTGAAGCCGGTACTCGGGGAGTCTACCCCGCAGCACGTCGATTACATCCACGACCACGACCTGGCCCTGGCGCAGGTGGCCTCGGGAGAGCAACAACTGGCCCTACTGTTGAGGCCTTTTCCGATGGACGGGTTCGAATCGGTGGTGGGGGCCGGGCACCTGTTGCCCCGGAAGTCCACCTTCTTTTACCCCAAGCTGCCCACCGGCCTGGTTATCAACCAATTGGACGGGGCACTGTAGCAGTCGGACGGGGCCCCGGTAGCAGTAGGACGGGACCCCTGTAGCCAAAAGCCAGCCCCAGCCAGGGTTAATAAGGTTAATCCTGGTTCTGGCGTTCTTCGTAGCGGGCGGTAATGGCCTGTTCCGCCCGCTTGCTATGCTCGGCGATGAACGACTCCAGGCGACGAATTTCGGCCTGGCTGTCCGGGTCTTCACCGGATGCCCGCACCCGCTGCCGTAAAGCCTGCAACTTGTGGCGCGCCTCGTCCACCTGCTTGATCAACCCCAGGGCCTCCAGTTCCTCTTCCGCTGCCCGCTTGAACTCCAACAAACGGCGACGAGAGGCCACCACGTCGGCCAGTCGCTCCTCAATCTCGCCCATGGCGGACATAGAGGCATCCAACCCAGTGTTCCCGTAGACCACCTGCCGGGGCAGGCGTCTCAACTGGGTGCGGAACTGGGATATCCTGGCGTCCAGCTGGCGCTCCTTGTCCTGGATCTCCGCCAGGCTCATGCGCAGCGTCGCCATGGTGGATTGTAGTTGGGAAAATACCAAATTTACCCTTCCCCGTTGTTGGTCTTCGCTTCTGCCGGGAAGGCGCCTAACCGACGGGGTATCCAACCCTCGGCAAAACGGATTTCAGGGCCGTGACCACCTCTTCGATGTCCTCTTCGGAGACATTGCCCAGGTGGCCGATCCGGAAAATGTCCTTGGTCAGCTTGCCTTGTCCGGTTGCCAGCACCACGTTTTCTTCACCGTGGAGGATTCCCATCAACTGGTCCGGGTCGACTCCTGAGGGCATCTTGACCGCGGTTACGGTGTTGGAGGCATAGGCTTCATTTTCAGCAAGGAGTTCAAGGCCGAGGTCCTTCATGCAGTTCCGGGTGAACCCGGCAACGCGGGCGTGCCGGTCATACACGCTTTCCAAACCCTCTTCCAGGATGTTGTCCAGGGCTTTGGACAGACCGTACATCGCTCCTACCGCCGGGGTGAATGGTGTTTGACCCCGCTCCAGGTACTGGCGCGCCGCACTGAGGTCAAAGTAAAACCTGGGCAGGGTGGCGGTCTGTTGAGCCTCCCAGGCAGCGGCGCTCATACTCACGAAGGACAGACCCGGCGGGATCATAAATCCCTTCTGGGAAGCAGTGCCGACAACGTCGCAGTCCCAACCGTCCACGGGCAAGGGAATGCACCCCAGGCTGCTGACCGCATCTACCAGAAGCAGCTTGTGGAATTCCCCTTTCACCACCTGGGCCATTTCTTCCAACGGGTGGGTGATTCCGGTGGAGGTCTCGTTGTGGGTAACCATGACCGCCTTGACATCGGGGTCCTTCAACAACGCCAGGCGAATAGCGTCCGGGTCCACGGCGGCGCCCCATTCAAACTCCAACACGGTCAGGTCGACGCCATAGGCCCGGGCCAGGTCCACAAACCGGTCACCAAAGGACCCGGCGGTGGCTGCGATTACCCGGTCTCCGGGAGACAGGGTGTTCACAATGGCCGCCTCCAGCGAACCGGTGCCGGATGCCGTGAGAATAAACAGGTCGTTTTGGGTCATGAACACCTGCTTTAGCTGGCTCGTGACCCGGTTGATCAAATCCTGGAATTCTGGGCCCCGGTGATTGATCATGGGAGCTCCCATGGCCTCGACAATGTCTTCGGGCACGGGAGTGGGACCGGGGGTTCTGAGGTTTTGCCTGGGGATATTCACGTAGTTCGCCTCCGCTGCGTAGGGCAAATTTCTGCCGCATAATTGGTCGCAGGGAAGGGGCATTTAGCAATGACGCTACCCCAGACCCGCAGCGAGAGCAGATTATATCAAATGAAATACACCAGCGCATTTGCACCCAGGAGAAATCAGGATGGGAGCACACCCCACCCCCGTCTTTCTCGCCGCAGCGGGAATCCAGAGCCCTTTTCCCATCCAACCCGGTGCGTGCCTGCTGGAATGGTCCAAGTGGTACGTCGAGCTGTGTACCGGGGGCGTCATAGTTGGCACAACTGTCTCAGTGCAAGATCAGGGCCCTGGATTCCCGCTGCGGGAGACCTTCGCGTAACTGGCGCGGGGAAGGTAAAATAAAGGGGACGCCCGATGGGCGAAAGGGAGGAGGGGTCTGATGCATCGGGAAATGGGCCAGCCGTCTTTGGTGGAAAGTCTCCTGCCCGAGAAGCTGGGGCAGAACCAGCGTCTGGAGCGGATCCAACAGGCGGTGGACTGGGTCCGGATTGGGAAGCTGGCGGCTCAGGTCTATGACGCTCCGGAAGGAAGGCCCAGCTATCCGCCCTTGCTGATGGTCAAGGTCCTGCTGCTGGAGCAGTGGTATAACCTGTCAGACCCGCAGATGGAGGAAGCCCTGGGGGACCGCATCTCCTTCCGACGCTTCGTGGGGCTGGGCCTGCAGGAGGACGCCCCGGACCACTCGACCATCAGCCGTTTCCGCACGGCGTTGGCGGAGCGGGGGCTGGCCGAGGAACTGTTTATGGAACTGGGCCGGCAACTTGAGGAGCGTGGGCTGATGTTGAAGGAGGGAACGCTGATGGACGCAACCGTGGTGGCGGCCCAGGTGCGCAAGCCGCCGGCGTCGTCGGGCCGGGGGGCCAGAAGCCCCAAAGACCCCGATGCCGACTGGACCTACACCCACCGGGGAGCGCGCTCCCACTTCGGCTACAAGGTCCATGCGGGGGTGGACGCCGGGTCGGGGCTGGTGCGCCGGGCGGTTTTCACCCCGGCCAAGGTCAACGAGAGCGAGGCGGCCGATGCGCTGGTGAGCGGGGACGAGGTTGCGGTGTACGGGGACCGGGCGTACGAGTCCAAGGTGCGGCGTCAGTGGCTGAAGTCCCAGGGGATCAAGGACCGTATTCTGCATCGTTCCCATAAACACCAGCGGGAGTTGCCGCATTGGCAGCAACGGCGCAATGAGTTGATCGGGCCCCGGCGGGCACTGGTGGAGAAGGTGTTTGGGACCCTCAAGAGGACGTACCAGTACCACCGGGTGCGCTACCGGGGAATGGAGCGCAACGCCTTGGAGATGTGGTTCAAACTGATGGCCTACAACCTGAGGAGGGCGGATCAGATTGTCCTCGGCGCCGTCTGAGGCTGGCTGAAGCCCAAACAGGGGCGGGCCCGCAGGCGAAAGGGCCCGCAGGCCGGGATGGGGAGCAGGACGGAGGGTCCAAGCAGCGGGGGTCGGGCCTGGGCAAAGCCCAATTTTTCGATCAGCGCCTCTGCCGCCAAGCAATACCTCGGGTTGCGCAAAGGTCTCCCGCAGCGGGAAAGACGGTTGGTGGTCAACCAAGTGTCGGCGTTGTAAATGCGATTGCCCTGCCTGCCCCCTGCGCATCCCAAGGCCAGGACAACGCATACCAGCGGCATCACTTTTGGCGCGAGTATAATCGTGATTGCCGGTCCCAGGCCGTAGATATTAATTAAGCTGACGGCACGGACGTGAAGGCCATTACCGCCTCTGGCAATTTGCCCGGAGCGGCACGATTGTAAAGGAACAAGAATGACCAACCCGATACTCGATGTAAATGATTTTGGCTGGTCCACCGGAGAGGTCCAGGCGGCCCTGGAAGAAATTCGGCGTAGGGACGTGCCGGGCCGAATGTGGAGCGGGGACCACACGGTATGGAAGCCCGGCCCCACGGAGATCTCGAACCGCCTGGGCTGGCTGACGGTGGCTGACAAAATGGGGGATCAGGCGGCCGGCTTGGAGGAGTTTGCCAACGAAGTACGAACCTCCGGTTACACTCATGTGGTGCTGTTGGGCATGGGCGGCAGCAGCCTGGGGCCCGAGGTTTTGGGCCGGACCCTGTTGGGAGTAAACCAAGGGTTCCCCCGGCTGATCGTTTTGGATTCCACTGTACCGGACCGCGTTTCAACCGTTTCCCGGGAAATAGACCCGGCCAAGACCCTGTTCCTGGTGTCCTCCAAGTCCGGAGGCACGGTGGAGACCCTATCTTTCTATCGCTACTTCAGAAATCTGGTCGACGAGTTGTTGGGCCGCCGGGAGGCAGGTCGGAATTTCGTAGCGATAACCGACTCGGGGACTCCCCTGGAAAGCCTGGCCCTCGAGGAAGGATTCAGGAAAGTCTACGCCAATCCCGCGGACATAGGAGGTCGGTATTCGGTCCTGTCCTACTTCGGACTACTTCCGGCCGCCCTGACCGGCATGAGCATCACCCGGCTTCTGGATCGGGCGGTATCCACTGCTGCCGAGTGTTCTTCCGGCATTCCCGTGGAGAAAAATCCAGGCGCATTGCTCGGGGCGGCCATGGCGGGCTTCGCACGGGCCGGGCGGGACAAGCTGACCCTGGTCGCCTCCGAATCCGTCGACGCCTTTGGGTTGTGGGTGGAACAACTCATCGCGGAGAGCCTCGGCAAGGAAGGCAAGGGCGTTATCCCGGTCACGGGGGAGCCGCTGGCCCCGGCCGAACAGTACGGCCAAGACCGCTGGTTTGTGTATCTGAGGGCCGGATGGGATGACACCGACCGGACCGATCGGGAGATGTCCAAAATCCAATCGGCTGGATACCCGGTGCTGGAATTGAGGCTCACCGACCATTACGATCTGGGGTCGGAATTCTTCCGGTGGCAGTTTGCCACCGCGGTGGCCGGCTCTCTGCTTGGCGTGAACCCGTTCGACCAACCCGACGTTCAAGGCAGCAAGGATAATACCGACCGGGTCCTGGACTCATACCGGCGGGAAGGCGCGCTGCCTGTGCTGGCTGAGTCCGGTTCGGCGGCGGAGTTGATTAACGGGGCACAGCCATCTGACTATCTTGCCATCATGGCGTTCATCGAACAGACCGACGAAACCGACCTTCTCCTGGGCCAGATCCGGAGCAGAGTACTGGAACGGCATGGAATCGCCACCACCCTGGGTTACGGGCCCCGGTTCCTGCACTCCACCGGACAGCTTCACAAGGGCGGACCGTCCAGCGGACTGCATCTACAACTGACACAGTCTACGTCCGGCGACGGGGGGGCTGACCTGGAAATACCGGGCGCGGCCTACACCTTTCGGACGTTGTCCCAAGCCCAAGCGCTGGGAGACTTGAACGCCCTGACCAGCCTGGGCCGCCGCACCGCCAGAGTCAACCTGGGCTCTGAACCGGCGGCAGGATTAGACCTGATTCTGCGCGAATTGGGCTAGTGCGAATTGGGCTAGTGGTCGTTGGCATGTTCGTCCGGATAAATGACGCGGGCAACCGGTGGATTTAAAGGTAACGATTCAGAGTCGATGGGTGAACACCTCGGGGGAGGGCCGTCTTTGGTCATGCCCAACAAACCTGAACAATTGCTCCCCTCAACTGCTGTGACAGCCCGAACGATGCCCTGGCTGACATCCGCCCCTTGCCAGCCCCCGCGGCCCCTATCTACGATGATGCCTGCAATGCCAGACCATCAGCCGCCTGGCCCCGGTAACCATCTCCCGGACACCGCCGGAACTAAGAAACTATCTCAAAACTTGAAACGGCCATCATTCCGTCTTGAGATATTTGGATCGGGGGTTTGGGGGATGAATCCCCCAACGTAGCCCCGCCATCCAGGGACCTCCGAATTTTGGTTTTGAGATAGTTTCTAAATAGCATCAAATGGCAGAGCATTACGGATGGTCTTCCAAGACCAGGCATGAAGCATGAAAGTCGCCTATTTTCATGGCGATGGCATCAAATGGCACAAAATGGCACTGTTTACAAAAATTCGTATCCGGGACGATGCCACTAGCTACAAAAAATCAGTGAAAAATGGCGTGATTTGCGCAAAAGCCTGCAAAAACCCGATTTTCCCTGGGTAAACAGTGCCATTTTCAGGAAAAGCCCCTGTCCCCCGTCATCCTCGCCGCTCCCGTCATCCTCGCCGCAGCGGGGATCCAGAGCCCTGACAATGCGCCAACACGGTTAGGGCAACCATGACGAGGCGGGAGCCGGGGCAGGACCTCCATCCTCCTACCGTGTGGATGACAACAAGGGCTCTGGATCCCCGCTGCGGCGAGGATGACGGGAGCGGGGGTAGGTAACAAGTGGAGTGCTGGATTCCCGCCACGGCAACAGTGACGGGGTGATTAGATGACAATCGAAGCACTCCCCCATGGGAGAGGGCTGGAGTGAGGGCGTCCCCTCGACTCTGAACAATTACGCTTAAAGGGGTAGGTTCTATGGAAATCGGAATGATTGGACTGGGAAGAATGGGCAGCAACATGGCGCAGCGCTTGTTGCTTGGGGGCCACCGGGTGGTGGCCTACGACCAAAGTCCCGACGCGTTGGCGGATTCCCGATCGCACGGCGCGGCAACCGCCGCGTCGCTGCAAGACCTGATCGCAGCGCTGGATCCACCCAGGGCGGTTTGGGTGATGGTCCCGGCGGGCCAGCCGACCCAGGACACCATCGAGCAGCTTTCCACCCTGCTATCCCCCGGAGACGTCGTACTGGACGGCGGCAATGCCAACTACAAGGACAGCATGCGACGCGGTAAGGAGCTGGCGGCCTGCGGCATTGAGTTCCTTGACGTGGGTGTCAGCGGCGGCGTCTGGGGACTGTCCGGCGGTTACAGTTTGATGGTGGGCGGCAACGAAGAGGTTTTCCTGCGGTTGGAGCCAATTTTCCAGGCACTGGCGCCCTCGAGCACCACCGGGTACAGCCGAATGGGGCCTTCCGGAGCCGGTCATTTCGTCAAAATGGTGCACAACGGGGTTGAATACGGCCTTATGCAAGCCTACGCGGAAGGCTTTGAAATCCTAGAGGCGAAGCAGGAGTTTGGGTTGGACTTGGGTCGGATAGCCGAGACCTGGCGTTACGGCAGCGTCGTTCGCTCCTGGCTGCTGGACCTGGCAGCGGCGGCCCTGACCGAAGACCCTAAATTGGAGCGATTGCGGGGGTACGTAGAAGATTCGGGAGAGGGCCGCTGGATGGTCCAGGAATCAGTTGACCTGGGAGTTCCCGCCCCGGTGATCACGCTGTCGTTGCAAAACCGGTTCCGTTCCCGGCAGGAGCAACCCTTTGGCTCCCGGATGCTCGCCGCGCTGCGCCGGCAATTCGGCGGCCACTCAGTAAGAGAGGCAGGCTCCTGACCCTAAGCGGTCCCACACCCAGGACAGGACGGCCCGGACTATACGGCATTGTTGCCGGCCCCATCAGAAAAAATGCTGCCCGGCGGCCAGGGCCATCGCGGTTCAGCCGTAACCGGAAATCAGGCGTAGCCATGCTATAATCGGGCCATGGTTGCCGTGCCCGATGTCCTGCAGGGGCTGAACCCTGCGCAAAGAGATGCCGTAGAGACCACCGAAGGTCCTCTCCTTATAGTGGCGGGCCCCGGAAGCGGCAAAACCAGGGTCATCACCCACCGCATCGCCTACCTGGTGCAGGTTTCCGGCGTCAATCCACGCCGCATTCTGGCGGTAACCTTCACCAACAAAGCCGCCCGAGAGATGCGCGACCGCATGGAGCGGCTGTTGGGGCTCAGCAGCGACAGCCTCACCATGGGTACGTTCCATTCCTTCTGCGCGTTGATGCTCCGGCGCGAGGGTGGGCATCTCCACCTCCCTTCCAACTACACTATTTACGACGCCGACGACCAAATATCGGCTATCAAACAGGCCATGGAACTGGCCGAGGTAGACCCCAAACGCACTCTCCCGCAGGCGATCCGCAGCGCAATCTCCAAAGCTAAAAGCGTTCTGCAAGACTCCGGCACTATGTCCCGGTACGCCAACGACTACTTTGAAGAAGTCAGCGCCCGGGTGTATCGCCATTATGAAGAGTTGTTGGCCCGGAACGACGCGTTGGACTTCGACGACCTGCTGATGAAAGCAGTAATACTGCTTCAAGAGTTCCCCGAGGTGCGAGAGGACTACCAACGCCGCCACCAATACTTGATGGTGGACGAGTTCCAGGACACCAACGTGGCCCAGTACAAATTGAGCCAGCTTCTGGCCCAGGAACACCACAACATCTGCGTGGTGGGCGACCCTGACCAGTCCATCTACTCCTGGCGAAGCGCCGACATACGCAACATTTTGAGTTTCCAACAGGACTACCCGGAGGCCCGGACTATCTCGCTCGAGCAGAATTACCGGTCTACCGGGGTGATCCTGGAAGCCGCCAAAAACCTGATTGCCTCCAATGGCATGCGCCTGGAAAAGGACCTGTTCACAGCCAACCCCCAGGGGACTCCCCTGGTTGTGCATGAAGCCTATGACGCAGAAGACGAGGCACATTTCGCGGTCAACGAGGTTGACAGGTTGGTCCGCCAGGAACGGTTCCATCCCGGCGACTGCGCAATCATGTATAGGGTCAACGCCCAGTCCCGAAGCCTGGAGGAAGCCTGCCTGCATCGCGGCATCAAGTACCGGCTGGTCGGCGGGACAAGGTTCTACTCGCGCCGGGAAGTAAAGGACCTGATCTCCTATTTAAGGGTGATCCACAACCCCAATGATGAAGTCAGCTTGGCCAGAATCATCAACGTGCCTCCCCGGGGCATCGGCGCAAAGTCCATGCAGAATTTGGTGGCCTGGGCGCGGTTACAGAATTTGTCCCTGGGCGCCGCGCTGCAGAAGGTTGCCGCCGTCAAATCCGGCCAGAGCGATGCGCAATATCCTGCGTGGTCGTTAACCGGCAGGGCCGCTTCCGCCGTTGGCGCTTTCGCCGACACCATCGATGAGTTGGTGCGCGAATCGGAGCGCCTGCAAATTGTGGACCTGATCAACCTGCTGTTGGAAGCCTCCGGCCTTCGGAGATTCATCCAGAACAGCGACGACCGCCCCGACGAACGATGGGAGAACATCCTGGAACTGCGCAGCACAGCCAGGGAGTTCAACGCCGAGGAACCGCGGGACGGTTTGGCCTCGCTTCTGGAGCGGTTGGCGCTGGTGGCCGACGTGGACGGGTATGAGGAGTCGGAGGATTCGGTAACCCTCATTACGCTCCACCAAGCCAAAGGCCTGGAGTTTCCGGTCGTGTTTATCGCCGGCTTGGAAGAGGGTCTGCTGCCCCACAGCCGGTCTATGGAAAGCGAAGCAGGCTTGGAAGAGGAGCGCCGGTTGTTGTACGTGGGCTTAACCCGGGCCCAGCAGCGCCTTTACCTGCTCCGTGCATTCCGAAGGTCGTCATGGGGGTCTTCGGGGCCGACCCGAGTGTCGCGGTTCCTCCAGGAGATTCCCCCCCACCTCTTCACCGGCCCGTTGAAGGCCACCGCACCGGAGCACAATACCCAACCCAGAAGACCGTCGGTGGACATATGGGAACCCACCCCGGTCAAGAACAGCGCTCCCCCGCGCAGCCAGCTAGAATTGCAAACCGGAGACTCCGTCCGCCATTCAACCTTCGGCGAGGGAGTCGTGCTAGAGTGCATGGCTTCCCACGGCGACCACGAGGTAACAGTGGAGTTTAGCGGAGGAGTGGGCGTAAAAAAGCTGCTGCTCAGCTTCGCGCCCCTAGAGAAACTAGCAAGCTAGAGGGCGCGCCGGGCCGCGGCCAACGTGAACCCCCAGAGTAATTCCTGGATCCGGCTCCAGGCTCAGATGGTCGGCGAGAGCTTCCATCCCGTCATCCCCGGTCTTCCCTACCTCGCATATAGCCCTCGCCGCCCCACCGCCCTGGCACACAGGGAAAGATTGCCCCGACCGGAGCCGCGTTTTATTTGACATGCCGACTTCCCCAAGGCATGATATTTGCTGTTATTGCGTTTGGAGGATTTAGATTGAAAGCTGCTGTGCTATATCAAGCTGGGCAACCAATGGTCGTTGAAGACGTGGAACTTGACGAACCCAAAGCCCAGGAAGTGCTCGTAAAAATCGGCGCTGCCGGTATCTGCCGCAGCGACCGCCACTTTATGCATGGCGACGCTCCCATCGCTATGCCGGCAGTGTTGGGGCACGAGGGCGCCGGGACCGTGGAACGGGTCGGCCCGGGCGTGACCTCGGTACGACCGGGAGACCAGGTGATCCTATGTTTCGTACCCGCCTGTGGACGATGCAAGTCGTGCCTGGAAGGCCACTCCAACGTGTGCGACAACCACATGGCCACCGGCCCCTTCATGTACGATGGCACTTGCCGGCTGCACAAGGGCGGCCAGGACATTCACCACATGGGAAAGGTTGCTTGCTTCGCCGAATACTCGGTCGTTCCTGAGATGGGATGCATCCCCGTAGGCGCGCCCATTCCCATGGACAAGGCCGCCATGATTGGATGTTGTGTTCCGACAGGCGTGGGCGCGGCGGTGTACAGCGCGAAAGTCCAGCCCGGAAGCACCGTCGCCGTGGTTGGCTGCGGCGGTGTTGGCCTCAACGTAATCATGGGGGCCAAACTGCTTAACGCCTCGAAGATCATTGCCGTGGACATCAAGGAGAGCCAGCTCGAGTTCGCCATGAAGTTTGGCGCCACCCACTCGGTCAACGCTTCTGACCGGGACCCGGTGGCCCAGGTCAAGGAGTTGACCGGAGGCCGCGGGGCGGATTACACCTTCGAAGTTTTTGGCTCCGCCGACACCGTCAAAGCTGCCTATGACATGTGCGCCAAAAGCGGCACCGTAACCGTTGTGGGTATTGCCCCGGTGGGCGCCGAAGCATCGATCAACGCCGTGGATATAGTGCGAAACGAAAAGACCATGAGGGGCACATACTACGGGTCGGCCCGCTCTCAGGTCGACTTCCCAACCCTGGTTGACCTCTATGTGTCGGGAAAACTGAACCTCGACGACCTGGTGATCCGCCACTATTCCCTGGACCAGATCAACGAGGCCTACGGGGACATGGACAAAGGCGAGGTCGGACGCGGGGCGATAGTTTTCTAGCGGTCCGTGGTCCGTCTGACGCTGAGCGCAGCGACTCCCACCGCGGCAGATAGTAGCATGAAACCGGGACGGCTCCGACGAGTTAACTTGCGGGCCGCCCCGGCTCTCATTTTCGGTCCCAACTAGAGCCTAAGGCGTTCCTGCCAATCATCCTGGAATTGGACGAGAATTTGAACGGCGAAGTAACCATCAAGCTCGTCGAGAATGAGGAAGAGCTGGCGGGAGCTATAGCGGTGCGGTTCCGGGTCTTCGTCTCGGAGCAGTCTATCCCGCCCGAAGAGGAACTGGACCAGGCAGACGCCACCTCATCCCACGCCATCGCGCTGGTTGAGGATACCGTGGTGGGCACGGGCCGCCTGATCCGCCAGGATCCCAGCACCGGACAAATCGGCCGCATGGCAGTGGACCGGGAATGGCGCCGCCAAGGCATCGGCGGGCAAATCCTTTTGTTCCTTGAAGATTTGGCCCGGTCCCGAGGGATGACGCTCACCGTTCTCCACGCCCAAGAGTACGTGAAGGCGTTCTACGCTGCCCACGGTTACCAACAACACGGCGAGGTCTTCCTGGAGGTGGACATCCCCCACGTGGAGATGTGGAAGGACTTATAGGGCAGGCTGCACTCAGTTGCGTTGTCCCGTTAGGTCCCGCCGCGCACCTAGAAACTCGGACGGAAACCCCGATTCTTCCCAAGCCGTTGTTTTCTTAACGTCGACTATCGATGCAATAGTGGGTGTGTGAAACGTATTACATATATTATCGTGTTGTATAAGACTGGGTTACGTCTGCTTGACGCAGCGCGAAACCCGGCCAATGACTTTCCGGCCAGACTTCTAGGCCGGAGCCTTCTCCATAACCCGCACTTCCATCTTGGCTATGTGGCTGGTGGGGATGTCGCCCAGAGCGGTGCGCTCCGGGGAGGCGAAGTATGCCGCCTCTTTGACTGGGATGTCATCTGCGTTGTCAAAACTGCGCACCCACAAAAACTCGGTGCGGTCGGCGTTGACCCAAGTTGCCTCCACTGGAATGCCCAGTCGCTGGTGCAACGGCCGGTTGTGCTCTTCAAACAGCTTGAGCCAGGAATCCATCATGCCCCGGTTGATGGTGTAAATTCGCAACTGGGAAACCATCCGAACGCCTCCTGTTTTTGAACTGCGCCTGCTATTGAACTGGGGTCCCGGCGCCTCAACGCCTCTCCGGGGACCCTGCACAGCTAACTGACCTGATACTTCCTGATCGTGTCCTGGCTGAATTCCAGCCCCAGTCCCGGCTTGTCGGGGACCACCAACTCACCTTCTTGAATCGCCGGTGTCTCCTCGAACAACCGCAGCGACCAGGGCATGTATTCCACCGTCAGGCCGTTGGGTATGGCCGCCATGGTGTGTATCTGGATTTCCGGTATCAGGTGGCTCACCACGGGAAGGTTGAACGCCTCGGCCATGCCCGCAACCTTCATGAACTGGGTGATGCCGCCCACCCGCAGCAGGTCCACCATCACGATGTCCACCGACCGGGTTTCCAACATCTGCCGGAAGGGAGTTATCCCGTAGACGTACTCCCCGGCGCAAATGGGAGTGGTCAAAGCGTCGGCCACCCGGGCAAGGCCCTGGTAATCGTCGTGAGCAACTACGTCCTCCAGCCAGAAAAGGTGGAACTCCTCCACCCGGCGGCCAATGTCTATCGCCTGGTTCACGTCCCAAAGCTGGTTGATGTCACACATTAGGTCGATGTCGTCTCCCACCGCTTCGCGCATCACCCGCATGCGTTCCACCTCTTTCGCCGGGGTGGATTCGGCGCCCATCTGGGTCTTCATTTGTTTGAAGCCCATGTTGACCAGCCGCGGCCCGGCCTCCGCCAGGTACTCCAGGTTCATGGGGCGCATCAACGCGCCGCTGGCGTAGGTCGGGACCCGGTCGCGGTAGCCTCCCAGCAGAGAGGACACGGACCGGTTTAGCGCCTTGCCCTTGATGTCCCAAAGGGCCATGTCGATAGCCGAAAGCGCCAACGTAAATAGACCTTCCGGCCCGGCGCTTCCGGCCAATCGCCGCAGCTTGCCCACAACGGCCGCCACATCCATAGGATCGTCCCCAAGGCATAGTTCGCACAGGGAGTCCACTGCCGAACGCAGGGCATTGGTCAGCGGACCGCCGAAAAAGGTCAGCCCGACGCCGCGGATGCCGTCATCGGTTTCCAACTCCAGGGTTACAAACTCCCTGGTGGCGTCCCCCACGGGAACTCCAACCACCAGGGGGTTGTCTGCCGGGGTGCTCAGAATACGGGTCGTTGACCTTGTGAGTTTCATCTTGTCTCTCCACGGGGCGTGATTCCGGGCCCAAACTCAAACTTATCGCGACAGTCTAGGGCGCATTCAGTCCCTGGGGAATTCGGGCCATTCTAACATACGGCCAGGCAGCCCCAAGCCGGTCTGAAACCCGCCGGATCTGCTGGCGTTTGACCATCCAGCCGCGGGCCGATGATATACTCAGATACGTCCAGTATTGCCTGTAGGGCACGGCAAACCCGCCGGGCCAACCCCTTGCGGAGGGCCGCGCCCAGCAAATCGTCCACCATCAATTTTAGAGGTATTGTCATGAGCGTCGAACCCAGCAAGTCCGAGGAAATCAAGGAATTGGTCCGCGAAAAGTACGGCTCCCGGGCACGGGGAGTGATCGAGTTGCGGGAGGCGCCGGAAGCCACGACCGACGACTCCGGGGCCTGCTGCAGCCCCGCCGACCAGGAGCGGGCGATGCGCCTCTACCAGGAGTCGCAGCTTGCAGGCCTGCCCGTGGAGTCGGTGGCGGCCTCCGCCGGTTGCGGCAACCCCACTGCCCTCGCCGGGCTGCAACCTGGGGAAAGGGTACTGGACCTGGGATCCGGGGGAGGTATCGATTGTTTCCTGGCCGCAGGCCAAGTGGGAGAGCATGGCCGGGTTTTCGGCCTGGACATGACCGACGATATGTTGGATCTGGCCCGTTCCAACCAGGCCAGGCTGGGACTGACCAACGTGGAGTTCCTCAAGGGTGAAATCGAAAACATACCGCTGCCGGAGAACAGCCTGGACGTGGTCATTTCGAACTGCGTAGTTTGCCTGTCGCCGGACAAAGACGCGGTGTTCCGGGAGAGCTTCCGGGTGCTGACGCCAGGCGGGCGGGTACACATTTCCGACATGATGTCCGAAGACAAGCAGGGGCCGGCCCGCACTGACGCCGAGGCCTGGACCTCCTGCATCGCCGGGGCCGAAGACCGGGATACCTACCGGGGCCGCCTCGCCGGGGCCGGCTTCGTGGACATCGAAATCACCGAAGAGCAGGAGCGGTTGGACGAAGCGGGTATCCCCACCAACGTGGTCAGCGTAAAAGTGGTGGCCCACAAGCCGGGGTAGGGGAGCGGGGCGTACGCTCCAGGAATATAATATCCAAGGATTGCACCAGCGGTTCGCAGTCAGGGGCGGAATTAGTGACGACGAGAGCAAAGACAGCAGAAGAACACGTCCGCATCGCCTTGGAGTTCCTGGAGCATTCGGACCGGGAGTTCGCGGCGGGAGACGCCCTGCAGGGCTCGGAGAAGCTGTGGGGAGCAGCCTCCCGCGCCATCACGGCCATTGCCATGAAAATGAACTTGCGGCACGGCAAGTACAATGCCCGGGTGGCTGCGGTGGACCGGCTGGCCGAGGAATACGACGAACCCCTGTGGGCCACGAATTTTTCTGTGGCCCAGAAGTTTCACGCCAATTTTTATCGGGACTTCATGGAAGACGAGGAAATCGAGCGGGACCGCCCGATGGTGGACAGCTTCGTCCGCAGAATCGTAGACCCGGTAAGGCAGTCATAGCGACCCTTGCCGCGTTACATTGGGTCCCCAGGCGGATACGCTCTGACGCTTAAACGCTAACTTGCCCGAATCTTGACACAGAGAGAACTCATTGCAGTGGACATGGGACAGAGATAAAGACAACCAAAACGTACAAAAGCACGGGATCACTTTCGATATTGCCCAATTGGTTTTAGTGACCCATTTACGATTACCGAAGAAGACCCATACCCATACGAACAGCGATGGAAAACCACAGGGATGGTTAGGCAAACAGTCCTGATAGTCATACATACAGTACCAGAAGACGCCGGTGGGACTGGCCGAATCATAAGCGCACGCAAGGCGACCAGGCATGAGAGGACAGAATACCAGGAGGGATATGCCGAAACTAACTGAACAGCAGAAAGCCCAGCTTGACGCCTTGGCCGCCATGCAAGACGACCAAATCGACACGTCAGATATCCCAAGCAAACCCATCGACTGGTCGAAAGCCCGGCGCGGCCTGCTCTACCGGCCAGTAAAGCAGGAAATTACGCTCAATCTGGACGAATACGTCATCGATTGGTTCAAAAGCAATACCCCCGATAATGAGGACTATCAGCAAAACATCAACCAGGCCCTTATGGAGCACATTTATCGACAACGCTTTCCACTGCACGGTGATAAGGAGGCAAGCCCCAACCCTGAACATCTATGACCATCAACATGTTCGACAATTCCCAGTCCGAGCCGACGCCCGGGATGCCGCGGATGAAGCCAGAGGAGTTTGCTGCCAAGTGGCACAATTCCGGCTTTGGGGAAAGGCAGGCTTCCCCGGAGATGTTCCTGGACATTTGCGCACTGGTTGGCCATCCAACGCCGGGAGATTACGGCGACCCCCACACATTCACCCTGGAGAAGTGGGTGCCCGGCGGGTTTGCCGACGCCTACCTGGAAGGGCGCTTCGGCTGGGAGTTCAAGGGCAGCGACGAGCAGCTAGCCGGCGCGTTCAACCAGTTGCTCCGCTACCAGGTGTACCTGAAGACGCCGCCGCTGCTCATCGTGTCTTCCTTCAACACCATACGCATCCGCACCAACTTTCCGGGCCTGGAAACCGTACTGCACGAAATCCCGGTGTCGGAAATGGCCCAAGCCGGGAACCTGCAAAAACTGCGCGACGCCTTCTTCGAGCCTGAGCGGTTCCGTCCAGACCGCTCGGTAGAAGATGTCACCAGGGAGACCGCCGCTCTGTTCCGGGACATCGTTACGGAAATGGAGAAGCACAACGAAGACCCGGAAAAACTGGCCCGCTACCTCAACCAGATTGTGTTCTGCCTTTACGCCGAGGACTCCAGCCTGCTGCCCAGCGGGGTATTCACCCATATCTTGAACCAACACTACCGCAATCCTGAAATGTTCAACCTGGCCGTGACCAACCTTTTTGACCAGATGGCGAAGGGCGGCCTGTTCGGGGCCGAAGAGATTGCCTACTTTAACGGCGACCTGTTTAACACGGTTGATCCGGTGGAATTGAGCGCGCCCGCGTTGTTCCTGCTGGGCCAAGCCTCGCAGAAGAACTGGCAGAACATCGAGCCGTCCATCTTCGGCACGCTGTTCGAGCGGGCGCTGGACGCATCCAAACGTTCCCAACTAGGCGCGCACTACACCAGCGCCGACGACATCATGCTGGTGGTGGAGCCGGTGGTAATCGCACCGCTTCGCCGGGAGTGGGAAGCGGCACAGAGCGAAGCGGGCAACCTGCTGGCCGAGGAAAACGTCGAGGCGGCGATGGTCAGGCTGAGGGCATTTCAGCAGCGACTGTTCGAAGTGGAAGTTCTGGACCCGGCCTGTGGCAGCGGCAACTTCCTGTACCTGGCGCTACGCTCGCTGCTGGACTTGGAGAAAGAAGTAATCGACTTCGCCGCGGTGCGGGGCTTGGGCGAGCTGGTTCCCACGGTCAGGCCGGACCAGATGCTGGGGTTGGAAATTAACCACTACGCCGCCGAGTTAGCCCGCACCGCCCTGTGGATCGGATATATCCAGTGGCACCACAACAACGGCTTTCCCTACAACCACAACCCGATTCTCACGCCCCTCGTCTCCATCCAGAAGACCGACGCCATTCTCGACCTGTCGGACCCGGAAACCCCCAAAGAACCGGAGTGGCCGGCAGCGGAGTTCATCATCGGCAACCCGCCGTTTCTGGGTGGCAAGTTGCTGCGGGCCAACTTGGGTAATGAATATGTTGACTCGCTTCTCGACTTCTATGACGGACGTGTGCCGGGCGAGGCCGATGTGGTCTGCTACTGGTTCGAAAAAGCCCGGGCCATGCTGGCCGGGGGTAAATCAAAGCGGATTGGCCTGCTGGCGACCCAGGGCATCCGGGGCGGGGCCAATCGACGGGTGCTCCATCGGATCAAGGAGACCGGGGACATTTTCCTGGCGTGGCCGGACCATCCCTGGATTCTCGACGGGGCGGCGGTCCATATCTCCATAGTAGGATTCGACGACGGCTCAGAGGCTAACCGCGAACTGGATGGAAATACGGTTGCATCGATTCACGCCAATCTCACGTCGGGGGCTGATCTCACCAAGGCCCACCGCCTCAAGGCCAATCTCGGCGTAGCTTTTATGGGCGATACGAAGGGCGGTCCCTTTGACATTCCCGGTTCGCTGGCGCAAAAGATGCTCGACAGCCCGAATCCCGATAGCAGAAAAAATAGTGACGTGGTCCGCCCGCGAGTCAACGGCAGAGACCTAACATCCCGTCCGACTGGGACGTGGATAATAGATTTTGGCGTTGACCAGTCCATGGCAGAATCGACCTTATACGAAGCTCCCTTCGAATACATAAGTACGCATGTAAAGCCAGTCCGCTTGAATAGCAAGCGTTTGATATATGCCAAGAACTGGTGGTTGCATATGGAACCGAGGCCTGGCATGCGAATGGCTCTCCAAGGTCTCGAACGTTATATAGTCACCCCAACAACAGCGAAGCATCGATTGTTTGCTTGGCTGTCCGCGGAAGTTTTGCCGGATCATTCATTGATAGTTGTTGCCCGCGACGATGATTACACCTTTGGCGTGCTGCATTCCCGCTTCCATGAGGCATGGTCACGTGCCATGGGGACGCAACTAAGGGAAGTGGAGTCGGGTTTCCGCTACACCCCCACCACATGCTTTGAGACCTTCCCATTCCCGGAACCAACCGAAGATCAGCGAGAGGTCATCGCGGAGGCGGCGCAGGAATTGAACAAACTTCGGGAGGGCTGGCTGAACCCGGCGGATATGCCGGAAACCCAACTGAAGAAGCGGACGCTGACCAACCTGTACAACACCCGCCCTACCTGGCTGCAACTGGCCCACGAAAAGCTGGATGCCGCCGTTGCCAGGGCCTACGGCTGGCCGGCGGACCTGGCGGACGGGGAGATACTGGAGCGGCTGCTAATGTTAAACTTGGCCCGTGCGGGGCAGGAGACAAGCAACTAATCTTGGTGTGATTCGTATGGCTGGGGACACTCTGACATTTGAGATGGGTGGCCGGGTAGAGATTGGCCAACTTCAACGGGGAATAGCTCAATTTTCCCAGTTGGTGGCTGCACTGACCCAGGGCACGGGGGTACGCTGGGTTATTGACGACTTGCAACCGGGGAGCGCGGTGGTCACGCTGCGCGGCGAAGCCGCGGATACGGGCAAAGTCGAGAGAATCGTTGACGAGTACGAGAGCATCGGGAGGGCTTTGGAAAGCCGGGAAGACCTTCATTACAGCCTGGAAGTAAACCGGGCGGCACAGGCAATCGGCAACTTGGCGCGGACCTTCGAGTACGTGCGCTTCGAAACCCTGTCCGGGGATTACACCATTTCCGGCAATGGGGCAGCGCCGCCCCGGCGGATCTCGGTGGCCAGCATTGGGGCCATTACTGGAAGAGTGCAGACGTTGAGCAACCGCGGGAGCTTGCGGTTCAATCTGTACGACACCGTCCATGACAAGGCCGTTGGCTGCTATCTCCAACCGGGCCAAGAAGAATTGATGCGCGACGCGTGGGGCCGCCGAGCTAGGGTCAGCGGACGGATCTCTAGGGAGAGGGATTCGGGCCGTCCGATGGCGGTTAGGCAAATCCTGGGTATCGAAATCCTAGAAGACATTGCACCAGGGTCCTACCGGCTTGCCCAGGGGGCAGTGCCTTGGCAGCTCGGAGATGCGATGCCCGAGGAAGTTATTCGCCGGTTAAGAGATGCCCGAGAAACAGAGAATCGTCTATTGGGATTCTTGCGTATTGCTCTCGTACATCAACGATATGCCGAACCGCATTCCCGTACTCTCAGCGCTCAAGGCCTTTTCATTCTCTCCAGTCATTCTCGCCGCAGCGGGAATCCAGAGCCCTGACTATGCTCCAACACGGCCATGGCAGAGCCGATGCGCCGGGAACTGCGGCCTCGCACCCCGCACGTTTCCCGTTAGCACAACCGCCATTAAACATAATAAGGGCTCTGGATTCCCGCTGCGGCGAGAATGACGATGGGACGCGGTGGGGCGGCGGTGCGTAGGGTGCCGGTGGGTGCGGCGAGAATTGCCATGGCCTCGTCTAGGCCACACATGGGGATGAAAATGGCCTATTTTCATAGTAACCGTATACCCTTGAGCCTAACTTGCTTTAGCGCCAGTCATTTTTGAAGGGTTGCCCCTACAGCTTGAACCGCTTGTATGCCTCGGCGTACTTGAAGCCCACCTGTTCTCCGATGCGGGCGCGCCAGGCGGGGAGGTGGACCTCGGCGTCCTCGTCCGACACCTGGGACTTGTGGCACTTCAGGGCTTTCACTGCGGTTTCGATGTACTCCGTGACGTCGACGTAGAAGTTAGGTTCGTGGTGCTCGGATACCCAGACTTCCCGCACCTTGTGGGGCTCCAGGCCTTCCGCAAGCAATTCGGGAAAGGTCAACCGGTCTCTGGCCGTGGGGAACACTGCCGATAGGGCCGCCTCCCCGGATGCGAAATGGTCGGGATGGCCTATGTAGCCGCTTTCGTTGAGGCGTCGCTGGGGGCTGTTGCAGATCAGGACATCGGGGCGGAACCGGCGGATTTCCCTGGCAATGTCCCGCCTGAGGTCCAATGTGGGCTCAAGCATGGAGTCCTCGTAGCCCAGGAAAACCACCTGGCTCAACCCCAGCGCCTTGCCCGCCTCCTGCTGCTCCCGGCTGCGGATTTTCATCAAATTTTCCGACGTCATCTCCGGGTCGTCCGACCCCTTGCTACCGTCGGTGCAAACCACGTACACCACTTCCCATCCCTGGGCACACCACTTGGCCGCAGTGCCGGAACAGCCCCATTCCGCATCGTCGGGATGGGCGAACACCACCATCCCCCTGCGGAATTCTTCATGTTGCTCTGTCATTCAGCCTTCTCCACGTCAGGTCAATCAAGCTGCCGGATGGCGGCTTGTTCCTTAACACTCAACCGTAAGGTCCCAACCGGATTTCAAGCCAAGTTCCGGCGCCATTTCCTTTTTCAATCAACACATTTTTGCGGCGGCACATTTTTCCGCGTCACCGCCGGGGGGGTCGGGAAGAACGGGACCGCCTTCGGGACCGGTACCGCCGCGCCAGCCTCGGCCTCTCGCCGGGCTCCACCGGATCGCCATTCGTTGGGACTACTGCCGGCGGGGCTGGCACGGGAGGGTTCAGCGGATCAATAAACTGTTTTTTGTATCCGGCCCAATGCGCCTGGGTTGCCAGGGTCAACGCCAACCCCGGCACGATGAACACGATTACCACGCTGCCGCTGCCATCCTGCACTGACTTGAATGCCACGAACGCTCCAACGATCAAACACGCCCATGCCAGGCCGCCGGAGAGTATCCCGTTATGCCAGGGCGAACGCAGTATGAGAACCGACCAGGAAGGCGGGAGCACGAAGGCGGCGATTAAAAACAGGTTCTGGTAGTACCAGGGGCGAAGCTCTTCAGGAGGGGGCGCCGGTTCTTGGTTCATCTAAGCAGGCTCGGGCGAGAAGGAATCCGCTGCGCTGTCCGGGATGCTCAGTTCCGGGCCAACAGCAGATGGAATTCCAGCGTATCAATGGTGCGTTGTTGTTTGATGGACTCCACTGCGTACTCGATGCACATGCGAGCGAACCCGGAGTACCTGAGGACGTTCGAACCCACGACCACCAGAGGCACCTCACGGTGCAGGTCCACTTGAAGCTGGTTCAGCTCCTCCCGATCGACTTGCACCTCAACGGCGCGTTGGGTCATGCGCTCGATCTTTCGGTGGATTCTCGCTACGAATTCGTCGTCGTCCATCACTTGTACCAGTTGGTCCTGAATAACGAATGGCCGGGGCCAGGTGCGCATGAATAGTTTCTATCGGTAATTCTAACATAGCCTGCCCGCTCCGCCCGGAAACCCCGCAGGCGCACTCCCCACGCCGCGTCTCTCCCGTCGCAGCTGGAACCCAGGAGTTCACATGGGTAGCCAAGCTTACCCCTGACAGAAATTCCCTGCGCCGAGCATCTCCTCGTCAGAGCGGGAACCTACCCCAATCCCGGCTATTATCGAGGGAATAGGGCGTTTTCATCCTCATGGGTGTCCTTGGCAAAGCCATCCGTCATTCGCGTCCCAGCGGGACTCCAGAGCTCTTTTGGGTAAGCAACCACGCCCACCCCCCGCGTGAATGTTCCGCCCACTCCCCGTCATTCTCGTCGCAACGGGAATCCAGAACCCACATCCTGCGCCAACACGGTTATGAAAACCGGCACTCCTGAAGCGGGACATTCGGCAAGCGGGTAAGCACGATTCTCATCAAAAGGGCTCTGGATTCCCGCTGCGGCGAGAATGACGGGAGGTACGCGCGATTGGATAAAAGGCCATTCATGGGTTTTAAGATGACCTATTTTCATGGCAATGACCGGGGCGGGCGCGTCGGCCGTCACAACGGTAGACAATGAAATGGCCCCTGGCGGCCAGAGGCGGTTTTCTTGACACTATTAGGGGCGGTTGCCATAATCCTTGCGCGGTGGGGCTGATTTCCGCTGGGGAGATGTTGACGTGACCATTCTCAAATACACGCTGGAACAGTTCGTGCAGGACATGGAAGGCCTGATTGCCGGCCAACCCGACCAGCAAAAGATATTTGACGTCGGCTCAGATTGGCTGGAAAAGCTGACCCGGAACCCCGACAACATTCCGGACGAATACCGGCGACCGGTTGGGGTTGGTCCCAGGCCGGATCACGGGTCCTACCTGTTGTACCAGGGCGAAAGCGGGCTGCAGGTTACATCGGTTGTTTGGGGACCGGGAGAGCACCTGGGACCCCATGATCACTGTACCTGGGGCATGATCGGGGTTCTGGAAAACACCCTGACGGAAACCCGCTATCAACGGGTGGACGACCGGTCGAAGGATGGTTTCGCAAGGCTGGAGCGGGACCGCAGCGCCCAGTTTCGGCCCGGCCAGATAACCCTGTTGGTCCCCGACGTGGACGAGATCCACCAGATGGACAACCACACCGACCTGCCCACCGTGGAGGTCCACGTGTACGGCACTGACCTGCGCGGCCTGCCGCGCCGCCGCTACAACCTGGACACCGGCGAGGTTTTCACCTTCGCCACTCCAAAATGGGACAACTGCTAACGCCGTCCATTATCTGAGCCCAATCTGAACCCACGAGCAGGCGACGCCTACGGGCAGGCAGCGCACCCGAACAGGCGCCCCTGAGCAAGCAATTCAACCCCGGGTAGGTGCGGCCAAACCTCCCGGGCCAAAGCCGGACATAGCCCTTTGCCGCAATTGGAACAGCGCATCAAGTCCCTATCGGACAACTATCATCCGGCGTGGATGATAGTGGGACTGGCTACGCTGCTCCAGATTACCACCAACTTCATCGGCCAAGCCTTCGCCATCCTCATCGTAGCCCTGCGGGACGAGTTCGCCTGGACTCTTACCGCCATCACAATGGCCTACTTCCTCCGCAGCATAATCAGCGCCATTCTCTCCCCGGCGGCTGGCTGGATTGGCGACCGGTACGGGGCCCGGTCCAGCCTGATGGCGGCCACGCTCCTGTACGTGGCGGGGCTGTTTCTGATGGGAACAATGACCCAGATCTGGCACCTGTACCTTTACTACAGCCTGATGCTGGGCATTTCCCAATCCATGTTCCGCGTCAATATTCCCACCACCGTGGCGGCGTGGTTCAAGCGACGGTTGGGTTTGGCGGTGGGAATCCAACAGTCGGCCGGCGGCATGGGGACTTCCATCATGGCGCCGGTGCTGGCAATTCTCCTGGCGCGGACCGATTGGCAAACCGCTTTTTGGATTCTCGCGCCGGTAGGGGGCGCCATAATTCTCGCCCTGCTCTGGAAATTCCAGGGAGACCCCCAGGACCGGGGGCAGTCTGCCTACGGGGCCGACGCGAATGAACGGCCGCCATCGGCTTCTTCCACCGGACCGGGCATGGCTAAACTCCGCAGCAAGGTGTTCCTCCGGCAAGCCCTCAAGACCAGGGCTTTCTGGAATTTGATACTGATTCACCACCTGGGCTGCATCGGCCATTCGGTGGTCATGGTGGGCGTTGTCTTTTACGCCACCACCCGCGGCGTTGGGCTGGAAACCGCCGCGTATATCGTCAGCATCTACTCGTTGACCAGCATCATCAGCCGGTTTTCCACGCCGGTGCTGGCAGACATTTGGGGAGCGAAGGGGGTTATGGCCCTGGCCTACTTTGTCCAGGGAATTACCGTGGCGCTGCTCCTTTGGACCCATGAACCCTGGCACTTCTTCCTCTTCGCGGCCCTGTTCGGCCTGGGAATGGGCGGAGAAATGTCGGCCTTCCTGGTGATCAACCGGCAATACTTTGGCATGGGCCCGGTGCGCTCCATATTCGGATTTCAGAGTATGGGGGCAGGCTCCGGGATGGCGATTGGCGGGCTGTTGGGCGGGGTTATCTTCGACCTCACCGGCGGCTACCAGTTGGCCTGGATCGTGTCCATCGCGGCCAGCGTGACCGGCGCGGTGTCCATCCTTTTGTTGGAACCCACGTCCAAGCCCCTCATCCCCAATTGGGAGGATGCCCTACCCGTCGGAAGCCAGGTCCCAACCGTCTCCCGCCGTCAGCGGCGATTGAGCCGCTGCGGTCTAGCAGGCTCAAAACCAACAGCTTTACCCCTCCAGGCGTACTGGACGACACCCGCATTTCACCCAATGGAGGTGAACCCCAATGGCCCAGGAAATATCTCCCCAAGGGTTGCGTGACCTGTTGGATGGCAACGCCCGTTTCGCCCTGATCGACGTTAGAGACCCAGGCGAATACAACAGTTCCCACATCCCCGGCGCCAGCCTGATTCCCCGGCGTCTGCTGGAATTCCAGATGGCAATGTCGGTCCCCTCCAAGACCGCGCCAATCGTGGTGTGCGACGACGATGGCCGCCGCTCGGCTCTGGCGGCGCAAACCCTGGAAGTCATGGGTTACACCCAGGTGTCGGTGCTTACCGGAGGCATCAACTGGTGGGTGAGCCAGAACCAACCCACTGAATGGGGCAGCAATGTGCCTTCCAAGGATTTCGGGGAGCGCATGGAGGTGGAGCACCACGTTCCTGAAATCGAGGCCACCACCCTGCACCAATGGATTGAAGAGGGTAAGAAGCTGGTGATTCTGGATACCAGGACCCCGGAGGAATACCAGCGCTTCTGCATTCCCGGGGGCCGCAGCCTTCCGGGGGGCGAGCTGGCCATGCGCATCACCGACATCACCCAGGACCTGGACCCGGACACTACGGTGGTGGTCAACTGCGCCGGCCGCACTCGCAGCATCATCGGAACCCGCGTCTTGCAGCGAATGGGTTTGACCAACGCGGTCGGCCTCAAGAACGGCACTTCGGGTTGGGTGCTGGCGGGTTATGAACTTGAAACCGGGGCTGACCGCATGGACCTCCCGCCGGTTTCCGACCAGGGATTGGCCGCCGCCGAAGCCTATGCCCGCCGGGTGGCGGCGGAGGACGGCGTGCGCTCGCTGCCGGTGGCAACGCTCCAGGAAATGATCGCTCGACAGGCCCAGGACAACGTTTACCTGGTTGACGTTAGGACCCGCGAAGAGTACCTCTCCGGCCACATCCCCGGGTTCACATGGTTCCCCGGTGGGCAGGTAGTGCAGCGGTCGGACGATGTCGCGGTGGTCAAGAACACGCCCATAGTCTTCGCTTGCGATGGTTTTGCCCGCGGCACTTTGGTTGCCTCATGGTACCGCCAGATGGGTATGGAAGAAGTTTACGCCGTTGAGGGCGGAACCCAGGCTTGGGCCGAAGCGGGGCTGGAACTGGCCACGGGAGACCCCGAAACCCCGGTGTCCGGCCTGCAAGAGGCGAAAGCCAAGGCCCACCTCATTTCGGCCCGGGAATTGAACGATTCATCCGACGGAGTGACCATCTTCGTGGACACCAGCCAGGACTTCAGCCGGGGGCACGTTCCCGGCTCCCGTTGGGTATCCAGGGGATGGCTGGAACTACAAATCAATGACGCGGTCCCCAGTCAGGAAACGCCGGTTACCGTCACCTGCGCCGACGGCCGTCTTTCTATCCTATCGGCGGCCACTTTGACCCAAATGGGTTACCGCAACGTCTCCGTTCTGGACGGCGGGATGGCTTCCTGGCGAAACGCCGGGCTGGACGTTGAGACCGGACTGACCGGGATCACCAGGCCTCCGGCCGACGTCGTATATTCGGGTCCCGACCGGAATTACGCCGAGATGATGCACTATCTAAGATGGGAAACCGCCCTGGGCGAGAAGTACCAGTCTGGCGTTTAGCGGAGGATTTAACCATGGCCACCCAGCAAGAGGAAGGCGCCGTCCCCGACTTTCTTCAAATGAGCGGAGCCGGGGGGCCCCAGTCTACCAATCCTCACGGTAGCGACAATTGGTACGGTTGGCCCAGCAAGCAAATGAATCCGGTCAACCTTCTGGACGACGAGGGGCGGGTCAAGCGGGTCCGGGCGCCGGTCATGGATCTGGAAGGGTTGATAACCCCAACCGAGCTTCACTACGTGGTCCAACACTTTGACGTGCCCGAGGTCGTACCCGCGGACCAGTGGACGCTAACGATTGGCGGCGAAGTCAAGAATCCCCTGACCATCGACTACGAGCAGCTACGGCGGTACCCCGGCCGCACCGTTCGCACGGTGATGGAGTGCTCCGGCAGCGATGCCACCTACTTCGAGTATTTCAAAGGCGAGGGGCCGAAACCGTCCCGCACCCAGGAGGCCATGATCCTGAGCGCCGCTGAGTGGACCGGCGCTCCCCTGGCCGCAGTGCTAAACGATGCCGGGCTGACCGACAAAGCTCTCTACTTTCGCGCCGAAGGCTGGGACCAGGGGATTCCCATTACCGCCGCGCCGGGAACGGAAGCCTTCTTCTACGACAAGGGATTGCCCCGCCTGAAGGCGCTGCACCCGGACACGCTGTTGTGCTGGGCCCAAAACGGCCAGTTGTTGGAGCACCTGCACGGGGCGCCGGTCCGGCTGCTGGTGCCTGGTTGGTCGGGCAACTGGTCGGTGAAGTGGATCCGCCGCCTGGAAGCGATGGACCACCTGCCCAACTGCTGGTACCACTACAACTTTTACTATTATGCCGACTCCGCAGACGCCACCGACAAAGAGTTGATCACCACCATCCCGGTCAAGTCCATAGTCACCCAGCCCAATGACGATACCGAGAGGCTGCCCAGAGGAGTCCACGTGGTGCGGGGATATGCCTGGAGCGGCGAGGGCGCCATTACCCAGGTCGAGGTCAGCGTTGACGGCGGAAAAACCTGGCATGCTTCCCGGCTGGAAGAGCCCCGGGACCGGTGGATGTGGGTGCGATGGTCCTACCTGTGGGACGCCCAGGAGCCGGGCCAGTACCAGGTCATGTCACGAGCCACCGACGCCTCTGGCAAGACCCAGTCTCACCAGCCCCGGTACAACAACATGCGTAAAAATTTCACGGCAATTGTGGGTTACGACATCGTTATCGAATAGTTTGATTGAGTAACGTGCGAGTAACTTAGTCGTCAAATTGGCGAGAGAACCTGACCGGCGCGACTCGCGGCGGCAACTAATACGACCGGCATGTCCCACGGTTCAGTCCTGATATCCTGGTACACTTCGCGCCAAGGATCCCTAAGCATGCGGTTGTTGCGCTAACACCCGATCACCCCCATAGTAGTCATTCAACCGTGTAACTAAAAGGGCAAATGCGGTGAAGTGTGGTTCGGGTGTCCTGGGTGTCGCCCAACGGAAATTACTATTCCAGAGATGACTGACTACTAGAGGCATCGTTGCTCATAAGTGTTGTTAGATCTAAGGTGGGCCGCGTTCTTTTGGATAGGCTGCAGTCCCTTGTTCCAAGCGCCACCAAATGGGCATTAGCCCTGTTAGTTGTCCTTTGCTCGGTATCAGTAGTCTCCTGCGACTGGCTTGTCACAGAAGAATCAGTAAACGGACCAGCGGAATCTTCTGAGCAGCCTCAAAACCAACTACGCGTAAGGGAATCCGGTAGTACTACTCTGCGCAATCTGGGTCTCTTGGTCGCGGGCGCCATTGCCATTGGATTAGCAGTTTGGAGGTCTATTGCCGCGGATCGACAGTCGAAGGCTACGATGTATCAATCTGAAACCGCTGTTGGAAACCTTTGGAACGCTCGATTCGAAAAAGGTGTAGAAATGTTGGCTAGTGAACATCAGGCTGTTCGCTTAGGAGGTGTCTATGCTTTGTGGCATTTGTTTGCCGACAGTCCGAGGCCGAACCGGATCCAGTTGATCGAAACCTTGTGTGCTTTTGTGCGTCAGCCACCCGATGATCAGGCCCCATCGCTCAGACTGCGAGAGGACGTTCAAGCCGTCATGAGCGTATTTACTCTAAGAGGGTGTGTGAGAAAGGGCTAAACCTGCACGAATTTCTCATGGGGAGTGGGTCAGCAATCTTGCTATTGTGGGGGTATGAACAGAAAACCTTATCCCAGCGATTTGACTGACGCCCAGTGGGCCGAATTAGCCCCCTTGCTGCCGCCAAGCAAACCCAGGGGGCATCCTCGGACCGTGGACTTGCGGGAAGTAGTAAATGGCGTTCTATATGTGCTGCGCGGCGGCATACCCTGGCGCATGACGCCCCATGACCTGCCGCCCTGGGGACGGTTTGGTGGTATTTTCGGGAGTGGCGCAGAGATGGGACCTGGGAGAGCATTGAGGCGGCGCTGCGCCCCAGGGTTCGGGAGGCTGAGGGACACGAGGCTGCGCCCAGCGCCGCGATCATCGACAGCCAGTCGGTGAAGACCACGGAAAAAGGGGGGCCAGGGGCTACTATGCCGACAAGTACGATGCAGGCAAGAAGGTTGCTGGGCGCAAGCGTCACATCGCAGTAGATACTTTAGGACTGCTCCTGGCCGTGGTGGTACATGCCGCCAACATTCAAGACCGGGATGGAGCCAAGCTGGTGTTGAGCAAAATGGTGGGCCGGTTTCCCAGGCTCAAAGTGATCTGGGCTGACGGGGCATACGCTGGCAAGTTGGTAGCCTGGGCCTGGGTCACTGGCGGTTGGCTGCTGACCGTGGTCCGGCGGAGGCCGGACAGTCACCCCTTTGAGGTGCTGCCCCGCCGGTGGGTGGTGGAGCGGACGTTGGCGTGGCTGGGCCGCTGCCGGCGCTTGAGCAAAGACTATGAAGCCCTACCGGAAACCAGCGAGGCCTGGGTTTATGTAGCCATGATCCATCTCATGCTAAAAAGACTCCAGCCAGCTTGAACGGGATTTCTCACACACCCTCTAAGTAGTAAGGAGGATGACCTTTCGCCGGTCAAACTGTCCGAAAAGATCAAAGAGCTATTCGAACAAGGGGTTGGTCTTGATGAACAAGCCCTCCCTCCACGTATGTTGTTTGATCAAAAAGATCCTGATACTGAATACCCCTTAAACCTGCGGTCGGCCACCCTAAATGGAGGAAGATTACACAACACTAATCTTGCGTTTTCCACTCTTCGAGATGCCTCCCTTCAAGGTGTAACCATTTGGGCTTCGGATTTGTCCGGCGCCATTCTTCGAGGAGCCGATCTATCCAGCCCATACGTCGTTGAAGGTAGAAATCGGCCGAGGATAATGGACCAATATAGTGACGGCACCTACGATGTAACTATGATAATTTTTTCAAGGTTACGCCGAGCGAATATGATAGAAACTCGACTCATAGGAAGTTGGCTTCGGGATTCGGATTTTTCGGAAGCACTTCTCTGGAATGCCGATCTCAGTGGTTCTACCGTCTTAAAGACCGACTTTTCCAAAACATTTCTAATGGGCTCCAATCTAGCAGGTGCTCACTTCGAAAGGGTGAATTTCACAGGCGCTAATCTTCAAGGGGCAAATGTATCTGGCGCAGATTTCGGTGGTTTTGGCGCACCAGCTTTTGGCTTAACTCAAACTCAACTCAATGAAACAGTAGCCGACCACAATGATCCTCCACTGTTAGAAGGCGTTGAGGACCCTGATACGGGAGAACCTTTTATATGGCATGGTACAGGTGACTAATATGAACCCTTGCAGTCAGTCATCTCTGGGATAGTAATTTCCGTCAGGCGACACCCAGAACGCCCGAACCAAAATTTCACCGCATTCGCCCTTTTGATTACACGGTTGACTGACTACCAGAAGCACAGGCGTGTGCTATCATCAGGCCAACAAGCCGGACCCGCCGGGTAACAACCGGGCCAGGAGCCCCCGAAATGACGACAAAGCCAACCTACCGGATCATATCGGTCATTGACTACGCGAGCCTCGAATACGATCCGAACGAACTGGAGCCGCTGCCCGACGGTATGGAACAAAGCCCGGCTATTCTGAGAATCTTCCAAACACTGGACGCTCACCTGAAGAGCATCTACCCGCGGGAAGGCGTATTCGTCGACTCACACACCACGGTCTGTTATAACCCGGACAACCTGAACAACCGGGTCCTACCGGACCTCTACTTTGCTTTCGACGTGGACCCTCAGGCCATCCGGCGAAGGAAACTGTACCTGCCCTGGGAGGCAGGAAAGCCTCCGGATTTTGCCTTGGAAATCGGCTCGGAAAGCACTTTTCAGAATGACATGGGGCACAAGCGCGACCTTTACGCCCAAATCGGTATCTCCGAATATTGGCGCTTTGACCCGACCGGCGGGACCTACTACAACCAACCCCTGACCGGGGAGCAGTTGATTAACGGGGCCTACCAGCCCTTCGAATTAACCACCGAACCCGATGGGATTCTCAAGGCATACAGCCCGGCATTGAAACGATACCTGTGTTGGCACGACGGAATGACGGAACTCTACGACTCCGAGACCAACACGTACCACCTCAACCTGGAACAAGCCTTGGACGAAGTGAGCGCGGAACGAACTGCTCGGCAGGAAGCCGAGGCGAGAATACACCAGCTTGAAGAGGAACTGGAACGTCGGCGGACCGGGAGCTAACCGGTCCATACACCTCGAACCAGGCTGACAAACCAGGCCTGGGTCCAAAACCCTCACCCCGGAGACGTCATGCCCATAATTCAACACGGCGCCGTGCCCATGCCCCCCGCCACGGACTGTTACCGGGAACGCGCCTTTGTGTCCAGTGACAACGGGGCGGAATCGTTAACCATAAAAGAGGTGGAGCTGCTTCCCGGGTGGGAAGGTCGGTTGCACACCCACCCGACAGACCTGGCCATCATGGTAACGGAAGGAGCAGTACAGGTGGTCATGGGAGACCAGTTGACGACCGTCCGGGCCGGCTGCACGTTGTTTGCGCCTCCGGGTGAGCCGCACAAGCTCATAAACCAACTTTGGGTTCCGGTCAAACTGCTGGTTACCTACCCCACTGCTCACCTGGAAACCGAGTACCTGGAGTAGGACGCTGAACCGGCATTCTAAGAAACAGCGCGCCGAAGAACTTTCAGCCCTGGGTTATCGACCGGCCAATGGGCCGCATACAGGCAGGCGCACCAGAAGGAGATTCCGATGGCTATCTCGCGTAACCGCACCAGGGAAAAACCTCAGCTAATTCCCACCAATGCCGGACAACGCACCTTCGCTTCGCCGCCGGCGGCCCTGCAACAAGACGTGGTCCCCAACGATCTGTTCTACGTCCGCAATCATTGGGCAGAGATCCCGGGGATTGACGCAGAGTCATACCGGCTCGCAGTGGACGGGCAGGTGGAACAGCCCTTGAGCCTCAGCTACCAGGACTTGCTCGATATGCCCCAGAAACGGTTTCAGGTGACGTTTGAATGCTGCGGCAACAGTCCGGTCCCCGATTATTGGGGAAAGGTCACCCGCACCAGTTCAATCATGGAGCAAATCAAGGGCCACGGAATTATGGGCAACGCCGAATGGGCCGGCGTATCGCTGGCCGACGTTTTACAGCGCGCCGGAGTTAAAGACTCGGCCGTCGAGGTCATGTTTGAGGGCGCCGACCACGGACCCGACGAAACGGTTGGCGACCCACCCGAGGTGACCTACGAACGCAGCCTGCCTATCGCCAAAGCCACACACCCAGACACTCTGCTGGCCTACCGGATGAACGGGGAACCGCTGCCGGCGATCCACGGCTTTCCTCTGCGTTTGCTGGTCTCGGGTTGGTACGGCATGAACTCCGTAAAATGGCTGGTGGGGATCCACGTGCTGGGCCATGTTTTCGACGGGTTCTATCAAACCGAACGCTACATGACCATGAACCAGCCGGGTTCCGCTGACCCTTTCACCTACTACACCAAGCTGAAGGTCAAGTCCATTATCACCAACCCGGCTCCCGGAGAAGTGGTCCCACTAGGCGGGTACCAGCTGGCCGGGGCGGCCTGGTCCGGTGAAGATCAGATCAGCCTGGTCGAAATCAGCGACGACGGCGGACAAACCTGGTTCCCCGTGGACCAGCTGCATCCCCGGTCCGGTTATTCCTGGAACCGCTGGGCGCATTACTGGCGCGCCCCTGCCGCCGGGCGGTATGTTCTGATGTGCCGGGCCACCAACGACAAGGGAGAGACCCAACCCCTGGAGTTCCCCAACAAGTGGGACGGCCGAGGTTACGGCAACAACATGGTATTCCCCCACGAGGTGGAAGTCCGTTAACGTGCTGCCATAACTTCCATTATCAACGCCGAGCACCAACGCCGTTGCCGCTACGGCTAACGGGCGTCAAATCCGATTGGCTTCCCGTCAACCCGAATGGTCGTATAATGGATGTCCGGGTACAATCTCTGGTGCACCTTTAGGCGGAACAGGCCGACAACCGGCGGGAAAAGCATATGAATAAACACATACCCGCTCCAATATCCTTTGTGATTGCCGTGGCATTTGCCCTGGCGTTGTTCATTTTCTTCGGCGCCTGGGCGGTTTCCACCGACGCCGAAGGCCGGGACAGAACCTTTGCCTTTGCGGTTGGAGGTCCCGGAACCAACTTGCTCGAGCAGGACAAAGCCGACGCGGCCCCGGTCCTGGGCCAGACGGAAAACGGCTGGGAGACCGGCTTCGGCCAGCCAAACAGCAACGCTGACTCCTGGTGGGGCAAGGGCTTACTCAAGACTTGACCCCTTCATTAGACCAGCCCGCCGGGAAGCGGGCCACGGAGAACCACGCCGACAAGGGCCGACCAGCGCAGTAGCGAGCCTTGGTTGGAATTAACGTTTTTATGCGGCGTTCGGGACTCGTTTTTGTCTACTCACGATAATCGCCGAAACAATCAGCATCACTGCCGCCGGTAGAAAGAACACCCCAATGACCCAGATTTCCGCCCTAACGAACCACATTTCCGTCCTAACGAACCAGATCGGAACGTAACAGTAGGCCAGGCAAAGAACGCCCAACCCCCACAGGGCCGGTTTGGACCACACTGACCCAGAGCTCCGGGGCCAGGCAAGCCAGATTCCCAAGCCGGTCAGCGCAACCGGCACCAGCAGCAACAGAACTTCCCAAAGGCCCAGGCGTAGGATGAGGGGCCCAGGGTAATGGCTGAATACAGTTCGCACCGTGCCGTCTGGGAACCAGGTTGTGGTTGTATCGCTGTATTTGAAGGGCCACAAAGCCATTTCAAAAAACCCTACCCAAGCCAATACATGAGCAATTATGGGTGCCAACAGCAAGCGTTTCATCTAGAATCCCCGGCGTAAGTTACCATTTGACCTCGGATAAAGCCTCTGCGGAAGACGGATAGTAGCAACTAGCCCGCTGCGCCGCAAACGCCGTTCCAGTTCCAGTCCGAGTTTGCCTCGCCGACAGCTTTCATTTGGGATTTGTAGGCGATTTTCTTGCACCGACCTACGCAGGTGAGTAAAATTCACCTACGACTACATTTGATTACCCAAACCCTAGCGGTCACGTTGGAGAAACCCCCGCCACAAGTGTGGATGCGGAGCCGTACGATCCGCTTGACGGCAAAAATCCGCAACCCCGAGCAACGTGAGAGCCGGATCCCCAACCCGCCGAATGAATCAAACGCCGATTTTGTTGGGTACTGCCAACCCCGATAAACAGCAGCAATTCCGTTGGATGTTGGAGGGATTGCCGCTGACCCCCGTTACTCCACAAAACCTGGGATTAACCTCGGCCCCGGATGAGGTGGGCGACAGTCATCATGCCGTGGCCCGGCTCAAAGCCCAGCTGTGGTCCCAAAGCGGCGACATGCTGGCAATTGCGTCAGACGGCGGACTGGTCCTCCCGGCCCTGGGAGCGGGCTGGGAGAGTCTGTACACCCACCGTTTTGCCGGGGAAACGGCCACCGGCGAAGACCGGGTTCGCAATCTCCTGGAAATGCTGCGGCCCTACCGGGGCCAGGACCGGCGGGCCTCATGGCTTGAATCCCTGGCTATCGCCCATCGGGGCCGCATCCTGGCGTCCTGGCAATTGGAGGGGGCGACCGGAAGAATCGGCGAAGATATGCCCAGCGAAACCCCGGAGCCGGACGGGTTCTGGGCTTTCTCCGTCTGGGAGTTTCCCCAGTTGGGCAAAACCTACAACCAGCTTTCTATCCAGGAGCGGGAAGCGTTGGACGACCATTGGGTCCGTTTGAAGAGGTTGGCGCAGAGGTTTTTCCGGGGCTACTTTGTGGCGCCAACGGCTTAAGTTACAATGGCCTACTGAATTCCGCGGGGAAACGTTGGGGGCCGCCCCTTATCCCCGGGCCAGGAGATAGCCTTCTTGTCTACCACCGCAGATTTCCCAGGCTCGATCGACGAAGTCCAAAGCATCCTCCGCGACCAGGTTTACGTCTCCGACCGGAGCCTGGCGGTCCCCGTGTTTTTGGCCCTGAAGCTGCGGCGCCCCCTGTTTCTTGAAGGTGAGGCCGGCGTGGGCAAGACCGAAATCGCCCGAGCCCTGGCTGAGGGCCTGAACACTCGGTTAATCCGCCTCCAGTGTTACGAGGGCTTGGACATCAACCACGCTGTATACGAGTGGAATCACACCCGGCAGGTGCTGGAGATTCGGCTGATGGAGGCAGCAGGCGCTGTCGACCGGGAACGGGCCGCGGCGGACTTGTTCAGCGAGCGGTTCTTGATAAAGCGGCCATTGCTCCAGGCTATCGACGAAAGCTTGGAGAGACCGCCGGTGCTGCTGATTGACGAATTGGACCGGGCCGACGAGGAATTTGAGGGTTTCCTGTTGGAGCTTTTGTCCGACTACCAAATCACCATCCCGGAGGTGGGCACATACCGGGCCGCCAATCCGCCGGTCGTGATCATCACCTCTAACCGGACCCGGGAAATTCACGACGCCCTGAAACGCCGTTGCCTGTACCACTGGATCGACTACCCCGATTTTCAGAAAGAGCTGCAAATCATAACTAGCCGGATCCCCGATGCGCCCCGCCGTTTGGCCCAGGAGGTTACCGGGTTTATCCAGGAATTGCGGGGAACCGAACTTTACAAGATTCCCGGGGTCTCCGAAACCCTGGACTGGACCTCAGCATTGCTGGCCCTGAATCAAACCAAGCTGGACCCCCAGGTCATCGACGACACCCTGGGAATCATCCTGAAGTACCAGGATGACATTGAGGCAGTGAGGGGCGAGGCGGTGAGGGCGCTGCTGGAACGTTCCAACAATTCGGGGCCCCGCCGGGGGGGCCGCGGCGGGGGCGGGGCCTAGTGAACACCCCCCGGCCCTGAACGACCCCGACGACGCAGTAACTCCAATCCTGCACAACCTGGCGCTGTTCGGTGCAGTGCTGCGCCGCCTGGGGTTGGAGGTAGGATCGGGCAACATGGTTGACTTGATCCAGGCGACCGAACACATACCGCTGGCGCGCCGCGGCGATTTCCGCCAGGCGGCCCGATGCATTCTGGTGCACCGCAAAGTTGACCTACCGTTGTTCGATGAGGCGTTTGACGTTTTCTGGCGCCGGCCGGCTACCGGCCAAACCTCTATGGATCTCCGGTCCATGGGTGAGCAGCGTCGATTCCGTCAACCGCAGGCGGGCCCGCCGGCGACTCCGGACTCAGCCGGAGGCGGAGCGCAAGGACAATCAAGCGATGAGGACCCCTCGGACCAGGTGGATTTAACCAGGACCTACAGCGCCCGGGAGGTCCTCCGGGAAAAGAACTTTGCGCAGTTCACCCCCCAGGAAGTAGAAGAGGCCAAGGGCATGATCGCCCAGCTTTCCTGGAACCTGGGCAGGCGTCAAACTCGACGCCTGATTCCCGGATCCGGAACTCAGTTGGACTTGCGCCGCACTCTTCGAGCCAACCTGAAGTATGGCGGCGAAATTCTGGAACTTTCCCACCGCCAGCGCAAGGACAAACCCCGGTCCCTGGTGCTGCTATGCGACATCAGCGGCTCCATGGAGCGTTACACGCGGATGCTGCTGCATTTTATACACGCCATCGCCAGCGGTTTGGACCGGGTGGAGGCTTTCCTGTTCGCCACCAGGCTCACGCGGATAACCCGCTATTTGCAGCACCGCGGTGTAGATCAAACCGTGACCCAGGTATCCAAAGCGGTCCCGGATTGGGCCGGCGGAACCCGAATCGGGGATGCGGTAAAGACATTCAACTACCGCTGGCTGCGGCGCGTGGTGCGAGGCGGCGCGGTGGTCATGGTGATCTCCGACGGTTGGGACCGAGGGGAGCCGGAACTACTTTCCAAGGAAATGTCCCGCCTGCAACGAAGCTGCAGCCGCTTAATCTGGTTGAACCCGCTGCTGGGAGACCAAGCCTACCAACCGCTTACCCGGGGGATGCAGGCCGCGTTGCCGTACACCGACGATTTTTTGCCGGTGCACAACCTGAACAGCCTGGTTGTCCTGGGCCGGCACTTGAGCAACCTGCAACCCCGGCGCGGCGCGGGCCAGCAACCCTACCCGTCAAACCCGCCGGGGCGTCCCGATGAAATAGCAGCGACAGCAGCGGCGGAAGACTCGCCGCCGCCTACCGGAGTTTCCGAGCCACCCAACCCGCCGACCTTCCGCCACCCCATGTGGGGACGCAACCGGTAACCGCCAACGCCGCGACACCACCGGGCCTAATCCGGCATATCTGTCCCCGCGGCCGTGCGTCGGACCCTACAGCTACTCAGGGCCTCTCAAATATCTCCTGCCACTCTCCCCGCAGCGGAAATCCAGGCAATCCTCATGAACTGCCAAGCTCGCACATCCCCAAAAGGCTCCTGCCACTACCAACATCCTGCACGACAACCTGGTCTCTCGAATCCCGCCGCGGCGGTGCTAACGGGGGAGGGTTGGGGTATGATCAACGGCGACTGAAAGCAACTCTCCGGTCACCACCACGCCATTCAAATCGCCGGGCGGCAGTGCTATACTCGGCCTCGCAAGCAAACTCGGTGGAACCTTAGTCTATGCCTTGGATGGGCCTCGGCCGGGGTTGGAAGCCGCCAATTCTTTTTTTGAAAGGGGGAGAAAATGCCATACGCCAACAACAACGGGGTCCGCATCCACTACAACGTAGACGGGCAGGGGCCGCCGCTGGTTATGCAGCACGGAATGACACAGACCTTGATGTCCTGGTACGACAGTGGGTATGTCGACGGACTGAAACAGGACTACCGCCTGATTCTCATCGACGCCCGGGGGCACGGCCAAAGCGACAAACCCCACGACCCCGCAGCCTATGAGTTGGTGAACCGGGTCAACGACGTGCTGGCGGTGATGGACGAATGCGGAGTAGATAGAGCCCACTACATGGGATTCTCCCTGGGTGGCCGCATCGGATTCGGCATTGCAATGCACGCTGTGGAACGGTTCCACTCCCTGATCATTGGAGGCATGAGCGGGCTGCCCAGCCTGAATGCCTTCGATCCTCAGCAGCAGGCCGACGTGCTCCGGCGCGGTATGGAAGCCTATGTGGAGGCGGCCGAAGCTCAGGAGGGCCCGCTCCCGGCCGACCGGAAGGCAGTCATACTGGCAAATGACCCCGAAGCCCTGGCCGCATCCGTGTTGGCGCCCCGCGGCACCGATGGAATCGAACAGCTCTTGCCCAAGTTGAACTTGCCCTGTCTACTCTACTGCGGCGACGCCGACGGGTTTTACGCCGGTTCCAAGGAGTCGGCCGCGATAATACCCAACGCAGTCTTCGCGACAATCCCGGGATTGGACCATGGCCAGACCTCCCGGGCGGGCGACCAGGTGCTGCCCCACGTGACTAAGTTCCTTCAAGAAGTGGCTGCAAAAGTCGGCGCCGCGCCGTAAACCGGCCAGCGACGGGGCATTTGGATTCGGTTGGCCCTCGTTTCCGGGCGGCGGTCCGGATGGTCTTGGCGGTCAAGCCGGGGATCCAGCGCGCCTTAACCCTGTAAGAAATACGTTACTCTAAAAGGCCCCGGTGGGTTGGCTCGATTTCCACCGGGGTTTTTTGTTCCAAAGGGCCACCAGGCCGAAAGAAAATGCGGCCAACACCCCGCCGGCGATGGCGTCCAAAACAAAGTGATTCCCGGTGACGATGATAGAAAGAAAAGTCAAAACCGGGTAAGCAATTCCCAGCGCCTTCCAAGCTCCTTTCAACCGCCCCCAAAACATCACGCCCATGATCACGGACCAGCAGAAATGCAGGCTGGGCATGGCGGCGTCGGTATTATAAAACACCGCCATTTCCGGGCTCCCATAATTTTTTGGCCCCAGGTCTTGGATGGTGTTCGAAAGGTGCTCGGTCAGGTTGAACGGCGAGGTCACTGGGAACAGCGTGAAAACGCACAGGGCGATCGCCAAGCTGACTAACACCGTGCTCCGGTAGTAGTAGTAAGCGGATCGGTCGGTCAGGAACAAGACCGCGCCGCCGACGAGTATCAACGGCCAATAGGTGGCGAGGTAGACCCAGTTAAAAAACAGTCCCACCAAGTCGGTCCATTGCAGCATCCACGCTTGCCATACGGGTTCCCAGAAGAACCCCAACGCCCGCTCCAGGCCCACAATGCTCCGGGCGTTGACAGTCCCCGTGGCAGTCGTGTCCGAGTAAACCAGTCCACGGGCGAACAGGTAGACCAGGTAAGCGCCGAAGATCAGCGCGAGTTCTTTCAGGTGAGGCTCATATTTCCGAAGCCTGGCAATCAGCGGCATTGGCGCTTGTAGCAAAGTGGGCGCCTGTAGCAAAGAATCAAACTGTGACTTATCATCATAGCAGCAAACCTGACCCGGTCATTGGCCGCACCAATCATTAGATTGACACCTTTGGCGAGGTGACGGTACCTTAATATTCGATAAGAAACCGCTACACGCCGTTGCCTGGCACCCGCTAACGCCTCCTTTAAATGGAAGTAGCGGCGATTGGAAGCATCCTTCCCAAAATGGGTTGAATCTTGCAGCAAGTCTTCTCCGAAGAGCAATTGGTCCTCCTTACCGCCGTACTCAACCGGATTATTCCGGCGGACGGCGATTTGCCAGGCGCGGGAGACCTGGGGTTGAGCCAATTCGTCGCGAGCTCGGCGGCGGGTAGTCCCGCGTCAGTGAGGTTGTTCGCCCTAGGCCTGAGACAGATTGACATTGCGAGCCCCAAGGGCAAATCGTTCATCGACCTATCCACCCAAGAGCAGGATACGGCGCTCAAAGCCGTGGAATCGTCAGCCCCGGAATTCTTTCAAGCGTTGGTACTCCAGACCTACAACGGGTATTACACTCATCAGCAAGTCCTCGAAAAGATCGGCTACGCCCCTCACGCGCCGCAGCGCGGCGAACAACCGGAAATCCTGGACGAGAGATTGCTTGACAAACAGCGCGAAAGAGCCCCATTCTGGACGAAGGTGTGACATGCCGCGAGAAGACCTGGACCAATATTTGACCGTGCTGCAACAGGAAGTGTCTACCCTTGCCGGAGTGGTGGAAAAGGGAGTGCAGCGGGCGGTCGACGGTCTGAAGCGTCGGGACCTGGAGGTAGCCCGCCAGGTGATTGCCGACGACGACTACATCGACCGGAAACGTTTTGAAATAGAAGACCGCTGCGTGGACCTTATCGCAACCCAGCAGCCAATGGCCAGGGACTTGCGGTGGATCGTCGCTCTGCTCCACATCGGGGTAGAGTTGGAACGTATCGGAGACTACGCAGAAGGCATCTCAAAAATCAGCTTGATGATGGGCGATGCGCCGCCATTGAAACCGCTGATCGACATCCCCCGCATGACGGAGAAGGCCACGGCCATGCTGCGGGACAGTGTGGACTCGCTGGTGAGCCGCGATCAGGTGAAAGCCCACAACGTTTGCCAGGCCGACGACGAGGTAGACCAGCTATACGATCAGGTCTACCGGGAATTGCTGCTGTTTATGATCCAAGACCCAACCACTATCGAGCGGGCGACTTACCTGCTCTGGGTGGCCCATGACCTGGAACGCATTGCCGATCGGGCCACCAACATTGCGGAAAGGGTCATCTATATGATTACCGGAGAATTGGTGGAAATCAACACGTCCCGATACTGATCTTAACCACGTCCGATTCCTTCAGAGTATCCACAGACCGCTCAAAACCGGCATCGGCGCCCGTGCCCGCGAGTTACTGCTAGGCTGTCAGGGCCAGTTCCATTTGCATCTGTGGCCCCTGTAATTTTCGTGTTGGCATGGTGGTGGGCAAGCCCCACCGCCGTCTGGCCTCGTCAACCACCCGCAGCACCCGACTGGTGTACTCCTGGGGTGCATAGGTTTGACGGTAAATCCGGGAGTACCCGCTAGTCAGGTGAGGGTACGCTTCCTTGATGTAGGGCATGAACCACTCTTTGGAGCCAGGCTTCAGGAACAAGAGGTTGGCCGAGAGGAACTGTGCACCATGGGCCGCCGCAGCCTCCACCACCGCATCAATGCTTTCGGGACTGTCGGATATGCCGGGCAGGATCGGAGCCATGGAAACTCCGGCGTGAATGCCGTTTTCCACCAGGAATTGCATGGCTTCCAACCGGGCCATGGGGTTGGGAGCGCCCGGCTCGGTTTCCTTCCAAACCCGTTCGTCGATGCTCCCCACGCTGAAAGACACCTGTGCGCTGGCTTCCAGGTCAAGCTCCCTCAGCACGTCCACGTCTCTCCGCACCAGGACACCCTTGGTGGTGATGGCGGCGGGGTTGCGGTGGTCTCGTAGAACTTCCAAAATCTGGCGGGTCAGCTTGTATTGGGATTCCGCCGGCTCGTAAGGGTCCGACGCGGTGCCGATCGCTATAGCTTCGCCGGTCCACCTGGGCTTGCGAAGCTCCTGGCGCAGCACTTCCGGGGCGTTGATTTTGGCGAAGATCCGCTGCTCGAACTCCCGGCCCGAATCGAACCCCCAATACTCGTGAGTAGGGCGAGCGTAACAGTAGCGGCAGGCGTGGCGGCAACCCCGGTAAGGGTTCATGGTCCAACGAAACGGGAACCCCGGTGCGTCGATACGGTTAAGGATGGTCTTACAGTGGATCTCTTGCACGTCGGCCCCGGCCATGGCGCCTCCTTGTGACCCTCAGATAGCTTACCAAAAGAATAAAACCTTTGTACTAATGGTAGATGCCGCTATACGGCGGGTCAAGCCGAAGATGTCACTAACGTGGCAACCGCACTATGAAATCGGAGGACTCGCTGAAGCCAGTTGCACCGACGCGTTGGCGCTTCGGAATTCGCCGGCCCCTCGCCGGTTATTTTGGCCGCAGCGGGAACCAGAGCCCTCCCCGTGCGCCGATGCACTTATGGCAACAGGGAAAACTCCGGGTGTGGACACGCCGTGCCTCTACCGTCGCCCTTGCCGCATGACCTTTCGCTGGACGCCCGAGCCTGTTTCAAGGAAAAATGGCTCCGGAACCCGGGTCAAGACCAACAGAATTGGGGGATGTGCTGCAAGGATTCCCGGACGCGCGGGTGCTTGTCTGAGGCCAGACCCCGCGTCGAAACTAGCATGGAGACCGACGACGGGGGAACTCGGTATGAAACCAACCCTTTAGAAACTCGGACGGAAACCCCGATTCTCTCCAAGCGGCCGTTTTCTCAACATCGAATATCGATGTAATAGTAGGTTTTTGAAACGCATTACATATCCTATAATGCTGTTCGAGTCTGTAATACGCCTGAATGGCGTAGCGCGAAACTCGGCCAATGGCTTTCCGGGAAGACTTCTAGGGGCGGGGCGGAAGGACAAAAACGTCCCGGCTCGTTCCACTTGGCAGGCAAGTGTCGCACCGGGACGGTAGAAGGGCGCAATTGCCGGGTCTTAGCGGTGGTAGACAGACCCGGCGGGTGTCCGCTCACAGTTCAGGCGGCGGTTCAGGTGGAGGCCTTCCAGAACAAACTCCCCGGCTGACGCCACCACTTCGGGACGCGTGTCGGTGGTCAGCTTGGATACAGCTTGAGGCATGCCGTCAACCCTGGCGAGCATCTCCGGGTAATCCGACGCCCGTTTCTCACTCCCCGTCTCCAGCGCTTCACCCAGATCGAAAGCGGCGATGATGGGTTCCAGTTCTTCCAGGTTGAAATAGGTGTCGAAGACCCGTAAGACCGCCCGGCGGGTCAGGTCGTCGGTGACCCTGTTTTCCCGGCCTTCCTCAAAGGTCTCAAGCTCTATTTTGCCGGCAAAGGAGGCCACAATGTAGGGCAAGTCGCTGGTCCGGGGGCAGGCAAACTCGTCGCCGTGGATAATTGACCGGCGAAACGCGTTGCCCAACAGAGTCTCATAATTGGAGATGGTTAGGCGCACGCTGACACCGGACCGTTGGTTAATTTCGCTGCTCTGCCTGGCCTGGGCGGTGATCTCGGCCAGGATGTCCTTCATGTAGTCCGGGACCAGCACCTTATCGTCGCCGGGGAACCTGGACCGCTCCTGTTCCATGATGGCGATTTCATCCTTGTTGTTCCGGGGGTAGTGCGTATGAATCTGAGAGCCGTAGCGGTCCTTTAACGGGGTAACGATTCGGCCCCGGTTGGTGTAGTCTTCCGGGTTGGCTGTGGACACAACGTAGACGTCCAACGGCAGCCGGATGCGGTAGCCCTTGATCTGCACGTCCCGCTCTTCCATTAGGTTGAACAGGCCCACTTGTATGCGTTCCGCCAGGTCCGGTAACTCGTTGATGCAGAAAATCCCCCGGTTGGTGCGAGGCACCAACCCGAAGTGAATCACCAACTCGTCTGAAAGGTGCCGGCCTTCCGCCACCTTGATGGGATCGATTTCACCAATGAGGTCGGCAATGGAAATATCCGGCGTGGCCAGCTTTTCCGAGTACCTCTCATCCCGCGGTATCCATTCTATCGGCGTGTCGTCGCCCTGGTCGGCCACCAGGTCCAGACACGAGCGGCAGATAGGGTCGTAGGGGTTGTCGTTGATTTCACACCCGGCGATCTTTGGTATCGATTCGTCCAGCAGACCCACCAGGCTTCGGATCACCCTTGACTTGGCCTGGCCCCGTTCGCCAAGAAGAATCACGTCCTGGCCGGCCAGGATCGCATTTTCCAATTGGGGGATGACCGTTTGTTCAAAGCCAATTATCCCAGGGAACACGGTCTCTTCCGCTCTGATCTTGGCAATGAGGTTCTTCCGCAGCTCTCCCCTTACCGGCAACACTTCATAGGAACTCGCCTTCAACTCACCTACGGTCTTGGGCTGGGTCATTTAACTCACCCTATCCGCCCGTCAACCAGCGGCTTTCGCTGGGCCGGGCGCCTGATTTCACTACGGAATTGGATTTCCCTGCTCTCCGCGGACGCTCGAAGCGGGTACAGTATACCGCATCCCCTCTGTGATTAAAGTCATCCACTTCAGCCATTCCCGCCGCGCACACAGGTACTACCTTTTCGGGATCCATTGCCAGTTTACCCCAACCGCCGGTTTATGATTTATAATGGGTGGACAAGGACTCTCACTCGGCGGGCAGGAATGATGTTTCACCGCTTGGCGATGCCTCTAGTCTTCATGGTTGTCCCCCGGCTTTTGCCCCACGTTATCCGGCTGGTCCGGTTAGTCTGGAAGCTCACCTTCGATCGCCGCGTGCCGTTGCTGCTCCGGTTGTTGGTGCCGCTGGCCGTCGTCTACGTAATATCACCCATCGACCTGATCAGAGATTGGGTCCCGATCGTCGGCCGTTTTGACGACGTGCTGGTCCTGGGGCTGGCGGTGTTGTTCCTAACCAAGCTGTCGCCCAAGCACGTCCTGGAGGATATCCAGGGTCCTCCGCCGGCTCGCACCCGACCCGAAGACAAAGACCCTTCCAAGGTTGTGGATGGGTCAGCCCGGGTAGTCGACGACGTTTAGACTCTCCCAATACCTACGAGTCTGACCCCGGTTCACTCCCAGGCAGGGCCTCCGTGGGAATCCGACCCGCGCAATCCATCTTCCCAACCTGGCAGAGACCCGCCATCGTAGAGAGGATTTCCTGGCAACATGAGTGACGTTCAATCCTCCGGGATTTCTCTCTACGTTCACATACCATTTTGCAAAACCAAGTGCCCCTACTGCGATTTCAACACCTACCAGGGCATTGAAAACCTTATGTCGCCCTTCCTGGACTCGTTGAACCTGGAGATAGCGCTCTGGGGCCGGGCCCTGGGCCACCCGCAGGTCAACACCATCTTTTTCGGCGGCGGCACCCCGTCATATCTACCTCAAGGCCAGGTTGGCCGAATTCTGGACACGGCTCGTGAGGCATTTCAAGTTGCACCCGACGCAGAAATCACCGTGGAAGCCAATCCGGGAGACCTGACCGAACAAGCCTGCCATCACCTCCTGAGCCAAGGCGTCAACCGCCTTAGCATCGGCGCCCAGGCGTTTAACAACGACCTGCTGACCCTCCTGGGCCGCAGACACAATGTCGGCGAGGCCACATCGGCGTTGACGACCGCCCGAGCGGCCGGCTTTTCCAACGTCAACCTCGACTTCATGTACGGGATCCCACAACAGAGCATGGACCACTGGTCCGAGACCATGGCCTTGCTGATCGACCTTGCCCCGGACCACGTCTCCCTCTACTGTTTGACCCTGGAAGACGGAACACCGCTCCAGAAGTGGGTCAAAGAAGGGAAGCTGCCCGACCCAGACCCGGACCTGGCCGCCGACATGTACCACCTCGCGGAATCCGAGTTGGCCGACGCTGGCTACCATCACTACGAAATCTCCAATTGGTCCAAGCCCGGACGGCCCTCGCTGCACAACATGGCTTACTGGCTCAACCATGCCTATCTGGGCGTGGGACCGGGCGCCCACTCCTCCTTGAGCCCGTACCGGTTTTGGGACGTAGACTCACCTCGGACCTACGGCGACCGGGTACACCAGTGGGAACAAATGCCAAGCGGGGTCCTCAGCCACATTACTTCGGAATGCCTGGACTCCATACCTCAGGTGGTGGGATTTGAACCCGTGGACGCCACCACAGCCTGCGCGGAGACCATGTTTCTGGGCTTGAGGTTGCTGGACGGCATGGACATCGATGAAGCTTCGGACCGGATTGGGGTCGATCTGGCCACCCACTTTCGCACACAAATCCAGGAATCGCTGGACGCCGGTCTTCTGGAACAGGAAGGCGCTATTTTGAGGCTGACCAAACCGACCTACCTGATAGCCAATCAGGTTTTCACCAAGTTTGTGGGCTGAGGCTTCGGGCAGGCCGAATTGTTATACTAACTGCGACATACAAGACGGTCATCCTTGAAGCGTGCCAGCAATGACTACTGAAAACATACAAACCTGTTACATAGTCAAGACCCCCAACGTATGCGGCGGCGAGCCGAGAATCGACAATTCGCGAATCAAAGTGAACCACATTGTCGCGGAATATGTGCACAAGCAAATGTCTCCCCACCAGATCTGGGAGGCCCATCCGCACATAACCCTCGCTGAAATCCATGCCGCTCTGTCCTACTACTACGATCACCGGCGGGAGATTGACCGGGCCATCATTGCCAACGACGATTTCGCTGAGCAAATGGAGAAAGACCAGAAGAGCCGTTCCTCCTGATGCCCTTGTCCCTCCTCTGTGACGAGCATATCCCCTACGCCATCTTAGACGGACTGAGAGGCCGGGGAATTGACGCTATTTCAGTGCAAAGGTCCGGCCTTAGATCATCGGGTGATCCTCCCATCCTGGAGGCGGCCCACCAAGGCGGAAGGGTGCTCTATACTTGGGACAGCGATTTTCTCGCCCTTGACCGTGCTGGGGTTCAACACTCCAGTATCTTCTTCCATGCCGAGAAAAAGTACTCGGTGGGTCAGGCTATTGACGCATTGGTACCTGCTTGCCAAGTTCTTTCCCCGAACGAGATGCGCAACCGTGTAGAATTCCTCTAACCCCAAAGGAAACGTCCATCATGTACGTTATAGGCACCGCCGGACACGTGGACCACGGCAAGTCCACGTTGGTTAAGGCCCTCACCGACATCGACCCCGACCGGCTCCCTGAAGAAAAGGAGCGGGAGATGACGGTGGATCTCGGTTTTGCCTGGATGACCCTGCCCAGCGGACGCGAGGTTAGCATCGTGGACGTTCCCGGCCACGAGCGGTTCATCAAGAACATGCTGGCCGGGGTTGGGGCAATCGATCTGGCCCTGTTGATAGTCGCGGCCGATGAAAGCGTAATGCCCCAAACCTGGGAGCACCTCGCGATCCTGGACCTGCTCCAGATAAACCGTGGTCTAGTGGTCGTGACCAAGACCGACCTGGTTGACGAGGAAATGGTCGACCTGGTCAAAGCGGAGGTCGAGGACGCACTGGAAGGCACGGCGTTGCAAGGTTGTCCCATGGTCGGCGTGTCCGCCTACACCGGGGACGGCCTGGACGAGCTCAAGCATGCGATAGACCGGATTTTGGATCAAACCCAGTCCCGCTCCGACTTGGGCCGCCCAAGGCTACCCGTGGACCGCTGTTTCTCCATAACCGGATTCGGCACGGTCGTCACCGGGACCCTGATCGACGGCGCGTTGGCCGTCGGGCAGGAGGTTGAGTTGGCCGGCTCCAGGCAGAAGGCCCGAATTCGCGGCCTCCAGAGCCACAAGAGCCGCGTGGACCAGTCGCAGCCAGGGGTCAGGCTGGCAGTCAACCTGTCGGGGATCGCCCGCGACGACGTGCCTCGGGGCGAGGTTTTGACCACCTCGGGGTGGCTGCGCCCGACGCAGCGACTGGATGCCCGGATCAGGATGGTCAAGGGGGCTCCCCATCCGCTGCGGCACAATCAGGGAGTGTCCTTCCACCTGTTCACCAGCGAGTCCAATGCCAGGGTGAGGCTGCTGGACGCCGACCGCCTGGTTCCCGGGTCCGAAGGCTGGGCCCAAATTCTTCTGAACGAGCCAATGCCCGCCCTTAAAGGCGATTTCTTCATCATTCGCTCCGCGGAAGACACCTTGGGCGGTGGCCAAGTTGTGGACCCTGCACCCCGCCGCCGCCACCGCCGGTTCAACCCGGAGGTTGTAGAACGGTTGATGATGCTCGATCAAGGCACCGGTGAAGACGTGCTGCTGACCGTCGCCGAGCAGTGGGGGCCTTGCGATCTCGCCACACTTTCTCAACGGTCGAACCTCCCAGCACCGGAAGTATTGGAGCGGACCGCCATCCTGGCCGGGCAAGAGCAGGTTGTGGTCATCGGCGACCTGGGAACGGAGTCTGACGCGGTGGTTTTTTCAGCGCAAGGCTGGAACGTACTCCAGAACAAACTGGACATAGCGCTGCAAACGTACCACGCCCAGTACCCCCTGCGCCGGGGGACTCCGGTGCAGGAAATCAGGAACCGCTTGGGCCTATCCCTGTCGGTCCATCAGAAGGTTGTGGCCCGTTTGTCTCGGGAAGAGCAACTGGTGGAGGACGGCCCTTACTTGCGGGCGACGAGCCACCAGGTGACGCTGAACCCACGCCAGGAAAAAGAGGCAGCCGACTACCTGGCAGCCCTGGACCGGCAGCCCTACGTCCCGCCAACCGAAAACCCGGTCGACTCGGAACTGCTCGCGATGCTTGCGGACCAAGGGAAGGTGGTCAAGGTCAACGACTCCATCGTTTTCTCCGCGTCGGCCTACCAGGACATGACGGGCAAGATCACGGCCCACCTACAGTCTGAGGGGAGCATCACGGTCGCCCAAACCAGGACCATGTTCAACACCAGCCGGAAATACGCGCTCCCACTCCTGGAATACCTGGACCAGCAGCAGGTAACCCGTCGCGTTGGGGATGAGCGGGTGTTGAGGTAGAGTGTCATGCCGTTGGATCTGGGTGAAACAGTCCTCCAGTTGGAGCAGGCCGTCCGCCGGCTAGGCGGGTCGCGGGAGGATACCCGGCAGCGCCTTCTAGCCCTCATTGCCGCGGCAAGAGGGGTTGGGCCCTCAACAGCCCAACTGAAGACCCAATATTCTCCGGAAATACCCTTTCTCGCCGCACGAGCGGAGGATCAACTGCTGGGAGAGTTCCCTCCCGGAGACTTGCCTGCCGATTGGACCGTCGCGGCGGTCGACGGTTCCCACATCGACGTAGACCGCCATATGCCTATCAACTGCTACCTGGTGAACCTGGGAGGCTGCTCCATCACCTACGGCTCCCAGCCCGAGCCCAATTTTTCAGCCAACCCCACCTGGCATGGGAGCAGGAGGAGTTGTTCCTCCCCGACCTCGCCGGTCCCACCCACGAGGAACCCGTTACCGGCCCACTACTGGGAATGCTACGGACGGTGCAGGAACTGGAAAGGCTGGCGCAGGCGGCCCAGGACTGTCCCCCGGAACACCCGGCCCTAGCTCTGGTGGATGGGTCCCTGGTGCTGTGGGGCTTGTCGGAACAGGGATTTCGGCCTTTCGTCAGGGACGCCATCATCGGGGACTGGTTGCTGGTTGCTCTGGACCGGATTCAGGAATTGGCCCAAGGCCGCAGGCTAACCCTGGCGGCTTACGTGTCCCTGCCCCGCAGCGCCGAAGTGGTCAACGCCGTCAAGCTGGGTTTATGTCCTCGCGCCACCACCGTATGCCGCCAATCCTGCGGCAACCGCCGGTCGGTGCAAGACCCATGCAACCTGGCCAACGGGTTTCTGGACCGGGACCTGTTCCAGGAGACGCTAACTCCGGGTAGGCGCTCTCCGACCTACCTCACCAACTCCTCAGTGCCCAGGGAATACTATACCGAGCAGCACCAGGTTTATTTTTACTACCTCAACACCGGAGACGAAATCGCCCGGGTTGAGGTGCCGAGGTGGGTTGCTAAGGATGAAGGACTGTTGGCCCAGGGCCATACGCTGATCCTGGACCAGTGCCAACGGGGCCGCGGCTATCCGGTGGCCATCTCCGAAGCTCACGAGCAAGCGGTAGTAGATGGCCGGGACCGGCAGACCTTTAAGGAGCTGGTATTCCAGTCCCTGGAACGAGCCGATTTTTCGGCATACACGTCGGGGAAAGAGCGCTCCAAACGTACTCCCTGGTTATGACGGAAAGGCTCCCGCAGGACTGCACAATTGATCCAGACCGGCGTCTGTCACTGGCTGATCTTGGGCCGGTATGCTGGCGACGTTAACCGCCCGATTCCAAATACTTCAAAAACTCCTCGTAACTACCAAAACCGGCGACGGTCCTTAGAAAGTCCCCAAGGGAGTCGCTGCTCTCCCGCAACCCCCTCAGCTGGTCATCGATGGGACTGATGGAACCGGGGTCAGTGGCGTAAGACTCCCGAAAGGCGAAGAATGCCTGGTTGATTTTGCGGATGCGATAGCCATGGCCCACCAAGAGTTGGCGGCGCTCTTCCATATAGGCTTCCGCCTCCAATATCTCTCCCCGGGCCAACAACTGCTCAGTCTGGAGACGGGTCCCTCTAATCGCTTCAGCCGCGTCGAAACCTGCTGCCGGCATGTTGGGTTCCGGTTTCCCCGCCGGAGTATCCTCTGGCACGGTCTCATGGGGCACAGTTGCCTCGGCCATAGCGGCGTAGGCCATGGCGCCCAACTCGGCCCCACCCAGGGTTGCCGCTGTCTCATTGAGGGTCGTCATTTCGGGGCTGTCCCAAAACCCTCGTCCCAATGGCCTGAAAAAGAACCAGTGGTGGAGCCATTCATGCGCGACCACTTCCAAAGCCCTCGGCAAGTCGAAGGAGTCAGGGATATTGCTCGGATACGTGGCAATTCCACCGATCTCCACCACCAGGGCCGACAGGTCTTCGCTCTCGAACACCTGTTGTTCCAACGCCTCCTTTTCCTCCCCGGTCATGCCGGGTTTAAGCACAACTGTCTGTTGACGGAATATTCGGTCCCGAGGGGAGAGCACCAATACCCCCGGAGGGCTGGAAAAATGAACGTCCACTGGAGGAAACACCAGCCCGGGCCAAATCTGGAGTCCCTCGTCGACCAGGATGGCACTTATCTCCGATTCCACTGTTTGTTCCACCTGCGCCCGCATCTCCCGGCGCTGGTCCCTGATGTGCTGGGCTTGAGCGGCGATGGGCCGCGCCCCAGGATTGGCAGCGCTGTCAGGTGCCAGTTGAGACTCTAACCGCTGCAATTCCCGGCCCAAGTCAAAATACTCTCGAGCTTGGATTCGCCGCTGCTCTACGGCCTGCGGGCGCGACCAAGGAAGTACGTAATTGGCCAGGTGGGTCCACTTGTCCGGAAGGTGGGAAACCTCCCAGGTCATTATGTTATGCCGGTAGGGAGCCACCGCCAGTTCGAGGGAAGTGGGCCGGTAATCGCCGCTGCCGCATATCAACAGCAGCAACCCGAGGAACGCCGACAAAAGGGCGGCTCGAATTCGTCTGGGCATGGGCATAGCGGCTCGAGTCCGGTTGGACGCGGCGATCCGGCGGAGGCCGGTCAGGCGAGCACGCGGTAACGATAGCTGGACGTAAGCAGATCACCCTGTTCGAAACGGTCGAAACGCAAGGGATTGATGTCCACGGTGGAGGATTGACCCTGGGCAATCAGCTCCGCCATGGCCAGTCCGATCATCGGCGAAAGCTTGAACCCGTGCCCGCTGAAACCGATGGCGCAATAAAGCCCCTCAATGCCCGGTACCCGGCCCAGGATGGGGTGCCAGTCGGGAGTGGTGGTGAACAGGCCGCTCCAGCCGCCCCGGAAGTAGGAATCGCTCATAGCGGGCATGCGACGGGCCAACCTCTCCAGGGTTGCTGTTACGTCCTCCATATCCACGCCCTCGTTGTAGCCATCCACCTCCGCTTCCTCTTCCCCGAATCCCACCAGCGTCATGGATGAACCTTCCGGCCTGAAGGAGAATGATTGGGCTATGTCCCCCACGGTAGGATGGTTGGGAATCCGGTCCAGCGGCCGGGTCAACGTCGCCACTTGATGCCTTACGGGGACCAGCGGCACGTCCACGCCAATACCGGCCAGTTGACGCCGAGACCAGGGGCCGGCGGCAACCACCGCCACCGGCGTTTCCACCCGTCCCTGGGAAGACAGAACCGCCCGCACCTTGCCGCCGGCTACCTCTATGCCGGTGGCCGGGTTTCTCATTTGGATTTCTGCACCCATTTCCCTGGCCTGCGCGGCGTAGGACGTAGTCACCATGTAAGGGTCGGCATAGCCCGACCTGGGCTCCCAGGCAAACCCCTCCTCACCATCCACCTCCAACATGGGCGCCAACCGGCTGACATCGTCGGCGGTCACCAGTCCGGTGGCGATGCCGAGTTCCTGTTGCATAGCCACGTTGCGCCGCAACCCGGGCCGGTCGATGGGTTCGACAATGACCAGGTATCCGGTTTCCACAAATCCCGAAGACCCGCCTACTATAGAATCAAAGTTAGTGAAAACCTTGAGGCTTTCCCATGCCATAGCGGCGGTAACCGGGTTGGAATAGTGCATCCTACAGATTGCCTGGGAGCGGCCGGTGGAGCCCGAACCCAAGACATCCCGCTCCAGCAACACTGAGTTGGCAACGCCCAGCTGGGCCAGATGGTAAAGGATGCTGCAGCCCATCACCCCGCCGCCAATAACAACCACATCAGCAGTATTTCTCCCAGAATTTTGCATCGAAAAGCAACCTCCAGACGCCGGGTCAGGCCTTGCCGCGCCGCCGGTCCACTAAATCACGCCCGGCAAATCGACCCACCCCCAGGATATCCACCCAAAATATACAGGATTTAGGTGAACCCGGTCAGTTGGCTCTTCCGCACATTTGGTGACGATTCGAAAGAGGTCTAAAATATCAACGTAAGTTAGTATTGCACCGATGGGCCGCATAACCGTCAGCCCTTGGTGCCTTAACTGTCCGCGCCTATTTTCAATTTCCTTCACCAAATGTGCGGAAGAACCGGTCAGTTGGACAGGACCGAGGTGGGATTAAGCGAGAGTCCCGCTGCTCCTGCCAATGATACCAACACCCGTTCCGGTGGACCTTCCGTCACATTTGATCTATCCCCCGTGGCATTCCTGGCCTCGTGGAACACCTCGGCCGGGGTCCAGTAGCCCAAGGCCTGATGAGGTCTCTGGTTGTTGTAGAACCGGAGGTAGGCGCCCAGTTCCCTCCTGGCTTCACTGGCGTTGGCGTAGGCTTTCAGGTACACCTCCTCGTACTTCAGCGTCCGCCACAGCCGCTCCACGAAGATGTTGTCGGTGTACCGGCCCTTCCCGTCCATGCTGATCTTCACCCCGTGTTCCTGCAGCACATGGGTGAACTCCAGGCTGGTGAATTGGCTGCCCTGGTCGGTGTTGAAGATCTCCGGCTGGCCTTGCCCCAGCGCCTGCTTCAAGGCGTCTACGCAGAAGTCGGCCTCCAGGGTGTTGGACAATCGCCAGGCCACCACGTACCGGCTGTGCCAGTCCATGATGGCCACCAGGTAGAGAAATCCCCGGGCCATGGGCAAGTAGGTGATGTCGGCGGCCCACACCTGGTTGGGCCGTGTAACGCTGATCTTTTCCAACAGATAGGGATAGACCCGGTGCTCCGGCGGCGGCCGGCTGGTGCGGGGACTCCGGTAGATGGCTCGGAGCCCCATGATGCGCACCAGTCGCTGAACCCGCTTCCGGCTCACCCGCCGCCCCTCCCGCGCCAGCCAGACCTTCATGCGCCTCGACCCGTAGAAGGGTGTATTCAGGTACTGCTGGTCCATCGCCTGCATCAAGGCCAGGTCCTCGCCGGAGGGCTCCTTGGGCCGATAGTACAGGCTGGAACGGGCCACTCCCAGCAGGGCGCACTGCCGCACTGTCGACAACGATGGGTGCTCCCGGTCCACCATCCCCCGCCGCTGGGCCAGGCTCATGGACCGGACCTCTCCGACAAGAAATCACACTCCACCTTCAGCTGGCCGGTCTCCCGGTACAACCGGGAGACCAGGGCCGCGTCGCTACTGGCCTTCTGCTCTTGCCCGTTGCTGAACACGCCGGCAGCTCTCGAGGTCAGGGCTTTCTTCCAGGCCTGAATCTGGCTGGGGTGGACCTGGCACCGCCCAGCCAGTTGGGCCACCGTTTCCTCGCCCTTCACCGCCTCCAGTGCCACCTTCGCCTTGAAAGTCGGGTTGTGCTTGTCTCCGTTGTTTCGACATTTCCCACTCCTTCCTGACAGCAACCGCTGCCTTCAGTTTAGGAGCAGGACTCTCGCTTAGCGACCTGTCCAGTTTCCAGGGTCCACCTCAGATACCGCCAAATTCCATAAACCCCACGGCTCCGGCGCGCCGGTTGACGCCTTCATGCGCCAACAAACAACCGGGCAGACGAGAAAGGCGCCGGTTTGGCGGGGATGCAATGGATGGAGTGATCACCCCATATCCATTGGGAATAATTGGAGAAATACGTCATCGGAGGGGATGCATAGCTGACGTTTCATAGTGAGTCTACAATCAAAACACCCACGCAACTGCGGTACTTGCGCCGCGAAGTGGTTGGGGGCCGCCGCCTACCGACAGGCGAAGGCCCGAGGCGCCCTGCATTCTCAACTGTAAAGGTACCCGCAAGACCAACCCAACGTCCCAATCTCAAGACGTCCGGCATCCACCGCCCTTTCCCGGTTTCAGCAGCGCTACCGACCGTCCATGCCTCTTCAGCTAACCCACGGATTTGGAGGTCGAGTCTCTGGCTTCCATTTAATGTTGTTGGTGTACCGAAACCCGCCGTCTCGATGCTTAAAATTAACAGTGGCCGTCGTAACTCGTACGAAATCGCAGCTTTGACGCACTGAGCACACAGTAATAGAATCCAAACGTTCAAAAAGCTCGTTTGTATGGGGGTGCTTTATGGCTACTTTGCGGCATGTGGCCTTTTGGGTGAAGGACGCTCAGAAGATGTACGACTTTCACCGGCAAGTCTTTGGTATCGAGCAGGTACGGTCAAGTCCCAATGGCAAATCCATCCATGTCATCGATGGTTTGTTCAACCTGGCTTTCCTGGGCGGCAGCGGCGCCGCCAACCCGGACCGGGTATACGGGATTAACCACGCTGGCTTCACGGTGGACAGCCTGGATGAGATCATGAGCCGGCTGGACGAGAACCTATACCGATGGAAGGACGAATCCACCGGCAAGCCGACCGAGTGGTCGTTCTACGATCCTGTGGGCAATCACATAAACATCGCGGAAAGGGGATACTTGTGCGGTGGACGCGAGGAGCCGCGTATGCCCGGCATCCGTCACGTGGTGTACCAGGTGGACGAACCGAAGTACCTGGCAGATTTCTATCAGAAGACGTTCGACCTGGTTCCGGTACAAGTTAACGAGGACGATGGATCCGTGGTTCTGACCGATGGGGACGTCACCATGGCCTTTAAGAGGCTGAAGTCCATCGGCCGCACGGGCATCCAGCATATCGGAATCAGGGTAGACGACTGGGAGCAGGCGCAAGAACGATTCGCTCAGGTTGGCCGCGAGCTGCCGGACCTGGCGCCGGGACAGAAAGAAGCACGGGTGCAGGACCCTGAGGGGAATCTGTTCAGCGTCTCGCCGGTTGGCTGGGTTTAAGTCTTAGTGTAGACGGCCTGGGGGTTTCGCTCTTGATTGTTGACTGGAGTCCGTAGACAACTAGGGCGAGACCCAAGGCTACTACGCCATTATCTAATCCAGAGGCTACCTACATCGTCAAATGGTAAACGGCCTTATCCAAGACCGCTTACAGCGGTGTTGGGTAGCTTGGAATCCCCAAATTGACCCCTAGCGCCAGGTTCTCCTGGCATGGCGCTGGCCAACGTCAGAACCGTCTAAACCAACGACGCTAACGCCGCTGGCGGTTCGGACGCAGAGTAATCGTGTCCTTTCTTGCCGTTGACCTACCCCCGACGGTTGTACCCTTTTTTCCACGTTAGTCCAACCAGTAGTTGGTCTCGCCCCCCCTAGAAATCCCTAAGGCCCCAATTCCCAACCCACCCACCACTTACCAAAGCAACCTACCGACCAACTACTGCCGCTACGCTCCAGCTAGACGGCCTGGTTACGCCCCGTTCGTCGGCTTGACAGGTTCCCCGGCCGAGCCTAATATTTAATATCCTGCCGAGGTAGCTCAGTTGGTAGAGCACGGCACTGAAAATGCCGGTGTCGACAGTTCGATTCTGTCCCTCGGCACCACTGCCCCTTCAACAGGGCATGCCGGCCAGCGGAAGTGGCTCAGTGGTAGAGCACCTCCTTGCCAAGGAGGGGGTCGCGGGTTCAAATCCCGTCTTCCGCTCCAAGCATTAATCACCGAGTACTCCTCCACCAGATCCTTCCCTTTGTTTTCAACTTGCGGCGCTCCATCTTAACCCCTCTCGGGGTAATGACAGTTTTGGACCAGGCCAGTCCCTTAATCCTTCACGGGTCTGCTCAACGAAGCGTTCGGCATTCCGTGGCAGTGTTTGCTGCTCGAACCTGCAGACCGCTGCGCGGGTTGGCCGGATCCGATTCCCCTGCATCCATACCGAGGTCCCAATTGATAACTGACTGGGGCGCGTCGTATAATTGGGTCAATTGAATCCCATCCCCCTCGGAGGATTTTATCCATGGTCGACGTATTGACTGGCACTTCTACCGTTAAAGAGGGCCACGCTCAGATGCTCAAAGGCGGCGTGATCATGGATGTGGTCACCGTAGAGCAGGCGAAGATAGCCGAAGAAGCCGGTGCGGTGGCGGTGATGGCGCTGGAGCGGGTGCCGGCGGACATCCGAGCCGATGGCGGTGTGGCTCGAATGACCGATCCGGGAATCATTTGCTCAATCATGGACGCGGTCAGCATTCCGGTGATGGCCAAGGTGCGGATCGGCCACTTCGTCGAAGCACAGATACTCCAGGCGATCGGCGTGGACTACATCGACGAGTCAGAGGTGTTGACTCCCGCCGATGAGATGCACCATATCTGGAAGCACGAGTTCACCGTCCCCTTTGTGTGTGGATGCCGGGACCTGGGAGAGGCCCTACGGCGTATCTCCGAAGGGGCGGCGATGATTCGCACCAAGGGTGAGGCTGGCACCGGCGACGTGGTGGAAGCAGTGAGGCACATGCGGGCGGTCCAGGACGCGATTCGCAAGCTGCAAAACATGCCTGAAGATGAACTGGTGGTGGAAGCCCGGGACATGCGGGTCAGCCTGGACTGGTTAGTCAAAACCAGGGAGATGGGCCGGTTGCCGGTGGTCAATTTTGCGGCCGGCGGCGTGGCCACCCCCGCGGACGCTGCGCTGATGATGCAACTGGGTGCCGACGGGGTTTTCGTCGGGTCAGGAATTTTCAAGTCCGGCGACCCCGCGCAGCGAGGATACTCCATTGTCCAGGCCGTAACCCATTACAACGACCCCAAAATCCTGGCAGAGGTCTCCAAGGACTTGGGCGAGCCGATGGTCGGCATAAGCGCCAAGTCTATTCCCGCAGACCAGTTGTTGGCCACCAGGAGCATCTAAGGCCTCGACCTGCCAAACCTGGGGAGCGGTCATAAATAGACCCCTTACGACGGGTCCTGTGGCCTCTCCAGGAACTTTTCGCTACAACCCATTCCAGGAGCAAACAGACCTGCCCGAACTACAAGTCGGTGTTTTAGCGGTCCAAGGTGACTTCGCCGAGCATAAAGTTGCTCTGGGCAAACTGGGAGTTGAAGCCCGAGAGGTAAGGCTCCCGAACCAGATGGATGGGCTGGACGGCCTGATCATTCCCGGAGGCGAAAGCACCACTTTGAGTAGGCTGATGTCCATCTACGAGTTGCGGGAGCCCGTGACAAGGATGGCTCGGCAGGGCAACTGCATCTGGGGCACCTGCGCCGGAATGATCATGCTCGCTAAGGAGATAACCGAGGCAGACCCCGTCCCCCTGGGATTGATGGACATCGGCGTGCAGCGCAACTCCTTTGGCCGCCAGGTCGACAGCTTCGAACAGGACCTTTCTATTCCCGCCCTCGACTCGGTCCCCTTCCACGGGATTTTTATCCGGGCGCCCGGAATCATTCGCGTGGGACCCGACGTGGAGATCCTGTCGTCCCTGCCGAACGGCCAGGCGGTGGCAGTACAGCAGAAAAATCTCATCGCATCGTCATTTCATCCCGAATTGACGGCAGATTTGCGGTTCCACAGTTACTTTCTGGAATTTGCCATGAAAGGTCCGGTGACTTTGGCCTCAAACCCAAAGGACCACCCAGGCATTCCCGAATGACCCAAGGGAGCCGCATCAGCGACGCGTTCTTGGGCGTCCTGCTCAACCGCCCAGGGGGCGATAACCTGGTGTGGGCCCGGCGGAGTCATTCCGGGTCCAACTGCTCCAGATCGGTAGCCGCGTCGTTTTTGAAGGACGTAGTGACCCAGCGATTGGACCGGGTGAGCCAGGTGTGCCGGCGAGGACCGGATTTGGCGGCATTGGCTTCGGCCAGAGTGCTGAACGGGCCCAAGGCGTGGGAAGTCGACCACTTGTACCTCGCCGGTTGGGTCCGGGACCGGTCCGCTCGAGACCCAGAGTTGCCGCCAGAGTTGCCGGATAAAGCAGAGGGTATGCTCCCCCAGTTGCTCGACGGCTTGGTGCAGGCGTCCTCCGAGCAGGGAGCCGAGAGGGTTTTCCTGCGATGCCCAACCGAAAGCCCAGTGGCCGACATCGCTCGCCACGCCGGATTTGCTCCCTGTTTCAACGAGACATTGCTGCGAGGCCAGGGCTGCCCCGACGACCGGCTCAATTCGCCTGGGGATTCCCTGGCGTTGAGAGGTCGCCTGGCTCAAGACGCTTTCGGCCTGTTCCAGCTATACTCGGCCGCCACTCCCCAGTTGGCCAGGATGGGCCTGGGATTTACGCTGGACCAATGGTGGGATGCTCAGGAACCGGACCGCGGCCGTCAATGGGTGGCGACCTGTAAGGACAAGGTGGCCGGTTGGGCCGGCCGTTGGTCCCACGCCGGCGTGTCCGGAGGCCAGGTGCTGGCACACCCAAGCACGCCCGAAGTTATCCCTGCTTTGATCAGCGCCGCGCTGGCGCAACCGGGACCCCATTTGTGGCAAGTTCCGGAGCATCAGGAACCGGTCCGCCTGACGCTGCTCCAACGGGGTTTCTTGGAAACTGCCGAAATTACCCTAATGGTCAAGACCGTGCACGCCCGCAAGTTTAGCCGGGCTATGGCCGCCGTGGAGGCCCAGGGTTGATCAACACCGAAAGATCGGTCCAGGTAGAGATGGACGAGCTTCTGGACGTGCTCCCGCCCCGAGTAACGATGGCTCTTAAAGACCGGAGCGACCACGCCGATTTGCTGGAAGTGGTCTTGGACTTGGGCCGTGCTCCCGAAGCGAGGTTCACCACCGGCGACGTGGCCCTGGACGAGTCTCCGGTGACCAGGGAAGACCTGGAAGGCGTGACCGAACGCGTCGGCGAGTTTGGAGACGATAACCGGGCCGGGATCGAACGGACGCTGCACCGGATATCGGCGATTCGCAACCGCCGTGGCCAGGTGGTGGGTATCACCTGCCGCGTCGGACGGGCGGTGTTCGGGACCATCAAAATCATTGACGACCTGGCCTTTTCCGGCAAGAATATCCTGCTTCTGGGCCGGCCCGGCGTTGGCAAAACCACCATGCTGCGGGAGATGGCCCGTGTTTTGTCTTCAGACGCCGAAGGTTCGGGGAAGCGGGTGATTATTGTTGACACATCCAATGAGATTGCCGGCGATGGGGACGTGCCTCATCCCGCAATCGGCCGCTCCCGGCGCATGCAGGTGACCACCCCGGCCCGCCAGCACGCGGTGATGATCGAGGCCGTTGAGAACCACATGCCCCAGGTCATCGTCATCGACGAGATGGGCACCGAGGAAGAGGCCGCCGCCGCCCGGACTATCGCAGAGCGGGGTGTCCAACTGATAGCCACCGCCCATGGCAACTCGCTGGATAACCTGATTTTGAACCCCACGCTGTCGGACCTGGTCGGAGGGGTTCAAACCGTGACTTTGGGAGACCAGGAAGCCCGGTACCGGGGCACCCAGAAAACGGTGCTGGAGAGGAAAGCCCCGCCCACCTTTGAGGTTGTGGTCGAGATTCAGAGTTGGGAAAGACTAGCGGTGCACGACAACGTTGCCAAGGTGGTCGACCAATGGCTCCGAGGCTTTCCCATTGCCCCGGAAGTTCGATGGTTGGACGAAGATGGCCAGGTGCATCGGGACCAGGAAGCGCCCCGGCGCAGCGATGGAGCCCCGCCGCCATGGTCCCCCGACGCTCCCGAACGAGCCCCCCGGCCGCCCCGGAACAACGGATCGAGTCGGGAACCGCCCGCCGAGGAACCGGAAGAGCAATCCGACCTTCGAGTTTTCCTGTTCGGCGTGGGCCGGGACAAACTCGAGGCGGCCGTTGCCGAATCAGGTATCCCCGTCGCGGTAGTGAACGAGTTGCGGCGGGCCGACGCCGTGCTCACGACCAAGACCCACTACCGCCGTGGCTCAGCTCTTGTGCGCACCGCCGAGTCCGCCGGAACGCCGGTTTACGTGCTCCGCAAGAACACCATGCCCCAGGTCCATGAGTTCCTCGGCAGTATCTCCAAGGAACGCAAGGGGGGAGACCGCGGCGGTAACCACTCGGAATGGGAATCATCGGAAGTAATGGAAACCGCGCTACAGGAAGCAGAGGAAGCGGTACAACGGGTGCTGGGCGGAGAGTCTTCGATAAAATTGACGCCCCAGAAGCCCTACGTGCGGCGTCTCCAGCATATCCTGGGCCACCGCTACAATGTGTCGTCAATCAGCCACGGCAGAGACCCCGCCCGGGCCGTGATGTTTTACAAGCCCTAACCTCGGGGCGGCATCGTGTTCATCGTTTTCGAGGGGATTGACGGCGCGGGAAAGACCACCCAAGCGCGGGCATTGTATCGCCGCTTGATACGAATGGGTCGGCCGGCCCTGCTGACCCGCGAACCCGGAGGCACACCACTGGGTCAAACCGTGCGCCGTTGGGTCAAGACCCGCCAGGGGTTGACCCCGTCGGCCGAGCTATTCCTCTTTTCAGCGGCCCGAGCCCAATTGGTGGAACACGTGATCCGTCCAAGCCTCTCCGAGGGCGTTACGGTTATCGCCGATCGTTTTGTGGCCTCCACTATTGCTTACCAGGGCCACGGTCGGGGACTGGACATTGGTATCGTTGAGCAGGTCAACCGCCAGGCAACGGCCGGGGTCACGCCAACCATCACCGTGCTTCTTGACCTGGACCCCTCGGTTGGAATACTACGCCGATTGGCGGAAGCTCGGACCCAAGGCGACAACTTTGATTCCGCTCCCTTGGATTTTCTGCGCAGGGTACGCCAGGGTTACTGGGACCAGGCCGAGGCCGACCCTACCCGGTGGTTGGTGATGGACGGCTCCACCACCAAGGGCAGGGTATCGCGGGAAATTTGGGCAAAAATACAGCCCCTCCTGCATGAGGAGGGGCTGCGTTAGAGCTCTACTGAAGCTCCGCCGTTTGGCTAGTCGGCGGGAGCCGGTTGGAAGTTGTTGATCTTCTCCGAGATGATCTGAGACATGGCCCGGACCCGTTTCAGGTCAGGGAAGATGTCCCCTTCGCCCTTCTTGTCAAAGATCCTCTCTCCGTCCACGAAGACTTCCATTACACCCTGTCCCCTGGGAGAGATGGTGACCGAGGCGTCTGGTCCGAAAGCTTTGAAAAACTCATTCGCCATCCACGTGGCGGTGCCCAGATGCTGTCAAGGTACGCAGTAAGTGATCTCCAGTTGAACTTTTCCTTCCATGAGGTGGCCTCCCAAATGTATTAGATACGTAGCCTAGTGTAACGGAGAATTCTCAGAAGTCAATTGCGCCCACAACAACCAAATCCGATAGCACAACCCTGTTATCACTCAGGAGACAGCCCACCCAATTTCTGCCATTCCGGCCCCCTCACCCGTCTTTCTCGCCGCAACGAAAACCCAGGGACCGCATTGTCCTTCAAGCACTCTCCGGTATACATGGCACAATCATGTGTCCGATACGACGGGAGGGGCTCGGCTAGCCCGCGCCTGGATGTTCCACGTTGCAATAGGGGTGCCGGCGCATGGAAGGGGCTCGGGATTCGCGCTGAGGCGAGAAAGACGGGATGTCCGAGCGGTCCGGATGGAAGGCGATCAAGCACCGCTTCGGGAGCAAGGTTCACCCGTCCCATCAGAATGAGTTTGCCCTGGCGGCCTACTGGTAAAACTGCCGGGGGCCCACGGTCTTCAGGTAGCCTTGATAGTTCCGGCGCATTTCCGAGATGGAATCACCGCCGAATTTTTCGGCGAAGGCATTGGCCAACACCAGGGCCACCATTGCTTCTCCGATCACTCCTGCGGGCGGCACCTGGCAGACGTCAGAGCGCTCGAAATGGGCCTGGACGAGCTCCCCGGTGTCCAGGTCTACTGAAGGCAGCGGGTTGACCATGGTGGCGATGGGTTTGATGCCGAACCGGGTTACCAGAGGCATGCCGTTGGTCATGCCGCCTTCGGTTCCGCCAAGGCGGTTGGTCTTTCTTTGCCACGGATGGTCCGGGTCGGTGACCGGCTCAATGACGTCATGTACCTGTGAGCCTCGAAGCTGGACTACATCCCAGCCGGGGCCCACTGACACGGCCTTGACGGCGTTGATGGACATGATCGCCTGCGCTATTTGCCCGTCGATTTTCCGGTCCCAGTGAACGTGTGAACCCAATCCTATGGGCACATTCTCCGCAATAACTTCAACCGTCCCGCCCACGGTGTCTCCGGCTTCCTTGGCGGCGTCTATCTCCGCCATCATCAGGGCGGAAGCCTTGGGATCGGCACAGCGCACCGGGGATTCTTCCACGGAATCCCAGTCAATGACCCCATCGGTGGGCTCTGCGAATACGCCGGCGATGGAGATTACGTGGCTGTGCAGGGTTACGTTAAACTCTTCCAACATGCGGACCGCCACGGCGCCCGCTGCCACGCGGGCCGCGGTCTCGCGGGCGCTGGACCTTTCCAGCACGTTCCGGACGTCTTCAAAACCATATTTCATAGTCCCGGGGAGGTCGGCATGTCCGGGACGGATGCGGGTGACCCTTCGGGAGCGCGGGTCGTCGGGGTCGAGGTCCGCCTCATCCAATTCTTCAATGGCCATAGATTGTTGCCAGTTGACCCAGTCTTTGTTTTCCAGGGTCATTCCAATCGGACTGCCCAGAGTTTTGCCGTGCCTGACCCCGGAATGGATTACCGCATGGTCTTGCTCGATGAGCATACGACCGCCCCGACCATAACCTTTTTGGCGGCGTCCAAGTTGGATGCCTATGAACCCCTCATCCAGGGTAAGCCCCGCCGGGACACCTTCCATTATGATCACCAGGCCCGGACCGTGGGACTCGCCAGCCGTGAAAAACCGAATCATCTATGACACTCGATAAACAGAGATTTTTGGGCGCCTCAACTTACCTGTTCCGCCGGCGCCGGATGTTTTCAACAATGTTGCGGTAGGTCTGACCGAAGTTGCCGGGGATACGACCGGGACCGGGTTTCAGCCTCGGGCTGCCATGGCGGCAAGCGCCGCTTCCAACATTACCGACACCGGGGCAGGTTTACCGGTCCACATTTCAAAGGCGCTGGCGCCTTGATACACCAGCATGTAGATGCCGCCCAGCGTCTTGGCTCCGGCAGCCTCCGCTTCCCGCAACAGGGGGGGCACTCTGGGATTATACACCAGGTCATTGACCAGGGCCGATGGCGGAATCTGGTCTCTCAGCAAGGGCGCACCGTTTTCGTCGGGTCCCCGGACCATGCCTATTGACGTGCAATTCACTATCAGGTCCGCCTCTTTCGCAACCGGGGTCAGCCCATCACTCTCCAATCCCATCGCTAACGCCGGGACGCCGTTCCCTTGAGCCAGTTCGGCCAGGGTTTGGGCTTTGCTCAGGGTCCGGTTGGCAATGGTCAGGCCGGCGACGTTGGACCGGGATAGCGCGAGAACCACAGCACGGGCCGCCCCGCCGGCTCCCAGTACCAGGGCGCGGCGGCCTTCTGGGGAAAAACCTGCCTCGTCCCGCAGGGCACGCAAAAACCCGACGCCGTCGGTGTTATGTCCGGTTAGCCGTCCATCCCGGGACACGATGGTGTTGACTGCGCCAGCGGCGGTGGCCCAATCGTCCATTTCGTCGAGGAAAGGAATAACCGCTCCCTTGTGGGGAGTGGTGATGTTAATGCCCAGCACCCCTGGATCGCGCAGTCCTTGCATGAATGCATTCAAATCCTCGGCCGAAACATCATAGGCCAGGTAGGTTGCATCGATGCCGGCCTCGTCCAGGGCTGCCTGCTGGAAGGCGGGTGAGACGGAATGCCCGATAGGGGAACCGATAACGCCCATTTCAGAATTCAATTGGAAAAGTCCTTCGAGCCCGCAATTGAGATTCCCGGGCCCAACACGGGATTCCCTTACGCGGCCAACTGGGCCAGGATTTCTTCCAGACGTTGGCGGTGTTCTTGAAGCTCCGCCAAGCGGTCCTCCTCTTTTTGGACCACCTCGGGCCGAGCTTTGGCCTTGAAATTCGGGTTGGACACCAGCGTTTCCAGGCGGTTGAGGTTGCGCAGGCAGTCGTCCATTTCGTTTCTCAGACGTTGGCTTTCCTCGGAAAAGTCCACCACACCTTCCAGGGGCAGGCGCACCACGAGGGGATTGACCACCAGGGTCACGCCTTTGCGGGCGTCCGACGCGGAGGACCCACCGGGAACAACGCGCAGTGGATCGACCCGGCAAAGAGCCCTGACAACCTGTGATTCCTCTTCTATAGCACTCTGTAGATTGCCTTGGAAGTCGTCAATTTCCACCAGCGCTTCCAGCGTCTGGTTGACCGGAATGCCCAATTGGGCCCGGGTGTTACGCACCGCCCGGACCGTGCGCATTACCAGGCCGATCTGTTCCTCGGCTTCCGGATCAAAGCGATGCCCCTCATCCTGGGGATAGGAACAAATCATTATCGACTCGGGCAAATCTTCGGCGCCTGGCAATCGCTCCCTCAGGTTTTGCCAGATTTCTTCGGTGATGAAGGGCAGGAACGGGTGAATGGCCCGCAGTGTCCGTTCCAGGACATGGACCAACGTGGGCAGGGGTGAGTCGGCCCCGCCCTGGCGCAGCCGGATCTTGACCATCTCGATATACCAATCGCAGAAATCGTTCCAGATAAAGTCGTAGAGCTTCTGCTGGGCCTCCCCCAACTCGAAGCTCTCCATTGACCGGTTGACTTCCCCGATCACGCGGTCCATGCGGCTCACAATCCACCGGTCTTCCCGGTGGCTCAGAGCGGGCAGGTCCCGCCAACCAGACAGGGTGGGCTGATTCGAGGGTTCCGGGGCATTTGCCAGGCTGGTCAGCACGAACCGCGAAGCGTTCCAAATCTTGTTGGCGAAGTTTCGGGCGGCCTCTACCCGCGACTCGGTGAAGCGCAGGTCGTTGCCCGGCGCCGTGCCAGTGGTCAACGAGAAACGCAGGGCATCGGTGCCGTAGCGGTCGATGAGCCCCAAAGGATCCATCGTGTTGCCCCGGGTCTTGCTCATCTTGGCCCCGGACCCATCCCGGACCAGTCCGTGGAGGAACACCGTTCGAAATGGAACTTGTCCCGTGTTCTCCAGGCCCATCATGATCATACGGGCGACCCAGAAGAAAAGAATGTCGTAACCCGTTTCCAGCACCGCGGTAGGGTAAAAACGTTTGAAATCATCGGAGTCATCAGGCCAGCCCAATGTGGAATGAGGCCAGAGACCCGAGCTGAACCATGTGTCCAGGACGTCCGGGTCCTGGCGTATCCCAGCGGACCCGCAAGACTCGCACGCGGCGGCGTCCTCAACCGAGACCGTGAGATGGGAACAGTCGTCGCAGTACCAGACCGGAATCCGATGACCCCACCATAGTTGGCGGCTGATGCACCAATCTCGAATGTTTTCCAACCAGTTGAGGTAAACCCGGGTAAACCGTTCGGGAACGACTGTAATCTCTCCCCCGGCAACCGCGGCGTGAGCCCGGCCGGCGATGGTCTCCGGTTGATCGTGGCTGCCCAGGCTTACAAACCATTGGAGGCTGACCAGGGGCTCCACGACCGAACTGCAACGCTGGCAGTGGCCCACCGAGTGGCTGTAGTCTTCAATATCCTCTAGCAACCCAAGGCTGCCGAGTTCATCCACCACTTCCCGGCGGGTTTGGAAACGCTCCTTGCCGGCGTATTTACCGGCGGCCGCGGTCATATTACCGTCGAGCCCGATGACGGTCTCAATTGGCAAACCATGACGCTGCCCGATCTCGAAGTCGACCGGATCATGGCCCGGCGTCACTTTCAATGCGCCGGTTCCAAAGTCTTGGGTAATTGCCTCATCGGCCACAACCGGAATGCTGCGGTCCATGATCGGCAACAAGACCCGGCGGCCCACGAATTGCGAGTAGCGCGGGTCATCGGGGTTTACCGCCACCCCGGTATCGCCGAGCATCGTCTCCGGCCGGGTGGTGGCTACCGTGATGCCTTGGCCGGACTCACCATCCGACTCGCCTTCGAGAGGGTAACGGATGTGGTACAGGCCCCCCTGAACGTCCTGGTACTCCACCTCCAGGTCGGACAGTGCGGTGGCGCACCGGGGGCACCAGTTTATGATCCGTTCGTGGCGGTAGATCAGGCCTTTCTTGTAGAGGTTTACAAAGGTCGTGCGCACGGCGCGGCTGGGTCCCTCATCCAGGGTGAATTTGTGCCGGTCCCAATCTGCGGATATCCCCAGCCGCCGGGATTGTTCGTGGATCACGCCTCCAAATTTGCCAACGTGCTCCCAGACCAACTCCAGGAAGCGTTCCCGGCCTAATTCGTGGCGGTCCCGCCCCTGGCTGGCAAGTTGCTGCTCCACCGCCCACTGGGTGGCGATACCGGCGTGATCGGTCCCTGGGAGCCAGAGAGTCGGGAAACCCAGCATCCGCCGCCAGCGCACCAGCGAGTCCTCGACGGCTTTCTCCAGGGCATGCCCCAGATGCAGTTCGCCGGTGACGTTGGGCGGAGGCATGATAATCACGAACGGGTCATGGTCTGGATTCGGCGTGGGGGCAAAGTACCCTTTGCTCACCCAATCGGCATAGACCCGCTGTTCCACGTCGGCGGGGTTGTAAGCAGACGGCATCGCAGTAGAGGAAGTATTGGAAGTCATGATTGGGGTTCAGCCTTGGCGTAAATGGTTTTCAGGATAGTCGTCGACCGTGTCCATCGGATTCAATTAGTCCACCATACCCCGGCTCCGGACGAGGCCGATGCTGTCATGAATTTGGTCCGACAGGGAACTACCCGCGATACAGATGGCTGCTCCAGGAATATTCCGTCGGGTCCAGGGTTTTGCCCTTGAATCCCGGGAAATCGGGGCCGTAACGGTAGGCCCGGAAAAGCCGGTTCACCCTGCCGAACCGGTCATCGGGTCCGTAGAACGGATTTGTAAATTCCCAGACCAGTTCCCCGTCATAGGTTACTTCAAGAATCCGCCCGGTCATGCCCTCGCAGATCAAAGTGTTGCCGTTGGGCAGCCGCTGCGCCCCGCTGATGAAGGCGCTGAAAAATCCCCAGGGCGGATTGGTTTTATACTCCCATTCGATCTCGTTGGTCTTGGGATTAACCTCGATCACCCTGGAGCCTGGCATCGGCGCCGTGATGGTGTGCCATCCATTGTCGAAGATGAGGATATTCCCGTTGTCCAGCAGGTTGGGGTCATGCTGGTGGCCGAGCACGCCGCGGCCCCATTTCCATGAGAAGTCTCCGGTGGCCTTGTCGACGATGGCCACCGTGTCCAGCAGACGCCAACTGGTCAGAATATTACCGTCTGGCAACACTTCGCAGGTGTTGGTGTGAGTCCACTCGTCCCTCTTGTGCAAGTAGCAGATCGCGTCGGTTTCCAGGTCGAGGTGTTCGTAGGCATGCCACAACCACGCAGTTTCGCCGCTGGGTGTGACCTCGCGGAAATAGTCACACCAGATGCCTTCCTCCGGTTCGCTTCCGGGCAACCCGCCCCGTACCTGTCCCACCATTTCTTTGGGTATCAACTCCCAGCCCAAGACCATGGTGTTTCCGTTGGGCATGCGGCAGAAATCGTGATGCAGGGTGTCCTCCACGTGCTCCCACAGAATCTCGCCATTCCAGCCGATTTCCATCACCACGCCGCTGCGGCCTCCGATGGTCACCGGGCCCTTGCCGGTACGCCCCGACATCAATAGATTGCCGTTTTCCAGCAGGTAGCCGTAGTCCCCCGGCCGGTACGGAATGGGCCACCGGTGGACGATGCGCCCTTCCATGTCAATCAAGTACGCGTCGGTCCCTTCCATCGGGGCAAAAAGGGTGTAACCCCAATAGGTATGGGTGGGCTTGTTGACGGTTAACCCTAACTCAGTCAAGGGAACCTCCTGTCACGCTGTTGAGTTGGCGCAGGATGTCGAGTTTGCCCAGGCTCGGCACTAATTGCGGCGCTTGAGGATGGAGCCCGGGCAGGTGCAAGTCCATTGTAGAAGCCTGGAATTCTGCCGGAACTGTTTCCAATTGAACCGAGACTCCTCACGATGTTGAACGGGTGCTACAAGCCAAAAGCTTTTTTGTAGCTGAGGCTTAAACGCCGGCGCGCCGTATCGATTTCCAGGATCATCACGCGGACAGACTGGCCGGGGTAGACGCATTCCTTGGCGTGCTCAACTCTGCGGGCGGAAAGCTCTGAGAGATGCACCAGCCCTTCCACGCCCTCTTCTATCTTGACGAACGCGCCGAATTGGGCCAGCGTGGTGACGGTGCCCTGCACAATCTCACTGATTTGGTAACGCTCGGGAACCGTTTCCCACGGCTCGGGCATAGTCCGCTTGAGGCTCAGGCTGATGCGCTCGTTTTCTTGATTGACCGCCAGGACCTGCACGTTGATCTCGTCCCCCACGTTGACCACTTCCTGTGGGTCTTTGACCGTGCCCCAGGAAAGCTCCGATATGTGGACCATACCCTGTACACCGCCCAGGTCCACGAAAGCGCCAAACCCCCTCACCGAGACAACCTTGCCCTTTAGCGTGGAGCCCTGCTCGATTTGGGAAAGCGACTGCCGGCGCCGGTCTTCCTGTTGTTGACGCCAGATGATGCGCTCGGTAAGCACCAACCTTTCCTGGTCCTGGTCTACCTCCAACACGTGGAACGGGCACTCTTGTCCGACGCGTTCGGCTGCTCCGGAATCGTTTTGGGAGTTATCCCCGGGGGCCAGATGGGAGAAGGGAACAAATCCACGGATTCCCCGGTAGTCCACCTCTACCCCGCCGCGGTTGTGGCCGGTAATCCGGGCGGTAAGGGGTTCGCCCCGGTCCAGGAAGTCCTGCAACTCCTGCCACCAAAGGCGCTCCCGGGCCCGGTCCACGGAGAGCAGGGCCATGCCTCCGGGCCCTCCACCGCCAACCATGGTGACCAACATGGTGTCGCCGGGGCTTAGCGTCGCCAATTCATCGGGCGAGATGGATCGCATCTGGTCTATGGGCACCATGCCTTCCATCTTGAGGCCAACGCTGACGACCATGCCGTCGTTGTCAATCCGGACGATTTCACCCTCCATTGCCTCTCCCGGATCATAAGTCTTGGGCCCCAAGACTTCCTCGGGCAAGTCGGCCATATTGTTGAAATCGACGTTTTGCATTCAGTCCTTGATTCCGTAGCCCCGTCTGGGGAAAGAATCCCTCAAGGGGGTTAGGGCAATTCGGTGGCTTATTCTAGACTCCGGTCGTTTTCTATTCAACCGGAGGCGGCGACTGTTTGCTGGCCGCGCTCACTGCGGGACTGTTGCCGCCCATAGCGCGTCTTCCGGGACGAAGTGTTGTTGGTAATTGGAGGATCGCCCTCCCAATTCCGGAAAACGCCCGCGGCTTGCTCCAACTGCCTGTGTTTCAAAATGCCTCTGCGGGTGTCGCTGGCCACCCGAGCCGGGTCCCACATTTCAAGGCGGCGTTTGTGCAACCAGTAGGTGAATTCCTTTAGATCAGTGAGGGACAACGCCCGGCGCAAAGGGATGTTGGCATGGCGACGGAACTCAATCAACAGCGCCGACCTGGTAAGACCGTAAAGGTGGTTGTAGGCCTCTTCCACCAGGTCCTCGCTGTCCGGATAACACCGGGCGATCTGCCGTTTTCTGACATCTTCCTCGACCGAAAGCTGTAACGACTCCTCTACTACAACGCCGTACCAGTAGTTCAAATAACCCCGGTACTTGTTGGTTCCCAGCAGGTCTCGGAAGATTTCCGGAGTCACTTCCTGCGGAAGCCTACCGTTAAGCAGCAGGCTCTCCCGCTCCTCTTCAGAGATAGCGCCGTCCAACTCAGGCGACAGGCGCTCAGCCAGAACCAGCCAATCGAAGGCTTCTCCACCAATGAGATAGTGATACCTGCGGTCCTCGTGGACCTCTTGTGGCAGTGTCCACAGGCCTACAGCCTCCAACAACGCCTGATGCCAGGGGGCCCCTCCAGCCAAGGCCGCGCGAAGGTGGCGCAACGATTCCGGGACCTGCTCCGCGAGCTCGGCAGCAGGCTCAACCTGCGTGGCCGCTCCTGCCCAGGTCACGCGCTGGCCGTCCGCTGCGCCAAAAGGGGAGTCCGGCGGCGCGGGAGCCGCATCAAGAAACGTTTAGTGGTTTCTCCGTTGCTGTCTGGCATGTCCCAAGTTGCCTGATTCTTTCTCCGGATTACCGGCTCACTCAGAAGGGTCGCCCGACCCGTGAGTTCCGGCCGGCGCAGACTCGTCGGCAGCGAACTCGGCTTCGGGCGGGTTGCAAGACCCAAGACCCAATGAAACTCGGCCAGCACCACCCTACTGAACGTTTGCCAAAAATGCAAAACGTCATTATACTCGGCAACGGTTCGTTCCGCCTACGTCCTCAGTCTCAGGATTGTCATCAGACCAGATTCCTCTCCCGGGCAAGCCGAACAAAAAACGCCGACGGTCCTTTCGCAATTGCTCCCTCAGGCCAGTTCAACAGCTTTAATTGATTCTTTGCTGCCCGTCGCAGGCGCCGGTCGCAGGGCGGCCAGAGACATTGCGCTCATTGTCGGGTTCAGCCTGTTCATGGCATTGCTGGCCCGAATATCCATACACCTCCCATTTACCCCCGTCCCGATCACCGGCCAAACCCTGGGAGTGCTGCTAACCGGCGCAACCTTGGGCAGTTGGCGTGGAGCGGCCGCCCTCACCCTGTATCTTGCCGAAGGTTCCGTGTTTTCGGTTTACGCCGGCGGCAGTTCCGACTACCTCTGGCAGCTATCTTCCGGCAGCTTCATCTTCGGTTTCTCGTCAGGGTCTTCGGGCCTGTTTTGGGAGTTGGCTTCGGGCGGTTACCTGATTGGGTTCATTCCCGCCGCCTTCATCGTGGGCTACCTTTGTGAGCACGGCTGGGACCGCAAGGTCTGGATCATTGTGGCAATGCTGGCGGGAAACGCCATGCTGTACCTGCCCGGACTATTGCAGCTGTCCCTTTTTGTTCCCGACGACAAGGTTTTGGAGTACGGTCTTTACCCCTTCATCGCCGGGGACCTGGTGAAATTGTATCTAGCGTCTTTGTTGGTCCCCATGGCTCGGGGACTGCTGGACCGGCGGGGAGGCGGTGGAAAGACATGGACATCACCTGGCTAGGCCATTCCTGTTTCCGGCTGAGGTCCGATGACCTCGTCGTGGTTACGGACCCGTTCCCACTGTCTTTGGGACTTCGACCGGAGTCCCGGCCGGCTACCGTGGTAACGGTTAGCAATACCCATCCCAACCACAGCAATTGGCAGGAAGTGGCCGGCTCTCCCCGGATCTTCGACTCTCCCGGCGAGTACGAGTATTCCGGCGTGGCGGTGCGTGGAGTTATGACACCTCTCCTCCCGGAAATGCCTCCTGAACAACGTTCCGTGGCCTACTCGATTGAAATGGACCGGGTCAACATCTGCCACCTGGGCGACATCGCCTCGCCCTTGAACTCCAAGCTGGTGGAGGAACTTTCGCCGGTAGACGTGCTGTTGCTGCCCACCGGCGGCGCCTGCACCCTGGACCTGGACCAAGCCATTCAGGTCATGCAGGACCTGGACCCCAAGATAGTGATTCCCATGCACCACAGCATCCCGGGCGTGGACCTTCCAATCCAGGGCGTGGACGTTTTCCTGAGACGGATGGGATTGGATGATGTTCAACCCGTGGCCAGGCTGAGCGTAACCACTGCAAACATGCCTGCCGACCGGCGAGTGGTCCTGCTGTCCCCCCAATCCAGGCCTGCCTAACGCCCCTCGGGGCAACCCTGTTTACTACGCAACCCCACGCGCTCCGATTGGGAGCTCCGGCTACTCTGTCATGAGTAAGAAGGCGGTCTTCTGGCATCCAGAATAAGACAACGCGGATGAGGCAAGTTGGAGATCCCGGGCGCATACCGGCTCCAACTTGGAGATAGGATCACAGTCCCCAGTAGTCAGGAACCTGGGGCTGGCGAGAGCAACCTGCCGAAAGATGCCGGCGGTGGTGTTGGCATTGGTATGGTTCCTCTACGCTGGAATATCATGCACCCCAGATTCAGCGGACTCGCTCCAGGCAAAAACGGGAATCCGGGGTACCACGGAATGCGTCTTGAAGTCGTGCTCCGGGCCGCTTCACAGGCATGACCAGAAACCGACCACCCTCAGAGCAGCCCCGGAAATAGCAGCCGCCTTCCCCAGCGCCGCCAACTTCAACCATTCTCACTGGAACAGGGCAGGGGTCTCAAGGACGCGGCGAATAAAATCCCCTGGCCGCTCGATTACGTCGGGGCCGCCGCTTCGCCGTCCAGAGTCGGCGGCCGCTATGCCCGCCTCTGGGATCCCAAGCCTCTCCTTTGCCTACAGCAGGACTGGTCTCAGCGGCTTGTCCAACATTTCCTTTGGGGCCGGCGCCAACCCGGACGCACCGCCGGCTTTCATTCTCCTGTTGAAGAATGATGCCTCTACCGACGAGGTTGTCGCCGCCTACGCCAACACTCCGAGGATAGGCCCCCCAAACTTCGACTCCGGGAATGCAACAACCTTATATTTCTGGCCGGGTGCGGGCCTGAACCCGCCCGGCCCTACATGGGAGACTGTTAGACCGTCGCTAACCGCCCCCGCAGACGAGACTGACACCTTTACGATACCATCCCGCGTTGGTACCACCATTAGCGGCACCCCACCCGGTCCTCCCAACCGACCCATCGCGGCCGGTCGCCGCGAATCAATCTTGGTAATTTGGACGGCCCCATCCAACTCCGGCCCGGCCATCTCTGGGTACGACGTCCAATATCGCATCATCGGCGCAGGGGAATTCACCGTGGCCAGCTACGGCGCCAAGGTGACGCAAACCACCATCACCGGACTGGCCAGGGGAAAACGCTATGAAGTTCAGGTAAGGGCGACTAATGAAGACGGTCACGGAGAATGGTCTCTACCGGCCCGGCCCAATCCTAGGGTAAACCCCAATAAGACCCCAAATTTTGACAGTGGCCTGCCCAACAAATTCAACGTGGCCGAAGGTCCGTCTGCGGGAGATGCCCTGGGTGACCCCTACACCGCGAATGATGACGACGGGGACACCGTTACTTACACGCTAGAAGGTGAAGACGCGGGAGCATTGGCCATTGGCCGGACCACCGGGCAGATTGCAGTTGGCGTAGGGTACTCCCTTGACTTCGAAAATCCGGTGGATGGCAACACCGACAACGTCTACATCATTGAGGTCGTGGCCGACGACGGCCACGGGGCATTGGTACGTTGGGACGTTGAAATAACCGTCACCAACGTAGACGAGCCACCCGTCGTTGCGCTGTCCACAGGCAATCCTCGGGTCGGCATGGAGGTGACCGCTACGCTCACCGACCCCAACGGCAACCCGACAGACGAATCCTGGCAGTGGCAGCGGGCGGACGACCCAGCCAACCCAGTTTGGACCAATATCAGCGGGGCCACGTCTGCAACCTACACCGTCGTTGCCGCCGACCTGGGCAAGGTCCTTCGGGCGACCGTCAGCTACCAAAGTTCGGGCGGCGTCGACCAAGAAGTGCAAAGCCCCGCCACATCGGCAGTACGGGCAGCCAACCGGGTGCCCATGTTCCCATCCGAGACCGCCACACGATCAGTACCCGAGAACACCGGAACCGGGGTCGCAACCGGACTCCCAATCGGGGCCACGGACGCCGATGACGATACCCTAACTTACTCCCTGTCCGGTGACGACGCTACTTCCTTTTCGCTCAACACCGTCTCCGGTCAGATATCAACCTCCGCTGCCCTGGACTTCGAGACCAAGAGCGCCTACCAACTCACGGTGTCCGCAAGCGACGGCCAGGGCGGCGCTGATACCATTGCCGTCACCATCCAGGTGACCAACGTGAACGAGCCCCCCGATCAGATGGAACGGCCCACTGCAGCAGGTGGTTTTGAACAGATCACCGTGACCTGGGTCCATCCTTCCAACCCAGGCCCTGCCATCTCCGGCTACGATGTGCAATACCGAATCAGCGGGGCCGAAACGTTCGACAACACTGCCAACTTTGGTTCAACCCCAACCTCGGGCGTCATCACCGAACTGGCTCGAGGGAAATACTACGAAGCTCAGGTAAGGGCAAAAAACGCCGACGGTGACGGAGAGTGGTCCCTAAAGGCAGCGCCAGACCCCAGGGTTAACACCAACAAGCCCCCCGAATTCGCGAGCGGCCTCCCAGGCAAATTCAGCGTGGCCGAGGGCCCCGTCGCTGGCGACGAAGTCGGTGATCCATATGCCACCGCCGACCCTGATGGGGACACCGTTACTTACACGCTTGAAGGTGAGGACGCCGGAGTATTCGCCATTGGCCGGACCACCGGGCAGATTGCGGTTGGCGTCGGTTTCGCCCTCGATTTCGAAAATCCGGTGGATGACAACGACGACAACGTCTACATCATTGAGGTGGTTGCCGATGACAACCACGGCCTCATCGTTCGCATGGACCTTGAGATAACCGTAACCGACATCGACGAACCGGGCAGCTTGATTATTTCTGTAAGCAACCCCCGAGTCGGTTGGGAGTTGGCCGCCACGCTGACCGACCCCGACGGCAACCCGGCCACCGTGACCTGGCAGTGGCAGCGGGCGGACGACCCGGCCAACCCAGTTTGGACCAATATCAGCGGGGCCACGTCCGCAACCTACACCGTCGTTGGCGATGACCTCGGCAAGGTCCTTAGGGCGGTCGCTAGCTATCAAGGTGTGGGAGGCGTCGACCAGGAGGTCCAGAGCGCGGCTACCTCGGTAGTGCGGGCAGCCAACCAGCTTCCCATGTTCCCCTCCGAGGCCACCACCCGGTCCGTGCCCGAGAACACCGTGTCCGGGGTCGCAATCGGACTCCCCATCGGGGCCACGGACGCCGATGGGGATACCCTAACTTATTACTTGTCCGGTGATGACGCCTCTTCCTTTGCGCTCAACACTGTCTCCGGTCAGATATCAACCTCCGCTGCCCTGGACTTTGAGACCAAGAACGCCTACCAACTCACGGTATCCGCAAGCGACGGCCAGGGAGGTGCCAATAGCGTTGCCGTCACCATCCAGGTAACCAACGTGAATGAGCCGCCTGACCGGATGGAACGCCCCACGGCGGCAGGCGGATTTGAGCAGATCACCGTGACCTGGATCCCGCCGTCAAATCCCGGGCCTGCTATATCCGGATACGATGTCCAATACCGAATTCGCGGGGCGGAAACGTTCGACAACATTGCCACCTTTGGTTCAACCCCAACCTCTGGCGTCATCTCCGGACTTTCCCGTGGCAAATATTACGAAATTCAGGTGCGGGCCAAAAACGCCGACGGTGATGGAGAGTGGTCCGAGACAGTCGAGGCCAGGGTCAACCCAAACAAGGCCCCCGAATTCCGGAGCGACCTGCAGGATAAAGTCAACGTGGCCGAGGGCCCGGTCGCAGGTGCTGAGGTGGGTGACCCCTACACCGCCGACGACCCGGATGGGGACACCGTCACCTACACACTTGAGGGTGTGGACGCGGGAGTATTGGCCGTTGGACCGACCACCGGGCAGATTGTGGTGGGCCTCGGTTTCGCCCTCGACTTCGAATATCCCGCTGATGTCAACGCAGACAACGTCTACGTCATTGAGATCGTTGCCGACGACGGCCACGGCGTCATCGTTCGCATGGACCTTGAAATAACCGTAACCAACGTGGACGAAGCCACCGTAGCTCTGTCCAACACCAACCCGCGGGTCAATTCCCAGTTGACCGCCACGCTAAGCGATCCCAACGGCAACCCGACCGCTGTGAGCTGGCAGTGGCAGCGGACGGACGACCCCACCGACCCGATTTGGGCCAACATCAGGAGCGCCACGTCCGCAACCTACACGGCGGTTACTGCCGACTTGGGTAAGGTCCTAAGGGCGGTCGTCCGCTACGAGAATGAAGTCGGCGCAGACCAAGTGGTCCAGAGCGCCGCCACTTCGGCAGTTCGGGAGGCCAATCAGGTTCCCACGTTCCAACCCGGTTCCTCAGAGCGGTCCGTGCCGGAGAAAACTCTGGCTGGCGTGGCCATCGGCCCACCGGTCCAGGCCACTGACGCCGACGACGACCCCCTCACATATTCTCTGTCCGGTGACGACGCCTCCTCCTTCGCAATCGACTCCGCCTCCGGCCAGATCTCTACCAGCACCTCCCTGGACTTTGAGACCAAGACCCTTTATCAGGTCACGGTGTCCGTAAACGACGGCTGGGGAGGCTTTGCTGAAGTAGCCGTCACCATCTTGGTTGCCAACGTTAACGAGCCACCCCACCAGATGGCCCGTCCCACCGCAGTCGGAGGATTTGAGCAAATCACCGTGACTTGGAGTCCTCCGTCCAACCCCGGCCCTGCCATCTCCGGCTACGACGTCCAATATCGAATCCGCGGGGCCGAAGCGTTCGACAACACTGCCAGCTTCGGTCCAACCCTTACCACCGGCGCGGTCACGGGACTGGATCGGGGGAAATACTATGAAGCCCAGGTAAGGGCCAAAAACGCCGACGGTGACGGAGAATGGTCAGAACCAGTCGAGGTCAGGGTCGCCCCCAACGAACCCCCAATTTTTGATCCCGTCCTTCTCCCGGAATTCCGCGTGGCCGAAGGTCCATCTGCGGGCGAAGAGTTGGGAGAACCCTACACCGCCGCCGACTCCGATGAGGACACTGTTTCCTACACGTTGGAGGGTGACGACGCAGGCGTCCTCGGCATTAATCCAGCCACCGGTCAGATAGTGGTCGGTGAAGGACACGTCCTCGATTACCAAAATCCAGCGGATAGCAACGGCGACCGTGTCTACGTGATCGACGTTGTGGCCGACGACGGAGAAGGGTTCATGGTCCGCAAGGCCGTCGAAATAACCGTCGTCAAATTGGACGAAGCGGGCACCCTGGACCTATCCACCAACCCACAGGTCGGCGTCGCGTTGACCGCCATGCTGAGCGATCGCGAAGGCGACCCGACCAACGAGAAATGGCAGTGGCAGCGGGCGGACGGTCCGGCCGACCCGGTATGGACCAAAATCAGCACAGCCACATCCCCCGAGTATTTCGCCGTTGCCGCCGACATCGGCAAGGTTCTTCGAGTGGTTGTGCGCTACCAAGGTAAAGACGGTGTTTACAAACAAGTCCGGAGCGCTGCCACCTCGGTGGTGCGGGCGACCAACCAGATTCCCACATTCCTTACCGAAAGCACTACCCGGTCCGTGGATGAGAACATCGGGTCCGGCGTTCCCATCGGCCTCCCGATCCCAGCGACTGACGCTGACGACGATCCCCTCACCTATTCCATGACCGGAAACGATGCCTCCTTCTTCGGCTTCAACACGGCTTCCGGCCAGATATTAACCGCCGCCGCATTGGATTTCGAGACCAAAAACACCTACCAAGTCACGCTCACCGTAGGCGACGGTCATGGTGGCTCCGACAGCGTCGCCGTCACCATCCAGGTAACCGACGTAGACGAACCGCCCGGCCAGATTGACCCTCCCGTCGGGGTCGGCGGCTTCGATCAGATCGAAGTCACTTGGATTCCGCCGTCCAACACTGGTCCTGCAATTTTTGGCTACGATGTTCAATACCGCATCGAGGACTCCATACCCTTCAGCATTGAGAGCTTCGGTCCCACCGCAAAGACAGCTATTCTCACTGGACTACCCCGGGGTAAAATCCACGAGGTTCAAGTACGAGCAAAAAGCGCTGAGGGAAGCGGCGACTGGTCCGAAATGATCAACGCTAGGGTCAACCCCAACCGGACGCCCAACTTCCATCGTGCCTTCCCCGTCGGATTGATAGTGGTCGAGGGTCCATCCGGCGGCGATAAAATTGGTGACCCCTTAATCGCGGATGACGACGACGGCGACCCTGTTGTCTACTCGTTGAACGGCGTTGACACCGGCGTTTTTGCCATTGGTCAGGACACCGGCCAAATCGTGGTGGCCGCCGGCTTCTACCTCGACTTTGAGAACCCCCTGGATGTCAGCAGGGATAACATCTATGTCATCGAGGTCATGGCCGATGACGGGCACAATGGATTCGACCGCATGGACGTTGAAATAACCGTTACCGACCTGGACGAACCGGGCAATGGGACGGGTCCAATCTACCCTGTGTTTCAACCCACAGGAACCCCAACACTCTCCCCCACTCCAACGCAGACTGCTACCCCATCCCCTACACCCACGCCAACGTTGACGCCAACACCAACTCCTTCACCGACACCCACCAGAACTCCACCACCCACCCCAACGCCTACACTTACACCAACACCTACCCTAACGCCCACGGTCACGCCGACCAGGACGCCGACTCCCACCCCTTCACCAACGCCCACGCCTACCGGAACCCCGACGCCATCGCCCTTCCCAACGCCCACGCACGTCGGGACGCCTACTACCACACTCTCACCGACCCCCAGGCCGGTCGTGACGCCGACCCCACTCCTCTTGGAACGTAAATTTGTTGTCACGCCCTTCCCGACAATCACGCCGGCGCCTATTCCCGCCGCTGAATCTCCGTTAATCCCAATGCGACCGCCCCCGTTGGCCGGCGCTTCTGACCCAACACTCACGGCAACACCCTCTACGGCCACCAGGTCGATCCGAATGTCCTCGCTGACACCTCCGCCCCCGGCACCGGAATCCCCTCTTGCCGGGCGCGCCACCGTGTCTTTCAAGGCCCTGGACCCGGCCCCTGTTCCGATGCCAACACCCTTCCTTTGGCCGACTTTGTCTCCCATCCCGATCCAGGTGGCCGGGAATACCGTGTCGCCGATTGGTGGCGTTGGCGGTGACATCGCACTTCTGGTGGCCCTGGCCATCGGCGCCGGCGTAGCGTTGTTGGCGGCGGCGGGAGCTCTGATTTTCCGCAGACTGCAGTAACCCCATCATGGCCATTGATAGGCGCGACACCTCCCGCGCCATAGATAACCGGCTGCCGGCGAATCTGGGATGCGTCGCCGCTTGCCACTAACCTTGCCATTAAGATCGAACCCCTTTACGCTTGGCGAAACTCACTCGCCTGACCGTTTGGATCATCCTCGCCGACTCTACCTGCCCGGCGGAGTGGGAACCGATGATTGGGCACCTATGATGTTGATATCCATGACAACTCAACTCGGAGAGACCCACCGCGCCTACGGTCGGCGTCTCAGTGCGAGCGAGAGCGGTCACAAATAGAGAAGTCATAGATAAAGAGATGGATACAGCCAGCGCCAGCGTAGTCACCGGAGCCTTTGGCTACACCGGCAAGTACATCACGCAGCGACTCCTTGCGACGGATCACCCGGAAGAGCAACCGGTCAAGACCCTCACGGGACATCCCAACCGGGCCAATCCCTTTGGTGACCGGTTGTCTGTCGCCCTTCTTGATTTCGACAATCCCACTGAGCTTGTTGCCCATCTCCGGGGCGCCAGGGTGCTCTACAACACCTACTGGGTCCGGTTTCCCCGGGGCCGGATGACCTATGACAAGGCCGTGGAGAACACCAAGACCCTCCTCGCCGCGACGGTGGCGGCGGGCGTGGAGCGGATCGTCCACGTAAGCATCACCAACGCCTCTGCCAGTTCCAGCCTGCCCTATTTCGCCGGCAAGGGCGCAGTTGAAGAGGCGATCCGAAGCTGCGGTCTGTCCTACGCCATCGTCAGGCCGACGGTAATATTCGGTCCCGAAGATATCCTGATCAACAATATCGCCTGGTTCCTGCGTCGGCTCCCGGCGTTCGGCATTTTCGGCTCGGGAGACTACCGGCTCCAGCCGATTTTCGTGGAAGACCTGGCCGAAATTTCGGTGACGGCCGGCGGAAGCAGCGAGAACCTGGAAATAGACGCCACCGGACCCGAGACCTTCACCTTCCAGGAGCTTGTCGGACTGATCGCCGAAACCGTGGGGAGCAAGTCCCGACTCGTACACCTGAGTCCGCGTCTGGCCCTGTGGGCATCGCGTCTGCTCGGATACCCGCTTGGGGACGTTGTGCTGACCCAGGGAGAAATAGACGGTTTGATGGCGAATCTTCTGACCTCCGAGGCGCCAGCGGCCGGTAAGACCCGATTAACTGACTGGCTGAAGCAGAACGCCGACACCGTCGGCGCGAGCTACGCCTCAGAGCTAAGACGCCATTACCGATGAGGCGCTTGTCATCGGGCATCGGACTATCCAGAGGAGCGCTCGTCCCGATAGCACGGCGCTTCCTATACAGGTAAGCGCCGAAGGCTCCCGCGGACCACATTCACAGGCCATGCCGCCAATCGCCGCCCCACAGCGCTTATGCTAGAATTCCAGCGGCAGTAGCCATACGGGGGTTCAGCTGTGGCGAAGATATTGGATGGAACGGCCCTGGCCCAGCAGGTCCGCGCCGAGGTGCAAGCGGAAGTCGAAGAATTGGTCCGGACACGCCAAACAACCCCCGGCTTGGCGGTGGCGCTGGTCGGGGACGACCCCGCTTCGGCAATCTACGTCCGCAACAAGCGCCGGGCATGCGAGGAAGTGGGCATTTTCAGCGAAACCTTCACTCTCCCCGCCAGCGCGTCTCATCACCAGGTACTGGAACTGGTCGACCAAGTAAACCGTGACCCGCTATTCCACGGCCTTCTGGTCCAACTCCCGCTGCCGGGGCAGGTGGACGCCCAGGGGGTCATTGAAACCATAGACCCCCGGAAAGACGTTGATGGCATCCACCCGGCCAACATCGGCAGGCTGGTGCAGGGCCGCCCGGTTTTTGTTCCGGGTACCCCCGCTGCGGTCCAACAAATCCTGCTGCGCAACGGGTACGACCCCGCCGGCAAGAGGGTGGTTATCTGTGGCCGCAGCGAAATCGTGGGCAAACCCCTGGCTATGCTGCTGATGCAGCGGCAGGAAGGCGCCAACGCCACCGTCACGATCTGTCACACCCGGACCCAGGACCTGGCGTTTCACACTCGCCAGGCCGATATCCTGGTGGCGGCGACCGGGCAGCCCAGGATGATCACCGCCGACATGGTCAAGGACGGCGCGGTGGTTATCGACGTGGGCATCAACCAGATTGAGGACTCCTCACGCCGCCGGGGATACCGTTTGGTGGGAGACGTAGACTTCGATGCGGTTTCGGAGAAAGCCGAAGCCATAACCCCGGTTCCCGGCGGCGTAGGCCCCATGACTATCGCAATGCTGCTGGTCAACACGTTGACCGCGGCCCGCCTCAGCATCCAGGGGCGGTAAAGCGGTGTAATGAATAAGGAATTGCTATGACCACGCCGGAACAACCCAAAATCGGCAGCATCGTTTGGCAAGACCTGACCGTGTCCAACGCTCCGGAGGTGCGGGACTTCTACTGTCAAGTTGTCGGTTGGACCTACACCGACCACGACATGGAAGACTACAACGATTTCAACATCAACCTCCCCGGCACCGCTGAAACCGTCGCCGGCATCTGCCACGCCCGAGGGACCAACGCCAACATTCCGCCCCAATGGTTGGTCTACATTTCCGTTGCCGACGTGGCCGAAAGCGCCCGCCGCTGCGAGGAATTGGGGGGAAAGGTAATCGATGGCCCGCGCTCCATGGGCGGAGCGACCTTCTGCGTGATCCAAGACCCGGCCGGTGCCGTTGCCGCGCTGTTTGGCACCTGACCCTTCACTCCATCTCCATGCGAACCGACTCCATGCGAACCGACGATTTCGACTACCACCTCCCCCCGGATTTGATCGCCCAGACTCCCGTGGAACCCCGCGACTCATCCCGACTCCTGGTTTTCGACCGCGTATCCGGCCAAGTCAGCCACAGGATGTTCGTAGATATCCTGGACTACCTGAAGGCCGGCGACGTAGTGGTCTTTAACCAGAGCCGGGTCATCCAGGCCCGAATACGGGGCCGCCGCGCCGACACGGGCGGGAAGGTTGAGTTCCTGCTGTTGAACGAACTGGAGCCCGGGTTGTGGCGGGCGTTGGCCCAGCCGGGGAGAAGATTAAGGCCGGGAGCCAGGGTGGTTTTGGACCAACCCTACAGTCCACGAACGCCTGGTTGGATTGGAAACCGGGAGCCGGAGGACCCGGTTTACGGGGAGGTGCTGGAGTCCCACCCCGACGGGACGAAGACCGTTCGGTTGCCGCCGAACACCGCTCTCGACTCGTGGGGAGAGGCGCCCCTGCCCCCGTACATCCACCAACGGCTGGATGATCCGGAACGTTACCAGACCGTCTACGCCAAAGAGCCGGGAAGCGCCGCTGCGCCGACGGCGGGGTTGCACTTTACCCGGGATTTGATGGACCGGATCCAAAGCAAGGGCGTGGAGTTGGTGTTCGTCACGCTGCACGTAGGATTGGACACCTTCCGTCCGGTTACAAGCGAGGACCCGGCAGAGCATCACATCCATACCGAGTATTACCAGCTTGGGCCGGACGCGGCGAACACCATCAACTTTGCCCGGGAGCGAGGCGGCCTGGTCGTTGCGGTGGGAACAACGTCAGTCCGCGTGTTGGAGCAGGCCGCGTCTCAAACAGGCTTCCAGAACGGAAACAGCCTGGACTCATGCGCCGGTTGGGCCGACATTTTTATCCTACCCGGCTACCGGTATCGGCTGGTCGACGCCTTGATTACCAACTTTCACCTGCCCAGGTCCACGCTGCTGATGCTGGTATCGGCCTTCGCCGAGCAGCCGCAGATCCCAAATTCCGGCCTGAGCGCCGTTCTGGCCGTCTACCAGGAAGCCATAGCTCAACGCTACCGGTTTTATTCGTTCGGCGACGCCATGCTGCTGCTTTGAACCAGACTAGGCCGGGTGGCAAAACGTTGGCCGCTCCAGTTGGCAGAGTAGTGTTCTGAGCAGTCTGTGAATTAGGCCCTAGTTCCCTGACTGTGCGGTTCCGGCAGTTCGGGTCGGGGCATGCGCTCAGAGTGATTGCGCCGCCGCATTCATAGCGGTCATGTCGTTGCGCTGGCGGAGGGCAAACTTGCGATGCTCTCCAGCCCGTGGTCGTTTCCGCGCTGGTTCAGTTCGCACTCGTCCGCCGTCTATTGCTGCTGCGTCAGATTGTCAGGCCGGTAGCCATCAGCACGGTCCTCATGTTGGTGTTTGCCAGTATAGTTTCGGTGGTCCAAAAGAGGCTGTCGGGAGCGTCCGAGAGGCGCGCCGGGATCGGGGTGCGCCCGCAGACGGGGTCTGTTCCTCCGGACGAAATCCGGCAGACATTGGCATCTTCACGGAATTGTTTCATCGCCTTTGACGTTCAGAACCGTTGATTGTCACTGGTAGCCATTTCGACGTGGAAAATTTCGATTGCCATATTGAGAAAAGGGGTTATAATCCGCCTTATCCCGGCGCGGCGCATGTCGTTGGGTAGTTAATTTGGTCCGAAATATGTCGGATCACGCCTTGAAATGCGATTGCGCATTTCGGATATCACCATAAAATTCGAAGGGTGACTGCCGATGGGTAGCCTCCGAAAAAAGGTTTAAGAAAGATGGCAGCAAACAGAGGGGAAACCCTTGAAGCTCAGTGGGATGAGCATGGCGCTGAGCAATGGTCCGACGGAATTGTAGCGGCGATGAAATTAGGTGGGGTTGACCACCTATTTTTTGTTTCCGGCTCGGAGATTGGCTTCTACCAGGAAAGCATAGCCAGGGCCCGCCAGAGGGGCTGGCCGGCGCCCAGGCTTTTGACTGTGACCCACGAGGGGGTTGCCCTGAACGCGGCGTTGGGCAGCTCGATGGTCTCGGGGCAGCCGACGGCTACGGCCGTGCACGTGGATGTAGGCACCTTCAACTATGGAGGCGCTTTGCACACGGCATGGCGGGGGTCGTATCCCGTCCTCATCACGGCCGGCACAGGTCCACGGGCCCTTCCCGGCTCAATGCCCGGCGCACGTGGGGGCGCGGTCCAGTGGGTCCAGGAGCCGCGCGACCAGGGCGAGATCCTGCGCCAGTACACCAAGTTGGACCACCGGATGGAGCACCAGGATAACCCCGGCCTCATGGTCAGCAGGATGCTTCAGGTGGCCATGAGCGAACCCAAAGGGCCGGTTTACCTGGCTATCCCCCAGGAGACGGCGATGCTCCCCCTGCCCGGCGCCACCCGCTTTCCCTCCCGGGACCAGCTGGGAGTCGCCCGGCCGGCGTCGCCCGATCCGGCCGATGCCCGGCGGGTGGCAGAGTGGCTGGTCAAGGCAGATAACCCGTCCATCGTAACCGCCAAGTTGGGCCGGAACCCCGAGGCGGTGGAGGAATTGGTCCGCCTGGCAGAGCTTCTGGCCGTGCCGGTTACGGACCGTGGACGCCTGGACTGCCTGAATTTTCCGACCACTCATCCCTTGTATAACGTAGGGCCGGCGACCAACGAGGCCGATGTACTCCTGATCATGGAGTCCCCCGTCCCCTTTACAGCGCCGGGGGAAGCGCCCAGGCCTGACGCCAAAATTGCCTGGGTGGACGTTGACCCCGTCCAGTCGCGATACAAGACCATGGAGTTCCGAGCCGACATGTGGCTTCCGGTGAATTCGGCCAGCGCCGCCCGGGCAATCTACGAAGCGGCAACGAGCATGTTGACCACCAGCGATATGAGCCGCATCGAGGACCGCCGGGCGCGGCTGGAAGCGCGCAAGCATGAAATGGCCGGCATCGCCGAGCGACAGGCTCAAGAGGCAGGCAAGCGTACGCCGCTCCATCCCCAATGGGTGGCCTATCAACTGGGCCAGGTTTTGGAACCGGACACCATTCTGCTGGACGACGCCCTGAGCAACTCCGCTCACGTGCAGGCATACCATGGTAGGGAGCAGCCGGGGACATATTTCAAGAGCGGCGGCAGCTCCGGCGGATGGGGCAGCGGGGCAGCTTTCGGCGCAAAAATAGCCAGGCCGGATAGGGACGTGGTACTGACCACTGGGGACGGGTATTTCATGTTCGGCAGCCCGCTATCGGCGCTCTGGTCCGCCGCCCATCACAAAGCTCCCTTCCTGACGGTGGTTTTCGTCAACCGGTCCTACAGCACCGGCACCACCGGCCTCCGGAACACCTACCCTAACGGCGTAGCGGTACAGGCCGGCGATTACGACGGCGGCATCTTCGACCCTCCGCCAGACTTCGCCAAGCTCGCCGAGGCGGCCAACGGGTATGGGGAGACCGTCCGCGAACCGGAGGAAGTCGGTCCCGCATTGCAGAGAGGGATGGAGCAAGTGCGCAATGGCTCCCCGGCGCTCATCGCCGCCTACCTGCCCACATTGGTGGAGGAAATGGACCTGCGATGACCCGTCCTGTCGTGCCGTTTGCTATTCGCCAGCAAGGGGCGGACCAGGCAGAGACGTTTACGTCCCTGCATTAAGAGCAAAAACCCCCGCCAGCCAGAGCCATGTTGGGTCATGGCTGGCGACATTGTGACGAGGAAAGGAGGAAAACATGCCCAACGGTAAAGTTGCCTTCATGAGCGCCTCCGCATCACGGGCGGAGTTCATGAAGAGCGTGGCGCCTCAGGAAATTGAGGTCGTCTGGGTGGGCAACGACCTGGACGAAGACGAAAGAATCTCTTTGTGTAAAGACGTTGACGCGATCATTGCCCAGGGCGGCGACTTATCGACCAACTTTCTTAACAACTGCCCCAAGGTCAAGTTGATACAGACCCTCAGCGCCGGTTATGACCGGTTGGATGTCAAGGGTATCAACGAGATGGGTATACCCATCGCCAACAATGGCGGATCAAACGCCATTTCAGTGGCTGAGCACACCATTGCATTGATGATCAACGCCTCCAAGCAAACCATGTCCCGCTGGCATACCGCCGTGAAAGAGCGCCGGTGGCAGGAAGGCATGGTGCGCTGGAAAATGTTTGAGATTACCAACAAGACCGTGGGCATCGTGGGCTTGGGCCGCATCGGCAAGCACGTGGCGAAGAGGCTCCGGGGCTTCGACACCCGGACTATTTACTTCGACATCGAGGACATCCCTCTAGAGATCCAGCAGGAGTTGAACGCTGAGCCGGTCGCCTTTGAGGACTTGTTGCGGGAGTCGGACATCGTGACCCTTCACCTGCCTCTGACTCCAAGGACCCGGAGCATGATCGGCCAACGGGAACTGGAGATGATGAAGCCCGGCGCGTTCCTGATAAACACCTGCAGGGGCCCAGTGATAGACGAACTGGCCCTGCACCACGCTCTGAACACCAATCAAATTGCCGGGGCCGGACTGGACGTAATGGAGGAGGAGCCCCCCAACCCCACCAACCCGCTGTTTGAGCTGGACAACGTGATTATCACGCCCCACATCGCCGGTCCCAGCCAGGACAGCACCGAACGCTGCGCCGAATTCGCCTACTACAACATCCAACGCGTCCTGGCCGGAGACGGCCCTGAATCCCTGGTAACCCCGGAGTATTAACGCCTACCCGAACAAAACATTGAAAACTCCGTCGAGCGGACAACGGGAAAGACCAAGAAGAAACACGGAGGCTGGAGCATGATGCGGAATATTCCACTCGCGCCCAATTGGTTGTTCTCCATACCCCTGGCAGTGGTCTTACTTATCGCCGTAGCCTGCGGGCAGGCAGCGGAACCATCCACCCAGGCAGTTACGCAAGCTCCGCCCGCGGCAACACAGGCCTCGGTCCCGCCCACGGAGACCCCGGCGACGGACCCGTCCGTGACGGAGTCCGATGCTACGATGGCCCCCGCTTCGGAAAATACTCCCGCCCCCACTCCACTGGTTGCGTTTGCCATTGTGCCTACGTCGACACCTGTGCCGGAGGGGGAAACGGTATCCTTCCCCCTAACGCCCGACTGGGTATCGCAAGGAAAGCAGAGCGACAAGATCCTGCGGTTTACAGCGAGATCCACTCCGGGACAGTGGGACGTCCACTACTGTGCGAGCCTGTGGAGTTGTCTTAAGGTCTCCGGCCCCAAGTTTAACCAACTCATAGAATACGATCCGGTCAACCCCACAGCTATTATCTGCGACCTCTGCGAAAGCTGGACGGTGACGGACGCAGGCACGACGTATACCTTCCGCCTCCATGACGCCCTTTGGAGCGATGGCCAACCCGTCACCTCGGAGGACATAGTCTTCACCTTCGACCGGATCACTGAACCCGGAGCAACCCGGAGCCGGACCGGGGTGCTGGGCCAGTTCTACGAACATGGAACAGGAGAGGCAATCGACGAAAAAACGGTCAGGATTCCAATAAAATTCCCAGCGGCCACGTTCCTTCCCAACCTGGCCACCGACTACATGAAAATGTACCCCAAACACGTGGCGGAAAATGTATCCCAAGAGGACGCTAACTGCTGCGCCGAGAACCTGTTAGGGTCCGGCCCGTGGGTGTTCAAGGGTCAGGAGCTCGGGGTCTCCTACGAATACGACAAGAACCCCAACTACTTCAAGCCGGGGCGTCCCTTCTTCGAAGGTTTTAAAGTGTTTGTAATCAGAGACCAGGCCAGGGCGGCCGGGAGCTTGAAGATAGGACAACTCGACGCGACCTACGGTCTCACCATCAGCTACCCACCCGAAATAATGGACCCCCTGGAAGAGGAAACCCAGGGCCGGATGGTCTCCCTCAAGGGTCAGGGGACCTTCGGCGCACTCATCCTCCACATGAACCAGCCGCCTTTTGACGACGTGCGAATGAGGCAGGCGGTAGCCCTGGCCCTGAACCGCCAGGAATTCGTGGAAGTAGCTGCGAGGGGCAACGCCTTGCTGGGCACGTTCTTCACCCCCGGGATCGTGGAAAGCCAAGAAGAATTGGCGCAGGTTCCAGGCTGGCGGCAGCCCAAGAGCCAGGACTTGACCGAGGCCAAACGGTTGATAGCCGAGGCTGGTTACGCCGATGGCTTCGAAGGGAGCCTGAATACAGGCAGTTCAAAAAATTCCATTACCCACGCCGAGGTGCTTACCGAGCAATTGCGACAGATCGGCATAGACCTTAGGATTGATCCCGTGGATACCGCCACCTATCACGTAAAGACGCGGGAAGGGACCCATCCCGTGACGATGCTCACATCCGCAATCATCATCCCCGATCCCTCGGACATTCTCTCGCAGGTGTTCGCGAAAAACATCGAGAAGAACCCGGACAATTGGAGCGACCCCCGGTTTGAGGAGCTGATGGCAGCCCAAAACGTTGAGCTTGACCCCGAAAAACGTTTGGGTATATTCAAAGAAATGGTCGAAATTCTGCGGCGGGGAGAGAGCCACTGGGTACCCGTCAATTGGCAAAAACCGGGCGGGGCCATGGACTGCCACATCCAGAATTACAAGGTGCCGCTGACCATTCAGTTGGTTAACAAGTTCGAGCATATTTGGTGGGACGAAGACGCTTGCTAGAAATGGTGGACGAGGCTGGCAGTCCACCCCAAGGAGGATAGGAACATGGAATACAACGTAATTTCCGGAGATAGCCATATCGACTTGAGGTGGCTGCCCGCCGACCTATTCGTGTCCAACTCGGTTGGAGAGTTGAAGGACTTGATGCCCCAGGTGAAAGAGACGGAGAACGGACCGAGGTGGTTTGCCGAGGGGGGCAACATAATGGGCCGCCCCGGCGCGATTGGCGTGAGCCTGACAGCCCGGCAGCCAGGCCAGTCCAAACGAGTGGAGCGGATGTTTGAGGCTGGGTTCTACGACGGGCAATACCACCCCAGCACTCCGGACCTGCGCATCAAAGACCAGGACGTTGACGGAATCGACGCCGAGGTCATTTACGGCGTACTGGGAATGGCTGCCTATATTGAGAATCCGGAGGTACTGAGGTCATCCTTCGAGATATACAACTCCTGGGCCGCGGATTTCTGTAAGACCAAGCCCGGACGGTTTGTGGCCCTGGCCTGCATCCCCAACGATGACCCGGAGATTGCCGCTATCGAGTTGCGCCGGGCGTCCCGTCTGGGGCTCAAGGGGGCCGAATTTGCGCCGCATACTTCGGTAAAACCCATTTGGCACAGGGATTGGGATGTCCTCTGGGCCGCTGCCGCCGAGTGCAATATGCCCATCTCGTTTCATACCCTGGGCTATAAAAGCCGTGCGCCCAGCGACGAGCAGATGGCCACAGAATATTCCATGCAATACAGGGCTACCAACTCAGCCTTGTTCCAGATGTCCGGGGCCGAGTACCTGTCCGCCATCATCTTCTCCGGGGCGTTGGACCGGCATCCCGGGTTCAAGTTCGTGCTTGGTGAATGCGGGGTCGGCTGGATCCCCTACGTACTGGCCCGGATGGATGATGAGTATGAGGACCAGTTCCACGATCTCAATTTCTCCATGAAGCCCAGTGACTTCTGGAGGCGTCAGGGGTTTACCACCTACCAGCACGAGACCATCGTTGCCGACGTGGTCCACCTGGTGGGAGAGGACAACATCCTGTGGGGGTCCGACTATCCCCATCCCGATGGCGTTTGGCCCGACTCGGCCCAGATGATTGCAGAAGACTTGGGCCGCGTGGATGAACGCGTCAGGCGCAAGATTATTTGTGAGAACACCGGCAAACTCTACGGCCTGCTACAGTAGCAGGCCGGCCCGGCCGGCAGCCCTTTCAAGGTATGACGGCCGGATGCCCCGGCCAACCCGCGGAATAGTTGCTGTCGGGCTGGCCGCCTTGGTATTGAATCCATAGAACTGGATCCAGCAAAAATTGATGGAGTGGAACGGTGTCGCTAGCCCGTGAACATTTCCGCCGGATCATCGCTCGGGATACCTGCACACTGGCGGCCAATATTTTCGACCCCTTGTCGGCCCGCATTGCGCACATGCTGGGCTACGAACTGTGCGTGCTTTCCGGGTCGGTGGGTAAGGCGGCCAATCTGGCGGCGCCCGACGGCGTGATCTCCAACATGTCGGACGTGGTCGACCACTGCCGTCGCATCACGCGCGTTGGGGACATCACCCTGATGGTGGACGCGGAGGACGGCTTCGGCAACGCGGTGAACGCGGCCCGTACAGTGCGGGAGATGGAGGGCGCCGGGGTGTCCGCTATCGAGATCGAAGACAATTTCGTGCCCAAACGGTTTAACGTGGCAAACCCCGGGCTGATTTCCAAAGAAGAACAGGTGGGAAAGTTGGAAGCCGCCGTAGCGTCGCGCACCGACCCATCGACGGTAATAGTGGCCCGCTCGGCGGCCTTGGGTGAAGTCCCCCTGGCAGAGGCGTTGGACAGGATCGCTGCTTACTCCGAGACCGGCGCCGAGGCCGTCATGCTTACCGGATCCCGGACCCGGGAGCAACTGGAGGCGGTGCACCGGACAACCCCGTTGCCTCTGGCGGTGCTCAGCCCGCCGCGGGAAATACGGGAAGACGCGGGCTTTCTGGCGGAGAATGGCGTTCGCATCCTGATGTTAGGCAACCCTACCTACGCCGCGGCGGTCAAGGCCATCCACGACAGCCTGCTCCACCTTCAAGAGGGCGGCAGTTTGGAGGACCTGGGCGAAATGCAGGCGGCGCCGGAACTGCTGAGGGCCGTCATCCGGGCCGATGAGTTCACAGAGTTCCAAAACAGGTACCTCCGGGACTGAGGTCCCAAGCGGTAATAGTGGCAGCCACCAAGGCCCCAATAGACGCCTCCCTTGACCGGGTTATCACCACAGAACTTGGAGACCCGGTCCCATATCAGATACTTATTACCGCCTACCCCACCGATTCCAGGATGTTGTTGGTCAACTCTCCGGGCTCCGGGGAGCTTAAGGACGGGCGGGAAGAACGTTGGAAGAAGCTCGCTCTCCAATTGCAGCATCGTGGATTGTGCACGATGGTCACCTACAACGCCCCCCGTCCCGACTTTGAGGTACAGTTGGAGTGGGAACCATACTCCTACAAAGGCGCAAGCTGGAATCAGCTCCTGGTGGAGAGCCTGTCCCACACTATCGACTGGTCCCTGGAAAATGCAAAGGAGCTATGTGGAAGCAGCGACCCGGTGGTAAACCTGGCCGGCTTTTCCTCCGGCGGCTCTGCGGTCGGCGCGGTGGCGCATAGGTATCCGCAAGTACAACGGATACTGCTGCTGTCTACCTACGACAGTGTGGGAGACCAGTTCTACGAGGGAGTCTACCGGTTCACCGGAGACATTTGCCTGGTCTACGGCGGGGAGGACGCCACAGCCGCCCTTTTGGCTCAAGTGTTGGGCGGGGGCCCCCTGGCCGCTCGCTCTTATCAAGCGAGGGAAGTGCCTCGCTGCGGACACCGGTTTGACGGCGATGCCAACACCCAGATACTAACCGGGGCGTTTCTGTGGGCCTTTGGAGACCCGGCCGGCGTCGCAGGCAAGTAACCCTTGGAAACCAGCAGAATTTTCAGGATGTAAGGAGATTAGGATGCCAAGAGCAACACTATCTTTGGGAGACGCCGCAGGACAGGCGGAAGTCAAAGGCCAGTGGAAATTCGCCCGCGGATACGTGCCGGGGCAACCCAACGAGGGCCTTGTGGAACAGGCGGAAGGCAGTCCGGCCCGGCTGGCGGACTACGATGATTCCAGTTGGGAGGTTTGCACCGACCTGGGAGGGCGGATGTCCCACGGATTCAGTTTCATGTGGTACCGGGTCAACGTCACCCTGCCCGAATCGATTGAAGGGCGCCCGGTGGACGGCATGCGAGTGCAGTTCGAGACCTGCATCGACGATTACGGCGAAATTTGGATAGACGGAGAGTGCAACCGGGACCGGGGCGTCATCCAGGGTTTCAACGTGCCCCAGAGGGTCCTGCTCACTGGCGACGCCACGGCCGGCGCCCAGCACACAATTGCGCTACTGGCGGTCAACGGTCCCTTGGGCTCTCCCGGCGGCACGGTTTTCGTGCGCTACGCCACCCTTGCTTTCGAGTGGACCGGCGCATAACCGGAGCACTACAAACTGGCTGATGTCACCCTCCAAGCCTTAGCATAGTGCTTGCCCATTAGAGGCAGCGCCGCCCCAGGGGAGAGCAATAACTTGCCCTGCTCTCCCTGGGGCCGAACTCATAACCGGCAAGTACTCCCCGAAGCCATCCCACACCCCTTCCTGTGAATCAGACGCCGGCTTGGCTATACTGGCCTGGCTGACCGGACTTCATCATACCTTCTGACAGGACGGACTATGCCTGACTACGATGTGTTCGACTTGGGCGACGTCGTGCTCCAACGCGGAGCAACGTTGCGAAACGCCAAGCTGGCTTACAAGACCTACGGTTCACTGAGCCCACGGCGGGACAACGTGATTGTGTACCCCACATCCTACGGGAGCCAGCATACCCTTAACGAGGGAAAGATCGGCGCCGGAAGGGCCCTGGACCCCAGCAAATACTTCATAGTCGTTCCCAACATGTTCGGCAATGGGCTCTCGTCATCGCCAAGCAACACACCAACCCCATACGACAGGGCGCGGTTTCCCGCGGTCACGCTGTACGACAACATAATGTGCCAGCACCGGCTGTTAACCGAGCAATTCGGGATTGAAACTATTGCCCTGGTCACCGGTTGGTCGATGGGAGGCCAGCAGACTTACCACTGGGGCAGCCTGTTTCCCGAAATGGTGGAGCGAATTCTCCCCATCTGCGGCTCGGCCAGGACTTCCCACCACAATTTTGTGTTCCTGGAAGGCGTCAAAGCGGCCCTAACCGCCGACGACGCCTGGGCCAACGGTTGGTACGAAAAGCCTCCCACCAAGGGATTGCGGGCATTTGGACGGGTTTATGCCGGCTGGGCCGTCTCCCAAGCGTTCTATCGTGAGGAGGTCTACCTGAAAATCGGGTACTCCTCCCTTGAGGACTACCTGGTGGCCTTCTGGGAGGGACGCCGGCTGGGGAGCGACGCCAACGATCTGCTGGCCATGCTATGGAGCTGGCAAAACGCAGACATCAGCAACAACGCCATGTATGGCGGCGACTTAGGGAAGGCCCTCGCCGCCATTAAAGCAAAGGCAATAGTGATGCCTGGCCGCACCGACCTCTATTTCCCGCCCGAGGACAACGAAATAGAAGTCAGCCGGATGCCCAACGCCGAGTTCCGCCCAATCGAGTCCATCTGGGGTCACCTAGCCGGCGGCCCCGGCGCCAACGAAGCAGACACCAAGTTCGTGGACGACGCCATCACGGAACTACTGAGCAGGTGATGTGGGTAGACGCCGCCGGCTAGACTTCACAGGCTGGGTAGGTTGAACAGTCACCATGGGTTGGGGTCCACGCAATTTGAGGTGCGAGTCCCCCATCCCCGACGTTTCCAATTATTTCACTGCTATTCGAGGATCTTTCGGGCCCGGAGAGAGCAAGTGGAGGAAAGGAGCGTTAGACGGGTAGCTTAGGTTCGCCTCCGTCCGGAGTGTCAATCTGGAAGGCGTTGGCGTTGAAGGCCAGCATGGTGTAGTAACCCATGAGGGTGGTCAACTCCGTAACCCCTAACGGGCCAAACTGGTCAACCGCCGCCTGCCACGTCGCATCCTGAACCCGATGGTTCTGGAAGACCTCGGTGACGTAATTAACCACGGTCTGTTCATCCGCCGGCAACTGCGGCAAGGGCTTGCCGTCCCGCAGGTTGTCCACGAATTCGTCGCTGATGCCCAACTGCCGGGCCCGTGCGGAGTGGGCATGCCAAATGAACTGGCAGTCCATGGTCCGGGCGGTCAGAATCATCGTCAGTTCCTGCAGCTTCTTGGGTAGCGACGACTCATCCCGCAAGTAGTTGACCAAGTTATTGGCCCGGCGGCGCATCTCCGGGCTATGAATCATTACCGAACCGGGTCCGCTGGTCACGACCCCGCCGGTGGCAGCGGTTTCGGCGTCAAAAGCCTCCCTCAATTCTTCCGGGACCTGGTCTCGCGTAACGGTGGGCGTACGGGGCATGGAGCACCTCCTGATATCGCAGAAATTGAACGTATTGGGGAACCAGGGGTGATGGGAAACGCCTCTATCGACAGCGCATTTTCCCCTCCCCGTTGGCCAGCATCATAGCCCGACCTACCAACCGTGACAAGCCGGGCCGCGAGCGCCTATAGGCCCCGAGTCAGGTTTGCCAACATAGTGAGATAAGTGATGGTGGATAACTAACCCAGCGATCACCTCAGCTACCAGTCATGTGATGTCAAAGGCTGGTAGCGGACGCCGACGCAACGGTGTACCTTGTCGCCGAGCCCGGGACTTCGCGTTAGCAGAGGGTGTCTTGAGATTTGCAATTTGGGTGGATTGGCCAGTGTCCATGGGGTTTCCGGGGCAAGCGGCGAATCAGAGCGGCTCGGCAGAGTGATACAATGAACTCGAGTACCGGACGCTCCCCATCCTGGGTCTTGGCCGACGGTTCGGCATCCATCAGCGCCAGCGCGCTGATTGCGGTGCTACTCAACATCTTCCCATACCTGGCCTGGATATGGGGACTCGGATTCCTCCATGGACTGACCAACAAAGATGACGGGGTGATAATAGTAGCCTCGCTGCTGCTGTTCCCCTCCACATTTATCATTTACGGGGTGGCAAGAATGATATTCGCAGCCAAAGAAGCCGTCGAGAGAAAAGCTATGGAAAAGGGCCGGAAGGAGGGCCGCCAAGAAGGCCAACAGGCAGAGCGCGAGCGCATAGAGCGGGAATTAGTGGCATTAGAGAAAAACGGAATACAGGTCCCTCCGGAAATCGCCAGGATCATCGCCCGAGAATCCGCCCCAAGTTCCTGACTCGTCCAATGGCATCCACGCCCTGTGAACGATGCCCCACCGCTCTAAAAACCATTACGGGGTGGCAAGAGTGATATTCGCAGCCAAAGAAGCCGTCGAGAGAAAAGCAATGGAAAAGGGCCGCCAGGAGGGCCGCCAAGAAGGCCAACAGGCAGAGCGCGAGCGCATAGAGCGGGAATTGGTGGCATTAGAGAAAAATGGAATACAGGTCCCTCCGGAAATCGCCAGGATCATCGCCCGAGAATCCGCCCCAAGTTCCTAACCTATCCAACGGCAACCACTCCCCTGCAAGTCGGCCCGCGCCGGTCTAAAAACCAAACGGCGTCCAGGGTTGATGCTGGACCGCGAACATGCGGTCGGCGCGCAGCAACGCTCCAGGAGTGCGCTCCTCCACTAGCCCAGCTTGGGACAGCGTGGTGAAACTCACCGTTCCCAAGTATGCCGATGCCAGGGCTGATACAGCCACCTCTAAGTCTGGACTTGAACTCGATTGACGGCAGACGGCCCCCTCGGCAGACCCTTCCAAATCGAATCGTCCTTGGTTCCACGGGCAGATGTCGTCCCGCACCTCCAACACCAATAGGCCGGTTTCCATGTAGCTCCGCAGTTCCAGGGCAGCCGCTACATCCACCAGTCGCAGCCACAATCCGTCGCGGGTTGCCCGCTGCAGCCGCCTAGGGTCAGTCAACATCCAGGGCAGGGGGTCGTCCACGGGGCGCCTTTCCGCCTCCGTGATGGTGATAAGGTCCAGGTCAAAACAGAACCGCCACAATGCGGCGGCCGCTCCGTTACTCGTCGCCATCAATTCATTGACGGTGAGGGTATTTCCACTGGTCCGGTACTTTGCGTAGCCTTCCGTCGTTCCCCCGTCTTCATAGGCAACGTAGAACAGGCCTCCCTGGCCGCCTTCCCGGTGCACCTGCGCCCGGGACTCCCGTTCCCAAAGGTGGGGGGCTTTTTGGAATACCCCCGGGCGGCCCTTGGAACTGCGGCGGGATACGTCGGCAAGCTCTTTTTCAATGTCTGCCGGGTCCACAAAATAGAACCGGCCGGTGGTCTCGTACGACCTGGCATAACCGGTGTATTGGCGCTGGATGGTCCACTCCTCTCGCAATGACCCGACTCCATACCCGAACCTGCTGTAGATCCCGCTCTCCGAGGCAAACAAACCGGCTAACAACTCCCCCCGCTGGTGAATGTCTTTGATCTGGTGGTGCATCATGCTGGTCATGACCCCTTGCCGCCGATGAGTCGGCTGCACCGCAATGTTGGCCACCCCTGCAATTATCGCCGAACCGCCAGGGATGGAGATTTCAATCCGGTGAGAGTGCGCGCCCCCGACAATGTTCCCTCCGTCGAATACGGCGATCGAACGCTCCAGATCGAAATTAGGTCTTAGGACCTCCGGGTCGGCAGCCAACCGGTTGCCGTACGCCCTGGCCTCGGCCCGAACCCACTGAACGAACTCATCCGCGGCCACAGTCCTCATTTCCAGCATCGAGCCTTACTCCACAGGTGCGTAAATCAATTCCACTGAAATATATTGGATTATAGACATCGTTCCAAATCCCGCTTCGCCGCCCACCTCAAGAGAGCAATTTCACCCCAGGCCCGGAGAAAAGCTACAACCACAGAACGGGGCGCGATTAATGAGCAGGAAACGGTAGCTCTGCTGCCCGGCCTGCACAATATCCATTCCTGTCAAATCATGGCCCGGAACGGGGCCATTGCGGAAGGAGGGCCGGCGTCTTCGGCAGAAACCGTGGCAAACGCCCAAAGACCAATGATGCCATCACCGCCCACCTCAACCGGCAAATCGGCCGGCTCAAGTTGGACCGATATTTCTTGAAACAAAGAGGGCGCCTGGGTTTGCACCCGGCGCCCCAAATTTGCCACCAGTACCGAGCCTACCCGGCGATGACCTGTGCTACAAGCTCGTCCGCCGATTTTTCCAGGTCTATCGGGCCATTGTAGCCCTGCTGTTCCACGGGTATGTCGGCAAATACTTCCATCCGGTTGCCTTCGGGGTCGAAGAAGTAGCAAGAAACACCGGCCCCATGGCTTACCGTCCGGTCGATGGTAACACCCATGTCTTTGAACGTTCGGTAGAACGCCCTTACGTCCTCCACGTCGTTTACTCGAAACGACATCTGCTGGATGATCCTGGCGTCTCCTTCCCGTCCGCGCACCAGGACCACCTCGTGATCCTCCTTATCGATGTCAGCGGTAAGGAAAACCATGCGGTCTTCATTGCGGTGAGACTCGGTCAGACCCAAAGTCTCGCAATAGAATCGAGTCATCGCATCCAGGTCCTTCACGAACACGCCCACGTGGCTAAGGCCGTTGATTCTTCCCATTTTGTGGCCCTCCTTCTACGGCAACTGCCGGGTTATAGTCTGGGTTGCCAACTTTATCTCTGAAAAGCATTCTAATTCTGGGCACCCGAACGGTCAATGTTGCGTCAAACCAACTGCAACAACTGGATGATGTTCCCGTCCGGGTCTTTCAGGGTTGCCACCCATCCTCCCCAGTGCTCCTGCTCCGGTGGACGGATGAATTCCACGCCTGCGGAGGACAGGCGGCGGTATTCCGATTGGATATCCTCCACTCCCAGGTGCGGCATGATCCGGAAGGGATCTGCCGACGCGCCAGACACGCTGCCATGAAGACCAAGGTTGAACCTGACCCCGCCCAGGTCGAACGCAACAAAGTCGCCGTGGTTCGAGTGCAGCGGCAGCCGCATAGTGTCCTGATAAAACCGGAGCATTAGCTCCAGGTTCTCGGTCCAAAGGGTGATGCCCACCACGCCGGTTACCATACTTGTCCTTAGCGGTTAAGAATGCCCGACAATATAAAATCCCCCGCGCCAAACCGGGTCCGGCGCGGGGGATTCAAACTTCCGGTGGCCTGTTTTAGGCGCCGACGGATTGGTTCTGACGTTTAGCGGCGGCGCAGCGGGGGCACCATCCATAAAAGTCCACCCGTTGCCACGCTACTTCAAAGTTGGAATGGCTGGAAATTCGATTCTTGAGCCGCAGGACAGCTTCTTGGCCGGCATCGGCATCCATCACGTTTTCGCACTGGATACAGACCAAGTTGACGTGGGGCCCGACGTTGGATTCGTACCGGGACATTTTTGCAAAGGGTAATTCCTGGATCATCCCGCTGCGCTCAAGCACCCCTAGATTGGAGTAGATGGTCGCGAGCGTCATGGAAGGAAAATGGTCCCGTACCCGGTCGTAAATCTGTTGGACAGTCGGGTGGTCGGTGGAGTTCAATACGGCTTCGGAGATGGCTAGGCGCTGGGGCGTCACCCTGACTCCCCACTGGCGAAGGCGTTCCACAATTTCTTCTTGGGTCAAACGGGAACTCCATGCGGCAGGGTTCAATTATCAACGTGGCAGCGAGATATTCTCGGATATTGTCCGTTGATATTGGCCTTTAACTATAATTGCAATCTGCCGCGATAGCAACCCCACGAGTTGCTCCCCATATCCACCGCCTCAGTAGGGCCATGACTTCAGACGAGGCCCGCGTTGGTTGGTGGCGTTTACAAGCATCCCAGGAGTTGGGAATAGGAGCTTTGGCGCAAATCGACCGGAGAAAGGCCTTCAAACGAGCTGTTCGCGATGGTGGGGGCCCAAGTCAACCGCCACGCCTGGCTGGGGCCGTTATGAATATCCGTTGAAGCGTGAAATCTGGTCGGCCACTCCGTGAACCACGGACCGACGCCGGGACTAGCTGCCGCGCTGGGCACAGCAGCCTGTCCGACGTATGCCTTTGCCCCCGTTTGGTGACCGGCTTCCAAGTAACGACCGGCCTTGGGGTATAGCCCGCGTCTAGGCGCGGGCGCAGGACACCAAGTGGCCAACGTGATGGTCTTCGGTGCAGCCTTCCAGGGAATACTCTAACTGTACGGTGACGTGGGCTATATTGAATTTGCTGTGGATCATTTCCTGGATCCCTTCAAGCAACTGACTGGCGTCCCCCTGCCACGAGGGATCCAGGAGTATGTGGGCGGTGAACGCTTCATTTCCTGATGTAATGGTTCAGACGTGAACGTCGTGGGTAATTGTCACGCCTTCGAAATCTTCGATGTCGCCGCAAAGCTTATAGACGTCTACGTGCTCCGGAGTCCCCTCCAACAGCACGTTTAAGATCCTGAATATCAATTTCCGGGTGTTGTAAAACAATAAGCAGCGCGATGACGACGCTGAGAATCGGGTCGGCGATGGTCCAGCCGAAGGCCAAAATGAGGACCGCGGAAATGACCACGCCCATGGACCCCATTAGGTCGGCCAACACATGCTGGAAGGCGCCTTCAACGTTTACGCTGTGCTCCGACGAACGGTGAAGAATATAGGCGGTAATAACGTTTATCAGCATCCCCCCGATGCCAACGAACAGCACCGGCCAACCATCTACCTCAACCGTCTCCCTGAAAGCCCGATGGTACGCCTCGAATAGAATCCAGCCCGCGATGAGCCAGAGCGTAAAGGTGTTGGCCATAGCGGCCAGTATTTCGGTAAGTTGATACCCGGAAAGTATGATTAACGGACGCCGCCCGATCCGCCATCCACATTGCTACAAGGGCCATAAGGATGGCAGCGGCGTCAGTGAGCATGTGCCCGGCGTCGGCCATGAGAGCCCGGCTGCCCGACAGGTAGCCACCGACCACCTCGGCCACCATATAGGTCGAAATCAGCACCAGAGCGATGACTAGGCTGCGCCGGCTGGCCACTCGCAAGTCGTGAGCATGGTCATGCCCGGAGTGGTCTTGACCGCCATGCCCCTCATGCTCGTCGTGGGCCGAGTGCGCTCCGTGGTCGTGGCCCGCGTGATCATCTGGGTGACCGTGGCGTCCGACTGCTCCCTCGTCCCCTCTCGTTTCCAGATTTACCTCTTCCGCCAGAAAACTCGTCCCCAAATTCCCATGAAATCCCAGCTTTCGCCGGGACCCGGACGATCAGGCCTTGCAGGTTATCAGCACCTGAAACCAAGCTTCGCGGGCAGTTGTGTTGCACCGGCCTTGGATGGGCGGGTAGGCCGTGGCGCAAGCCTATCAGCAGACACGTACTTGCCTGCTCACGGGCGCATCAACCGATGTCCCTCGACCGCTTTCCTGCGCTATTTTACGCCATTCCACGCCCCCATAATACGATACCAATAGAAGGATGGCTCATCGTATGGGTTTTCCGACGTCCCGAATCTCACCTTGGGAGGACAGTCATAAGTGTAAACCGGAGTATAGCGGCCGGCTTGGTCACTTCTCGGCGATTGCCGGGCTTGGTATTTCGGGTACCGTCAATGGGGACCCAGGATACTCACAAAGGTACCCGTTTTGCAGTAGACCGGGAGGAATAAAGAATGCCCGCGGTTGATGACGTTGCCGTAGATACTATGTCAGGGGGCGCTCAGCTTCGCTTGACGCGAAAAGCCCCCGCTGTCCTTGGAAACAGTGGGGGCCTCATGCTGAACGAGAACGTGCACTTTGATGAGCCTGGGTGTGGTGCTCGTGGGTGTCGCACGTGTGAATGTCGTGGACATGACCGGGCTCATCGCCGTGGTGCTCGTGGCCGTCACACTCGCGGATGCCTTGGACGTGGCCGGGTTCGTCCCCATAGTGCTCGTGGTCGTGGCATTCATGAATGTCGTGCTGCTGCATCGGCTCTCTCTCCCAAACGGAATGATGGATTCGGTTGGTCTCCACGCCAGACCGTTTCAGCATCTCATTTCGAATCAGATGGCCGCAAGTGAAATATGGCAAATCAATGGCGATGAATTGGAGCGGAGCTCAATGACGGTCAGGAAGTTCCGAAATCTACTAACAACAATCTCGCCGATGCCGGTTTTCGCGCCAACCGGATCCAGTTGAAGGTCCTTACGCTCACCGGCATACGAGTTGATACGAAGTCGAGTTGACCCGGCGAAAAAATACCTGTTATCATAATGATAATAGGTATCATTTAGTCCGAGTTACGTCGATTGAGTTCCATGCAAATCCCTCTTACTATACGCCCGGACATCATGGCCATTCTCGAGAATCAAGGATACCGTTCCACTGCTCCGAGACGGGCCATTATTAAGATTCTGGAGGGGAAGCGGGAGGGCTTTACCGCCGAGGAGATTGGTAATGAGTTGCCCGGTACGGGCCGGGCGACCATCTTCCGGACCATCAAGCTCCTAATGAAGGCCGGCGTCGTCTGCCGGCTCAACCTCGTGGACGGCGCTCCCAGGTACAGCCTGTCCAGCATTGAGCACCATCACCACACCGTCTGTGTCAGGTGCGGAAACGTCGGTGAGTTCCGCGCCGCCACTGTTGAGCGCCTAATCCGTGCCTTGGGCGACGACATCCCGGGTAACATCGTCGGCCACCGCATCGAGCTCTACATCACCTGCGACCGCTGCGTTAACGACGAGAGCGCCTAAAAACTCCACGGGCTGCCAACCGGTTTCGCTACGTATATAATTGATACTGCCTCTCATTAACTGAACCTCGGTTCCACTGGAATATTTGCCAACTCGGGAGTGGCCAAATCAAAGGGAGACTAGCGTTTAATGATACTCAGTACCAGTATCCGCCTGGCGGTCATGGTGAGTTCCACTCTTTCTATGCTGGCGTTGCTCTTCACCCTGACCGCGTGCTCAAGCGCTTCAGGCGGGGCCGCGTCGGAGTCCGCCACCACAATCCGCATAGTCACGACGACTAACATCCTGGCGGACTGGGCTGAGAACATCGGAGGGAACCACGTGGAGGTTTTCAGCCTGGTGCCTGCCGGAGCCGACCCGCACGCATTTCAACCCGGCGGAAAGGACATTGCCAGAATCGCCGACGCCGACCTCGTGCTCAGCATCGGGCTGAGCCTCGAGGAGTCCTGGCTCAAAGACCTCTTGCAGAACGCCGCGCGGGACCCCTCTGCCATCGTGGAGTTGGGTGAAACGATCGACCCCATAGAGTTCGCCGAGTCCCACAGTGAAGAGGTCGAGGCCATAGAAGAACTCAGCCACATCGTCCACGAAGTTGAAGAAGGCGAGATCGGCCCTGAAGCCGCTTTGGAGGAGATAAAAGAGCTGCTAAAAGGTGTCGAGGGTGAGGACCACGAGGATGAGGACGAGCTGCCGGCCATGGTCCTCGCGATCGTTGGCGAGGTCGAAGCCGGGAACATGGAAGCCGGCGAAGCGATAGAGGCTATCGAGGAACTAACAGGAGAAGGCGAGGGGGAGCACAAGGGTCACGGCCACGGAATTTACGACCCTCACTTCTGGTTCGACCCCCTCAGGGTGAAGATCGTGGTCAATGAAATCGCCGCCCGCCTTTCTGTCATCGACCCGGACCGCGGCAACGCATACGACGCCAATGCCTCCGATTACAACTTGCGGCTCGACGAGTTACACGACTGGACCGAAATGCAGCTCAACCAGATCCACGATGACCGAAGGTTGCTGGTGACTTCCCACGACAGTCTGGGGTACTTCGCGAACCGATACGGGTTCGAGGTAGTGGGGGTCATCCTGTCAATCACCACAGAGGTGGACCCGTCGGCGGAGGAACTGGCGGACTTGGTGGGCAAAGTCAGGGATAACGAAGTCGCAGCCGTTTTCGGCGAGACAGCGGTGAGCGAACGTCTGGCCGCGGCTGTGGCTAATGAATCCGGCGCCACCTTCGTCCGACTTCACTCAGGTTCCCTCGGCTCCAAAGGCAGCGGCGCAGAGACGTACATTGAGATGTCGCGCTCCAACGTCGAACGCATAGCCGCGGCCCTGAGATAACCGCGCCGTCTCGGCACCAACCGTTTTAGGAAGCGTGGCAATATCAGGAAACCGGATCCCGGCGGGCACCATGAATACGCCAGGTGTAATTTCGCTAGAAGTTGGGAGTTGTTGAAGATGGCTTCTGGACCGCGTATAACCGTTGAGGACGTAACTGTGGAGCGCGACGGTTACCGTGCGCTTTTCGACGTAACCTTTGACGTCCGTCAGGGTTCCATGGTGGGGGTCGTGGGCCCGAACGGCGCAGGCAAGAGCACGCTGTTCGACGCGGTTGCGGGAATCCTGCCTATCGCGCAAGGCACAGTGGACCTGCACGGCGCGGAGGCGCGCAACGGCGCGCTGGCGTACGTCCCACAACGCGACAGCATAAATTGGCGCTTTCCGGCCACGGTCCTGGACGTTGTGATGATGGGCCGATATTGCCACGTCGGCCTGTTCCGAAACCCCGGCAGGCGTGACCGGGACATGGCACGGAGCAGCCTGGAGCGGGTTGGGTTGTGGGAGCGTCGGTCTTCGATGATGAATGAGCTTTCCGGCGGCCAGCGACAGAGGGTATTCATAGCCCGAGCGCTGGCCCAGGAGGCCACCATTGTCCTCCTGGACGAGGCGTTCAGCGGCGTTGACGTGGGGGCCCAGGAAGGCATCGTGCAGGTGCTCCAGACTTTACGGGACGAGGGGAAGATTGTGCTTCTGGCAACCCACGACCTGACCAACCTCGCCGAGCGTTTCGACCAGGTGCTGTGCATCAACCGGCATGTCTGCGCCTTCGGTCCGCCCGCCCAGGCGTTCACACCCGAGGTGCTTGAGGAACTCTACGGCTCCCACGGCATTGACTTCGCCCGAACCCACGGCGGCCACGGGGGACACTGACAATGTTCGAATATGTCATCGGGCCATTCCAGTACAGCTTCATGGTGCGGGCGCTGATTGTCTCCATTCTTGTCGGCGTAATGTGCCCGGTTATTGGCGCCTACGTCATCACACGCGGACGCGCATTCATGGGCGACGCCCTCGCCCACTCGGTCCTGCCCGGGATGGCGCTGGCTTTCCTGCTGGGAATCAGTCCCTTCTTGGCCGCCGTGCCGGCGGGAATCGCGATCGCCCTGCTGATGGGCTACCTCACCCGGCGCACCGGCATCAGCGATGACACATCCATCGGCGTCGTCTTTGCCGGTATGTTTGCGCTGGGCCTCGTTATGCTTTCGACGGACGCCGTCGTCAACGTCAACATCGAAGACCTGCTGCTTGGGCAAGTCCTCGGGGTATCGCAGACAGACGTTTATGTCTCGCTTGGGCTGACCGCCTTGGTGGTGGCCGGGGTTTACACGTTTCACCGGCAGTTCGTGTACACCACCTTCGACCCCGTCGGCGCGACGGTCGTTGGTATCAGGACGGGCTTAATCGAATACGTCCTTCTTGCCCTCCTCGCCCTGGTCATTGTCATCGGCATCCAGGCCTCCGGAATCGTCCTGGTCATGGCAATGCTCATCACGCCCGCAGCGACGGGGTACATGATCGCCAGGCGTTTCGTTGGGGTTATGCTTATCGGGGCCGTGATTGGCGTAATTTCTGCGGTAGCCGGCCTTTATATATCCTTCCACGGCAACCTGCCTTCCGGGCCGGCCATGGCCCTCGTAGCCACCGGGATCTTCGCAATAGCAGCCATCGCGAAAAAGAAATGGGCAGTTGAGCGAACAGAGTGACGAACTACCAGCCCGCTACCCCAGCATCGGAGGAAGCCCTTCGAAACGAAATATCGGACCGGGTGAATCAATTCCACACCGTCAATCCGGTCTCGACTCGTCCAGGGAACTCGCCGCGTTGATGCGAATTCCCAAGGGCCGGGCCAGGCCGTCAAGCGTCGCCGGTTAGCGGTATCGCCCCAATCCGGGTCTTCGTCCAGGTTCCTCATCAGGGTTCTCAAGTTGAAGCGGATCAAGACTCCGATGCCGACAATTGCCGGGAAAGGTCAACACCGTCCTCATTTCTCAAACACAGTGTCCTGCTTGCCGGGAACACCCAGGTTCTGGATGCGCCGGTCTTCCAGCGGCAGCGTCTCGACTTGGTCAAAGGGGGTCTCGGTGAAGAAACGCAACAGGTACTCCGACAAAGCGTCCTGCTCGGTGCCCGGAGCCGCGAAGTTGGCGAGGCCTGGGTCCAACAACACCGGTCCATCCAGAACGCCGTTTCCGTTGGTGTCCGGGAAGTCCGGGTTTGGCGCGTTGATCTGGCTGGCTTCACCCACGAGGTCTACTCGACCGGGGACGGGGACGGGAAACGGATAGCCGTCGCTGCCGTTTGCCAGGAAGTTCAGGGTGACCATCTTAATCTGCCGGTCGGGCGGACCCACCAGGTTTCCCTCTACCACCACGCGGTCGGTTACTGCGCCCTGGCCGTCCACTATGGCCAGTGACCTGACTCGTTCCCCGGATGCTGCGCTGGGGTCGAAGCTGAAGCGCATACCGGCTATCTGGGGGAAGCGGCCCACGGTTACCTCTCCTACGCCATCGAAACCAACAGTGTGCTCCACAATTCCGGAAAGTTGCCGGGCGGTCAATGGTAGGATGGCCAATCCGTTGTTGAAGCGCAGCACTGATTCTATGTCGAACTGGGAAATTTCGCCTTCTCCTGTGCCCGAGTCGGGATTGGCCGCCGGAGGCAAGAACACCACGTCTTTGGTTTCAACCGTTCCGGGTGGCTGTAGTTCCAGGCCGATACTGTCGCGAATGCCACCGCCATTCTTGAGTGAAACCGCCACCTCCGGGTCAATTTCCTGGGCGAACCATAAGTTGGCGTCAGCAGTGAGGTTGCCCAGGTTGGTTTCCTGCGTCCGTACGTCCCTCCTGTCCGGCTAGGTAGACACCAGTCTTACCGAGGATAACGGCCCCACGGTCAACCAGCACGCTTCGCAGGGACTTGGTGACCCTGGTAACTTCGGGGATAGGCGGGCCGGCGAACCCCTGGCCGCCGTGCCGGTCGGTAGCGTAGGCTCCACTGACGTACCGGTCGACGGAATCGGGAAGCGCCAGGCCTTGTTCGTCAAAGTCCACCACCAACCGGCCCAGGTATCGATAGTCGCCATCAGTGTTTACCAGAAGCAACGGCTCTCCCTTGGAGGATTCGAAGATGAGCGGATAGGTGTCGGCGGCCGTATCTCCGGTGCGCAGGCGGTCGGTGGCGTCCGCCAAAATCGTGTTGGACCCCCCGGCGACGATTATGTCAACATCCACGAGTTTGGTCGCCAACGCCTTTTCGACTGCGATTTGTTGCATGTGGGCCAATAGGATGACTTTGTTGATGCCTTGACTAACAAGAGTGTCCACCTCTTGTTGAATGATTGCGGCCAGCGCGTCAAGGTCGGCGCCGTCGCCCGGCTGTACGGTAATTCCGCCGGTTCCAGTGAGGCTCTTGAGGACTGGAGTCGTAGCCCCGACGACGCCGACCCGGTTACCATCGACGGTGATCACGGCGCTTTTGGCGAGGCTGCCCGCTGCCAGAATGGCCTCCTGACCGTCGGGGACCACCAAACCTGCCAGGTTTACATCGCCGCCGAATGTCAGGTTGCTGGCCAGGTAGGGAAACATAGCGCCCGGGTAGGTCCCGCGGCCGTTGTCCTCAAAGCCAATCGCCGCGGCAAACGCGCCTGTGCCCCGGTCCAACTCGTGGTTGCCCAATCCGGACGCCTGGAAGCCCATTGCATTGAGGAAGGCGATGTCCCCCCGCCCGTTTCCAGGCACGCCTAGCGTCTCCTCGTTCGCGTCATCTCCCGCGGCGAAGTAACGCGGCCCAGGAACGTAGTTGTCTCCCGAGCTCAGCACGAGGGTGTTATTGGGGAACTGCTGCCGAAAGCCGTCCAGAATAGCGGAGAAGTTCTCGACGTTGGTCAGCGCACCGGTAGAGCCGTCCATGTCCGAGGCATGAAGCAGTTGGAGAGTGAAAGCCACCTCAGCCGGTGGCCGCAATTCCTCCCCAAGTTGGCTGAGACGCTCCAGGTTCAAGTCATTCTGAGCTTCCGTTGCGCTTGCAATAGCGCCGATTTCTGTTTCCAGAGCATCGATCCGGGCTGCCAGCTCGGCGGTTGCCTCGGCCCCCGCGGTCGCACCCTCCACCGCAATTTGGAATTGGTCTGACAGCTCCACGGGCGGTTCGTCGGTATTATTTCCGCTTGAGGACAGGTCTGTCCTGAGAGATTCAACGTCCCGTTGCAAAGAGTCGACCTCAGTCCAAATATCCGTTAGCTCTCCTGTATCCGGGCCGCATGCAGTCCAGAGTAGGAGTGTCATGACCACCAAACCAGTCAACCAGATGAGTCTACTCAAAATTGCCACTGTCCTCACACGGATTATTGCAATGCTGTGAAATATTCTAAGTACCGGCTCGCCGCGCAACACCGGATCAAAAACGTTCACGCCGAAATTCACCCTGACGTAGTAGACAGGAATCACCCATCCCTCAGCGAATAGGAACGAGCCTGCGCGACGATGAGAGGACATTGACGGCCGCTTGAACTACCGTTAGATTCCTAAAACTCCGCTTTGGCGAGGTTGAGCGGCGCGGGATCAGACCGGAGCCGCCTCTTGTCTGCGCCGGGGATTATCCGCACCAGCGGCCTCGCCATGTCAAATGGCAATCTTTCGTGCCCTCACGTAGGGTGTTAAGATGGGGTTTGCAAAGCGGAACGTTCGCGAGCCGGTAAAAACTGCCAAGGCCGGGGCACTACCGGACCCGCACGTTGGGCTGAAAAAACGCCCCGCTTTTGAATCCCGGAGAGATGGCTGAGCGGACGAAAGCGCCGGTCTCGAAAACCGGTATACCCTCGTGGTATCGTGGGTTCGAATCCCACTCTCTCCGCCATTTAATAGTCCGTTAGAGTCCGATAATGTCTCAATAAAGCCGTTCTTGTAGCTATTTTATTGAGACTGTGCTCTTGATTCGTCCGACAAGTTCCCCTAAAATCCAGCTAAATCCCACGCATGGTGTGGGAAAAGGTGTGGTAAAGGGGGATGCATGGGCAAACTCACAGTTCTCTCGGCCAAGGCACTCAGCAAACCGGGCAGGCACGGGGACGCGGAGGGCCTTTACCTGAACATCGCTCCCTCTGGCACCAAGTCATGGGTGCAGAGGATTGTAGTTGATGGACGAAGGCGGGACATAGGGCTGGGATCGTATCACACGGTTAGCCTTGCTCGGGCCAGGGAAATAGCCCACGCAAATCGTACCGCAGTGGCCGAGGGCCGGGACCCAGTCCTGCAAAAACGGGAAGCACGTGAAGCCGCCCGGTCCCCTTCCCCCTCCATTCCCACATTTGAGCATGTCGCCTCCCAAGTGATCGAGCTGCGCCGCCCGACCTGGAGCAACCCCAAGCACGCGGCCCAATGGCAAAGCACCCTGGCCACATACGCCTTTCCTATATTTGGGAAGAGGCCCGTCGACGAGATCACCAGCGGTGATGTTCTCGCAGTCCTGACTCCCATCTGGAGTGACAAACATGAGACGGCCAGCCGCGTTCGCCAGCGTGTAGAAACCGTCTTCGACTGGGCTATAGCCCATGGCTGGAGGCTAGACAACCCAGCGGGCAAAGCGGTCCTTCGGGTGCTGCCCCGAATGTCCAAGTTGAAGAGCCATCACAGATCCTTACTGTACCAACAGGTCCCGAATGCATTGGGGCAGGTCAGGGAGTCTACCGCCGACCCGCTGACCCGCCTGTCATTTGAGTTTCTCGTGCTGACCGCGGCGCGGTCCGGCGAAGTCAGGATGTCCACCTGGTCGGAAATTGACCTGGAGTCGTCCACTTGGACCGTTCCGGCGAAACGGATGAAAGCCCGCCGGGACCACCGGGTTCCCCTGTGCCGCCGGTGCCTGGAAATCCTGGCCGAAGTCAGGGATCTGAGCCCCCGGGGCAGTGCTCTCATTTTCCCGGCAAGGACCGGCGTATCCCTGTCAGACGTGACCTACTTGGCGCTATTGCGTCGGCTGGGGATACCCGCCGTACCCCACGGGTTTCGAAGCAGCTTCAAGAACTGGTCCATGGAAGCCAGTTTGATTGACGACCGATGGTTCTTGGGCGAACTTGCGCTGGCACATGACATAGGCAAAGAAACGGAAAAAGCCTATGCCACCACTGACCTTCTCCAAGCACGCAGGTCTCTGATGGAAGCATGGGCTGAGTTTTGTCAAACGGAGTGTGGGTTGCCTCCCGAGTTTTCGGTAACATTTTAGTTGAGGCAACCACTTTCGTAGAGTAACGATTTGGGTGAGGCAATGCGACTCGGGGCGGCTCGCGGGACAGACGATGGTCCACCTGTACCAGGCGGTAAGGTTGCACGTGAACTACTTCCAACCCTCTTTCAAGCTGCTGGAGAAGTTCCGGGACGGGGCCAGGGTCATCAAGCGCTACAGCCCGCCAGCCACGCCCTGCGACCGGCTCATGTGGCATGATGAGACCAGCGTCGTAGTGAAGAACGATCTACGCGAATACCGGGCTGGACTGGATCCGGTGGCGTTGTTGCGTTCCATACGGGAGGCACAGTCGGCGATGGCAGCGATGTCCTCACTCAGCCCCAGGGGGTTCCTCTTGGTGAGAGCATTGACCGGTTCCTGGTCTCCCTGCCCAACCTGTGGCAACAGGGGGAAGCCCGGCCCACTCACAGGGACCAAGTGCGCTCGACTCGCCACTGGCGTACCCGGAAAGATCCCTTCGAAGGCGTGTGGCGCGACGTGCTTTTGTGGCTTCAAAAAGACCCAGACACAAACGCCAAGGATTTGCTGACAAAATTACGCGAGACCTATCCGGGCCGGTTCGAAGATGCTCAACTGCGAACGCTGCAGCGCAGGGTGAAGGAATGGCGCGGCGTCACGGCCAAGGGACTGCTCTACGCCGCGTCTGATGAACCTGCATCGGAACCGAGCGAGAAGGTGGAATTGGTCCTGGTTGGGGTTGGAAATAAGGGCTAGAATTTCGGTAACATCCTCTGGTGAGGCAATACGATCAGGGCGGCGTCCCGCACCGTGTCCTGGGCCAGCCTCTCCTTGCTTGCCTCCATGAACTCCTTGGTCCATCAGTAGTAGGAGTGGGTCTGATCCCCTCCCGCCGGCACAGATTGTTGACGGTGGCCTCCCGGCGGAACCCTTCCAGCACGATGCGGATCTTCTCCTCGGCCGTGTACTTGCGTCGGGTGGTCGTTCTGACTCTTCGAACAAAGCGCCTGGACTCCGAGTCCATTCCTCAGCGGCCACTCCCTTACCTGTATCTGTCTGGGACCTCTCTGCTCCTCTCCTTGGGTCTATCTTCACCCAAGGAGCTCACACCACCTCAAAATCTCGGGTTTTCTATAGCTCAAACTTGTCCGATTATCGCTGACGGCCTGCAAGGTCAGGGTGCTACTCCACAAGTTCGAGCATACATCCGGTCCTGAAGTACTTGTCGGTATCTAGAATCTCCACGTAGAACTGGCCACGGGCGTTGTCGATTGCGATGATGTTCGAAATTTCGCCTGACACGCCGCTCAGCCGCCTCCACGAACACCCATCCAGTATTCCATCTCCCGCCCTGCCCGCATATATGCCAGGAGAGATATCTCTTCCTATCATATACGTGCCGATCTCGATCTTTGGCAATGGCTCAGCGGGAGTAGGCCATGCTTCGAGAGGAGTTACGACGCAGCCGGTCCTGAAGTACTTGTCGGTATCGAGAATCTCCACGTAGAACTGGCCACGGGCGTTGTCGATTGCGATGATGTTCGAAATTTCGCCTGACACGCCGCTCAGCCGCCTCCACGAACACCCATCCAGTATTCCATCTCCCGCCCTGCCCGCATATATGCCAGGAGAGATATCTCTTCCTATCATATACGTGCCGATCTCTATCTTTGGCAATGGCTCAGCGGGAGTAGGCCATGCTTCGAGAGGAGTTACGACGCAGCCGGTCCTGAAGTACTTGTCGGTATCGAGAATCTCCACGTAAAATTGCCCACTGGCGTTGTCGATTGCGATGATGTCCGAAATTTCGCCTGACACGCCGCTCAGCCGCCTCCACGAACACCCATCCAGTATCCCATCTCCCGCCCTGCCCGCATATATGCCAGGTTGGATGTCCTTACCGACCTGACTTGTTCCAGGACCAAAGCCAACTGGGACAGGTCCCGTGGGTTCTAGGGTCGGCGCTGCCGTGGATGGTGTCGATGTTGCGACAGATGTGGATACCGGCGTGTTGCTCAAATGCTCCATTGGGACAGGACCCGTGGGTTCTGGGGTCGGCGCTGTCGTGGATGGTGTCGATGTTGCGACAGATGTGGATACCGGTGTGTTGCTCAGATGCTCCATAGTCTCAGGAGTTGACTGATCGTCACATGCCGCTAGCATCGCAACGACAAACAAACTTACCAGCCCAATCCACACCCTCGGTCGGAGACACTCTAGCATGACCTTACTCTTTTACTATCAGGACTCTGGGCACCAATCACTACCGGACCCGCGCGCCGACGGGCTCGCCCAAGATAACAGGTTAAGTACAGTGTTACGTCTATAGCTCGTCCTCTGAGAACTGACCGGGTCCACCTCAGCCTAACCGTCGGTTCTACGTCAGATTCCGTGTGCCGCGATCACCTTTCCGGTAGCTCATGCTCTTGGAAACTGTCCAGAATGCGCTCGCGGACCTTGCGATAGGCGTCAAGGTGTTCATCGCAAATGCTAACACTCATAACGTAACCATAGGGTCTGGCCGGGAAGTAACGAGACCGGAAAATTATGTCCACAATGTCCATGACGCAGGAATTTGCGTCTGCTTGTAAGCGCCAGGCTAATCGGAATCGCCAGGCATTGTCCTTGTGAAATCCCTCGCCAACGTTTATGTCGAAATACCCTCCGGACTGCTCCACGGAATAGGCATTCTTCGCAATCACCGACGCCCGATGCTCTCGAGCAAATCGGTCTTCGGCGAGATCCTTCGGGAATTCCCTGACGAAGATCCTGAGCACGGCCTGACCGTCGCGAGACCGAACCGTTGTCTCTCTGCCCGTCTGGACTGGTCTCCAACCCGGCGGTATGCCAATCCTGTATCCGGCGTTTGGATCGTGGTTAGTGTAGGTTGTTAAAGGAACCGGGGTCGGCGTAGCCGTTGGGGCCGGCGTTGGCGTGGGGGTTGATGTTGGGGCAAGAGTTGGTGTTCGTGTCGGAGTTGGTCTAGGGGTTGGAGTGCGAGTTGGGGTTGACGATGGCGTAGGAGTTAGCGTTGGCTCGGGGGTTGCGGTTGGGATGGCTGTGGGAGTCGGGGTAGGATCCGGTGTATCAGTTGGCGTTGGCTCGGGCGTTGCAGTCGGGGTGGCAGTGGGAGGCGGCGTGGGCTCCGGTATATGAGTTGGCACTGGCGCCAGGGTCGGCGCCGGTGCCGGCGTAGGGATTGGTGTCACGGTCGTCTCCGGGACCGCCGCCAGGATTGAGGCCAGAGTCGGCGTTGCCAATGGCGATGATGCAGAAGCAACCGGGGCGGAAGTAGATTTGGCTTCTGACTCCGCCCCATCCAATGCAGAGGTCGCGAGCCATACGGTTAAGACCACTGCAACAATTCCTAGCACGACGGCCTGCGTCTGGTGACCTTTCAGGTAGGCATATAGAGCCATCCACCGAGCGTATAGCAGCGATCCACGGATTGTAGCGCCACAATAGGCACAGAAATTAACGGTGTTTGGGATGGATTGCTGGCAACTTGGGCACTTCATGCCTTGCCGGGTACAGTTGATTTATATCGACAATTCGGGCAGAAACACGCATTAACGGGAACCAATCCATTGCAGGCATAACAATAGCGACTACCCGGCTGAATCACATTAAGACAACTTTCGTTGGCGCAATAGATGAATTCTGTAGAGTTGGCTTCATTGCATAGGGGACACGCAATCACCGGGTTCGGGGGTAGTGGCGCGGATATGATCACGGGATCGAGCTCTGGAATCTGATTCGCCAAAATCAGCTTTTTGAACTCAGACTTGGGGGCCGGGGCAGGAGCCGGGGCAGGAGACACGGCTCGTGGCGGAGCAGTTGCCGGTACGGAGGAAGCACCGGACACAGGAATGGACGATGTCGGCGCAGCGACGGAAGGCCCTCCCTGTAAGATGCTTTCCAAATCAGGAACTAGCTCCACGGGCCGGGAACACAGATCCCCAAGGTACTCCGCCAGTTCAGACACATTGGCTTGGTGTATCCTTTTCAACTCCTTAAAGCATTCAGAAGAATTCGGGTCTGCGAAATCATCCTTAGTGAAAATCAAGTTTTCCTGGTTATAGAATCTGTTGAATAGTTCCGGTTTAGCGCTGATGGCAAGCAGGCTGAGGTAGACTACCAACGACGGGAAATTGTCTATCCGTTCGTCATAGTCCCGGATTGACCTCCGGGGGTGTTGGTAGTTCTTGTGACCCAATTCCGGGCTGACTTCTCCTTGGAACTTGGGCAGAAATATCCCATCATAATCAACAAGTCGAATAGCTTCATCTTGCTGCACCATCACATTGCCATGCTGAAGGTCATTATGGGCGATGTTCAGGCCGCGTAAACTACCATTTGCGCCCCTCCATCGGGCGGCCATTTCCTTGAGAATATCCGGGGAACTTAGGTGGTTTTCGACGAACCGATCCAGCCGGTGGCCATTAACCCAGGCCATTTTGACGATGGGATACCATTTTTCCCGGATTCGAATACCTTGGTCCAAATATTGAAAGCGCACAAAGGTATCGGGCCTGGCGCCTTTCAGGTACTCATCCAACTGGCTATAACGTTGCTGTTGGTCTTTAACCTCGCGGGTAAAACAACGCACGGCAAATTCTCGGCCACCGCTGGCAACTTTGTAGACGCAAGCAAAATTGCCGGAGTACACCAACGGCAATCCTCGAGGGCTGACCGCTACTTCACCTGCGGCTAGGTCTTTGTCTTCAAAGCACCGGTCCGGATTTTGGACCACGTCGTTGAAATCTGACATCGTCGGCCAAGCCATAGATTTGCTTCACCTCACAGGCCTATGCGACTTCTATCATGATCAGCGTAGTATCATCGTTTTTCAACGAATGTTCCCGGCGCTGGGTCTGGACCAAATCGGTCCATCGTTCCCGCGAGTCCAACTCCCAAAGCGGTTCCCAAGGCTTTTCTCCGGCAGAGTACCGATCCAGAATCCAGCAGGCCAGGGCGTCAGAGGCCAACATGAACAGGTCACCCGGCGCACTCTCACCGTTGCTCTGTCGAACATGCTCCCAGAGTCCACTGTTATTGGCCCGGTTACTACTGATCAAAGCCGGAGTGGAGTTAAACTGGTCGGCGGACTCCAAGGGGAAAGACAAAAGTAAATCGTTTTGCCGGACGACGAACAAGCAGCTATCGCCGACGGCCGCGGCTTGCCAAGAAAGGCGTCTCGAACTGTTTGGCTGAATGGTCATCGCCAGCAGGGTCGCCAGGGCTCCGGCCTGGGCTTTGACTTCACCGTGCCATGGAAGGCGGTCCCAAGGCACGGCGTTGTGCCACTGCCCTTGGCATGGCTTCAGCCAACTTTCCAGCATGCTTTGGGTTGGTCTGGCGAGATCGAAAGGCCTGTCGACAAAGGCATCCCCCAGGATTTTCGCCCACACCCTGGAAAAGGCAGACTCGCTGGCCCCGTCGGCAAGTGCAATTCTTGCCGTATCGAAACCACCGTTGCCAGCCGGGAAGAAAATGCGGGAATAGTCTTCGTATTCATCCGGCCGGTTCCCATCTTTTGAAATGTAGAATCGCTTGGGACGACGCAAACGCATCAGTTGCCCTCAAATCACTGCAAGTTGGAAGGCCCGCGAGTGCCGATATCCAGGAACTGCACCAGCGCCGCCATGTCAGAGTTGAAAACGAACCCTCGCGAATTTTCGTTAACCGGCAGGTCCATGCTCGCTGCCAAGTTGCGGCTGGGTTCCGGTAAGATTGAGGACATTCGGAATAGTCGCTTAGCCAGATCGTCGGGCAAACTGTCCTCGCTTACCGGGTATTGGACTGGCATGGCAGCCACTTCTGAAAGGTGGACGTTGAATAGCAGGGCCGTTCCGTCATTCGTCCCTAGATTCATTATCTCCCGAGCTTGGGCTTCCGGGTCCCCATCAGTCGCTGCGCCGTCTGAGATGTTAATAACAATAGGAGGGAAGGAGTCAGGGTGGTTGTTTGTCCAACTCTGGAGCGAACGGGACGCTACTGCAAATGCTTCACGCATCGGGGTCCCGTATTCTGCTGCCGGCCGGAACCATATCGGGACTCTGCGCGTTACTTCCACTAGACCGCCAGCCCCGTCGGACTCCTTAACCCGAATCCACCGAAGGAGGGCGTGGGGTTAGCGTCCTGAAGCGGCAAGAAGGTGCTCCTCTGAATCTGAGATAATGGTTTTGTAACAGCAAAACAGTCCCAGAAAAGGAGCACCCAATAGATGCTACCACGCAACCACCCCGACCGTATCCGTATCGTCTTCGACGACCACCGCCTGGTGGCCAATGCCGGGCTGCTCCTGCCGGCCACCCTCGCCCAACACCTGGGCCTGGGGGAACTCGTAGACTATCACCTCGATCTCGGCAGCGCGCCGGGGCGGGCCAACACCGGGGATAAAATGATGACCCTGGTTGCGTCTGCGCTGGCGGGCGGCGACTGCATCGACGACGCCGATGCGTTGCGCACCGGGGGGACGACCTGCACCCTGGGCGGCACGGTCAAGGCGCCCTCCACCCTGGGCACCTTCCTGCGCAGCTTCCGGTGGGGCCATGTCCGTCAACTCGATCGGGTGAGCCGGGAGCTGCTGGCCCGGGCCTGGGCCGCTGGGGCGGGACCCGGCGACGCGCCGTTCACCATCGACCTCGATTCCACCATCTGCGAGACCTACGGTCTGGCCAAGGAGGGCGCACGCCACCACGGCTATACCGGCAAGCGGGGCTATCACCCGCTGTTGGCCGTGGCCGCCGGCACCGGGGACGTGCTGATGGCCCGGCTGCGCGAGGGCCGGGCCAACACCGCCCGGGGCGCCGCCCACTTCCTGCGGGAGACGGTGGGGCGGGTGCGCTACGCCGGAGCCCGGGGGCGACTCACGGTGCGGGCCGACAGCGGGTTCTACACACATGGCATGGTATCCGTCTGCCGCAAGATGGACCTGCGCTTCTCCATCACCATCCGCCAGCACAAAAGCCTGCACAATCTCATCGAGGCGATACCCGAAGATGCCTGGACTCCCATTCCCTACTGGATGGACGGCGCCGCCGATGTGGCGGAGACCACCTGCACTCCCTTCCAGAATGAGGCGGACGCCGCGCCGGTACGGCTCATCGTCCGGCGGGTGAAGCCCACGCCCGGTTCTCAACTGGCTCTCTTCGCCACCTACAGCTATCACGGCTTCATCACCGACCGGGACGGGGAGTTGCTCGAACTGGAGGCTGATCATCGCCGCCACGCCGAGATCGAGAATGCCATCCGAGACCTCAAGTACGGTGTCGGGCTGAACCATCTCCCCTCGGGCCGCTTCGCCGCCAACGCTGCCTGGCTGGCGGTACAGGTGATGGCGCACAACCTGGCCCGCTGGACAGCCCGCATCGGCCTGGGTCAGCAGATCGTGACCACCAAGACCCTCCGGCGGCGGTTCTTCTCCCTGGCCGGACGGCTCACCCGCTCGGCACGCCGATTGACCCTGCATCTTCCCCGGCGCTGGCCCTGGGAGGAGCAGTTCAGCCGCGCCTTGGCCCGACTGCGAGCGATTCCACTTCCTGCCTGACGGCAACGCCGGTGCCTGAGCCACCCAACGGACAACCGAACGTCCCCGCCAACTCGCGCCAGTCCGCTCCGCGAGGGTCTCTTGCTGCGTCCTCTCCCCGCCATCTCGCCCTGCCCAACGTCCCCAGACGGTCACAAGGCCTCCCGGCAGCGGCTGAAGACAGACACTGGCCCCATTTACCCGAAATCGTGCCCGCACCATCGCCCTCCCTTGCCCCTATCGCCCATTCCGCTGCTGTAACGTCATACCTTCGGTGGATTCGGGCTTAGGCTGCGCAATTTCGGTGCTAGGCTTTGAACCGATCGACCTAACTTCGAGAGTTCTCTCAAGAAAGGGGCGGGGCAGTCGGATTAGTATCAGCTATCTTGGTATTCATTTAATAAAAGACATTTCACGGCAGCAGACCGAGAGCCGTCGTTAGCCCTATTCTGAAGATCCGCACATCTTTGCATGAGATCCTCGAACGTCTCACTGCTAAGAAACTATCTCAAAACTTCAGTTGCCACTGGCGGCGGTACCAGAGCAGGGCGCAGGCCAATTGGATCAGGCCGATGTAGTTGGATTCCTTCTTGTCATAGCGCACCAGGATCGCACGACACTTCGATAACCAGGCCAGGGTGCGCTCCACAACCCACCGGCGGGCGGGATAGCGTTTCACGCCCTGGGCGTCCAGTTTCTCCTCCCCTATCCGCCGGATGTGTCCCCGATACCCGTAGGCCGCCACGGCTCGGTGGCCCGTTGGGTTGTCGTACCCTTTGTCCAAACACAGGTTTTGAGTCCCTTCATCAATACCATCAGGACGTTCCACCACTATGCTTTCCAGGGTCAGCGCCAGCAACTTGGTGTCGTGAACATTGGCTCCAGCCACCACCACGCTCAGTGGTCCGCCGGCCCCGTCCACCAGGACGCTTTTCTTACTCCCAGCCTTGCCCCGGTCCGTGGGATTGCGTCCAATGGCGCCCCCCCAAAACGCGCTTTTCCCATCGAGCAGTCGGCTGACTGCCATTCCCAGTTTACGCCGTCCAACTCCCGGCATTCTTCTATCAGGACGGCCCAGACACGCTTCAGCACCCCACCCTCTACCCATCGCTGGAAGGTCCGGTGGATGGTGCTGTCATCCCCCAGCTCCTTGGGCAAGTGGTTCCATTGACAGGAGCTACGCATACGGAAGATGATGCCTTCCAGCACCTTCCGCTGGTTCACCCGTTTGCGCCCTTTCGCCTTGGGGGGGTCCAACTCCAAAATCACCGGTTCAATTCGCTCCCACAGATCATCGGGTATTTCCCATATAGTGGGCAGAGTCTCGCTCTTTCCCATCATCCACCACCACCCAAGTTTCCCCCAGCTTAACCGAACCGCCTATGTGTTCTCCCTTTCAGACCAATCCCAATTTGAGATAGTTTCTAAGAAGTAGCATTCCACTTTCTTGCATCTTGATGTAGTCGTCTTTTAGCGCAGCGCCAACCTCGCAATCACGCAATAGCTGCAAATCTCCTGAGACCGCCTCTTTATATTCGATCCTCTCGCCCGCAGAATCGCTTTCCCTGAAGAACCAGTTTTTATGGATCGCTACATTTATGGCGGTGTCGTGGTCGGCCAGTGCCTTGTCTGCGTATCCCTTGTCATCCAGCCGGACAAGGTCGTACCAATGGCGGGATTCGCGGGAGTCCTGGTCTTCCTTTAGTTGTTTCTTTCGACAGAAGACATTGACGGCAGTAGCTTTTTCCCAGAATGTGCACTCGGCAGACATGACCTGTGCGTTTGCCTTGGGGAACACAACATCTTCCACCCAGCGCACTGCCTCGCAGGTGTACCGTTTACTAGTGGGGTATTACATCTACTCAGGAGTCCATATTAAGTTCGGCGTGCCCCACAAGTGGACGGAACACCTGACCCAACTGCGGGAGGCGGAGCGGCGGCGGGACGAGGCGGTGGCCCGGATGGACCAACTGCTGGCGGAGATGGGGTATGCCGGGAATAATATGACCATAGTCGTGACTATGATAAAATGCTCCATCAGCATTGCGAACAAGGAGTAGCGGGATGGCAGCCGAAATGAACAAATCCAACGGTCCGCGTACTATCAAGGCCTCGGAGTTCAAGGCCAAGTGCCTGAAGTTGATGGACGAGGTTGCGGAAAGCGGCGAGGAAATTGTCATTACCAAAAACGGTAAGGCTGTTGCCAAACTGTCGCCATACCGCCAAAAACCCGATGTTATCTTTGGCATCGACCGGGACATCATTCAAATCCATGGAGACATTGTTTCGCCCATGCCCGCGGAATGGTTCGAGGATCCCGAAGAAAAGGGGAATGAACTCTTTTGATACTCCTCGATACCCACATTCTCCTGTGGCAAAGATGGGGAGACCAACGGTTGGGTGTTCAAACCCGTGATTTGTTGCAGCATTCCCTGCGTGAGGAGGAAGCAGCGGTATCGGCAATAAGCTTCTGGGAAGTGGCGATGCGGATTCAGAAGGGTCAGATCAACTTTGACCTTGACCTCCATGAATGGAGAAATACGCTGATCCGACAGGGCCTCATTGAAATTCCCGTTGACGGCGCCATCGCTGCCCGCGCTGGACTGCTTGCCGGCATTCATGGCGACCCCGCCGACCGCATCATTGTCGCCACCGCGTTGGGTGGCCACAGGCTGGTAACCGCCGATCAGCGAATCCTTGGCTGGGGCGGTAACCTGGACGGACTGGACGCGAGGCAGTGATGGGTTCCACAGGGACCACCAGAGGAAAGAAGCGAATCCCCGAAGGTTGGCGGCTGGTGCGCCTCTGAGACGCTGCGGAGGTCAACCCCAAACGGCCACGGTTGGGCGTGTTGTCTGACACCCTGGTCACCTTCTTGCCGATGGCATCTATAGCGGAAAATTCCCAAGGAATCATAACCCGAGGATCGCGGCCCTATTTTGAGGTTTCGACCGGGTACACCTATTTTGAAGAAAACGACCTACTGTTCTCGAAAATCACGCCCTGTCTGCAAAATGGCAAGCATGCTCTGGCAACGGGCCTGGAGGGAGAATTTGGCTTCGGCACCACCGAGTTCCATGTTGTACGTGCTGGTTCCAGTTTAGCGGCACCTTTCATGTCTCGGGTCCTTACCCAAGCCCACATCATCGATCATTGCGCCAAGAGCTTTACCGGAACGGCGGGGCAACAACGGGTGCAGCCGGAAACGGTGAATGCGTTGCCCATCCTCCTCCCACCCCTACCGGAGCAGCAGGCCATCGCCGCCGTGCTGGACTCCATCGACGACACCATCGAGAGTAGCGAGGCGGTCATCGCCGCCACGGAGCAACTGCGCGACTCCCTGCTCCACCAACTGCTCACCCGCGGCGTCCCCGGCTGGCACACGGAATGGAAGGAAGTGCCGGACATGGGAACGATACCAGCGGACTGGGACGTGGTGAGGCTGGTGGAGGTGGCGGGAACGATTACAAGTGGTTCCAGGGCGTGGTCCCGGTATTTCCGTCCGGATGGTGCGTTCTTCGTGAGAAGCCAAAATATCGTTGGTGGCAAGATTGATCATTCAGATGTCATTTGGGTCGAGCCTCCTCTGGACAGTGAGGCAGAACGTACTCGGATCAATGAAGGGGATATTCTCATTTCCATCACTGGGGAGCCTGGTAAAGCGACCGTAGCAGACCGAAATCTAGGGCAGGCTTTCGTAAGTCAACACGTGGCGCTGGTAAGGCTTCGTGACCGACGACTTAGAAATTATCTCAAAACATCAGTTGGCACTGGCTGCGGTACCAGAGCAGGGCGCACGCCAGTTGGATCAGGCCCATGTAGTTAGACGCTTTCTTGTCATATCGGACCAGGATCGCCCGGCACTTCGATAGCCAGGCTAAGGTGCGCTCCACCACCCAGCGGCGGGCCGGATAGCGTTCTACCCCCTTGGCGTCCAGTTTCTCCTCCCCGATGCGCCTGATGTGTCCCCGGTACTCGTGAGCCACTACGGTTCGGTGGCCCGTTGGATTGTCGTACCCCTTGTCGAGGCACAGATGCTGGGGCCACTCATCACTTCCCTCAGGACTCTCCACCACTATGCTTTCCAAGGTCAGCGCCAGCGGCTTGGTGTCGTGAACATTCGCTCCAGCCACCACCACGCTCAGTGGCCCCCCGCTCCCGTCAACCAGAACGCTCCGCTTGCTGCCCGCCTTGCCCCGATCCTTAGGGTTGCGACCGACTGAATCCCCCCAAAACGGGCTTTGCCCATGGCACAATCGGCAGCCTGCCACTCCTACTCCACACCACCCAATTCCTCACACTCCTCGATCAATAACGCGCAGATGCGTTCCAGCACCCCAAGCTGCACCCAGTGCTGGAAGGTCCGGTGAATGGTGCTGTCGTCCCCCAGTTCCTTGGGCAGGCGGTTCCACGGGCAACCGCTGCGCATCCGGAATATGATGCCATCCAGGATTCGCCTCGGATTGGCGCGCTTGCGCCCCGTGGACTTTGACGCGTCTATTTTCAGAATGACCGGCTGTATCTGCTCCCACAGACCATCCGGAATTTCCCATATCGTCGGCAGAGTCTCGCTCTTTCCCATCATCCACCACCACACACGTTTCCCCTATCTTAACCAAACCGTCATTGCGTTCTCCATTTCAGACCGTTTGTCTTTTGAGATAATTTCTTAGCCAATTTTGCCAACGGCACCAGATTTACTGTTGTCCGAGATTCCTGGCCACCTCGAGGTCGGGCGCCGGCAGGACGTGAACGTGGATTCCGCCGTCGTTTGTTTGCGGTGTGAGCGAGTTGTGTGTGGACCCATGCACCGGTTCCCGGAGGTCATTCAGAGAGTCAGCATGGGTATTTCGCAGATTGTGCAAACGCACATCGCAAATCCACAACTCTCCACTGTCGCAAGTCAACAGCATAGAGGTCAGGCATCATCTTTTAAAACCCAGGTCAGCACGACCGGCCAACTCCAGACACCTTAGCGATGCGAGGAACCGTTGGAGAAGTGCAATTGTCCTTGCTACCCCGTAACATATCCATTAGCCAATTCTTTCTCTTGTTGGCATTGGGGTGGCGATGATAAACTCAGCGACCAATGGACTCATCAGGACCCCTCGTATCGAGGGTTGTTCCTAAATTGGGCAGCGTGTTTCCCCAGATAGTCCAGCAGCTTTGAGACGATGGAATGAACAGTTTGCATCTCGGCGGGGAATAATATGACCGAGGCATTCGAGAGCAGGCACGCCAAAATCGGAAACTCGTCATTCCGCAGTTTTCGGACGGATAGTGGATTCCTGATACTGTAAGGAGAGACTATGAGTTTGGACGGCAGAGTGGCGTTGGTGACGGGCGGAAGTTCCGGGATAGGCCGCGCCACCGCACTGGCCTTCGCCAAAGCGGGAGCGCGGGTAGCTATCGGAGATGTAGACGTTCCCGGGGGTGAGGAAACGGTCCGTTTGGTTGGGGAAGCCGGCGGTAAGGCTATGTTTATCCGGACCGACGTGTCCAAATGGACGGAGGTCGAAGCGCTAGTCAATGGAACAGTTGAGCGCTTCGACAGACTCGACTGCGCTTTCAACAACGCCGGGGTGGACAACCTGCATTACCAAGTAGGGGAATTGCCTGAAGAAGAGTGGGACCGGGTTATCGGCATTAATTTGAAGGGAACGATGTTCTGCCTGCGCCACGAAATTCCCAGGATGCTCTCCCTCGGCGGCGGGGCAATTGTGAACGCCTCATCAGTGGTGGGGCTAATCGGCAGCCCGGAGTCTGCTGCCTACATCAGCAGCAAGCACGGGGTTACCGGTCTTACGAAGTCGGCAGCCTTGGACTACGCGAGGAGGGGCATCCGGGTCAACGCAGTGTGCCCAGGGGTCATCAGGACGCCGATAGTGGAAGCCTACCTGAAGGAGCGGCCCTACGCCGAAGCGCAACTGGCTAGACAGCAGCCCATGGGCCGAATGGGGCATCCGGACGAGGTGGCGGGCGCGGTGGTCTGGCTGTGTTCCGACGCAGCCTCCTTTATCACCGGCCAGACGCTGGCTATCGACGGGGGATGGACCGCCGGGACAGCGCCGGTAAACCCGGACCCGGCTTAGCCATTCGGGACCGACCTCTGGCCGAGAGTCCCTCCGGCTACCTGACACCAATCTGCTGCTCCAACCCCGCCACATCAAGGATGGCCCACTCCTCTACGATCTTGCCGTTGGCGATTTTGAATATACCGACGGCCTCAGTCCTTATTGTCTTTCCGGTGCCGGCATGGCCCATGAACTCACCCAGGTGGGTGCCCCGCAGTGTAGCGCGTAGGACCACGCTATCCCCTTCGGCAAACCACTGGTCGTAGTCATGAACCAAGTCCGGGAAGCCGGTATACAGCATCTCAACCCTTCCGTCCCAACCGGTCCGGTCCACGTCCGGGGGTTGGCCGGCGACGTGGGCGGTGAAGTCATCGGACACCAGTTCGTTCACCGCTGCCCTGTCCTGCCTGTCCAGAGCGTCGAACAGCGCTTGCACCAACGCCTTGTTTTCCTCAGACACGGTTCATCCTCCTTCGATCTTGAGTTGCCCGCGGGTTAGGCATCCTGGCTAGCCGGCCACCTGCATCTGCTCCAGAAGATGTCGGCGGCTCTGGTAAAGGGCGCGCTCCCAATCATAGGGGTGCCAATATAACTCCAGGCTCAAATAGTGCTCGTAGCCCCCCGTTCTAAGCACTTCGAACAGCGCCGGAAAATCGATGTCTCCGTCCCCCGGTACGTCGTGATGGTGCACCCTTCCCTTGGTGTCGGCAATCTGTATGTGCTTGGCGTAGGGCAACGCATCCGCGGTGCATCGCAGCAGGTCGCTCTCGAAGGACTTGACGTGGGCTATGTCGATGGTTAGCCGGAACTGGGGGGAGTTGACCTCTTCGATAATGGGAATGGCCTGGCTGGTGGTCTCGATGAAGTGGGAATGCAGAGTAGCCTCGGGTTCGAGCACCAAAATCACATCACCTGCGCTCGGTAGACAAGCCTGGATGCCCTCAACCAGCATCTTCTTGGCCTCTTCCGCGGGGACGTTGTCGTGTTCGAAGTCCCGGTGCAAAATTCCGCTGGTGAAGTTGAGCACCGGAATCGAAAGGTAGTTGGCGATCTCGAGAGAGGCGCAGATGAAGTCTATTCTTCTTTGCCTTCCCTCGGCATCTCCTGAGATTAGTGAAGGTTCTTGGGGAACGTCGCTAAGCAAAAACAGCCCCCCCGTTGCCAGAGAAACCGGCGCCAGCTGAAGCCGGTCCATTTGCTCCTTTAGCGCATGCAACCGTTCTCTAGTGACGTCGTAGGGGTGCAGGTGATTGGCGTCCAGTGAAATCTCTATGCCGTCGTAACCAGCCTTGGCAACCTCTTCAATAGCTCGTTCCAAGGACATGTCGAGCAGGCCGTTGGTGTTAAAGCTCAGGCGAAACACTGGGTCCTCCCGGCGATCTAACTTCTTGGTTGATTGTTCGGATACAGCGCAGAAGTGACGTAAACCCGGTCCCGGTTTATGGTAGACTTTGGGCCGGGCTGCTTCCAGCCCTTCTGCGCGAAAGTGTCCAACCGGAGGTGCGAGGCCCGTAATGAGCGTACTTGACGACCGGTACGTGTTATTTGAGGATGCTGGAACCGTCGGCTCACCCGGCCCAGACCCGGTGTCTTTCAGTGTCGAACGGGTCCGCGACCCGGACGGCGACCAAATCCACGTCATCGTGGGTGAAGCTCGCACTGTATTCGACTCGGACCATTTTCTGGAAATCCTCAGAAAGCTGCATTGGGCGGTAGCGATTGACCGGGGCTTGGCGCTGCCCAACCCGGGTCAGGAGTCTTTAGGGTGACGGCCTTTTAGCGAAGGTCCGCGGCTCCTGTGCCCCGCTGGCAGCTTCAGTTATCGCTGAAATACGCCCGCACAAATTGGCACGAGCGGCGGACTGCATCATCGACCACCTCTGGTGATTCCGGGGGCGCCGGCCATCCGATCTCAATGGATGCCGGGCCGGCAAATCCAACGCGGTCCATCTCTCCGAGCAGCGATTCCCAATCGACGATGCCTTCACCCAAAGGACAGAAGTCATACTTTCCTATCTCCGGTGATGCTTTGTCGTTTAAGTGGACGTGATGCAGGTATGGCGCCAGGGTGGTGATGTCCTCCTTGGTCGGATCGGCGCCTCGAACAAAGTACATGAGACCGGCCGGGTCATAGTTGATTCTAAGGTTGGGGTGATTGAGTTTGTGGATCAATTCCACGCACTGTTGGGCGCTGCTTAGCAGGTAACCCACGGTTTCCAGGCATACAACCACTCCCAACCTCTCGGCTAGGTCGGCCAGCTTCAAGGTGTTGCTGAAAAAGAGCTCATCTACCCCAGGCCCGGACCGCAGCGGCATGTCGGGTCGATGGTGTTCCCGGTCGGCTGGCAATGGCGTGTTTATGATAGGGATGTTCAATTCGGAGGCCAGTTGCAGACGGGAAGTGAAGGCTATCAGGCCGTCTTCAGTCGTCAGGTCGGCGTGAGCGCTAAGGCTTGCGGCGGTCAAGCCGTTTTCTTCTAGCAAGAGCGACATCTTACGGCCGCCGCCCGGTCCTAACCGCTCCGGAGCTGCATGATCGCATGACCCAACCGATGCGCACAGCTCCACGCGGGAGATGCCCGCCTCGGCAATTCCGCTCAGGGCCCGTTCCAATGGGAAATCGGTGTAGCACATGGTGTCTATGACAAGCTGATTGCTCCTCATATCTCAACCTCCCATTTTCGGGCCTTCCCGCCTACCCGGCTAAATTCAGAGGGGGCCCCGGCTGAGGCCCCCACATTAAGCTCCTTGCGTACCGGCGCCCCAATCGCAGACGCTATCTCTTGGATCACGGCCACCAAATCCGTGCCGTTATTCCCAATAGGCAACGCTCCCATCGAGCAACGGCGCTCCATAGTGGCGGGACCGGTAACCTAGCGGTACTGGTCGGCAAGCTCCTCTACCAGGGCTATGTTGCTCTTATCGACTACCGCGGGGCCGGTCAGCACGTCCTCGGCGGGTAGGAATCCGGCCTTGTTGTAAAGGTATAGCCAGATGATGGGCAGGTAGCCTTGGAGGTAGGGCTGCTGGTCGATGGTGAACTGCACCGAGCCGTCCTTGATCAGAGGGGTGACAACCTCCCCAAGGTCAAAGCCGGTCACGGTCACGCCGTTATTGAGGACACCAAGCTCCTTAAGCGCTTCCGTGACAACCGCCTGACAAAGGGCGCTCCCGCAAACCCAGTAGTCCGTTTCTGGGTTAGCCGCCATCCAGCCTTTGACTGTCTCGGTTCCCAAGGTGGGATCATCTGAGACGTCGACGAGGTCTACCGTAACCCCCAGCGGTTCAAGTACTTGCTGGACGCCCAGGGCACGCTCGGTGATAGCGATGTTTGCTATCTGCGCCGAAGCGAATGCTACCCGGGTAGGTTGTCCGAATCTCTCGAGTATCTCCTCTGCAGTGCGGTTACCGGCTATGATTTCGTTTGAGCCTACATAGAAGAGATAGGGTATGCGATCGCTCTTTGGCCTTGGGTCCCTGGCGTTTACTGCAACCAAGGGTATGCCGGCGTCGATCGCCGCCCTGTAGACCGGGTCGGCTGCGTTGGCGTCGGGGATGCTTACCGCCATGCCGTCAGGGTTCTTTGCGGTTAGAATCTCTACGCGGTTGATCTGGTCTTCCACCGAGTATTCGGTTCCTATCCAGAACTCCACTTCGGAATTGACCTGTTCACCGGCCAAGTCCGCAGCTCTCTGCATCATGAGCCAGAAGGGGTGGGGGAAGGTGTGGTAAACGGAGTAGAAGGTGTACTCCTTAGGGGTATCCGCGGGCGCAGTCGGGGCCTCCATCGCCTCTTCTTGCTCCGTCATGGCCTCAGGCTCCTCGTCCCCTCCGCAGGCGGCCACCATGCCGAGAACCATCATTGCGGCCAGCATTAACGCTATCGTCAGCCCAATACGATTCAATCTCATGCTGTTTCCCAACTCCTGATGTGCTGTCTTGTCCGGGCCGTTTCCGGCTCTGCCTTAGACGGTGACTCTTGCTCTTGGCGGTCAATCGTCACATTTCGGAGGTTCTGCCCTCCAGACGCGGGGGGATTCTATTTGCATAGCCCCATGAATGTCAATGTTTTAGCCCGGTTAAAATCACTGTTACGCCCGAATGATTTGAGCCAACCCCCGGATTCGACTTATCTGCCGGCCTCAACCCTCGAACTGACCTCATCGATTCGGACCGATGCCTCGCGCTCCGCCGACAGCCTTACGGCTTCCAGCACGAGGTCCACGGCGTAGCCATCTTCGAACCCACCGCCGGGCATCGAAACGCCCCGCGCTATTGAATTGGCAAATTCGTAGGCCCCGCCCACCCAAGTATCGGTAAGGCCGTGGCCGAAACCGGCAAACGGGTAGACCTGGATTTCTTCGAAGTAGGGGTGGGGGTGGGCAACCTTCACCCGCCTCGGGCCCCTGAAATCACCGCCGGCATCGGCGGTGCGAAAAATCTCAAACTGGGCCATGTTCTGCGAATCAAAGGTGGCCGAACCGGAAGCGCCGATCAGTTCGAACGCCGGTCCTACTTCATGGCCGGTGGCAATCCGGCTCACCGCGAAGGTTCCCACCGCTCCGTTGCTGAAGCGCACCGAAAATGAGGCAAGGTCATCGTTGTCCACGACACCCATTTCCCCGGTGACGCTTGCGGTTTCATGGCCGGTAACGTGTCCCGCCGGTATCGGCCGTTCCTTGATGAAGGTACCCATCGCTACGCCGTGAACGCTTTCGATGTCCCCGAGCAGGAAACGGGAGGCATCGATGATATGGGGCCCTACGTCGCTAAGGGCGCCGCCTCCGGCCAACTCTTGAACAAATCGCCAGTTGAGAGGGAGTCGTTCATCGGCGGCATAGTCGGTCAAATAGGTGCCGATAAACTGTCGGGGTTCCCCCAAGTCTCCCTGGTCCAGCGCATTCTTGATGGCGCCGATGGCCGGCATTCTTCGGAGGTTGAAGCCGGTGGCATGGACCACCCCCGCACGGCGGGCTGCTTGCAGCATAGCCCAAGATTGCGCTGCGTCGATTCCCAGGGGTTTCTCGCAGAAAACGTGCTTGCCTGATGCGAGCAGGGCCTCCACCGCTTGGTAGTGTTCCCGATTAGGCAAGGCCACTATAGCCGCGTCTACGTCGCCGGCCTCGGCTACTGCCTCCCACGAAGCTGCGGTCCGTTCAAACCCGAACCGGTCCGCTGCTTCCCGGGCCAATGGTTCGTAGGAGTCGGACATCACCACCAGCCGCACCGTGGCTGGCACCGGGTGACGTAGGAAGGCGATGCGCCGGTAGCAGTGGGCGTGTATCTGCCCAATCAGGCCCGCTCCTATGATGCCGACCCGAATTTCCGGGAGTGCTGATGCGGTCATTGAATTCCCTCTAAGCCGGTGACTAGTACCGGTCACATGCGTTTGATAGCCTCTGCACCCCCGGTGACAATCATCTCCGAGAGTTCTTCTTTGGTCTTTTCGTACTTGCCGTATGATCCGACGGTGGACCCGTGACTAAGGACCACGAACCGGTCGGCGACAGAATACACCTGATGTACGTTGTGGGTTATAAAAATCACTGCCACGCCTGCTTCCCTGGCTGCCTCGATGAACCTCAGGACCTTCTCGGTCTCCGCCAGGCTCAATGCCGAGCACGGCTCGTCCATGATTAGCAACTTCGCCTGATAGTAGATAGCCCGGCCTATCTCGATTGATTGCCTCTCGCCGCCGGACAGCTTGGCCGCGGGCTCATCCACGGACCTTATGCTAATCCCTACGTTGTGCAGACCCTCTCTCGCTACCTTTCGGGCCTTATCCAAGCTAAGATAGCTAATAAAGCCCAACCGCCTGGTGGAATCCTCCTCCCGGCCCAGGACGAAGTTGCGAAAGATACTCATGGTATCCACGATTGCCAAGTCCTGGTAAACGGTTGAAATCCCGAGCTGCATCGCCTGTTTGGGATTGGTCAACTTAAGCGGCTGCCCTTCCCACACCAACTCCCCCTCATCGAGGATGTGAACACCGGACAACACCTTGATCAGGGTTGATTTGCCGGCCCCGTTGTCTCCAACAAGGCCAACAACTTCCCCCCGGCCTACCGCAAAATCCACCCCGTCCAGCGCCGTTATGTGGCCGAAACGCTTCGAGATGTTCCGCGCCTCGATCAGCCATTCCCCGTTATTGCTCATGTTACTCAATTCGCTCCCCCAGATTGCGCCTCTCGACGCTCCTGTTAACCATAACCGCGAAAACTATTAGCAATCCTACGACGCCGTCAAACCACTCCCCTGGTACTCCCGCCCTAGCTAACCCGACCTGGATCATGGACACCGAGAGCACTCCTAAGGCTGCTCCTACGACCGAGCCGTACCCACCCCATATTCGCGTCCCGCCGATCGCGGCGGCAGCGATAATTTCCAACTCCAGCATCCGGCCCCGGTCAGCGCTCACTATCGGAAACCTTGCCATTTGAACAGTGCCCGCCAATCCGGCCAGCAAGGCACACAAACCGAACAGCAGTATAAGTACATGATCGGCCGGCACTCCCTGGGCTTTAGCGGCTCGATAGGAGCCCCCGATGGCGAAGATCCAGTTGCCCAAGCGGGTCCTTTGCAAGAACAGGGTCCCCAGGACCACTACCCCCAGGAACCACAGGCACGTAACGAACAGGCCTGTCCCGAGACTGTGGCTGAAAATCTTGAGTAAGCCGTCAGTGCGGTCAACCGGTATATACAGACCCTCGGAAATAACGAAGCCCACTCCACGCCAGAGCAACAGCCCACCCAGCGTGAGAATGAACGACGGAATACCGAGTTTTACGATGGTGAATCCCTGCAACAGTCCAATCCCGAAAGCAATGAGCAGCGCCAACGGCACCGCCTGCCATGATGGTAAATCAAGCATCAGCTGGGCTACCAGTATGGCGGTCAATCCCAGTACTGATCCGACCGATAGGTCAAAATGCCCGGCGATGAGGAGAAGAGTTACGCCGACAGCGACGATTCCCCGCTCAGATGACAGGGTTATGATGGAGAATATGCTGGCCTGTGTGACAAAGTCTTCGGCCACGAATGCGAAGACCACGAACACAATGACCATGGAGAACAACGCCGCGGTCTCCGGGCGGTAAGCCAGGAATGCCTTGATGCGGCCCAGCGGCGTTTCATCGACGGGCCTGCCGGTCTGCGGGCCCCTGTCCCCCAGTTCCCCCAAGCGTCCGGGTTCAGCCTGCGATTCTCGTGCCATTAGCCGGACATCCCTATTTGCAAAACCTTCGGTGCCCCAGGGTTAACGTCTATCTTCCTGACCTCCGGATTGCCGCTGCTCTTGCCAGCGGCCATGGGATAGCGCTTCAGTGACCGCTAGCTCAGAGCGAGCGTGCAAAGAAGACCTTGTTGGCATTCTCGCCCAATATCTTGGCCTTGTCCTCTTCCGATAGAAGGCGGCTGTCCCGGATAAATCCCATCGACTCGCTGTAAGAAGCGTATATGAATGCCCAAGGGGCATCGGTTGCCCACAGTATCCGGTCCGGTCCTACGGACTCGTAGAGGGTCTTTAACACTGTGAGATGGGCATCCGGGTCGTACTGGTTGTTCTTCTTTGAAGTCTCCCAAGCGTTGGCAAAGTCCAACTCCACAAAGACGTTGAAGTCCCGCGAAAGGCTCATCACGTCGGGGTGGCCGATGCCCCACCTGGAATTGTGGGCCAAGACGAAGACTATGCCGGGAAACCGCTCGCAAACGCTTCTCAACTCCTTGGCCTGGGGCGGCGGGTCCCCGTATAAGTCTATGTCCAAAGTAATCGGAACGTTCAGCTCGACGCAGGCCCGCCACAGATCATCCCGTTTGGGATCGTCCAAGTGGAAGGGGCCGTTGAGCTCCAGCAGGGGCAGTCCGCAATGGTCGCTCATCTCAATTTTGAGTGCGGTGAGGCCCAGCTCAGTAACTGTGTGGATCAGTTTGTCGATTTGGTCGTTGCCGCCCGAGGCGTCTATCTGGGCGCTGGCGACGAAGCGGTCGGGGTACTGCTTCACGACCCCGGAAAGGAATTCGTTCATGTCGGGCCACTTGTAACAAGGGGCCTGCAGCAGGACGGTCTTGTCAACGCCCCCTTTGTCCATACGTTCTACGAACACTTCCGGCATGGAGTTGGTCTCGGCGTTGTCCTCTGGCAGCCACTGGCACCAGAGCCGTCCAGCCTCCCGCCCCCACTTGGCATTCTGAGCCGGCGTGGTGTACAGGGGAGCGACCGGGTACATTTCCCGGTAATCCAGGACGCAGGGCAGGGACTCAAAGCCAGGGACTTTATCCAGCCAAACCTTCCCGTCCTTGTAAGACCTCAGCCTGTAGGTAAATTGGTAGCCGTCGGCTTTCTCGAATATATGGCCGTGAGTGTCGATAATCATGGCTCAACCCCTCTCGAACAACCGGGTCGGATTCGATGTTCCCAAAGCCTCCAGCACGTTGTCCACGAACCACTTGGAATCAGCCGCTACTTCCCACCGGTCCCACGGCTCCGTGTGATAACCGAAGTAGTGGGCCGAGTATTCCACGGACAGGAATCCTTGGTAACCGATATCTTCCAAGGCGCCCACCATCGCGCCGAAATCAATGACGCCTCCACCCAAAGGAGGGCACTCGAAGTCAAGGGGGACCCCGGCGAAGGACACCTTTTCCTCGTCCGGCCGGTAGATCCTGGCGTCCTTCATGTCCACGTGGGCGATGCGAGAGCCCAGGTTTCTTACCCATTCGGCGGGGTCCTCGTTAACCACCGGCAGGTGGCTGGGGTCAAAATTCACGAAAAGCCTGTCGTCTCCCAGATCGGAGATGAGCTTGCTGAGGTCGGCCATGTTGGCGACCAAGCAGAAAGCCACGGCTTCAATCCCGAACTTGACGTTCCGTTCCGTGGCGTAACGGGTGCATTCGGCCACACCCTCCAGCAGCCATTGCCAAGCGCGTTGCTTATCTTCCCCGGGAGCGGCCGGTCCGGCGAGGCCATGCACCACGTCCGTACCCAAGTCCACTGCCAAGTCAATACAGCCCTTGACGAAGTCCAGGTTGTGTTGCCTATTCCGGGGGTCGGATTCCACCAGGGATACGTGGGCGCTGATGGAGGAAATTTCGATACCTTCTTCCTCTGCCAACCGGCGAATGCCGTTTCTTTCATCGGGGCTGAGGCCGGGCGTCACGTGGGGCCGCGTCCATGGAGCAACTTCGGCATTCAACTCAACGCCCTGGTATCCCATCGAGGCCAGTCGCGGTATCACCTCGTCAAGAGGGTAGATATAGAACATCCCGCTGTGATGGCTGATTTTCATGGTCGGCCTCATTTCGGTGACTCATCTTCCCCAATCCCGCTGCCCATTTCTATGACCTGTGACAGCCGATCCGATTTTACAAATGTCTTCCTTGTTCCAAACGTATGCCCAGGCCACGCCTTTGCCCGAGAGTGCTAAGGACCACCGAGGTGACTATTACCAGGCCCACTGCTGCATCGAACCAAAAGTTGGGTATCAGCGCGTCGACCAACCCGACTCTGACCATGGAAATTATGAACACCCCTAGAGCGACGCCAAGAATGGAGCCGTAGCCACCCGCCATTCGCGTGCCGCCTATCACCGCTGCGGCGATGGCAAGCAACTCGACCCTTTCACCGCGCAACGGGTCGCCCGAACCGAACCGCGCCAATTGAACGATGCCGGCCAGCCCGGCCAGCCCCGCCGAGGCTCCAAAGAGATATATCTTGGTAAGATTGACTGGCGCACCCATCTGTCTGGCCGCGGACTCGTTACCCCCGATCGCAAATATCCAGTTGCCGATGCGCGTTCTTTGCAGAAACAGTATAAGAACAACCACCAAGCCGAGGAACCACAGGAACGAGATGTCTGTAACGTGATCGGTGAATGGTATGTCCACCCTGTATGAAAAGACATTAAGAAAAGGCTGGTCGTCAGTCAAATTGGGAAGGGCGCCGGTGCCGCCCCCGGTTCCCAATCCTCCCGACTCCTTCAGGGGGATTATCGCTGCGTTCGCGATTACCAAGGCGACCCCCCTCCACAACAGCAACCCGCCTATGGTGAGAATGAACGATGGGAGGCCTAATTTGACGATGAGAATACCATGTGCGAGGCCAATGGTTACCGTAGTGCAGAGCGTCAATATGACTGCGATCGGCGCTGGGATACCGGCGTTCATCATTACCAGCCCAACTAACGAAGCCACTGCCAGCACCGATCCCACCGAGAGGTCGTATTGAGCAGCCATCATGAGAAGGCCAATACCCAAAGCCACGATGCCGAGTTCAGCTGTCCTCACAAGAGTGACGGTGATAACGATAGGCGACAGGAAGTCCTCGCCTATCACATAGCCGATCAGTATGAACAAAACTATGGATACAAAGATGGACACCGTCTCCGGGCGATAGGCCAGAAATTCTCTGATGCTAGCTAGCCCCGACTGCTGTGAACTATCGTCCATATGGGATGGTGCGGGCCCTTCAACAGAGTCGTGGTTCCCGGTGTCGCCAGTCTCGGGTCTTTCTGCCACTGCGCTCCTCCAAGCTTGGAGAGTAGGCCCGCGGATTTACCGGCCTTACTCTCCGGTGCTAGGGTATCCGACAATCAGCAGTGGGGCAAACACGCACTTGTTATGCCAGCTTGCTCCACCTACCGCATCACGCAAGAACCCCGTCCAGGAATTGCTTGGTCTGGAGCGCCACCTCCCACGGGTCTTCCTTGTAGCCAAAGAAGACTCCTTCGTACTCCATGGAAAGAAACCCGTCGTAGCCAACCTCTCTCAGCGCACCCACCACGGAGTAGAAATCTATGACTCCTTGCCCCAACCGGAGGTACTCGAAATCGGTGAACACTCGCATGGTCCCTTCCGGCAGGGGTGGGAACTCGTAACCGGGAGGTATTTTCCTGGCGTCCTTAACGTGGACGTGGGCGATGCGAGAGCCCACGGTCCTGACTCCTTCGGCGGGGTCCTCGTCGGCGACGATCAGATGGCTAGGATCAAAGTTGACGTAAAGCTTGTCCTCGCCAAGATCGGATAGGAGCCTGCTCAAGTCCGTCATATTGGGCACTATGCTTCCAACCACGGCTTCGAGGCCAAGTGCAACGTCCCGCTCCACCGCATATCGAATGCATGGGGCCAGGTTTTCCAGTAGCCTTTCCCAAGCCCGGTTCTTGGACCCGCCATCAGGAGTATGCCCGACCAGGATATGCACCACGCTGGTCCCCACGTCGGTGGCCAGGTCGGTGCAGGCCTTGACATAGTCCATCTGGCGCTGTGTTTCCTGCGGGTCGGCATCGACCATGCCGTTTTGATCGAAGTTGTGGGCGCTAATGGATGAGATTTCCAAGCCGTGGTCAGCCACCAAGCGGCGAATGTTAGCCCGCTCTTGGGTGCTGGTCTGGGGTGTGACGTGCGGCTCGGCCATTGGGAAGGTCTGCGCATTGAGTTCAATGCCTTCGAATCCCAAAGAGGCCAGGCGCGGAACGATTTCGGTAAGTGGCTGATTGTAGAAAGCTCCGCTATGAAACCCGATCTTCATAGAATTCCTCCTCATTGACTAGGGCTGACTGCGGCCTAACTAGTCTACCGGAGTACAGACTCTGGAAAGCGCCCTCAGCCTTGGCCCACTTGAACCGACTCTGCTGTCCAACCCGCGTCGGTGGGCACAGATCCTATAGATGCTAACCCCGTAGTAATGGCCGTGCCTTCAAGTACGCACCTCTTCTCGCATGAACTTCAGGTATGCGAATGTGAAGACAAGCGACGCCAGGGCCAAAAACCCCGTAAGGTGGGGCCATACCAAAACTATACTCTGACCAAGGGAAATGGGCTGGGGGCCAATTCCCTCAACGTCCACCGTTCCAATCAAACCAAGGGAGCGGACCTGGGGGTTCAGCAGCGGTTGCGCGGCTTCTTCGTACAAGAAGGCCGGAGAGAGCCTCTGTATCCGCTGTTCCCATTGCGCGCGCGCCGCCGCCATAACTTGGATGCTTTCCGAACCTGTGGCTACCTGACCGGACACGGTTACTGCGAAGAATGGTATGAAAAATGTGAACGCCAACCACACCCCGATGGAGGCGAGGGCGGACATCACTGCGCGGTCGAACACGAGGGAAAACAAGATGGAGACCGCCAGCCACACTGCCATGTAGACCAGTGTGGTGACAAGGAAGAAGGCCAGACGGATTACCTCATCGGCGGTTGGGGCTATGCCTAGCGTGTAAAGTCCTATGGCGATAACGATGAGCATCAGGGACAAAAGGGCAATCCCAAGCACAGTAGCCCCGGAAAAAAATTTACCGGCAATAAGCGCGTCGCGGTAGATGGGTTGAGCCAAGATCCGGCCCAGTGTCCCTCGGTTACGTTCGCTGTTTATCGCGTCGAAACCCAGAGCCAAGCCTAACAGCGGGCCAAAGAAACCGACGAAGAAAAGAAAAGACAGCGGCGTGTCGCCCTGTGTCGTGAACAGTTTAAGGAAAGCGAACTCCGCACTCACTCCAGCAGCCTGTTCCCGAAGGTCCTGCGTTGTGGTATAGGCAACCCACGCTGACGCTACTGCAATCAGGAGCAACGCCGCGGCGAAGAATCGGTTCCCAAAGTAGTCTGCCAACTCCTTCCAGTACACCGCCGCCATCGTCAGGGCTCCTGGAAGTATCGGAGGTAGATGCTTTCCAGCGTCGAGCCGCTGCTTTGCAGGGAGAGCAACGAGTCCCCGTGCCGCATGGCCACCTCTGGGATCCGGGTACGAGCCTCAGGCTGGCATTCAACCGTGACTAAGTTACCGAGGACCGACACCCGGCTGACACCGGTGATTGCTTTCAGCGCATCTTCAAGCTCGGCGCTGACCCGCCCGACTTCCAGCTCTACGACAGTCGCTTCGCTTTCACGGGATTGCTGGGCCAACTCGGCTACCGTTCCCTGGACAACCATTTCACCTCGACACATGATGCCAACTCGATCGCAGATGCGCTGAACATGGTGCAACTGGTGGGAGGACACCAGCACTGTCATGCCTTGGTCGCGGCTCATACGGGTGATCAGGTCTAGGACGGTCTCGACGGTCGCGGCATCAATGCCTTGAGTGGGTTCATCAAGCAGGACAACCTTCGGTTGCTTGACCAGGACGTCTGCAATGCCCAGCCGTTGCCGCATGCCGCGGGAGTACACCTTGACCGGCTGGGCAGCCCGGTCAGCAAGCCCTACGTGATCCAACGCTTCATCTATCCGTCGTGATGCCTCCCGGTGGCCAACGTTGTTGAGGCTAGTTGTGTACAGCAAGTTCTCTCTTGCAGATAGATCGCCGTAAAACCCCAGCGTTTCTGGCATATAGGCGGTCACGCGCTTGACTTCTCGGGGGCTCCGGGCGCAATCGTAGCCGAGAATACTGGCCACTCCGGAGCTGGGATTCGTTAGGCCGAGAAACATCATCATAGTTGTGGACTTCCCGGCTCCGTTGGGGCCGAGGACCCCAAATATCTCGGCCTCCTCTATACGTAGATTAAGACGGTCCACGGCGGTAAAGTCGGCGTACCGTTTAGTCAACTCGGTTGCTTCGATCCCTGCGGTCATCTCCGCCCGAGCCTCATGAAGAGTCCGCCCATGCCCACGACTACAATAACCACAATCAATATACCGATCCATCCGAAGGAAGTGGACCGGCCCACCGTTATCCGAAGAGAGGCATCAGTCTGCGCTCCAATCGCAGTGGCAAATATTTCGACCCGGTAGTCCCCTGGAATAATCTTGCCCGGTGGAACCACGCTCGCGGTAATCTCTACCAGTTCCGTTGGTTCCAGGCGCGAGACCGTTTTGGGGTCAAAGCTGAACTCCCAGTCTTCCGGGGCATTGGAGATGAACTGGATGTTGTCTAGCCCGCCGGTGCCGTTGTTGACTAGCACCAGCTTAACGCGGGATTCGTCTCCAGCGGTGGCCTTGGCGTTCAGCCGGCCGGTCGGAGTACCTAGGGTTAATTTGGGCGTGCCGGTCAGTTTTACTTTGATGGCCGCCGTCGCCGGGTTGCTGCCTTCGGTTGTCGCCTTCAGCAAAATGGTGTATTCGCCGGGCCCGGCATCACCGGGCGGCTGTACCGTCACTTCCAGGGCCTGATCGGTTTCGGCTCTCAGACCCAGGGCGGCGATCTGCGTATCCTGAAACGCTGGCGTGAAAGACACCTGCCATCCAACCGGAGCCTCGGCATCCAAACCGAAGTGCCTGTCCTGAAGGCCGATGTTCTTGAGATCGACTCGGAATTGAAAGGAACCGTCCTTGGGACCCGCGAGGCCGGTGTACCGGGGTTCCAAACGGACGATCTCCCCTGACTCTAGTCCGACTTCCTGCATCATGGGCTTGCCCACGCTTACTCGGTACTCGAGCTCGTCAATGACGCGGTCATTCTCGTCGAAAAACCCCACCAGGAAAATGTAGTCGCCATCCGAGATATCCTCGGGAAGCAAGAAACGGAACGCAAGGTCCTGGGTCTCTCCGCCTGCACGTAACTCGACTCTCCGCACATTCACCTTCTTGAACTTGCTGTACACATTAGGGTTCCAAGCGTCGGGGCCAGACAGGATTCCTATGTTCACTATGGTGGTCTGGTCGCTATTGTTCGTGATCGTCAGGTCAAGGTTGAAATCCGACGATTGGCGCGAATCCACCGCGACACTCGTGTACGGGGAGTGAACGGTGATTCCCGCAATCGATTCCTGTGCGCCGGCCGCTCCCGGGAAAAGAGCGAGGAACAATAACGCCAACGGGACCAGCTTGATCATCGTTCTTCACCCCCCTTCACTGTGCCGGAATGCCCTGGGCATTGCAGGGCAACTACGCAGGTATGCCGGGTCTTTATGAACTCTGCACGCCTTGATGTTCAGGGCCAGAGAAATACTTGTCGGCCCGCTGTCGGTGCTACCGAGATCATACAGCGTAGAACTATCGACCGACGAACGTCAGTGGCCAAAGGTTAACAACCAGCGGCCGGATTCGGGTGGAGGTTAGTGTTCGTAACAAGACGACGATGACGGCCGGTTTTCCCTCATTAATGGTTTCGTCACCACTGGAACGACGAGATGGGAGCATTTGGGTACTTCCATGGCCAAGAGAACGGATTGTAATCAGCCAAAGGCGCTCCGGGATCGCACTGTTATATTGTCTGACCGCCGTCCATCACCAGGGATGCACCTGTGACAAAGGATGATTCATCCGAAGCAAGGAAGAGAACACCGTACGCTATTTCCATCGGGTCCGCGATCCGTTTCATGAGATTATTGCTTGCCATGTCTTCAAGGACCTTGGCTCGGTCACCGGCGACCGCTTGTGCAAGCCGATCGAAAGCGGGCGTCATTGTTGACCCCGGGCAGACGCAGTTGACCCTGATCTCATGCGTTGAAAGGTCCCTCGCCGTGTCGCGGGTCAACTGGATCAATGCACCCTTGGAGACCCCGTAAGGCACGCTGGCAGGCTGAGCCGTGAGGCCGCCGATGGACCCCATGTTAACGATGGAACCCCCTCCCCTAGCTTTCATTGCGGGCAGCACGTGCTTAGTGCAGTAAGCCGCGCCCATCAGGTTGACGGAGATCACCCGCTGCCAGTCTGAGTCAGTCACATCCTCGACATGGCGGAACACGAAAGCGGCGGCGTTGTTGACCAGAATGTCGATGCCGCCAAAACTGCTCACTGCGGCCTGAACCATGTTTGCTACGTCGGCTTCCTTTGATACGTCTGTCTTGGCAAAGACCGCTTGTCCTCCAGCCGATTTGATGCGCCGCGATGTCTCTTGCCCGCCCTTGGCATCAATGTCTGCCACCACCAAGGAGGCGCCTTCTTGCACGAACAAATCGCAGATCGCGCGCCCGATCCCGGACCCTCCTCCCGTTACGACGGCAACCTTTTGGGGCAATCTCATGTGCGGCCTCTGAGGGCTTTTGGAGACGATCGCTGGGGGAATGGATGGAGGGTGCCCCGGGCAGAGCCTATGTTACAAATACTCCAGTATGCGGTCAACCCGGCCGGTTTCCCTCAAATCCACCGACTCGATGGCATTCGGGCGTCGGGGGTGGTTTTGGTCTTGCGGACGAGTGTCACCTGGGGTTGCCCAAAGGGTTGCGGCTGGGGCCTGTCGGGTGTTCCGGGGGAGAAGGACATACAGCGTCTTAGTATTACAACGTCAGTTAGTTTGATAGGATAACTGTGTAGCTGGAGAGGGAATAGGCAGGTGAGGTGGGGATGTGGATGCGGCAGCTTTCGAGCAGGTGTACGGGTCATTTCGGGATTTTCACGCTTACTTCGCGCCGCTGTTTGGCCGCCGGGAGACGCGGGAGCACAGCGGTCATTATCTCCAGGCCCTGCTGGTACAGTCTGGGGAGCGGCGCAACGCTGAGAACCTGTCGGAGACGGTTCCGGGGTCAGCCCGAGGGATGCAGCGGTTTCTCACCGATTCTCCCTGGGACGATGAGGTGATTATAGGACGGCTGCAGGAGTACCTGGGAACCCGGCTGGAGCAACCGGAAGGGGTGTGGGTGCTGGACGGCAGCGACTTTCCCAAGCAGGGGAGGAAGTCGGTGGGAGTGGCCCGGCAGTACTGCGGGAGGCTGGGGAAGGTGGCCAACTGCCAGGCGGGGATGTTCCTGGCCTATGTCAGCCCGTTGGGACGGGCATTGGTGGACAAGGGGCTGTATCTGCCCGAGAGTTGGACCTCGGACAAAGACCGGTGTGAGGCGGCGGGTGTGCCGGAGGATAGGCAGGGCTACCGGTCCAAGACGGAGTTGGCCTTGGAGATGGTGGGGCGGGCACAGGAGCGGGGCCACCTGAAGGCTGGATGGGTCGCGGCGGACGACGCCTTTGGGATGTCGCCGTCCTTCCGGGAGGGCCTGGCGGCCTTGGGGATGTGGTACGTGCTGGACGTTCCGTCCGGCTTTACGGTGTGGCCGCCGGAGCCTGCCTGGACCAGTGCGGAGTATCAGGGATTCGGGCGTCCCCGCAAACCCAGGCTGCGAGACGGTCAGCGCCGGACCATGGAGCAGCGCAGCGACGAGTTGCCGGAGGAGGCCTGGCGTGAGATTACGGTGGCCGAGGGAAGCCAGGGGCCACGCAGCTACCTTTTCAGCGCCCAGAGGGTGCGACCGACCAGCAGGCGCAAGCCCGGCGAAATCCACTGGGCCGTCTACCGCCGGAACCGGGACGGCAGCGAACCCCGCTACTACCTGTCCAATGCTCCGGAGGATACCCCGTTGGAGACCCTGGCATACGTGGGAGGCTCCCGTTGGCGTATAGAAACGGAGTTTGAGACGGAGAAAAGCGACGTAGGCCTGGACGAGTACGAGACCCGCACCTGGGCTGGCTGGCATCACCACGTGGCCCTGTGCCTGCTGGGCGGAGCTTTTCTGCTGAGCCTGCAACAGGCTTGGGGGGAAAAAGATGCCCCGGATCACGAGGCCGCAGGTCTACCGGGTGGTGCGGGAAATGCTGCCCCGGGAACGGTTCGGGCCAACCGAGTTGCTGCGGTGGCTTGAGGCTTAACCTGCTTTTGTTCCACCTCGGCAGCATCCACCACATGGCTGATGAGGAGGAAGGGCTCTTCAGGAGATGTTCCGTGGAAAGCGCTTTGCACCCTTGGATTTCCTCCACGGTCTGTGTTGTAGGTAATAACTCCAATTTCGAAATAATCTCGTATCTCCTCGCCTTGGGAGCAACGCAGTGAAACTGCGTGAAGAATACCGTTGATTGCATCTGCTGCTTGGTCCATTTTTCGTTGACCGGGCTGCCCACTTAAAGCCTGGGTCATTGATCCTGACTGATCAATCAGGAAGAGAAAGCACGCTGGATTGGCTCGGCTGATGTCGGCCGTATATGTCATCTTGGGTTCACTCCTTGGACTTTCAGCGTCGGTCAGCCAACGCCGACATAGACTTCAAACCCCGTTCACACCAAAATGGAAGTTTGCGTAAGGATGCTCAAGTGCCCCTGGGAACTACTTGAGGTCGTCCTCATCTTTAGTCTCCTCCGATAATATGGAGCGGTAGCTAGGGGAAGGAGTTGAAGAGCGTTCTGGCTCATCGGAGAAGCGTCTGGGCTCCGGGTCAACCAATATATCCCCTTCCGTTAGCATGGGGTGGTGACTGATAGAAGGGGAGGAGGAGGGTTGCGGCTCATCCAGAAATTGGCGTGTTTCCACTACGGCCCCTGGTACTTCCACGACCACCGGCGGAGCTACAACTTCTCGGATTACGGTTACCCGCTCCACGGTGTTGTTGACGGTTACCTGCTCAACCCTGTTTTTGATCGAATTGTTATAAAAGGAGACGACACCGAATATCATGACTACCACAGTCGCGAGCCACGCCAAGAAAGACAGTCCGAACGCCAAGTCCTCATTCATTCCAAAACCGGCAGCGAACACGCCAAAAAAGATTGCCCATATCAGGAAGGAGCCAAGCACTGCGAGCGTGCCTAAACCAGCAATCACGAGTTTGCTATCGGCGTCTTTTAAGAAACTCACGTTATTCTTCTCACTCTGCCAACCCCGGGTCTAGGCACAATCTTTGCTTGAGAACATCCATCTAGCCCATGCCCAACTGAATCAAAGCCGCGTGACACTGATTCGAGCATTCAGGGTCAAATCCATGATGGAGCCAAGAATATCCCATTAGCCGTGGTGTGGCAATTCAGCAATCTTTATGGAGTAGGTTAGACTCAGCCATTACCCTCCAAAGACAGAAATGTTGAGAGTTACCCGGATTTCGTCAGGCCGCCTCGCTACTGCACGTCTTTTCAAAATCCCACAGATGCCCGATTTCTACACGAACCGGAACCCGTTCGAAGGTCGGACTGTTCATAGTCCCACCAGTCGGCGTCTCCTACATACTCAGTTTCCATAGACAATCGTATAACCCCGTGTTTTTTAGGGCAATGCTCCCCATCAGGTCGGGTTTTGCTTAGGCTAGGGATTTTGACCTGCAACAAGGACATTGATTTCTAAATCCCCATGTTGCCCATACATGGGAACAAGCGACACTGTCATACATGGATATAGGCGTTAGTTGCTTAGCCCCAATCCACCGAACAAGCGCGTGAGAGGCCTCCTGAAAGGGCAAAAAGGTGCTCCTCTGAATCTGGGATAATGGTTTTGGAACAGAAAACCGTCTGGAAACAAGGAGCACCCAATAGATGCTGCCACGCAACCACCTCGACCGGATCCGCATCGTCTTTGATGACCACCGCCTGGTGGCCAATGCCGGCCTGCTCCTGCCAGCCACCCTCGCCCGGCACCTGGGCCTGAGGGAACTCGTCGACCGTCACCTCGACCTCGGCGGCGCGCCGGGGCGGGCCAACACGGGGGACAAGCTGCTGACACTGGTCGCCTCCGCGCTGGCGGGCGGCGACTGCATCGACGACGCCGATGCGATGCGCGCCGGTGGGACGGCCGGTGTTCTCGGCTGCGCAGTCAAGGCGCCATCCACCCTCGGGACCTTCCTGCGCAGCTTTCGCTGGGGGACGTCCGTCACCTCAACCGCGTAAGCCGCCGGTTGCTCGCACGCGCATGGGCTACTGGGGCCGGACCCGGCAACTCGCCTTTTACCATCGACCTGGATTCGACCAACTGCGAGACCTATGGACTGGCCAAGGGAGGGGCGCGCCACCATGGCTACACCGGCAGGCGGGGCTATCACCCGTTGCTGGCCGTGGCCGCCGGAACCGGCGACGTGCTGATGTCCCGGCTGCGCGAGGGCCGCGCCAACACCGTTCGGGGCGCCGCCCACTTCCTGCGTGAAACGGTGGGGCGGGTGCGACATGCTGGGGCCAGGGGACAACTCACGGTGCCGGCCGACAGCGGCTTCTATACCCACGCCCTGGTTGCAGTCTGCCGCCGGATGGATGCCCGCTTCTCCATCACCATCCGCCAGCACAAAAGCCTACACAATGTCATCGAGGCGATACCTGAAGATGCCTGGACGCCGATTCCCTACTGGACGGATGGCGCCGCCGATGTGGCAGAGACCACCGATATCCCCTTCCAGAGTGAACCCGACGCCGCACCGGTGCGGCTCATCGTCCGGCGGGTAAAGCCCACGCCCGGTTCCCAGCTGGCCCTCTTCGCCACCTACAGCTATCACGGCTTCATCACCGACCGGGACGGGGAGATGCTGGAACTGGAGGCCGATCATCGCCGCCACGCCGAGATCGAGAATGCGATACGCGACCTCAAGTACGGCGTCGGCCTCAACCATCTCCCCTCGGGCCGTTTCGCCGCCAATGGCTCCTGGCTGGCGGTACAGGTGATGGCCCATAATCTGGCCCGCTGGACGGCGCGAATCGGCCTGGGCGAGCAGATCGTGACCACCAAGACCCTCCGACGGCGGTTTTTCTCTCTCGCCGGACGGCTCACCCGCTCGGCGCGCCGCCTCACTCTGCATCTGCCACAGCGCTGGCCCTGGGAAACCCAGTTCAGCCGCGCCCTGGCCCGACTGCGAGCGATTCCACTTCCTGCCTGACGGCAACGCCGGTGCCCGAGCCACCCAACGGACAACCGAACGTCCCCGCCAACTCGCGCCAGCCCGCTCCGCGAGGGTCTCTTGCTGCGTCCTCTCCCCACCATCCGCCCTGCCCAACGTCCGCAGACGGTCACAAGGCCTCCCTGCGGCGACTGAAGACAGACACTGGCCCCCTCTACCCGAAATCATGCCCGGACCATCGCCTCCCTTTGCCCCACATCGCCCATTCCGCTGCTGTAACCTCATCCCTTCGGTGGATTCGGGCTTAGGGGTCTAATAGCCCATGCGCCCGAAGTTACAGAAAACACCCATTTCCGCACCCACGGATCGCTCTCCCCACCGTCCGTTGTCCGTTTTCGCCTTCCTCGGACAGGCTGCGAGGGCGCGAGTCGGCTGTTACAACCCGGGCCCCTGCACCTCCGCTTGATGCCGCCGCGTCTTCACAATCGAGCCGCCCTTGATCCGGTGCACTGTCCGGATAGGATCACGAGTCAGCAAGTCGCCAATTTTCGTTCCCGAAGGCGTGAACCACTGGAGCTTCTTGCTCGCGAGCAGACCGAATCCTGATTCCGAAACCAAGAGCTTCACCTGCTGGAAGACATCGAGGAAGGCCGAGAGTTTCATCTTGTCCTCAACGACGTAGAGTCTCGTGGACGTAAGAAAGTAGGTATATCGGCCGACATCCACGATCTCGCTCGGACAGGATCCCAGGTCGTAGACGACGAGCGGCTGCCCCTCCCGAGAGAGCAGGATGACCTTGCCGGAGTATGTAGCCATAAAAACACAACCGTCAGCAGCCGCGAAGCTCGCTGTGTAGACCCAGTCCTGGGGTGTGCCTCCTGTCATGGTGACCTCGAGCCGGAATCCCTCCAGATCGACCACGTAATCGGGGCCAGTGCGAGCGAAATATGTAACATCGGATTCCTCGAACCCCAGGGTGTCTGGGTCGACGCCAGTCAGCACTTGGAAGGCCCTGTTCACCGTCTTCATCTTTTCTTCCGCGTCGAGATTGCCGGGGTTACGGTCGGGATGGTGAGCCATCGCCAGAACCCTGTACTTTCGCTTGATTTCCTTGGGACTTACCGGAAGGGAAAGTTCAAAAAAGCGTAGAGCCTCCTCGACCTCGTGTCCGACACCAAAGGATTCGGTCCTTCTTACGACACGTTCCCATCCTTCCTTGGGGGGCATCGATATGCCCCATATAGTGTGGCCGGACATCGTGGAGCACCATGCCTCATCCGCGAGCGTGAAGAGGTACCGGTCGCCTTCGGGATCAACATCTACGGCTCGGACTTGGGATTTAAACTCGCCCCAGTAGTTCGTGCCGATAGTTCGGAAGTGGTCCATTACACGACTATCCCCACGGAGATCTGTATCCGCGACGACGTCCAACGCTGCGCCATAGATATGGAGACTTCCGTTGGAGTCCATGATCGCGATACCGGACCCCACTGACCCGGCACCGATCCGATATGTGTCATGGTTGAGGTACTTTTCGCCGACGATTCGGCCGAGTCCGTCAAGCCGTCGAAGCACGCTCTTAACATCCGGCTGACCAGCGCTGGACCCAGAGCGGTCAAGCAACCACGTTCCCAATCCGTCCACACCAGAGACTTCGAAGGCCGGATTAGGGCGCTCATCGCCCTGCAGTTCGCGCTCTCCGACGACTGACCATCCAGTGTCTTTCGAGACTGTGAACAGGGGCTGCGGGGCCGGGTTGGCCGCATCCACCGACGTGTAACTGTGTTTCTTCCCCGCCTTGTCCATCTGTTTGAGGATACGGTTAAACCGTCGCCGATCAACGTCTTGGATCTCGCTGGGAACCACCTCGAACATCGCAACGCACTGCTTCGCCGCTGCTGCGAGCTGTCCAGCCTTAATTCGCTGGATAATTAGCTTCCGGTACGCCTTCGCGATCACATCTCCGACTCTGCCCTGTCGTTGCTCTGCAGAAAGACTAACTGCCAGCTTCAACACCTTGGTATGCTGGTTCTTGAACTCTGCCTGAAACACAGGTCCAATCGTCGGGTCGTTGTACTCGCGGTGGAAGTCGTCACGACCATCCACCTCCCAGGTCGGTGGGGAAGGCGGCAACGGTATGTACTCCGCGTTGGACCAGTCGAGCTGCGCTGGTGGCTCCCTCCGCCCAGACTGCTTGCGTGACTCGGGAACCCGCTGTGGCAACCCTTTGGATCCCTGCGATACCCCATCCTTCGGCTTGCCAAACAGCTTCAAAAGAAAACTAGCCAATATTCACCTCCACGAATGAAGCCTCCCGCCCGGTACATTCGGGGACCAGACCTCGTCCTGCGACCTTATGGTATTGCTCCCTTGGGTATTCTCCCCTTGTACCCGCTAGTGCGTCTAGGGACAAGGGGCTCAGCCCGACGCCAGAGGCTTTGAGGACTAAATGGCCGCGGCAGAGCGCATCCGCGATCTGCGAAACGCGGCCGGCCGTACTGACCCGGACGATGAGGAGGCCCTGGGCCTGCTGCTGGTCGAGGACGTGCTGTGGGGATACGACGTCAACCTCACGGCGACGCACATGGCAGCGAGTACGCTGGGAATGCTATCGCCCACCACCAAGTTCCACCGGATGAACATTCACCGGACGTTGCTGGGAGTGTTCAACGGAATACCCTACCTCGGCTCCTTGGACTTCCTGTCAGGTCAGGCGAGGCTGGCTGCCTGGCCTTCGGCGACTCAGCAGGTGGAGAGCCAACAGGGAACGGCGGAGCCACCTCCCCCAATGGACCTAGTCATCATGAACCCGCCCTTCACCCGGGACAGCCTGCGTCACGACCAGTTCAGCAGTTCCGACGAGCAGGCCATCAAACGACGTGAAAAGGAGATTTTGGAAGGGCAGCCACACCGAGCCGCAGCCCGGCTTCACTCCTCCGGTGGCGCTTTCACAGTTCTGGCCGAGAAGATGCTCGACCCCGGAACTGGCACCCTCGCGTTAATCCTGCCATCGGTGGTTCCGACCGCGCCGGGCAATCAGGAACTTCGCCGTTACCTGGCCCAGCACTTTCACATCGACACCATCGTCAGCTCTCACGACCCTGGCCGCATATTCTTCTCGGAGAACACCAGCATCGGCGAGGTGCTGTTGATCTGCCGCCGATGGAATGGCGACGGACCTAAGCCGCCGACACGGGTGGTGAATCTGGCCAGAAACCCAGCGACGCCGATGGAATCGCTGGACACTGCTACGAGGATTGAGCGGTCCGGCGGCGAGGTAAGAGAGGACGAGGAAGACTTCACTGTTCAGATGGTGCCACCCGATCGCATCGGGCGGGGCGACTGGCTTGCCGTGAACTTTCTGTCCCCGTTCCTGCTGGAAGCATACCGGACACTCAGAGAAACCAACCCGGCGAGGGTTCCAACCGTGCCATTGAGCCAACTGGCCGATGTCGGCCCAGCTGGGCAACGCATCCGGGACGCTTTCACCCATTCTGATATGCCTACTCAATCGGGTCGCCGGGCACTCTGGTATCACAAGACCGACGTCACTCAGTCCATGCATGCGAAGACCGACGTTTATATCGAACCGAAAGAATCAAAGCGCCACCTCGCCGACAGCTATTGGGAGCAGCGCAGCCAATTACTGCTGCCGCACCGGCTTTGGCTGCCCTTGGCCCGAGTAGCCGCGGTTATGCTGCCTGAGCATGCGGTTGGCTCAATCTGGACACCTTGCCGTCCCCACGACCCCAGGATAAACAAAGCCCTATGCCTATACCTCAACTCCACACCTGGTCTGCTTTCGCTACTCGGCGCACGAGATAACCGGAAGCCGTCATACCCATCGTTCTCGCTGGACACGCTACGTTCGTTGCCGACTCCCAACTTCGCCGACCTGGACGACTCGGAGTTGGAGCTGCTGAGCGGTTGTTTCGACCGGTTGCAAAACGAAACCCTACAACCCTTCCCGCAGATGCCGGATGACCCCGTGCGCCAGCAGATAGACGACGCGGTGGTCCATGCGCTGGGACTAGGCACTGAATGGGTCGCAACGATCCGAAGGGAGTTGGCCCGGGAGCCATCCGTAACGGACAGCGACGGGAAAGATTAGCAAGAGCATCGAGGCCACTGCGTTACTGCAGTGGGCCCGGTTGGTTAGACAGGATTCTAGCCAAGTTGTGGTGACCCTTAAATCACATTGCCCTCCCCAATCTGGAGCCAATCACGATTTGATTGCATCAGGGTCATAGTCCCATTGATTGACAACGTGAACCCCGCGATCGATTGCTTGGTGCACCTCCTCACTTAACGGCTGGCTTTGGCCTATGCAGTAACCCGCGATCAGTCGCCAAGCTTCTGAAAAATGGATTTCGCCTTGGTCGGCATATTGCCTGGCACTAGCTATGGCTTGATTTGTAATTTGTGACCAAGCCGCCAAAAAGGAGAGAGTTGCCGCCGTTTCCGGCTCGTCTGCCCTCATTCGTCGAATGAGTTCAAACATTTGCGTATTCTTATGCTCCAAATCCCGGAGGTCATCACTAGACAGCCGATGGTTGGCCATTTACGCTCACCTCTTCTTTAGTATAGCGTGTCCCTCAAGTCTGGACGCCCGTCTTGAGGTAGAAAGCAGCGACTTCCTTAAGAGCAAGACCAGGAGGGCGTCTCCGCAAAGGGGCGTTTATGGCCAGGCCGTGGCTCGGCGGTCCGGAAGGTGCAGGTGGACCGGCATTTCGGCCAGCGGCCAGTGTTTCCCGGGAAACACTTAGTTAGGCGCTACCTTGTCGGTTTGCAGCCTTACAGCAGGGGAGCGTCTGCCGGCAGCCATCGCGGTGCTCCACTTGAAACCAGTCAGATTCCAACACCATGGGTGGTTTCACAGCCGCGCTGGCTGCGGCTTACGCCTGGCAACGCGAACCGGATATATCATCCAGGATGTCCCACTTCCCCAAGGGTCCGGCGATGATTCGCGGGTACACACCTCAATTTCCGCAGAATGGCAGCCCCACCTGTGCCAAGTCATTGTTCGGTGTGTTTCGCAGCCCTGCGGGTATGCACCCAGCTAACTGGTTGCCTTGGAGATACAGCCGTTCCAAGTTGGTCAGGCTGCCCAACTCCGCCGGTATCTCCCCGGTCAACTGGTTGCTGGAGAGCCCCAGCCCCACCAGGTTGGTCAGGTCCCCCAACTCCGCCGGTATCTCCCCGGTCAACTGGTTGCTGTAGAGGACCAGCAATTCCAGGTTGGTCAGGCTGCCCAACACCGCAGGTATCTCCCCGGTCAACTCGTTGCTGGAGAGCGACAGCACTTCCAGGTTGGTCAGGCCCCCCAACTCCGCCGGTATCTCCCCGGTCAACTGGTTGCTGTAGAGCGACAGCTCTGCCAGGTTGGTCAGGCCCCCCAACTCCGCCGGTATCTCCCCGGTCAACTCGTTGCTGTAGAGCGACAGCTCTGCCAGGTGGGTCAGGCCCCCCAACCCCACAGGTATCTCCCCGGTCAACTCGTTGCTGGAGAGCGACAGCTCTGCCAGGTGGGTCAGGCCCCCCAACTCCGCCGGTATCTCCCCGGTCAACTGGTTGCTGTGGAGCAACAGCCGTACGAGGTTGGTCAGGCTGCCCAACTCCGCCGGTATCTCCCCGGTCAACTCGTTGCTGGAGAGTTGCAGCACTTCCAGGTTGGTCAGGCTGCCCAACTCCGCCGGTATCTCCCCGGTCAACTCGTTGCTGTAGAGCGACAGCTCTGCCAGGTGGGTCAGGCTGCCCAACTCCACAGGTATCTCCCCGGTCAACTGGTTGCTGTAGAGCGACAGCTCTGCCAGGTTGTTCAGGCTGCCCAACTCCACAGGTATCTCTCCGGTCAACTCGTTGCTGAAGAGTTGCAGCACTTCCAGGTTGGTCAGGCTGCCCAACACCGCAGGTATCTCCCCGGTCAACTCGTTGCTGGAGAGCGACAGCACTGCCAGGTTGGTCAGGCCCCCCAACTCCGCCGGTATCTCCCCGGTCAACTCGTTGCTGTAGAGCGACAGCTCTGCCAGGTTGGTCAGGCCCCCCAACTCCGCCGGTATCTCCCCGGTCAACTCGTTGCTGGAGAGCGACAGCTCTGCCAGGTGGGTCAGGCCCCCCAACCCCACAGGTATCTCCCCGGTCAACTCGTTGCTGGAGAGCGACAGCTCTGCCAGGTGGGTCAGGCCCCCCAACTCCGCCGGTATCTCCCCGGTCAACTGGTTGCCGTAGAAGCTCAATATCGTCAGGTTGGTCAGGCTGCCCAACTCCACAGGTATCTCCCCGGTCAACTCGTTGTTGGAGAGCGACAGCCGTACCAGGTTGGTCAGGTTGCCCAACACCGCAGGTATCTCCCCGGTCAACTCGTTGCTGGAGAGCGACAGCTCTGCCAGGTGGGTCAGGCCCCCCAACTCCGCCGGTATCTCCCCGGTCAACTGGTTGCTGTGGAGCGACAGCCGTACGAGGTTGGTCAGGCTGCCCAACTCCGCCGGTATCTCCCCGGTCAACTCGTTGCTGGAGAGTTGCAGCACTTCCAGGTTGGTCAGGCTGCCCAACTCCGCCGGTATCTCCCCGGTCAACTCGTTGCTGTAGAGCCACAGCACTTCCAGGTTGGTCAGGCTGCCCAACTCCACAGGTATCTCCCCGGTCAACTGGTTGCGGGAGAGCAACAGCCGTACGAGGTTGGTCAGGCCCCCCAACTCCGCCGGTATCTCCCCGGTCAACTCGTTGCTGGAGAGGACCAGTTGAGTGACCCGGCCGTCGCTGTTGGTGGTTACTCCATACCATTCCCCCATGGGGGCCTCGCTCTGCCAGTTGTCCTTGTCGTGCCAGTTCGCTCCGTCCGTGGCGTTGTAGAGGGCGCCCAGCGCGGCCCGGTCGGTGGCCGCATTGCCGGCGGTTGTGCCGGTGTCCGTGGTTCCGGTGACGATGTTCGAAGCCGGTCCCGTACCTACGGAGTTGATGGCCCAGACCCGGTAGTGGCGCATGCTTCCCGCCGTCAGACTGGAGTGGGAGTAGCTGGTGCTGGTGGAGCGTGTGTTGGCTTCCAGGTCGCTCCATGACGAACCGTTGGTCGAAACTTCGATCCTGTACCCTGTGATGTCCGCCCCGCCGTCGTCAGACGGAGCGGTCCACGACAGATCGATTCGCGTGTAGCCGTTCCCCGCCGCCGTCAATCCCTCAGGCGCCCCCGGGCGGTTGTGCTGCGTAGACGGGCCAAAGAGGTAGAGGTTGATCAACCTTATCACGTCTCCCTTGCTGATGGCCCCAGCAAAGATGTAGTCGTTTATGGCCGCTATGGCCTCACCCTTCTCAATCGTGCCGTCGCCGTTGCCGTCGTACCGGTTTACCAGGGGGTCCCCAGAGAGCACCGCTTCTACGGTTACGGTGGAGGCTCCTTCAACCGGAAGGTCATTTTCTCTGTCAGTGTCGAATTGAGCTACCCCCGAGAACGTATATTCGCCCTCGGTTTCCGGTGCCGTAACGGTGTTAGGTAAAGGACCGTTCGGCGATTGGGGTAAACGTGACCGTTTGGCCAACCGTTAGGACGTCATTGTCGACAGCAGGGTCGTCAATGCTGCTGCCGGTGTAGGTGAATCCGTCAGGCAACGTCTCGATGATTATGAAAGCTTGGCCAACTTGGATCGTCACCGTCACAGAACCCTCGGGTGCCACCCGCTCCAGGTCGAAGCTCCTCATAGCCGTGGCGTTTTGCTGGGCTTGAACGGGCAGGGCTCCGCTAGAAGTGAAGACTCCAAGTATCCCAACAAAGGCCAGGACGGCGAACATCGCCGCTCCGACCAGCATTTTCAGTTGTTTGCTCATGCTGCCCTCAACAAGCTCTTTTAGGTGGACCCGGTCAGTTGGACAGGACCGAGGTGGAATTAAGCGAGAGTCCTGCTGCTCCTGCCAATGATACTAGCATCTGGTCTATTGGAGACTTCTTGGCCTGGACCGCCCTCTCTTCTCCAACATCGGTCCACCTGGTGGAACACCTCGGCCGGTGTCCGGTAGCCCAGGGCCTGATGGGGCCTCTGGTCGTTGTAGAACCTGAAGTAGTCTCCCAGTTCGCTCCAAGCAGCTCCGCCCCAAGGCCTGTGGACACTCAGGCAGCCGCCAGGCGCTCAGCGTCATCGATGTAATCGGCGGTTTCTCTGATCCGGCGCTCAGTGTCCGCCAGAGGCTCGCAGAAGCCCAGGTAGAAGCAGTCACCGTGGAGCGACCCCTGCCGAATGTAATATCTGGCCACTAGGTGAGCCTGTCGCACCTCCTGGTCCAGGGCCTCCAAATGCCGCAACTCCGTCGAAGTCTGCGGCGTCCGCTCCGGCTCGTCGCCGGTCCTGGCCAGCACCAAGGCGTCTGTGGCGCGCTTAGCGGCGCCCCAGGCCTTCTCGGCCGCATTCCGGACCTTTCCCTGGGTCAACATTTCGAGGGCGTCGGCCTGCAGGACCCGGGCGTCGGCAAATATTTCGAGCACTCGGTCAGTGGCTACCATTCCTCTCCCCTTCTGGCGCAACGGCCAATGGACGGACCCGTGTCAAAAACGGGCGTTTGCGGGCCGCCAGCACACTAACGCCCCGTCAGGCCCTTGGAAAGGACAACATATGACGTATGGTCATAGCCGTGAAATGGATCCCATCGTTAGGACAGGATCGAAGTGGAATTGAGCGAGAGTCCCGCTGCTCCTGCTAATGATACCAACACCTGTTCCGGTGGAGCTTCCGTCACCTTCGATTCCTCCGCCGGGGCATTTCTGACTTGGTGGAACACCTCGGCTGGGGTCCGGTAGCCCAGGGCCTGATGGGGCCTCTGGCTGTTGTAGAACCAGTAGTAAGCACCCAATTCCCTCCTGGCTTCACTGGCGCTGGTGTAGGTTTTCAGGTACACCTCTTCCTACTTCACCGTACGCCATAGCCGCTCCACGAAGATGTTGTCGCGGTAGCATCCCTTCCCATCCATGCTGATCTTGACCCCGTGTTCCTGCAGCACATGGATGAACCCCCCGCTGGTGAACTGGCTGCCCTGGTCGGTGTTGAACACCTCCGGCTGGCCCTGATCCAGCGCCTCCTGCAAGGCCTCGATGCAGAAGTCTGCCTCCAGGGTGTTGGACAACCGCCAGGACACCACGTACCGGCTGTGCCAGTCCATGATGGCCACCAGGTAGAGGAAGCCCCGGGCCATGGGCAGGTAGGTGATGTCCGTCGCCCACACCTGGTTGGGCTGGGCGATCTGGACATTCCTCAACAGATATGGATATACCCGGTGCTCCGGAGCCGGCCGGCTGGTGCGGGGACCCCGGTAGATGGCCCGCAGCCCCATGGTGCGCATGAGCCGCTGCACCCGCTTCCGGCCCACCACCATTCCCTGTCGCTCCAACCAGGCCCTCATGCGCCGCGACCCGAAGAAAGGGGTCTCCAGGTACTGCCGGTCCATGGCTTGCATCAGGGCCAGATCCTCTTCCGGAGGTTCCCCTGGACCGGTAGTACAGACCGGACCGGCTCACTCCCAGCAGGGCGCACTGGCGCGTCATGGACAATGATGAGTGCTCCCGGTCCACCATCTTCCGCCGCTGCGCCAGGCTCATGGACCGGACCTCTCCGACAAGAAATCCCGCTCCACCTTCAGCTGGCCGATCTCCTGGTACAGGCGGGCGACCAGCGCGGCGTCGTTCCCGGCCTTCTGGTCCTGACCGTTGCCGAAGACGCCGGCGGCGCCCTCGGTGAGGGCCTTCTTCCAGGCCTGAATCTGGCTGGGGTGGACCTGGTGCCGGGCGGCCAGTTGGGCCACCGTTTCCTCGCCCTTCACCACTTCCAAAGCCACCTTCGCCTTGAAGGCCGGGCTGTGCTTTCTGCGTTCTTTCGACATTTCCCACTCCTTCCCGACAGCTACCGCTGCCTTCAGTTTAGAAGCAGGACTCTCGCTTAGCGACCTGTCCAGTTTCCCGGGTCCACCTCAGTGGGTGTTGTCCAGACAACTCCCGGCAACCCGGTGACGCTGGGTTCGGTATTTTTTGTGCAAAGCCGGGCCCAGCGCAGAACGACATTCTGGGGCGGGCCGTTTTGCGGAATTCCCCGCCTGATTGGGGTAGGGAACCTCTTGGATCAGGAAGCCACGGCCATGAGGCTGGGACGCCTGGGGTGGAGAACCCCAACTCCTTGGCGGCGGGAAAGGAGGTGGATATTCCCTATGGCTCAAGATCGTGGTGCCTTCGATAGGCTCCAGTTAATCCAAAAACAGATACCAGTCGGCACCAACACGCTGAACGGCAGGATAATCAGCAAAGAGTAAATGTAGTTGTCGTCGGTCACCCCTACGTATACCCAAAACAACGCGTATACAGCAGCGATCCCAACCAAGAAGCCGATGCCCAGGCCCCAAACTGCCTTAAAAGTGGGGAGAAAGAACCCTGCGGTTAGCCCGGCTGCCATGGCGACCAATCCAGGCAGAAGCAGGAAAAAGAGAACTCTCACGAGGTCTATCCACGTAACTGGGCCGAAATCATGCGGTGACATATCCAGAAGCTCCTTTCCGCTTGGATGACGCGGACTTGGGCCGGCCTCGAATCGAAATCATAACGGAAGTGAAACTTTATGCACCTACAGGCACGGAAGCCGATTTTCATATTTTTGACAGCCCTTTTGTTGATGGCCGTGGCATCAGCGTGTGCCACCCTATCAATCTCTAGGCGTTAACCCGCGGGAGCGGCTACCGGAGGCCACCGTTTTTTCTCTCCATAACCCGGCTCATCCACCAACAGGCGCCAATCGGAACGACCACGCTGACCGCCAAAGCTATTCCCCAGAGCATGAATTTAGTTCCGCATGGATGGTTGTCGAACCGCGCTTGGATTGTCCAAATCACTACGCTCAGACTGACCATCCCAACCACAATGCCAACTGCCACACCAAAACTGGCTCTACTCTGGGTGTGACCCACCCGGCCAGAAGGCCAACCAATGGAGACACCCATGCGGGAGCGCTGACGCCGAGCATCAACGTGAGATACCACGTGGTGGTGATGCCGAAGTCTGGAATCATAGTACGGACTCCTCTTGACTAGCTGGCAGCGTATGGCCGGTATACCAAATCGAATTGTAACGGAAGTGAAATTTGAGGATCGCCGGTCCCAGCGAGGCAGTAGGTCCAACCGAACCTGAGACACCGCCGAATCCCAAGCAGCTTGTCCCACCACCGCCTAAGGTCCCAGGCTACGAACCGCCTCCGCCTCCTATAGAGTAACGGGCGAACGGGCAACAGGGAGAATCATGAGGGTCGGGCAAAATTTGCCTGGCCCTTTTTAATGACGTTCGCTACTCACAGGGTCGAAGCCGGTTGGGATGGTTATGGGTAATGTTCGGCCTTTGCTTGGTGGGGGCTTTGTGCAAATAATGTTTTTTAGTCCCATTTTTATTGAGAATTGTCGAAAAGTGGGTACCTGTTGGATTCTGTGTCAATGGCGGAGGCATGTTGGGCCACTGGGGCGGAGTAAAACTGTACCACCTGGTGTGTAAGGCCAGCGAAAAAGTCCGAGCTAACTGGCCAGCATAAATGTCCGCGCCAATTGTTGAGGGAAATGCCCTGATGACGGGAGGGGCAGCAGATGGCAGGCAGGAAGGTCTTGATGCAACCTATTCTTCGTGAGGCTCTTCTCGAGTCTGGGAGACAACTCCCTCTCTGCTACGCTTGAGCCGGTAGCTCTCGCCGTTCATCTCCAGGATGTGGACGTGGTGGGTGAGCCGGTCCAGCAGGGCCCCGGTCAGGCGCTCCGAGCCGAAGACCTCGGTCCACTCGTTGAAAGGAAGGTTGGTGGTCACCAGGATTGAGCCCCGCTCGTAGCGCTGGCTGAAGACCTCGAAGAGCAGTTCCGCCCCGGTGGGTGACAGGGGCACGAAGCCCAGTTCGTCGATGATCAGCAGGCTGAGGCGGGAAAGTTGTCTCTGGAGGTTGAGCAGACGCCTCTCGTCTCTGGCCTCCATCAACTCGTGGACCAGGGCGGCGGCCGTGGTGAAGCCCACCGACATCCCTTTCTGGCAGGCGGCCAGGCCCAGTCCCAGGGCCACGTGGGTCTTGCCGGTGCCGCTGTTTCCGACGGCGATGATATTCTCCCGGCGCTGGATGTATTCGCAACGTGCCAGTTCCATCACCAGGGACTTGTTCACCGAGGGGATGGCGGTAAAGTCGAAGGTGTCCAGGCTTTTGACGGCAGGGAACCGGGCCGCCCGGATCCGCCGCTCCACCATACGCTGGTGGCGGTCGATGAGTTCCAGTTCCGCCAGCCTGAGCAGGTATTGAGAGTGGTCTGTGCCCTCGGCGGCGCACTGGGAGGCCATCTTCCCGTATTCCCTGAGGAAGCTGGGCAGTTTCAGTTCCTTCAGATGGTGTTCCAGCAGCAGCGTGGACCGGTTGTTCATGCCGCCCTCCCTGCGAGGAGAGTCATATAGTCTCGTGTCGATGTGGTGCTGACCCTAACCCTGGGCAGGTAGGGATACAGATCCAGGTCGAGGCGGGGCGGCCGGCCTTCCAGCCGGCAGAGCACCAGATGCTTCACCGCGTCGAAGCTCAAAGCCCCCAACCGGAGGGCATCCCGAACCGCGGCGTGGACTTCCCCAGGCGAAAAATGCTCCAATAGCCGGAGCACCTGGACGAACTCCCGCTTGCCCCTTCGTCCCATCCGGGACTCCAGCAGGCGTCGCAGCGTGGCGAACTCCTCGGGAAGGTCCCATCCCTGCAGGGGAGCGGCCTGGTCCAGGGCACCCGTCTTCTGCTCCAGCAGGGGCAGGTAGTGGACGGGGTCGAACACAAAATCATCCCGCTGGTAGGAGCGGTGATGGCGGGCGATGACCTCGGACCCGCAGCTGATCACCACCCGGTCCACGTAGCCTTTTACCAGAACGTCCCGGTGTCCGTAGGCCACCGGGGCCGAGTAATCGTTGGTCCGGTACCTCACCAGTGACAACGAACTCACCCGGCCCGCCTGCTTCTCGCAGGCGTCATAGGGCGCCTCCGGCAGAGGCAGAAGGGCCTCCAGGTCCCGTTCCATCCGTTGACCTATGCTCTCTGAGTGGCCCCTCAACCTGGCATCCATCCGCGCCAGGCAGCGACGCTCCAGGTGGGCGTTCAGGGCCTCAAAGCTCTCGAAGGACGGGACCGGCACCAGAAAGTTGCGCCGCATATAGCCGACCATCCCCTCGACCTTCCCCTTGTCGTTGCCCTTGCCGGGACGCCCGAACCGGTCATCGAACAGGTAGTGGGACTGGAGTTCCGTGAAGGCCCGGGTGCGCTTCCTCCGTCCATCCCCCAGTATCCTGGCCACCGCCAGCTTGGTGTTGTCATACAGGATGCTCTGGGGCACTCCGCCCAGGAAGGCGAAGGCCGACACGTGGCCGTCCAGGAACGCCTCGGTGGTCTCGGCTGGATATGCCTTCACGAAGCATCCGTCGCTATGGGGCAGGTCCAGGACGAAGCAGTGGGCTTTCTGTTCCACCCCGCCGATGATCACCAGGGCCTCGCCGAAGTCGCACTGGGCGTGGCCCGGCGGATGGGACAGGGGCACGAACATCTCCTGCGACCCGCGGCGGTGCTCCCTCACGTAGTCCTTGACTATGGTGTACTGGCCGCCGAACCCATGCTCGTCCCTGAGTCGCTGGAAGATCCGCTGGGCTGTGTGGCGCTGCTTCCTGGGACGCCTGAGGTCGTCTACCAGGATTTGGTCGATGACGCCGGTGAAGGGCTCCAGCTTGGGACGCCGGGGCGGATTCTGCCGCCGGTAGCCCGGCGGCGCTGAGTAGGCCAGAATCTTGCGCACCGTGTCCCGGTGCAGGCCGAAAACCCGGGAGACCTCCCGTATGCTCATCCCATCCACCATCACCGCCCGTCGGACCCTTAGATACACGTCCACCTGGTACATCCATCCCACCGCCCATAAGCACGACTTCGAACCTATGGATGGCAGAGGTCGGTACATTTTTCAACCGCCACAATGTCAGGCAGTCAATCCGTCCAGGTGGTCCACTTTACCTCCGCCTTTTCCTTTGTTTGGAATGATTGGTCGGGTCTGCCGAGGTGTTACTTGATGAAGGATTTCAGGTCCTGGGTGCTGTCCTACCGGAGAACGTGTGTTGGGGATGCCAGGTTTTTCATGATCGGTGTTCTCATTTGGGCTTTTTCGTCCTCGCGTTCCTGCCAGCTCTCTATGATGTCCTCCATGGCCTCTGTGAGTTGGTTCGTTGTCTGGGGGGAGTGGAGTTCTTCGGGTATCAGGGACGTGAGGGCCCTGAGGTATTCCCTGGTGTTGTCGTCGTCCTGGAATCCGTCTGGGACATAATCGTCATTGTCCTCTTCTTCTCCCGGTTTCTTCCAGAGGAGTTGTTCCTGGACTTGGGTCATGTGCTGGCTGAATTCCACCTCGTCTCGGAAGGTCAGTGCGGCGCCGGTTGATGCCTCGAGCAGGATTCTTCCTTGCTCCACCTTTTTTTCGTCGTGGTCCAGGAGTCCATCGTTGATTCGGGCCTCCGCGACGTCCATAATTATGTTTGTGAAGTTGGCTGTGGCCTGGAGTTGTTCTCTCCAGTTCTCCCCGTGGTTCTTGGAGAACTTGGTGGGGTCCATGATTGGGTTCTCGTTGCCGACATGGAGTTTGATGGCGCCGTACTTGATTTCTTTGGAGAATTTCTCAGCGCGGAGTGCCGGGTCCTGAACTTGGTCGTCGGACCCGGAAAGATGGGTGTTGTAGGAGAGGTTCTTGTAGGCGGCCATGACTAGGTCGTTCCCGACCTTGGGGTTCTAGGTCGCCATCTTCTTGAGGTCCAGGTTGTCGTGGGGCTGCTCTTTTTCTTCGTAATTGTAGTTGACGGTTTTATCGCTCATAACAGTCTTGCCTCCTATGTGATGATGAGAATTCTTCCAGGTCGTGGTTCAGATTCCCTGGTTAACCGTGTTCTTCTGGGCTGCTTCCCTGGCTATTTCGAGGCGCCTCTGGTTCTCTCCGTTGAACCTGGTGCCGTCGTGCCAGTCCCTCCTGGGGTATCTCTCCCGAGCGGGCCAGTGTCACCTCTCCTTGGAGTTTTATGAGGTTCTCAAAGGACTGGTTGTATATGTCCTTGTCCCTCTGACCCAGGCCGTATTCGGTGATGCTCTCGATGCTGCTGAGCCGGTCTGAGAGGTAGACCAACATGGGAACGTGGGCCGGGTGTGTTGCGTGTTCTTCGTGTCTGAAGCTGTCTATCTGGGCATTCACGGGATGGGAGATATGCTCTACAAGTTCTGGAATCACGTCTCTTCTGTATCTGGCAGATGCGTGTCCTGTATCGTCGTGGTCCGGGGCCCCGGGATTGTTGATCGTGTCGTAGATTGCGTCCGTGGAGGGTGCGCCGTGTTCGCTGTCCATCCATGAGGGGCTGGGGTCGTTGCCGTCCTGGCTTTTTACGACTCGGAGTTCCTGCGCAAGTTCTGGGTTTGACTCCTGCAGGGCCTCTATGAATGACGGGCGGAAGTCTGTGATGCTCTCCATGAGGTGCGCGTCGGTGCTCAGGTTCTGGAGTTGGGTCAGGGCTTCAACGAATCCTTCATCATCTCCGTGGATGAGCGCGATGGATGCGTCTTCATGGAAGCTGGCTATGCGTCTGGCAGTATCTTCCGCCATGCTTGGTATGGAGTCCCTGAAGGGCGCATTTGGATCTTGGTCTCGGAACTGGGTGAGCGCCTTATCGGCGGGCTTGGACATTGCGTCGACCACTCTGTATGCGGCGGACTCGATGTCCTCGTAGACGGCGTCGGATTTGGCATCCGAGAAGGATTCGAAGATCCTGCCGGCGGCGCTGTCCGGGTCCAACCGGTACTCGTACCTGGATTCGTCCTCGCTGGTGTGGTGGAGTTTCCGGTGGTCTTCTGTATTCCAGGGCGCTTCTCGGTGGTCCAATTTTCCATTGTGGGCCATCTTGAGGTCGTCGAACAATTCTCGGTGATTGGTTTCCATCTCCGTTGTGAACCGGTCGGAGACGGGGCCTTCTGGGCTCCACTCGAGGTCTTCCTGGTCAGTATCGGTCGTGTACTTTGATCGGTAGCTGGTCATGTAGACCTCCTTCTCGTTCTTCGTCTCTGTTCTGATTTTAGATGATCATGGTCTGTTTGTGATTCTCATTTCTGTGTTTAACTGCTGATTTCGTCTTGGGTTTGGGGCTTGCCCTGGTGGCTCATGTGCCAGGTGCAACTCAGAGCCCCGTGCCACATGGTCGCGTCTTGGATGGCTTTGTTAATCTTGCCCTGGGGTCTGGGCCGTCGGTTTGAACTCTCCATGTTTCCAGGTTGCACGGCGATGATGATGTACGGTTCTTCCGGTACTTTCTTGTAGGGAAATACGTGGACCTCCAGGCCCCGTGTGTACTGGAGCTGGTTGTTCAGCCCGATCCACTCGGGGTCTCTGTAGAGCCGGGTGATTATGATGGCGCCGTCGTCAATGTTGTTGTCGGGTTCTTTGGGTGCGGGTTTCTGCGTGTTGATAATCATCCCGATGTATTTGTTGTTGGTGCCGTCGGCGGCTATCGGTATGATGTCGGTGCCGTTGCTGGTTTGCTTCGCTTCGACGAGTTGTTTGAACTGCTCGCGAGCCCAGAGGGTGAAGAGGTGAATCTCCAGGTAGTCCAGGAGCATCCAGATGTCATGTTCGTCCGGGCTTAACTCTCCGGGCCTGTTCCAGGGAGTCAAGTGTTTGGGGTTTCTTTCTCCTTCTTTTATGTCCTGTTCGATGCGCAGTTCGGCGAGTTTTATGCGCCTTCTGCTGGGAGTTCCGGGGCGGCCGGCCATTTCGATTACGTTGGCGTCTGGCATCTTTTCTCCTTTCAGGACTGAGGCGAAGGGTCAGATTTCGTCTTTGTCTTCATCCTGTGGCTTGTCTTCGTCGCTGACGTGAAAGGTGCAGCTCACTGCTCCGTACCACATGGTCGCTTCCCGGATGGCCTTGTTGATCTCGTTCTGGGGTTCGGTCTGTCCCGGATGGTCCTCTATGTGTTCTATGTTCCCGGGTCGCACTGCGAGGATTACCTGGGGCTCCTGTGGGGCGTCGTTGTATCCGAAAACGTGGACCTCGAGGTCCTTGCACAACCTGAGTTGCTCGTGGAGCCCGACCCAGTCTGGGTCTCGGTACAGGCAGGTGATGATGATTCCGTGTTCCTCCGGGTCGCTCTCTGTGTCGTCTTCGTCTGGTTCTCCCAGGTCGATCAGCATCCCGATGAATTTGTCGTTGGATCCGTTGGCGGCGAAGGGAAGGATGTCCATATTCTCTTGGATTTGTTCGGCGCTGTTCAGGCGTTCGACCTCGTCATGCGCGTCCATGCTGAATTGGTAGATTTCCTCGTAGTCGTGGAGCATCCAGACGTCTGCGTATGCGGGGTTAAATTGGTCGGGCTGGTCCCAGATGGGTGTGTAGTCCGGGTCTGCTTCCTGGAGCTTGAAGTCTCGCTCCATGAGGAGGTCAACCAGTTCGAGGCGTTCTCTGCTGGGTGTTCCGGGGCGGCCGGCCATGTCGATGAGTCTCATTTGGTAACTCCTTGGGTGGGTTTTGGTCTTGAGCTGGACCGTGTTCTGGGAGTCTCGCGTTGCTGTACCGCTGAACGGGTGGAGAATTACGCAGGGGGGTGGCTACCTGGGTACGGTGTAGACCGCGTTGAGTGGGTGTTTAACTCTGCTCTTGGTTCGAAAGATCGTTCTCTTGGTCCTGGGGTTTGTTCTCGTCAATGACGTGGAAGGTGCAACTTCGCGCTTCGTACCACATGGTCGCTTCCCGGACGGCCTCGTTGATTTCGCCCTGGGGTTGGGGTTGCTCGGCCCCGCCCTCTATGTAGCCAGGCCGTACCGCGATGATCAGGTAGGGTTCCTCCGGGTCGTCTTTGTATGAAAAGACGTGGACCTCCAGGCCTCGGCAATCCTGGAGTTGCTCGTTCAGTCCGACCCACTCCGGATCCCTGTAGAGGCAGGTGACTATGATGCCGTCTTCTTCCTCTTCCAGGTTGTCGGGTTCGCCTGCATCGTCGACTCTGTCGTTGCGGCGGTCGATCAGCATCCCGATGAACTTTTCGTTGGTGCCGTTGGCGGCCAGGTCCAGCATGTCGATGTTGTTGTTGATCTGCTCGGTATCATCAAGTTGCGCCAGCTGCTCGTGGGCTTCCATGCTGAAGAAGTAGATGTCCAGGTAGTCCAGCAACATCAGGACGTCGTGGTGGGCAGGGTTGGGCTCACTGGGCTTTTCCCAAGGGCATACGTGTTTCGGGTCTATATTCGCTCGTCCGGCGTCCTGGTGAATGAGCAGGTCAGCCATTTCCAGTCGTGTCCTGCTGGGGGTTCCGGGGCGTCCGCCCATCTGGATGATGTTCATGTTCCGCAATTTTTGCTCCTCTCTTGGGGGGATTGCTTAGTGAGTGGAGCCGTCCGTGGTGATGACTTCGATTCCGAGGGCGCTGAGTTCCTTGATGACCGTCTGTGCTTGGCTGGGTGTGCCTAGTACGGTTATTGAAGAGACGACCAGGACGTCGAATGTCCTGGGTTTTCGTTTGGCGCTCCGGATTATTTTCCGTAGTTCCGGGGGTCTGGGCTTTCCATCGAGATTGATTTGCTCCGGTCCGTCTTCGCTCATGTTTCTGACGTAGGCGACTGCTCTTTTTTGGGGTTGGGGTTGTGTGGTCATGGTACTTACCTCTTTGGGGTTTGGATAGATTATGGATCAGGGGTTGGGTTCCTGGTCCTGGCTCGGGGGTGGCCAGGATGCGGCCAGGGGGTGGTGTCCGGGGCGTTCTCCGAGGAATCTGCGTCCGATGATTGTGTGGGTGAGTGTCATTATTTCCAGGAGTTCTTTCTGGGCGGAGATTTGGTCTGTTAGGATGATGGACCGGCTGTTTATGCTGATGTAAGGGACGGTGTTTGGGAACCCTGGTGGGCCCTCATTGGACCAGGATAGCGTGTTGAGGAAGGGGCGGCCGCCCTCCCTGATGTGTGTGCTGGTCTCGGGTTGTTGGAGGTCAAGGGGGGCTCCGGGCGGTGGTCTGTGGGTGTTGGCAATCAGGAGGACCTCGACTTGGGTCAATCCACGGTCGAATGGCATTATGGTGCGGGGTTTATCTTTGGGTTCAGGACTGATGGCCAGGGCCTTGGTGATGATTTTGCTGGCATGTTCGAGTTGGGTGGTCAGGTTGGCGTCTTTGTCGAGTTCGAAGCCGAATTGTGACCTGTATCTGACAGTGTGTACCTGCATGTCCGTTAGGGTGACCCGAATGACATCGTCCTGGAATCTTTCAAAGCTGAGGAAGTATTCCCTTTTGAGCCTGCCGACGAATTGGGCCAATTTGAAGGCTTCCATCTCGTCTCGGATCATGCTTCTTCCGATGGTGTTGACTTCCATGTAGAAGATGTGGATGTCGGGGAAGGTTCGTTGGTCGGTGGTTTGTGGGGTGGTCATGATTCTCCTGAGAAAATTGCAAAACTCTTACGAGTCTGCTTTCGTATGTGCAGCGCGGAACGAGGGCCCTGGATGTTCCAGGACGCTCGTTCCATTGCGCTTGTTGCCCCTTGGGGCCTCCGGCGGCACACTCAGGCTGGTTTCCTGCCCTGACCCGGGTCTGGTAAGACCCAGGCGCCGGATGTTCTCCGCGGCGTTGATGTCCGCGTTCTGCTGGTATCCGCATTCCAGGCAGTGGAATACCGATTGGGACGGCCGGTTTCGGGATGCGGTGTATCCACACTGGGAGCAGGTGCGGCTCGTGTTCGCCGCCGGGACGGGGATGAATGCTCTTTGGTGGATTTGGGACTTGTATTCCAATTTGGCCCTGACGCCGTGCCATCCCTGGAAGAAGATTGCCCGGTTGAGCCCGGACTTCTGACGGACGTTGGTCCCCGGGTGTTCGGCGGTCCCTCTGGCTGAGCGGGTCATGTTGCGGGTCTGGGTATCCTCGATGCAGATGTGTTGGTAGGTTCTCACCAAACCGGTCGTGATCCGGTGCTGGAGGCACTTCCGGGAGTCCGTGCGCCTCTGCTCTACTCTTCGGAGCTGTGCCTGGACTCTTAGGTAAGTCCTGGATGGGAGTCCCTCCCACCTGAACCGCCGTTTGGTTTTTCCATCGGGTCTCTTCTGATTGATGAACCTGGCCCTGCCATCTTTCAGGGCAGCGTCTCTCTGCCTTTGGGATTTACGTTTCAGTCTCCTTATGGTCTTTCGGTGCTGACGGTCGTCCAGTCCAGGAACCTGAGATGTATTCCCGGTGTTGTCCACCGTGGTTATCAGGTATCTAACCCCGGGATCTATTCCGACTGAGCTAAGTGGGGCTGGGCCGAATGGTTTGGGCTGGACGTCGAATACTAAACCAAAGCCAAGGTGGGATGCGCATTTGCCGGGTGTGGTGATTCCGGCAGAGAGTCTCTCAGGAGTGATTCGGCCCTTGATTGCAGGATGTCCGGCAGCGCCGTCTCACCTCGTCTTTCCGGCTGGTCAGCCCGGCCAGGAATTTGCCGACCCTCTCCTGCACTGCCTCCCTGCTTCCCAGGCACAGGTTGCCAGTGGCCTCCTCTCTCGCCCAACCCCAGACAGCCTCATCGGCATTGAAGTCCGGGCTGTACCCCGGCAGATTCACCAGTCGCAACTCCAGACCCGGCGTCCGCAGGTACTCCCGCACCGCCTCGCCCCTATGCGCCGGCGCGTTGTCCCAGATGACCCTCAGCGGCCCGAAGCGTCTCTGCCGCAACTGGAACAGGAATGCCACCGAGGTGCCTGAGTTGCTGTTGCCATCCAGTTCCATCCATTCCACCTCTCCAGTCTCCAAGCACACTGCCGAATAGTAGCTGGCCTTCTCGCCGTAACGCGGGCTGGTCGAGTCCACCAACGCAGGCTTGCCCTTCAGCACCCACTTGCCCCGCAGTTCGGCGTCCGCCCGGAAGTGAGCCTCGTCGGCGAAGAAAATCTTGGCCCCTGACCGCCGCGCCTCCTCCGTCAGGGCGGCGTACTCCGCCACGAAAGCCTCCCGCTTGGCCCCATTAGCCTTGAGCAGACGCTTCTTGGGCCGCTTGAAGGCAAACCCCAGACGGTGCAGAGCCTGCCCTCGTGTAGACGGGGGTAGTTCAGGCAACCACTGCGCCTCGCAGAGGGCGGGGGGAACCCCCGGACTGCTCGAAAATCAAGGCGGCAGGCCCGCCCTCGCCAAAGGCGGAGGCCTATCGTCCAATGGTGTGAGGATCCCGTTCCAAAGCTTGCGCCGCACCTGAAGCTGTCCAGCCTTGGGCCAGCAGCCAGATGGCGTGCCATCGTTCCCGCTCCCTGGGGGTCGGTGCCAGAATAAGCCGCCGGTGCAGAGCCCTGGCATCCATCCGCCACTGTTCGAGAAACCGGTCAATTTGCCTCACGCCCATCGACATCCCCTCCCAGACCCCATATCGGGCTAATCCAGTTCCTCCGAAAATTTACCGCATTACCCTGCACATTTCACCTTGGATTCGGTTTAGAAGTCCCGCACCTTCTGGGACGGCGTCAGGGCGAGGGCATTAAAACTTGCCAGGAGCCGAGCGAGTTGCATATCTCGAATGTCGGTTAATTCTGGTTGACCAGGGTGTTCAGGTCCGGCCAACCGTAGGAAACTTCCTGCAACGGCGAACCCACGATGTCGGTGGGGCGCTCCCGGAAATACTGGCCTCCCAACGATTCGTACAAATGTAGGGCCGGCCAGTTTTCCGCCAGCCCCGATACAGCGGCGGCCCCGGAACTCCATCTGCCGGCTCACGCCGACGGCAGCACCACCGGCGGGGTGCGGCCAGGTCGATCATCGTCAGAGTGTTGAATGCTGCCACCGTGTACCTCTGGGTCCGTTGGGCGTTTCAACTGGCATGAAACCGGCTACCGGGTCGACTACGGGCCCCTTAGCCACATCCTCAGCACGGATTGTATGTCGGACTTGATGGGAGGACGGCATATGCCGGAGCGGGCTGTAGTCCGATATGGACCGGCAGGCCCCATCAGGCTGAAGTGCGGCAAGCCTCGGAAACGGGCAAGACCACTCGCCCGGGGGAGAGGGCTTAGGCCGCAGTTGACCAGACGGGGTAATTGCCTTTCGAAAATATTATCTTTGCCTTCGGTCACCACAGTTGGCAGACGGGCCCGTTCTGTCCCCCCGGCCACATCCGGCGGTCAGAAGACCGGTTGTGCGAACCGCAATTTCTGGGGCAGGTCAGAGGTTCCTGAAGCAGGAGCGGTCCCGGGAGCCTCCGGCCCACAAGCAGCAATCGCAACCAGAGCGCAAATGAGGGAAACGAACCAGAGGCATGAGTTCATGGGTGTACTCCACAATGGCGATATCCACCCACCACCCTGTGGATCGGCAGCGTCGCTGGTAATAGGCCCGCCTTGAATGCGGTCAACTTGCCATGGCCGTAGTGCCCGTCCTACAACCGTTACGGCCGTGATCCTGGGGCCCGCCTCGACGGGGCGGTGTGGACTTAGCAGCCCGGGGAATCCCACCAAACGAGGCTCGGACTTTCCTTCCCTAAAATGGGCGCTCAATGCCAAGCAAAATCTGGAGAAGGAACTGGTGGGGACGGGGCAGTAGGCCACAGACACAAGGAGAGGACACCCCATCAGGGTGTCCTCTCCGGCAGGCGCTTACATGTGGCTCCTCTTCCGTTCCATGCCGCCCGCGCTTCCATGTGCATAGGGTTTTTTCGTTGCCGAGGAAACGCGGGCAACGTCTAGAGTCCCTCATTACTCTCCCGGGCCGACTACGGTGAAGTCCAGCGAGTTAGACAACTTCCTGCCATCCGCGGTGCAGATGGCACCCGTGACACCACAGTCAGTGGTGGCGGGCAGGACGATCTCCACCTCGGCATTGGAAGCCGGCTCTACGGTGATCGTCCAACCGATGTTGCTGCCCCTCACCTGCCTTTGTGCCTTCTTCACTGTTCCTCCATCCACCGCGAAGGCGTGATCTCGCATGGTCTTGTAGCTCAGCTCGAACTGCTCGCTGAACTGGATTTGGAAGGTAAATTCGTCTGTGCCGTTGTGGCTCGCCGGGTTGTTCTCCAGGCTGACCGTAAGCGGCTCAGGAGCTGCCCCCACCGCGGCCGTGGCAGTGCTGGTCAGGGTCTCCTCGTGGCCTGCATCGTCGGTGAAGCTGACCTTTACCTTGATGGTCTTACCCTCGTCCGCGTCAACCAGGGTGTAGCCGGACCCCATGGCGTCCTGGATGTCGGTGTCCGTACTACCGTCGTTTCTTATCCACTGGTAGCTGTAGGAAACGTTGGTCAACCCGTCGGTGTCCGCAATGCCCGAGGTGCTCGCTGTTAGCGTCTCCCCAAACTGCACGGTCCCGCTGATGGTCGGCGCGCCCGTGGCCGGTGAGTTGGGACGGGCCTCCACCGAGGCAGTGGCAGTGCTGGTAAGGGTCTCCTCGTGGCCTGCATCGTCGGTGAAGGTCACCTGCACCTTGATGGTCTTGCCCTCGTCGGCGTCAACCAAGGTGTAGCCGGACCCCGTGACGTCCTGGATGTCGGTGTCCGTACTACCGTCGTTTCTTATCCACTGGTAGCTGTAGGAAACGTTGGTCAACCCGTCAGTGTCCGCAATGCCCGAGGTGCTTGCAGTCAGCGTTTCCCTCACCTGCACGGTCCCGCTGATGGTCGGACTGCCCGTCGCCGGAGTGTTGGGACGAGCCTCCACCGCAGCAGTCGCGGCGCTGGTTAGGGTCTCCTCATTCCCTGCGTCGTCGGTGAATGTCACCTGCACCTTGATGGTCTTGCCCGCGTCTCCGTCAACCAAGGCATAGATGCTGGCCGTGGCATCCGCAATGTCCGAGTCTGATGTCCCTTCGTTGGCAATCCACTGATATGTGTAGGACGCGTTGGTCGTGCCGTCAGAGTCGGAGATACCCGAAGTCAATGCCGTCAGCGTCTCTCCCACCCGCACGGTCCCGCTGATGGTCGGACTGCCCGTCGCCAGAGTGTTCTCCTGCTGTTGGGAGCTTTGCTGAGATGTAGGCCCAGAGACGGTAAGCTCCAGCCGGTTGGACAGCTTTCTGCCGTCTCCGGTGCATATTGCGCCGTTGGCAGTGCAGACTGTGGTAATGGGCAGCACGATGGTGACATCGGCGTTGGAAGTGGGATTGATCCGTGTCTCCCACCTGGTGTTGCTGCCCCTGACCAAGCGACGCGCTTCCTGCACTTCTCCCCCAGTCACCGTGAAGGCGTGGTCTCGCAGGGTCCTGTAGCTGAAGCCTTCCAGATTCTCGCTGAACCGCAGTTCGAAGGTGAATTCAGCTTGTCCGTCATGGGATGCTGGTTCACTGTGGATGCTGGCCGTCAGCGGCGTCCGGGCAGCAGCCGTGTTGTTGGTTACCGCCTGGGCAGCGAATGACGCCACCGAGTTGTCCGAAAGGTCCTTCAGCCGGGCTGCGGCGGCGTCGGAGGGTACGGTGTAGCTTACTGTCACCGCATCAGTGGATGTCGCGGCGGAAGCCAGGGTCAGGGTCACCGTACTCCCCGAAATCGCTACGGAGTTCACCCCGCGCTGATTGCTCCCCACGTTTACCGTGAAGGTGGTCGCCGCAGGAAGCGGAGTCTCGGTCAGGCCCTCGCTGAAAGTAAGGGTCAACGTGACTCCATCCACGGTCGTAGAAGAAACGGTGGGAGCCGTAGTTTCCCTGGGAGTGCCGCTTTCTTCTGAGGAGGCGGTACTGTCTCCCACCTCATTGACGGCCACTACCCGGAAAGTGTATTCCACCCCGTCGGTGAGGCCGGACACCGTGTGAGCGGTCCCCGCCACCGTCGTTTCCGAGACATCAGCCGGGGTATCCCAACTGTCGGCCGCCTCCTTCCACTGCACCTTGTATCCGGCTATGGCCGAACCTCCGTCCTTGTCCGGGGCTTCCCAGGAGAGGTCCAGCTTACCGGTGTCATTCACCGATACCGTCAGGCCGCCAAGAACCCCTGGGACGGTTGCGGCGACCGCAGCGGTCGCGGCGCTGGTCAAAGACTCGGCGTTCTCTGCGTCGTCGGTGAAGGAGACCTCCACCTTGATGGTCTTGCCCGCGTCTTCGTCAACGAGGGTGTAGGTGCTGTCCGTGGCGTCAGTAATGTCCGAATCGCCAGTCCCGTCATCGGCGGTCCACTGGTAGATGTAGGAAACGTTGCTCAGACCGTCGGCATCAGAAATGCCTGTTGGCGACGCCGTCAAGGTCTGGCCCACCTGTGCTGTGCCTGTGATGGTGGGAGCGCCAGTGGCGGCGCTGTTGGGTCTAGCGGCGACCTCCGTTTCATTAGTGACGGTCACGATAACGTCCCGCTTGGCCGTGGTCGTTCCATCTGAGGCTTCTATCGTCACCCTGTACACGTTGTCGGTGTCGGAGTCGGCAGGAGACTCATAGGCGGGGGGCGTGCTGAAACTGAGCACGCCCGCGCTGCTGATGGAGAAGTCCCCCCTATCGTTGCCTGATAAGGACCAGGTGATAGTTAAGCCTTCTGCGTCGCCCACGGAGTAGGTGGCTACCGGTGTCGTGTCGTTCTCCGCGTAGTTGCTTGAGGTGATTCCGGAGACTCTGAGCGCCTCGCGGATGACGTAACCGTCATATGCCTGTCTAGTCTCGCCATCTTCCGCCGTTACCTCGATGTAGAAATAGTTAAAGCCCACGACCAAGGGGAAAACGCCGTCGTCATCTTCAACACCGCCAACTTTTAGGACATAGCTCGCCCCAGGGTGGTTCACCGTGGCCGCAACCGTAGCCTCCTTTGCGGTGTAACCGACATCTACCCACAATCTATAGGCATTAAGCAATTCGGATCTGCGGTAATCTACGTGATTGATCGACAGGGACCTGAGCGTGGCGTCAGTGTAGGAAGCCGCTCTTCGTGTAACGGTCACAGTGTATGTCTGCGTCGTGGATTTGTCTTCCGCTCTCACCTCCACGCTGATGACGTTGCTGCCCTCTCGAAGTGTAAGCGCCCCATCCGAGTCGGTTATGCCTCTTAGCTTGATGGCATAGCTTGCCTCCGAATGGTTCACAGTCGGCGAAACCGTCGTCTGCGATACGTTGTAGGCTACGGTGGCGCTATAAGAAGTTGTGCCGGACGCGAATGTCCCGAAGTCAATCCCGCTCAGCGTAAGTCCGCTCAGCGTGGCGTCCGAAGACATCGGATCGGCCTCGGAATCCAAGCGGGTGACGGTAACCGTGTATGTCCTGGTGGCCTGTCCGTCCTCTGCCGTGACTTCCACTGTGATGAGGTTGCTACCCTCCGAGAGGGAGATCACACCGTCAGCATCCGTCACCCCTCCGAGTCTTACGACATGGCTCGCCCCTGAGTGGTTTAGAGTCGGCGTAACCGTCGTCTCCGTCACAGTGTTGTTGACGCGCGCGGTGTAGGAAGTTGTCGCCGGGTCGAATTTGCCGATGTGCACCCCGCTCAGCATCAGCGCGCTGAGCGTGGCGTCACTCGAGATGTCTGCCTCACCAATAACGGTTAGGGTCGGACTGCTGGTCAGAGACTCCTGGTGGTCCGCGTCATCAGTGAAGGTGACCCGCACCTTGATGGCCTTGTCGTCGTCGGATTCTTGAAGCAAGTAGTTGGAACTCGTCGCCCCGTCGATTTCGACGTCCCTGCTGGTGAGCCACTGGTAGCTGTATGAGACGTTGTCAAGTCCGTCAACGTCGGAGATTCCGGATGTGTCCGCTGTAAGGAGCTGGCCTACTTGGGCTGTGCCGCTGATGGTGGGTTGGCCTGTTGCAGTGGCGTTCTGGACGGTGACCGTCAACCTGATCGTTTCTGCAAAAATTCCTATGCTTCCCTTATTGACCCCTATGCCAATCCGGTTTTCGCCCCGGTTCAAGTTGACCTGGAAGCCCTCTGCATCAGTGTCGGCATCGGAGAGGACGCCGTCGGATGAGTAGGTGTAGGTGCAGTGGTTGCCAAACCAGTCGCAGGTTGAGATTACTCCCCAGCCCGGGTTCTTGAGGAAGTTGGTTTCGTACCCGGTCAAGACGGTCGGATTCAGGGTGATCGCTTCGACATCACTCTGGACTTCAACGGTGTACTGGAAAATCCCTCTGTCGAAGACAGGAGACAGAGTCCCTGAACTGATGCTCAGCGCCGTCATCGCCGACGACGAGTAGGTGCCATGACGCATGCGTCCTGACCGGGAGACTTGAGTGGACGCGATCAGCCCGTTCTCGCTCGACTCAGCGTCGTATGCGCCGCAGTACAGTTTCACATTTAAAGCTTGTCCACTACCGGGGATGGCCAGAGTTGCCTCTGTGCTCCTAGAGGCTGCAGCGCCGAGGTGAGTAGGTGGTGTTTCGGGAGTGTTATGTCGGGGTGATTCCGCCAGATAGATGTTGTAGTCGGATGAGCAGTTGCCCGGGTCTGACCATGAGACTGTGTCGTCGCCATCCGTTACTACAACCGTGAGGTAGGCTCTCGGGGTTGGTTCACTCTGTGCGGCAACATCAGCGGGGCTGGCCAACACCATCAGGGTCATCCCTACCACAAGCGCAATCGAGGCTATTAGTAGTGAAGAGCTGAAACTGTTCAACATATTCTTCTCGGTTTTCCACCTTCTTAAATTGCGTCCGAACGGGTGTTCGAGGCCCATGCTGTCGGCAAGCTATCAGAATCCTGAGCCCTATTTTTCTAGTACTACAGTCGCAGATAGGTCTAGGTTCTGTTGACATTTCACCGTAACCAGATGAGAGCGGCAGTGAAATGCAGGAAGCCCAGGTATCTGGTGTCCAACTTCTCAAACCGGGAGAAGATCCGGCGGTAATGCTTTATTTTGTTGATGAAGCATTCGACCAGATGACGCTCCCGGTACAGATGCCGGTCATAGTCGGCGGGTTCCTTGCGGTTCGAGCGGGGCGGAATGACCGGAGTCATGCCCCGCTCCAGAATGTGCTGGCGAAACCCCTGGGCATCGTACCCTTTGTCGGCCAGTACGTGCTCGCCAGCATAACCGGCGATCAAACCCTCCGCCTGGGTGATGTCGTGCTGTTGCCCGCCGGTCAGTATGAATCGCAAGGGGTTGCCCAAGCCGTCCACGCTCACGTGAATCTTGGTGCTGAACCCACCGCGGCTCCGTCCCAGGGCCTGGGCTGCTTGGCCACCCTTTTGGGGGGAGCTCCCGGCGCGCAAGGGTGCGCCCGGACCATCGTGCTGTCAATGATGAGGTATTCCATATCAGGATCGTCGGCCAAATGCTGATGCAGGAGTTCCCAGATACCCCGGTCGCTCCAGCGGGCGAATCGTTTATAGACGCTGTTCCAGTTCCCATACTCGGCTGGAAGGAGCCGCCATTGGGCGCCGGAACGATCGACCCACAGCACGGCTTCTATAAAACGTCGGCATTCTTCTTCCTGACCGACGTACAGTTCGGTGCGACTACGCAAGAACTGGAGAATCTTGGTCCATTTATCTGGAGAGAGTTCAAGTCTTGACATATTTCCATTGTAACCAAATGTCAACACAGCCTAGTGTGAGCGTCGTATCGGTCGGAGCGTTGAAGACCAGTCTTCCCCTCGGAAAGGAGTCGGGCGGGGTGAGATCCGTGCAGCTCGTGGTCGGGTTTCCGTCGGCGCCAACTCCGCAGATCTGCAGGGCTATGTCGTCACCGTGCTCATCCCAGGAGAAGAATACGACGCTGGACACGGTGTAGCCGGTCAGGTTGTATCCGGCGGTGAAGGCTTGTCCGTGATCTGTGGCCAAGATGGCACCCGCATCGCCGGGTTGACCCGTATTGCTGACCAGGGTGACCGGCGCCATCTGGGCGTGGGCCCCGGACGGCAGGACGAGCGCCGCAACGACGATGAGGATGAGTGGGAGAAGGCTGGTCATCAAGCGCCATTGTCGGGGATTCGCAATACCGGTCAGGAAGCTTGTACCTCGTAAAGTGGGTTACCGTCCGGCATGGTCGGCAAATAGAGATCGGTCATCGGAGATCGAGTCTGGCGAGGCTCCCCGGCCCGGCGTGAGAAACGCTTGGGCGAGCTGTGGCCGGGTTTGCCCGCGCCGGTGGTGTCGGCGTACGGGGACGCAGGGCACCAGGCGTCGGCGATGGACCGGGGTGCGCCTGGCTTCGTGGGAAAGCCGGTGAACTTCGACGGGCTGCGGGGCACGATGGCGGAGTCGATGGCAGAGTCGGACTAAGGTTGTTTGGCTGGAGCGCGCGAAAAGCTCGCGCTCGTCGGCACTCCGCAATAGCCTGAACAGCCTGCCGTCGCCGCGCCGCCGATGAGATTCTCGATGTGAGATCGGGGCAGCAGACTCCGCGCCTGTGCGGTACGGAAAAACCCATGAACCGCGCCTCGGCTGTGCCTCCAGTGGTCGCCGCAATTTGCTACTCAATCCTCAGGTACACCCTGGTAGAGCTATAGCTGTCTCCAACAGCGTTGACCGCCTTCACCCCGTACGATCGGGTCCCGGACACGGCAGTGTCGGTGTACGTTGTCGCCGTCGAGCCAGTCAATATACCGGTGCAATAGTCCACATAGACTCGCCAGTCCTCGCAACGCAACACCCGGTAATTGACGAGGCCGGTGGATGGGTCGGGAGCGGTCCAGCTCAGGGCCACGGTTCCAGCGGTTTCGTCGTGAACAGCCGTGAGGCCGGTGGGAGCGGTCAGCGTGCCGGCCGCCGGCACGGAAATGATAACCCAACCGGTTGGGTAACTGTCGCCGCCGTCGCCTACGGCCCGGAGACTGCTGTAGCTGTAGGAGTGGCCGGGCTCCACGTTGGTGTCGCTATAGGCAGTGTCCGTGGAGCCGGTGAGAAATTGTCCGCAGGACAGGTCCTGCAGGGAGGTCCATCTGCAGCGGAGGAGCCGATAGTTGCGCACGTCGGAAGCGGGGTCTGGAGCCGTCCAGCTGAGGACGATTGCGGCTGTGTATGCGTCGTACCGGACGGTCAACCCGCTGGGCGGCTTTGGGACACCCTCAACGACTGCGGCGGTCGTGATGGAAGCGAAGGCGGAAAATATGCTCCGGCCGTTGGCGTACATGGCTCGCACCCGGTAAAGGTACGTTCTTTCCGAATTAACGCCGACGTCCCGGTAGGAGGTGCCGGCGCCGTCGGTGTGTATCATGCTTATGCAGATCCTTGGGCAAGGGGTTGCTCGGCGTTCCACCTGGTAGTTCCGCACGTTTCCGACCCCGGGGGTCCAGCTGATCAAAACCTCGGCGCCCTCCTGGGTGACGGTCGGTGTGCCCGGAGAGACCGAGACGTAGCCCCACTGGTTAATCGGCAGCACGGTGTCGCTTTCAGTTGCCTGCTGCTGCGAAGACTGGGGGGGGTCGGATACGACGAGAACCGCGTCGTGCGCTGCCACCTCGGCGGCGGAGTCAGCGGCGTCAGTCGTGACGGTAACCCTCACGTTGTAGCGGCCGGCCGGCAGGTTGGTGAGGTTCACTTCCAACTGAGTCATACGATCAGTGAGCGCGTCGCTCGGCACTACCATGGAGATGGCGGGCGCTGCCGGCGTGGTCACGCTGATGGCGCTGGACTGTGCCCCGTAGCCGTCCGCGCTCAGGGCCAGGACCGCGTAGAAGTAAGTGGTCTCCGCCGCCACGGTGGTGTCCGTGTACTCCGTGCTGGCGCTTCCCGTGTCCGTCTCGATGGTTGACAGGCTGCCGGCGTCGGGTCCTCGCATGACGCGGTACCAGGTTATCCTCGCGTCCTGAGAGTCCTCCCAGGTCAGGGTCAGGCTGTCGTGGCCGACCCGGGCCGCCGTGAGCCCGGTGGGCTCCGCCGGTGGGGGATCCGCCGGTGGGGGCGCTGCCGGCGTGGTCGCGCTGATGGCGCTGGACTGTGCCCCGTAGCCGTCCGCGCTCAGGGCCAGGACCGCGTAGAAGTAAGTGGTCTCTGGCGCCACGGTGGCGTCCGTGTACTCCGTGCTGGTGCTTCCCGTGTCCGTCTCGATGGTGGACAGACTGCCGGCGTCGGGTCCTCGCATGACGCGGTACCCGGTTATCCTCGCGTCCTGGGGGTCGTCCCAGGTCAGGGTCAGGCTGTCGTGGCCGACCCGGGCCGCCGTGAGCCCGGTGGGCTCCGCCGGTGGGGGCGCTGCCGGCGTGGTCGCGCTGATGGCGCTGGACTGTGGGCCGTCGCCGTCTGAGCTCAGGGCCAGGACCGCGTAGAAGTAGGTGGTCTCTGGCGCCACGGTGGTGTCCGTGTACTCCGTGCTGGTGCTTCCCGTGTCCGTCTCTATGGTTGACAGGCTGTCGGCGTCGGGTCCTCGCATGACGTGGTATCCGGTTATGTTTGCGTCCTGGGGGTCGTCCCAGGTGAGGGTCAGGCGGTCGTGGCCGACCCGGGCCGCCGTGAGCCCGGTGGGCTCCGCCGGTGGGGGCGCTGCCGGCGTGGTCGCGCTGATGGCGCTGGACTGTGGGCCGTCGCCGTCTGAGCTCAGGGCCAGGACCGCGTAGAAGTAGGTGGTCTCTGCCGCCACGGTGTCGTCGGTGTAATCCGTGCTGGCGCTTCCCGTGTCCGCCTCGATGGTGGACAGACTGCCGGCGTCGGTTCCTCGCATGACGTGGTATCCGGTTATGTTTGCGTCCTGGGGGTCGTCCCAGGTGAGGGTCAGGCGGTCGTGGCCGACCCGGGCCGCCGTGAGCCCGGTGGGCTCCGCCGGTGGGTGGTTCTTCACCCGCTGGGTGGCGGTGGCCGTCCATGGCCCGCTCCGCTCGTGTACCGAGCGGTCCGCGTTGTAGTAACGGGCGCGGATTTGGACCTTGTAGTTCTCGCCCGGCGTCAGGTCATTCAGCGTGAGCGTGGTCGCGTCACCGGCCGGATAGAGGTTACCTCTTTCTGCTTCGTTGGAATCCCGGTAGGACGGAAAGTCCAGACTGGAGTAGGCCCAGCTGAGCCGGTAGTCCGCGGGCGCCTGTTCAGGGGTTCCCCAGGTGATGACCAGTTGCCCCGGCTCGTTACTGTCCAGAGCCAGGGACGGGATTGCGCCGCTCTCCGCCTGTCCCTGGGCGGTTCCCGTCATTCCGGATCCGATGAACGCCATGGCGGCCACCAGCAACAATGCCGCGATCAAAATGGATAATCTGACCCATCCACCAGCGGACGGGTCGCGTCGGGCGGCGGCGTTCATCGGCATTGTTCCCCTCCTCGTTTACTGAAAACCCCTGGTGTTGGGGGTCTCCGATCGGCCATGTCCTGAAGCCTGCTTCAATTGCCATGGCTGACGCGGTGGCCATCTGCATGCCACCGGTTCCCGTTGCGAGACCTTCCGGGACCTTATTAGCCGGGAAAACTATGTGCCCGCTGTTTGACATATTTGTGTGCCGCCCCGCTTGGGACACGGCACGAAAAGGTAGCATGCCCCGGCGGTGTTGCGATAGGTGCATATCGCAACGTTTGGACTAGGTTCTGTTGACATTTCACCGTAACCAGATGAGAGCGGCAGTGAAATGCAGGAAGCCCAGGTATCTGGTGTCCAACTTCTCAAACCGGGAGAAGATCCGGCGGTAATGCTTTATTTTGTTGATGAAGCATTCGACCAGATGACGCTCCCGGTACAGATGCCGGTCATAGTCGGCGGGTTCCTTGCGGTTCGAGCGGGGCGGAATGACCGGAGTCATGCCCCGCTCCAGAATGTGCTGGCGAAACCCCTGGGCATCGTACCCTTTGTCGGCCAGTACGTGCTCGCCAGCATAACCGGCGATCAAACCCTCCGCCTGGGTGATGTCGTGCTGTTGCCCGCCGGTCAGTATGAATCGCAAGGGGTTGCCCAAGCCGTCCACGCTCACGTGAATCTTGGTGCTGAACCCACCGCGGCTCCGTCCCAGGGCCTGGGCTGCTTGGCCACCCTTTTGGGGGGAGCTCCCGGCGCGCAAGGGTGCGCCCGGACCATCGTGCTGTCAATGATGAGGTATTCCATATCAGGATCGTCGGCCAAATGCTGATGCAGGAGTTCCCAGATACCCCGGTCGCTCCAGCGGGCGAATCGTTTATAGACGCTGTTCCAGTTCCCATACTCGGCTGGAAGGAGCCGCCATTGGGCGCCGGAACGATCGACCCACAGCACGGCTTCTATAAAACGTCGGCATTCTTCTTCCTGACCGACGTACAGTTCGGTGCGACTACGCAAGAACTGGAGAATCTTGGTCCATTTATCTGGAGAGAGTTCAAGTCTTGACATATTTCCATTGTAACCAAATGTCAACACAGCCTAGTACCACAGGCGCACTAATTCTGAATTGATAATCCCGGTCTCGAATTCGACTTGATTTCGTTAGGATTGGAGAATTTGGCCGTAGCCAGACGCTGCGATTTTGGGACCGTCCGGCGCCCCAAGCGGCCATCTGCGACTGTAGTATTAGAAAGTATAGAATTCTCCATCGGCGGTTGGATAGGTGAAAAGGGAAAATTTGGCCTTTCTCTTTTGCTCACTGTTGAGCGATCACTTTTCCTATTCGGACTGATACATCTTGCTCTGGCAGTCTCTGGGCAACAGATGTAAGTTGTCAGGGGCAGATGCCGGGAGATTGCGCGGCCATGGTGAGGTACCGGATCTGTGATGTCAGAGCGCATCCTGGCAGGTGAGTCGGGACCGGGAGCCCTGGCTTGCTGAAGGCCGGCGTGGAAGCCATACGGCAGCGGGTGACGCCGGGCACCCTGTCCGACCCGGACGTGGTCCGGTATGCGGCATTGGTCTCCGTCTGGGGACGCTGGTTCGTCTGGCTGGTCACTGTCTTCCTGCTGGCCTACCGGCCGGGCTTCTGGTATCCCGAGAACATCGAACTCCTGTCCCTGCCTGTCCTGCTGGGGATGATCAACGGCCTGATGCACCACCGGCTCCTGACCAACAGGTCGGTGACCTGGCGCTGGATGCTCTTCCTCAGCGCCACGGACATCGCCCTGATCACCTTCGGTATCGTCTTCGCCGGCGGATTCAGGAGCTTCATCTTTTTGGCCTACTATCCGTCCCTCGCCGTTTTTGCCGTGGTCTTCTCGTCACATTGGCTCAGTCTCGCCTGGACGACGACGGCCGCCGCTGCCTACGCCGTCGTGTGCCTGATGGTGGGCTCCGGTCTCGACCTCGATGCGGGCAACGAGAAGGTGCTGCTGGCCAGAGTGGCGCTGATGCACATCATGGTGCTGGGCATCAGTTTCATCACCCGGTTCGAACGCATCAGGTGGCAGACCTCGGTGGCAAGGGAGCGGGAACTGCGGCGGGAACGCATCGAGCTCTCCCAGACGATTCACGACACGATCGCTCAGACCGCCTACATGATCGGCCTGGGAATTCACCGGGCCAGGGAGCTGGCAGACGAGTCGAACCAAGAACAGGTGGCCGCCCTGGATGCAACCTCCGCGCTGTCAAGGTCGGCCATGTGGGAGGTGCGGGGCCCCATCGACGCGGGCCACCTCCTGGAGGGCAGGGAGCTGGGACGGGTCCTGTGGTCCCACTGCGCCACATTTGAGAGGATCACGGGCGTCCCCGCCGGGATTTCCCAGTCGGGGACCGAGACCACGCTCACCACGGAGACTCGGACCCGTCTCTTCTCCATCGCGCACAACGCGCTGACCAACGCCTTCCTGCACGCCCGGCCTGGGCGAGTCGAGGTCAGGTTGAGCTTCGAGGCAGACCGGATCAGGCTCTCCGTCTCGGACGACGGAGTGGGTCTGCCCGACGGCTATGCCGAACGAGGCCGGGGCTTCAATGGGATGAGGTCGGAAGCTGAGCAGATGGGTGGAGCGCTCCTGGTGGAGAGCGTCAAAGGGGGAGGGACGACCATTACCTGCGTGGTTCCCCGGGATGCGGATGCACCGGGAAGCGTATGAAGGAGGAGGGTAAGATGGCAACAGCAGGTCGGATAAGGGTGATGGTGGTGGATGACCATCCCGTAATGAGGAACGGCCTGCGGGAAATGCTGGAAGCATCGGGCCGCTTCGAAGTGGTGGGACAAGCTGCAGATGGAGAGGAGGCGGTGCAGACCGTCGAGGAGCTGAAACCTGAGGTCATCGTCATGGACGTGATCATGCCGGTCAAGAACGGCATCGATGCCTGCCGGGAGATCATGGAGCTTCTGCCCGGCACCCGGGTCATGATGCTGACGGCTTCGACGGAAGAGGATGCGGTGATTGAGGCGATCGCCGCCGGCGCGACGGGCTACCTTGAGAAGTATTCACGACCGGAGGAGTTGGTGGAAGCCGTTCTGGATGTGGCTGAAGGCCGGTTGCGATTTCCTGACGAGGCGGTGAGGAAGGTCTTCGCCATGGTCCGCGGCGAGGGCTGGCTCGGCTCCCGTCAGCCTTCGTACAAGCTGACGGCGCTGGAACGGGACACCCTGACGATGTTCTCCAGCGGGAGGTCTTACACCGAGATTGCCGCGGCGAAGGGCAACAGCACCGTGACCATCCGGAACACCCTCTACCGCATACAGGACAAGCTGGCAATCAAGACGAAGCAGGAACTCGTGATCTGGGCCGTGCGGAACGGCCTGCTGGATGAGGTCGCAGTCGGTGTTGAACCCCGGCCGGTGCCGGAGGGGCAATGACCCAAAGTGGGCCGCTCCGACGACGCTGGGGCCCAAGGAGCCGGGTGATCCACCCCAATACATCTGGGAACTGAAAAACTGATAACTGACCCTTGGGGGTCTCAGGAGGCAACGAATGAGCATTAAATCCGTCGAGGAAGCCATCCGGCACAGCCGGGTGGTGGTAGACGAGTGGAAGGAAGCCGGGTTCACGGAATGGCGGGAAGAACACACCCGCTATGCCATCATCGATCCGGTGATACGTGCCCTGGGCGTGGAATGTCAATGGCGGAGGCACGTTGGGCCACTGGGGTGTCGAAGGCCAGCATAAATGTCCGGTTAAGTATTCAGCATAAATGTCACTTTGTTATGCCGCCACTGTATCAGATGTTCGAGCAGTGAGAGCCGGCCGGGAACGCCGCCCTGGAGGACCGTCGGCATCCATGTATTTCTTGATGGTGGCCCTGTGGATTCCCAACTCCCTCTCGATCGCCCGCAGCGACATCCCCTTGCGCATGGCTTTCTGAATCGCCTTCCATCTCTCCTTCTGCAGGAAGGTTGGTTTGCGCGGGGAGATAGTTGCGGGTGTCGAGCTGGCAGGCGTACCGCCGGTTAAACCCACCTGATGTTCCTCATCCGCCGTCCTTGAGTCCAGTGCCTTGAGGGTGGCTGCCCAGCGCTGGTCCGAGTAGTAGGCCCCGGCGGGCGAAAGGAGAGGAGTGGCCGAATCGCCCTGGCCGTTACGGAGGAATACCGGGCTGGGCGGCGCCTCCTGGGCGTTGATGATGCGTCCCTCGTGGCGCACCCTGAGCCGGCCGTCCAGTCCTTCCAGGACCTCCACGACCGCACCGGCATAGCTGGGGCGTTCCGGCTCCGGCAGCAACTGAAGCGTATGCAGCTGGAACTTCACCGTATTGTCCTTGGCCACTTTCCTACGGTGCTTGAAGCACAGCACCCGGTCCAGGTACAGATCACAGTCCAGTGGCCGATACGCGGACTTAGAGCATTGCGGGGGGACCCGGAAGCGCCGGTTGTATCGCGGCAGAAACTGCGCCAGCACCCCGTTGGCTTCCCTGATGCTGCTGGCGCCCGCCAACCGGAGTTCAGTAACCAGACGGTCCTGAAAGGTTCCAGCAGCCCGCTCCACGCGACCCTTGGCTTGTGGAGAGAGGGCGAATATCATCTGTATCCCCAGCTCGTCCATGGCCCTGCTGAACTGGGTCGACGTTCCGGGGAGGCCGGACCCTGGTGTGTGCCTGAAGACCCCATGCCGGTCGACGTAGAGGGCCATGGGAATGCCAGCGCTCTGCACCAGGTCCTGGATCAGCAGGAAATAGGTGTAGGCCTCCTCCTTCTCGCAGAACAGGGCGTCGGCCACCGTGCCGGTGGCATCATCCACTGCGATCAGCAACGTGAACGGCGGAACCTGATCCCCCAACCACGGGTGGAAGCTGCCGTCCACCTGGATCAGCATCCCCTCCCGGGGCATGCGCTGGCGGCGTACCCGGTGCTTGGGAGGACGCCTTCGCCGTGGACTCTTCAGCCCGGCGTTGACCAGGATGCGTCTGAGCGTGGTCCTGCCGATGACAATGCCCTCGCGCTCATCCAGCAACTCACTGAGATGGGTGTGGTTGGCCCCTGGGTACCTGGTGCCAGCCAGATGAACCACATCGGCCAAAACGGCCTCGGGGGTAGCATTGGGCGCTCTGCGACCCCGGTGGCCGTGGGCAACTGCGGCAACTCCCCTCTCCCGGTAGGCCGCCAGCATACGCCTCGTGTGCCTGGTGCTGACACCCATCAGCGTGGCCGTCTGATCCAACGTCATGTGCTCTGCCATCAGGCTGTTGAGAACCTGTAGTCTTGTCTGTTCCTTGGGAGTCAAAGTCACATTCTCCATGGGGTGAATGTGACATTTATGCTGGCCTGTTAGCGAGGACCTTTTTCCTGGACGTCAACACCCCAGTGGCCCAACATGCCTCCGCCATTGACAGAATTTGTAAATTGACATTGCCTGCCCGGTGGGCATCGGCGATATCAGCCCGCAAGAGGCACTGCCTGGTAATTATTAAGTAATCTGACGTGGCTAACGTGACGGTGAAGGAAGCAGTCGTCCGGCTGGGCGTGTCGGAGCGCAGAATGCGCAAACTAGCCCGGGACGGACGGGTGCGGGGCGCGTCCAAGGATGGAGCCGAATGGCTAATTCCTACGCCGGTAGACTTGGTGCCGGAAAGGCGCGGGCCCACTGGCGTGGCAAGGCGCTCCAGTGGGCCAGAGAGTTAGTCGAGATCTTGTCACCCACTTGTGGTTCATGTTGAAGAGGTCGTGCATAGGATAGGAGTGAAGAGCCAATGCCTAGGAACTCCAACCGTCAAAATCGAAATTCCTCTAGTGGTGGACGCGGGGCTTCAAGCCGGAACCGCCAACGAAACGCCCGTCCGATGACCGTACAGGAAATCGGTGTCATCAAGGATTGGTTCGATAGGATGAGGGTCAACGTCAAGCAGGGAATGGAATTCGTGCACTTGGTGCCCGACAAGAAAGACTTCAATGAAAGTAATCCGCTATTTTGGGCTACTGTCAAATCAATAGAGAACGTCACCGAGTCCGTGAAGGAAGTGGACAAGATCAATAGCAATATATTGAGCCAACTCTTCGAGATAACCGAGTGGAAACAGATCAAGGGCATGAGGGATGTAGTCGCCCATCAATTCTGGAAACTCGATCACGATGTAATATGGAACACGGCACGGAATGAGTTGCCCGAACTGCACAAGTTGTTAGGTAACCTAAACATCAATGACGAACCCGACGACGACCCCACAACCATCCATAGCACCTTCCACGTTGGTGACACGTATTCACCATCGCGAAGGCCAGAGTTTTCGCAGCCTGTGAAACCAGGGGAATTCATAATTTTGGCCTGGTTCGATTCCATGCGAAAGCCACATTCAATACGGCTCAAGGAAGAGTACGAGTTTTGTAGTTCATGCGGCAAGAAGTTTTACAGCGTTGTGTTGACCGACAAGAAGCCGCAGCAAGTCGGAAGGCCTTCATCGCCGCCGATATGCAACAAGTGTCGCGGACTCGAACAGAGAGAATACCTGCTTGAATGCGAAGACTGTGGCGCAAGGGCAGAAGGGAGTACAGGTGTTGTGCCAGGTCAAACGCTGGAGTTCAGTGATTTGTGTCCCGAGTGCCCCGGCATAATGAGGATAGTGGACGATGGTCTCAACTGACGTGACCCTATCCAGTCAGGTCGGATCAGGTGAACATCACAGTGCGGCTAGGTGCGATAAAGCTGAGCATCAAGAATCGGATGTGCAAGACCCCTGGCCCTCAACATACCGGTTTGGGGAGCGACCGAAGACGGAGTCGAGTGGCTGATTCCCACGCAGGTCGAACTGACTCCGGAAAAGCGCGTTCCCTCCGGGGGCGCTGGCCGTGCCGGAACGGCAAATGTGTCAACGCCAACTTAATTCTAAGGATTTTCGCCAATCTTAAATTGACCTATCCTCCGTTGGTATAGCCCCGCTGAATTGATTATGAGAAAGGACCAGCACTCTCAGGTTGGCTAAGCTTCCCAATGCTGGCGGTATCTGCCCGCCCAATGTGTTCGTGCTGAGGGCAAGCACTTCCAGGTTTGGCAAGCTACCCAGCTTCGGCGGTATCGCCCCGCTGAATTGGTTGTCTTGAAGGGACAATCCTCTCAGGCTGGTGAGGCCCCCCAACTCCGTCGGTAGATCTCCGCTCAACTGATTATCGGAGATGCCAAGATATTGCAGGTTGGTGAAGTTGACCAAATCCGGAGGTAACTCCCCGCTCAACTAGCTCTCACTGAGGGAGACAAAGTACTCGGATGAATTGAATCGTACCATTTTCACATCTCCTGTGGGGAACCTTGGGTTACTCCCCTGTCTAGTAATACTTGGCTACCGCCACAGCGCCCTCTCCGCCTGTCGGTCGGTGTACTGCGCTGGCATCCGGGAGTTCTTCCACCGACCGGCCTGCATCAGCGCTTGCAGCTCCACGCCGGTGGCAGTGAGGTTCGCAGCCGTGCCGAACTGATTCTAATAAATGTCGACGCCGTCGGCAAAAAGCGCGGCGACCACACGCCAGCCGACATGACACCCTGACTGAACAAAAATTAGTGCCTCGGGCAAAGCTCCTTTCCCCGGTGCATAATTGTCTGGATGGCGGCAATTGCCATGCCCTCTTGATGGTCCTCTGGCAAACAGTCGGGGCGATACACGGGGCTCGCAGCCGTAACATCTCCAGCCAGAGACTTAATACCCCACAGATGTTCAACAAACCCTTGGTTTCATTGTTGAACGGTTGTTATTGTTGGACATGGTTGTTGAACACTTGACCAAAGCTGGCGCGGGGCGCGGGTGAGGGGTGTTCAAAAACGCCCGTTTTCTGAACACCTTTACCAAGAGGACGGTCGGGGTAGACCGGCCAGATGAACCACATGGCCATGCTCTCAGTCACCTACGGTTACGCCCGGGTCAGCAAAGCCGACGCCGCCGCCAGGAACCTGGAAACCCTACTCGGGATTCTGGCCGACCACGGCATTCTCGAGGACCTGATTTTCTCCGACGTGTCCAGCGGCCGGACCAGGAATCGAACCGGTTGGCTGGACCTGATGTCCCGAGTTTAATCCGGGGATACCATCGTCGTCGCATTCCTGGACCGATTCAGCCGGAACTTCGAGGAGGGAGTGCGCATCCAGGCGGAGCTGACTAGGCGCGACATCGGCATCGTCGCGGTCCGGGAGAACATAGACACCACTGATGAGGGCCCCGCGGCGAAATTCTTTAGGCGCTCAATGTTGGCCCAGGGCGCCTACCAGGTAGATTTCGCCAGCGAACGGATCAAGCTTGGGTTGGAGCGGGACCGGGCTGGCGGAAAGCAAGGTGGACGCCCACCGGCATTGACCCAGGACCAGGTTGAGCAGTGCTGGCGGATGGCCGACGAGCGTTCGGGGTTGCGCCACATCGCCCGGGTGATGACCTGCTCTCCGGCAACGGTGAAGAAGGCCTTGGACGCCGTTGCAGGTAGTCAGGGCGATGATCCGTAGAGTGGGTGATCGCCCAAGGTGTAGGCGACGCTCGTCTCCTGGCTCGAAGCTCTGCGGCTTCGCCACCCCCGAATCTGTCGGCAAATTCGTCCCAAGGGGCCCGGTGGACTCCCGGACACGGGCTGAGGTGTTCCACGAAGCCATGAATGTTCCGGAGAAGGAATCGGAGGAAGGGAGAAATTCACTGGAACGAGTACTGGCATAATTGCCGGGAGCACCCAGACTCCCGCTTGACTCCGCCTTAATTCTGTCCAACTGATGGGGTCCACCTCAGTCCATTCGACGGATGGCAAGGGAATTGGGAATTCATAGAGACACGGTCAGGAGATACGTTGACGCTGAGAGTCCGCCGACGCGTCGCGGTCCCCGGTCGCATACACAATGTCGCCATCTGATACCATCGCAGACCAAACAGGTGACATTTCTGCCGAACAGTTAGACGGACATTTATGCTGAACAGCGACAGCCACAATGTCAGGCAGTCAATCCGTCCAGGTGGTCCACTTTACCTCCGCCTTTTACACATCACCAAAAACTCCGTTACTCTTGGGCGGTCGACTTGGATGCAACTGGAGTTGACTAGTGCACGAGCCTTCGGAATTCACGTACCCAGTTAGAAACTATCTCAAATTGGGATTGGTCTGAAAGGGAGAACACATAGGCGGTTCGGTTAAGCTGGGGGAAACTTGGGTGGTGGTGGATGATGGGAAAGAGCGAGACTCTGCCCACTATATGGGAAATACCCGATGATCTGTGGGAGCGAATTGAACCGGTGATTTTGGAGTTGGACCCCCCCAAGGCGAAAGGGCGCAAACGGGTGAACCAGCGGAAGATGCTGGAAGGCGTCATCTTCCGTATGCGTAGCTCCTGTCAATGGAACCACTTGCCCAAGGAGCTGGGGGATGACAGCACCATCCACCGGACCTTCCAGCGATGGGTGGAGGGTGGGGTGCTGGAGCGTGTCTGGGCCGTCCTGATAGAAGAATGCCGGGAGTTGGACGGCGTAAACTGGGAATGGCAGTCAGCCGACTGCTCGATGGGAAAAGCGCGTTTTGGGGGGGCGCCATTGGACGCAATCCCACGGACCGGGGCAAGGCTGGGAGTAAGAAAAGCGTCCTGGTGGACGGGGCCGGCGGACCACTGAGCGTGGTGGTGGCTGGAGCCAATGTTCACGACACCAAGTTGCTGGCGCTGACCCTGGAAAGCATAGTGGTGGAACGTCCTGATGGTATTGATGAAGGGACTCAAAACCTGTGTTTGGACAAAGGGTACGACAACCCAACGGGCCACCGAGCCGTGGCGGCCTACGGGTATCGGGGACACATCCGGCGGATAGGGGAGGAGAAACTGGACGCCCAGGGCGTGAAACGCTATCCCGCCCGCCGGTGGGTTGTGGAGCGCACCCTGGCCTGGTTATCGAAGTGTCGTGCGATCCTGGTGCGCTATGACAAGAAGGAATCCAACTACATCGGCCTGATCCAATTGGCCTGCGCCCTGCTCTGGTACCGCCGCCAGTGGCAACTGAAGTTTTGAGATAGTTTCTTAGTAGTAGGTCAAAGGAGAGATCCGCCGACCACTATTCGGGTTCGAATTTTTTGCGGCGGGCTGGCCCGAGAGTTGATGGGAGCGGCAGAGGGCGCTGCGGAGGACTATCGGCGGGCCAAAGAGCTCTGGTACAACGATCGAGATCTGGAACGCGAGGGCTGATCGGGCGGAGCAGCCGCTGATCTTAGGATTCCCTGATCAACGTTAAGGTTGGCAAACCGCCAGAAGTCCAGGGTCGGGGTGAATCTAACTGATACAGTACTATCTACCGTCAAGTATAGCCGGATTTGGTGGGCCAAGCGGTACTGTAATACAAACCTTTGAGTTGGAGGTTTCTATTTAAGGAAGGGGCAAATCAACTGTGGAAAGGCTTCCAACAGCCTCCAACCTACCGGGTTGGAGGCTGTTTTCAACTCACTGAGGGACTGCCCTGGCGCAATTCAATTTGGTAGCTCTGCCTCGTCCTCTCTTGGCGGTGTTGAGAACGACCACGGTGTCATTATTATTGCTGTTCCCATGCGAACTCAAAACCGTCTACGGAAGGTCAGGCGATATTCCCGAACGCTAGAGTCCATACAGAGGTCGGGGTGATGGCGCTCACCGTCTAGGGTACGATGGCTTCGCAGGCAGACGGCTCAGCTACCAAACTGATACCAAGGTGAAATACGCATATGGATGAGGTCAAGCTACGGTGTTGAACCGTCCTACAGGTGCAGGCGAAGGAGCTTCACAGCGGCACTTCAACCAGTCTTCACTGCCTCGCAAATGCACATCCCACCTTGGCTTTAGTTTAGGTCAGAGAATACGCTGCATTCTGGAGTTTAAGCCGAAGCAAGATTACGGCACCATAGAATCATACAGCCCCTTCGAGACCTTCCGTGTAGTCTGGGACGGTAGGAGATACCACACCGCTCAACGCCTCCTCTACCATACTAGCGTCTATGTAAGTTGAGTCGCCTTGCACCGCTCGCATTACGACGTGTGAGCCGTTAGCCAACAGTATGCGGGGATGCTGGCTTTTTCCAACCAAGGCCTTCAATCCGTCTTCGGTGAAGGGTTTGATAGTTCCATTGTCCTCATCATTAGCACGGTAGTGATCCAAGTGCGCGATAATTATGGCGATGGCTTGGTCAGGGGTAGGCAATGGCAGTTCTACTGAAGTAGGCGCACCTGGGTCTAGGCGGGCCATCGCCGCTAACCCCGCTTCACTCCAAGCTTGGGATATCCCAGTTACGGACTGTTGATGGGTGGTTAGCACGCAAGAGAAGAACCCGTATTCCGTATTAGCATACCCGGGACGCACTGTACAAAGGCCAAACTCCTTGGCAAATTCGAAACGGTGCCTGCGCGCCATTTGGTCAGTCAGGTTCTCAATGTCGTCAACGAACAGGTAACCCCCGGCGAAGCCAGCAGAACGTAGATAGCGCACGATATCGTTAAAAAAGAGCGTGCGGGAATAGTCCAGACCTTTAGTATCGCGGGGAATGTAATAAGGCCGAAGATTTCCGTCTTTGCGTAAGTTACGAAGGTACTCCTCGAACGTTCCCGTCGCCAACGCATGTGCTGGCCCTCTCTCTACCCCGTCCTCGAGCAATTGAGCCTCTACCCTATGGTCCAACTCAGTTGCCGAAATGCCGTTGTCTGCGAGGACGGCATTGATTAGCAACCTCCTCCAGTCAGTGTTGCCGTTTTCATCGACCACGGACATCACTTGGTCATCGGTGAGGAATTCACGGCGCAGAGCAGCCCTTGACGCATCCAGGACCCCGTTTTGGCAAGTGTCCACAAGAGCAGCCCACGCTAGTTGCTCCATCCACCGGCGGTCCACTTGGTCTGGAAACGCCACATAAATGACTGCTGCGGAGAATTGCCCTTCAAACTGGGTTTGGCCATAGTCGGAGTTAATCCGTTGCTGGAAAAATCGCAACAGGGCGGTTTTCCCCATTCCACGGCCACTTATGCTGTCGCCAGCAGCCCACAGCGACGCGATCCTCGCGCGGTTCAAAAAATCATTGGGGCGGATAAGTAACCGCTCGAATTTTTCGATCGCATTCTGCACCGGTGATTGGGCGTAGATGGAACCGTTACGGCGAGGGTCTTTACTGTAAGGATCAAGCACCGGCTCAGGCGGGAAAGGTAAGTCGGTAAGTCCCAACCGTTCGTAAGGAGACGGAATCGGGGCAGTTTGCCTTCTGGGAAGGTTAAGCATCATACCCTCCTTATCAAGTTATGCAGCTGAGTGTTTTGACGGATTCGGACCAGCGGTCGCCGTCTGCCGGTAATCTTGTCGTACTGTAAGCCTGCCGACAACACAGCCGGTTGTCGGTCGAGCAAGCAATTTAGGCCATCGTCAAAAGCGGCTTCTGGAATCATAAGATATTCGCATACCCAGTCACGCAGATCCGGAATGTCGTAGTAGCCTCCTGCCGGAGACATCTCAGAGAACGCTTCGTCAATCCCGGATAACAGGATAGTTTGGTAATCGGGTTCGGTTGCGTCTGGTTCGCACAGAAAGATTTGGTACGAATCACCGTTATCCAGCGATATCTGTAAAGGCGAATACCAGGGCTTCAACGGATTTCCCGACACACAAGGAGAATAAGTTTTCTCGAATTCGCACTGCTGGAGGGCGACGCGCGGCTTGTTGAGTAGCCTAAGACTAACCAAGCGGTCACAAATCGCCCGGAAAAGGGCGACCCGCATACTCTGGGCAGGCAACATATGTGTCACGACTTTGGCGCGAAAGATGTCCTCTATCTTTTTGGGAGGTGGCAACGCGTGTTGGTCAATGATCTCTGCCAATTTGGCAGACGTATCCTGCTCGAAAGTAGGTTCGAGCAGTCCCTGCAAATAACCCGGTTGGTCAAGATGAGTGGCGCTTACGATGGGTTGCCAGATTGCTCCAGCATCAAAATGGGCCTGCACTACAGCGCGCAAATTGTCGTAGGTTTTTAAGTGAACGGAAGCCATCACCTGACGGAGTTCTACGTAACGCTGATCTGTCAGCAACCCAAGTACCATCTGGCCTTTGGCAGTCAGTTCGTAAGGGCTGCCACGGTCCGCTAGTGCAAAGCCAAAGTGGACCAGTTCTTCACAGATTTTTTTGCCCACTGTCAGGAATGTCCCTCTTGGTTCGGGCAGCATGAGACGCAAAGCTCTATCGGTCACGAACTTCCGCACGTTCCTCGATATGGCTTCGACCTGTTGGCTGCGTTCAACTGAGGTTCCCATACCATCAAGCACGCGCAACCCTATGTAGTGATAGCCGACTTCAGTGATGTTATAGCTGTTAATGTTCATGGTCAGATATCCCTTTTATAATCATGAGGATACAGACCGGAATGTATTGAGAAGGTCGATACAGTCGCTATTGGCTTGCCGGAGTTGCCGGGCTGTTTCCTGCGTAGGCTGTGGCGTGACCGCTTTAACGAGCACGCTATCCTCCGATAAGTAACCAAATCGATTGTCCGGCCAAGCCTCGTTTAGCGTGGATCCCAGATTGTTGAGCAACGCGCACAGATCCTCAAAGCGGTCACGCGCTTCACCTGGTACAACCAATCCTTTCTGCAGTTCCGCCTCCATGCGGATCGCATTGTCCACAAGAACGGGCAGTGGTCGAATATCAGATGCCACAGGATGAATTCCAAGACCCAAGCAGGTGGCCATTGCACTTGATTCGAACGAATTTCTCGACATGAACGCTAAACAGAGGTCGTTCAGCGCTAGCTCAGGGTTTGCAACTAGGTAATCGATGATCTTAGCAAAAAAGACGATGATGTCGTTCTTGCCAGGCATATCGCCGAGATTTTTCGCTTCCAATATGGCAGTTGCGTTTGACCAACGGGCCACGATGTCGATTTCATGAGCTACGCCTGACGCGGTATCGAGCCCAGCGCCAAGTCGGAACTCGCGCTGTTCCGAAATGATCCACCCATCCAAATACTGGACGCAACTCTCGCGGAACCGCTGTTCAAACCCCTCGTCGGGTAACTGCTCTCGTTCTGCATGAGGCCATTCGACGCTGACGAACCGGAAGCAACGCCTCAAGAACACCAACGCAACTGGCGACGGAACGATTTCTGGCCTAATCGGCATTAGGGCCACCTGTCTTCAAGAGCCCCTACTGATGTATCGGATTGCCACTTGGAGAGCCACTGTTGGGGTGATTCCGATAAGCACTCGCTTATGCGTTCAATGACATCCACTGGATTACGCAACTCGCACTCCCAAACCAACAAAACCCTCCAACCATCTGACTGAAGCGCCACCATATGCTCCTGGTCACGGATTCGGGTCCGTTCAAGCTTGGGCTTCCAATACTCTAGGTTGGACTTCGGTAAATCAGCAATAGGGCATTGGGGATCAGGGTGCCAATGCCAAAAGCAGCCATTGACAAATATCACCGCTCTGTGCCGGCGCAGCACCAAATCCGGTGTGCCCGGCAAATCGCGTTTGTGCAACCGAAACCTGTATCCAAGACGGTGAACCATCGATCGAACCGCCATCTCTGGCTTCATGCCCCGGGACCGTATGCGGGACATACACCATGATCGGTCCTCAGGCTTAAGGTTATCCATATCCCTATTTGCCCTTGGCGAGTTCGGCTTCTTCGCGTAACAACTTTCCAAGTGCTTTTCTAGGCAACGCATCCAACAGCACCACTCCTCCTCGGCGGTTCAATGCGACCATCCACCTACGAAAGGTTTCCCGCTCGAACAATTCCCCGCCGTTGTTCCAGTGATCCTTCATAACGTCGTAGATTTCCCGCAGTACCCTTCGGTTCATTGATACAGACGGGCGTTCAATCAAAGCAGATCTCACATCTTGGCGATGGAGCAGGATGGTTAGAAACTGTCTCGGATTCTCATGGGCAACATCGTGGGCAATCTTGCCCAGCCACCACAGCCGCGAAACCCCATTGTCCCTAATAAGTGCCCTGTTCCCCACCGCGAAGAAGTGGTTCCGGACCTCCCGAACAGCATCTTCATCTTTTTGAGGGCGCCTGTTCAGCCAACGAGCCGCAACGTATTCAGGACAATCGCGGTGGCATAGATACGCCCACATCCGTTCAATAGATGCCTGATGCACGCTTAGGTTAGACAGTAATCCATAAACTACCATTGCGTTGTCGACATCAGTAGATGACGGTTGATTCTTGTCCGCACTGAGGCTGCCTGCGAGAGCAGGAGCTTCAATTTGAGAACCCCTGACACCAGTTGGCGGAACAAAGGCGGGAACATCCCCCTCCGGCGCGTAGTACCAGTCGAGCCTCTTGCCTATTGTGTGTCGCATTTCCTCTAGCGCTTCAGTTGTGTAAAATTGGAGTTGCGTCACTCACCCTCCCTGGCTATCAAAGACATCTTGGGGAAAGGCGAGTCGAGGATTATCTGGGCGTCCACCAAGCGGTTCGCATTAGCGGAACCAAGCGGGCTGCATCCAACGTCTGATAAACGCTGGTCGAGAAACGCGAACCACCTATAATCTTGGAAGTCCTCCACATTGCCGTCCACCTCGTTCAATACCGCAACTAGGGCAGGTAGGTAGACCCCGTTCATAAGATATTGTCCGTCGGGGCGGTTATTGACTCGGTCTCTAGCGGCCATGTAACGGGCTGAGTCTGTATTCGACATTACGATCCAGACTCTCTCTTCGGCGAGTTCGCATATCCAACGCCCATCTGTTAAATCGGAACTCGGCTTGTGTCCAAAGATCGACCCGAGTGGTGCCTCGTCAGCCGTATCGACCCAGTAGTCTTTGGGTTCGTCTTCGGCTAATACGGAACCTGCCGAAATATCGAAAGCCCTCCCGTGGAAATCGACATGCCATCCCTCGGCACTAAATCCCTTCAGGTCCTTAGTCGAAACCAGAAAAGGCGCAAATTCGACTCGACCGGCCAAAGCACCTGCGGGATAGCTCTTCTGTAGGCACACTCCGTTCGATTCGATGAGTTCCCTGAAATGAGTTCTCGATGCCTTGATCAACAGCACATACTTGCCCGAACCTTCATCAACCAACTTGAGTAGAGAAGGCTCGCTAAGTTGGAACTCTGCTTGTATTTCAACCGCTGTGCTGCCCTCGCTCCTGGTGAACTCTATTTCGACCTCAAATTCGGCGTGAGGGTAGTCATCCCCATAACGAGGAGGGCGAAGTACTGGGTGTGGCCAAGCCTTACTCGGATCAAACCTCATCGTTAAGCTCCCGTTACATCCACCGCAGTTAGGCGCCATGACCTGCCACCAATCGGGCTGTCAGCTGTAATTTCCAATTCCATTCGCCTGCCTCTGGCAAGAGGGAAGTGATCAAGAGATACGCTGTCGTCTACAGCCCTGATATCGGTTCGGCGAATTGCTGAAGAATCCCCGGCCTCCTCTAGGTCAAGCCTTGCGATACCACTGCTCTCCGCATGGAAGGTTAGTTGGAATGCATTTTCGCGTCCCTCAATCGCCAACATGCGGACATTGGAGACGGCGATACGCCTTTGCTTGGATCTCTGGCCACCCCCTGGTGCCTGTGCCTCCGTTCCCTTCTCCCTCGCCCTGGCCTCCGTATCCACCATCGCCACCATTCTCTCCATCTGCCCCTCCCCCGACTGAACCGGCACCACCCCCATCAGCATCTCCCATGTCTTCTTCCTCTTCTTCGGTGGGCAACATAGGCGGCGTCGGGCGACGAACAGGCTTTAGAGTTACTCTTACTCTATCTCCAAATCCGGGTTCCCTCGTTCTCTCGGCATCAGGGTTAACGTCGTCAAACGACTCGTCTTCCTGCGGAAAAGGCAAGTGGACGGCGAGTTCAGACAGGACCGTCGAGCCGGTTCCTTCTGGTGGTCCGGCGGCCTTTCGAATCTCGGTGCGCACCCATCTTGTTATGCGGCCAAGAGCACGGCGTCCCCGTGCTCGGTCGCTTTCGGCAAGCCTATCCGGTTCAAACTTGTCGTGTTGCGGATTTTCCATTCCACGCAACAATTCGTTACCCGCTGGGTCTTCAAACACGCATACCGCAGCGAAGTCTCTGAATCTTGGAAACCGAATCAACCCGCTCTGCTCGGTGGTCACTAACATACCGGTGCGTCTCACCAATGCTACCTTGCTTGGCAGGCCATCTGCTGCTCGAATCCACAACCGACAATGCCCGAGGTCGACATCTTGGGTTTCCGCCGATGGGTTATCCTCTTTGACGATTTGCCAGAATGTTTGCGCTTCGCGCAGTGTGCCCCAGCTTTCGTCATCAAGGTCTTCCGAGTCGGCTCCATTCTCCAGAAGGTCTTCAAACCACGACCCCAAGGAAGTTTGATCGATGTCGAGCAAATCGCTGTCGGTGTCCGGTTCTACTATCACAGCCAGAGCACCGTTTTCAATCGCATGAAAGAAGTTCCCGACCACGCTTGCGGCGATGTTTCTCCGCCAACTGTGGTTAGCGCGGAAACCTACGATAGTGATCGACGTGCCTTGAACTGGAACCCCTTCTTTCGTCAGGACACGGAACTCATTCGGAACCCGCTGGCCCACCAGTGCACGACAGCCATCTTTGAATCCGTAAAACCCGGTCCCCTGCGTTTCTCCTTCGCTACTGTCATGAGACATGAGCACCGATTTGCCCTGAAAAGACTCGACTGGCCCGCCGTCCTGCTCATAACATGTCCAATAAAAGACGGTTCGTAAGTCTGAAACCGCAAAAGGGGCATATTTCCCAAAGCCGTGCGACCCGCCTGCGCCTTCTACCCCAGGCTTGAGACTTAGTCCTTTCATCTTCACGAGAATACGCCATTGGTCCCCTCGCAGTCCGGTCGTATTACAATCCGACACCCGCAGGCAGGTTATGGAATTTTTCCCAATGATGTCGGTCGCAGAGTCTAGGCCATGTTCTGCCAAAGGGTCGTCTCCAGCCGCCTGCCGGCAGGCCATGATGGCCTCCGCCAATTCATCTCGACCAATTTTTTCAGGGCTGAGGTTGACCAGCTCAAAGGAAACATGGACCGGGGTTCCTAAAGTCCCTCTGGCGTCAAGTGAGTTTTGTATCGTCTCACGGGCAAGGCTTGTCAGCGGAAGTCCATTGAAATGGGCAATTCCCGGGTCATTGAACCCATCGGCTTGGCCGCCATTTGTTGGTGGGAATCTCCAGCCAATTCTCGAGGTCATCACGCATACTCCCCGTTCAAGATGTTCGCACACTCAGACCCTAACAAGTGTGCCAAGCCCACGCATACGGCATTTCCCAACAGCCGGTATTGCTCTGAAGTCGGCATCTCAGGGAACAGCGAGGTGCTGGTGTTGAACCCTTGCAGGCGAGCCACTTCGTCAACGCTTAATTTTCGAATCCCCCATGCATCCTTGATGAACGGCACGTTGTGGCCTCCTACACCCATGTTCGCGGTAAGAGTAGGGCAGAATCCACCCTTTTTCTCCCTAACATAGGAGCGCCGGAGCTGATACAGGTTGGCTTCGGACTCCCCCAAGGCCATTTCGCGTTCAATCATCTTGTAATACCGATTATCAGGTGGTAGATACGCATCTGTCGCGCCACGTTGGTCTCGTTCTATGAAATCCAGGATGCTACGGCGGTTTGGATTGCGGTTTTCGATGGACGTCGGGGCTCGGAATGGATTATGTGAGAAATGGTGACGCGATGCCGCCACCATAAACAATCGCTCCCGATCCTGCGGCAAGTCGGTTTCGTCCTTCACATTTACCGTCCAGCATGACTCGGCCCTAAACCAATATCCGGCTCGTCGCAACGCTCGACGAACTTCATCAAACCAAGTCCCCTCAGCCCCGTATAACAGATAAGGCACATTCTCCAATATGACTAGGCGCGGGCTGTGCTCCGCTTCGAACTCGGCAAGGATTCGCGGAATCTCAAAAAACAGTTCTCCGCGAGGATCTTCGAATCCGTTCCGAGTTCCTGCCTGCGAGAAGCTCTGACATGGAAAACCTGCGGCCAACACGTCCACATCCGATAACCCATCATGTTGAACTGACAGTTCCTTAATATCCTTTTCGATTAATCGAACCTCCGGGAAGCGATGTCGAAACGCCCCGCAAGCATATTCGTCTTTATCGTTAGCCCATCGAATAGAGAAGCCAGCTTTAACCAATCCTGAAGCAAATCCGCCCATTCCACTAAACAGGCACCCAGCGTAGAGTTGTCGTTGAAGCTTAACCATTTCGTATCCCTAGTGAGTTCTGTTCTACATTGACCCCACTCCCTCCGCTGATTGCTTTGAGAAAGCTCAGACGGGCTGGCATAGCTAAATAGCCCCAACAGATGCCTGATCGTAGGAGGTCAAATGACAAAGGTGACCGAGAATCCATGCTTACCCTCAACTGCAGCCACAAGCGATGGGCGGTGCGGTTTTCCATACCCGGAGACCCGTCCGCCAAGCTGAGGGCTTTTCTGAGTTCCTCGTGGGCCAGCCGCTGCACCCCAATGAGCACACGGCAAGGTCCGTCGTCTGGTTCCCAGTGGTCTGACGTATGAGGCGAGATCTCCCCAGTCCCGCAGGTTGAAGTACCCCACGCAGAAGTCCGCCCGTGACGAGAGGGCGAAAGTGTCCTGAAGTGCAGGCAGGAGCTTGGAGTCCTGGTTAAGATTGTCGAATATTCTCGGCATTACACCTGCTCGCTATTCCGGCGCGGCGAACTCGCCTATCCAGTGCACGTTTTGGGCAGAGGGAGCGGCCGAGCGGTAAAAACTCTCGTCGGCGGTCCAGTATTCGCAACCGAGGATGCCCGCTAGAGCGAGGTAGTGGGCGTCATATACCGCCCCCTGGCGGAGTCGACTTGAAAACTGTAAAGCCCTCGCATGGAGGTTGGGATCGTCGCGCAGTTCGATTCCCGAAGCGGGAAGGTATTCCAGAAGTCGGACCGGGTCTTCCACGGTCAGTTCACCCCGCACGACCCGCCGGTGGAGTGCGTTGGCTACTTCCACTGGCATCAGGTAGGGCGTTGCGGCTTGGATTCCGTTATTGGCCCATGACCTGGAGATTGATTGAGCCAGGTCTGAATTCTCCTCGCTTACCAGCCACTTGAAAGCGAGGCTCGCATCCACGACGAAAATGCCATTCACCATGTGCTCCTGGACTCCCGAGCCTCACGAATAAAATCCACTGAGCTGTCGGGGAGAATTCTGTCGCCGAATATCTCCTTCCGGAGAGTATCCAGTCGGTTCAGAGCTTCGTGGCCGAAGGGGAGGTCGATGATCCGTTGCGCCTCATCTGTCGACAGCTCTCTGTTTATGGCGGTTAGGCAATACTGGCGCATACTGATTCCCTTGATTGCTGCAACAGCCTTCAGGCGTCGCTGCACCAGGGGGTCCAAGTCGAGGGTGAGTCGTTTTTTCTTAGCTTCTATTACCATTTACTCCCCAACAGGATCTTCCTCAAATTACGTTATTGCAAACACAGAAACGCGTCAACACTTGGGCCAAGAGGGAGACTAAAGAGTTCACTAGCAAGGGTTGGCGGTAGGACCGACCCCTGGTTCGAATCCACCCCTTTTTTGGAGTAGGTCGACAGCGATGATGAGACAGCTGTTATTAAGCCAAATTTGGGAGGTAGCCCAGAAGATGTCAAGGGCGGCGGGATAGTCCTGCTGAAAAAGTCCATTCGAGGGCTAGGAATCCTCTGAATAAGTCGGGAACGACTGCGATCCTCTGTTGGAATCGTGCCTAGCTAAGCCGTGGTCTGGGGCAATCCAACAACTTATTCAGAGGTTTCCTAGCGTCAAAAAGTGGTGAGACTAATATAGTCCTCATGGCATCAACGTTTGCACATTTTTGCCATTGGTCAACAATACTTCTCGACTTTCGATGACCTAGAAGACACACATCTCCTCGGCATTCACTGGAGCCGACTTTTTCAACGGGCCCGGGATATTGGGCGATTTCAGACGCTTCACATGCATCACTGCCACCACCATTCCCGAGGGCCAGAGCATATATCCAACTCCCACCAACACTTCCTTCCTGAGGCCGGTGTCGGGGCCGCAAAGTATCCCGCGGCGATTTCTCATCACCGAAACCTTCTTCGTTATGGGCACAAGGGGATAGCTTAACGCCCTCTTTGGCCTGAACCGGGATCTGGTGTTATCTGTGGCGCGTCTGGACTGCGGTTCTACGGCAGTGTCAGAAGCGTGGATTTTCCTGGAGTCAATCATCGGCCCCATGGTCGACCGGTTGGACGATAAGCACGGGACCTTTATCCCGTTTCCCCATCGGGCGAGTTTTTAGGCTGCGAATGCCTGCCAACTCGCCGTCGGAATATATAGGGCGCAAGGCCATAGCGTAAGGCCGGCAGTAGCCAGACCTGAATACACCTCAGGAAATGCTTCACCACCGCTTGCGGGCCTGGTCGCTCGGACGCGCGTCCATTCAGCGTCGGGATGGGCGCTCGTTTCGGGGTGACCCCCGAGCGCCCATCCCGATCCGAAACGATTGCAGAGAGACGCGATGCTCCGGGCATTAACCGGGTAGTTCGCAGACCTTCCACAATTCTCAGGAACACTCTCCCGAAACACGCCCCAGTCGTCATGTCAGACAGACCTTCAACATTGGTGCCAACACCCCCGGCGGCGTTCCCGGTGGGTTACGCCGCCGGGGGTGGAATTTCCCATCCCTAACGACCGGCAAGCCGGACACACCGGCATCCCAACCCCCGATTGCCCCGGCCATCCGGACCAAATTGGTCAAAGCCTTCAAGGCCGTCGCCTCAAATCCTAATTTCCACATCCCCAAAGGAGTGGCTCAATTGAAGCCTTATCTCTGTCACCCATATTCCCGAGCGCCTTGTCCGCTCACATGATGAGCGCCCAAGGCCAGCGCATGCGAATATCCCAACCCCATGTACCTAAATCACATTAAAGGAAAGTATCGAAATGGACACCAATTCACAGCAATTCCCCAACGAGAGCCAGCAGCCAGATCCCAATCCCCGGGCCGAGGACCGCGTCTTTGACGCTATTCAAGACAGCGACCACGCAGGCTTCGCCAACCACGATGGGCAGCCGAACTCCGAAACGCCGGAAATAGATTTCACTCTATCGTTGCCGGGTGTGGGCGACTTCCTCGTGCAGGTCAAGGGCGGCCAGAAGTCACCGGAGAAGAGCAAGTAGTACCTGGAAACCATGAACCGGCGCGAGGAGAAACCCTCCCCGCTGTGCCTGGCCTGGGACGCGGCCATGGATTTCCGCGCAGACGTCGTCTATATCCTGAGAGATTTCTGCTGCCCCGTCATCGCCGCATTCCTGTTTCCCGACATGGAGCAGACCCCGGCCATCGTCGCCGCGGCCAGGCGTAGCAATGTCCAGGTCCTTTGGGGCCAGACCAGCTGATGGACCGACTCGCGGAGATCGCTGCCAGCAAGCCCTGCAGGCCCTTAATATCGGAGCCTCAGGCCCCGGCGGCGTTTCCTTTGGGCCACGCCGCCGGGGGCGGAATTTCCCATTCCCAACGACCGGCAAGCCGCACCCGACCGTCGCCCCAATCCCCCACTGCCCCGTCATCCGTACCCAGGGGCCAACGTCCCAGGGTCCGTCACTGATGGACGCATCAAATCCCCATATCCCCATCCCATAAGGAGCACCGCAGTGAAACCCCACCGGCTTCACCCATACCCGCGCGCGCCCACCACCCTCGCCGGGCCAGCGCCCCAGGACCGGCGCATGCGGATACACCATCCCCACGGAACTAAATTAACCTCAGGAGAATCTCAAATGTTAACCCAACCAGAGCAGTTCCCACCGGACCGGCGGGCCGACCCCAGGCGCCGGGCCGAGGCCCGCGCCTTTGACCCTAGTCAAGGGAGCGACCGACCAGGATTCGTCAGCCACGAGGGGCAACCGGATCCCGAGGGCCCACACCTCGACTTCATCATCTGGATGCCAGGCGGCGGCCGCTTCGGCATGCAGGTCAAGGGCGGGCAGTAGTTGCTGAATAACGGCAAGCGGCCCCTCGAAACCCTAGACGGACCGCCGGGGAACCTCTTCCCGTTGTACCTGACCTGGGACGCAGCCATGTCCCTCCGGAAGGCATCGTCGATATCCTTTGAGACTCCTGCTTCCGCGTCATCGCCGTGCTCCTGTTTCGAGACATGGAGCAGACCCCGGCCATTGTCGCCGCGGCCAGGCGCAGCTACGTCCAGGTCCTTTGGGGTCAGACCAGCTGATGGACCGACTCGCCGAGGTCGCTGCCAGCAAGGAACTCCAGGTATATCAAAGTCTGAGCCACAGGCCCCCGGCGGCGTTTCCTTTGGGCCACGCCGCCGGGGGCGGAATTTCCCATTCCCAACGACCGGCAAGCCGCACCCGACCGTCGCCCCAATCCCCCGCTGCCCCGTCATCCGTACCCAGGGGGCCAACGCCCTAGGGTCAGTCGCTGATGGACCCCTCAAATCCCCATATCCCCATCCCATAAGGAGCACCGCAGTGAAACCCAATCGGCTTCACCCATATCCCCGCGCGCCCACCACCCTCACCGGGTCAGCGCCCCAGGACCGGCGCATGCGGATACACCAACCCCACGGAACTAAATTAGCCCAGGAGAAACTCACATGATTACCCAACCCCAGCAATTCCCCCCGGACCGGCGCGCCGACCCCATGCGCCGGGCCGAGGCCCGCGTCTTTGACGCCATCCTGTCCAGCGACCGGCCAGGCCTCGCCATCTACGAATGGCAAAGGAACCCCGGTTCACCCCAGCTGGACTTTGCCATCTGGACCCAGGGCGGCGGCCGGTTCGGCCTCCAGGTCAAGGGCGGCCCGTACTCGCTGATAAACGGCAAGTGGTACCTGGAAACCCCAAACGGCCCCCAGGAGAAGCCCTCACCCCTGTGCGTGACCTGGGACGCAGCCATGTCCCTCCGGGAGGACATCATCGATGTCCTGGGAGACACCTGCTGCTTCGTCATCGCGGCGCTGCTGTTTCCCAACATGGAGCCCGACCCGGCTATTGTCGCCGAGGCCAGGCGCAGCAACGTCCACCCCATATGGGGCACGGACAACCTGATGGACCGGCTGGCGGCCATCGCCGCCAGAAAGGCCTACTACCCGCCCAACGCGGACGACATCCGACGTGAGGTCGCTGCGGTGACCGACGGGCAGATCGCCTACGCCGGGGAAGCCCCAGAACAGCCGGAAGGCCCGGCGGTTCCCAGGCTGGAAATCCCGGCCGGCGGCATCACCATTGGGCATGTCGACACCCTCATCGTCCACACGGCGCCCGGCCCCATCCCGGACACCGGCGCCCACCAGGGACCCCGGGACTAGCAGGACCCATTTCCAGTCCCCACAACGATACGGGCGGTTGTCTTAGAAGGACGGCCGCCCGTCTTCATGTTAACCGGGGAAGCATCCCAACCCCGTTTCAAGTCCGGCTCTTCCTGCTACCCGGAGCCTAACCCAACCGCGCCACCGCCCAACTCTTTGACTCATTGACCCCGAACGCCCGGGGGCCACAGGCCGTTTACCGACCACCGCCGACCCGGACTCATGGACAAGAACTCTCCGCCAAAAATCGCTATCCCACCTTCGGTTGACCGGTCTCCTCATACAACCGAGCTACCAAGGTGGCGTCATGCTTGGCCTTCCGTTGCTAAGTGTTGCCGAAGACGCCGGCGGCCCCCTCGGTCACGGCTTTCTTCCGAGCTTGAATCTGTCCTGAGGGGATTTCATACCGGTCGACCAACGGGGCCACTGCCTTGTCCACCTTCATCACCTCAAGAGCATGGAAGACCGGGCTGTGGTTCCTTCTTTCTTTCGCCGCGTTCTATACCCTCCCAACATCTGCCCTCGGTTTAAAAGCAGAACTCTCACTGGGTCGCCTGTCCACTGTTCCGGGTCCACCTCATTTCTCTGTCGGAGCAAAAAACGGCGGATTACACTACATTCTCCACATCCATGTTTTAACCGCGCGTTCTCAGATGATCCGAGAACCTGGCGCTAGGGTTAGAAACCCGGCTCTTTAGCTTCAAATTGGCCTTTGTCATGAGTTTGGGGTCCTCTTCATTGCCCTGCAACACTCTCTTTTGCCATCCTGAAAACACCCTGGTTCCCAACCGACAAAACCTAATTCCTCATTTTTCTATATCATTTTCGTATGGACATAATTTTAACGCGTGACAGGCATAGGGTCCCTGGTCGTCGGAGGAGCTGTCAATGCCGGAGGTAAATCGGGCTCCGCGCCCCGTTTACCTCCGGCGTTTCTGCTGTTGTTAGCGCCAATGTAAAGGGCACGGAGAAGTTGGCAGTTTCCGGTGGGTCCTGAGCTGGAACAGGGGCTCCCGGTCTCAAGCTCAGCCGGCCCATCCAGGGTCTTAACTTCAAGATTGGCAAGGAGAGGGTCTTAACTTCAAGATTGGCAAGGAGAGGGTAACCTAGCTTATGAGTACACCGATGAAAGATTACCGGATCAGCGACGAGGCGAACCTTTTTCCAGAGGCGTCCCCCGAAGAATATCAAGACATATTGGCGAGCATCGAAGAGATCGGCCAACAGGAGTCCATCGGCGTCAAGGATGGCCAGATAATCGACGGTCGAAACCGCTTACGGGCCTGCCGCGAGCTCGGCATCGAGCCCAAATTCACCGAGTTGGGCGACGACGTTGACCCGCTCAAATACGTTTTGGCCAAGAATCTTGCCCGCCGGCATCTGGATGCCAGCCAGCGTGCCGTGATCGCCCACAAGCTATCCGGATGGTCGAGGCCGGGAGGAGACAGGAGAAGCGAGGCCTACCGGGAAGGTGTCGACCAATCGGCAAAAATGCCGGATGGTTTTACCCAGGAGCAATCCGCCAAACTGTTGGCCGTCAGCCCGCGATCGGTCAGGCAGGCGGGCAAAGTCCTCTCAGAGGACAGCCCTGCGGCCCCGGCATTGCGACAGGCAGTTGAACAGGGAGAGGTTAAAGTCGGCGACGCAGCCAAGGTCATTGGACAACCTGTGGAGGTTCAAGAGCGGGCGCTGGCCGCGGTCCAGTGCGGCGAGGCCCGCACCATAGCTGGAGGCGTCAAGGCCATTTTGGTGGAACAGTTGACACCCAACCCGCTGTCGCAATCCGTCATCCTCAACCGGACAATAATAATCGATCCACCCTGGCCAACAGACAAAATAGCCCGGGACGACCGGGCCAACGGGCAGGGTGTAGACCACGAAACAATGACCGTCGACCAAATTGCCAGGATGCAATTGCCTCTGGCCGACGACGGGTTCGTTTTTCTTTGGACGATCCAGGAGTACCTGCCGGACGCCATCAGGATGCTTGAACGGTGGAAAGTCAAGTATTTGTTTACCATGGTCTGGCGAAAAGACGATGGTATGGAGCCTCGGGGGACAAGCCACTTCGACGTGGAGTTCGTACTGGTGGGAGCCAGGGGCAAGCCGCAATTCCTCAACAATTTTTCGCGCTTCAATGGTGATGAGGCGGAATTAAAGATGGGGTTCAATGGGCCCTGTGAATCCCCGCGGGCCGCTCACTCGGTCAAACCTGCTGCATTCTATGACATCGTAAAACAGTTCACCCCAGGACCTCGGTTGGAATTGCCGGAGAGCGGCCCCAAGCATCTCTAGGCCCCCACCGGCTATAGCCGAAATTACCCTGCCCGTGATGTCCCTCCGTGGGTGATTGGGTCGGTGTTACATACCGAAGGCTGGTCAGACACCCATCACCTTGAATCTGCTCCGTCCGCCGAGAGGCTTTGGCTTGCCCAACATCGGCATCAACAACGCCGTCCTTCTCATTCCCGGGGTCCAGCCCCAAGCCCGTCCTGTCATCGCCGCCTGGGTATCCCGGCGATTCCCGGTAGCCCATGCCCCGCTTGAACACCTCAGTCCGATGAACTGGCATGTCCCTCTGAACCCGCACCCGGGCTATTTCACCGATTGTTGTAGGTAACGCTTTTATTGAGGCAATGCGCCGGCAGAAGTAGTTGACGCTGAACACGGGGACCCGGGACGTTATCGTCGGGATTGTACAGAGACCGGTGGGGAAGGCAACGCTGGTGCAGCCGGGCCGGTGTCCGAGAGGTTCGACTCGGTTTCGGCTACCGGTCTGCGACTCCGAGACTGAGCAAGCGCCGATTGCCTGCGCGGGAACGGTCCGGCCTCGCCAACCCCGCTACCCTCATCATCGATGGCAGGCGCCTCTCGGACAGAGGCCGAACCGCCATCCAACCTGAAATCAGCGGACCGAGCTCCGATTGCCGGTTCCGAGGGGGCGGGAACCGTCGTTCCAGGGGACGCATGCCGCTTCACCCTGGAACATTGCCCGTCGCCAGTCCCGATGCTCACGCCGTGACGTCGCCGCAAGCAGTTCCCTCAGCGATATGGTCCGGTATCCTTTCCATGCTGTCCATGCCCAGGGTGTTCTCCGACTACGGAGCAAGGCTGCAGGTCGTGAATAGCCGGGACTTCCTCCAACCGGGTTTTTGCCGGGGAACCGAGACTCGGTCAGCAGACGAAATGTACCCGGTCGCCGAATAATTTCTGCCTAACGATTGGGTGGATTTCGTCACCGGATTCTCTGCAGGATCAACTTTTGATCCCAGCCGGTGGGTGCTAATAAGGACACCGGCCGACCGAAATGCAGCCAGACCGTCTCGTCCCCCACCATAGACCCGGACCTGGCCTCGGCCAGGGTGTTGGTCAACATTGGGAGGCCCCGTCCCTTCGCCCAGAAGACCTCCTCCGCCGTACGCTGCTCACACACGACAAGGAGGGGTAGAGAGACTCCGTTGTCCGCCATCCTGAAATATGGCCGGAGTTTTCTCTCAACAGCGGCGGGGTCCGTCGCCGACCTCTCGAACTCCAGGTAGTGCCACGCGTTTCCGAAAGGGCCGTCGCCGACGCATACGACCAGGTCGGGCGCCACCTGGGTGACATCCGGGACGTTGAGGACCGCCCGCCAACCATTGGCGACCGCCATACCGTGCCGCCTGAACCGGTCGGCCAGGTCGATGACTGCGGAGTCGTGGCGCCGGTACCGCTGACGGGTGTGATCCTCCTCGGTGATGAAGCTGGCCAGCCGGTTCTTGCCCCGCCCACTGGATGCCCGGTCGATCTTCACCGCTCGCCGCCATCCCAGCTCGGTCAGATAGAACCGCGCTTCAAGCTTGACGACCAAGCCCGCCGCCACCAGCCTTCTTAGGGCCGGGGTCACATCGTCTGCGTTTCCCAGCAGGTTCGCCACCTGGGCCGCCGTACAGCCGTGATATTCGCTGATGGTCCGGAACACTCCGAAGGGGAACTTGCCATTGATGGCGATCTCACACTCGTTCTCCACCAGCTTTCGCAGGACACGGGCGGGTTCGCCCACCTCCCTCTCGGGAGTGTTTTCGACGATCCGGTCCTCCGACGGCGACGGCAGGAATACGGCGCCTATATTCTCGCCATCGACAAAGACCATCTTCGTGAAGCGGTCGTCTTCGGGCGCAATTTCCTGATAGGCGACCTGCGCCGCCCAGTGGTCCTGCCCGACGATGACCCACGCGGACGGCCTCGCCTCCATTGGAGGCTCATCATCGGTGCCCCATTCGACCCAGGGACGATGGACCAGGCTCCCCTTGAGGCGGTCGTCCCACTTCCGTCTGAGTACCTCGGCAGTGGACCAAACCCCTGCCCAGATGAGCACGAACCACACCCCATTATCGAATTCCACGATGGCGTGGTAGGAGTCGTGTCGAAGCCAGATGAATCGGCGGAGACGCGGGTTCGCACCTACAATATCCCCGTCCATCCTGGCCCGGCTGCCGGCAGCCGACCGGAGCATGGGCAAGATCCTGTAAAACTGCTCCACCATTGGCATTCGCAGGGCCAGGTCCCTGGCGCCCGGCTCCACGGTGTACCAACCCAGGGAAGCACCGGTTTTGTCGCGGACCTTCCGGACTCCCTGGCTGGTCAACAAATACCGGTTTTGCTTCCGGATAGTTGCCCCGCTCTTCGAGCATTCGACGTCTCCTCGACGCTCCAGTACGTCCAGGGTTTTCCGGCACTGGGACATGCTGTACTCGCCCAATCCGGCCAGGTCGGCCGCAGAGGCATACGGCATCTCGTAGATTCGGAGCATCACCCAGAATTCCATTTCTATGGCTTTTTCGTTGGGTCGCATTTTAGTCCTCCTGTTTTGCGCTCAGGTTGCGCCTGGTTTCCTATGTAACCGCTCCGCCGTCCACCCCCGGATAGCGCTTGAGGGGTTTTCGGGGTTTTCGGCGCTTTGGTCCACCTGATTTGTGTCCAAGAGCCCGGATCGGCTCCGGGGAGTTCCTCGTGGGGATGGCAAATATCCTGGCGTTTTAATCACCCGCTTTTTTGCCGTTTCCGGGGCCCGTTACCGGAAAATCCCGTCTCGGCGGGGTGGCGGCGAATCTCCTAAATCGGGGCGGCGCTTTATCCCTCCCGTTCTGATAGGGCGATGAGACCCCAGTGGCCTCCCGCATTTTTCTCGGTGCCCCTCACGATGAAGACGCGCTAGCAAGAGCCCACGTCTCCGCCCGTCGCTTCGGCAGCGGCCTCCGGCAACGGGACTCGAAATCCCGCGGATTCCTTTCCACCACGGAAAACCGCGTTCCGATTGCAAAGTCAACCCCGAAATCGCTTCGGAAGGACCTGCATGTTTCTCAGGGTTGCCCACCGGATTTCCTCGCCGGCTCGGATTTCCAAAGTTCAAGCAAATGCAACCCTTGGATGAGCTTTTTCCGGACGCCCCTGATGGGCTGGACCGGGGTTGATAACTTGGGTCTCGTCGGACTGAGTCGGTTCCATGGGGCGCCGAGCCGACTTGACCTGTTGGAGTGGGTCGCCTGCGCCGGGGTCTATCTGGTCGCAAACTCTCCGGAGCCAGTGTGCCCGCCGAGTCCCCGATTACGGGTATGGCCATCGGTCACGACCCGTCCGGGGGAACGGACGGGTCGCAGTATCAACGCCGTTTTTTTCGCAGTGTCCCTGTAGGCTGTCCGAGGAATACCGGGGCGCTCATGGGCGAGATACCCTATTGGGTAGCATCCAAACGATAGTGTCGCTATGAAATAGGAACTCCGGGGAGTGCGTCCGGGTTTTGGGAAGTCTTTCTTTTAACCAGGGGGCGTCGCTCGATCCACTCGAGGACCTCCCGTTTAAGCCAACCCACGGCCCGGGGCCCGATCTGACGCCGCTGTGGGGAAAGCCCCTCAGCCTCCAATTTCAGGACTGTGGACCTGCTCAGTCCCACCAAAGCCAGCACTTCGGGTAGGCGGATTAGCTTGTCGTCGTCGTCGGGGTTCATTTTTCCTCCTTGATCGTCCTGCCACAGCCGACGGTATCTCCGGCCAGACCAGGCTATTTTTTGTATCCACTGATACAAGTATGAAACGCGGCTCTTGTGAAAACTTTTCACTTTTGGACGTCCGTTTACGTGTGCTGAGGGCCAATAGAGTCCGATGTAGCTTCGTCGAATTTTCAAATTTGTTCGTTTCGACAAAGGGGTCCAATATTGCATGATGAGATAAAATGGGACAACAGCGAGAGGAGCAACCACAAAATACAGGCGTTTCCGGGGAGTTAGTCGTGGAAAATGAGGCCGGGCGAATGTACTGCCCCTACTGCGAGTCCGCCCAGACCAGTTTCAATGGCAAACGGAAACAGAGGCAGAACTACTTGTGCAGCGATTGCGGTAAGCAGTGGCGGCAGGGAGGGGCAATAGGGGGCCGTAGTTTCCCACCAGACCAGATCGGGGACGCCATCCAGATGTATTACACCGGTGCGTCCTTCAGGCAGGCGGCCAAGGAGCTGAAACACCGGTTTAGTATCCACGAAACCGACGTCTCGCCGGAGACCATACGCAACTGGGTGGACAGCTACACCGATGCCGCCATTAAACTGTTCCAGTATTCAATAGCGCACCGCGGGGGAATGGGGTGGGATTTCAGAAAACTCACTCTTCACCGCTCACGGCCTTGGATGATGATATTGGATGACAAGACTGGGTACATCTGGGCGATTCACGTTGTTACCTTCACGGAGAGTGACCGGGGATGGAAGGTATTCGATGACGCCGGGCGTCCCGATGACATGCAGGTTAGCGAGACGGTGCATTTGATGATGAAGCCGGATCACGACCGGAGATCTACTGTCGGGCCGGAAGTGATGCCCTCGCCGCGTGATGAGACCGAATGGGTCGGCGACAGTGTTGTTGAGCACATCAAGTACGCGGACCATAGCTCTACTAGATTTACTGCACCCGAAGTCTTCTACGAATACTGTCGCGCCTTCCTCCGGTTCCGGAGGTACGTTGACACTGGTAAAATTCGGCGGCGTCTGGCCGGATGGGTGATTACTCGCAACCTGTTCACCAAACATAGGGATTTAGGATGGCAAACACCCGGGCAGGCGGCCGGAATAGAGTCCCCAATCGCCTCTTGGGCCGATGTTGTGAGGCTGGAAGCCCGGGCATTTGTTCATCCGGTTGACACAAAAGCTGCTGTGGCCACGCGTCTTCCGTCCAAGGACGCATCCTAGCGAGTGTAATTCCGGTTCCCAATGGTAGTTCGGGCAACCAACTTGAACCGACCCAAAATTACAAGCTGGAGCCGAACCCCCCAGTTGATCAATGACCATTGACTATGCCGGCCTGTCCCGTCACCAGAAGCTGTCACCGGAATATTACCTTTTCGTTCCCGCTCCTCCGGCGCCAACTCAGGCGTGATATACAGGTCGGGAACGGGATGGTCCAGGGCGGCGTAGACCAACCTTTGGGCAATGCCGTCCCGACAATTCCTCACCCTGCGTTGCAGCGTCCTCAGGTTGGCATCGCCGAATCGACCGGAATGAAGACTGCCCAGCCGGTCCCGCAACCTACCCCAGCGCGTCCCGCAATACGCCTTCGAAATGGCCCTTGCGGGCTCGCAAATGTCCGGACTTCCTGACACAGGCCGGATGTGTGGGCCGCTCCTTTCCCTCTTCTCACAGGCCGGGAAGCCGGGCCCGGAACCGGTCCAGGCTTTCGCGATGAAGGGTTTCCCCATGTTCAGGTGATACAGGTGACGATGCCGCCACCAGGGCCGACTGGGCTTCCCTGGTGGCGTGCAACAGCTCAACCAGGTCCATTTCGGTGCCGTGCCGCCCCATATCCTCCTTCACTTCGGCTCCCACCGAGTTGCTCTACAGCAGCCGGTCACGAGGCGTGGCCGGCGAAATGTAATGCTTGACGACTCAGTATCCCTCCCGAGTCTTCACCAACAGCTTGAAGAAAGGCGGGAAGTAGATCGCGTCCAACCGCACCGCCCGGTAAAGATGGACCATGGTATATCCAGCCAGCCGGCCAGAGTAGCGGTGAAGCCCGGCAAAGCGGCGCACCACAGCGGCTTTCCATCGCACGATCCGGGCCAAGCCGCTCTTGCAGTAGGCCCAGGAACGGGGGAACTCGACTTCTCGTTCCGCGCACCACGGTATCAGCCTCTGTCGTTGTCCGAGTCGATTCCCCTTATCGGAAGAGGTAGGAGTCAACCAGGTAGCTGCCGCAATGGGCTACCATGTCCATTTCCAGAAAGACCGGCGGCGGGCGGTCCCATCCGCCGTAACCACGAACTGGAACTTTGCGTCCCACGGACTGCCTCCGTCTACTCCGTCGCCGCGAGCTCGCGGTCTCACTGAAGAATTCAGCAACCGGTCCAGGATGGACACACTGGCGGAAAACAGACGGTGGCGCGCTTCGTGGTCGGGCTTCAGGTTCAGGTGGTACGCGATGGATTCTACTAAATGGGGCCGCGCCTTCTAACGTTTACCGCAGATGAGGTCGGCAACCGCCCAAACCGCGATCACCGCTTCCCGGCCGGCGTCATCGTAGATGCGCCGGCCCGTCAATGGAGTATTTCTGCCGCTTTCCTGGGAGGCGTGCTGCAGCCGACGAATGCCATTCTTGCGGTGATGGCCGGTGATCGCGATGAATTCGTCGAGGATCCGGCGTTTATCCTTCTTGGAGGCCTGTTGGTATCTATCCCGGAACGAGGCCATGAGTTCCTGTTTCGCCATCTTGCTGATTTCTCCACCCCCGAGGCTGCCTCCCGTCTTTTCAGCAACATGTTAATTTAGACAACCACTTTCGTTGGCTAACGCTTTGGGTGAAGCAATACGCCGGCACAAGTGGTTGACGCTGAACAGCCGGTGGACTACCCGGACACCATCTTGGGGATCGTGTTACTATCGGAAACGTCTAGGTTGACTTTCGTGGGCAGGGACGCCGGGGGAGGCCAGAATTGTCCTTCACGGAGTCTTCGTCGAGAGGGTGGCCGGCATATCCAGCCCGGTGTGTGGAGCCGTCCCAAATCGTCCGGTAAGTTCCGGTTGCCTGTGTGGGAAAACATGTGGGAAAATCTAAGAAGAGAAAGAAAATTCCCGAGTTTTACATAGGGAATTGAAGTAACAATACTCCCACTCTCTCCGCCATTTTCCTCCTGCATACAGTCTCAGCAACTCCCTATTTTTCCACTATTTCGTATCTAAACCTCCCCTATTTGGACTCCATTGAAGGCTGGCTGGCACCGGGGGACTCCGGGATATTCCGGCGGATATAGTTATGCGTCTGAGGGGTTACCGGATGACCGGAAAGAGGCAACAGCAGGCCTTGTCGGCGTTGGTGAGAACCGTCACATCCCCCGGAATGTATGCCGACGGCAAGGACTCAATTTGAAGATTGAGGCCTCCGGGGCCTAACGCTGGATACAGCGAGTCACCATCGGCGGCAAGCGCAGCAACGTCAGCTTGGGGGGCTATCCCGCCGTCTCTTTGGCCGCGGCGAGGGAAGCGGCCGAGAGTTGGTTCGAGTCCGCTACCGTGGGCAGGATGGACGGGATCGGGGACTTGGAGACGAGTTTGTCGAGTCAGCTGTCCGTGCCCGTCATCATCGCTGTGAAACGCCGCTGCATCCCCTCCGGCGTAACCTCGTCGAGAAAATGTCCGACATTCCAGCGATGGCCGGAAGGGTCACGCAACCAGCCCGACCGCTCGCCGTAGAACTGGTCCTCCGGTTCGCTCTCGATCTCGGCGCCCGCCTGAGCCGCGCGACGAATCACCGCGTCGGCATCGTCGACTTGCAGGTGCATCGTGACCGAGGTGCCGCCCAACGTCAGCGGTCCCAGGATGCCATATTCAGGGAACTCTTCAGCCAGCATGAGCGTCGTACCGCCGAAATCGAGCACGGCGTGCCCAATGGGCCCGTTGGGATCCGTCAGTCGAAACTTTTCAGTCGCCCCGAAAACCGACGTATAGAACTCGATCGCCCTGGCGGCATCATTGACCTGGAGATATGCGAGCAGGTGATGGATCTTCATTGCGGCAGCGCACTTCTTTCAATGAATTTTTTCTTGCGGACGCTATTGCGGCATCCGTTGACCACATTCTTGGTTGTTGGCGGGTCAGCCTAACCACGGTGGAGGGGGGCGTCAATTGGGGTGTCGGTGGAAGCAGGACCTTTTCAAAGGGAATTATATATCTGTTTACCCTAGGGGGCTTTCCGCGTTGCTTTAGCGCCGCCTTTTACACAGGCCATTAGTATTACAACGTCAGTTAGTTTGATAGGATAACTGTGTAGCTGGAGAGGGAATAGGCAGGTGAGGTGGGGATGTGGATGCGGCAGCTTTCGAGCAGGTGTACGGGTCATTTCGGGATTTTCACGCTTACTTCGCGCCGCTGTTTGGCCGCCGGGAGACGCGGGAGCACAGCGGTCATTATCTCCAGGCCCTGCTGGTACAGTCTGGGGAGCGGCGCAACGCTGAGAACCTGTCGGAGACGGTTCCGGGGTCAGCCCGAGGGATGCAGCGGTTTCTCACCGATTCTCCCTGGGACGATGAGGTGATTATAGGACGGCTGCAGGAGTACCTGGGAACCCGGCTGGAGCAACCGGAAGGGGTGTGGGTGCTGGACGGCAGCGACTTTCCCAAGCAGGGGAGGAAGTCGGTGGGAGTGGCCCGGCAGTACTGCGGGAGGCTGGGGAAGGTGGCCAACTGCCAGGCGGGGATGTTCCTGGCCTATGTCAGCCCGTTGGGACGGGCATTGGTGGACAAGGGGCTGTATCTGCCCGAGAGTTGGACCTCGGACAAAGACCGGTGTGAGGCGGCGGGTGTGCCGGAGGATAGGCAGGGCTACCGGTCCAAGACGGAGTTGGCCTTGGAGATGGTGGGGCGGGCACAGGAGCGGGGCCACCTGAAGGCTGGATGGGTCGCGGCGGACGACGCCTTTGGGATGTCGCCGTCCTTCCGGGAGGGCCTGGCGGCCTTGGGGATGTGGTACGTGCTGGACGTTCCGTCCGGCTTTACGGTGTGGCCGCCGGAGCCTGCCTGGACCAGTGCGGAGTATCAGGGATTCGGGCGTCCCCGCAAACCCAGGCTGCGAGACGGTCAGCGCCGGACCATGGAGCAGCGCAGCGACGAGTTGCCGGAGGAGGCCTGGCGTGAGATTACGGTGGCCGAGGGAAGCCAGGGGCCACGCAGCTACCTTTTCAGCGCCCAGAGGGTGCGACCGACCAGCAGGCGCAAGCCCGGCGAAATCCACTGGGCCGTCTACCGCCGGAACCGGGACGGCAGCGAACCCCGCTACTACCTGTCCAATGCTCCGGAGGATACCCCGTTGGAGACCCTGGCATACGTGGGAGGCTCCCGTTGGCGTATAGAAACGGAGTTTGAGACGGAGAAAAGCGACGTAGGCCTGGACGAGTACGAGACCCGCACCTGGGCTGGCTGGCATCACCACGTGGCCCTGTGCCTGCTGGGCGGAGCTTTTCTGCTGAGCCTGCAACAGGCTTGGGGGGAAAAAGATGCCCCGGATCACGAGGCCGCAGGTCTACCGGGTGGTGCGGGAAATGCTGCCCCGGGAACGGTTCGGGCCAACCGAGTTGCTGCGGTGGCTTGAGGATACGCAGGACAGTAACGAACGGGCCAAACGCTCCCATGCCAAGCGCCGCGCCGCCATGCGGGCATCACCCCACATCCCTCCCTGAACTGACGTTGTAATATTAGGAGCGATCCAAGAAACTCCAATTGCTCCGGAAACCCTGCTGCGTTTCAAAAGTGTTGCTTTCAACAAAGAATCCGACGCATCAGGAGAGTCAGAAAGAACTATCGTCCCGGAAGTCTGGGCTTGCAAAAGCCCATATCCCAACACATGCTATGCATGCCACCCACGGTAGTTCTGCTCCAAGCCAGCCAACGAGATGAGCGACCAAAGAAACCTGCCAGCCAGGGGCCCCAGAGGTACCCTGAGGCCCTCGTTCAGTGTCCTGATTGCCGGAATTTCGCCACACCGACCCGAAGGGGAAAGGAGCTATATCCCTCATGCCAGAATATGGAGTAACTCTCCTGTCAGGCGGACTCGACTCCACGACCGTGGCTGCCTACGCGAAAGAGCACGTCGATTACATGTCGGCGATTACTTTCCACTACGGCCAGACCCATTCCAAGGAGGTCGACTGCGCGGCGCAGGTCGCCGGGATCATGGGCATCGAGCACGAATTGCTCGACATCTCATTTCTCTCGAAAGTAGCCTGGTACTCCGCCCTGACCAACCCCGACCGATTCCCTGTGCCGGCGGACCGTTCCGCGGAAGAGATCGGATACGGGGTCCCGATAACCTACGTTCCTATGCGCAACACCATATTTCTATCACTGGCCACAGCCTACCTGGAAAGCCGGGTGCTGCACGCCATCGAGATGGAGGGCGTCGATGCCTCCAGTGTGACCGCCGCGGTGTACATGGCTCCGAACGCCCTCGACTACAGCGGATACCCCGACTGCCGTCCGGAGTTCTACGAGGCGATGAGGAAAGCGCTTGGTCTTGGCAGTAAACTCTGGACAGAGTACGCAGTGCCAATCAACGTTGAGACACCGATCATCAACCTGTCTAAAGCGGAGATAGTAGACCTCGGAATGAAGCTCGGAGCCCCGTTGGAATACACCTGGAGTTGCTATGAGGGCCGGGAGACTCCGTGCGGGTCTTGCGACAGTTGCATTCTGCGTGCCAGGGGGTTCGCTGAGGCCGGTGTGCCTGACCCTCTGCTGGAACGCCTCGGCAGAGGTTGATCCTCATCAGAGCTGCCGTCAACCGTCCCAACGCCGGGACCGGCAGAAGCTTGAAACCGGTAATCCCAGTCGTCGGTCCCAACCGCGACATAAGCCGGAAAGTGGCGGCGGCAGTGATCCAACCGCTGAAGACTGGTCAAGGAAAGATTTGCGAGGATGGCAGGTTGGTTGTCTCCCTCTCAACTACACCGGCGAAACCAACCGCTGTTGTTAAGGCCGGTCGAGTAGTGAAAATCCCACAGAACACTCAGACCGACATTCTCCCTGACAATCGGCAACCGAATATCAGCAGATCAGTCCGACCACCGGGTCCCCTTCAACTCTTCCTACAGAGTCGATCACGTCACAGGGTTTCTTTCTGGCCCTGTTGATGGCGCCAGTGTCTGCACCATGGTCGATAAGCAGTGCGACGATCTCCGCCTGGACCTGAGAATCGAATTCATACCGCCGAGCAATCAGGTGGAGAGGAGTGTCGCCGTCATCATTTTGGGCAGAAGCATCAGCGCCATGTTCCAACAAAAGGCTGACGATTTCGGGGAAATCGGTAAGCACCCCAAAATGAAGGGGTGTGTAGCCCACTTGAATGGTCGCGGTCGCGCTGGCTCCCCGATCCAAAAGCAGCCTGATGGATTCAGGTTCGGGGGCAAAATGCAGGGCCACAAAGAGGAGTGGACCATAAAACAAATCCGACTCTGACGCCGCAGATACATCGGACCCATGATCCAGCAGCAGTTTGACAATCTCAGGGTTCGGGGCTACATCCCTGCCCGAAGAAATATGTTGACCTAGGAAAAGGTAGTAGATATGAAGGATAGTGAATCCTTCGTCGAAGTACTTTTCTGTCGCGTCAGCCCCGTTTTCCAGCAAGAAACGTACAATTTCGGGATCCCCATGATAAGCGGCGCTCTCGACAGCAACTGAAAGAGGGGTATCGCCATTGTTGTCTTTCCCTGGGTTTGCATTCGCTCCGTTGTCCAGTAACGCCTTGATTACCTCGGTGCCCTTGCTCGCTCGTGCAGCAACGGCCAACACAGGGGTCTCCCTGTAGTTCCTGGTCTCGGGATCTGCTCCATGCTCCAGCAACAGACTGATGACTTCGAGGCTGGCCCCGTACCTCGCTGCCAAATGCAGTACGGTGGCGCCAACTGGGTCAACTGCCGCCGGCTCTGCTCCACGGTCCAGCAGCAACTTGATGATTTCCGGGCCGGCGCCGTTCTTGACCGCCCAGTGGAAGGCGGTCGCGCCTTGATCTCCTGCCAACGATGGGTCCGCTCCCAGGTCCAACCCCGCTTCTACGGATTCGAAAGTGAACCCCTCGTACCAGAAGATTTGTGAGCACAGTTGACCACAAAACCTGGGTCCAGATCCCACGGCTTCCCCGGTGACCTGTGACGGAGTCTGAGGTTCCAAGAACAGGGGCACGCTCGGCGAAGGCTTAGCCGTGGGTATGATTTCCGTCCCACTCCTAATCTTCCCTGTCTCACTGTAGGGGCCCCTCGGCGAGGTGCCCGGAGGGGTGGTCTGTCCGTATTCTGTTCTCAGTCCCCAACAGACGGCGGCTCCGTTAGTGCGCAGGGCGCAGGTATGTTGGCGTCCAGCGCTGACCGCTTTGAATCTGCCGCCTGGTGGTACGTGTAGAGCCGTTCCGCCTCCCCAGCACAGCAGGGAGCCGTCCTTACGTATCCCACATTGGTGAATTCCGCCCAGGCTCACCGTTGCTAATGGCCCCACCCAGGAGACGGAACGTTGACCCCCGGTCCAGCTCTGGCAAACCACCTCCAAGCCTGCTGTAATTCCCCAAGCTTGGCTCCCTCCGATTTCGAAAGTTACAAACTCACCCCTCGGGGACGGGATGGAGCCGCCCCAGCATTCCACCGCCCCGCTGCTGCGTATGCCGCAGGCAGAGTCATCACCGGCTGCAATGGAACGAAACTTCCCCGCGGGAGGCCCGGACCGAACGCCGCGGTAGTCCAGCTCGCCCCAGCACACCGCCTCGCCGGTGGGACGCAATCCGCAGGTATGATTGGTGCCCGCGCTGATGTCGGTGAACCCCCTCCCGGTGAGGTCGCCTGGCCCCGGTTGCTATGCCCCCAGCAAACGACGGAACGGTCGGTCCTCAGCCCGGAGGTGTGATAATCGCCAGCGGCAGTGTCAAGAAAATCGCCTTGGGGAGGGTCAGTCTGGTTCCTCCTCAAGTCGGGCGGAGTCCGCTTTCTTGGAGAGGAACCGGACGCCGAACCCCCTCCGTTTGGAGACTCGCCGGTACCCCAACAAACGGGTTTGCCTTCCGTACTCACTGCGCAGTTGTGGAGGGAACCGGCGCTGATCGTCTCATAAGTTGGCTCACCGGACTCCACGACGTCGGCGTCCGGCCTGCCTCAGCAGAATTTGTAGGTGGCTTCTTGCGGCGCCGACTGCCACTGGCACGAGTTGTTTTCTCCGACGGCGATATAGGTGACTACACCACCATTTTGCACCGCTGAAACTGAATAAACTGCCCCCTGCTCATCGATGCCGTAGCCGCCGGGCGGCATTGCACCAAGGGTCTTACCCCAGCATACGACCGTGCCATCGTCCCGAGAGGCGCAAGCTTCATCGTCGCCGACGCTGATGGCTGTATATGACCCCTCCGGCGGCTTTCCGAAACCCTCGTCTTGCCAGTCTAAGGAATGGTCGTTCCAGCAGAGGACGGGGCCGCCGGTTCTGATCCCACACGCCTGTCCTCCATAAACATCAATTGACCTGAAACTTCCTGCCGGAGCAAGTTTGTCGCTGAAAGTTCCGCCAAGATATTTCCAGCATACAACAGTATCGTCGGCTCTGATGCCGCATGAATTTCCCTAGGAGAACGCGCTTATGGACTTGAATTGTTCGCCGGGGAGGATGACCACACCCTCTTCATATTCCCCTCCCCAGCACATTGCGCTACCATCGGTGCGAACTCCGCATGCGTGCGTATAGCCTGAGTCCAAGAACGAGAATTCCCCAACGGGCCCGTGGTCCAGGTCATTGGAGGCGCCGGATCTACCGGCCCAGCAATCCACACCTCCATCCTCGTCCAAGACACATCCGTGGCCATCCCCGATGCTAATTGAAACGTAGGATTCGGTTGCCTCGGAGATTCGATCTGGAATAGGACCCTGCGCTTCACCCCAGCATTCGACTCCGCCTCGGGTCCGTGCTCCGCACGAATATCTTCCGAATGCGCTGATCGCCGAGAACGTTTCCTTTGGCTCCGACGCTTGTCCTTCCCAGTCTTTGCCCCAACAGACTGCCGTTCCGTTGTCGCGTAGCCCACAGCTGTGCCTCCTCCCTGAGCTGATACTTACTAAATCTTTCGCCGTATAAAAGTCAATATTGAGATCGTCCGGCGCGGTCCGGGTAGCTGACCCCCCACTCGTAGACTGCACTTCATGAGGCAGTGTTATTAAAGGCGTCGGTGATGCTTCGGGTTCCGGTGAGGAAGATTCGGCTGGTGTACGTCGGGCTGATTTTGTTGGCGTGGGAGCGACTGATGCCGTCTGCCGAGGCGGCGGCGAAATAGCGGCAACCGGTGTACTCGGCTCTATGACGCCAGGAGTACCTGACAATGCCGCAGTTTGCGCTGGTGTGGCCTCTCTCATTGGATCATCTAAAAGGTTGGGCGCCGTGTCTCTCTCGCAGGCCGATATAGCACCGAGGATAGTCGATAGAAGGAGCGCCAAGGCCAAAAAGTTTCCAAGTTTCGGATAGCGGAAGAGAGTCAAAATTAGATCGAACCTGCCTTTTCATTGGTAACATACCCCGAGGGGATTCCGTATCTTGACCCCTTCAAGAACTGCGTTAGACCCGGTTAGTTGGTCAGGATTACTAGTGGACAAACCGGGAAGCCCAACGCTCCTGCCCCAACGCTCCTGCCCCAACGCTCCTGCCAATGGTACCAGTGGTGGACCCGGTAATCCTCCGCTTTCCCCCGATTGCAGTCAGTAGATTCATACCTCTACCCGACACTTCGGAGTGGTCTGGTTTCCCAGAGCCTGAAAGGCGCGCGATGCTCTGTACGTTTGCCGCGTACACCGGCAGCCTGTCCTCACCTGGAGCGGGGCATCTCCGGAGCATCCGGTAGCCGACTATCGAGCAATCATGCGGGGCCGTCCATCTCAACACGCCGTGCCCGTCCAAGTTCACCGACGGCGTCAGGCTGGTCGGAGCTGGCAAAGACGCCTATTTGGCACCGTTGATCGTGACCCCCAGGCGGTTGGAGAGCCGCCCACCGTCCTCCATGCAAATGGCGCCCTGGGCGGAGCAATAGGTGGCGTTCAGGGCTATCGCCTCGGCGGCGCCGTATCCGGTGGCGGCGGAAATCTCCCAGCGGGCGTCCTTGCGCGGCTCCAGCCGGCGCACATAGATCACCGATCTCCAGGCCATTGTGAACGCATGGTCCCGGACCGTCGTGTAGCTGAAATCTGGCTTGGGATCCTCGCTGAAGCGCAACTCGAAGGTGAACGCGTTCTGCCCGTTATAGGACGACGGCGCTCCGTGGGCGCTGGCCGTCAGTGGGTCCGTAGCCGTGTCATCAGAGGCCGAAGCCGTTTCGTTGGTGACCGCCCGAAGGCCGCCCTCCAGCCCTCGATCTCCCGAGTGAAATTCAGACCGTCGCGCGGTGTGTAGTCCACCTTTACCGTGTCTCCCGCCTCCACCAACGATGACAAGAGCAACAGCACATTGGATTAGCCCACTCCGACGGCGATGAGAGGTCTTATCGAGTCGTTTTGGCGAACAGCCAAAGTTGAAGAAATACAGTGTGATGAAGGGTTCGATTTTTCTCGGCTGGCGCGGACGCTGAGTTTGGACGTGAACCGGATATCAGGAGAATGTGGCGCACACATCGGAAACGACACGCAGCACCGACTCCTGGTTAAATCTAAGCTTGTATTCGTCCGCAATTTCTCCGGTCAGGCGCATACCGTCTTCACCCGGCGGGGCCAGGATCACCAGCACCTTTGAACGTTCCTTCAGGACTAGTCCCTCTGAATTGCGCCACTGGCCCCGAGCGTCGAACACAGTCAGGCCGTCCGGGAACCGGGGAGTCACCGAATCTTCAAGGAAAGCGGCCCACGCCGCGTCGGCAACCACCTCGCCGGACTGGCTATTGAGCCCCATAAATAGCTCGTACTTCACAAAGGGTTCGGTCCCCTCCGCACAGGTAGACTCGGCATTCCCGGCACAAGCTCCCATCACCACGGCGACGGCAAACACGAAGCAAACCAGCATCGCCGTCCGCATTAATCTGGCTTCAAGTTTCAGCATCAGCGTCCGAATCAATCTGGCTTCAAGCTGTGAAAGGGTCTTTGTCGGGTAGGTGGGCCGACAAATGAATACCGCCGCAGTGGTTTAACCCGAAGGGAATCTTCTGTCAGCGCAGCCTCTATTGTATAGGCCAAAGTGCGTGTCCTATCGTCAACTGAGATAGACCCAGTTAGCCGGACAGGATTGAGGATGAGTCAAGCGAGAGTCCGGGCGCTCCTGGGTCGTTCGATTGTCCCCCGTCATTCCAGCCGCAGCGGGAATCCGGAGCCCTGATTATGTACCAAGACGGTTATGCCAACTGAGACGCGCCGGGTGGACAGGTTGACGTCCCAACTGGAACATTCCTGCAGACACGAACCAGGTTGGATGGGGAAAAGGGCTCTGGATTCCCGTTGCGACGAGAATGACGGGAAATAGGGATCCAAATGGCCTCCAGATTCCCGTTGCAGCAAGAGTGACGGGGGATTCGAAGATAATCGAAAGACCCTGCCGGGTGCTCCTGGCAATAATACCGGTACTGGTTCCAGGGAATTTCTCCTTGCCCTCGATTCCTCCCCTGGAGCATTCATGGTTTCGTGGAAAACATCGGCCATGATCTGGTATCCCAGCGCTTGATGGCCCCCAGGTTATTTTAGAACCGGAAGTAGCCTCCCAGTCCCCTGCGAGCCTCGACGGCGTTAACGTCGGCTTTCAAATACACCTCTTCGTACTTCGCCCCCCTTGCAACCGCTCCTCGAATATGTTATCGGTGCACAGGACATTCCCGTCCATGCCGGGGTCTTCACTCCGTGTTCCTGCAGGGCCTGGGTGAACTCCAGACTGGCAAACCGGCTGCCTTGGATAGCGTCCACGCGATAACCAAAGATTTAGCCGAACCGGCCCATTCCCCCCAAAAAACCACACAACACCCCACCAATAGACTGCCCTCGGTACAACTTCTTCCTTGAATGCTCTATTAACCTGCAACCACCCTGGCTGAGGCCCGGGGAATCCCGGTGCCGCCACTCTTGTATGTTATAATCCGAGCCACTAGCGATAGCCTCCACCAACGAGCTTTCGGCTATCTAACCTCACCCAGTAATAGGGAAATCTCTCCGCCGCCAACAATTTGATCATCCACTTAATCGTTCACGCGACGGGCCTCTAGTCCCTGTCCGGACCGTCCATAAAATAAGCCGAGGTCGGCTAAACTTGGGCCCAAGGAGTATCAAAAATGCCCGAACAACCAGGCGATGCAGCCATCAAGAAGATGCAGAACTTCGTGGATAAATACTGCGAAAAATCGGGGACCTTCACCCACCCTACCGAAGGCATCACCGAGCAGGTCGTTTTGGGCTTAGCCAGGTATGTCGAAGAGTTGGGCCGCCCGCTCTGCCCTTGCCGGTTCTACCCGGATAAGAAGGAAGAAGTGTCTCACCGCACTTGGATTTGCGCTTGCGACGACATGCAAATCTACAAGTACTGCCACTGCCTGCTGTTCGTTAACAAAGAAGGCCTGCCAATCACCGAGTACCTGCCAGAGGACCATGAAGGGCGAGCAATCTATGGTCTGGTAGAAGACCCTACACCGGACAAGGGCCGCGCCCTCCGCAATCAAGCAGAGGCCCGGGAAAAGGAACGTAAGGAGAGACCCTCTTAAAAGGCTCTCTCACGCGATCCGGCCCCTGGACTAGTCCGGGGGCCGGATGACTTCAATACTTATTGGCGCCAGCTATTACCGCCGGTGAACCAGTTTCACCGGACCATCTTCTAACCGGACCGTCGTCTAATAGTAAACCGCGTTACCCACGCCTCCGTTGCAGACGATCAACTCACCGGTGATTGCCCACGCCTGCTCTGAGGCCAAAAACGCCGTCAGGTAACCTATCTCGGCGGCATCCACCATCTTGCACATCGCGTTGCCGCGGGGCGACCCCGGCGTAAAGTCCTGCTCCTCCACCTGCTCGGGGGTGATGCCCAACTGTTGGGCCCGGGCGGCCATCATCTCAGCCGTCCGCTCGGTGCGGGTGGTCCCCGGGTGAATGCAATTCACGGTAATCCCGTACTGGCCAACCTGGTTGGATATCGTCTTCGTCAGGTGCACCAGCGAGCCGTTGCGCGCGCCTCCGCTAAGGTTCCCGGCGTTTCTCGCATTGCCGCCGCTGATGTTCACGATGCGGCCCCAACCCTGTTCTTTCAAGTAGGGAATCGCCGCCCGGGCGCAGCGCAGCGCCCCCACGTATTTAACGTCGAAGTCGCTCAGTAGTTCGTCGTCATTCACGGTTTCAATGGGACCCACCGCACCGGGAGATCCCCCGGGCAGGGAAGCGCTGTTCACCAGAATCTGCAGGCCCCCCAGTTGCTCGGCGGCGTCCGCCACCAGACGGTCAACCTGCGCTTTTTGAGTGACGTCGACCACCATGGGGATAATCCGCTGGCCGGTTTCGTCCTCAATCTCCCTAGCGGATTGTTCCAGTTGGTCCTTGGTCCGGGAGGCAATGACCACGTCGACTCCTTCAACCGCCAATACTTTGGCGATTGCCTTGCCGATGCCTCGCCCCCCTCCGGCTACCAACGCTTTTTTTCCTTTCAGACCGAAGTCCATTTTGCCGTCTCCTTTAATGTTCGCTCTGCAATTCCCACGTCCAACAGGACAGTTTTGTGTGTGGGTTGGTCGTGACGGCATTTTACACAAGCTGTTTTCTGCGGGCAATCATGGCAGACAGCCGGACGGCGCGGCGGGAATCGGCGGCCTTGATTCCGATGTCCATTGCCGCGTCCGCTTCACGGAAAATGCCTTGACACCCATAGGGCATTGTGATACTTTTCACTTTGCCTTGAACAGGGCCGAAATTCCACGTGATTCGTATCTTGGAATCTTGTCCGCAGAGACGCACCTTCCAGCATGTTTGAAGATCCCAAAGCCTTAACTGCCGCCGACTGGGAAAACATCCACATTTGGTTACAGTGGCTTTGGATTTACCTTCCCCTTATCGTCACCTTCGTTTTGACCATGGTAATAGCCCACGCCATCCTTCCGTCACTTGTGTTGACAGGACACCTTCCCGGAACGGTGCTGCGTCTGCGGGTCCCCATGACCGGCTTTGCCCTTGTAGTGCTGGCAGCCGCCATTGTGATCCTGATCCTCGCGATCAACCAAACGTTGACCGTCGAGAACTTCTGGGACCGGTACCTGATTTAATTTGATGCTTGATTCCGTTGCGAGGCGCGCCGGCGCGCCCAACAAATCGGATCCCGCGAGATTTTCGGTTTCTGACACGGCTTGGAGCAGTCAGGCCCGCGTGTATCTTCGGGCAAACCGGCAAGACCATCGGGTGGGTCAGGCCTGATGCCCTTTGGCCTGACAGGAAAAGTCTTGGCGATTTCCGCCGTGGGCTTTGGCGTTACGGTCATCGTCGGATTCGTCGTGGTGGTGCTGTTGATATCCTGGTTCTCCAACCCGCCATTCGGCCTGGGAAACGCCCCACCGCAGCCGGTGGCCTTCCCCCACACAATCCATGCCGGGGCGCCGGCTGAGGGCGGCATGGGGATTCAATGCGAATTCTGCCATCGGAACGTGACCAAAGGAGAGGCGGCAACGGTGCCGGCGGTAGAGCAGTGTGTGTTCTGCCACAAAATTGCGGAGGGTCGGACCGAAACCGCAAAGGCAGAGATACTCAAGGTTACTGAGGCTTTTGCAGAAGGAATGCCGATCGATTGGGAACGGGTTCACCGGATGCCAGACCATGTGCGTTTCGTGCATGAAGCCCACATCCGGTTTTTCACCGAGCCCGCAAACGGCCAAACCCGGACCTTGATCAATGGAGAGAAGACGAACCAGGCCTTGAGCGTGTCTCAAACTTGTTCTGTCTGCCATGGCGAAGTGGATTCCATGACTGTCGTGAAACCCAAACAGGGCCAATCGCTGAAAATGGGCACGTGCCTGGACTGCCACCGTCAAAACAATGCGCCGACCGACTGCACGGTTTGCCACAAGTAGCGAGAAGAGGAATCTTCCCTGAGAATTTATAGATGAAACTGACGCGGCGAAATTTCCTTGCTTGGGCGGGCCTTTCGGCCGTAGGAGCCGTGGCCTGCGAGGGCTTCGGCATACGCGAAGGCGAGTTCAGCCTTCAAAGCCCGAATATGCTGCCGGAAGACTTGGTCCGCGGCCAGGACAACTGGTATGCCACCCTCTGCCGGACCTGCCCTTGCGCCGAAGGGGTCGTGGTCCGGGTTATGGACGGCCGCGCCAAAAAGATTCAGGGCAACCCCATGTATCCGGTGAACCATGGCAAGCAGAGCGCTCGGTGCGAAGCCGGGTTGCAGGCCGTGTATCATCCCGACCGCATTGCGGGCCCAATGCGCCGGTCCGGAGCCCGAGGCTCCGGACACTTCACTCCGATCCCGTGGAAAGACGCACCGGGCACGACCGGGCTGGGAACCCTGCGTCAGCAGCTACAGGACAACGGCGGCGAAATGCTCATGATCACCGAGCCTCTCCGAGGGCATCTTGCCCTGGTGGCCGACCGGTTTGCGTCCGCGGTCGGAGGGCAGAGACTCGGATTTGAAACCCTGGACAACAACACCTACCTGGCCGCCGTAAACAACGTTTTCGGCCAGGAAAAGATGCCCGACTTTGATCTGGGAAACACCAACTTCCTGCTTAATTTTGGCGCCGATTTCCTGTCCACCTGGCTTTCACCCACCCGCTGGGGCCAGGCCTACGGGGAGTTCCGCCAGGGTGAAGGTCGCCAGCGCGGGACCTTCTACCACGTGGATTCCCGTTTCTCCATGACCGGAGCCAACGCCGATCGGTGGGTCCCCGTCACGCCCGGTTGGGAGGGCCACCTGGCCCTGAGCCTGGCCTACGTGATTATGTCCGAGGGACTGGCCCACCCCAGCGCCGACATAGGAGCGCTCACCGGCGGGCAGGGGCCGTCAGCCCTGGAACGTTTCCGTCCCGAGGCAGTAGCCCAGAGAATTGGCTTAACTGAAGAGTTCGCCGGCGGCAGCCCGGAGGAATTCATCCGCAGCTTGGCGCGGAATTTCGCGAACTCCCGTCCCAGTCTCGCCATTGGCGGCGGTTCCGCGGGCGCAACCAGCAACGGCCTTTTCAACTTGGAAGCCATTTACGCGCTGAATTACCTGGTCGGCAGTGTCGGCGAAACCGGGGGCATAAAGTTCAATCCCTCCATTCCATTTGACGACGTTCCGTCAACTGCCCAGGTGGCAACCCTGGACGACTGGACCAAGGTCGCCGAGGACATCAAGAGCGGGAAAACCCGGCTCCTGTTGCTGCATAACGCCGACCCGGTGCTTGGCCTCCCCGATTCCCTGGAGATGCGGCGCACTCTGGAGGATGCCGACAACCTGTTTATTGTCAGCTTCTCCCCATTCATCGATGAAACCAGTATCATGGCCGACCTGATTCTCCCCGACCGGGTTTACCTGGAAGACTGGGGCAACGATGTCCCGGAGCCAGGACCGGGTTACCAGGTGGTGGGCTACCAGCAGCCGGTCGTGAATCCGCTGCATGATTTGGACCCGCTTAGTTTCCCCGACGTTCTGCTAACCATGGCTCAGGAGCTGGGCAAAGAATCGGAATTGCCCTGGTCAACGTTCCAAGGCCTGCTCCGGGAGGGCTCGGACTCACTGTTCGAGTTGAACCGAGGATCAATCCAGGCGGCCACCGCCGGGGAATTTTGGAACGAATTGCTGCGGCGCGGCGGTTGGTGGGACGATGGCATCACCGGGCCAGTGCCAACGGCTCCCGAAGGACTGTTCGCCAACATCGCGGCCAAGTCCTCAGAACCCAGCTTCGTCGGACCGGACCCTGCCTCCGATACTTTTTACCTGGTACCGTTCTCTCATAACACTCTTCTGGACGGCCGCAACGGGCACCTGCCCTGGATGCAGGCGACACCGGACCCGGTGACCAGCATAACCTGGCAGACTTGGGTGGAAATAAACGATCACAAGGCCCGGGAGTTGGGGCTGCGGGAAGGAGACTCGGTCAACATAACCTCCTACGCCGACTCCATTCGCGCCCTGGTGTATCCTACGCCGGCAGTACCGCCGGGAATCGTGGCGATTCCACTGGGGCAAGGCCGCCGGAAGGGTTCCAGCTACGCTTCGGACCGGTTGGGAACCGAAAGCTCCAACGTGGTGGATATCCTCGAGCCCATGAAGGTCGCGGACACTGGATCCCTGGCATGGGCCGGCACTCGGGTTCGAATTAGCTCCACCGGAGCCAGCATGAACGTATCCAAGATGGAAGGCATGGTGACCCCGGTGGAAATAGGCACCACCGAGGGTGAACGAATTATCCAAACCGTTCCCGGATAAGGGTAAATTACCGGGGGAATAGTGTTTGCAGTTCCCCCTGGTTGGTGAAACCATACCTGGGAGTCTGCCGGAAGCCGGGAAAGCAATCTGGATGAAAAAATGGTAACTAACCGAATAGCACACAAATGGGGCATGGTGGTGGACTTGGACCGCTGCACGGGCTGTCAGGCCTGCGTTGTAGCGTGCCAGTCTGAAAACAACCTTCCCATCAACACCAAGGATTATTTCCAGCAGCGGCGGGCGTACGAGTGGATCCGCATCGAGCGTTATTGGGAGGGGGAATACCCCAACGTCAAGGCTCGGTTTATTCCCATCATGTGCCAGCATTGTGAGAACGCCCCTTGCGAACCGGTGTGTCCGGTATATGCCACCTACCACAACGACCAGGGCATGAACGTGCAGGTCTATAACCGGTGCATCGGCACCAGGTACTGCGCCAACAACTGCCCCTACCAGGTCAGATTTTTCAATTGGTGGGAGCCGGTGTGGCCCGAGCGCCTTCGCAACCACCTGAACTCAGACGTCACCATTCGCAGCCGCGGGATCATGGAGCGATGCTCGTTCTGCATCCAGCGGATCCGACGAGCCGAACTAAAGGTCGAACGACAGGAAAGGCGCGAACTGGACCACGCTACAATGAAGGAACGCAACCTGCTTCCAGCTTGCGTCCACGCCTGCCCAACCAACGCCTTGAAGTTCGGCGACCAGGGTGACGAAAGCGGGCCGGTGCAGAAATTCTTCTCGGCCTTGAATGACGACTCCCACAATGGAGAGGCAAGCAGCCAGGATGCAGAGACCAAACGGGGCTACCGGCTGCTGGAAGAAATGGGCACCAAACCCAACGTAATATTCCTGAAGAAAGTCGATAAATATCCACTGAAGAACGGGTTCCATGGCTGAGAACGGGCACCATCACGCCGGAATGTGGGTCTTCCCCAACGCGGCCGAAATCACGGGCGACATGGCCGAGAGAACCAGGACAATCCCTGGGCCTTTCAAGTGGGCTCTCGCCGTGGCAGGGCTGTTTTTTGTCTTGGGTGTTGTCGGGTTTGTCGCCCGGGCCATGTCCGACGGCTTCGGCGATTACACGGTTTGGGGATACTACGCGACCAGCTTTTTCTTCGTGTTCATGGTCACCAGCGCGGCGCCCCTGGCCGCGGTGACTTTCCGGTTTACCAAGAGCCACTGGCGCCGGCCTCTGACCCGCGTCTCAGAGCTTTTCGCGGTGGTAGGCGTAATAAACACCATCTTGTTCATCCCTTTGTTGTTGGTGATGCCGCCCATCAACAACACGGTGGGAGGCGAGCACACCCTGGAGATTCGCCGCACAATCTGGTTCGAAGTGCCCATCGGCGCCCCCCTCTGGTGGGACATGCTGGGGGTGGCTTTCCTGGGCGTCACCAGCCTGGCGATACTTTGGTTGACTTCGATGCCGGACCTGGCCGAATCCCGGTCCACCAGCACCGGGTTCCGCCGGACTATCAGCAATTTGCTGGCCGGGCACTGGTACGGCAGCAAGCGCCAGTGGGAGGTCCAAAAGGCGGGCATCGCCATCCTGGGCGCGTTCTACTTCATGTTCCTGATCTACGTCCACTTCATTCTTACCACCGATTACGCCCAGAGCCTGGTTCCGGGTTGGAAAGACTCCATCTTCCCACCGCTGTACAGCCTGACCAGCTTCCAGGCATCCTTGGGCCTCATCCTGGTGGTTCTGTATGTCATGAGGCGTTGGTGCGGCTACGAAAACTACATCGGGATATCCACCTTCTGGTCGGCCAGCAAGTTGATGTTGGCGTTCACTTTGCTGTGGGCCTACCACACGTTCGCTTTCTTCATCACATATTGGTTCGGCCGGCTGGAAGTTGAACAAAACATCATCAAGTATTTCTTCGTCCAGTCGTATGGAGCGGTCTTCGTCGCCAACTTTGTCTTTACGTTCGCGGTCCCATTCCTGATTCTGCTCTGGAATCCCGTACGAAAAACGGCCTGGGGCCCAACCTTGGCCGGAATCTCGGCTCTGGTCGGGGCGTTCCTGTTCAATCTCAGGATTTTTGTGGGGTCGTTTAACGCGGGCGACATTTACGGAATAGGATTGGACCACGTGCCTCCGCCGGTGTATCCCGATCTCTGGGACATTCTGATGCTCCTTGGAGGCATCGGGGCAGCCGCGCTGGTCTACCTGGCCGCCACCAAGGTCATCCCCATACTCTCGGTCTGGGAAGTCAAAGAGGGGACCATGTACCAGAGCTTGGGAACCTTCGTGCGCGGAGAGTACCTGGTCTTGGCCAAGCCCGAATGATGACCGCTATGACGATTGAAAGGGGTTCAGCAATTCCGCAGACCCAGCCGGGCTCGGCTCGGAAACCGGCGGGATGCTGGACGGGTAGTCAGGAGCTTTAATGCAAGAAGGGAGAGCGCTCTCGCCAACCCAGGTGAACCGTGACCTGCTCCGGTCGATACTGGAATCGCCGAAGTGGTTCTGGGTCTCCGTAGGCTTGCTGGCCATTGTGGTCCTGGCCGCGTTTAGCGCCGCCGGACTGCTGGTTAACAAGGGCATGGGCGTGACCGGCATGAACCGGCCGGTGATGTGGGGCTTTTTCATCACCAACTTTGTGTTCTGGATCGGCATCAGCCACGCCGGAGTGATGCTTTCGGCCATCCTCAGGCTTTCCAAGGCCGAATGGCGCCGGCCCGCAACCCGAGCGGCCGAGGTTTTGACCGTTTTCTCGTTGATGACCGCCATGCTCATGCCGGTGGTCCATACCGGAAGGCCGTGGCGGACCGTTTACTGGATTTACACGCTGCCTTTCGTGCCCTTCGACTACGCCAGGGGAATCTGGCCCAACATTCGCTCGCCCCTGGTGTGGGACCCCAGCGCGGTCTACACTTACCTGACCTCCAGCGTCCTGTTCGTAATGGTGGCATTGATCCCAGACTTTGCGGTGTTGCGGGACCGCACCACCGGAATGAGCCACCAGATTTACTCCGTGCTTGCGATGGGTTGGCGCGGCAACGCCCGTCAATGGAAGTTCCAGATAATTGCCGGAGTGTTGCTGTCGGCGCTGATCTTGCCGGTTTTCGTCTCGGTCCACAGCATAGTGTCCTGGGACTTCGGGATGGCGGTTTCGGTAAAAACCTGGCACTCGACCATTTTCGCCCCCTACTTCGTGGTCGGCGCGGTGCACTCGGGCGTGTCCGCCGTGGCGTTCGTGATGATCATCCTGCGGTACATCTATAGCTGGCAGGACTACATTCGCCACGAACACATCGACGCCCTGGGGCGGCTATTGATGGTGGTGGCTACCGCCTGGTTCTACTTCTTCGTGATGGAGATCGTATTCGGGTTCTACGGCCGGGAAGCCGACGAGATCGCCGTCCGGGATTTACAGTTCACCCAATACCCGTACAACATATTGATGATGATCTTTGCGGGAGTAACGTACTTCCTCCCCATGGCCCTGTGGTTGAACCGGGCCACCCGGCGAAACCTATGGCTGATGTCCACCGCCTGCATCTCGGTGAACATAGGCATGTGGCTGGAGAGATACCTGATCATCGTGCCAGGGCTGGCCAACAAAGGGGTTTTCACCTTTACCTGGGCATCCTACACGCCAAGCTGGGTGGAAGTGACGATCATAACCGGCACCTTTGGAATGGTTTCGATGTTGATGCTGCTGTTCAGCCGGGTGCTGCCCCTGATACCCCTTTATGATATCAAAGAGGGTGAAGTTCTGAAGACGGAAGTTCAGATAGGACGCCGGACGGTGCCGGCCACTTTCAGGGAGGACTAACGCCTCAAGCCGAGCGAGCTGATCCCCTATCGATTTTGTGGGACCAGGGCCGGTGAAATGCGGGGTAATTCAAAATGGCGATAAGACCGATTTTAGGACTTTACGAGACCGCCGACAGCGCCGCCGATGCGGGCGATGCCCTCAAGGCGGCAAACGTCGACCCCAGGAGTTTCGATTTCCTTACCGATGCCCCGTATCCGGAAGGAGCGTTCGGAGAAAGGCCGGAGCCCCACCGGCTCTACATTTTCCCTCTCCTCGGCGCAATAGTGGGGTTGACCATCGGAATTATGCTCACGTCCATGACCCAGATGGCCTTCCCCCTGGTGCAGGGCGGTAAACCCATCTTGTCCCTTCCGCCAATGGCGGTGATAACCTACGAAAGCACCATGCTATCGGCCATTATTTTCACCATTATCGGCGTTGTTTTTGAATCCAGGCTACCCAGGGTCAAAGTTGGCCTGTACGACACCCGGATTACCGAGGGGTACATAGGAGTGCTGGTTAACGTGGAAGAAGACCAGTTGTCCAACGTCTCTAACGTCCTGTCCGGCGCTGGCGCCGTAGACATCATCCAGGATAATTCAAGGTCTTAACCAGCGTGAGACACGACAAGACCCGACAAAGAGCAGGGGACGCTACGCCGGCCTTCCGGTTAAGGATCTGGATGCTGGGGTTGGCTTTGGTTGCCGTTCTGGCGGCGACGGCCTGCGGGCAGGGCGCCTACCCGTTGGACATCTTCTATGAGATGCACTATCAACAGACCTACAAGTCCCAAGAGCCGCCCCGCATGTCGGGCGTGGAAGGGGCGGTCGCCTGGTACCCGGCGCAAGGGGCCACGACGTCCTTCGGCGCCGACGGCGAGTACCTGTTCAACGTGAACTGCTCGATGTGTCACGGCGCCCAGGCGAAGGGCGATGGGCCGGTGCTGCGGATGCTCATTGACGAATATGGGTACGCCCCGCTGGTTACCCCGGACTTGACGTCGGAATTGGTGGTCACCATGGGACGCGGGGGAATGGAAGGGATGATGACCAGCGGCCTCGGCGTCATGCCAAGCTTCGCCAAGCTGTTAACCCCCGCTGAACGTTCGGCCATTTCCCAATACATCGAAGAAGAACTTCAACAGTAGGCCGACTCAACCGCCAACCCCGGCAACCATTTCCGCGGGCCCATTGCCCGCAGCCCACTCCAGACCGGTACAATACTCTCCACGGCAATGTTGAAATCACTCTTTCCCCCTGGGGTAGGTTGCGGTGCGTTTCGGTGTCCACAGCACGTTGCCCAACAACCGGCAACTTGAAGTGCCGTTCTCCAGTTGGTTGCCATTGATCGCCGCCGCCGCCTCGCTGCTGATTCTCGGGTGGGTCTCCATCATTGCTTCGCCGGTCCAAGCTCAAGAATCAACTCCGCCCTCGCCTCAAGACTCCGTGCCCGTTCCCTACGACGAGAAAGAGGCCCAGGCGATTGACGGTATGCTGATGTGTCCGGTGTGCCCGGCCGAGACCATAGACCAAGCCCAGGTGCCCCTGGCGCGGCAAATGCGCCAACTGGTCCGCGACAAGCTGTCCCAGGGAGAGAGCCGGGAGGAAATCCTGGAATACTTCGCCGGCGTTTACGGCAGGGACATACTGGCTGCCCCGGAAAAGTCCGGCGTTGGCCTGGTAGCTTGGACCACTCCCATAATCGGGGTTCTGGCCGCCTTGGCCGCGGGAGTTTTCGTGCTGCGGTCCATGGCGAAGCGGCCGGTCTCTCAGGATGTTGGGGCCGTTGCCGGGGCTGCACCATCGGCGTCCGCTCCCGACGCAGACCCATACGGCGCGGACCCATACCTGGAAGCCGTCGATAGGGAATTGGGCCTGGGTGATTCCGAATCGTTAACCCCGGACCCGGAGCGGGAGGCCCCGAATGGCTGACCTCGGCGCCATGTCGTTGTGGATAGCCCTGGCCCTGGCTTCTTACTCTCTTCTTGGGTCGGTCTCGGGCAAACTCATGGCGGCGCCGGCCCTGGTGCAGAGCGCTCAAAGAGCGGGCTACCTGGTGGCTTTGGCCCTGTTAGTGGCAACCCTGAGCCTCGTTGGCTCCTTTATCACCCAGGACTTCCAGGTGGCCTACGTAGCCGCTCACAGCGATCGGGCCATGCCCGGCCAGTTTACCTGGGTCGCCTTCTACGCCGGTAACGAAGGCTCTCTGCTTTACATTGCCTTTGCCCTTTCGGTCATGGCCGGCGTAGCCATCTGGAAGGCCCCCAGTCATCTTCGCGACACGCTGCCGTACACCGGCGCCGTGTTGATGTTGACCCTGGTTTTCTTCCTGGCGGTCATCGCATTCATGGCCAACCCCTTCGACAAACTTGCCATCACTCCCCTCGACGGAGAGGGCATCAACCCGCTGTTGACCCACCTGGGCATGTTCTTCCACCCTCCCCTGCTCATGGCCGGCCTGGTTTCCATCAGCATCCCGCTGGCCTTCGCCATTGGGTCCCTGATCGGCGGACAAACGGCCGACGAATGGGTCGACGTTGGGCGGCAGTGGGGCCTGATTGCGTGGGCACTGCTGGCGGGCGGCCTGCTCCTGGGTTCATGGTGGGCGTACACCATCCTGGGATGGGGAGGGTTCTGGTTTTGGGACCCGGTAGAAAACGCCGCCTTCATGCCCTGGCTCGCTCTTACAGCCTTCGTCCACTCCATCATGGTCCAAAAACGGCGCGGCATGTTCCGCATGTGGAACATCGTGCTGATCAACGTGGCGTTCAGCCTGGCCCTTTACGGAATGTTCATGAACCGGGGCGGCCCGGTGCCCTCGGTTCACTCCTTTGGGGCCTCGTCCCTGGGCTGGGTGTTTCTCTTGTTCCTGGCGGTGGGCACGGTAGTGCCATTCGCCATCTTCCTGTGGCGGTATCCCTTGTTGAAAAGCGCCCAACACCTGGATTCTATGCTTTCCCGGGAAGCAGCCTTTCTGATTAACAACCTGTTGCTGCTGGGCATTGCCTTTGTAACCCTTTGGGGAACGGTCTACCCGTTGATCTCCAAGCTGACCATCGGCGAGTCCATAACCATAGCCCGCCCGTTTTACGACCAGATCAACGGCCCCTTGTTCCTGGTCCTGCTCCTGGTAATGGGGGTGGGACCGCTGCTGCCCTGGCGGCGTTCAACCCCCGCCGCGGCCTGGCATTCGCTATGGCTGCCAACGGCCGGAGGCGTAGTGACCGTGCTGGTCCTGGCCCTGTTGGGAATCCACCAGCCGTTCGCACTGATCGGGTTTGGCCTGGCGGCGTTCATCACCACCGGAATCCTCGCGGAATGGCACCGGGGTTCCAGGGCGCGGGGCCGGTCCCTGGGAGAACCCTACCCTTTGGCGTTCCTGCATTTGATTTGGGCCAACCGGCCCCGATACGGCGGCTACATCGTCCACCTTTCAGTCGTGATGGTGGCTTTGGGCGTGGTCGGAACCTCGTTTTTCAACACGCAACTGGACCTGGTGCTGGCACCGGAAGAACGAGCCGTAATCGCGGGCTACGAAATACGTTACCTGGGCACCAACGAGATCCCGAAGGGGAACCGTACTGAATTCACATCCACCGTTGAGCTTTACCGCGACGGGCAGCTGTTGGATACTCTCCACCCCAGCCGTGCTTTTTACCCGTCCTTCAACATGGCCGCAACCCGGGCGGCCATTCGCTCGACCCCGGTGGACGACTTTTACCTGGTTCCAAGCGAAAATCTGGCCAACGGCAGCGTAGGATTCCGGGTATTGGTCAACCCGCTGGTCTGGTGGATGTGGGTAGCCGGTCCGTTTCTCGTGTTGGGGACTTTGGTCTCGCTTTGGCCCTCGTCTGCGCGGACGCCGGCTTTGGCGTCCCGACCGGCCCAAGGCGCGACGCCCGCGTCAGCTCTCCCCAGCCTCTCGGATTAGATGTCCTAAAACGCCGGCATGCGGTATCCTTTCCCCAAAAGGCTGCGCCGGCTTGGTAGCGCCGCACTGAATTTCGAGTTGGTAAATTGGCATTTATAGTGGCTGTCGCTCTCTCCCTCTTCTGCCTGGCCATCGTGGTTTTCCCGCTGGTTTTGGCCCGGTACGGTCACCGGACCGGCGGCACAGGAGCAGCGACGCCTCCGGACGCACTGGAATACCAAGCAATCAGGGAAGCAATTCTGACGTTGCGGCTGGACCACGACCTGGGCAAAATCGGCCCCGAGCAGTACCAGGAGCAGTTACAGGGCTACCGTTTGGCCGCGGCCGATGCTCTGCGGCGGCATAGCCAAGCAGGTGAAGACGCAATGGAAATGCTGTTGGAAGATGAAGTGCTGGCGGCCAGGTCTAGCCTGGGCCAGTCTGACGGCCCCGCCGGGGATTCGGGCCGGGAATCAACCGAACCCTCCCTCGGGCGCTAACTAACCTTGTTCCCCCAATCAGACCCCCCCGGGAAAGCCGCCGTAATCCGAAAGTTTGTTGTGCCGTTCATTCTGGCCTGCGCCGCGGCGCTCGCCCTGGCGTTGACCGTGCCGGCCACTGGGAACGCCCAATCCGTGGGACCCGTGTCTGGAATGGTGGTCAACGGTACAGAGGGCGGCGAAGTTCCCTCCGGATTGACCGTTTTGCTTCTGGCGACCGACGAGCTTGGCGCCCTGGTGCATTCCGGCCAAACCGTGACTGGCCCAAACGGCGAATTCTCCTTCCCCAATGTCCCCCTAGACGGCAGACGCTATTTGTTTAACGTTCCCTACTCCGGCATCGATTACCGACAGGTTGTCACCTCGGCCGAGGCTACGACCCCATTCCTTGAGGGAATCACCCTTACGGTCTACGAAACAACCCATGACGTCTCGGTGATTCAAGTATCCCGCCAGGTGTTGGTGATCGCGGGGGTTGACCCCAAAGCACGCATGGTTTCCGCCCTGGAGTTTGTGCGGTTCTCCAATACCAGCGACCGCACTTTGCAACCCGACCTGACGGCTGCGGCGCCAATGATGAGCTTCATGCGATTTTCCCTGCCGCCGCAAACCTCCGAACTCAACGTAAACTCAGACCTGCCTGCTGGCGAAGTCATATCCATTGGGACGGGGTTCGCGGTCACCTCACCCGTTATCCCGGGAAGCCATAGCGTCGAATTCACTTTCGCGTTCCCGTATGATGGAGATAGCGTGTCATATCGACAAAATCTTCTCCAGGGCGCGGCGGCATACCAGTTGATGATCCCGGAGTCTCTGTCTTCCATACAGGTCAATCCGCTCAACCCGGCTGCCCCGGTGGACATACAGGGAACCCCGTACAAGGTATGGGAAATCAAAGACTCGGCCGCCAGGGAAGGATTCACTCTGGAGTTGACCAACCTGCTCCAGCCGTCCCTCGCAGACCGGTTGGCCGCAAGCCTGAGCAGCACCGCCCTGTGGCAAATCGTAATACCCGTAACGTTGGGGGCCGGATTGGCCGTGGCCCTGGTGCTGGGTATAGTGAACCGGCCGCGGCCTGCAACAGCACAACCCGGTGGCGATAGCGGAATTGAAACAACGCCCTCAGAGGTCCCAGGTCAAGACCATCCTGAAACCAGAGAAGACCTGGTCTTGCAGTTGGCCTTGTTGGACCAGAGGTTCGAGTCGGGACAGGTGCCTCCCGAAGACTACAATTCCACCAGGCAAGCCTTGAAAGAAAGGATTATGGAATTGACCCGGGCAACCGAGTCCGTGACGAACCCGTCTTCCTCTGACTCGAGTTGAGCAGTTAGCTGCCGGACCATGGTCCTGGCGGAGTTGAACCTTTGACCAAACGCGGTTGGATAGCCGTCGGTATCGCTGTGCCCGTGCTGGCGTTTTTGGCGGTGTTGGCCTGGGCTTCGGCGGAGTCCGGGGGTCAAGCCGGCGGCCTCGCGATCAACAATGAGTTCGGCGAGATTGCGGTGTCCCGGGAACTCGCTCCCGACTTCAACCTGGACCTGTTCGACGGGGGCAGCGTGGAGATGTCCCAGCTTCGGGGCAGGATTGTGTTCCTGGATTTCTGGGCTTCGTGGTGCCCGCCCTGCCGGCACGAGGCGCCAGACCTGGCGGAGGTTTACCTGGAATATCGGGACCGTCCGGTGGAATTTGTGGGCGTCGACATTTGGGACGATCCAACTGCCGCCGTGAAATTCTTGGAGGATTTCCAGACTCCATATCCCAACGGAAGGGACGAAACCGGCGAGATCGCCATCAATTACGGCGTCCGCGGTGTCCCCGAGAAGTTCTTTATTGGCCCGGACGGCTCAGTCTTGAAGAAATTTGTTGGACCGATCAACGGCAGCGACCTGCGGCAGGTCCTGGACGACCTGTTGCTCCAGGAAGCCGCTCGGCTTGGCGAGGGTCAAACCAAAGTAAATAGGGAGGCAACCCGATGAGTTCGCCGACTAACGCAGTGGTTGCCATGGACTGGGGCGGCACCTGGATTCGGGTCGCAGTGGTGGACCGCGCCGGCTCCGTTACCTGGGAGGACCGCACTCCAAGCCCCAAAGGGGGGACGCAGTCCCAGTTGCTGGACGCTGCCGGCGCCATGCTGGCTCGCGGCTTTGAACAGGGGAAACCCCTGGGGCTGGGCGGCCTGGGAATCGCCATCGCCGGGCCCGTGGACGCCGACACCGGCATGATGTTTCATCCGCCAAACCTGCCGAGCCTGGACGGCATCTCGGTCAAAACACACTTTGAGACGGAGTTTGGTTGTACGGCGTGGATCGGCAACGACGCCAATTTAGCCGCGCTGGGGGAGTTCCGCTACGGAGCAGGCAAAGACGCTCGGGAACAGGGGCGCCCATCTACCACCCTGGCCTACGTGACGGTGAGCACCGGTATAGGCGGCGGGGTCGTCGATCGAGGCCGGATGTTCCTGGGGGTCAACGGCCTGGCTACAGAGGTAGGGCACATGTCAATTGACGGAGGCCGCGAGGCTACGCCCTGTCCCTGCGGCAGCCGGGGCTGCCTGGAGGCGTTGGCATCGGGCGCGAGCATCGCCCGGATCGCCAGACAGCGGATCTCCCAACTGCCGGCCCCAACCTCTACCCTGTCCGCAATGGACCTGGGATCAATCACTTCAGAGGTCGTGTTCCAAGAGGCGGCGGCCGGCGATCCCCTGGCTCAGGATATTGTCGAGGACGTACTCCAAGCCCTGGGGGTGGGACTCACTAATATCCTGCATCTTTACAACCCGGACCTGGTCGTATTGGGCGGGGGCGTGTCCGTTGGCCTGGAGCAGTTGGAATTGCTGCCGCGGATCCACGAAATCATGACGTCGCGGGCCATGAGTGAGAAACACAACGAATTTCGGTTGGTAGCGAGTTCCCTTGGAGGAGACAGGGCAGGGATCATCGGGGCGGCCGCCCTGGCCTGGGACAGCCTGGAGCATCACGCTTGCTAGACCGGCGGTCCGGCACGGTTAGCCTCGGCGCTGCCGCTAACGCCAGCCACTTGGGGCGGCCTCCCGGCAATCCGGTAGGCTAAACGATGTACTTTCCCCCTACCACGTTCAGCCGGTCGCCGGTGATGTAGCCTGATTCGTCGGAAGCGAAGAACAAGCAGGCGTTGGCGATGTCGGCCACTGTGGCCTGCCGGTGCATCGGAATATCCTTCAGGTGGTCGTCCGATCCTCGCGCAACGGCCTCAAACTCCGGATACCACTCCGGGCTGCGCCGTTCGGTGTCGGTGGAGCCAGGATTGACCACGTTGGCCCGAACGTTGTAGGGCGCCATCTCTGCCGCCACCGACCGTATCAACCCCAACATCCCGGTTTTGGCGGCGGTCACGGTGGATGTCCCCGGTCGGCCGGTGATCGCGGCCTGTCCCCCCAGGGCAACAATGCTCCCGGACTCTCTTTCCATCATGCCGGGCAATACCGACCGGCACAGATAAAAGGTCGCATTCAGGTTGGTCCCCATCACCTGCAGCCACTCTTCATCCGTAACTTCAACGATCGGCCGGTGCGGCCGGATTGCCACATTTGAAACCAGGATGTCGATCTTGCCAAAGACCCGGATGCCGTCGTCCACCATGCTGTTAACTTGGGCGGAATCGGAAACGTCGGCCAACACGGTGTGGGCGTTAACTCCCAATTCCCGGCATTCCGCCGCCACGTCTTGAAGCTCCGCATCGCTGCTGCGGGTGTTAAGAATCAGATCGGCCCCCTCGCGGGCAAAGGTCACAGCAATTTCCCGGCCGATGTTTCGACTGGCCCCGGTGATGAGTGCGGTTTTTCCTTCGAGCCTCATCAAGCCTCCCTGAAATCACCCAATTCAGCGCCTTGTTGCGCCTGCCAGAGGCTACCACAAGCAACCGCAACGGGCAAACCAAGTCCCCAAACCAAACCGGGTAATCCCGTTTCAATCCGCCAGCACAGAGGCCGAAACCCACTGATGCCGCAGCTGAACAGGGTCATGGATACATCACACGCCCCCCCCGTCATCCTCGCCGCAGCGGGGATCCAGAGCCCTTTCCATCATTCAACCTGGTAAAGATTCAAACGCGATTGCCCTACCGATCGGCGGGCAGCAACTCCTGACCCCCATCGCCCTTGACCGACGCCTCGCGTGGTGTGAAAAAAGGTCATGTATACATCCCACGCCACCCCCCGTCATCCTCGCCGCAGCGGGGATCCAGAGCCCTTGCCTTCAATCAACCTCGTAAAGATTCGAATGCGATTGCCCTACCGACGGACGGGCAGCGACGCCTGTCTCCGCCGCCCTTGACCGACGCCTCGCGTGGTGTGAAAATTGGGCAAAATTCTCGTTCACGACTTTTGGCTTCAGGAGCTTTTGATATGAAATGGTGCCGGTTCCAGAAAGGTGAAAAAATCGCATACGGAGTCATCCAGGGGGAGACTGTAGTCGAAGTGGTTGGCAGTCCCTTTGACGCCAACGGGGCAAACGATAAGGCCGGGGTGGAACAGAAGAGGGTAGCCCAGCACCAGCTATCCGACGTCAAGCTGCTGGCGCCGGTGATCCCGCCCACATTTTATGCCGCGGGCATCAACTACCCGGAACACGTCACCTGGGCCGCCCAGATGCGGGGAGAAGAGCCCAAGCTGCCGGAAAAAGCCGACATAGGTTACCGAGCGGTTAACTCGCTGACCGGCCATCAAGACCCCATCATTGTTCCCAAAGACGCCACCACCGAAGTCCAGTACGAAGGTGAGTTGGTGGTGGTCATTGGCAAGACCTGCAAGAACGTCACCGAAAGCCAGGCGTTGGACTATGTGTTTGGCTACACCATCGGCAACGACGTAAGCGAACGCACCTGGCAGCGGGGCGACCGGACCTTCTGGCGAGCCAAGAACAGCGACACGTTCGCGCCCATGGGTCCCTGGATCGTGACCGACCTGGAACCTGACGACCTCCACGTCACCGTCAGGCTGAACGAACGGACTGTCGGCGAATACGACGTCAAGTCAGCAATTTTCAGCGTCCGCCATTACATCAGCGAAATGAGCAAATACCTGACGTTGGTCCCCGGCGACGTAGTCTGGATGGGCACCGACGGCGCCACCGAAAACATGAAAGACGGCGACACGATAGAAGTGGACATCAGCGAAATAGGCACCCTCAGCAACAAGGTGGTCTGGGAGAAGTAGCCGCCATTCCGACATGGCGTCAAACCGGTGGGGCCCCGTGTCCTATTATTCCAATGGCTTAGCTGGCCTTGGCCAGGTGGTATAGAACAGGTATATGTCACGCTCCAATGAAAACATCGATGATCAGGCGTGCGCAGAGGTAATGCGGCGTTATCAACTGGCGACCAAGCGCGAAGCGATTAACTTCGCCCTGCGGACGCTGGCAGCCGAACAGGCATCTGTGGACGAGGCTCGATCGCTTCGAGGGATCGGCTGGGAGGGCGACCTCGACGCGATGCGTTCCAGCCGTTCGGCGTAATTCTGGTCGATACTTCGGCCTGGATAGAGTTCCTGCGAAATTCGGGGTCCCCAGTTTGCTCCCTGGTTGATGAACTATTGGCGAGCGAGATTGCCACCTGCAATGCGGTGCAGATGGAAGTGCTGGCCGGGGCGCGGGACGAATCGCATCTGCAGAGCCTTCGGCGGCTGCTGGCACCGACGGTGGTAATACCAACCTTGGCGACGGACTTTGAGGATGCCGCTGTGTTATATCGACGTTGCCGGCAGCGGGGGGAGACTGTTCGCAAGTTGATTGATTGTCTAATTGCCTCCGTTGCCATACGCGCCGGTGTTGCATAAGGACGCCGACTTTGACGTGCTTGCCCGCCATACCGGGTTGCAAATTCATGAAAATACACCCGGGTGGGCTTTGCAAAAAAATAGGATTGAGGGCGGACTTCACCCGCAAGGGTGAACTATCCGAATTAATTTGGAGATGTTCCCTGAGCAGCAAGCTGAATTATTCCGCCGTTCCAAGGAAACATTTTGTCCCCGCCATTGACATCTACCTAACATCCGACCACGAGTCACCCGTACTGACGCTCACTGATTGCCCGGTGTGCTTGTCAACCACAATCCGGTCTCCCAGCGGCTCCGCCAGGCGGAGATTAACTTGATCCGCACAGTCATCGCCACCTATCCAGGGAGTGGAGAAGGCGATCACCTCAACCTGCACATCGGCTTCGGTTTCCCTCACAAATACCATTTCTGGGTCTCCATTGCAGGAGGCGACAGAAAGTCTGAGCCGGTCTGGAGGAACGAACAACGCCCTATCCACACTCACTGAGCCACGCCAGGCACCCCCACCCAGGTGATGCCAAAGCATGAAACAGGCCACAAAGACCAACAGCCCAGTTATAACCGCCGTCACAACTATCGTTCCAAGACGACCGGAGAAGAATCTTCTTGAACCGGAATTGCTTGTCAAAAGGCCTCCTTGGTTAACCCCACCTTGCCTTACCGTTCAACCACCATGAGCCCATGTAGCGACCTGCCCAATAGGGATAGCCGGGAGCGCGCACGCTCCCGGCCAGTCTTCCTACATTTTACTCATAGGCAATGCTAATACCAAGCGCGTTGTCGATACGATCCGCTCGGGAGAAGAGATCCCGGTCAAAGGGATAGATCGGATCATATTTCCATCCTTGATGAAGACCATACGCTGTGTTGCCCCAGTACACGGGTCCACCGCTATCACCACCCGCAGCGTGACGCGCTTCCATTTCCACCAGATTACACATAAGTCCTTTGCAGACGTTTAGCTTACGCACTCTCTGACAGTATTTATGGGTTATTTCGCCATTTTGGCAAAGCAACTGCCCCACCGATGGGCCTTGTATGTAGAGGACCGAGCGTTGGTCTGCTTGAGTTGATGAACTGTTGCCAGCGTAGAACTCGTTAGGCAAATCCAGGGGTCCCGAGTGCCACTGGAAGTCACCATGAGCGCCAACCAGATCATCCTCAAAAGTCAGACCCACTCCGTCATCGGTTAGAGAGTCGGGGCAGTGTCCAGCAGTAGAAATGCCCCTCACCCCCGATGAACTCACCGTCACGAATCCTGAGGTGCAGTCAGGGTCCAGGAATTCACCGCCCAGATGCTTAGAATTGTCATCATTCCCGCCAAGAACCGGGTCATCCGAGCGAACCACGGACGTCGTAATGCTGTTGACGATGCTTGCCCGAGTCGATTCTGTGAGCTTATTCGCCGCGATGTCCTGGAGATCGTCGACAACGGAGTCTGATGCAGTGTCCTCCAGGACCACATTTGTCGTAATTTTACCTGCCGTGTAGTCGAACGACGTGGACGAGTCGAGCGCCTCATCCGTTTTAAAAACAGCATAGTGGATTGCTTCAATCGCAGTTTTCAGTTCGACCTCTGTGAATCCCATGTCGACGCGTTTCTCAACTGAAATATCGCTGTGGGTACCGCCGAAGCCATCGATCATCTCGCTTGCGTCGTCAGGAACCTGGCCCGCGAAAGCGACCCAGGCGCTATCATCACCCAAGATCGCAGCTCCAGCGAAAGCATCAGGAAACGCTTCACTAATTTGTGACGCAGCCAAAGCGAAATCGTCGTTCCACTCATAGCGCTCAGTTGCTTCCTCAAGAGTTATCCCCAATTGGCTAGCGACGGCCCTCAGGTCTTCCAATTCGGCGCTACTAATACCAGAATCGTTGGTACCAGATTGCCCTGACGGCGCAACATCACCAGACCGATCACCAAGCGGGACGGCGGCTATGATTCCCACGATTGCGAGAACGGCAACTATCGAAAGCACTATTCTCTTGAATAACAAGGTTATCCTCCTCAGTGTCAACAAGTTAGACTTTATTAACGACGGAGACACAAAAATCCCCGCCGTTTTCCGGACGGGGACTTGACAAAAGGGTACCTTTGGACCTAGCTTGCTCTCATCGCTTTCGAGCGGCAGGCTATGCCCGTTGTCATCCCCGACGATGGACTCCTGTGGATCCCCCGGTGAGTGCGCCGCCGTCTGAACCGGCGGCGTTCCTCTTTGTGGGGGATCAGGTCTTAACCACTAGGTCCCGCCTGGGTCGAACCAAGCACACTTCATGATCCCCTCTCTCCTCATTTGGTTCCAAGGCCCCGGCATTCCATCACCAGTTATCAACAACCTGGAAGCGAGTGTCAACCTTCCACCCATGGACAATTACAGGATGCCGTGCAGGCTCCGGGCCGTTGCGTCCTGTCTAACTTGCTGCCCACACCCCCATACGCAACGGTGGCGGAAAATAACACACGGTTCGCAATGACACAAGGGTGTTATTTGGGTTGCCCGGAACATGAACAGGCCTGGCGACGGCGGCGGGCCAGGGCCATTCCCATCCATGATCCCACTTACGACTTCAACGATAGATGCCCGATACAATACTACTTCGGGTCCTCATATCAGATATCCTTGGATTACAGACCGACAGTTGCCGAATTCAGCAGGCACCGACTGTTCGACAATTCTGCACGAAAAATAGGACTAAAAGACATTATTGTGCAAAGCCACGCCCGGGTAAGAAATCCGGCGTCCTCTAAGCGTGTCGCCGCAGCTAGGGAGCGCCGATGCCAGTCTCCGCCGACCAGGCTTGGAGGCCCCGCCGGAAGGCCAACGCTCCCATGGGGGCAATAACCGCCTGCAGCGCTTCCAATATCTCCCGTGGGGAAGCCCCTTCCTGCAGTGCAACCCTCACGTGCGCCTGTATCTGCTCCACGTCCGCTCGGAGCGCCGCTTCTACCACTATCTGAAGCAACTCCTTGGTTTTCCGGTCCAACAGGCGCTGGCCGGTGTAGGTTGCCTCGATGAATTGGTGATATTTCTCCGCCCATTCCAGGTCGGCTTCCGCCATGATCCGGTGCATTTCCAGGGTGTATCCCCGGTCCTGCTGGGTCCGTTGCAAAAAATCTCTGGCGTCATCGGTGGACATGGTTCCCCCTGGTGATTTCTTGGCTATTTCCTGTGTTTTTGCCGCGCCAACTTGAAGCGTGCACCTAAAGGTTGTACTCACGCCGCGCGGCCGCTTGCCTGGAGTTGTTTTGCTGGAACAGATCTGGGTGGGCGTTTCGGGCCAAAGCCAGGTGGTATGTGAATAGCTGGATCGGCGCGACGTACACCAGGGGGCTCCACAACTCCGGCATCTCGGGAAGCTCAAAGGCATTGCCGGCCTCTGCCGACAACTGGTCGTCCCCCTGCTGCACCAACGCCCACACCGCCGCCCCTACGGCTCTGCTGGCCCTGGCAATATCCAACGACCGCTGGTATCCCGGCCCCGGCGGCGCAACCAGCGTTACCAGGCAGTCCTGATTGACCGAACAAAACGGACCGTGGAGAATCTGCTCCGTTTGAAGTCCCTCGCAATCCACGGCGCTGGTCTCCTTCATTTTCAGCGCCGCCTCGTAGGCGTTGGCGGTGTTGGGTCCCCAGGCGACAGTCAAAAATCTGCTCGCACCCTGAAAACGCTCCGCGGCTTCCCGTATTTCCCCCTCTTTCGACAGCACTTGGGAAATCTGTCCCGGCACGTCCCGCAACCGGGCCTGCAGCGTTGCCGCGTCGGGGCCATTGGAGCTGCTCCCGCCAAGGTTCGCGGCAATCATCGCCAGCACCGTCAGGGCGGATGTGTAACTCACGGTGAAGGCGGCCGAGCGTTCCTGTTCCACGGTGTTTATCTCCAGATCGGCAACCCGGATCCGCGGTCCCGGATTGGTCGAGGTAATCGCCAACGTAAAAGCGCCGCACGATTTGGCTAATTCCAACGCCAGGAACGAGTAGGTCTTGGTGCCCCGATGGCTGATGACAATCACCGCGTCTTCCTGGCTCAGGGGAGGCGGATAGGAGTGGAACTCGAAGGAATGCCAAGCCTGGACCTCCGGCAAGCCTTGGGCGAAACGCCGAAACCAGTGTTCCGCTATCAGCGCCGCGTGCCACGAAGTGCCGATCCCCACCAGGTAAATCCGCCGCTTGCTGGCCAGGGACTCTGACGCTTGCCGGACGGAATCGCCCTGGGTGTCCAGCATCTGCCCCACGGCCCGCGGCTGGTCCAGGATGGCGTCGTGCATGAAGTATGGGTGCGTTTCCCGCGTTTGCTGTGGCTGCGCCATGGCTGGACCTCGCAATATATCCAGTGGTTAACCCGAGGGCAACAGGTGGCATGGTACAATTTGCCAAGCCGCCCGGTCATCACCCAACAGAAATCGGCACCCCCCAAGGAGGCGCCCCACGCAACCACCGTATCCGGCAGACGCGTTCCAACGAGAAGACGAAAGCGACGACGGCCTGTTCTATACCATGCCCAGGCTGGTCGTCCACATCGACGATTCTGCCATCGCCGCCGTGTCCCAGCTTTTCCGGGACTTGATACTCCCAGACTCGGTCGTCCTCGACCTCATGAGTAGCTGGCGGTCCCACTGGCCCAGCGGCCACGCCAAGACCCGTCTGGTTGGACTGGGGATGAATGCGGTGGAAATGCGTGAGAACCCCGACCTTGACGACCATGTTGTCCACGACGTGAACCAGGACCCCAACCTACCCTTCCCGGACGACTCCTTTGACGCGGTGGTGATAACCGTTTCGGCGCAATATCTGACGCGTCCGGTGGAGACCTTCGAGCAGGTGAGCCGGATCCTCAAACCCGGCGGGGTGTTCATCGTATCATTTTCCAACCGCATGTTTCCCACCAAGGCGGTGCGCATCTGGCGCATGGGGAATGACCAACAGCACATCGAGCTGGTGGAATCCTACATGCGGGCGGCGGGCAACCTCCAAGACTTCCACTCCGGCCTGGTCAATCCCGAGCAAAGCCCGCCTGGCGACCCTTTATTCGTCGTGGTCGGCCGAAAGACGCCTGCTCCGTAACAAGAACTGGACGGCGGGCGAATATTTCTACCGGTCTCTGGCCAGAAAAGTGTCCACTGCCTTGGTGGCCCTGGTGTAATCGTAGGTAGCGAACCGGCGCTGCCGCAGCCGGACTACGTCACCGTTGAAGAATCTTTCGTACAGGGTTTGCCTGGACCCGAATTGCGTGCCCGTCAGGTCCCACGCTAATCGAAAGAGCGCTATCCTTTCCGTAGCATCCAGATTGGCGCCGCTGTAGAATTTGCCGATCTCATCCGCCAACTCGCCGTGGACGTCCTGTTCGGTAGGAGTCAGCATCAGGCCTCCCGCCGCCAACTGCTCCACTATCCAGATAACCCGCACGTAGGCGTCCGGGTACCAGTTCCGCATCGCAATCCAGGGCTCGGGAGCGGGCCAGATTCCTTCGCCCTCTATCTTCTCTCCTTTAAGCCCGGTCACTTCCCCGTTCATTTCAAGGAATGCGGCGTCGGCCTCGGCAGCCCTCATATAAGAGCGCACCGTCTCCAGAATGTCCACGATCTCCGCTATTTTCTCCTGCACGTGGCTGAAAACCTCTATGCCAATGCCCAAAGCGATGCGATGAGTTATGCCCAGAATGAACTCAAGCTTGGCGATGTTCTTCACCGCTACCTGCTGCATGTACTGGCGCCACATGGGAACTGCCTGCAGGGCAAGGTTCGCCAATTCCATATCCTCAAACTGGAAGACCCTGCCCCAGGGAATCAGCACGTCCTCAAACACGGCAAGGGCGTCCATTTCGTCGTAGCGGCCGGACAGGGGGTAGTCATACAGCGACTCGCCAAAGTCGTGGGACTGCCGGCATATAAATTTCAACCCGGGCGTGTTTACGGGGATCGAGAAACCCACGCAGTATTTTCTTTCATCCTCGGAATCGATGTTCAAAGGCCGGTAAACCGGACAGAAAATTTCATCGGAAAACGGCGCCAGCGTCGCCAACTGCTTGGCGCCCCGGACAATGACTCCATCATTGGTGGTGTCCACCACGCCCATGGCAGTGTACTTGTCGGCCAACTCGCTGACCGCCAACCCCCGGTTAACCTGGGGATGCCCGAAAGCATGGGTCAGGCAAAGGTCCCGCTCCCGCACGTATTCGTGGTACTGTACCAGGTTGTCCCCGTAGCGGGGGTTGTTGCAGCCGTACAACCCCGCCATCTGGCGCATCGATGTAAGTTGGATGTTTACGTAATCCGGCGTCCGTCCCAGCATCCCGAAGGAATCAGCGGCCACGATTTCCAGAGCCTTCCGACGCGCCAGCAAGTCCTCTTGGGACTGGGGGATGATGTAGGACAATGCCGCCGGTTGGCCGCTGGAAGGGGACTTGAAGCTCATGTGCTCCTGGTTTTCGGCCCTGTGTTGCAGGTCGTAGACGCCAGCCAGGGTCGCCGCCATGCGGGCTAATTTTGGGTGGGTGACGACGTTGGCCACGCGCTCCCCTTCCAACCAGATTTCCCGCCCGTCCTGGAGTCCCATCAGGAATTGGGCGCCGGTCCGCAAGGCCATTCTCGTTCCCCCAGGCGGCGGCCAACTGCCGGTTCCGCCAATTCCGAGCAATAGTAGCATGGGGCATAGACGCCAACAAGAAGTCCCAGAACCCGCACAGCGGACCGATTTCAGCCTGCTGTTTGCGGCCGGTCCGGCGCCTGGAACCGGGGCATTCGGAGACCCTCGAAGATTTGGGCTGCGTCACCACTAGTCCAATCCTGCACTCAAGCCGGGGCAAAACAATTGGCGCGCCACGACGCCACTATGTATACTGCCACAAAGGAGCTTTTGAGGACTCATGCCGCGTTCTTTTCGCCTGGCCCTGGCTCAAATCAACACCACCGTAGGTGACATTCCGGGCAACACCGCCAAGATTTTGGAATACCTGGATCGGGCCCGGCAGGCCCATGCCGATCTTGTCGCTTTCCCCGAATTGGCCATCACCGGCTACCCCCCCGAAGACCTGGTCCTCCGGCCCGCATTCCTCAAGGACAACCTGGCCGCCATGGAACGTGTGGTGGCCGCGTCCCAGGGAATTGCGGTTCTGGTGGGATTCGTCAGTGTGGACCCGGATACTGCCAATGCCGCTGCCTTGGGGTATGACGGGGAGTTGGTGGACATCTACCAAAAGATGCACCTGCCCAACTACGGGGTATTCGACGAAGACCGATATTTCATGCGGGGCAGCACCTGTCCCGTCTACACCATCAATGGCGTAAAGGTCGGAGTGGGGATTTGCGAAGACCTTTGGTACTCCGTGGGCCCAATTGCAGTGCAACGGGACTCCGGCGCCGAAGTCATTGTCAACATTAACGGCTCACCCTTCCATTCGGGGAAACGGTTCCAACGGGAAAGCATGATCGCCACCCGCGCCGCCGACAACGAGTTGTTCGTCGCCTACTTGAACGCGGTTGGCGGCCAGGACGAGTTGGTTTTCGACGGCGCCAGCCTGATCTACGACAGCGCCGGGGACCTGGTAAAACGGGGACCCTCCTTTCAGGAAGACTTGATCCTGGCCGACCTGGACATTGAGTCGGTGCTGCGGACCCGGCTGAGGGCTCCCCGGACCCGGAAAGAAAACACCGCCATTTTGAAGGAAATCGGCGAGTCCAAGATAGTCCATGTTTCTCCACCAGGACGCGAAGCGCCACCAGCCCTGCCGGTCGACGCAGCCATAGACCCGCCGGGACCGGTGGAAGAGGTTTACCAGGCCCTGGTGGTGGGAACGAGGGATTACCTGACCAAGTCCGGGTTCCAGAAGGTGCTGGTAGGCCTTTCCGGCGGGATAGACTCGGCCCTGACCGCCGCCATCGCCGCCGATGCCCTGGGCCACAAAAACGTGGTTGGCGTCTCCATGCCCTCCAGGTACTCGTCTGAAGGAAGCATAACCGACGCTAAGGAGTTGGCCCGCGCCCTCGACATCGATCTCTGGGTGGTGCCTATCGGACCCGCCCACGTCGCCTTTGCCAACATGCTGGAACCCTACTTCCGGGACACCCAACCCAACACGGCTGAAGAAAACGTTCAGGCGCGTATTCGGGGCAACATTTTGATGACCATCTCCAACAAATTCGGTTGGATGGTGCTGACCACCGGCAATAAGAGCGAAATGGCCATGGGCTACGCCACCCTGTACGGCGACATGGCCGGAGGTTTTGCAGTCATCAAGGACGTGCCTAAGACCTTGGTCTACGAGCTTTGCGAGTGGCGCAACCAGCACGGCAAGCCTCACCCGGTGATTCCGCAAGCCATTATCAACAAGCCACCCAGCGCCGAACTCAAGGAAGACCAGTTGGACCAGGACACTCTGCCAACCTACGAACTGCTGGACCCCGTGGTGAAAGCCTACGTGGAGCAGGACAGCAGCTACGAAGAAATGGTGGCAATGGGGTTTGACCCTGCAATCGTAGCCCAGGTAATTAGCTACGCCGACCGCAACGAGTACAAGCGCCGGCAAGCTCCTCCGGGCGTGAAAATTACGCCCCGGGCATTCGGCAAGGACCGCCGCCTGCCCATCGTCAACCGCTACCGCCAAACCTGACGCCCGTGCCCATCGGTTGGCCCGTTTGTTTTGCCGCCCGATGGCGTTATACTAACTCTTGACTGCTTGGGGCCGCGTTGGCGTGACCCCAATCCCTCAAACCAATTCTACCGAGGTGAGTCATGACGCAGACCAAGGCTTACACCATGGAGGCATTCGTCGACGACGCAAGAGCGGTTTTTGCGTCCACCAAGGACCCTCGGACCCAGGCCCAACAGATCGCCCGCAACATGACAACCCTGTTGGCCGAGCCTGACTGGCTGGAAGAAAAGCTGAACCTGCCGGCGGAGGGAGGTTTCGGGCGGGTCGACCTTCACCAGGATGAGGAGTACGGGCACCCCGACGGCGGATTCCTCCTGATGTGCGGAATCCAGCGCCCAGGTCAGGACAATCTGCCCCACGACCACGGCACAACCTGGGTAGTGTACGGAGTTTACAGCGGGGCCATCGAACAAACCAAGTGGCGTTGGTCTTACCCCGAAACCGACCGGACTTCCCCGGAAATAAAGCCCCTGGAGAGCTGGACCCAAGGCGCCGGGGACATTGCGTTCTTCCTGCCGGGAGAGATTCATAACACCCGGTGTGTCGCGGAAGACCGGGCGCTGGTTATCCGGCTGGAGGGGCGGAAGCTGAGCGGCATGCTCCGCCACCGGTACGACCCCGCCACCAACAAGGCTGAGGTTTACGCCTCCGACAATTAGCGCGCGGCGTTAACTTCCTGCCCAGCAAACGCGGGCAGACCATGCTGGAACCCATTTTGGCCGGGGATTCCCGGATTCAGATCCCCTAGTCCAAGATGGGTTCGCATTTTTTCGGCCAGCTACCGGTTACCCTCCGGGGAGCTTTACCGAAGCCGCCCGTTCCTGGGCCTTGGCGGTAGTCTTATGGAAATCCGGTAACGAGGTCATTTAGACACAGGTTTTGGCAGAACAACAATCGGCGCAAGACGCCCCCGCAGAGAGCGCTCCCGCCCCCGCCGTTACGGCCAGAAGATCAACCAGGGGCGGCCTCCGCACCTTTGACTCCCTACGCGACAATCGAAACTACAGGTTCCTCTTCGCCGGCAACATATCGGCCAACGGCGCCCAGTGGCTCCAGCTCTTCACCGTGGGATGGCTGGTGCTTTCTATCAGCGAAGGCTCCGCGTTGCACTCGGTTGCCGTGGCTGGCATCAGGTCTCTGCCAGTTCTGGCCCTGGGTCCCTGGGCCGGCGTCCTCGCTGACCGGATAGACCGGCGAATGATCGCCATCACCTCCCACGCGGCCCAGGTTGTCTTTGCCGTGGGGTTTGCCGTCCTCATCGCTGGAGATTGGGTGCAGGTCTGGCATGCCTACTCTTACATGCTGCTGTCGGGAGCGGCCCACGCCATTCAACAGCCGGTCCGCCACGCCCTGGTAGCAAACACGGTCCCCAGGTCGGATTTGGCCAACGCCCTGGCGCTAAACGCCATGGGCGTCAACATCATGCGGCTGCTGGGTCCGCTGGTGGGCGGGCTCCTCATCAGCACGGTCGGCTTCAAGTGGAATTTCTTCTTTGAGGCGGCGCTCTATTTGGGGATGGCGTTGCTGCTGCTCCCAATGAAGACCCCCTTCCGCGAGGCCTCCACCGCCCAGCGAGTCTCAGCATTCACCAACCTCAAGGACGGGATCAAGTACATAGTGACCAGTTCTCCCCTCCGCCGGTTGACGTTGCTGAATTTCCTGCGCACCACCGTGTTCATGCCCCTGGTCCTTTTAATGCCGGTGTATACGCAAGACGCTCTGGGCGCCGGCGTTGGGACGGGCACCTTCATGATTGCCCTGATGGGCTGCGGCGGCTTGGCCACGACGATTCTCGTGGCCACCTGGGGGTTTGTCACCAAGAAAGGCCTGGTGACGATGCTGGCCCTGCTCACGGGCTCCGTGGTAATCTTCGTCTTGGGGCTATCCCATTGGGTCTGGCTGTCCCTGCCTCTGATGGTGTTCATGGGACTGTCCCAGACTCACTCCGTCGTCAGCAACAACATCTTGATCCAGTCACTGGTGTCCGACAACCTGAGGGGACGGGTCTCCAGCGTCTGGCATTACGAATCGGGGTTGATACCGTTGGCGGCGGTAGCCATCGGTTACGTCGCCGACCAGGTAAACATCAACACCGCCCTGATCGCGGTTGGAGCAACCTCCGCCGCCATCAGCCTGATATCCCTAATCAGGTTCAAGGACGTGCGGGCGTTGGATTGACCGGCGGAACGCCTTGCACTTCACTGCGATGGACCCGGCAGGGGAATGCAGAGCGTTCAATCGACTCATCGACATGAAGTGCACTATCGTAGCTTCGAACCCTACGCCGCTTCTGGCCGCAATCCGGTTGGCGAGGCATCCGAAAGCTCATGAAGTCAGGATGGGCCGATGTGTCAACCGGCGGTTCGTTGCCAGTAGATGCCGGATCCTTGGCTCCGGGTGACCCTCCCCAGGGTGCCCGCTGGCAGGAGGTACAAAGGGCTATCAACAACTTTGTCGCCAATACGGCGGAAACCGCCCTGTTAATCTGTAAACCACTTACCAGCATCAAGGACAGCGCCAGTCCGGCAAGCATGGACACCTGCACGAAATGCGCCTGATAGGCCCACCGGCCCACTCCCAACCAAAACGCCGGCCCACCCCCGGCCGCTTCGCCCAACTCCTACCCCGGCAGGTGTACGACTGCCTCCACTTCCACCAACAGCTCCGGCCGCACCAGTCCGGCCACGATCACTGTTGAACTGGCAGGAGGATCACTAGGGAAGGTCTCGCTGCGCACCTTGCTGTAGGCAGGGTAGTTGGCCACGTCGGTGAGGAAGCAGGTTATCTTTACCACGTCGGCCATGGTCCCGCCTGCGGCTTCCACCACGCCTCGAATGTTTGCCATCACCTGCCGGGACTGGGCTTCACAGTCTCCCGGTCCCACCAGGTTGCCCGATGCGTCGTTGCCGACGTGACCGGACACGAATAGGAAATCGCCGGCTCGAATGCCGGGAGAAAGGGCCGGATTGGGGCTAACGCCCGGGGGAATAATCGGAGTCCTGTCTGCCATTTCACCACCTCCGTAAAAATCAATCAGAGTTGGAACCGGCTCCCTGCCAACTCCGGTAGGGATGACCGCGTGTCCAGGAGACACACTCTTTCCGCCGGCGACTGTAGTATACAGTGGCGCTGATAATTGTGACGGCGGTTCCCAAATTCACTCTCAGGTCTCTCAATCATGGCCAAACGCGGCTCCTCTCCCGTCATTCCCGCTACGGGTGAATCCCAGGCGGGGCTGTCGTCCGGCTAAAAACGCCGCCCTGACCGACGACCAAGCAGGATTCCAGTTGCAGTGTGAATGACTGGGGAGCCGGGTTGAGGGGATCTACGAGGGAGGGGGTGTTGTGGCGAGGATTGGGTGTAGCCTGTTCCATTAAGCAGGCACGGACGCCATGCTACTGGAGCTATCGCGATATACGGACTTGATTCCGCTCACGCCCTCCAGCTTGGCGAACAGTTTACCCAACTGCTCCAGTCCGGTGGTATGGACCGTCAACTCGATGGTTACGGTGCCGTCGCTGAGCTCCTTGGTAATGACCGAGGCGATGTTGACCCGCTCTTCGGAAACCTGCATCGTCACGTCCCGGAGCAGCCCAACCCGGTCATAGGCTTTCATCATTATCCGGATGGGATAAAGGTGCTTGGCCTCGCCCCAATCCACCTTGACGATTCTCTCCTGCTCGTCCTCATTCTTCAGGCTCACGCAGTCCCTCTTGTGGACCGTTACGCCCCGTGAGCGGGTGATGAAGCCCAGAATGAGGTCGCCGGGAATAGGGTTACAACACCGGGCCATGCGTATCAGCAGGTCTCCCACACCCAGGACCGAAATTCCCGAACTCGGACTGGAAAGGGGCAGGTTTGGCTTTACCGGCGGCAGAGCGGGTTCGGTTTCCTTCCGTGATTCGGCCAGCCGGTGGGCCAGTTGGCTTTCGCTAATCACGCCCGAGCCCAAGTCGGCCAGCAAGTCGTCCATGTTCTCGTACTTGCTTATCGACAGTATCTCGGCATCGTCGACGTTCTGGTTGATTCGCCGCAATTCCCTCTTGAGGATCTCACGGCCCCGCTTGACGTTGGTCCCCCGGGCCTGCCGGCGGAACCAATGCCGGACGCTCTGCCTGGCGCCAGCGGACTTGACGTAACCCCGGTTGGGATTCAGCCAGTCCAGGCTGGGCCCGCGCTCCACCTTGGAGGCCATAACCTCCACCGTGTCGCCGTTCTGAAGCGCCGTGTCCAAAGACACCAGCCTTCCGTTGACCTTGGCGCCGATGCAACGGTGCCCAAGCTCGGTATGTATCTTGTAGGCGAAATCAATAGGGGTCGAGCCCGAGGTGAGCTCTATGATGTCTCCCTTTGGGGAGTAGACAAAAACCTGATCGTGGAAAAGGTCCTGTTTTACCGACTCGATAAACTCGTCGGTCCCGACCACTTCCCGTTGCCACTCCAACAATTGGCGCAGCCAGGTCATCTTCTCTTCGAACAGGAGGTCTCCGGACTTTCCCTCTTTGTACCGCCAGTGAGCCGCCACACCGTACTCGGCAATCTGGTGGAGTTCGTAGGTCTTGATCTGGACTTCCAGGTGGTCACCGCCCTCGCAGATCACGGTGGTGTGCAGGGCCTGGTACAGATTATCTTTCGGATTGGCAATGTAATCGTCGAACTGCCCGCGTACGGGATGCCATAGCTGGTGGACCGCTCCCAATGCCTTGTAACAATCCTCCTTGGTCTCCACCAACACCCTGAGGGCATATAGATCGTAGATGTCGCTCAGTTCCTTGCCCTGCGCGGCGTATTTCTGCATTTTCAGGTAGGTGCTGTAGATGCCCTTGGGCCGCCCATATACCTCGGTTTTTACCCCGAAACCCTGCAACTCGGCGCTTAGCGTCGCCGACATCCGCTCGATGTACTCTTCCCGCTGCTCCCGCCTCACCGAGATCCACTCGGATATTTCCTGGTGCTTTTCGGCATTCAGGTGCCGGAAAGCCAGGTCATCCAACTGCACCTTGATCTCCCAGATGCCCAGGCGATGGGCCAGGGGCGAGTATATGTCCAGGGTTTCCTGGGCGATACGCTGCCGCTTTTCGGGAGCCAGGGCGTCCAGGGTCTCCATGTTGTGTAGCCGGTCGGCCAGCTTGATCAACACCACGCGGATGTCCTCCGCCATGGCCACGAGCATTTTTCTGAGACTTTCGGCGTAAACGGGGTCCTGGTCGTCGGGGAACCCCAGGCCGCTCGACTGAAGATCGTTGAAGCGCGAGTTGATCCGATCCAACTTGGTTACGCCGTCCACCAGGGCGCTGACTTCCCGTCCGTAGCGAGACTCAACATCCTCAAGGCTCACGCCACAGTCCTCGACTACGTCGTGAAGCAGAGCAGCAATGATGGTGTTGGGATCTAGGTGTAGTCCGGCCAGTAGGCGAGCGGTTGCCAGGGGGTGGGCGATGTAGGGCTCACCCGACTTTCGGGTTTGGCCCTGGTGGCATTGGTCGGCGAACGCGTATGCCTCGGCTACCAGCTCCGTAGATTCCGGTTCCAGGTAGCCGGATATCAGGTCAAGGAGGACCTGGGCTTCTTTGAGCGCTGCGCCTTCTAGTTTGACCACTCTGTCACGATGATAATCCCCTAAGCCCGGTATGTCCAGACAATTCCAACCGCCTTCATGTGGAAACAGCCTCTTGCGTTGACGAATGCCGTAACCCGCCACATCAAATCTCAGAAAAGCCCCACGCGTACCCACGGCTATCACAACCCACCACTGGAAGACTAGCGTAAGCCGGTGACTTCAAAGCGTTGGCGTCGCTATATCCGCCGGCGCCCCTCGGTAACTGTTCAAACTTGGTGGGTCGAATTGGTCGAAGGCCGTTTGGCAGCCGTCAGTCTGAGCGTCAGCAACGGGGATTCGCCCCAGATTTTCGAACTTCAGACCCTCGGATCCCCTTAAGTCTGAACAGTTACGTCGTTATTGTGTTGACGACGGCATGGAACGGTTGCCGGGGCACGGAAGCCGGTGGTATCAGATGGAGTAGGTTTGGCGACTCCAGTGGGCCAACGGGTTGAAATGGTCTTCACGATGCACGACGCCGCCCCAGGGCTATCGCATCATAAACTGCGGCTGGTGCGTCCTAAATGTCCTGCTTCCCGCGGCTAGGAGAAGTCAGGATGGGGGCACAACCCCACCCCCGTCTTTCTCGCCGCAGCGGGAATCCAGAGCCCTTTATCTCAATAGCCTAGGTTAGGATACGCAGGACGCCTCGCCTCTTAGCCAAGCAGACCGGTCCCATGCGGACCACTCCTGCATTGCCCCACGTACCTGGATGTGGGAACGGGCTCTGGATTCCCGCTGCGGCGGGAATGACGGGTGAGGGTCACCCGAGTATTGGCATTGTAAATGCGATTGCCCTGGACTTTTGAGATAGTTTCTTCAGGTTGAGCCACAGCAAACACCACGCAATATCTCACCACCCACATCTTGTCCCCCCAAAAGTTTGTCAGAGGCACCCCGCCACCTGGAGAAAATCGCCTGACGATCCGACCAATAAATCCGCACCTTTCTCAGGATTCACTCCTACGGGTAAATTTCAACCTCATTCCAATATCAACCCCTGCACGCCCCTCATTCTTGCTGCAGCCATTGGTGATAGAATCCTTCTCGTTGCGTCCGGCCGGTCTTAAGACAACCGGCCCCTTTGGGCGCGTGAACCGTTCACACTTGAACCATTCAGAAAGGAACGCTCAGTTGTTCAAAGGAACTCTCGGTTGTTAAGTTCGGTCAAAAATAGCCCCAACTACAAGTACTGGGTCATCGGCGCGTTGGCCATCGGCATGTTCAGTTCGGTGGTGGACCACGGCAGCGTCAACATTGCCCTGCCATCGGTGGCCTCCGACTTCGGCACCGATCTGGCGACCATTCAGTGGGTGATTATCGGGTACGCCCTCACCATCAGCGCCCTGCTGCTCCCGATGGGACGGTTGGGGGACATGGTGGGCCGGACCAACGTTTATGTCCTGGGAACCTTGATCTTTGTAGCCGGGGCCGCGCTCGCGGCCGCATCGCCCAATCTACCGGTCCTCGTTTTGGCTCGGATTGTCCAGGGCGGCGGCGCCGCCATGAGCCAGGGTACCGGAATGGCCATACTAATATCCACCTTCCCGGAAGGAGAGAGGGGCAAGGCACTGGGTATGATGATGACCATCATCGGCATTGGGGCCATTGCCGGTCCGTCGCTGGGCGGGTTGCTGGTGGGGGCGTTCGGCTGGCAGTCCGTGTTCGTGTTCAGCATTCCCCTCGGAATTCTGGCAGTGATTGCCTCATTGGCCATCCTGGACAAGACCCGCACCGGAGAGTCCGGCCCGGGTTCGACCAGGGGGAGGTTCGACTGGCTGGGAGCGACGCTGTCGGCAGCGGCGCTGCTGGCAGTGCTGATGCCGATAACCTTCGGGCCCAAATGGGGCTGGAGTTCTCCGCCAATCATCGGTTCAGGCGCGGCTTTTGCCGTCCTGCTATGCGGCTTCATCTGGTGGGAACTTCGGATCGCCGAGCCCCTGTTGGACCTCCGGTTGTTCCGGAGAAGAGTCTTTACCCTGGGGGTTTCCTCCGCTTTCCTCACCTTCCTGGGGAGCTCGGCGGTCTTGTTTTTGACACCCTTCTACCTGCAGAGGGTGCATGGCTACAGTCCCACTCAGGCAGGGCTCATCGTGGCGCCCGCCGCGATGTGTATCGCAGTGCTCGGGCCGATCAGCGGGCGCCTATCGGACCGTTATGGTTGGAGGATGCTCACGTCAGGCGGACTGGCCGTTTCTATCGTCGGAATTTTCATGCTGTCCAGCCTGGACGAGAACTCCTCCCTGCCCGTGATAATGTCGGCGTTGGTCTTACACAGCATAGGAATGGGGGCTTTTTTCTCGCCGAACACAAGCTCCATAATGAGCGCGGTAGAACGGAACCGGTTCGGCGCGGTTTCCGCGTTCACCAACCTGATACGGAATGGGGCCAATGTGACCAGCGTGGCCATGGCCACGGTGATCGTAACGGCCACCATGTCGTCGTTGGGGTTCCAGCCCAGTCTGGATGCGGTGGAATGCGGTGGGAGCGGTGCGGGAGGCGATGCCTGCCAGGCGTTCACTACCGGTCTAAACCGGGCCTACTGGGCTATGGCAGGTCTTCTGATTGCCTCATTCTGCGTTTCGGTGGTTACGAGCAACAAGACCAGGGGACTATCCCCCGATCCAGGGGTGGGTGCAGAGGCCGGGCAATCTGGGCATTAACGGCCGCACCTCACCCGGCTCATGTGCGGCGCAGGTAAGCCCCAAGTAAGCCATAGAGGTAAGCGTCAGGGGCGTTAGGCGTGGAGACGTTCGTAGGCTGACAAGCGTTCTATGCCGTGTTCCTGATCGTATTCCGGAGCGGCAACCAGTTGGCCGGTCATGGTTTCGGCGGTCTGCAGCCCCATGAACACCGCCACCTCGGCAATGTCGTCTGGCAAACGCATCCGCTTGTGGACCTCATCGTCGTAGTCGTCGTTGGGCTTGGTCAGGTTCCAGCCCGGATCGAGAATGTTGACCGCGATGCCGTAGTCCTTGACCTCGTCGGCCAGAGCTTCGCTGAGTCGTTCCACGGCGGCTTTGCACGCCGCATAGGAAGCTTGCCCCGCTCTGCCGCGGCGAGCAACGTTTTTGGACGTCATGTTGACGATGACCCCGGTGCGGCGCTCTATCATGTGAGGCAGGACCGCCTTGCACACCATAAAGGTGGTGGTGAGGTTGGATTCCATCACCAGGCTCCATTCCTCCGGGGTGATGTCCAGCACCGTCACCGAGTGGGTCAGGTCTTTGGTGAACAACCGGTAGCCGCCGGCATTGTTGACCAGGACGTCTATCTTGCCCAGGTTGCTGACAGTCTCGTCAACAGCCCGGGCGGCTCCCTCGCTGGTGGTAAGCTCGGCGTTTACCGTGTGGGCCCGGCGGCCCAAGGCGCGGATCTCGCTTGCCACGGCATCCAACTCTGACGGTGTACGGGCAACCACGCCAACGTCAGCGCCTTCCCTAGCATAGGCCAGGGCCATAGACCGGCCCAACCCGCGGGCCCCGCCGGTTACCAACGCAACCTTCCCTTCTAACTGCATCTGTCCCTCACGTTTTGCCCGCCATTTTTCTGGCTGGATGACCGGTAGCGGGCCTGTATACTTTTGGATTATCACAGGTTGGGCGTCACCTTCGTGTCGGCATTTCGCAAGTTGTATGTGACGGCCCTAACTGCTTATCGGGGGTCTTAGCTGGCGCTAGTGCGCCTACTATCAGTTTCATCACCATCCGGTGTGGGAACCGTAAAAGGGCTGATGATAGGCAAAGTGGACCGGCTAAGAACACCGCAAGCAACAAGGAATTTAAAGGGCATAAGTGTAATCCGCGGACACCACCCTGAATGTCAAACGGTTGTTCGAAGGGTCAAAAACCATTCGCCACTGGTTCAAGATATCTCTACCCAACAATGATGGGATATCCATTATATTCGGCGATGGCTTGCAGATTCTCAACTGTAACGAATAAACGTATAGAGAACGCCTACCTTCGCTAAAAGCCAAAAGAGCTGGTTCCAAAAATTTTCGGTAGCTCCTCCGATACCGACGCTCGTGGTACTTTCTTCTAACCGGGAGTAGTCAACTCCCATACCTTGCCCGTCCAGTGGCATCAGTAAGGTCGAGTCCGCTCCAGTATCTACGATAAACGAAACGTCTCTACGCATTTCTAGCCTGGGAATAACGAGGCGACCCTACTTGGAGGGTCGCCCAGAAGTGTCTCCAAATCTACCTCGCAGCATACCGTTCGGTCACAGAATCATCGTGCGCTCAGTTGTGTCAATGAACCTAATGATCAGGTTCCGTCTTGGTAATTTCTTTTTTTCAACTTCACCCATCAGCGCCTCGAAGGTTTTTGCATTAGCCTTAACCTTGCCTTCTACAACGGCTATCCACTGGTTAGGGTATTCGTCAATCATTCTCGGTCGGTCCGAAGACAGGGCTTTCGCCGACCGCCGAAATGCTTCTAGTTCTTTTACCACGTCAGCAGGGTTACCTAATTGCTCACGGATGACTGTATCAGTGAGCGCTGTTCCCATGGTTACTCCTCCTTTCAATGACTGCCATTAAGCACGTTAACTCAGGGACCCTTTGAACGGGAGCTATTGGGACAATGAAGCAACGGGCGACCCAAAGGTTGCAGTCCAATATCAAGCGACGATGTCCAAATTAGCAGCTCGCCATTCAATGAATCGCAGGCTTACAGACTCCCAAAGCCCGTTGTCTCCAGGCACAATTCATAGCCGTACCGGGGTGGTCTGGCGAAACCCCGGTACGGTCTCCAGCGTTTGAACTATGACGGGGGAAGGGCCCCGAAAACGACTAAGTAACTATCTCAAAACGTGGTTCGACATGCTCCCCATGAGCGGGCCAAAATTGCATTCCGCTCACCCTGAGCTTGTCGAAGGGCGCCGTCAAGACCAAAGATAGTTTTGAGATAGTTTCTAAGTGCCTATCCAGCCGGCTCCGCTGATATCGACAACTTGATGGTCGGGACCGCGGTACTTGATCTCATAGTAAGAATGGGCGCCGGGCGTCTGGGCTGGGCCAAAGTCCATGCGGCCCATGGGGGATGCGCCTTCCTCTTCGAGCTTCTTGCAGGCGGCGTCCACGTCGTCAACCACGAAGCCCAGGTGGTCTATGCCCGCGTACCCGGGAACATCCCGGGGGGATTCGCCGTTGCCCTGCTCGTTGCTCCTAAGGATGGCAAGGTTGATGTACCCGTCGGACAGGTAAACGCCAGATCCGGCCTTGCCGACTTCTTCCAGGTCAAACGCGGACTTGTAAAATTCGGCGGTTTTTCCCGGGTCAGGTGTGCGTATGGCGATATGCTTGATCCTGGCCATGGTTCCCTCCCTACCTAATAGAGTTACCTGAAACGTCGGCTATCGGTGGTCTTGCGGAACGGGGCCCGCTGTTGGTCCCCTTCCACATCGGCCGGTGCGGTCGCTTGGATTATATTCGGGGCAACAGACCCCAATCAACCGGCCTGCAGAGCGGGTTAGACCCGGACCACGTCCGGAATGTCCTCGACAACCCCAACCAGGAAGTTGCGCACCAGGCGGTTAAAGGTTTCGGGTTTTTCGGTCATGGGAAGATGGCCGCAATTGTCGATTACGTCCAGATTGGAGTTGGGAAGCACGGAATTCAGGGCCTCTCCCTGTTCCAGAGGCGCAAGGCCGTCCTGGCGGCCCCAAATCAACAGGGTCTCAGTCTCGACGGCGGGAAGCATCTGCATGAGTTCCGGGTCAGTTGATCCGTCTTTGGTCAACTCTGCGACCAGCCCGCGACCTTTCCATTGACGTTCGAATTCAGGGCCCCGGCGGACGTTTTCCCACTCGGCTCCAAAGCCGTAAGCCTGGGCGGTCGCGATGAGTCCCAGTTTGGCGAACACCGCCTTGGCGAAGTCCTCTTCATCCAGGTCCGACAGGTTTGGCGGATTGCCATGCTGATCGACTGCGGAGAAGTCCAACCCCATGGGATTGGACAGAATCATGTGGCCCGCCCGGTCAGGGTGCCTTGCGGCCAGCCATAGAGCAATCCAGCCGCCAATCGAATGGCCCGCCAGCGTCACCCGTTCCAACTCCAGGGCGTCCATCATTTCCAGGACCACGCGCCCGTAGTCTCCAACAGAAGCAATCGATTCTGGTGGTTTCCCTTCTCGCCAGCCCGGCAGTTGGGGCAGGTAGGTCACGGCGGTGGTGCCTAACGCCATGTGGCAAGCTTCCCACTTACCGGCGCCCCCCATGCCGTGAAGATACATGATCGGGTCCGCGCCCTCTTCGGCGCCGCCCACCAGGTACGAGATGTCAAACCCACCGGCTTTCACGGCCCGGCGGGTGAAAATTGAACCGTCAGCAGCTCCCATAAGCCTATCTATCCGGCGCAGCCGGAATCGCGGGGCAACCCTTGGTGGACATCATGCGGTCTCGGCCCACCAGAGTTTGACGCAATCCAGCTCGAAATAAGTATCCATTGCCTCGGTGTCGGGCAGCGGACTGCCCTCGGGTAGAGTTACGCCCAACCGGATCAGGTAATCTTCTCCCGACTCGGCTCTCTTTTGGACTGCCAGGGCCGCATCAGGCTCGCGCTGGTCCCCAATCCGTTTGAAGTCTCCGTACCGGCCCTGGAACATGACCGTGCGCTCAGAACCGGTCTTGTAGTAGGTCTCCAGCAGCACCTCGGCGTCGTCATCGATGGGCCCGCCCTGCTGGTCCACAAGGACCAGCCTCAGGGCGCATCCCCGGTGTTCTGAAGTGGGCCCCACAAAAATCAACTGGTAAGGCGCGCCGTCGGGTCCGGGCGGAGGCACGTGCATTTCCCAACCGACGGAAACCTTCCCGTCCGAGGTTTCCTGAAAATCCCGGCCGGTTTCAAAGGATTCCCGCGTCAGGGTGTAATTGAAGTCTTCGTACAGGGAGAGGGTCATTTCTAGCTACTCTTTCGTTACCTTGAATGTGAAGTGATTTGGCGAATGTAAAGGAATTTGGCGGCGTGCAATTACACCGCTTCGGCTTGCTTTTCCGGCATACCGGCCGGCGACGTGTTGATGTCCCGGAGCCGGGGAATTACCTCCTCGGCAAAGAGGTGTTTTGACTTCATCACGTTCTCGTGGGCACTCTTGCCGGCGCGGAACATACCCAGGAAATGGCCGTATCCCGCAGTCCGCATGTCGTTGCCCAACCATTCGGCCACGTAATCGGGGTCTCCGCAGACTATGAATCCGGATTCCCGAAGTTTTTCGAAAGGTGTCCCCGGGCCGGGCATCTCGGCCCCGGCGGAGCGCTTGCGGTACTCGTAGGAACGGTCGGTCTGCAGCCCCGGCACGGGAGCCGGCACCTGCACCGGGCGGCTAAACGTGCTCAGGCGCCGAACGTACATCACGGCGTCGCGGCACTCTTCGATTGCTTGTTCGGTGGTCTCGGCTACATGGACGTACCTGGAGCCGATGAATTGGTCAGGGCCGGCCTCCCAACCGAATTTTTCCTTGGCGACCTCCGTATAGTATTCGAAGGCATCCTGGAACACCACCGTGGGGTTCCACACCCGGGCGATGGGAATCCGCCGCTGTGCGGCGAATTCTATGGTCTCGGCCGAGCCCGCGGGCATCCAGATGGGCAGGGGGTCTTGAATTGGCCGCGGCCAGACTGAAACCGCCTTTAAATTGTAGAAATCTCCCTGGTAATCAAAGATTTCCTCGGTTAGGCACTTCTTCATGATTTCGTAGGTCTCGGCGAAACGCTCCCGGCTGGTGAAAGGATCGATGTTGTAAGAGACGTACTCCTGTGGGACACCCCTCACTATGCCGCCAATGAAGCGCCCTCCCGACAGCACGTCAAGCTGGGCAAACTCCTCGGCCGTCTGGACCGGGTGCCGGAGGGGAAGGACGTGACCGATGACGCCGACTTTCATCTTATTGGTTCTGGCGATTAACGCCGCAGCCAATACGGTGCATGACGGGTTGATGTTGAAGTAGGTGAAATGGTGTTCGTTGACAAACGCCCCGTCATACCCCAACTCCTCGCATAACTCCCATTCTTCCAGGTGCTCCCGGTAGGTCAGGGCCGCCAGTTGGGGGTCGCAATACTTGTTGGTCTGCCGGGCTTCCGGCCCAATTTCATCAGGGATACCTGGATAGGTCGTTTCGTCAAAGCTGTAAAACTTCATTGCCCCTCGAGCTTCTTTTCGTTTCCCGGTGAAGCCGTCAGCCACTCCACGCGTTGCCGCTGAAGCGCCGGCCGCGGCGTCTCCAAGAATATACAAGGATTTTACAGAATAATGCTGACCGCCCCATGAGCATCCAACGCCTCCAGGTCCAGTTCGGCGCGGCGGTAGCGAATCTTCCAATCGGAACCGGAGCGCACCAGGCGGTAGAAAAACCGGGCCACGTATGGGTCGGTCTGACGCATTCGGATCCGGTACACCAGGCAAGACCCGGTAACCGAGACTTCATCCCCGTCGGTTTCGGTGACCCGAACGTTGCTGATGAAGCGCCGGGTGCGGGACCAGGGATACTCCCGGTGAGCATGCCGGCTGTTGAGCCGCACGACCCTGGCCCGGAGCCGCACGATATCGTCATCGATGAACACCAGGTTTTCGCTGGGGTCGCCGTCAGGAAGGTCTGTGGTTGGCACCACATAGCGAGTGTCTTCGGTGAATAGCGTCAGCCACTCGTCCAAACGCCATTCGTCCAACAACGCCGCCTCTCGGTAGAGGAAATCCTCCACCTCCAGGCGCAAGGCGGCGTCAAACGCCACGCCTGCCGGGTTGCCGGTTGGACTAGTCATCGTCTCCGGCGATCAATTCGGGGGTAAGGGTCTGGCGGTCGCGGCCCGGTTGGTCCACGGTGTTGACGTGTCCCAAGCCCATCATGTGGGCGTGCCACTGCCGCCACATGGCGCGCATCTGCTGCTCGTCCGAGTTCTTGGGCTCCCGGTGCATCCCCCTGGAGATGTCGGACCACTCCAATTCCTTTGCCTGAAAACCCCGCTGGCAGGACTCCAGAGCCTCCACGTCATCGGGGGTTGCGAACCCGCCTGGGCCCAGGAAGGTCAAGAAGCTGTCCAACCGTCGCGACAGCTGCCGGGCCGACTCTTCGCCCGGCCCCAGGTTCCAGGCAGTGACGTCCATGTGGTTGGGAGCCACCGGCCAGAATACTCTGACCGTGATGGCCATAATGTCGTTGATCACCAAGTTGGGGTAGATGAGCAGGTTGCGGGACGTATCGCACATTCGAAACGCCCACTCCTCGCCGTACTTGTCCACCAATTCGGCCCTGACCTGGGCGATCTCTTCTTTGGCGTCCTCCCCGTACATCAGGTGCCAGTGAGCGATGGGCCGCCCGTTTCTGGCCTCGCTTTCAATAACCGCGTGCCCGTTGCCCAGGGCCCTTGCCACTCCGGCGCGGGGGCGGCGAACGTCTACACCGCTCGTGTCGGTGCCCAAGCTGGATATGTAGTCCAGGTAGGTCTGGTGCGTGGGCTGAAGGTGATAGCCGTCCATGCTGTTCTCGCACAACAGCTTCCAGTTGGCCCGCATGGTGTACTTGTTGGTGCCCTTGGTAATCTTCATGCCGACTTCGGACTGGTCGGCAATCAGGTCCAGATACTCCCTGGCTCCCGCCAGGTACTCGACCAGGGGCTCAATCTGCGGATTGAAACTAACGAACCAAAAGCCCCGGTAGCCTTCAACCCGGGGCGGGGGTTTTAGCCCCAGCTTGGACTTATCGAAATCGGGGCCGTAGCCCTCTTCATCAGGGACGCCGATTAACTGCCCCTGATTATTGAACGTCCAGGCATGGTAGAAGCACTGGAAAGACTCGGTGGCGCCTTCGTCCTGGCGGCAAATCATGGCCCCCCGGTGGGGGCAGGAGTTGAGGAAAGCCCTCACGTTTCCGTCGTTGCCGCGGGCGAAAAACACGGGGCGGCCAGCCACTTCGCGCCGGCGGTAATCCCCCGGCTTTGCCACTTCCGACTCGTGGCCCAGGTACAGCCAGCACTGGTCGAAAACCCGCTCTCGCTCCAGCGCGAACAACTCCGGAGAAGTCAACGCCGACCGGTGAACCTTGAAGATGCCTTGGTCTCGATCATCGATGATCAGGTCCTTGATTTGCATAGGGACCCCCTCAACAACGCTTTTGAGCCAAGCCTATAGGGATTGGATTGGGCTGTCAACGCTGCGATGCTTTTGAATGCCGATGCGTTTGAATGCCGATGCGTTTGAATGCCGGGGACAATCGAAGCGCTTAGGAAGGTGTGTCGGAGTATTGAAGAATCGCGAGGGTGTACCCCGTAAGATTCAATCCAGCTAGGCAGGCGCCGCCCCCAAAAAGTTGGCGGCGGCGTCCCAACCCGGGATTCACCGCCGCCGTCCGTTAGGCTCCGTCCGTTAGGGTGAGGATTCGAGCTAGGCGTATTTCCCGGAGATTTGGGGTGTGGTGCCTTCCTTACCCTGGTCCATCATCTCCAGGCGTGTCGTTCGGGCCCAGGTCCGTTTCAGGTCGTCCTGGACGTTGAACCGGAGCACGCCCATGCCCTCGACCTCCAGGTCGACCTTGTCGCCGTCCTGGAAGGCGCTGAGGCCGCGATGGTTGGTGCCGGTGGCGATAACGTCGCCGGGTTCCAGGTCATGGATTGAGCTGACCCACTCGATAATCCTGGGAATCTGATGCGCCATGTCGTTGGTGTTGTAGTTTTGCTTCAGGTCCTCGTTGACCCACAGCCGCACCGGCAGGTTTTGAGGGTCTTCAATCTCGTCGGCCGTGACCAGCCAGGGACCCATCGGAGCAAAGGTCGCCCGGGATTTCATCTGGTAGAAGGTGTTGCCACTGGGCGGCAGGCCGCGGGCCGATCCGTCGATGAAGTTCAGGTAGCCGAAAATGTAGTCGAAGGCGTCTTCCTGGCTCACGTTGCTGGCGTGCTTGCCAATCACCAGGGCCAACTCCGCCTCACCCTCGAAAATCGTGGCCGGAACGTCGGGAAGGACCATGGTGTCGGCTTGCCCGATTACTGCGTTCGGCGACTTGTGGAACGCGTTGATCGGTGCCGGCGCGTCCCTTGTCCCGTCCTCCATGTAGTTGACGGCCATTGCCACAATGTTGCCCGGCTTGGGCAGGGGAGACCGCAATTTTACCTGCTCCACCGGGGTGCCTTGGCCGCTGTCCGCAGCCTGTTGCAGCGCGTCCCGGTGCTGGGAGAAATTGGCGATTACCTGGTTGATCAGGTCCTGGGGAGAGGTGTGGTTGACGCCGGAAACCGCCGCGCCCACGTCCACCACGTTCCCATCCTTTATGACGCCGAGTTTGAAATCGTCGAAGAATACCAGCTTCATGCTTTCCCCCTTAAATTCGATTAAATAAGTAAACAGAGATGGATCAGTTGTGTTGAATGCCTGGCGGCCAGGGTCCCCGTAATCTTGAGTCAGCCGCCAGTATTGTATTGGGAAGCGTGTTCAAGGGTCAACGGCGGTCGCGGAAACTTGACGCCGGGGCAAGCCTAACTACAATACGGTTGGGAATCCGGCGCCGGGGCCCCGATCTCAAGGTTAACCGGCCGGCTGTCGTTTTTGTCCCCACGCGGCCGGAGAAGCTCCCTCTCAAGACGCCCAGAGTACAGGAGTATCGCCCATGCCCGAAAACCCAGACCCGGCCCAACACCTGCTGAGTCCCTACCGCGTGTTGGACCTCACCGACCAGAGGGGGCTGCTCTGCGGCAAGATTTTGGCCGACCTGGGCGCCGACGTTGTCCAGGTTGAACCTCCCTCGGGCAGTACGGCCCGGAAGTTGGGGCCGTTTTACCAGGACCAGGCGGAGCCGGAGAAAAGCCTTTACTGGTGGTCCTACGCCGCAAACAAGCGGGGCATTACCCTGGACCTGGAAACCGGCAAAGGCAAGGAATTGCTGCTCCGGCTAGCGGCAACCGCCCACTTTGTAATCGAGTCGGCAGACTTGGGTTACATGGACGGGTTGGGTTTGGGTTACGACCGGTTGGCTGAGGTAAATCCAGGCCTGGTGATGGTGTCGATCACTCCCTTCGGCCAGGACGGCCCCTACGCCAACTACAACGCACCGGACATTGTGGGCACCGCCTTGGGCGGGTTCATGTGGTTGACCGGAGACGCCGACCGGCCGCCGGTTAGGGTAAGTTCCCCCCACTTTTACCTCCACGGCTCCGCGGCCGGCGCCACCGGCGCGATGCTGGCCCATACTTACCGGGCCCTGACCGGCCAGGGCCAACGGGTTGACGTGTCGTGCCAGCAGGCAGTGGCGCGAACCCTGGCCCACGCCCCGCAACAGTGGGACGTAAACAAGGTGCTGCTAACCCGTATGGGCGTTTACCGGCAAACCTCGGGGGACAACGTAGTGCGCATTTCCTGGCCCTGCAAGGACGGGTTCATCAACTATTCGGCGGGCGGCGGCGGCGGCGGCTCGGCGGCCAGCACCAGGGCATTGCTCCAGTGGATGGACGAGGAAGGATTGGGCGACGAGTACCTGAACTCGGTCAACTGGGAAGAGTTGGGCTACGGCGAGATGCGGGCTGAACTGATGGTTCGAGTGATCGACCCGTTGATGCGCTTTTTCTCCGCCCACACCAGGGCTGAATTGGTGGAAGGGAGCGTGCAGCGGCGCATACTGATGTTCCCGGTGTCAACGCCCAAGGACATACTGGCCCATCCCCACCTGGCGGCCAGGGAGTATTTCCAGGAGATTCACCACGAGGAGTTGGGGGCCACCTTTACCTATCCGGGCCCTTTCATCAAGGACATGCAGGGGTCCAGGCTGGGCCTGCGCCTCCAACCGCCGGTTATCGGACAACACAACCAGGACATTTACCAGGGAGAATTGGGCTTGACCCCCGGCGAGATGGCCTCCCTGAAATCGGAAGGTGTAATTTAATGGCCCCTGAACCGCAGCCCAGGCCTTTAGACGGCCTCAAAGTCCTGGATTTTTGCTGGGTGGCCGTGGGACCCATGATCACCAAGTACCTGGCCGAGTACGGCGCAACGGTCATCCGCGTCGAGTCCTCCAAGCGGCCCGACACCCTGCGCAGCGGAGCCCCGCTGAAAGACGACATCCCCGGGATCAACCGCAGCGGCTACTTCGCAAATTACAACGCCAACAAGCTCGGCGCAGCTATCGACATGCGCCATCCCAAAGCCAAGGACCTCATACTGAAGCTGGCGTCCTGGGCCGACCTTCTTACCGAAAACTTTACCCCCGGCACCATGGAAAGCTGGGGAATGGGCTTCGACGACCTGAAGAAGCTCAATTCCAAACTGGTGATGTTCAGCACCTCCATGTTGGGAAGGGGCGGCCCCATGGAAAAGCAACCCGGTTTTGGGGCGGTGCTCTCTTCCCTGGCCGGACTCACTTTCATCACCGGCTGGCCCGACCGGGACCCGGTCAACCCCTATGGGGCCTACACCGACTTCATCGGCCCAAAGTTTGCCGTCGCATCCATCCTGGCCGGCCTGGACTACTCCCGGCGCACCGGGGAAGGGATGCACCTGGACATGTCACAGCTGGAGGCATCCCTGCACTTCACCGCGCCGTTCATGCTGGACCAGGAAGTAAACAACCGGGAGCGGACCCGCATGGGCAACCGAGATCCGGACGCGGCTCCTCACGGCGTCTACCAGTGCCAGGGCGAGGAGCGTTGGATTGCAGTAGCCTGCTTCTCAGACCAGGAATGGCAAAACCTGGGTGGGATCATCGAAAAATCAGGGCAGGACTGGCCCCGTCAGGACCGGTTCTCCACACTACAATCCCGCAAGCAGCACGAGGACGAGTTGGAGCGGCTGATGGGTGAATGGACGTCGGATTGGGACTCCCAAGAGCTTATGCGAATGCTGCAATCTCATGGTGTGGCGGCGGGGGTGGTCAACGATTGCCGCGACCTGTTCAGCGATGCCCAATTGACCCACCAGGGGCATTTCGTATACCTGGACCATCCGGAGCTTGGCGTTTACGCCACGGAAACAAGCGAAGTCCGTCTCTCGCTGACGCCGGGAAAGTTGGACCGGCCGTCACCCCTGTTGGGCCAGGACACCCATCTGGCCCTCACCGAGGTCGTGGGTATATCCGAGGAAGAATACCAGACGCTGGAAGCCGACGGAGTGCTGATTTAAGCCGGCCTAACACCCCAGGTCCCCGGCCACTGCCCCGTCACTACTATGGAAATAGGGCATTTTTATCCTAATGGCTGGCCTTTCCAAACACAGACCCGTCATTCTCGCCGCCGCGGGAATCCAGAGCCCTTCTTGTGCGCCGGCACGCTTATGCCGACTGGGGAAACGTCAAGGGTAGGCGAGCCCACCCCTCCTTCGCCCCTGACGCGTGACAATGTCCTTGACACCCAAGCCTGATTAAAGGACGGAAAGGGCTCTGGATTCCCGCGGCGGCGAGAATGACGGGAGTTGGGCACGGGCAGAAACCACGCTATCACGCAGCACTTCGGATCTCAGATTCGCCCGGCACATCAGAATGCGACACCCCAGGTCCCCGGCCTAGCCGCTGGTCTCAATCGCCAATGTGGCGTAGCGCATGAAAATGCCGCCCCGCGGCGCACCAAGGGGGCCGTTGAGCACCAGGACCGCGATGAGGTGCCGGTCTCCCGGCGATGCGTTCTCGTTAATTTCCACCCGGTGGGACGCGTTGAGGCCGACGATGGCGCCCGTGGACCGGTTGATCTCGCCATCGACCCAGACCTCACCGTAGTTGTCGATGTTCGTTTCGAAGAAGACCCTTGCTCCCTGTGTTGATACGCCTCCCACGGAATCGGGCACTACCACCGATATCCGGTACCAGGCGAAAGTAAAACCGACAGACAGGCTCTCCCTGACATTGTCCCAAACCCGCCAGCCGGAATCATCGTAATCCGCCAAACGAGCAGGACTGGAAAGCACCTGCGATTGCAGGCCTTCGTTGGGTTCTCCGGGAACGTAGCCCTCGGCCACCTTCCACTGACCGTTAACCAATCCACGGCCTTCATCGGTGTTGAGGTCCAAAGCCACTCTGGGCATGTTTTCCTCCTGGCGTCACGAATTTCAGAACCGTACGAGCCCGCCGCCCGCCATTCCCGGTGAATCGGTATGGCATCTGGAAGCACTCAGTTGCTATAGGGAAGGGTTGCGTCATTGCCGCAAAGTTGCGGCAATCGACGCAACCCTTCTACGGCGCCACGTCCTTCAGCCGGCGCATGGCGTCTATGTGTTGGTCAGGGGAGAGGTCTTGCCCGCCGGTTCCTGCGGAGATGTGGGTGGCCCCTACCGTGGACCAGGCTGTTAACTCGGCCAACCAGTCCTCGGGGCTCGTGCCCGCCAGCCTGACCCGGCCTTCCAGTCCCACTGCCGTGGCCGGCCGGTGCGCCTCCTGCGCGTAAGTGCGAACCCTGGCGATAGCTGCCGCGCCGCCTTCGTGGTCAGGCCCGAACATGGGGAACCAACCATCGGCCAACCGACCGATCCGGCGCAGCACCCGCTCCGACGGCACCGGCGACGGATTGGAACCCGCCCCCATCCACAACGGTATGGGCCGCTGCACCGGCATTGGGTTGATCCCCGCGTCGGAAATCTTGTGCCAGCGGCCATCAAAGTTGACCACTTCCTGGGTCCACAGCGCCCTCAGGACATCGATCTGCTCCTCGTATCTTCTGCCCCGGTTGTGGAAGTTCTGACCCAAGGCCTCGTATTCCACCGGGTTCCAGCCGACGCCCAGTCCCAATCGCAGCCTTCCCCCACTCAGCACGTCCACTTCCGCCGCCTGCTTGGCGACCAAAGCTGTCTGGCGTTGGGGCAGGATCAGGATGCCGGTGACCAGGTTGATTTTGCTCGTGATTGCCGCCAGGTACCCCATCAGGGTTAGAGGCTCGTGGAGATAACTTTGGTGGGTATAGGCGAACCTGGGGACCTCGGGATGTTGTTGAGGGTCTGCGCCCAAAACGTGGTCCAGAATGCGAAGGTGCGTGTAACCCAGGTCCTCTGCCGCTTGGACAAAATCCCTGACCGCGCCAAAATCGGCGCCAAACTCCACCACCGGTAAAGTGACTCCCAATTCCAAGACAAACCCCCTGGGGTGGTACTGAATCTCGCGTAAATCTGGAACCGCCAGCGCGGACGGTCATCACGCGGCAACCAGGCCTACAGGTTCCAGGCGCGCCGGGGATGCCTCAACGTGGACCTGGCTGGCGGGACCTAGCTGGCAACCGCGGCCGGTTGGACCATATGGTGGTCCCAGGGCCCTTGGAACCGACCCTTGGCGATGCCGCCGTCGTCGGTGAACAATTTTTCCTGGCGAGGCCACTCCGACCGTGGCAACTCGTAGGAAACTTCAACGCCGTTGCCATCGGGGTCTCGCAGGTAGATGCCGATGGACACTCCGTGGTCGGACACCCGCTCAATTGGAACGTTCAGGTCGTTAATGCGCTGGTACACCTCTTTGAGGTCGTCCAGGCTTTCCATCATCCACGCCATGTGGTTCAGTCCCACCCGGCCCTTCTCGGGGCCGGCAGCCTCGTCGCCAAGCTGAATCAAGGCCACTTCATGTGACTGCTCGATGTCGGCCGCCATGAACGCGGCGTTGCCCGGACGGTAATCGTAGGTGTGGAGATCCAGCAAATCCTGGTACCATTTTTGAGAACGCTCGATGTTGCGTACGAAGATGTTGACATGCCCCAGGTATTTCGGACGGCGACCCATAACGCCCCTCCGCATAGAAGGATAGGAGAATTGAACTCTGAAGTTCACCCTAACATGGCCGGGCTGGAGGCGCAACACAAAACGCGTCGCGCCGAACAGCGCCCCGGTGAGGCGGGCTAGGGTCTTTCGATTATCATCGAATCCCCCGTCGCTTTTGCCGCCACGGGAATCTGGAGCCCATTTCGACTCCTACTCCCGTCATTCTCGCCGCAGCGGGAATCCAGAACCCTGATTATGTGCCAAGACTGTTATGCCAACCAAGACGCGCCGGATGGACAGGTCGACGTCTTACCTGGAACATTCCTGTAGACACGAACCAGGTTGGATGGGGAAAGGGGCTCTGGATTCCCGCTGCGGCGAGAATGACGGGGGACAATCGAAAGACCCTACGAGGCGGACTCGCCAGCTTGAGCGGGTATCATCGGGCAAGATATAATTGACCACCATGCAGATTCAGGAACTGGGCGAATTCGGCGTTATCGACCTGCTGAACCGAATGGTGGTCCAACGGCGCGGTCCCTCCGACCTGCCCGCTGGATTATCCTTCGATTTGCTGGTGGACACCGGCGACGACACCGCGGCATGGCGGACCAAAGAAGCCACCGAGTTGTTCACCACCGACACAGTGGTGGAAGAGGTCCATTTTACCCGGGAGACAACTCCCTGGCGGGACCTGGGTTGGAAGTGCATCGCGTCCAACGTGAGTGACATCGCCGCAATGGGCGGGCTGCCCCGGTTCTGCCTGATCACACTGGGCCTGCCGCCGGACACCGAGGTCAGCGACCTGGAAGAGCTTTACCACGGAATGCTGGAGATAGCCAACAAGTACGGCGTCGCCATCGTCGGAGGCGACATGGTGCGTTCGCCGGTGGCGTTTATCACCGTTAGCCTCACCGGCGTCCATCAGGGAAGCCCCATGCTTCGCTCCAACGCTCGTCCGGGCGACCAGGTTGCGGTTACCGGGTTCCTGGGCGGTTCCGGCGGCGGTCTGCGCATGATGCTGGGCCAAGAAGGAGACCAGGACTCCTCGAATTCGAAGCTGCCCGCAGGGTTATCAAGCTCCGCGGCAGACTATTTGTTTCAGTGCCACCGGAGACCCGAGCCTGCGGTCAAAGAGGGTCGAATTCTGGTAGGCGCCGGCGTGGCCACCGCCATGGACGTAAGCGACGGACTGGCCGACGATCTGGGCAAGCTCTGCCGGGCCAGCAGCCTCTCAGCCCGGCTGTTCTCCGACCGGATTCCGGTTCACCCCCTCTTGAAAGAGGCATTCCCCACTGATTATCTGGAGCTGGCGCTTTATGGTGGGGAAGACTACCTGCTGTTGTTCACGGCCCCCGCGGACGTGATGGACCGCGTAATCCCCCGGTTGCCCGAAGGGGCCGCCGTGGTGGGCGAGTTGATCGCGGGGGAGCCGGGCCGGGTCGCCGTGGTGGACAACGCGGGGTCTGAATCCAAGGCCTCCAGCGCCGGCTGGGACCATTTCCGGTAGTTAATGTCCTTCAGCGCGTGCATCTCAACCAGCAGCCCGGAACAGACCCGTGAGATCGGACGGGCCATCGGCGAAAAAGCCCTGGCTGGCGACATTTTGCTGTTGACCGGTGAGTTGGGGGCGGGTAAGACCTGTTTCATCCAGGGACTGGCCGAAGGCCTTGGCGTCCCCGGTTACGTGCGAAGTCCAACTTTCGTGTTGACGCACCAATACTCGGGGCGCTTAACGCTGTTTCACCTGGACCTCTATCGTATCGATGGGCCGCTCGAGGCGTGGAGCCTGGGGTTGGAGGAACAGCTTTTTGGCGGAGGCGTCTGCGCGGTGGAGTGGGCCGACCGGGCGCCGGAACTCTTCCCGGACAGTTGCTTGTGGGTCCATCTGGATTACCAGTCTGACTCTCCAGACTCCGACCCAGGCTTGGATCCGGCCTCAGACAAGGTGGCAAGTGAAAACTGCCGGGTCATCAGCTTCTCCGGCGGTCCGTCCCATCTTACCGACACTTTACAACAGTTGACTGCCAGTCACCCGGCCGGTCAAGGCGGCAATTAGTTGCTCCTGGCGATCGACACTTCCACCAGGTTTGCCGGGGTCGCCCTGGCCGACGTAGACCAGGTTGTGGCCTGCAAGGCGTGGCGCTCCAGGACGAATCACAGCGCCGAGCTTATGCCCGCCGCGGCACAGATCCTGAAGGACCACGATACCCCGGCGGCGGCGTTGAGCGGAATCGCCGTCGCCCTGGGGCCCGGGGGATTCAGCGCCTTGAGGGTTGGCCTCAGCGTGGCGAAAGGACTGGCCGCCACTTGTTCGCTGCCATTGGTCGGTGTAGGAACGCTGCGGCTGGAGGCCTTCCCCTACCTGGGGTCGGGAATGCCGGTGTGCGCCATGGTGGAAGCCGGTAGGGGCGAAGTGGCCGCCGCGGTTTTCGGGCCGGAAGAAGCGGACGTAAGCGAGGAACGGATCTGCCCGCCGGAAGAACTCCTGGAATTGTTTTCCGGTCCCACCATATTCTGCGGGGAAGGAGCGGCCGCCCGCGTGTCGCTGATTAGGGAACGATTGGGGAAGCAGGCGTTGATCGTTGACCCTGCCGTCCCGCCCGGCCGTCTATGGTCCCTGGCCGCCATCGGCTGGCAGCGTATTGCCTCCGGAGACATTGACGAACCGGCAGGTTTACAACCCAATTACTTGCGTATGCCCAGCATAGGAGTCGCCAAACGGCGGGACCACACAACCCAGGCGTCTTGAGCTTAGGCCCTGGACTGGGCCGCTTGAGAAGATTTCGGCGTCAAATTTAGAACAGGTTAGGCTCGCTCCCAGGATTGGGCCGCACCGGCCTGGTTATCACGAACCCAGAACCATTAAAGGAAATCAGGAACTGGACAGCAGGAAAGGGGATAGATGGAACAAACACTGGTGTTGGTCAAGCCCGACGGTGTGCAGCGGGGCTTGGTGGGAGAGGTTATCTCACGGCTGGAACGCCGGGGCTTGAAGCTTGTGGCCTTGAAGTTCATGCAGGTGGACGATGCCTTGGCCCGCCGGCACTATGGTGAGCACGTAGACCGTCCGTTCTTCGCCGGGTTGGTGCAATTCATCACGTCGGCGCCAGTGGCAGCGATGGTTTGGCAGGCGGACAACGCCGTGGAGGTGGTGCGCAACACCATGGGTGTCACCAGTCCGGCGGCGGCCACGCCGGGGACCATTCGGGGGGACTTCGGGATAGACATCGGACGCAACCTGGTGCACGGGTCGGACAGCGTGGAGTCGGCCGAACGGGAAGTGGCCCTGTTTTTCGATCTCGGGGAGATCCTGGATTACTCCCGGAGCACCGACCCCTGGATCACCGAGGGGTAGCCAGCTAAAGCATCCGAACGACCTGGGGCGCACGGGCCCACAGGCGCTCTATGCCGTAAAACTCGCGCTCTTCAGGTCCGAAGATGTGGACAATCACGTCGCTGAAATCTAGCAAAACCCAGCCCGAGGAGTGTGTGCCCTCCCGGTGGAAGCGAGCCGTGCCGGCGTCTTTCAAGGCTTTGGATATCTCTTCTTCCAACGACTCTATTTGCCGGGTTGACTCGGCAGACATGATAACAAAGTAGTCGGCAAAGGACGCCATCTGCCGCAGGTCAAGCATCGCTATGTCCTCGGCCAGTTTCTCCGAAGATACGTCCACAACCAACCGGGCGACTTCCGTTGAGTCCAGTCCTATTCCTCTCAATGCCAAGATTTCTGGCGGGGTATTTGGCGGGGTATTGGTTCGAGTATAAGCGGGGCGGAAACCGGGGTCAATCGTGGTCTGCCGACCCGAACCGGCCACCTGACGGCGCGCCGGCGTCCCGATTCACCGGTGCCAAGGCGTCCGGATGCGCGACGCCGGAATCGCGGCGGGACAAGCCGGTCAGGAGGTTAAACGTCCAGGTTGGTGACGCTGCGGGCGCGAGCAGCGATGAAACTCCGACGCGGGGCCACCAATTCACCCATCAGGGTGGTGAAAACGTTGTCCACCTCAACGGTGTCCTCGATGTGCACGACGAGCATTTTCCGGGTCTCCGGGTCCATGGTGGTTTCCCACAACTGGTCGGGGTTCATCTCGCCCAGGCCCTTGTAGCGTTGGATGTGAATATTTCGCTGGCCGTTCAACTCACTCAAAATCCCGTCTTTCTGCTCGTCGCTGAAGGCGTACTGAGTCTTCCGGCCGGACTGAATCCGGTACAAGGGCGGTTGAGCAATGTACAGGTAGCCATTGTCGATCAACTGCTGCATGCGGCGGTAGAAGAAAGTCAGGATCAGCGTGCGGATATGGGAACCGTCCACGTCGGCGTCGGTCATGATGATGATCTTTTGATACCGAACTTTGGCGGGGTCAAATTCATCGCCTTCCCCGGCGCCCACGGCGGCGACCATTGCCCGGATTTCATCATGGCCCAGTATCTTGTCGGGCTGTTGCAGCACCCTTTCTACGTTTAGAATCTTGCCCTTCAGGGGCAAGATTGCCTGGAACCGGCGGTCCCGGCCCATCTTTGCCGAACCTCCGGCGGACTCGCCTTCCACAATGTACAACTCAGATTTTGCCGGGTCCCTTTCCGCGCAGTCCGCTAGCTTACCGGGCAGGGAGGAGCCGTCCAGGGCATTCTTGCGAATGACCAGCTCCCGCGCCCTTTTGGCCGCCTCTCGGGCTTTCTGAGAAGTCAGGCACTTATCTACAACCCGTTTAGCCTCGTTGAGGTTCTCTTCCAGGTATCGGGCCAGCCCCTCGGCGACCACCGACTCCACAACACCCCGGACCTCGGCGTTGCCCAACTTGGTCTTGGTTTGGCCTTCAAATTGGGGATCGGCCATTTTCACGCTGACCACCGCCGCCAGGCCTTCTCGCACGTCTTCGCCGGTCAGGTTGGGCTGGTCCTCCTTGATGAACCCGTGTTTTCGTGCGTAGTCGTTGATTACGCGGGTCAGCGCCGAGCGAAAGCCGGTCAGGTGAGATCCCCCTTCCTCGGTATTGATGCAGTTGGCGAAGGAGAAGACAGTTTCACTGAAAGAGTCGTTGTACTGTATCGCCACTTCCACGGCGATGTTGTCAACGCTCTTTTCGTAGTAGAAGGGGATGGTCTGCATCACCCGGCGGCTTCGGTTGAAATTGCGCACCATGTTGGCAATTCCGCCGTCGAAGAAGTACACCCGCTCCACGTCGTGCTGGCGCTGCTGATCGTGCCAGTGGCTGACGAAACGTATCTCCAGCCCCTTGTTCAAGAACGCGATAACCTTGAAATGGGAAGTCAATACATCGAAATCGTAGTCGATGATGGGGAAAATCTGCGGGTCGGGTCTGAAAGAGATAACCGTGCCGTGTTCTTTGGTCCGTTCCTCTTTCGCCAGTTTCCCCAGAGGAATTCCCCTGGAATACTCCTGGGAATACTTCCAACCGTCCCTTCGGACCTCTGCCCGGAGGTGCTCGGAAAGGCCGTTTACCACCGAGCCCCCCACACCATGAAGCCCGCCGGTTACTTTGTAGGCGCCGCCGCCGAACTTGCCCCCGGCGTGCAGGGTGGTCATGACGGTTTCCAGGGCAGTCTTTCCGGTCGCGGGATGTATGTCCACCGGGATACCACGCCCATTATCGGTGACCGAAATAAGCCCATCGGCATCCAACGTGACCGTAACCGAGGAACAAAACCCGGCCATCGCCTCATCCACGGCGTTGTCCAGAATTTCATAGATCAGATGATGCAAGCCGCGCTGATCGGTACTGCCGATGTACATCCCGGGCCGGACGCGAACTGCTTCCAGTCCTTCCAGGACCTGGATATCTTTCGCGGTATATTCGAGGGTAGCCTGTTCTTGCATAGTCATCCGTCGTCACAAAAATTCGATAAAAGTTAGGGAATCCAGCATTTGAAAAAAGGGGGCGCGTCAGGGGCAGCCAACCCTTTCACGTTATGTCTATTATACCAGAATTGGCCGTGTTGAGGCACGTTTTTGCCCAAGAATTAGAAAAAATCTAGGAATCTTACCAAATTTCGACTGGAACAGGTCCACAAATCAGCGTCCCTCCGAAGGCCGGGGGGAACAGCCGTCTGCGCCGGGCGACAGTCGCACAATTGCCATTCCCGGAGGTTGGTGCGAAGGGGCCTCCCGAGGATAGCAACCCAGGAGGCCGGACTCGCTGCTCCGGTCTAGCGGCTGGGAAATATCCGCCCGTAAACGCCCGGAGACCCTTCTGTGTGCACCATGTGGGGACGGACCTGCCGGGACCACACCGGGGATTCATGGGTGCTCCAAGCGCTCCACTCGGGCGACTGGGGAACACTCTCGGACTCCATCTCATGTATCGTCAGGTACCGGGGCTCTCCCATATCGGCCTCGAACCGGCGGCCTCTCACGTACCCCGGCGTCGAGTAGCATTCGGGCAATCGTTCCTGGTTGTAGCTCTGGTTGAATAGGGAATCCAACTCGGCGGGCACCGACATGCGGCCCACCAGCATCACCGGCGCCATGTCTGCTTGGGAGGTCTGCTGGTCTACGTTGTCCGGGTAGATTAGCCGGTAAAGGTTCCTGATGTAGGTGGTAGCCACGACGCTGGGAGACATCCGCCGGGACCACTCGGTGGGGTTGTTCAGCCAATGCTGCCATTCTGGCGAATGCCACGCTTGATGGGTTTCCAGCTCGTAGCACGCCAGATACTTGGGCCCGCCTTGCAAAGCCTCGTAACGAGCGGCGTTCAAAACGCCGGGGATACTCAACCGCTCCGGTATATGTTCCTGGTTGTACCACTCGTTGAACTCTTCCTCCACGTCCGGAGGCACGTCGCAGTAAACCATCAGCAAGCCGCGGCCTTTTTTGTTCGCCATTGTCGCCTCCGTCAACGCCGGCGGTCCTGGCGGGCCGCCCTGGCGCGGGAATTAGAAACTCTCATCGCTCGCCGGGCCTCGTCATTCGCCGGGCCTCATCACTCGCCAGGGTAGTAGTTTCGCCCGGTCTTGAGGCTGTCCAGGGCATACCAAGCGGCTTGGAACAAGGGCTGTGGCAAGTGGTCTAGGTCGAACCAACCGGACTCAGCGAATCGGTCGGGTTCCACCAGGGTGGGCTCCTGGTCTCCGATGTCGCCCACGAATTCTACGTCTACGTAGTGCCTACCGTAGGCGATAATGTTGCTCAGGCACAAGTACCGGACGTCACCGACTCTTAACCCCAGCTCTTCCCAAGCCTCCCGCCGCGCACAGTCCTCCAGGGTTTCGCCCGACTCCAGGTGGCCCCCCGCCGACGCCCACGTGTCGGCCCCGTGAGCCCCCCGCCGTTTCGCCAGGAACACGTTCCCGCCGCGCACGAACACCACACCCACGCCCACCAGGGGCCGCGCCTCATCTTGGGACATGGGACGAGTATCCTAAACTCACCAACGAAGTGCAACACCCGGTTGAGGTGTTGTGGTGGGCATCCAAGACCACCATATCGCCACTATTTACCCCGTATAATGAACGCTGTCAGAGAGCCTTGGGTCACGGCCCGGTTAACCCGATCCGTGTTCAAGAAGATTGGGTTGGAGAAGAATCGAATGCCACCGTTGGAAAGAGAGACCTTGAACCCGGACTCCGTAGCGCTTCCCCTCGGCACCTACTCAAACGCCGTAAAGGTGAACGCCGGCAGCCTTCTGTACATCGCCGGACAGGTTGGAGTGGACCCCCAGGGAAATCTTGTGGGCCCCGGCGACGTTGGGGCTCAGACCCAACAGGTTTTCCGTAACATTGGCGCCATCCTGGAAAGCGCCGGGGCGTCTTTCAGCAACGTGTTGGAGTTCACCACCTACCTCGTGGGCCGGGAGTCGGTCCAGCCGTACATGGCGGCCCGCACCGAAGTATTCCCCACCATGTTCCCCGCCGGTGACTACCCTGCCAACACCCTGCTAATCATCAGCGGCCTGGTCCGGGACGATCTCCTGGTCGAAATCAAGGCCGTGGCGGCCCTGCCATAATATTGCTGCTCCCATCTGATGAAGCGTCCGGCCGAAGAGACTTGCCGGCCGCGCCAGCCCGAGATTCCGGGAAGTTAAGAGGAAAAGCTTGATTCAGTCAGAACGATTGTTAAACACCCTGGTGAACCTGATCCAAATCGACAGCCCATCCGGGGAAGAAGACGCCATCGACGCCGATTTGAGCCACCGGCTTCAATCCCTGGGTTGCCAGGTCCGGCATGATTCCTACGGGAACATCGTTGCCAAGCTGCCCGGAGAGGGAGACCCGGTGCTCCTTTCTTCACACATGGACACCGTGGACCCTGGCAGGGGAATCAAGCCGTTTTTGGATGGGGACACGCTGCGGGCCGACGGGTCCACCATACTGGGAGGGGACTGCAAAGCAGGGCTCACCATCATATTGGAAGCGTTGGCGTCGATTCAGGAGTCCGGGGTTCCGCACCGGCCGGTAGAGGTGGTCTTCACCCGTCACGAGGAGGGCGGCCTCGTTGGAGTGCACCACCTGGATTTCAGCCTTGTCGATGCGAAAATGGGCGTGGTTTTCGACGGCGAAGGGCCGGTGAGCCGGGTCACCGTGGCCGCGCCTTCTCAAAACGTAGTCAAGGCCAACATCACGGGCCGGGCCGCCCACGCCGGCGTCGAACCGGAAAAGGGATTGTCGGCCATCCTGATTGCCTCCGAAATCATAACCCGGCTGCCCTTGGGCCGCATTGACGAAGAAACCACTTCCAACATAGGTCGAATGGATGCCGGTCTGAAGCGCAACATCGTTCCGGAAACGGCGTTCCTGGACGGCGAGATTCGCAGTCTGGACAACGGCAAGCTGGACCGCATCAGCGGAGAGTTCCGCGCGGTGTTTCAAGAGATGGGGCAGAAATTCCCGGAAGCACAGGTCTCCCTGGAAATCGAAAACACCTATCAGGCATACCGGATCGCAGCCGATCACCCCGCATTGTCTGCCATCCGCCTGGCTCTGGCGTCCCTCGGGACGGAGGCGGAACTCATGTCCAGCGGCGGCGGGTCTGACGCCAACGTGTTCATAGAGAAGGGAATCGTGGCCCTTCCTATGGGCATCGGCGTGGAGTCGTTTCACACCACCCGGGAATCCGCCAACATCCCCCAGGTGTTGCAGGGAGCCCAGTTTTGCCGGAACCTGGTCGCCGGAGTGTGACGCGCGGGCTTCATTATCCCAAGCTGGGACCAGGCTTGCATTCAGCCAAGGCAAACGCATTCTAATGTAACGGGCGAATCTTGCACCCAAAGTAGTGCTGATCGCCTTTTATCCAACCGCACCCACCACCCGTCATTCTCGCCGCAGCGGGAATCCAGAGCCCTTTCTCTGCGCCGACACGCTTATGGCAGCGGTGAAACGCCGGACGTGGGCAAGCACTGGACACCGGGGCCCGCTCAAACGACAAAAGGGCTCTCGATTCCCGCTGCTGCAAGAAAGACGGGAGAGGGGCCCGGCGAACACCGCAGCACCAACGCGTTGATGTAATCGGCTTCCCCTAGTCATCCTATCTTAAAATGCAATGGCCCCGGATTCAGCGGCTCCGATTGACCTGAGAATTGAGAAGCCGCCATAATGACCGCTGATAAAGCAAGATAACGGCCTGAATCATCGGCCTGGTTCTTTGGAGGGTTTAGCCATGGCGACATCTACCGGAAATTCAACACGCAGGCGCCAATTGGGGCGGCCGGTGTCCATCGTAGGCGCCGGGATGTCCCAGTTCGGGGCGTTCAAGGACAAGGGCAGCCGCGACCTGTTCACCGAGGCTTTCCAGGACATGATGGACCACCTGGACCAGGGCATGGACATCCAGGACATTGAGTGTGGCTACCTTGGCAACTACTCCTCAGACCTTTTCGAGGGTCAAGGGCACACCGCTCCGATAATGGCCGATTGGCTGGGCATGACCCCGGCGCCCATTACCCGGATTGAAAACGCCTGCGCCAGCAGCGGCAGCGCCCTGCGGGAAGGCATGATGGCCATCGCCTCGGGACTCTACGACGTGGTGCTGGTTGGCGGCGTTGAGAAAATGACCAACCTACCCACCGAAGGCGTTACCGACGTCCTCGCCACCGCCGCCGACGCGCTTTACGAAGTCCCCGCCGGCCTGACTTTCCCCGGGATTTACGGCGCGCTGGCCAAGGCCCACATGGACCGGTACGAAACCAACCTGGACCACCTGCTCAAGGTGGGAATCAAGAACCACGTCAACGGCAAGCTGAACCCCAAGGCCCAGTTCAACGTGAGCATCCGCGACCTCATGGACAGCCGCAAAGCCAGGGCGGAAGAGCGCGGCCAACCCGTGCCCGACTGGAAGGACGAAATGGACTTCCTGAACGATGCCCGGGCCAACCCCTGGATCGCCTGGCCTTTGCGCCTGTACGACTGCGCCCCCATCACCGACGGCGCCACCTGCGTGCTGTTGGTGGCCTCAGAATTGGCCGGCAACTTCACCGACAAGCCGGTCCACGTCGTCGGCACCGGCCAGGCCACCGGCCGAGCCCTGCACGACGCCGAGGAGTTGACCTCCCTGACCGCCGCCCGTGAGGCTGCAAGCCAGGCCTACCAGATGGCCGGCGTGAGCGCCCGGGACATCCAGGTAGCGGAAGTCCACGACTGTTTCACCATTGCCGAAATCATCGCCACCGAGGACCTGGGATTCTTTGAACCCGGAGAGGGCCCCAGGGCGGTCGACGAGGGCCGGACCGCCAGGACCGGAGACCGTCCGATCAACACCTCCGGCGGTCTCAAGGCCAAGGGGCACCCCGTCGGAGCATCCGGCGTGGGGCAGGTCATCGAGGTGTTCCAACAACTTCGCGGCGAAGCCGGCGCCCGTCAGTTGAGCAACCCCAACCTGGAGTTGGGGCTGACCCACAACGTCGGCGGCACCGGCGGCACCTGTGTGGTAAATATTCTGCGTCGGGGCTAGAGGTTAAACGTTGTAATGGCCGAAAACACAGAAGCAACCAGGGCATTCAACGGCACCTCTTTTAATGCCTACCTGGCGGAGGAGCAGCGACTGATGGGAGTGCGCTGCCGGCCTTGCGGGTGGCTCTCTGCGGAAGCCCGCCCCAGGTGCACCGTTTGCGGTAGTAACGACATGGAGTGGTTTGAGTTCAGCGGCCGGGGGCGTCTCAGCACCTTCACCTGCATATCCATCGTAACCAAAGCCATGGGAAGCAAAGGCTACGGCCGGGACAACCCGTGCTGTTCCGGCATCGTCACGCTGGAAGAAGGACCACGCATCAGCGCCCGCATCCTGGGCGTAGACGGGTCCAACCCCCAAAGCATCAAAAGCGAAACCGAAGTCGTGTTGGACCTCTCGGACTTTGACCCAGAGCAGCCGGCCCTGGCCTTCCGCCCGGTGTAACGCGGATCATCCGGCCCGACCCGCTTTATCTCCAGGACGCTTAGAAGTCTGACCTCGGTTCCAACGAAAATTAACCCGGCCCCGCTGTGACTTGGGCCGGGTGAACTAACCCTTTCAATAACCGCGACCGTTACCGTCGGCTAATCAAACCCCCGGGTCCCAACCCAGCCGGTTTCGGAAACGTCCACAATCACGCCGTCGGGGCCGCCGTATTTCACTTCGACGTTGGCGTGACGGGCGCCGGGCATACCTACGCCCAGGGCCTGGTTTATATCATCCCGGGGCGCCGCGTCAGCGGCCTTCATCTTCTCGGCAATCTCTTCCAGGCTCTCGACTTCAAAGCCTATGTGGTGAATGCCGCTGTAGGTCATTCCGTATTCGGCCCCGGCCACTGCATCCTTTTGGAAGTCCAGGATGGCAACGTTGATGTTGCCGTCGCTCAGGTAGTACCCCTTGGCGCCGGGGTTGTCCAGCTTGGCGATTTCCCGCAAGCCAAACACATCCTTGTAGAAACTGGCGGTCTTGTCCGCATCCTGGGTGGCGATGGCGATGTGCTTAATCTGGGCCATGTTGTCCTTCTCCCGCTATTTCCAACTCATCCTAGCCGTCAGTTAATGGGCCCGGGCCACTCACCGGCGGCGAAATCAACAATACCATTTTAATTCGGCATCCGCCAACCTTCCGTTGATCCGTTGACCCACCGATGGCTGGTTCTTGGTCAGCATGGCTGCAATCGTGACGCCGTGTTAGAATGGCCCTCGAAGCAACTCGTTCCGAAAGGGATGTCACTCCCGACGTTGCGATAACGGCCACGCGCTGCGGCGCGTTAATGAATTGACGAAATCAAGGTGAATTGGAGGTCAGAACAATGTCGACGGGTAATAGGCTGCAATTTGGCGCTTTTATGGCGCCCTTCCACCGGGTAGGTGAAAATCCGACATTGGCCCTGGAGCGTGACCTCGAGCTGATCCAGTGGTTGGATGTTCTTGGCTACGACGAGATCTATGTCGGTGAACACCACAGCGCCGGTTGGGAAACTATCGCATCCCCTGAATTGTTCATAGCAACCGCCGCCGAACGCACCCGTCACATTCGCCTGGGAACCGGAGTCATCAGCCTTCCCTACCATCACCCGCTGATGGTCGCCAACCGGATGGTCCAACTGGATCATCTTACCCGCGGGCGGGTGATTCTCGGCGTAGGGCCGGGCGCACTGGCCTCCGATGCGCTGATGCTGGGAATTGACCCGGCGCGCCAACGGGAAATGATGGATGAGTCTTTGGGAATCATCATGCGATTGTTGAAAGAGACCGAACCCATCACCTACGTGAGCGACTGGTTTGAACTGCATGATGCAGTGCTTCACCTGCGCTCATACCAGCAGCCCCACCTGCCTGTAGCTGTAGCCTCGGTACAATCCCCGGCGGGCGTGGTTACGGCAGGGAAGCACGGCGCCGGTGTACTATCCTTGAGCATCCCCCGGGACACGGTTCGCAAGACCTCCTTGAAAGAGCTTTGGGATATCGCCGAAGAGACCGCTGCCGAGCACGGCCAGACCGTGCGTAGGGAAGAATGGTCCCTGGTTGTAGGCGTTCACCTGGCGGAGACCCGTAAGGAAGCGTTTGAAGACATCCGTATCGGGAGCGCACGGGTGGTCACCGAGTATTTCAGTGAAACCCTGGGCAACCCGGTCCCTGACGTCCCGTTCGAAAAAATCGTCGACCACATGTCGGAGAGTAAACAGTGGATCGTCGGAACGCCCGACGATTGCATCGCCGCCATCGAGGAACTTCAGGAAATGAGCGGCGGGTTTGGCCGACTGATGATCCGAGTGGAAGACTGGACTACCCGGGAGAAGAACGACCGGAGCTACGAAATGGTGGCCCGGTACGTGATGCCCCACTTCCAGGGCAGCCTCGACGGCATTATGACCTCCAACAGCCTGGTCAGCTCCAGAAAGGACATCCTCAAGGCCAACCAACTGGCTGGACTGCAGCGGGCCACCGACGCCTACGACGAGTCCCGAGGAAAGGCCAAGGTAAGCTAACCCCCTGACCCGGCCCAACCAACCACCACCAAAAAATCCCCTCCCGTGAACGGGAGGGGATTTCATTTTTTGGGAACATCAAGCCAGGTGAAACTGCTGCTGGACCGGTAGCTTTAACTTCCTTACGGGTCGTTGTTCTTTCCCGAATCTTGGGACGGGGAAGGTTCGTCGAACAGCTGCCCATTCGCCTGGGCTTCATCGCGCCGTTTCAGCCAAGCATCCCATGCCGCGTTGTTCTGCCGACGCTCTTCCTTCCGCGCTTTTTCTTCCATGCGTTTCTTTATGATCGGAGCAAACAATACCATTGCTCTAACTCCTTCCACTGAAATAAGCCAAGCAAGAGCCGGCGATAACCTGCCCTTCGGATATCACCGCTAGTTGCACATTTTCAGTGGAGTGGCTAACACAATTGTGTACCCTATCCAGTAGTGGTTCCGGTGTCCGTTCCAGTGGTTTCTCAGGTTCGCCGTTCTTATGGGTCGCTGTTCTTTGCCGAGACCTGGGACGGGGAAGGTTCGTCAAACGGCTGACCGTTCGCCTGGGCTTCATCGCGCCGTTTCAGCCAAGCCTCCCATTCTGCGTTGTTCTCACGACGCTCTTCCTGACGTCCTTCCTGACGTCCTTCCTGACGCGCTTTCTCTTCCATGCGTTTCTTTATGATCGGAGCAAACAATACCATTGCTCTAACTCCTTCCACTGAGATTACCATCAGCAGGGCCAGGCCGATGGACCCACCGGCTACATCGGCCAGCGTGGATACCCAATTGTCCAATTGCCATGCTTTCAAGTATAGCCATTGGAACAGAGACAACCCAGTAAAGCATAAAACGTAAATTGCGCAATAGAGAACCCAAGTCCGCAGGTCTCGAAACCGGATTCCACCCTACAACCCCGCTGGCCCATCTCTCTCGAGGACTTTAGTGTATACGTTACGACGGTCCTGGGTCTAATCGCACGCACCCTGCGTCAGCCGAATCTCCAAGCGTAGCATAAGCCTCTTGCTCGGTTCGGCTAAGAGATCTGGTGCCGATCGGAAGTAACCGCGGTCTTAAACGCAAAGGGATCCTCAGGAAATCCCGAAAGGAGCCGAAGGAGACTTGATAGATCAGGTGGTTGAGGGGCCGTGGACCGGTGGAAACTTAACCTTAACCCGCCAGTTGAGTGGACCTCGGCAAGCTGGTTTGGCCCATGAGGTACCGGTCCACGCCATGAGCGAGGTCACGCCCTTCGGCGATGGCCCACACGACCAGGGACTGGCCTCGGGCGGCATCTCCTGCGGCGAAGACCCCGGGGATGCTGCTCATCTTGTACTGGTCCACCTTGACGTTGCCCCGGCCATCCAGCTCTAACCCCAGGTCGTTCAACATACCGTCGTGTTCGGGGTGCAGGAAGCCCATCGCCAACAACACCAGGTCAGTCTCCACCACCATTTCGCTGCCCGGCGTCTCTTTCATGACGGGGCGGCCGTTGGCGTCAACCTCGCTCCAATCCACACGCACGGCGTTAAGCCGTTCCACCCGGCCGTTGGCGCCGGAGAATGACTTGGTCAGGAGGTTGTAGTCCCGAATCCCCCCTTCTTCGTGGGCAGGTGAGGACCGCAGGACCATGGGCCACTGGGGCCAGGGATTATTGGCGGGGCGGCTTTCAGGAGGCTCGGATAGCAACTCGAACTGATGGACGATTTCAGCGCCCTGCCGGTGCGCAGTCCCGAGGCAGTCGGCTCCAGTGTCGCCGCCCCCGAGAATGACCACTCGCTTGCCTTCGGCGGTTATCCGCTCTTCGGGGCTGACGTGCTCTCCGGCTAGAAGCCTGTTTTGTTGCGTCAGGTACTCCATTGCCAGATGAACCCCGTTCAGGTCCCGCCCCGGCACGTCCAACTCCCGGGCCTCAGTGGAGCCGCAGGTTAGGCAAAGAGCATCGTATTCGGACAATAGGTCGGCAACGGATACGTTGACCCCAACGTTGACCCCGGTTTGGAAGGAGATTCCCTCCTCCGCCATTAGGTCTACCCTTCGCCGGACCACCGATTTATCTAGTTTGAAGTCCGGAATGCCCAGGGTTAACAGGCCGCCGATGAACTCGTCCCTCTCCAACACGGTGACCAGATGGCCGGCCCGGTTTAGCTGCTGGGCCGCGGCCAGGCCAGCGGGTCCCGACCCCACAAGGGCCACCTTCTTCCCGGTGCGGTGCTGCGGTGGTTCAGGCCGGATAAGCCCCGACTCGAAAGCGCGGTCGGAGATCTCTTTTTCAATGTACTCGATGGTGACCGGATCGGAATTTATGCTCAGGACACAGGAAGCTTCGCAGGGCGCCGGGCAGATTCTCCCGGTGAACTCTGGGAAGTTATTCGTTGAAAGGAGCACATCTATAGCCCGGTCCCAATTCCCGAGGTAGACTTGGTGGTTGAACTCAGGAATTACGTTGCCCAGGGGGCATCCCATGTGGCAGAAAGGCACGGCGCAATCCATGCACCGACCACCCTGTTCTCGAGAGTCTTTTTCGGGCCACAACTGGTAAATTTCCCGGTAGTCGCCCTTGCGTTCCGTAACCGGCCGCCGTTCCGGGGGCACCCGGCCCGAGTCCATGAATCCCGTGGGCTTACCCATGCCGAGCTTCTTCCAGTTCTCTCTGCTCCTCCGCCGCCTGGCGCTCACGCTCCAACAAAATGCGCCGGTAGTCCCTTGGCATAACCTTCTTGAACCTGGGCAGGGACTGTTCCCAATCTTCCAAAATATTCCGGGCCGGGGTGCTGCCGGTCAAGCGCAAATGGGATTCAATCAGGCCTTTCAACAGTTTGACGTCCTGAGGGTCTTCAACCCCTTCCAGGTCGGCCAGGCCATCATTGAAACGCAGGTGGAAGTCGCCGTCCTGGTCGTAAACGAAGGCCAATCCTCCGCTCATTCCAGCGGCAAAGTTGCGGCCGCACCGCCCCAGGACTACCACGGCGCCGCCGGTCATGTACTCACATCCGTGGTCCCCAACGCCTTCAACCACGGCGCTAACCCCGGAGTTGCGTACACAGAACCTTTCGCCGGCCACGCCCCGAACAAAAGCTTCGCCGCCGGTCGCACCGTACATCGCCACATTGCCGATGATGATATTTTCCTCGGGCACAAAGGTGGCCTCAGGATGAGGGCGTATGACCAGCCGGCCCCCACCGATCCCCTTCCCGACGTAGTCATTGGCATCCCCGTCCAAGTGGAAGGAAACACCCTTGGCCAGAAACGCCCCGAAGCTCTGCCCCGCGGAGCCCGTGAAATGAATCTGGATGGTCTCAGGAGGCAGACCTTCTTCGCCGTATCTCTTGGCCACTTGGCCGCTGAGCATTGCGCCAACGGTCCGGTTGGAATTTCGGATAGGCAGGTCGAATTTTACCGGTTCTCGGCGTTCCAGGGCCGGCTCGGAAAGGGCAATAAGTTCGTGGTCCAGCGCCCGGTCCAACCCGTGATCCTGGACCTCGCAGCAGTAGACCGGCTCTTGGTCGGTCCCGTTGATGGAGCCTGGCAGCTGCAGGTAAAGCAGCTTGGATAGGTCCAGCCCCCGGGATTTCCAGTGGTCCATCGCTTCCCGGGCGTCCAGCATGTCCACCCGTCCCACCATTTCGTTGACGGTGCGGAACCCCAGGTCGGCCATAATCTGCCGCATCTCTTCCGCAACAAAAATGAAGTAGTTAACGATATGTTCAGGCTGTCCGGCGAACATCTTGCGAAGTTCAGGGTCTTGGGTGGCAATACCTACCGAGCAGGTGCCCAGGTGGCACTTACGCAGCATGATGCAACCCATCACGACCAGGGCAGCTGTGGCGTAGCCAAACTCTTCTGCCCCCAGCAAGGCGGCAATAGCGGCATCGCGGCCGGTCTTTAGCTGGCCGTCAGCCTGGACTACTATCCTGCTGCGCAAGCCATTGGCCACCAGCACCTGTTGGGTTTCGGCAATGCCAAGCTCCCAGGGCAGGCCGGCGTGTTTTATCGAGGTCTCCGGCGAGTTGCCGGTGCCGCCGTCGTGGCCGCTGATCAGGACCACGTCCCCATGACCCTTGGATACTCCGGCCGCGATCGTCCCCACGCCAACTTCTGCTACCAGCTTGACGTGGATGCGGGCCTCCGGGTTAATGTTCTTCAGGTCATGAATCAGTTGGGCCAGATCCTCGATCGAGTAAATATCGTGGTGAGGCGGCGGTGATATCAACTCCACCCCGGGGATGGTCCGGCGCACCCAGCCGATATAATCGTCAATTTTGTTGCCCGATAGCTGGCCGCCCTCGCCGGGCTTGGAGCCTTGAGCCATTTTGATCTGCAGGTCGGTGGCGTTCACCAGGTAATTCGGCGTCACTCCAAAGCGCCCCGAAGCAACCTGCTTGACTGCGCTGCTGCGAGAATCCCCGTTGCTGTCCAGCGTGTAACGATGGAAATCTTCCCCGCCCTCCCCGGTGTTGCTCCGAGCGCCCAGACGGTTCATAGCAATGCCCATGGTTTCGTGGGCTTCCCGGCTGATGGACCCCAGGGAGATTGCGCCGGTGGCAAAACGTTTAACGATTTCCGAGATGGGCTCGACTTCCTCAATGGGGACGGGCTGCTGGGTTTTCTTAAAATCAAGAAGACCGCGGAGGGTCGCGAGGTTTTTGCTTTGGTCGTTGGCCAGCCGGGCAAACTCCTGATAGGCACGCGCATCGTTGGTCCGGGCGGCGTGCTGCAACTTGGCTATTGAATCCGGGTTCCACTGGTGGAACTCGCCGTCCCGCCGCCATTGGTAAAGCCCGCCCATCTCCAGTTCCAGGGCTCCGGCAATATGAGCGCCGTCGAATGCCTCGCGGTGGTTATCCAGGGCCTCGGTTTCCAGGACGTCCAGCCCGATGCCGCCAATCTTGGACGGCGTCCAGGTAAAGTACCGGTCCACCAGGTCTTGACTGAGTCCGACCGCTTCGAATATCTGCGCGCCCCGGTAGCTTTGCAGGGTCGATATGCCCATCTTGGACATGACCTTGAGCACGCCTTTTTCGTTGGCCTTTATAAAGTTTTTTTCCGCGTAGTCGGGAGAAGTTCCGTTGAATTCGCCTTTGTCAGCCATCTGCCGCGCTGAGGCCAACGCCAGGTAGGGGTTGATAGCTCCGGCGCCGTAGCCGATTAACAAGGCAAAGTGCTGGACCTCCCTGGGTTCGCCCGATTCCACCACCAATCCCACCTTGGTGCGGGTCCCTTCTCGAATCAGGTGGTGGTGGACCGCCGAAGTTGCCAGGAGGCTGGGTATGGGAGCCTGTTGCCCATTGACGCCCCGGTCGGAAAGAATTATCAGGGAGTTGCCGTCTTCGATCGCCTGGGACGCCTGCCGGCAAAGCCGCTCCAACGCCGCTTCCAAGGCGCCCACTTGCCCCCCTGCTTCAAACAGGGTGGATAGGGTTATCGAACGCAGCCCTACTTCCTGGATTTGCCTGATTTTCTCCAGGTCGCGGTCATTGATAATCGGCGAATGGAGTTTCAGTTGGCGGCAGTGAAGTGGTGTCTCATCAAACAGATTGCGCTCACTGCCGATAAAGGCTTCCAGGGACGTCACCAGTTCTTCTCGGATGGCATCCAGGGGCGGGTTGCTCACCTGGGCGAAAAGCTGTTTGAAATAGTCGAACAGCAGGCGGTCCTGGTCCGAGAGCACGGCCAAGGGGGTGTCGTTGCCCATAGAACCCTGGGCTTCGTGCCCCTCCATGGCCATGGGTGTAGTTAGAATCCGCAGCTCTTCGACGGTGTAGCCAAAGGCGCGCTGTAGCTGTATCAAGGTTGGCTGGGCCGCCGCTCCGTTCTCCGCCGGGGCTTGCGGCGCAGGTTCGGGCAACTCGTCCAAGTCCACTTTGTTTTCCTGCAGCCACTGCCCGTAGGGATGCCGGTTGGCAAGCCTGATCTTCAGTTCATCGTCGCCGATGATCCGACCTTCCTCCAGATTCACGAGGAACATTCGCCCCGGCTGGAGGCGTCCTTTTTCCCTCACCTGGGAAGGCGGCACATCCAGTACGCCGGTTTCCGAACCCATTATCAGCTTGTCGTCCGTCGTGACCGTGTAGCGGAAAGGCCGCAGTCCGTTCCGGTCCAACAGCGCGCAGATGCTGCGGCCGTTGGAAGACACCATCATGGCGGGCCCGTCCCAGGGCTCCATGAGGCATGAGTGGTACTCGTAGAAGTCCTTTTTAACCTGGGTCATGGACTCGTGCTGTTCCCACGCCTCGGGAATCAGCATCAGCATGGCATGTTCCAGGTCACGGCCGGTCATCAGCAGTAGTTCCAGGGCATTGTCGAAGGAAGCAGTGTCGCTGGCCCCCGCGGTCATTACCGGGGGTATCTTGGCCATGTCCTCGCCGAACAACGGCGATTCAAACTGGGCCTCCCGTGCGTGCATCCAGTTGAGGTTGCCCCGGAGGGTGTTGATTTCACCATTGTGGGCCAGATAACGGTAGGGGTGGGCCAGCTTCCAATGGCCCAGGGTATTGGTGCTGAACCGCGAGTGCACCAGGGCGAAAGCGCTCTTCACCAACGGGTCGGCCAGATCTGGATAGAACCCATTGATCTGGTGGGCCATCAGCAATCCCTTGTACACCATGGTGTAACAAGACATACTGCAGATATAAAAATAGTCGGCGTCTTCTTCCGCCAGGCCCAGGCCCTCAATCGAGTGCTCTATGACTTTCCGGGTTACATAGAGCTTCCGTTCCAACTGCTCCGAGTTGGCCACGCCGGAGCCCATGCCAACAAAAACCTGGCTTATGACTGGGCAGACCGCCCTGGCGTCGACGCCAATCCTGCTGCGATCCACCGGAACGTCCCGCCAACCAAGCAAGTCCAGACCGGCATCCTTTACGGAGCGCTCAATCAACCGGCGGCAGGCGTCTTCAGCCTGGGGGTTAGGCGGCAGAAAGGCCATTCCTACGCCAAATTCACCGGGGCCAGGCAGGGAGAACCCCAATGCCTCGGCTTCACGCTGGAGCAGCTCGTGGGGCATCTGGATCAGGATGCCCGCGCCATCACCCGTTTCCGGGTCCCGGCCGCAAGCGCCCCGGTGGCCCAGGTTCTCCAGAACTTGGAGAGACTCGTTGATTATCTGGTGGGATTTTTCCCCGGTGATGTTGGCAACGAGGCCCACGCCGCAGTTATCGTGTTCCGTTTCAGGAGAATACAATCCCGATTTGGAGAGTTGTTTTAGGCTTTCCAATGGGTTCATAGCGAGACCCTTAAAGTAGGTATAGGAGAAGCCGGCTGGCCCCGGCCAATAATAGAAAAGGAGCTATCCTTCGTCACACAACCAAGCTCAAATGTGCCGCCGGAAAGCTGCCCCGGGAATAGTTTGTTAAATGTATCACAAATGTCTTTGGTTAGGAAGCAATACCAAATTCCCAGGCCCTGGAATTAAAAACATGTGGCGCTGCGGGGAGCCGGGGGCAAAACCGGCAATGGCGCCAAGAGTCTGATTTGGGCTTCAGAGTTGGACCGATACGGGTTTCCATGGTCTGCAGGCGCCCGCCGGCTAGCAACGTCGCTGTTTTGGGAGCCCTCAAGCCTATTGATGCCTCCAGGGGCATTTGATACCATAATAGATTACATGGAGGGATCGCATAGTGGTCGAGTGCGGGCGCCTGCTAAGCGCTTAACCCGCGAAAGCGGGTTCATGGGTTCAAATCCCATTCCCTCCGCCACCTAGTCGATACCAGTCCAAGGCCCCCACCGAAAACGCGGCTCCGCTAGCCGCCGGCCCATCTAGGCTAGGGCTTGGACTTCCGAATTCTCACCCTTGGCATTTGGTTCCTGCATCCATCCTTTCGCATCTTCGCATTTACGGCAAACGTTGAAAGACCAAGATATGACCTTAGCCCAAGAAAACTTGATCCAGAGCGAGTCCCAGGCGGTGCCCAGGAGCTTCTACCTGTGGACCATCGGCTGCCAGATGAACCAGGCCGACTCCGAACGCCTTGAATCGGCGCTGCATCAACTGGGAATTAGTCCGGTTGACCACCCAGAGGACGCCGATGTCCTGGTTTTCAACTCCTGCGTGGTCCGCCAACAGGCCGAAGATAAGGTGGTCGGCAATTTGACCGCCACCGCTCCGCTGAAGAAGCAACGGCCCGGCCAGGTGGTGGCCCTCATGGGCTGCATGGTGGGCCCCAACACTGAAGGGCTGCGCCGCCGGTTTCCCCACGTGGACGTTTTCATGCGCCCGCAGGAATACTCTCCCCTATTGGACTTACTGGGGAAGCGTTTGTCCGTTGATTGGGAGGGGTGCGTCGGTGAATTGACCTCCACTCGCCCCGACGTGGCCATTCACGTCCCGATAATCAAGGGCTGCGACCTGATGTGCACCTTTTGCATCATCCCCTACCGCCGGGGGCGCCAGGTAAGCCGTGATCCGGAAGAAGTGGTCCGAGAGGTGGAGTTGCTGGCGGCCCGAGGCGTCAAAGAGGTGACGCTCTTGGGCCAGACCGTTGACGCCTATGGTCTGGATCTGCCCGGCAAACCCGACCTGGCCGATCTGTTGACTAAGCTGGAAGATGTGCCCGGTCTGGAACGCATCAGGTTTTTGACTTCCCACCCTTCGTTTATGAGCGAGCGGATTGTCCGTTCTGTGGCGGATTTGCCCAAAGTGTGCGAGCACATCAATCTTCCGGTACAGGCAGGGGATGACCGGGTGCTGGGCATGATGCGCCGGCCTTATACCCAGCGGGAATACCGGGATTTGGTGGGAGAAATTCATCGGGTGATCCCCGGCGCGTCCATGAGCACCGACATAATTGTCGGGTTCCCCGGTGAGACCCGAGAGGAATTCCAGAGGTCCCTGGATTTGGTGTCAGACCTGCGCTTCGACAAGGTCCATTGTGCAGCCTACTCTGGCCGCCCCGGCACCACCGCCCACCGGACCATGGAGGACGATGTTTCCCCGGAAGAGAAGAAGTCCCGCAGAGAGCAGATAGACGCTCTCCAGGAGAGCATCCAACGGGAAACCAACTCCCAGCTCGTCGGCAACCGGATGGAAGTCCTGGTGGAGGACCGCAAAAAGGGGAAGTGGCAAGGGAGGACCCGCAGCAACAAACTGGTCTTTTTCGAAGACGAGGCCGGCCAACTGGGGAATTTGCAGGGTGATTTAGTTAACGTCACCATAACCCAGGCAAGCCCCTGGTCGCTGCGGGGGGTCGCGGCTCCCGTCTAAGCGGGTGCGCTATTCCTAAATGAAAGTGTGATGCTATGAATACCAGAAGCCGTCCCGCAACTATCCCGATCACTGAACTGGAACACTCGGCTTTTTGTAAAACCGAGGATGAATTGCCCTCCAAGTCTTTGGCGGAGGAGTTTGCCGTCAACGTCCAGTGGCAGGGCATCCCCAACGAATACCTGCATCTGGGCGCAGATGAACTGGACCAGCGGATTCGCGAAGTAAGAAGCCGGTTGGGAGAAACGGTTACCATCCTGGGCCATCACTACCAGCGAGAAGAAGTCATCAAGTATGCCGACTTTCAGGGGGACTCGTTCCTGCTGTCCCAGGAAGCGGCGTCCCGGCCCGAAGCCAACCACATAGTCTTCTGCGGCGTGCATTTCATGGCCGAAACCGCCTGCATCCTGTGCGCTCCTCACCAACAGGTGATATTGCCCAACATAACCGCCGGCTGCTCCATGGCCGACATGGCGCCGATGGAAGACGTGGATGACGCCTGGGAAGACCTCCAAGACGTCCTTGGCGGCCACGGCGGCATCATCCCCATCACCTACATGAACTCCATCGCCGGCATTAAGGCCCTCTGCGGCCGTAACGGCGGGGCGGTCTGCACCTCATCCAACGCCGCCGCGGTGATGAAATGGGGATTTGAACACGCCGAAAGACTGCTGTTTCTGCCTGATCAACACTTGGGTAGGAACACGGGCATCAAATTGGGAATTTCCCCCGACGAAATGGTCGTCTGGAACCCCTTCCGCGCCATGGGCGGCAACACCCCCCAGCAATTGCGCGATGCCAAGCTGGTCCTATGGCAGGGACACTGCTCGGTGCATACCCGGTTCACCGTCAAGCAGATAGAGGCCGCCCGCGAGAGGTACCCCGATGTTACCGTGCTGGTGCATCCCGAGTGCCCCATGGAAACGGTGGAGGCCGCCGACCTCAACGGTTCCACCGAGGTGATTCGGAAAACCATCAACGAGGCTGCGCCGGGAACCCAATGGGCGGTGGGGACCGAAATCAGCCTGGTCAACCGGTTGGCTTTGAACAACCCGGACAAGGTAGTCTTCTGCCTGGACCCGGTCACCTGCCCCTGCTCCACCATGTACCGGATTCATCCGGCGTACCTGCTGTGGGTGCTTGAAGGCCTGGAGCGCGGCGAAGTAATCAACCAGATCACCGTCCCGGAAGACATTCGCCGGGATTCCCAGATCGCGCTCGACCGGATGTTGGCCCTGCGTTAGGGCAGGTTAAACCCAGAAACCGCGTATAACCCAGGGAGCACAGAGTGAGTTGGTCCGAACAACCTCTGTGCTCCCTTTGGTATATTACGTGTGGTATACAACTCGTGGTATACAACGTGGATTAAAGCATTAGTGTAGCGAGGAAAACTGTGACGCAGTTGCCGCCGGAGGTGTTGCACCTCATTGACTCGGCCCTCTCTGAAGACCAGGCATTCAATGACCCTACTACCCACGCTCTGGTGCCCGCAGGCGTGGTCGGCATCGGAATGCTGCGCGCCAAGTCCCAGGGCGTCCTTGCCGGGGTGGGCGTGGCGTTGGAAGTCTTTCGACGAGTAGACCCCCAATTGTCGACCAGGGTTCTTTTGGAGGATGGAGCCAACCTTTCGCCCGGGGACGAAATTGCCGGGATAGAAGGCGAGGCGTCCAGCATTCTCCGGGCGGAAAGAACGGCCTTGAACTTTCTGCAGCGGATGAGCGGCATCGCCAGCGACACCAGTCGCTATGTCCAGGCGATCGAGGGCACCCGTTCCCGTATCGTGGACACCAGGAAAACAGCGCCGGGGCACCGCTTCCTGGACAAGTACGCCGTGCGGATGGGGGGAGGCCACAACCACCGCTTTCATCTGGCCGATGGCATCCTCGTAAAGGACAACCACGTCCAGGCGTTGCGGTCCCAGGAACTGGGTTTGAAGGAAGTCATCCAGCTTGCCCTCGCCCGGGCGTCCCACACCATCAAGGTGGAGGTGGAGGTGGAAAGCCTGGCGGAAGTTGAAGAAGCCGCAGATGCCGGAGCCCACATCATCATGCTGGACAACATGTCCGTGGAGATGATGGCTCAGGCAATGGCAATCATCGACGGACGGGCCGTGGTGGAAGCTTCCGGAGGGATAACCCATCGGAATGTCCGAGAGGTCGCGGAAACCGGCGTTGACCTCATCTCCATCGGCGCCCTGACCCATTCGACCACCGCTATGGATATCAGCCTGGATTTAGAGTTTAACTAGGGGACCGAGATGCCGATCAACGACGCTACCATCACTGCCTTGGAGCGCAATTGGGCCATGATTGACGCCGCCGTGGATGGTCTGGACGACGAAATGTTGGCCCGGATACCGGCTGACCAGTGTAACTCCATTGCCTGGCTCATCTGGCACCTGGATCGTGTGATGGACACCTTTGTTCACACCGGGTTGCGAAGCCTGACCCAGGTATGGGTCACGGAAGATTGGGCCCGGCAATTCGGTATGGGCGACGACGCCAATGACCGCGGCGTTGGCTGGACGGCGGAGCAGGTCGCCGCCTGGACCCCGCCGGCGCGGGAGGTACTGCTTGGCTACTACCAGGCAGTCCGGTCCGCGACACGGGAATACTTGAACTCAATGACCTGGGACGACCTGGAAAAGCAGGTGGTCTGGCCTCCCAACACCCAGCCCCGCACCACGGCGGCCGCCTTGGGACAAATGAGTTGGGACATCGTGTCCCATGGAGGGCAGATTGCCTTCCTCAGGGGCCTGTACCGGGGCATGGGCTGGCACGTTTAACCCTGCCGAGAACGGTGTCGGTCGGTGCTGTCCAGCATTAGCGTAACCGGACCGTCGTTCTCCAGGCTCACCAGCATGTGCTCCTGGAACCTTCCCGCGGCTACCTTCAGTCCGGATTTCTGGCAGGACTCGACCACGTATTGGTAAAGGCGTTGGGCTTCGTCGGGGCCCGCGGCTTGGGTAAAGCTTGGACGGCGTCCTCTGCGGGTTTCGGCATACAGGGTGAACTGGCTGACGACCAGCAACTCCGCGTTGGTTTCCAGGGCCGACAGGTTGAATTTACCCTGGGCGTCGGCAAAAATCCGCAGGTTTACCAGCTTTTCCGTCAGGTAGTCGGCGTCCGGCTCCGCGTCCCCTTGGGCGATCCCCAGCAACACCACCAGGCCAGGCCCGATTCGGCCCACTTCCTCCGGCCCCACCGCTACCGACGCGTTGGTTACCCTCTGTACCAGCGCTCGCAACTGTCACTCCCCGTAGTCGATAGCCAAAGTAGTAGATAGCGAAATCAGTGGAGCCCCGTTACCCCTGAATTGTTGCCTACGGAATCGGTGCCCCTGGCGTTGGCGGCCCCGAAATCGACTTAGGCCACCCAGAGATTGGCGATGTCCGCACAAGAAACCAAAATCCCCGCTGGCACGAACCGCGAGGCTCGGCATCAACGGGGAAGTTGTTTCGGTCTGAAGTCAGACAGTTGGGGACCGGCGATCACGGCCCGGGTTATTCGGAAGAATCGCTGCTCGTCTTGGAGCTTGCCGCGGAGTCGGAACCGGAGCTGGCGGAAGTGCTTTCAGTGGCGCCGACCTTCTCCTTGACCTTGCTGGAGGAATCGTCGCTAGAACTGGACTTGTCCTCTTTCGCTCCGTTCTCCGCCGGAGGCTTGGGCCGGCCATAGTCCGTGGTGTAAAAACCGGATCCCTTGTAAATCACCGGCACCGCGTGATAAACCCGCTGTCCGGCCCCACCGCATACGGTACAGACGCCGGACCCGGCTTCTTTGAAGCTTTGAATCAGTTCAAACTCTTGAGAGCAAGCGGTGCATTTATAGTCATATCGAGGCACCTGGGTCCTCCTTGGGCATTGGTTTTGGACTTAAGAACCTGGGTTTCCCCCATCTCCGCTGCTACGGGTCAACTTAACAAATTTACCAGTAACCCATACCCCTGTCAATCCAAACCAAGCCAATTCAGGCGCATAAGCTGCTATTATCCACCCCCGTCCTTCCCATCGCAACGGGAATCCGACCCCCTTTCCCCCAACTCCCGTCCCTGGCACCGCAACGGGAACCCCAACCCCCACCAACCCCCCCGTCATCCTCGCCGCAGCGGGGATCCAGAGCCTTGTTGTGTGCAAACACGATTGTAGCGACGCAGACCCACCCGGCGCGGTCCTCCCTTCGCGCCATCTCCAGCAATTGAAAACCCACGTCACCCACCCCTTGACACCCCCGAATGCACCTCCTTATCATCGAACCAATGTTCGCTCAACCAAACAACCAGGCCGACAACCCGGAAGCCCCCACGCCCTCTCTCGCCGAAATAGTCCGCGAGGAGACCGAAGACGGCCGCCTAATAGTCCGCTTCCTCATCGAAGTCATGCAGGGCAACCTCGAACACTCCAAGCCCTGCCACCGTCTCGACGCCGCCCGTCAACTCCTTACCCTCGGCTTCCACCCGGCCCAATCCTTCATCGACGAAAATAGCCCCGCCTCCTCACCCCAGAAAAAACTCCGCTCCCTCTGCGTACTCGGCGTTGAAACCACCCCCCTGCACCGCGAGCTAGCCGCCCTCATCCGGGAAGAGACCGACAACGGCCGCACCACAGTCCGTTTCCTGGTAGACGTCATGCAGGGAACCATCCCCGACTTCAAACCCCACCACCGCCTGTCCGCTGCCAAAGAACTCCTGCGCCGCGGCTTCGACGCGCCTTCCACTCCCAACGCTGTTGACTCAACCGGCCCGGAATCAGGCCCGGAATCTGTCGAAGAATCCGGCCCGGCTGAAAAACACCCCCCGGCGCCCCGCTCCTGGACCCACATCCTGAAGGGCCGCTATGCCGGCTACCCCGCTGGCTATAGCCGCTACGAAACGGAGTACGGCCCCTTTGACTTCCGGTCCTATGATGACGAGGAATACCACTTCGACACCCAAGGCTCTGCCGCCCTGGAGCATATCTCCGGTGGTAAGGAGGCAGCCAGCGCAGTCCACAAGACGCTCTACGACTTCCGCTATGATGCCCGGCAGCTTGCCAAGGCTACCGGCCAGGACCACAACGGCTGCGACCACCTGATCAAGTTCCCCGACGACTGCCCCCAACCCGAAAACATCTACGGCTACAAAGCTCTGCTCAGGAAATTCGGCACCGAGCAGGCCGCCAGGATAGCCGCCTGGGCCGCCGCCCAATACCACCGGAAGCAAGCCGCCCTGACCGCCGGCCTTGGTCCCGAAACCCCGGCCCGGCCCCCGCTCCCGGACACAATCTGGGACCAACCGGCAGAGGAACTGTACCCGGAGGACCGGTCGCCGCCGGACTTGGGGGTCGACCCGCCGGATTCAACGGAGACACCCAGCTGGGTCGAACTCATCAAGGAAGGACGCCGTGCCCGGGCATACGGCGGCACGACCGAAGGCTATAGCTGGGGCGCCATCCCCATATGACCGTATATGACTGTGATAATACCCCCACGCCCAAAGAAAAAGTTTTGCACAGCTTTTCCAAAAGCGGGTCCCCCGTCCCCAAAGCCGGGACCACTACAAAGTCAGGACGCACTGAACCGGGAGGCCCGAGAGTCAGCGGAAAGCGCGCGCAGTATCTTTAGACTTGGTCGATTGACCCAAAACCTCCGGGTTCTCCGCGCTGCCCGTGGGTTAAACGCACCCCACCTCTCCCCATCTGAACAGTTACGCCGGGCCGCTTGCCTTGTGTGTTGTGCCCTGTGCAGGGTCTTTCGATTATCTTCGAACCCCCGTCACTCTTGCCGCAACGGGAATCTGGAGCCCATTTGGATCCCTACTCCCCGTCATTCTCGTCGCAGCGGGAATCCAGAACCCTTTCCCCAATCCAATCCAACCCGGTTCGTGTCTGCAGGAATGTTCCAGTTGGGACGTCAACCTGTCCGCCCGGCGCGTCTTATTTGGCATAACCGTCTTGGTACATAATCAGGGCTCTGGATTCCCGCTGCGGCGGGAATGACGGGGGACAATCGAATGACCCTGGTGCCTTGTGTGCTGAACCTTGTGTGTTGAACTCAGTGGATGCTACACTTATTATCTGCTTCGCCCTCCAACGGGCCCCTGACGATGGTCGCTTACCCCTTGCCACCCCCTAAGGAGGTGGGTTTCGCCGCCGATGAGCCATTTGATTGTCAATGAAACCCCCAAGGGATCCTTCGAGTATCTGGTTATCGCCTTCGCCGGGTGGGCCGACGCCTCCGAGGCGGCCACCACTCCGATCAAGTATTTGAACCGGAAGCTCAAGTCGACAAAGTTCGCCGAGTTGGATCCGGAGGAGTTCTACGACTTTACCCAGACCCGGCCGCACACAACCCGCACCAAGGGCGGCAAGCGTCTGGTTCACTGGCCCGCCAACGATTTCTACTATTGGGTTCCGAAAAATGCCGGGAAGGGCGTGGTCTTTTGCCTGGGCGTGGAGCCCAATCTGAAATGGCGGACGTTCACCGCCGCTATAACCGGGCTCGCCCGGGACCTGCAAATCAAAACGGTGGTTCACCTGGGAGCATTGCTGGATGCCGTGCCCCATACTCGGGAAGTCCGCCTAACCGGGGCCTCCACCCGGGCGGACATACAATCTGCCTTGGATGATTCCGGTATACGGTCTTCCAAGTATCAAGGCCCCACGGGAATCAGCGCCGTGCTCATGGAGGAGTGCGCCGCCGCCGGGATGGAGTACGTTTCCCTGTGGGGGCACACCTCCCATTATCTTCAGGCAGCGCCCAACTACCGCGTCGCCTACACGCTATTGAAAAACCTGATGTGGTTCCTGGATCTTCCGGTGGAAATCAGCGACCTAAAATCCGCCGCCGAAACATTCGACCGGGAAGTGGACAAGGCTATCGCTGAAGACGAGCAGGTAAGCAGTTACGTGCAAAAGCTGGAGGGCCAGTACGACGAGGCGGTTGGCGCCGCCGAGATTCCGGACCCCTCCGACGTAGTTCGAGACGTGGAACAATTCCTCAGGTCCGAGCAGCGCCAGAGACGTCGACGCGGCTCCGGCGAAGGCGATTAACCGGCTCCCAACGGGCCTACCCTCTTCCGTTTCCATCCTTTGCCGGTTCAATCCATCCCACTTCGACGCTTCCGTCGTGGACTTCTTACATGCCGACCCAAGCCAGCACCAGAACTAGGACCAGTACTAAAACAAGGTCATCCAGGGCTGCAATCGCCAGAATCCCGGAATACATCCGGGTGATGACCGACGCCTACGGCCCCTTTGACGAAGAGCCGCGGCTGGACCCGGCCCATGAAGCTGTGTTCACCATCCTTTCCCAACACACCTCCGACCTGAACTCGGCTCGGGCCTTCCGGCTATTGATGGAGCGGTTCGGCAGCCTGGAAATGGTGGCCCAGGGCAGCGTGGCCGATATCGAAGATGCCATCAGCCCCGGCGGACTTGCCCGGGTCAAAGCGCCGCGAATAAAGGCGTTTCTAAACCGGGTCCTCGAACTCAACGGGTCCCTGGACCTCACTTTCCTCCGGGAAATGCCCCTGGAGGAAGCCAAGGCCTGGCTCCGCCAACTGCCTGGAATCGGCCCCAAATCCGCGGGCATCGTTTTGAACTTCGCCTTGGGAATGCCGGCAATGGCGATAGACACCCACATTTACCGGGTGAGCCAGCGTTTGAAATTCATCGGACCCAAGGTGACTGCGGAGAAGGCCCACGAACTCCTGGAAGCCGCGGTGGCCCCCGACCAGGTGTTCCCGTTCCACGTTTCGATGATCAACCACGGGCGCCGGGTCTGCAGGGCCCAGCGCCCGCTCTGCGACGAATGCGTGGTTGGGGAGACCTGCCCATCCCGTCGCAAATTCCAGCTCCAGAGCCAGGCCAGGATCAAGCAGCAAGCCCTGGCCAAAAATCAGGCCCAGAATAAAAACCAGGCCCAGAATAAAAACAGAGAAGCTGCCAAAGGCAAAAAGGCCGCTCCGCCCAAAACGCCGCGCAAGGCCGCCATGGCTATGCCCCACGTCCCGGAGGGGATGCCGCGCGAGACCATTCAGTCAGAGGACAGTTAGCCGTGAAGGTAGGAATAATCAACGTAACCGGATATGCCGGATCAGAGTTGGCCCGCATTCTGTACCATCATCCTGATGTCGAACTCACCTGCGTTACCGGCAGGAGCGCCGCAGGTGAAAAGCTGGGAGACGTGTTCCCGCACCTGTCAGCAATCGACCTGACGATCGAACCCGAGCTATCCGGGAGCCTGGACCTGGTCTTCTCCGCGCTGCCGCACAAAGCCAGCGCCGAGGCGGTGATTCCGGTCCTGGAACAGGGCGTCAAGGTCGTGGACATCAGCGCCGACTTTCGACTGAAACGAGCCGACGAGTACGAAGAGTGGTACGGCGTGGCCCACCCCGACCCTGGCTACCTGGAAGAGGCGGTCTACGGCCTGACCGAGTTGCACCGCGATGACGTGCAGCCGGCCCGGTTGGTGGCCAACCCCGGCTGTTACCCTACCAGCGCGATCCTGGCCATGGCCCCCGTGATCCAGCATGGCATTGTCGAACCCGACGTTATTATCGACAGCAAGTCCGGTGTTTCCGGCGGCGGCCGTACCCTTAACCTGACCAACCACTTCTCAGAGGTAAACGAGAACGTGTTCGCCTACGGGCTGAGCGGGCATCGACACCTGCCGGAGATTACCCAGGAACTGGCGCCTCTGACCCAGGAAAAGCTCAACATTACCTTCCTGACCCACCTTATCCCGATGACCCGTGGGATTCTAAGCTCATGCTATGCCCGCTCCCGCCCCGGACAGCTGGAATCGGGCGCGGCCGGCGTCCAACAACTCCGGAACCTGTACCAGGACTACTACTCCGACCATCCGTTCGTGCGTATCACCGACCAACCGCCCCAAACAAAACAGACCCTGGGCAACAACATGTGCCTGCTGTACCCCACGCTAGACCACCGCACCGGCCGGGTAATAGTGATTAGCTGTCTGGACAACCTCGTAAAAGGCGCAGCTGGCCAGGCCGTCCAAAACATGAACCTGATGTGCGGGTTCCCCGAGCAGGAGTCCTTGGAAGCCCTGGCAGTCTACCCCTGAACCAGCTCGCCTAACCTGGTAAACCGCCCGGACCAGGGCGCCAGGCTTCAGGCGCGCCGGCGCGTTTTACCGTTGGCGCAACAGCGCCCACCTGTAGTAAAATGGACAAGTGCCCCGGTCGTCTAGCCTGGCAGGACGCCACCCTTTCAAGGTGGAGATCAGGGGATCGAAGCCCCTCCGGGGTACCAGGCACGACTCCAATCGAAAGCCCCGGCAGCCAATACTGCCGGGGGTTTTTTTGGACTCAGCCGGTCGCGCTGCTCAACCGGCGCCGGTCTTTACAACTACCGACCCCCAGCCGCGGCCGTGGCCCGGGCAATGTAGTTTGTTAGAATGGAGCGGAAGTACGGCCCCCGGAAGGATGGCCCACTATGATAACGAACATTTCCCTCCAGGATTTCAAGTGCTTCCGCCACCTCAGCATTGACCCAAAGCTGGTGACAGTGCTAATCGGAGCCAACGGAACCGGCAAGTCGAGTGTCCTGCAGGGATTGATGCTGCTGAAGCAGTCCACTGACCCTGGTTCCAGGTCATGTCTAGTGGGGCCATTGGTGCGAATCGAGGAGCATGACTTCCCGCGCCGGGACCCCCTCAACACCGGACTGACCGTCGGACTCTCCTTTTCCGGGAAGGTGGGTTCCAATTCCCTCCAATTGATTGACAAAAACACCGAGGTCACATTCTCATCCGAGGCAGAATTCTCACCCGATGGAGTGTTACACGCCCATTGGGGCAGTGTTTCCTTCAGCGACTCCCGCAAGACCGTATCTGCGGTATTGGGGAAGGACCAAGAGGAAGCGCGGTTCCTAGTCGGGCCACACGAAATCTGGATTGGGCGGGCTTCTTGGCCCCGAGTCTTCGGTATTACGCGTACTCCTGTAGACACCGAACCTCAACTGATCGAGCTTCTCCGGGATGGAGCAGGCAGCCCGAGCCGCATATTGCAGTCCATGAGGGTTGTCCAACCCATAAGGGGGATGGTTCGGCCGGAATATCCGCTAGGGGCACAAATATCGGAGGATATCTCACTGGTCGCTGGACTGAGCCAGCAAGAGGAAGACCTCGCAACGACTTTGGAATATTCTCGGGGCCTAACAGATCAAGTGTCCACCTGGATGAAGCGGATTACCGGGGTTGGGTTCAAGACCGAATTAATCCCTTCCCAAAAAATAAGGCCGGTAGCTATTTCTACTAGAGGAAACGTGAATCTGGCTGCGGAGGGGTTTGGGACCAACGCCCTTGTCGGCTTGTTGCTGCAACTCACTAGAGCAGAGCCGGGAGCGACACTGTTAATCGAGGAACCGGAGATTCACCTTCATCCGAAAGCACAAGCAGAGTTGGCGGAGGTCTTGACCGAGGAAGCCGAGGCCCACGGTAAACAGATGATAATGGCGACCCACAGCGAGCACATCCTTAGCCGCCTGCTAACCCTCGTGGCCGAGAAGAAGCTGTCCAAGGACGATTTGGCGGTGTACAGCTTCGAAAAAGATGATGATGGAACTTGTACCGCCAGTGAGATAGAGGTCACGGATAGTGGTCAGGTCATCGGTGGGCTGAAGGGATTCTTCGATACTAACCTGGACGAAATGGATCGATACGTGAAAGCGCTGCAGTCAAACCAGTGACGCCAAAGAAAAGGTTTATCCTCGACGAGAACGTCGTCATCTGCGCCCAAACAGGGTTTAACGATCAGGGTGAGCCGGATCCCACCTGCGCTAATCTGGTCAACAGCATCATTCGAATCTGCCACACCATTGTGGTTGACGTTGGGTTGTTTAGCAGATACCAACGTCAGTTGAACCAGGCAAGGCATCAACCAACCGCAACCGGCGCTCCCTTTCTGCCGTTGCTCAGGTCCGCAATTCAGGTGGCGGACAAAATCGATGGTTTGGCCAGGCCTGATGCATCCCCATTCCCGGAAGAAAACTCAATTCTTCAGGGAAGCCGGGACGATTTGGCCGTTACAGTGAGACTGGCAGTAGAAACGAGGGCTACCCTTGTCACCACTGACGGACCATTGATACAAGACTTGGAGTCCTCACGCCACAACAAGCCCTGGGCCGTCTGGACAATTGATGTTATCGGTATTTTGAGACTTTCCGCAGCGCATCAATCATAATATTGGGTAGGATTTCGCCCAGTGTCCCGTACGCCAACCCCTGAAGTCCGAGCCTTGGAATGCAACGTGCCTGCGTGCTATGATTGGGCCGACCCCGTGATGAGTGGTTTGTGCCTGCGGGTAGAGTCCCGGCCCCTTCTCACTAACAGGAAACGCATTGAGTTCCAGCCCCCATAGAGACATCCACCTCACTATTGAAGAGCCCTTTGATGGGGAGCTTTCCCCAGACTGGATACGTGAAGTAATCGCTAGCGCTCTAACCCAGGCGGTGCCATCGGACCAGCCTGCCCAGGTGTCGGTACTGGTAACCGACGACGAGACTGTGCGGCAGCTAAACCGGGATTACCGGGGAGTGGATGAGGTGACCGACGTGCTTTCCTTCTCGGCGGAACACTCCGGCCACTGGGAGGGGGAAGACGAACCTCCCCCGGATGGGAGTCCAACCGCGGCCGAGCCTGACGGCGGTTTTGAATTCCCACTTCCTCCCGACGAACTTCCCCCGCTGGGCGAAGTGGTTATTTCCTATCCGCAGACGCGTCGCCAAGCAATGGAGCAACGACCGTCGGAGCCCGAGGCCGTTGACCGGGAGTTGGCCCTGTTGCTGGTCCATGGCGTACTGCACCTGGTGGGTCATGACCACGGCGAGCCGGCAGAGACCGAGGAGATGCAGCAGAAAGAGCGGGCGGCCTTAGCCGCGGTCCCGCACGTTGGCAATTCCGGAATACGTCAGTTATGACCTCTCAAGTCTATTACCGGAAATGGCGCCCCCTGAACTTCGAGCAGTTGTCGGGGCAGGAGCACGTTGCCACCACCCTGCGGCACTCTGCGAGCCTGGGCCGGGTTTCTCACTCCTACCTGTTTTGCGGTCCCAGGGGCAGCGGCAAGACCACCACCGCTCGAATAATGGCCAAGGCGGTAAATTGCCTCGACCTGCAGGAAGGCGACCCCTGCAACAACTGCGCGGTGTGCACGTCGATCAACGACGGCCAGTTTATGGACATTATCGAAATGGACGCCGCCAGCAACCGGGGGATCGACGAGATACGCGACATACGGGAGAAGGTCAATTTTTCGCCGGTGCAGGGAAAGCGCAAGGTCTACATTATCGACGAAGCCCACATGCTCACCGACCAGGCTTCAAACGCTTTCTTGAAGACCCTGGAAGAGCCCCCCGCCCACGTGATGTTCATTCTCTGCACGACTGAGGCCCACCGGATTTTGCCCACCATCGTGTCTCGGTGCCAGAGGTTCGACTTCCGACGCATTCCGTCGAACGCAATCTTCGACCGTTTGGACGAAATCAGCCGCGCCGAAGGCGCCGTTGTTGATTCCGAAGCCCTTCGCTTGGTAGCCCGCTACGCCGACGGGAGCCTGCGCGACGCCGAAAACCTGCTGGAACAGCTGGTGGTGTCCTACGACGGCGGTGTCACCCTCGCCCAGGTGGAAGAGCTGTTGGGGTTGGGAAACAGCGAAAGGTGGCTGGAACTGGCCACGTTTCTGCTCATGGGCAACACCAACGGCGGGCTGGACGTGGTTAACCAGGCCGCTTGGGACGGCGCCGACCTGCGCCAGTTGCATCGCCAAACCCTGGGCCTGCTGAGGGCAGCCATGCTGCTCCAATGGGGGAATTCCTCCATGGTTGATCTCCCGGACCACGTGACCGCACAACTACAGGACTTGGTCGGACGCCTACCCCCATGGCGGATCATGAAGGCGCTAAAGCTTTGGGGCGACGTCAACATGCGCTATGACGCCCCTTCCACACTGCCCCTGGAGATGGCGGTGGTGGAGATTTGCGACGATCAGGCCGCTCCAGCTCCGGCTCCGGCGCGCCAACCCGCTGCAGCCGCTCCGGCCGGTCCAGCCAGGACGGCGCCGCCGCCGGGGACCCAGACGCGGTCGGCCCCCGCCAGGCCAGACAACACTCGGCCGACTCCGGTATCTCAACCGGCCGCCCCGGCAACCCCGGTGGCTCAATCACCGGTTGGCAGTCCGGCCAACACCCTGCCGACCAACACTCTGGAAGAAACGCCAGCCATCCTGACCGGCGCACGGGTGGACGCGCCGCCGCAAGATGGGCTAGAGTTGCAGTGGTTGGCCGCGGTTAAAGAGTTGGACCGCCACAAGGGGAAAAAATACATCCTCGGCGCATTGTTCCGAGACTGCAAAACCGCGGGGGTCTACCTGGACGGCGATACGCTGGTGCTGCCTTTTTCCCACCGAGCCCACTTGGAGCGAATGCAGGAAGAGGTTGGCGATCCTGTGGGGAAGAAGACCGTGACCGACATCTTGGCCAAACACTTCGGCTCGCCGCGCGATTTCAAGCTAGTATTGGCCGGCGGCGACGGCAATGGGGGCGATAACATCAAGACCTCCCAAACCAGCCCATTGGTGCGCGCAGCATTGGGAATGGGAGCGCGCATCCTGGAGGAGACAGCGGAATGAACCGCCAATTCAGGCGACGACAAATGCGGGCCGGTGGAACTAACGCACCCGGAGGCGCACCATCTGGCCAGGCTCAACAACTGCAAGCCCAACTTCAGAAAATTCAGGAGCTCCAGGCGGAACTGGAAACCTTGACCTCCGAGGGCTCGGCCGGCGGCGGCGTGGTCAAAGTCGTCATGACGGGCAAGCAAACGGTGGAGTCGGTGTTCATCGACCCGGAAGTGGTCGATGACGTTGAGCTCTTGCAGGACCTGGTTGTTGCGGCTTTTAACGACGCCATCAGCAAATCCCAGGAGATGGCGGCGGAGAAAATGGGGGGCATCACCGGAGGACTGAACATTCCCGGGCTCACCTGAGGATATGTCTACCAATTCCATACCATCCGCGTCGCCTTCCCTGGTCAAGCTTATCACCGAGCTGAGCAAGCTGCCCGGAGTAGGGCCCAAAAGCGCGCAGCGCCTCGCCTTCCACCTCATCCGCCTGCCCGAGGCCGACGCCTACGCTTTGGCCAATGCAATAACCACCGTGAAGCAGAGCGTGGTTTTTTGCCAGGAGTGCCAAAACCTCACCGACTCCTCTCCATGCACAATTTGCGCCGACTCCCAGCGGGATGCCGGGTTAATATGCCTGGTGGAAGACCCGTTGGACGTCTTGGCTTTAGAGCGAACCCGGTGCTTCCGCGGCCGGTACCACGTTCTCCACGGGGCCATTTCCCCCCTGAACGGGATTGGACCCGACCAGCTCAAGATTAAGGAACTGATGGCCCGGTTGGCCGAAGGACGCGTACAAGAGTTGATTATCGCAACCAACCCCACCCTCGAGGGGGAGGCCACCGCGATGTACATTCGGCGCAACCTGGACCGCGGCGCGTTGAAAGTTACTCACCTGGCCCGTGGGTTGCCGGTGGGCGGGTCCTTGGAGTATTCCGATGAACTGACCCTGACGCGGGCGTTTCAGGGACGCCAGGAATTGTAACGACCCTATCCGGGCGGGAGCCCCACCATGCCTCCTCCGCGCGTATATCGAACCGAGGCCTTGACCCTGCGGAAAATGCCCCTGGGTGAAGCCGACCTTATTGTCACTTTTTTCACCAGGGAAAACGGCAAGCTGCAAGCCGTGGGCAAGGGCGCCCGAAAGAACTCCAGCAAGTTGGTCGGACACCTGGAACCCCTCACCCAGGTCAACCTTTCTTTGGCCCGCGGCAAAAGCCTGGACATCGTAACCCAGGCCCAGGTGGTGACTAACTTCCCCCCGTTGAAGGACCATCTGGACGCCATAACCAAGGGTCTATATCTGGCCGAGTTAGTAGATGGCTTCGGGTCCGAGTCCCAACCCAACCTGCCCCTGTACCAACTGGCGCTGGACACCCTGCACAGCATCGCCAGAGACCCCGATTCGGACCTCCCCCTGCGGTATTTCGAGCTTCGCCTGTTGCAGGCTTCCGGACTGATGCCCGAGCTTTACCACTGCGTTGAATGCCGCAACCCCTTGCAGGAAAACAAGCACCGGTTCAGTCCCAACGTTGGCGGAGTCCTTTGCCTGGACTGCAGCCCTGCCGAAGCCCGCATCCGGCCCCTATCGGTGCGAGCACTGAAGGTCCTGCGTCTTTTCCACCGAGGCCGGCAGGCGGAAGCCCTCGGACTGCGCCTGAATCCCAGCCTGTCCCAAGAGCTGAAAACCCTCCTCGCCTCGACCGTGTCCTACTGGCTGGAGAAGGAAATCCGGTCAACCTCCCTATTGGAGCGCCTACGGGCGGACTCAGGGGTTGGAGCATAACTACGGGTATACGACGTGGGCTCGAAACGCCGGTCAAACCACTTCAAAACAGGCCGGGATTGCGGGTTTCGGTGCCCGCCATTTGGTCCCCATCACACGGGCTAATGCCGGACAGGAAGTCGATCCGTGTTTAAAAAGATTCTGATCGCAAACCGCGGCGAAATCGCCTGTCGCATCATACGCACCTGCCAAAAACTAGAGATTTGCACCGCCGCGATATACTCCACCGCGGACGAAGACTCCCTCCACGTTAGGTTGGCCGATGAGGCATACCCGGTTGGTGGATCGCCCCCTCAGGAAAGTTACCTGGACCTCGAACGCATCCTGAAAGTCGCCAGATCCTGTGGCGCCCAGGCGATTCATCCCGGGTACGGTTTCCTATCGGAAAATCCGGCGTTCTCCCTTCGGTGTCAGCAAGAAGGCATCCGGTTCATCGGCCCCACGCCGGAAATCATGGCAAAAATGGGCGACAAGCTCCGCGCCCGAAAATTGGCCAACAAGGCCGGGCTGCCGGTGCTGCCGGGAACGCTCCAGGCAATCGCAAACGACCGGGCCCGGTCTTACGCCCTGCAGCTTGGGTTTCCGTTGATGGTCAAGGCGGCGGAAGGCGGCGGCGGAATAGGCATCCACGTGATCCACTCCATGGAAGAACTGCTTCCCTTAATCGAACGCACCCGGTAAGTGGCGGAGCACGCCTTCGGCAGCCCCAGGCTGTTCCTCGAACGTTACCTGAGTAACGCCTCCCACATTGAAGTGCAACTGATTGGCGACCAACACGGCAACCTGGTCCACCTCTACGAACGGGACTGCTCCATACAGAGGCGCAACCAGAAGCTGATCGAAGAAACCCCCGCCACCAAGCTGACGCCCAAGCTACGAAACAAACTGCACAAGTTGGCCCTGAAGCTGGGACGCCAAATCGGATACACCAACGCGGGCACCGTTGAATTCCTGGTCTCCCAGGACGAGGAAATTTACTTCCTGGAGATGAACACCAGGCTGCAGGTGGAGCACGGTGTGACCGAGTTGATCACGGGCATGGACCTGGTGGAGTTGCAGATTCGAGCCGCCCTGGGGCAACCCCTACCCATTTCTCAAACGGACGTGATTCCCAACGGCCATGCCGTCGAAGCGCGGATTTATCCGGAAGACCCCGAAAATTTCATGCCCAGCATGGGGACCGTCACCGACTTTCACCTCCCCACCGGGGACGCCGTGAGAGTGGACAGCGCTCTTTGCAGCGGCTATGAGGTTACGCTACACTATGAACCGCTGCTCGCCAAGGTAATGAGCTGGGGTGAGGACCGCGCCCAGGCGTTACAAGGCATTATGCGGGCCCTGTTGGATTTCCGGGTGGAAGGAGTAGAGACCAACATTCCCCTATTGCGGGAGATTGTTGTCCAGAAACAATTCCAGTGCGGGACCCATCACACCGGCTCACTTCCCCAATGGCTACAAGACCGCTTCCAACCCTCCCAACACGGCAAAAATAACGCTGGCAAGGATCGTATGTCCGCCCAAAAACACCACGACGGCAACCGGGCAAAAGCGGCGGCTCTGGGGGCAGCCATCGCCATGGCGATGGCTGCCGAAGAATCTTTGGCCCCTCAAGGCCCCCGCAAGGTGACCAACGCCTGGCGCGCCGCCGGCCGACGCGACCAATTCCTTGCCCGGTCCATCAGCAAGGGAGGCTGGCGATAGCCGTCTTCAGAATTCAGGTCAGCGGACAATGGTATACCGTTGAAGTCGGCGACCTGACCGCATCTCCCGTCGAAGTCACAGTCGACGGCGAGACCTTTCAGATAGAGATTGAACCGGTAGCGGTCGTACCGCCTACCCCTCGACCCACCGCACGACGTGCTCGGTCCGCCCCAAGGCTCGTTCCCCCACCCAGCCCAAGGGGCCCCGCCGCCGGTTTTCCCGAAGGCGCCGTCATCTCCCCAATGCCCGGCCGCGTCATATCTATCATGGTCCGACCCGGAGCCAGCGTCTCCGCCGGCGACGAACTCTGCGTGCTGGAAGCCATGAAGATGGAGCAAAGCATCCGAGCCGCCAGGGACGGCGTGGTCAAGGCGATCCACGTCCAACCAATGGATTCGGTCAGCGCCAACGATCTGTTGATGGAGCTGGAATAAGCCTCCATCGGCTTCCCAGGGCGTCCAGGCGAATCCGTGTCGGAACAACGGCATAATCAGTCGATTTCCGTCACCAATGGCCGCTGCCTTTCCCAGCTTGTTGACATAGGTATTACCAAGAGTATACCTTTGCGGCCAACCAACCATTTTGCAATTCGAATACTGTTTATTCCCAACTGGTAGGCGTCTGGTTTAAGGCTCGCTGTGTACACCGGCAGCGTCTCAGGCAACCCATTATTTCCAGGGGAACCGTAGTCTCCAACCTCCAATCACTGATGTTGTTTACATACAGAGGGGGAATGACAATGCTGCGACCTTGGTTCCGAACATCAAGAATCCTGGTGATTTTCCCGTTGGTGTTGGCCCTGGCTTTAGCGGCCGCCTGTGGCTCCACCACCGCCGAACCGGAGACCATCGTACGAGAGGTCACCAAACAGGTTGAAGTCGTCACCGAAACCGAAATCACCAAGGTGGTTCCCGTAGAGGTAACCCAAGAGGAAGTGAAGGTGGTTGTCGCCACTCCTCTCCCCACTTCCGAAGCGGTTTCTATGGAAGTGACCAAGGGCGCAAGCTTCAACTTCCCGATCAAACCCGCCTGGGTCCGGAACGGGAAGGTGTCCGACACGGTGCTGGAAATCGGGGCCAGGAGCAACCCCGGAGCTTGGGACGCCCACTTTGCCGGAAACCTGTTTTCGGCGTTGGTTCCCACTGCCCCCCAGTTCAGTCAGTTAACCCGTTTCAACCCGGTTAGCCCCAGCGAGATTGTGGGCGATCTGGCGCGCGGGTGGGACATTAACGTCACCGGAGACGAATACACTTTCAGGCTCCACGATGCCACTTGGAGCGATGGCCAACCCGTGACCGCCGACGACATTGTATTTTCCTTGGACCGGATTACGGACCCCGACGCTACCAGGTCCCGGACCCGAGTGCTTAGCAATTTCTATGAGCCCGGCACCGCCGAGGCTATTGACGATAACACTGTTAGAGTGCCCCTCAAGTTTCCGGCGGCCATCTTCCTGCCCAACATGTCCACCGACTACATGAAGATGTACGCCAGGCACAACGCCGAAGGGCTGACTCCGGACGAAGCGAATCTTGCGTTCGGCCTGATTGGGTCGGGCCCGTGGATTCTGAAGAAATTCGAGCCCAACGTAGTCTTCGAATATGAAAGAAACCCGAATTATTTCGGGGCCGGGCGGCCTTTCATGGACGGGTTGAAGTTCAATATTGTGGGCCGCAACCTCACGAGAATGTACAGTTCGCTGCAGGTGGGGCAGGTCTTGATGACCGAGGGTCCTCTCAGTTCCAGCTACCGGCCCGAGGACGTGTTCCAGGTTCAAGAAGGGACCAACGGCCGGGTTAGGGCCTTAACGCTAACCAATGGCTCAGGGGCCGTTTTCATTTTGCACACCAACCAACCCCCCTTTGATGATGCCCGGGTCCGGCGGGCCCTGTACTTGGGAATTGACCGGGAAGAGGCTAAACAGATCCTTTATTGCCAAAACGACTACGGCAAATGCTTCGGCCGGGCCAATTTTTATGGCGTAGGGTCTATCGGCGGCCAAACAGTGGAACCTATGGATCAGTTGGCGCAACGCCCCGGATACGGACCATCGGCCGACAGGGCCGAGGACTATGCCGAGGCGAAGCGACTGCTGGCGGATGCCGGATACCCTGATGGAGTTCAGGTCACCTTGAATATCGGCCAAGCCCCCCTCTCCTTGAATCAGGCGCAGATTTTCAATGAGCAGTTGCGGAAGAACATCGGGATCGATGTAGTGATTGACTCGGTGGATACGGCGGCCAACATGCAGCGGTTAGGGGACAGTTACCACGAAATGACCATGAACACTGCAGCCACTATCATTCCAGACGCGGCGGACAACATTAACCAGCACTTCCTGCAAAACATCTTGAAAAATCCGGACAACTGGTCCGATCCCAGGGTGGACGAGTTGCTGGAGGCCCAGGCCAAAGAGATAGACGCCGAAAAGCGCCTGGAGATGTTCCGCGAAATTGTGGAAATTCTGCACAAAGGCGAAAGCCACGTCGTTCCGCTGATGCGGTTTGACCAGGGTGGGCTGATGGACTACCGCATCCAGGGGTACCACGTCCCGACTTCCATCCAGTTGGTCCACTCCTGGGACCAGATCTGGTGGGACCCGGACGCTGAGTGCCCCGACGAAAAGGGGTGTAACTAGCGCCGCTCGCGCCTACGAGGAGGAATAACAATGTTGCGACCTTGGTTCCGAACATCAAGAATTCTGGTGACTTTCCCGCTGGTGTTGGCCCTAGTGTTCGCCGTCGCTTGCGGTTCCACCACCGCCGAACCGGAGACCATCGTAAGAGAGGTCACCAAACAGGTTGAAGTTGTCACCGAAACCGAAGTCACCAAGGTGGTGCCTGTAGAAGTGACCCAAGAGGAAGTGAAGGTGGTTGTCGCCACCCCTCTCCCCACCCTCGAAGCGGTTTCAATGGAAGTGATCAAGGGCGAAAGCTTTAACTTCCCGATCAAGCCCGCCTGGGTCCGGAACGGGAAGGTGACCGACACGGTGCTTGAAATTGGAAAGCGGAGCAACCCCGGGGCTTGGGACGCTCACTACGCCGGAAACCTGTTCTCGGCCCTGGTGCCAACCGCTCCCCAGTTCAGCCAATTGACCCGTTACAACCCGGTTAATCCCCCCGAGATTGTGGGTGACCTGGCTCGCGGTTGGGACATCAGCCCCGACGGCACCGAGTACACCTTCCGGCTGCACGATGCCACCTGGACCGATGGCACGCCGGTTACCGCCGACGACATTGTATACTCCCTGGACCGGATTACAGACCCCGACGCGATCCGGTCCCGAACCAGGGTTCTTTCCGACTTCTATGAGCGCGGCACCGCCGAGGCCATAGACGACAAAACTGTAAGAGTGCCCCTCAAATTCCCGGCGGCTACCTTCCTCCCCAACCTGTCCACCGACTACATGAAGATGTACGCCCGGCACAACGCCGAGCCGCTGACCCAGGACGAGGCTAATCTTGCATTTGGCCTGATTGGGTCGGGCCCCTGGATTCTGACGAAGTTCGAGCCCAACGTGGTGTTCGAGTACGAACGCAACCCCAACTACTTCGGCGCCGGGCGCCCGTTCATGGCTGGCTTGCGGTTCAATATTGTTGGCACCAGTTATCAAAGGGTCTACAGCTCGTTGCAAGTAGGCCAGATCTTTTCAACCGAGGGTCCGTTGAGTTCCGGCTACCGGCCCGAGGACGTGTTCCGAACCCAGGAAGACACTAATGGGCGTGTGAGGGCTCTGACGTTAAAGAATGGCTCGGGTTCAGTTTTCATATTGCACACCAACAAACCCCCCTTCGACGACCCGAGAGTCCGGCGCGCCTTCTATCTGGGAATCGATAGGGCAGAGATAGTAGATGTTCTTTACTGCCAGAATGATTATGGCCAGTGTTTCGGGGGGCCAAACCATTTCGCCATTGGATCCGTCGGTGGTGTGCCGGTGGAAACGCCGGAAGACCTCGCCAAGCGACCCGGATACGGCCCGTCCGACGACCGAGTCGACGACTACGCCGAGGCAAAAAGGCTCCTGACGGAGGCCGGGTACCCCGATGGAATTGAGGTGCGCCTGAACAGTGGCAACCAAGCCACAACGGTGAAACAGGCCGAATTGGCCACCGAGCAACTGCGGAGAAACGTCGGGATCGACATAAAAATTGATGCAGTGGATACCGCGGCCAACATGCAGCGGTTGAGGGAATCATCACACGAAATAACACAAAACACGGCGGCGACGATCATTCCCGACGCTGCGGACAACATTAATCAGCATTTCTTGCAGAACATCTTGAAGAACCCGAACAACTGGGCCGATTCCAGGATGGACGAGTTGCTGGCGGCCCAGTCGAGGGAGATTGATGCCGGCAAGCGCCAGGAGATCTTCCGTGAAATGGTGGATATCCTCCACAAGGGAGAAAGCCACGTGGTCCCGCTGGTGCGTTTCGACCAGGGCGGGCTGATGGACTACCGCATCCAGGGGTACCACGTCCCGACTTCCATCCAGTTGGTTCACTCCTGGGACCAGGTCTGGTGGGACGCGGACGCTGAGTGCCCCGACGAAAAGGGCTGTAAATAACGTCGCCCGCGCCTACGAGGAGAAATGACAATGTTACGACCTTGGTTCCGAACATCAAGAACCCTGGTGATTGTCCCGCTGGTGTTGGCCGTAGTGGTCGCCGTCGCTTGCGGTTCCACCACCGCCGAACCTGAGACCATTGTAAGAGAGGTCACCAAACAGGTTGAAGTTGTCACCGAAACCGAAGTCACCAAGGTGGTACCCGTAGAAGTGACCCAAGAGGAAGTGAAAGTGATTGTCGCCACTCCTCTCCCCACGCCCGAATCGCTTTCTATGGAAGTTGTCCTGAAGGGCGAAAGCTTCAACTTCCCCATAAGGCCCGCCTGGGTCAGCAAAGGGATCAGGTCCGACACGGTCCTGGAAATCGGCACTAGGACCAACCCGGGATCGTGGGACCCCCACTATGGCGGCCACCTGTACGAGTCCCTAATACCCACCGCGCCTATATTCAGCCAACTGACCCGTTACAACCCGGTTAATCCCCCCGAGATTGTGGGTGATCTGGCTCGCGGGTGGGATATCAGCCCGGACGGCGCCGAGTACACCTTCCGGCTTCACGATGCCACCTGGGCCGACGGTATGCCGGTTACCGCCGACGACATTGTGTTTTCCCTGGACCGGATTACCGACCCCGACGCCATCCGATCCCGGACCCGGGTCCTAAGCGGTTTCTACGAGCCCGGCACGGCAGAGGCAATAGACGACAAGACAGTAAGGGTTCCCCTCAAATTCCCGGCTGCCACCTTCCTGCCCAACCTATCGACCGACTACATGAAAATGTACGCCAGGCACAACGCCGAGGCGCTAACCCAAGACGAGGCGAACATTGCACATAATCTGGTTGGGTCGGGGCCTTGGATACTCAAAAGATTCGAACCCAACATAATTTATGAGTTCGAACGCAACCCCAACTACTTCGGCGCCGGCCGGCCTTTCCTTGCCGGTTTGAAGTTCAACATTCTTGGGCGCAACCTGGCTCGATTGTACGGCTCGCTGGCGGTAGGTCAGATCTATTCCACCGATAGCCCGATGAGTTCCGGCTACCCGCCCGATGACGTGTACCGAATTCAAGAAGAAACCAATGGACGGCTCAGGGCTCTGACCCTCCAGAATGGCTCGGGTTCAGTGTACATCCTCCATACCAACAAGCCCCCCTTCGACGACCCACGAGTCCGGCGCGCCTTCTCTCTGGGGATTGACCGGGCTGAGGCTGTAAACATTCTGTACTGCCAAAATGACTACGGCCAGTGTTTCGGCAGGGCAAACTACTTCGGCGTCGGTTCCGTTGGCGGCGTCCCAGTGGAACCATTGGAAGAGCTCGCCATGCGCCCCGGATACGGACCTTCCGACCAACGCGCCGGTGACTACGCTGAGGCCAAAAAGCTCCTGACAGAAGCCGGGTACCCGGATGGCCTGGATGTTCAACTGAACATTCAAAACTCTACCCGGTCCTTGAGCCTGGCAGAAATATTCACCGAACAACTGAAGAGGAATATCGGCGTGGTCATGACGATTAACCCGGTGGACTCAGCTTCCACCATGCAGAGGTTGGGGGATTCGGAACTCCACGTTACCCACAACACCGCGGCGACAATCATTCCAGACGCCGCAGACAACCTCAACCAGCATTTCCTGCAAAACATCTTGAAGAATCCCGACAACTGGTCCGATCCTCGGGTAGACGAACTGTTGGATGCTCAGGCCGGGGAAGTCAACGTAGAAAAGCGCCAGGCAATGTTCCAGGAAATCGTGGAAATCCTTCACAAGGGAGAAAGCCACGTCGTTCCGCTGGTGCGGTATGACCAGGGCGGCCTGATGGACTACCGGATCCAGGGGTATCACGTCCCCACTTCTATCCAGTTAATCCACTCTTGGGACCAGGTCTGGTGGGACGCGGACGCCGAGTGTCCCGACGAAAAGGGGTGCCAGTAAGAAAACACCCGGCTGCCCCGGCCACGCTTCCGGGTTGAATAACACCTCGCGTTAAGAGGGTTCTCAAGCAAAGAAGACGCCCCACTAAATTTAGTGGGGCGTTGGTTTTTGCAAGGTGGCGAAGCGTTTGTATCGCGCCGAGGGGACCCTCATTTCCTGGCTCGGGAATTATCCAAGGCTCTCCATTGGACGGGGATTTCAGGTTATTCAGATATGTTGACATAGGTATTCCGGGCGGTATACATTTGCCAACGGCCTTGAGGTTCGCCTTTGGGCCGATGTTTATGTTGCGGCAGCGCGTTGCCCAGGTTCAGACTCGAATTGGACCCGGCAACGTCTCAGGCAACCCGTTGGTTCCACGGTGGTTGTGAGGTTAACTCCACAAGCGCCGGTGTTGGTTGGATATATTAGGAGGAAAAGCAATGTTGCGACCCTGGTTCCGGACCTCAAGAATCCTGGCGGTTGTTCCACTGATTTTGGCCCTGGCTTTCTCGGCCGCCTGTGGCTCAACCACCGCCGAACCGGAGACCATCGTAAGAGAGGTCACCAAACAGGTTGAAGTTGTGACCGAAGTCGATATCACGAAGGTGGTCCCGGTAGAGGTGACCCAAGAGGAAGTGAAGCTAGTAGTTGCCACTCCTCTACCCACTTCCGTAGCGGTTTCTATGGAAGTGGTCAAGGGCGAAAGCTTCAACTTCCCGATCAAACCCGCCTGGGTCCGGGGAGGCAAAGTGTCCGACCTGGTGTTGGACTTTGGAGCCAGAAACAACCCCGGAGCGTGGGACGCCCACTTCGCCGGCAACCTTTTCTCAGGCTTGGTGCCAACCGCTCCCCAATTCAGCCAGTTGACCCGCTTCAACCCGGCCAACCCCAGTGAGATTGTGGGCGACTTGGCCCGGGGGTGGGACATCAACGCCGACGGCACCGAGTACACCTTCAGGCTCCACGATGCCACCTGGAGCGATGGCCAGCCGGTTACCGCCGACGACATTGTTTACTCCCTGGACCGGATTACCGACCCCGACGCCATCCGGTCCCGAACCCGGGTCCTCGGCAGCTTCTATGAGCGCGGCACCGCCACTGCCGTGGACGACAAAACAGTTAAGGTGCCCCTCAAGTTCCCGGCGGCCACCTTTCTGCCCAACATGTCTACCGATTACATGAAAATGTACGCCCGGCACAACGCCGAGCAATTGACCCAGGACGAGGCCAATCTCGCGTTCGGTCTGATCGGGTCCGGCGCTTGGATTCTCAAGAATTTCGAGCCAAACGTTGTGTTTGAATACGAACGCAATCCTAACTACTTTGGCGCCGGCCGGCCCTTCCTGGGCGGCTTGAAATTCAATATCATCGGGCGCAGTTACCAACGGGTCTACAGTTCGCTCCAAGTAGGCCAGATCTTTTCGACCGAGGGCCCGCTCAGTTCCGGCTATCGCCCAGAAGAAGTGTTCCGGGTCCAGGAAGACACCAATGGGCGCATGAGGGCCCTGACACTGAAGAACGGTTCGGGCTCGGTATTCATCCTGCATACCAACAAACCCCCGTTCGACGACCCCAGGGTGCGGCGCGCCTTCTCCCTGGGACTCGACCGGGCGGAGATAGTGGACGTTCTTTACTGCCAGAACGACTACGGCCAATGCTTCGGCGGGCCCAACCACTTCGCCATTGGGTCGGTAGGCGGCGTAATGGTGGAACCGCCGGAAGAACTCGCCATGCGTCCCGGGTACGGGCCTTCCGACCAACGAGCGGAAGACTATGCAGAGGCGAAGAAGCTTCTGGCAGACGCCGGATATCCTAACGGAATTGAGGTCAACCTGAACGTTAGTATGAGTTCCGGCTCCTTGCAGCAGTCCGAGATCGCAACTGAACAGCTGAGAAGAAACGTTGGGATAGACGTAAGGCTTGATTCGGTGGACACGGCCGCCAACATGCAGCGGTTGGGAGAGTCTGTACTCAACTTGACCCACAACACGGCGGCGACGATCATACCCGATGCGGCCGACAACATGGACCAGCACTTCCTGCAAGACATCTTGAAAAACCCCGACAACTGGTCAGATGCCCGGCTGGACGAGCTGTTGGCGGCTCAGGCGAAGGAAATCGATAGCGAAAAACGGCAGGCTACCTTCCAGGAAATGGTGGAAATCCTCCACAAGGGAGAAAGCCACGTGGTTCCGCTGGTGCGGTTTGACCAGGGTGGCCTGATGGACTATCGCATCCGGGGATATCACGTCCCAACTTCCATCCAATTGGTCCACTCCTGGGACCAGATCTGGTGGGACGCTGACGCCGAATGTCCCGACGAAAGGGGCTGCAAATAGCGCCGCCGCTCCGACCAGGCTCCTGGCCTGAATAACCCCTCCCGTTAAGCGGGATACCCACGCAAAGAAAGCGCCCCACCGAATTCGGTGGGGCGCTTCTGTTTCGCCGGTTTGGACTCTCGAAGCAAGAACGGCGTTTAACCGACCATATCGTAGCTCCGCATCAGTTTACCGGGCAGGGCCCCAGTGCAGTCAGTCCCTTCAAAGGTAACCGTTCCGTTGACCAGGGTATATCTCAGCCCGGTGGGTTTCTGGACCAGCCGCCGCTCCCCACCGGGGAAGTCGGTGTCGAAACGGGGCTTGTCATACAGGAACCCCAGTTCATCAAGGTCATAGACTATTATGTCGGCCCAATCGCCGACCCGCAGGGTGCCCCGGTTTTTAAAATCAGCGAACCAGGCGGGGTAGGCGCTGATTTTCTGGTGCGCCTGCTCCAAACTCATCAGGCCAATGTCCCGGACCCAGTGGGCCAAGAAGTAGACCGGCCAGGTGCTGTTGGTCAAAAACCTGGTGTGGGCGCCGCCATCGGAGACCGAGACGTGAGTGTACGGGTTCAGGATCCGGTCTGCCCTGGCCTCGTCTCCCTGTGGGGCCGCCGGATGGCTGAACTCGGTTTCCAGGTCCTCATCCAACGCCAGGTCCAGGAAAGCGTCCACGGGATGTTTGCCGTCGGCCTCAGCGATTTCGGCAATCGTCATGCCAGCGTACTTGGTGTTGCGGTCTTGGGCAACCTCCACCACTATAACCCGGGCCCAATCGGTCCTGGCGTTGGGCCGCTCCTCCACGTCCCGCTTCATACCTACCCGAACGCCATCCTCAGACAGCTTGGCAATACGCTCTTCCCTGGAGCCGACCAGGGGCTGGACCCAGTTGGGCATGTAGTCGAAAAGGTTGTACTCCGACAACTTAAACTCGGCATCTGTGGGGACCGCTCCCTGTTGGGCCAGCACCGGCAACCCTTCGGCCCGGACCTCCTTCAACCACTCGAACCCCTCGTCGTCACCCAACACGACATGCAGGGGACGGCCGCTCATCCGGACCATCTCCGCCAACATCGCCCTCTGGTCGGCCCGGTCGTCGGAGATACCGATGGTCCAACCGATGTGCCCGACACCGAACTGCCCCAGGACCTGCGCCAGGGCCATAAACTCCTCTTTTGAAGCCACGTGGCTGGGGAGCCAACTGCCATCCTCCGGCCGGTCCTCCAAGTTTTTGTCGGCGGAAATACCGAAGGCACCGGCCTTCATCGATTCGAAAACAATCTGCTTCATCTGGTCGAGCTCGCCTGGCGTCACCGATGTCCGTTCCCGGGCCGGAATCATCCCCAGGACGTAGCCTCGCAGGGGTGAAAAGGGTATCAGCGCACCGACGTTAACGCCGAGACCCTGACGGTCCAGGCTGTCCATGTATTCCGGAAAGGTTTCCCAGTCCCAGCGCATACCCAGCCGCATTGATTCCAAGGGGATAGCCTCAATGCGGTTCATCATCCGCATGTTCAGGTCCCGGTCTTCCGGCCTGGTTGGAGCAAAGCCGAAACCGCACTGGCCCACGGTCAAGGAGGTCACGCCAAACCAACCGGACAGGGTTGCGTAAGGGTCCCAGTTCAGCTGTGCATCGTAGTGGGTATGCAGATCGACGGCGCCCGGGGCCACGATGTGGCCGCTGGCATCCAACTCTTTGGCTCCACCCGCGGTGATCCTGCCGCTGATCATTGCAACCCGTCCGTTCTTGATGGCCAGGTCGGCGCGGTACCTAGGGATTCCGGTACCGTCGACTATGGTTCCGCCCCGGATAACTAGATCGAATTCAGGCATCTCGTCCTCCTTCGTCATAGATTCTCGGATGATTAGGACATTACTGTCATCAACGGTTGCATGGTAGCCTTGACCGGCAACCCTTGTCCACAAATGGCGGATGAATCGTAACCTTAAAACTGGGGTAGCCGACGGAATCGACACCGAACGCGTGCCCGGTCAGGACAGCGCCAATTCCAAAGAAGATATAGCCGGCAGGTGGAGGGAAAGGGGGCGCCACCCAAACCGGTCAGTTTAACCCAGGTGAGGGTGACGCTCTTCGTGGCGGAGATGGGCTTGACTAGGACGCTATTCGGTAGACCCGGGCGGCGGTGTCGTGGAACATGTCGGCCCGCTCGGTGGCCGAGTAGCCCGAGGAAAGACGCTTGAAAGCGTTGTACATCACGTTGTAAGAGTAAGAAACCTTGTCCACCGGGAAATTGCTTTCGAACATGCTCCGATTGGGGCCGAATTGCTCGATGCAGTAATTCATGAAGGGGGCCATGGACTCGGCCAACTCCTCCGACCCGATTGGCTGGTCCCGCAGGTGCCAGTCGAATCCGGTGCGCGGCATACCAATGCCGCCCAATTTGACATGGACGTTGGGGCACTCGGCAACCGCGGCGATTCCGCCTCGCCAGACGCTCAACACTTCGTCATTCCGGTTGGCGTAGGGCCCGTCCCGCAACACCCCGCCGATGTGGTTCAGGATTATGGTCAGTTCCGGGACCGCCCGGGCAAAATCCGCCAACTCCGGCAGCTGGTGAAAGAACATCCAGCCTTCCAGTGACAGTCCCATCCGAGCGAGCACCCGGGCGCCCGCTCGAAACCCGTCGCTGGCCAACTGCCCCGGCATGGCGTGGGCCGCGGTGTTTTCCACCGCCGGATTCGAGTCGTAGGTAACCGAGTGGCGGATGCCGCGAAACCGGTTCGGGCTGGCCTCCTGAAGGGCTTCCAGCACCGGCGCAACGCCATCTCCAAGGTTCAAGTTAGCGTGGCCCACGATTGCCGCCGCGGCCCGGCACGGACCGTATAGCCCGCTGGCGCTGGCAGCCGCCAGACCCTGAACGAATTCCACCTCGCCCACCGGGCGCATCTCCTCAGAACCGTCCGTCCGATACATCGACCTGGCTTCCACAAACACCGTGGATTGCACGTTGTGACCGCTGTTACAGTCTGCGGCCAACTCATGGAGCAGATACCGCTGATAGGGGATACGCGCGGTCCGATAGTCCCAAAAGTGATGGTGAGGATCACAAATGGGCATTTCCGGCTCCAGGGTCGCTTCCTGAGTCAGGGCCAACCAGTCGTTTCCGCCAAATGGCATGAGGAAACCTCCGTTTCAGAGCTTGGGAACCCAATAGTATCACACCGCCGGAACCGAATCGCCCAGCGCCGAGGTCCGCCGGGGACGGCCTCCCGCCAACCTGGGAGATTGTCGGGCAGATTGGGACCCGCCGGTTCACCGTCATGCCGGTTGTTGCGGCGGCGGGCCCGGTGTGTTAATTAAGGAGAGCATGAATATGGAGGTGCACGCATGATTTCCCAGCTACGCACGTACACGGTCAACCGGGGGATGATGGACCAGTGGGTCAAGCTTTTTGCCGAGAACCTGGTCCCCATGCAAGAGAGGCAAGGAATCAAAGTTGACGGCATGTGGGTGAATGAAGACCGGAATCAATTCATCTGGATTCGCAGCTTTGCTGACGCCGCAGACCTCGCGGCCAAAGAGGCCGCCTTCTACGAGTCCGACGAGTGGAAGGCCGCGGTTGACCACACCCGCAGCCACCTGGCCAAGGTTGTGGTCCAGCCCATGGCGCCGGCCCCTGGGACTCACGGGCTGACAGGCCCCACGGACCAGATGGCACAGCTTCGCATCTACACGGTGAATCGTGGAATGATGGACCAGTGGGCCAAGCTGTTCACCGAGAAACTGGTTTCCATTCAAGAAAACGAGGGCATCCGGGTCGACGGCATGTGGGTCACCGACGACGAGTCCCAGTTCGTCTGGATTCGCAGCTTCGGCGGCCCCGATGACCTGAAGGCCAAGGAATCGGCCTTCAGCAATTCTGAGGATTGGAAAGCCATCGTGGACCACGCCCGCAGCCATCTGGCCAGGCTTGACGTTCACACGATGGCGCCGGTTTTCCAGACCGCAGGCGCGCCGGTAGGAACCGCCTGATTCCCGGAACACCGGAGGGAACGGGCCATCATCACCGTGGAGACGCGGGCGGCTCTGCCGTATCGAAGTCTTCCAAGGGGCGCGATGGTATGCCGAACGCGGGTAGCCCCAGGGCCCAGCAGCAGTGGGCTATTGCCGGCCGGTCGCTGAGCGCCAATAGCAAGAAGGGGACGCGACGATGCCAAACTACGTTTATGTAGCAGCGCAAGACGACGATAAGATATCCATCTTCACGATGGACGACGACTCTGGAAAGCTAACGCTTCAGGGCGAGGTAGCGGTCTCCGGTGGTCCCTCGCCATTGGCTCTTTCCCCGGACCGGGGTGTGCTTTACGTGGGACAGCGGAACGATGTCGCAATTTCCAGCTATAGCATCGACCCGGACAATGGCGGTCTCACCCGCAACGGTTCGATAAATCCCGAGACCGCGCCCGCGTTCCTGTCCACCGACCGGGCCGGCCGTTACCTGCTCTCCTCCTATTACCAGAGCGGTCACATAGCGGTGCACCCCTTGGGGACCGACGGTTCAGTGGGAGGTGGCCCCACCGAATGGATCGCCACCCAGGTGGGAGCACATGCCATGCAGACTGACCGCTCCAACCGGTTCGCTTTCGCGCCCCACATCGCCCGGTTGAACGACAACGTCATGGAACCGCCTAAGGACGCGCCCGGCCCCAATTCGATCTACCAGTACAAGTTCGACGAGAACACCGGGCGTCTCAGCCCCAACGCACCGCTGGAGTTGAAGATGTCCTCCGGCTTGGGGCCCCGACATCTCACCTTCCATCCAACCCAGGACGTTGTTTACTTTTCCGATGAACAGGGTTGCAGTGTGACCGCCTACCGCTTGGATGGGGAGACGGGAACTTTGTCGGCGTTGCAGACCGTGAACACCCTTCCCGAAGGCGTGACCGTGCGAAACACCTGCTCTCAAATTCAAATCACGCCTTCCGGAGATTTCCTGTACGTCCCCAACCGGGGCCACAACAGCATCGCCGGTTTCTCGGTGGATTCCGGGGGGCGCCTGACTCCCGCCGGTCATGCGTCAACCGAAGCCGTGCCCAGTGCCTTCAGCCTCGACCCTTCGGGCAGGTTCATGTACGCCGCCGGCTCCGCGACCGGAGTTTTGGCCTCTTACCGCGTAAATCCCGCCACGGGGGAACTCACGCCCATCGACACTTACCCGGTAGGCAGCCGTCCGATGTCGGTGTTGACGGCAACCCTGGGGAGCTGAGCCGACACCAGAGGACTACCCAAGTCGAGAGACCTCAGCAGGACGGTAGGACAAACAAGAGAGGCCATCGCGAAACCGCGGTGGCCTCTTTCTCGTCCGTGTATGCAGCCTAATTTTGTTGCCGGAATTGACCGCTGCGCAGAAGCAGTCGGAGCGCGTCCGCCGTTTTGCCCATACACCGGTCGGCCTATGGGGTTGCGCCGGCTCGATTGGGCCACTCTCCCTGGCCCGCCACGCCGGTCGCCTCCGCCCGGCACACAGACCAATGCCACCGTCAACTCAGCGCCGGAGGATGTGGGCGCCCTTCTGCCGGTGCCCTACCCGGTGTCTTCCAAAGTGAACCAGCACCGCGCCCACGTCCTCGCCGGCCACCAGTTCCAAAGCCCCGGCCGGGGAGTATTGTTCGTTTGTGGGGCATCGTATTTGCGACGCCGCCCGATTCAGCACAGGTCACAAAAATATGGCTGTTAAGTGAGTCCCCCATCACCCATATTTGAGTCTTAAGTCAGGCAGGCGTATGATACAAAAATGTCATCATACGCCACCGATAGACGGTTCTCTCCATCGTCGTAGGTTTCTCAGACTTGCCATACGCGGTCCACGCCGCGCCGACTCGAAGACTGATTGGCTCCGTGCGGACCCAATTTTCTTGCGCGGATGGGAATGTGCAGTACTATTCACCCCACCTCATCACGATACCAGGGCAGGCAACCGTCAAGTGAAACCAACCTGGATGAGTCCGGTTAAACCGGTCATAGCCGATGGGCGAAAAAGCCCGGGCAAGCTAACCTGCCCGCATTCCCGGCCTCACCTCAATCCCCTACCGCAACCCAGCGCGTCGTCCTGAAACAGAAAGTTGGGCCCAGGCGGCTGGGGTCGGATTTCCACCTTCTCGAGCGAAGGGAAAGATGAAACAGTTGTGAGCATTTCCCAATTGTTTCGGCCTGCGGCCTTGTTGGTTGCCGTCGGCGCGGCCTTCTTCGTATGTGGCGTCATGCTGATCGAGCCTTGCGCAACGTCCGCTCAGAGCAATATCACGCACGTAGAAGCTGACGTCACAGCACCCGTACTCACCGCCGCCGAGGCAATTGGGCGCGACACTTCGACCTCTACGCTCAGACTCACTTTTGATGAAACCCTCGCCTACGAATCCGGGGAAGAAGTGGGACGGCTACCGCAATGGGGACGCGGAAATTCGAACTGGACCGTCCTCTTCCGTTTCAAAGTCGCGATAAACGGTTCCGATCTCAGGACCAAAATAAAGGAGTTGAAAATTTCCGACAACACTGTGCTTATCGAGTTCGCCCCCGCGGTGAAGGATGGCGACATCGTGCAGGTAGCCTATGACGCTACCCCGAAGGACCAGGGCGAAGAATTCCCGTTGGCCGAGATTGCAGACGCCGCCGGAAACAAGTTGGAATCATTTGCAATTCCGGTACCTCTGCCCCGCTTCACCGAGAGGGAGAAGTGAACGAATCCGTATTCCGGAATGCCGGTTACCGGAGGGGCGCCAGGCCTTTCTCGGGTTTTGGCCGAGAATCATTCAATTACTCAACGGGCAAAATCCCCCGGCGCATGGCTGTGAGCACCGCGTCCAGCTTTGTGGCCGCACCAAGCTTCCGCCGGCAGTGGCGGATGTGGTTCCGCACCGTGTGATAGCTGATGCCCAGTTCTTCCGCGATTCGTGGGGTTCCCCGGCCCAGGGAGACCAGGCGCAGCACCTCCAGTTCCCGCAGGGTCAGCGCCGGGGCATTCTCCGCGGGCGCTTCCACCCCAATGTCCTCCGGCAAGATGGAGGCCCCGTTCTCCTGCAGGGCATCCCGCACCGCACCGGCGTCCACCGACGACCCCGCTTCGTCCGTAGAATCGTGGAACAGGTGCACCAGCAGGGGGCCCGCTTCCAGGACACCCGCGACCACCATGGGAGTCAACGTGACGAGCTTCCTTTGGCCCGATGCGCAGAGCATGCGGAGCTTGACTGGGGTCGGAGCTAGTCCTGCTCGAAGGGCACGCATAGAAGGACACCCGGCCAGACACTCCGGGGTAAACCCATCGAGAGCCGTTCCAGCCACCACTTCGTAGCACCGGCGCCCCAGGACCTCCTCTCGCCGATGCCCGAGAATCCGCTGAGCCCCTGAACTCCAGAATAGAATTACCTGGTCCACAGACATGGCGTAAGCGCCGAATCCGCTGGCGTTCAGCAGTTGAAAGATATCGTTTGGGCTCAATCGAGTTCAGCCTTGCCGGCGGAATTTCGAATGGGAAACGGGGGTTGCAACAGGCATCTTTCTTCTCATCCCACCTCTGTGGCTATTGGTTAAAACCAAAACGTCTCGCGTCCGTGGGGTAGGCTTCCGTTTCACAACGGGGCGTTTGGGGTACGGGAGGGCACTGGGTTAAGAGAGGGAGATAGGAGGGGTTGGAGAATCCTGACAGGCCACCCCGCGCCGGGACGCAGCGTCGGCCACGGTTTGCTCAACGGTACTCATTAAGGTTGTCTTCCCCCAATGTGCGCCGGCACGCTACACTCTCGCACAGGTTGCCAGCGTGAGGAGAATATACTACCTCCATTTGGGCGGGTCTATGATACATTTAAGTTATATGGCGGATTGTAACGCTCTCGCGAGCCGAATGTGTGGGGGGAGGCGAATGGGATAGGACACTGTACGAGTCCTCCGTCGTCAAGTCTCAGAGACAGACCGGATTGCCAAAGCCTCGAACCGGAGCGATAGCTTCCGCCCCTTCCCGGAACAGCAGCAGAATGGGTCCCTCGACAAGGCCCGGCGTTGCGCCAAACGCCTCCCCGGCCGGCCCACCCGGAGCGGCACGATCTGAGAAAGCAACAACCCAGATGGTGACGGCGACGTCGTGGGCCCATCCAGGGTGACGGTGGAGGTCTTGCCAGCGTCCGGGGACGCTGAGGACAAAAATACTGTGTGCTCAGAGCGGGGCTAAGGTAGTAGAATCGCACCAATAACACTATGCCCCTGTAGGACTGCTCGGTCTAAAGCCGACAAAAAGGTCTGCAGCGCGAGAGTGCATTGTTCCTGTCCTCAATAGCCAAAGAGTATCTGCCGGTCAAGAACGGGGTTGCCAGGCTATGGTTGGCATTGCTGATGGCCGCGGCCGGACTGTCCATCATTGCATCGGGCTGCCAGGTTGCGATGGAGGGACAGCCGGCCGAAACACCATTGAAAATCGGTCTGCTGCTCAACTTCACCGGATCACCCGAGGCGTCAGCGGACAGAGAGCGGGCCTTCAACCTGGCAATACGCCACGTCAATGCGGGCGGGGGCGTGCTCGGGATGCCCGTGGAAGGCGTCTCCGCTGATGCGACTGCGGACCCGGCAGTCGCCGTGGAGGCTGCCCGGCATCTCGTAGAGGTCCAGGGTGTGCATGCGATAGTTGGTCCCAACGCGAGTTCGGCAGCATTACCGATTGCCCGGAGCGTGTCCGGCACGCTTGGAATTCCTACAATCAGCCCGTCCGCCACTTCTCCACAGTTAAGCGATGTTGAGGACGACGGCTATTTTTTCCGGACGGCCCTCTCCGACGCTGCCCAGGGCCCGGTCCTTGCTCGCGTGACCTGGGACCGCGGCTTCGACAACGTCGGCCTGATCTATCAGGACGACGCCTATGGTCGGGGGCTGGCTGCCGCCTTCGAAGATTCCTGGAAGGGAACGCTTCGGGTCGTGTCCGTCGATACTGCTCAGACGACGTTCCTATCCGAATTGGCGCAGAGTTCGGGTGCGGGAGCGCAGGCGTTGGTTGTCATCGCTTTCGAGGGTCAGGCGCTGTCCATCCTGCGCGAGGCTATCGACGAGGGAATTTACAGCCGGTTCGTCTTCGGCGACGCTGGCAAGAGAGTTAGTCTCGTCAGAGAGATCGGCGGTGACAAATTGGGCGGCATGTTCGGGACCGCCGGGGCGTCCGCTCCCGGCAATGCCGCAACGGCCGCCTGGGAAGCCTCCTTCATGGCCGAATACGGCGAGCTGCCCGTTCTCGCCTACGTCAAAGAAACCTACGACGCAACCGTTGCCCTCGCCCTCGCCGCCCAGGCTGCGGGCAGCGTCGACGGAGCAGCAATCCGTGACCGGTTGCGGCAAATCTCCGGACCTTCTGGGCGGGCCGTTCCTGGCACTGCCGAGGGTGTAGCAGAAGGGTTGTCCATGCTAGCTGAAGGTCGTGACATCGACTTTGACGGCGCCGCCAACACGTTGGACTGGGACAAAAACGGCGACCTTCTCCGGGGTCACATAGGGACATGGCGTTTCACGTCTGACGAACGCATCGAAGAAATTGACACGGTGTTCTACGAGAATTAAGCGCCCTCGGGAACACGCAAAGCACCGGTGCGAGAAAGGTGGAGCACCCCCTCCCTCAAATGAAGCGGCTGCGGGTGCCGGGCCCAACCATAGAACAACTCCGGTAAGTGATGACCCCCCAGAGAACGGGCGGGATATTTCGTCCGATCAACTCGCCGGTGCAACAGGCCCTGCGCACCGGCGAGGAAATAAACTCGGAAAGCCCTTCCAGTTCCGGGTCCATTCCATTCCCCTTCAAGGCCGAGTGGACCTTGGGATGGAGTGGATACAGACCAGGCCCAACGGGTCTATGTACCAGGATTGTAGACCCTGATCATAGACACAGAGGAACCACTGTGGCCTTTCCCCCTATAGCCATATCAAACGAGGTAGCAGCATCCTACGTTGACGGTCGCGGCCCTGATGAAACCGGCTTCTCCCGCAGTTTCAACCGGCGCAGTGTGCCTTGACGACCGGGTTTCCCAAGTTACAATTGCTTTGGGCGCCGGATACTAGATTCAAGAAGGAGAAACAGCAATGCCTTTTTATACCAATGGCGATGTCCGCATCCATTATGAGGAAGTTGGGTCCGGTTTCCCGCTCCTGGCCACCCCCGGCGGAGGCTTGAACTCCGTGATGAGCGGTTGGCCCAGGCAGGTGTTCAATGCGATGGAGGAGTTCAAGAACGACTTCCGCTGCATTACGATGGACCAGCGCAACGCGAACGGCGGGGAGTCCACCGGTCCGGTTCAGGTCAACGACCCGTGGGGAGCCTTCGCCGACGACCAACTGGGATTGATGGACCACCTGGGCATTCAGGAGTTCTTCTTCATCGGTTACTGCATCGGCGGGCCATTTGCACTCAAGCTCATGGAAAGGGCTCCCGAGCGCCTTCTGGCCGCCGTTCTCTGCCAGCCGGTCGGGCACTCTTCAAAGACGCCGGACTCCATGTATGACTCCGGCCATGATAGCTGGGGCCCCGAGCTATGCGCCGGGCGGCCTGACCTAACCATGGAAATCGTTGACCAGTACCTGCACAACCTTTACCGAGTCCAGCCGGACTTCGCGTACAGCGTGTCGCGGGACTTCGCGCGCTCCTGCCAGACGCCGATGCTGGTCATGCCTGACGACACGCCATCGCACTCCTTGGAAGCCGCCATGGAACTGGCGGAGTTGGCTCCCAAAGCCCAGGTGACGGAATATCCCTGGAAGGAGTCAGAAGACATCAAGGCCAAGACGATCAGCCAGGTGCGCGACTTCCTGCAGGCGCATCAACCCGCGAGCACCGCCCGCTAACAAGCAGTACCGAAAGCTGGCAGCCCAGTGAGCCAAGCCCCAGATACTCTGCACTCGCCCTAGAAGTAATAATGCAGTTGGGCGGGGCAGGCATCATTCCCGTAGTAGCTCCTTCGCTCCGTGATCCCATCCCCGGGCCAAGCCCAGTGCGACTTCGGCGAGGCCCGGGTGGGGCACGGAGGAGGTGGAGCGGATAGCCCACTATTTCGTCCTGGACCTGCCCCACAACGTCAGCTGCTTCGTCATGCCTATCCGGCAGACACTACCTAAGCGTTCTTGGGACGGCCATGTCTCGACCTTCGCCGTCCTGAGCGGATTGCCCCAGAGCATCCTGTAAGACAACACCAGGCTGGCGGTGGCCAGGATCATGTGAGACGGCCCGCGCACCAGGGCGTTGACCGAGCTGCAGTCCCACTACCTGTTTGAGGACCGGTTCGACCGTCGGGCGGAGGAATCGAATAGGGAAGTGCAAAACTCCATCCAGGCGCGAGCAAGGAGACGCCGGACCGCCAGAATTCTCCAACGCCCTTGATCTCGAACCAGCACAGACACGGATGCCCCTCGCTTCACATCTGAGTGGTTCTTCGCAATCCTGCCTTGTCAACAACCGGACTCAAGCGAAACAAAAACGCCTCAGCACGGCCGTCGCGTCTTTGAACGGAAAGGCTCCTCGGGTAAGCAGGTATATAATTCCCCTTTGATTCGCCACAGGAGTAGGTGATGAAAGGGCCGGAGGACAAACCGCTTTTCGAGACCCATTGCTATAGTTGCGGCGGAGAACTGATCACCAAGAAAGCCGAGAAGAAGCGCCTGGGAGGCATCTTCAGCAGGCGCTGGCAGTGGCACATAGATACCGTCTGCTCAGGTTGCGGGAGGGAAGCAGCATCGGCTATCGCCCGCTATACATACCCCCGGCCAGGCCTCATGAAGCGCAGCCTCAGCCCGTTCCAAGAGCTTATCCGAAACATCTCTCCTAGGTACCGCCCGCTCAGACGGGGTATGTCCGAGTACCGTGGGCCCGACGGAAACATGGACTTGGCCAGGTTGCTCGCGGCGATATCATTCAAGGCCTACGGGATGAAAGGCCATACTCTGGGGCTTCGTCTCACCAGTCCCGGATATGGTAGAACTGGAGAAGTAATAGACCGCCTCCATTTTCAATACATTACCGGCGGTCTCCAATCCGGGAACCGCGCCCCCGGGGAGCGCATTATCGATATAGAGCAGGGACCGGGGAGCCACAGGTACGGGGACCCGGAGGCCGACCTGTTCTCTATCAGAGGTCTCGTAGATAGTGACAGAGACTTCTACCGTGACTGGAATCTACGGAGGATCGAATGCGCTCCAAATCACGAGGCAACTGTCAGAGTAAACGGAACGGATGCGATGGCGGAGTTGGCCTCATGGGATGAACCCCAACAGGTAACGCTGGCCCATGTCAACATTGGAGACCACCAGATGAGGGTGACGTCGCTGAACCTGTCGGAGGAGAAGTTGCTCCAGAGTCTACAAACTCTGACAGTGCTTCAGGAGGACCAGAGCGCTCTTACACAGCATATTCAGGACTACAAACGAGCCTCACAAGAGCTCCGGGCCTACTGGAGCGCCAGGGTTGCTGAATCACCCAAATAGGTTTCCGGACCGGGGTTTACCAAAAAACAACGAGCCAGGTCGCCAGAGACGCCCGAAAGAACACTTGGGCGTCCCAACGTCGGGCTTTACACAGGAGGTAGTCATGCCAGAACAAGATTCGGCGAAAGGCGTGACCGTTCCCTCTCCCGCGTCCGTGCTCGACGTGCAAGCCGACGATAGCGTGACAATCCACGTGAGGCGGCACGGGAACCCGGAGGGACAGCGAATAATCATGACCCACGGTTGCGGTCTGGCGGCGGATATGTACTTCCCATTCTGGAAATCTCTCCTGTACCGTTACGATCTGTTCCTGTTCGACTTGCGCTCCCACGGTTGGAATCCGGTCAGCGATCAGCGGGCGCACAACATTCACACATTCGCCAACGATTACGCCGTCATACTGCGGGCCGTTGGGCAACGGTTTGGGGAGAAGCCCACCGGCGGCGTGTTCCACTCCGTGTCGGCGCTGATCGCCTTGCTGTTTCAGCAGGTGCACGCCGGTTTTGCCGGGCTGGTGCTGTTCGACCCACCGGTCTGTCCGCCCGGCAAGGATTCCAGTGATATGGAGCCGATTACCCGGCGCCTGGCCGCGAGTACGCTGCGGCGCAAGGAGCGGTTCGAGTCCCGCGAAGAGTACATCGAGGCCATCGTCGGGAACCCGGCCTTAGAGCGTCTGCATCCGGACGTTCCGGCTCTCATGGCGGAGACGCTGTTGCGCCCTACGGCCGATGGAGAGGGCGACGAACTCCGGTGTCCGCGAGAGTATGAAGCTCAAATCTCCGAGTGGACTTTCGGGTGGTCGATGCAGGTGGACCTGAGCCAGGTGCGATGCCCCGTTAAGACAATAGGATCTGACCCGACGACAAACTTCCTGACATTCATGCCCAGCATAGACCTGAGCGAACTGAGCGTGTTGGGATACGACTTTTTGCCGGACACCACCCACCTGCTACAACTTGAAACACCGGAGCATTGCGCCGCCCTTACGATCGAGGCCCCCGAAACCTGGGAACTGGTTGGGTAACGGATTCCAAGTCCCATTCCTTAGGGTCCCCGCCGGCTCGTGTTTCCAGGCAGCCTGGGTCGCACGGACAGCCATATGCCGACCATTTCCAGGTGCATGGCACAATCTCACGCAACAATCCAAACACCGGTCGTATCTTGCCCCGTATGTTGCCAAGGATGGTGAAACTATGTCGGCGTACGTAATTACTGACGTTGAGATAACAGAAGCGAGTCTCTACCGACAGTTTCTCGAGCAGGTGACGGCTACTGTTGAAAATCACGGCGGTCGATTCGTGGTGCGCGGCGGCGAGATCGACATCATAGAGGGCGATTGGACGCCTAAACGGATCGCAATCCTGATGTTCGACTCCACTGAACGGGCGAAGGCGTGGCTGGGTTCTCCGGAGTATGCCGCGCTCGATGACATTCGCACCAGATCCTCCAACATCAACATGGTAGTCGTCGAGGGCGTGTAGCTTGGCTTCACCGGGGACGACGTAGTTGGTGTCTGGTGTTCAGCAGTTCCACAGCTTCGGGACCCTTGCTCGTAGCCTCAAGCGTCATTAAATTTGCGTCGTAGTGGGGAGAAGCTGTGAAGTTCGGCTTAAACTTCCTCCCGGAGTCGACCCACGAAGTTATTCAGAATGGCGGCTTCGCCAGGATTATCTGAACGCACACCGATCTGGCCTGTGCGCTTTCGGCATTCGGCGATTAGCCTGGGGACCCGCCGGTCCGAGGCGTCAGACGAAACACGGAGCCAACAGATTCTATAGACGGGATATTGAACCATGGTCAAGATGGGTGGAGGCGAAGCCCTCGTGAAATCCCTTTTGAGGGAAGGCGTTGAGGTCGTATTCGGAATACCGGGCATACCCATGTCCGGGACCATCACCGCGTTGAGGGACGAGTCGGGCATCCGTATGATCACGACCCGCCACGAAGCGGGTGCAACGCACATCGCCGACGGCTACTCTCGCACGTCAGGGAAACCCGGCGTAGCCCTGGTGGTCCCGGGCGCCGGTGTATACAATGCCGCCTCCGGCGTGGCCACCGCCTATGCACGCTCCTCGCCCGTGCTCCTCATCGCCGGCCAGATCCTCCGGGGCCAGATCGGCAAGAACCTTGGGGCCATACACGAAGTCTTCGACCAGTCCGGCGTGATGAGCCCCGTCACCAAGTGGCGGCGGCAGGTGCTCAGGCCCAGGGATGTCCCAGGCGCTGTGACCGAAGCGTTCAGGCAGATGCGTACCGGGCGTCCTAATCCCGTTCTCCTGGACATGCCGCCCGAGGTGGCGGTGGAACGCGAGGAAGTCGAGCTTCCGAAACCGGCCCCCGTATCGCGCATATTGCCGAGCCCGGACGACCTCCGGGAGGCTGCCCGGGTTATCGTTCAAGCCCGGCTGCCCCTTATATTTGCCGGCGGGGGCGTGGCGCTGTCAGACGCGGAACAGGCCCTCGTCAAACTGGCCGAAGCGACCAATACACCCGTGGTCACCTCCGGTGGCGGCAACGGGACCATTCCGGACAACCATCCATTGTGCTACGGGTCGTGCCTCAGCCCCGCCGGTGAGATGCACGAGATGAACCAGCTCTTCGAAGTGATGCAGTCCGCCGACGTGGTGATAGGAATCGGCACGCGGTTTTCACTTGGGAATCCTGCCGGCGAGTCGTGCACGCTGATTAACATCAACATTGACGACGGCGAGCTAACAAGGGTGCAGTCCAACACAATCCCTCTGCACGGCGACGCCAGAGCGACCATTGAAGCCCTGCTGCCCTTCCTGATAGAGGCCGGAGCAGGAGAACGACCGTCCCCTGAGGACGCGGTCATGGCGGCACGGCGCTTGATCTCATACTACGACATCAGGCTCCAGAAGCCCCAATACCCTATCCTGGAAGCGATCAAGAACAACATCCCGGAGGAGACCTTCACCGTCTGGGACGTGACTCAGTTCGGCTACTACTCTCGCACCCACTACAAGGTAAACCACCCAAAGACCTACATAGATTCCGGTTACTCGTTCAACCTCGGTTTTTCCTTCCCCACGGCGCTTGGCGCGAAAGTAGCTAGACCGGACCGCCCGGTGGTGTGCATCATCGGAGATGGAGGGTTCATGTTCAACGCTACTGAGCTTTCCACGGCGGTCAGGTACGGGATCAATGCAGTCACCATCGTCTTCAGAGATGACGCCTACGGCAACGTCGCCCGCGACCTGGATGAGATGTTTGACGGAACTTACGAGACAGACCTGGTGAACCCGGACTTGGTCAAGTTCGCCGAGTCGTTCGGCGCAGTCGGCATGAGGGCAGACGACCCGATGGACCTTGCAAGGCTGCTGCCGCTTGCGCTGGAAAGCAAGACGCCCGTGGTGATTGACGTACCTGTCAGAGACCTGCCGCTGCCGCGCGCCAAGCAGCATGCACATTTGGCTTCCATACCATGGACACATCCCCAGGAGAGCCTGATCTTTTCCTAAGACGCCGCTGCAGACTCGCCGCGGGAAGGCGTCCCGGCGTACTCGGCGTCCGCCCCGAGATGACCCAGCGAGGACGGGGAGTCCAGACTCGGATCAACGTCCATGCGCATTTCCGAATGTCCCCTGTTCAGAGCTTGATGGCATCAGGCGATGCCATTGCTCAGGCTGCCGGGGATGGCCGCGTCATTGGATTGCCGGTTTACGTGTATTTGCTTGCTATAACTCTAGACATGCGGCCCAAGGGTTATGGAGCCGCAACCATGAGTCACTGTGACCGCTCCAGCCTCGTCCGGTATTCCTCCGGTAGAGTGGCCCCACGATAGATTTCGTTCAGGGCCAAAAAGACTTCTGGGAACTGGCTTTTCAGGGTCTCGCGGTCGCTGCCTTGGCCTAGCTCGTCCGTCACATCGAAGTATCCGGTGCTGAACACCGCGAAGAACTCATTGACGTCGTACATCATGTGGGTGTCCGGGTACAGGTCTGCCCGCACCGCCTCGGTGTAGAACCCCTTCCACTCCCCGTGGTCCTCCGCTGTGAAGCAAAGTTTCTGGATGCCGTGCGCCAACTCATGCACCGCCACCAGGCCCCGGTAGGGGTAGTATGGGTGCCGCGGTCCGATGCGTCCCAGCACCTGCTCTTCCGCTGCGGATGAGACGGGCAGCCCGGGAACTGCGCCCACACCCCGTATGTCAAAAGTGTCGCGTCCCCTGCCCGTAAAATCACTGGTCCCTTTGAGATATGCGTATTCCGGCAGCGAGGTCAGCGTCCGGTCCTCGGGGATGATAGCCAGCTCAGCCCTCTCCCGAGCCATGCACAGCACGATGTCATCTCTCCCTGACAACATGGCTGCTGCTACCTCCGCTCCTGCCTCCACCGCGGCCGGTTCCACGGTGCCATCCGCCTTCACGGTTACCCCGTTCGCCGACATGAACTGCGTGGAGTACGCGGCCGGCCTGGTGGTCACCTGGAAACTGTCCAGATTGCGCTCCCCAGTCTCTCCATGCCTGGCGACGTCGTGCTCGCACATCCACGCTCTTACTCGGAATCCATGGGGATTCCCCGAAAGGATATGTGATACCACGACCAACTCATCCACGTCGACGACACAGTACTCTGGGGCCTCCTGAACCCGGTACCGGATGCGCCTTGTCGGATGTTCACCCTTCAAACTCTCCTCTATTGAAGTGATCTCGAACAGTGAAGCGGTGGGCCACCAGTCCTTCCGGAAGTCGAACAGAATTAGCCGGGTGAACTGGTCCACGGCATATTCCCGCGGGAGGTACTGGGACGAGATTTCGAGTCTGCCCCAGGGAGAGGTGTTGCTGTATATTCCTGTCCGTTCCTGGGTCCAGCTGTCCGACAACTCAATGGTGTAGTCATACTCCATATCCCGGCTGGTGACGGTCTTATCGAGGCCACCGATTGCCGGTGTTGGCGCCTGGGTTGGGGTCGGGACGGCGGCTGCCTCAACAGTGGGCGTCGGTTTAGCAGTTGATTTGGTCGCCGGTGTTGCCGTCGGCTCTGGAACCGGGGTATCCATTCCAACCGGCGTCGGTGAGGGGCCGGCGGGAGGCTCCAGCGTTGGAGACATTGCCACGGTTAGGTTAGACTCACCCCGAACCCGGGTTGCTGCAGGTGGACTGGCCTGCTCCCCGCCGCAGGCTGCCAGTACGAGGAGGCCCACCAAACTGGACGAAAGAAAGACCTTCACGTTGAGATTCGGTTTCAAGCTGTAGAGCCTCACGACGCCGTGTGCAGCTAACGCACGGCTTCCCCGGGTGGACCTTTCTCGACGAAAAGCAGGGAGCCATCGTGCTGCCAGACGAGATATGGGAGCCATTCTCCAACCCGAATCTGAACTGTCAAGGGCGCGGGGAAGTCGCACCATTGGGGCTGTCGCCGTCCAGCGAATAGGTCGGTGTTAAGTGTCCAGGTAAAACGTCCGTCGGACTTCACTGTGGTGGATTCCTCCGGTGAATCTACCGGCCTCGGGCAGGGGCGAGATTACCTCCTGTGCTGATGCCAGCGCCGCGGACTCTATGTGAAAGCGAGTATCCTGGCCGGGTTGTCCACAGTTATCGCTCGAATCGCATCTTCCGAAAAACCCTTGCGTCGCATTCTGGGAACAATGTTCTCGAGAATGTGGCCATAGCCGTGCCCGCCATATCTAACAAGCCGGTGTTTGGTGCAGATGTCCTGACCAACCACAATTCTGTCGGAATAGCCCGCATCGGAGATGCGCTTTATGAAATCCAGCCTCTGGGCGTCGCTGGGCATATCTATGTTGGCGAGAGGATAGTAGGACCCCTCATTGCCGAACAGGTCCCATTCGAGGAAACAGCCTGACGCGGCAATGCTCTGAAGCGCGTCGAACTCGAACACGGTCCGGTCCAGATGTCCCATGATTACCCTGGATGTGTCCGCGCCGCCGTCGGCAAGCAGTTCCAGTATCTCCAACGGCGCATCCGGATGCCGGCCGGGATGGACCAATATGGCAGCGCCCGTTTCCCCTTGGGCAATTGCCGCTGCCAAGAGAGACTTGCGCTCGGTCGGAACAAGAGGCCAGGTGCAACCGACCTCCCCGATTATGCCTGCCTTTACGCCGCTGTCTTCAACGCCTTCGACAATGTCGCCGGTAATCTGGCGGGCCAGGTCATCCACGCTTCGCTCTTTCATGTATTCGGGATGAACCGCTGCCACGTAGAAGCCCGCACCCATAATGATGTGGACGCCCGATTCGCGGGATATTTGAGCGAGGGCACCCGGGTTGCGGCCAACTCCTATAGTGGTCGCGTCCACAATCGCACCGCCGCCAACTTCCCGGTACTTCCCGACCTCACTGACTGTTGTATCCAGGTCCATGAGCTGGAGGTTGGCGCGGTTGCTGTAGTAATTGCGCCGTATCCATCCGAGGTTTTCCAGGGTTATGGGCGCGTCCGCATGTTCCTGGGACGGCGAGTCCTGGGCCGGGCGAAACATGAAGGAGAAGTCAATGTGGAGGTGCTCATGGGTCGTGGTGGCGCCCAGTTCCGATGGCGGTACCGGGCCAAGAACGGTCTGGATCAGACCCCGATTCCGGTCTGCTGGCATGGCGCCGCTCCTGTAGTATAGTGGTGCGCAAGCATAACACCAGCCGTTCAGGGGCGCAAAGCGGCGCCACCAACGTCCTAGAATGGGGAGTCATGCCTTCGGTTGGGCTCCCATCAACCATCATCACCCGAATAAGGTTGAAGACCCAGATAAAGGGGGTCCAAGCATGAAGTTCGCGGCGTTCACGACCGTGGCGGCGTCTGCCGGAGAGGCCGCTGACGCCGAGCAACTGATGGACAACCTCAGACAGCAGACCATTCTGGCTGAGGAGCTCGGCTTCGAAGCCATGTGGCTCGGAGAACATCACTTCGGGCCCTATGGAGTGGGCGATCTGCCGAACCCGATCCTGCTGGGCGCAGACCTCGCGGCGCGGACTTCCAGAATTCGCATCGGACAGATGGCGAATATAGCTCCGTGGTGGCATCCGATCCGGCTTGCCGAGGACCTGGCAACCTTGGACAACATGACCCGCGGACGCGTGGACGTTGGATTCGGGAGGGGAATCTGGCCGTATGAGGGTCCCCAGTTTCATCCGAACGCGGACCAGCGCAAGGATAAGGAGAACAGGGAACTTTTCCAGGAGACTGTGGAGATAGTGCGGGGGATATGGACCAACGAGTACTTTACGCACCGCGGAACAAACTACAGTTTCCCTGCCGCCGACACCGTCTTTTCCCACCCACGCTTTCCCTCGAACCCCGCCTGGCAGGAAGGAGATAGGGTAACCAAATTGCGGGTGACGCCGAGACCCTACCAGAAACCGCACCCACCGCTGTGGATGACCGTCTCCACCGACCGTTCTGTAACAACTGCGGCCGAACTTGGGCTGAAAGCGTGCTATTGGCAGCCTCCTGCTCTCAGGATAAGGGAGAGGATGGAACTGTACGCACAGGTCAGGACCGAGCGGGAGGGAAGGCCTTTCGTTTTGGGAGAAGACCAGGCGGTCATGCGTTCCACGTACGTCGCCTCTTCAATGGAGGAAGCGCGCCGAGATGCAGAAGATGGCATCATGTCCGCATTCATCTTCAACGATCCCTTCCGCGGCCGGCAGGTCTTCACCAACCCGGGCGAGGACCTGGGTCCTGACGTGAAGCTGGACTGGGATTTCCTGGAGCCGCGCACCCTGCTGGTGGGTTCTCCTGAGAACGTGGTGGAAAAGATCCAAGAGTTGCAGGAAGTTTGCCATCTGGACTATCTGCTTGTCGAGTTCTCACACATGGGGATTCCGTTGAGCAAAACGTTGAGGAACCTGGAGACCTTTGCCACAAAGGTGATGCCGCGATTCGCTGTCGACAGCTGAAGAATGAAAGGAAGAGAGCCCTGACCCCTCACGTCGCCACTCTGCTCAAACTCAGACGGCCAGCAAGCTGGCCGTCGTTTGCTAAATATTTGCAAAATGGGTTCAATAGCCCGTAAATTGTACCCACGCCGGTGTAGCTCAGTGGCAGAGCAGCGGTTTCGTAAACCGCAATCACCGCCAATAAATAGCACAATTGAGTGCAACCAGATATAAGTACTGTCGATGTCCAGACATGAACCCAAGGCTAAATGATAATCCGGTAGAATAGAATGCAACCGAGTGGATTTACAAATAGATTTACAAATTCGCTCAACGCATAGATAGTTGCGAATCATCGAACCAGACTCTCTCTCGCCATTTCCCAGACCCTCTCTCCGAGAAAACTGACCGGAGAGTGGCGGTGGTGGGGCTATTGGCTATATTCGATGTAAACAAGCATAGTGAGAGTTGAGGATGCTGGGAGAGCGATCCGAACAAAACGGCCTTTGGGAAGCGGACCGGTTGTATCTGGACCATGTGCGGCGGGACACCTTCTACGGCTTAATGGCATTGCTGCGAGGTAGGCTGTTTCGACGCCAACATTGCGCCAACAATGGCAGGGACAGAGTGCCCCCAAGTCTGCCGGCGATAGTCCTCTTGCCCCAGTCTTACGACATAGCAGGATCGTCCGGCGGCGCCGTCTCACCTCGTCTTTCCAGCTAGCCAGCCCGGCGAGGAATTGGTTAACCCTCCGCTGCACCAGGGCTTTGGTCTCCAGGCACTGGTTTCCGGTTCCGCCTTGCCCAGCCCCAGACCGTCTCATCAGCGTTGAAGTCCGGGCTGTAGCCAGGCAGGTTCGCCAGCCGCAGGTTCAGGCCAGGGGTCTCCAGGTATGACCGCATCGTCTGACCCCGGTGCGCTGGCGCATTGTCACAGACCACGTTGAGCCGCCGCTATGTCTCTCCCGCAACTGTTACAAAAAAGCCACGGAGCTTTCCCCGACGATGTTCCCATCCAGTTCCATCCAATCCACCTCGCCGGTCTCCAAGCACACCGCCGAGTCATAGCTGGCCTTCTCGGAGCGTCTGGAACTGCTGGAGTCCACCAAAGCCGTCTTCCCTTCCAGCACCTACTGGTCCCGCGATCCGCGTCCGCCCGGAAGTGGTCTTCGTCGGCAATGACAATCCTCTGGCGAGCCCTCTCGCTCCCTGTATGCAAGGGCAACATCGATCTCTACGGTCTCTACAAAGGCTTCCCGTTTCTCCGCATCGGCCTTGACCAGACGTTTCTTGGGACGTTTCAGGACGAATCCCAAGCGGCGCAGGTAGTTCAGGCAAATGCCGAAGCGATCCGAGACACACCGCCGGGATGGCCTCCAGTTCCAGTGGGCCAGGCCTACGCCGGCTCTCGCAAGCAACTCTCGGACTGCTACCCTCAACTCCGCCTACTGTTCTTCGCCGAGGGACGGGGGAACCCCGGACTGCTCGGAAATCATGGCTGCCGGACCCGCCAGCCAAAGACGGCGGCCCACCTAGCGATGCTGTGGGGACCCTCTCCCTAAACTCGGACGGTGGCCGCGGTGGCCCAAGGCTGGGCCACCGCGGCCAGGGGGCATGCCACCTTTGCCACTCCCGGAGCGCCGCCGACAGATACATCCGCTTCCTCACATCTGATTAACTAAATTGCCAGTGGTCGAGGAACTGCGTTATTTCCCTCATCCCAACACCAACCCCACATTTCGCTGGTGGACTACCACAACTCTTCCCCGATTTTATCTGCCGGCCGTGGAGGTTTCACCTTGGCTTTGGCTGGTAGAAAAAGTGGCGGGCATAACACATTTCCCTCTTCCTTTTAAGAGTCAACTGCGCGTTTTCATGTGATCAAGTGGCCTGAGTCCGGAAGTTGGAAATCCGGCTTCCTAGCTGCAAATTGGCCTTTCTCATGAATCCCCGGGGGGGTCCTAATTATCCCGCTGAACCATTCTTTTGCCGTCCTGACAATCGGTGGTTCGCCGGCAATAAAACCTAATTCAAAAATTGTGTATATGCTTGGTTTATGGAATCAGTTCTGGTCTTTACAAGAGATATTGACGCGATGTTGGCCTCGATGGGCGGGGCCACACGCGTTTGGGAATCTCTTTACTGTCATGCTGAAGCTCCTTTTGCCATCCGAAACATGGAAGTTCGCCGCCGATAAAACCTAATTCAAAATTTCTGTATATCATTTTTGCATGGAACCAATTTTCGAACGATTTAACCGGTGAGGCCAAGGTGGTGACCCTGATCTGCGAAGTCCCCTCCCTAGTTGTCACCACCTGTGCCGGTGTCCAACGGATGATGCCCTGACGTAACCCTCAAACCCTCAACTCCATTCGGAAGGTGGGAATAATGATTTTAACCCTGGAAGACCTCGACCAGATCTTAGAGGACGTGTGCGGTGTCAATTCGAGCCCTCTTCTCCTAGTCAAGGACCCAACGTCGGAGACCGGCTGGAGACTCTGGACATCCGAGGATACCCACGCTCTATGCCGATTGATCACGGCCAAGGTTGGGGAGGATTCGACAGTTTCCGACAAACTGGTCTGCTACAGCCAGCAAGAAGCAGCGAAGTTGCTCGGGGTATCAGTGCCGAAATTCAAAGAATGGTTAAGGGATCCCGACCACCCTATCCCACACATGAGGAAGGGCCGAGTCATCCGAATCGCAGACTTCAAGTTACGCATATGGATAGACGAGGCGTGTAATCAGAGCGCTTTTGGCGGATAGCGGGCGCCTTAAAGCATTCTATTGGGTGAACTTAGCTGGGCTTGGTGCATTTAATCCGCATAGGAAGGTGAGGCAATACGCCGGCAAAGTTAGTTGTCGTTGTTCGAGTCCCGGCCATTCAGAGGCCTTGAGTATTGCCGGGCAGTGGGCGAACACGCGGCATGGTCACTCTTGGAGTTGCGCCCAGGCTGCATTTCCAAGGTGAATGTTTGCGGCGACCGCCCGACGGCAACCGGAGCGGCAATTGGCGACATTCTCAAAGACCGCCGGATGGGTGTGGCGCCCCACAGCGATAATCAACGCTCGGTACTACGCCTCGGGACGGACGTCGGGCCAGCCATTGTCCGGGAGGCGCCTGACCTCGAAGGGACCCGTCGGACCGACCAGGTGGTCGGGATTTAGCAAGCCAATGGTCCTGAAGCGCAACAGGGCCGAGCATTTCCGCAATCGGCCCAGCGGCTCCCACATTGCGTCCGCCCGGCCTCTTGGAAGCAAAAGGCATAGAGTTCCGAGGAATGGGGCCATGGGATGGCTCGAGGCTTGCCGTCTAGTACTTTATTACCACATCCCCTTAAGCTCGTAACTAACACTCTGACTCGCATGAACACCACGGTCCGCGAACGCCTAACAGGTGATCACGGGAGCGACTTTCCAAGAGTGCAAAACCCATAAACGCCTCGGCGATGGACCCGGCCGCGTCCACAACCCGGGTCAGTGCAATGACAGGAGCGTCAGGTCAAGGAACATGCCCACTGGGTCTCATAGCCTGATCTGGGCATGTATGCGCCGTCGGTTTTAACGGTTCCTTTCTCCTCGGGCGGCCCATCCCTCCATCAATTGGGCCTGGCGTTCCGTCGGTCCATTTGCTCATGGAACTCCGTCGGCGTTGACACCTCGCCGTGTCTCTGATTCCAATTGGTTCCCGCAGTTCAACTCCTGGGCTTTTAGATCGGCTATCCGGGTCCAGGGTGGGGGATGGCGCCGAACTTGGGTTGTGGAGAAATGGGGTTAGGTCCGTCGGTGAAATAGTCCGGGTGCGGGTTCAGAGGGACGTGCCAGTTCGTCGGACTGAGGTGTTCAAGCGGGGCATGGGCTACCGGGAATCGCCGGGATACCCCGGCGCCGATGACAGGACGGGCTTGGGGCTGGACCCCGGGAATGAGAAGGACGGCGTTGTCGATGCCGATGTTGGGCAGAGCCAAAGCCTCTCGGCGGGCGGAGCAGATTCAAGGTGATGGGTGTCTGACCAGCCTTCGGTATGTGACACCGACCCAATCACCCACAGAGGGACATCACGGGCAGGGTAATTCCGGCTATACCCAGTGGGCCTAGAGATGCTTGAGGCCGCTCTCCGGCAATTCCAACCGAGGTCCTGGGGTAAACTGTTTTACGATGTCATAGAATGCAGCAGGTTTGACCGAGTGAGCGGCCCGCGGGGATTCACAGGGCCCATTGAACCCCATCTTTAATTCCGCCTCATCACCTTTGAAGCGCGAAAAATTGTTGAGGAACTGCGGCTTGCCCTTGGCTCCCACCAGTACGAACTCCACGTCGAAGTGGCTTGTCCCCCGAGGCTCCATACCATCGTCTTTTCGCCAGACCATGGTAAACAAGTACTTGACTTTCCACCGTTCAAGCATCCTGATGGCGTCCGGCAGGTACTCCTGGATCGTCCAAAGAAAAACGAACCCGTCGTCGGCCAGCGGCAATTGCATCCTGGTAATTTGGTCGACGGTCATTGTTTCGTGGTCTACACCCTGCCCGTTGGCCCGGTCCTCCCGGGCTCTTTTGTCCGTTGGCCAGGGTGGATCGATTATTATTGTCCGGTTGGGGATGACGGATTGCGACATTGGGTTGGGGGCCAACTGTTCCACCAAGATGGCCTTAACGCTTCCAGCTATGGTGCGGGCCTTGCCGCCCTGGACCGCGGCCAGCGCCCGCTCTTGGACCTCTACCGATTGTCCAACGACCTTGGCTGCGTCGCCGACTTTAACCTCTCCCTGTTCAACTGCCTGGCGCAATGCCGGAGCCGCAGGGCTGTCCTCTGAGATGACTTTGCCGGCCTGCCTGACCGATCGCGGGCTGACGGCCAACAGCTTGGCGGATTGCTCCTGGGTAAAACCATCCGGCAAAATTGCCGATTGGTCGACACCTTCCCGGTAGGCCTCGCTTCTCCTGTCTCCGCCCGGCTTTGACCAGGCCGATAGCTTGTAGGCGATCACGGCACGCTGGCTGGCATCCAGATGCCGGCGGGCAAGATTCTTGGCCAAAACGTATTTGAGCGGGTCAACGTCAGCGTCCAACTCGGTGAATCTGGGCTCGACGCCGAGCTCGCGGCAGGCCCGATAGCGGTTTCGACCGTCGATTATCTGGCCATCCTTGACGCCGATGGCCTCCTGCTGGCCAATCTCCTCGATGCTCGCAAATATGTCTTGATATTCTTCGGGGGACGCCTCTGGAAAAAGGTTCGCCTCGGCACTGATCGTGTACTCCTCTCCAGGTGTGCCCATAAACTCGGTCATTTCCTCCCTCCCGACGACCGCTTCAAAGCTGCGCTGTGACCGGCTGAGCTTAAGACCATGAACCTGGGTCACAGTTCAAGATGCACTGGGAACTGGCGACCGGTCCGGTTCTCCTATTAACAGGCTACGCCCACGCGTACGAATCTCGCAACTCGAGTCTGTCGAGTCAGACCATCTCATTCGCCGCTTTGTATACTATTTTGGTGCAAGGGATGAGATGGCGGCAGGTAAACCCAGGAACCAATCACCGGTGGACGCGCCGATTGCCAGCCATCTGGTGGTCCGAGTTCTGGATTGGCCCAAGGTAACCCAGGGACTGCCTCGCATGCTGGTGCTCAAAAATGGATCGCAGTTAACTGGTAAGACCCGGGAGGCCGAGCCCGACGGATGCGCTTAGAACTTCACTTCACCAAGCCGGGCAAAGGGAAGAGGAGAGACACGTTGAGAGTTTCAGTGGGAAGTTCCGGGGTGGGTGTCTCAGCCTGCACTGGTTTCCAAACCTAGAGGACGCCAGGGTGATGGTCCGTTAGCTTGCGGGGGATTATAGGCGCGGTTTCTATCTCGCTGCCTTTTCCAATGCCCCAGAAACAAACGGAACAAGGCTGCGATATTCCAGGGTCAGCATGTGAAAGCGTTGGCGGTGCATCGTGTGGTGTCCATTTCGTATGGGGACTGCAGGCGGCGTTCCTCCTGCTGCGGTTGAGACACCAGACTCCCATATTATTCTCCAGGATATCCACGCGGAAGGTGAGGCGGTCTAGCAGAACCCTGGTGAGGCGTTTTGACCCAAACACTCCGGTTCACTCGTCGAAAGGGAGATTGGTGGTCGCCAGGTTGGAGCCTCCTTCGTACTGCCGGCTGAAGACCTCACAGAGCGGTTCCGGGCCGATGAGGAGGGTTGAACGAAGCGATGTTCGTGGACGTTCAGCAGGTGAGGCGCTGAAGTTGCCGCTGCATATTCGGCAACTGGCTTGCGTCACCGGCCTCCATCAGTTCATGGACCAAGACGGCGGCTCAGGCCCGGGCCGACCCTCCCGCCGGGCGGCTTCAGCCCATTCTTTCCACTCGGTCCAGTCTCTCCAGCCGTTGTAGTCATCCATTCCGAACCTTTCTGCGGCCTGTTGCCGGCCTTCCGCCATGCCCTGTTCATAGTAAAGTCTGAATTGGTGCTCTGCCCAATTGCCGTATACCTTTGCGGCAAAGATACCGTACAGAACGATCAGCACCGCGGACAGAGCGGAAATGGCCCTGATTGCTCCCAAGAACTGGTCTATCCAATGCCCCCCTCGGGGATGGCGCTGAGACTTCTCCAGATGAGCAGCGCTGTGCCGACGGCGAAGACGGTCAGGAGCACACCCATGGCAAGATTGCCAGTGGCATCGCTCCGCACGGGTTCCGTTTCGGAGTCACGTTTGTCGGGTTTCACGGTAATTTCTCCTCTCCGGCGAGGACCGGGTGAAGGTTACGCCTGCGGTGGTGGTCGGTAAATGGCCGGGAGTGCCCAGCCACTACGGTCAGCGGGGTTCGAGCCCGAGTCCCTGGAGGTGGGACCCGGGAACGCTATCGCCGAAAGAGCCGGCTCCCAGGATGGAATTGAAGATGGACGGGTCCCCTTGAGAGACTCTCGAAGGAACACGCCCGTGTCTTGGCAGGGTTCAGGAGCCGGCGGGCTGGTTCCCGGGTTCGGGATTCCTACCGAGATCCGTGATGGGACTGGGCGCCTCGTGAATAATGACCGTATCTACATGTCTGATAATCCCGCCGCCAGTCCCCACTGGTCATGCCCTTCATAGTCGTCAGGGACATCCTCAAACCCGCCCACGTACGCCGCGATGAGCAGAAACCCGGACTGGACTGGAATGTGTCCCGCCCTTTGCCTCATCTGCGGGTTCATGGTCGACATACCAAGATGACAAGGGCAGCTGGAAGTCCAGGCCCTGGCAACCGGCCTTGTGGAGACATAACACCAAATTCGCCCGGAGAGCGGATTCCGGTGTTTCAGGCACTGCTGTGTCAACACACAGAGACCTGAAGGGGCGTGCAAGGCCTGGAAACGGCTGGAGGGGAAGACTGTAGGCCATTCCAGCGCCGGGCCCCCATCCTAATCCCCCACCCAACATTCAAGGCCAAGGTGGCGCTGGAGGCGGTGAAGGGCGAGGAAACGGTGTCCCAACTGGCCGGTCGGGCACAGGTTCACCCAGCCAGATTCAGGCCTGGAAGAAAGCCCTTGTGGAGGGTGCCGCCGGCGTCTTCGGCAACGGTTAGGACCAGAAGGCCAGGAACGACTCCCTGATGGGCGAGATGGACCGGCAGTACCTGGAGACCCCATTCTACGGGTCCAGGTGGATGAAGGCCTGGCTGGAGAGGCATGGGATACCGGTAAGCCGGAAGCGGGTGCAGCGGTTGATGAGAGTCATGAGGCTCCAGGCCATCTACCGGAGTCCCCGCACCAGCCGACCGGCGCCAGCGGCGAGCATCAATGCTCACCGTGTCTGGCATCCACCAGGTCCAGCACCAGTTGTGCAAGCCTGGGTTTGCTCTCCCATTGGTCCGAATCCTGGACAACCGCCCCGCCGGATACGTAGTGATGGAATGGAGGCACATCCAGTCCGTATACGGTTCCGTCAAAGTGTTCTGTGGTGATCGACGCCCGCAACAGGTCCGGCCGGTTGTACTCGGGTTTATGATTTCGATGGACAAACGGCTCCCGCGGGACTGCAATGTCCACATATCCGGAGAGGGGCAACAGATTGCCGGCGGCCGTCGCAAAGATCCCCCGCAACAGTCTTTTCTTGAGTTCCCGACTGTCGAATACTCCGCGAGTGTAAAGGGGCATCTCCCGCCATAGCCCCGTATCCGAGAAGACCCGGTTGAGTCGTTTTTGAACATGGGCGGCTGTCGATTGGTGAATCCCAGCCAGATCCCGGTTGGAAAGCGAACGATCTGTCGTGGTCCGGAACGTCAGCCCCGGTATGCCATGCCTTCCCTGCCACGTCGCTTCAGCGACCAGGGCGTCTTTCGAGGTGTCGTGAACGCTCAGAATCCATCCGGCGTCGCCTTGTTCCGTTGCCAACCGCCCGGCCACCCCTGCGGAACGGTATGGGCGGTGCGCGGTCACACATTGTCCTATCCGCCACCACTTCCCCTTGCGCATCAGGTAGACGCACCACTTCTCCGGGAAGGCGTCGTTCAACCGGACCAGGACCCTGTGGTTGGGTGTTACCCGGGTCCTGCCGCGCTCCGTGGCCAGGACTATCAGGTTGCCCCGGTACGGACTTGCCGACCTCTTGAAGATAAACCCGTCAGTGGCCGGGTTATTGGTGCCGCCCCAGGTCATCTTGTTGCTTGGCCTGTAGTGCCCTGCCAGCTTATCTCGTGCCGGATCAAGGTCCTTTATTGCCACCCATCCGGTGGTGGTCAGAATGGGCTCGTCGCCCGGTGAGCAGCAACTGGTTCCAAGCTCTCTATCCGGCGTCAATAAACCGTTGCCTGAGCTGCGTTGATGGTCGATGCTCCGCAGACTGTCCCCCGGGCTGAGGTCCGGGTCGGGTTGGATGTGGGGGCGGGCTTTGACCAGGTTGGCGTCCGGTGGTATCCGGGGGTCTTTGGGCGATGGCGGCGATAGATTAGAATTGGTAGTCTGGTCCATGGTTGCTCCTTTGCATGTTCGTGTATGCCCGCTTCGGCGTTAGGTTCACCGCGCTGGCGTTTGCTTTGGTGTCTGATTCGGGTTGTTACGCCGTAAGCCTGTCAGGGTCTCAAAGCCGGCGACAGGAAGACCGAAAAGAGCGGGCGCAGGAATGCCCTTTCAGGTTGGGATGCGGGAGAAAGAGGAAGGGCAGAAGGCCTGTGGAGGAACCGCCCGAACCCCTCTGACGGGGGAGTGGTGAGGTGGTCGGGTTCATGCTGCGGAGCAATGAGGAGGGGCCATGCGCTGCAGCCGGTCCTGTTGCTCCTGGTAAACCTGGTCTTTATCCTGCTCCAGCCCGGGGCTCTGACCAATGTGAAGGCGTCGCCGCCGGCGTGCCCCAATGCTGGTCTTTCCTGGCGCTGTCTAGGTCAACGACAGTGCTAAGACCCGGCCTTGGATATCCCTGGCTCGAATCGTGGACAACCGCCCCACCGGATACGTAGTGATGGTAGGGAGGCACGTCCAATCCATATACGTCACCCTCAAATGGTTCTGTGGTGATGGACGCCTGCAATAGGACAGGCTGCATGCTTCTGTTTTTATGATTTCGTTCGATAAACGACTGCTGTGGCGCAGTGATGTCCACGTATCTGGAGAGGGGCCGAAGATTCCCGGCGGCCGTCGTAAAGGTGGTCCCAAAGATTTTTTTCTTGAGTCCATGAGTTCCCAGTACTCCCCGGACATAAAGCGGGGTATCCGGCTGCAGGCCCGTATCGGTGAAGAGCTCGCCGACGCGTTCTTGAACATCAGCGGATATTTCTTCGTGAATGTTGGCGAGATCCTGGTCGGAAAGCGAACGGGCTTCCGCGCTCCGGAACGTGAACCCCGGCACGCCATACCTTCCCTGCCACCTTGCTTCCGCGACCAGGGCACGCACCCGGGTGTCGTGAATACTCAGAATCCAGGCGGCGGCGCCCTGTTCCGTTCCCAAACGACCCGAGACTCCTCCGGAACGGTAGGGTCGGTGCGCGGTCGCGCATGCCCCTATCCGCCACCAATTCCTATTGCGCATCAGGTAGACGCACCACTTTTCCAGGAAGGCGTCGTTTAACCGGACCAGTACCCTGTGGTTGGGTGTTACCCGGGTCCTGCCCTGCTCCGTGGCCAGGACTACCAGGTTGCCCCGGTACGGACTTGCCGACCTTTTGAACATGAACCCGTCAGAGGCCGGATTGCTGGTGCCGCCCCAGGTCATCCTGTTGTTTGGTCTGGCGTTCCCTGCCAGCTTATCCCGTGCCGGATCAAGGTCTTTAATTGCCACCCATCCGGTGGTGGTCAGAATGGGTTCGTCGCCCGGTGAGCAGCAAACGGTTTCAAGCTCCCCATCCGGAGTTACTCCCGGCTTGTCCCGGCGGCGTTGCCGGCCGATGGTCTGCTGCCAGGCGCCCCAACCGAAGCCGTGGCTGCGATGGATGTGGCGGCGGGCCCTGGACAGGTCCGGCTCCGGGACACCGGACTCTCCAGGGGCCTTGACGGGGCTTTGATTCTTGGCCCCGTGGGACCGGAACGGGGATGTGGGTTGAAACATGCGTGCTACTCCTTATATGATAAGTTGGCTCGAATTTCAGGGGGATGTTGCATGGACGGCTTGCCGGTTGGTTGAAGTCCGTGGGGGTTGCAACCCTGTCCAGGGGCCCCATGACCATCCGGCCCAGCCCGGAGATGGTCATGGGGCGTCGGCTGGCGCCTGCTGTGGGAAAGAGGCCTGGCCCACGAACAGGCCTCTTTCCGGCGCCTCGGCGGCGGAAATCTCCTGTTGAAAGAGAGCGACGTGAAGACCACCAAGCTCATCGACCTTTCCCTAAAAGTTCAACGGTGGGTATTGTGCGGGGTCGATGCCCGGTTTATTTCATAGCCCAAAATCCAGGACGATAGAGGGAACGTTATGACGTTGAACGGCTTGGCCAACCATGAAGCAGCAACGAATGGGGTATCTTCCAACGGACCAGCTTGGGTGGAGCTATACCTGCAGATCGATGACGGTGATTTATGTAGCGAACTCGCAGCCTACCCGGAGGGGCAGGAGCGTGAGGAGTTCGCCATATCTGCTATGAGGATTGGCGTCATCGCTCTCCGCCAGGCCCCAGGGCCGCATCGACGCCGACCGTGTCCGGCAGGAGGGAGAGCGATTTGTGGACAACATGCGGGTCGCTCTCGAAACCCACCAGCAGGAAGTTACCGGGCAGATTGGCATCTGCCTGAAGACCTACTTCGACCCGGAAGGCGGGCGGTTCTCGGAACGCGTCAAGCGTTTGACCGAAAAGGACGGTGACCTGGAAAGGGTTATCCGGGCGCAGGTTGAGGGCAGCGATTCCGGGTTGGCCCAAACCCTGAGCACCCATGTGGGCAAGGACAGCCCGCTGATGCGGACGCTGGACCCCGAAGCTACCACCGGCTTGATTCAACAGCTGACCCAGTCCACGGAAGCGACGCTGGTGCAGCAGAAGGAGGCGATTCTCAAAGAGTTCTCGCTGGACAACGGGGAGGGCGCTCTCACCCGGCTGGTAACAGAGTTGAAGACCAAGCACGGCGAAGTCGGTGACGCTCTGGACAAGCGCATCAGCGAGGTTACCGGCGAATTTTCGCTGGACAACGAGGATTCGGCCCTCTCCCGCCTGATGCAGGGGGTCGAAAAGGCACAGCGCCAGATCAGCAGTGAGTTTGATCTCAATGAGGATGGTTCCGCTCTGGCCCGGATGCAGAAGAAACTCCTGGAGGAAATCGAGAAACAGAACAAAGCGAACACTGATTTTCAGACTGAAGTGAAGACGGCGCTCGCCGAAATGAAGGTCTGAGCAAGCAAATCGACATATTGAACGAAAGGGCGGATGGCCTGAAAGAGGTGATGGGCAACCTTGCCTGATTCCAGGATGTGACGATCTGTTTGGGTGTTCCTGCTGCTTCGGCCTGTTTGGAAAATTGTTCCAAAATTCGTCCTGGCTGAGAGATGTCATCTCGTGCGGCAGCTTTCTCTTCTGCCATTCCTCCGGGATTCGCTCGGAGTCGAATGCGCGCCAGTTCCCCTCGTTCTTGATCCAGAGGAAGGGGAACAGTGCATCCACCGCAACTCCCGTTACGGAGTAGCGGTCCTGTGAGTCCCTCAGTTGGGCATGCGAATGCCTTTCTTCGGCCGGGTGCTCCTCGTATCTTCCGCTCTCCAGCGCGTCGGCCAGGGCGTCTCTCATCTTCTTTCCTTCACAGTATTTGCAGGGGTCTTCGCTGTTGTTTTCCGTCATTTGGTTCTCCTTTTTGGGTGACGCGGGTCTTCGCCGATCGGCTTTCCTCCCGGTTTTTCCGGACTTCTCCGGTGGATTTCTGATGGGTTTTTGGACGGTTTTATCCAGCCCTTGAGGGTGTATAGGGGAAACGTGCAGTTTCTAGGCGTGGATGTTAGTAGTGGAATTAACAGGTACGAGATCACGGGAACATTTTTATTTTCTACTGGGCCCGTGCCTAAAGGTTGGTGTCCTTTTTAGCAGATCTGGCCGGAAGGGCCGCTCAGGGGGTACGTGGGGGGTCCTTGACTAAGCAAATAGCTTCACTTTAGCCATAAATGTTAGGGTCGAAATTAACAAGGAATTTTGGACTGGAAAAGCCGTTACACTGGGTTTTTAAGCTTGATTCTAGGCGAGGTTTTTCATGGTTGAAGTTGGGGATGTCCAGCAGCAGTTCAGGTTTCTGGTGGGTCGTCTTGGGGTTGACCTTGCGGCCCTGAATTTTGAAATTGATGAGAGTCTCATCCTGGTAATCCAGGATGAGACATTGCCCCGGTGACTCCCCCTATTCCGGTGCCGTTCGGACGTTGTTCCGCGGTAATTTCCGAAGGTCCACCGGGGTGGAGAGATGTGAACCCCACGGACATCGACCTCCGGGCTTCGATGGATAACCCAAGCGATTGGCAGCACGTCTCCTGCTCCAGGGCCGCTGTTCCGGGACGCAATCAACGACGGGATATGGACGCCGGGTGTTGCCGTCTTCGACGTCGGGGATTGAAGACTGTGCCCACCCCGTTAAACCGGCCTGCAGAACGTTGGGCTCAGGTTGAAGCCGGTAGGCACCATCTCGGGCGACGGGAGTGAGACCTCTGGACATGGAACTCTGAATCCGGGCCAGGACTCTCTCATCTGGTGATGAGGGAACCTCGCGAACGGGGTCTGGGTCCCCGCATAGAAAAAGGGAAAGCCATGTGCACCACGTCACACTCCCAGAGATCTACTGAGGACTGGCTCGGACCGCCGCCGTCGTCGGGTACAAGACGGCGGCCCGAAGCTATTGGGTGCAGGTTCGGGGCTCATTTACGACGCCCTTTGGGAAAGGGTCCGGCCAGCCGGTTGGAGATCCGGCCCCCAATGAACCTGGATGCCCTCCACACCTGGACCGTAATCACGGATAGCCCAATGGCTGCCAGGGTGGCGATGGCTGCATTCCTTGTGATGAAGGAGTGGACAATATCAGGCAGGGTTTTCGTGGCGTCATTGAAATCATTGACTGTGAGAAAGGCCAGGAGTGCTGTGAAGAAGGCGATGAACAGGCCTAAGTACAGCGCCAGTCCGGCCGGCAGCTCTATCCGGACTGAGCCGCGATCCTCTACGGGTTCTCCCGTATGGCAGGGTTTGGGTTCTGAGTGTTCCGTTTGGCTGGTCATGGGGTACTCCTTGTCGGTGGTGCTGTATTCGGGGTCGATTGCCTGGGTCTATCGCATAGCTGGTCCCTTCTTGGACTGGGGTTGGTGGGGGGGGGGCGCAGATAACTGTTTCCTGGATTCCAGCCTGCGAGGGTTAGCACACCGGGTCGGCCGGTTCGGGTCCGGTTGGAGCTTCCGGAATGCCCGGGAGTCCAGCGCGTTGAGCCGGACCCTTTCACAATGAAAAGGGGCAGGCTCCGTGCCTGCCCCTGACGAGGGTGGCTTGGGGCTGTGTGTCGGGGTCTGGTGTGAGTTTGAGCCGAAGCTCGGGACCGCCCCGGGCTTGTTGACCGGCCGCCGACCACTGTGGTGTCCGCTTGCCGGTTTCGCCGCAAAAACCTGGACGTCAAGCCGCCTGTGGAGTAGCCTACCCCGAAGCTTGCTTCACCCGTCATGGACCGGTTCCCAACGGGGCGGCAAACTCCGACAAGGGCCCCATCGAAAGTTGCCGAGCAGATGAGACAGGGATCAATCACCGTTGCCGCAGAGCAGTTCCACCTCAACGCGTCCCTGGGGCGGAACGGTTGGTGGCGTTGGGGGTGCGGATTCGTTGGAATCATCCTGATTTGGCAGGGGATAGGATCCATACCGTGGTTGGTGGCCTGCCAATACCTGCGCGGAGCCCGGACGCTGAACTTCTCCTGCGACGGGGTGACGATCTCGGGGGACTCGTTGGTTCCCGGGTTCGTGCTGGACTCCTACCCTTTCATCATCGGAATCATCGGCGTGTGGCTGGTCGTCAAGCTCTTGCACCGGAAAGACCTGACCCAGGTTGTGACCGGCCGGGCAAGTTTCGACTACAACCGGACGGTGTACGCCATCCTCATCGGCCTCATCATCTACTCCAGCTTGTTCCTGGTCGGCGTGGTCGTGTTCCAGGATGAGATCCGTTTCCAGGCGCCCAACTTCTGGGAGTACCTCACTTTCTTTCTGTTCGCCATAGTCCTGGTGCCCTACCAGGCTGGGTTCGAAGAAGTTTTCTTTCGCGGGTACATTCTTCAGCGCTTCATCCTGCTTGGGTGGAGCAAGTGGGTCCTGGTTTCGGCATCAGCCGTGGTCTTTGTCCTGCCCCACCTGCTCAACCCCGAGCCTTGGGCCTATGGCCCGGTTCCCTACATCTTGTCTCTGCTGCTGTTCGGCGTATTTGTCACCGTGATCACATTGCTCGATGGCGGGATCGAGCTGGCGGTGGGTTACCATGCCCTCAACAACCTGTTCATTAGCCTGGTGTCCAGCACCGAGGTCTCGGTACTGCAGACCCCGTCCCTGTTCGTGGTGCCCATCGAAAAATACGAACTGTTCCCGGGCATTCTGATGGAGGTCGCCATTTACGGCCTGGCGGTGTTGATATTCAACCTCAAGTACGGATGGTTCCGATGGCGGAACTGATCATGCACCCGCGGATGCCTCATCACGCGAACCGCACGTGGTTAACGGAAAAGTGCAGGTTCCGTGCCTGCCCCTGGGATGTCAAATTGAGCCGCCGCCCCGGCAGCGACAGCGGCGGCCTGGGTCCGTTGACCGGTCGGATTCCGTTGAGCGGTCTTCCGGGAATCGGGCCTCGTGACTCCCGCGGTCTGGTCGAACGGCTGGCAGTCGAGGAGGCGTGACTGGAAGCCATTTCCCGCACGCGATGCCCCGGGTTACCCTTGGCCCAAACAAGGCTCAAAACCGGAGTTTCACCTCATTCCCGACCAGCCTGAAAGCCCCCGCGAGATCCTGAAGAGGTACGCGCTGGCCCTGCTGGAGAACGCCCGGAACGCCGCGGGCAACGGGGACGAGTACGAGATCAGCGAGGACCTGCTGGAGATGATGGGAGTCATGGAGGAGAACGGCGCAGCGGTTTCGAAATTGATCCTTGAACTTCTCGAACCGGCGGAGTAGCCGCGTTCCGAATGGGACCAAAACCAACGTCTCCGCCGGGGAAGAAACCCAGTTGAAGGCTCCAACCAGGGAAACCCATTCCGGCCATCCCTTACTCCCCCGCCGGAAATCACGGGCTTTGGCAAGATGCAAGATTGAAATGAGCCAGATGTGGGCCGGTGTTTACCCGAGAAAAGACTGAGACCTGCGGGACCAAGACCACCGACCACACAGGCCTCAGGCATGTTGCCCAGGGGATACAGGGCCCACCACCCGAGCCGAAGAAAGCCCCGGCGGTGTACCTGTTGCCACCTGGGTTAAAATCGCTGCTAACAACAAACCCATCGGAGGCGGTGTACTCGCATGACCACTACCAGCGATCCCAACGCAATCTACTGCATGAAGTGCAAGACGAAGACTGAGACCACCAACGTGGAGCAGGTCACCCTGAAAAACGGACGGCCCGCCTCGACGGGTCTTTGCGCCGTCTGCGGCAAGAAGAAATTTCGGATGGGCGCGTGGAAGTCCTGAAGTGGAACCAAGCTAGGTGACCGTGGCCATACGGAACCCGGCAGAACCCAACCGTTCCTGAGAAGGTCTCCTCCTGGCCGACGCCGGCGCAACAGAATGCATTGTACCCGGGCAGCACCTGGAAGCCATTGGCTTCATGGCTGAAGGGCAACGCCCATACCCTGGAGCTAATGGCAGTGAAATCAGGATGGACATGGCAGCAGTGCGAGAGTAATTTAGGTGTGCTGGTTCGGCGGAGCCTCTGCGAAGGGGAGCTGTGCTGAGATCCGGCGGCGTCGATCCGGACTTGCAGAACCGGCAACCTAAAAGCCTTCCATCCGCGCCGTTCCAAAGGGGCGGGCACCACCGTCGTTCCGGTTGGACCGAAAGACCATCTACCCCACCCGGCCTCTTTCGTTGCTCTCAGGCCGTGCCAATCCGCAGCAGGCCAAAACTAAAGGGCAAGTAAAAACTCAACAAGGAACTCCCAAATGCGTAAACTCAAACTCCTGGCAATATCGACCCTGACCACCATCGCACTCACCATGGCCCTCACCCTGGCCGCCTGTGGAGGCGACCCCGCCCCCGGGACCAACGAACCTCAATCAGAAAGGCCGACGAACCAGGAAACTGCTTCCATAAGTCAACCGGCAACACCCATACTGGACCCCCTACCCACCAAGCCCATCAGGCTGACCAACCTAGGCACATCGACGCCCGAACCAGTCCGGCCAACCAGGTCAAGGCCCAGCACAAACCAATCTCAAAGCGCCACCACTACACCGGTAGAAGACGTTGCGGAAATACCTGGACCTGAAGCACCAACGGAGACCGGTTCCAACACCGGTTCAGGCACCGGTTCCGCTGTATCTCCCCTGGACCTAATTCCGGAGAACCCCAAAGCCAACGACACCGTCCTGCTGCAGGACATCTACGACCTGATAGACCTGGACCAGTTCGCACTGGACCCCACCCAGCCCATCGAGAAATTCTCGAGGGTAAATCGTCCCTCAAGGTTCCCCAGAAACATGCTCAAAAACCACCCATACCTCCACATGTTCCCAGACCTGGAACTCCTCACCAAGAACACACTCAAAGAAAAACCCAATGAATCGCTATGGCCCGACGTAATCTACTCACCCTACGCACTACTGGGAGATGTCATAAATACCGTTGGAGCAAAACGAGGAGGAAACCATTTCATTGCCAACGACCCCATCACATACTTCATCTACCATCCCTGGTTCGAGGAGATATACACCGGGGAAGGCGGCAGAGGATCAACAGGACTCTACACCCACAGAATCAGGATTGACCGGACTGAGACAGAAAAACCCTTCTCTCAGTACCAGTATCACCGGTACGGCCCCTACTGGTTCGGCAAGAGTTCCACAAGGGGAGTCCTCTCCGATTCCATAGCAAACATGATGAAGGACGCCGCCTACCCCACAACCGAACTCATGCCCCTCACCTGGCAGACCGGAGGCGAAAGATATGACCGGGGAGACCCAGGAAGAGGCGTAATTGAATACAACTGGAAATTGGACGAGTACCTCAGGACCGCGGTCAGCAGATACACCGAAGACACAGAACACATAGAACTCGAAAAATACAAAAGGGAATACCAAATCCCCGGCGGTTTCCACAAGTACTACATAACCCCCCACATCGAGTGGGAATTCGTCCATCCCAAACTCCCCATCATCAAGGTGACCGCCCAGAACTCAAAGGTCCTGCCCCTCACCCTTCCAGGCACGAAAAACCCCGGACCGACGGAGTACTCCGTATCCTTCGTAATATCCTTCCAGAACCGCTGGGAGTCCCTGGAAGACCCCAACCGCTGGGTCAAACGGTTCAAGGAAACCCCCTGGGGAGACGGACGGGGATACCAGAATTTCCTAAACGGAAAAACACCATGGGACTACACGGGAATTAGATACGAGGAAACACTGGGGGAGTGGCACCACACCGACTACATGCAACATCAGATCATCGGGCCCGTGGTACTCCAAATCCACGAGTCCCCCGTGCTGGAACCCGGAACCTACTCCGTCGTCCCCAGCGTCAACAATTGGGAGGCGCCCGGATACATCGCAACCGATAAACAGATCCTGAAACCCCAAAGGGTGCCAAACGGGCTGGGAGAAATAACACGGGACGCAGAGATAGTACCCCACTTCGACGACCTAGCATCAGGACAAGCGCCCAACGCGAACCTGCCCCTACCGGGCCACGTCATAACCGACGCGTTCACCGGACCCGGGACCGAGGTATGGAACAAATACGAAATGAACGAGAACGAATGGTAGAAAAGAAGGAGAAAAGCTAACCCAGGCGCTCAACGATCACCGGGCCGAGCCACCGGCCCGGTGTGACGTACTCCAGACGGTCCTCGCCCTCACCCACCGACCCGACTCCCATCAGCATCACACCCCCGATAGAGTAGACGTGGTGCTCCCCCTCGGTTGAGACTACAAAGGTCGACCAGAGGTTCACCACCGGCCTGGAGGAATCGCGGAGCTCCCAGCCAAGCTGCTTTGTAAAGATATCCACCATCGCCGGCGTGGGCTCGCCCAAGATGGGCAAGACCCGGGTCGCTTCGAACACCATCTCCCGGGCCAGCTCCGGGTAGATACTCTTATCTCCAAAATTAAGGACCGTATCCGGGTAATCACCGTAGAAGAACAGGTTCCGGTGAGTATGGGTCTCCCGTACCCGCCGAGCAGTCCAGTCCCCGCCGGCATTCCGGTAGAAGGTCAGCCCCAAATTTGGATTGAACCAGTTCTCGTCCACCGATGGAGGCACCGGAATCCCGTCGGGATGCGCGATGATCTTGGCGCTCGCCACAACCTGCTGCTCGACCACAGTGAGGGTCGGAGTGGCGCCGGGTGTCGGCGGAATCGACTCAATGAGCTTAACGTGCTCATCACGGAGCCTGCGAAGCTCGGACGCCTGCTTGGTCAGGGGAATGGACTGAAATGCAGCTTCCTCCGGACCAACACCGGAAGCGCGCGCTGGGACATCCAACAGCAATTCCGGTCCGGATTGACCCTCAGAATCCCCACCTCCACACCCAAAGGCCGCAAGTGAAAGGACCAGCAGGATAAAAACCCCAAAACGCATCATCAGGCCGGCTCCTCAAACATCCTCACGTTGATGACCAAATCCTCATTCAGAGAGACGTACTGGAGACGTTCCAAGGCCGCGGCCAAGCCATCCATCTCCCGAAGAAGATCCGCCATGAAGTAGGCCTGACTCGGAAGATACTCCGACAGGTAGAGTTCCTCAGCCCCGATGCTGTCCATTCGAATGGCCAGCCGGGCCATCTTCTCCAGTGTCCCAACAACCACTCCCAGTTGCACCCAGGCCGAGCCGAAGAAAGTCACTGCGGAACCGGTTTAAATCGTAACTCCGGGGACAGCTCAGAACGGGACCCGGCGGTGTGCCTGTTGCCACCTGGGTTAAAATCGCTGCTGACAACAAACCAATCGGAGGCAGTGTACTCGCATGACCACTACCAGCGATCCCAACGTCATCTACTGCATGAAGTGCAAAGCAAAGACCGAGACCACCAAACTGGAGCAGGTCACCCTGAACAACGGACGGCCCGCCGCGACGGGCCTATGCGCCGTCTGCGGCAAGAAGAAGTTTCGGATGGGCGCGTGGAAATCCTGAAGGAGCGGACATCACCGTCGTTCCGGGGTGCCAACGCTGTGATTGCGCTACGATGTATGTCCGTGGGAAATTGGTCAGGGAAATGTCCTTCTATGAAGGACGTGACATTGAACCAGAGAGGACAGGCAAGAGTCCGGGTGCTCAATACCGTGTTGGAATATCAACTGCACAGAGCCCAGGCAGCAGAGGTTCTGGGGACCAGTGAACGCCAAGTCCGGCGAGCCCTGGCGGCCTACCGGAGGGAAGGTGCTGCCGCACTGGTCCGCGGCATGGTCCGCTATACGGCTGTTCCAGCCCGGGGCATGCGGTAGCCGATGCGTGGCTCGTTGAAGACGTAGGTGGGGTTGTGTGCGCCTTCGCCAAGCTTGCGGCGGAGGTTCTTTACCACGGTCCGCACCGGCCCCGGATGCCCGGGGTGTCTGGGGCCCCACAACGCCTGCAGCAGGTGATCATGGGACATCACGCGGCCGGCGTTGACCGAAAGCTCGTAGAGCAGCCGGTACTCTTTATCGGTCAGGGGGATGCTCCGGCCGGACAATGAAACCCTGCGTTCCCCATAATCGATCGTCAATTCCCCCGATACAAAGGGTTCAGAAGGCTCGGCAGTTGCCGGAATAGCCCGCCGGCGCAGGACCGTCTGAATCCTGGCCACCAGTTCCGTGGGTGAGAAGGGTTTGACGATGTAGTCGTCGGCCCCTGCTTCGAGGGCTTGAGCGATAATCTGGTCCCGGCCGTAGGCGGACAGGAAGATCACCGGCACCCGGGAGAGCCCTGGGAACCTCTCCATCAACCCGATTCCGTCGGTCCCCGGCAGCAGCAGGTCCAACAGGACCAGGTGGGGCTTCTCCCTCTCCAGGATGATGCCCACCTGCTCCGGGTCTCCGGTCACAGTGCAGGCGTATCCCGCACTGGAGAGAGCATCCCGGACGTACCTCAGAGTTTGAGGATCGTCATCCACGACGAGAACGCGGGTCCGGTTCTCTCCGCGGTAAGGGGAGAGTGTCCACGCTGACCCAGCCCGGGGGATTCCACCGGCCCCATCGGCCACTGGAAGGGTGAACGTGAACCGGGCGCCAAGGCCCGTACCCGCACTTTCGGCACGGATCCGGCCCCCATGGGCCTCCACTATCCCCCTGCAGATAGCCAACCCCAGGCCCGAGCCTGCGACACCCTGAGGGTCATCGCCCTCGAACCTGGCGAACTTCCGGAACAGCATGGGAAGAAGCTCGGGGGACAGGCCCCGGCCGTCGTCGGCGACGGAGAACGCGACGTGGGCCCCTTCCCGCATGGCGCCCATGCGGATCCCCGTGGATTCCGCCGAGTGCCTGGAGGAGTTGTACAGGAGGTTCACCAACACCTGGACGATGCGGCGCCGGTCCGCCATGACGCGGGGCAGGTCCGGCTCCAGGTCGATCTGGACCGGATTCCCGGGTCCTCCGCTGAGGAAGGTGTTCCTGGCCTGGTCCACGAGGACGGCGGGGTCCGCGGGTTCGGCGGACACCGGCAGAGCCCCGGTCTCGATGCGGGCCATGTCCAGGAGGTCGGTGATGAGGGCGCTCATCTGGTCGGCCTGCTGTTCAATGATCCGGAAGAAGAGGAGCATCTCGGCCGGGTCCAGGGTTTCAGCGGAACCGGTCAGGGTGGCCGCGGACCCCTTGATGGAGGCCAGCGGGGCCCGCAGTTCATGGCTGACCATGCCCAGGAACTCGGCCCGCAGCCGCTCCATTTCCTCCAGCGGCGTCATGTCCTGCAGGGTGACGATCACCGACTCCACCTCACCCCGCTCCGAGCGTATGGAAGTGGCATTGATCAGGACGGTGATCCTGCGGCCGTCGGGCACCTCCATGACAATCTCCTCGGCCCGCACCGTCTCGCTGGTGGCCAGCACCCGGGCCAGGGGGAACTCCTCCAGGGAGAACTCCGACCCGTCGGCCCTCCGGATGGTCAACACCTCCAGCAGTTGCTCCACGGGATGGCCGGGGGTCCGCAGGGCGTCCAGGATCCTCAGCGCCTCCCGGTTGAAGGAAACCGGGGTTCCCGTGCTCAGGTCGAAGACGGCCACGCCCACGGGGGAAGTGTCGATGAGGGTCTCCAGGTCGGACCGGGCGCGCAGCTCATCCCGGTGCCGGCGGGCGTTGGCGATGACCAGCGCCGCCTGGGAGGCGAACATCACGAGGGTCTCCTCATCTTCCCTGGTGAACTCCTGACCGGACTCGCTCTTGGCAACGTTTATGTTGCCCACTGCGGTCCCCTGGTGGCGCAGCGGGGCGGCCAGGAAGGCGCTTACCGGCGTCGGCGGGCGGAACTCGGGAAGGCCCATCGACCTGACGTGACCGGTGAAGTCCCTCACCCGGAGCGGGCCCGGAAGGCCGCTGAGGTACTGGAAGAACTGCAGACCTGCGGGCAGTTCCCACAACTGCCGGGCTTCACCGGGGGTCAGGCCGGAGACGAGGAATTCCTCCACCTGGCCCGACCCGTCCAGGGTGGTGATCAGGGCGTACCTGGCGCCGGTCAGTGAGCGGGCGCTGTCCAGGACGCCCTGCAGCACCGAGTCGAGGTCAAGACTCTCGTTGATGCGCAGGCTGGCCTCGCTGAGGCGGGACAGCCGCTCCCGCAGGGCCTCGATTTCCCGGCGGAGGTCGCCGTCATCCTTCATGTTGTTCCCTCCTGGTGCGGGCTGGTGGACCATCCTGCCCCCAATGCAGGCCTGCAGTTTAGCACACTGTGAGGAAATACATGGTAACTACACGCATGACAACCCGTATTAACACGCTGACTACATATACAAAACGGTAGAATACCTGTTGGATTACGCATAATGCCCGCCGGTTGCCCTTGTCCTGGACCCGGGCAGCTGACGCTATGGCACGGCAGGACCGGAGTTGGGGCGCCGCGGCTGGACACGATCACCGTGAGCCTCCGAACCTCACCTTCAGCGAGGCGGTGACGGTCACCGGCAGCCCCGGATAAAGCTCGACATCGGAGGCGCCGAGACCCATCCCACCCTGCCCAATTGTCCCAACTCTCGGCCAGGACGATGAACTTTTTGTGAATGCCATTCCACGGGTGGGCCGTAAATAATCCAGTTGGCCGGGGTTGACCCTGAGCATCATGAACCCAGCGAGAGGAATTCGAGCTGGCTGAGGAGGAATACGATGAAAAAACGAACCAGAATTCTTGGTTTGAGGGTCCCCATGCTGGCCCTGGCCGCCCTGGCCGGGCTGATCGGCCTGATGGCATTCCTCCAGCCGGCGCCGGCATCCGCCCACATGCCCAAGTTCTACCTGGACTGCCCCACCACCGAGGTCCGGGAGGGCGAATCCTTCGAAGTATTCCTCGTTTGGGATCACTCTGACAGCGGGTGGGGTTACTGGGCTTGGTGGCATACCGACGCCGGTACTGCGGACAGTTCCGATTTTACCCCTCTTCCCGGCGAGAGCGGGGGGAAAGGGTGGTCAAACGCCGCTGAGAATACGGCGAAACGCCAGGCGCGTGCGGTGTACACCACCGAAGATACCAACGCGGAAGGTGACGAGACCTTCACGGTCCGCTTCACTCCCGTGGTCAACGTGGCCGACCGCAACAACCCTGACCGCGACGAGAAGTGCGAGATCACCATCGTTGACGACGACCCCAACATCACGGGTATCGACATCATCTCGACCCCGGCCCGGGACAGCACCTACGGCATCGGGGAGACCATCGAGGTCGAGGCCACCTTCAGCACCAGCGTGGATGTGGACGGCAACCCGGGCCTCGGCCTCTGGGTTGGCTCCAACTGGCAGTCCGCCTCCTACCTCCGCGGCTCCGGCACCAACAGGCTGGTCTTCGGATACTCCGTCAGGTCGGCGGACCGGGACTCCGACGGCATCAGGATGGACGGCGGCTACCAGGACGGCAACGGCCGGTGGCACAACCTCATCAACCACACGGCCATCACAGCTACGGGAACGGAAACCGTCGCATACCGGGTCTATGCCGGCATCGGCGACCAGTCGGCCCACAAGGTCGACGGCAGCCTGGCCCTGGTGGGGACCAGCACCGAGATCACCTCCAGCCCTGACAGCGGCGACACCTACCGCTACGGCGAGACCATCGAGTTCTCCATCACCTTCTCCGCCCCGCTGGAGGTCGAGGGAAGCAGGCACCTGAGCCTTCGGGTCGGGTCCGACGACAGCGACGCTTGGCGGGGTGCGACGTATCAGACCGGGTCCGGCACCAATACGCTGGTCTTCGGATACACCGTTCAAACCGGCGACCTGGATGACCGTGGCGTCACCATGCTGGGGACCTGGGTTGACGAAGGAGAGGCCCATGGCCTGGGCGGCAGCGGGACGGTCAGGGTCAAGGGCACCGATGTCGCGGTGACGCCCACGTTTACCGGGCTGTCCAACCAGTCTGGCCACAAGGTAAACGGCCAGCCTTACCCGAAGATCATTTCGATAACATCGACCCCCGGCTACAAGTCAGACACCTACTGGCGGGACGAGATCATCCAGGTCAGCGTCAACTTCGGCCAGAACGTTACCGCAGGAGATAATGCCATCGCTATTCTCGGCATGGCCTCCGTGCCGGCTCTGAGAAACGCAGCATACGCCTCGGGCAACGGCACCGACACCCTCGTCTTCGAGTACACCGTCCTGGAAAAGGACAGAGACAACAACGGCATCAACGCCTTCGTCCCCCGCGGGCAGGACATCAAGGCCACCGGCACTGAGATCGCCTACCAGCCCAACCCCGGCGGTGTGATCCCCAGAACGGGAGACGATCCGAACCACAAGGTGGACGGCTTCCTCGTTGGCCCCGATACGACCTCACCCACCATTTCCTCCATCGCCTTCGCCGACAGTCCCGGTCCCGGCGACGACAGCACCTACGGCGCGGGAGACTGGGTCGGGGTCCATGTAACCTTCAACGAGTCCATGCAGGTGACCGGCGAACCAGAGATCCAGCTGAACATCGGCGGCGCAGCCCGGCAGGCCCAGTACGGACACTTTCCTGTCAGGGGGATAATCGACCGGAAGGTACAAGGTGTCACCAACCTCACCGTGGTCTTCGGATACACCGTGATCTTCGGGTACACGGTGCAGGAGGGCGACGTTGACAGCGACGGCATCTCCATCGGCTCCAGCAAGATTACCCTGAACGGCGGCGCCGTCCAAGACGAGGCCGACAACAACGCCGTGCTGACCCACGACGCGGTAGCTGACGACTCCGGTCACAGGGTGGACGCCGATACCACCGCGCCCACCGTCTCGTCCGTCGCCGTCACCAGCGACCCCGGCGACGACGACACCTACGGCAAGGGCGACGCCATCGAGGTCACAGTCACCTTCAGCGAGGACGTGACCGTAACCGGCACACCACAGATGGAACTGGACTTCGACGGCACGGCCAAGACCGCGGATTACAGCAACACCAATGGCGCTGCGGTGGTGTTCAGCTACACCGTGGCGCTGAACGACAGTGACGCAGACGGCATTGCCATCGGCGCCAACAAGCTGAGCGTCAACGGCAGCGCCATCAAGGACGGCTCGGACAACGACGCCACTCTGACCCACGACGCCGTGGACCCCGACTCTGGGCACAAGGTGGACGGCTCGGACACTACGGCTCCCACCGTCTCGTCCGTCGCTGTCACCAGCGACCCCGGCGATGACGACACCTACGGCATTGGCGATAGCATCGATGTCACAGTCACCTTCAGCGAGGACGTGACCGTCACCGGCACACCACAGATGGAACTGGACTTTGACGGCACGGCCAAGACCGCGGATTACAGCAGCACCAATGGCGCTGCGGTGGTGTTCAGCTACACCGTGGCGCTGAACGACAGTGACGCAGACGGTATCGCCATCAATGCCAACAAGTTGAGCCTCAACGGCGGTACCGTTCAGGACGAGGCTGCCAACGACGCCACCCTGACCCAAACCGCTGTGGCTGCCAACTCCGGACACAAGGTGGACGCGTCGGATACGACGGCCCCGACCATCTCGTCCATGTCCATCACCAGCGATCCGGGCAGCGACGGCACCTACCGCACCGGCGACGCCATCCAGGTAACGGTGACCTTCAGCGAGGACGTGGTGGTCACTGGCACACCCCAGTTGGAACTGAACATGTACGAATCCGATCCATCCGCGCGGCTGGCGAATTACAGCAGCGTCAGTGGGGCCAATGTGGTGTTCGCCTACACAGTTGCGGTGGGAGACTCGGCCAGCGACGGTCTCGACATCGAAGCCAACAAGCTGACCCTGAACGGCGGCGCCATCCAGGACGCCGCCGGCAACGACGGGGTGCTGACGCACTCGGCCCTTTCAGCCGACCCCGGTCATTTCGTGAACGGAGCGGGCGGCGTGTAACACATCCGGCGGCACCTGAACGGAGCCGCTGACAACGCAGCAAACGGGCTTTCCACCGTGGGGTCGGCTGCCAGTCATCTGTTAAGACTGGTCTCCGGCCTCACGGCGGATTTTGGCAGTGCGCTTTTACGGCAAACCAGCTGAATGAAAGAAGGCGGGCGGGGTATGTTTAAAGGGAAATTCAATGGCATGGCCATTGCGGTAATGCTCATTCTCGTCCCAATCCTGTTGTTGGCCTGCGGAGATGGAGATACGAATTCCGGGACAGGGCTTTCTCGTGCGGAGGTGGAGGAGATAGTGCGTGCCGAATTGGCTGGTTCCTCCGCACCGGTCCAGCCGGGATTTAGCCGCGCCGAGGTGGAGCAGGTCATGGAAGCGGCGCTCCAGAGAATGCCTGAGCCGGAACCAGGACTAACCCAAGCTGAGGTAGAAGCGGCCATCCAAACAGCAGTGGCGGCCATGCCCCAACCTGAACCCGGTCTCACCACCGCCGACGCCATGCGGATAGCCCAATACACGGTAGTGACGATACCGCCTAAATCATCGCCGGCCGACTACACCAGGTTCTTCGTCGACAACGCCATCAGCCGCTACGAAACCCAGGGCCTGGACGCCACCCTCGCCTACTACAACCGGGAGGAGAGCGTGGACGGGCAGTGGTACGTGTTCATCATGGACGGGAACGACCTGGTCATCGCCCATCCCGATGGGAGCCTGGCCGGTCTTGACCTGAAGGGCCCGCTGGGCACCGACGCCAACGGCTATGAGTTCGGGCCGGAGATGCTGTCGGCCGGCGAGGAGGGCAAGTGGGTGTCCTACGTGTACGGGAATCCCGAAACCAGGTCCATCGGCGCCGCTTTCGGCGAGTTGCAGCTCAAGAACGCCTGGGTGGTGCGGCACGGCGGGCTGCTGTTCGGCTCCGGCTGGTACGTCGACGCCGAAGAATTCACCAAGTCCTTTGTGGCGGCCGCCGTGAGCAAGTTCAGCGAGGTAGGGCTGGAAGGGACCGTGGAATATTTCACAGGCTCGGAGAGCGATTTTGCCGGCCTGGCAGCGGCCATCGACTACTACAACAGCATAGAGACGGTTGAGGGGAAATGGGCCGCGTTCATAGCCGACGGAAGCGGCACAATCGTGGACCACTACGACAAGGAACTGGTGGGAAGGGACCTGGAAGACCTGTTCGGCGTGGCTATGTTCGAGGCCAGCGAGGAGGGCAACTGGGTGACCACGGAGTCCCTGCGCATCTGGGTGGTCAGCTACGACGGGCTGGTGTTCGGCTCCGGCTGGCATCAGGACGAGTCGGGCTGATCCATCGGGCAACGACCCACCGGGGCACCGGGGAACGGGGAACTCGACCGGGCCGGCGGGTGACAGAGGGACGAAGCCCGGCTCGGAGGAGCAAGCGGGCTATACGTACAGACGGATAGCCCGCGCGGGATAGTCAAAGTCGTGCGGGAGGTAACTAGATGAACATGAGAGGCGTTTTTGCCCGTGTCAGCGTCGGTACCCTACGGCTGTGGGTAGGGGCAGCCGTGCTCATCCTCGTGGTGGCCGACATCAGCCCAGCAGGAGCGCAGTCAACCGAGATCCTCAGATTAAGCACCCTGGACGAGACCGCATCCAGCGAGATAGCCATCGCCCGTGGTCAGCAGTACGCCCAGTCATTCTGCACCGGCGAATCCGAAGTTACTCTCAGCAAGGTGCGCTTGCCCACTCGTACCAGCAGCGAGTCGGAGCCATCGGTGACCATACGCGCTGGCAGGTCGGGTGGGCCAGGTGAGACGATCGATACTCTGACCAACCCGGAGACCTTCGACGATTCCATATCAACCAATGAAGACTTCACGAGCAGCGGGATTGAACTCGATGCCAATACCAGCTACTGGCTGGTCATACACGTAGGAGATCGGTCCGACCCTTTAACTTTTGGCGTCACGGAGTCAAAGCTTGAATCCTCCGCCGAGGCAGGCTGGTCCATCGGTGACAAAGTGGTCTACGGAAGAAGCGGTGGCTGGTACCCTGCTTTCGTCTCATCCAAACGGCCCAGCGGGTACAGGATGAGGATGGCCGTCTATGCCAGAGGGGCGGAGCCGTCCATGGCGCCGCCAATCTTTACCGACAGGGACTGCAACGGCGTTGCGGACCCCCTGACCCTCAGGGTGGACGAGAACACCGCCGGCAGCACCGTCGTTGGCACGGTGGCGGCCACCGATCCGGATGACGACTCTCTCACTTACTCGGTCTCCGGAGCGGACACTGCCGGATTCAACCAGGTCTTCTCCCTGAACGTCACCACCGGCGGGATAACCGTGAAGTCCGGCGCGTCTCCCAACTACGAGGCAAAGCGTTCCTACTCCATCACGGTTAACGTGACCGATGGGAAGGACCCCTCCGGCAACACGGAAGACCAGGCCGTGACCGACGATTCAGTCACCGTCACAGTTCGCGTCAACAACATCGACGAGCCGGGAACCATCAGCCTGAATCCATCGACCCCGGCGGTGGACAGTGTGCTCAATGCCGTCTTGACGGACCCCGATGGTGAGCTGCGGATCGTCTGGGTACGGTGGCACAAAGCCGATACCGCAACCGGCTCCTTCACGTTGATTGGCAGCAACAACAGCAGATGTTCAGCCCAGGGCTGCTATGCTCCCTCGGCAGAGGACCAAGGCAAATTCCTGAAGGTCACCATTATCTACTACGACGGAGCCAGCGGTCCCCGTAACGCGTCCGGGAACCTCATCATTTCCAGCAGCGACCCCACCCGGGACCGCAGAACCCTGGAGGCGACATCCAGCAACGCCGTGGCAATTGGCGGGCTGTAGTCACCCCTATTGGTTGTGTCTCCAAGAGAAGCATTTCCATCCGCCGGTAGTTGGGCATTGCAGTGATTGATCGCAAGCTTAGAGTACTGACTTTGTGGGTGTTGACCGTTTCGGTCCTTCTCCTCTCCATCGCCTGTGGAGGTGAAGACGAAGGTCTGTCCCGCGCCGAGGTTGAGGAGATAGCCCGTGCAGAGATGGCCGAATCTCCAGCGGCGCCTCCAGCAGAACCAGGAGTCACCTCCGCCGACATGGATCGGGCCATCCGAGCGGCTTTGGCAGACATGCCCCAGCCGGAGTCGGGACTGTCCAGGAGCGAGGTGGAGGCGATTGTCAAAGCCGCCCTCGCAGACATCCCCCAACCCAAGCCTGGCCTTTCCTCCGCCGAGATTGAACGGATAGCCCGCGGCGTGGTGGCCTCCATCCCGCCCAGGTCCGCGCCGGCCGCCTATACCAAGTTTTTCGTCAACAACGCCATCAGCCGCTACGAGACCCAGGGACTCGATGCCACCCTCGCTTACTACAACCGGGTGGAGAGCGTGGAGGGGCAGTGGTACGTGTTCATCGTGGACGATAACGATAAGGTGATCGGCCATCCCGACGGGAGACTCATCGGCCTCGACCTGAAGGGCTGGGTCGGCACCGACGTCAACGGGTACAACTTCGGCCCGGAGATACTGTCGGCCGCTGAGGACGGCAGGTGGGTGTCCTACGTGTACCGGAATCCCGAAACCGGGCCCATCGGCACCGCTTTCGGCGAGTTGCAGCTCAAGAACGCCTGGGTGGTGCGGCACGATGGGCTGCTGTTCGGCTCCGGCTGGTACGTCGACGCCGAAGAATTCACCAAGTCCTTTGTGGCGGCCGCCGTGAGCAAGTTCAGCGAGGTAGGGCTGGAAGGGACCGTGGAATATTTCACAGGCTCGGAGAGCGATTTTGCCGGCCTGGCAGCGGCCATCGACTACTACAACAGCATAGAGACGGTTGAGGGGAAATGGGCCGCGTTCATAGCCGACGGAAGCGGCACAATCGTGGACCACTACGACAAAGCCCTGGTGGGAACGGACCTCAGGGACCTGCTCGGCTTTGAAATACCCCCGGCTCCCGCAGAGGGCAACTGGGTGACCAGGGAGGACGTGCGCGTCTGGGTCGTCGGCTACGACGGGATGACGTTCGGCTCCGGATGGCGCCACGACGAGTCGGGGAGCTGAGGCGGAGCATATAGCCCTTGCGCAATACGAAAATTCCCTACGTGACCGACATTAGAATCCGGCTGTCCTGGGACGCGCCGGACGATGATTCGGTCACAGGCTACCAGATACTGCGGCGGCGGCCCACCGAGGGCGAGCACGCACTGTCGGTCTACGTGCCGGACACCGGAAGCGCCGCCACCTCGTACACCGACACGGGTGTGGATGCCGGCACCAAGTACGTGTACCGGGTCAAGGCCATCAACGAAGCGGGGGTGGGACCCAGCTCCCGCCGGGTGGTGATTACCACCAGTTCCCCCTGTTAGGACTCGGAGTCAGCCGTTTTTGTTAAACTCGCCGCGGTTGTATGATATCGCATCAAAATTGAAAGTGTTCGTCAGATATCCGCTCCACCATTGAGGATTGGCTCTTGACCGGAAAGCTTGCCCGCGTTTGTGCCCAAAGGCCGTTAATAACCATCGGTGTCTGGCTGGTGTTGATTGTTATCGCCCTGGCGCTCATCCGCGCCTTGTTGCCAAGCGCTACCACCACCGAGTTCTCGCTTGCCGGCCGGTACGAATCTGAACGAGCTTCCTCCATGCTGGAAGATAGGCTGAGGGGCCCCAAGCCGCTTTCCGAACTGGTAATCGTTCAGTCGCAATCCCTGACTGTCGATGATCCGAAATTCCGTGCCAAGGTCGAATCGGTCCATGCCCGGATCGTTGCCCTGGGACCAGACTTAGTCCTGGTGGGACAGCACTATTACCTGGACAACGATGAGATCCGGGTGTCCCCCGACCGCAGGACCACCTTGATGAACTTTATCCTGGCCGGCAACTTCAAGGAGGCTACGGAGAATGTTGGGGAAGTTATTCACGCCGTCGAGGAAGCCAATGGGGCTGACGACTTTCGCGTGCTCATTGGAGGAGACGCCAGCGTAGCCTTTGAGAGCAACGAGTTGAGCGCCGAAGACCTTGAAAAGGGCGAACGTATCGGCGTACCTGTAGCCCTGATAATCCTGCTGGCGCTGTTTGGCGCGGTTGTAGCCACGCTGTTGCCTTTGGGGCTGGCTATTGTCGCTATTGTGATTGCGCTGGCGGCGGTGGGGATTATCGGTCAGTCCTTCGAGCTAATCTTCTTTGTCAACATGATGATTACCATGATCGGCCTGGCGGTGGGCATCGACTACTCGTTGCTCATCGTGTCCCGATTCAGGGAGGAGATGAGCCGGGGCTTGGGCAAACGCGAAGCGGTTGAAAGGGCGGGCGATACGTCAGGGCGCACTGTGCTGTTCAGCGGCGCCACAGTGGTGCTCGCCCTCATTGGCATGCTCATTGTCCCAGTGTCCTTCTTCCAGTCCCTCGGCCTGGGCGCCATACTCGCGGTCATCGCTGCGCTGGCCGCCACCCTCACACTCTTGCCTGCGGTGCTCTCGTTGCTCGGCCCCAAGGTGGGTTTCCTGTCCATCCCTTTCCTTGCCAGGTTCTCGCTGAAGAGTCCCGAAGCCGCGGGACATGGATTCTGGGTCACTATTACTCGTACTGTAACCCGCTTCCCAATCGTCAGCATCCTCATCATCGCGGTTCCGATGATAGTTCTGTCGGCCTTCTACTTCACCATCAAAACCGGGCTAAACGACGTCAACACTTTCCCTGACAAGTCCCAGACCAAACAGGCGTTTGCTGTTTTCAAGGAAGAGTTCTCCGTGGGAGAAGTCAGCCCTGCGGGTTACCTCAGCCCGGCGGAGATAGTAATAGATGGGGATGTTAACAGTCCCCAGGTACAGGAGGCGATGGCGCGCCTGGTGCAGTCAATTGCGGATGACCTGGCCTTCCCGGTCCCTCCCTTTCCTCCTGAGGTCAACTCCGCTGGGGACCTTGCCTTGCTGACGCTTCCGTTCCCGGGCGAGCCCAACAGCCGGGAGGCAACGGCCAACATGGCCTCTCTCCGCGATGAGCATATTCCCGCCGCCTTCGATGGCGTGGCCGCGGAAGTCTATGTGGGGGGCGTAACCGCGGAAGCTGCCGACTTCTTCGGCATCGTTGACGTTTACACGCCGATAGTATTTGCCTTCGTCCTCGGCCTCAGCTTCATAATACTGATGCTGGTCTTCCGGTCCATAGTCATTCCGATCAAAGCCATAATCATGAATCTGCTGTCGGTCGGCGCTACCTATGGGCTGCTGGTGTTGGTGTTCCAGAAAGGGATCGGTTTGGACCTGCTGGGATTCCAACGGGCTGAGGTCATCGACGCATGGATACCCCTGTTCCTGTTTTCCATCCTATTTGGGCTGTCGATGGACTACCACGTATTCCTGCTCAGCCGGATCCGCGAAAGGTATGACGCGACCGGGGACAACGCCCAGGCAGTGGCCTATGGTCTTCAGTCCACAGGCGGGATGATTACCGGCGCCGCGCTCATAATGGTTGCAGTATTCGGCGGATTCGCTGCCGGAGAGACAATCATCAATCAGCAGGTCGGATTCGGGCTTGCCGTGGCGGTATTGCTTGACGCGACTTTAGTAAGGTCGGTGCTGGTCCCGGCCAGCATGGAAGTTCTGGGCAATGGGAATTGGTACCTGCCGTCATGGCTGGGTTGGCTTCCCGATTTGCGAGTGGAAGCAGAAGAGCCGCAGAGTTGAGGAAGTTCCCATGGTAGAACTCGAAGCTGAAACCCAGGTGCAAGCGCCAGCGAATATACCTAACGACTACGTAGCGGGGTACGAAAACGCCCGCCAAGTCGCGCCCGAGATGGCGGCCAATTACGTCGCCCACACCCTTATTGGGGACCCGCTGGCCGAAGCGATGACCGAAGACCTGGCCGAACTTGAGACAGGCGAGTCAATGAGGCTAATCCAGACGGCTATGGAGCAAGAGGGCGACGAGGCGTTGCGGAACGCGCCGGCTTCACTGCGGGAATTCTTCAAGGAGGCGGAAACCCGGCCGGAATGGCTAGAATTTGCGTCATTCGCACCCGGCGTCCGCATGTTTCACAGAAATTCCAGGGTGATTCTGGCAGCATTCGTCGCGGGAGTCCTGATCGAAGGCTTCACGACCAACATAGCCAAGTCCTTCTTCATTACTGGACGGGTGCGGGACCAAGGCCTCAGGCGGCTGGGCCAGAATAACCGTCACATGATGGAGATATTCCTTCCGGGTGGCTTGTACCGAGAAGGGGACGGCTGGAAACTCTCCGTCCGTATTCGGATAGTTCACGCGCGGATGAGGCGCCTCCTGAACCAATCGGAGGAGTGGGATTCCGAGGCTTGGGGTGCGCCGATTAGCGCTGCGCACCTGGGTTATGCTGTTTCCGCTTTTTCGGCTCGGCTGCTGAAACACATGAAAACCCTCGGCGCTGAGTACAATGCCGAAGAGTACGACAGCTTCATGGCCGTTTGGCGTTACAGCGGTTATTTGATGGGCATACCCGAGACCATCCTGTTCCACGATGCGACCGAGGCCCTGAAGCTTTACGACGTCGGTCTCATGTGCGAACCTATCGCCCAGCTTGAATCAGTAGTGATGGCCCACTCCTTGGTCAACTCGGCTCCATTGATAGCCGGGATGGTGGAACCGGACGACCGCCGCAGTCTGGCCCAATACGTGTACCGGATTTCCAGGGGGCTTATCGGGGACGAGACCGCCAATGCATTGAATTATCCTCCAACTGCCTCATTCGGAGTGGTAGCGTGGTTCAAGATTCAGCAGCGTTATGAGCAAATCCTAAACAAAATGTTTCGGGCACGGTACCAGAACAGCAATTTCAACAAGTTCACGGGTCTGCTCGACACTTCGTTGTTTGACGAAGACGGGATTCGCTACGAATTGCCCGACCACGTCTACGCCGAAGAGTCCGTCCATTGGTGAATGCAGGCAAACTGCACTGCTAGACACCGCCGTTTAATTCGCCCCCTCTCGCGGCATCCGCAACGCCGTCCCGCTCCAATCGCTGACCCGCTCCAAGGGGTCACCCTGGACACCTCCGCAAATATCCTTGGTTTCTGTTCACGAGAGCGGATAGACGCGCCGCCGGCGCCACCTACACCTACACCTACATCCGTGCAGACCTCGCTGGGCCTCCCTGACGCTATAGAAGGCGTTGGTGTGAACGGCGAGAGCTACCGGCTCAAGCGTAGCAGGGAGGGAGTTGTCTCCCAGACTCGAGACGAGCCTCACGAAGAATAGGTTGCATCAAGACCTTCCTGCCTGTCCTCTGCTGACCCACCCGTCATCAGGGCATTTCCCTCAACAAGTGGCGCTGACATTTATGCTGGCCAGTTAGCTCGGACTTTTTCGCTGGCCTTACACACCAGGTGGTACAGTTTTACTCCGCCCCAGTGGCCCAACATACCTCCGCCATTGACAGATCAGGACGGTGATCCTGCGGCCGTCGGGCACCTCCATGACAATCTCCTCGGCCCGCACCGTCTCGCTGGTGGCCAGCACCCGGGCCAGGGGGAACTCCTCCAGGGAGAACTCCGACCCGTCGGCCCTCCGGATGGTCAGCACCTCCAGCAGTTGCTCCACGGGATGGCCGGGGGTCCGCAGGACGTCCAGGATCCTCAGCGCCTCCCGGTTGAAGGAAACCGGGGTTCCCGTGCTCAGGTCGAAGACGGCCACGCCCACGGGGGAGGTGTCGATAAGGGTCTCCAGGTCGGACCGGGCCCGCAGCTCATCCCGGTGCCGGCGGGCGTTGGCGATGACCAGCGCCGCCTGGGAGGCGAACATCACGAGGGTCTCCTCATCTTCCCTGGTGAACTCCTGACCGGACTCGCTCTTGGCAACGTTTATGTTGCCCACTGCGGTCCCCTGGTGGCGCAGCGGGGCGGCCAGGAAGGCGCTTACCGGCGTCGGCGGGCGGAACTCGGGAAGGCCCATCGACCTGACGTGACCGGTGAAGTCCCTCACCCGGAGCGGGCCCGGAAGGCCGCTGAGGTACTGGAAGAACTGCAGACCTGCGGGCAGTTCCCACAACTGCCGGGCTTCACCGGGGGTCAGGCCGGAGACGAGGAATTCCTCCACCTGGCCCGACCCGTCCAGGGTGGTGATCAGGGCATACCTGGCGCCGGTCAGTGAGCGGGCGCTGTCCAGGACGCCCTGCAGCACCGAGTCGAGGTCAAGACTCTCGTTGATGCGCAGGCTGGCCTCGCTGAGGCGGGACAGCCGCTCCCGCAGGGCCTCGATTTCCCGGCGGAGGTCGCCGCTGTCCTCCATGTTGTTCCCTCCTGGTGCGGGCTGGTGGACCATCCTGCCCCATGCAGGCCTGCAGTTTAGCACACTGTGAGGAAATACATGGTAACTACACGCATGACAACCCGTATTAACACGCTGACTACATATACAAACGGTAGAATATCTTCAGGCTTACGCATAACGCCTGCCGGTTGCCCTTGTCCTGGACCGGGGCAGCTGACGCCGCGGGTCGCAACCCCGACGGTCGTCGTCTCCGAGCCGGAAGGGCAGTACCTGTGTTATGGAGTCGTCGCCTGCGTGCAGCCCCCACTACGAATGCAAAGGAGAGCGTGAATTGAGAATCCCATCTCCCAGAGGCGGGCCACACGCCTCTCGAAAGCGATTCCCCTTGTCAGCACCGAGAACCGCCCCGGCCGGCCGTGAGCATGCACTCTTGGCCAGAGGGCTCCCCCTCCTCCTCATAATCATCGCGCTTGCCGCGCTCGTCCTGTCGTCCGTGGGCCACGCCCAGACGTTGGACCCGGTACTTGTGTCGAATACCGGGCAGACGGCGGGCTCCGACCTGGCGACGGCCACTGGCCGGGTGACCTATGCGCAGTCGTTCACCACCGGCGACCATCCCGACGGCTACTTCCTGTCGTCGGTGGAGGTCGGCCTCAAAGCCGGCAGCGGGGTCACCGCCGAGGTGGCGCTGTGGCGGTCCCATCGGGGGGTAATTGCGTCGCGCATTGGTTATCTCTCCTTCCCGGATCGCATATTGACGACGCTTTCGGGAGCGGCCAGCATCGACGACGACGCCGCGACACTGGAGCGGTTCAGCGCGAACGATGTCCTGCTCTTACCCGCTACGACCTATTGGATCGTGGTGACCAGGACCGGGGGCGCCGATGACGGTCTGAGCGTGGCCACCACGTCATCCGAGGACGCCGTTGACGCCGGCGGCATGGCGGGCTTTTCCGTGGGGAACAACGTCTGGGTCCCCGATCCGGACGGCCGATTCGACTGGTCCGACTACAGCGGCTCTGTCGATGCGAGCATGAAGATCGGGTTGAGAGGCAGCGAGGCGACCAGACCGCCGGGTCCGTATGCTACCAACCGCAACGGACAGTCCCGGGCGGCGGCGGCCGAGACCAGCTCGACCGCGTCCCGGTACGCCACGTCGTTCACCACGGCCTCCAACCCCGCCACTCACCAGCTGACCTCGGTGTTGCTGGGCGTGGCGGCAGAAGCAGGCGTCTCGCCGCGCGTCGCGATCCACGCGGACGCCAGCGGGTCGCCGGCGGCGAGCGCGGTGACGAACGGCACGCTGACGGCGCCGGCAGACGTTTCCGACGTTCTCGGCGCGCCGGAGCGGGCCGAGTTCACCGCGAGCACTGCGATATCTCTTGCTGGGGGTATCACGTACTGGGTCGTTCTCGACGTCGGCTCAGGAACCGGCAGTCTGAGCGTCAGCACGACTGGAGCCAATGATAACGACAGAGTTCCCCGACTCCAGTGGTTTCTTGGTGACACGATGAAAGCCTACAGCGGCACTTCGTGGTCTAACGACTCCCAGGGTCGGTCGTTCCGGATGGCGCTCAACGGCCCGACCGATCAATATATTGGCCCCCCCTTTCAACTTTTGCGGGAGGTCCGTATTGGCCTGCCGCAGCTCGGCGTGGGGGTCGCCGCCGAGATTTCCGATCAAAGTTTCAGGGTCAAGAACGCGACGTGGCAGTGGCAGCGGGGCGATACCAGTGACGGGACGTTCACCGACATCCCCGCGGCGCAGGGCGGCACGTCGCGCGTCTACGTGCCTGCGGCGGCGGACCTGAGCAAGTGGCTCAAGATGATGGTGTCCTATGAGAACGCGTTCGGCCCGGGCAAAACGCTATCGGGCGTCAGCGGTCAGGCGGTCCTCTCGCAGCCGATCATGTCCAATGCGGGCCAGATTTCCGACGCTAACTACTTTTATCAGCGACCTGACACAGTGAATATCGCGCAGGCGTTCACGACCGGAGGGAACCCCTCCGGGTACTCGCTGAGCGGGCTGCGATTCGGAATTAGGATCGACACGGACATTGACGCCCTCAGTTGGGCGCTCTACGCCGACAACGCCGGCGAACCCGCCGCGGCGCCGTTGTTTACCGAGATCGCCGTTCCCTCCGAAAGCCTGGACCGCGACAACAAAACTTTTGAGGATCTGGTCCATCCCGGTTTCCCGCTGGCGCCGGACACCAAATACTGGGCGGTGCTGACGGCTTCGCCGCTCATGGAGGGAGGCGATGACCCGACCGTGGCCGTCGCGGGGATCTCCGAAGCCAACGACCTCGTTAACCTGGATGGGCCGGCGGCGGAGCTCGACCCGGGCAGCGAGTCCGGCTGGACGCTGGATTTCTCGCCTCTGTCCTCCCCAGCAGACCCGATGTCGACGGAGGAGTGGGTAACCTTCACAGATGCGCTCGATCTGGAACCCAACGGCAAGATGGTGCTGCGGATGTCGGTATTGACTTATCCGGAGGTGACGGCGTCGTTCGGGCAGGCAGCTCACACGGTGGCCGAGGGCGGGACGCAGTCCGTCACGGTGACGCTGAGCGCGGACCCGGAGCGCGCCGTCACCATCCCCATCGTAACGATGGGGCAGGACGGCGCAACCGACGTCGACTACTCCGGCGTGCCGGACAGCGTGACGTTCAGCGCAGGTGGGCCCACCGAGATGACGTTCACCTTCACCGCGACGCAGGACACGGTTGACGACGAGGGTGAGAGCGTCCTGCTCGGGTTCGGGCCGGACCTGTCGGGCGGGGTGAGCGCGGGAACGCCGGACGAGACGACGCTCACCATCACCGACGACGACCCCCCGGAGGTCTCCTTCGGCCAGAGCGCCTACACGGTCGCCGAAGGCGGCATGGTGAGCGTGGAGGTGAAGCTCACCTCGGCCCCGGCGAGCGCCGTGACGGTACCGGTCACCCATACGCCCCAGGGCGCCACGTCTTCCACCGACTACTCCGGCGTGCCGGCGAACGTGATGTTCAGCGTGGGCGAGACCTCGAAGGCGTTCACCTTCACCGCGACGCAGGACACGGTTGACGACGACGAAGAGAGCGTCCTGCTCACCTTCGGGACGCTGCCCGCCACGGTGCAGACAGGAATGACGACCGAGACGACGGTCAACATCACCGACGACGACGACGCGCCGGCGGGGAAGGTGATCCTGGCGCTGATGCCGGTGACGATCAACGAGAGCGGGACGGGAAATGCGAGCACGGTTACGGCGAGCGTACCGTCGGCGTCCACCGCGGCCACGACGGTCACGGTGTCGGTGAACCCGGCGGACACCACGACGCTGACCGGGAACACGACCCTGACCATCGCGGCGGGGGACACGAACAGCACGGGGGTGGTGACCATCACGGCGGTGAACGACGACGCCTACACCGGGAACCGGACGGTGGCGGTGAGCGGGACGGCGGTGAACAGCGTGGGGATAACCGACCCGGACGACGTGACGCTGACGATCACCGACGACGACATCCCTGCAGGCTGCGAGAGCGGCGACATTTTGTGTGTCACCGTGGAGTATACCGATAGGTTCCCATCCGACGCCGCCGGCAGAAAGCCGCTTCATTGGTACCACAGGGACCACGACGACCAGGACATGCTTGAGTTTGTCCACAATGACTTCAGGTACAAGGTTTACACTAGCAGCCTTGGTGCGAATCCGGGGGGTGGGACGTACGTCATGCCGCCGTTCCACATACCGGAACGTTCAAAATCGCTCTTGGGGCTGGGCAACCTGAGCGCGACCGACCCTATGGGCTATTGGGAGATGCCCAACCAGGACTATCTCGATTGGATGCTGTACATCAGCACCGACAAAGACGGCGCCACGCTGGAGGCGAAGCTGCCGTTCAACGAAGCCAAATTCTGCTGTGGCCACAAGTGGAGATGGTACGGCCTCGACCTCTACAAACTGAACGAGGCCTGGGCAGTGGGCAAAGAGTACAAGCTGCGGATTGTGGAGGATCCGCGGGCAGACCGGACGCCGGAGGTGCTGGGTCCGCCTCTCTATCTGGAGGCGCCGGGAGTCCAACTCGAGAGTGCGCTTGTGCGTTGGGTCCGCCCCCAGGTGAGGAACGACGGCGCCCCGCCGGGTGTCAGCTACAAAGTCCAATGGAAGACAGCCGCCGGCATGTGGGATACGCCGGCCGTTTCGCAGCATGTTTACGTACCGCCTCCCGGAGAGGAAGTGCCGCATTGGAGGATCAGGGGGTTGACGCCGGGTAGCGCCTATGATGTGCGGGTCATCGCATTCAACGAAGCGGGAGACAGTGCGCCTTCCAATGTGCTCCGTGTCAATACCAACGAACCCATCCCCGCTTCGCAGAACCAGGCCGCCAACAGCCCGGCCACCGGCGGGCCCGGCATCACCGGGTCACTGCTGGCCGGCGAGACGTTGACGGCGACCACGGACGGCATCGAGGACGAGGACGGTCTGACGGGAGCGGTCTTCGCCTACCAGTGGATCCGCTCCGACACCGACATCGAGGGAGCGATAAGCTCCACCTACACCATGACCGGCGACGACGAGGGCAAGGCCATCAAAGTGAGGGTCACCTTCAGCGACGATGCCGGCAACGAGGAGTCGCTGACCAGCTACGCACGGCTGTCCGCCCCGCCTCTGCTCCCCGCCCAGCAGGACGACGACGGTCCCGCCGTGGTGGTGAGTTTCGGGAGCGCCGCCCACTCCGTGACCGAGGGAAGCACGGTGGAGGTGATCCTGGACGTGGACCCCGAACGGACCGTCACGGTCCCGCTGACGGTGAAGGACCAGGACAGGGCCAGCCCTGCGGACTACTCGGGGGTACCGGCCAGCGTGACCTTCAATTCGGGTGAAATTTCCAAGACCTTCACCTTCAGCGCCGCCCACTCCGTGACCGAGGGCGGGACGGTGGAAGTGACGGTGACCCTGGACGTGGACCCCGAACGGACCGTCACGGTCCCGCTGACGGTGACGGACCAGGACGGGGCCAGCCCTGCGGACTACTCGGGGGTACCGACCAACGTGACCTTCGATTCCGGTGAAATTTCCAAGACCTTCACCTTCAGCGCCACCCAGGACGACGTGGACGACGACGGGGAGAGCGTGAAGCTCGCCTTCGGGACGCCGCCCCCCAGGGTGAGCGCGGGGACGGTGAACGAGTTCACCGTGAATATCCAGGACGACGACGATCCCGCGGTGGTGGTGAGTTTCGGGAGCGCCGCCTACTCCGTGATCGAGGGAAGCACGGTGAAGGTGGAGGTGGAGGTGGCCCTGGACGTGGACCCCGAACGGACCGTCACGGTCCCGCTGACGGTGACGGTCCAGGACGGGGCCAGCCCTGCGGACTACTCGGGGGTACCGGCCAGCGTGACCTTCAATTCGGGTGAGGTGCTCAAGACCTTCACCTTCAGCGCCACCCAGGACGACGTGGACGACGACGGGGAGAGCGTGAAGCTCGCCTTCGGGACCCCGCTGCCACCCAGTGTGGGCGCGGGGACGGTGAACGAGTCCACGGTAAACATCCAGTCGAAGACGCCGCTGACGGCCAGCGTCGAGAGCGCCCCACCGTCCCACAACGGCAGCAACAGCTTCACCTTCGAGCTGCACTTCAGCGAGGAGCCGAAAACGGGCTTCAGCTACAAGACGATGCGCGACCATGCGTTCACGGTGACGGGGGGCTCGCTAACCGGCGCGCGCCGCCTGAACCCGCCCAGCAACACTGACTGGGAGGTCGTCGTCAAACCGGACTCCAACGGCGACGTCACCGTCGTATTGCCCATAACCACGGACTGCGACGCGCAGGGGGCGATCTGCACCGGGGACGGCAGACCTCTGTCCAACCGGCTGAGGATAACAGTGTTGGGTCCGAGCGGATAGGCCACGGCCGAAAATCAAGAAGAGCTGGATGCAGGGCAGGGCTGGCCGTGACAACCTGGCCGTAACGGTCACCGACCAGGCCTCCGGGTGTCTGAAGCATTGGCCCTGGAGGCCCGGGACCTGCACCTGGGTTCAGACCGCCCCACCCTGGTAGTCCGGCGGGGCAAGGGGCGCAAGCCTCGGGTGGTCCCGGTCCATCCGGAGCTGCAGACGGCCCTGACCGCGGCCACCAGTTTCGGGACAGTTGGCCAGGGCAGGTTGATCGATGTGTCCCGGGTCACGGTCTGGAGGTGGGTGCAGCAAACGGTCCGTCGGGCCACTGAGGCTGGCCAAATCCCCCAGGGCCGGAATGTTAGGACGCATACCCTTCGGCATAGTTTTGCGCGGCACATGTTGCTCAACGGGATTCCGCTGAACTATCTGAGCCGGTGGTTGGGCCACGGGCGAATTCAGACCACATTGGCCTACCTGGAGTTGGCGCCGGACCCCTCGGGGAGTCTGGCATCGATGCCGTGATTCATACCCTTGGTGCTGGATGGGGAGACGCATTGCCGGCAGTTCGGGGGGAACACCATGCTTCGCCACTGGAAACCTCTGGTGACGGAGTTCGCCTTGGCCGAGGCGTTAGACCGGTTGGTAGATGAGCAGGATCATCACCTAGGCAGTTGTCCGAAAAACCGGGTCCACCTCAGGTTAGCCAAATTCGATCAACTTAGACATACGCCGTTATGAGAGGAACGCCAATGACCACCATTCCAGCTTGGGCGACCCGAACCTGCGGCGAACAAGACTGCAACGAGCGCCCCAACCGCCCTAACCATCCGCTATGTCACCAGTGCTATCTGGATTTCCAGGACAGTAAGATAGACGAATGCCCGAACTGTGCCGGGGTCTACAAGCCTTCGGAATATCCCGTATGCCGCCGCTGTTACTCTCAAAGGACACAGCCGACCCAAGCAACCCGGACAGACGGTCGTCAACAGGATGAAGACGGCAGCAGGGGTTGGAACCGGCAGCCAACGTATGGACCAGCAGCGGCTCTGCCTTCGCCCGTCCTTGAAGCAGTAAAGCTCGTGCGTCGAAACATGACAGAGCACGAAAGTGCGTGCGTGAACCACGAAACCAGCACCATCCAACACCTGATACTGCCAATGTTGTCTGGACTAGGCTGGGATGTTTATGACCCTGAGCAAGTGATCAGGGAATACAAGCCAGCGGGCCGAGACCGTTACCGGCAAGCCATAGCCGTGGACATCGCAATGCTTGAAAATGGCAAACCCAGCATATTCGTCGAGGCCAAGCGGCTTGACCGCGAATATGTTCTTGAGTACGAGGAACAACTCGACAAATACGCTTCCTTTCTGGACGACGGAAGGATAGCGGTCCTTACTAATGGAAGGTATTGGCTCGTCCATGAAGTCGTCGAGGGCAAGACGCAGCACCGTCTCACCGTAGATGTAAATGAAGGCGATGCCGACGATGTGGCCCGCAAGCTCTACAACGTCATCGGAAGGTCCGCTGCAGGCAATGCCGCCGTAAAGGCCGCCCCAAACCGAACGCCGCTACACCCGGCAACCGTCTTCCAGCCGCCACGCGCGGCAACCATCGTTGAAAACCTTAGACAGTACCGTGAGAGCGAGAGGAGGCGACGCGGTGTCCCCGCGTATACCATCTTCAAGGACGAAACGATTGACTTAATTGCCACACAGCGGCCGACAGACCTGCGGCAACTGGGCAACATCCGGGGAGTCGGGCAGTCAACGCTGCAACAACACGGAGACATCATCATAAAAATCGTCCGCGGCACAGTTGACTATACCGAATGACGGGACTTACAACTGGCCGTTCTGAAAAGCAGGGGCGGGTATGAAACCCGCTCCTGTGCCATTATGAAACATAAGAACCAGAGCGCTCCGGCCCGGGCGCGTAATTCCAGCCACCGGGCGGCGTCGCCCGCGGACTCGCCCCGGGTGTACCTGGCCACCATGGCGCTGCTGGACCACCGGACCTGCCTCATGATCGCCGAGTCCGGAGCGCCGGCCCGTGCCATCCGCCGGGCCAGCCCCACCCGGCCGCTATGGCCGGAGACCCCTCACCCAGGCCCGCCGCCTGCGCCGCCGCCTTGACCCAGTGGTTGATCGTCTGGGCCGTCTCCCGAAGACCGACGGACTGGCATCGCCATAGACCTCGCGGAGCTGCCGGAGTTCGCCCAGGGTGGTCATGGCCCGGCGGGTGATGAACACCACCTCGCCCTCGCCGGTCTGGTCGGTCTTGCTCCGCCCCAGTGTCCCAACATGCCTCCGCCATTGACAGAAGAGCATTGAGGCCATAATGGACGGCTCCATATACGACCCGATGGAGAGACTGGATGAGATCAGGGCGTGGATGCTGAAACACCTTTCCGAGCTGAAAAAGGTCTTGACCCACCGGTTGGAGAAAATCCAGACCGAATGGAAGGTTACACCCCCCGTTTGACGAAACCCCGGCCCAATGTCATATGCCGGGCACGGTCAGTCCGCCTATCGGACAGACAATAACCCACCCGGAACCCCTACACGGACACCGACCGTCCTCTTGGTAAAGGTGTTCAACAACCGGGCGTTTATTGACACCCCGACCGGACGTCCTCCGCCAGATACGAAGAAGTGTTCAATAACCCCGTTCAACAACCGCGTCAAGGGTTTAATGAACAGCCAAGAAAATTGCGCTACTTCAAACACAAACTCAACGGGGCAGCTCTGACAACAGTCGGCGCACAGGGTGAAAAATGCGGAGTCCGTCTTCGCACCCTGGGAGTTTACCTAGCACACCCAGCGTGAAAACCCCAAAAAGCGCGCTAAGATGAGTGGCGCAACTTTCTAAACACCGGCGGCGTCCTGGTGACGCCCGCCGCCGCCAAGGGTAGAATATGAGCCTGGAGCAAAGAATTGACCATGACCAGCATCAACGACATAGCGGACCTGGTGCAGATCCTGCAGGACCACCCGGAGTGGCGAAACACCGTTCGGGGCCTGATTGTGGGAGAGGAACTCGCCAACATGCCCAACGAAGTTGCCATCTTCGTGAAGGCCACGAACGAGAACTTCAACCTCGTACACCAGCGACTTGAAAAACTCGAGACAAACGTCAGCACCTTCAAGGAAGACGTAAGCCGAATGCACGCGACCCTCACCCGAATGCACGCGACCCTCACCAGACTCATAGGTGAGGACTACGAATCCCACGTCGCCACGTACGTCCACAGATTCCTCCGCCGGAGCTTGGGCATAAACGCCAGCGTGTTTTCCACCCAGCGCGACAAGTCGGCTCTCACTGGGCTCCTCGACGAAGCAGAAAAGCAAGGAGTCATCAAGGCCGAAGAGACGGACGAACTGGACAAAGCAGACCTGATCCTCACCACCGACGGCCCCACAGATTACATCTTGGCCGAAGTCTCAATCACCATTCAGCAGGACGACATCAACCGCGCTGCAGAGCGGGCCAGACTGTTCGCCAAGGCCACCGCAAGGACCGTCACCCCGTTCGCCATCGGCGCGGGGGAGGACACGGACCTCCGGAGGGAACACGTCCAAATTATCCTCATACCCGAGCCCCCGTCTCCCTCAACGTAGAACGAGAAAATTACGATACTCCAAAGCCAACCTTAAAAGGTCAAACGCCCCAAAAATAACCTCGGCTGCGGGTGAGAATAGCAGGGTCCACCCCTGTTCCCGCGGAGTTCACCAACACATGCCCAATGTGGTAACTCTGAAAAGCGCACTCAAATGAGTAGCGCAATTTTCTCGAACAGCCCCAGGACCCTTTTCTTTTCCGACTCAAAACCAAGCTTCTAAGTCAGCGCATCGAACGAGCCCGAGGCGTTTCATATCCTGATTGTTTAGGATGGACGGTCAGGAGACGTGCATTGAATCCGGCTAAGATATAATCCACAAATGACCACCATAAACACAATCGAAGATCTGGCGCGCATCCTGCGGGACCAACCAACTTGGGCCGAGGCACTCCGAGCCCTCCTCCTCACCCAGGACCTGCTGGACCTGCCGGGCCGGTTCGACCGATTTGTCCAAGCACAACAAGAGTCCAACTCAGCTCAGAGGGAAGCCAACGAAGCACAGCAAGAGTTCAACCGGACGACCGATCAGCGCCTGAACGCCATCGAAGGACAACTCGGGAACCTGGAGGGCGGGGAGTACGAACGAAACGTCCGCAACAAGGCCCTGGCCCGCTGCATGATCACCCTGGGCTTCCAGGGAGCATACGTTGCCCTCGCCCAGACCAGCCCCGCCGACCCCAGGCTGACCAGCGCCATCGCGCAAGCCGTTCAGAATGGCAGAATCACACCAGACCGATTTGGAGAGCTCTTCGAAGCCGACCTCATAATCACCGCAGACGATAACCGGCACGCCGTAATCGAAGTCTCGATAACGGCGGACCAGGACGACATAGACCGGGCGAAAAACCGGGCCGGCATACTCTCGGCCATCACCGGCGGGACAGTCACCCCGGTCGTCATCACATCGAGATTGAACCCGGCCCAAGTGGCCCAGGCGGAAGCGGCGGGAGTGACCACTTTCGTCATGGCGTATCCCTGAACCAGTCCAGGACCCTCTTCACTACTTCCCTGGTGCCACGATGGCATCGGGGTTTGGGCTAATCCCCAGCAATTGATCACACCCGATTCGGAGGAGAAGAGATGGACATCTACCAGTTGGACCACATTCTTCACGAACCCGAGGAGAGCGAAGGCTGGATATACCTGGCAGAGATCCCAACCCTATCACAGTCCCGACAAACCCTAAAATCCCCGGGGGCAGGAAACGCTGATGCCCAGGGTCACCGGGAGAACCACAGCCACACACATCAAACGCTCAAGTACATGGAGACGAACAAATGACCGAGAGACAAGAGAACTTCCATCAGGAACAAGCCAAAAAGATTCTTCACAAAGCCGAGACAGAAATGACATCCAGCGGGTCGCAAAGCGGCCACGTATCCGCCGCCATCGCCCAGGTCCACGCCACCCTCTACCTCGCAGAAGTCATAAAGTCCCACGGCCAAGCCCCCAAACCCAACGAACAGGAAACCCCACCCCGTCCCAGGGAAAGACCGATAAGTGCGCTTACTGCGAAGGTACATTCCCCGAGGATGCCCTCAACTACTCTTCCAATGTCCCAGCCTGCGCACCCTGCCAGAAGGTCTTCAACCCCAACGCCAAACGCCCAAACCCCAGATAAGCCCAAAGGCCCAAGGCCAAAGACCCAAGGCCAAGGCCAAAGACCCAAGGCCAACGCCAAAGACCCAAGGCCAACGCCAAACGCCAAACGCCCAGCCCCCAGGAGAAGAGCCCCGTGACATCAGACGAATACCAGGCTGAACTCCAGACAAAACTCCTGGACCTCTGCGCCCAGCACTGGGGCGATGCCCCCGAACTCAAGGTCAACGTCAAACCCGCCAAGAAGACCAGGACGTCTTCCGCCGGTAGACCAACACCTCGCAGTTAGCCCGGGCTTTCAGCCAGCAAAGCATCCCCCCCTTGCCCACAAACCAACGTCCGGAGACCGGTGCGCGTCCACCAACGCTCCAAGACCAACACTCCAAGACCAGTGTCCCCCACAAACCCAAAACGCCCAGGGTCAAATGCCCCAAGTTCAACAACGGACTCCCTTCCCCACAGGTCGGGGAGTCCCGGGGCTTCGACCCCAATTCGCCGTCCGGTCCTCTGTAACCAGCCCGGACGGCTCACAGAACTTCGTCACTAAAATCAACCCCAGAGAAAATTGCGCTACTCGAAATCAAAATCGAGAGCGCGATTTGCATCCACCAACAGACCGGGCCGTGTGGGCTAAAGTCCACACCGCGGGCGAAAAATGCAGCCTTCCAGGTTGTTCCCGCGGAGCTTACCGGTGCACGTACAGCGTGCAAGCTCAGAACAGCGCTCCTCCAAGGAGTAGCGCAATTTTCTCGTGGTATATCCCCTTTGGGGGGAGTTTCCGCGGGACCGTGGCAGAATGACATGGACACAGCCAACACCGTGGGTTTCGAGGTGAGGGGGTGGCCTTAGGTCACCTTGGCCAGGGAAAGGGGCTGTGTGTGGCCCTGGTGCAAGCCCATCCGTCCCAAACCGGCGATTATGGGCCCTCGGCCACCATGGGCGTGTATTCCCGGGTGAAGAATCCGTGGCGCAGGAAGAACACCTGCACCTTCGCCCACTTGTGAGCTCCTTGCCGCGTCGCCCAGCACCGCGGTTGGTCGGTCTCCGGGTCCAACACGATCCGGGCCGTCAATTGGTCTGGTTCGTTGAATCGGTAGATCACTTGCATTCCGCAGCTGCTCCCCGGTTGGTATGACAATTGTCATACTAGTGTGGCGTGAGCTCACGCACAAGGGACGCGTCCCAAACTGGGCAAAGGGTCTAAAACCGTCCTGGGTGGTCACCAGTTAGAAACCGGCCTTGGTTGATATCCTCGAGCAAGCCCTGGAACACCTGGCTCCCGGCCTTGTCGGAGATCGCCGGGACCTGGCGACTCCACCGGATCAGCTCCCCGTGGCACATCACGCAGGTGACGTTGTGGGAGTTGGTCGTCACACGGGCGCTGAACCGGCCCATGTCTTTACCACAGACCGTCAGGCCGGTAGAAAAGTTCCAGAGGTGGTGCTTCTTGGGGCGGGTGTTCGGCATGGTGTCCTCCTGTCATTGATGGGGATGCCATGCCGTCTTTTCCGAAAACCGGTACTTCCGCAACTGGGCGGCACGACAGTTCCTACGCCGACGCTTGTGCTCCTTTCCTCGGACAATCCACCCGCCGGACTCAGCGGCGGAAACCCCCGATTGTTCCGCATACCCACCGGGTGTCATTTTCGTGTTGCGGCTGGTGCGGATAAAACGTAACATGGCCGCATGACCCTCTTCGGATACATCCGGACCAGCCGCCACCTCCAGGAGGGCGTGGCTGGAATGGACCCCTTCAGCCAGGAACTCCGGCTCCGCGAGGCCGGCGTTCAGAGGGACAACGTCTACCGGGACATTGGTGTCTCCGGAGCCACCGGCACGGACCAACGCCAAGGCTGGCACCGCCTGGACGGGCGCCTTTCCGGAGGCGATATCCTGGTGGTGGTCCGCATCGACAGGATCGGCCGACGGTGGCTGGACACACTCCAGTGCATCATCGCCCTGCGGGCCCGGGGAGTGAGGATCAGGTCCCTCGACGAGACGGAGGGCTGGACTCGGTTTCTGGAGCTGGCGCCCGACGACCCCCTCGCTTTCGTTGGCCACCAGATGGTCAGCATGGCGGCGTGGGTGGCGGACCAAGAGCGGGAAGTGGGACGACGGCGCACCAGAGAGGGGTTGGCGGCGGCAAGAGCCCGGGGCAAGACCCTGGGACGCCGGCGGTCCTTAACCGACGACCAGGTGCGGCTGGCCCGGCGCATGAAGGACGCTGGCGCGTCGGGGCGGAAGATCGCAGGGCTCCTTGAGGTCAACGAGAAAACGGTTCGGAACGCCCTGAAGGCGGGACTGTGAACATTTGCGTAACAACGGCTTCCCGAACCAGACCGGTGGGAGCTGAGACAAGGAGGAACATGGCCAAAAGAACCTCTCTGCTGGGACGGTCCAGGCCCAGCGAAAGACTGACCAGGGAGGAGATCGCCGTACTCGACAAGGTGACTCTGCCTCCCGAGCCGCCGGCGAAGCCGCCTTGGAAGAATGGTGCTGGTCCGCAACGGATGGTCCCCAAGGACCTGCTGACGTTTCGCTGGAGCCTCGAATGCCCTGGTTGCTGTTTCAAGGTCACCGGCAATGGCCAGCCCCAACCCGGGCAACGCCTGGCGAGGTGCGGCCGCTGTAAATTGGTCCTCGTCCTGGGCGGCGGGTGATGGTTCCAAGGAACCGAAATTGCAACTCAGGCTCCCGCTTCGTGAACTGGCCGGAGCCAAGGGAGCGGATTTCCAGTGGAACCAGGCCCCACTAGACTTGGGAGCTCTGGTCTGTACGGCCCGTGCGCCCAAGTGGGGGGACTGTCCCGTGCGTGGACATTGCCCTACGGCATGTCGCAGGATGAACGCCCGGGCTTGAAAGAACCCCTACCAGGACCTGATTCTGAGCGACCCAGTAGAGCCGACGAAGGAGTATCCAAAATGGAAGCCACGGAACCGATCACCATTACCATCAAGCTATCCAAGGAGACCAAGAACACCTACCGATATGACGCTGTGGAAGAGGATGCGGCGGTGAGTAATCTTTACATCCAAAAGAAGGCCCTGCCGGGCGGGGCGCCGCCGGAGTTGGAGATCAGGTTAACCGCAAAGTAACCAATCACCAATTCCCCGTTCCAATGCAACACCAAGTGGGAAGGCCGCAGAAGGGTGGGGACAGTTACTTCTGAGGCTCCTGGATCTGTCCGAGATGCTCCTAACACACCCGGACAGCACTTACGAAAGTGACCGGACAAATGGCGGTCCATCTCTCCACTCTGAACGCTGAGACCAAGCTCAGCCACGTAAAAGAACTCCTGGCCAGCTGTAAAGGAAGCCCGGAACACAGGAGACTGGGCCCACCGGAAATCTAACTATGCGAGAGAGAATACTACCGGCTGAAGCCGGAATTGAAGGAAAACCCTGGCTGGTCCACGCTGCCGGAAAAACCGGGTGGAATGAGCTCTCTGAACAACTTCTCATACGCATCCGGAAATCGGAACCGCCATTCCAACAAGGACCCTAAAGACGAAACCCAGAGGGGAACGCCCCAATGCCAAGGACCGACGCAGCTACCCAGGAACAGCTCGCACGCATCCAAGTCCTAACCAGGCAGGCCGGGCTTGGAAACCACAGCTCTCACGGAATAAAGGCAATCCTCGGGAAACACCCGGCGAAAGGACTCGGCAAATCTATAGCCGACGAGGTCATCCAGGGACTCAACGCCAGGATAGCCAGGGCTGCTGGAGTACCCTCAAAAGAAAAGGACTCAGAGGCAGGCTGAACGCCAGACCAGCAGGTTGATCCGGGCTGGGAGTACATCCCCAGGATAGAATCCATGAAGCAATGAGGGCTAAACCGACCGCAGGCCCGAACCTTCACCAGGAAAGAAGCAGGAGAGGAAATGCTGGACACTGACGCCAGGGCAAAACTCAGGAGCCTGCTCCCCCAGGTCCTGGCCCGAAGGCTGAACGAGGCAGGCGCTGAACTGGGCACAACCGCCTACTGCTTACACGTATACCTGCTACAGAAGCTCTACCTGGTCCCCTTGGGCTACCGGTTCAAGCTCTACCCCGAGGGCCCCCAGTGCGACGAAGTCCTGGGCGACCTTGACCTGGCCAAGTCCAGAAACGAGGTACAGTTTTACTCCGCCCCAGTGGCCCAACATTCTTCCGCCATTGACAGGATATCCCGTCGGCGAAAGGAGCACCCCGCCACAGTCGCCGGCGTAACAACACAACTGGTTGAAGCAACCCAACCTTCCAGTCCCCTACTGGATCGGGGCAGCGGCGGCGATGAGAAGTCCATCGCCGCCGCCTATTTCCAGCCAGGAAGAGATTGCAGTGCTAGCAGGTATGGTAACCGGCTTGAAAAAAGGACACATCCGTATTTGAGTGGTGAATAGACTGCCCGCCAGCAGTGACCTAAATGTAATTGGAGTTTCCTAAGTTCCTGGCGTAGTAAGTCAGCCATTGAGTTTCCTGCGAAGGCGACGGTTCTTTTCAACCAAGGATCCTATTAACGAATGGTCGAATCCGGTGAGGCTCAACAGATGGAGTTGAAGTAGAGCTTCCATTTTCCCGTACAGTACAAACAAATCGTCTGGTCGGTCAGCTCTCTTCGTTGTGGTTTCCGGGTCGTAATGAGTAAGATAATTTCTGGTATCGCGAATCCTTCTGATGAAAGCCTCCCGTTCATTGAAATCGCTACCGAACCAACTGGCAAAGGGTTCAACCAGTCTCTCAATACGGGTTTTGAAGCTCAATCGGTTCGCATACTGCAGGTTTTGCCGGACCCAGTCCTGGATCTCAGCTGGACAGCTTTTCCTGACCAAATCAATCCGCTCTCTGAAATCCTCAACTGGCATCTCAGTTTCGTCGGAGCTTCTGCTATGAAGTGTTTCAAGAGCTTGAGCCAGCCAAAGAGCCTTCGTCTCCAAATATGCCTGGGTTTGCGTTCTTGAAGCAAAATACAAATCGAGGGCGGGAGCGAAAGTATCATAGCTATCGAACCATTTGGTCACTACGTCGCCAATCCGGTCGGCCACATCTGGAAACAGAAATAAAGCACGATGCCCCCGGATAGATGGACTGCGATCAATGAAGGGTGGGAATTGAGCGTATACCCTAACCGCGTGCTGCCATCCTTTACCGTCGTCTGTCTCCTGGTCCAAATACCCTGTCATGGATTGTATGCCGACGTCCTCGTCAAGCGCCAAAGATAAAAGATTACACAGCCTGACAGCGCTGGACGAGAAATACTCTACGGAATGAGGTCGCTCCGATCTCACACGAACCAACGACGTCTGTTTGACCGCCCTCTCAGTAACCGGAATGACTCCATTTTGAAAGGAAAGGCTGAAGCTGAACTCAAGTTGGTCGCCGCTGGAGAGAGTGAGAGAAATGTCTTCAGGCCTATGGAATCGAATCGACCCACTCGTTTTTTCGGTACCCTCGTCGAATTCGAGCTTTCCAATCCCTGAGATGGACAACCAAGCATCAAGTCCATCCACTGAAAAGCTAAATTCAGAGAAAGACACTTGCTCTTCCTTTCCATACTCCACACCAAGAAAGGCAAGAGAAGCATGAAAGGTAGATCTGAACAGACCACTTGGTAATACCAAATTTCCACCTTGCCGAAAGCAACGGTCAAGGGTTATTTGACCACCTTTTTCAACTGTTCCTACGATCCGGTCCAAGTCAGAATCTCCGTCTCCTGAATGGGGCGTCACCGCGGCACCCACGTTACTGAAGACCGAGGGTGGATTGCCAATCACCCCTGTGAGTTCGACCGCGATCTCGCTTGTCTCGGAAATCCTCAGAACACCGGGCAGACGTGTTTCGGGCTCTTCAGGCAGCCAAAACATCCCTGTCGTTTCTATTGGTTCAGTAAGTCTCATACGAAGGTCTCCTCTGAGTCCGGCCCAAATTTCTCCAGGAACAGCATCCGAACTTGGAGGTTCGGCGCGGCCGCCATCAACGCGTTGACTTAGGAGCTTTTCAGGTACTCCGGCAGGGTGAAACCTTTACCCCCGGAGGCTTGTTGCAACGCTGACCGTCTGGTTTCACCCTGCGAGGGCGCCGCCTACTGCAAATCGCAGTTATCGTGAACAGGAGTGTAACAAAATGCCCGTTTTTGTTACGTGGTCAGACTGACCGCGGGGTTGCACCGTTTCGGCAGTTAAGCGCGAGCAATCAGGTCTAGGACCATCGGGAGCGAAGTGTAACCCACTAACCCGGTGTGTTCGTTAACGTAGTCACCGGTTTCGACGCCTCCCCGAAATACATCCCTTTGGACGGTAGGGAAATGAGTGACAATCCCCGTGATAGTCCAATCGGAATTTGCCAATGGGAAAACGACCGCACCGCCCGAAAACCCTGCGTTGATGTACGAAGCGCTGTAAGTGAACGGTCCCGAAGCTGTGAAGTTTGCCACTACAAGCGAGGCTATCGGCATGGCCCTACCACCGACCTCGGTGATGTGCTCGGTCTGAAGCCCTCCTATGTCGACCCACGTTGGGTACCCTAGGACGTATCCGACCCCACCGTAAACCATGCCTTGGGGTTCACCATACTTTACTGGTATTTTCTGAGCATCGAGGACTGTGTTGGTTTTCAACACCGCAACATCGTGCTGTTGGTCAACCGCCACCGTTTGCCAATCAATCGGTAGCCAACTCCCATTGGATCGAACACGCGGATTTAGGCCAGATTTCTCGATCACATGCAGGGCCGTGGCCAGATATTCGGCACCATCAACAATGATGATTACCCCGCTTCCAGTTGAGACCAAATTACCATTCACATGGCAACCCAGCCACAGCAGCCGATTCAGTACGTTGGACGTCGGCGGTGTAGGAATCATGCCAGACCTCCTGGGGTTAGAATTGCGCAACCAAGATGACTGATTTTATGCACCGCGCTAAACAATGCGGCAGACGCCCAGCCTCTGATGATGGTCCGGCTTTCCCCACACCGTTTCCTTCAGCCAATGCCCGAAACGTCGAAGCAACCCACGAAGGCGCACCCACCTGCTTCCGCCTCTTGTCACAGTAACAGTCGCCTAAAGTAGCCTAAACACGTAGCCAACAGGCTCTGCACCTACTGAAGACCTCCGCCCGGCAAGACATTCAGCCAGATGACACCGACCACGCTTCGTAAGTATTCGGGCTGACCGGCGAGACGCTGGCCAAACAGACACGTGCCGCGGCCAGGGCCGCCGGCTTGGGCGGCGGTTTCTCCGGGCACAGCGGCCGGATCGGCATGGCCCGCCGGATGGTCGCGGCGGGGGCACCCAACGCGGCGGTGCAGCGCCAGGGACGCTGGAAGCACGGAGACATGGTCACCTGGTACACGCGGGGCGAGTCGGCGGGCGAAGCCCTCAAGTTGTTTAACGTCAACTATTTATCAAGACTAATTGTCATTGATCACGTCCTCATCCAGACTCCCCTAGCCATCTTTCCTAGCGGCAGTGGCATAGCCTGAGAAAGGCTCCCTGGCCATGCCAAAACCCTGCTGATCCGAGACCTCGTTACACTCGTGTTAATATAACCTTAACACGAGTGTAACGAGGTCTCCATGACCAGCGACCTAGACGCCGTCCAGCAGCTCCCCGGGCGCCCTGACCTGGCCGAACGCGACCGGGAGGCGGCCCAGGCCGTCGCCTCCGGCCTCCGGGATGCCAAGGCCGAAACCACCCGCAGAGTCTATGCCTCCTCCTGGCAGCAGTTCCTGACTTGGGCCGAGGCCGGCGGCCACCCGGCGCTGCCCGCCACCCCACAGTCCGTGGCCCTCTACCTAGGCCACCTGGTGGCGGAAGGCAAGGCCATGGCCACCATCGAGCAGGCCCGGGCCGCGATCTCCCACTTCCACGCCGCCGCCGGCATGCAGAAGGGCGACAACCCCGCCCGCCACCCGGTGGTGGCCGAGGCCGTGAAGGGCTGGCGTAATCAGTCCCCGGCACCCAGGCAGGCCGACGCCCTCACCGCGGAGGCCCTGGCCCGGGTCCGCGAGGTTTTGCGCCTGCCCAGGCGGGGCCGTGGGGGCAGAATCGAGTCTGCGAAGACCGCCCAGCGTCGTGCCGCCCTGGACTTGGCCATCATCGGGGTCCTGGCCGACGGCGGGCTGCGACGCTCCGAGGCTGCCGGACTGACCTGGGGCGACGTGGAACTGTGGGCCGACGGCACGGGCCGTCTCACGGTTCAGAAGAGCAAGAACCAGGTCGAACCGGCCACGGTGGCAGTGCCCGAGGCCACCGCCCGCGCCCTGCGGGAGATCCAGCCCGGCGACGCCGACCCCGCAGCTCCAGTGTTCGGGCTGACCGGCGAGGCCCTGGCCAACCGTGTGCGCGCCGCGGCCAAGGCCGCCGGCCTCGGAGACCGCTACTCCGGGCACAGCGGCCGGATCGGTATGGCGCGGCGCATGGTCGCAGCAGGGGCGCCCAACGCGGCAGTGCAACGCCAGGGCCGGTGGAAGCACGGGGGCATGGTGGCCCGCTACACCCGGGGACACCCGGGGCGAGGCGGCGGGAGAGGCCTTGAAATGGCTGACCTAGCCCTCGGTTTTGCCCCCCCTCCGATTACCGTAAATGACCGAAGTTCCCGAACTCCCCGGATGCGCCGCTCACGGTGACAGCCAGGAGAAGGCGTTGGCACACATCAACGAGGCCATCGACCTGTGGGTTGAAACGGCACAGGAGTTCGGCGACCCGATTCCGGAGCCGAAGGGTGAACGCCTGATGTTGGCATAAGAACGAAAGGCGACATCCTTCAATGAGGCCACGGTCGGTGCCGCCGCCATCGCCTGGCTCGCCGAGATCAGCCGGCAGGTCGCACATTTCCATAACACCAGCAGCCGGAGCCTGGACCGACCCAGCCGGTCCAGAGATGCAACCGCTCCTTCAGCGATGTTCCGTCGGCGGGCCATCTCCATCCGGTAGTGCGGACTCCGGTTCCTCTCCATGGCCCTGAGATGCAGCCGGTAACAGATGGTCAGCATCGGGTACCGGCGTTTCTCAACCACCTTGATTTACGTGGAGTTGGCGCCGGACCCGTGGGGAAGTCTGGCGTCGGTGCCTTGATTCATGCGCTCGGGGCCGGACGGGGAGAGGCATTTCCGGCGTAAAGCGGAGACCACCATGGTTGGAACCAGAAACCACCGGGTCCGGAGGTCGCCTTGGCTGAGGCGTTAGACCGGTTGGTCGATGAGCAGAACCCTTACTTACGCAGTTGCGCGAAAAACCGGGTCCACCTCACCCGGGCTAGTTGGGCAGAATTGAGGAGGAATTAGGTGGGGTACAGCTACACGGAAACCCAATGACCCAAGGAACACCTCTACCTGAGCTGGTGACCCAAGGCCCGATCGGTCTCTGGCCATATACGCCCGGTTTCCGCCACTGGCGGAAATGCTGACAGCTGCGCCCTGTATGAGGGTGGCGGAAAAGGTATCGGAATCCCTACACCCCCGGGGAGGAGGGATCGGGAATGGGAGAACGGGAATGCCGCCACTGCAGCCGGACCGCGGACCAAGTTATTTCGCCGGTGGTCCAGACGTGGAGACCGCGATTCGCACAAGGCCTGTTCTGACTACCGTCCGTAATCTCACGGCGCAGATCAGGGTGTTTACGGCCGCTTCAGCTACGTAACCACCGGCCCCCCGGCGTGCGGTTCAGCTTACGAGATTGACTCTTAGACGCCCATTTCCCGCACCGGCTGTTGAATCATCAGCGCATTATGGTGGATACTTGAATCCAAGTAATTTCCGGAAAGTGCCGATCGGAGAGCAACGCCAATGACCAGCAACCGCGCCAGGGCCACCGGCTTCTGCGGCGAGCAAGATTGCGACGAGTCCCCCAATCACCCCAACCATCCGCTGTGTTACTCGCACTATCAGGATTCCCAAAACGGCGTCATAGATAAATGCCCGAACTGCCCCGGGGTATACAAGCCGTCGGAATACCCGGTATGTCGCCGATGCTATTCCCAAACGAAGCAACCGGTCCAAACAGCCGCCCAGACGAACTTTCACCAACAGCCCCCAGACGACAGCAAGGGTTGGAACCGACAGCCAACGGATGAACCAGCAGCGGCTCTGCCTTCGCCCGTCTTTGAAGCAGTAAAGCTCGTGCGTCGAAACATGACAGAGCACGAAAGTGTGTGCGTAAACCACGAATCCAACACCATCCAATTCCTGATAATGCCAATGATCTCTGGTTTAGGCTGGAATGTTTATGACCCTGAGCAAGTGATCCTGGAATACAAGCCAGCTGGCAAACAACGTTACGGGCGGGCCATAGCAGTGGACATCGCACTGTTTGAAAATGGGAGCCCCAGGATATTCGTCGAGGCCAAGCGGCTTGACCGCGAATATGTTCTTGAGTACGAGGAACAACTCGACAAATACGCTTCCTTCCTGGTCGACGGAGGAAAAGCGGCGCTCACCAATGGCAGGTATTGGCTCGTCTACGCAGTCACCAATGGCAAGACGCAGCATAGCCTCACCATAGATATGGCTGAAGGTGCATCCGAAGATGCAGCCAGCAAGCTCTACAACGTCATCGGAAGGGCCGCTGCAGGCAATGCTGTCGAAAGGGCTGCGCCAAAACGAACACCGCCACGCCCGGAAGCTATTGCCGAGAGCCTGAGACAGTATCGGGAGCGCGAGGGGCGGCTACGCCACCAGCCCGCGTACACCATATTCAAGGACGAAACGATTGACTTAATTGCCACACAGCGGCCGACAGACCTGGGGCAACTGGGCAACATCCGGGGAGTTGGGCAGTCAACCCTGCAACAACACGGAGACATCATCATAAAAATCGTCCGCGGCACAGCTGACTATACCGAATGACGGGACTTACAACTGGCCGTTCTGAAAAGCAGGGGCGGGTATGAAACCCGCTCCTGTGCCATTATGAAACATAAGAACCGGAGCGCTCCGGCCCGGGCGCGTAATTCCAGCCACCGGGCGGCGGCGCCCGCGGACTCGCCCCGGGTGTACCTGGCCACCATGGCGCTGCTGGACCACCGGACCTGCCTCATGATCGCCGAGTCCGGAGCGCCGGCCCGTGCCATCCGCCGGGCCAGCCCCACCCGGCCGCTATGGCCGGAGACCCCTCGCCCAGGCCCGCCGCCTTGACCCAGCGGTTGATCGTCTGGGCCGTCTCCCGAAGACCGACGGACTGGCATCGCCATGGACCTCGCGGAGCTGCCGGAGTTCGCCCAGGGTGGTCATGGCCCGGCGGGTGATGAACACCACCTTGCCCTCGCCGGTCTGGTCGGTCTTGCTCCGCTCCAGTGGCCCAACATTCCTCCGCCATTGACACTGGTACTTGAACCAAGTATCACCTACATCCGGGATGGAAGTGATGCGGTGGAAGATGGTGTATGTCGAGACTATACCCATTCCCCGAATATCGGCCTCCCACCAGAATTCCTTGGTCCTCAACTTTGACGAAATCTTCAAGGCCAAAGAAGCTGATTCCAACGCCGAAACCATGAGACTGGAATGGGAGATTGACCGAATGGTGCATGAACTGTACGGGTTTATGGAGGAAGATGTTGATGGGGGTAGAGCGCAGGCAAAAGACCGTTAGGCACATCCCACCCGCGTTATCTACCGTGAGACGTCTTGTTGGTTCAGCGTCGTTGAAGGTCAGAGCAGCTTGGATGAAGTTGCCTGGGTCGCGTGCAGCCGGGTACCTCGCTGACGTAACCCTACTTGTCTTCGTTTTTTTGGTGTCAACCTCCATTACCATTCTGCTCGTTTTACCTGGATTTGAGTGGTTGCCAGAGCCCGACGAAGCTCGAACGCTCCTCGCCACCCTACTCACCGCCCAAGCGGCGATAGCCGCGCTTACTTTGGCCGTCGCCCTGTTCGTGATACAGGGAGTTAGCACTAGGCGAGACGCTAACGATCGAATGTACAGGGAATATGTTCAGCAGTCTTGGGTGAAACAAATATTCTGGGGCAGCATCATAGCGGTCGTAGTTGCCGGGGTTGTTTTTATGGCCCAGGAATTTGTCAGCGGTATTGAAAGCGTAGCCAATATAGTACCGGGAGTCAAAAACCTCACCCTTTTGTCAATCATTTCGTTTGGTATATCGTTGGCGCTGCCCGTCGTACTCTTTGAAAAAGCTCTTTTACTGTTACTCCCGGAGCAATGGTCAGCCATTAGAAGAACCGTTGATGAGCGCGGTGTGCGCCAAGCGATTGAAGTCTTCCTAAGCCGCCGCCTCCCCGCGGTAGCGTCGTTAGAAGCGAATGAACCAGACCTTTCCGCTACGTTCCCTGACCCGGAGGAGGGGTTGGCAGACGAGGCAATCCGAGGGTTGCTGGGGGATGCTCGGCGGGCGATGTCCGAACACGGGCTAAGGGAATTCACACGATCCCTGAATTCGATCAAGGATCTAATCTCATACGCTATGGATGAGATTGAGAGAAACGGCATTAGTTGGTCCGCTCCGGGAGGACAGCCCGACTGGCCCCCTGTGAGGGATTTACGGCGCAACCTTTACTCTTTCCGGGAAGACGTAATCCGGGAAGGCAACAGGGAGTACGTTTTTGAGCTTCTGGGGCTGGATTATTGGCTGCTGAGTACCGGCGCCCGTAGAAGATGTGGTGAATTGTTCACTGCCGGCCTGGAAAGTTATCGAAGCAACTACCAGATCTCCGTTCGTGCTGCTGACGTTGAAGTTAGAGAGATTTTGCTGGACAGAGCTTGGCTAAATGCACCATGGACAATTACGGAATGGGAACTTGAAGATGTGTCCCCATACGCCATTGAGTTAGTCCGGCATCAAGAGCGGATGCTCTCCGACACTTTGAACCTGGACAATCCCGGGGATTTTGAAGCCCTACATGACGGATTCGAAACGTGCCTTAGGTTGATTCCACGGGATTGGGATCGCGGAGATCGGAAGAATTTCTCCGAGACACTGGAACAATTTTACAGAGTTGTGCTCATGGGCGTTGGGGGACGTGCCATTATTCTTTCAGAATCGGGCACGCTGGAGGACCCGAGTAGATACTTGGCGGTGAGTCGGGGAATTTTGGGCCGAGTTGAGCATCTGGCGGGCGATATCGCTCAGGCGCTCAAGCGGGAGGACCAGTCCCAAGCTTCACAATGGTCGGAATGGGAATGGGAAGGAGCGAAACCTGGCATAGTCCGGAGCATGTCTGCTGAGCGATACCCATTGACGTTCTTCGCCGTTCGTCTCATGGAGTTGTCGTCGGATGCTATGCCTGTAGTTGACTTGCATGGCACCGCAAACCAGGTCATAAGCTGGTTTGAGTCCAACGCAGACAGGCTACTACCCTTCGTTTCCGATCAACCTGACGCAACTCGAGAACAGCGCCGCGAATGGGCGACTGGCGCGCTGAGAGCAGCTGTGAAAAGGGATGAGTTTTCTGAGGACGAGAGGATCATCGCCAGTGAACTAAGCCTTGAAAGGGTTGCCGGATTCAATTCCAGTGTCTATGCAACTGCTTTTGCAGCTAGCTCGGTTGAAAGGCTGTTTGAAGATTGTGGAGCATTCTTGTACCTGACCGAGTACACAGATCCAAGCCCTGAGAAAAGGGGCTTTTTCGATCGAGTTCCCAAAGCCTTTCTTGCCGACATGCCATCTGGCGGCCGCATTTCGTACAGTCGTCTGGAGGGAGATCGATTCGGGCGAGGCCTGGCAAACGATATTTTAGCCAGACTCTGCGAAGCTCTTGACGAGGCACCGGAAATCTCGGTTCCTTTAAACTCGCCCGAAGAATTGCTAAGCGCTTTTGACGATGCCAAAGCCGAACTTGGTAATTCGAGTGAACTGGTTGCCGTACTAGCGGGAGATTGGATGGCAATTGAAGTGGCACTCCACACAGACAAGCGTGACGAATTTATCCCTGCGTGGCAACTTGCAGACGGCAACCGGGAAGGGGAATGGGGAACGTATCATGGCCACACTCTTCTGAGAGGGCCGAGAGACGGTGAACGTCGATTGTATTTGGTAGATCCTGAATCATGGGGCTGCTTTGTTCGCGCCCAGTGTGAAGGAGACCAGGACTTGAACATTGACATAAACCCTATTTCGGCGGACCGAGCACGAGAGCTTTTGGATGAGAATCCGAACCATTTTCCCGACGAACCCGACGAAGAATCTAAACTGCGCAAGCTCCAAACGTTCTTGGAATTGGCAGTCTGCCACCGTATCGAGTTCCGGGTAAAGAACCACTCTCGCGCCAGGCGTATCGTCTCTGAGGGCGAGAACGTGGCTAGCGAAGTGACAGAAGCACAGCCAACAATTGGGTAGTTTCTACTTGTGTCGCGCCTCTTTCAAGGGCGGCGAGAAAATGCACCGCAGCGGTGTCGAAGGTCAGAATGAGTGTCACTCGGTTAGGTTGCCATGGTATCAAATGATGAAGTAGTGGGACCATGCCCATTACTCAATCGACATCAAAAGGTACGGTATTCGTGGGCGGTGGAATTGTCTCCATCGTAGGTTATCAAGGGCCGAGCCGCTGGAGAATGGCGGAACCTTTGAGGTCGCAAACGCCAACTTTCGGAGGAGCAAACCCAGGGGCCACTAGAAATTTTGGATCCAGGTCTCGATCAACTCGCGATGCCTCGCTGCCTCCACGCTTGGGAGGCAGTATCAACGGCTAATTGTGATGCTCGTTGGACTGGGCTCTGGAAGAACCAAGGACTGACAGACTTGGATGTAGCATGAATTCCCGTCATCAGACCTGTTTTGGTTGAATGACAAACGGGTCTGATGACCGCGCTAACTACCGGTTCGAGTCCGTTCAGGTGGACCTGGCGGGGCGGAAGTACCATTACTTCTACTTCGTGGGAGACGGCGGGGAGTGCTGAATTTGCCTTGGGAATGGCGCAACAATGGCTTGGCGGGGCAATCGCGTTATAGTTTCGTGTCACTCTGAGCGAAGCCGAAGAATCTAAGCTCCTACCGATTAGCCTTGTTTAGGTTCCCTACGCCGACCTACCTTGGCGATTCTAGACCCTTCGGCAGGCTCAGGGAGATATACTACTTCGGTCACGGACTTTGACTCTACCTGAACACCTTTAATATGCGACTGCCTTGGGGGTAGCATGACAAAAGTACTGGTCGTGGTTTTCGACGGGCTTCAACCGGCACAGGTCACCGAAGAGCTGATGCCCAACCTGGCCGCCTTCGCTGCCTCGGGGGTGACTTTCGCCAGCCACCATTCCGTGTACCCGACCGTGACCCGCGCCAACGCCTCCAGTATGGTCACGGGGCGCAACCCCGGCGGCCACGGACTGGCGGCCAACACCCTGCTGGTGCGCGACTACGACCCGGACCAGGCCATCCCCGCAATGGAGCCTCATCTTGACCGAGTGGCCCGAAAGACCGGGCGAGTCCTGCTGTCGCAGACCCTGGCCGAGGTGCTTTCCCAACACGATTGGGAATACGTGGCCATCGGCGTAGGTACCAGCGGAAACGCTTACCTGCACAACCCCACTGCCGAAGTCTGCGGAGGCGCCACAATCCACCCGGAGTTTACCCTTCCCCGCACCCTGTACGAAGACATCACTGCCCGCTTCGGCCCCTGGCCTGATGAAGGCCGTCCAAACACGGCTCAAATGGCCCACGCTGTGCGCATCCTGACCAAGTACATACTGCCAGAGCGGAACCCGTCAGTTGGCCTCATCTGGTCGTCTGAGCCGGACAAGTCCCAGCACCACGCCGGGGTTGGGTCGGAACTTTCCAACGCCGCCGTGGACGAGGCCGACGCTCAGTTCGGCAATATACTGCGCTGGCTCGCCGAGACCGGAAGGGCTGGAGAGACCAACGTGATGGCGGTTTCGGACCATGGCTACTCTACCATTGGTCAGGTCGTGAATGTTCAGGCATTGGCGCGGGAGGCCGGTTTCCCTCCCGGCGGGGAACCGGGCGGCGTCGTAGTGGCCAATAATGGCGGTGCAATCTTGTTTTATTCCAGCCCCTGCGACCGGGATACTGTGGCGCGGCTGGCACGGTGGCTGATGGCCCAACCCTGGTGCGGGAATGTGACCGTGGGGCAGAGAGTGAGCCAAATCGAGGGTACACTGCCGGCTTCCCTGGTAGGCAACGAAGGCGAGCGCGCCCCCGACGTTACCATGTCCTTCCGCTGGCGCCCCGAGGCCAACGACGCCGGATACATCGGGACGATTTACTCTTCGGGCGGAACCCCGGGACAAGGCCAGCACGGATCAATGGGCCGGTCGGAACTGCGTAGCATCCTGTTCGCCCGTGGCCCCGGTTTCAAGGAGGGTTTGAAGGTGGATGCTCCCTCCGGCAATATCGACCTGGCGCCGACCATCCTCAAACTGCTGGAGCTGCCTGCGTTCGACGGCATGGAAGGCCGGGCCCTGGAGGAGGCAATGGCCGGTGGTCCCGACCCCGCAGAGGTGGACTGGTCTTCGGATTTCTACAGCGCCGAATGCCCGGTAGGGGACAGGATATACCGTCAGCAGATAAGGTTGTCCCGAGTCGGAGATTCCGTATATGTCGATGAAGGTACCAGCAGCCTGGGCCGCAGGTAGGCCACCGCGCTGCTTGTGTCTTTGCCGGGAAAAACCGCCATTCTGGCGCAGGCCGGAATGACGGTTTGGACACCACAGCGCTGTATTTATTCAGATGTTCCTTAGCCTTGGCTGCAACGCACTTTGACGCTGTGTTTAACGAATCGAGTCTCGAGATGTGCAACGTTTATTATCACGAATCCAGCCCAAATGGCGCCCGAGCGATACTTATCTAATTAGCTCCAGATCCGTCGTATTCAATTTTCGGGATTGCTACTTTGCCTGTTCTTGGATGGTTCGGTGAACAGAGAGAGTACCTTCTTGCAGCCGGCTCAGTAATTCTACCTAGACACTCGGACGGAAACCCCGATTCTTCCCAAGCCGTTGTTTTCTTAACGTCGACTATCGATGTAATAGTGGGTTTGTGAATCGTATTACATACATTATCGTGTCGTATAAGACTGTAATACGCCTGCTTTGGGTAGTGCGAAACCCGGCCAATAACTTTCCGGCCAGACTTCTAGATCAGCAACGGTTCAAGGCCGAGTGGTTGCCGGACCGTCGGCTGGTGGTCTATCCTGGCTGGTATCGACGCTATCCACCCGGAGGGGTGCACCCAACAGGTAAGGGAGTTTGTCGCTTCGCTGACCATTCAAGGAGGGAATTATGCCCTACTACATGTATGTTGCCGTGAACGAGGACAACAAGATTTCAGTCTTTACCGTGGACCCCGAAAGCGGAGGTCTCACGCACCGACACGACGTGGCTGTCTCCGGAGGGCCCTTCACCCTGGCGGTCAGTCCCGACCGCAATCACCTGTACTGCGGCACCCGGGAAACACCTCAGTTGACCAGCTTCAGGATCGATCAGTCCGGCGGAGGCCTCACGCAGACGGGGACGGTGCCGCTGGACTCGTGGCCGGTCTACGTCAACACGGACCGGAGGGGCAGGTTCGTGCTGTCATCCTATTACCAGGGAGCACGCGTGTCAGTGCACCCCATCGGGGACGACGGGTCGGTGGGAGGAGCCCCAGTCGTATCGCTGGAAACGGCGACCGGGGCTCACGCGATGCAGACCGACCCGACCAACAACTACGCTTTCGTTCCTCACATCGCGGGAAACGGCCCCAACCAGATCTGGCAGTTCAATTTCGACGAGAACACGGGCCAAATCACCCCCAACTCTCCGGCGATAGTGGAACTGAAGGAATTCCTGGGGCCTCGTCACTTCTGCTTTCATCCTTCCCTGGATGTTCTCTACTTCTCCAACGAGCAGGGGTGCAGCGTGAGCGGCTACCGCCTCGACGCCGTGGCGGGAACGCTGTCGATCTTCCAGACCATTACCACTCTTCCCCCCGAAGGCTTTGCCGAGAGGAACACCTGCTCCCAGATTCAGATCACTGGAGCGGGCAGGTTTCTTTACGCGCCTAACCGGGGCCATGACAGCATCGCCTGTTACACGGTTGACACCAGCACCGGCGAATTGACCTCCAACGGCATCGTTGCTTCAGAGGCAAGACCCAACGCGCTGTGCCTTGGCCCCTGGGACCGGTACATCTACTCGGCCGGCCAGGATTCGGGCCAGATGGCCATATTCAGCGTCAATCCCGATTCCGGTTCGCTGACCTTGTCGGAGACAGTCCCATTGGGGAGCGGGCCGTGCTGGATATCTATCGTGGAGTTGCCGGGATAGGGCCGTCTCAGGTAAGTCAGCCGAGGAGGGGTTTCACTTGGGGAAGCTGCCCGGCCGGAATGCACTGGCGCCCTGTCTCCGGGAGGACCGGAAGGTGGCCAGGGACGGCTTCGTCAGCTGGGAGGGACCGCGCTACGGGGTCCACTGGAAGTGGGGTGGTCGCATCGTCCAGGTGGGACTGAGGTGGACCCGGGAAACTGGACAGTATCCGTGTTAGTTTTAAAGTCTTTCGCGGGGTGATGGGGCAGATTGTACTTAGGTAGACCTACAGAGATACGTCCACCTTGTACATCCATCACACCATCCATGGGTTCGGATACAACCCTATGAATGATGGCGGGCGGTACAGTATTCAGTCGCCGTTTGTCAGCAATCTTCCGCCCACGCGGCCCACTTTGTCTCCGCCGTTTACATTCAGGATGCTCCAGAACACCGAACTGGCCGGGGCGATGGGCTTCGACGACGACGAGACGAAGTACGAATTCGTCGGAAACATCGGAGAGGTGACCAAGCAGATCGGAAACGCGGTCCCCGTGAACCTCGCCGCGGCACTGGTCGGAGCAATACTCCGGCAGACCGAAAAACCGGAAGACGTCTGCTGACCACAGCATCTTGAGACCCCAAAACCGCCCGTGATATACCAAAAAAGTATCCCACACCCGATTTTTGTTACAATGCCCAAAACCAGGACTTAATTTTGCACGGAGGTCTCATCATGTCCAAAGGACAAAACAGCGGCAGCAAGGGTAAAAACTCCATGACCGGCAAGGCCGCGGCACGGATACAATCACCTGGAGCGAAGTTAAATAAAGGTAAGACACCCAAGGGGAGTTTCCAAGCACGCTCCCAGAGCGCCCCAGCCAAAAACGGCAGCTAACACCCCCCCCCCCGGAAAGACCTCTTCTCAGAATACGCGGAGATGGCCAAGCGCCATCTCCCTGTATGAGACGAACTCCCTCCCCGAATCCACCACCACACCCACAACGCTTTTATAAAAACATGCCTCCACCAACTTCCCCTAAACTGGTTGTACGACTCAAATATACAACCGAAGCAGAGGGACAAGATGAACAAAAATACCGCAGAATACGCCGGTTCACGAACCGAGGAATTCGACGACGCTTCAACTTCAGAAAGGTACCAACCCAAGGAGAAGCACCCAGAAGCCGTGGACTTCAGACTCCAACATGACCCGGAGTTCCGAGAGAAATTCAAGGAAACCCAGTCCGAATTATTAGACTCAGCAACCCTCTACAAGGAATACGCAAAGCGCGCTTTCACCGACCGCACCCACTACAGCACCGACCACGGCATCGAACGCCCCGAACACAGGTGGGGAGACGCAGCCTCGGGGAATCCAGTGGTCGACGCCACCGCACAGGCCCTGGGATGGCGTTTCCGCCTAGAACTACTCGACCGCATCAACAGCCCCGAGGACCGGTACAAGAAACTCGACATCAAGAGGCTTGAAAGGGGCGTGGACCTCACAAACGAACTCCAAGGGGTCAACGACACCAGTTCCTTAACCCACATGACCCCGGAATGCCACACCATCCCCAACACCCTTGGCCAGGCGGAACAAAAACTAATCGAGTCCGCCGGAAGTTTCAACGACACCGCCGAACAAACTGCAACGGACGCCCGCAACCACTTTCAACAACAGACACAAACAGAACACCGCAACCCCTATTACAACGAACCCCTAGAGGCTGCTCGGGTCAGCCTCTAATTCGAGGTGGCAGACCTGAGAACCAAACCCCGCTCGGAACATGAGCTTGACCGCGCCCTTGAGTCCCAGGACATCATCGCAATGATCGGCAGACAAACCACTGATCACCAAATCCTCGAACAAATTGATGAGGATGCCTACTACAGTTACCACGACTTTCAGAACGAAGACCCAAACACCGCCACCCACAACTTCTACACCAGCCTGGGCACCAACCTCCGCTGGCAACTCGACAAATCACTCCAAGACGACCACAACCCCGAATCCAAAGAGTTGCACTGGCGCATTGCCTCACCTAAATCGTTACTCTACGAGAGTGGTTGCCTCAACTAACATGTTACCGAAAACTCGGGAGGCGGCCACATGGGGGGAGGCGTCAGCAAGATGGCGAAGCAGGAACTTGTGGCAACGATCCGGGACCGATACCAACAGGCATCCAAGAAGGACAAAGGGAGGATTCTCGACGAATTCACCGCGATAACCGGCCACCATCGCAAGCACGGCATCAGGTTGCTGAGTGAGACCGGCGACAATCAAGGCAAGCAGGTCGTGGGAAGGCGCATCTACGACGAGGCCGTACGCGAAGCGGTCATCGTGGTCTGGGAGGCTTCCGACCGCATCTGCGGTAAACGGCTCAAGGCGGCGCTGCCCAACCTCGTGGACTCCATGGAGCGGCACGGGCATCTCAGTCTCGATCCCCTGGTGAGGGAACATCTCCTCTCAGCCAGCGCAGCAACCCTGGACCGGCTGCTCAAACCCATCAGGCCCACCGCAGGCAGTCGGCGGAGGCGCAAGAGAAGGCCATATATGGGGAGCCAGGTCCCGGTACGCACCTACAACGACTGGAATTGGCCGCCTCCCGGCTTTCTGGAAATCGAGACCTGGTAGCCCACTGCGGCGGGACTCTATCGGGCTCCTTTATCCACAGCCTGGTAGCCACCGACATCTGCACGGGCTGGACGGAGGCAGTTCCCCTGCCGGCCAGGGAACAGTCCCTGGTGGTCGAGGGCCTGGAGGCCATCGCCGGGCAGTTGCCTTTCCCGGTCCTCGGGATAGATTCGGACAACGACAGCGTCTTTATCAACCAGACCCTGATCAAGTACTGTGCCGACCGGGGAATCGAGTTCACCCGCTCCAGGGCTTACCGCAAGAACGACCAGGCATGGATCGAGCAGAAGAACGGTTCCGTAGTCCGCCGGTTCGCCGGCTATGCCCGCTACTCGGGCCGGATCGCGGGACAGACGATGGTCCACCTGTACCAGGCGGTAAGGTTGCACGTGAATTACTTCCAACCCTCTTTCAAGCTGCTGGAGAAGATCAGGGACGGTGCCAGGGTCATCAAGCGCTACAGCCCGCCAGCCACGCCCTGTGACCGGCTCATGCAGCATGATGAGACCAGCGTCGTAGTGAAGAACGAACTGCGCGAATACCGGGCTGGACTGGATCCGGTGGCGCTGTTGCGTTCCATACGGGAGGCACAGTCGGCGATGGCAGCGATGTCCTCACCTCAGCCCCAGGGGGGTCCTCTTGGTGAGAGCATTGACCGGTTCCTGGCCTCCCTGCCCAACCTGTGGCAACAGGGGGAAGCCCGGCCCACCCACCGGGACCAAATGCGCTCGCCTCGCCACTGGCGTACCCGGAAGGATCCCTTCGAAGGCGTTTGGGGCCACATGCTGTTGTGGCTTCAGAACGACCCCGACACCAACGCCAAGGATCTGCTGGGAAAATTACGCGAGGCCTATCCGGGCCGGTTCGAAGATGCTCAACTGCGAACGCTGCAGCGCAGGGTGAAGGACTGGCGTGGCGTCATGGCCAAGGGACTGCTCTATCCAGCGTCCGATGAACCTGCATCGGAACCGAGCGAGAAGGTGGATTTGGTCCTGGTTGGGGTGGGAAATAAAGGCTAGAATTTCGGTAACATTTTCTGGTGAGGCAATACGCCGGCAAAGTTAATTGTCGTTAATCAGGAGCTGATATAAGGAGGAACATGTCCATAAAAACCTCTCTGCTGGGACGGTCCAGGCCCAGCGAAAAGCTGACCAGGGAGGATGTCGTCGCCCTCGATAAGGCGACCCTGTCTCCCGAGACGCCGGCGAAGCCGCCTTGGAAGAATGGTGGTGGTCCGCAACGGATGGTCCCCAAGGACCTGCTGACGTTTCGCTGGAGCCTCGAATGCCCTGGTTGCGGTTTCAAGGTCACCGGCGATGGTCAACCTCAGCCCGGGCAACGCCTGGCGAGGTGCGGCCGCTGCAAATTGGTCCTCGTCCTGGGTAGTGGGTGATGGTTCAGACAACAACTGCGCCCTGTTCCCGAGGAAACGGGCGGACAATCCCAAGATCAATCCTCATTAGTCAGTAATCATCGAGCTCCACAGTATCAGGTCGGTCTGGCCCATCGACATCCCTATGTGGCACACCAGCATCAGGAGGCTGTCGGACGACGGGGTACCGGCAATATGAGGATTCACAGGCCATCCCTTCGACGACTCAGAGAACGCACTTCTTAACTCGGACGTCCAGTACAGGCGGTCTAAAGAGAGAGCACCTGGTAGTCGAAGGCGCCACGGAAAGGAGAAGTCCGCCCGATCGCATCGCTTTCGAGTGAGTCGGGAACCAGCTTCAAGGAGGCAGAGATGAACTTTGAGGAAGCATACAAGCAACTCGAAGAGAAATTCAAAGAGAGAGTGGTTGAAGACTACAACCAATTGGAGTTCGAAAGCGTGTTCCTGCCCAACGTGGCTCCCAAAGGCCCCGTGGACTACATCCTAATTGCCATGGAGCCTTCCCTGAAGGGTTGGGCGCAAGACATTCCGGACGCACGAGAGAAGATAACAAAAGGGTTCAGGAACTTCTGCGGCGTCTGGCTCTTGTACTTTTCCATCAGTAAATTTCTGTGTCGAGACAAAGAAACCTATTACCTCACGGACCTGGCCAAGGGAGCCATGGAGACGAACTCAAAAGGCGCCGGGAGCAAGGACAAATACAATGAGTGGTTTCCCCTTTTGGAAGAAGAGCTCGCCCTTGTGGCCAAGCCTAACGCGAGAGTCATATCAATCGAAAGCAAGGTAGGCGGGTTTCTTTCGGAGAAATGTCTCGACGGACACGTCGGCACAATACCTCATTACTCCGGTGCTGGTGCCGGATACCGGGGCAGGGAGATCACGGGCAGGGAGAAAGAGTTCAAAAAATTCGCAGCGAGCTTGGTAAGCGTCCCAAGTTATTCACACAAGCCGTACCAATCTTGCGAGACCGACCACGTTCCCATCATGGTCACCCCTACAGCCTCACAGAAAAAGTTGCTTTTCGACTCCAACGTTCGGTTCAAGCGCATCCTAAACCAGGAGAAGTTGGGATGGCGACGCTGGCAGCAGAAGTGACTCGCCCGCTGCAGGCTGCGGACCACTGAGAACCCCGTTCCTCAGAAAGCCAAAGGACGCCCCCTTCTCAACGCACAGGCCTGGCTCAAGTGGGGACGGATTAACGGCTATCTGAAGCAGTAGGGGGCGAACCAATCGGCAACCCCCATCCCATCGCGTCCCCGGGGACACATACCCGACACCTGTGGAAAACCCACAGGCCGCGGAAATCCGTTTAAGCACGGGACACTGGACCGAGACCTCTACAATACAACCAGGCTCAGCTGACACGGACGGTTCTTGCTACCAGCATCTACACCCCTCTGCAAAACCGGCCCGTTTCAGAGATGTGACGTGAGACCAGACCCAGGTCACCGGACAAAGACAGACGGTTCCGCCAGGTGGCACATTCAGAACTCACGCAGAGATGGACGGTTTCATAGAGGCCGAGCGCAAGTCGGGGAAACGGGAAGCCAGCCTTTTCCGGGCTCACCGGCCGCCGAGTACCGGGCTTAAAATCTCTCCTCAGGAGAAACAAATGCCCCAGACCTACGTGCTCTACCATGACCACTGCCCCGACGGGTTCGGCGCCGCCTGGGCGTTCCACCGGACCCTGGGATGCCAGGAGTGCGGACAGCCCACCACATACCTCCCACAATCATACGGAGACCCCATGCCCTGGATGGAACCTGGCAGCAGGCTCTTCATCCTGGACTTCTCCTACCCCAGGGAGACCATCCTGGAACTCCAGCGCACCCATGAGAGCGTAATTCTCCTGGACCACCACAAGACCGCAGCGGAAGAACTCCAGGGCGTCCCCCACTGCCACATCGACCAGAGCCATTCCGGGGCCTACCTTGCCTGGCAGTACGCCAACCCCGCGGAGAAGCCCCCAGGGCTCATCCTATACGTCCAGGACAGGGACCTCTGGGAGTGGAAGCTTCCCAATTCCCGGGAAGTCTCCGAGGCCATCGCCTCGTACCCCAACACCTTTGCGGCCTGGGACAGCTTTGACGTTGGCGCCCTGGCCCGAGAGGGCACGGGGATTCTCAGGTACATGAGGACCCAGGTGAATAAGCTAGTTAGCATGGCCAGCAGGCAGACCGTCGGAGGACGGCCGGACATCCCCGTGGTGAACACATCCCTCATGGTCTCAGAGGCCTGTGAAGCCCTCCTGAACAAATACCCCGACGCCCCGTTCGCCGCCGCCTACTCCCAGACGGGCGGAGAGACACGCTGGAGTCTCAGGAGCCGGAACACGGAGGACACCGACGTCTCCCAGATCGCCAAAGAGTTCCGTGGGGGCGGGCACAAGAATGCAGCCGGCTTCGTCGAGAAAACCTGACACACCCGGGCTAGGTGAGGTGGACCCGGTTAGTTGGACAGAAGGCGAAGCTTAAGGGGATGTCCATTCGACGGATGGCAAGGGAATTGGGAATTCATAGAGACACGGTCAGGAGATATATTGACGCTGAGAGTCCACCGACCCGTCGGTTCCCGGTCGCATCCACGGTGTAGCCATCTGATACCATCGCAGACCAAACGGGTGACATTTCTGCCGAACAGTTAGACGGGCATTTATGCTGAACAGCGACCGCCACAAGTCAGGCAGTCAATCCGTCCAGGTGGTCCACTTTACCTCCGCCTTTTACATTCGATGCGGCGGTTGCTGCAGGTCCATAAAGGGTGGGAGGCTCGCACCTCCTGGCCGAGTCTTTCCGGTCGGGGAGCCAAGCTACAGCTTATTCAACGCACTTCCCTCCGGTCCCACCAGTCAGAAATTCGGCCCATGTCTCCATCAATCCCCGGCGCATTTCAAACAGGTGGCGTCTGGCGAAAACCGCTGCGGTCAAATTGCCCAGGGTATGGGCCAGAGCGTGCTCAACCACGGTCAACGGGATATCGGTGCACTCCATACACCAGGCCGCGAAGCTGCTGCGGAAGCCGTGGGGAACGCAGTGTATGCCAAGCCGCCGGAGCAAGGCGAGGTGGGTCACGTTGGACAACGGCTTCCCGGAGCGACTGGCGGGGAACACCAATCCGCTGCCCTGTCCGTCCAGGACCCGCGCCTCAAGCAGGATGTCCAAGGCGCGGGCAGCAAGCGGGACGCGATGCTCCCGGCGGGCCATCATGCGGGACGCCGGTAGGGTCCAAGTCTCGGACTCCCAATCAATCTCGGGCCAGGTGGCCAGCCTAACTTCGCTGGACCGGGCAGCCGTGAGAACCAGGAATTCCAAGGAAAGCCGGGTGCTTAGAACGGCGGTCGACTCCCGGACTTGCTCCAGGGCCGCCGGAACATCCGCGTAGTACAGAGATGTGTGGTGGGTCCTTACCCGGGGCAACCGGGGCAGGACCCTGGCGGCGGCCCTGCCGGCAGGATTGTCGAGCCTCCAGCCCTGGGCGATGGCCCAGTCAAAGACGGTTTCCAGTCGTTGCCGGACCCGCCTGGCAGTCTCGGGCTTGCTGGTCCATATGGGGGTGAGGACCGTGAGCACATCGCTGCTTTTGATCTCGTCCAAATGCTTGGAACCGATCACGGGATAAGCATATGTGGCCAGAGTACTCTTCCATTGGGCAGCGTGCTTGGAGTTGCTCCACGTCGGGCGGCGCATCTCGATTACCTGCTCTGCAGCCTGGGCAAACGTCGGCATGGCGGGCCTGCGCCATTCCCCGGCGGACTGTCGTTTCTTGTCCAGTGGGTCTCGGCCCTGTCGGATAGCTCGTTGGTTGGCGCCAGCCAATTCCCTGGCTTCGGCCAAAGACACTGCGGGGTAGCCGCCCAAGCCGAAGTTGCTGCGCTTGCCACCGATGGTGACGCGCTGTACCCAGCGTTTGGCCCCGGAGGGTTCAACCTTCAAATTCAGGCCGTTGCCGTCGGCATACATGCCGGGGGATGTGACAGTCCGCACCATCTCTGCCGACAGGGCTTGATGTTTCCTTTTTTCGGTCATCCGGCACCCCCAATCGTATACCATAACGTATACCTATATCTGTCGGAATATACCGGATTACCCCGGCTCTTACAAGCCGTCAAAAGGGTTAATTGGGACTAGAGCAAATACGTAAAAGAGGAGACGTGGGGAATTATTGAGACTGTGGCAAGGATATATTTGGCGGAGCATGCGGGGTTTGAAGCAATGATTATCGATTTATTACATGGACAAACTTTTCCATTGTCTGCCGACTTGTAAGGTACGAAGGTGAGTTACCGGAGTACCACGATAATCGACAGCTCGAGATTTAGCTGGGTCACGACGGACCAATCTCATCAGACTGCTCATCAACCTAAAAGGGGGAAGTATCATACAATTCTCCGACCTGAACGAAGTAAAACTCCGCGCCGCGTGGCCGGACGAGGCCCGGGACTTCCACCCCCAGATGGCCCAGAACTTGAACCGGCTCTCGCAAGCCGCTCCCAACAGCCCATCAAAGAACCGGAATGTGCCCGGGAACCGACCCCGTTAGTCCACAGAGGCGAATTCCAGCCGGTTTCGACCTCAAGCCAACCACACACAAGACCTCATCACCACAAAACACGCCTGCTGCGCGTATCAATAACGCCGGCGCCACAAGACTCTCAGTAGAACTCCGGGACCGTTTGCTTCCCAAGGTCTCCGGCCCAGTATTTTACGTCAACCATCTTTGCCGGGATTCGGTCGATTATTCTTGCCGGTTCACTTCCTAGTCCTGACCCCGCTGTTGAGCCACTCCTGTCCTGTAGCTGGGCACTTCGAATTTCAGGATGACCGAGTGGTGGACCACCCGGTCGATGGCCGCCGCAGTGGCAATGGGGTTGGCGAAGATATGCTCCCACTGGGAGAAGACGAGGTCGGACGTGGTGCCGAGGGAGCGACGCTCGTAGCGTTCGGCGATGAGCGTGAGTTGGGAATCCACAGTGGCACCGTCAAAAAATACCTGAATGCCGAAGGTCCACCAACACGACAATCCCGTATGGTTGCTGCCACGTCGTCATCTGATACCATTGAGGCCTAACCGAGTGACATTTATGCTGAACACTTAACCGGACATTTATCCTGAACAGCGACAGCCCCAAGTCAGGCAATCAATCCGTCCAGGTGGTCCACTTTAGCTCCGCCTTTTGCACATAGAAAAGATAGAGGGCAACGACTTCAACCTGAACATCAGTCGCTATGTTGACACGGCCGAACCCTTGGAGGTGACGCCGGTAGAGGAGGCACTGGCCCAATTGTGGGAGGCGGAGCGGCGGCGGGACGAGCCGATGGCCGGGATGGATGGACTGCTGGCGGAGATGGGTCATGCGCGGTAATATATGACCATAGACATGACTATGTACTGATACCGCCGCAAATAACCGTGAGGGGCAGCAAAATGACGGCCGCAATGAACAGACCCAACGTACCAAGGACAATGAAGGCATCCGAGTTCAAGGCCAAATGCCTGAAGCTCATGGATGAGGTGGCCGTGACCGGAGAGGAGATCGTCATCACCAAGAACGGCCGTCCGACGGCCAGGTTGGTCCCCTACCGGGAAAAACCCAAGACGCTCTTCGGCATAGACCGGGGCAAATTGGAAATTCTTGGCGACATCATTTCCCCGATAGATGTTGAGTGGGAAGCCGAGTCAAATCCTGACCGGGTACTCAATCCATGATTCTGCTGGACACGCATGCGGCCCTTTGGCTGAGGTCCGGTGACGACAGGCTGGGACAGGTCGCCCGCGCCGAAATCCAGCAGGCCTGGGAATCCGATGAGGTTGCGCTCTCCGCCATTTCATTTTGGGAAATGGCAATGCTACTGGACAAAGGGCGCATAGGTTACCCGGAAGACATAGTCCGTTGGCGACGGGAGCAACTGGACCAGGGCCTCATCGAGATTCCCGTCGATGGCGAGATAGGCATCCGAGCCGCCAGCCTGCCGGACTTCCACGCCGACCCCGCCGACCGAATCATCGTCGCCACGGCCTTAGGTGGCCACCGGCTGGCTACGGCGGATACGCGAATCCTCGCTTGGAGCGGCATCCTGGATCGGTTGGACGCAAGGGAGTAAGAGGAGCAAGGGTGGAGTGGGAAATGTCGAAGGGACGAAGGAAGCACAGCCCGGCCTTCAAGGCCAAAGTGGCCCCCTGCCTTCGCGGGGGCAGTTTCTCGAGGCGGTAAAGGGCCAGGGGACGATAGCCCAACTGGCCGCCCGGTACGCAGTTCACCCCGGCCAGATGTAGGGTCGGAAGACTGTCCTCACCGAAGGAGCATCCGGCACCACCGGCAACGGCCTGGGACAGAAGTCCAGAAATGCCTCCGGCCTGATGGCTTGTTGTCCTTAGGATCGATACGATCAAGCAAGCAACGCCAAGTGCAACGTGCCGGGTCGTGCGGGCGGCAATAACTGGGATCTTGGCGAGGCCGAAGAGTATAATGTGATCGAACAAAGAAGATTTCCAACCTTGGAAAAAGCGATGTCATCCTGCGCAAGACTTTTGCTTGGCTGGCGAAGTCATTAGCTGAGGATGGTATCTTTGCTATTGAGTAAACCGGTAGGTAGGCCTTATTGGGCAGGCCTTGGCAAGCATCGCGGTATCTCGAATAGGCTTCTCTTAAACACTGGTTGAGGATTGGGATGGCTCGGGGGCACATACGACAGCGTTCCACAAAGAATAGGGACTCTTGGACCCTCTACCTCTACAGAGGAGAGGACCCCGTTTCGGGCAAAAAGCGGTACAAGACCCAGGTTGTCCACGGCACCAAACGGGATGCTGAGAAACGGCTCACCGACCTGCTAAGGCAGATGGACCTGGGGGAGTACGTAGAGCCTTCCAAGGAAACTACGGCAACATTCTTTAATCGGTGGTTCAAGGACTATGCGGAGACGCATGTCAGACCCCGTTCTCTGGAGGGTTACCGGGGCAATCTGGACCGGCATATCATCCCTGCCCTGGGCAATATCAGCCTCCATAAGTTGACAGCATTGAATATTCAATCTTTCGAATCCGATTGCCAGCGCCGGGGATTGTCTGCCCAGACCGTCTTGCATTGCCACCGAGTGACTTTTCAGGCCCTCCGGTGGGGTGTTCGGATGGGAATCCTGGCACGGAACGTGGCGGAGGCGGTAGAACCGCCCAAGCCGCAGCGTTTCCAAGCCCGCACATTGGACTGGGATGGGGTTCAAGCTCTGCTGGAAGCGGCGAAGGCCAGCAAATACTATTCTCTGTTGCTGGTAGCCTTACTGACGGGATTAAGGCGCTCTGAGATATTGGGTCTGGAGTGGCGGGACCTGGACATGGAGACGGGGGTTCTGTCGGTCAACCGTAGCTTGGTGCAGTTGCATACAGGGGAGTTGTCAGTTGGAACTCCCAAAAACGGCAGGTCGAGGGCAGTAAATCTGCCTACAGTGGCATTGGACTGTTTCCGGCGGATATTGGATGATAGGAAATCGGAAAGGCCTGTTGATCCCGACGACTTAGTGTTTTCCCACTTGGACGGAAGTGCTTGGCGCCCGGATACAGTGACTAGGGCCTTCGGCAGGTTGGTCAATAAGATTGGCCTCAAGGGAATCCGTTTTCATGACCTGCGTCACACCCATGCCAGCTTGCTTTTACGTGAGGGAGTGCACCTTAAGGTCGTTTCGGAACGGCTGGGTCATTCCGGCATCGGGATCACTGGCGACTTGTACTCCCACGTTCTTCCGGGCCTTCAGGAGGGAGCTGCAGTGAAATTGAATGAAAAATTCGAGGCCATTGAAGGTGTTGGATTTACAAAAGATTTACAACACGGGGTAGACCGGTGACCATCTAGGGCATTCCCAGATATAAATAAGCCTGCAGGCCGGTGTAGCTCAGTGGCAGAGCAGCGGTTTCGTAAACCGCAGGTCAAGAGTTCGACTCTCTTCACCGGCTCCATTTTCGTAGCTAAACAGTCCCTTCTACCTCTCAGCTGCCCACATATTGAGCACACACCTGAGCAAGGAGACTACATGGATAGACGCTCAGGCCGATTCATCAAAGAGATTCGAGTGGCTCGGCGGGTGGGCAAGCTGCCTCGCAGATTCACCGCTCGCGACACGAGAACTGCCTGCCCGGGGTGGGCATACCATACGTACTCCGCTTTTCTGCCGAAGCACCGCCTAGGCAACCCCGGCGGCTATACTGAGTTGTTCATTCGGCATGGGGATCGGACCTATAGCCTTGTCGAAGACTCATCTTAAGGCTGCCCCTGGAAACCATCGGGTATATTAGATCCCGAGCAAGTCAGCGAACGGGTCGCGTTGCTTGGTTTGTCGTTTCTTAGCGGCGGGCTTCTTGGTTGCTGTGGCCTTGCTGGTTGCTTTCTTGGCCGAGGCAGTCTTGGTGGTTGACTTGGCCTGCTTTGTGGCCAGAGCCTTCTTAAACTGAGCCTGGGTCCTTGTCCCTTTCGAGGAGTTACAATGGCCGCAGAGCAATTGAAGGTTGGTGATCCTATCGCTCCCGCCTGCGGCATGAGCCTTTATGTGGTCTAGATGCATGTTTTTCTTGGAAACTTTTTCCTTACACGCTGCGCACATCCCCTGCTGTTTGGGATATAGAGCGTCCCGAAATATCTCTTTTTTTTAGCGGTTAATGTCCTTTTGAGTTTATCATCCCAAAGGTAGAAAACCATATCGTGCCTCCTGATGGCACCATTTCTTCACACCTTTATCACATCCTGAGTGTCCTACGTTGGTTCCGAGTCTCCGTTGGCGGAAAACCACGGCTGCTCCATCGCCTCATCGGGCCACAGAAACTCAAAACCGGCCTCAAGGGCGTACTTCTTATCCAGGTCCTCTCTATCGCCTATGTGGTAGTAGACATCGGCTTTGAATTTGGCCTTGACCTCGGAAAGCATGTGCTTGGGAACGACAAAATCAACCGAGATATTGTGCTGGTCCCAGATGGCTCGCTGTCCGCTCATTGTGCGGTCGGAACAACTGCCGATCAAAAATCCCTTCTCTTGAGCCAATCTCACCATGTCCATGGTCAGCACCCCAGGGGGATCGCCAACCTCAAGGGTGCCGTCTATGTCAAAACTTATCAGAATCACCAAACAGGTCCCTCTCTCCTTACCGTCCGGCTGCCGTGCGCTCAGTTGAATTCGTCGGCTCCGGCAATATCCGGCTGGACTTCATCAAGCCGGTAACCCGGTAGTCCCATGAATCCTAGTCGGGTGTGGCGCTCCACACTGTGAAGTTGCCGCCCATTGGCATAGGTCCGCCGGACACCGCAATCTCTGGCTTGACACCGGTGACCGATCTGGCGCCGGCCCTTCCCTGCAGCTGTTGGATGCAGTCGGTGTGCATCCAGAAACGGCTCCGGCCGCTTCCAATGTTCCCCCCGCTGGGAAGCACCGGGTTCGGCCCCTCAATCGAGATGTCGGTCTGGTATAAATCCAGGGCTTCCCCGAATTTAATGCCCCGATATCCCAGGCCCTCAATGTGGAACTGGTGGAACAAAGAGAACCCATCGTACATATTTTCGAAGGAAAGGTCACTGGCGGAAATCCCGGCGCCCTCGTAAATCTTCCTTCCGGTGCTCGCAGTCTCCTGCTCCACCTCATCCAGGGTTGGAGTCAGACTCCGGGGAGTCCCCCGGCTCGCCGCATGGTTGAGGATGTACACGGGCTTCTGCTTCATGTTTTTCGCCCGCTCCGCGGTGGTGAAGACATACGCCGCGGATGCCATGATGGGTATGTCGTTGTCGTACAGGCTGGCCGGTTTGGCTATCCACCGGGAGGCAAGGTAGTCTTCCCGCGGCAATTCTTCGGGACGATGTTGGGCCCAATACCCCTCGGGGAACAACAGGCCGTTCCTTCTTGAGTTCTCCATAAATGGGGCCATCATGTCGTGAGTCTTGCCGTACTTCCGGCAGTACTCGGCGAACTGGAGGGCCGTTCCATAGGACGCAGGCATTCCCCAAAGGCGGCTGATTGCGCTGGTCCCGGGAATGGCGTCCGCTGCGTTCGCTCCTCCCTGGTAGTACCGGCCTTCCAGGTTGTGCCACCCTTTCAGCACCAGGCAGGTGTGGGTGCGGCCGTCGCCCACCGCCTGGGCGGCAACAACAATAGCGTTGGACATACACCCCGGACCGTACATCGTGAATTGGACATTCGTCAGTTCCGGCATGTTCTTCAATAGCCATTCGGAGCTTAGCTTGGCAATGCCGTCCAGCGGGTCGCCGGTAGGATTAAAGGCGTTGACCACGTCCATTGGGACAGGCTTGTCGTCGGGCCAAAACGCCCCGGTGGTGGTTACCGGGCAGATGACCAGGCCATCGACCTGGTCGGGCGACACCCCCGCATCTTCCATCGCCCGCCTCAAGGCAAGAATGCTCCAGGCGCCTACGGAAGTCTCCGGCTGGCCGTCCCAGCGCCGGGTGGTTGGAGAGTGGCCGATTCCGACGGCCGCTACCTTTCCCCGGTGTTCCCAAATACCCAATCCTTCGGTGCTTCGATACATGGCGGCGGGGGCATCTTGGGTGGTCATTGGTCACTCCTTCTACGGTTGTTTCGAGTGCTCTGCGTGCCTGAGAACGTCTGAACAGGCGGCCGGTTCAGCCAATGACCCGCCATTCGGGGACCATCTGACCATTGGCGGTCGCTTCGAAAACCACCTCCACTGTTGCCCCAACCGGAACCTCATCGGCCGGAGTCCCCGGAAGATGGGAGAACATTTGGATTCCGGGGTCTTCGTCCAACATTACCACGGCAACGTTGATCGGTTGGTCCTCCTGAAGCAGCCGTACCGGGCAATCGTGTACCACGCCATAGTTATAAATTCGGCCCCGCCCGCTCATTGCGGCCCACTCCAAGCCGTCGCCCGAGCCGCATTTCCCGCACCGGGGCGCCGGCGGGTGTTGCAGCCTACTGCAAGCCGTGCAGTTCTGGATGACCAGCCGTCCCTCGTTGGCGGCGTCCCAGAAGGGCTTGGTTAACTCATCAGGGATTACGCCCTGCTTTACCATGTCTCCTCCATAATCAAGCGGTTGACGGACCAAGACTGAAACCAAACCGCTTGCCACGGTTACCAATATTCAGGTTTTTCGGAGCTATGTCAACCACACAGCACACTAACCCAGGGCTATCGCATTGCAAACCATCGTGGCATAGACGGCATAGCCAGTTCGCGGCGGCTGACAGATGGTGCGGTTAAGGGGTGTCCCCGGCCCATCATCATTGTCATGGAAACAGGCTATTTCCATTTTTCAGGCGGCATTGGAGAGGCCATGGCAACCCTCGCCGCAGCGATAGTTCCTTCCACTGATCTTCCGCCAAGATTGACAACCTGAGAGCGTCCAAACTATCATCGGTCTTCCATTGGTCTTCGAACCGAGACGGGTTGCCACCGGTTCACCTGCGGCTGTAGCTCAGTGGTAGAGCACTGCCCTCCCAAGGCAGATACGTGGGTCCGATTCCCATCAGCCGCTCCACCCCTTCCCCAGTTGTGGTTTCCAGGCTCATTTGACGCCATTTTATGGGGTATTCCGTTCCAAGTGGTGGTGGAATAAAGAGCGCCAAGCAGGTCAATGGTCTCTGCCTATCAATTCTCAGTACCATTGGGACCTTTTTCATAGGTCAGGTGATCTTCAACCGGGCCGATGGCCATAGACAACAGGCGTCGGAACCTGGGCTTCATGGCCGACTTTGCCGAAGAGATGAACTGGCCCGCCCTTAAGGGCATTGGCAGGGACCATATCCGGCAGTATATGGTGGCTTTGAAGTCCCGATCTCTGTGGTTCGACCAACGCAACGTTCCAACGGCGCCGATCCGCGATCCCTACTATGAAACTTGGTACCGCCGCATCAAACGCTTCTTCAATCGGTACGTTGCCGAGAGCTAATTGAAGCAAAATCCTCTTTCGGATATTCCCCATCCCAAGGTCCCGCAGCGGGTCATTTATACGGTCTCGGATTGGGATTTTAGGAATCTGCTCGTCGGCAGTGACCCCGAAATATTTTGATACTCCGGCTCGCCTTTTCCGAGCGTTTCGGGATCAGGCTGCACTCCGGTTTCTGGCCGGCACGCCTGGGCGCCCGGAGGAGATCGATCGGATGGCCATGTACCACGTTGCCTTGGAAGAGCGCCGTGCCTTGTTCGGATGGTGCGAAAAATAGGTTTGCCACGGCAACCCTAATGGCAGGTTCGAGTCTCGGCAGGTGGAGAGTGTGGGATTCGAGACAACCGCAGCGCAAGTAACTACGATCTTCGAGGGCTGATTCCTGGGCCAGCCGGTCCGGATCCCAATTGGTAATTTTCTGTCTGAGTCGCGTGGGTTATGTTGCGCTTTCCCGTCCGGTGTCCATAAAGAGTCCTGGCAGCCCACTCACCGTGTTGCCTCTTACAGTCTGGGATCGACCGGCTCGCTTTCCAGGGCGAGGACGGCGAAGGCGCACTCATGCACTCGATAGAGAGGCTCTCGGTCGACAAAACGCTGGAGACCTTCAACTCCCAGCGCAAACTCCCGAAGCGCTAGCGACCGTTTGGTGGAGAGGCCGCGGTTCCGCAGACGTTCTATGTTCTCCGGCAGGGTGTACTCCGGACCGTAGATAATGCGCAGGTATTCGATGCCCCGGCACTTCATGGCCGGCTGCACCAGGCCACGCTTGGCTGTCGTAATGAAGGCCATCGGCTTCACCACCATGCCCTCCCCACCGCTGCCCGTTAGTGCCTCCCACCACCGTGTAGCCTCAATCTCATCTGGCGTGTCTAACTGTGCCACCTTATGCTCGGTAACCTGGAACAACGCGGGATCGGCCTGGCTCAACCGCGCAGCCATGTCCATGTGCCACAGATGGTTCTTATCGGTGTGCATCCGGCCTTCGCTGGCCAGCAGGTGGAAAGGCGCAAGGCGGATATCGGCGAGCGAAGTCACCGGCCAGCAGTACCGGGCATACGAGTCGCTGTAGAGTTGGGCGAGGCGCAGCCGCTCTTCGACTCTGTGGAAGGCGTCACCGGCGTCAATACCACGAGCCGCCGTCTCCTGAAGGAGCGCTTCCGCCGCCGTGAGGCTGGTCCGCGCTGCCACACCAACCGCGGCGTATTGCTCGCGGAGTAGCTCTTGCGCCTTCACGGACCACGGCATGAGTTCACAATCCAGCGCCACCCAGTCGGTCTCAAGTTCAGCCCAAAGACCGGCGGCCGAAAGCGCCCCGCAGACACGATCCAGGAACTCGGCCTCAAGAGAGCGATCTTCAAAGAACCTTCGTCCCGTCCGCGTGTAGCAGGCGCCGATACCTTCGCCGGAGATGCCGAACCGCCGCCCGATAGCTGCAGCATCCTGGCCCACCACGACGATTGCTCGTGAACCCATGTGTTTCTCTTCGCAGACCACGCTGGACACGCCGTTATGGCGGTAGTAGGCAAACACCTCTGCCGGATGTTCAAGCATGTCGGGTAGTCTGGAGGTGTCACACGGGGATATTGTGGGCGGAAGGTACACCAGCCAGCGAGGGTCCAGAGCAAAGCGACTCATCACCTCGATGGCTGCGGCCGCGTTATCTTCCCGCACCGTAATGTTGCCGCGGAGCCGCGTCGCCACTATACGTTTCCCGAGCACGTCGTCGATATCAAGGAGGTTCGGGGCGCGAGCCTCGGTTGGCGCCGCGGGTTCTTCAGGCTGGGCTGGCCCGGCCAAAGGTCTAGCCGGCTCATAGTAGACCCGAGCTGCCGGGACTGACATCACCTCTTTTTCCGGGTACCGGAGTGCGGTCAGCTTGCCGCCAAAGACACAGCCCGTATCAATGTTCATGGTGTTGTTGAGCCAGGCCGGTTCCATGCTCGGGGTATGGCCGTAGACCACCGTCGCCCGGCCACGATAACCGGCCGCCCAATCGGCGCGCACCGGCAGCCCCAACTCATCCGTTTCTCCGGTGGTTTCGCCGTAGAGGCAGAAATCCCGGACACGCGCGGACGCTCGCCCCTGGTATTCCGTCTTCATTCCCGCGTGGGCCACCACCAGGTCCCCACCATCAAGCACGTAGTGGCTAATCAGCCCGTCCAAGAACGCGGCAACCTGCTGCTGGAACTCCGGGGACTCCATCTCTAACTGATCGAGTGATTCCTGAAGCCCGTGCGATACCTGCACGTTCCTGCCTTGGAGCTTGCGGACGAGCTTGGACTCGTGGTTTCCAGCGACGCACAGCCCCACGCCATCTGCCACCATGGCCATTACGAGTTTGAGTACCTTGGCAACACCCGGACCACGGTCTACGAGGTCGCCAACGAAAACGGCCTTGCGTCCTTTCGGATGTGTTACGGAAAAGCCGGTTTCTCCTGCGGCGTCAGCGCGGACCTCCACCTCGTACCCAAGGTTGTCGAGGAGCATGACGAGCTCATCAAAACACCCGTGAACGTCACCAATGATGTCGAACGGCCCGTGCTCGTGCTGACGGTTGGTCCACAGCGGTACTCGCTCAATGGTGACCGCCTCCACCTCTTCAGGGGAGTTGAGCACGAACACGTACCGGAAACCCTCGCGTTTCAGCCCGCGCAGCGACCGCCTGAGTTGTTGCGCCTGCTGACGGACAACATGGGGACCAAACGACCGGTCGGGACGCCCCTCGTTGCGGGCCAGGCACAGGCCCTCCGGCATGTTCAGTACGATTGCCACCGGCAGGCAGTTATTTTCCCGGGCGAGCGCCACCAGAGACTTACGCGCCTGCGGCTGTACGCTGGTGGCGTCAATGACGGTAAGGCGGCCGGCGCGCAGACGTGTATCCGTAATGAAGTTGAGCACTACAAAAGCGTCGGGCGTTGCGGCCTGGTCGTTGGCGTCATCGGACACCATCGCTCGACACGCGTCCGAAGACACCACTTCGGTGGGCTTGAAGTGCCTGGAGGCGAAAGAGGACTTCCCCGATCCTGTAGCCCCAATCAGCGCCACGAGGCATAATTCAGGAATGGCGATCTTCATCGGGTGAAGACGCCCATCTGGGTTGGCGTGCCGTAGGTGGGATGCTCAGGGCCGATGTCCTGGAACCGTACATCGTACTTGCGGCGGCCCGCGACCTGGCGCGACCACTCCTGGAATTGCCCCCGCGTCCACTCGAACCGGTGGTCCCTATGCCTGAATGCTCCGGTGGGCAGCCTGTCGAAGAGTGTGTTGTACTCGGCATTGGGCGTCGTGATCAGGACCGCACCCGGCTTCGCGGCCCCAAATATGACTTCCTCGAACGCGTCAAGCCGCGAGGAGTCTATGTGCTCGATTACCTCCATGGCTATTGCGGCGTCATACCCCGACAGCCGCTTATCCAGGTAGGTGAGGGACCCGTGCAACAGGGTGATGCGCTCCCGCTGCTGAGTGGGAAGGGTATCGAGGCGCAGGCGCTCACTCGCCGCTTCCAACGCGCGGTGTGAGACGTCGAAGCCGGTTACTGAACGAATCTCAGGATCCCCGAGCAACTCTCTAATCAGTCTTCCCTCGCCGCAACCGAGGTCGAGCACCCTCGTTGCGCCTAGCGTTCGGACCGTGGCCAGCACTGCTTGTATGCGCTGCTCACCCAACCGGAGAGGGGTTTCAAGTTGCTCCTCTTCTTGTTCGTGTCGCGCTGCGGTGATGCCGGGGTCGTCCTGACCGGCGTCAAGCAGTTGAGCCAAAGCCGAGCGCACGAGGCTGCGCTGATGCTTCAGGTACCGGTGTGATATGAGGTCCCGCTGAGGATGGCTGCTCAACCACCCTTCGCCGAAGCGCAGCAACTTGTCTACCTCATCGTCGCCGACCCAGTAATGCTTGTCGTCGTCCAGAACGGGCAGAAGTACGTACAGGTGCGCCAGTAGTTCCCGGAGCCGGGTTTCCGCGGTGAGACACACGCTGAAGTACGGGCTGGCGCCCCACTCAGGAAAGCGGTCATCGAGCGGGTGTCCCTGAATCTCTACAGTGTAGCCGAGCGGCTCAAACAAGCTGCAGATCAAGTCTGCTCCTTCCCTGGAAGGCGCAACAGCGATCTTGGCTTCGAGCGGTATGGCCGACTCCGCTAGCTCCGGGCGTTCCTGGCTTCTGCCGGCGAGCGCGCTCCCGAATACGGAGGCAATCGCGACGCTCAGGTGCGATGACGCGACGTATGGACGGTCATTGACATACTGCTCGAGCCAGCCGCCGGCACCGGACGCACCGGATTTCGGGCGTACCAGGCCTATAGGATCGATGCCCAAGAGAAGCGCTACCGTGCAGCGGTCGCGGTCTGCTTCGGGGTAGAAAACATCAGCCTGCCCGAACGGCAGCTTGAACGACTGAAATCGACCGGGGTTTTTATGCACCAGGAATCCAAGGTCGGTCGCAGGCTGATGCGTCGTAGAGATGGTGAGAAGCATAACGCCAATCGTAGGACGTACGCTCCCGGTTTACAAGGTCAGCACTATTCTGAGTTGGAGTGGATGGCCGTCAGGTGCAGCGGAAGCGGGCGTCAGTCACGGGCCAATGGGTGGGACATCAGAGGGAACAAATAGTGGCCCGGAGCCCGTTGAACCACGTTGTAGACGTGACCAAAATGCACCGGGGCATCGGCAATCCTGGCGATGGAGGTACATACGAAATCTACTGGAGTCGTCTCCAAAAACCAACCTTGCGGTTCTATGACGACGGGGCAACCTGCACGGTAATAATATCTATGTTGTTGTATTTGTGGTGCTGGACCGAAGAAGCGTAATGACGCAACAAGCGGAAGGAGATTTCGCGCTCGTCCTGTATCTCAGGCTGGTCGTTCAAATAGGCCAGCTTGTCCTCCAGATTACCGCCCTCGGTAGTCGCTACAAACTCCATCTCAATGGCGGTGTCGGCGCGACGGACAGCGACAATCAGGCGCTTCCCGGCATCTTCTTCCGATTCCCCATCCTGGGATTCCTGGGATAGTAAGCTCGACAGAGTTTCCTCTCCAGCTGACCTTAGCCGGTTTATTGATGCCTCATTCCAGCCGGCGCTTGCTGCGAACCCCTGGAGGAAAGAGTCGATCCTGGGCAACGACGAATAATTCATCGCCACATTCAACCGCCTGCGGCGCCTGGATGTGTACTCCATCAACAGGGTGAGCAAAATTACGCAAACGGATCCGGTTGTCATGCCGTTGCTGAGTAGAGTCCCCAATGTTCCGGTCAGCAGCTCCGGCAGAATCACCTGGTTCTGAAAACCTATACCTATCCAGAGGGACACTCCTATGACCGCGGCTTTTCGACCGTCGATGCCGTCCCTGAAAACGGTCCTCATACCCTGCACAAAGAGGAGCGACAGCATAAAGACCGTGTAGGCCACCAACACAGGGCGTGGAATGGCGACAGCCAGCGCTATCAGCTTTGGGGAAAACGCTACCACTATCAGAATCAGGCCACCATAGATACCCATGCGGCGCGCCGCAACTCCCGTGAGCATAACCCGCGCGGAATTAGACGCTCCAATCATATTGGGGATCGTGCCCAGAGCGGCGGCCAGAAGATTGGTCAATACCACCAGGTAGTGGCCTCCCTGAACTACGCGGAAGTCAGTGGCCCGGGGCCTGCGCCAGGCTACCTGCTGAATTACCACGGTATCGGTGATCGAATTGATGGTGGTTGCCATATTTACTATTACGAATCCAGGCAAAAGCCCCCAGAAGGTCGCGCCGAAGCTCAGGTCGAATCCCGGCCAGGGAAAACTGGGAAAACCAATCCAGAGGGCTTCCACAACGAGCCTCCATTCGTATGCGCCCAACGGGGCCGCTATGGCGCAACCCACCACAATAGCGACGACCGGCGCCCATTGCTGCAACTTGGGCGGAGCGAAAAGCCTCAACGCCATCAGGATAAACAGGGTCGTTCCAGCCAGGATTGGCGCCGCCACCGAGGACGCGCCTTCCGGCAAATCAGAAAGCCTGCTGAGTACGACGGTTATTATCGTCGAAGCCAGCAACATGAGGACTGTTCCGGCGACCACCGGGCTGATGACACGCCGTAGCCAGGAGAGCCGCGAGATGAACACAAACTGTATCAACGACGAAACGACGATCAGGCTCGACAGCAACGCCGGGCCTCCTGCTACCAGCGCCGAGATACAGATGGCAATGAAAGCGGATGCAGAGACTACGCTAAGGGAATACCCGGACCCGAATCTCCAGAATCGGAAGGTTTGCAGCATCGAGCCTATTCCGCAAACCACAAGGGCCGAAAAGAAAATCCAGGACAGATAACCCTGGGATTGTCCGCCCGCCACAGCAATGATCGACGCTGCCGCAGCCATTGCCGCCATGCGGGTCATGACATTCTGGAATCCGTGGAGCAGCGATTCCGGATGGCTTGGCCTCTCGTCCGGTTGATAGAGGAGGTTTTCGTTTACCTGCACCATTCGGAATACCAGCTTGCCGCGAAGTTGGTGCTTCTAGACTAGTAGTCCAACATCTTTTTTGAATTGAGTACTGACCACGTGTATTCTACCAAGCATAGGGCGAAGAGGATTGGGGCGTGTGAGGAGGGGATGCAGATGAAGAGATACCGGGTCAAGCTGAGTGCGGAGGAGCGGCAGGAACTGAAGACATTGGTGTCCCGTGGCCGGGCGGCGGCTTACAAGCAGACCCACGGGCGCATCCTGCTGCTGAGTGATGAGGCCCATGCGGACGGGGTCATGAAGGATGAAGACATTGCCCGGGTTCTCCAGATTGGCCGTGCGACGGTGGAACGGGTGCGCCGGCGGTGCGTGGAAGAGGGTCTGGAGCGGGCCTTGGGGCGCAAGGAGCAACTGAACCGGAGGCAGAAGCGGTTGGAAGGTCAAGGAGAAGCCCACCTGATTGCCTTGGCCTGCGCTGAACCGCCGGAGGGCCGGGCCAGTTGGACGCTGAAACTGTTGGCCGACCGGCTGGTCGAATGCGAGATCGTGGAGAGCATCAGCCCTGAAACAGTGCGCCAGACGCTCAAAAAAATGAACTCAAGCCCTGGCTGAAAGAGTGCTGGTGCATCCCGCCGCAAGGCAGCGCCGAGTTCGTCTGTGCGATGGAAGACGTGCTGGAAGTCTATCAGCGCCAGTATGGGGACAACGAAGTTCTGGTCTGCCTGGACGAGACCAGCAAGCAACAGGTGAAAGAAACGCGCCTGCCGCGTCCGGCCCGGCTTGGGGCGGCGGGCTCCTACGATTACGAATACGAGCGCAACGGGGTGAGCAACCTTTTCATGTTGTTCGCTCCGCTGGAAGGGTGGCGCCGGGTGGAAGTGACGGACCGGCGCACGAAAGCCGATTGGGCCCGGGTGGTCAAGCAACTGGTGGACGAGGACTACCCGCACAAGGACCGTATTGTGCTGGTGATGGACAACTTGAACACCCACCACCCAGCCTCATTGTATGAAGCCTTTGAACCTGCCGAAGCGCGGCGCATCGCCGAACGGTTGGAGGTCCACTACACTCCCAAGCATGGCAGTTGGCTCGATATGGCCGAGATCGAAATCGGGGTGATGGCCCGGCAATGCCTAGACCGCCGTATTCCCGACCAAAGCGCTCTGAGGTGGGAGCGTGGCAGCAACAGCGCAACCGGGACGCAATACGGGTGGACTGGCGTTTCACCAGCTCGGATGCGCGCATCAAACTAAAATCCCTTTACCCATCAATACAACACTGACGGACTACTAGTAATTCAACGACGGTCCAAGGAGGGGTGTTTGGAGATGCGCGGCGGTGTGCATGGGGACGTCTTGCCTGTCCGTAGCGCCTTTGGGCATCCTCGATCCACCGCAACAGTTCATCCGGCGCGAACCGTTCCCGGGGAAGCATTTCCCGCACCACCCGGTAGACTTGCGGCCTCGTGTCCGGGACATTTTCCACCCCACGCCGGTTGCAGGCCCAACACAAAGGCCCCCTCCAGCAGGCACAGGGCGACGTGACGAAGCCAGCCCGCCCAGGTGCAGGTCTCGTACTAATCCTGGCCCGCATCACCTCCGTCTCGAACCCCGTTTCTACACGCCACCGGGCTCCTCCCACGTATGCCGGGACCTCCAGGAGAGTATCTCCGAAGCAACTGCCTCCGTAGGGCAAAGCCGGGGTGCCAAGTACCCTTGAAGGCGTCCTATGACTGAGCCCTCACCCCGGGGGATTCAGGGAGAAACCGCTGCGTCGCTCTGGCTGACGCCGGAACCGTCTCCGACAGATTCCCGGAGTTGCGCCGCTCGCCGGACTGCACAAGCAGTGCCTGGCGATAATGGCGGCTATGGTCCCGCGTCCAAACAGCGGAGCGAAGTAGTGGGGATTAACCTGAAAGGCCTTGTCCACAGGCTCGAAATCCGCCGCATCCACTTCCCTGCTCCATCACCCGCATCACTGGGACAAGCCTTCCCAACTACGCCGTAATCCTATCACCCCAACCGTCGTTGTAATACCGGGATGGGGGACCACACCGCCCTATTATGCGTCTGGTGACAGCGGGCGTAGTCCAGGTGGCCGCCCGGGTCTGTAACTCAGAGAGCCCTTGCCACGGTGCGTTGGCCGGGGCCGGGACTGCACCTACTAGCAACACCTAAATTTTCGTCCAAGTCCGGCGCTGAAACAACGTTGCGATGGGATTAGTTACCGGTACAGTAGCTTCGGGAAGGATAAGCATCACTGGCCTTTGGTGGAAGTTTGGCCCGGTTAGCCTGTCCTGCTCATACATTTCATCCAGCTTTTGTACAAAGCAGCTTAGAACCCGCATTGCAGTCCGACCAGTTTTCGGGTAGCAAGTCACCTCGATAACGTCGGCGGCCTCGTCCATTAGCAACCCGTTTCCAGGGATCCTCAACCGGGGCTTTACCAGCATTTATACCAACGTAATTGGCATAAGGTATTACACTTTACATTTAATCGTGTATACATCTTTATATACAGTGTTTACCCATTTATAATCGCTCACTGTCCATAAGTATTTAATGCCATATTACGCTAAGCTGGGAGTACAGTATGTTGAAATCTTATACGGCCCTCTGGACTGTTTCCACGATCGTGCTCCTGTTTTTCCTGCTGACCGCATGCGGGACGGAAACGCCGGCGGCGACTGCGGTTCCGGGCCCGGACCTAGCCTCCGTCAAACGGGACGTGGTAGCCAACTATGCCGACGGCATGTACTCTCTCTACACCAAGAGCCTGACTTCCGCAACGGATATGGACCGGGCCATCGACTTGTTCATCAGTGACTCAACCGCCTCCAGTCTTGAAGACGCGAAGAGGGCTTGGCTCGATGCCCGTGACGACTATAGCCCCACGGAGGCTTTCCGCTTCTATGGCGGGCCAATCGACAACGAAGAGGATGGTCCCGAAGCCCTGCTCAACGCCTGGCCGTTGGACGAGTCGTGTTTGGACTACGTGGAAGGCAGCCTTAACGCGGGAATCATCAATAATCCTGCCGAGTTCCCGGTGATCGACGTATCTTTAATTGAGTCGTTGAACCTGGAAGGCGGCGAACAAAACGTTTCCACCGGTTGGCATGCCATCGAATTCCTGCTTTGGGGCCAGGATCTGAATGAGGACGGCCCCTCGAAGACTACACGACTGGGGCCAACGCCGCTCGCCGGGCCGCCTACCTGGCGGCTGCCTCCGACCTGCTGTTGGTGCATCTACAGCAAATGGTCGATGCCTGGGCCCCCGGGGATTCCGGCAACTACCGGGCTGAGTTCCTGGCGATGGACTCCGACGCCGCCCTCGCCAACATCATTACGGGGATCGGCGAGCTCAGCCGGGGAGAATTGGCCGGTGAGCGCATGACCGTTGCCTACGAAGAACGGTCTCAGGAAGACGAGCATTCCTGCTTCTCCGATAACACCACTGCCGACATCGTTGGCGACGCCCGGGGCATTCAGATGGTCTTCACCGGAAACTACGGAGCCGTCTCCGGACCGGGCATCAAGTCCCTGGTAGCCATCAGCAACCCCGGCTTGGCCGACCGGTTGGCGATGGAGATCGACCGCAGCGTCGCCCTGGCTGAAGTCATTCCCAGTCCCTTCGACCTGCACCTGCGTGATTCAATCGCCAACAATGATCCCGGCAGAGAAGCGGTGCTGCAGACAATCATATCGCTGGAACAACAAACCGATACCATCGTTTCTGCCACCGAAGCAGCGGGAATAACCATCACGGTAAGCTAGAGTGACCGCGCTCTCAAGCAACCTCTCCTCCAGAATGCAGCGGGCGGCGATTTTTGTCCTGGTCGCCGCCCTGGTATTGACACCGGTGGTTTACTTTGTCGTCTTTGATCGGGACCGCTCGCCGGACACTGCGCAAATCGTGCTGGTGGAGAAACTTGGGGGCGACACCACCGCCTTCACCAGCACTCGCAATGCCTTCGGCCTCCCGGCCCGCAACCTCGAAAGCGGCGAGCGGCGCACCTTCGTCGTAGGAAACAGCTTTTTCCGCCAGAATTAGGTAACCGCGCCCGCCTCCACCATGGCCCGCGACGGCCTGGGACCCTCTTTCAACGCCCTGTCGTGTTCTTCTTGTCACACCCTGGACGGACGAGGCAAACCTCCCGATAGCGAGGTGGACCCCCAACGAGGGCTCCTGTTCCGCTTGAGCATTCCGGGGCAGGGACCCAACGGCGGTCCAATGCCGGACCCGGTGTACGGCGGCCAACTGCAGGACCGGGCGGTGCTGCTGGTCCCTCCGGAAGGACGCATGATCGTCCGGTACCGGGAATTGCCCGGGGGTTTTGAAGACGGCGAGCCTCACAGCCTGCGAGCCCCAACCTACGAGATAGGGGACTTGGCCCACGGCCCGCTGCTCCCGGAAGTTATGCTATCGCCAAGGGTAGCGCCAGCAATCGTCGGCATGGGGCTGCTGGAGGCAATCCCGGAGACAGACATACTGGCGTTGGCCGACCCGGATGACGCCGACGGCGATGGAATATCCGGACGGCCCAACATGGTTTGGGACGTTCTCAAGGGAAAACTAGCCCTGGGACGGTTCGGCTGGAAGGCCAACCAGCCGACGGTGGAGCAGCAGACGGCCGGCGCTTTCCTGGGTGACATGGGTATAACTTCGCCCCTGTTCCCCAACGACAATTGCCCGGAGGCGCAGCACGAATGCCGGGCAGCCCCCAACGGCGGCGGTCCTGAAATACCCGACGACCGCTTTGCCAAAGTCGTGTTCTACACCCAGACCCTGGCCGTGCCCGCCATGAGAAACCTTGACGACCCGCAGTTGCCCGCGGCGCGCGGCTCTTCGCCGAGGCCGGGTGCAACCAATGCCACACACCGTCCCACACAACCGGGGAGCATCCGGTAAGCGCAGTTGCCGGCCAGACCATCTACCCTTACACGGACCTGCTGCTGCACGACATGGGCGAAGGCTTGGCCGACGGCGCAACCGACTTCGACGCATCCGGCCGGGAGTGGGGCACACCCCCGCTGTGGGGCATCGGCCTAGTCGAAACGGTGAACGGCCACACTATGTTCCTGCATGACGGGCGGGCTCGAAACCTCACGGAGGCAATTCTCTGGCACGGAGGGGAGGCAACTGAGTCCAGGGAATCATTCCGGGGCTTGACCAGGGAGGAACGGGAAGCCCTGATCAAGTTTCTGGAGTCGCTGTGAGGCCCGTCAGGTGGGCTTCCGCCCTTTGGATACTTGGCCTGGCGGCGGTCCTATTGACGCTGGCAGCTTGCGGCGGAAACGGCTCGGGAGACCCCGGCCGAACCAAGTCAGTCTCCCGAGAAGATGTTCTGACCAGTCTGACCAACTTGGTGATCGTTCCTCGATACCGCCAGGTTGCCGACGCCATGGGCCGCTTGGCGGATTCGATGGAAACCTTATGCTCAGAGCCCAACGCTGCGGCTCTGGAAAGCTCGCGAAGCGATTGGCGCGTGGCTAGAGACACTTGGGTGACCACCGAGGCCTTCCGCTTCGGACCGGCCATGGACCGGCGTTCGCAGTCCCTGGTCGACTGGAGGCCGGTTTCTGTCGAACGCATAGACAATGCCCTCAGTGGCGGCGACGTGGTGACTGAAGAAATGGTCCGGCAGTTTATGCCGGCCACACAGAGGGGAATTGGGGCCATGGAGCACCTTCTGTTCGCAGAAGGCAGCAACAGTCTCACCACACAGGGCGCGGCCGCGCGGTGCGGCTACCTGTCGGCCTTAACCTCGGTGTCCCACGAAGAAATCGAGGGTATCCTCCACGACTGGGAGGGTGATGATGAGTCGCCGGGTGACGCCGGGTTTTTCGATGGAAGCGCGAATTCATCCCTGCACCCTCGGGTGGCCGAGGCGGAGGTGGTGCGTTCGCTGGTTTTCCTGGTCCGTACAATTGCCAACATGCGGCTGGGGGCGGCTTTGGGGGTGGACGCCGAACCCGACTTGATCGCCATACCTTCTGGTGCAGCCGGTCACTCCCGAAAAGACTTGAGCCACCAACTGCTGGGCATAGCCGAAATGTATCGCGGGGCCGAAGGCGACCCACAAGCCTTGGGTATTGGACACATGGTAGGGCAATTGTCACTTGAAGTAGACAGCCGTATGACCGCCGCAATCGAGAGCGCCTTGACCGCAGTAGACGGCTTAGACGGAAGCCTGGAGTCGGCAATAGCAGCCAACCCGCAGTCGGTCAGGAACGTTTACGACAGTTTCAAAGAGATGCAACTCGTGCTGAATACGGAGGTAGTCAGCGTACTTGGCGTGACTGTGGGTTTCTCCGACACCGACGGAGATAGCTAGTCCTGCAGGTCGCTGAAGGCACGGTGTTCCTGGGTGGGGTCACTTCGGGCCGCCAACACCCATCTCTTCGGGCTCAAGCCATGTTCGATTGATGCCAGGTCTATGGAAGAATCGAGCAACCTCCGATGCTCACGGCCATTCATTGATACGAAGGCATCGGCGTATACCTGCACACGCGGGTACCCCCTGGCCGAAAAATCGTCCGCAATAATGTGGGCAATCTCCAGCAGCATGTCCGGCTGGGTAGCAGCCCGCTCGGCCTGCAACGGCGTCAAGTACGCCTCCGGTTCAACCCTCCACGACCGGCCGCTTTCCGGCTCTCGGACCCGATACTCGACCATTCCCGCCTTCTCGGTGACCAGGACGCGCCAGGAGAACCTATAGCCCTCTTCGTTCCAACGCACGTTGCCTGGGTAGAGATAATGCCGCAGCGGCACGGCCAATTGGAGCAGGAAAAAAGCGACTATGGCGATGGCCGCGACCCTGGGCAGCCACGACCGCGCCTCCCGGGCAACGGGTTGACCAGGCTCAGGAACGGTTCGCCGGCCAGCGGCTTTGCCTGCCGTCCGCACCCAAACGACCAGGCGCCTGGGCCAGTCGGGTGGAAAGAATATCAAAGCGCCGCCCAACATCAGCCACGGGAAAACGCCGATTTGCGGGAATAGCAGCCAGGTCAGCAGGTGGAACACGCCGGCCACCAGGAACGCCCACGTCCGCGTGCGCCCCCACATCAGCCACCCGATGATAGTCAGGTCGAAAAAGGCCCCCGTCCAGCTCATGGCGTAGGCGACCCAGGGCTCGCCCATCAACGGCCCCACCAGCGGCAGGTCCGTGTGATGATGCAGCCAGATGCGTAATGGCTGGGCCCCCAGAAGCCAGTCGGGGTTAAGCTTGGCGATGCCGGCGAACAGGTACACTACCGCCACCTGTCCTCGCAATAACCATAGCGTTGCGATCGGAAGGGCATCCCAGGCGCTTACAGCGACCTCTTGACCGCGCCTCAAGGCTAACCAGCGATCTACCGACGCGGAACGGTGCAGCCGGAAGGAACACCATCAATAGACTGACCAGGGTGACCCAATAGTAATGGTTGAGATAGTTGGTCTTGTCGAGCAGCTCGACGTAGGTGAACCCCAGGAAGAAGGCCCGGGCGCACACCCGGTACCGGTATCCAGCTGCTATGCCCAGGGCAAAGACGCCCAGCAGGGCAAAGTGCAGGTGCATTCCCCAAGCGGGCCAAGGCTTCACCCACGCGAATCCCAGGTAAGTGAGGTGGTGGACCGGTTCGACGTAAAGTTCCGAGACCCAACCGTGGGCGAAAAATCGAAGAACCCCGGCGACGCACACCAGCCCAAAGGCGATGCGGAACACGGCGGCCGAAGAGCCATCCACCGGCCTTCCCCCCGCCAGGACCAGTTGTCCCATGAACCGCGCCATCTTGACCTGCCCCGAACCGGACTAAGAGCCTATCCTAATAACCCGGCGCCCTGCGAGCAATGAGGGCAAAAGCTAAATGAAGGAAGGCGATGTAGTTGTCCGGAGGCTTGTCCCAGCAGACCAGAATGCGCCCAAAGCGGTTCATCCACCTGTGAGCCCGTCCCACCACCCAGCGCTTGACCTTGATACGGGCCACCTTTTTCCTAGCTTACTTTTACACGGGAGTCATTTGGCAAAGTAAGCCCGCCAATCCATATCCAAGGCGCACCTTGAGATTTCTTGATGATTCACTCGCTGGCCAAGATAATGTCAACAGTTAGGGAGATACCAAGGGAGTATCGACATGGCTACCCCGGAAACGTTGGAAGAAATTGTCCAACACCAAGAGGCACGATTGAATTTGCTTGCCAGTATTGCGGGACGTCAGCTAAAACTGTTGGAGGAAGTACGACGGGATTCCCAGCAGACTCAACGCCTTTGGGTGAACTTATCCCGCAAGTTTGGCTGGTTGGATGATGGAGACTTGCCATCAGGCAATTCCCCCAATTCATAGCCTAAACGCTTGGCAGTTTACTCTGCGTCGCTTATCAACCTTCTATAAGCCATAACAAAACCCCGGGCCCAAAAAGCCCGGGGTTTTTGCTGCTATTCGGCATTTCCTGCCATCTCGTGGTTGATGATGGCTACTGGAAAACCAATGAAGGCGGGGCCAGCGACCCCTGGTCCACACCAAAGTGTCCGGGAGTCGGCTGGTGCAACGAGTCCAGATACGTAGACGCCCTATAGCTCGAAATGTCTTCCAACACCAGCGGGCTTTCGCTCTCGCCGCCTTCCAGGGTTTCGAACGAAAGCACGGCAATCGAGCCGTCGCCGGTGACGCCGGTGGGTTCGACGATCCCTACCCAGACGCGCCCATCAGACCTGAGGTTGGTTTCGATCAGGGCATCCGAGGCCAAAGTCCCCGGCTTTGCCGCCACGAATTTCAGGGTGTTCGGTTCGAATACCAGTACGAACTCCAGGCTCCCCACGTCAGAAGCACCCTGCAGGAAAATAGGGACCTCCACCCGCGCTTCATCGAGTGCTTCAAGCCCCATGTTCTCCCCTATATCGACTCTCGTGTCAGCCGCGACGGGGGTTGCGGGGACTGGAGTCGGCGCCGGGGTTGCAGACCGATTGCTTCTTGCCCTGGCCGGCGAGTGGGGCGGATATTCCTCTTGGCTGACACGTATCGAACGGTTCGGGTCCGGCGTGGGACCATCATCCCCGGTAACAACCCCTACCGCCAGCCAGCTTCCTACCACCACCGCACACACTATTACGGGCGCCAGAAACCACTTGTAGCGTTCGCTGACAAAGGCTATGGCAACTTCAAGGTTGGCTCTTAGCTTCTCCACCCTAGACCTCCCGACCCCGGCCGGCCATGACCAGAATTTCCCTGGCGTCGTCAACAGTAACCGTGCCGTCGCCGTCCAGGTCCAACGCCAAATCAACCTCGTTCAAACCGGTAGCCATCCTCATGGCGATCAACGCATCCAGGGCCGACACCGTACCATCGCCGTTGCCGTCACCCGCAATCCGGGCGCCAATTGAGAGTTGCCCGTCGGCCAGCGCCATCGAAACCACCTTGCCGTCAGAGTCGGCGGCCAAACCCAAGGTGAACTTCAACGGGCTGGAGCTATCCACGTCACCGACGGCCCGGAAGACCGCCACCGCGACCGATCCGGAGCCGCTTACCGGCTCACTTGAAGAAAAACCGAACCGGACGACGCCGGGGTCTTGGGCGCGGTAGTTAAAATCGCCAGGCGCCAGCAGGGAGCCTGATTCAACACCCGCAAACTCAAAAACATCCGGGTCATACAACAGGCTGAACCCAAGGCCGGTGATATTCGAGGCGCCGGTCAACAATATGGGCGCACGTACGGAACTCCCCGGCAGAGCCACCCTGCTGGCGACCGCCAGGGAGATTTCCGGAATGACCGCGGTTGTTTCGCTGGTCAGCGTCGGAATCGCTGCAATGGTGGGTGAGAATTCGTCCAGCGTTACGGTGAGTTCATACTTGGTGACGTCGGCGACTGTCTCGGGCCCCCCCGATATGACGACGTAGTATTTGCCTGTCGCCGGAGCGGTGACCAAGAGGGTGTCAACGGCATCCTGGTTGGTTTCAGAGTATGACGCCGTGGGATTGATCACCGAAAACCGGGCGGGTTGCCCGGCTAGCGAGTGCACCCGTACAAGGTAGTTTGCCCCCTGTTTACTGTCGAAAGCAAAGGCGTCTGTGTCGGCAGCGGGGCTGATAGCGCCAGGCACGATGCTGCCGATTTCAATCTTGGAAGCGCTGGTCAACTCACCTGGGTGCCGGTCGATCACCGAAGCATCAGCAGTTACAGTCAAATAGTAGGTCCCGACCGGGTCGGCCAACTGGGGAGCCCTGGAGATTGTGACGACGTACTCCGCGTTGTTGGGCGACAGCCACTTTACCGAGGAGTCCTCTCCATAGTTCGAAGCCACAATCAAATGGGCCGTTCGGGACTCGGCAACCGAAAGACTTACCGTTTTCGCTGTCCCATAGGCCAGATCAAACGTGTACAGGACTCCAGGGGTTGCTCGGAAATAAAACCGGTCCAGGTCTTCAGCCGGACTTATAGCGCCGGTCGTTCGTGACCCCATCCGGACCAGCGTGGCCTCTTTGATCGCATCACCGTGCCGGTCTTCGGTGATCTCCAGTCCCGTGATTTCCAAAATGTAGGTGCGCGGCAACTCGTTTTCGCCGGTTATGGCCGAGACCGCCACAAAGTAGTTTCCATCCCTGGGCGCGGACCAGGACAGGCTTGAACGTTGGTTTTCATTGCTGGTTGCGAGCGTTCCATCCGAGTTGAAGATAGAGAAGTCAACAACGGCCTCCGGGCCCGTGTCCACGTGGTATACCACGCCTCTCCTCGCCTCGAACTGGAAAAAGTCACGGTCATCTCTAGGGCTCAATGCGCCCGGGTAGGCCGTGTTCAAATCGATTCGGGCGGCTCTTTCCCGGGTTTCGCCGTGTATGTCCTGATAGGATGTGTCGGCCTTGACCACCACGGAGTAATTGCCGACCGGGGTCCCTGAGCCTCCGGGGTTGGAGACGACCACGTGATAGTTGTAGTTTGCCGGCGCAACCCAGACGAGACGGTTGCCTTGGCCGCTGTTGGAAACTTCCACCCGGTCGGTGGCGCCGGTCACGACAATTTGTAGGGCGGTGGCAGAACCCGGATCGACCGTGATGTCGTATACAACGCCCCGTGCGCCGCTGAAAGAGAAATAGTCCTGGTCGCCCGCAGGGTTGATGGAACCCTGCTGGGGAATGCCCATTGTCAACCGGGTCGCGCCGGTGCGTTGGTCGCTGTGCCGGTCTATCAGGGAAACATCGGCATTGACAATGAGGGAGTAGCGGCCCAACGCGTCAGCGCCGCCGGGCGCGGCGGTGAACACCACGTAATAGACGCTGTTTTTGGGAGCGGTCCACTCCAGGGTAGCGCCGGGTCCCGAAATCGAGCCTTCCGCTTTGTTCAAAGAACCAACCAGGGACATGGAAACGCCGGCCGCCGCTTCCGGGCCGATCCTGAAATCATACTTGGTGCCCTTTTTTGCTTGGAAATAGAAGAAGTCCTGGTCGTCGGCCGGGCTGATTGACCCGGCGTGCGGCGTGCCGAAATGCACCAGGGTAGCCCCGGTTTTTCCATTGGGGTGCCGGTCCTCCAGAGTTCGGTCGGCCGATGCTTCGAAAACGTAGGCGCCCACCGGCGAGCGCTCCAATGGCGAAGCCTGCACCACCGCGTAGTGGTCTCCCGGTGCGCCGGCAACCCAGCTAAGCGAAGACCCCAAGCCCCGGTTGCTGACGATGATTGCGCCGTTGGCGTTTTGCACGGAAATCATGGCGGCAATTCCCGTAGCCATCCTCGCGTTAAAAACGTATTTGACGCCCCGAGCTGCCTCGAAAGAGAAAAAGTCAGCGTCCTCCGCCGGGCTGATGGCGCCTTCGATCCCGGAGCCAATGATAAGGGGAGAAGCGTTGGACCGGCGGGAGCCATGCCTGTCTTCCAGGGTTGGGTCCTCCCTGACCTCAAGGATATAAAAGCCGGGACCTCTAACCAGGTCCGTCCCCGAAATAACCACGTAGTACGTCCCTCTATTCGGCGCAATCCAGTCCACGGTCGAATCGACGCCATTGTTGGCCGCCACTACTTCATGAGGCACCGCCACTATGCCGGACCTGGTCTCCACGGATACGGCCAGGCCGTCCAGGCCGTCCAGCTTTGTCGAAATTTGGTATGCGACGCCCCGTTTGGCGTCCAGGGAGAAAACGTCACGGTCGTAGTCGGTCTTGACGCTTTTGGCGCCCATCGGCCGATCGAGCCAGGGGCTGATCGACTCCGAGTACTGGCTGCCAAGGGCCAGGGGTGTTGCTTCGTTAACGGTTTCACCATGCTGGTCTTGGTAGAACGTGTCTGCGTTGGCGCTCAGGGCATAGTCGCCCAAGAGAAACCGGCCTACACCCGGCGCCCTAACGCCAATGACTCCCAAAAAGTATGTGCCAGTTGTGGGAGCCACCCATTCCAACTGTTTATTGCCGCCAACCCATGACGCACTCTGGCTTTCAGCCTCACCAAATTTTCTATCCGCGGGGTGAAGGATCTTGAACTCAGCGTCGTCAAGCGTACCCAGGTCGAGGGTTAAAGTGTATTTGGTTCCCCGCAGGGTCTTGAATTTGAAATAGTCGTTGTCGCCGAGACCCTTCTGCTCGATGGTTCCGGAAACCGGTGCCGAGCCGATTTCCAACAGGGTTGCTCGACTGCGAAAATCGCTGTGGTCGTCTTCCGCTCGGACCGTTGAGAGCGAAGCGGAGTAGAAGAAAGCTCCACTTAACAGCAGGATGAGCCCGCCCACACCTATCAGCACCGCCGTCAATCTCATCTTCCCCTCTCTTTCCCAAGGAATCCGCCCCAGGTAGGTCCCTGCGGGCGGCTATCAAAACCCGCACCCTTCAGTGCCCGCACCCATCAGTGAAGGATGCCGAGCGAAAAGCAGGCCAATCAACAATGCACAAGCCTGCCGCTTTACCGAGTTTTAAATCATTCTATGATTAAACATAATATATTTTCAAGTAAAATGAGTTGGGGTATTGTTGACTTTACGGCCTCTGCCCATCTTCCCAAGCCAGCCAACCACTGGCCAACCACATTCCAACTCCTCCGCCACAACAACCAAGAATCCCCCGCTGCCTCACCCTCCAGGATTCCCGTCGCAACAGGAATCCCGAGTCCTTTCGACCAGGCAGTTGCCGGAAGGCAGGAATGGTCCGCGTGCGGCGACCGTTTACTTGAACGGCCGTGGTCCTTGTGGTACATTGGGCTTTAACCATCGCGGTCCGATTTATCGGGGACCGACGCAAATAGTCTGCTCAGAGGGAAGGCTCAATGGCCTACGTAACACCTAGAGAAGGCGAAAACCCGGAAAGTTTGGTCAACCGTTTCCGGGCTTCAGTGCAGCACTCCGGGATCTTGCGGGAATTGAAAGACCGCCGGTTCTTCCGGTCAAAGGCCCAGAAAGAAAGGTTGGCAGCCCAGCGGGCGGCGCGGCGCCGTCGACGGCAAAGCCGCCGCTAACCCCAGCCCCATATAAATATGCCCCTCATGCAAAAAAGCCTGCCGTAATTGGCAGGCTTTCCTTTTTTTGTTCTTCGTTTAACCCGGCCCCACCACATTTGCGGAGCCGGGTTTCGCCGTCCTCGTCGGATGAATCACACCGCCGATTTTGGCGCTGAGTTTCGATCAATCCAAGCCGGGCAATCTGCGGGAACTAGACGGTCAGTTCCAGGATGTAAAGACCGCCCTTGACCCGGTCGATGGCATAGATGATCCGGTTTTCGTCAACGTAAACGTCGTTCAAAGCGTTGAAGTCGCCGCCATCGGGGATTGGCGGCACGAAATAGGCAATTTCTTTGGGTTCCAAAGCGTTCGTGGTGTCGTGAACGCGAATGCCGGAATTGAAATACGCGCCGAAAACCAGGTTGTTGGATTTGAAGGAAGTGGCCACCGGGTCGTTTTCGTGGATGTTGTGGGCCCCAAAACGGCCGGGTCGGGCGCAGAAATCGTCCTTATCGGCCATCGGCAAACTGCCGATCATGATGGGCTTAGACTCCATCCTAACGTCCATCAGCCACACCAGCTTGGGATAGTCTTCGCAGGTGTCCGAACCCACCGCCTCTTCGCTCACCACCAAAAGGTCCCGGTCGAAAATTGGCAGCACCGTGTGGGTGAAACCGGGGAAGGGCGGGTGGTAGTCCACCTGGGAAATCATTTTCGGGCGGGACTTATCGGCCACGTCCAGAATGATGACCCCCGAGTCGATCCATCCCAGGTATGCCCGGTCGGGGCGCTCCGGATACACGTTGGTATTGTGAACGCGGTGGCCCACGTCAAACTGGGGATGCCGCTCCGGCTCAGGGTCCGGGTCGTTCTCGCGAACCCCCGGCACCCACCAACGGCCCGCCTCCACCGGCCGGCTGGGGTCCTTCACGTCCACAATCATGTAAAACTGGTCGTCCTTCTGGTTGCGGGGCTGGAAATCTCCCGCGCCGGTGGACAGGTGGGCATACTCTCCGTCAACCCACCATAAGCAGTGGACTCCTCTGGAGTAAGGACCCGAGTTGTCCAGGAACGCGCTTTGCTTGGGGTTGGTGGGGTCGCTTACGTCGAAAACCGCCATGCCCGCGCCTTCTTGTCCCGGCCTCTGTGTCTGGTAGGCCACTAGCATGGTGTCTCCCACCACCGCCAGGGAGTTGGACCGCACGTGGGCATACGGAAGCTCCGTCTGAGCCACCATCCTTGGGTTTGCGATGTCGGTCACGTCGACGGCGGTGGCGTCTTTGGGACCGCTCTCGTGGGCGATCCACAAAATCCGGCGGCCGTTGGACGCCTGTTGCAGCGACATTCCCTCGCCCCCATTGCCGAATCCATTCAGGTCGCTGTGGGCGATCAGCCTCATGTTATGAATTTCTTGCGTATTAGTAGACATATGCCCCCTATGGGTATCTTTTTCGGTTCCACGGCTCATCGATGCATAGCAAAGCAGGGCCAGTCGGTAATATAACATAGGCAGACCGGGTGACAGAGACCGTTGGACCAATCGGGCAAGGGCATATCTCTACCCCGTCTTGCTCCCCAGCGGGATCCCAGAGCCCTGCGTGTGCATCGGGACGTGGGTATTCAAAAAAGGTCCTTCACTCGCGCTCCCTAGATTCCGTTCGCTACAGGAGGGCCGGGGGTTCGGGGATCTGATGACAAACGAATAGCCTAAGTGAGGCCATTCCGAGTTGTTGACATGGAATAAAGTGGGGAATACACTGTCAGCTAAATGGTTATGGTTGAAGCGCCAGCTTGCACTTGTACCTGTCCGCCCACATAGGGGCGGAGATTTTTTGCCAATTAGGCAACAGCTTCACCGCATCTTGCGCCCATTGAGTCCATTGAAAGCAATGGGCTTTTTTATTTTCGCACGAGATTGGAGGCTACCTTGACCACGCCCACCGCGAAAAACTCTATCGACCAGGAAAAGCTGCACCGGGAAAGCATGGCGATTTCGCCCCAAGCTCCGGGAATAATCCCCTTCATGGAAGAGGAAGTCGTCAACTTCGAGGGTGAATCCGCATCGTTCCAGGCCGGTGAGCAGGACAACGCCGAGTTCACCCCGTTCCGGTTGAAGCAAGGGGTTTACGGCCAGCGCCAGTCCGACGTCCAAATGATACGGGTCAAAATCCCCGGCGGCATTCTTAATGCCGCTTCCCTGGACGGTCTTGGGACGGTTGCAGACAAGTACGCCCCCCTGGGCAAAGGCCACATCACTACCAGGCAAAACGTTCAATTCCACCACATCCCCCTGCCCGAATGCCCGGAAGTCCTCCGGCATTTGGGGACTGTGGGACTCACCAGCCGCGAAGCCTGCGGCAACACCGTTAGAAACGTGGTCGGCGCTCCCTCCGCCGGCGTATGCCCGGAGGAAGTCTTTGACCCCACTCCGTACCTGACAGCCTATGTCCGGTTTGGAGTGCGTCACCCAATCACCCAGGGTTTCCCGAGGAAATTCAAAACCGCATTTACCGGCTGCGACGCCCACGACCACGTGGCCGCGGCCATCCAGGACCTGACCTACGTCTCCCAGGTCCGGGAGGTCGACGGGGTGGTCCAAAAAGGCTTCAAGGTTCACGTCGGCGGGGGCACATCCATCATGCCTCGCCTCGCCAAGCCTCTGTATGAGTTCATTCCGGAAGCGGATTACCTGCGCATTGGCCTGGCGGTCTGGACCGTTTTCAACAACGCCGACACCCTGCGCAAGAATCGCATGATGGCGCGCCTCAAAGTCCTGATCGACCGCATCGGGTTAGATGCTTTCAAAGACTTAGTGGAGGAAGAGTTGGCCAAGATTGGCCCCATCGACCCTCAACCCCTCATGCAAGCCGACGCCATTTACCAGGAGACACCTCCGGCCGTGTCCTCCACTCCCACCAACGGCCAAAACGGCGGCGGGGAATACGCCCGCTGGAAGGCCACCAACGTCTCGCCGCAACGGCAGCCGGGTTTCAACATGGTCGACGTGAAGCCAACCAGGGGCGACCTCAACGGAGACCAATTCCGGGGTCTGGCCGACATCGTCCGCCGCTTTACCGGCGGCCGGGCCCAGGCAACCCAGGAGCAGAATCTGGCCCTGCGCTGGGTTCCCGATTCAAGCCTGCATGACGTGTGGGAAGCCCTGAAAACGATTGACCTGGCGGAATCGGGCGCCCACACCATCACCAACGTGGTGTCCTGCCCGGGAACCGACAGCTGCAAACTGGGGATCACCGCCTCCATGGGATTGGCCAAAGCGCTCAAGTCGGAGATAGAGTCCTGGGACGGGTTGTTGGAGGACGAGGGAGTCCAGAACATCCGCATCAAGATGAGCGGCTGTCCCAACGGCTGTGGGCTGCACCACATCGCCAACATCGGGTTCCACGGCGCCGCCGTCAAGGGACCCGACGGCGAGCAGATCCCGGCCTACGAGATGTTCCTGGGCGGCAACTACGGCGACAACCGGGTGGAAGACTCCAAGATTGGGACCCGCATCCCCAAGGTGAAGGTTCCCGCCAAAGCGGTGCCGGTGGTGGTCAAACAAATCGCCACCTATTTCAAGGATAGCCGCCTGGAAGGGGAAGGCTTTAACAAGTTCCTGGACCGGGTCGGACTCGAAGAAGTGACTGCGATCGCCGTAAAAGGCCAGACCTCTGCCGAATCCGTGGCGCCTGAGTCCGACATGTACTTCGACTGGGAGCGGACCAATATCTACAAATTGGAACGCGGCGAGGGAGAGTGCGCCGTCTAATGCGTTTGGCGCCGGAGCACCGTGGCATCGCTCAACGGTAAGATCGTCGCATACCTGGAAGCAAGGATGCGCTCCGAGATGGGGAACCTCATCGAGCGCCATGGCGGTGTCCCCTACGCTGCGCCGGTGCTTCAAGAAAAATATCTGACCGGCAGCCCGGAAATCCGGCAGTTGGTCGAAGATGTTTGCCAGGACCGCTTGGACGTGGTGGTCCTCCTCACCGGCGTCGGGACTCGGGCCCTGGTGGAAGCCGCCGACTCAATGGGGTTGAAGGACCGGTTCCTGACTTCCCTAAATCAGCGCACGATTATCGCCCGCAGCCCCAAGCCGGCCCGCGTGCTGCGCCAGCACAACATCCACATCGACCTGATGCCGCCGGAACCCTACACTTCCCAAGACCTGATCAAGGCCCTGGGCCCCATAGATCTCAACGGCAAGGCCCTGGCGGTCCAGGCTTACGGGGCGCCCAACGGATACCTGACGCGAAGCCTTCGGGAATTAGGAGCGGAGGTCCGGGAAGTCACTTTGTATACTTGGGACTTACCGGCTGACACGTCGCCGGTCTTGACGTTGATTCAGGACTTGGCGAAGGGGAAAGTCCACGCTCTCGCGTTTACCAGCCAGCCGCAGGTAGGGAACCTGCTCGCCATTGCTTCCGGGGCAGACCAGGAAGAATCTCTGCGGTCCAGCCTGGCCGGGGGAGCGGTAGCGGTCGCCTCAGTAGGCCCGGTGTGCTCCCGGCGGTTGACCGAGGCGGGTTTCAGGATTGACGTAGAACCCGAGCACCCCCACATGGGGAACCTGGTAATGGCTATAGGCGACCACTTCCAGGCGGCTGAATCTCCGGCGCGCTAGCCCCCTTCCCACTGGCGGGGTGAGCCTGCCGCCCCTGACGTCACTGCTTGAGCCACTTCTTCAGCCGGTCAACCTTGGAATCCGGATCTTCCACCAACCGCCCTCGCCACCGCTTTTCCAAAGACCCGTAGCTGGGTTTGATGAAGAACAGCACGTAAGCGCCCACCAGAACCGCCAGACCGACCCAAATCAAAGGATTGAACCCCGAGATGATACCGATCAGAAATATTACCAACCCGCCCAGCATCATCTTGCCGGGTGAGAACACTCCCCTCCTGCGCCTGGGACGGTTGCCGGACCGGGAGGAGCTGCCCAAAACCCTTTGGACTTCCGGGGAATCCTCAGGGGCCGTGGGCCGTTGACTCGGACTTTCCAACGGCGGGGCTTCACCGGACCTGCGTAGAATCTCTTCTATTTCATCCTGATACTTTTCAGGCATAACGCCTCCAGACCGGACTGACTCCCCCGCCCGTTCTTTCCCCTAAAAAAAGTCTCCTAACCATTGAACCAAACCCAGGCTCAAATTGATAGTACATCATATATGAAGCCGAGCAACGTGGAAACGCAGGATGCCCCCAACTATCGCCGAGCTTGATCCCTTGCCTCAGGACTAAAACCCGCCGGGAAGCGAGTCAACCGGTCCCGGTGGCATCCGGCTTATCGGGAGAGGTATTGCCTGTAACCAAAAAGATAACCCTCTCGGCGATATTGGTAGAGCGGTCGGCGATCCTCTCCAGATCGTGGGCGACCCAGAGCAGGTGGGTGGATCGCTCGATACGTTTTGGCTCCCGGGACATACCGGCAAACAAATCCCGGCAGACCTCTCGGTACAAAGTGTCCACCTTATCGTCATCATCCCAAATTTGCCGGGCAGCCTCAACGTCCCGGTCAACCCAGGCCTGCAGACTGCGGCGCAGCATGTCTATGCCATAATTGGACATGCGCTTCAAATCATCGATGGGTTCGAACACGGGCTCGTCGCCGATAATGATACCCACCTTGCCTATTCCCTCAGCGTAGTCCCCCATTCGCTCCAACTCCACCGCTATCTGGAGGACGGCGATCAGCGTTCGAAGATCGATTGCCAGGGGCTGCTGAGTGGCAATAAGGTCTATCGAACTCTCTTCAAGCTTGAACCTCAGCCGGTTGATGTGTTCGTCATCTTTCACCACTTCAAACGAAGCGGTGAGGTCCCGCCGTTCCAGGGCGTCCATCGACTTGACGATGGCCCCTTCGACCAGCAGGCCCAACTCAAGCAAACCATTTTGCAGCTCAATCAGGCTGCGGTCGAAGTCACCCCTCAACATTTTTCCGCCCCATATTCAGCCGAATCGTCCGGTTATGTATGCTTCCGTACGTTCATCCCGTGGATTGGTAAAGATTTGGCGGCTCTCACCGTATTCCGCCAGTATGCCAGTCCGAGTCTCTTCCGTCATCATGAAGGCCGTGTAATGGGATACGCGGGCAGCCTGTTGCATGTTATGGGTGACTATGACAATGGAATACTCCTCGGCCAATTCCCGCATTACCTCTTCAATTGCCAGGGTGGCTATGGGGTCCAGGGCCGAGCATGGCTCATCCATCAGGATCACCTGGGGCTTCACCGCCAGTGTGCGGGCGATGCAAAGGCGTTGCTGCTGACCGCCGGATAAGCTGAGGGCGCTGGTACGCAACCGGTCCTTGACCTCATCCCACAGCGCCGCCCGTTTAAGGGACGTCTCCACCAACTCGGCCATGTCACCCCTGAACCCGTTAATTTTTGGCCCGAAGGCCACGTTGTCAAAGATGGACTTAGGAAAGGGATTGGGCCGTTGGAACACCATCCCTATCTGGAACCTGATCTCGGCGGGGTCGACGTGCTCGGCGTAAAGGTCCTCCCCGTGGAAATAGACCTTGCCGGTGGTGCTGGCGGTGGGGATTAACTCGTTCATGCGGTTGAAGCATCGCAACAGGGTGCTCTTGCCGCAGCCCGAAGGCCCGATGATGGCCGTGATCTGGTTACTTGGAACGTCCAAGGTCACATCGGTTACAGCGCGCTTGGTCCCGTAGTAAACGCTCAGGTTGTCCGTGCGGAGAATGCTCTCTGTGCTTGGCATAGTCGACGTCAAATCCTATTCCCAAACTTGTACCTCAGGAACACGGCCCCGGCGTTCATTATGAACAGAAGAACGAGCAGAACCATGATGCCCGCCGCTGCCGCTTCGTGGAACCCGGCCTGAGGCCGCGAAGTCCAGTTGAATATCTGGATCGGCAGCACCGTGAACCGGCTCATTGGCCCGTCCGGTGCAAAGGGAACAAAGGTGAGCGCTCCCATCACGATGAGCGGCGCCGTTTCTCCCATGGCCCGGCTTACCGCCAGGATCACGCCGGTCAATATGCCGGAGAACGCCTGGGGCAGGACCAGGTGCCACACCGCCTGCCACCGGCTGGCCCCCAGGGCAAAACCGCCCTCCCTGATGGATGGGGGCACTGCCCTGATGGCTTCCTGGGAAGCAATTATTATCACGGGAAGCACCAGCAGGGCCAGGGTGAATCCTCCGGCCAGCACGCTCTTGCCCAGGGACAGGCTCCTGACGAATATCTCCAACCCAAGGATTCCATACACAATGGAAGGCACTCCGGCCAGGTTGGCAATGTTTATCTGGATTATCCTCGTAAATCTTTGACGCGTCGCATACTCTTCCAGGTAGATGGCCGCTCCCACGCCCAGCACAAATGAGGCAACCCCGGCAATCCCAATGACGTAAATGCTGCCCAGCACGGCTGCCTGGATCCCCGCCCTTTCCGGGAACCGCGATGGGAAGCTGGTCAGGAAAGACCATTCAACCCGGTTATAGCCCTGCACTGCGATGTAAATGAGCAGCACTGCAAGCATCCCCAGGGCGATGATGATGGCCAACATGCACATCCCGGCAAAGATTGTGCTCTTACGTTTGCGCCAGGCTAGCCGCCTTTGTGCTTCAGTTTGCTGAACTGCTGCCATTATTCGTACTGTTCCCTGAACCTGCGGACCACCCATTGGCTCAGCAGGTTCATAACCAGGGTCATCATAAAGAGTGTCAGGGCCACGGCGAATATCGTCTTGAATTCCAGGGTTCCCGCGGGAGCGTCCCCAAGGCTCACCTGCACGATGTAGGCCGTCATTGTTTCGATCGGCACAAATGGGTTGAGCGTGAAATTCGGGTTCTGGCCGGCGGCGATGGTCACAATCATCGTCTCGCCGATGGCCCGGGAAGTGGCCAAAATGAAAGACGCGGCGATGCCCGACAGCGCGGCCGGGACCACTACTCTCAGGGCCACCTCAAGTTTGGTTGCTCCCAGGGCGTAGGCGGCCTCTCTCAAGGCTGAGGGGACGGCGGACATTGCGTCCTCGCTCAGGCTAGAGACCATCGGAAGGATCATGATCCCCATGACAATTGAGGCGCTCAACGCATTGAAGACGGCAATGTCCTCGGAAATGTTGCGGAGCAAGGGCGTAACGAACAGCAGCGCGAAGTAACCGTACACCACGGTGGGTATGCCAGCCAGAATCTCCAGCACCGGCTTGACCGCCTGCCGCAGCTTTTCAGGGGCATATTCACTGAGATAAATGGCGCTCAGGAGTCCCAGGGGAAGCGCCACCAGCATTGAAAGAGCGGCCACCAGAAGAGTGCCCGTCACCAGCGGCAGGACACCGAAATGCTTGGAGGCGAAGAGGGGAGTCCACCGAGTTCCGGTGAAGAATTCCAGGGGGGATACTACCTGGAAGAACTGGACGGCCTCAAAGAGGAGAACGGAGACAATGCCGATGGTAGTGAGAATCGAGACGGCGCTGAATCCGAATAGTACTGCCTTGGCTATGCGCTCTTGGAATTGCCTGGACCGTATCCGCCTTTGGGAGTCGCTCCCTTTTTCCAATCCCGCCGAGCCTGAAGCCACTTCTTCCCTAGCCAAACTGAACTTCGACCCTCAACCTTGATTTGCCGCTTGCATCCAAGGCTGATCTGATGTCGGCTAACAGCATAATCGGCAACCCCTTTAAGCACAACCTTGGAAATTTAACGGCTCCGTTCTGTTGCGCTGAACGAGCACATCACTCCCTGGGCCTATCGTCTTACATGTCTCACGTTATGTGGAACCAATGGAAGGGAGGCAAGGAACTAGGTCCCTTCCCACCCCGATTTGCCACTCCAATTTGATTGGATTACCGGTTTTCGGACAGGACCGTTGCGACGGTACCCTTCTGGGCGTTGTCCCCTCCGAACAGGGTGCCGGTCAGCCCGTTGTCCAGCCTCTCCTGTGCCAGTTCGTACACCTCGCTCGGATAGGGCAGGTAGCCAACGTCGCGGACCAAAATCTGCCCGCCATCCTTGCTCAGGTGGAACCTGGCGAAGGCGGCGATGTGGGGCTTGGCCAACGCGTCCTTCCGAACGTAGACGAACAGCGGGCGGGCCAATGGTTGGTAGCTCCCATCCTCGATGGTTGCGTTGCTGGGGGTGACGCAGCCGCTGCCGCCGTCAATCCCCACCAGCTTGAGCTTGTCCGTGTTCTCTGCGTAGTAGGCGTAGCCGAAGAAGCCCAGGCTATTCCGCCCACCGGCGATACCCTGGACCAGGACATTATCATCCTCGCTGGCCGTGTAGTCCCCGCGGGAAGACGCGGCCTCATCATTGACCACTTCGGTGAAGTAGTCGAAGGTGCCCGAGTCCACGCCGGGGCCATAGAGTCTAATGTCTTCATCCGGCCACTCCGCGCGGACCTGGCTCCACTTGGTGATGACGCCCTCGGCGTCGGGTCCCCAGAGTGTGTGCAGTTCAGCAATTGTCATGCAGTCGATAAAGGTGTTTTCGGGGTGGGTCATCACACTGAGGCCGTCGATGGCCACGGGAACTTCCACGAACTCGATACCCGCGTCCAGGCAAGCGTCTACTTCGTTCTGCTCGATGGGGCGGGAAGCGTTGGAAATGTCGGACTCACCGTTGCAGAACTTCTTGAAACCGCCGCCGCTGCCGGAGAGGCCCACGGTAATCTTCGCGTCGCCGTCGGTCAGGAGTCCGAACTCTTCGGCCACGGCTTCACTGATAGGGTAGACCGTGCTGGAGCCGTCTATGGTGATACCTCCCTTGAGGTTGGCGAAATCCACCGATGCGCCGGTCGCCGGCGCCGTGGTGGAAGAACTCCCTTCCTGGGAACTCGATCCGCCACCGCTGCCCGGGTTGGCAGCTGCCGGCGTGCTGCTGCAGGCCAAAGCGGCAGTGGCAAAAATCGTTAATGCCAACACTGCCGTAAATCTAAAGACCAACGTTGTGGTTTTAGAGTTTGCCAAATTCATTCGTCCTCTCGTTAAGTGTCAATCCTGAAGTTTCGATCTGACAACACATTACTGGAGCCAACCTTGCCGCCGAAGGATTTATCGGCGGCCCGCGCTCGTTGCAGACGGAATGCTCAGACCAAGGCCGTACCCTCCCCGCCGCATGTTGAATCCGCCGCGGCCGATCAGATGGGCCTGGAGCGGAACCAAAGGGACGCTCGGAGTAGCCGGAAAAAGTTAGGAGGGGCTCGGCACTGGTATACTGGTGGGAGGAAAAACGAAAAAGATATGTCGAAAGGGGAAAAGCTTGTGGGAAGTTTGTTACCAACCTTCCCCAAGCGTGATGTCGGGGAAGGGAATATCGGGCTCAACCCGATAACAGTAGAGGAAACCGTAAATGCGACGGTCAGTCATCGCTCTAATCAACCACAGTAGTGGCGATACACCGTACTTCTATCTCTTTAATTCGTCGAAAATATGATAAGTGAGGCTCGCAAGGCTGTCAATACTCCGACGCCTGTGACACAAGTATGAACCAGAATCTGGAATTAAGCGTAGTTGACCAGTCCCCGGTCAGGGCCGGCGCCACCGCCGGGGATGCCCTCAGGGACACCATTGAATTGGCGGTGGCGGTGGAGACATTCGGCTACCGGCGTTTCTGGGTGGCCGAGCACCACAGCATCGCCAATTTCGCCGGCACCAGCCCGGAGATACTCACGGGGCAAATCGCCGGCCGCACCAACTCCATCAGGGTGGGCACCGGCGGCGTGATGCTTTCCCACTACAGCTCTTTCAAGGTGGCGGAAAACTTCCGGGTCCTTGAAGCCTTGTATCCCGGCCGTATCGACCTGGGCATAGGCAGGGCTCCGGGCAGCGACCAATTGACCGCCGCCGCCCTGGTTTACCCCGGACAACCCCGTGACATTGCCCACTTCCCGCGGCAGATTGTGGATCTGCTGGGACACCTATCGGGAAAACTGGATGAAGGCCATCCCTTCGCCGCAATAAAAGCGGGGCCCAGACTGGAATCCATGCCCGACGTCTGGCTGTTGGGGTCCCGCCAGGAGAGCGCGTTCATGGCCGCTCAGTTGGGGTTGCCCTTCGCCTACGCCCATTTCTTCGGGATAGGCGTGGAGGACGGGCCGAGAATTGTCGAGAGCTACCGGCAGAGCTTCAGGCCGTCGGAATACCTGTCCGAGCCCAAGGTAAACGTTGGGGTCCACGTAGTCTGCGCCGAAACCGAGGAGAAAGCCCAGCGGTTGGCCTCCAGCCGGAACCTGGGTCGGCTCTACTCGGTCACCGGCCGAGCCAAGGGGATTCCGACAATCGAGGAAGCGCTGAGCTATCCGTACCAGAGCAACGAGGCCGCCTACATGGAACAGTACCGGAGGCTGTGCGTGGACGGCAACCCGGAGCAGGTGAAGGAACGGTTGGAAGCCATCGCCGAGAGCTACCAGACTCCCGATCTGTCCATAGTGACCATTTGCCACGACTTCGAAGACCGCGCCCGGTCGTACCAACTTGTCGCGCAGGCCTGCGGCATCTCGGCTCAATAGGGGGAAGGACGGTTAAGTAGCCAGCGCAGTCATTGTGATGCGGTAGGATTCTTCGATATCGCCCATTGGGAGAGGCGCCACCACCGGCTTTTCCAGTCCAAGGGCCCGGAGTCCTTCCAGCCCGGCCCGGCACTCCTCGGCATCGCCAACGATTCCCAATTCCTGCTCCATGCGGGCGCTGATGGCCCCAGCGCTGTCTCCGGCCGCAGAGGTTCCCATAGCCGTCTCCACGCCGTGCATCTCATTGGCAAAGCCCGTGTTTCGAAAGAAGTTCCGGTAGAAGGAACTGCCGATGTAGTGGGACATCTGTTGACGCAGGCTCTCCCGGCCCGCCTCCATGTCATCGGTAATGGCCATCCTCACGTATCCCGATATTGCCACGTCAGAAGGGTCTCGGCCGGCGCTTTCCGCGCCTTCGCGGACCAATTCCACCGCCCGTTTCAGATAGGATGACGCGGTCCAACTCAAGAGCACACCGTCGGCGAGAGCGCCCGCCATTTTCAACATTCTTGGCCCCAGGGCGGCCAGGTAGATGGGTGGCGGCTCAACCGGAGCGGCCCAACCCAAAGCCGCCCGGTCCAGGTTGAAAACCCTCCCCTGAAAAGTCACAGCCTCGCCGTGCAAGAGGCGGCGGATAATAATCACCGCCTCTTCCAGGTGGGTCAACGGCCTTCGGAAAGGGATGCCGTGGCTGTTTTCCACCGCCGGGCCGTTGCCGACACCCAAGCCCAGAATAAACCGCCCGCCAGAGACTTCAGCCATCCCGGCGGCAGACATGGCGGTTATAAATGGCGTCCGGGAAAAGACTGGTAGAATGCCGGTGCCTACGACAATCCGTTGTGTCGCCAAAGCCACCGAGGCCAGTTGGGTCAGGGAGTCCCTTCCGGCGCCTTCCGTCATCCAGATTTCGCCGTAACCCAACTGTTCCGCCAGGGCTCCCAACCTCTGAAAGGCGGCCGGAGTCAATTGCGGTTCGTTGCCCAGGCGCAAACCCAAGAAGGCCATTTCAACTCCCGGAAGACAGGATCAAAAGGAATCGCCCCAGTCACCCTTGAATTACTGCTGGCCCTTGAATTACTGGTTGAGTTGGCCGGCCAGGTCGATGAAGTCGGTAGCGACGAAGTGGAAAGACGGGTCAGGCGTCGGGTCGGGGGTGCGGCCCGGACCGCGCTCCATGGGCCGGGGAACGAAGGCCAGCTTGAGACCCACCCGTCCCGCCGCCATCAAGTCCCCCTGGTGGGCGGCCACCATCATCACCTGATGAGGCTCAAGGCCAAGGAGTTCGACGGCGGTCAGGTAGCTCTCCGGGTCGGGCTTGTAATGCCGGGCCAGCTCGGCCCCCAGGATACAGTCCCAAGGAAGGCCGGCGTTTTTGGCCATGTTGGTCATCAACGCCACGTTACCATTAGACATAGGGGCGATGATGAACCGGTGTTTCAACCGGTACAACCCGGGAACCGTATCGGGCCAGGGCTTAAGGTCGTGCCAGGCGCGGTTGAATTCATCCTTGGCGGCGTCGGCTATGCCGGTAATTTCAAACTCGACAAGGACTTCCTCCAGGGCCAGCCGGTGCAGCCCATCAAGGTTGGTCCAGGGCAGTTCTCCGGTGCGGACCCGGTCCATGAATGGCTGGTACTTGCCGCGCCAGGCATCGGCGAAAGCTCCCCAGTCGGCTTCCACGCCGTGGATGCGGCCGAAAGTCCGGCCGTGCTCGACGATGCTGCCGCGCCAGTCGACCACCGTGCCAAACACGTCGAAGATTAGAGCCTTAACGCCCGATGCGTCCATAAACCCCTCTGAACCGGTCCGCTCCAGCCCGGAATTTATCCGGAATTCATACCCGGAATTTGCCGTGAGACGGGTTCAGCCGGAAAGCTTGCCCAGCTCGGCCTGCACCTCATCGTAGTCGGGTTCCACTCCCGGATTTGGTCCCACCCAGGCGTAACGCACGACGCCTTCGCCATCCACCACGTACACCGCCCGTTTGGAGGCGATGTAGCCTTCCATGCCGGCGAAGTTGGGGATAGCAAGGTCATACTGGTTAACCGCCTCGCGCTGGAAGTCGCTGAGGAGCGGGAAGTTCAGATTGTTCTGGTCGCTGAACGCCTTTTGAGCAAAGGCTCCGTCCACCGAAATGCCCAAAACCTGAGCGTTCAACGAGTTGAGCCCGTCCATGCGGTCCCGGAAGGTGCACATCTCGGTGGTGCAGACTCCCGTGAAAGCGCCGGGATAGAATGCCAAAACTACGTTCTTCCCCCGGAAATCACTGAGACTAGTGGCTTTCCGGTCAGCATCATATAGAGAGAAATCCGGGGCTGCCATGCCCACTTCTACCGCCATGTTATTCTCCTTTAATTCACGTGCTATTCTGCCGAAGCAGGGCCAAAATCAAGCCTGCCAGGGCCATTATTCCATTGTCTTCGGCGGGCTCATCTTACCACAGGAATGTCGCCTCAAGCCCGGTCCAGCCGTATGACGCGGGCCAAACGCATCCTAATGTGATCGTCGAATCTTGCGTCCAAAGCGATCCCTGATCTCCTTGTTCCCGACCACGCCCACCTCCCGTCATTTCCGTCGCAACGGGAATCCAGAGCCCACATCCTGCGCCAACAGGGTTATGGCAACGGCGAAAGGCCGGGTGTGAGCAAGTCCCGCACCTCCCATCGCCCTTGACCCGTGACCATGACTCGGGCACTGGAGCCGGCATATCGGACAAAAAGGGCTCTGGATTCCCGCTGCGGCGGGAATGACGGTGGCGGGGCCGGCGGAGAGCGCAGCGCTAAGGGCGGGTGCTCGTTTAGCTCCTCAGGGGGCGGAAAAACTCCCGGATATCCTGGGCTAGAAGCTCGGGCTGTTCCAGCGCGGCGAAGTGGCCTCCCTTCGGCATCGGAGTCCAACGTTGGATGTTGTAGGACCGTTCGCCCCATTCCCTGGGAGGTTGACTGATTTCCTTGGGAAACACCGCCACGCCACAAGGGACGGTGATGCCGTCTTCGGGCCCCATATTCCACTGGGTGTGTTGGGACTCGTAGTACATGCGGGTTGAGGAGTTGATCGACTGGGTTGCCCAGTAGATCATGACGTTGGTCAATAGCTCGTCTTTAGTGAACACGCTTTCCACGTCGCCGCCGCAGTCGCTCCAGGTGCGGAACTTCTCAACGATCCATGCCGCCAACCCTGCCGGCGAGTCGTTCAAACCGTAGGCCAGGGTTTGGGGCTTGGTGCCCTGTATGTGGGAGTAGCCGCCCTCGTTTTGCCGCCAGGTTTCACGCTGGTCCAGCATGGCTTGTTCCGCCTGCGACAATGGCCGGGAGCCTGGGCCAAGGTAAGGTGCCATGGTGCCGCCGGACACGGAAGTCACGTGGATGCCAATAACCTCGTTCGGATACGCAAACCCCAACCGCGCCGTTACGCCGGCCCCCCAGTCACCGCCTTGCGCGCCAAACCTGGGGTATTCCAGGTCTTGGGTCATGAGCCGGGCCCAAACGTCGGCCACTTTGAGCACGCTCATGCCGCGCTCTGCCGCCTTGTCGGAAAACCCGTATCCCGGCATTGAGGGAACGACCACGTCAAAGGAATCCTGGGCATCGCCGCCGTGGCTGGCCGGATCGGTCAACAGCGGCAAGATCTTGTGCATTTCGAAGAAAGAACTGGGCCAACCGTGGGTGATGATTAAAGGCAAGGGACGCGGCCCCTGTCCTCGTTGGTGAATAAAATGCACTCCCAGTCCATCCACCTGGGTCCTGAAATGGGCGAATTGATTGATAGCGGCCTCCTGGGAGCGCCAATCGAAACCGCTTCGCCAATATTCCACCAGCTCTTTGACGTAGGCCAGGTTCGAACCGTAGTCCCACTCCGAACCGATAATTTCATCCGGCCAGCGGGTGCGGTTCAGCCGCTCCTCAAGGTCGCTCAACACGTCCTGGGGGACATGAATGGTGAAGGGCTCTACGCTCATAAGTTGCTCTCCCACTGGGTTGCTTCGACGTGGGACGGACCCATCGCCAGGCAGGCAGACCCGGCGATGGCCGCGTGATAGCCGGAACGGCTATAGCTGGATACTTTATGGCTGGAACAGGGAGGCGGCGAATGCGCCTCTATACCGGCAGGATGGGTTCGGTCCGCTCCGAAGGAAGGCCGGAGTCGAAGGCGTTGACCAGAAACGCCAACAAGGCGTAGTTACCCATGATCATCGTCAGCTCAACCGCGCCCCGGGTCCCGAACTGCTCCAGGACCTCCTGGAACGCACCGCTGCTGACGTGATGGGTCCGATAGAACTCACGGCCGTAATTGATCACCGCCTCTTCGTCGGGCCCAATCGCTGGGAAATCGCCGTCATCGCTGATGGCGTCCACGGTTTCCGGGTCAATTCCGGCAGCCTTGGCCGAGGCGGCATGGGCGTTCCACACGTACTGGCAGTCCATTTCCCGAGCGGTGACCAACATAGCCAATTCTTGAATTTTCTTGGGTAGCGAAGAGTCTTGCCGCAGGTATTGGTTCAGCGCTGAAGCCCGTTTATTGGCTTCGGGAACGTGGATCATGATCGAGCCGGGACCGTTCGCCGGGACCGCGCCCGAGCCTCCGACTATTTCATCAAAAACGTCCCTCTGTCCCTCAGGGACCGAGTCTCTGGTAGCGGGGGAAAGCCTAGCCATAGAATCTCCTTCCAAATAGGTTCAAGTTTGGTGGTCCGGTAGCAACCCAGGATTAAACCGGCGGGCCAGGCTCCGCAGTTCTTAGAGCAGACCTACATCGCCGGACTCGTTTAATGGGGCAGTGGCGACTTGGCTCCGCACCAACCGGGAGCCGCTTCTCGCTCTACCTACCACCGGCTAACACTACTCGCGGGGAAATTGGATGTCAATTTGCGGACCCCCAGGTGGAACTGTTCAGACTTGGTGGGTCGAATCTGTCGAAAGTTGTTTAATAGCCGTCAGTCTGAGCACCCGCAACGGGGATTGGCCCCGATTTTCGGCCTTCAGACCTTCGGATTTTCTTAAGTCTGCACAGTTACCCTCAAGGTGCAGGGCAATCGCATTACAAACTGCGACTGGTGCGCCCTAAATGTCCTCCTTCCCGCGGCTAAGAGAAATAAGGATGGGAGCACAACCCCACCCCCGTCTTTCTCGCCGCAGCGGGAATCCAGAGCCCTTTCCCACATCCAAGTACGTGGGGCAATGCGGGAATGGTCCACAGGGGACCGGTCTGCTTGACTGAGAGGAGAGGCGTCCTGCGTATCCTAATCAGGGCTATGGAGATAATGGGTTCTGGATTCCCGCTGCGGGAGAATGACGCGTGGGTCACCCGAGTTTTGACGTTGTAAATGCGATCGTCCTCCCCCAAAGTGGAAATTTGATGACCGCGCCGCCGCGGGCAGATTGCTAACGAATCAAACCCGCCCGGCAGGGCCAACCCCTCGCAAAGGCAGACTTCTCGGAGCATCCTCCACCGGCTAGAAAGGAGTCCTGAAGGACAGCCCGGCTGGGGCTTAGGATGCGATAGCTCCAGGGCAATCGCATCCTAAGCCCGGCGAGTCCGCCTGCATCTTTTCGGGCTTTAACAAGGACCCGGGAATTTCGAACCTGGGAATTTCCAAATACCACTGCCTTGGGCTGGGCGCAACCAATCCCGGTTTCCGACGCCGCAGGCAACCGGAACAGCAATACCGGCGTCCTTGGCTGATACTGACGCCCATCCCTTGCCGTCCAGAGCCAGCAACTTCTACCATAGCAATAACCCATCGCATCTACCCATGGCAATTGAACTTGATAATTGAACATAGTAATTGGACGTAGTAATCGAATGGATAAACCGCCCGCCCCGCTCCCGGAATTCAGCTTTGCCCCGGAAGTGATAAGTATCGAAGGTTATAAGTATGGAAAAAGCAGTCAAAAGCGCGCCAAAACATGCAATCCCCGTGCATTTTTCTTAATTAGTCGCCATTTCGAGGCCTGAAATGCCGTGGCCGCCAAAGCTGGACGGCATCAAATGGCATTAAATGGCAACGTGAACCAAAAACTGTCCTCTGTGTCCGCCGGGAAATGGCCGCGAGCCCGTCGTTGCCGCCAATCCCTCGATGAGCAGGGACGTCCGCCGGAAGGCGTCGGACGGTCCCGTGGCCGCCTTCTTAAACTCGAAGCCTCGCATGGATCAGCCCTGCATGGATGAGACGCGATTGCCCTGGCGACAGCCCCACGCGAACCTTCTCCCCGGGAGCGGCTATGTTAAAATGGCCCGCGCACATCTGCGGACGGAGTTGCCCATGTTCTTCGATTCCCGGCGTTCCATGGTCCTGGCCAAGAACGGAATGGTCGCCACCAGCCAGCCGCTGGGTACCATGGCCGGTTTGAGGATTCTCATGGAAGGCGGGAATCCGGTGGACGCAGCAGTCGCCACAGCCGCGGTCCTGAATGTGGTGGAGGTGGTCTCTACCGGCGTCGGAGGCGATATGTTCGCGTTGGTCTGGAACAACCAGGACAAGAGCATCCGCGCCATCAACGGCAGCGGCCGCGCCCCCGCAGCCGCTTCTCTGCGAGAGTTGACCGACCAGGGGTTCCAAGAGGTCCCCTATTTCAGCCCCTACACCATCACTGTCCCGGGGACCGTCCACGGGTGGGAAACCATCCTGCGGGAATGCGGCACCATGCCCCTCTCCGAGGTCCTGAAACCGGCCATCCGTTACGCCGAGGAAGGGTTTCCGGTCTCCGACTACATTTCCTACCAGTGGTCCACCATGGTGGAAAAGTTGGCCCGCCTGCCCTCAGGACAGGAAATGTTGATCGACGGCCGGTCGCCCCGGCAGGGGGAGGTCATGCGCCTCCCTGGCTTGGGGAAAACGCTGCGCGCCATTGCCGAAGGGGGTTCGGAAGCGTTCTACAAAGGTGAAATCGCCGAAAAAATGGCGTCCTTTGTGCAAGAACAGGGCGGATGGCTGGCTGTCGAAGACCTGGCCAATCACACATCCAATTGGGAGCAACCCATCAGCACGACCTATCGCGGCCTGACCTGCTGGGAGTCGCCGCCCGCCGACCAGGGCATCGCCGCCCTGGAAGCCTTGAACATCGCCGAGGGTTGGGATGTCGAAGCGATGGGCTCTCAAACCGCCGAGACCTATCACTATTTCATAGAAGCCACGCGGCTGGCGTTTGCCGATGCGTTCCGTTATGTGGCCGACCCTACCATGGCCGACGTGCCGACAGAGCAGCTTCTATCCAAGGACTACGCCGCCCAACGCCGGGCTTTGGTCGATCCCCGGCGGGCCATGAGCACTGCTCCCTACGGCGAGATAGCCGGCGGCGGCGACACGGTTTATATCAGTTGCGTCGACGGCAAGGGCAACGCCTGCTCCTTCATCAACAGCGTGTACAACAATTTCGGAACGGGTCTGATCGTACCGGGAACCGGCATTGCGCTGCACAACCGGGGCTCGCTGTTCTCCCTGGACCCGGACCACCCCAATGCCCTGGCGCCCGGTAAGCGACCCTATCACACCATCATTCCGGCCCTGGCAACCAGGGACAACGAACTGTCGCTATGCTACGGCATGATGGGCGCTTTTATGCAGCCCCAGGGCCACCTGCAGTTGATTCGCAATATCGTCGACTTCGGCATGGACCCCCAGAAGGCAATCAACGCACTGCGATTCATGGTCGCCGGCGATTCGGTCCTGTTGGAAGAGGGGATGCCCCCCGACGTAGTCAGCAAGCTGCAACAGATGGGACACGCCGTGCGTATGGTGCAAGGCTACGAACGGGTGAGCATCGGGGGGGCGCAGATTATCCAGCGAGACCCGGAGACCGGCGTGCTCGCGGCGGGGTCGGAGCCCAGGAAAGACGGCTGCGCCATGGGTTGGTAAACCCCCAAAGGCCAATCACCAGGTCGCCCCGCCTAAACCGTTTGCCGCCCTGCCGCGGGGTTGACCGGTGAACCCAAGCGCACCGGCGGCAACCCGGCCCCAGCGCCTGGGTCAACTCACAAGTGAATCCGGCAATCTACCAGTCTTTGATCACCGGCAAGACCTCTTTCCCGAACATGCCGATGTTGGACATGGTGGCCTCGTGGGACATCCGGGATTCCTGGCCGTACATGATCAGATGGTCCATGCCCAGAGTTTTGTGAAGGTATTCCAGTTTCTCCAGCACCGTGTCCGGCGTGCCGCAGACGATGTGGTGATTCTCTTTTAGTTCCTCGAAGCTCTGGCGCACCAACGGCCGCCGGTTGCGCCTTTCCGCCACCTGGGCGCCGGCCTGGCTGCGATAGCCCACCGGGTTCATGTACTCCCGCGGCCCCCGGGTGGTGGGGCCCATTCGCCAGATAAAGTGCTTGGCCTCCTCATCGGCCTTTTCCTGGGTTTCCGCGACGTAACAGCACAGAAGGTAGCCAAAGTTATCGCCCGTAGTTTCGAAGCCGGACTCGGTGGCGGCAGCCCGGTATAGGTCGAACAGCTCCAGGGTCACGTCCAGAGGGGTCAGGAAGGCCACGTAGGTGTACCCGTGGCGGGCCGCCCACTCGGCCGTTTCCGGGCTGGCAGTGCCCGGCACCCAGACCGGAGGGTGGGGTTTCTGGATGGGGATCATCCACGGGTTGACCACCCGGAAGTTGTAGTGCTTGCCCTCCCACCGGAAAGGGCCAGGGGTGGTCCAAGTCTTAATCAGAAGGTCGTGGCACTCTTCAAACCGCTCCCGGTTATACATCGGATTGGTGTTGGTGGAGACGGTCTCCACGCCGGTGCCCCGCACCATTCCCGATATGACGCGCCCGCCGGAGATGACGTCAATCATGGCGATTTCTTCTGCCAACCGCACCGGATTTTCGTGAATGGGCAGGATGTTTCCCAGCAGCAGAATCTTGGCCTGCTTGGTCACCCGGGCCAGGATCGCCGCCGTCAGGTTGCAGGAGGTATTCATACACGACGGCGTGTTGTGATGCTCGTTGATCATGATGCCGTCGTAGCCCAGCTCATCCACGTACTGGCACTCGTCGAAGTATCGCTGGAAAAGGCCATTGGCCAACCCCGGATCAAAGTAGCTATTCGGGAAGGTCAGCCGGAGCGAGGGATACTTGTCCCCCTCCTCGTCGGGATATTCGTGGTAAGGAAACTCGCTGAAATAGTAGACCTTCATCGGGTTAGCGCCTCCTCTGGATGGGGCAAGTCAGGGGATTATGTACCCTGCGGCGAATGGGTAGGTCGCTGGTGGACCGGTCCGGGGACGGCTAGCTGTACTTTTCGAGCAATGCCTGCAAGCCAACCCGCCCCAAGCCTGTTTGTTTCACGCTGAGAATCGCTCCAAGAGTCATGCTCTTCAGTGGCATAGACTGGTCGGGGATTACTGTTGAGCGGGGACGACGTTCTCCTGGGAAACTCCAGAGAAGAAGATTCCATGTGTCCGGCGCCCGCCCCTGGTCCATCCGTCAAGTTCAAGAAGACGCATCAGGTCACGACCTGAAACATTCACGACCGGCTACTTGCCGGTCATGGCCACGGCGAACCCGGCCTCTTCAGGACATCCGACCGGAACAATCGGCACAACATGGGCATGGTTGTCTGTCAAGTATTCCTCAATGTGGCAGAGGCGTTCCATCTCATTGAGTTGAAGCTCAACAGACTCGCGCAACTGCTCCATCGCCTGCCCCAGGTCTCCTGCCTCCGCGGCTGTACCCAATTCCAGGCAGACCCCGACCCAGTCCCCCGCTTCCTCCTGGAAATCAAGAGTTAGAAGAACCACATAGTCAGCAGAACCCTGGCTGTTCCTATGAATTACGGTAGCCATGTCTCGCACTGGAACTCTCCGGCATGGTGAGGCGTGTAGGACTCAGGAACGCTTAACTGTTACTCGAAAGGTTCTGGCTGATTGTAGCATAGGCACTGCGGACAGACAGACTGGGCCTTTTACTTTCCTATTTTTCGAAAGCATTTCGAACATTGCGACTCATCCTCGCGACTCATCCTCAGTTGAACTTGATCCAGACCTCCGATGCGTTCAGTCTGAAATGGTCAAGCAAGACTCTGGCTCCATTTGCCGTCTGAGGGGCAGGAAAACTGGTCTCAAGGAACAATCCATTCGTTAGCTGGTGAGAGTTCTGGAAACGTTGGTTGTCCTTATGTATTTTCTGGATGTTGACCAAATATCGTCGCGGGCCGCTTTCTATCGGGCAGGCAGCGGCAGTTAGCTTGCCGCTCCTCACCAAGAATTCGGACACTTCTATGAGCAGCTGATTCTGGAAGCGAATCTGCCTCGTTTCTCCTCCAGGAAAGCGAACCTCTGAAGGGAACTTTCCACCCGACTTTGGAGAAAACTCAGCGAGAGATGTCCATTCTTCGTTGCTCGGAGGTTGTGGTGGGACGGTGGCAGCCGGTTGGATATTGGCAGGCTGCGGGTCGGGGGTAGCCTGCTCTGCTGATAACACCGGTTCGTTGGCCGCCACCGGCTCTCCCGATGCCAGGTTGGGCCGCCAGAGCAGCAACAATTCAAGTGCGCAGCGATGGGTTGGCGTGTCTGCAATTGTGACGTCAAGTACTCGCCTGTCGTCCAACTGTCCCCGCTTGAACACGTCGTAAAGCTCCCAGCGGTTGCCGTCGGTAATCCCCGCATAGTCAACGCCTGAAGCATTGGAGTAGTTCAGCATCTGCATCCGGTGCGACTCCAACCCCTCTCCCAGCTTCTTTGCTTCCACGGTGGCGGCCGGATGACCGTTGGGTTTTAGCAAGGCGTAGTCGGCCCGGTTGCCGCTGACGCTGTACTCCGGCATAACTAACCCGGGATCGGCAACGTCCCACCCCAGAGCCGTCAGCAGCGGGTCAATAAGCGCCATACGGGTGCGGGTCTCGTTCTCCCGCAGCGATTGGCCATGTTGCTGGATCCGTCCTTGTATGGTTTCGATCACACCAATCAAATCGTCCAGCATTTCAGTGTCTCCTCAATAATCCTGCGGTGAAAACAGACTCCCTACGAACTATCGCAAGGTGCCGTCAACCTCCGGTTCTCACGCCAACAAGGCAGGCAGTGGTATCAGCAGTTGCTCTATGGGATCCACACCCAGACCGAAAATCTCCAGCGCCGTTGCTCCCAGCAAAGGAGTGGCGTCTTCCGGGCCAAAGACCACCAACGCTATTAGTTCCTGTCCTTCCAACCTCAGTCGAGCTTGACCAACCTGGTATTCGAATTGACGGTTGTCTGCCAGACGGAATCGGCGTGGACCTTCGGGTTGGATGCCCAATTGAGTTAGCATGCTGGCTGGAAGGGTAGTATAGGTGGCCCCGGTGTCGACCAAGACGGTCAGGTCAATGAACGGTCCTCCCGCCAGGTTCCCCAGTTGGATGGGTACGGTAAAAGTGCCCAATGTTCTGCTCCGACTTGATATTACGCCGGCAAACGTGCCTGGGCCTCCATAGTTTGGTTTAATTCCTACTCCTCCAACGTCGTAATATCCCCCGGGTCCAGCCCCAGTTCCTGGGCCTTGAGCAGGCGGCGCATGATTTTGCCGGAGCGGGTCTTGGGCAGCACCGGGGTGAACTCCAACTCTGAGGGGACGGCGATGGGGCCCAACTCCCGCCGCACGTGGTTCTTCAATGCCGCCACCATCTCTTCCGACGGGTCGTTTCCCATGCGCAGGGTGACAAAACCCTTGATGGACTCGCCCCTTAGCTCGTCGGGCTTGCCAATGACCGCCGCCTCCGCCACCGCGGGGTGGGACACCAGGGCGCTCTCCACCTCCGCCGAACCGATGCGGTGGCCCGCAACGTTGAGCACGTCGTCGGCCCGGCCCACCACCATGTAGTAGCCGTCGGCGTCCCGCAGGGCTACGTCGCCCGTGAAGTAGACACCAGGGATGGTGTTCCAGTTCTCGGCGTACCGGTCCGGGTCGCCGTAGACGGTGCGGAAGAAGTGCGGAAAGGGTTTCCGGATGACCAGGAGGCCTCCCTTATTAGGCTCTTCGATGGGTTGCCCTTCCCGGTCAACTATGTCTAACTCGGCCCCGGGCAAGGGCTTGCCCACCCGCCCGGGCTTGGAGGTCATGGTGGCCAGGGTGCCCAGGCAGGGGCCGCCGGTCTCGGTCTGCCACCAGTTGTCCACCATGTAGGCCCACTCACCGTTTCCGCAGATATGCTCGGAGGCCCAGCGCTGGGCCTCGGGGTTCAGGGGTTCCCCGGCGCAGGTCAGGAACCGCAAAGAACGCAGGTTGTATTGTTGAGGGTGCTCTTCGCCGTAGCGCATCAACATCCGCACCAACGTGGGAGCGGTGAAGATGACGTTGACGCCGTACTTCTCAATTATCTCGTAGAAGATGTGGGGGCCGGGGTAGTCGGGAGCGCCTTCCCGGAAAATGGTGGTCGCCCCGGCAATCAGGGGGGCGTAGACGATGTAGCTGTGGCCCACCACCCAGCCGATGTCCGAGGTGCACCAGAAGACGTCGTTGTCCTTCACGTCCCAGAAGGTTTTGAAGTGGTAATAGGTGCCCACCATGTACCCGCCGTGGACGTGCTGTACGCCCTTGGGCTTGCCGGTGGTGCCGCTGGTGTAAAGGATGTAAAGGGGGTCTTCCGAGTCCATCACCTCGGCGGGGCACTCGATGCCGCCCCGAGCCATCAACTCGTCGAAGTCCACCTCTTTGGGACCCAGCGGCGGCTTGTCGTCCTCCCGGCGCCACACTACGATGTGCTGCAGGAAGTCCAATCCCGGCGTGGCCTCGTCGCTGATACTTTTCAAGTCCACCCGGTTGCCCCGCCGGTAACCCGCGTCGCCCGTAATCAGCGCCTTGGCTTGGGCGTCGATAATCCGGTCCCTCAAAGAGCCCACGCTGAACCCGGCGTACACCACGCTGTGGACCGCCCCAATGCGGGCGCAGGCCAGCATGGAAATGACCCCCTCCGGAGTCAGAGGCATGTAGATGACCACCCGGTCTCCCTTGCCTACTCCAAGGGACTTCAGGCCGTTGGCGAAGCGGTTCACCAGTTGGGCCAGCCGTCCGTAGGTGAATACCCGCTCGGAGCCGTCCTCTCCCAGCCAAATGAAGGCGGCCTTATTCTTCCTTTCGGTCTCAAGGTGCCGGTCCAGGCAGTTGTAGGTGATGTTGCACTTACCCCCCAGGAACCATTGGAAGTAGGGGTAATCCCACTGGAACACCTTGTCCCAGGGTTTGAACCACTCCAACTCCGCAGCCACCCCAGCCCAGAAGCCCTCTGGGTCGGCCATCGACCGTTCGTAAGCGGCCTCGTAGTCCTGGAGAGTAGCTTGCCGGGCCACGTGGCTCGGAGGCTCGATGGAGCCGGTTTCTTGAAGCAAGTGATCGATCTGTCCCTGCTGTACCATTTTAGATCTCCTTGTGGACTTGCTATTTGGGGGAAAGTAGGGGGTTCGGCCGGTTTTGTTGGTTTTCGGCGTTGCCGGTCGTCTAGGGTTGATCCTCGGCTTGGTCCCGGTGAAGCGCCGAATGCCGGCGCAATTGCCAGGGAGGCTGCGAGGCTTGACCCCGGCGAATGCTACCTGATGAAGGTAAGGATTGATCCCGAGTCATCCTCGTGGATCGACGTTTCCAACATCACAAATACGCCATCAGATTCTACGGACTTGATATCTAGGGGCAAATGCTCTTTAAGATGGTTTTCGATATCGTTATACCAAAGCTCTGCTGCCTGCTCGGAGGAAAACACCAACGCCCACCGGACGTCTACCAACACATCGTCCACGCTCCCGGACATCGTCACTCCGACAGCCTCACAATCCCAGGTGTCGAAATTCCAGCAGGCCTCCCGGGATACCATCGTAACCCAACCACTTTCCAATTTCTCCATTGTCATTCGAGCCGGTAGAGTGTCCACGCCCTCCGGCGGGCCGGAATCGCTGCTGGCAACGCGCAGAGTTTGTTTCACGGCAGGGATGGCGCCCGAGAGAATTATTCCCCGGTCCTCCAGAAACGCCACGGCAAAGTTGTTCCCCTTATCCCATATCTCAAAATCCCGGTAGACGCGTTCAACCCAGTCGCTGGTTTCTAGGGAATCCCTGAATTCTTCTAAATTGAACTTTCCCTGGGCAAGCGTCAGGCCCCCGCCTGATGAACTGAATACCAACGCATCAAGATCCCCAAACTCTTGCCAGTAATCCAGGAATTGATCCCAATCCCCTTCAGCATCCCGAATCCGGTGAAGGACCGTAGAGTCACTGAAGGCCACAGCATCGACAATGTGCACAAAGTCATAGTCGCCTATCAGCAGGTCCACCGTGTCTTGGGGCAGAGCCGGTCCAGAACCTCCGCAGGCCTGAGCGCCTATCATCACCATCCCCAGAAATACCAAAAGGACACAGCGCATCTTGGACAATTTTGAAACACCTGGAGCGGCGCTTGGGATTTGGCGCTTAGGATTTATGGGAGCGCGCCCCGAATTCTAACCCGCCCCCCTATAGGCGGCAAGACAGACATGCTGCACCCTCCCGGAGACCTAGCGGTCGACAAATCCTGGCTGACCGCCACCCTGTCATGACTATGAACAGATTCTATTTTCATCCCCATGGTGGCCCTGCCAGCCTCCGGTTGACCCTCCCGGAGGCGTATCTTACAATTGGCGCGCCTCGGCTGGCGCTTTTCCACTGCCGCAGAACCGTATGCCGCAGGACCATGCCGTAAGACCGTGCCGTGGGACCCCGAAAGATGGTTAGGAGGCGCAATGACGACGCAAGAGTACTCACACCCCGAACTCCTGGTGGATGCTGCCTGGGTCGAGGCCCACGGCGGCGATGCCAACGTGACTATCGTCGACTGTGACGTAGACGCCGGTTACGCCCGGGGCCACATCCCCGGAGCAGTCTTGGTCCCGGACAACTTCGAGAAAAATCCCGAGACTGGACGGGTACACATCATGAACCCGAGCCAGTTCCAGGCCATGTGCCAGGGTCTGGGCATTGGTGACGACACGTTGGTAATAACCTACGACAACGGGCAGGGCTTGACCGCTGCCCGGCTGTGGTGGGCTTTGAACTACTACGGCCACGAAAACGTGAAGGTGCTGAACGGAGGCTGGCGGCGTTGGGTGTCTGAAGGCCGCAGCGTAAGCTTCGACCGTCCCCAACCGGCAACCGGGAAAGTCTTTACTCCGGCGGAAAACGAGTCGGTTATGGTCAAAGTGGATGAGCTGAAGGCCGCCTGCAACCTGTCCGATTCGGTGATTTGGGACGTTCGCAGCGACGGCGAGTGGGACGGCAGCAATATCCGGGGAAACCAGCGCAAGGGTCACATTCCCGGCGCGGTGCACCTGGAATGGTTCAACGTAGTCGACCGCGACACTCACCAATTCAAACCGGCCCCGGAGATCAGCCAGTTGCTTGCGGACAATGGCATCACTCCTGACAAGAAAGTGTTTACGTATTGACAGGGCGGCATCCGTGCGGCGCACGGCGTGTTCGTCCTCCGGCTGCTGGGTTACTCGGACGCCAAAAATTACGACGGCTCCATGGGAGAATGGGCTAACCGGGAGGACACCCCGCTGGAAGTTTAAAGGGGACGTGTAGGGCGGCTCCGGGAAAACGCCTCGCCCGGCGTTTAACAGGCAAGGCGGACGTCTCCCACCATCCCACTTCCGGCCATCTCCGATCGCCCATATATGAGCCTTCCGGCCAATGCTTCAAGGAGAAGCCAATGCATTGCAGAGCGGTGACCGCCCGGGTTAAAGCGGGAAAGACCCAGGAAGCTATTGACCTCTACGAAAAATCGGTGGTCCCCGCGGCCAGACTGCAGAAAGGGTTCCAGGACGCCTACCTGATGGTCGACCCCGCGACTGGCCGGGCCCTGTCCATCTCCATTTGGGACTCGCAATCGGACATGGTGGAAGGAGAACGCGTTGGCTACTACCGCGACCAGGTCGCCAAGTTTGGGACGATGCTGGCCGAGGCCCCGGTAGCTGAACACTACGAACTCAAGGTGGCGGTCCATAAGGAAGGCTGAGCCAGGGGTGGGCCGGATTACGGGGTACGGGTAGTTTCAGGCACCAGGGTCTCGACAGCCGGGGAGAGTAGAGGACATGGCGGTATTTGTCATTGGCGTGATTGACAGCATTCAAGACGAGGCCGGGTTCATCGCCTACCAGCAAAAGGCGGGGCCGACGCTGGCTCCTTTCGGCGGCCAGGTGATCGCCGGCGGCAGCAATATTGAGGTCGCCGATGGCGATTTTTCCCCGGCCGGCATGGTGGTCATAGCATTCGAAACAATGGCCAACGCCAAAGCCTGGTACAACGGTCCAGCCTACAGCAACGCCAGACTCGATCGTTTGAAGTCCGCCACCAGCAGCATGTTCTTCCTACAACCCGGTTAAAGACCCGGCCCCGCCGCTCAACCTGGTCCGGCTTCGGCCCGCGAGTGGCAGGGCAACGTCCTCATCGTTTCCCGGTTGGATTCGGCGTTATTTTCCGAGGACTTTCACCCTCCCGCTTATTCTCCTGCCCCGGCTCGCGGTCTGCCGTTCCTTTCCCGGTGTTCTCACCGCACCGCGTCCCTCCCGCCATCTTTACAGCCGCCTTTCAGCCCGCAACTGGAATCCAGGGACATGTTAATGAGGAACAGTGCTTTAACGTACCAAGAACGTCACTGACTTCGACCGCCGTCTAAATGCACCCAGGGGCTCTGAATTCCCTTCGCGGCCGGAGTGACCACGAACGGGGCTTCTTGCCCCGAAATAGCTCAAAGGCCTTGGTTACATCACAGTAACTGTTCAGAGTCGATGGCTGAACACCTCAGGGGAGGACCGTCTTTCGTCATGCCCAACCAACCTGAGCAATTGCGCCCCTCAACTGCTCTGACTACCTGAACGATGCCCTGGCTGACATTCGCGCCTTGCCTACCCGCGCGTCCTCTATCTACCATGATGCCTGACCATCAGCCGCCTGGCCCCGGTGGCTATCTCCCGGACTCCGCCGGAACTAAATGGCATCAAATGGCAACAAATGGCACTGTTTACTAAAATTCGTATCTGGAACGATGCCACTAGCTACAAAAATCAGTGAAAAATGGCGCGATTTGTGCAAAAGCCTGCAAAAACCCGATTTTCCCTGGGCAAACAGCGCCATTTTCAGGAAAAGCCCCTGTCCCCCGTCATCCTCGCCGCAGCGGGGATCCAGAGCCCTGACAATGCGCCAACGCGGTTAGGGCAACAATGACGGGTGGCGGGAGCCGGGGTAGGACTTCCATTCTCCAACCGTGTGGATGACAACAAGGGCTCTGGATCTCCGCTGCGGCGAGGATGACGGGAGCGGTAGGATGACGGGAGCGGGAGTAGGTAACAAATGGAGCGCTGGATTCCTGCCGCGGCAACAGTGACGGGGTGATTTGATGACAATCGAAATACCCCCCGGGAGAGGGCTGCGGTGAGGGCGTCCCCTCGACTCTGAATAGTCACAAATGACAGCCTTACTCCAACTCATACCGAGTTTGGTGCTATAATTCGGGCAACAACCATGTTGGCCTTGGCTGACATCGGGGAATGCGAAATTGGGAGGAATTGGCGCGATGATGACCCAGCAACAAGGACGAGCGAGATTCCAGGCAGGCGACTTGACCTTCATCGTCCAGCACGAATTGTGGGACGGCAACATTCAGGACCACACCGATCAGGGTGTGGCCATCCTGGTAACCGGGGAAGTCGAAGGAACGGAAACGACCCTGTTGCGGTTCAACTGCTTCGACGTTGAGCGCAGCTATGTCTATGGCCCCGAGGGTAAAAACAAGCTGTTCCGCATGGACCACACCGTCGACGGCAACCCCATCGGTTGGTCCGTCAAAACAATCCGCAACAGCCTGCCCGTCATGATCAAGGAAGCGGGCTACGAAGACGTTGCCAACCGGGTTGATACGCAGGCAGTGTCCGACACTTTGGGCGAGGTGGAAGCTGCCGCCCGGCAGAAATTCAACACCGACCGCAACACTGTGAAACACAATCGCGGCACCGACATATTCGAGGCGGGCAACATCCGGTTTGGCTTAGAGATGCGCAAGTTGGCCAGCGGGGACGGCGGCCTGGCGATTCACGTTTTGGCCGACCTGGCCGGCACGCCGGGGAAGCATTACACCGAAGAGACCGAAATTTTGGCCTTTGACTGCTTCTGGGACGCCCCCCACTACCACTACGGGCCCAGGAACAAGAACCACCGGATTTACTGGGACAAGACCCTGATCCCCGACCCGCTTGATTGGACCCTCGGCCAATTTAAGGCCAAGAAGCTCCGCGACATGATCGAGCGAGCCGGATACCCGGGGTTGGCCAACGACCTGGACCAGAATCTTATCGAGTCGTTACTCCCCGGAATGGAACAGCGGGCCTTGGACATGGTTGCCGCCGGGCTCCCCAAGGAAGTAACGCCAAACCTCAACGGTTAACCGAGTAGATAAGACGGCATCAGGTCATAGACGTCAGGTAACTGGCATCAGGCACAAACTTACTCCTCTGGTGTGAAACCCATGCCGAGGACCAAAACGTCGCCAAGCGAAAAGCGCCTTCTGGAGCCTGGGTGGGCCGGAGAACCGGATCCGGGTGAGTTAGATTTCATCCGGGACCGGCTGGTCAAGGACCGGAGGCTGGCCGTCAAGTGGGGGTTTGACCCAAACACCCCCATCAGGCCCGATTGGGCAATTTGCCAGGTGGCCATGTGGGGAGAACCCAAGCACCGGCCGCTCAACACGGCCTTGGCGCGGAAGGTATTGGTCGTCGGGTTGCAAATGCCCTTGCTGGTTGACCTCAAGTAACCCTGACACTCCGGAAACAGAGACACTCCGGAAACAGACCCCCGGCAGACCGGGCTCTGCGGTCGAACCGACCGGCGCAGCGGTCCCAACGGGCCCTGCTTTTCGAAATCTTGCCTACTCGCTAATGAGGGTTATCTATGGCTCGCGTAGCTTTGGACCTGGGAAACAAGGACGATCTGGCAGTTCTTTCAACCACCGGTTGGAGTAGGGCTCCGGGGCTGGTGCCCGGCGAGCCCAACCAGGGACTGGTGGCCGAGATTTTGGGCAGCCCGGCCCGGCTGGTAGATTACGACGACTCCAATTGGGACAAAAACGTCAACATCCAGGACCGGCTATCGGTGGGGTTCACGTTTGCGTGGTACCGGCTCAAATTCACGATGCCGGAAGAGGTCAAGGGGCAAAAAGTTGCCGGCAACCGGGTTTATTTCGAATGCAACGTAGACAACTACGGCGAGGTTTACGTCGACGGCAAGATTGACCGGACCATCGGGGCGATCACCGGCAACAACACCCAGAAAAGGGTGGAAGTTGCGATACCGGGGGTTCCCGGACAGGAACACCTGGTTGCCGTCATGGTTGCCAACGGCCCCCTCGGGGAGCCCGTTGGAGCAATCTTCTTCCGGTACGCCACGCTGAGCTTTGAAGAAACCCCGCCCCCTGCCGCCTAGCCGGGGACGGGATTGACTCCCTGAATTCCCTATAAAGACCAGGATAGAGATCAGGTCCGGGGCTCCGAATCAGACCGGCAGCGGAGCCTCGGGACCCGGCTCGGGCAAATTTTCAAAGGCGTTGATGTTGAACGCCAGCATGGCATAGTACCCCATCACCGTGGTCAACTCGGCCAACCCCCGGGCCCCGAAAAGGCCCAAAGCCCGATCAAAGGTCGACTGGCTCACCCTGCGCGTCGTGAAATACTCCCTGCCATAGTCCACAACCGCCGCTTCCTGATCGCTGAGACCGGTCAGCGGCTTTTTGTCCCTCAAACTGTCCACCAACTCATCATTCAGGCCGGCCCTGCGGCCCGCGGCGGCGTGAGCATTCCAAATAAACTGGCAATCGTTTTCCCGGGCCGTAACCAGCATGGCCAACTCAATAATGCTCGCTGGCAGGCCCGATCCATCGCCTCTCAGGTAAGCCCTCAAATGTTCGCCCCGGGCCAACATTTCCGGCGCATTGAGCATGACGGCCAACGGGCCCGTGTGGGGTATAAGGCCCCGCTCTTCAACAAACCGGTCAAAGGCTTCCACCTGTTCCGGTGGCACACTGTCTCTCGATGCCGGGCCAATTCTAGGCATAATTTCCTCCCTTTTTGTTCCTAAAGTTTGAGGCGCTGCGGGATTTCCGCATTCACCGCTAAGAAATGCCTGGCCTACGGTAGCATATCTCTAGTCCCGGCTACAGGGCCGCAGTCAAACAACCACCGCCACAACCAATTCCTCCCGGCAACACCTGACCTCCAGCGTTACCTGGTGTTTTCATCGTTAGCCGTCATTCTCGACGCGGCGCGGATCCGGATCCCTTTTTGTCATTCAACAACGTGCCGGACGGCAGGAATGTCCTGGAGTGCCGCGGTCGTCCCCGTGGGTGAGCGTGATTCCTCATAAGGAGTCCCCCGATTCCAGTTGTGACAGGAATGACTGGGCCACTGGTTTACCGCTGCGTCGAGAATCATGGTAGACCATGCGAAAGCCCTACCCAACGTCAAAACCTGATTGCCGCCTCCAACCGGCCCGTGTTAGCATCTGCTCGTGCAACCTGTTAAGTACATATCGGCAAGTTCCCATTATGCCGCCCGTATGATCTGCGTGTTGGGTCTGACGGTCCCGTTGGTATTTGGGGCCGTCCTAATCCTTGCCATATTGGCCGCGGGTCTTCTGCTATTTCCGCTAGTTGGTTCCTCCGCCTGGGACCCGGCGTTCAACATAGGCAGGGATGCCAGTCCCCCTCAACTCGAGGGAGTAGCCCTACTGGTGGGGGCCTTCTTCCTGTTTCTGGTAATCGCCGGATTCGGCTATTGGTGCGTCAACTGGGCCAAGGTCTCTTCGCGTTCCAGCCGACTGATTTTCCGCACGGTCCGCCGGCTCCTGCTGGCCGCCGCCGCACTGGTCAAAATCTCTGATAATCCAGCCGTTCGCCAATTCATCACCACCGGGCGCAACCCGCTTATCGCGTTTCCACATCGAGTCACCCGCTTCACCCCTGCCGGTCTAACCGGCGCCTCCCCTCACTTGGAATAGCCACCACCTACCGGCGCTTCCCTTGGCCCACCGGCTTGATTCAGCTGGCAATGGACTAATTTGCCATCGCTCTCTGTCCATGCGACGGCAGGCCAACGCGGCGACTCTCCGTCCGCCATTCGCCCAGGGATCCGCATCATAAGCAACCAAGCAATTCGCGTCTGCCAAACCCCTACCTGGCTATGGAATGCCATTTGCATTCCAAGCAACCCAGGTCTGGCGCATTTGGGGAAAATTGCAATGGAACCAAAAGAATACCTAGCCAAAAACAGTGCAGCCGGGAGTTTAGTCACTCCGGCGCTTCAGAAGGAAAACGTTATGAGAAAAATTGCGCAAATTGTCGCGCTGATCACAGTCCTTACCATTGGCAGCGTTGCCTGTTTCGGAATCAGCCAAGAGGAATTCCAGTTAGCCCTCGACCAACAAGCATCCGCAGCACAACAGCAAGCGGAGGCGTCCAATCAGAAACATGTCCAAGCAATCGCCGGCAAAGACAGCGAAATCGGCGCGGCCAGCGCCAATATCGCTGAGTTACAGGAATCACTGGTATTAGCCAACGTCGAGGGCGCCAGGCTGCAGGACCAACTCAAAACGGCCGACCAAGGAACCAGTGTGACCGCGGACCAACTCGGCGTCGAGCGGGCCGAAGTAGCGAGCCTGAAAGACCAACTCGACACCGGGCGCACTGAGAATGCAAGCCTGCAAGCAAGACTCAACGCGGCCAACAAAGAATCCAGCACGACGGAGGCCCAGCTCATCGCAGAACGCAGCAAGAACGCAGGACTGCGAAACCAACTTGATGCCGCCAGCAAAGAAACCAGTACGGCTGAGGAGCAACTCAACGTCGAGCGCGCCGAAATCGCAACCCTGAAAAGCCAACTCACCGCAGCCAACAAGGAGACCAACACAGCCAAGGCTCAACTCAACGCCGAACGCACCAACACCGAGGACGCGCGTAAGGAAACCAGATGGGTATGGGTGCCAAGCCCATCGGACAACCAGCCGGAGCTATACGGATTTACTCCAAACCTGAGCCAAAGCAGCGTCGGCATGTTAGCCATCGCAAGTTGGTGCACCGACACCAACAATTATTTGCTGGTTTGGGACCAAGTCACGTACGAAGACGGTCAAGATTACGTAGTCAAGGCCAGTTTCGACGACGACCGGCTCAGGACCGAAACCCTATGGGGGTACGGTGATCCCATAACGATTTTCGCTGAGATAGAAGCGCGCGAACTTTGGACAGCTCAAACATTCACCATCGAAGGCCAATATGGAACCGCCATCTACGACACAACCCAGCTACACCGGATGTTTCCCACTGAAAAGGCCTTCTGCGATGGCGAAAAGCCCAAGAGTAACTGATCGTGATACCAAACCCACTAGGAATCTCTCACCTTTTGCGGCGATTACATGGGGGCCGAAAGGCGCTATCCGCCAGCTTGTCCATGGGTGTATCGCAACGACAGACACTCACCCCAAAATCCGCCAACCAACTCCAGCAAGACCACGTTGGTCTTGCCCGAGAAGCCAGATACGTCGACAAAAGCGCCAATCAACCTATCAGCAACAAGGCGCATTTATCGTTGCACCAGCATCGTTGCCTACCCGGCTTTTCGAGGAGACAAGTTCCGGTGGAACGACCGTTTTCAAAAGTCTGGCGAAGTACGCGCAACCGGCACAGGTTGCCGGTGTGCCCCAGAAGGTCTGCCGCAAACTGGGCGTCAATGAAGGGCAGAGTAGGACCGATGTCCAATCATTGATCTCACTGGCGCTGCTGAATCTGGCGGGCGGGAAGCGCTCTGGATGACCCGTGCCTGCTGGACATGGCTGATGCCCAGTCGCGGGCGTTACTCCTCGAAACGCTTGTATGTAAATCACCCACTGGCGGAGAGCGAAGATTTGATCCGTTGGGAGTTGCAATGAAACAATTTATTTTGCTAGTGGCGATTTTATTTGTTGCCATAGCGTGTAGTGGAATGTCTGAGGCAACAATGGTACCTGAACATCCACCCACCCCGGAGTCCGGGAAAGGTCCCGCGGCAGTCCTGGATACTCCTATCCCTAACCCTACTCCTACACCAACAGCTACTGCGATCCCTAAACCGTCTGCTACATCTATAGCCAGGCCCACAGTTACGCCTACAACTATGCCTACCCCTGAACCGTCTGCTACGTCTCGTCCGCCGGCAACACCAACACAGACTCCTCAAGAATTGTTCGATACCTCTAGCCCTGTAGTCACAATCAATCAATTGGACCAATACGGGTACGTGGACGAACAGCCGTTTGTTCTGGTTGGTTGCTACACCGGGACGTTGGGTTCCTACCACCGGCATGCAGACACCCAACAGCGCACACATTCGTATCTTCTCCCATGACGGGGGGTTTGATAAAAACACCTATTTTGTAGGGGTGGTTAGCGGCCCCAGGCTATTTGAAGAGGATAAGTGTTACGGGATCGCGGTAACGTACACTACGAGTACGTCATATTTGTACGAAAAGTGCTATGCCTTGCTTCGCAGATTAAATAGGAGCTGTGATCCATCAGATCAATGGTCCCAGCAGACACCGCAATTTAGTTTGTTAAGTGATTGGATTCCACGTCTACTCTCGAAAGCAGATATTAGGCGTTTCGAAAGAAACGGGCTACTTAATCCGCACCCAACTGAAACCTCAACCGGCTTCCACTTCCTGTCCAACATCGACGCTTAAATTTACCGCTACGCAGTTACCTATAGCTGGGAATTGGATTGCCGTGGATGAATTTAATGTGGCTTGTAAGGGTCGGAAATTATATGCGGACCCCACACATAATCCGACTATCGTACTACAGCCTAGGGCTTAGACCTTGATCCGGGGTTCAGGTCATACTGTTTAATGGGTAAATCGCGGTGTTGATCTTGTGGCTGTTTGAGTCCAAATCGTTAATATCTGTACGGGACAATCAAACCTACGAGTGCCTGCGTCGTACGCCCCGCTCGACGGACCCCTTAGCGCTTCAACCGGGCCGCTTCTCAGCCTCGGAGAGGCACTTACCCCCGGGCGTTGTACGCGGCGTACGGCGTCATGTCCGGGGGAAGGTCGTGGCGATAAAACTCCCGAACGTGTGGCTCCAGCTTCCGGGCGATTTCGCGGCGGCCTATTTCGGCGGCGCTGAGAGGGCGGTCCAGGGACTTTCGCAGGTCCCAGAATAGTTGCTCCTTGTCCACCTTGGTAATTTGCCGGTCGCGCATCACTATTTCGCCGTCCACCATCACGGTGTCCACGTCTATGGACCTGGCCCGGTGCACCACCGCGTCCACCATTGACACCTCCGGGTCGAGGAACGGCTCCTCGATGTTTCGCAGGTCAACCAGGACAAGGTCGGCGCATTTCCCAACTTCCAGCGTCCCGATCCGGTCGCCAAAGCAACTGGCCACGCCGCCGTTGACCGTCGCCATTTCTAGGACCTGGCAGGCCGTTGGCAGGGTGTGCTCAATCCCCGGAACACGGTGCAGCTTGAGTACCAACCGCATTTCCTGAAAAAGGTCCTTGTCGTCGTTCAAGCCGGCCTCGTCGCTGCCCAACGCTACCTTGATGCCTGCTGCCAACAGGCGTCCCAGCGGCGCAATGCCGCTCTGCAGCCGCAGGTTGGAACTGGCGTTGTGGCACACGCTGACCCCCGTGGCAGCCATAATCGCAATGTCCTCTTCGGTAACCCAGACGCTATGGCCGCAGGTGACTTCCGGGCCCAGGAACCCCAGGTCATTGAGGTGCTGCAGCGGCGTCTTACCCCAAGCAGTCTGGCCGTACAGCCGCTGATACACCGTCTCCTGAAGATGGATGTGTATGCCGGTCTCGTACTTGGCCGCCAGGTCTTTGATCCTGAGCAGCAGTTCGTCGGAGCACCGGTGTACGTTGCTGGGGGCCAGGGTGATGCGGACCTTTTCGTGGCCGGGTCCCGCGTACTGAGAGCAGAGGCTTTCCAGCAGGTCCACCGTTTCTGAGACCGGCAGGTACCTGGCAGCCATCATGGCTCGAAATTGAACGGCCAACTCCTCGGGCAGCCGAGACGCCAATTCCTCCTCCCCACCGGAACGGCCGGAAACCGTGGCGTTCTGGTCGGCGGCCATGGCTGCATAGGCCACGCGCATACCCGAGTCCTGGAAGGCGTTGATTGCCTGTCCCGCAACCGCCAGGTCGATCGGCGGTCCGCCTCGACGGCTGGAATGGAGGGCCTGCACAGTGGTGGCGCCCGACTCAATCATCTGGACGGCACCATACAACTGGTCCAGGTAGGGATCAACGTCTCGCTGCCCCATCCGGGCGAACATCCACAATTCCAAAGGCAGGTCCGGAGCGCCCAATTGAAACGGCGTTAGTCCCACGTGGAAATGGTCGTTGACGAGGCCCGGCATCACCACGTGGTTTGACGACCCGATAACCTCAGTTTCCGGGTGCGCGGTTTTCAATTCCTGGAATAGCCCTATCTCGGCAATCGCCCCATCCTCGACCAGCAAGGCGCTCTCGGTCAAGGTTTCCGCCGACGTAGGTCCCGTTACCCTGGTTATGATGTATTTCCCACGAACCAACGTGACGGCCATGACGCCCTCCGTGTTGCTAAATTCACCCACTCCCGCAATGTTATCATCCCGCGCTGCTTCTCTCGGCAGCGTCTCGGCGAAATCTCCCGCCGGGTCTACGCCTAAGGCGGCCCAGGGCGGGATTGTCTATAATCCGTGTTGATGGCATCTGAAATGGAACTCCTTGCAGAAGGCGCGGCCCGCTTGGGCATTGGCTTGTCCCAGGCACAACTGAACCTTTTCGAAGCCTACTACCACGAGTTGGTCCAGGGGAACCGGCGCGTCAACCTGACCAGGATCACCGACTACGCCGAGGTCCAAGTAAAACATTTCTTGGACTCCCTCACCATTCATCCGGCTGTAGGCGGGATTGAACGGAGCTGGCGGGTCCTCGACGTCGGCGCAGGCGCAGGGTTCCCCGGCGTGCCTCTGAAGCTGGCATTCCCCGAAATTCAGGTCGTTCTGATGGAATCAGCAGCAAAAAAAACCCGGTTCCTGGAGAAACTCCGCGACCGGCTGGAAATGCCGGCGGTGGAGGTCTTGACCGGCAGAGCCGAGTCGGTGGCCCACGAGGAAAACCAGCGCGAGTCCTACGACCTGGTAACCGCCCGGGGACTGGCCCGCCTGCCGGTGTTGCTGGAATACGCACTGCCGTTTTGCCGGACGGGAGGGCGCCTTGCCGCCATGAAACACGGCGGCCCCGGCCTGGAACAGGAGTTGGCTGCCGCGGCCAACGCTCTGGAGGTTCTGGCTGGCCGGGTTACCAACGTCTACCCGGTTGAGCTTCCCGGCCTGACCGACAACCGGGTAGTGGTGGTTGTCGAGAAGCAGGCTCCTACGCCTGAGACCTACCCACGGCGTCCCGGGATGCCATCCAAACGCCCTCTTTAGGCAAAACACACCCTCCAGGACGCTGGTCTTTGGGACTCTAATGGGCTGATCTCCAGTACGGTTCGGGGTTACGCCGCTGCCGCGTCTTACGTCGTAGGGGCTCTGGAGCTCAAGATTGCGCCCCTACCTAGGCCTATGTATGATTGACCAGCCAAGGCACTTGTTGCCGGCAACCAATTCCAGGAGGCTGTATCATGTCGGTCATGGTCACGGGGGGAACCGGATTCATCGGCAACCGCATCGTTCGCAAGCTGGTGGATCGGGGACTGGACGTTGTCTGCTTCGACCTGGCGCCTCCCAGGCCCAACTTGGAACCCTACCTTGACCGGATCAAATTTTACCGCGGCGACATTACCCAGATGCCCCACCTGCTGGAGGCGATCAACACCCACGGCGTGGACCGGATCATCCACATGGCGGCGCTGCTCCCCCCGGATACGGAAGACCGCCCTCATTTTGGGATGCTCATCAACATCCAGGGGACCAACAACGTATTCGAAGCCGCCCGTTGGACCGGAATCAACAGGGTGGTCTACGCCAGCTCAATAGCCGCGTTCGGAGTACAGGAGACCTTCGGAGACCGTCCGGTCAACGAAGACGACCTGACGGCGCCGATCAACGTTTACGGCATGACCAAGGCCGCCAATGACTTTGCCGCCCAGAAGTACACCAGTCTGTACGGGTTGGACCTTCGGGGAGTGCGTATATGCACGGTGTTCGGGCACGGCAGAGTCACCGGCATGACCGGCATCATCGGCGGCCTGTTGATGTCCTACCCGGCGGTGGGCCGGCCCATCAGTATGCCCTTCCATCAGGATGAGCCCTCTCCCATGATTCACGCGGAGGATGCCGCGGAGATTTTCGTGCGGGTGGCTCTTGCCGGCACGCTGAACCACACCGTATATATCAGCGGCGGCCACCTGGCCACCATTAAAGACATGGCTGACCTTGTTAAAAGGTTCATCCCCGACGCCCAGATTTCGACCGGAGACCAGGCGGTCCCCCATATTTTCCGCGTGGACAACAGCCGCATGCTGGCCGACGTGGGCTACGAGTTGGCCCCGTTGGAAGTTCGGATACTGGAACACATCAATGACGCCCGGCAGGAAGCAGGTTTAGCCCCCATAGCAGGTTGAGCAAGTGGCCAGCCGAAGACGGCTTTTGGTGAAGACCAGGACCTATTTGGCGATTAGGCCACAATAAGCCGACCCCAGATTCCTTGCCAGTAAGCCTTGTTGTATTTTGATACTTGGGTTGCGATTGCCATTGCAATTGAAACTAATTGCCACCACTGTTTCTATTAATCTGCAATTGGCAACTGGAGTTTCAAATAGCCGCCGGTGGTCTGGTAGGTTCTGATTAGAAACTTTGCTTGCTATTCCCGGTACAATAGAAACTATTCGGCCTCAAAGTATCAATTGGCCTGAAACCAGCAACTGGAGTTTCTATTGGCCATCAGCGACCTGGTAGACAGTCCATGCGGGCGCCTGGAACCAATCGAGAATGGAAACCGGGCTTTTGTTCCGGACCCGCTTCCTCGCCAAATAGACCTCAATCCCGAACTGATCTATCGACTCGATGAGGCGTCGCGGGCGGTATCCACGCTGGCTGGCGTCGCAGAGACGGTCCCCAATCCCCACCTCCTCATCACGCCGTTCCTGCGCCGGGAAGCCGTTCTGTCGTCCAGAATCGAGGGCACTCAGGCGTCGCTGACGGACCTGTTTCGCTACGAAGCCTCGGCTGTTGGGCGACCCCAGGGCGATGTGGCCGAAGTGGCCAACTACGTGACGGCGCTGGAACATGGCCTTGAGCGGCTTGACCAGTTGCCCATCTGTGTTCGACTGGCCAACGAGATGCACGAAATTTTGCTCAGAGGAGTAAAAGGCTCCGGCTGGCGTCTGGGCAACTTGCGGTCAAGCCAGGTATGGATCGGCGCCCCGGGCACTCCGATTGAGGAGGCTACTTATGTCCCTCCGCCGGCTCTTCTGCTCCGAGACCTGCTGCACGACTCGGAAAATTTCGTAAATCAAGACCCGTTGCTGCCGCCACTGATTCAGTGCGCCATGATGCATTATCAGTTTAAGGCTATCCATCCCTATGTCGACGGCAACGGCCGGCTTGGCCGCTTGCTCATTGTCCTGTTCCTATGTTCCAAAAGGGGTACTGCCGCAACCGCTGCTCTATCTGAGCGCCTACTTCGAGCGCGACCGGGCCGCTTACTATGACCACTTGTTCATGACCAGCGCGACCGGAGACTGGCAGGCCTGGATCGGTTACTCCTGGACGGCGTGGTTGAGCAAGCCCATGACGCCCTGCACCGGGCCAGACGAGTGAGAGACCTCCGCGGAAAAATGAGGGACGTGCTCCAAGAAAACCGGGAGTCCGCGAACGCCCTGATGTTGTTGGACAAGCTCTTCGAGAGGCCGTTGACAACTGCGCCGGAGGCCGCTAAATCCCTGAACATATCCACCCCCGGCGCCAGGGGAATACTTGACCGCTTGGCAGATCTGAACATCGTCGAATACCACCCGGAGACATGGCCCCGGGTGTACGTTAACCGCGAATTGATGGATCTGATCGATTCGCCCACCATCCTCGGCTAGCCCATACCCACTAACAAGGGGCCAGTCGCCGATCGAACGAATAAACAAACGAGGTAAGAACAATGCATGATCTCGAAGACCTATTCAGACAGGTGGACGCCGCCGAAGGCGAGATTTTGGAATTGGAGCAGGCTCTGGTCAGGATACCGTCGGTCAACACAGGCGCCATGCCCACCGGCAATGAGACTGCCGTTTGCGAGTACGCCAGGGACTGGCTGGATCAAGACGGCATAAGCGCCGAGATTCTGGAGTCGGCCCCGGGCCGGGGCAACCTGATTGCCCGGATAGAAGGCTGGTCGGGCCAGGCCGGATTAATGTTCATGTCCCATACCGACGTGGTCCCGGTTGAGGAGGAGGACAAGTGGCGCTTTCCCCCGTTTAGCGCCACTCTTGCCGACGGCCGGATTTACGGCCGGGGCGCCAATGACTGCAAGGGTCTGCTCACCGTCCAGATGATGGCCATGAGACTGCTCCGGCGCAACGGCATCGACCTCAAGGAAAGCCTCATATTGGCTTCGGGCGCGGACGAAGAGCATGGCGGCAGGTATGGGTTTGGCTGGTTGGCGCAGAACCATCCGGAAAAACTTGCCGCCCCGTTGGCCGTCAATGAAGGCGGCGGCACCCCCGTCGAAGCCGCCGGAGCGCTGACCTATATGCTGGGCGTAGGGGAGAAGGGAAGACTTCAGGTGGAGATAAACGTTAAGGGTACCAGCGCCCACGCCTCCACCCCCTGGCAGGGGACCAACGCGCTGTTTGAGTTGGCGCGGGCGGTGCAACGCATCGAACAGTACGAGCCGGAGCGTGACACCTCAACCAGCCTGTTCAGCTACCTTTCCACCTTCGCCATCGAGGACAAACCGTCGCCGGAAAACATTGACCGGATGATCGCCGAAATCGAGCCATCCAACCCCAGGTTTGCTTCAATCATGCGGGCGCTGTCACGGATGACCGTGACGCCAACAATGATTCAGGGAGGAATAAAGTCCAACAGCGTTCCCGAGGCGATCAGGTTGACCTGCGATGTTCGCACCCTGCCTCACCAGAACGAAGAGTACGTGCGAGGCGAACTCGACCGAATCCTACAGGGCGCGCCCGGGCTGGACTACGAGATAGACTACATGGCGGTCCCCAATTCCTCGCCCTTCGAAACGGACTTTGCTCGAAGAATTCAGTCGGTTACCGCTAGGGCGCTGGACCGGGATGACATTCAGTGGGTGCCAGCCATCAGCACCGGCTTCACCGATTCCAGGTTCACCCGGCCCCTGGGGACCATCACCTACGGTTTCTCCGGGGCTCACCCCGACGACGATCCGATGTTGACGCGAAACCACGGCACGGATGAGTCGGTTGGAGTCAAAAGCCTGGTCAGCGGGACCAAGATAATGTTGGCCTTGGCCTGCGACCTGCTGGGAGCCGAGTAGGACCCGATCGGATTCCGAGGGTCACTGCCTACCCGGACTCCTGTGTCCCCTTGGCCGGAGGCGGTGGGAGGACACAGGAGAGATCTAAATCTTTAGCCCCTAGGGCTCTGCCCGGGGGTGGCAGCACCCGCTAGCCGTGGCTTACGAGGCCCTCTTCCACCATTGCCTGGACCGCTCCATCGAAGGCTTCCAGGCTTTGGTCGATGTCACCGTCGGTGTGCGTGCCGGAGAGCACCCCGCTGGTGCGCGACATAAGATCGACGCCCCTCACCTGCAGCGCCTGTCGGAAGGCGTTCTGCGTCTCCACCGGCTGATTCTTCAACGCGTTGGCGTCCAACCCTGCAACGGATCTCGCCCCGAAGTAAACGTGGAACGTGGAGGAGTCGCCGTATACCGCGGCTTCGATTTCATTCCGGTCCATGATTTCCTGCAAGCCGCTGCGCAGCTTGGCGGCCATCCGGTCGGCCTGGTCCTGAAGTTCCCCCGTCGCAACCAACCTGAGGGCGGCATTGCCGGTGGCCGCGGCGTAGGGGTTGGCATTGAAAGTGCCGCCGTGAGACACCCGTTGGTACCGGTCGTGGTCCGGATCGCCGGTCTGCTCCATCACCGCCATGATGTCCTGTTTCCCGGCCAAAGCCCCGCCGGGCATGCCGCCAGTCAGAATCTTGGCCATGGTGCAAAGGTCCGGGGTTACGCCGATCTTCTGCTGCAAGCCGCCCGGGCTCCAACGAAAGCCGGTGATAACCTCGTCGAGAATCATCACTACGCCGTGCTGCTGCGTCAAGCTCCGCACTCCTTCCAGGAATCCCGGAGGCAAGGGGACTGTTCCGTAAGAAGCGCCGCTGCCTTCTGTTATCACGCCGGCAATGTCGTTGTTGGCGTTGAGCGTCCGCTCCAGTGCGCCCAGGTCAGGCGGCAGCACCACCACCGAGTCGATAGTCCCCTGGGGAATCCCCGTAGAAGCGGGCACGTCGAAAGGCGGCAGGTTGCCCGGCATAACGTAGTCATGCCACCCATGATAGTGGGACTCCCACCGTATGATTTTCTCCTTGCCAGTGAAGGCGCGGGCGACCCGCATGGCCAGCATGGTGGATTCTGCGCCCGACCCTACGAAGCGGACCCGGTCGGCGCAGGGCATCAGGCTGATGACCCTTTCGCCCCATTCCAGCACGGACTCCACCGGACCGCCGAAGTGGGACCCGTTTGGCGCAACCTGCACCAGGGCATCAACGACGTCGGGATGCGCGTGGCCCAGCAGCAACGATGCGGAACCCATTCCGTAGTCGATGTATTCATTACCGTCCACATCCCATTTTCGGGGTCCCTTACCCCTGGCGATGCTCACCGGAAAGGGGGCCGCCACGTACCCATCATGGCCGCCACCTCCCGACGGGAACAGATTCTTGAACCGGGGATACAGTTCCGCCGACTTGGGACTCCTGCGGATATATGCTTCCCTTATGGTTTCAGCCATGACCGCCTCCTCCAAATAGAGAATCCGTTGCCTATTATCCCAATTCCTTGCTCGCCCAAATTATCTCACGAAATGATGGTTATCATGCAAGGTGATAACAATCTAGCGTGACAGTCGGTCGCCTTGCTCAAGCCGTGCAAAAAATGTGAATGTGTCCCGGTTGCACGACATTGACGATAGAAGACGATGTACAGAGGCCTTGCTCTTTTCAACCCCACCTTCTTCTGGCCCTGGGATGAGGGCCCGCCGAGCACAGTAAGCGAGTTGAAACTTATTACGGCCCTGGCTAGTCATCAAACCGCTAGCCTTCGTACACGGTTGCTCCGCCTACGATAGTCTGCTCCACCGATATGTCCTTGATCCCAAATGGGTCGATTTCGGTGGGGTCTTGCCCCAAGACCACCAAGTCGGCCAACTTGCCTACTTGGACCGAGCCTTTGATGTCTTCTTCAAAGCCGGCGTAGGCGCTGTGCATCGTATAGATTCGCAATGCCTCTTCCACCGAAATCTTTTGGTCCGGCCCCCAGACGTTGCCGTCGCTGTCGGTCCTGGTGACACAGCTTTGTATACCCATCAGCGGCTCGTAAGGACCGGGCGGGTAGTCCGTTGCCCCGGTGGCGATTATTCCATAGTCCAGGAACGAACGCTGCGCAAACATCCATTGCAGGCGCCGCTCCCCGTAGAATTGCATCTTCTCCCCGTGGTGAAACACGTAGGTGCAGAACGGCGTGGCCACGCAGCCCAGCGCCTTCATCCTGCGGAGGATGTCGGGATTGACCACGGTGCAATGCTCTATCCGGTGCCTGGTATCCTCCCGGGGAAAGGCGTCTTGAGCTTTCTGGTAGGCGTTGAGCACCATGTCTATGGTAGCGTCGCCATTGGCGTGGATGCAGACTTGAAAACCTGCCTTGTGAATATCCATGACCAATGGCTCCAGCTCCGGCACGGACATGGCCAGGATTCCGTGGTCATCCTCACTACCCTCGTATGGCTCCGAAAGGTAGGCAGTCCGAGAGGCGATGGCGCCGTCGGCCACCATCTTGATACCTCCCAGGCGCAAGCGATCGTCGCCGAACCCCGTCTTGAGCCCTGCTTCTTTCAAAGCGGGGAAATGGGGGTAAGACATCAACATGTAGACCCGCAGGTCCAATTCACCGGCGTCTCGGCCCTCCTGATAGGTAATAAGTTCATCATTGGTTACCCGCGCATCGTGGACGCTGGTCAATCCAACCTTGGTAAGCATCGAATTGATGCGACGCAGACCGGCACGCCGGTCCGATGACGTGATTTGCGGTAGATACTGGTCCCGGAAAACATCCCAGGCGCGTTCGTAGACCACGCCATCCAACTCACCGGAGGCCGGGTCTCGCCCGTAGCGCCCCCCTGAGGGGTCAGGCGTGTCCCGCGTTATTCCCGCTATTTCCAGGGCTTTGCTATTCACGCCGTACACGTGGCCGGCCCGGTGGCTGACGTAGATGGGATGATCGACGCTCACCGCATCCAGGTCTTGCCTGGTCAGGAAGCGGCGCTCCGGCGTTTTGGTGTCATCGTACTTGAACCCACGCACCCACTCCCCGGCCGGTGTGGCGTTGGCCTTTTCACGCAACGCCTCCTGCACCCTCGACACGCTCGGCTGCTCGCAATCCGCCTCGGTGATGTGCTTGATGCCGCTGCTCAACACGTGGATGTGGGCGTCTATGAACCCCGGCATCACCGTCTTGCCCGTCAAGTCCACCACCTTCGTTCCGGGACCGATGAAGGATTCCATGTCGTCGTTGTCGCCCACCGCCAGAAACCGGCCGTGGCCCATGGCCAGCGCCTGCGCCCTGGGGCGGCGGGGGTCTATCGTGATTACGTTGGCGTTCTTCAGAACCGTTTCGGCTTTGGCAATGCCAGTGTTCATTCCAAGCTCCTTTCCAGCGGATCGGGTCTCAATAGACTAGGTGTGTCTCCCTGGACTGATAGAGGCGGCTTTTAGTTGGGGCGAAGTCCCTGGTCTTCCCAGGGTTCAGGCCTCGCCTCCGGGTCTACTGCGGGTTGGCCCGGTGCGCTGCCCACCCCCGCAAGGACCGGGATGCGGGGTGACTGCGGCTGGCTGATCACGGTGCCATCGGACAGGACCATCCCATCCTGGCAACGACATTCGACGCGGCCGGAGCCGTACTGCTCGGTGTAGAGAGTAGAGTACAGGCCCCCTTGGGCCAGCAGTTCCGAGTGCGGGCCGTGTTCGGCTATTTTGCCGTGGTCCACCACGTAGATGACGTCGGCGGACAGAATGGTGGATAGCCGGTGGGCGATGACCATGGTGGTCCGGCCCTTCATCAGGGGCTCCAACGCGGCCTGGACGTACCGTTCCGACCCGGTGTCCAGGGCCGATGTGGCCTCGTCCAGTATCAAAATCTTGGGCTGATGCAGGATCACCCTAGCAATGGCCAGCCGCTGCCTTTCGCCCCCGGACAACCTGAACCCGCGTTCGCCCACGATCGTATCATACCCCTCGGGAAATTCCATGATCCGGTCGTGTATGTACGCTGATTTGGCGGCCTCGACTATTTCGTCATCGGTTGCGTCAGGCTTCCCGTAGAGCAAGTTTTGCCGAAGGGTGGCGTGGAACAGGTAGCTTTCCTGGGTGACGAACCCTACCAATTGGGCCAGCGTATCCAGGCGCAGGGTGCGGACGTCGAAGCCGTCGATGCGCACCGCTCCCTCTGTGGCGTCATAGAGCCTGGGAATCAGGTAAGCAATGGTGGTCTTACCAGCGCCGCTGGGGCCGACAAACGCCGCCAACTGGCCTGGTTCTATTCTCAGGTCTATGCCGTCAAGGGCCCAGCGCAACTCCGCCTGTTCATCGTGGGTTCCATCCAACTGGTCCTCGGCGACTATGCCGTAATTCACCCTCACCGAATCCAACTCCACCGTGCCACGCACGCCGGCCGGACTAAGCGCCACGGCATTGGGATCATCGACGATCTCCTGTTCGAGATCTAGGTACCCGAATATGCGCTCGAACAGCGCCATGGAAGACTGTAGCTCTATGGAAAGCTGCAACAGCCGGCCGATGGGAAAGTAAAGACGGCTCTGGAGGGTGGTGAACGCAATGATAGTGCCAGCCGACAGGGGCAACGAACCCTCTCCCGAAATGAGATAGCCGGCCAGCAGGTATATAAAAGCCGGCGAGATCGACATGAAGGTCATCACCGAGGCGGAGAATGACTGGCCGATCATCTGACGGCGCACCACCAGGTCGGCAAGGCGCTGGTTTTGCTGGTGAAAGTTGGCCATCTCCTGGCGCTGGCTGCCGAACAACTTGGCCAGCATGATCCCTGACACCGACAGGGTTTCCTGGGTTATGGCAGTCATTTCCGCCAGGGAGCGTTGGACCAGAGAACTGGTTGCCCGCCGCCGGGCGCCTACGTATTTGGTAAGCACAAAGAAAATCGGCGCGGTGGCAATGGCCACCAGGGTGAGCTGCCAGGACAGGATCAGCATGGCCACCAAAGTGCTGACGAAAATCACGGTATTGGAAACCGAGTCGGAGAGGGTGCTGGTCACTACCTGCTGAATCCCGCCAACGTCGTTGGAAACCCGGGACTGGATTTCTCCGGTGCGGGTGTTGGTGAAGAAGCGAAGGGACATACCTTGAAGGTGGTCGTATACTTTGTCCCTCAGGTCCCGCATCACGTTCTGTCCAACCTTGTTGGCCCAGTACGTCTGGATTACCCCCAAACCTCCGCCGATTACGGCTATGCAGGACATGACGGCGACGATCTTCCAGAGCAGGTCGATGTTGGGACCGCCGGTGGGTGGGAACAAGGCGGAATCGAACACGACCTTGATGAGCAGAGGGTTCACTACGCCCAGGCCGGCTGTGATGAGAATCAGGAATCCGACCAGGGACACCCGGTTCCAGTAGGGTACGAAAAGAGCGACGATCCGCCCCAATGGCCGGTCCTGAGGGGGTTTTTGTTGAGATGGGGTAATGTTAAACGCCGCTTCGTGTTCGTCGGGATTGCCTGGGGTCTCGCCGGTGACCGCCGGGGTTGGCGGCCGGGAGTGGCTGCCTCCCGCGGTTCCTAGCTAGCGTTCCTTGCGAATGGACCTGGCTAACGTTCTTGGATTGTAGACCCGGCCAAATGTCGGGTCAAGAAACGGCGATCCGGATGCGTTGCCGCCGGCCTTTCCTCGATTCACCCAGGGGCGGCGCGGGTTGGGGTTTCCCGGCACAATTACTGGATGCAATAACCCCGGGTTTTAGCCGAGCCTCCCCGGTATGCGGCCAGGGGAATAGTGTACAATTGCGCTACCGCAGCCTGTCGCCGCCGGCGCGGTTTCGCGGGGCAGGGACCCCCATCCCTGGCAGCCGGCACTTGGAGGAGAAAACATGAGCGTCGCCATTGGATATGTCCCCGGCGCCTTCGGCCAGGGAGGCAAGGACCCGGATTTTCTGCGTCAACTCGTCGAGGTCGGCGACCGTTATAACTACGACTCCCTGTGGCTCAGCGACCGCATTGTCAGCGACCGGTTCAGCTTGGAGCCAATGATTGCTCTTTCCATGGTGGCGGCTTACTCCGACCGCATGAAGTTCGGCACCAGCGTGTTGGCGATGCCGCTGCGAAACCCGGTGGTGCTGGCCAAGCAGGTCGCAACCCTGGACTTTCTGTCCAACGGCCGCTTTTTCCCGGCCGTAGGTTTGGGACAGGAGGAACCGGAGGAGTACGAGGCCTGCGGAGTGCCCAAGGAAGACCGGGCCAAACGCACCGATGAGGCAATTGCCCTGATGCGGCGGCTCTGGCAGGAAGAATCGGTTACCCACGAAGGAGATTTTTACACCTGCCACAACGTAAGCATTACCCCCAAACCCATTTTTGAGCCCTCGCCGCCTGTCTGGATTGGGGGGCGCAGCCCGGCCGCAGCCCGCCGCGTTGGCCGAGTCGGAGACGGCTGGCTGGTGTCGGCGGCAACCACCCAGGAGATCAGCGATGGCCGTGACATTGTTTTTGAAACCGCAGAGCAGTGTAACCGGGACATCGAAAGGGACCACATCGGCGTCATGCTGGGCTACTACATCACCCCGGACGTGGAGAAAGCAACCGCCAAGGCCCACAAATTCGTGACCCGACACCGCCCCGACGCCCACTTCACCGAATACAGCGCCCTGGGCCCGGTGGAAAGAATTGCCGAAGTGATCAACGACTACGCCCAGGCCGGGGCGTCTAAATTCGTCGTGAGGCCAATGTGCCCGGCAGAAGAGACCATGGAACAACTGGAGATAATGGGCAGCGAGGTCTTGCCCATGTTCCATAAGTAGGATCGCGGCAATAGGTCCCAATGTCCGCGTCCGCGGCGGCTCCGGCGACAAAAGGAAAAGGCCCTTGGGAAACCAGGGGCCTTTGTTAGGAACATGGGATTCCTCACCACACGGAGCTGAACAAAAACCGCCGTGTTCTTGGCGGTAAATTCAAACCTCTCGTTTTGAAGAAGGAGAAAGAGTATGGATGTCGGGGTCAGTGGCATACAGATGGAACACGGCGACATTACGGTTTTGGCCCAAAAGATGGAAGAGTTGGGTTTCGACTCCATGTGGGTGCCGGAACACACGGTAGTACCGGTCCATCACAACTCAAAATACCGCGGCACTGCCGACGGTTCCCTTCCCGAATCCATGAGCCATCAGGCCAACCCTCTGATCGCCCTGGCCCTGGCCGCCGGCGCGACCAAAACCTTGAAATTCGGCACCGCCGTTCTGCTCGTGACCGAGCACAATCCCCTCGACCTGGCAAAGCAAGTGTCCACCCTGGACTACTATTCCGGTGGCCGTTTCCTCTTTGGCATCGGGACCGGCTGGTTCCGGGAGGAAAGCGAAATCATGGGCGGCGACTTCGATCACCGCTGGACCCAGGCCCGGGAGTATGTCTCGGCAATGAAAGAGCTTTGGACCAACGACCCGGCAGAGTATCATGGCGAGTACGTGGACTTCCCTCCGGTGCGCTGCCTTCCCCTGCCCGTTCAAAAGCCCCATCCGCCGGTGTTGTTGGGCGGTGAAGCCAAGAACGTGTTCCGCCGTATTGTGCAGTGGGCCGACGGCTGGCTTCCGCTGCGCATGTCGCCGGAACAGGTCGCAGCCGCCCGGGCCACACTGTCCGAAATGGCTGACGCCGCCGGACGGGACCCGAAGTCCATAACCATTACCGTGTCCGGAGTCCCTACCGACAAGGACGCAATCAGGCAGTATGAGGACGCCGGCGCCGACCGGGCCTTGGTACGCTTGACCCGGACCGGCCAATCCGAAGTGCTGGCCGAATTGGAAGACATGGCCCAAAAGGTCTTTAGTTAAAGGCTACCCGCCGGATTTCAATCCAGCACACCGCGTATAACCCCATCATTTGGAATTGAGAGGAATAGCATGGACGGAAAAGCAATCGGCGTGGCAATCGGAGGGGCCAGACTCCAGGACATACAATCATCGATAAACCAGGCCGAAAACATGGGAATCGACGCCGTGTGGATGGCCACCGGCGGCGCCCGCCTGGACAGCATAACCTCCTTCGCCGCGACGGCGGGGTCAACTCAAGGGATCAAGCTGGGCACATCGATAGTGCCGATATATCCCAGGCATCCCCTGGTGATGGTCCAGCAGGTCCAGGTCGTGGCCCAAGCCGCGCCGGGTCGGTTCCGCCTTGGCATCGGACCCAGTCACCGGCCTACCATGCGTAACATGGGAATCCAGATGCCCCGTCCCCTGGGGCATTTGAGGGACTGCCTGCGGATTCTCAAGGCCTTGCTGCAACAGGGCGAAGTCGACTACCAGGGCGAGTATTATCAAGCCCACGACCGGATTGCCGAGCCGGTGGACGTTCCGGTGATGGCTTCGGCCCTGCGCCTGGGCTCCTTTGAGCTTTGCGGCGCCGAGTCCGACGGGGCGATAAGCTGGGTCTGCCCTGGGTCATACCTGCGGGACGCTGCTCTCCCGGCCATGAAAAAAGGGGCCGAGCAGGCCGGCAGGGAGACGCCTCCTCTGATCGCTCACGTCCCCCTTTGTGTCCACGACGACGCCGAAGAGGTCCGCACCGCTTTTCGGGAGCAGTTCTCGGTTTACCCGACGCTGCCTTTCTACCGGCGCATGCTCATCGAGGCCGGCCACCCCGAAGCCGCCAGTGGGACCTGGAGTGACGCCATGATCGACGGCCTGGTAATTCACGGCGATGAGGCCGCCGTAACCGCCGGCGTCCGCAACCTGGTGTCCTTCGGAGCCGGGGAGGTCCTGGTTTCCCCGATACTGGCCGGCCAAGACCGCGGCGCATCGCTGGACCGGACGCTCCGGCTGCTGGGACAACTCAGCGGCTAGAAGCGCCGGCGCCCGCCTGAAACACCTATACGGCCGCAGTTAGCGGCCCTATTTCTGCGAGTTGGCCGCTCAGCCAACCTCATCTAGGGAACCCTGCTTATTCGTTTGAGTCGACTACTTTGGAGGAATCCTATGGAAATCGAACGCAAGGACTACCCCGGTCTACCCCAACCGGCTGGAGCGTTCCACCACTCGGTGCGCGTCGGCAACCTGCTGTTCATTGCGGGCTCCACGGCTCGGGGGACCGCCGCTGAGACGGGCGACATTGCCGCCCAGACCGAGGCCATTCTTGAGAAGTTCAAGACCATCCTGGAAGCTAACGGAGGCAGTCTTGCCAACGTGGTCAAAGTAACCAGTTTCGTGACCGACCTGAGAGAGGCGGCGGCGTCCGGTGAAGTCAGGCGAAAATACTTCGACGGGGCATTTCCGGCCAGCACCCAGGTACAGGTTGCGGCATTGGGCACGCCGGATTTAAAAATTGAGATAGAAGCCATCGCTGCGCTCCCTGATTAGCGCAGAGTCCCCAAAACGTCCGCGGACCAGCCAGTCTGGTCTGCCATAGTTTTGCCAGGTATACGTGACCGGGATATGATGGCGGCCGGACGATAAATTCAAAGAGGTGGCTACGATGACTACGCTGGAATGGCAGGGTGAAAGCCTCTGCGAGGGCCAGATTCAGGAAAGACAATTCGTTGTCACTCGGGGCGAATCGCCAGTCCCGGGAATAATGTGGGCTCCGGAAGATATCAAAACCCCCATCCCCCTGGTCATGTTCGGCCACGGAGGAAGCGGTCACAAGCGGGTAGCGCGGTCGCTGATGCTGGGACGCAGGTTTGCCGGCGTCTCCCAGTTCGCAATGGTGGCCATTGACGGGCCGGCCCACGGCGACCGGAAAAATCCCGGTGAATACAACCAGGCAGCCGCCATGTCTGAAGGCGGCGTGGAAGCCGTAGTTGACGGCATGGTTGAAGACTGGAGCGCGGCTCTCGACCAAATCTCGGGCCTGGACTTCATCGATGCCGGCCGCGTGGCATACATCGGTTTCTCCATGGGCACCCGGTTCGGCCTCCCCTACGTGGCGGCGGCCGGAGACAAACTCCGCTGCGCCGCCCTGGGCAAGAACGCCCTGGAAACCAGTGTTGCAGCCAGCGCCCCGTCCCACGCGGGCGGCAGGTTCAGGAAAGACGCTCCCAACATCAAAACGCCGCTGCTCTTTCACATGCAGTGGGACGACGAACTTTTCTCCAGGGAGTCCCAATGCCAGCTCTTTGACCTGATCGGCTCCGAAGACAAGCGGCTGATCGCATTTCCCGGCCCCCACGCCCTCTCCTGCCCCGAGTCCGTAGACCTCTGGTGCACCTTCATCGAACGCCACCTAAACGGCTGACGTTCCCGGCCCGTGATTACAGAGTTACCCCTTTCCCACTCGGCCCGGAGGGGTCCGCACAATAAAGGGCTCAAATGCCTCACGACAAAATCCTGGACAACCGAACTAACACCGTTCACGACGCTTTACGCTCCAAGCTGCGTGGCGCCGACGCTTTTAGTTTCGTGTCGGCGTACTTCACCATCTACGGCTACGAACTTCTGGAAGAAGAACTAAACGGCATTGATGAGGTGCGTTTCCTTTTCGGCGACCCCGCGTCGGTGGAGGACCTCGACCCGGGCGAAAAGGGACCGAAATCGTTTGACCTCACGGAACAGGGGTTGGTTCCTACCCTTGCGCTGCAGCAAAAAAATTTGGCCCGGCGCTGCGCGAAATGGATCGCCAACGATTCGGTGTCCGTCCGCTCCATCAGCCGTTCCAATTTCCTCCACGGAAAAATGTACCTGACTCAAGCAGGCGGAGTGGTTGGCAGCTCCAACTTCACCAAGCGGGGGCTGGGCGGCAGCGACCAGTCAAACTTGGAAATCAACCTTGCCACCACCGACCCCGAAACCCTAGCCGAGTTAATGGACTGGTTCGACCGGGTATGGAACAACAAGCAACTCACCGAGGACGTCAAGCAACAGGTCCTGGACGCCCTGAATCGCCTCGGCAAGAACTACGCGCCGGAAGAGGTGTACTACAAGACACTGTATGAGTTGTTTCGCAGAGATATCGAAGCGCGGCTGGCTGGAGACGAAATGCTCGCGGCCACCGGCTTCAGGGACAGCCAGGTCTGGCAGGAACTCTACGAATTTCAGAAAGACGGGGCCAAAAGCGCCATAGCAAAACTTAGGGAGCACAACGGCTGCATCCTGGCCGACAGCGTAGGGCTGGGTAAGACCTACACCGCGTTGGCGGTCATCAAGTACTTCGAGCAGCGCAACGAGCGGGCGCTGGTGCTGTGCCCCCGCAAGCTCTACGAGAATTGGTCCCTTTACCAAACCAGCAACGGGCACATCCAGAACCCCTTTCCAAAGGACCGGTTTGCCTACACCCTGTTGGCCCACACGGACCTGTCCCGCGACTCCGGTATGTCGGGCGGCGTTGACCTGGCGAGCTTCAACCGGCGCAACTACAACCTCATCGTGATTGACGAGTCCCACAACTTCCGCAACAGTGACGGAACGCGCTACCAGCGGCTATTGGACGAGGTGATACGGCAGGGGACCACAACCAAGGTGCTGATGCTATCAGCAACGCCGGTGAACACTTCACTTATCGATCTGCGCAACCAGATTTACCTGATGACAGAGGGGCGCGAGGATGCCTTCCGCGAAAGTTTGGACGTTGGCAACATAGGAAACCTGATGGCAGCGGAGCAAAGGAAATTCAGGCAGTGGGAGAACAGCCACGCAGGACAGGGCCGCCGGGACAAAACAAAGCTGCTGGAAATTCTCGGGGCCGACTTCCTCCGGTTGCTGGGCGGCGTCTCCATCGCCCGCTCCCGCCGCCAAATCGAGAAGTTCTACGCCGACGAAATCGAAAGGATCGGACGGTTCCCCAGAAGGGAACCCCCCGTCAATCATTACCCGCCAACGGACCTCCAGGGCCAACTCTCCTACAAGGACTTAGAAACTATCTCAAAACACCTACCTTATCCTCCTCTCCCTGGATGGGAGATCATTGAAGTGAGGGTGACAGATACAATTCGACCTCATCCTAACCTTCTCGCGTGGCGGGAGAAGGGACTTTTGAGATAGTTTCTTAGCAGACCGTATCAGCAAATTCAAACTGGCGGTCTACCAGCCGAGCCACTACGCTTATGCCGACGCCTTGCAACGGGCGCCGGCGAGGCCGCACCTTAACCCAAACTTCACCCAGTTGGATAGAGAGACTTACCTCGTTGCAATGATGCGCACCAACTTTCTGAAACGGCTGGAAAGTTCCGCGCATTCCCTCACTCTTACGCTGGAACGCACCATCAGGAAGATTGACGCCCTGCTGGACAAGATAGAGCGGTTCCAGACCGGCGGGGCTAGCGCGGCCGTAGATTTGGGGGATTCGGACGTTATTCCCGAGGCCGACGACGAAGACGAGGAATTCTTCGTCAACCGCGGCCGCCAGCCCTTCCACCTACGGGAATTGGACCTACCCCGATGGCAAGCCGACCTGATGGAGGACAAGAGGACCTTGGACGGCGTCCGCCAGCGGGTCGCCGCCATCACGCCGGAGCGCGACGGAAAACTCCGAGAAATAACGCAGGTAGTCCGGCAACGGGTGAAAAACCCGACGCAGGACCGGGAAGGCAATCCCAACCGGAAACTGCTGCTGTTCACCACCTTTAAGGACACGGCTCAGTACGTATACGACCACCTGGCCGGACTGGCCGGTGAACTCGGCCTGAATATGGCCATGGTGTCCGGCGACGAGACCCGGACCACCGCGGGCGTCAACAAATTCAACGACATCCTCACCAACTTCGCCCCCGTTGCCCACAAACGCCCCGACGCGAACTCTGCAACGGACATCGACCTGCTCATTGCCACCGACTGCATTTCCGAGGGGCAGAACCTTCAAGACTGCGACACCGTGGTCAACTACGACATTCACTGGAACCCGGTGCGCCTCATCCAGCGCTTCGGGCGCATCGACCGCATCGGCAGCCGCAGCCAATCCGTGCGAATGTTCAACTACTGGCCCACCGAAGACATGGACGCCTACCTCAAGCTGGAAAGCCGCGTACAAGCGCGGATGGCCCTGGCCGACATCACAGCCACCGGCGACGGAAACCCCCTTGTCGAAGAAGCCGCAAAAGCCGCCCAACTGGAGATTAACTTCCGGGACCAGCAACTCCTTAAACTCCGTGACGAAGTCCTGGAACTCGACGACCTGGACGACGGCCCAGTCATGGGCGACTTCACCTTGGACCACTTCATTACCCAACTGCTGCGCTACCTGGAAAAGAACAAGGACCAGTTGGAAGCCATGCCCCACGGCGTGTATGCCATCGTTGAGCCCGTCCTGGAAGCCATGCCGGGCGTCGTATTTTTCTTACGCCGGCGCAACGCTGCCACCGGCCCCCGCCGGCAGGCCGCCAGCCCAGTGCATCCCTTCTATTTCACTTATATCCAGAATGACGGCACGATTCGATTTGGCTGCGGGAACGCCCGCCAGACCCTGGCAGTGTTCGAGGCCGCCGCCGCTGGTAAGACGCAGGCGTTAACCACTCTCTGCGACCAATTTGACCGGGAAACCGATCAGGGCCGGGACATGGCCTTCTACAACAAGCTGCTGACCGAGACCGTCGCCCACATCAGCCGGTCACATAGCCGGGTACAGACCGCGGGCCTCGGCATCGGCGGCCGCCGGGACTTCAAACTGATTCCCGATTCGGAATCGCCAAGCGATATCAGTGACTTCGAGTTGCTAACCTGGCTGGTTATTGTCCCGCCGGAAAGCTGACCTTCCGTGATCCAGTCATTCGGGGACAGAAATACTGAAGAACTTTTCCTGACTGAACAAAACCGCCGCTTTGCCGTCATTTCCAGGTCCGCGCTACGGAAACTGATCCAGCTGAACCAGGCCCGATTCCTCGGCGACCTCTCCGCCAACCCCGGCGACCATCTCGAAGCTCTGCGCGGCAATCTGTCGGGTTTCCACTCAATTCGCATCAACGACCTGTGGCGCCTTATCTTCCGGTGGACGAACACCGGGCCGGAGGACTTCGCCATCGTTGACTACCATTGACAAACACCCTATAACGCCATACGTTATAGCAATGCAAGAACCAATTACACCCGGCGAGATTCTCCTGGAAGAGTACCTCAAGCCGATGGGCATTTCTCAAAATGCCATGTCACGCGCCGTTGGAGTAGCTCCCCGGGCAATCAATGAAATCGTTCATGGCAAACGCGCTATCACACCCACAATGTCCATTCGCTTCGGGGCTTTCTTCGGCCAGTCTGACGAGTTCTGGCACGGCATCCAGGTCGAGTGCGACTTTCGGCGGCTAGCCCACGCCAAGCAGAAGCTCACCGCCGGCATCCGGCCAGCCTCATCCCTGTCCACGGAAGCTCCATGACCACCACCACACTGCTGAACAGCATCCAGACCGCCCTGTCCGCGGCGGGTAAGGGCGATTTTAGTGAGGGAGCTCAAGCGCTGCTGGAAGCTATGGGCTACCGCAGCCAATTGACCGTTCCCGGCCAGACCGGCAATGTCGGCGACTTTATCGCCGGCTTGCCCGGCCAAAATCAGGGCACCAAGACCGAGCAGGAATTCCTGGAAGAAGCAACGTCGGCCCGGATACTCTTCCAAATCACCGACGAAGAAATTAGAGGTTCGACCCAAGGCCGCTTGTTCGAGGCCTCGGCCTTCAGCTATAGCAACGCCAGGAGTTTCATCTTCGCCGCCGTCGAACTCAAAGATGAAGCCTACGCCCGGGGCCGCTATGCCGCTTTCACTCGGGAAATAAACAAGCGGTTTTCGATACCTGGGGTTGTCCTGTTCCGGGCAGCCTCGGGGAAAATCACTCTGGCCTTCGTCCACCGGCGGGCCAACAAGAGGGACCCCAACCGCGACGTGCTGGGCAGCGTGTCCCTGGTACGGGAAATAGATCCCGTCGAATCCCACCGGGCCCACCTGGACATCCTATCGGACATCACCCTCGACAACCGCTTGGCCTGGATGAAGACCCGGGGCCGCCGGGAAGACTTCGACGGCCTCCTGGGCGCCTGGTTGGCCGCCCTGGACACTGAGGAACTAAACAGGCAGTTCTACCGTGACATGATCGGCTGGTTCAACAGGACCGTAGGAACGGCAAAATTCCCCACCAACCAAAAAAGGACCCTTTCTTCCGAAGGACACGTCATCCAGCTCATTACACGCCAGTTATTCGTCTGGTTCATTAAAGAGAAAGGACTTGTGGACGGCGACCTGTTCATAGAGGAGCGGGTCTCTGCCCTGCTCAAGGACTATGACCCCGAAAACGGCGACTCCTACTACCGGGCCGTGCTGCAGAACCTCTTCTTCGCCACCCTGAACACCGAGATTAACCAGCGAGGGTTCAGTAGCGGGGGCGATACAACCCACCGCGACCCTTCCCGCTACCGATACAAGGCGGAAATGAGCGACCCAGACGCCTTGTTGGACCATTTCTCGCGAACTCCCTTTATCAACGGCGGCCTGTTCGACTGCCTCGACACCTTTGAAGCTACACGCAGGGGCGGCTACCGGATTGACTGCTTTACCGACAATATCAACGACCCCAAGCGCAGCGAATATCGCATCCTCTCCATCCCCAACAGGCTGTTCTTTAGTGAAAAAGCCGGCGAAGAGGGTCTGATAACCCTGTTCCACCACTACAAGTTCACCGTGGAGGAGAACACCCCCACCGACGTGGAGGTTGCGCTGGACCCTGAGCTGCTTGGCAAGGTATTCGAGAACCTGCTGGCCGCCAACACCGAAGAAACTAAGGAGTCCGCCCGCAAGCAGACCGGCTCCTACTACACTCCCCGCCCCGTGGTGGACTACATGGTGGACGAGGCTTTGGTAGAGACCATTTTAGACAAGGTCCACCACGGCGGTAATGACGCCGGTGGGTGGCGGGACCGGTTGCACTACCTTCTGGACTACAACGACGCCTTTAACGACACCAATGACGCGTTCACCTTGGGGGAACGCCAACTTCTCGTCAAGGCGATTTCCAGCCTACGGGTCCTGGACCCCGCCGCCGGCTCCGGGGCCTTCCCCATGGGCATCCTGCACAAGCTCACCCTGGCACTGCGCCGTCTGGACCCGGAAAACAAAGAATGGGAGAAGCTTCAGATAGACCTGGCCACCCAGCGCGCAAGAACTGCTTTCGGTATGGCCAGCCAAGAGGAGCGAGAGCAATCTCTAGCGGCCATTAGGGCCACCTTTGAGCGCTACCGTGACAAGGACTTCGGGCGCAAGCTTTTCCTAATCCAAAATTGCATCTACGGGGTGGATATTCAGCCTGTAGCAACCCAGATCGCCAAACTCCGCTTCTTCATCTCCCTAGCCATCGAGCAGGAACCCGACCCCTCCGAGGACAACTTCGGCATCCGTCCCCTGCCCAACCTGGAAACTAAGTTCGTGGCCGCCAACACGCTCCTGGGGCTTGAGCGGCCGCCCCAATTGTCCTTGGGCCATTCCCAACAGATTGAAAGCCTATGGGTAGACATTAACGCCAACCGGGAGATGTACTTTCACGCCAACAACCGCAACGAGAAGCGGGACCGCCAAGGTGATGACAAAAAGCTGCGGGGAGAACTGGCCGCGGTCTTACAGCAAAACGGTTTCAGCAGCGGCGACGCGGCGAAACTCGCCGAATGGGACCCTTTTGACCAGAACCGGTCGGCTGACTGGTTTAGCGCCGAGTACACTTTCGGCGTCACCAGCGGCTTCGACGTGGTGATTGGCAACTCGCCGTACCGGCAGGTAAATAAGGGTCAATTCCCCACCTCACGATTCCCTTATTCGGAGGGCAAGGACAAAGGAAAACAGAACTTGTACAAGCTGTTTGTGGAACAATCATATAATCTCTCTAAAGACAGCGGCGTAGCCACCTTGATTGTGCAAAGCAGCCTAATGTGCGACCTTTCATCGGCCGCAACCCGCCAACTGCTGCTGGAATGCACCCGATTGCAGCGAGTTATTGAATTTCCCGAAAGAGCACAAACGCGGGAAGCGCAGATTTTCACTACCGTGACACAAGGCACGTGCATTTACCAGTTCAAGAAGGCCCCCCCCCCGATGAGAAACCCATAGAGATTTCTGTGGGCAACGATGCCCATACCATTGCCAATTTAAGCTTCGCCCCGATTACTAAGAATACGATTACGACCCTATATCCTGACCTACGCTATTTCCCGCACATTCGAGCGGGTAGCGTTTCGATTTTAGAGAAAATCGCCCGCAACAATAGCATCAAAAAGCTCCTTCATTACACTGCCAGCATTATCCAAGGTGACCTTAACCTCACCATAAATAAGTCTGAGTTTTCCACGAATCGTACTTCAGTATCCCTCTTGCGTGGACGAAACGTTGCCCGATTCGTGGTAACGTACGGCGACACCACCGAGTATTGCAAAACAGGGTTCCTGACGCATGCAGTTGAAGCGAATAAAAGCGAAACATTCCTGATTTCGCAGCAAGTAATGAACCAGCAAGCTCACCGCCGCTTGAACTTCGCAATGACCGCAGCGTCATCAAGGGGTTTTCTATGGGGAAATTCCGTCAACAAAATCCGATTGAAAAATCAGGCGCATAGCAAAGCTTTTTTGGCACTGCTCAACTCCAACTTCATGGACTGGTTTTTCCGCACAAGTTCCACCAACAATCACGTGCAAATATACGAGCTAGAGCAACTTCCGATCCCAGCGATGACTGCGATGCACCGAAAACAGCTCGATGACCTAGCAACAGAAATTCTTGACGCTAAGAAAGCAGACCCGGCGGCGGACACCGCTGGAACCGAAAGCGAGATAGACCGGCTAGTGTACGACCTCTTCGGGTTGACAGAGGAGGAGATAGAAGCGGTGGAAGGGTATACATGAGTGGCACCGGCGTCTCCACACAATCCGTTGTTTTGAGGGGTTTCAGTATGGGTTTCAAGCTGGTGATTTGCCCTCCCAACTATCAGGAGGACTGGCCGGACAGGCTCAGGGGGGCTGTGCCGGACATTGACGCCCAGCTTTGCCCCACGGTGGGCGAGGCCATGGAGGTAATCGGCGACGCCGACGCCGCTTTTGGGGACATAGTCCCCGAGCTTTTGGCCCGGGCGCCCAAACTGCGGTGGATCGCCTGCCCACTGGCCGGGCCGCAACCCGGTTACTACCACCAAGCCTTGGTCGAAAGCGACGTGGTGGTTACCAACACCCGGGAGATCTACAACGACCACATCAGCGCCCATATCATGGCCTTTGTCCTGGCTTTCGCCAGGGGGTTCCAGCTATACATCCCCCAGCAGATAGCCGGCGTGTGGCAGCAGCATGACGCCTCGGTGCACCTGCCCGACGCTACCGCGGTGATCGTGGGCGTAGGTGGAATCGGCGCAGAGGCGGCCCGCCTGTGCTCCGAGTTCGGCATGACGGTGTTGGCGGTCGACCCCAGGGTCGCCGCACCGCCTCCCGGCGTTGCCGAACTTCATCCCCCCGACGCCTTGGACGCAGTCCTTCCCAAGGGTGACTTCGTCATTGTCACCGCGCCGCAGACTCCGGCCACCCAGGGAATGTTCCACGCCGGCAGGTTCCGGTTGATGAAGGACCAGGCCTTTTTCATTAACATCGGCCGGGGAGCAACGGTGGTCTTGGACGACCTGACAGCATCCCTTCAACAGGGCCAGATAGCAGGCGCCGGGCTGGACGTGTACCAGGTGGAACCACTGCCCGCCGATCACCCGCTTTGGCGCATGCCGAATGTGTTGCTAACGCCCCACGTCGCCGGAAACGGCCCTTACCTGGACCAGCGACGCACCGAATTGTTCATCGACAATTGCAAGCGGTTTAATGCCGGGGAGCCCCTGCGCAATGTGGTGGACAAGGCCCTATGGTTTTAGGGCCTTCTCACTTCCTCGGGAGTAACGAGGAACGAGGGTAGTAGCTCCGGGAATGCCCTCAGCGCTTACCCCGGCTTTATGAGGGGATGGGCTTTCTCGCTGGCGCTTCTACGGCGATGGTGTGGATGGAGTTGTTGGCGTACCCTCGGAAATTCCAGGCGATGGAACCGGGCTGAACGTTGCCCGCCGAGTCGGTGGCGCGGGACATCAGCAGGTAGTGGCCGGACGAGGGGACCTGCCAGACTAACTCCCATTCCCGCCAGGCATGCTGGGTGGGCTCGCCAAGCAACGTAGACTCTGCCCATGTCCGCCCACCGTCGGCGCTTACTTCAACCTTCGCAATCTGCCCTTCCCCGCTCCAGGCGAACCCCCGGATTGTGAAGGACGATTCTTGGATCACTTCGCCGTGCCGGGGGCTTGCGATCAGGGACTTGACTCGCACCAACGTTACCGGCTCCCGCTCCAGCGAGTCCTCCCGGCCCTCGTTGATCATCACGTATCGCCGTTGCTGGAAAAATCCGTCGAAGACCTGGTCCGTAAGATGGATGCGGGTCAGCCACTTTACCGACGCCATGCCATACCAGGACGGCACAATCAATCTCAGCGGAAACCCGTGGTGGGTTGTAATCGGTTCGCCGTTCATCTCATAGGCGAGCAGGGTGTCGTCGTCCAGTGCTTTGGCCAAGGGCAAGCTGCGACGGTAGCTCAGATCAAAGGCCACTCCGTCTTCCTCTTCCTCGCCCCGGTCGGCTCCCTCGAAAACCACCGAAGTAGCCGATCCCTGGATGCCCGCCATCTCCAGCACTGCTTTCAAAGAGACGCCCTTCCAACGGGCGGTGCTCACGGCGCCGTGTCGAAACGCCAGGCCTTCCGCCGGGGGGGTGACGTAGGAGCGGCTGTTTCCCGCACATTCCATGGTCAGCGCCAACTCCTTACCGGGGAGTCGGGCCAGGTCCTCAAAGGCCAGGGTCAACGGTTGATTGACCAGGCCGTCAACCTCCAGCCGCCAACTCGAAAGGTCCAAGGCTGGGACGTGAGAGAAATGGTTCCGTATGTAATACCGTTCGGTCGGGGTAATCCAGGAATCAAGCGAAGGCAGGGTCGCCTCTCTGCACAAAGGGTCGTCGGCAACCGGCAACAGAGTTGATGATTCCCAGTCGATGTTGGATTCCGAATTCATTCCTGCTCCTGCGGGCCCGCGGATTGCCGCCTATTCTACCAGAGACCGCATTCGCCGGGGCAAGGACGCTTAGCCCCATGCACCAAAGAGAGCACGGAGGCCGCGGAGTTTTTTCGGTTTGGCCTGTTAGCCCTGAAACCTCTCAGGGTCTTTCGATTATCTTTGAATTCTCCGTCACTCTTGCCGCAACGGGAATCTGGAGCCCATTTGGATCCCTACTTCCCGTCATTCTCGTCGCAACGGGAATCCAGAGCCCTTTTCCCAATCCAACCTGGTTCGTGTCTGCAGGAATGTTCCAGTTGGGACGTCAACCTGTCCACCCGGCGCGTCATATTTGGCATAACCGTCTTGGTACATAATCAGGGCTCTGGATTCCCGCTGCGGCGGGAATGACGGGGAACAATCGAAAGACCCTGTGAAACCCCTGCGGTCTCTTTGCTACCTGTGCTAAGACGACGTTTACGGGCGTTCCACCAGCTCAATCAGAACGTCGTCGGGACCTTCGATGTAGGCCAGCTTGGTTCCTCCGGTCACCTCGGTGAGGGGCAGCACCACGCGGATGCCGTCCTTCTCAAACCGGTCGATTTCCGACTTGAGGTCCGTGACGTTGAAGCCGAAATGCTCCAACCCCAGGCGGTTGAGTTCGGCGACCGCCTTTTCCTTGGAAGAACCCTCGGGTTGAGAGGAAATGTTGAGGCGGACGGGCCCGCCCACTTCGGTGGTTATGGTTATCGTGCCCGGCATGACCTCTCGTTCGGCGACTATCTTGGCGTTGAAATACTTTGCATACCACTCCGCCGTGGTCCGGGGGTCGGCCGACCTGATGTGCACGTGGTTGATCATATATTCCATGAGATTCTCCTTGGATTGTTTGAATGCCGGGCCCGCCCAAGCCGTAGGCGGGCCCTGTTCCTCGGACTCTCTTTGAGGCCGTGCTAAAGCGCTAATTCTCAGGCGGCGGCCCCGTCGGCATCGGCGGTGGTCCTGGCCCTGCCTCTGGCGGATGGGGTCTTGTCCTGGTCCTTCAGGCGTTGCAAGAGCTGCCGGTTTTCCTCCTCCAGTTCTTCCAACCGTTCCTCGATGCCGATCACCCGCTCGAACAACCGGTCCATCTGGCTTCTCGAAGGCAGGTTGAAGGCCTTGAGGGCCGCGTCGGTCTGGGGGTTAACGGCCTGGTAAAACTTGTCCTGCAAGGTCAAGCCTTGCTCGATGGTCTTGCCCAGCATGCTGGAGTAAGCCTCGGTGCTCATGGCCTCGGAAAAGGAGTTGGCCAGGGTTTCCAGTTGCTCCATCCATTTCCGCTGCGCATCTTTGAACACATCGGGCGACGCCGCGCCGGACAGGTTCTTGATCCAAAACTCCGAACAGGAATCGAAATACTGCTTCAAAACCTGCTGCCAAACCTGGTAGGGGTCCGACTGCTGGAATGGGTTGAAGGACTGAAACTGATTGAACATGTTGGCAGTGTCAAAATTCGGCCAAGAGCCGCCGTTTTTGGTCCACACCTCGGTCCAATTTTGGGTCATCTCTTTCCAGTATTCAAAGGGATTGGCAGCCGTGCTTTCCGTGGTCATTTCCCGACTCCTCTAAGTTTTGGTGAAAGTATATTGGTGAAAAATTTATCCACACCTGGTGGATAGCCAATCTGCAACCTTGGGCCACAGATTTTGATTCGCTTGCCGGCCGGAGAACACCGAAATGTGACCTCCGGGCAGTTGCACATATTCCTTGTCCCGGCTCGAAACCAGGTCCATCAGTCCTTTCGCTGCCAGGGGCGGAACGATGTTGTCCTGACCAGCGGATACGACCAGGATGGGCTGCTGAATGGCCCCCAGGTCGACGCGGCGGCCGCTTATCTTGAACTGTTTGCCCACCAACCGGTTGTTGGCGTAATGGTCCTTGCTCAACTGGCTGAAGAACCTGCCGGGCATCCCGATGTAATCGGTGGCCCACTTGTTCATCGCCTTGTAGCTCGTCACGTATTCCCGTTTATCCATATTGGCCCAGAGCGCCGACATAGCCTAGGCATCCTGGGTGGGCCGCAGCATCTTGAAAGCCGTTCCCATAAGGCTGGCCGGGTTTCCCCGGTACCGTTGAACTATCAAGTCCGTGGGAAAGTACTTACCATTCAACCAAGCCTTGAACAAGCCCCCATGGTCGAAATCGACCGGAGCCACCATGCACACGAAATTCCGCACCGGGGCGTCCGGGTTGAGGGCCAGATAACAGGAAGAAATCGTACCCCCGAGGCAAATGCCGTTCAGGGTTACTTCGTCGGCGTCCGACAACTCTAAAGCGCGGTTGATGGCCCTGGGAAGGATTTTCTCCACCGCATCTTCGAATCCAAGGTCCTTGTCCTCCTCGGCAATCTCCCCCCAATCCAGCAGGTAAACGTCGTGGCCCTGGTTGACCATAAACTCCACGTAGCTGTTCCCGGGCAGCATGTCCAAAACGTTGGTGCGGCTGATGCCCAACCAGGGGACAATGATGTAGGGCATCCTGGACGGCGTTGAATTCTGGGACTCATCCGGGCGGTGATACCGGTACAATCGGGTTTTGCCCCGCTTCCAAACGACGTCCTTGGGGGTTGTCGCCATGACCGGGTCCGCCGTGTTGACCACAAAGGCGTCAACCATGTTTTTGACCCGATTCATGGTCTTTTGCGCCTCATCCTGAAAGGCCTGGATAAACTCCGCCGACTCAACCAAAATCGATTCTCCTCATTTGATGGTATAGCGTCAGATGGCATGGGAAGGTGCCTGCATATCTTTGGGGCGTGCGCTCCTTAGTCAGCCCGCTTCTTAATCAGGGGATTTGGTTGTTGACTCAGACTCGCCGGCGTCCTCGACGTCCGGGGGTTTGGTTCCGACAGCCTCAGCGTAAAGATCGAAGAAGCCGTTGATCATTCTTTGGTAGCCGGCCACGACGTCCGCCCAACCGCGCAACATCTCCTCTCCGGCCTCGGTCAGGCTGTAGATCCTCTTGGCCGGGCCGCTGCCGTCGGTCTGCCACTCCGAGGAGACAAACCCCCCTTTTTCCAAGTTGCGCAGCTCCTTATACAGGGTTGCGTGGTCAACACAGAAGAACCCCATGTTTCTGACATACTGCAAAAGGAGGTACCCGTGCAAATGCCACTGCTTCAGCAGGAGCAGTATCCAGGGGGTCAGAAAATTTTTGGGCATCCGACCGCCGGCAACGCCACGATCAGATGCTGGCTCACTCTGTTGCATATATGTGCTTATATCACATACATGGTGGTTTGTCATCCCCAGTATCGCAACAGGGCCATCGCAAGCGAGGATTGGGCAATTGTTTTCATCCTTGCCAGAAGGCGGGAGCGGGATAGCGCCGGGACCAGGGGACGAGGCAGCGAAGGAGGTCTTCGCGGTCGGGGAGGATGGTTTTCCCCCGGCACCTCTCGAGGTATTTGTGGACCGCCATGAAGCATGGGAGCCGGAAGCCGGCGGAGGCCACCCGTTGGATAAAGGCATGGGGCTGGGGCGCCGGTTGGCCGCTGGCGCGGACCGCCGACGATTGGAGGCAGAACTCCCCGGCCAACCGGCGGAGCCGGAAGCCGGCGAGTTCCTGGGCCAGGGTTCGTTGGAGGGCACGGACGCGGGCTCTGAGAGCAGCCATAAAGCATTCACCTTATTTTCTTGATGGATTATTGGGCATTGGAGAGTGCAACGGCGTCTTCTACTTGTCGGGGTGTTGGGCGTTGCAGAGTGCAACGGCGTCTTCGAGGTCCTGGATATCCTTTTTGAGTTTCTCGGTCTCGCTAACCCGGACTGCGAAAGACATAGCGTAGCGGGCGGCGCGCAGGCGGATAGCTTTATCGGGGTCGTCCATGGCTTGGGACAGGACGGAGACACTACGGAGCATGAGTCCCTGGAGTTCCAGGCGAGCGAGTTCGGCGGACTCCTGGCGGAGGCGGGTCAGTTCGCCGCGGAAGTCATCGTCATCAAGCCAGCGGCGCAGAGTTCTCTCGGAGAATCCGGATATGCGGGCGGCCTGAGCCAATGACGGGGCGGACGCCATGACGGGCAAGACGGCCTGTTGGCGGTGGGAAAGGTTGGGATTTTCAATCCGCCGGACATTTCCGGACAATTCCGGACATTCTGCCTTGGTGCCGGGTTCGGTAACGGACTCGGGGGATGACGGGTTGCCAGTGGGATGGGGTCGTTGGGGGTTGGCACGATTTCTGGACATTAAGCGCCATGTTGCCTCAGTGGCATAGTTAAATTTTGTTCGCGTCTTCGGGCAAGCTCCGGGCGACAAGCTTCGGGATGGACGGCGGGAGGTTGCACCGGACAGATGTCATGGTAGAGATGTGTTTCGCGGGTTGGGAAGCGGCAAGTGTCAGCAGGGGGCGGAGGGAACGTTCGCATCTTAATCGGGGTTTACATTAGCAGTGGCTGCAATGCCGCGTTTCTGGTGCTCGTCAACTCATGAACTGGCGAGGACTCGCGTTAGGAGGATGGGGTCAAGGAACAAGATGCGATTGCCCCTACGGGTGGTCCAATTGGTAACGCCTACGGGCCAAGCTGTCGTATCTTCGTTGCCATAACCGCGTTGGCGCATCGAAAGGGCTCTGGATTCCCACTGCGGTGAGAATGACGGGGGGAGGTCAAGACACGCGGGGTGGTCAGGACGACGTTGTACCTGGAGTGGTTCTTCAGTCCCGGATCAGGTTGGCTCATCGAAAGGGCTCTGGATTCCCACTGCGGTGGAAATGACGGGGGGGAAAGACACGTCGGTTGGTCAGGACGACGTCCTACCTGGAGCGGTTCTTCAGTCCCGGATCAGGTTGGCTCATCGAAAGGGCTCTGGATTCCCACTGCGGTGAGAATGACGGGGGAGGTCAAGACACGCGGGGTGGTCAGGACGACGTTGTACCTGGAGCGTTTCTTCAGGCCCGCAGCAGGTTGGATGGGAGAATGGGCTCTGGATCCCCGCTGCGGCGAGGATGACGGGGCGTGGGGGGCACAACGATTTGGGGCGATTGACAAACCCTGGTGGTAAAAGCCTTGGTGGTAAAGAAACTGGATTATGAAAACGTCAAGGGCCGTAAACGCCGGTGGGCCGGGTGGCCGGGTGGCCGGTGCTACCCTCCGGGGCCGTCGGGTCCTGCGAAGTCGGGGCCGTCCCCGGCATCGCCGCCCTGTACATCCGGATTGGGAAATACGTGGGTTGCCGGACGGGCTGGTCGCCCCCGGCGCCGCTTGATTCGCGACGCGGAGCGGGCAGATTTAGACAGCCTGTTTTGCTGGAGCACGGTTTCCGGATTCAGCCCGTCGGGGAATTGCAGGGTGCGCACCGGGTAGTTAATCACGATCCCTTCCTGCCGCAGGCGCTGGTGCAGATTCTTCATCAGGGCGCTCTGAATTTCGAAGCTGGCCAGACGGTTTCTCGCCTGGACAAAAAGCCAGAAGTTTACGTTGGAGTCGCCGAAACTCTCGAACCCGAACCACCCGCCGTACTCTTTCACGGCCTGGGGTTCTGTATCCAACATCTCATCCATAACCTCCCGGCAAACCCTCTCCACCACGAACAAGTCGCTGTCGTAGCTGACGCCGCAGGTCAGATAGACGTTCACCGCCGGCACGGGACGTTGGTAGTTGGTGATGATGGTTTCGGCGAAAGTGGAATTCGGCACGACCACCAGGTTGTTTCCCCAGGTCCGCAGCCGGGTGCTGCGCCAACTCACGTCCATCACGTACCCGCTTATGCCATTTGCCAGTTCAATATAGTCCCCGGAGGCAATCACGCCTTCGGTCATCACGTAGGACCCGGCAAACAGGTTCGCCAGGGTTGGCTGCAAGGCCAGGGCTACTGCCAGGCCGCCGAGTCCCAGACCGGCAATCAACGGGCTGATATTGATGGACAGGAGGTCCAGAATCAGCAACCCGCCCAGGCCGTAAATCACCACGGCGCCGGCCCGGCGGAGCATTGGCAATACACGGGTGTCAATCCCAGGCCCGGCCTTTCCGGCCAGGTTCTCCAGGTACCAGTCCAGTCCGTTGGAAACGACTGCGGACACGGCCACTATCCCCAACGCTATCCCTACGGTGGCAAACCCCTTGTCGGCGGCGTCCTGGAAAGCCGTCCCAAGTTCCAGCGGCAACCGTAGGGCCAGGTAGCCGCCCAACACCACCACTCCCAACGTAACGGGCCAATGGACGGCATTGATCAGCTTTGAGTCCAGGTCTGTGGGGACTCGGTTCGCCAAACGTAGCGACAGGGGGAACAGGGCCTTATGGGTGATCAGGGTCAGCAGCAGGAAAACAAGGAAAATCGCCCCTGCGGTGGCCGGGCCCACCCAGGCATGGTCTCCCAGGCGGAGGCCGAACATGTCTGGAAACACGGGGTGCAGTTACTCCAGATCGCCGAGGTCGATAGGAGAGTGCCCGGGGATACCCGCGAGCGCTTGACGAAATTATATCACCTACTTCCGACCACACCGCTGGACGCAGGATGGTTCTGGTCTGTGCTAGCCTCGCTCTTCATAAACATTTTCTGGATTTCCGCAGCGGGAATGACGGGAGCAGGGCCTTTCAATTGTCCCCCGTCATTCTCGCCGCAGTGGGAATCCAGAGCCCTGATCATGCGCCGAGACGGTTATGCCAACTAAGACGCGCCGGGTGGACAGGTAGACGTCCCTCCTGGACCATTCCTGCAGACCCGCATCAAGTTGGATGGGAGAAAGGGCTCTGGATTCCCGCTGCGGCGAGAATGACGGGGGCACTGGATTACCCATGCGCGATGGATATCAGTAGACAGCTGAAAAGACCCTGGATGACGTGAGAGACGCCGTTGACCCTTGTATCGGCCCGTGATAAGCTCGCTGCGATTCGTTACGCGCGCCCAGAATTTAGCATATTTCTATATATTTCAGTTGGTAAAATCACCTGTAGAAGACGCCAAATGGCTCTCGTTGGGAGAGGCCTGCCGAGTGCTGGAAGTCAACGAAGCCACCCTCCGTCAATGGGCCGATAACGGTTACCTGCGGATATACCGGACTCCCGGGGGCCACCGCCGCTTCTGGAGCGGCGACGTAACGGCCCTGACCGCAGCACCGGCGTCGGCTGTCGGTTCCCACAGCGGCGTTACGGGCGACGTCACAATGGAGGGCCCAGCGCTTCGACGCATTCGCCGCCGGTTGCACCAGCAAAAAGTTGCCCGCCAGCCATGGTTTCAAAGCATCGAGGAAGAAGGCCGCGACCGGATGCGGCTGTTCGGCCGGCGTCTCCTTTCTCTTCTGGCCCAGGAACCCCTGCGGCGGCGCAAGCGTCCCGGAGCGTTCGCCGAGTCCAACTCGCTGGGCCGCGAGTACGGCGCAGCGATGGCCGACCGGGGAGTTCCCCTCGTGGACACCCTGGAGGCGTTTGTATTTTTCCGTTCAATGGTGCTAGAATCCGCCGACTCCCAGCACTGGGGCCGCATCTTGGAGCTAGCCGACCGGGTGCTGGTTGGCGTCGCCGAGTCTTACCAGAACCGGAGTGCGAACCAGGGCGAAAACCGGAGCGAGAACCGTAACGAATTCCAGAGCGCCTGATCAATTCCAGGTCACCGGCCCGGGTCATTGGCCCCCGATCTTGCCAGGACAATCTCCGACCGTACAATCTCCGAAAGGAGCCTCAAAGCTTATGGACATCACCGACCGGAAACTGCTGAACATCATCCAAGGGCCTTTCCCCCTGGTCGAACAACCATACCTGGAAATTGGCCGGGAGTTGGAGATCAGCGAGGATGAAGTCCTCGAGCGCCTGGCTAAACTGAAGCAGCAAAACGTGCTGCGGCAGATCAGCTCGATCTTCGACACCCGCCGGCTGGGCTACAAGACTACGCTGGTTGCCATGGCGTTTGATCCCAAGGCTCTCCACAAGGGCGCTCTTGAAATCAACAAGCATCCGGGGGTCAGCCACAACTACGCCCGGGAGGGTTCCTACTACAACTTGTGGTTCACCCTGGCCGTCCCGCCCGACCACGACTTGGAAACGACGGTCCAGGTAATGGCCCAAAAAACCAACGCCCAGAACGTACGCATTATGCCCACGATCCGGTTCTTCAAAATCGGCGTCAACTTCGACATGGTCAAGCAGAAGGGTTCGTCGTTCAACTACAGTCCCGACGGTTACGACAAGGAAGCCGCCCAAAGCTGGAACCAGGCGCAGACGGTCACCGAAGAAGAGAAAGAGATTATCCGGGCCATGCAAGAGGATCTGCCTCTCGTGTCCAGGCCCTTCGACCCCATCGCAGACAAGCTGGGTATGACCACGGCCCAGCTTTTCCAGCAGGCCGCAGACTTCCAGGAGCGGCGGTTGATGCGCCGCTACAGCGCCGTGCTGCACCACCGGCGCTCCGGGTTCCGAGCCAACGCAATGATCGTCTGGAAAGTGCCGACCGAACGGTCCGAAGAAGTGGGCATGACCATGGCGCAGCACACCGCAGTGACCCATTGTTATGAACGCCCCACCTTCCCGGACTGGCCGTATACCCACTTCACGATGGTCCATGCCACCAATGCCGAAGGATGCGAGGAGATCGAGAAGGAAATCGCCGCCGCAACCGGCATCGAGGACCGCCTGCTCCTCTACAGCACCCGGGAATATAAAAAGACCAGGGTCCGCTATTTTGTCGACGACTACGAAAAATACCGGTCGCTGGAAACCGCCTCGACCGGGGCGGCTGGCTAACACCGCCTACTGCCCCGCCCTCGCGAGCATGTAATGCCGAAATACTATCCCGTGTACTTGAAACTCGCCGGCCGCCGGTGCGTGGTCATTGGCGGGGGCGCCGTTGCTGAAGGCAAACTCTCCAAACTGCTCGAATCCGGGGCCCGCGTCACGGTGGTAAGCCCCCGGGTGACTCCGGTCATCAACGACCTCGCCCTCACCGGGACCATACAATGGACCCCCCGCGTTTACCAGGACGGGGACCTGGAAGGCGCTCACCTGGCAATTGCCGCCACCGATGACCGGCAGGTGAACCAGCAAATCGCCCACGAGGCCGAACTGCGGGGCGTCATCCTCAACGTGGTGGATGACCCCGACCTCTGCGGCTTCATCGCCCCTTCGGTGGTGGAGCGCGGTCCGGTGACTCTGGCCATCTCCACGGGCGGCGCCAGCCCGGCCCTGGCTCGCAAGCTGCGGGAGGCCCTTACCGATACACCCGCCATGGAATGGGCCGATCTGGCCCCGGTGCTATCGCGGGCGCGCAAGGAATTGAAACACCGGGGCGCAACGGTGGACGCCCAGCGGTGGCGTTGCTGCTTGACGCAATCACTGTTGCGCATGACCCAGGCGGGCAGGGAAGAGAAGGCGTTCGAGACACTCCTCTCCGGCCTCCTGGACCAGACCACTCCGTCGCTCTGTCCGGACCGGGCACGATGCCAACCACAGCAGTGCGCGGCCGCCGCTTCGGACTCCGTGGCTCAACCTGCAGGCACGCAATTGGGCTGACTATGGGCATTTTGGACGAAACCCCCGCTCGAAATTGTCCGGCAACGCTCAACATCCATAGGATGATTTGGACTGACCGTTGATCAAGAATCGAATCATCAGAGTCGGCAGCCGGGCCAGCGCGTTGGCGTTGCGGCAGACGGAAGAGGCGTTGGCGCCGCTTCGCCTTGCCCATCCCGACCTGGAATTCCAGGTGGTCACGGTCCGCACCGGCGGTGACGCCAACCAGACCGCGTCGCTGGCCGACCTGGGCTCCAACATCGGCCAGGGGGTCTTCGTCAAAGAAATCGAGCTGGATCTACTGGCAGGCAACCTGGACCTGGCGGTCCACAGTCTTAAAGACCTGCCCACGGTTCAGCCAGATGGATTGACCCTGGGGGCAATCATGAAACGCCAGGACCCCAGGGACGTCCTGGTCAACCGGTGGAATTGTTCCTTGGACCAGCTACCGCAGGGCGCGCGTATCGGCACCAGCAGCCCCAGGCGAAGGGCCCAGTTGATGGACCTGTGTCCCCAGTCCGAGGTGCTGTCGATGCGCGGCAGCGTTGCCACCCGCCTGGAAAAAGCAAAAAGCGACGAATATGACGGCGCGGTTTTAGCCGCCGCCGGCTTGATTCGCCTGGAACAAACCGGAGCTATCGCCGAGTTCCTTTCCCCCCAGGAGTTCGTGCCCCCGCCCGGTCAGGGGGCCCTGGCCGTGCAAATCCGCGACGGCGACCTGGACACGCAAGACCTGGTGAGGCCGCTGGAAGATACCGAGACCAGGTATGCCATCACCGCCGAGCGGGCCTTCCTGGAGAAGTTGGGTGGCGGCTGCACCCTGCCGGTGGGGGCTTACGCCCGGTCCACCGGCGTAAATCTGTTCCTGACCATCTTCCTCTCGTCCGCCGACGGTACCAAGTGTTTCCGGGCAAAGATTCAGGGTCTGCCCAAAGACCCCCTGCAACTGGCGGGAGACGCCTACATGGCCTTACTGGAGCGGGGCGGCCGGTCGCTGCTGGCGTCAGGGTAAGAAACACTTCGGTCGAGAATCCAGTCCCCCCATATAGTGCAACAGGTTCCAAAGCAGAACATGCCGGAAATTTGCGGAAAAGTCTACCTCGTGGGCGCCGGTCCCGGCGATCCGGGGTTGATCACGGTCAAGGGCAAAAGCTGCCTGGCTCAGGCCCAGGTGGTGGTTTACGACCGCCTGCTTGACCCCTCGTTGCTCCGGATTGCTCCCGAGTCGGCGGAACTGGTCTTCGTGGGCAAGGAGCGCGGACGCCAGGCTTTGAGCCAGGACGAGATCAATAACCTGCTTCTGGACCGGGCAGCTGCGGGCAAGGTCGTCGTGCGATTGAAGGGAGGAGATCCCTTCGTTTTCGGCCGCGGCGGCGAAGAAGCCCTGGCGTTGGCCCGCGGCGGAACGCCCTTCGAGGTTGTGCCGGGCGTGACTTCCGCGGTTGCCGCCGCCGCCTACGCCGGGATACCCGTCACGCATCGGGGATTGGCCACCACGTTCACCGTGGTCAGCGGCAGTGAAGACCCGGCGAAACCCAACTCATCGGTCCGCTGGGATATCCTGGCCCAGACCGGCGGCACCCTGGTGGTGATAATGGGGCTGGCCGCCCTGGACAACATCACCGCGGCTCTGCGCCGCCACGGCATGGCCGACAATACACCCGCCGCCCTGGTCCAATGGGGCACCTGGAGCCGGCAGGTCACGGTAACCGGAGATTTGCAGACGATAGCCCGGTTGGGGGCGGAAGCGGGGCTCAAACCGCCGGTTGCGGCCATCTTCGGGCCGGTCGTAGGCTTGAGAGAAGCCATCGCCTGGTTTGACCGCCGCCCGTTGTCCGGAAAACGGGTCCTGATCACCCGTTCCCGAACCCAGGCCTCCCAGTTAGTACGCCTATTGGAGGACCAGGGAGCGCAACCCGTTGAGCTTCCCGCCATCCAGGTATTGCCCCTGGATGATTTCACCCCGTTGGACCGGTCTGTGGGCCGCCTGGGGGAGTACCGTTGGACCATATTCGCCAGCACCAATGCGGTCGATTGGGTGTTCAACCGGTTGGCGGCCAAGGGCCTGGACGCTCGCGCCTTTGGCGGCGTTACCATCGGAGCCATCGGCACGGCTACTGCCCAGGCCCTGGCCCAACGCGGCATTACCGCCGATTTTGTCCCCAAGAGGTCGACATCCGAGGCGGTGTTGGACGAATTGAAGGACCGCGAGTGGCAAGACGTACCGGTTTTCCTGCCCGGCGCGGACATCGGGAGAGACGCCCTGGCCAATGGACTGGTTGCACTGGGCGCACGGGTGGACCGGGTTGCCGCCTACCGCACGGTCCCGGCCCCGGGCATGGGGGACTTGGCCCGAACGGAGTTGGCCGCGGGCATGGATGCGGTGACCTTCGCCAGTTCCTCTTCGGTGACCAACCTCGTGGGAATGTTGGACTCTGACAAGTCCCTGCTGGAGCAGTGCCCGGTGGTCTGCATCGGACCCACCACCGCGGCGACGGCCAAAAATCTGGGTCTCCGGGTAGACGTGGTGGCCCAACCCTACACGGTCGAGGGCCTGGTGCAAGCCCTGGTGGATTTCTTTCAGTAGCCAGCGCCGCCGCTGGCTACGCGCCGGCAACACGGCACATTTCTAACCAGACGCAAGGGGGATAAATTGGCTACTTTCCCAGACATGAGGCTTCGTCGCCTGCGAGAACAGGAGCCCATGCGAAGAATGGCCCGGGAAACCCGGCTTTCTCCGTCGGAGTTCGTTTACCCCGTGTTCGTGACTCACGGTGAAAACTCGAGAGAGCCCATCGAGCCAATGCCGGGTTGCGACCAGATTTCTCTTGACCTGCTGGCCGAGGAAGTAGGAGAAGCGGCCGACCTGGGAATCCCCGCGGTCATGCTGTTCGGCCTGCCATCCAAGAAGGACCCTCTGGGAACCGAGGCGTACGACCCGGAGGGAATTATCCAGGAGGCAATCAAGGTCATCAAACGGTCGTCAACCGGCATGATGGTCATCACCGACGTGTGCCTCTGCGAGTACACCGACCACGGACACTGCGGCGTGATTGACGGCGGCCGCGTGGACAACGACGCTACCCTGGAGTTGCTGGCGCGGACCGCGCTTTCCCACGTACAGGCCGGCGCAGACATGGTGGCGCCTTCGGCAATGATGGACGGCCAGGTCCGCGCCATCCGGGACGCTTTGGACAGTCACGACTATTCCGAATCGCCTATTATGGGCTACGCTGCGAAATTTGCTTCCGCCTTCTACGGCCCCTTCCGGGTGGCCGCCGACTCCACGCCCCAATTCGGCGACCGCCGCAGCTACCAGATGGACCCGGCCAACGCTCGCATGGCGATGCGGGAAATTGAAAGCGACATCGCCGAAGGCGCTGACATCGTTATGGTAAAACCGGCAATGGCCTACCTAGACATCATCCGACAGGCCAGGGACCGGTTCGACCATCCCCTTTCGGCCTACAACGTCAGCGGCGAGTATTCCATGATCAAAGCGGCGGCCAGCCAGGGTTGGATCGACGGCAAGTCCGCGACCCTGGAACTGCTGACCGCCATCAAGCGGGCCGGCGCCGACATCATCCTCACCTACCACGCCAAAGAAGCAGCGCGCTGGCTCAAAGAGGACGGCTAACCACCGCTCAGATACGCCGTGATGGGTCCAGCAGCGTGGCGGTCCAGGTTCACGCGAATTGGCGAAAGTGGCACGATTTCTTCTCCCGCTCGTTCGAGGAGTGGGAGAAGGCCGCCGGTGGATTCATTAACGTGGACCGCGATTCCGAACAACACCTCCCCACGTAGTCTCTGTAACCCTGACGGACGTGAACTCACACGACCCGGTCTAGCAACGGAAAGTCACCATAGAAGTCAAGGTCACCGACACCAACGGAAGAGTAGGCCAAGACCGGCACGTAATTACTGTGATTCCTTGATTCGTCAGGCGTTTGCCACAGGGAACAGGGGAATCTGTTCGAACGAACGGTACAAATGGATGACATCTTGGGTTTAGGCGAAAGGCTCCAGGTGAAAGGTGCGGCTGCATTCTGGCGGATTGTCAGCCTGCGGCTGACCCCCGGGTTGTTGTTGCCACTGGCGATATTGTCCGGTTTCCTAACTTTGGGCAATTATTGGGGCGGATACCCTAGCGACATTACCAGTCGGGCACCCCAGTGGACACCCGACGGGAATCATATCGTATTCGAACATCGCGATAGCAACCGAGGTAATCGGGCCTCCATATATGTTGTCCGAGCTGACGGTTCCGACCTGAAGAGAATACCGCCGGGCGGCGAAGACCGAGACGGCGATTACCGGCCTGACATCTCCCCCAACGGTTCGAGGATCGTTTACACCACCACCCGCCACAAGACGAAACTGAGAGGGCAGTGGCAATACGAAAACGAAATCGAGACATCGAAGTTGGACGGTTCGGACCGGCGCCGGCTTACTTACCACGATGTGGGCCAATCAATCCCGGCACGGTCCCGGACGGCACGCGCATAGCTTTCTCCAGTAAACATGACATTGACGGGCCGTATATTGGGCAGGTGGTGGTTATGGAGGCGGATGGGTCGAACAAGCGAATCGTCTTCGATTCGGAGACCTTTGATCTCGGGGTTATTGGTTTGAAACAGGGATCAGCCAAGATTGGTGGCAGTTTTGGGCGCCCCGTGTGGTCGCCGAACGGAGAAACGATTTCGTTTGTTGGTGCCGCTTTTGGAAAAAATCGAGTCGGCGAATATGTATATGACAACCCTTTCGTGTTTCTTTTCAAAGCTGGAGCCGACGGACAGGGATTGATGCCTCTGGTCGTATCGAATAGGGAAAAGGGTGCAGTAGCGGGTGAGAAGGCGTGGTCGCCGGACGGGCGCGAACTGGCCTTCCTGCAATATGACCCCGCCGCCGGGGAATTGGGGAAATGGATATTATACGCGATAGGCCATGACGGCTCGGGTCTCCGAAAGGTGTCTGAGCTCGACTACAGGGGACGGTTTAGCAGCTTGTCCTGGTCGCCAAACGGGGATGAAATCCTGGTCGTATCGGACGGAGACCTGTATGTCGCCAAAGCGGACGGCTCGGGATATCGAGAGGTGGCACAAGCTCCCTACGCATCCTGGAGCCCGGACGGCTCCAGGATAGCAATAAGTGGACGTTCCGGTTTCTATCTCACTACCATTGCCGCGGACGGGTCGGACGAACAGGTGCTGGTGTACAGATACACCGACGGAAGCCTGAGGGCTGCAAACCCCGAGCCTAAGAAGTGCATCTTATGGATCTGCTGGTGACGGAATATACGGGCGGGACGGAGCGACCATAGATGAAGGACATGACTGGCGCCCGAAATCCGTTGCGTCGGATTCTCCACATGCAGCTTACTCTCAAGCAGTTGGTTCCCCTGGCGATGCTGGCCGGACTGCTGGCCGGACTGCTGGCCCTTGGGGGTACCGTGAACTTCTGCATCGACCCCAACAAACCCGGGGCGGGCTGGATGCAACGAGAGGGGCATCCTCAGTTTACGCCTAAGTGGACCCCCGACGGGAATCACATAGTGTTCGGCGACCAAAGCCCGGGGCATCTATATCTAGCTCGAATTGACGGCACCAAGGTTGAGGAGATTGCCGGGGGTCGAGGAGAGTACGAAATTTACTACTCCCCGGACATCTCTCCCGATGGCTCCCGTATTGTGTACGGTACTGCTCGTTACCCGGGCGAAAGGGCTCGCTCGTGGGAAATAGAGACGGCGGACCTGGACGGCTCCAACCGGCGCGATCGCGAGGATAAGAGGATCATCGGTAAATCTCCGGTTTGGTCTCCCGACGGCAGCCGAATCGCGTTCATATATCCTTCAAATGGGCACTCGGTCATGGCTGCCGACGGGTCAGCAGAGCGTACCGTTTTCGGACCCGAGTACTATGGCCAGCCTTTTGAGTTGGGGCAAAATATAACTGGGATTTACCCGAAGTCATACTCACCCCCGGCTTGGTCACCGGACGGGACCAAGCTGGCGTTGGCGGTCCATTTTCCTACTGTCAATAACCCTTCAGGAGACCATGACTCTTGGAGAGCAATCTACACAGTTGGTGCGGATGGCACTGGATTGGCCCTCTTGTATGCCAGCCCAACCTCCTGGTATGGGCCACGGACATCCCCGGCCTGGTCGCCGGATGGACGGAGGCTGGCGTTCATGCTCGACGGTGCTTCCACTGACAACAGCGGTAGGGTTAGGAACGTGTACACCATCGGAGTTGATGGTTCAGAACTGCGAAAAATAGCTGAGGTTAGCCTCGGCTCCGGGCCAGGTGGCAGTCTGTCATGGTCACCCGACGGGACTGAAATTCTGTTTACCGTGGCCGCAACATATAGGTCTCCCCATTGGTCTCCCCCAGGAGACGTATACATCGCCAGGGCGGACGGTTCGGGGCTTCGAACGGTGGGAGAGCGGGGGATTACGCATCCTGGTCCCCAGACGGCTCCAGAATAGCGGTAATCGAGAGATTATCCAACTATCTATCCACCAGGCCGCCCGAAGGCCCGGACGCCTTGGGGCTGGTCACCCAGGATCAGGACGGTAATTTCAAGGCCAGTAACCCCGACCAAAGGTGCATCTTGTGGATTTGCTGGTGAGCCTCATGGAAGCAGTGCGAAGGTTGGCATGACGTCCAAACGACACATTACGTTTGCTATTGTTGCGGTCTCCGCGCTGGCGGTTTTGGCTGCGACCCTACTTTGGCTGGACTTTGACCCGCAGCAGGTTGTCCCACCTTGCGACGATGGGGATTGCGAAGCCCGAAACGTCGGCGCCTTCCATTTCATCACTGGGGTTCCCAACCTGGGCGCGGCCCAGCAAGCCAACACCGACGCGGACAGCGTGGAGGAGGTTCTGGAGAAGGGAATGGCCCTGGCGGAAGCATCTCCGGTGCATCTGGCGTTCCGGGGAACCGGCGCCGCCGGCTCGGTGCGGTGTGAGTGGAGGGGTATCGCTCGAACGGCGGGGCAGAGTGAGGCGAAAATTTTTCCGCCCGCAGCACCTGTTCCAGCGTTGGTTGGACTAACTTAGAAAGTCGTACAAGCTCTGTGGACAGGTGAACAGCACGTAGAAACCCGGCGCCGTTCGCCGCCCAGGGTATGTCAATTGGCTTGCCGTCATCCTCGCCGCAGCGGGGATCCAAAGCCCTTTTGTCCCCCACTCCCGTCATCCTCGCCGCAGCGGGGATCCAGAGCCCTAATCATGCGCCAGGACTGTTATGCCAGCCGGGTGGTCAGGCCGGTGTTCTGCCTGGGGCGTTCCTGCAGACCCGCATCAGGTTGGATGGGAGAAAGGGCTCTGGATTCCCACTTCGGTGAGAATGACGGGGGGCTCGCCCAGGTCACACATGAGGATGAAAATGGCCTGTTCCATAGTAACCCGGAGGCCCTTTTTATCCCCCACTCCCGTCATCCTCGCCGCAGCGGGGATCCAGAGCCCTGATCAAGCGCCAGGACTGTCATGCCAGCCGGGTGGTCAGGCCGGTGTTCTGCCTGGGGCGTTCCTGCAGACCCGCATCAGGTTGGATGGGAGAAAGGGCTCTGGATTCCCACTTCGGTGAGAATGACGGGGGGCTCGCCCAGGTCACACATGAGGATGAAAATGGCCTGTTCCATAGTAACCCGGAGGCCCTTTTTATCCCCCACTCCCGTCATCCTCGCCGCAGCGGGGATCCAGAGCCCTGATCAAGCGCCAGGACTGTCATGCCAGCCGGGTGGTCAGGCCGGTGTTCTGCCTGGGGCGTTCCTGCAGACCCGCATCAGGTTGGATGGGAGAAAGGGCTCTGGATTCCCACTTCGGTGAGAATGACGGGGGGCTCCCCAGGTCACACATGAGGATGAAAATGGCCTGTTTCCATAGTAATCCGGAGGCCCTTTTTATCCCCCACTCCCGTCATCCTCGCCGCAGCGGGAATCGAGAGCGCTGACCCCGTGTCAAGGCGGTTATGCCAGCTAAGGCGAGCCGGGTGGTCAGGCCGGTGTTCTGCCTGGGGCGTTCCTGCAGACCCGCATCAGGTTGAATGGGAGAAAGGGCTCTGGATTCCCACTGCGGTGAGAATGACGGGGGGCTCGCCCAGGTCACACATGGGGATAAAAATGGCCTGTTTCCATAGTAATCCGGAGGCCCTTTTTATCCCCCACTCCCGTCATCCTCGCCGCAGCGGGGATCCAGAGCCCTGATCATGCGCCAGGACTGTTATGCCAGCTAAGACGAGCAGGGTGGTCAGGCCGGTGTTCTGCCTGGGGCGTTCCGGCAGACCCGCATCAGGTTGGATGGGAGAAAGGGCTCTGGATTCCCACTGCGGTGAGAATGACGGGGGGCTCCCCAGGTCACACATGAGGATGAAAATGGCCTGTTTCCATAGTAATCCGGAGGCCCTTTTTATCCCCCACTCCCGTCATCCTCGCCGCAGCGGGGATCCAGAGCCCTGATCATGCGCCAGGACTGTTATGCCAGCTAAGACGAGCAGGGTGGTCAGGCCGGTGTTCTGCCTGGGGCGTTCCGGCAGACCCGCATCAGGTTGGATGGGAGAAAGGGCTCTGGATTCCCACTGCGGTGAGAATGACGGGGGGCTCGCCCAAGTCACACATTAGGATGAGAATGGCCTGTTTCCATAGTAATGAAGGGGGTGGGGGAGATTCATTGACGGGTGGAACGGTCGGCCATCCCGACCTCGGCTTAGCCGCGCTCCTGGGCTTGCCCCTCCACCGGTGAGAACTCCACAGTCTCGCCCGGGTTAACCTTGAACCAACCCTCGCCGGGCGGGGGAAGCTGCCGTTCTTCGGCGCCGCTCTTCGGCCTGCGGACTACCCGCACACCTATGGTTGCCAACATTCCGTCCACCCTCTTGATGGACCCAGCCATAGCGCCGGGGGAGTGCTCATCGGACGTAAGCTGCATCCGCAACTCCAACAGTTCGTTGGTAAGTTGGAGCGCTAGCTCTACGCCGGAAAGGTTCAACCTCAGGTCGTCGACAAAGTGCTTGATTAACCGCAGGCGCGCGATGTCCTCGTCGGAGTAGGCGCGCAGCGTACCCATGCGCAGCGGCTCGATGAATCCGGCCCGCTCGTATTTGCGCAGCGTCTGCGGGTGCATTTCCAAGGTCCGCGCCGCCACGCTGATCAGGTAAACCCCTCTGGTCTGGCGCATAACTTCCTCCGGCCCTGGTCTCACTGACACTGGCAACTTATTTATATACAATCAATCACTGCAGTGTCAAGTTAATATCCTATGAATGCTTTCAAGAGAAACATTGACTTGACACAGTATATATCAACTAGTACACTTGTCACATACTCTAACAAGGAGGTTGCGCCGTGGCATCAGTAGAGCTTCTCGAACCCGCAGTGAAACCCGAACCGTCCCCTGAGACGCTCAACCGCAAGCTGGACGAGCAAGTGGCTGAAGTCGTCGAACGGGTGGAGGGCGCCCAGGCCCCGGAACCGCGCCAAGCTGCGGAATGGTCCTACCGCGTACCCTTTGCCGGCGTCCGATACTACTCATTCTAAAGCATGAAACTGCCTCAGGCATGAGGTTGAAAAAGTTGGAAATTCAGGAGGGAAACAAAATGCAACGAATGCAACGATGGTATCCATTCAACGACTTCTGGACCACGCACTACGCTCAGGACCGCATCCGGCCCCGGTTTGTACAGGACTCCGGCTCGGCAACCAACGGCTCCGCTGACCGGACCTGGGCCGTGCCCTTGGACGTGGCCACCAAGGGCGAGGACACGATAGTCAGGGCATCCCTGCCCGGCGTTGCCCCCGAGGACATCCAGGTTTCTATCGAGGATCGCGTGCTGACCATCAAGGGACAGACCGACGAGAAATTCCAGGACTCTGACGGGCAATTCGTAATGCGGGAACGGCGGACCGGCACTTTTTCCCGGGCCCTGCGGCTGCCGGACTCGGTGGACCCTGAAAAGGTGCAACCGCACTACGAACACGGCGTCCTGACCATCACGCTGCCCAAGGCGGAAGCCAAGCGGGCTCGCCAGCTTCCGATTCATGTGGGCGCGGGGCCGGCCGTCGTAGGTTCCTAATCCCTTCCCCCGGTCGATCCCGTCCGGGGGCCGACGGCCCCTGGACCACCCAAGCAAAGACCTCTCCCAGCAGTCGCTGGGAGAGGTCTTTTTGGGTTCGGCAGGGTTATCGCCGCTAACCCGCAGCGCGAGACTCCGGAAAGCCGGGCGCCGGGGCTTATCGGTAAAAGCTAGGTCCTAGGCCCCGTAGCGCACAGCGGCGTTCGGGTCACTGTACTCCACGTTCTTGGTGCCCCAGAACGCGGCCGCAATGGAGTCGCAGGCCGCCACCAAGCCTTCGGCGTTTTCCATGCTGACAGTCTGTTTGCACTGTCCGGCCAGTTTCAGTGCGGCGTTGAACTGGGAAGCAATTTCGTTGGCGTCCACGCCGGGCCAGCCGTAGTCCGCCCACAGGATGCGCAGTTCTTTCTTGACTATCTCGGCGTGTTCCTCTTTTACCGAGGCGTACCGGGACATGGTGTTCACGTAAGCCTGGGTCGCGGAGCCCTCTCCGTGGGCATCGGGCACTTCCAGCGCCTGCATCCGGAGCACCATTTTCTGCACTGTCTGGGCGGCGATTTTTGCCGCGATGGGATCGTATATCCCGCAGGGAATATCACAGTGGGCCTGAGCCTCCCTAGGTCGGAACAGAGAAAGCGGGTTCAACATTCTAGACTTACCTCTTTGCCAATTTTAGAGTTCGCCTCAGCCTACAATAAAAGCAATACCGTCGCAAGTCCCGCTGTCCTCCCGCCAGGATCGTTCGATTGTCCCCGGCCATTCTCTCACCGCCGCGGGAATCCAGAACCCCGAATATGCACCAAGACTGTTATCGCAACGGAGGCGCGGCGGATGGACAAGTCGACGTCCCACCTGAGTTTGCCCCAGAAGTCCAAGGTTATAACGACATTCGGATTATGGGTGCCATTGAAGACAGAATGGTGTTGTCTACCAGCAACCTTCCGTAAATGGACGCTGCCTTGATAGCGACATTCGTACTGCCAAATACTTCTGAAACAGGCTCACCTGGAACATTCCTGCAGGCACGCACCAAGTTGGATGGGGAAAAGGGCTCTGGATTCCCGCTGCGGCTAGAATGACGGGAGTAGGAGTCAAAATGGGCTCCGGATTCCCGCTGCGGCAAGAGTGACGGGAGTAGGAGTCAAAATGGGCTCCGGATTCCCGCTGCGGCAAGAGTGACGGGAGTAGGAGTCAAAATGGGCTCCGGATTCCCGCTGCGACGAGAATGACGGTGAGCTGCGGCGAGAGTGACGGGGGATTCAGTGATAGTCGAACGACCCTGGTCCTCCGGCGCTGCTTAACATTGTGCCGGTATATCCGCCGCAGATATAATTGGGGGCACTCCGCTCAGTTCGGCTACGAGCATCCACGTTTAAAATCCAGGAGGTCTCCCGGTGACAACCACTAAGAGGAGCCCCGAAAAAATCCTGCAAATGAAACACCGCAGCCGGGAAATCACTAGTGACCCGCACCGAGCCCCGGCCCGGTCTTATTTGGCGGCCATGGGCCTGACCCGGGACGACATGGACAAGCCTTTCGTGTCCATCGCCAACCTCGCCAGCGACGTCACTCCCTGCAACGTCCACCTTGACCGTTTCGCCGTGGCGGCCAAGGAAGGAGTGAGACTGGCCGACGGTGTGCCCTTCGAGTTCGGCACCATCACAGTCAGCGACGGCATCTCCATGGGGACCGAAGGCATGAAGACCTCATTGGTGAGCCGCGAGGTCATCGCAGATTCCATCGAGCTGGTCACATTCGGCGAGCGCATGGACGGCCTGATCACCATCGGGGGCTGCGACAAGAACATGCCCGGTTGCCTGATGGCCTCCGCCCGGCTCAACGTTCCTGCCATCTTTATCTATGGCGGCTCCATCATGCCGGGCCGGTACAACGGCCAGGACGTAAATATCCAGGACGTTTTCGAAGCGGTAGGCGCATATGCCAAGGGCGATATGACCCTGGAACAGCTTACCGAACTCGAGCGCAGCGCCTGCCCCGGTGAAGGCTCCTGCGCCGGACTGTTCACCGCCAACACCATGTCCACCGCCATTGAAGCCATGGGCATGTCGTTGCCCGGCGACGCCTCGATGCCGGCTATCGATCCCAGGAAGGTGGACGAGGCCCGGGAAGCCGGGGTAGCGATCATGCGGCTGTTGGAGGAAGACCTCCGCCCCCGGGACATTCTGACCAAGCAAGCCTTTGAAAACGCAATAACCGTGGCCGTGTCCATGGGAGGCTCCACCAACGTGGTGCTGCACCTGTTGGCCATCGCGTGGGAGGCCGGCATTGATCTCACCCTGGAGGACTTCGACCGCATCAGCCGCAACACCCCCTACGTTGCCGACATGAAGCCCGCCGGCCGTTACGTCATGGCCGACCTCAGCCGCTACGGGGGCGTCGCCCTGGTGATGCGGCGTCTGCTGGCCGCCGGATTGCTCCACGGCGACGCAATCACCGTGACCGGCAAGTCCCTGGCGGAGAACCTTCAAGGCTCGGAGACGATCGAGGACCAACCCATCATCACCCAGGTCGATTCTCCCCGGAGTCCCACGGGGGGATTGGCGATTCTGAGAGGGAACGTGGCCCCGGAAGGCGCGGTGATAAAGGTCGCCGGACACCAGGAGCGCGTCTACCAAGGGCCGGCCAGGGTTTTCAATCAGGAGCAGGGCGCTTTCGACGCCATCCAGCGCGGGGAAATTGTGGCAGGAGACATCGTAGTCATCCGCTACGAGGGCCCCAAGGGCGGCCCCGGCATGCGGGAAATGCTCGCCGTCACCAGCGCCCTTATCGGACGTGGACTGGGTGACGACGTGGCCCTACTCACCGATGGAAGGTTCTCCGGCGCGTCCCACGGCCCAATGGTGGGCCATGTGGCCCCGGAAGCTGCCGTCGGCGGACCCATCGCCCTGTTGAAGGAGGGGGACGAAGTAACCCTGGACATTCCCAACCGCCAGTTGAACGTCAAACTGACTGAGGAAGAGTTCACCGACCGCCAAAAAGCCTGGCAGCCCCTGCCGCCCAACTACACCAGCGGCGCTCTAGCCAAGTACGCCAAGCTCGTCGGTTCCGCCTCCCAGGGCGCAGTGACCCAATAAAAACGGTCGCTATTTCGGAGTTTTGCGCCATTTGACAGGCATCAACAGAAATCCCGAAATTGCCGCGTCCCAAGGCCGGACATGCGCAAAGTAGTTCTGTTCATCGCCACCAGTCTGGACGGTTTCATTGCCCGGTTTTGGTGGGACGTCGACTGGCTGTTTCAGGACCAGGACCAAGACTACGGTTACGACAGCTTGATCGCCGGGACCGATACCGTGGTGATGGGCCGGCGCACTTACGACCAAATCCTTACCTTCGGCGACTACCCTTACCACGGCATGTCTGGCTACGTCTTTTCGACCACCCGGAGCGGCGAACGGGATGCCAACGTAGAGTTTGTTTCCGGCGATGTTGCCCGTTTCATTGCAGGATTGAAAGCAGGACTGAATGCTGGCCCCGGAGAAAATAGCGAGAAGAATATTTGGCTGGTTGGAGGTGGGGAGTTAAATCAAGCATTCCTGGAGCAGGGCCTGATTGACGAGTTTATTTTGTCCATTCACCCGGTCATCCTTGGGGAAGGCATCCCGCTGTTTCAGGGCAATTCGCCCTCGCAGGAATTGGACTTTCGCCACTGCCAATCCTTCGAAAACGGCCTGGTACAACTAACCTATGCCCGCAAATCTTGACTCCCCCGGTTGCGACAACCATCTGCCCAATGAAAGACTGCGACCTAATGGCCCCACATATTCCCAACTACCAGATGCCCAACTGCGATTTGAACGTTAAACTAACTGGAAAAGAATTCCCGGACCGCCGAAAAGACTGGCAGGCACTGCCGCCCAACTACACCAGCGGCACTTTGACCAAGTTCGGTAGGCTCGAGGGTTCTGCCGTCCAAGGTACTGTAACCAAGTTTGGGACTCGGCGGGCTCAACTTGTTGGTCTAGATACCCAAGGGGTAGGAGCACAAACTTGATGACCGAACCTGAGGATTCAATCGAACGAATAGAATCGGAGGAAGAAGACCTCGATTTCAGCACTCCCGTTTACCCAATCAAGTCCTACCCTTCCGATCCGGACTTAGAGACACTTCACTCAAGATGGAAGCGCGGCGAGATTATTATCCCCACCTTCCAGCGTGGGTTTGTTTGGAAACCCGCTCAGGCAAGCCGACTAATTGAATCGTTCCTAATGGGATTGCCGGTTCCCGGCATCTTTGTATTCGTAGAGGGTCGTGACCAGGGAGAAGGCAGTCAAAGGCAATTGGTAATTGACGGCCAACAACGGTTGCGGAGCGTATTCGGGTTTCTCGACGGCAATCTGCCTGACGGAAGAGTTTTCTCGCTAACCGGCGTAGACGATCGGTGGGAGAGCAAAAAATTCGTGGACCTTGAACCTGCCGAGCAGAGAACCTTGCTGTATTCGGTGCTTAGGGTTATCAACATCGAACAAGGGGAACCCGAAGACGACAGTTCAAGCATTTATCAAATTTTCGAACGGCTGAACACGGGTGGAACTACCCTCACCCCTCAGGAAATACGGAATAGTTCCTACCATGGTCCATTCAACGACATGCTGCTGGAGACGAACCAAAATCCTATTTGGCGGGACGTATTCGGTGTCTCGCAACCCGACTCCAGAATGCGGGACATCGAAATGATAGCGCGATTTCTGGCCTTGTACGAAGGTCCTGATTCATACGCCAAGCCGATGAAGAAATTCATTAACGATTACATGGAGACCCATAAGAAGGAATCAAACCCTGAAACGTACCAGAGCATCTTCCTCGATTCCGCGCATCGCGTGGTATCTTCCTTGGGTAAACGGCCCTTCCATGTACGACGGGGCATCAACGTCGCGGTATACGACGCCACTATGGTAGCATTCGCTACGTCGGATTCAACACCACCTAACATCTCTGAGCGATATAAGATCCTATTGGCGGATGACAGTTTCACTAAAGCTACGACTTCGGGCACAACTGATGTTGACACTGTTAGGGAGCGGTTGGAAATTGCTCGCCGAATTCTTTTCGGATAATGCTCCAAGACGCTTATGTGGCACAAAGGTGCTCCGAGATTGAGAGTAGTCTTCGATATGCGGCCAACAAATCCAGAACTGACCCAGAGTTAGGGGGCCATCTAGCATCTTATATCAGTGTGCTGATATCCGGCGTGGTCGAGGACTCCATAGAGCACCTAGTAGTCGAACGGGCAAGGAAGGCAAACGATACCCAGCTTCAGGAGTTCGTCCGATCTTCAATAGGCCAGCAATTCAGAAATCCCCGCTCGCAAGATATAGCGAATGTCTTGGGGAGATTCAGCGAGAACTACCAAGGTTCATACCAGCGTTCGGTCAGCCGAGCAGCACGGGAGGCGCTAGGCAGCATCGTCGGGAACCGGATGTCCCTGGCACACCGTGGCGCGTCGCAATTGAGTCTAACCGTCAATGATGTCCGCATGTATTTCGAGTTGATAATTGAGATATTGACAGTTGTAGAGAGTATATTGTTATCGGACAACCAAGCCAATGAGATTGCCCACGAAAGTCCGGAATAGCCGGGCTCACACCCTTTTTCTCACGATAATAGCTCAAAAGGAGAAAAACCATGACCATGGACTACGGAGCGATAGCCATCGAGCGCCACCGGGAGAGTCGCGGCAAGGTGAGTATCGCCTCCAAGATGAAAGTGGAGACCCTGGAGGACCTGTCTATTGCATACACTCCGGGTGTGGCCTCCGTCTGCATGGCCATCCATGCCGATAAGTCGCAATCGTACCTGCTGACCAACCGCAGCAACACCATCGCCGTGATCACTGACGGCTCGGCGGTGTTGGGCCTGGGCAACATCGGCGCCGAAGCAGCCATGCCTGTAATGGAAGGCAAGTCCATTCTATTTAAGACGTTGGCCGATGTGGACGCCTATCCAATCTGCATCGCCTCCCAGGATAACGACATAATTATCCAGACTGCGCGCGCCATCGCCCCCAGCCTGGGCGGCATCAACCTTGAGGACATCGCCGCTCCCCGTTGCTTTGAAATAGAAGACGCCCTGCAGGACCTGGGAATCCCCGTGTTTCACGACGACCAACACGGCACCGCCGTAGCCGTGCTGGCGGCCGTCATCAATGCCCTGGAAGTCACCGGACGAAAGATTGAAGACAGTAAGTTCGTTTTCGCCGGGGCCGGCGCCGGAGGCATCGCTTCGACCAAGCTGTTGTTGGACTTCGGAGCAACCAACGTTGTGCTGGTGGACAGCGTCGGAATCATCCACCGGAACCGCACCGACCTCACCCCAATCAAGACCTCCATGTTGGACATCACCAATCCCGACAACCTGGAGGGAGGCCTGGCCGAAGCCATGGCGGGCGCAGACGTGTTCATCGGCCTGGCTGTCGCCGACCTGGTAACCCAGGAGATGGTCGCCTCCATGGCCAAGGACTCCATCGTTTTTGCCATGGCGAATCCCGTTCCCGAAATCATGCCCGACCTGGCCCGCGCCGGCGGGGCCCGCGTGGTGGGCACCGGTCGCAGCGACTTCCCCAACCAGATAAACAACAGCCTGGTGTTCCCCGGTGTGTTCCGTGGCGCCCTGGATGCCCGGGCCACCCGGATTACCACCAAGATGAAGCTGTCGGCAGCCCAGGCATTGGCCGCCATGGTGCCGGAGGTTACCGCCGAGTGCGTCATCCCCTGGTCGTTGGACAAGGAAGTAGCCAAAGTAGTGGCCAGGGCGACTGCAGAAGCCTGGGGCTAAGCCCCTTATTCCCCGGTCAGGGCTTTTCAACAGTCCCCCGTCATTCTCACCGCAGTGGGAATCCAGAGCCCTGACTATGCGCCATGCCGGTTATGCCGCCCAAGAAGCGCCAGGTGGACAGGTCGACGCCGCACCTGGACCATTGCTGCAAACCCGCATCAGATTGGATCGGAGAAAGGGCTCTGAGTTCCCGCTGTCGCAGGTGACCGGGGAGAATTAATGACAATCGGATGCACCAATATCCCCGGTGCATCCCCCTGAAAGCGCCGGGCGGAAAAAGTTGGGAGCGAAATGCTCGACCGCATCCGCCCCAACCTGGTTACCCCGGTTCTTCGCCAGTATGCGAGGGGGATTTGCGGGATTTAGCAAGGTTTAGCGGCGAACCCTGCTCCCAACGGAGGACCAACATAGCTTCAGACTTGGTACCTCTCAAGATTGACCGTGCCGTGGGTCTCATCACCCTCAACCGACCGGAGGCCCGCAACGCCTTTTCCCAGGAAATGCTGGCCCGCCTCTCCGCGGCGTTGGACGAGTGCCGCTCCAGTGAGGTGAGGTCGGTCCTGCTGACCGGGTCCGGCGAGGCTTTTTGCTCGGGGGCTGACGTGCGAGAGTTCACCAGTCAGCTCAACTCCGGCGGGCCCGCGGGAATTTCGGACCACTTGCGGGAACTTGCCGGATTTTTCCACGACAAGGTGATTTTGCCGATACGGCAACTGGAAAAACCGGTGGTGGCAGGAGTCAACGGGGTGGCTGCCGGGGGCGGGTTCAGCCTGATGGCCGCCTGCGACCTGCGGGTGGCCGCCGACAATGCCAGGTTTTTGATGGCTTACGCCAACATCGGAGCCACCGCAGACGGCGGGTCCACCTTTTTTCTGCCCCGTCTGATCGGGACCAGCCGGGCCATGGAATTGTACCTGTCGAACCAGCCGTTGAGCGCAGAAGCGGCCCTGTCCATGGGTCTGGTCAGCCAGGTTTTCCCGGCGGCGGATTTCAACCAACGCGCCATGGAAACGGCTCTACGCCTCGCCCAGGGGCCCACCGTTGCCTACGCCAAGGTCAAGGCCATGTTCGAGTCCACCTGGCAGGCGGGGCTGGAGACCCAGTTGGACCAGGAAACCGATTTCATCTCCGACATCGCCCTGACCCACGACTTTCAAGACGGGATCCGGGCATTTTCCGAGAAGCGCCGGCCGGAGTTTAACGGGAGTTGACCCCCTCCACGCTGGGGTGTTTCCTGGGGCTACTTCAGTTGGACCATCGTGACGCCTTCACCGCCCGCCCCTTCTCCCGGACCCGATTCAACCACCAAGGGATGCCCTAGCAGGTACTCCCGGATTGCCCGGCGCAAAGCCCCCGTGCCCTTGCCGTGAATTATCTTAATCTCGGCCGATTCGTCCAGGGCCGCGTCGTTCAGCAAGGTTTCCACCTGGTCCAGGGCCGTTTCCACCCTCAAACCCCTCAGGTCGATTTCGTTGCCGGCTGGGCGGCGGGGTTTACGGTCTACGTGAAAGTCCCGGGGGCTAGGGGTTGGCTGCACGGCCTGCGCCGGACGCTCCAGTTGGTACACCGGAATTTTGGCCCGCATCGCGCCCAGAAGCACCTCTATCTGGCCCTGCCCGTCGGCTTCAGACACCACCTCCAACGGTCGGGCAATCCCCCGCACGTACACCCGGTCGCCGGGGGCAACTTGCCCTTGCCATTCCGGCCGCAGGACCGGGATGGGCTGCCATTGGGGGTTGTCCAGGGCCCGGCGAACCTGCTCCAGGTTGTCTCTCTGCTCCCTTAACTGAATCCTGGGTTGTTGAGTCCTGGGCTGGCCCGCCGCGGGTTCTTGTTCCCGCCAGGCCCGCTCCAGAACGCGTTCCGCATCCTGGATTTGGGCCGAGAGAGCCCCGGTCCGGTCCTGCAGCTCCCGCCGCGCCTGCTCCACCAGGTCCAGTTTCGCCGACTCCACGTTGGCCAGTTCGGTCTCGATCCGCGCCTGCTGTTCCCTGGCGGAGGCCGCCGATTCCTCGGCTTCCCGGCGCAGGTCCTCCACCACAACCCGTTCACGTTGCAATTCCCCCAGGAGGTTCTCGGTAGCCAGTTCCACCGGAGAGAGGGAGGTCCGCGCCTGCTCGACAATCGCTTCCGGCATCCCCAAGCGGCTGGCAATAGTCAACGCGTAGCTCCGTCCGGGCAACCCCTGGGTGACCCGGTAGGTCGGCTCCAGGGTCTGAGGATGAAGATCGACGCTCGCGTTGACCATGCCTGGGGTTTCCTGGACGTAGCGGGCCACGCCGCGGTGATGGGTTGTGGCCACTAGCAGCAGCCCCATCTCCTGAAAATGCGACAAAATTGATTTAGCCAGCGCAGACCCTTCCTCCGGATCGGTGCTGGTCCCCAGTTCGTCCAGCAGCACCAATGACCGGTCGGTCGCCCGGCCCATGATCGAGAGGATGTTGCTGATATGGGAGCTGAACGTGGAGAGGGATTGCTCAATACTCTGCTGGTCGCCAATATCGGCATACACGCCGTCGAGGGCGGGAAATCTGGCCTGTTCCGCCGGCACGTGCAGACCGGCGTGAGCCATCAGCGCCAGCAACCCCGCCGTTTTCAGCGCCACGGTCTTGCCCCCGGCATTGGGCCCGGTAATTAGCATCACCGTCTGCGCGGCGCCCAAACTCACGCTGATCGGCACCACGTCGCCCGACAGAAGCGGATGCCGCGCCGCGGTGAGCGCCAACCGGCGTTCGGCCATGGCGCCGCCGGGGTTTCCTGCGTCGATGCCTTGGAGTGTATCCAAGGGGCGGGAAACCGACGGCTCAATGGCCTTCAGGGCTATGGACTGCCGCCCTTTGGCCATTGCAAGGTCCAACCGGGCCAACAGGTCCAGCAGCAGCAGCAGGTCTTGCCCGGCCATGCCCACCCGTGTCGACAGTTGCCGGAGAATACGCTCCTCCTCGCGTTCTTCTGCCCGGCGCACTTCCCGCCAGCGGTTCCCCAGTTCAATAGCCGGCATGGGCTCAATGAACACCGTTGCGCCGCTGTCGGAAACGTCGTGGACAATGCCCGGAGCCTTGGACCGCATGTCGGCTTTAATCAGCAAAACCAGCCGGCCGTTGCGCTCGGTGATGATGGGTTCTTGGACCACCTCCTGCGCCTGAAACCGCCGGAGGCTCCGCTCCATGGTCTGGTTCAACCGCTGGTAAGCGGCCCGGGTTGCCTGCCTCAGGTCTCTCAAAGACGGGCTGGCGTCGTCCAGAACTTCTCCGGCTACACTGATGGCCGAGAAAATCTCCCGGGCCAAGTCTCCCGGGTCCGGCAGGTTTTCCGCAACGCTCGAAATAAGAGGCAATTCCTCGTGGCGCAGCAGCGCCGCGCGGTTGGACCGCGCCGCCTCAACCAGCAGCCGGGTGGAGTGCAACTCATGGCCCCGGAGCAAGCCCCCCAGAATCGCCCGTTGGAAATACTCCTGGAAATCGACGCCGGGCCCAAACTCCAGGCCGCCCCCCGATTCCAGAAAACGGCGGGCCTCGCTGGTCTCCTGTTGCCGGGTGGCAATCTCCAGCACATCCGAGACCGGCGCCAATTCCCGAGCGCGTTGGCGTCCCAACACGGTGCGGACAAACCCGGAAAGTCCGTCTCGAATTTGATCGAACTCCAACAGGCCGGCCGCCTGGGAAAACCCGTCCAACGCACCGCTTAATGCAATGGTGGCCCCGCCCGAATCCGAAGCTGAATTTACCTGCGTTTGGTCCTCTCTTTTATTCGTCACATCTCCTCAGTGACCCGGAATTCGCTCCTGTTGCATCCCCACCAATCACCAGTCAAGGGGCCATACCCGGCTGTCCCAAAGCATCTCCCCGACCTTTTCCAGGGTGTCCCGCTTGGGGTCTCTAACGTTCAGACGCCTTCCCTGGAGTATCTTCCGGTGACGCTGCAAGAACGGACACGACTTCAGGAAGCCATTCAGCGTGGAGCTTTCTCCACCCAGCACGATGTAGTCCAAAGCGCCAACGTAGGGCGTCAACTGCGCCTCCATCGCCCGGCAGGCCGAGCCGTAGATGCTTTGAATCTGCCCCTCTCGAATCCGGGAAAACCGTTTTTGAGAGGTCCCCCCGGCGCTGTGGCGCCCCTTCACGTACCGGCTGTCAGTCTTGCTGGAAAGCAATTTCTGGCCCTGGAACACCGCCGCCGAGAACCTTCCCAACCGGAGCAGCACCACGCCAATAGTGTGGTCCGCATCCAGCAGGGTCAACAACGGCTGTTGGTCCCACGGTTCGCCAATTCGGTTTTCCGGCACGGGAAACGGCGGAGCCAGGACCAAACCCCGCGGCCCGTTCCTCAGGCACACCAACCCGGTTTCCAATTGAAGCACGTCGGCCTTCAGAGACGCCAGGTGCACCAGCCACTGGGCCCCCAGGTCACTCTGGGTCTTCAAAAATGCCTGGGCCTCCCCGGGTTTGAGGTAAACCGATGAGGTCGAAGCCGCGTTGTCCATCCCCGGCGGCTGCACCCAACCGCCGAGCATTCGGACCAACCCATCTTTGCCGATCAATTGCCCCGGTTGAACCCGGAAGGTTTCAACGCCTTCTGCCATTGACACTCCCACGAGTAGTTCCGCTCAAATTGTAACATTGGCCCTTCTACCCCCGAATCAACCCCCCACCAACCCCACCTCCGTTCGACACCCAACAAAAAAAGTTTCGCGCAGCTTTTCCAATAGCGGGTACCTCGTCCCCAACCTCAAACGGCTACTAAGGCCTTTCCATTGTCCCCCGTAATTCTCGCCGCAGCGGGAATCCAGAACCCTGATTATGTGCCAAGACTGTTATGCCAACTAAGACGCGCCGGATGGACAGGTCGACGTCCCACTTGGAACATTCCTGCAGACACGCTCCAGGTTGGATGGGGAAAAGGGCTCTGGATTCCCGCTGCGGCGAGAATGACGGGGTAGGAGTCAAAATTGGCTCCAGCTTCCTGTTGCGGCAAGAGCGACGGGGGATTCGATGATAATCGACAGACCCTAAACGGCTACCGTTGGAATTGCTTGGGGAATTCGATTTTGCTACACTAGCCCTCACTCCCGTCGGGTTAAACGCCCCGGCAAATGCTCCGAAAAATCCGTCTCAGATGGTCCCTCAAAGGAGTCAACATGATTTACGAAGTACGCACCTACACTCTGAAACCCGGCTCAGTGGCAACCTTTGAAGAAAACTTCGCCAAGGCCCTTCCCCATCGGGAAAAGTACTCCAAGCTGGCAGCGTTCTGGCACACCGATATTGGCCCGCTCAACCAGGTAATCCACGTTTGGCCCTACGAAAGCCTGGATCAGCGCGAGGAGATCCGGGCGGAAGCGGTAAAAGACCCCAACTGGCCGCCCGCCAACGACCCCGACATGTACCTGCGACAGGAATCAGAGATTTTCACCCCTGCGCCGTTCATGCGCCCCATGGGCGGAGACCAGGCGCTGGGCGGCGTCTATGAGATGCGGATTTACACTTACAAGACCGGCTCCATGGGCGAGGTGCTCAAGCGCTGGGGCGCCGCCATCCACCACCGGGAGGAGTACTCCCCGTTGGCGGCAGGCATGTCCAGCGAGTTGGGCGGTCTCAACCGGTGGATGCACGTATGGCCCTACAAGGACCTGGGCGAGCGTGACCGCATTCGCAACGAAGCCCTGGGCAACCCGAACTGGCCTCCGCCCACTAGGGAGTTTCTGCAGAGTCAGGAGAACAAAATCCTGGTCCCGGCTGCTTTCTCGCCGATGCACTAGGCAACCCAACCCCGGTGCATCTCGACCAACGCACCGTCTGCGTTACCGGCTAATTTCAGGTAATTCATCTTAGGGGTCGGCCACAATCTCCAGCGCCGGCCCCTTTGCATAGGAATCAACATGAAAATCGGCATCTCTCTGTCGCTTACAGACACCACCGTCGACATCGTGACCCTGGCGCGAAAGTGCGAGGAGTTGGGTTTCGAGTCGCTATGGATGCCCGAGCACACGGCCATTCCGGTGCATGTCTCGTCCCCGTGGGTCGGCAGCGCCGACGGTTCGATCCCAGAGGACATGGCCCACATCGTGGACCCGTTTATCGCCCTGGCCCACGCCTCGGCGGTGACGACCACGCTCAACCTGGGCACGTCGGTCTGCCTGGTCCCGGAGAGGAACCCCATAGTGCTGGCCAAGGAGATTGCATCCCTGGACTATTTCTCCAAGGGCCGCGTCCTGTTCGGCATCGGATCGGGCTGGCTGAAAGAGGAGACCGAGCTTTACGGCATCAGGTTTGAAGACCGGGCCGCAGTCATGCGGGAAAACATCCTGGCGATGAAGGCCCTGTGGACCAACGACGAGGCGGAGTTCCACGGTAAATTCGTCGACTTCCCCGCAATCAAGGTATACCCCAAGCCGGTGCGCCAACCCCACCCTCCCATCTTTTTGGGTGGCCGCGCCAAGAACGTTTTCCGGCGAATTGTGGCCTGGGGCGACGGCTGGATGCCCACCCGCACCACCCCCGAAGAGATTGAGCAGGGACGCCGGGAAATCGACCGCCTGGCTCAAGCAGCAGGACGCGACCCGTCCAGCATCGAGGTGATGGTGCACGGGCAAGCCGGGGACCCGGAACTGCTCCGCGACTTTGAAAACGCCGGCGCCGAACGAGCAATGATCGGGCTGCCCCGGGGCGCAAACGAAGCCAATGCCCTAACCGCCCTGGAAGAGATTGCCGGCAAGGTTTTAACCTGACCAACCCGCGCCGGTCCGCGCTGCTCTAATCCTTCCCGCTTTGACCGGCCGACATCACAACAGGACCCATGCAGGCTGACGCATCTGAAATCCAGGTATTGAAGGACGCCAACCAGCGTTTTTACGACGCGTTTGGAGCCTTGGACATCGGCCTGATGGAAGACGTTTGGGAGGATTCCGACCAGGCCATGTGCGTCCATCCCGGCTGGCAGCCCCTTATCGGTTGGGATCCGATCCGCGCCAGTTGGCGGGGGATTTTCGACAACACCAGCCTGATGCACTTCAACATCCAGTACGTGAACGTGGTGGTGGAAGGTGACGTTGGTTGGGTCACCTGCTTCGAGCGCATAACCTCCGTTTTGCAGGGACAGGCCAGCAACTTCAGCACCTTGGTGACGAACATATTTGTCCGTTCCTCCCTGACCAGAGACCGCCAGTGGAAAATGATCGCCCACCACGCCTCGATCGGCATGGGTTAGAGCGGCCCGGAAAGTCCGATACCCGCCCGTGACTCCACGGTGCCCATACCCCCTACGGTCCGCTTCGATCATGGGGCGAGTCTCGCTTGATGAAGAGGATGATTCCCAGCCCTGGCCCCTGGAATTCATACCTTCTCAGAGTTGCGTCCATCCCCTTGCCCCAACGGATACGCTCCGAAAATTCTTCCTCAATTCCGCAACTTGTTCTCCAACCCCTAGACGCCGGATTCCGTCGGGCCCACAATAGATATAGGCCGTTGGCGAATCTCGCTCCGGGTCAACAGAATAAATCGCCCTCCGGTGGCAGATGCCCCAAATCAACCGGCTCCGAGAAAACATCGCCATTCTATTGCCTCCCCAGGTACCCTTAATTTGAGGATGCCACTATGGCCGCGGAAATATCCCAACTGAGCAACACCGACAAAAACCTCTGGCGAGCCATTGTTTCCGAAGCGTTGGCCAACCTGAAGTACAACGCTTACGCCATCAAGGCCATGGAAGAGGGCCTGCCAGAAGTCGCCCAGATTTTTCAGGAGGTGTCGGGCGCCGAGACGATTCACGGGATCAACCACCTGCGAGTTTCCGGGGAAATCGGCACCAGCCTGGAAAACCTGCGGGCGGTTTCCGCGGAAGAATCCAAGGAGTTCAGCTCCTTCTATCCCCGGATGATCAAAGAAGCTATCGAGGAAGGACAAACCGACGCTGCAAACTCCTTCTCAGTGGCCATGGAAAGGGAGATTCATCATCTCGACATGTTCTCCAGGACCCTGGAACGGCTTGAAGCCAAGCAGACCGCCGAACTGGGGCCGGCCGCCCCTACGGCCCCGGTGATAACGCTGCCCCCTGCTGCTCCGAGAGCAGGAGACACCTCAATTCAACCCACGGACCCCCCCAAGAAATTGGCGGAAATTGCCAATCTGGAGACCTACGTGACCGCCGCGATGGAAGTGGACCGGGAACGGGGGCGGGTTGCCAACCTCGGCCGCCTACGGGAGGTGGTCTTTGGCGCCCAAGACGGCATTCTCAGCACAGTGGCCCTGGTGACGTCGGTGGCGGTGGCGGTGGGGGACACGTCCGTGGTGCTGGTGGCCGGTCTGGCCGCCGCCTTTGCCGGCATGGTTTCCATGGCCACCGGGGCCTTCCTGGGATCAAGGGCGGAGCTGGACGTGCAGCGTTCAGAAATAGCGAAAGAGGCCCGCGAGTTGGAGGACCACCCTGCGGAAGAACTGGCCGAGCTGGTGTTCATGTTCCAAAGAGAGGGACACACCTACGCAGAAGCCCAGGACATGGCCAACGAAATTTCCAAGGACAAAGACTTGTGGCTACGCACCCTGCTGGAAAAGGAGTTGGGCATCCGCATGGATGAGACCACCAACCCCACCAAGGACGCGCTGGTCATGGGGGCCTCATTTATTGTGGCCGCGATAATCCCCATCGTGCCATATCTGTTCCTGGAAGGCGGCGCGGCAATAAGCGTTTCAATAACCGCCGCTTTGCTGGGCCTGCTGGCGCTTGGCGCGGGCAAAGGCCGGTTGGTCCAAAAGTCTCCCCTGTGGCAGGGTCTGGAAATTCTCGGGATCGGCGCGTTGTCGGCAGGGATCGGCTATGCCCTGGGAGATGTGATTCCGCGGTTGGTCACGCGGTGACGTCATTGGATTCCCCTCGACAGGTAGCGTCATGCCATCTCCCTGGCTCAGTAGAAGCCGGGTTTGAATTGCCGGAGGTAGACCTCTCCGGCTGGTAATTGTGACTTTGCCCCGCACGCCGCGAGAGACGCGGTGTTAAAATAACACCCAACCATTCAAGTAACCGGGCAAAGGCAACCCAAGAATGCTGAACCAGGATTCAGAATATAGGATTGCCAGCAGGCAATTGCTGGCCCAAGGATTCACAGAATTGGCGTCGGGCGACGTAAGACAGGCCTCTGAGAAGGGTTGGGGAGCCGCCGCTCAGATGCTTAAGGCGGTTGCGGAACAACGAGGCTGGCAGCATAACAGCCACGGTGCGCTGTACCGGGTCGTGGACAGATTGGTGCAGGAAACCAACGATAGAGAGATCCACAATTTGTTCCACGTTGCCAACGGCTTGCACGTCAACTTCTACGAGAATTGGGCCACTGATGCGTCCATCGAAGATGGCCTCCAGGACATGGAGCGCCTCTTGGATAAGTTGGAGCGCGTCTAGCGGGGCAATCGACCCGAGCAAACGATTACCACATAGTGCACAGAGAACGGCGAGTTTTTTGTCACCCGATGGCTATTAGACCGGAAGTTTATCCCCGAGAACCGTAGACGCGGTCCAGCAACTTGGAAGCCTCAGCCAGGAAATCCGCCGGATTGTCGCCCTGCACCAGGTGGCCGGCCCGGGCGACGGTGGCGGTGGCACAATCCGGGATAACCTGCCCCATCCGTTCCAATGTCTCCGGCGCAAATATGTCGCTGCGTTCCCCTCGGACCACCAGCGTGGGGCAATCGATCCGCTCCACGCACTCCCAAAGCTGCTCGGGAGTCCAGCCGGGGGGACGGGCGCCCGCGGTGCGCAGGATCTTATCGTACTTCCAGGTCCACTTGCCGTCGGCCCGTTGGCGAATGCTGTACCGCAACGCGCCCAAAACCTGCTCCAGCTGGCGGCCGGTGTATTCCTGGACCCGTTGAGCAAACTCATCGAAACTGTCCAATTCGTCCGGAAGCTGCTGGAACTGCTGAATCCTCCGGGTGCCGGCCTGTTGCCCCTGGGGGCCCGTATCTACAATCACCAGGGAGTCCAGCACGCCGGGGTGTCTTGAGGCCCAAACGTAGCTGTTCCGGCCTCCCATGGAATGACCCATCAGGGTAAACCGGCCCAGTCCCAGGGCTTCCACCACCGCGTCTATATCCGCTTGCTGGGCCTCTATGGAGTAGTCGCCGTCGGGCGCCCAATCGCTGTCGCCGTGACCCCTCTGGTCCAGAGCGATAGCATGGAACCGGCCGGAGAGGGACAGGGACACAAAATCCCAACTGTGGGACTGCTGAGAGACGCCGTGGAGCATCAACACTGTGGGGTTCCCGGCATCGCCCCATTCCAGGTAGTGGAAGTCAAGACCGTTGGCCCGGATCGTCCTATCCGCGGGCTGGCTTTCCTGGGTGAACGGCACACCCATTGCCCTGGCAGCATTGTAAAGACTTAGACCCACAGATTGGGACGCCATTGGCTACCTCCCGGCACGATTCAAGGCAATAATAAACCGCCTGTCAAGAACACCCCAAACCCATAGCTCCAAGCCCCGACTTTGGTAGCAGTTCGATGGTAATATTCACGTGCTCGCATATCGCTTTCCAAAGTTACCGCATTTGAGAATATCACTGTACCCACGACCATTTCCGGACAACACCTGAGCATTGCTTCAGGGTAGGGCAGGAGCGAGTTGAGGCAGAATTTATTGGCGACACAACATATACAGTCCTTCTGGTTTTCGGAAATGGCGGTGAAATGAACCGGAAACGATTACGGTATAATGGTGGTAATCAAATACGATTTCTCGAAATGAAGTGGAAATGAACCGGAAATGACCATCGCAAGTATTAGCCGCTACGCGCCCCCGCGCCGGTGGATCAACTACGACAAGACGGCAATCCTGGAGCAGTTGATCGAAGCCAAAACCGCCGCGGGAGTGCTGCGCCAACTTCCTTATCTGACCCAGTGGATTGAAGCGGTGCACCAGGAACAACTGCGGCTGGAGGCCGCCGGCACTTCCCGCATCGAAGGGGCCGAGTTCACCCCCCAGGAAGAGAACGAAGCCCTGGCTCCCGACGCCGGCGCTCGTACCGACTTGACCTACTCCCAGCGTCAGCTGCGGGCTGCCGAGGCGGCCTACAAATGGATAAGTGAACAACCGGCGGAACGTCCCGCCAACCAGGACTTCGTGCTGCAAGTCCACCGGCGCATCGTTACCGGCTGTGAAGACGACCACTACGAGCCCGGAGCGCTCCGAGGGAAAGAGCACAATGTCACCTTCGGATTACCGATCTGCCGGGGAGCGGACGGCGGCGAGGGTTGCCAGAGTGCTTTTGGGGCCCTTTGCAACGCCATCAGCGGGGAGTTCCGAGAGCACGATGGAATTATCCAGGCCATGGCGGCCCAATACCATCTCGGTGCAATGCACCCCTTTGGCGACGGCAACGGCCGCACCGCCCGGGCCGTGGAAGCCTTCATGCTCAGGCAAGCCGGCGTCAACGATCGGGTGATGGTCAGCCTGTCCAATTACTACTACAACCACAAGGATGAGTACCTGGGCGCGCTGTTCGAGTCCCGCCAAAGGGGACACGACCTGACGCCATTCCTACGTTTTGCGCTGCCAGCGGTGACCGAGCGATGCAACGCAGTCGCGGGACAAATTCTGGTCAACCATAACCGGCTCCTGTTCCGGGAATTCGCGCGGTCGTTGTTTGGGCAGCTCCGCAGTCCACGGCGGCGGGTTCTGGCGGAACGGCAGCTGCAAATGCTGGAGACTCTCCTGGACAGCACCTCCATAGACTTGGGTGTTTTCTTCGCGCGTACCTTGTCACACTACCAAGGTATCAAGCACCGGTTGCGGGCCCAGATCCGAGACTTGGTTGGACTGATGGACTTGGGCGCAGTAACGCTTAATGGCGCCCATTTCCAGGTAAACATGGAATGGCCGCAACAGTTTTCCCAATCGGAACTTTTGGAGCGGTATGAAAACATGCCCTCCGCCGTATCTGCAAATCATCCGGCGACGGCAGAGTTGTCGCGGTTGCTGGGCCGCCGAAGCTAGTCACTAGTCCCGGGTCCGAGGACTACAACCATAGCACCGGACGGAGGCATTCCCGCGTCCCCCGTTCCATCTCTTGTTCCATTCGCGTTGCCGCCAACGTCTCAGGACCGGTTTGAACACTTACCGGTCAGACGCCGCTGTTTTAATTGCAAAGCCGTGGTGCTATCATTAGCTGTTGCTCGGGCCAATGAGCCGGCAGCGCGGACCCGCGTCTACGACGGAAAACCGCCCGGACCCGGCAGCCGGAGCGTTCAGGGAAAGGAGAATCCAGCGCCATGACCACAGGAGCCATTGACCTAGAACTTGAGCCAAGGACCTTGATCGGTAAAAAAGTCCAGCGGCTACGCCGCCAAGGGATCATACCGGTCCACCTTTATGGGCCGGACACGGATTCCCGGGCGTTGCAGTGCCAGTCCCAGCGGTTGATACAGGCGTTGTCGGCCGCCGGAGCAAGCACGCCCATCAACATCACGATACAAGGCGAATCGGAGACCCAACTGGCGTTCGCCAGGGAAATCCAGTGGGATCCCAGGCGAGGGGACATCGTTCACGTCGATCTCCTCGTGGCCGACTCCTTCAAACCGGTTTCAGCCCAGGTGGCTATCGTACTCATCGGGGAGTCCCCCGGAGCCCGCGCGATCGGTGGCGCGGCCGTCCAACAGCTACGGTTCTTGGACGTGCAAGCCCTGCCTATGGAAATGCCGAGCCAGATCGAGATTGATCTGGAAACCTTGACCGAATCCGACGGCGTAGTCCGAGCCGGCGACCTGGACCTGCCCGCCGGCGTCACCCGGTTGACCGACGCCGACGAAGTCATGGTGCGGGTGGAAGGGCCCAGGGTAGAAGCAGTGACGCCTCAGTTGCAACCAGACGGCGAGGGAGCGGAATCGGCTGAAGATTCCCAGGCGTCCTCCGAAGGAACTTCCGGGTAAAGGAACTTCCGGGTAGAGGCGGGCAACTAACCGCCGCCCCAGTTTCCCAGTCTTGTTCCCTGCTACCGGCCCCGCGGAGGCTGTGTTTTGTTTTTGGTATATCTTGGCGAGTCCGGCGACACCGGAACCAGCATAGACGACGCTAACCAGCCTCACCACGTACACGTTGGCCTACTGGTCCACGAAACCCAGTCCATATCGATAAACGGCGAATTCAACGCCCTTTTTCGACGGCATTTCGGAATGCCCCCAGGGGAACCGGGGGCGCCGCCGGAAATCCGTCCCGGCGACCTGTTTCAGGGGCGCGGGTTTTTCAGGACCTGGGCGCCGGCCAAACGCGCCGAGCTAATCCAGGACTGTTTGAACGTTCTCATTCGGCGGGAAACCCCACTGATTGCCGCCTACGTCGACAAGCGTAATTTCGCGGAGGTCCGCGCCGGCGGAGACAACCCTGGCATGGACTGGCAATCCCCGTCCGAGCCCGCCATCAGCCGTTTCCTGCTGGCATTGAACATGTTCGTCGACGAGTTGAACATGTCGAAGATGGACAGCCAGCAGTTAATGGAAAGCGCCTGGCCCATTGCGGACTATGCCCTGGTGGTGGCCGGGCAATCCCAGTCGGTCAAGCCCACCTTCATGTCCGAATTCCTGAAATCCCCCGACGGGATGGATTCGACCGCCGTCCTGGACAATATCTGTTATGCCGGCCCGGAACACTCGGTGGGAACCCAACTGGCCAACATGTGCGCCTATTTCGCCCGCCGCTGGCTACAGGATTCAACCCGTCCCCATCCATACTTCGACGCCCTCCGAGACGGCAGGGTGGTCCAGGTCATTTACCCCGTAACGATTTAACGTCCGTTACATGAAATTGCGGGTGTGGAGCCCGGAAAGGGCGGCCTGCTCCTCCGGGAACCCCTACCGCATGAGTTGACCGCGTCGTCCAGCATCCATTACCTGTAGCAGTTGGGTCACCCGGCGGCTTCCCTCCCGCAGGTCTTCGTGAATCCAGGACCCCACACTTCAAGACCCCGCGGCGATCAATTCCACGGCGTCGTGAACTTCCTGGTTAAGCCCGGCGGTCTGCCGTAAAGCCTCGTGGCAGCGGTGAACCGACTGGGCCAACCTGAGTCCGCCGACTCCCGTGGAACTTACGTCCTCAACAGGCCGGCGTCTTTCAGGGTTGTGATATGCCTGGTCAGGGAATACGACGCCCCGGTCTACTTTCTCCGCCTGGTCGGCGATAGCTGGGGCGCAGACCTCTTCAAGAACTTGCAGGTGGTTTTCTGGGGTAGCTGTCATACATCTCCACGATTGCCGGATTGCACCGGCATTCGCGAGTCAACAGCTAGGAATCCTCTGAACAAGTCGGGAACGACGGCGATCCTCTGTTTGAATCGTGCCTAGCTAAGCCGTTGTCTGGGGCAATCCAACAACTTATTCAGAGGTTTCCTAGTAGTCCATCAGTGTTGGATTGATGGGTAAAGAGACTTCAGTTTGATGCGCGCATCCTCGGAGGTAAAGCGCCAGTCCACTCGTATGCCGTCCCGGTTGCGCTGAGCCTGCCACGCTCCCACCTCCCGCCGCAGGACGCTTTGGTCCGGTATGCGCCGGTCCAGGCATTGCCGAACCATCACCCCAATTTCAATCTCGGCCATATCCAGCCAACTGCCATGCTTGGGAGTGTAGTGAATCTCCAACCGTTCGGCGATGCGCCGCGCTTCGGCAGGTTCAAATTCCTCGTACAGCGAGGACGGGTGGTGGGTGTTCAAATTGTCCATCACCAGCACAATACGGTCCTTGTGCGGGTAGTCCTCGTCCACCAGTTGCTTGACCACCCGGGCCCAATCGGCTTTCGTGCGCCGGTCCGTCACTTCCACCCGGCGCCACCCTTCCAGCGGAGCGAACAACATGAACAGGTTGCTCACCCCGTTGCGCTCGTATTCGTAATCGTAGGAGGCCGCTGCTCCAGGCCGGGCCGGACGCGGCAGACGCGTCTCTTTCACCTGCTGTTTGCTGGTCTCGTCCAGGCAGACCAGAACTTCGTTGTCCGCATACCGGCGCTGATAGACTTCCAGCACGTCTTCCATCGCACAGACAAACTCGGCGCTGCCTTGCGGAGGGATGCACCAGCATTCCTTCAGCCAAGGCTTGAGTTCGTTTTTTTGAGCGTCTGGCGCACCGTTTCAGTGCTGATGCTTTCCACGATCTCGCATTCAACCAGCCGGTGGGCCAACAGTGTCAGCGTCCAACCGGCCCGGCCTTCCGGCGGTTCTCCGCAGGCCAGGGCAATCAGGTGGGCTTCCCCTTGACCGTCCAGTCGCTTCGGACGACGATTAAGCTGCCGCTTTCGTCCCAGCGCCGCCTCAATCCCTTCCTCCGCGCAACGGCGGCGCACCCGCTCCACCGTCGCGCGGCCAATCTGCAGGACCCGGGCAATGTCTTCATCCTTCATGGCCCCGTCCGCATGGGCCTCATCACTCAGCAGCAGGATGCGCCCGTGGGTCTGCTTGTAAGCCGCCACCCGGCCACGGGACACCAATGTCTTCAGTTCCTGCCGCTCCTCCGCACTCAGCTTGACCCGGTATCTCTTCATCAGCATCCCCTCCTCACACGCCCCAATCCTCTTCGCCCTGTGCTTGGTAGACTACTCTCGCTCAGTACTCAATTCAAAAATGTTCGACTACTAGTAGGTCACCTGAGGTAGCCGACGCCCGTTTCCAGCCCGATCCCGTGGGGTCTTGAGTTGCTCAACGATGGTGCATAGGTCCCTTTCCTGGCGCGTCGGCCAGGCGATTGTAATAACACAATCGGTCCGAAACCACGCCCGTGGCGGCTCCATGGGCAGGGTCTTTTCGTTGTTAGCCGTGATTTTCGCCTCGCCCGGAATCCAGAGCCCCTTTTTGAGCATGACATCTTTGAGTTGCCTTGTGGCATGCGGGCGGTTGCCCAGCATACCGGCAAGGAGCCCGGACTATGCCAGTGATCGACATAGGGCGTTACCCATCCAGCTTCGACGTTTTCGTTTTGCTGCTGGCAATGACAACCCCCTTTTCACTGGGCCTGATAGCCGGGGGCCTGTACGGATGGTTAATCCCCCGGTTGGGGTTTTTGAGCGGCCTGTCGATTGGCTTTTACATTGGCCTCGCGGTCAATTTCATTACGCCTTGCACATTCGCTGTCGTGGCCTACGCCAGCAGGGTCATTACGTTTGTATCCATACCGTTGCCCGAATACCTCGCTTGGCTATCCGTTGCTGTCAGCGTCGCGGTTACGGTTGGCATGTGCTGGAAGCATACCCCCAGCCAGGCCTTCCCCAAGTCCTAAGCTCCCCGGCTTAGAAACTATCTCAAAACGCGGTTCGACAAGCTCACCGTGAGCGGAACGAACCTTGTAATCCGTTCACCCTGAGCTTGTCGAAGGGCGCCGCCAAGAGCAAAGGCAGTTTTGAGATAGTTTCTTAGTAACTTGCCCCAACCTGGCCGGGCAATGGCCTGGACTACAAACAAGGAGCTTGGACTATGTGGCTTGACCTTTCCTTTGGCCCATTAGAAGTCATGGAGTTTCTGTATTGGGCCACACTCCCCTTTTGGACGGGCCTAATACCTGGGGTGCTATTGGGCAAGCTATGGCCCCGGCTGGGGGTTTTCGAAGGAACAATGACTGGCTTTGTTGTTGGATTCACCATCAATGCCGTAGCGGTTGGAACAGGGTTCTTTGTGTTGGTCGCTGGCATACGCATACCTGTGTCCAGCGAAGCTTACATGCTGGCCCCTGTTGCCTCATTGGCGGCTACGGTTGGCATATGTTGGTGGAATGGCGGCAGAGCGCAAGGGGCCGACTGAACCCCCAGGGCGGCTGTGCTTCCATGCCGGGACCGGGCGGTCTCAATGCTAGCGTTGACGCCGGAATGCTTCAGAGCCGTTTGCTCCGGCATCAAGACGGCGCGAGTCCCGCCGCTAGGTATTCTACGGCGGGACCCGCGCATTTCTTCATTAGGGTTATTGGGGCTGGAACCCCAGACTTGGAGGCGGGCTAGCGCCTCGCGCTGTCGTGGACGCTCAGCGTGCGCGGGGTCAGGTCGGCGAACTCGGCCACGTCGGAACCACGAGGCAGGAGGCCTTGCACCCGGCGGGCCTGTGCTACTACGTCTTCCAGGTTGCCGTCCTGGGCCCAGTAGCTCTCACGAAGTATTTCGGCGTATTCGGCTACAACTGCCGCCAACTGGAACCTCGCCGAGGCATCCTCGAACCCCGCGGATAATTCACTCTGCTGCAAGGTCCGGGAGATCTCCAAGACCTCGCTGGTGTCAGGGTCCTGGTAGCGCACGAAAACCGTCCCCAAGATGCCCTCTGCATCGTCGTTGTCTGCATCGTCATGCAGCTTTAGCTCGTAGAGGGCGGTCACGCTGTGGTCAGCGCCTATCTCGCCTGCGTCCACGGTGTCGTCCCGGAACTGCTCGTCGGCGACGCGGCGGTTCTCATAACCAAGAAGCCGGTACCGGCTGACCACTTCGGGATTGAAGTCCACCTGCACCTTGGCGTCCCTGGCGATTACCTGGAGGGTGCCGGTCAGGTCCTCGACGAAGATCCTCCGGGCTTCGGACAACTCATCGACATAGTGGTAGCTCCCGTCGCCATCGTTGGCCAACTGCTCCATCAACACATCGTTGTAGTTGCCCATGCCAAATCCAACAGTGGTGAGGGTAACGCCCTGGTCCACATGCTCTTGAACCTGCCGAAGTATCGATTCCGAACCAGTGTCGCCGACGTTGCCCACACCATCAGACAGCACGATGACACGGGTGATTCGTCCAGCCTCCACGTTATCGACCGCCATTTTGTAGGCCAGTCGCAGCCCGTCCGCGACGAACGTGGAGCCGCCCGGCCGTAGCTCTTCTATGGCGTCCTTGATTTCGTCCTTGTCCTCGCCGCTGGTCGGCTCGAGAAGCACCTGCCCGGAAGAGCCGTATATTACAACGCCAACCTCATCGGTAGGCCGAAGCTCGTCAACCAGGAGACGCAACGACTTCTTCACCAACTCAAGCCGGTCCTCCCGCTCCATTGACCCGGAAACGTCGATAGTGAAAATCAGCGTGGCATCCTTCCGGCTCTCGGCAGCGATGTCCTTGCCCTGCAGCCCAACGCGCATCAGCCAGTGGTTCTCTTCGCCAAAGGGGGACGGGGAACCTTCCATGTGGATGGCGAAAGCGCCTTCCTCTTCCGTGGGCCGCTGGTACCCATAGTCAAAGAAGTTTACGAACTCTTCCACGCGGACCGAGTCCGGGTCCGGCAGATTGCCGTCCGTCACGAATTTGCGCGTGACGGTGTATGAGGCGGTGTCCACGTCCACAGCGAATGTGGAAAGGTGATCGTCCTCAGTATCAATGAACGGGTTGACCCCATAGTGCTTGAAGAAGGTCAGGTCGTAGGCGGCATCGTTTACCGTGGCGGAGCCGCCGATTGAGTTGAATCCCTCCTCCCGTACTACCGCGGTAGCTGCTGCCGCCTGCTGCGCAGGTGCTTCTACCTCCATCGCCGCCTCAGACTGAACCATTTCGACCTCCGTTACCACCTCGATTTGCCGCGTCGATTCGCGCGCTACAGTTGGCCCTGAATACGGCTCCGGAGATACACCACCACCACACGCTGCTACAGCCAGGGTCCCCACCACTAGCACGACTGCTACCACCAGGATTTTTAGAAAACGGTCCATCTTGTTGCCTCCTTACTATAATATCGTTCGGACCGCCCTCAGTCTTGCAGTGCATCGTGTACAATTCGCACGACAGATGTGTAACATTCCCCTCGAAACGCGATTCTGAGTTGTAGCACTTGGCCACTTTCGCCGAGTTATTGACAGAATTCATGGTCCGGACCGGCATCGGCGATGCGGAATTGGCCCGCCGGGTCCAGGTCAATCGGCTAACCCTTATCCGCTGGAAGGAAGGGGTGACCAGCCGCCCCCGTCACCGGGCGGACGTGGTGCGATGTGCCGAAGTGCTGCGGCTGACCCCGGATGAGACCGATGCCTTGCTGCTGGCCGCCGGGTTCGCGCCGGACAGCGTTTCCGGGGTTGCCCGCGAAGAAGGGTCAGCGGATCCGTCCGACTCAGACGCACCGGCGGAGGCAGCGCCGGAGTCCACGGCGAGGCGCGAGCGACCCCTGCACCGGCGTTTGTCCGTGCAAATCACTGCCTTGGTGTTGCTGGCAGTGGCCTTAGCAGTCGGCGTAGCTGTGGCATTCGAATCGCAGGAAAGGCCGCCGGACCACCCGGTCGCCATCGCGGGGGAACCGCAGGAAAGGCCGCCGGACCACCCGGTCACCATTGAGGGGGAATCGCAGGAAAGACCTCCCGACCACCCGGTGGCCACCGACGGGGAATCGCTGATTGTCCTGGCCCCATTCTCCAACTACACCGGCGGTCAGCAGGGCTTCAACATCCGGGGCCGCCTCAGAGAGGAAATCGACCGGGAGGTTCTGGAGGCCGGCCTATTGGGTGTACGCACTGCCGAGTGGCCCCGTGTAATCGCCGCCGAGCCTGACGCTATCGATGCGGGCGTGCGTTCCCGCGCTTCTATGGTCATTTGGGGGGAATACGACAGCGGCCGGGTGATGGCATCCTTCACCGTGCCGCCTCTCAGCCAAGCCCAGGGCAGCTACGGCCCGCAGGTAGTGGACATCTCGTCCTCCCCCGCCGAGTTGCCCACGGCCATCAACCTCGACCTTGCCGGGGAAGTGCGCTCGGTCGCCCTGATGACCCTCGGTCAGCTATACCTGGAGCAGGGAAAGTATGACCTGGCCAAGGCGGCGTTGGCCCAGGCCCTGACCCGGGAACCGATTGACGCCGACACCCTGGCCGGCCTGCGCTTCCGCTTGGGCCGCGCCTATCTGGGCGGAAAGTACGCCGACCTGGACGAGGCGGTCTGGTTGTTCACCCAGGTTCTGGCCGTGCAGCCCCGGTCGGTGGACACCCTCAACAACCGGGCGCTGGCGTACCTGGATCGCGGGCGGGACGGGGATGCGGCGTTGGCGGTCGAAGACCTGAGCCGGGCGATCCGATTCGACCCATTACGCGCCGGCGCCTATCTGAACCGGGCAGTGGCCTACCTGGGATATGACGATGACGCTCACTTAGCGCGGGCCATCGCCGACTTGCAGCAAGCCATTGAGATCGACCCCAGCTACTCGGCAGCTTACGTCAACCGTGCGAGCGCCTATCTGCAACGCGGCGGCGGGGGCGACATCGACCGGGCGTTCGACGACATCGAAACGGCTCTGTCCCTCGATTCGGGGTTGGCGGCCGCTTACGTCAACCGGGGCAACGCTTACCTGCAACGGGGTGACCCCGGAGACCTGGAACGGGCCGCGGAAGAATTCTCCCGGGCCATTGAGTTCGAACCCGATTCCGCCACCGCATATTACAACCGGGGGCTGGTGTTGAGCGCGCTGCTGACAACGCCCGAAGACTGGGCCGGTTCGACCGACGACCTGAAGCGGGCGCAGGAGTTGGAGCCAGGGGATTTCGCCTTTAACAACACCCTGTGCTGGCAACTGGCGGTGCAAAACCGGGCGGAGCAGGCGCTGCCGTTCTGCGAGGCGGCGTTGTGGGAACGCCCCGAGGGTACCGCGCTGGACACCCGTGGCCTGGCCTTTGCGGTCATGGGCCGGAGCAGCGAGGCGGTGGCCGACTTCGAATCGTTCCTAGCCTGGGTAGATGCCTCTCAAAAAGACACTTGCCGGAGCCACTACGGCCCCAGCCGCCGCGCCTGGGTGGAAGCGCTCAAAACGGGTGACAATCCCTTCGACTCCGCAACGCTCCAGGATTTGCGCGTCCGCCCCGTAGCCCCTTCCATAACCGATCCATGTTAACCGTCTGCGGCCTCGGCAGTTTCAGCACAGAGGTCAGGAATTGCCGGTTGTACAGCGGCGGCGGCGAGTCGGGAACGGTGATCACGAACATGACGCGGCCCCACGCCTGTTACTGGTTGCACACTAACACCAATACGCTTTACATCGGTTAGCCTTGGGGCTAGAATCGACGCAAGGAGACGGCGGCAACCCGCTGCATCTCCTATTATTTTTTACCATTGGTGTCTTCAGGGTCTGTTTGGCTCTCGGAGGAACTCACCATGATTCAGCCCAATTATGTGTCGCGGGAAGGGCTGGAAAAATTGAAGGCCGAGCTGGAGCACCTGAGAACAGTGGGCCGTCACGAAGTGGCCGAGCGAATCCAACAGTCACGGGAACGCGGCGGTACCGTTAGTAACGCCGAATACGAAGAGGCGAAGAATGAACTGGCCTTCACGGAAGGCCGTATCCTCACCCTGGAGAACATGGTCAACAATGCGGTGATTATCGGCGAAGTTGACGGAACCCGCGACACAGTTGAGGTGGGCGCAACCGTCACCGTAAAGAACCAGAATACCCAGACTACCATATACACAATCACCGGCAGCGCCGAAGCCGACCCCACCCAGGGTAAAATATCCAACGCCTCTCCCATCGGCAAAAGCCTGCTGGGGAAAAGAGTAGGAGAGGTCACTGAAGTCAACGCCCCGGCAGGCAAAATCAGGCTGGAGATCGTCTCCATCCAGTAATTCCTGAACTTAACACCATGCAAGCCTCCAAACCAAGCTTGGCACAGTCAAGCAGCTTGGCGACACCCTTCCGACATGGTTGTTCCACCTGGACCGGTATTACATGCCCGACCCTGAAGATGGCCTAGTAGCAAGCCGCAACGCCAAGCTCGACCGTATCCGCCGGAACGGTATCGACCCATATCCGCCCCGGTTTAACCGCACTTGCAGCGCCGCCGCAGCCATCGCCCAATTGGAAGCCTGGGAAAACGGCCCATCGGAAGGGTCTCCTATGGAGAATCTATCTCTTGCGGGCCGCATAATATCCGTTCGGGGGATGGGCCGGGCCTCCTTTGTGGACCTTCAGGACGGATCGGGAGTAATTCAGGCATTGCTCCGCCAAAACGTGCTCGGGGAAGCCTATGCCCTGCTCCGGGACTTGGATGTGGGAGACCACTTGGGGGTCACGGGCCCAATGATGCGGACCCGCACCGGCCAGGCCTCTATCGAAGCTCACGACCTGACGCTGACCGCCAAGGGAATGCGTCCCCTCCCCGAAAAATTCCACGGGCTGCGCGATGTGGAAACCAGGTACCGCCAGCGGTATCTGGACCTGATCGCCAACCCCGAAGTCATGCCGGTCTTCGCCCAGCGAAGCCAAATCATCACTGCTATTCGCAGCTTTCTGGACGCCCGCGGGTTCCTGGAAGTGGACACTCCCATGCTGGTGCCTGTAGCCGCCGGAGCCAACGCCAGGCCTTTCATAACTCATCACAATGCCCTGGACGAGCAACTTTATCTGCGCATCGCCACCGAGCTTTACCTCAAGCGTTTGATCGTTGGGGGCTTTGACAAGGTCTACGAGCTGGGCCGGGTTTTCCGCAATGAGGGCGTAGACCAGGACCACAACCCTGAATTTACCCTGCTCGAAAGCTATGAAGCCTACGCCGACTATAACGACGTAATGTGCATGGTTGAGGAGTTGGTTTCATCGATTGCCCAGAAGGTGCGGGGGACCATGCAAATCCCCTACGGGGACCACGTGATCGACTTTACTCCACCTTGGACTCGGCTTTCACTGCAACAGGCGCTCCTCGATCGCAGCGGCATAGACATCGACGCGTTCCCGGATGACCAGGCCCTCGCTCGCCGCGCCGCCGAGGCCGGCGTGGAGGTTGCGGCCCAGGAAGGGCGCGGGCGGCTCATCGACAAGCTGATATCGACCTTCGTAGAACCCGGCCTAATCCAACCGACGTTCCTCCTGGACTACCCAGAGATAATGTCTCCCCTGGCCAAGGCCAAGCCCGGCTTTCCGGGGTACGTGGAGCGTTTCGAGGGATTCGCCGCCGGCATGGAAATAGCCAACTCCTACACCGAACTCAACGATCCCCAGGTGCAACGAGCCCGGTTCGAAGACCAGGAAGAGGTCCGGCGCCGCTACGAGGATGAAGAGGTGGACCGCCTGGACGAGGACTTTCTGCTGGCCATGGAATACGGCATGCCTCCCACCGGAGGGTTGGGAATCGGGATAGACCGCCTGGTGATGCTGTTGACCAGCCAGCCTTCCATACGCGACGTGCTGCTATTCCCCCAGATGCGGAGACTGGATTCCCCGAGTGCGGCGGCTGCGGAAGATGCGGAGCCCCAAGGGTAGCTATGCTGTCCATTGAACTGATACGCCGGGACCCCGACTTGGTGCGGCAGGCTTTGGAGTCCCGAGGCGAACAGGACCCCCTGGCAGGGCTGCTGGACCTGGACGCCCAGCGCCGGCAAGCGGTGGCCCAAGGCGATGAACTCCGGGCCCAACGCAACCAGGTAAGCCGTCAATTGGGGCAGGAACGCGCCGCGGGACGCGAGCCCCCGCCGGAAGCAATGGCGGAGATGCGCCAGGTCGGCGACCGGATAGCCGAATTGGAACAGCAGGTGAAAGGACTGGACGAGCAGCTGAACCAACTGCTGCTGGGCCTGCCCAATATACCCTTGGCCGAGGTCCCCAAGGGCCTAGACGAGTCCCACAACGTCATACTGCGCCAGTGGGGCGAGCCGCTGGTCCGGGACTTTGAGCCGTTGCCCCATTGGGACTTGGGCGAGCGGTTGGGAGTAATCGACTTCGAGAAAGGCGTCAAGCTTTCTGGAAGCCGCTTCTACACGATGTTCGGGGCTGGCGCCAAGCTGGAGCGGGCCCTCATCTCCTGGATGTTGGACCTGCACACCCTGGAGCACGACTACACCGAGGTAATGGTCCCGGCGGTGGTCAAACAGGAAACAATGGAAGGATCGGGCAACCTGCCCAAGTTCGTTGACAACCTTTACCACGACGAGGAAGACGACCTCTGGCTGGTGCCGACCGCCGAGGTGCCCATCACGAATTTGTACCGGGATGACATTCTTGCTCCGGGCACATTACCCCTTAAGTACGTAGCCCAGACTCCCTGCTTCCGCCGCGAAAAGGCCGCCGCCGGCCGGGACACCCGGGGCATCAAGCGGGTGCACCAATTCAACAAGGTGGAGATGTACAAGCTGGTGGAGCCGAACACCTCCAGCGAGGAGTTGGAAGGGTTGGTGGCCGATGCCGAGGACGTTTGTAAACGGCTGGAGCTGCCCTATCGGGTGATACAGCTTTGCACCGGAGACATGGGATTCGCTTCGGCCATGACCTACGATATCGAGGTCTGGTCCGCGGGCTGCGCGGAATGGCTGGAAGTCAGCTCCTGCTCCAACTGCACCGACTTCCAGGCCCGCCGGTCTCATCTAAGGTACCGCCCCTCGCCCGGCGCCCGCCCGCAACTGCTGCACACTCTGAACGGATCGGGGCTGGCCTTGCCCCGAGTGATGATCGCCATATTGGAGAACTGCCAGCGGGCCGATGGTTCGATAGTAATCCCCCAAGTCCTGCGTCCCTACACTGGATTCGACGAGATTCCCGCACCTAAAACCGCATTAAGCACCAAGTAGCGCCAGGGCAGCCGGCAGATCACGTGCTTGCGCCGAGCCCGTAAAGATACCTTCGCCGGCCACAGAACCCACGCCGGGCATTGAGGGGGAACCATGTCAGGAATATGGCCGGGTGACACCCAATGCGTGGCGATGTTGGGGTTCGACGTTGACGGCGTATCTTCCTGGCTGAACCGCAACCCCGACTTCAAGGATCTCCCCAGCTTGATGTCCATGGCCGAATACGGCCCCAGAGTGGCGATGCCCCGCATCCTGGACCTGCTGGACCACCATGGCGTCAAAGCCAGCTTCTACGTCCCGGGTTATGTCGCCGAAACCCACCGCGGCCTGGTTGCGGATATCCACCGCAGGGGTCACGAGGTGGGTCACCACGGCTACATGCACGAGCCCCCCGCAACCCTTTCCCCGGACCGGGAAAGAGAGATATTGGAACAGGGCTCCTCAATTCTGAGCAGCATCACCGGCGAGGCCCCGTTGGGGTACCGGTCGCCAAGCTGGGAGTTGAGCAGCCATTCCCTGGAACTGCTGGTATCCCACGGCTTCCTCTACGACAGCAGCATGATGGGAGACGACGCTCCCTACATCTTGGAGGAAGGCTTGCCCAGGCCCATAGTGGAGATACCGATCCACTGGGCATTGGACGATGCCCCCAACTTCGTGTACGCCCCGTCGGCGGGTCGCCTGGGACCCATGCGTAACCCTGACGAGGTTTACGGGGCTTGGTCGGCCGAGTTCGAAGGGCTTTACCGGTATGGGCGGTCCTTCGTGTTGACCATGCACCCCCAATATATCGGCCGTCCGGGGCGGATGTTGATGTTGGAACGACTGATCCAACACATTCGCACCTTCCCCAACGTGGAGTTCATGCGAGCCATAGACGTGGCGAAGGTGTGGACAGCCGGCGGATGAGGTGCAGGCCCACATCGGTCACCGTTATTAAGTTTTCCGGATTAACTCTTAGTAACAGCCCCAGCTAATAAGCAAACTTTATTAGCGAAAGTCCTTGTGAACAGGTTTTCCCCCATTGCCGCGGGACGGCCCGATGATTTGGGTCATCATGGCTCCGAATCCAAGTAGCTACTAAGAGTTAAGGCTTAACTCTTAGTAGCGGCCTCTGTTAATAAGCAAACCTTATTAGTAGAGGCGCTTGTGAACAGGTTTTCTCCCCGTTGCCGCGGGATAGCCTCGGGGGACGATCTGACGAGGAAGGTCCCCCTTGACTCACAATCCAAGTGGTTACTAAGATTTAAGCCGTAACTCTTAGTAACAGCTGCGGCTATTAAGCAATCCTTATTAGGGGAGTTCCCGGTGAAGCGTTGTCAGGTTGGTGAATACGAGGTTACGGCAACCGCAGGGGAAGAGGTCCGCGCTTTCATTCCGGCTCCTCTACCCCCCGAACCCGCCGTTGACATCGCATCTTTACAGCCGACGCTGGCGAAGGCATTGGTAGGACTGGGGCGTCTGGATGGCCTCGCGCGGGTGCTGCCCAATACGCTTCTGTTCCTCTACTCCTACGTCCGAAAAGAAGCCGTGCTTTCCTCCCAGATCGAGGGAACTCAATCGTCTATCTCAGACCTGATGCTCTTCGAAACTAACGAGACGCCTGGTGCACTCACCGACGACGTGGTGGAGGTCTCAAACTACGTTCGGGCCCTGGAGCACGGACTAGACCGCATCGCGGATGGGTTTCCGCTGTCAAATCGCCTGTTGCGTGAAATTCACGGCGAACTTTTGTCCCGAGGCCGCGGCAGCGACAAGATGCCGGGGGAATTCAGGAAAACTCAGAATTGGATCGGAGGCAGCCGGCCCGGTACAGCCCATTTCGTGCCGCCTCCGCCGTATGCGATCCAAGACTGCATGTCAGACCTGGAGCGCTTTCTACATGAGGACCATCCGGGGATCGATCCCTTGTTGCGGGCTGGCATTACTCACCTGCAATTTGAGACTATCCATCCATTCCTAGACGGTAACGGACGGGTTGGGCGATTGCTAATCGCGTTGATTTTGTGTCATGACGGTGTGCTCCGGCATCCACTGCTCTACCTCAGCCTATACTTCAAACAAAACCGCGAACAATACTATGATCTATTGGACATCGTGCGCCGAACCGGGGACTGGGAGGAGTGGCTGAACTTCTATCTTGAAGGTGTAGCTGAAACCGCAGAAGCAGCAGTGTCAACCGCGGAGCGGTTGCTCTCGTTATTTGACCAAGACGCCGCCTCTATTCAACGGCAAGGCCGCGCTGCCGGCTCGGCCCTGCGAGTGCATCAAGCGCTCAAGGAACGGCCGATCACATCTCTGCGCGATGTCTCCAAATCCACGGGTTTGTCGCTACCTGCGGCAGCCTCCGGGATGGGACTGCTGGAACACCTGGGCGTTACCCGGGAACTCACTGGGCAGGCGCGGGACCGGAGATTTGCCTACTACGAGTACCTGGCTATCCTGAATGAGGGAACGGAGCCGATTTAGGCATTCTTCCGCCGTTTTCTTGTCAGGATGGCATCCCGCATTTAACATGGACGCCAACATCAAGCTGGAGTAGGCGGTGTGCCATGCCTAAAGTTCATGACCGGGGCGGATGGCCCAACGAGGACCCGATCGACCGCACCGAACACCAAATGGAAGAATGGGAACGTCGGGTAGACTCGTTGAACAGCATCCTGGGCGAAAAAAAGCTGAAAAACACCGATCAGCTTCGCCGGGCAATCGAAAGCCTTAGCCAGGAGCAATACGAGTCTTTGAGCTACTACGAAAAATGGACCGCCGCTATGGAGACCTTGCTGGTAGAGCAGGGGGTGATGACCAGCGAGGAAATCGATAGCAAGATGGCGGAATTGGAAGAGGGGGGCCGGTAGCCGTGGCCTCCAGCGAACCCGTCAAATTCCGGCCCGGCGACCGGGTGACAGTCCGGGTGGAAAATCCCCCAACCCACTATCGCACACCTCTCTACGTCCAGGGAAAGACCGGACTCGTGAATTCCTTTTGGGGCGTTTTCCCCAACCCCGAGTCCCTGGCCTACGGAGGCGCCGGAACGCCGAAACAGCCCTTATACCGCGTGGAGTTCGCCCAAAAGGACCTGTGGGACAACTATAAGGGCCGGGGTACCGACAAGTTGATGATAGACATCTACCAGCACTGGTTGGAAACCGCCGATTAGGAGCCTCTTATGAGCAGCGCCGATCAACACAACGGACACGACGGCCACGATGGCCACGATGGCCACAACCACGGAAATCACGCCGGGTATTATTCCCGCCGAGCCGAAGCGATCCAAGCGCTGCTGATAGAAAAGGGAGTCTGCACACTGGAGGACATCTTGCGGATGGCCGACCAGATCGATTCCCGCACCCCCGAAGACGGCGCCCGGATTGTGGCCAGGGCCTGGGTGGACCCGGAGTACAAACAGCGGTTGCTGGCAGACCCCGTGTCTGCGATACAAGAGCTTGGCTACAACCTTCCGGAAACCGCTCCCAGGCTTCGGGTGCTAGAAAACACCGAAAACGTCCACCACCTGGGTGTCTGCACCCTGTGTTCCTGTTTCCCTCGGGCGGTCATCGGGCGGCCCCCCGACTGGTACAAGGGTCTGGCCTATCGTTCCCGGGTGGTTGTCGACCCCCGGGGCGTCATGCGGGAGTTCAACACCGAACTGGACGAATCAGTGGAAGTACGCGTGATGGACAGCAGCGCCGATATGCGATACCTGGTGCTGCCCAAACGTCCCGATGGCTCCGAAGGCATGAGCGAGGAAGAGTTGGCCTCACTGGTCACCCTGGAGTCAATGATCGGTGTGACCCACGCCAAGTCGCCCAGTTCGGCGGCTCGTCAGGCCTGAGGTCCGACCTTATCCCCATGCAGCGAATGGCCCGGGACTAACAGGTCGGAAAACCCCGCAAACAAGGACTCCACGCTGGCGGCTTGGTCCGAATGGCCCAGCGTGACCTGCAGGGGAGTCACCGAGATATGATTGTTTTTCAACGCCCAAATGTCGGTGCCCTGTTGGCTGTCGCCTGATATCGGCACATTTCGGTCAATTTTGTACTGGCGGCTCTCGCCGAAGCCTTCCTCTCGGACCGACTCCCCGTAAGACCGCCCGCCCAACGTGGTGACTTGCAAGCCGGCAATCCGGTCCACCGTTACGTTAGGGACATTGATGTTCAACAGCATATTGCCTTCGACTGGACTCTCTCTCAGCCGGTTGGCTATCAACTCAAGCAGGCGGGCCGATCCCTCGAACAACGGGCTCCTGACGCCGCCCACGGAAATAGCGATGGTGGGATAACCCCGAAAGTAACCCTGCAACGCGGCGCCCACGGTGCCGGACACGATCACGTCCCAACCCACGTTGGACCCGGCATTGATGCCGGAAACCACCAGGTCGACTTTCCCGACCAGTTTTTCCAGGGCCAGAATGGAGCAATCGGCGGGAGTGCCTTCCACCGCGAAAGCGTTCACGGGGAAACAAGCGGAGTCATCGTCCTGAAGACGGCCATCCACGGGGAATTCGCCGGCCTTGATCGGCGTTCGGAGGGTGAGAGCAGAGCCTACGCCGCTGCGTTCCTGGTGAGGGGCCACCACGGAGACGGTCCCCACGCGGCGCAATGCCCCAACCGCGGCCCAGAGACCCGGGGCCTCGATTCCATCGTCGTTGGTAAGGAGGATTTTCAAGGCCTGGTCACTGTGGGCCGGGTTTGCCCAAAACGGGAGTGCTAACCCGAATTTTCAATCCTAGTGGTGAGCCAAGCCGATGGCGTGGTTGATGGCATGCTTCACTTCCACAGCGGCAACAACCTTGCGGTAGTCGGCGGAGGCGAAGAAATCACCGATGGCGTTGTCCCCAACGTCGTCCGCAAGCCAGGCCGCGGCCGCGGCCACGGTCTCCGCATTCAACTCCTGGCCTACCAGTGCATTTTCAACCGCACCGGCCCGCACCGGGGAGGGCGTCAGCCCACCCACCGCAATGCTCGCGGCGGTGCACCTGCCGCCGTCGGTGGTCAACACCACCGCAGCGCCGACAACGGCAAAGCCTGTGGCCGGATGGGCCATCTTGGCATACTCGGCAACCTGGTTGGCCTGAAGGGCGGGCGCTTCGATGGCAGTGAGCAGTTCATCTTCGCCCACGTTTGTTTGAAACAATCCCTGAAAGAAATCTCCGGCGGGAACACTTCGGGTGCCAGTTCCCTCAACTATGAAATTGGCGTTAAGCGCCGTCAGCACCGTGGGCCAATCGGAAGCCGGGTCAGCATGCACCACATTTCCGCCGATGGTCCCCCGGTTCCTGACCTGGGCGTCTCCGATACCGCCGGCGGCTTCCGCTATCATTTCACAAGCGCTTTCCAACTGTGGAGCGGTGGCAATCTGGCGGTGCGTAGCCAGGGCTCCTATGCGGATGGTCCCGCCATCGACGCTTATCCCGTTTAGCGAGTCGATGCCGCCAATATCCACCAGGGCTGTGGGCCGGGACAAGCGCAGCTTCAACAGCGGGATGAGGCTGTGACCTCCGGCGATTAGCTTGGATCCCGGATTGGCGCCCAGCAACCGAATAGCGTCGGCCACCGAGCTGGCTTTGTAGTAATCAAATTCGGCGGCGTACATGGCTAATCTCCCTCTACCCTTGCTGATGAATCGCCCGCCATACCTTCTCCGGGGTTAAGGGCATATCCAGGTGGGTGACCCCCAGTGGGGCAAGCGCATCTATGACAGCATTGTAAATGGTGACCGTTGACGCAATGGCGCCAGTCTCCCCGATACCCTTTACCCCCAGGGGGTTATGGGGTGACGGGGTGACCGTTGAAATAGTTTCGATATCGGGCACGAGGTGGGCCTTGGGCAGGGCATAGTCCAGCATGGACCCCGTCAGCAATTGACCATTCTCATCGTAAACCGCCCCCTCCCAGAGTGCCTGCCCGGCGCCCTGGACTACTCCCCCATGGATCTGGCCGTTCACAATTACCGGGTTGATCTGGGGTCCGCAGTCGTCAGCGGCCACATATCGTTGTAGCTGGATGAACCCGTTGTCCGGGTCAACTGTCACTACCGCAACGTGGGTCCCAAAGGGATAGCTGAAATTGGGCGGGTCGTAAAACGTGGTCGCTTCCAGGCCCGGCTCCATCCCTTCCGGCATCTGCCAGGCCACGTTGGCCATCAAGGCGATGTCCTGTATCGATTTACTCTGATCTGGCGAACCTCTAACGTAGAACTTACCGTCCTCGTAATCTATATCTTCCTCGGCGGCTTCCAGCAGGTGGGCCGCCAAAGCGCGTGCCTTGTCTTTGATTTTCCTGGAGGTCAACGCAACTGCGCCCCCTCCGACCACGGTGGTGCGGCTGCCGTAGGTGCCCCAACCCATGGGAGTGTTGGCGGTATCGCCATGGATTACGTCAATGTCGTCCACCGGCACGCCCAACTCATCGGACACAATTTGGGCGAAAGTGGTTTCCTCACCCTGGCCATGGGGGGATGTGCCCACAAACACGTTCACTTTACCAGTGGGATGAAAACGGACTATGGCGCTTTCCCACAAACCGCCGCCAAAACCAACGGCGCCGGCTACTTGGGACGGGCCAAGGCCGCAAATTTCGCAGTAGCAACTCACGCCGATGCCCATGTAAGAGCCGTGTTCCCGGAGATGGGCTTGTTCCTGCCGCAGTCCCTCATAGTTCACATGCTGCAAGACCAAGTCCATGTTGGTTTCGTAGTCGCCGCTGTCGTAGGTAAGCCCGGTAGCCACGTCGTAGCCGTTGTCGAACTTGGGTATCAGGTTGCGGCGCCGGATCTCCACCGGGTCAACGCCCAACTCTTTCGCCAGCAGGTCCATCAACCGCTCCAGCAGGAAGGTCGCTTCCGGCCGGCCGGCTCCCCGGTATGCCTCCACCGGGGTGGTGTTGGTGAACACCCCGTACACATCGCCTTTGATGTTGGGGATGTTGTATGGTCCCGAGTACATCAGGCCGTGCAGGATGGTGGGGATTCCGGTGGATGCAGTGGAAAGGTAGGCCCCCATGCCTGCGTAGACCACCGTGCGCAGCCCAGTGATTTTGCCGTCCCGGTTGGCCGCCATCTCCACGTGCTCTATGTGGTCTCGGCCGTGGGTGGTTGCCTGAAAATTTTCACTCCTCGTTTCGGTCCACTTGACTGGGCGCCCCAACTGCATCGAGCAGAAAACGGCGATCATTTCCCAGGGATACATTGCTATCTTGCTGCCGAAACCGCCGCCCACTTCCGGGGCGATCACCCGTATCTTGTGCTCCCCCAAGCCGGTGACCAGGGAGCAAAGGAACCTCACGATGTGCGGGTTCTGGGTTGTGTTCCATAAGGTAAGTTCCCCCATGGCGCTGGAGTAGCTGGCTACGGCTGACCTCGGCTCCATCGCGTTGGGTATCAGCCGTTGTTGAAGGATCGTGTCTGTGACCACCACTTCGGGAGATTGAAAAGCTGCGTCGGCGTCGCCGCCAGCCACCTTCCAATGGAAGGCCTGATTGTTGGGGGCATCCTCGTGAAGCTGAGGGGCGCCGTCTTTGGTTGCTTCCTCCGGGTTTACCGTTACCGGCAGCACTTCATAGGAAACGTTGATGGCTTCCAGGGCGTCCTCGGCTTGGGTCCTGGTCTCTGCGACCACCACTGCCACAGCGTCTCCCACATAGCGCACAACGTCTTTGGCGATGGGGGGATAGGCCACCGCTTTGACATCGGAGTCCGGGACCAACCACGCACAGGGGATTGGGTTCAGCACGCCATCGGTGTCGGCGCCGGTATATGCTGCCAACACTCCTGGAGCTGACCGGGCCGCGCTTACATCTACGTTGACTATCCGGGCATGGGCATGGGGGCTGCGCAGAATAGCGGCGTGGACCAGTCCGTGCAGTTTTATGTCGTCGGTGTAAGTCGCCTGACCAGTGATCAAGCGGGGGTCTTCCCTGCGGCGGATGCCGGAACCAAAGATTCTAGTAGTCATGGCTTAACCTCCCGCCGCTTCGGCTGCGGCCAGGGCCGCCCGAACGATGTTGTGGTAGCCGGTACACCGGCAAAGGTTGCCTTCAAGACCGTCACGCACCTCTTCGGCCGTGGGGTGGGGATTCCGCTGCAACATCTCCACCACCGTCATGATCATCCCGGCGGTGCAGAACCCGCATTGCAGCCCGTGGTTGTCCCAGAACGCCTGTTGCACCGCATGCAAATCGCCCGGAGCGGCCAAGCCTTCGATGGTAGTGATCTCCGCTCCATCTGCTTGGACCGCAAGACAGGTGCAGGATTTCACGGTAGACCCGTTTACCATGACCACACAGGCGCCACATTGGCTGGTGTCACAGCCGACCTTGGTGCCGGTGAGCCCAAGCTCCTCCCGCAGGTAATGGACCAAAAGGGTTCTTGGCTCCACTTCCGAGCGGTGGCTCTGTCCGTTTACTGTGACCTGAATGGGAATGTTCACGGTCGACACCCCATGGAATTAGACTTGAACGTCGATTGTAAAAAGCGAAGATCGTATCCCGGTAAATGATTGGGGCGAGTATATACTTGGCCTTTACGCCAGTCAACGAACGGCTCAACGAGCCAACAGTCACAACTTAAGGGGAAACAAGTAACGAACTGCAGGCCAGCGGCTCTTGCCTAGAAGTTCTTGAAGCCCCGCACGGTTGCCCTTTGGCGACTCCGGGCCTATTATGCCTTGTGATGCGTTGATACGGCCGTCCCTTGGGCTGGCCCATTCGGCCCAAATCCTCATCCCAACTATGGAGCCCCTATGATTCCACAGAACGTGCTGCCCGAAACCGCAGGCGTCAATTCTCAGGGCCATCTGGTGTTGGGAGGGTGCGATGCTTTGGACCTGGCCCAAGAGTATGGGACACCGGTTTATGTCCTGGATGAGGCGACACTCCGGGGCCAGTGCCGTAGATTTGTGTCCGAGTTCAAAAACCGCCATCCGTCGACCCTGGTAGCCTACGCCAGCAAGGCCTACATCAATCCCGCCCTAGCCAAAATATTCGCCGAGGAGGGTTTGGGGTTGGACGTGGTTTCCGGCGGAGAGTTGGCCATCGCCCAAAGCGTGGACTTTCCCCAGGAGAATATCTACTTCCACGGCAACAACAAAACACCCCAGGAACTGGGCGAGGCGGTGGGAACGGACATCGGCTGGGTGGTGGTGGACAGCTTCCACGAGATCGACCTTTTGGACCAGATCTGCAGGGACGCCGGGAAAACGCAAAATGTGCTGATACGGGTGTCCCCAGGCGTAGACCCCCACACCCACGCCCACACCACCACCGGGATTCTGGACTCAAAGTTCGGCTTTTCCATCCAGACCGGCCACGCCGCCGAAGCGGTGCGCCGGGCTCTCGCGGCGAACAATTTGAACCTGCGAGGGCTCCATTTCCACCTGGGTTCTCCAATATTCGAATTGGAGCCGTATCGCACGGCGGTGGACCTGGTGATCCGTTTCGCCGCTGAATTTCGGGAGGAAGGCTTCGAACTCCAGGAATTCAGCCCCGGAGGCGGGTTCGCCATCGCTTACACCAAAGAAGACTCGCCTCCTGAGATCGGAGACTATGCCGAGGCAATTGTTTCCACAATGAACGCGGCTTGCGCGGACGTGAACATGCCGACGCCCCGCATGATAATCGAACCTGGGAGGTCCATCATCGGCCCGGCCGGCGTGGCCCTTTACCGCGTCGGGGCAATAAAGGACATCCCGGGCGTGCGCCGGTACGTCAGCATAGACGGAGGCATGGGAGACAACATAAGACCTGCCCTCTACCAGGCCCGCTACGAGGTTATAGCTGCCGGCAAAGCGGAACAGGAACCGGACCAGCTGGTCACCATTGCCGGCAAGTATTGCGAGTCCGGGGACGTGTTGGCCTCCGACATTATGCTTCCAGAATTGAAGTCCGACGATGTGATCGCCATACCTGCGGCCGGGGCCTACTGTCCATCGATGGCCAGCAACTACAACCTGAACCCCCGGCCCCCGATAGTTTTGGTCAACGACGGCGCCAGCCGCCTGATTCGCCGCCGGGAGAGCTACCAGGACCTGATGCATTGCGATTTGGTCTGAATGGACCGCGGGTTTCCGACAACAGCCCTTGACGTCTGGCCATGTGGCAGATCTCCGGACAACGGCACATACTGAGGCAACTTGAGGCGAACCTGAACCAGGGAAGAATGCCTCACGCCTTACTGTTGGTTGGCCCTCCCCACGTCGGCAAAATGACGCTGGCTTTGAACCTGGCTCAGGCCGTCAACTGTTTGGAACCCGGCCCTGAACCCTGCGGCAACTGTTCCCAGTGCGCCAGGATTGCCCAGGGGCTGCACTCCGACGTCCGGGTATTGAGCGTCGAACCGGGTTCAACCGACGGACCAACACGGACCGTGATTGGAATCGGGGACATCAAAGAGGTGTTGCGCCAGGTAAGTCTCAAGCCTTATGAAGGGTCCCACACCGCCATCATTATCAACGGTGCCGAATTGATGAGCGACGAAGCCGCCAATGCGGTGCTCAAAACCCTGGAAGAACCGCCCCCCCAGGTGATTTTCCTCCTACTGACCGCCAACGAGTCGGCGCTACTGCCGACAATCCGCTCCCGCTGCCGGACGTTCACCTTGAGGCCTGTCCCACTGCGGGAAGTGGAGGAGCGATTGGTGCAGGAGCACGGCGCGGGACCCGAGGAATCGGAACGACTGGCCCGACTTTCCAGAGGCTGCCTCGGCTGGGCCATAACCGCCAAGGACGACCCCGACGCCATCCAAGAGTTCGACATTCAAGTAGACCGGATGAAGGAAGTCTGCGAATCGGGGTTGGCCCAACGGTTCAACTACGCCACCGAATTGGCAACCCTGTTTTCCAGAGACCGGGAAGCCGCCCGCCAGACCCTCTATCTTTGGCTGCGGTGGTGGCGCGACCTGATGCTGATCAAAGAGGGCGCGGAACAGTACATCAACGACCCGCCCCGGCTGCCGGATCTACAGGAGTTGGCCGCGAGCCTGACCACGGCTGACGTCGTGGGTTTCGTCAAGAGATTGCTCGCCACGTTGGAAGCCCTGGACCAAAACGCCAGCCCGCGGCTGGCGTTGGAGTCACTTATGCTAAACCTACCGATGAATTCCGCCGTGCAGCGACCCAGAATTACCTGAAGTCACCCGCCATCACACCGGGTCTTGCACCGGCGAGCGGAAGCAAGACCTGGTGAAATGCGCTTCCGGTCATTGCTCCGGGCCCTGCCGCTCCTGCCAGGGGAGGTAGGGTTGCCACTCTTCCAGAATAGTCCGGTTCTGCAGGATCATGTAAGGGTTGGGGTCGGGCGCCCTGGGCACAGTTCCCAGCTTCATATTGGCTTCCGCCGGGGTCCTTCCCGCCTTCCGCAGGTTGCACCGGGTGCATGCCGCCACCACGTTGTCCCAAGTGTGGGGGCCATGCTGGCGCCGGGGCACCACGTGGTCCAAGGTCAAATCCTGGGCCTTTTTTCCACAGTACTGGCAGGTAAACCTGTCCCGGAGAAATACTTCCTTCTTGGACAGTTTCCGGGGGAGGAAAGGCCGCTTGACCAGGTAAACGAGCCTGATTACGGAGGGAGCGTCAATCGTCCGGTCCACGGTGCGAAGGCGGCCCTGGTTGTTTTCCAGCAATTCCGCCTTGGCCTTTCCCAGCAACACCACCGCCCGACGCACGGTGCACACGTTGATGGGAACGTAGTTCAGGTTCAGCACCAGCACCGGGGCGCTGATCACTTGCGGAGTGCTGGCGCGGTGGACGGAATCGCTGCCGTCGGGTGCGGATGGCGATACCACAGCCATGCCGGGCTGTGTTGAAGCCGGTTGGACCTTATGGTTTCGCCTGACCACGGGGCCTTTTTCTAACCTTTATTATCTGGTTTAGCTGTTATCTATTCGGGATACGAAGCCCAAGCGCCGAACGTTGAAACAATTACCTGACCGTGTTCACCATCACTTCAGTTGTTGACTTGAAACCGATCAGCTGCCGGTAAACCTCCGGGCAGGCCATTTTCGCTTATAGTAGCACAAAGAGACGAATCGTCTATCCCCCAGCCACAATGTGCCGGGACGCCGGCAAATGTGGCGTTAGTTAGAGCCGGCTGGCCTTGCTTCCTCGGCCTAAACGCTATCGTCCAAACTCCTGGTCCCAGTCCACGGGAGCGATTCCAACCGCCTCCGTCGCCACCTGGAAATTATCCACCAAGAGCCGAGAAAAATCAGACTCAAAGGCCATTTCCGACGTGCCGTCTTGCGGGAACTGATGGACCGCGGTAAGCAATCCGGCAAGCAGCACGAACCCGGCCAGGACCCCCACCGCGGCTCCGGCCAGGCGGTCCGCCAGCCCGAACAAGGGAATAAATTTGATTGCCTTTCGCACCGTAAGCCCAATTAACGCGCCGACAATGAATATCCCCAAAAATACAAGGACGAAGGCCAAGATATTCTGAACATTGTCATCGTTGGTGAACGGCGAGAATAAACCTGCAATGGCGTGGGCCCCCCTGCTGGCCACAGCCAACGCCAAGAAAGCCGCCGCAAGGGGAATTAAAATTCGGAGCAGCCCTAGCCAGACCCCCCAGGCAATGACCAATGCCCACAACACCAGCACGACGATATCCAGCCAATTCATGCTGCACCATTCGCAGCCGGTAGGAATCCGGTTTTACTCAAATCGATCTTGGCTCCAATATAGTCGGGTTACCAGCCCTTGCTTACCAACTTGTCTCGCAGAGCCAATACAATCACCAACGAAATTGCTGCGAACAAATACCCTCCGATGACATCGCTGGGCCAGTGGACGCCCAGGTAAACCCTGGAAATCCCAATGGCCAGCGCCAACAAAGCCACGGTCATCTGCACACCGCGCCGGATTGCCAGCGGGTGGATCAGTTCCTCGGCCAGAACGATCAAGAGACCGCCAAAGAGCAAGGCGAACAGGGCGTGTCCACTGGGAAAGCTCATGCCCGTGTAGGCAACTTCGGATATGGCGTATTCCGGCCTGGGCCGGCTCACCACCACCTTCAATACATGCCCCAACGCTATCGGGACCGCGCAGGCGGCCACCGCCAAGGCATCGGGGCGCCGGCGGACCCACAGCAGGGCCAGGAATGTTCCACACATGACGGGAAGGGCCACGGCCACGTTTCCCAACGCCGTGACACCGAAAACCAATCTATCCAGCTCAGGGCTCCGCAACCCCTGGAGCGCCAGCAAGGCAGCCTCGTCCCCGGGAAACCTGCCGTAAATCGCGGCCAGGAGAAAAAGAGCAACGGTGAAGAGGACTCCACCCAGAAGGGGACTAACCCGCCAAAGACACTCCGCTCCCATCAAAAGCCATTATACTGGGGGAACTCCCGGCGCTGCGTGTTGGCCGAATACCGGATCGAATGGAAACGCCGGCGGATAGCCGCGATTCCCCTTCCCCGACACGCACCGGTGCTATAATGCCCCTCAATTATCTGGTTGAATCGGCAGCACATTGGAACCATCTACAAGCCCAGTCAAAGTCATCGCTATCGATGGACCCGCGGCGTCGGGCAAGACCGTAGTTGGACGCTTGCTGGCCCGGGAATTGGGGTTTCACTACCTGGACACGGGCATCATGTACCGGGCGATCACCTGGTTGGCCCTGGAACGGTCTACAGGGATCGACGATCATTCCCAACTGGAACATTTGGCCTGGGAGAACCCGATCGAGATTGCCGGCGACGACGGGGACGGGGTTCTAATTGGCGGTCGCCAGGTTTTCGCCGAGCTAAGGAGTCCCGCCGTTAACGCCACGGTTTCCCTGGTGTCTCAAGTGTCCGGGGTGCGGCGGGCCATGGTCCAGCGCCAACGGGCTTTGGCCTCGGACGGCAACCTGGTAATTGTTGGCCGGGACATCGGCACCGTGGTCTTACCTGATGCAGACCTCAAAATCTACTTGACTGCTCCGATACAAGAACGAGCAACCCGCCGGTGGCAGGAACTGCTGGCCGCAGGCCGGAAAGTGGAGTTGGATCAGGTGATCCAGGAAACCGAAAAAAGAGACCGGCTTGATTCCAGTAGGTCCGATTCACCGCTGATGCCCGCGGCTGATGCCTGGATTTTGGACACAGCCTCGCTGACGGTAGACGAGGTAGTGGAACACATCCTGGTCCGCGCCCGTAGACCGGACAGGGCGCCGCTGCCATGAGTTTGATCTACAACATTGGAAAAGGACTGGGTAAGTTCTGCTTCAACGCTTTTGGGCGGTTGGAGGTTACCGGCCGGGAAAACGTGCCTCCGTTCGGACCTTTGATTATCGTGGCCAACCACCTTTCGTTCACCGATCCGCCGGTGCTGGTTTGCACGGTGCCCAGAACCCTGTATTTTCTGGGGAAGCGGGAGTTGTTCTCCAACCCGGTCACCGGTTTCATCATGCGGAACTTCCACGTCCATGCCTTTGACCGTTCCGGATTGGGTGTCGACGCAGTCAGAATGGCGCTGCGTTTGCTGGACCAGGATCGTGCAGTGGTGATATTTCCGGAAGGGCGCCGAAGCCCCAACCACGAGTTGATCGAAGGAGTGTCCGGGGCCGCCTACATGGCTCTGAAGTCCCAGGCGCCGATTCTACCCATAGGCGTCACCGGGACCGAAAAGATTCCCGGGTGGCGTATGCCGGTGTCCCTGACCAGGTTCAGGGTGAACATAGGTCAACCCTTTTCCCTGCCGGTAGTGGAGGGCACTCCGAACAAGGACGTGGTGGCAAGCGTAAGGGACATGATGATGACCCGGATCGCCGACTTACTGCCCCCGGAATACCAGGGCAGATATGCCCCTTCCCAACAGGACCAACATCGCCGCGCCCAACCCAGAACCCCGCAACCTACCTCTTCCGGGCCGAAGGGGTCTTAGAAAAGTTAGAAACCAGAGAGAACGGAATGCAGCAATCTTCCAAATTTGGGATTTACCTCAACTCCAGCGAGAAAAAGGTGGTTCGTATCAATTCACCTTACTGGTTCCCTGAAGAGCCGGAATGGGTGTTTTTGACCCCCGAAGTCAACGCCACCCTGGTTCAAATACGAGATCTCGCCAAAGAGAAATACCCTTCCGCCGATTCCGGTGAAATCACCTGGGGCCTGATTCCGCTGCGGGACTAAGACAAAGGACCGGAAGGTCCGGCGTCGCCACTGGTGTAAGGGCCGCCGGATCGGGCGACCCGGGTAACGGCTACCTCCCCACGAATTCGGGCATGACTCCTTCGGCGAAGCGTGTTAGCTGGTCCTTGAAGACTTCCAGAGGCATTCCCATTACGGAGCCCAGGTTTATCCGCTCTACTCCGGGGTATTGCTGCTCCACCCGCTCCAAGTGCTCGACCAGCAGCTCCGGCGGGCCACAAAGCCAGGCTCCCCCGGCCACGGCTTCTTCCAGCGTGGGCAGGGTTATGCCCCTAGGGATGCCGTTCCTGGCCCCGGCCACGGCCTCAATCTGTTCCGGGGACATTGCGGTCAAACCCAGCGGCGCAGCGAATTTCATTGCCTCTTCGAAGTAGGGGCGGGCCATCTCGATGGCCTGGTCCTGGGTGTCGGCGATGAAGAAACGGTACCCGATGCTGACGTCTTCCCCCAGCTGCAGGTTCCGTCCGTGAGCTGCCGCAGCGTCGCGATACAGGGCTATGCGTTGCCCCAGGGTGGGCTCGGGGTTATTGGCGATGAGCGGCCGTATGCCCATCTTGGCCATAAAATCGATGCCCCGGGGGTTGCCGCTCACCAGCGGTTGCCACACCTCTACGGGTTGGTGTTGGGGCCGGGGCACCAGCGTAAGTTTCTCAAGCTGGTAACCCCGATAGGGTACCTTTGCCGGAATCTGGTAGTACTTGCCTTCGTAAGAAAATGAGTCCTCCTTGAAGGCGGTCAGGATGATTTCGACCTGCTCTTCAAACAGTTCCCGGTTGGCGTTGCTGTCCAGCATTGGCGACCCGAAGGTTTCAACCTCCCGGGTGTGGTACCCTCTGCCGACTCCGAAGATCACCCTGCCTTGGGTCAGAATATCCGCGGTCGCGAAGTCCTCAGCCAGCCGCAGGGGGTGCCACATGGGCGAGATGTTGAAGCCGCAGCCGAACTTCAACCGCTGGGTGTGGGTGGCCAGATACAGGTTGAGCATCAACAGGTTGGGAATGCATTCATACCCTTCCGGCTGAAAATGGTGTTCCGCCATCCAGAATTCGTCATACCCCAGCCGGTCCATATGTTGGGCGATGTCCAGGGCCCATGAAAAAACCTGGGCCAATTCCTCACTGGAGTAACTGCGATCGTTGGCGGCCGTCCCACTCAGCCCGAGACCGGTGTCCACGACGTGGCCGGCGTAGGAAGCCGAAAAGCTTTTGATCATGGTTGCCCTCCATAAAAATCTTCCCCTCCGGTGAAGGGGAAGATTTGCTCAACCTGCATTGTAATCGGGAGGCTAACGGGGGGCCACGCAAGCCGACGCATCCCTGGCCATCGAGATTTACGGTGCGCTACGCGTCCCGGACCTGGCTGGGGGCCGGGTTGAAAAGCTCATGGGCGAGGGTGGTGGGGACTACCCTGGCCAACTCCTCCACCGTCCACTTATCGCTTTTGCTGATGGTCTTCACCGCTTCCGGTTCGTTCAACAGGGTCACCAAGCCCTCGGTTACGTGGAAAACGTGACCGTTGACGTGCGAGGCCTCGTCGGAAGCCAACCAGGTGACGAATGGAGCCACGTCATCCCCCTGACCCCTGAGCCGGGGCGCGCCGCCTCCGCCGATGCCCCGGGCGGTGCGCAAGGCCCGCGCCTCATCGGGCACCGTACCGGTCATACGGGTGTCGGCGGCCGGAGAGATGGCATTCGCAGTTACGCCATAGCGCCCCAAGTCCCGGGCCAAAACCCGCGTCAAACCGGCAATCCCGTCTTTCGCGGCGCCGTAGTTCGCCTGCCCCGAGTTTCCATACAGGCCGGAGGTGGAACTGAAGGTAATGATTCTGCCCGACCGCTGCTGCCGGAACAGGATCGACGCGTGCTTGACGATGGTGAAAGTGCCCTTGAGGTGCACCGCGATGACGTCGTCCCACTCCTCTTCGGTCATGTTGAAGACCATCCGGTCCCGCAGAATACCGGCACAGGTGACCACAATGTCCAGCTTGCCGAAGTTGTCTATCGCGGTTTGGACAATAGCCTCGCCGCCAGCCATGATAGCCACTGATTCGGTGCAGGACGCTGCCTCGCCACCCGCTTCCCGTATCTCGGTCGCTACCTGTTCGGCAAAGGAGGTGTCGGCGCCAGTCCCATCCACGTTGACGCCGAGGTCCGCCACGACTACCTTGGCGCCCTCTTCGGCCATCAGCTTAACTATTCCACTGCCGATGCCCCGTCCCGATCCGGTGACCACCGCTACCTTGTCTTGTAACAAATTACCCATTGAGATTACCCCTTATGACCCGCAAGGCCCATTGTTGCCGGGCCGCTTCCCTATTTCCAGTTCTCTCTTCTTTCTAGTGCTCGCTTTCCCGCCGGGCGGAAGCGCCGCCATGGCGTTTCCAAATGCCGCGATAGCTGCTAGGCGGCCGGAGCCGGATTGTCGATTCCCTTGGTGAGTTCTTCCCGTGCCTGAACGGACAAGTCCGCCATATCCCAGTGGCCCCGGGCCTCGTAGATGGTCCTCATGGGCCTGGGCTGAGACATCAAGGACACAGTATTCCCGTATACGCGGAAGGTTTGCCCATTGATATTGTCGGCATAGTCGCTCGCCAGGTAACACACGAAGGGGGCGACATTGCCCGGGTCCCACTGTTCAGGCTCGTTGTCATCGGCGATAGTCGCCACGCCGCTTCTCTCCCGAATCTCCCTGGCAGTGTCCGGTATTGCCCCTATCATCCGGGTGTGGGCCCGGGGTGCGATGGCGTTCGCGGTCACTCCGTAGCGGCCCATGTCCTTGGCCACGACCTTGGTGAACCCGGCGATGCCGGATTTGGCTGCGCCGTAGTTGGCCTGACCCGAGTTGCCCACCAGTCCTGATTCGGAGCTAAAAGTGATCACCCGCCCCGACCGCTGCTGCCGGAACAGGATGCAGGCGTGCTTCACCACCGTGAAAGTGCCCTTGAGGTGAACCGAAATCACATCGTCCCATTCCTGTTCGGTCATGTTGAAAATCATGCGGTCCCGGAGAATTCCGGCACAGGTGACCACAACGTCCAAGCGACCAAAATTATCCACGGCGGTTTGAACGATTTTCTCGCCGCCCTCCATGCTAGTGACCGACTCCGTACAGGCGACGGCAACACCGCCGGCCTGCTGTATCTCGGCGACCACCTCATCGGCCACGGAATTGTCGACGCCGGTGCCGTCAACGTTGACGCCCGGGTCCACGACCACCACCTTGGCCCCCTCTGCCGCCATCATCATGGCCACGCCGCGGCCGATCCCCCGGCCGGAGCCGGTTACGATGGCGACTTTATCCGTTAACGAGTCTCCCATGAATTCCTCCTAGGTCCAGTTCCGCTAGGTCCAGTTCTGAATGGGATTGTCGGGACCGCCCCCTCCGCTGTGCTGCTGTCGGCTAAATCTCGCTTGAATCAGGTTGCCAGTATGCAGGCAGTTCCACATTCGAACATCTACATTCAGACGCCGGGCGCAAAGGCGACTGATTGGCAGGGTTCGGCAACCCCATTACTTTGCCGGATTACCTTATCTGATTACCTTGCCGGAAGGGCAACCGTAGCCTTGCCGGGCGTCGTTTTCTGGCCCTCGGGATTTTCCAGCCAAATGTCGCAGTCCACCAAGTTGAGGCCGCCTTCCTGGTACTTGCGGGTGACGGCGCCTTTGCCCGTGATGGTCTGAGCGGGGACATCCATCCCCCGGTACTGACAAGACAATTTTTTCAGCGTGCCCATGGGACCCATCCATTGAGTCATCAATTGGCCCAGGAAGGCATTTTTCAACGCACCATGCAGAATCACGCCAGGCAAGCCATTGGCCCCAGCGTAATCTTTGTCATAGTGAATCTGGTAGTAGTCGCCCGACGCACCGGCGTACTTCACCAACTGCTGGGTGGTCGGCTCTTTGACCAGGACCGGCAACTCCATGCCCTCTGCAACATCGTCCCAATATACCTGCTCAGCCATTTTTAAGGACCTCAGTAAGCGATTCCGGTGCCGGTTTGGGTGGCCGCGACCTGACCGAATTGGTTGGTGTAGGTCACGACCGTGGTCATGATGATCATCAGTCCCAACCGTCCCGGCCGTTCGGAAATATCCTCGATACGCGCCACCGACTTGATCGTGTCTCCCGCCCGGACGGGGTGAAAATACTCCCACTCGCTGCCGCCGTCCAACCGGCGGTCGAAGGGAAGGTCGAAGGGAAGCTCCGGCCTGGAAGACTGCATGGACCGCAAAAAGGTGGGCGGAGCCACCAACCCGCCATACCGGCTCTCTCGAGCGGCGGCTTCATCGTTAAACACGGGGTTATCGTCCCCGATAGCCTCGGCAAACTTGATGATCGCCCCTTTCTCAACCGCCGTGAAGGTTGGAGCACCTTCCAAACCGATGGCTTGCCGGCGCATTTCCTCGGAAAGAAATGTCTCAGGAGTAGTCGCCATAAAACCTCGAATCCTCTGGGGGAAATTCGCGTGGAAAGTCTACAAGCAGGGCAAATTCGTGTCAATGGCGGGGAACGAGCCTCAGGGCCGTCTAATTGTCTCCCGTTGTTCCGGACGCAGCGAGAATCCAAAGCCCCTTGGATGAGAAATCGTGCTTACCCGCGCGCTGAATGCCCCGCTTCGAGTTCGCCGGTTTTCCTAACCGTGTCGGCGCAGAGAAAGGGCTTTGGATTGCCGTGGCAGCGAGAAAGAGCGGAGAGGCGCCCAGCGAATGCCGCGGGGAATACCCCGGCAAATGCCCCGGCGCCAACGCTTTGATGAAGCCAGCTTAATGACGTGAGCTGTCACGAGTCCTCCGATTTTGGAATGCGCTAGCCCTGCCGGTCCCCAACAGGGCCATCACAACAGGGCCGCCTGGCGCGAGGGTTGGGCGATTGTTTTCATCCCTGCCAGAAGGCGGGAGCGGGATAACGCCGAGACCAGGGTACGAGGCAGCGAAGGAGGTTTTCGCGGTCGGGGAGGATGTTTTCGACCCGGCACCTCTCGAGGTATTTGTGGACCGCCATGAAGGATGGGAGCCGGAAGCCGGCGGAGGCCACCCGTTGGATAAAGGCATGGGGCCGAGGCGGTGGTTGGCCGCTGGCGCGGACCGCCGACGATTGGAGGCAGAACTCGCCGTCGTCCGGCTCCGCCGGTTGGCCGGGGAGTTCCCGGGCCAGGGTTCGTTGGAGGGCACGGACGCGGGCTCTGAGAGCAGCCATAAAGCATTCACCTTATTTTCTTGATGGATTATTGGGCATTGGAGAGTGCAACGGCGTCTTCGAGGTACTGGACATCCTTTTTGAATTTCTCGGTCTCGCAAACCCGGACTGCGAAAGACATGGCGTAGCGGGCGGCCTGTTGGCGCTGGGAGAGGTTGGAATTTTCAATCCGCCGGACATTCTCGGACATTTCTGGACATTCTGCCTCGGTGTCGGATTCAGGGTATGACGTGCTGCCAGAGAGATAGGACCGTTGGGGGTTGGCACGATTCTTGGTCATCAGGCGCTGCGCTGCCTCAGTGGCATGGTTAGATTTTGTTTGCGTTCTTCGACAAAGCTCAGGCGACAAGCTTTGGGATACACGGCGGGAGGTTGTACCGGGCAGGTGTCATGGTAGGGAGTGGTTTCGCGGATTGGGAAGAGGCAAGTGTCAGGCGGGGGGCGGAGGGGCGGTTTCAGCGGAGAGAGCGCAAAGGGTTTGGTTACCGTGAGACGGGGACGCCGCCAAGCAATCGCATTCTCAAGCAAGCAGGCCTCGCTCTATACACAACCATTTTCTGGACTCCGACCTGCGCTAGCGTGAGGTTCCTGCGCAGGAACTGCGGTGGGGTCCTCATGAATCAAAAGGATTGTCTAGGCGAGAGTCCTCATGCTTCCTTCCAGTTACAAAACACGATGGCTATTCGATGGTTGGTGGAGTTCGCACAAATTGAGGTTGACCTCGCGGCATTGAGCTGTTACCATTTATGGCATTACGTGTAAGTAATACTACTCAATTACAAACAGCGGGTGTTACAAATGGGAAAAGACCAACAGGTTAGTGCCGATGAACAGCCAGAGAGCACCACGTCAAGGGGAAAGCGGAGGACCAATACTGACCCACCCGAGGACAAGGGAAATGTCGCCAGGGCCGCGGCTGCCATGGGCGCCGCAGCAGCGGGTGCCTCCTTAGGGATGGGATTGGGAGCTCCGGGCATCGTTCCAGGCATCGTTGGAGTATCAATCCTAGGGGCTATCAAGGCGATACGGAGTTCCCGTACTTCCGTGGTGATGGCCAGAGTCAGCAAAGAGAACCTGCAAAGGTTGGATGACCTGGTTGACTGTGGACTGACCAACAGCAGGTCGGAATCCGCAGCATTTCTCATTGCTGAAGGGGTCAAGGCAAGGGCTGAACTTTACGAGAAGATACACGAACATTCTCAAGTAATCCGAAACGCGCGCGAGGAACTCAGACGCCTTTTGGGGGAGGAATCAAGCCCAGCATCAAACGAAACTCAAGAGTGACGATGCGACGAGCGATAGATGTAGGGGGCCATGTATGTGGCGGGTATTAGCCGAGGAAGAGATTCAATGTACAGAGTGCTTCCATCAGATAAAGTCCGGGACAGTGTGCCTATCGCAGATGCCGGAAACCATGCCGGAGCATTTTAACCGGCGGAAATACGAGAATTTCTGTATCGAGTGCGCCAAGTGCCGATCGAAGGGAAAGCTACCATGCTATGTCAGAAGGTTAAACCATTGGTACACGTCCGCGGCGGCAAAAGAAGGAATCGGCTGTTTCCATTGTGGCGAAACCATACCAAAGGGCACGTGGACCACTACCCAGAAGTTCTACGCGTGGCTCGATACCGCATTGAAATCAAACAATGCCCCTTCCTGCGGTAGCGGCACTGATACGGGTATCGGGTCAACCGGTGTCACTGTCGGAAGCGCTGCCAACCGCGTTCGCTCGGGAGCATGGAATAATCTCAGCGAAGAAACTCAACAGTTGTTGCGAATCCGCGGATTGGGGGGTGGCCGCGGCACACGCTCTTTTTTAGAGGCGAAGCAATTCTACGAAACCACCATACCGGAGGCCGTTCGTATTCAGGGTGAGAAGTCTGTCCGCCAATTCATTGATGGGAAGCACGCCAGTCATATCGAATCCGTGGCCAAGAGCCCTAATTTGGCCAAGAGTCCGGATAACATTGTCTGGGAAGATGCCGGTAAGAATTTGGCCCGAGGCAGTAAAAACATGACACGTGCCGAAGTCGCTACGGCGGACAAGGTCGGGCGGGTCGCAGGGCTCAAGGCAACCGGTAAAGCCGCTGCCAAAGGTGGAATCATTGCGGCCGTCATTGAAGCTCCAGTAGCTGCAACCGAAAATTACTTTCATTGGAAACGTGGGCGCAAATCCGGCGCCCAAGCAGCAAAAGCCGCAGCAATAAGCACAGCGGGGGCAGGCGCTGTTGGCGTTGGCGCTACTGCTGGAGCGGCAGTGGTTGCGCAAGGTGCGACCTTGGTCGGTATCTCCCCGACCCTGGGACCTGCGGGAGTCCCGCTTGCCGTCGCGGGCGTATTGCTATTAGCCGGCGCTAACGCCCATCGCTTAATCAAAGCAGCCAAACGAGATCTTCCGCTTGACGAGTATTGGCTGTTCTTTTGCAAAGATTCGGACTGTAAATCCAGATTCGCTTGGCACACTATTGAAGCTGCTAGGGGCAGGAAACAGCGACACTCGCCTTGGCTCTCTGCTCTCATGGTAGCAGTGCCGGCAGCAGCGGTGATAGCAATTGTCGCATGGCTTTTGTGATCAAACATTTGGAATCAATGACAGGCGGTTAAACCAAGGATGGCCGATGGAAATGCCAGAAGCTGTTCAAGCGAATGCGGTGATTAATGTCCCTATTCTCCGCAATATTGCTGCGATTAGGAGCCGGTGCCGCTTATAATATCCGCATATGTTGCGGAGCACTTACATTCACGAACAACCCGACTGGCCCCGGCTTCACTGGCGGCCTGAGGACCTGGTGGACAAGTTGGCTGGGGTCCGGCACCGCCAGGGGCGGTTGACGGGCCGGATGGAAGTTCTCGGTTTTGATCTTCAGCGGGAAGCGTCTCTCGATACGTTGACTGAGGACGTGGTCAAGACCAGCGAGATCGAGGGCGAATTGCTGGACACGGGACTGGTCCGTTCTTCGGTCGCCCGGCGTCTGGGCATGGACATCGGCGGACTAGCCCATACGGACCGCAACGTCGAAGGCATTGTCGAGTTAATGCTGGACGCCACGGGCAATTACGCCGCCCCCCTGACGGTTGATCGCCTGTTCGCCTGGCAGGCTGCGCTGTTTCCCACCGGACGAAGCAACCTGAGACGAATCACGACGGGAGGCTGGCGCGACGACGCAGGGGGACCTATGCAGGTCCTGTCGGGCCCCATCGGTCGGGAGCGTGTCCATTTCGAGGCTCCACCGGCAGCCAGAGTCGACCAGGAAATGCAGGGGTTCCTCGCCTGGTTCAACGCTCCGTCAGAAATCGACGAGGTGCTCGTGGCCAGTCTATCCCACTTCTGGTTCGTCACCATCCACCCCTTTGACGACGGCAACGGGCGCATTGCCCGCGCCATAGCCGACATGGCATTGGCCCGCTCCGAGGGCAGTCCCCTCCGGTTTTACAGCATGTCTTCCCAAATACAGCGGGAGCGGGGTGAGTATTACCGCATCCTGGAAAGGGCCCAGAAGGGGACGACCGATGTTTCGGAGTGGATGAACTGGTTTGTAGCCTGCTTGGGCCGGGCGATAGAGAGCGCAGAGAAGGTTGTTGCCGGAGTGGTAGAGAAAGCCCGGTTTTGGGAGCGGATCGCCAGCACTCCTCTCAATGAACGCCAGAGGCTGGTCATCAACCAATTGCTCGACGCCTTCGAAGGCAAGCTCACTACGTCGAGATGGGCAGGGATTGCAAAGTGCTCGCAGGATACCGCCCTGCGAGACATTACGGACCTGGTGGGAAAAGGGGTGTTGGTGCGGAATCCAGAAGGCGGGCGGAACACCAGTTATGGGCTTAGCAATGCCGAGACTATGGTTTACCCGGCTGGCTGAGTATAGGCGAGGTGGGAACGCTTGCCCGCCAACCTGTCGTATCTTCCTTGCCATAACTGCGTTGGCGCATCGAAAGGGCTCTGGTTTCCCACTGCGGTGAGAATGACGGTGGGTGGGGGAGATTTCATGACGGCTGAAACACTCTGTACGCCGGAGATGGGAACGTCTGCACGCCTACCTGCCGTATCTTCGTTGCCATTACCGCGTTGGCGCATCCAAAGGGCTCTGGTTTCCCACTGCGGTGAGAATGACGGGGGTAGGGCTGGGGGAGAGATTTCATGACGGCTGAAACACTCTGTACGCCGGAGCAGGGTAAGGTTGGACATGGGCATTCCCCCGCTCTATAGTTCCGGGTGGACCCTCAGATTCAGCTTCAGCGATTTGGACGGATACAGTATGAATTTTGGATTTTACTTGCCGACCAGCGGGCCTACTGCCCGGCCAGAGCCTTTGGCTGAGATGGCCAGGCAGGGGGACGCCTTGGGGTTTCATTCCATGGTTATTGCCGACCACATTGTGCTGCCCCAGCAGATAGAGTCCGCTTACCCTTATACCCTCGACGGGGTCTATCCCGGAGCTGCGGTGGGGGAATGCCTGGAGCAGTTGACGGTTTTGACCTTTCTGGCGGGAATAACCCGGCAAATCCGGCTGGTGCCCAGCGTGATGATCGTGCCGTACCGGAACCCGGTAGTTACCGCCAAGATGCTGGCAACGCTGGACGTTCTCTCCAACGGACGGGTGACGCTGGGCGTCGGCGTGGGTTGGATGGAGGAGGAGTTTCAGGCGCTGGCCGCTCCACCCTTCGCCGACCGGGGAGCGGTCACCAACGAGTACTTACAAATATTCAAGGAACTGTGGACCAGCGAGACGCCTTCGTTCGAAGGCAAATATTACAGTTTCTCTCCACTGGACTTCCTGCCCAAGCCGGTACAGAAGCCTCACATTCCAATCTGGGTCGGCGGCCAGAGCAGGCGCGCCTTACGGCGGGCGGCCACCCTGGGAAACGGCTGGCACCCGGTGGGAGCCATCCCATCGGCTCCACTGGAACCGGAAGACCTGGCGGGAGACGTGGCCCGGATGCACCGTTACGCAGAGGAGGTCGGCCGTGACCCCGGGGAGCTAGAAGTGGCGATGAAGGCCCCGCTGTACGATCCCAGCGTTGTCACGGGCCGGCGACGTTTCTCCGGATCGCCCGATCAGCTGCTGCAGGACATCCAGACATATTCCGATATTGGGGTAACCCACACTATCTTCGACATTCGCAGCCGGGACCTGAACCAGACCACTGAGCGGATGGCATGGTTCGCGGAAGAGGTCATCGCCAAAGCCTGAAACTGTTCGAGTCGTAGCCCCGGCGCCATAGGCTCTAATGGCCTGCGACCCCCATCCTCAACCATGCATCAGGAGCATCAGATTTGGCTTCTCTGGACGAAAGGCTAGAAAGGGGCCGGGCCATGCGGGAATCCATGGCCGGCGGCGACCCCACGCATTTCACTGTACCTGGGATCGACCAATTGGCGCCGGACCTGAAGCGGATCATCGATGAAGCGTTGTTCGGCTCGGTCTGGACCCGACCCGACCTGGACACTAAAGACCGGGGTATCTGCACGTTATCGGCGCTGATGGCCTTGAGCCAACTGCTTCTGTTGAGACGTCACATCGAGCGCTGCCTCAACATTGGTCTGACGCCGGACCAGATTGTCGAGGTGTTCATCCAACTGACCTTCTACGTCGGCGTGCCGGCGGTGGAAGCCGCCATGCGCATCACCAAGGAAATCTTCGAGGAACGCGGCATTGATTTCAAGCCAACCGAAGCATACGACTCCAGTCTAACCGCCGAGGATCTATACCAGGCGGGTCTGGCCAGCCACCAGGACCACATGGGAGACGTCACCGAGTACCAAACCGACGACCCGGATTCCCAGGAAATGCAGCTTGACCGCCTGATCAACGAGTACCATTGGGGCGCCATTTACACCCGCCCCAACCTGGACCCGAAAAGCCGCGCCATCTGCGCCCTGGCGGCCCTGACGGTTTTGGGAAGATACGACCGCCAGATCCGCCGCCGTATCGAAGGCGCCCTCCGGATTGGGATGACTCCCAGGGAGATCATGGAAGTGTTCATCCAGGTGATGTTGTACGGCGGGTATTTCAACACCCGGATTGCCATGCGGGTGGCCCGCTCGGTTTTCGTGGAGCAGGGGATACAAGTCTAACAGACGCCTGGGCGGGACAGAATGAAAGTAAGGCTGGACGACGGCGCCGAACTCTTTTACCGGGTGGACGATTTCACCGAGCCCTGGGCCGACCGGGAGACGGTGGTGTTGCACCACGGCATGGCCAAGAACCATAAGCTTTGGTTCGCCTGGGTTCCCATACTCGCCAGGCACTACCGCGTGGTGCGCTTCGACATGAGAGGCATGGGGCAATCGTCAACGCCCCAGCCCGGCTACCCCTGGTCGGTGGACAATTTTGCCGGGGACCTGCTGGAGTTCCTGGACAAGCTGGAACTGTCCAAAGTACACCTGATTGGCGAAACCGTCGGCGGCTCCATCGCCATGCGCTTCGCAACATTACACCAAGAGCGGCTGCTTTCGCTAACCGCCTGCACCTCCCCCACCAGTTTCCTTGACCCGCATCACCAGGATAGCGCCGATCTGATCGACCGGGAGGGGGTTGCCAGCTGGGTGGAGAGCACCATCACCCGCAGACTGGACCCGGACCTGGTTCCTCCAGCCCATATCCGCTGGTATGCGGAGCAGATGTCGGAAACGCCGGCTCACGTCGTCAGCGGATTTCAGCGCAATGCCTCGGGGGACTTGCGGCCCCTGTTGCCCGGCGTTCAAACCCCCACATTGATACTCGCCGCCGCCAGCCTGCGGGAAGAGGTCCTGGGAGACTTTCGAGGAGCCGCCGACCTGTTTCCCAACGGGCGGCTGGTAGTCTTCCCCGGTGTATCCGGGTTCGTGCAGCACATACTCCCCGTGCCCTGCGCCCGGGTATGGCTGGAATTTGCCCAGGGCCTGGGGCAATCTCCCCTACCTTCGGAAGGCTAGGGAGCATTGTCCTTCAAGTTTGTTCGTTGGCCGTTCCCGGCGGGGCCTGCCAGACCGTATGGCCGCCCCCACCCCCACCTGCTAGATCCAGGCTTTGCCCGGAACCCGCGGCGTTACGTGGCACAAGCCGCCGTAGCCGCGGTGGTCATGTTGGCGATTCTGGCTTTCACCGATTCCATCTCCGACGCCGCCCTGGCCGCCGGCTTTGGTTCCAGCGTGATCATCGCATTCGTACATCCTTCCAGCCGGTACGTGTCGGTGCGTTCGATATGCGGCGGGCACCTGCTGGCCCTGGTCATCGGAACGGCCTGCTCCTTCCTGTTCTTTGTTTCCCCGGTAGCCGAACGCCTGACGGGGACTCCCCTGGCGCACGAGGCCGGTCTGGCAGCGTCGCTAGGCGTTTTGATATTGGCAATGGCCTTGACCGACTCGGAACATCCTCCGGCGGCCGGCACCGTACTTGCCATGGCCACCCGGCCCTGGAACCCGCAGACCGTGCTGGTCATCATCGCGGCGGCAGCGATCCTGGTCGGGTTCCGTCGCCTGATGGGACACCGACTCGATGACCTGATCTGATCTGTCCAGCGCTCTGGCCGGCGATGCTCCGGCTCGGCCATTGACGGGCGCCGGCAGGTTTGACCCGAATTGAACAGTGAGCATACAATTTCCTCCCGCGTCCCTTCCGCGGCACCGGAAGCGCGACTCCCGGAAATTGTGGGCGGAAAACCTGCTTACGAAGCCAGCAGCTTCCGGCAAAAACGCCGGTGGCGGCGGGCACAACGGCCACCAAGGCCTGTCGGAAAGGATTTAGACAGCATGGCACAACCGGCGGCATCCATCAGCCGTACCCTGGGGCGGTACGTCCACGGATTGGACTACGATGCGCTCCCCCCGGCAGTCGTCGACAAAATCAAGGCCTCCCTGTTGCACGCCCTTGTCGTTGCCATCCTGGGTGAAAGGACCGCCCACGGCCAATCGGCCATTGCCCTGGTGAAAGCGGAAGAGGCCAAGCCCGGCGGGGCAACCGTTCTCGTCGACGGCGCCAGGGCCACCCGGAGCGGGGCGGCATTCGCCAACAGCAAGCTGATGCATGCCACCAACCAATCGGACTCCTACCGCATGTTGATACACCCGGGCCCCTGCGTAATCCCTGCGGCATTAGCCGCGGCGGAGCTGAACGGGGCCACCGGGCAGGAGTTTTTGACCTCCTTGGCCGCGGGCTATGAAGTGGAATCCCGGATTGCCGGTGACTTCATTCCATCAACCCAAGCCCGGGGATTCCGGCCGAGCGCCGTATACGGGACCCTGGGAGCGGCAGTGACCACCGGGAAACTGCTTGGGCTCAGCGAGGACCAGTTGGTTACCGCGCTGGCCCTGGGTTGCACATTTACCGGCGGCACCACGGAGGGCCCCCGGTCCGGCGGCGGCGAAATAATGTTTCACGAGCCGAACGCTACACGGAACGGCATAATGGCGGCGTTGTTGGCCCGGGAAAACGTCAAGGGTTCCGAGATGTCCCTGGAAGGGGATGCGGGATTCTACAACGCATTCACCGGCAACAACGAGGGCCGTTTGTCCTACGCTTTCGTCGGACCCAACGAAACGTCGCTGGCCCAGGTAGCCGCCGACCTTGGCGATCGTTGGGAGTTGCTGCACCTCACGCCAAAGATGTACCCCACCGCCGGGTACAACTGCCCGGTCATCGACCTTATGACCCAGATCCGCTCCCGCCATGTCCTGCCCATCGCTGAAATCGAGAACATCATCATCGACATGAACTGGCTGGAGACCCTTTATCCGTCACCGGCCTTCCCGAACGAACAGCGCAGCCAACCGGGAGTGGGAAGCACCCATTACTACGCCGCCTATACCTGTGTTCATGGCAGTTTCCCCCCGCTGAGTCCCAGGATGGAGCCGGGCCAGGAAGCCGCAGGACGAGATCGTGCGGTCATGGACCTGCTGAAACGGGTGGAAGTGGTGGGGCACCGGGACCGTCCGGCTTTTGCCCCGCGGATCACCATAAACATGATGGGCGGCACCATCTACCAGGGGGAGTACCAGGGCAACGAACTGGAATGGGACCTTGCCACCGAAATAGAGCGGATGCAGGCCTTATTCGAGGAAATACCGTGGCCCACGGACCGACTGCACGAAATTGTGTCCGCCGTATCGGGTTTGGAAGAGGCGTCGGACTTGAACCACTTGATCCAGCTTTGCGTGCGCCAGTAAAAGTCTCCGGGCGTCCTGCCCTGGGTTTGCCTTCCCTCGGCCTCTTGTTAGCCACCCTTTTGCTAGCAGCCGTCCTTCTGTTCGCGGGGGCAGCCTGCAGTTCAACCGGAGGGACAAGCAGTGGGGGCGGCGCTGACGACGGGGCGGGCCAAACGCCGCAATTCGGCGGTCCCGACGTAAGCGCGGTCATCGTAACCACCGACCATGCTATTGGCCTAAACCGGTTAGTATTCGGCCTGGTGGACCGGGACGGGATGCCGGTACGAGCCGATGAGGCCAAGGTCCAGGGACTGTATCTTCCACCGGGCCAAGAATCTGATCAGGCCGGCCAACCGGTGTCAGAGGTACGAGCCGAGGCAGTCGCCAAATTTGTGCGTTGGCCGGTGGGACAGCAAGGTGTTTTCGTCACCAAGATTGACCTGGACCGGACCGGGTTCTGGCTGCTGAAGGCGGAAGCGACCACCCCCGAGGGCCGGGCCGTCACCGCTCAGGCCGCGTTCCAAGTGAAGGCCGAGTCGGACACGCCCGCAATTGGGCAAACGGCCCCAGGCAGCGTCACCCCAACGGTTGACGACGTTGGCGGCGTGGACCAGTTGAATCAGATTACCAGCGCCAACCCGCCGGACCCTGACCTGTACCGCATGTCCGTCCGTTCGGCGTTGGAGTTGGGCCAACCGTTGGTGGTGGTTTTTTCCACTCCCGCTTTCTGTGTCACTGCCACCTGCGGCCCCCAGGTGGAGGTGATCTCCGGCCTGCGGGACACGTACCAGGGTCGAGCCAACTTCATCCACGTAGAAGTGTTCCAGGACCCCCACCTGATCCAGGGGCGCCCGTCCGGCGGCGTTGTGCCGGCGGTCGAAGAATGGAACCTGCCCTCCGAGCCGTGGACGTTCGTAGTTGACGGCGGAGGGCGAGTCAGGGCCAAGTTTGAGCAATTTGCCGCGGCCGAAGAGATCAAAGCGGCTTTGGAAGAAGCGCTGGCGGCCGGCTAATCCCTGGCGTCGGCAAACCTCACCGCCACCAACCGGCTGTCCTCCGGGCCGGACTCTTCCCGGAAGTAAACCACCACCCGGTCTCCGAAGAGTTGGTGCTCCCGAAGGTGCCCCGGAGTGAACCCGGCGTATCCCCGCGTCGTGAAGGTCCACACGCGGCCGTCGGCGTCCCTGACTCCCAGGGTCTCGACCTCGTCAATGTTCCGGGCCACCACTTCCACCACCACCCCCTGCACCTGCTTCAGTTCGCCGCGGTCAGGCGAGCCGGAGCCGCCGCCGCAACCCCAGGCAAGGGCCAACACCAACACGGCGGCCGCGCCGAAGAACAACCCGTACCCTGAAGCGGATGGTCGCAAAGGCGGGCCCAAAAGTTTTCGAGTTTCCGGGGAGACGGCAACCGTCAATTGAAGCGGAACACCTTGGTGGCCACCGCCCCGGTGGCCAAAACCCAGCCTCCGAGAATAGCCAGCTGGGGCCAGGTATTCCAAAGAGGCTCACCGGCATTGGCGACATCCCGCAGAGCTACCAGCATGGGAGTCAGGGGCAATGCCTCAGCAACGTAGGGCAAAACCCAGGGCAAAGCTGCGGTTGGGAAAAATGTGCCGGCGAAAAACATCATCGGCAGGGCAATGGCATTACCCATTCCTGATGCCGCCGCCGGGTTGTTGGTCCAGCCGGAAACGATGAACCCGATATTCAAAAACACCAGGCTCCCCAGGACAACTATGATCAGAATCCAAGCGAGGTTGCCATGAATCTTGGCCCCGAAGACCAGCACACCCACCGAGATGATTATCGCCGCCTGCACCAGGGCGACCATCAAATGCGCTCCCACTTCGCCGACGAAGTACTTCCAAATTGGCAGGGGCGTTACCAGGAGACGCTTCAGGATTGACAGGTTTCGGTAGTTGCTGATCCGCACGGAAATGGAAATTATCGCGTTGGTCATGATGCCCATCGCAACCAGTCCCATCAGAACCTGGTCGAAATACGAGACCTGGCTTACCTCCACGGCCTCGGATTGGAGCAGGGCGTCACCCGGACTGGCCGATGCCTCGGAATCTATTGCCTGGGAATCCATCGCGCTGGAACCGGCCTGCACACCGGACCCGGCCTGGGCCAGTATGTCGCGCACGGCGCCAATAACCAATTGGTTGCGTCCCCGATCTCCCGAAGCGTAGACCAGGGTGGCCGGCGTTCTTGTCAATTGCCCGCCGTCTGAATTTCCACCGTCTGCGGGGCTGGGGTCCGGCGGCAGGATCAACAGGTAGTCCAGGTCTCCCTCCTCGACCTCGAGCCGTCCTTTGGCTACATTGGACTGGAACGCCGGCCCGACTTCTTCCCGTACATCCAAAGCATAGATGGCCGCCAATCCGCCGATGACCTGACTCACAACCGGGGAATCTGCTTCAGCCACTATCGCCACACGGCTAGATCCCAAGCTGTCGAAGTCAAACAGGCCAAAAACGACCACGAAAATCAAAGGGAAAAAGAGCGCCCAGAAGGTGGCCTGCCTGTTTCGGGCCATCATTTTAAGGTTGGCCCAGAAGAGGGCGATCAATTTCCCTCCCGGAGTTCATTGCCGGTCAGCGTGAGGAAAACGTCCTCCAACGTCACCGGAGTAATGTCCAGGTGTTCCAGCGCCGACCCGGTCTGCTCCAATTGTTCCAACACGCCCGCCAGCATTGTTGAGGTGTTCTCCAACCGGAACAGGTAGGTGGTCCCGTTCAGAGAATCGGTATGGGCTTCGGCTAATTTCACGTTTCCATTGAACGCCGCCGCCTGCTCCGCGCTGAGCGGCCGGCTCAACACGACCTTGACGTTGTAGCCCACGTCCAGGCGTCCGACGAGGTTGGCCGGGGTATCCACGGCTACCAAGCGGCCCTGGTCCATGATGGCCAGACGCTGGCAAAGGGTCTGGGCCTCCTCCATGTAATGGGTGGTCAGGACAATGGTGATATTCTGTTCGTGAATCTGCCGAATGAGGCTCCACAGGCTGCGGCGGGCTTGCGGGTCCAGCCCGGTGGTCGGTTCATCAAGAATCACCAGGTCCGGCTGGTTGACCAGGCTGGCCGCAACGGTAAACCGCTGCTTCTGCCCGCCGGAAAGCTGTCTCAAGCGCATCCCCGCTTGATCGACCAGGTCCACCTGCCGCAGAAGGTCTTTTGCCGGGGTGGCCCTGGGGTAAAACGTGCCAAGCAATCCGAGGATTTCGCGCAAAGAAAGGTAGTCGAAGTAGGCTGCCGACTGAAGTTGGACGCCGATTCTGGATTTGACCTGCTTGGCGTTATGGGCCAAGTCCATTCCCAGGACGGTGGCCGAGCCGGCGGTGGGTTTCAGCAGACCTTCAATGATTTCCAGGGTGGTCGTCTTGCCGGCGCCGTTGGGGCCGAGGATGCCGAAAATCTCGCCCTGCTTAACGTCAAAAGAGATGTCGTCGACAGCGTTGACCGAACCGTAGCGCTTGACTAGATTTTCGACTTGAACTGCGTATTCCATGGACGGGGATATATATTACCACGGGCCAGGTAGAAATTCCCCCGGTGCGCTCCGTTGTGTCATGCAGGGCCAAAGCCGCCAATCGGATTTGCACCCAATGGCCGCTCTGAATCAAAAGTGACGGGGCGGCGGCTAGTTGCATGAATGAGTAAGGGCCGGGAGGCTATCCCGGCCCTAGGGTTCTTGCGAATCCCCTTTTTAAGCTTTGTCGAAGTCTTTCTTGTCTATTCCGAGGTCGCGCCTGATCACGCTGATTGTTCCTTCTGCCAAATCTTTGCTGCCGTGATCTGGCACAGTGGTTCGCTTACCGTTGATTCGACTGCGCCAAACTTGGTGCGATCCTTTAGCCTGTCTATCAAAGGCACAACCGCAATTCACGAGCTTCCGCGTGACGTCAGCATATTTCATGCAAAGACGAGGATGCTTTCCTCGTCCGATTTCGAACTCATCACGTCGGCCGGGAGTTCGTCTCCGTGTGTGTTATAGGAGGCTATGAACTCTTCCGCTACGCTTTGCAAGATTTCGATGGTTTCTTGCTCGGTATTTCCCCACGCACGACAACCTGGAAGAACGGGAATATCGGCCATGAACATCCCGCCAGTATCTTCTGATGGAAGATGCAGGACATATTTCAATTGATAGTGAGTCATGTTGAGCATCTCCACGGCTAAGTCTGCGCACTATAGCACGCCCGCGAGCGGGTATTCAAGACGCTGAAGGCGGCCCAGCGGCTGAACCGCCACTGTCTCAGTGGACTCAGGCAGGTGACGCTCCTCGCCCAGACCGCTACGTTTCTTGCCTTCTTCTCGACCATGACTGGCTCCTTGTCCGGGTATGGCCCAGCCATCAGGGCAATCGCATTAACTATGCCAATACTCGGGTGACCCCCACCGGTCCTTCCAGCAGCAACGAGAATCCAGAGCCCGTTCCCAGATCCAGGTGCGTGGGGCAATGCAGGAGTAGTCCACATGGGGCCGGTCTGCTTGGCTAAGAGGCGAGGCGTCCTGGGTATCCTAACAAAGAGTATTGGGAGAAAGGGCTCTGGATTCCCGCTGCGGGGAGAATGACGGGTGGGTAACCGACAATTGAAAGACCCAGGGCCGCTCCTGCACTTCGTTGACACTGAATTTGGCCTATGTTACGTTTCGGGCCGTTAACGGCCTGACCCCGCGTTTCTGGGCCGTTGCACCCCAACGGCCAAAGCGATTCGAACGGCGCGGGACTTCGATAGTGCGCGCCTGGGCTAACTCTGTTTAAACCAACCTAACCATCAACCAAGACCGTCCACCTTTCCCCCATGGCATCAGCCGACACCTCCGCTACTGGCATCCTTCCTTCCGGAACCCGGACTTGGTTCCGGGTTCTGGCTTTCATTACGGTGATATCGGTTGGCGGACTCGTGGTCCTGGGTGGGGTCGTGCGGGTCACCGGGTCCGGCCTGGGGTGCCCCGACTGGCCCCTGTGCTACGGCGGTTTCCTGCCACCCCCGGACCTGAAAGCCATCATCGAATACAGCCACCGGTTCGTGGCCTCGGCTCTGGTCGGACCCCTGGTGCTGGCCACCTGCATCGCCGCCTGGATAGCCTACCGGAAACAGCCGTGGTTGGTGGTCCCGGCCTCGGTCGCCCTGGTCCTTTTATTCATACAATCGGGGTTGGGCGCCGTGACGGTGCTCCAAGAACTACCGCCTTTCATCGTCTTGGTACACCTGGCCGTCGCCCAGGCGATGCTGGCAACGTTGATAGTCCTGCTGGTGGTTTCGTTCACTGGACCACTGGCTCGCGCGGGACCACTGGCTGGGCCTAAAACTCCGGAGTCGGATACACGCTCCCGGAGACTCCCTTCGATGTTGCTGGCAGCTTCGGTAATGGCGTACGCGCTGATCCTGACCGGGTCCTACGTCACCGCCGCCGGAGCGACCGCGGCATGTGTGGGATGGCCGCTATGCCACGGGAGCCTGTTCCCGGATAACTGGCCGCAGACGGTCCACATGGGCCACCGATATGCTACATTGGTATTCGGGTTGTTCATAATTTACGCCCTGCATCTGGCAATCAAGTCAGCCAGGGGCGGTTCCATCAGATGGCTGGGGTTGGCCGGTTCCGCGGCGCTGCTCATCCAGATAGCCGCCGGCGCTTTCGTAGTCACCCTGGGTTTCACGGAGGAGCTACGGGCATTGCACCTGTCGCTGGCTACCATTGTCTGGGGGATCATGGTCGGATTGACCGCAGCAGCCCACACCCGTTTGGAGGATCATGGTCGGGTTGACCGAAGCAACCCACGCCCCGCATAAGTCAATTCCATTGGAGCCCATCCATGGTTGAACAGCAAGCCGCCGTTGCAACGCCCCCTGGACGGGGGGCTAGCCTGCTCCGGCTGGTTAACGACTACATTGCGCTGACCAAACCGCCCATAATCTCACTTCTGGTAATCACGGCCATCGGGGGCATGTTTGTGGCGGCGCAGGGCACGCCCAGCGCATTGATGATGTTGCTGGTCTGCGTGGGAGGCTCTCTCGGGGCCGGCGGCGCAAACGCACTAAACCACTTCATGGACCAGGACATCGACAGCCTGATGTCCCGCACCCGCGAGCGGCCCGTTCCCGGGCATCGCATTTCGCCCGGCAGCGCCCTGGCCTTCGGGATAATTCTCAATATATTGGCCTTTGGGCTCCTGGCCGCCTGGGTCAACATACTGGCGGCATCGCTTACCATGGCCGCCAGCCTTTTCTACGTGCTGGTTTACACCGGATGGTTGAAGCGGACCACTCCACACAACATCGTCATTGGAGGAGCCGCCGGGGCCATCCCGCCCATGGTGGGTTGGGCGGCCGTCACCGGCGGGTTGGACCTGCCGGCGTTGTACATGTTCACCATTGTTTTCTTCTGGACGCCGCCCCATTTCTGGGCTCTGGCCCTTTTGATAGAGACCGATTATGAGCGGGCCGGGATTCCCATGCTGCCGGTGGTGGCCGGTCGGGAAACCACCGTGGGCAATATATTCCTGTATTCGATTGTTCTCATAGCCTTGTCCCTGATATTTGCCGCCACCAATGCCGTGGGGTGGGTCTACCTGGGCTCTGCGGCCCTGTTGGGCAGTGTCTTCCTGTTGCTGGCTTGGAAGCTCAGGCAAGATTCCACTGCGTCCAACGCCCGAAAGCTTTATTTGTACTCCCTTCTTTACCTCGCGCTACTGTTCGTGGCTATGTTGGTCGACAGCTTGACGACTACCTGGCTTTGATGCCCCATTTGAGTCCGATAGCTGGACCCCGCTCCGCTTCGGAATGGGAATGCTGCCCTTCGAATTGCGTTGACATGGTTAAACTCGCTGTGATAACGTTCCGCCCGATAGTGAAATTTCGCACTAACCAAGCTCTCCCGGTGGACTTGGGAGCCTGAAACAACGGAGTCAATCGATGGGGTTACGCCCCCTCGGGACATCCAACAGATCTCTGCCAGAGCCTGCTTTTAGAATGGCCGGACCAACCGTTTTCCCCACCAATTCCAAAAAGTCCTGGTTCGTTAAGCTCCTCACCCTGACGCCATTATTGCTGGTGTTGGGCGCGGCTTGCTCCCAGGGCGAATTGTCCACATGGAATCCGGCCGGGCCGGTGGCGAACAAGCAACTGGAACTGTTCAACGCCTTGGTCTGGGTCATGGCGATTGTGTTTGTCCTGGTGGAAGGCGTGCTGGTCTACGCCATCTTCCGCTACCGGCGCCGCCCCGGCCAGCCAAGGCCCGCCCAGGTGCATGGGAACCTGCCCCTGGAAATTGCCTGGACCATCATCCCCACCATTCTTATCATGGGGTTGGGGATCTGGTCGGTCATCGCACTGTTTGAGATAAAGGACCCACCCAGTTCCGACGAATACATTCTGGAAGTCACCGCCACCGGACACCAATGGTGGTGGGAGTTCGAATACCCCGATGCCGGCGGCGGAAAGACGATCACAACCGCCAACGAATTGCGGGTGCCCGTAGATACGTCGGTGGTAGTGAAGCTGGAGAGCGACGACGTCATCCACAGTTTCTGGATTCCCCGGTTGGCCGGCAAGGTTGACGTAATTCCCACCCACACCAACAGGACGTGGTTCAAGGCCAACAGCAACCAGATTGATACTCTACCCGCCACCTTTACCGGGTTGTGCGCCGAGTTCTGCGGCACCTCCCATGCCCTGATGAAGTTCAAGGTCGAAGTGTTGGAACAAGCCGACTACGACGCATGGGTGGCAAACTACGGCGATGCCCCGGTATTGACCGCCCAAGCTGAACAGGGCAAGGCCATTTTTGCAGCCAATTGCTCTTCCTGCCACACCTCCACCGGGCCCGACAATCCTGCGATCACCAATGGCAGACTCGTCGGTTTTCTGGCTGGAGCCGCCATTGCACCCGGCCCCAATTTGACCGACCTGGCCACTCGCAAAACCTTTGCCGCCGGGTTGGTGGACCTGAACGAAGAAAACCTGACCGCCTGGATCAACAACCCGACGGATATCAAGCCGGGCAACTACATGGCCCGTAAGGCGCCCTTCTACCAGGATGGAACCAACACCCTCAGCGCCGGTGACGTGTCTTCCGTCATTGAGTATCTGTTGAGCTTAAAGTAGACTTGTTGACTAGGGGTATCGCCAAATCAATGGCAGCTACCAAGTACATAGTAGGTCCTTCCCACTGCGGAGGCGCTGAATGGCGACGATAGCAGGAGTTTTAGTCAGACCCTCCGGCGAGTATGCCGGCATTTGGAGTTGGGTCTATACCGTAGACCACAAGCGGATCGGCGTCCTGTACGGCATTACCGCGTTTATGGTGTTCCTGGTGGCCGGCGTCGAGGCCGGAGTAATGCGGGCCCAATTGGCCACGGCCGAATCCACGTTGGTGTCGCCGGACGTGTTCAACCAGATGTTCACCATGCATGCCACGGCCATGGTGTTCATGGTAATCATGCCCTTGAGCGCGGCCTTCTTCAACCTGTTGATTCCGCTGGCCATCGGAGCCAGAGACGTTGCGTTTCCCAGGCTGAACGCCTTCAGCTATTGGGTGTTTCTCTTTGGCACCCTAACCTTTCACTCCAGCTTCCTGGTCAACCAACTTCCCGATGCCGGGTGGTTCTCATATGCAAGCTTGACCGAAAAGCCCTACAGCCTGGGAGCAGGCCTGGACTTCTGGTCGGTCAGCCTGCTGGTTCTGGGTGTTTCCTCAGTCGCCGCGGCGCTGAATTTCGTGGTCACGATCATTAACATGCGGGCCCCGGGCTTGAGCCTGATGCGGTTGCCCGTCTTCACCTGGATGACCCTGATAACCTCGATCCTGCTGGTGCTTGCTTTCCCGGTTATCACGGTGGGCCTGGTCGAACTTACCATGGACCGCAATTTCGGGACCCATTTCTTCATGCCGGAAGGCGGGGGAGACCCCCTCCTCTGGCAGCACTTGTTCTGGGTCTTCGGCCATCCGGAAGTCTACATCCTGATACTTCCTCCCATGGGCGTAGTGTCGGAGGTGCTTCCCACATTTTCCAGGAAGCCTTTGTTCGGATACCCGTTCATAGTGTTCTCCGGTCTGGTTATCGGAATCATGAGCTGGGCAGTGTGGAGTCACCACATGTTTACCGTCGGACTAGGTCCGGTGGCAAACTCGGTGTTCACCATTACAACCATGCTGATTGCCGTGCCCACCGGGGTTAAAATCTTCAACTGGATTGGAACCCTGTGGGGCGGGTCTATCGAGTTTACGACGTCGATGCTCTTTGCCATCGGGTTTGTCGCCCTGTTTATCGTCGGCGGTTTGAGCGGCGTCTCCCATGCGGTTGCCCCGTCCGACGCACAGCAACAGGACACCTACTACGTAGTTGCCCACATCCATTACGTCCTGTTCGGCGGTTCCATCTTTGGAATCTTCGCCGGCATTTACTACTGGGGCCCCAAGTTCACCGGGCGCCTGTTCGGGGAGAGGTTGGGCAAGCTCAACTTCTGGTTGATGTTCGTCGGCATGAACCTCACCTTCTTCCCCATGCACTTCGTGGGCATGAACGGGATGCCCCGGCGGGTTTACACTTACCCGGCGGATCTCGGCTTCGAGATTTACAACGTGATCTCCTCGTTGGGTTACGTGGTCCTGTTCATAGGTATCGCCGTATTCATAGTCAACTACCTGCGGACCATGCGGAAGGAACCCGACGCGGGCCACGACCCATGGGACGCTCCGGGATTGGAGTGGAGCATTTCCTCGCCCCCGCCGGCCTACAACTTTGCGGAGATCCCAGTGGTTGAAGGCCGCGACCAGTACTGGATAGTCAAGCAAAGGGCAGAGGCTGCCGGAGAACCCATCCCGCCGGCAGAGGCGCACGTGGACCCATCAACTATCCACATGCCCAGCCCCTCGTTCTGGCCTCTGGTAGTTGCGTTCGGCGTGGCGATACTGGGCGCGGGCATCCTGACACACGTTGGACTCAGCTTTGTGGGCGGCGTCATAGCGTTCATTGGCGCCGTTGGATGGGCCAACGAGCCTGCGGCCGCCGAAGCAACCCATCATTAGGAGCCTTGAACCTTGGCCCATGCGGTAGAACCCGGACACGCGGCCGAAGCCACCACCACCGGTTTAAACCACCGGAAGCTACTCATGTGGGTGTTTCTAGGCTCGGACTGCCTTTTCTTCGGCGCGTTGATCGCCACCTACATGGTGTACCGCGGGCAAAGCCTCAACGGGCCGTACCCGAACGACATTATCGATGTTCCTATTACCACCATCAGCACCTTCGTTTTGCTGTGCAGCAGCTTTGCCATGGTGCAGGCCCTGGCGGCCACCAACGCCAATAACCAGCGGGGCATCAAGATATGGCTGCTGGCCACTATCATCATGGGTTCGATATTCATTGCTTTCCAAATCTACGAGTTCAACACCTTCAAGAATGAAGGGCTGACCCTGGGCACCAACCTTTTCGGCGCAAGCTTCTTTACGCTGACGGGGTTTCACGGCGCCCACGTGACCCTGGGCATTATCTGGCTGCTTGGCCTGTATATCATCTCGTTCAAGGGCCGCTTGGGGCCGGCAACCGCTCTCGACGTGGAGTTGGCCGGTCTTTACTGGCACTTCGTAGACATCGTCTGGATTGTGATCTTCACTTTGCTTTACCTAATAGCCGGGTTTGACGTAGGGCCCGCTCCCAACCCCGGCGGTTAATGCCGTCCTATGGTCTACAGTCAATGAGGAGTTCGGTGCATGGCCGGTAGCCACCAAGACCAGGAAAGCCACCATCCCACGTTCCGCCAATACGTGTTGATTGCGGTTATCCTGTTCGCAATCACCATCGTTGAATTTCTTCTGATTTACCCGGAAGCCCAGATCGTCAACCACCTGGGGGCTTCCAAGATACCGCTCCTGGTCGCTCTTTCGGCGGTGAAGTTCGCCATAGTGATCATGTTCTACATGCACCTGAAGTTCGACAACCGGTTGCTCGGCGGAATTTTCCTGTCGGGATTGGGCCTGGGATTCGCCGTAGTAGTGGCAGTCCTGGTCCTCTTCTTCGCCCTGCAGGGGAATCCACGGTCCTATGCCGAAGCCAGGGCCGTTCCCTATGAGGAACATCACGAAGAAGAACCGGAGCCCGTGGTCGTTGCGCAAACACCCGACACCGGTTCCCCCTCCGTCGAAACTGCGACCACTCCTTCCGGGACTGAGCCTGCCACTGGCGGCTCCGGCGGTGACACCGATGCGTTGATTGCCCAAGGCCAGGAGATATTTGTGGGCGTAGGCGGGTGCGCCGCCTGCCATACCATTGATGGGGTAGCCGCCGGTTTGGTGGGACCCGATCAGACCCACATAGGCACGGAAGCCGCCACCCGGAAACCGGGGCTGTCCGCCCGTGAGTACATTACGGAGTCCATCCTTGACCCCGAAGCATTCGTACCCACCGGAGTAGAACGCGCTCTGCCCGGAGTCATGACTCCGGCCCTCACCGCCAACCTAACCGATGACCAAGTCAACGCCCTGGTGGAATTCCTGCTGGCCCAGAAATAACCCTCTCTCCGGTTTACGTCCGAGCCTGCATCCTCGGGGTTTCGCCAGCGTCGCGTCCCCGCGGACCCTCTCTCTGTACGCCCCGCCACTTGATGGTAATTGCCGCACCGATTGTTGGCGGTATACCACGGCTGAAATCACTGGCCGCCAATAACCGGTCCCAGCTGGAACCCTCCGTCAGGGCTTGGCAGCAGTTCCCGCACACCGGCCACCGCCTCCACGTTTATGGGTCCATAGATATGGGGATAAATCTCGCCCGAACGGCTGGGTTCCCTCTTCACCTCGGCAGCCATGGCCCCGGTTTCCACCTCCAGGACCAGTAGGTCGGTCTCCCCGGAATAGAGCCTCCGGGCCACCGCCAACAGTTGCGGTTCATCCTCGGAGCAGTGGTTGAATCCTTCAACCCCCAGACTGGAAGCGCTGTATTCACCGGGCAGGCTTCTGCCCTCCCAGTCACCGCGCCGAACCAGGTGATAAATCAACGACATTGCGCCAACCTCCGGTTTTTTCGCCGTAGCGGGAATCCAGAGCCCTTTTCCCCATCCAACCTGATGCGGGTCTGCAGGAATGGTCCGGGTGGTACGCCGGCCAGTCCACCCGGCGCGTGTTAGTTGGCAAAACGGTCTTGGTGAATGATCAGGGCTCTGGATTCCCGCTGCGGCGGGAATGACGGGGGACAATTAAACGTCCCCGTGGTCCCGCCTCTTTTGTTTGTACCCACCAGCCTACGGTGTTAGGATTGGCTGGACTTTCATCCCAGCCGATAGGGAGCTTCGACATGCAAGCCGTGGAACATCAGGGACTTGGTCTAAAATACTTGACGGTGGTGCCGGACGGCTACTCCCCAGAAACCAACTACCCATTGATAATAATGCTCCACGGCTTCGGGGCCAACATGCAGGATTTGGCCGGCTTGGCCCCCATGATCAACCAACACGGGTACGTCTACGCCTGCCCCAACGCTCCTCTGGCTTTCGATCTGGGCGGCGGGCATGCCGGATGGGGATGGATGGCGCCCAGGGGCATGTCCACCCCGGAGCAGGTCCAGAGTGCTGAGGACCTTCTGGGAGGCTTCTTCGACGAGGTATTCGAGCAGTTCAAAACGGAGCCGGGAAAAGCCGTCCTACTGGGTTTTTCGCAGGGCGGCGGCATGACCTACAGATGCGGTTTAGAGCGGCCCACCGCCTTTGCCGGGTTGGTTGCATTGAGCGCAACCCTGCCGGACGAGGAACTGCTGGCTCAAAAACTTCCCCAGGGGCGCGAGCAGGCTATCTTCGTCGCCCACGGCCTGTACGACCCAATGATTGCGGTGGACCGGGCCCAGGCAGCCAAGAGTTTCCTGGAAAACTCCGGGTACTCCCCGGAATACCACGAATACGAAATGGCCCACGAGATAAGCGCCGACGTGTTGAGCGACCTGGTGTCGTGGCTGGCCCGGGTGTTGCCTCCGCTGGACCAGCCGCCCGATTAGCCGCCGCCTGCAGGACTCGCGAGAATCTCAACCCTCAGGGGTGACTTTTAGTCGTCTTCGACCCAGGACATGACCCGGTCGACTTTGACCTCCAGAAGCGCCATGTCTCCCCGGTCCAATAGCTCCCTGGCGAATTCTGGGCCGCGCTCCGGGCCGTCATACTTGAGACAAATACTGCTCACTATTTCCGGCAGGTCCTGCTGGCTCACGGTCGCCTCACCTTCCAGCACCACGTAGCTGTATGGCCTCGCATCGGTGGCTACCGATATGGCTACTCGGGGGTTTCTTCTGGCGTTGCGTATTTTCACCGCCCCCCTTCCCGCCATAATCCACACCCGGTCTTCAATTTTCTGAAACCACACCGGCGCCACGTGGGGACTGCCATTGGACCGAATGGTCACCAGGTGGCCGACATGAGGTTGGTCCAAGTGCCGGTCGATTTCTTCCTGAGTAAGTTCAGCCAACTTGCCTCCGATCCCGTAGCCGAAAATATGCCCCTGTGGGAAAGGCAAATATATCATAGCACCGCCGCCGGGTCCGATCGGAAGGGTCGCTCGGTAGGGCCTGTCGATTATCATCGAATCCCCCGTGGCTCTTGCCGCAACGGGAATCTGGAGCCCAATTTGACTCCTACTCCCGTCATTCTCGCCGCAGCGGGAATCCAGAACCCTGATTATGGGCCAAGACTGTTATGCCGACTAAGACGCGCCGGATGGACAGGTCGACGTCCCACCTGGAACATTCCTGCAGACACGCACCAGGTTGGATGGGGAAAAGGGCTCTGGATTCCCGCTGCGGCGAGAATGACGGAGGACAATCGAAAGACCCTAGGTCGCTCGGTTTCCGCCGTCCTGTAAAATAATCACCACAATGAAACACGTACTTCCAGCCGTCATGGCTTGCGCGCTGGCGCTCACAATCGCCTGCTCCAGCCAGCCAATAGTCCCGACGGCAACCCCATTCCCAACTCCGATTCCGACGAGCACACCAGCGCCGCAAAACACCGGTATCGTCACGTTGCCCGGCGACGAGGGTGTCCACCTGACGCCGGTGGAGTGGTGGTACTTCAACGGCCACCTGGAAGACGCCGATGGGCGGGAATACAGTTTCCATTTTGTGACCTTCCTGACCGTTACGCCGGACGGCCAGGTCCCTCAGTTGATGCAGCTTGGCTGGGCGGACCACGAGGATGACGTCTACCTGGACGGTGAAAAAGCGGCGCTGGTCAACGAGCAAGAACCCACCACTAATCGCTTTGGCTTCCAGGTTGAGGGTTGGGGGATGACCGGCGACGGGGCCGACTACGGGTTGGACTTTAATATCGGTGATTACACCCTTGAGTTGACGGCGACTTCTCAAAAACCGGCCGCACTCCACCAGGGCACCGGGCTGGTGGACCTGGGGGTTGCCGGGATGACCTACTATTACACGCGCCCGCGCCTGGCGATCGATGGAATCATGGAACAGAACGGCGCAGTTGAGCCGGTTTCCGGGTGGGCCTGGATGGACCATCAGTGGGGGGATTTCAGCGTCGCTCCGGTGGGATGGGACTGGGCGGGCATCCAACTGGATGACGGTTCGGAGTTGATGGTTTCGGTGGTCTGGAATACCGCCGACGGAGCGCCGGTTATCACCTACGGGACCTACGTGCCGGCATCGCCCACCGGAACAGCGCCCGCCAACGGAGCGGCGGCCTCGATTCACCTACCAGGCGACCAGATTCAGTGGTCGTCCACCGGCGCCTGGACCAGCCCGGTGACCAGCGTAGAATACCCGCAAGGCTGGACCGTAACCGTGGACTCCCTCGGGCTTAGCCTGCAACTGACCCCCAGTAGCAGGAACGCAGAATTCACCGAGACCGATTACGTCCCGGTGACCTACTGGGAGGGAGCGGTGGACGTAACGGGGTACGCCAGTGGCAAGGAAGTAGGCGGCAAGGGGTTTGTGGAACTGGTCGGCTACGACGAAAACCCGCCGGAGATTATAGGTCGAGAGCAGTGACCCGACACCAACCAGGCAAAGTCGGCGCCGGTCAGGTGGCCAGGCGGATGTGGTTCTCCAGCCTGGCCTGCTCGGTGGGAATATCCTGCGGTTGGACCGGCACAGGCAACGCCGCCAGCAACTCCAATACAGTCTCTTTCAGAATGGCCGCTTCCCGGTCTGAAAGCCCGCTCTTTATGGCCACGTCGGCAGACCCATACAACACCGCCAGGCGGAACCCGTAGTCGGCAACCGCGCGGTTGGTAATATCTATCAACTTGTCCACGCTCATCCCGTCCATTACTCTGTTGCAGCCCAGGCCCCGCCGTCGGTAATGTAGGTGCTGCCGCTGACGTATGATGCCTCGTCGGAAGCCAGCCACAATATCAGGTTGGCGATTTCCTCGGGCCGGCCCACCCTTCCCAAGGGATGCCCCGATTGCCGCTCCTGGAAATTTTCAGCGCTGGCGGTGCTTCCCCGCATCTGCGGCGTGTCCACGCCTCCGGGAGCGATGCAATTGATGCGAACGCCTTGAGACGTGTATTGAGCCGCCGCCACTTTGCTCAGGTGAATTACGCCCGCTTTGCTAACCGCGTAGGGGACCGAGTAGGCGGGCCCGCGGATTCCGGACATCGAAGCAATGTTGACAATAGAGCCGCCGCCGCTGGCAATCATGGCAGGGATGGCGTATTTACAGCAGTAGAACGGGCCCTTGAGATTGGTGTCCATGGTGAGGTCCCATTGCAGGTCGTCAACCTCGGTCAAGGGCGGCGTCCGAATCAAGATGGCGGCGCCGTTCACCAGGATGTCCAGGCTCCCAAAGCGGGCTACGGCGTCTGCCACCATGGCTTGAACCTGGACCGAGTTGGAAACGTCCACGACCGATACGGCGGTGTTGGCGTCATCTTCCAGCAACTCCCTGGTTTCTTGCGCTCCCGCCGGATTTCGGTCTGCGACGACAACCTTGGCCCCTTCTTCGAGGAACCTGCGGCATACGGCGCGGCCAATCCCCGACGCGCCGCCGGTAACAATGGCCACTTTGGCTTGCAAACGTCCTGACATCCTGGTCCCTTACCCCGTAATAGGCCCGATTTGAGCCCGGATTGTAACACAGGGCATCTTGCATCCCTGGGCCGTCAAAGCTATCATTCTACGGCTTTGGCCTCCACAGATTTACAAACGGTGCTGTTCCCCCTCCACTTAGAATTGGGCGCTCGGATGGTGACCTTCGGCGGCTGGAATATGCCGGTGCAGTATTCCGGCATTCTGGCAGAAGTGGACGCGGTGCGCACGGCTGCCGGAATTTTCGATGTCTGCCACATGGGGCGCCTGTATATTTCCGGCCCCCGGGCAACCCAATTCCTGGATTGGGTGCTTACCGGGTCCGTCGAAAGCCTGCGGGTTGGTCGCGCCCGCTACTGCATGATCTGCAACGAGTCCGGCGGGGTCATTGACGACACCATCTTTTACCGCCTGGATGACGACGCCTATTTGCTGATCCCAAACGCCGGTAACCGCCTGGAAGTAGTAGCCTGGTTCCAGGGTTGGATAGACCAAAGGTTTCCCGGCGGCTGCGTGATGGACGACCGCACCGAGTCCACCGCTCTCATCGCCTGCCAGGGTCCCGAGGCCTTGGGGATTATTGAGCGACTTGCCGATTCGCCCGTAACGGGCATACGTCCCTTCTCCTGGAGAAACGCCGCCCTGTCGGGCACGCCGGTGGTCCTGGCCCGCACCGGATACACCGGGGAAGACGGAGTGGAGATTGTGGCCGATTCCCAAGACGCCGCCTCCATCTGGCGAATGTTGATGGACCTGGGCGCATTGCCCTGCGGCCTGGGGGCGAGGGACGTGCTGCGGTTGGAAGCCGGACTGCCGCTTCACGGCCATGAAATCGATCCCGTATCCACACCCATCGAGGCAGGGCTGGACCGCTTCGTGCGGTTCGACAAGGAATACGTGGGGTCCCAGGTCCTGAAGAACCAACACCAGAACGGCGTGGACCGAAGGTTGGTGGGCCTGACAACCCCGGGCCGCAGCGCCCCCAGGGCCAATTATCCCATTTCGGTTGAAGGCCGCCAGATTGGCTTCGTCACCAGCGGCAGCTATTCCCCAACCCTTGACACCAGCATCGCCATGGGCTACGTTTTGGAGCGTTACGCGCAACCGGGGCAACAGGTACAGTTGGACATTCGGGGCCGCGATGTTTCGGCTGAGGTTGTTCCGCTGCCCTTTTACACCAAGGCTTAACCGAACCAGAAAGGCGCCGTCTAAATGAACCCCAACGACCGCAAATACACTCGTGAGCACGAGTGGATCAAGATTGAAGACCCGGCTACCGGTCAAGCGCTGGCCGGGATTACAGCGTACGCACAGGACCAACTCGGCGACATTGTGTACGTGGACCTGCCGCAACCGGGGACCGAAATCCGGCACATGGCAAAAATGGGAGAGGTCGAGTCCGTGAAAGCAGTATCCGACCTCTATTCTCCGGTCAGCGGACAAGTCATTGAGGTGAATCAAGGGCTGATCGACCATCCGGAATTGGTCAATCAAGACCCCTTCGAGGGCGGATGGCTCTTGCGGGTGGTCATGAGCGACGCCTCGGAAGTAGACACCCTCATGTCAGCCGAGGAATACGACAGTTTCATCAGCGGGCTAGAGTGAAGCCAACGGGGCCCAACCCCGACCGCCGGGCAATGGCATTGCCTGCGCCAACCACCGCCTCATGACCACCAATCACCACCAGTCCCACTACATCCCCAACACCCTCGAAGAGCAGGAAGAAATGCTCGCCAGTTTGGGGTTGACCTCCATCGATCAGCTATTCGAAGATATTCCCGTACAGCACCGAAATCCCCCTCTCAACCTGCCCGACCCCCTTTCGGAACTGGAAATTCAGAAAGAGCTCGCCGGCCTTGCCGCGAAGAACCGCCCCCTGGGCAGCGGCCCCTCTTTTCTTGGAGCAGGCTCGTATCACCATTTCATACCTTCGATAGTTAAGGCGTTGATGACCCGGGGCGAGTTCCTGACGGCCTACACGCCCTACCAGGCGGAAGCCAGCCAAGGGACTCTGCAGGTTATCTACGAGTTCCAAACCTTGATTTCCAGCCTTTACGGGATGGAAGTAGCCAATGCCGGCATGTACGACGGCGCCACCAGCCTGGCTGAAGCGGCGCTGATGGCCTGCCGGGTGACCCGCCGGACACGGGTCGCTGTGGTCAACACGACTTCGCCGACGTACATACAGGTGATAGAGACCTACTGCCGGGCCCACGGTATCCAGGTTGAACCGGTGTCGGCTGAGTCTCCCGAATTGGACGAATCTACGGCTTGCCTGGTAGTCCAGTACCCCAACTTCTTTGGGTACATCGAAGACCTGGAAAAGCTATCCGCATTGGTCCACGAAAAACAGGGATTGCTGGTCGTTTCCGCCGACCCCGTCGCCATGGGGTTGTTCCAGCCGCCGGGGCACTACGGCGCGGACATCGTCGCCGGGGAGGGCCAGCCGCTGGGGATTCCACCCAGCTTTGGGGGCCCCTACCTGGGTCTCTTTGCCGCAAAGCAGGAATTCATCAGGCAAATGCCCAGCCGTCTCTCCGGCCGGACCGTGGACCGCCAGGGCCGGACCGGGTACGTCCTTACCCTGCAAACCCGGGAGCAGCATATTCGCCGGGAGCGGGCCACCAGCAATATCTGCACGAACGAGGCCCTCTACGCCCTGGCAGCGACAATTTACTTGGCGGCGCTGGGCAAACAGGGGCTGCGACAGGTCGCGGAGCTTTGCTACCAAAAGGCTCACTACACGGCCTCTCAGATCGCCCAATTGCCAGGGTATTCGTTGCCCAATTCCGGGACCTTCTTCCAGGAATTCCTGGTCGAGTGTCCCTCGCCCGCCGCTGAAATCAACCGGCGATTGTCGGAACACAACATTTTGGGCGGGCTTGACGTTTCAGCCTTGCTATTCCGCCAGGACATACCGGCTGTTTCCGATAATGCGGTGCTGTTTTGCGTGACCGAGATGAATTCCAAGGAAGAAATAGATTCTTTAGTGAGTGCACTGGGGTGAGTGCGCCGGGAGCGTGAGCGGGGGCGTGTGCCGGATACCCTACCACCGCAGCCGGCGCCGCTAACGACTCTGGATTAAAGTTGGGTCTGGACCATATACGCGAAGCTCGGATACGTCACTGGCGGCCTGTTCATCCTTTCGGGGGTCCTGATGCTGGCTGGACTGCCGGACCCCCTTTTGATGGAGACTTACGGCAATTCTTTGGTCACATCGGGAATCGGGCCGATGGTCGCCGGCGGCCTGGTAATCCTGGTTTCCACGATGTTGAAGAAACCGGCGGCCACGGTTTGGGATTTCCTGCTGTTTGGTGCAGCGGTACTTATGATTTGCGTCAGCACCGGCATCGTCAACTGCGGCGGCGACGGCCACTGCTGACCGGAGGGTCACCCCATGCCTGAAAGCAAGGCTAGAGACACTACCCGCCTCCTGATGGATCGCAGCGTCCCCGGCCGGGTAGGGTCGATTTTGCCCGAGTCCGACGTGCCTGAGCAGCCACTGCCCGACCGCCGACTGCTACGCGAGGACCTGGATCTGCCCGAGGTTTCCGAACCGGACGTGGTCCAATATTTCACCACCCTTAGCCAGCGGAACTTCTCAATTGACACCCACTTTTATCCCTTGGGCAGTTGCACCATGAAGTACAACCCCAAGATCAACGATGAAGTGGCCTTTATGCCCGGCTTCGCCGCGGCCCACCCCCTGCAATCGCCGGAACTGTCCCAAGGGGCTCTGGAAGTGTTGTACCGGCTTCAAGGGTTTCTGGCCGAAATAACCGGCCTGCCCGGAGTGGGTCTGTCCACTCTGGCCGGCGCCCACGGCGAGTTCGCCGGAATGTTGATGGTGCGGGCCTACCACCACTCTCGGGGCGACACCCAACGCAACAAGGTAGCCATACCGGACAGCGCCCACGGCACCAACCCCGCTTCTGCGGCGATGGCCGGGTTCGAAGTGGTGGAGTTGGCATCCGACGCTCAGGGCGACGTGGACCTGGCAGCCCTTCATGAAGTCGCCGGTCCCGACCTGGCCGGGGTCATGATCACACTGCCCAGCACTCTTGGCCTGTTCGACACCAACATCCTGGAAGTGTGCCGCATTGTTCACGAAGCAGGCGGGTTGGTCTACGGCGACGGGGCCAACATGAACGCGCTGTTGGGCCGGGTCAAGTTGGGAGACCTGGGCTTCGACGTAGTGCATCTAAACCTGCACAAGACATTCAGCACGCCTCATGGCGGAGGCGGGCCCGGCGCAGGGCCGGTGTGTTCCACCGTTGCCCTACAGCCGTTCTTGGCCACGCCGGTGGTGGAATACGACCAAGGCCCAACCCCTGCGTTCGGGTTTGCGGCGCCTCCTCAAAGCATTGGCCGGCTGAGCGGATTTCACGGAAACTTCGGCGTGCTGGTCCGGGCCTACACCTACATCCGGACCCTGGGCGGCGCGGGCATCAAGTCCATCAGCGGCAACGCTGTTCTCAACGCGAATTACCTGATGCAGGCTCTCAAAGACTCCTACTACCTCCCCTACGACCGGACATGCATGCACGAGGCGGTCTTTTCGGCAGACTGGCAGAAGGAAAAGGGGGCCAGCGGCCTGGAGGTAGCCAAGCGGCTGCTGGACTACGGGTTCCACGCGCCTACCATGTACTTCCCGTTGATTGTCCACGAAGCGTTGATGATTGAGCCCACCGAATCTGAAAACCGGGAAACGCTGGACGCTTTCATTCAGGCCCTGAAGGACATTGACCGCGAGATTACCGAAAGCCCGGAGTTGGTCACGCAGGCTCCCCACACTACCCCGGTGTCTCGCCTGGACGAGGCCCTGGCCGCCCGGCGCCCACAACTTCGGTGGACCCGCGAGGACAGTTAAGAAGCAGCCAGGCTCAAAATGCGGGAGATGGAACGACTAAGGCTGGGGGAATTGTGACGGGCAGCTTCAGGACTCCAGTGTTCCTCTACGAATTGCCCTAGGATAACGTTATACCCGGGGCCTACTCTATGGGTGCCACGTACGCGTCTAGGTGCGATTCCTTCCCTTATGGCTCGACTGCGGCTACCGGCGGCCAAATGGGTCAACGCCCTTTTGGGGTCCTCAACCTCCTCCGGGTTATGGGGGACAGTGCTCGCGGCGATAGACAGCCCATTCGCCAACCCTTCACGGTCTGCCATTATCCAGGACTCAATCTCTAGCACTGCGATGCGGACGAGCATCTTGGGTGCAATGGTCACCCCCCTGAGCAAGTCCTGAATCAGAGCAGCCGGGCAGCTTAACGGCCTGTCCAAATCGGCTAGGACCAACACCGGCCCTATATGGCGGGCCATCTGATTCAACCTCGGTATATTGCTTTTCACTGACCCCCCAGCCACTAGCACAGCAACGACGTTAGCATCTGGTACATATTGTCTAATCAACCGCCTGGCTACTGCCTCAGATAAGACATCCTCCACTGCTAAGGTAAGTAGCATAGGCTAGACTTTGATCCCCAAGTCCATGGGAAGCTGAACTGCCTGATCACGGAATGGGGCAATTTCTCCAGGCATAACTCCCGCCTCAAGTACATGGCGAAAGCTGGGATCGTCAGCCAGAGGTTTCAGGATAGAGCCGTCGTTACTGGGAGTGATGAACAGAACTTCCCAGCCGTCTATCCCTTGGTCGCACAATAGGTCGGGGCTGTGAGTAGTAAGAATTACTTGGCGCTGCTCTCTATGCCTCTCATCGCCTCGACGGCGACGAACGGGTGCGCTCAAGGCATAAATCAGACCTGCAAGCCTCCTCACAATGTCTCGGTTGAGGGATATTTCCGGCTCTTCAAGAAGCAGAAGGCCGCTTCGCTCAAGTAACGACCAAAACAGGCCAATCAGCCGCAAAGTACCATCAGAAAGCTGGTCTTCTCGTTGCCAAACATCATTGGCCCGCCAATTGTCAAATCGGGCCCTCAAATGGGGCTGGCTATTTGTTGGGTCTCTTTCAAACGTAAGCACTTCCAATTGCGGCACTATGCGCGCAAGGGAACGCGAGATCTTGTTTAATCGACTTTGGCGGGTATTGCTGTTAGTGGCTGCGATTCTTTCCAGAAATCCTTGCCCAAATGGGTCGTTTTCCAGGCGGTTGCCAGAGATTTCAGTTCCATAGCGAACCAGTTGCGGCACCAAGTGCAGGTAAGTAACCTCATCAAAAAACTCAGCCACCGCCCGGAATCCCCGGTTGGCATTAATCTGCTCCAAGGCGGTCTCAGTGAGGAGCTCTGGATCACCCTCATCATCTTGGTTGGGACGCCGCAACAGGACCTCCCCAGAATGCTCTACGACCTCTTCCTGGACCATGATGCGGTGATTGCCCGATCGCTCCACGGTAAATACCAGGCGATAGACCCACTCGGCTGGTTCGTCGGCGTCGCTGCTTAAGTGGACTTCAACACCCACTCCCCTACCTGAATGAGCCGAAAGGCTACGGACTTGCCTCACCCCGCCCCTTTGCCGTACTGCTGCCTGTAGCCCACCCCCTTCTCGCTTGGCTATGTCTCGGAGAAAGCGGATAGCGTCGAGCAAGTTGGACTTACCCGACGCGTTGGGGCCAATGATGAAAACGCGATCGCGCAGCGGCACGTCCACTTCGATGAAGTTGCGCCAGTTGGTCAATTTCAGACGGCTAATGATCATGGGACTCTCCCAGTCAGTGGATCGCCAACGTCCATACTAGCTAAAATGCTACCCCTCACGCTCCAGCACCCGCCGCAGCGCCTCTTCATCAGCTCTTACTTCCACACCGGCGCGCTCTTCCTGGAGCAGCATGGCCACGCGGGAGTCCCGGCCGGCCCAGCCGCGATTCATTGCCTCGGTCAACTCCTGCAGCGCCAGGTTGGCCAGCCGCATTGGGACGTCGAACTCCCGGCCCACGCCGACCGCCAGGTCCACGTCTTTGCGGGCCAACCTCAACGCAAAATCAGGGGGATCGAATTTACCCGGCAGCAGATGCTCCGCCAGCCCTTCAAAGGTGCCGCGGCGGCCCTGGGCTCCTTTACGCACCGCCTCCCAAAGGGCCAGGGGCTCGACCCCTGCTTTGACTCCCATCGTGAACACCTCGGCCAGCGCGCACTGGATGATATACCCGGCGCAATTGTGCACCAGCTTGGCTACCGCGCCGGAGCCGATCGGCCCCACGTAATAGGCCTGATCGCCTATGGCGTCCAGCACCGGCTTGCACCGGTCAAAGACCTCCTTATCCCCGCCTACCCAAATGGCCAAGCGTCCGCTTTCTGCGCCGCGGGGTCCGCCGCTGACCGGCGCGTCCAGCACGTGAATTCCCCTGGCGGCAGCCTGTTCGTGAATTCTCCGGATCAGCCCCGGAGTGCTGGTGCTCAGGTCGAAATAGACCTTCCCCTCAGACATGCCCTGAAAGATGCCATCTTCTCCGAGGGCAACCGCCTCAACCTCTACCGGTCCGGGCAGAGACGTGAACACAATCTCGCTGGCCTCGGCAACTTCCCGGGGGGAGTCAGCCCAAACCGCTCCGGCTTCCAGGTGGCGGGTTGCCGATTCCCGGCGTATGTCGTGGACCACCATTTCATTGCCGCCTTGCAGAGCGTTGAAAGCCATCCCGCCGCCCATGGTCCCCAGGCCGATAAAGCCAACTTTCATGATTCCTCCCACGTATTCCAATATTTTTGACCTGTAGCCAGGAAATCCGCGGCCGCCAGTACGGCCGGCCGGTCGATTCCCGCCATTATCGTGGGGCTGCCCGCCAGCCGCAAGGGAAGTGTTATCATGGCCGAAAGGCCGTCGAAACTATGCTTGATGAGGTGGTCCCGTTTGCTCGCGGAAGAGGAAAAGCTCTGGTTATATGACGTTGTTGAGCCCGGTCAGGCGGGGGAGATTACCGTGGTCCGGTTGACCGCGGCCAACATCGCCGAGTACGCCCGCGCCACCCAGAACCCGGACCCACAGTACCGAGATGATGCCGCTCTGCGGGACTACGCCGGCGCGGCCGTAGCGATGCCGACCATGGTCTTGTCCTATGCGCCGTTGCTCCGGGAAGACATAGCCGGGGCCAACGGTTTTATCGCCCAGGAAGTGTCAACCACCGCCCGGCGACAAACACCCTTTGCCAAATGCGAGATACGTTGGCGACTTCCGGCCCGTGAGGGCGACACCATTTACGGCTCCCGGCGGGTGTTGGAGAAATACGAGAGGCGGGGCAGCCGTTTCGTGACCTTCCGGGTGGAAGCTTCTAACCAGAACGGCGAATCAGTCGCCGAGTACGACTACACCTGCATTTTTGACTATGCCCAGGTCCGGAAAGAGGTCCCGGGTAACCAGAGGAGCCCCGAGGCCTCGCCGCCCAGCCACTCGGAGCCCGCCGCCGTCCGCAGGGCTCTAACCTTCGACGCCATCGCCGTTAATGACCCGTTGACGCCGCTGACCCTGGCCGAGAGCCAGGAGATCATCAACGGAAAAGACTCCTTCCGGCTGGCCGGCGAGCACAATCCCATTAACATTCACACCGACGAGGAGTTTGCCCGGCAGAACATCTTCAGCGGGACGGTGAGCTCGGGCCCCGCCGCCATGGCTTACGTGGACCAGATGTTGGCCCAGTCCTTTCCGTTACAGGCGTTTTACCAGGGAGGCACCCTGCTGTTACGCGGCATCGAGCCGTTCCGCACCGGTGACACGGTAACCTGGCAGGGCGAGGTCACCGGCAAGGCGGACAGGGACGGCCAAAAAACCGTGGAATGCCGGGTGCGCGGCGTCAACCAGCGGGGAGACCTGGTCAACCTGTCGGATGCGTCGCTGAACCTGGAAGATTGACCTCCCGGGATTATCGATTCTACCTCACCCGGCCATAAACCTTGTCCGGCGAGACCAGCACGACGACGGCTTCCTGGGTGACCATGGCTGCGTCATACTCCTCCCAGTCTGGGTGGTCTTTGTCGCCGCAGGCCCGGTAGACCTCCCGGAGCATCACCCGCAGTTCCTCGGCGTCGGTGTTGCCCGCGTCGTAAAGGGTCGCCTGACCCTGCACGACTGCAAAGCTTCTCCAGTCAGGAGTGACCGTCAAAACCGTGCAGTGGGGGTTGCGGCGCAGGTTGTGAACCTTGGCCGAATTGCCACGGACCGAAACAAATGCGGCATTGCCCTGATACGCCCCGCACACGACAATGCTAACCTGGCTGGCACCATTCCTCTGTAGGGTGGTGATCACCCCCTGATGATTGGATTCCATGAAAGGCCGCGCCTCTTCAAATTCCAATTCCAGACCTCCGAACGTTAAAGTGTCCGTCAAGTATAACCCGTAGGTTGCCCCGGCTCTAAAATAGCCCTAGAGTACGATCAGGCACGAAGCCGCGGCTCGAACGGCCCGCACCGGCGGAATCCAGCCAAAATCTTGAGGCCGGCCCCGTCCCACGGCGGCCGGTTCGTCTAATCCGGCCGGAAGGAGCAGCTTTGGAACTCATAGAGTTGGGTAAAACCGGCCTGATGGTGCCGGAAATCGGCGTGGGAACCTGGAAGTATTCCGGGGGCGTAGAGCCGCTGCAGACGGGAATAGACCTGGGAGCGTGGCTCATTGACACTGCCGAGATTTACCGTACCGAGGGCGTCGTGGGGCAGGCCATCGCGTCCCAAAGGAGCGGGATTTTCCTGGCCACCAAAGTCTCCGGGGACCACCTGCGCACCAATGAGGTAATGCGGGCCGCCGATGCCAGCCTTCGGCTGTTGGACACAGACTACATTGACCTGTACCAGATTCACTGGCCCAACAGGCGCGTGCCCATCGCCGAGACCATGGGCGCCATAGAAACCCTTGTAGACCGGGGCCTCGTCAAATACATCGGGGTTAGCAACTTCAGCCTGAGCGAACTGCGGGAAGCGCAGGCCGCTATGACCCGCTACCCCATTGTCTCCAACCAGGTGCTGTACAGCCTGATCGACCGGGACATCGAGAGGGACCTGCTGCCTTATTGCCAGGAACAGGGCATCACTGTCATGGCCTACACCCCGCTTGCCGACGGCTCCCTGGCTAGAAACTCACGGTTGCCCATCGGGCGCCGCGGCACCCGGGGAATCAGCGCCCTGGAGTCTGTGGCGGCCGAGTCGGGCAAGACCATGGCTCAAGCGGCGCTCAATTGGTGCACCTCGCATCCAAACGTGATTGCCATTCCCAAAAGCAACAGCCGGGACCGCGTAGCAGAAAACTGCGGCGCGTCCGGTTGGCGGCTTTCCCCGGAGCAGATCAGGACTCTGGATGACGCCTTCGCCAGATAACCAATCAGCCAGAGCCAACGCATTCCAATGTGACAGATGGATTTTGTGTCCTAAGTGGTGCGTATTCGCCCTTGGTCCGACGGCTCTCACCCCCGTCTTTCACCTTCTGCCCTTCCCGCAGCGCCGACCCGTGAAAGTAACCAGCTTCTTCGAGTCGGCCGATTTTGGAGTACATTTTTACCGCCCAACCGGCCAAGTCCATCAATTGCCCCCCGTCATTTGTATGTTGCGAATGTCCCACGAATGGGCCAAGACGGATATGCCAACCAAGAAGGGTCACGTGGACAGGTCGACGTCCCACCTGGAAAATTCTTGCAGACCCACGTCAGGTTGGATGGGAGAATGGGCTCTGGATTCCCGCTGCGGCGAGAATGACGGATGGCTTGGTAAAAGCCACCCGTGAGGATGAAAATAGTCTTTTCATAGTAATTGCGGGTGATCTGGCCGAGGCCACGCATGGGGATGATGATGGCCTATTTTCATAACAATGACGGGACTATGGAACAAAACGGCCTCTGATTACCGCTGCAGATAGAGTGACGGGGGATTTGGTGACAATTGAAAGACCCTGGGCGGGCAACATAATTTGACAATCGGAAGGGTTGGCGGTACGGTCAAAAATTACCAGCCACAATCAACCAATACCTGGGGCAGGATGAGGCCAGGCATCAGATTCCAAGGTGTCGGGAGACCGTGATGAACAATGAAAACGTCGTCCTGAATAACGGGACCGATTCCGGATCCACCTCCATCAGGGTCAATTCGCTATGGAAGGTTTTCGGCAAGAACCCTGAAAGGGTCCTCGACCCCCTATACGCCGAGAAGGACAGGTCATTCTTCCAGTCCGAGTTTGGCAATGTAGTGGGTCTGCAGGACGTTTCCTTCGAAGTCGGCCGAGGTCAAACTTTCGTAATAATGGGGCTGTCGGGCAGCGGCAAGTCCACCCTGGTGCGCTGCTTGATCCGGCTGATCGAGCCCACAGCCGGGGAGATAGTCATCGACGGAGAGGACATCACCAAAATGTCCGACACCGACCTGTCCGAGTTGCGCCGCAGGAAGATAGCAATGGTGTTTCAGCACTACGGGCTGATGCCCCACCGCAACGTGCTGGACAACGCGGCCTGGGGCTTGGAGGTGCAGGGCATCAGCAAGGAAGAGCGTTACGCCCGCGCCCGCGAAGTCCTGGACCTCGTCGGCCTCACCGGTTGGGAAGATTCCTACCCCCGCCAATTGTCCGGCGGGATGCAACAACGGGTGGGTCTGACCCGTGCCCTGGCGGTGGACACCGAAATTCTGCTGATGGACGAGCCGTTCAGCGGCCTCGACCCCCTGATACGCCGCCAAATGCAGGATGAGTTGCTGCGCCTGCAGGAAGAATTGCAAAAGACCATCGTCTTTATCACCCACGACCTCAATGAGGCGCTGAAGCTGGGAGACCGCATCGCCATCCTGCACGATGGCCGCGTGGCCCAAATCGGGTCACCGGAGGACATTGTGCTCCGGCCGGAAGACGAGTACGTCGGGGACTTCACGCAGGACGTGCGCCTGGAAACGGTCCTGACGGCCAGCAAGGTGATGGTGACACCCAAGGCTACCTTGATGGGCCACCAGGGGCCACGGGCAGCGCTGCACACCATCGCAGGAAGCGACGGCGACGCCGCATGGGTTGTCGACCGGAAAGAGCGCTACATCGGCCTGCTTTCTATCTCCAAGGCCGAGCGGGCCTTGCGGGCAGGCGTCACGAGGCTCGACCAGGCATGGGACTACGTCGACCGGGAATACCAGGCCGTGACCCCGACGACCACTTTCGACCAACTCATAACGATGGCCCTTGGCAGCGACTACCCCATTCCCGTTATCAGTGATGAAGGGATGCTCGTGGGCGAGGTCCATCGCAGCGCCCTGGCCGAAGCCATCGCCGAAACCTCCCATGCCGACCCTGACTACGAGGCGAACGCCGCAGCCAACGCTGCCATCGCAACGGAGTAACCGGTGAACCGAGAGTGCAGCCCACTGTTAATTCATGAATCAAGGCTCACCATTTCCCAGGAGGCATAGATGGCAGCGATAACGAGCGACGAGAACGAACCGCAGCCCCTTATTTCGCCCACTCCCGTGCATGGAGAAGCAACGCCGGCCAACCATCCGCGGCAAACCGGCATACGCCTGGTCCACAAGCAGTTGGCCGGCGCAGCAGCAGTGCTGGTTGTGTTCATAGTGTGCCTGGCGGTCTGGGGTGCGGGAATGGGATTTCCCACAACCGTCTCAACTTCGGAAGTTGCAACGACCGGGGGCGGCAGCGTAACGCTGACCAAGACGTACCGGGACGTTTCCAGCGATGCCATCAACGACGCTGTCAAATGGGTGACCAGGGAGGGCAACTGGCTCTTCGGCGGTCTGAAGACCGCTGTTACCTATGCCCTGCTTTACATTGAGACGGGCCTGGAATGGCTGCCGTGGCCGGCAGTCGTCCTCGGCCTTGCCCTGCTGTCCTTCGCCGTGGGACGCTGGCCGCTCACGGTGTTTACATCCCTGGCGCTGCTCTTCGCCGGCTTCATGGGCCTCTGGGGGAACATGATGGACACCATTGCGCTGATGCTCGTAGCGGTGTTGCTCTCGGTTGGAGTCGGGTTTCCACTGGGTGTGCTGGCTGCCCGCAACCGGATGATAGACAGCTTCATGCGCCCCGTGTTGGATGGAATGCAGACCATGCCCAGCTTTGTATACCTGTTGCCGGGCATCCTGTTCTTTGGGCTGGGGAAACCGGCGGGAATCTTCGCCACCATAATTTATGCCGTGCCCCCGGTAATCCGGTTGACCAACCTGGGAATCCGCCAAGTCTCTCCGGAGACGGTGGAGGCCGGCCGTTCCTTCGGCGCTTCGCCGCTCCAGTTACTGGTCAAGGTGCAGGTGCCCATGGCCCTGCCGACCATCATGGCCGGCATCAACCAGACAACCATGATGGCGCTGGCCATGGTTACCATCGCCAGCCTGGTGGCAGCCGGAGGCCTGGGAGACAACGTGCTCCGGGCCCTGCAGAAGAACGACTCGGGAACCGGAGCCATCGCCGGGCTGACCATAGTATTCCTGGCAATCATCATAGACCGGTTGACCCAGGCCGCCGCCCGCCGCCAACAAGAAGCCATCGACTAAGGCCACTGAGGGAGCTGGATGGCCGGGGCGCTGGATGACCGGGCCGCTAGTTGACCGGGATGATGGCAGGCCAATGGTTTGACAGGCCATATCAGTGCTGATAAATTGGCGCTGGCGTCCTACCAGGCAGATATGAACGATACCCTGATCCGTACGAAATGGAGGCACCAATCTTGTTAACCAGATTCAGAACCCTAATACTTGCGGTGTTGGTTACCGCGGTACTCTCGGCATCCGCTATGGGCTGCGCCGGTGAGGAGCCCAAGCAGACCATCATCTTCGGAGACCTCAACTGGGATAGCGCCCAGCTGCAGAACCGTATAGCCCAGTACCTTGTGGAGGAGGGCTACGGTTACCCGACGGACGTAAAGCTCGGGGCCACCTTGCCCCTGTTCCAAGGCCTGAAACGGGGCGACACCCACGTCACCATGGAGATTTGGCTTCCCAACCAGGACGAGGCCTGGGACGAAGCCCGAGCCGACGGCGCAGTTCTGTCCGTGGGCAAGAGCCTGGGCTCAGACTGGCAGTCGTCCTTCGTTATCCCCGCTTACATGCAGGAGGAATACCCGGACCTGGATAGCGTTGAAGACTTGAAAGATCCCCAGTATAGGGACCTGTTCAAGACGGCGGAAACCGGCGACAAGGCGCGGCTGGTTTCCTGTGTCATCGGTTGGGCCTGTGAGGAAGTGAACGCTGCCCAAATCGAGGGATACGGCCTGGCGGACCACATCGAAGTCATCAACCCCGGAGACGGCGCAGCCATGAACGCCGACCTCTACGGCGCTTTCGAGCGGAAGGAGCCCTGGCTCGGCTACCAGTGGGGCACCAACGACCCGGCCCTGAAGCTAGACTTGGTCCGGCTGGAGGAACCGGCCTACAGCGACGAATGCTGGTTCACGACCAAGGCCTGCGCCTATGAGGATGCGACCATCCTGATTGCGGTGAACCCCGACCTTCCGGCTTCGGCTCCAGATGTTATCGACCTGCTGCGTAAGTGGGACTTTAACATCGAAATTTACAAGGAAGCGGTCAACTGGCGGGACCAGAACCCGGATGCCGACATCGCAGCCACCGCCACCTGGTGGCTGAACAGCAACGCCGACGTTTGGCAAGCCTGGGTGACGAAAGAAGCCGCCGAATCAATCAAGGAAGCGCTGAAAGAGGGTGAAGAGCCCGACGGCTGGCCGGACGAGTAGCCCAACCCGGCAAGCCCGCCGATAACCCCGCAAAAAGAGCCCTTCTTATTGAGGGGCTCTTTCTTTGCCACCGTTTTCTCCCCGGCGCAGGGCGGGGCTGGGAATTTACGTGTGCCCGGAGAGGCAGCTACACCGGCAAACGCATCACGTGCCGTCGGATGCCGGCTCTCCCAACTTCCCGAAAACCAAGCGCTTTGAATGTGGCGACGAACCCCATGAAACGGTAGCTTGGGGAATCGCGATCGACAGGGTAGGCTTCGACCACCGTTGCGTCCTTTTCCCTGGAGTGGTCCACGGCCGCCCTGACCAATTGCCTGACAATCCCCTTCAACCGGAGCCTCCGCGGAACGAAAAAATAGACGCTGAACCAAACACGTTCCCCCGATGCGTCCGTCGGACCGCCCAAGGCCCGGTAACTGTCCCGGGGCGCTATTGAGCACCACCCAACGACCTCTCCGTCGATGTAACTCAGTATGCCGATGGTCTCACCTTGTTGGACCCGTCCCCGCAACGCCTCTTTCTTGGCGTTGTGGTCGCCGCGGGAGGCGCCGGCGGGCATAGTGCGCCAAACCCATGCACCACCAGTACTTAGGGCCGCCCCGGGAATTGAACAGACCCTCCAGGTCATCCCACCGGTCCCGGTACACCTCGTGAAATTCGATTTCATCATCCAGCATGTGAACCTCCGATACCAAAAAAAGGGGCGCCGCGTAGACACGGCGCTCCTTGCAACCAGGGTCATTCAATTGTCATCAAATCCCCCCGTTACTCTTGGCGGGGTGGGAATCCAGAGGCCATTTTGTCCACTACGCCCGTCATTCTCGCCGCAGCGGGAATCCAGAGCCCTTTCTCCAATCCAACCTGGTGCGGGTTCGCCGGAGTGGTCCAGGTGGGACATCTTCCTGTCCACCCGGCGCGTCATAGCTGGCATAACCGTCTTGGCGCATGACCAGGGTTCTGGATTCCCGCTGCGGCGAGAATGACGGGGGACAATTGAAAGACCCTGCCCCTGCAACGGCCTGTGTGAATACGGCTACTGGATAGAGAAGGCCGCCTGGACGTTCAGGCTCAATTGTAGCTCCCCTCCGCTGATAGACGTCGCCGAGTCGGACACTGCCCTTGCCATTCCCATAGACTCCACAAGGTAGCCCGGGTCCCTCGGAGAGTCTCCGCCCGCCTCACCAATGAAAATCAGGTCGCCGACCTCCACACCCGTGAGGCTCGCCAGGTGCTCGGCCTTGGCTACCGCGTCCTGCACAGCTTCTTCCCGGAGCTGGGTCCTGAAAGGCTTGGGGTCCTCGATACTGAAGTTGATGCCGTCGATCCGCGTTGCGTCCCCACCCGCCTCAGCCACCGAGTCGATGATCATACCAACTGCGTCCACGTCCCGTATCTTTATCCTGGCCGAGTTGCTCACCGTATATCCCACGAGAACCTGCTTCCTGGTGCGCGTACCCCCGGTTGTCACCTCCGGATATTCATACTGAGGCCAGATGTTGAACGACTGTGTCTGCACGTCCTGGTCTTCGAGTCCATGGACTTTGACCGCCGCTACAATTGCGTCCATGGCATCAGCAGCCTCGGCACGCGCTTCCGCCACCGTTTCGGCGATGGCCTCGACTCCTATGTTCAGGAGTACCAGGTCCGGCTCGACGGTAACGGTCGCCTGCCCGTTGACCCATATCCCCGAACCCGCAACCGACTCCCGTGCCGCGGCTGCGGTCATCTCCGTGCCGGAGGCAGCTATTTCCATAGTTTCCGGCGTAACTGACTCAGAATTCGCAGTTGCCCCCTCGTTGGCGCAGGCCAATCCCAAAACGAGCAAGGCAATGATTCCCAATATCGTAAAGAGCCTGGTCTTCCTGGTCATCTGCACCTTTCCTTTCATCTGAAGCCTTTTCTCGGGCCGCGTATACCGGCGCGCGTCCTTGTTTTAATGACGGCGGAAGAACGCGAATAGTTCCATTAGAGCCTGCGGGTTGCGATTCAAGCGGAAATGGGCTAGTTCCAGGACCACACGCCCAGGGACCCGTGCGCCAATTCCCTGGGTTCGGTAGCGCCGCTGACATCCAGGATGAAAACTCGTTCTCCGCTTGGGGAACCGCCGTTACGCCGTTGATACGGTTCTTCCCGGGTGCCTGCCAGAACCAGCCAGTTCCCGTCGGGGGACCACAGGGAATGGGAGTAGGAGTACTGATCGAAGAAATTCAGCATGGTCATCGTGTCGTTGGACGGGTGGAACCGGAGCAATTCCTGAACACTGCCCCCCCGGACCGGAGAAACCTTAAGCTCCAAAAGCTGGTCCTGCGAGTCCACTCCCACCCAGGCGATTTTGTCCCCGCCAGGGGCCCAGAAGAACGCAGCTATAGGTTCTTGCGCCAGGATCCGCACCTCTCCACCGTCGGCGGGAACCAGAATCAACCGCTGGAACACCGGGGCTCCACTGCCTTCCTGATCCACCACCGCCAACTCCGAGCCGTCGGGAGACCAGGCAAATGCGGCCAGGGATGACACTTCCAAAATCGAGGTCCCAGTACCAGGGCGGCCAACCTCCTCCACGAACAACGCTGCCCCTGCACTGTCAGGATTCTCAACGGTAAACGCCATGCGGCTCCCATCCGGGGAAAAAGCCGGCACCCTGAAACCGTACCCCACGGTCACGGTCCCACCGGTTCCAGGCTGAAATGGCCTGCGAGCCACTCTCAACTCATCCCGGCTGTGGAGCAGGATGGCGCTACCATCTTGATTCCAGTGGTAGTACAACGGAGCTCCGGTCTCGACAATGTCAGGGGTTATCTCATCGACATTCCAAGGCTCCCGCGTATCCAGCGCCAGCAAAGTGAAGGCCTGCGGAGCGGATACGAGGAACGAAAGGATTCTGCTATCCGGAGACCAGTACAGATAATGAGGTGCCCCTTGCGCGATCACCGAGGGGACCGGGTTGACGTACACGTTCCTAACGCCGCGGCCAACCAGGTCGAAAACGTCCACCGATACCTCGGGGCGCCCGCCTTCCGCGACGACCTTTGAAGCAGCCAGCCTTGTCCCGTCGGGAGACCACGTCGGCCAAAAATAGTTCCTCGTTGCACCCTCGGGTTGAGCTAGCACGCCGCCCCGGCTCTCCGAGGACACTTGGGCGCCTCCGGTGAGGTTAAGTAAGTCGCTTCCATCCGGATTGACGGTAAAAAGGCCGCCGCTGGACCCGACGAAAACGATTCTGTTTACCACAGCTGCTGATAAAGGCCCGACTGTTTCATCCGACTGATTCTCATGGTTCGTGGGTTCCTCCAACTCGTCCGAGCTCTGACTGCCGTTCTGCTGGCAGGCTAACCCGAGCAGACCGATGGCCAGCGCGATCCCAATCACAGCTTTCATCGTCAATATTGGCAACGCCAAATGTCCCAACGATTTTACTCCGCGACCGGAAGCCCGTAATACCGGGTTAGAATACCATAAGGCGTCCCGCACAATACCGTGTTTGAAACGTGGACAAGTCGCCCACTGATGTGAATTACACTCTATAAACAACGTACTACCGAACCGCCATGCTAGACAAAGCAACCGGCATTGCGGATACATTCCTGGTAGGCCTCATTGGCCATAATCCAGCGTCAAGCCATGTACGCCACCCATACACCCCTCCTTTCAAGCCATCCACAAATCTCCCAACCCCATGCATGTTAAAATAAGCCACGAAGCACCCACCTATCATTAGATGATCAACGGTTATCCCCGCTATCAACACACTTAGGATTATTACACTTACTTAATTTCATATGATTGATTCTGTCAGGCTAAATATTAACGCCGGTAATGGTGGTCGTGGATGCGCCAGCTTCCTGAGGGCCAAATACAAGCCCAAAGGCGGTCCCGATGGGGGCGACGGCGGGGATGGAGGCAGCGCATACATTTGTGGGGATCCATCGCTGAATACCCTGCTGCACCTCAAATTTAACAGCACGCTTTACATTGACTCCGGTGGTCATGGCAAGGGTAAAAATAAGCGTGGGAAGAATGGCGCCGAGAAGATTATTCCGGTTCCTTTGGGAACAGAGATATGGCAGAGGACGGGACGTCGCACCCGTGAGTTCTTGCTGGACGTCGTAGATTCCACGCCACACCTGGTTGCGCTGGGAGGTAAAGGGGGGCGTGGGAACGCCCGGTTCGTTTCTGCAACGAACCAGGAACCAGTGTTGTCGGAGCAAGGAGAGCAGGGCGAGCGGGTGGTGTTGTTCCTTGAGCTGAAACTTCTCGCGGACGTGGGGCTTCTCGCCCGGCCCAATGCGGGCAAGTCGACGTTGATGTCACGCTGTTCGGGAGCAAGGCCAAAGGTTGCGGAGTACCCCTTTACCACTGTGGAACCGATCTTGGGTGCGGTGCGGAACCGGGAAAAAGATTTTGTCTTGATGGAAGTGCCTGGACTCTTGGAGGGAGCCCACCGGGGTGTCGGTCTGGGGCAACAGTTTTTGAGGCATGCGGAAAGGGCCAGGGTGTACGTGCACCTGTTGGATGGTTCCAGTGAAGATCCGGTGGCAGACTTCCACATGCTTAACAATGAGTTGGAACAATTCAATGACGGATTGGTCCAAAAGCCCAAGATCATTGCGGTAAACAAACTCGACCTGCCCGACGTGCGGGATGGCCAATCAGAACTTAGGGATAAATTGACCCGCGCTGCCGCTGAGTGGCAGCCAGCCGGCGGTGTAAACGGATTGCAGACGCCGGTTGTGTTCCTTTCCGCAGTCACCGGCGAAGGATTGCAGGGGTTGTTGGACTGCATGGTGGCATCGCTCGATGCGATCCCCAAGGAGGCCCCGGTAGAACCTGCTCCGGCATGGGTTGGAACCAGACACAGGCAGCACCTTCCCGATAAGGTTTGGGTGGAAGACGGCGTTTACGTGGTGCAGTGCGATGTTCTGGAGCGACTGGCGGCGATGGCTGATCCCCGGGACAGCCGGGTGGTTATCCAGCTATGGCGGGAGATGGAGCGGCGCGGCCTGGCGAGGAATCTCGTTGATGCCGGTATTGAAGCGGGGGACACCATCAGAATAGGCACCGTCGAAGTGGAGTGGTTCTAAAGTGGCGATCGGGTTTCTGGGCGGGACCTTCGACCCGGTCCACTTGGGCCATTTGCAGTTAGGGGACAGCGCCGTCGCCCATCTGGGATTGGAAACAGTGTTGTTTGTACCCACCGGACGCCCCTGGCTGAAGGCGGGCCAGTATCTATCCCCGGCAAGGCATCGTTTGGAAATGGTGCGGCGAGCCATTGCGGGCAATGCGCGGTTTTCTCTCTGCGACGTTGAGGTGGAACGACCCGGGCTGACATACACGGTGGACACCCTGGAGGAACTGGCCCGGGAAAGCCGGTGGTGCGCCGACGATTACCTGATCCTGGGGATGGATGCGCTGGAGCATTTCCAACGGTGGAAAGAGCCGGAGCGAATATTACAGTTGTCCCGGCTGGCAGTGGCGGCCAGGGAGGGGCACCAGGGCTTTTCTTTGGATAGTTTGGTGGAACAGTTTCCTGAGGCCGCAGACCGGGTGGTGCAACTGCCGGGGAATCTGCCGGAAATCAGCGCCACCGAGGTCCGCCAGAGTGCATGGCAAGGAGGTTCTTTGGAACGCTTCGTGCCGTCTGCTGTGGCGGAGTATATCCAGAGCTCCGGCCTCTATCGGTGCGAAGCTCAAGTCGACGGTCAGGTTAGCCGTGTCGAGTGAAGTAGCAGAACGCCTGCTGGCTCTCGCCCTTGCCCGAAATGCCCTGCGGTACGGTGACTTTACGCTGACCTCTGGCAAAAAAAGTTCTTACTACTTTGATGGCCGGCTGCTCAGCCTGGACCCAGAAGGGGCGCACCTGATATCCCAAGCCCTGTTACCGGCGCTCCGGGATGCCGGCGCGACGGCCATCGGTGGCCCCACGCTTGGCGCCGATCCAATAGTCGCTGCTATTGCCTTGGCGGGGTACCTTTCGGGAGTCCGGCTGCCCGGGTTCATTGTCAGGAAGGAAGCGAAAGCCCACGGCACCGGACAGGCTATTGAAGGCCCTCTGGAGTCGGGTAGCCGCGTTGCGATTATTGACGACACCTGCACTACCGGAGGCTCCCTGTTTCAAGCCATAGAGGCGGTGGAGGCGGTCTCTTGCGTGGTGGTGAAGGTTGTGGCTGTCCTGGACCGCTGTGAGGGCGGCGGAGAGGCACTGAAAGCCAGGGGATACGACTTCATGTCTATCCTGCAGGCAACCCCGGAGGGGACGATCACTGTTTCTCCGGGGCTTTAGGCGCCGGGTCCGAATGCCTGTGAAAACCCGCTGACCTCAGCAGAACCCTCGGACGGAGCTTGCAGGTCCAGCGTCGAGCCGGTCGAGGCGAAGGCCTTCCTCACGTATCCCATTCCTACAAGGCCGCCGTCCGGCAATGTACTCAGGGACGTGACTACACCTACTACCCGCCCCTCCTGCACCATCTCAGCCCCCTGGCACACCTGCGCCGCGGGCCCAAACTTCAACGTGACCAGGTGCTTTTGGACCTTCTGGTAGGAGTCCAGCCGGGCGATTACTTCCTGGCCAATGTAACACCCCTTGGTGAAGTCAATTGACCCGATGAGACCGGCTTCCAACGGATTGTACTGTTCGCCCATTTCCCGGCCGTAGGTGGGGACAGCAAGGGCCACCCGGAGTGCGTCGTAGGCCTCTGCGCCCATGGGGGCCACGCCGGCGGCCAGGAGGGCCCCCCAGACACCGGAAGCGCTCTCAGCGGTCGTTACCAAGGCGTAGCCGGGTAACCCGCCGACGGGTTGATGGACTATCTGGGTTTCTGAGCCAGCGATGAGTGCAGCGGTTGAGCCATAGGTGGGTATGGCGGCCAGGTCTTCCGAGGTGAGACCGGATACACCGGACAACGCTGCGGGAGCATTGGGTCCAAGCAGGGCCAGCATCGCGGATGCTTGCGTATGGTCCTCAACTTCAACGTCGTCCATGATGGTGTATTTGTCCAGCCAGGCGATGACCGGTTCCTGGGTTTCCGGGCTCGTGAGCAGCAGCACGTGGTCTCCCAGGTTGACCACATGAACCAGGTCCACGATGCGCCCACGGTCGTTGGTCAAGATGGTCGGCGCTCCTTGGCCGGGTCCAAGCTCGTCCACCTTGTTGGTGGATAGGCGGTTGATCAGGTCCAAGCAGTCCGTGCCAACAGCCTTTAACCGGCCGGTGTGAGACAGGTCATGGACCGCCGCCGAGGCTTCGGCGGCGCGGAACTCTTCAGCAAAGGAGCCAAAGACCTGGGCCAACTCCCAGCCGTCTTGTGGTCGGAATGTTGCGCTGGCGTGCGCATGAACCTCGTACAGGGGCGAACGCAAAAGGGCCATTGGAGTCCTCCAAAAACAATAGCGCCGTCCCGGAACAAAGCCAGGCGGCGCTACAGAGTGACCGGATCAGGGGGTGTTAAACGGAGAAGGAAGTGCCGCACCCGCAGGTCTTTTTCGCGTTGGGGTTGACGAAGACGAAGCCTTTGCCGTTCAGGCCATCCGAGAACTCAAGCTCGGTGCCCACCAGGTAGATGTAGCTCTTCTTGTCTACCATTACCTTGATGCCGTGCTGGTCCACCACTTTGTCGCTGGGAAGTTCCTCACCGGTGATAGTCAGGTCGTAGGTCAGGCCTGAGCACCCACCGCCTTTGACCGCTACGCGGATACCCACGTCGCTGTCGTTCCCATCTTTGGCAGCGAAATACTTGATCTTTTCGGCGGCTTTTTCGCTGATACTAACGCCAAGCTCAATGCCGTCTTGGGTAATCGCCATGAGATCCTCCTATGAGATGCGCCGGGCGCTACCCGCCCAACATATGCTCTCAGATCCTATTTTATGGCTGAGTGTCCAATGGAGTCAAGGTTTGAGGCAGGCTTGGCCAATGCCCGTTTGGTTGCAGATACGATTGCTGTCGTGCGTACGAAAGCTGGGGAGTCGCTTCGGTCAGCCGGCCAAGGCCATCAGGGTGTCCAGATCCAGGAGACCGGGGAGATTCCTGGCGAATTCCTCGATCTTGGGTAAGGTGGGAGGCGACGAGCCGGTTAACAGGGGGACCAGGGCGTCGGTGGTGTCCGGTGTGTTGGACTGGACCACCATCACCGGGACCTGGCGCTGCGCGGCTTCGTCTGTGATGTAGCCCGCAGGCTCTCCCCCCTCGGTCAACACCAGGCATTTGGTGCCTGGGACGAGGCTTGCCATCTGTATGTCAGGTCTTTGTGAGCGGGTGATTACCACTTGGCTGGCATACCGGCCGTAATACTCGGGCCCGGAGTCCATGATATTGCCGCCGATGAGAATCCGTTCCATCAAGGTGTCGGCGTCGCCTGGTTGTTGGATCCAGCGGCCGTCAAGGGTTTCAAACAATTGCTGCAATGTAGGGGCCCGCATGAACCGCATTTCGGGCAGCACGCCCAACAGGGGGATGTTGCGGGGCTGCAACGCGGCAGTCAGCGCCTGCCGGAACCCGGGCAGCCGGTGTTTGGTCACGGAGTTGACGATGACGCCCGCCAGGTTCTCCCCGAATGGAGCCGCCGCTTGGAGGATGCCTTCCGGGGTGAGGTCGGGAGTGTGTCCAAAGAGCAGGACGGCTTTGGACCCCAGCGCGGAGCAAGTCTGTGCTGGCAGAGGCGATTCCTCGCCGCGTGCGGTTACCAGGGAAGGGCCGTCCACGAGGACGCGCCCTTGGGAGCTATGCAGCGCTGAGACAGCTTCTTGCAGCTGCCCGGTTTGTGGACTGTCTAAATTGGTGGTTGGGTCCCAGGCCAGGGGATCGGGGGCTGACGGCCCCGCGTGGCCGGCCAGAACCTCTTCCCGCATGAATGTCGCGTCGGAGTCAGGGTCGGGGTCGGCTCCGGGTTGCTCCGATAGTGGCTTGTAGTAAGCTGCGGTCTTGCCCGAATGAGCTAAAGCCAACCAAAGCGCGGCGGCGAGGGTGGTTTTGCCCTCCTGGGGACGGTGTGAAATGATCTGGAGGATCCCCAATTAATTCACTATCAATTCGGCGGCCGTGTTTGGAAGTCTGCCCGTGCTGGCAGGTCAGCCGGGGAGGAATACTGCTAATCTACCACGTCCCGGGGCCCGGTGTTTTCGGGATCGAATCCCCTGGGAAACTTGGTCGTTGAGTCGTATTTGGCCAGGGCGAGGTCGGAACGGTGCAGGCTGGCCCCGTGGAAATTTGCGCCCCTCATGTCGGCAGCGATCCACATCGAGTCACGGATCATCGCCAACTCGAAGTCAGCCCCGTCCATTGACGCGCGGCTGAGGTCGGCTCCGTTCATGTTGGCGGACCTCAACCGTGCTCCGGTCAAGTTGGCGCTTCGCATGTCGGCTTCAATCATCGTGGCTTGGGTGAGGTCTGCACCGGTGAGATCCGCGTCAATGAAGGAAGCCCGGACCAACCGGGAATTACGCAAAATTGCATTCTGGAGGTCGGCTCGTTTGAGATCGGCCCAGTAGAGGTTGACGTTGGTCAAATTGGCGCCGGTGCAGCGGGCGCCGGCCAGGGACCCTCTGCCCAAATCCGCATTGGTTAGGTCTGCTTCGTATAGGTCGGCCCCGGCCAACTTGGCGCGGGATAGCGCCGCTCCGACGAGATTGGCCCCCTTGAGGTTGGCGTGCCGCAGTTGGGCCCCGCGAAGGTCGATACCGGCCAGGTCCGCGCCCTCCAGGTCCAGAATCGCTTCTGCGTGGAGGTTCAACCATTGGGCCAGGGCGTCCACCCCTTCCAGGATTACTGCAACGTGTTCTCGATTAGACATGGTCCCCGTTACCTGATGCGGACAGAGGTTGCAGCCCTGAGAACAACGTTCGGGGCTGCTCCGGGCTGCTTTTTTGAGGGATGGCGCCAAGGCCTGGCCCGGGGCACGGCCCGGGACCCGAACCGGCTAAGTATTGGCCCCCGCTTCCTCGGCCTCAAAAATCTTTTCCATGAGCGTCATTTTCAGCTCGTTGACCTTTGGAAGGTCTGGGTATCCGCCGTCGGTTTTACGGTCGAATATCTTGACCCCATCCACGCAGACTTCCAGGCGGCCCTGGGAGGCGGGAGTCAATTTTACGGCAATGTCCCCTGGGTTGTGCGCTCCCCACATTTCGGTCGCCAGCCACGTGGCAACAGGGTAGTAGCCTCAAGGGACGCAATAGATAATCTCGACTTCGACCTTCCCAAATTCAGACCGGGGCATAAACGGCTCCTGCGAATTGTGGTGCTTGAATACTAAGTGAGTGTAAACATCGGCGGGATTCATTGCAAGAAGGGCCGTTCCGCTTACGCCACAGTTATTCCCATCCGACCGGCAATCCAGTCCCCGTTTTGGGGAAGGCCGGTGGTGATCGTGACAGTGTCCCGGGCCGCTATAGTGACGGACGGGCGGGGGCCCGGCCGGGGCATGGACTAGGGAACTATGGCAGTGCCAAGCCCGGCGGCGGTCTTGTCCCGGTTCTGGTTTTCACAGTAGATGTCCACCGAAACCAGGGTTCCCTGGTCTACCTTTTCCTGGTGGGCGACCTTGCCGTAGACCGTGATGGTGTCCCCGCTGGTGACCGGGCGCAGGAATTTCAGGTTGACGGTCCCAGTGTGGTTGAAAACTTCGGGACCGAAGAATTTGCGCAGGGACTCGGCCGCAAAGGTGATCGACATTCGTCCGGAGGCCAGGATGTAGTCGGTCCCCAGGCGTTGGCGGGCGATGTCTTCATTGTTGTGAATGTTCTGGACGTCAAGGATGCCCACCGACTCGAACAGGTCGATGCTCTGGCGGGTGACTGCCTTTGTGACCGAGGGAATTTCCTGGTCGATCTCTATGTTTGTGGATGCCATTTCTTTCCCACCTCGTCGGGTTTCTTCATCTGGTAGGTGCGGAGTTTTTCCAGCAGCCGGCCATCTTCGTCGATGGCGGTGGCCTCGATAACCAGGTATGGCTTGTCCCGCCGGGCATACTTGTCGGCCACCCGGCCGGTGACCTTGATTCGTTTGCCGGGGACCGGCGGGTTGAAAAACTCTACCTCGTTTCCCGCATTCACGCCGCCGGTATTGTCGTAATACACCATTTGGAGCGCGGTTGAATCGTGCTTTACCGCCAAAGTCGGATACGGCGCATCCGGGTCGCCCACCGATTGCCGGAACGCGTCCAGCATCTCCTGGGTTAGCAGGTACTCGTAGGACCCCAGGGGTTCGCCTATTTCCAGTTGATCGTATATCAACTCTTTGCGGTTCTCGTTGACCACGGTGCCACCTCCGGATTTCCAGAAATCACGCTTGAAGGGCCGTCATCGGGTTCCTACACCTTAATACCTGACCCGAAACCAGTCAATCCACGGCGCTGCGGTGAGTGGGGGCTTTCGATTGTCCCCCGTCATTCTCGCCGCAGCGGGAATCCAGAACCCTGATTATGTGCCAAGACTGTTATGCCAACTAAGACGCGCCGGATGGGCAGGTCGACGTCCCACCTGGAACATTCCTGCAGACACGGACCAGGTTGGATGGGGAAAAGGGCTCTGGATTCCCGCTGCGGCGAGAATGACGGGGGTGGTGGTGGCGGTCTGGATTCCAGTTGGGACGGGAAAGGCGCGTATATTGGGTCTGGGTTCATGGTTCGGTGGGGATGACGGTGTTGGGGCGAGGAGTTTGTTGGCAGTTTTCTGACGGGACTGGAAAGACTATTCTCGGGAAATGGAAATGCCCTGGACTGGAATGGGGTGTTTGGCCTGTGAACCCAGCATCGCCTATAATGCTAACAGAGCCTAAGCAACAGGTTGGACCGCCTCGTATGGACCTGATTTTCGAACTCGGCGATTCCCAAAGACCAAAGGGCCATGCCCTGGTATATTTCCGGGTGAACACCGAGCCGGATAAGGTTTACGCGAGCTACGTCGTAACCCTGCCGATCAACGCCGACCTTACCAAGTATGTTCCCCCGTTCCTGGCCTCCCACCTGGGAGGTTTGCCCTTGAACGAGTTCTCCGCTTTCGCTATGCCGCCGGTGCCTGAGCCGGTATCGGGGCAGCCGGAGTTGGAGCGATTGGCCCGGCTGCGAGATGATGACCTGCTGTACGGCGGCGACATGTTTTCCTTCGATCTACCGCGCATGATGGAGACGGTCAACGAGGTTGTGCAGGAGTATTCCCAGCTTTGCGGGGACAGGTTCAAGTCGGCAGAGGCGGCTCCGTGGCCGGATGCCTCGGGAGCCGGAGCGTCTTCACTGCAGGACGGCGAATCCGGGAATGACGACAGCGCTTCCTACAATGTGAACGAGGTCCTGTTCAGCTTGATGAGCGAGAGCGACAAGCTGGCCGAGTTGTCGCGGCTCATGGGCAAACTGCGGTTTGCGGTTGAGGGCCAGGATTCAGCGCAGGCCGAAGAGACCAGCGAAGAAATTTCCATACTGGCCAAGCACTTGCCGGACAATTTCCAGGTGGCCAGACTGCTGTCCGCGGCCAAAGACACCTCCCCCAAAAGCTCAAGGCTGGCTCAACTCTACCTGGACCGCTGTTTTCGTCTGTCCGCCGGCGACTATTCCAGTGTTCAGAACCTGGAGTCCGAGATTCAATCCCTCCGGACCCAGGACTAGCGCCTGCGGCCGGTTCGCGCCCGGCTGCCGCAATAACCCGCGACCCGCGCTGACCCTAGCCGCTCCGGTTGGTACGTGTTTTTGGCTTACCTGTCACGCTTGTCCTTAACCAATTACCGCAACCTGGTCAGCATGGAGCTGGACCTTCCCCGGGGCGTGCTGGTTTTCTTTGGGCCGAACGCCCAGGGCAAAACAACTCTCCTGGAGGCCGCTTACACCATGGCTATCGCCCGATCGTTTCGCGCCGAGAACGAGCGGGAAGTGGTCAACTTTGATGCCGTGTCCCGGGGGGAAATGGCCCTGGTGGGAGGAGCCCTGGAAAGCGATGGCTCCCAGCTTCAGGTTTACGTGGGTTACCAGCCCACGCTCAGTCCGAGCCAGGGCAATGGTGCAAATCATTCCGCTCCGAAACCGATGTGGTCGGTCCGTAAACAGATCCGGGTGAGCCGGGTCCGCCGCACCGCCACCGAGTTGGTTGGGATGGTTCACGCCGTCCTTTTTGGCGCCGACGACATCGAGTTGGTGTTCGGTCCGCCTTCCGTGCGCCGGCGTTTCCTGGACATTCTGCTGTCGCAAACCAGCCCTTCCTATGTCAGGTCTTTGCAGCGTTACCAAAAGGTTGTGCGGCAGCGGAACCGGCTGCTGAAAGCGGTCGGCGAAGGCCGGGCCGAATACTCGGAGTTGGAATTCTGGACGGACCAACTCGTCGCCGATGGAGCAGGGATCACCTGGAGCCGCCATCAGGCCCTGGCCCGTCTGGGGCCTCTCGCCGTTGAGAAACACCGCCAGTTGAGCGGAGCCGACGGGGACCTTGAGTTGCGCTATCGGCCCAGTGTGTCAGTGACCGGCGCTGAGCCCGAGTTGGAAACCCGATTTCGGGAGGAACTGACATCGGTGCAGGCGCGGGAGAGGGCAACCGCCACCACCGTTGTTGGACCCCATCGAGACGACTTTGATTTACTGATCGAAGGCGTGGACATGGGGACTTTCGCCTCCCGCGGTCAGGCCCGCACCCTGGCCTTGACATTGAAATTGGCGGAAGCCGCCTATCTGGCGGACACCCGGTCGGAGGGCCCGATGGTGTTGTTGGACGACGTGCTTTCGGAGATGGATTCCCTCCGGCGCCGGAGGGTGCTGGAGCAAACCGCCCAGTACCAGCAGATCCTGATTACCACCACCGACCTGGAACTGGTTGCCGGTTATTTTGGCGACCGGGCGTCCTATTTTGAAGTTCGGGGAGGCTCGGTGAAGCCGGTGCTTGGAGACCTGGAGAAATTTACCGCTGCCGGTAGAGGCGCTGCGTGACGATACCACGTGAAAAGACTAGGCCCGTAACCAAAGAAATGCTTGATGAAATTGCCCTGAGCCGGGCGGAATATGACCGCATTGTGGAACTGCTGGACCGGGAACCAAATCCGGTAGAGCTGGGCATGTTCGGGGCGTTGTGGAGTGAACACTGCGGCTACAAGCACTCCAAGCCGTTGTTGAAACTCTTACCCGGTAAGTCTCCCCGGGTCGTGTCCAGCCCTGGGGCGGAAAATGCCGGGGCGGTGGACCTGGGGGACGGCTTGATCGCTGTGTTCAAGGTGGAGTCCCACAACCATCCCTCGGCGGTGGAGCCGTTGCAGGGCGCGGCAACCGGCGTGGGAGGAATCGTCCGGGACATACTTGCCATGGGCGCCCGGCCGGTGGCCTTGCTCAACTCCCTGCGGTTTGGCCCGCCGGATGATCCCATGACCCGCAGGCTATTCGATGGAGTGGTGGCCGGGATTTCCTGGTACGGCAACTGCATAGGGGTACCCGACGTTGCCGGAGAGATTTACTTCGACCCCTGCTACACACAGAATCCCCTGGTCAACGCCATGTGCGTGGGGTTGGTTCGCCGCGAGCAGTTGGCGACCTCGGCCGCGGCCGAGGTGGGCCATCTGGTGTGGTTGGTGGGAGCAGAAACCGGCCGGGATGGCATCCATGGGGCTTCGGGACTTGCTTCCCGCACCTTTGAAGAGGAGCAGGAGCTGCGGCCCACAGTACAGGTGGGCAACCCGTTTCTGGAAAAGATATTGATCGAGGCGTGCCTGGAGGCCCTGGCCACCGGGAACGTTTCCGCCATTCAGGACCTGGGAGCCGCCGGACTCACAAGCGCCGCTGTTGAGTCAGCATCGGCCGGTGGGCGGGGCGTCGCCCTGGACCTGTCCGGGGTTCACCGGCGGGAGCGGGACATGAGCGGGTACGACGTCATGCTTTCCGAGTCCCAGGAGCGGATGTTGTTGGTTACGCCGCCCAATGAAGCCGGTCCGGTACGCCGGGTCATGGACAAGTGGGAGGTTGAGTGCCGTCAGATTGGGGAAATCGTCGGCCCGCGGGAGGTGCTCGTCTCCGATGGCGGCCGGCCCATTGCCCACCTACCGATTCAACGCCTGGCGCAACCGCCGCAGTACCGCCTGCAGGGCCGCGCTTCACCGTCCTTTTACCAGCGGCAACGCTTGGAGTTGGCCCAGGTCCCCCTGCCTGAAGCCACACCCGGGGAAATCCTGTTGGACCTGTTGGGTTCGCCTAACATCGCCAGCCGGCGGCCGGTGCACCGCCAGTACGACAACCAGGTGCAGACCAACACCGTCGTGGGTCCCGGCGGAGATGCGGCCGTGCTCCGGATTAAACACAGCAACAAGGGTATTGCCCTGACCATCGACGGCAACGGCCGTTACTGCTACCTGGACCCCTACCGGGGCGGCCAAATCGTCGTGGCTGAAGTATGCCGCAACCTCACCTGCGCCGGCGCCACTCCCCTGGCCTTGACCGATTGCTTGAACTTCGGCAACCCCGAAAATCCGGAAGTCTACTTTCAATTGGAGTGGTGCATACGCGGCATGGCCAAGGCGTGCCGGGAGTTGGGCGTGCCGGTGGTCAGCGGAAATGTCAGCCTCTACAACGAGTCTCGGGGACAGGCGGTGTTCCCCACGCCGGTGGTGGGCGGGCTCGGCCTGTTGGAAGACGTAAAGTCCCACTGCCGGTCCGGGTTCCCACGGGATGGACTGGTGGTGGCGGCTCTGGGGTTGGGGAACCTGAGGGCCCGTGCTTCGGATCTGGCGGGCAGCGAGTATCTGGTTCGATGGGGCCGGACCCTGGCGGGGCGGCCATACATCGACCTGGCATTGGAAAAGCGAGTCCACGAGTTGTGCCGGCTGGGGATAGAGGAAGGCATTATCGCCTCGGCTCACGACTGCTCCGAGGGCGGGCTGGCGGTGGCCCTGGCGGAGTGTTCCATCCAAAACGGCGTTGGGTTCAACGGAGAGGTCAAGCTGCCCCGCCGTTGGGATGCGGCGTTGTTCGGAGAACGGCAGTCCCGCATTGTGGTGGCGATACCCAACGACCGCTGGGACCGTTTGCAGGAACTGGCCGACGCATCGGCGACTCCGGTTTTGCGATTGGGGACCACCGGCGGAGACCGGTTCAGCATTGGCAATGCCCTGGATCTGGCGGTAGCGGAGTTGGCGGATACCTGGGGCCACGGGTTAGAAAAGGCGTTTGCCTGACCGCTTTTGAGTTTGTGTCAATGAAAGAGCCGGGAGAGGAAAAGCGTCCGTTGCGGGTGTTGTTCCTCACGCCCTATTTCCGCCCGTATTTGGGCGGCATCGAGCGGGCGATTGAGCAACTCGCCTTCCAGCTTCTGGAATCCGGCGAAGTGGCGGAGGTGGGGGTCCTAACCACCAAATACTCCTTTCCCCGAGAGGCTCAGCCTCAGTGGGCTGACCGGGAAACCACGCCGGAGGGCATCGCCATCTACCGGCTGAAGGGTTTTCCCAAATGGTCTATTCCCCTGTACTCGGTCCCCCTGGTATGGTTTTCACCCCGCCAGATTGACCGGTATCTCAAGGAGTTCGACCCGGACGTGGTCCACTTTGTGGGCGATGGGTGGTTTTGGGGCCACATTTGGTCGTGGTTGTCGTACCGGCGCCGGGCCAAGTTTGTGTTCACGCCGTCATTCCATGTTTTGCCCTGGACCCGGTGGTGGCTGCGGCCCTTCAACATCCTGGTTTGCAACGTAATGGACCGGGTGGTCTCGCTGACCGGGTCTGAAGCCAACCAGGTGCACCGGACCTACCTGGCTCCACGGTCCCGGCAGGAAGTGATTGGGTGGGGAGCGGCTCCGCCGGTGGTTTCGGAACGGGATTCTCGGGACCCGGGCGCGGCCGGTGATCTTCTCACCATCCTGTGCGTCGGCCGACTGGGTTGGCACAAGGGGCAGGAGTGGTTGGTCGGTGTATACAATCAGGCTCAGGCGGGGATGCAGCGGGCCACCCGCCTGGTGTGCGTCGGCCGGGACGAGGACGCCGAAGAGAGCCTTCGCCGCCAGATTGCCGAGTTGGGCCTGGAAGACCGGGTGAGCTTGGTGGGTGAAGTCACCGATCAGGAACTCACCGAATGGTATGCCCGGTCCGACGTGTTCACACTGTTCTCTCACTATGAGGCCTTCGGGCTGGTTTTCTTCGAAGCCATGGCCTACGGAGTGCCGGTCCTGACCCACGACGTGGGAGCCAACGCCGAACTCTTAACCCGCGGCGCGGTGGTCACGCCAAGGTTCGACCAGGAAGCGGCGGTCGCAGAATTGGTTCGGCTGGTCAACGACGACACCTACCGCCAGGAAATGGGCCGCCAGGCCCAGGATTACGCCCTGTCAGAGTTCACCTGGGAAGCAGTTGCGGAGAAGTATTTGCGGGTGTACCGGGGGGAGGGGTGACCCCAGGGGGGTCATGTTCCGAAGACGCCGACGAGGATAATTGCGTAACCTCAGCACAATCCGCCGTTGACAGAGTTCCGTTGACGCGCACCTCTTGTTATCGGAGTATTCGCGGATAATTCCAAGACTGGGAGCAACAATGGTTAGGGGAGAACTCCAACCTGAGCCGCTGCGCTGGTATATGAAGCCTGTGCTGGCTGATCTTGCTTACGACGCAATTTCGAAAGACCCTTTCCCGACACCGCAAGAAGCGCAGGTTTGGTTTAACTTAGGCGATGCAAGGAAATCAGCGTTTGTGCCTCTTTTCATAGTTGATGAAGAAAAATTGACGGTCAGGGCCGCATTGCTGGGCGAGCAAGGGGGAGAGATATTTGTTTCCTTCCCCCCAACCAACTTCGGGCAGACCCGGTTCCTTTTGGAGCCTGAATGCCTGGATAAAATCGACAAGACTCCCGCGCAATAATTGGCTGTGCAATGCATCAAACCTGGGAGAGGGATGAGTGGATTGTTTCCCTGTTGGTTAGCACTCGGATTGTTTGCCGCGCTGACATCCGGACGGTTGGCCTAACCCTCACAAGGGTTGTATATTAAAGCCCCCTTTATGGAAGCACTCGGCCCGGCAAGGAGCCCCGGCAGTGGCGTATGGAACAACACCTCAGCCGCAGATGACTTTCACGGATATGTGCTGCGGAATTGGCGGGTTCCATGCGGCCGCGGTCCAATTGGGGCTGGAGTGCGTCTTTGCTTGTGATATCGACGCGGAAGCTAGACGGGCATACCAGCACAACTTTGCCATTGAACCCGCTGGCGACATTACCGCAATTCCGCCGCAATCTATACCTGACCACAATGTCCTTTTGGCCGGGTTTCCATGCCAACCCTTCAGCATTATCGGGGCAATGAAGGGGTTTGAAGACGTTCGGGGAACATTATTCTTCAACTTGGCGGAAATCATTGATGCCAAGCGGCCGGAAGCGTTCCTATTGGAAAATGTGCGTCAACTGGCTACGCATAACCAGGGCCGAACACTGGCGAGGATCATAAGCGTGTTGTCCGACCTCGGATATAGAACTAGCTGGAGCTTATTGAACGCACTCGACTTCGGGTTGCCACAGAAACGCGAACGGACATTCATTGTGGGATTTCTAGACCATTTGGTAGAGTTTAGGTGGCCCAAGAACACTATTGGCTCGCCCTCTCTAGAGGATGTCCTGGAAGACGATGTGCCGAGCCAATATTGGGCTAGTGAGGCAATTCGCCGCAAACGGCAAGCGAAGCATCAGAGCCAGTACGACCTGTCCATCTGGCACGAAAACAAAGGTGGCCATGTTTCCAGTCACCCATTTTCTTGTGCATTGCGTGCAGGTGCTTCATACAACTATCTGTTAGTTAATGGGGAAAGAAGATTAACTCCCCGTGAAATGCTTAGGCTTCAAGGATTCCCGGAATCATTCTACTTGCCTGGCTCCTACCAACAAGCCCGTAGACAGACTGGCAATGCCGTACCCGTTCCGGTAGCGCGGGCGGTCTTGGAGAATGTAGTAGATGGCTTATCCAGGTCCTCGGTTACGCGGTGGGTGGAACAGTCAAACCCCTTACCAACTGGGCCAGATTCCCGACTCTATAATTCTGTCGGTCGCCAGCAACATCGTTTATTTGACCGCGGTAGGCAGGGAAGATATATCCGGCGATGACTGGGGCGACATATTCGCGGTCGCTCTCAACGGAGACCATCTAAAAAGCCCGCTCGGCATAGTCGATATCGCTTTGGGTAATACGGCTTGGTCGGCCAAGACTGTAAAGGCAGGCAATCCAGTCACTGCCGAACGTGTTCGCCTCATATCTGCTCGCGCCTCGCCGGTCTTTTCTTTCGGAAACGAGGACCCATTGTCTGACATTCAAAACACTGGTGGCCAAGTCCTGCAAATTTGGAATGCCCGCGTTGAAGAGGCCACACAACAGTACCCGCAATTGCGCACCATCGTGCTGATACGGGATATGGAACATCTCCGATTTAAGGTTTTCGAACAGCAAACGAGTCAATTCGACCCGGCCGACTATATTTGGAGCCTGAATCAGCGCAATAACCTGGAAGGGCATACTAAGGAAGGCAACCAACACGCATTTACTTGGCAACCACATGGTTCCCAACTTACAATCCTTCGGCCAGTTAGCGGCTCGGCGCGTTCGTTTCAGGTCAGGAAGCCTGATGTCACGAGCCCAGAACAGGTCTTACAAAACCTCGGTTATTCAGAGGATTGGGTAACCTTCTTGTAACGGGGGCTCGCCGTTTCTGATACAGTTTCGCCGGAAGTGCGTAGCCGGACGATGGCGGCGGTGAAGGGTAAAAACACATCGTGTGAGCTATACGTCCGTCGCGCTTTGCACCGGGCCGGATTTCGATTTCGGTTGCATCGGAAAGATGTTTCAGGCAACCCGGATATTTTGCTCCCTAGATATCGTACGGCGGTTTTCGTTCACGGCTGTTTTTGGCATTGGCATGGTTGCAAGCGGTCCAGAATGCCATCCAGCAACCGAGGATACTGGATTCCCAAAATCAGGCGCAATATAAGACGCGATTTGGAAAATGGTCGGACTCTTGAAGCTAGTGATTGGCAACCAGTAATCATTTGGGAGTGCGAGAAGTCATCTGCCGTGACTTCCCTGATATCGCTACTGGACCGTATGAGAGAATTTCCAGGAACGGAAAATAGAAGAAGGAACAAGTGATATGCCAGTTACGTCGGAAAATGCGCGCGCCATGCTCAAAGAGTACGCTGACACGCTAATCGCCAACACCCAAGCCGCCAACGATGACGAACAAGGCGAAATCGGGGATGACCTCATCGACATAGAAGGCCGGATGGAAGCGCACGGTATGGAGATAGCGGAACTAATCCACGAACTTTTGGAAAAAAGTGCTGAGGCGGCGGCCCACTAACCAGGCTGAATTTTAGTTTAGGGTTAGCAATCCAATAGGAGCGTAAACATGGACCGACAGCAACTGGAAGAGGGCGCCCGGCAGATATTGCTTACCAACTTGCGCCAGGGGATTGCCGATTGGAACGGCAAGTACTATAGCTTTGTCTGCCCTTCGCTGCGGGGGTACCCTTTCCAGTGGTTCTGGGATTCCTGCTTTCACGCCATCGCGCTGATTCATCTGGACCATGAGCAGGCCAAGGCGGAGCTCACTACGTTGATGAGCGCCGCCCAGCCCAACGGGTTTATCCCGCACATGATCTTTTGGGAGATGGAGAAGCAACCCGAGTTCCTCAGCCGTAACATCGTCGGCATGACTTCGCCCAACTTCAGCGCCACCATGCAGCCGCCCATCATCGCTTACGCCGTAGAGCGGGTTTACCAGGCCACCGGGGACCGGGAGTTCCTGGAAAACGCCCTTCCCGTGCTAACGGCGTTCTATCGTTGGGTCCGGGAGGCCCGCGACCCGGATGATGACGGGTTGATTGCCGTAATTCAGCCGGAGGAAGCCGGCACCGACTGCTCTCCCAAGTACGACGACATCCTTGGCCTCGAGGAACTCACCAATCGCGGATTTATTACGGCTCTGAAAAAAGTGTACGCGGCCTATGAGCCCATGCGGGGCGATGACCACCGCATTCTGGCCGCCGACTACTTCCACGTGGAAGACGTTCTGGTCAACTCGATATACGCCATGGGGATGCGTTCCCTGGCCAGGTTGCTGGGCGATACCCCCGAGGCCGCCGAGTTCAACCGGCAGGCCGACAGGACCAGGGACGCGCTGCTCGAAAAGTGCTGGGACCCCGGTGCGGGGGCATTCTTCGATCTGTCCGGCGTAGATGAGCTCGCGGTGGAAAAGGTGACGATCAGCTCGCTAATGCCGCTGATCCTGGAAGACCTGCCTCGTGAGATCGTGGAACGCATGGTTGACCGGTGGGTGACGGCGCCCGAACATTTTTGGACACCCTACCCGCTGCCCTCGGTCCCGGCGTCGGACCCCAAGTTCATGCCGGGGAATCCTGGGGGGTTCATCTGGCGCGGCCCCTCATGGATCAACACCAACTGGTTTCTGTCCCACGGGCTCCGCCGCCACGGCTATACCGAAATAGCCGACACCATTGTCGCAAAAAGCCATGAATGCATCGAAAAGTCAGGGTTCAGGGAATACTATCACCCCTTCACGGCTGAGGGCCTGGGCGCGCGCGACTTCGGCTGGTCAACGCTGATCCTGGACCTGTAACGTCGCCAAATTGCGCCGGAGGGGGATGGTGTTCAGGTGGATGGAGCACCGCCCGTCGGATTTAAGCAACCGGGCGCAAACCTCAGGGCGAACCCATCCTAAATCAAAGGACTCGCGGAAACCGGTTACATCGAAGCGTTCGCGTAGGTGCTGCGGTATTCGCCGGGCCTCTCCCACGTCTTTCTCGCCGCAGCGGGAATCCAGAGCCCTTTCCTTACGAGGATCCCCTTATGTGGAACGGGAAACACCCGGCGTGGACAAGGCACACCCTCCCTTGGCCCCCGCCGCACGACCATGCCTTGGAAACCGGAGCCCGCTTAAAGAACAAAAGGGCTCTGGATTCCCGCTGCGGCGAGAAAGACGGGAGGCGGGCGCCGTTATCGGTTTGGGCGGAACAATCGGAGCAGGAACGGGGCGTCAGTGCCCCCGGCGGGCGGCTCCGCTTCCGGGGCGTCCCCGGAGTTCTCACTGGAGTCCTCAACGGAGGCCACCGGCAATTCGTCTTCTTCCGAAGGCTCTTCCACGGAGGCCACCGGCAATTCGTCCTGTTCCGAAGGCTCTGCCACGGAGACCATTGGCAATTCGTCCTGTTCCGAAGGTTCTGCCACGGAGACCACCGGCAATTCGTCCTGTTCCGAAGGTTCTGCCACGGAGACCACCGGCAATTCGTCCTGTTCCGAAGGTTCTGCCACGGAGACCACCGGCAATTCGTCCTGTTCCGAAGGTTCTGCCACGGAGACCACCGGCAATTCGTCCTGTTCCGAAGGCTCTGCCACGGAGACCACCGGCAATTCGTCCTGTTCCGAAGGCTCCGCTACCGCGACCTGCCCATGCTCCTGCAGAGTGATTTTCACCAGAGGGTTCTCCTGGTCCAGGTAGAAAGTGCGCCGGCGTTTGTTGCGGCCGGAGGCTTCGTCAGGGACGGAATGCCAACTCTTGGTGAAGAGATCGCCGTTGCCCATGGAGCGCAGTAACCTGCTGACGTAGGTCCGAGACGCCGCCTTCCCCCACCGGCTCTGAATGTAGGGATTCTCCGCTTCAATCCCCTGCTCCAAGGCCTGGCACACTTCCCCAACGAGGAAATTAAAGGCCACGTGGCTAACGTCCTCCCGCTGTTCCAGGGTATTCGCCATAATGATCAGGTCGACGATGCGGTCCCCGGTGTGCCCATCCTCGGGCTGTTTCGGCAAGTCTTTCAACTCGGCCATAACGCTCTCCATCAGCGAGGCCAATTCAGGAGACCGTTGTGGAGTTGATGGCTCAGATGGCGACGGCGCAGGCTCTGGTGAAGTGTCGTCGGGAGTGGGCTCGTAAATGTCTCCGGCAGTTGAATCTTGGGTTTGTTCGAGAGTGGAGTCTGAAGCCGGCTCAGCGTCATCGGGCTGCTTGACCAGAAGCACCGCTTCCAAGTCGGGTTCCGGTTCTTCGGTGTCGCTTTCGGCTGCGTCCAAAGTCTCAGTGGTCGAGGACGGTTCCAGAGCGGTAGGCGCACGATGGCCGTTTGCTGGGCGCCGCTGGGTGGAGCCATCGGGGTCCGGCTCGTCGGCCATAATGGCCCAGTCCACCAACCCCTCGGTAATCAGCTTGATTTGTCCTTCTTGGGCCACCCGCGCCATCAATTTTTTGAATCCGGAGAATCCCAACTTACGCTCGTCAAAGCTGGTGAATCGCCGGGTTAGACGCTGTTTGATGGAGGTGAGCAGAGGCGCTCCGCCGGCGCGCCGTTCCTCCCGAACAATGTCCTCTATGGCCCGGATGATTTCCGTCAACTCGGGAACTGCAGATGGTTCGGCGCCGGTGCTGGTGGCGGTATCGGGACGCGGTAAGGTGCGAGTCGGTGGGGGCGGCTCTGGCGGGGTTTCCGGGTCAACGTCGACGTCGTAAAGGATCAGGCCGTCAACCTGGTCAGCCAGCCGCCGGGAGGTGCTCCAGGAGACGCCGACGATTACCACGTGCTTGCCCATGGTGCGCAGGGTGTTGATGACGTGGATGAAATCGGAATCGCCGGAGACCAGGATGAAAGAGACGATGTTGGGGTAAGCGTGGGCTGTCTCGATACAGTCGGTAGTCATCTTGATGTCTACGCTGTTCTTCACCCTGGTGGTCCGGGTGTAACCCGAAGCCGAGGGACTGCCGTAGCTCAAGCGAGTGGGGACGTAGACCGGTTCGATGCCCGCGGCGTAGAGCGCGGGAGGATCGTTGATAAACTGGCTGGCGCCGCGCAACTCAGGAGATCGGGTTACCCAGTCGGCGTATGCTTTGGCCACAACAACCCGGCCGTGGTTGGATGCCTCCTCCTTTAGAGCGGACACGTTGGGGTACATGTGCCCGGCGGCCAAGCTTATTTTGAAGTTCTCCCAATCTATAAAGAGGGCTACGTCACCGCCCCGGTTCGAAGGTTCGTTCATGCTCCCGATACTTTCCGGTAGGATAACCACAAGGGTATATGCAAGCACTAGTGTAAGTTGCGCCCCAGTTCCAGTCAACAAAGGCGGCGCGGCCGCGGTTCCAGCGGGTGACTCTGTTATGGGACCGGGAAAGAATGTATGCTGGGCATCGAGTTTTTTCGATTGCAATAAACTGAACTCTGAGTAGTAAGGAGCCTGACCATGCCGGAACGACGCCCCAGGATGGAAGGTAAAGTAGCCATTGTCACCGGAGCCGGATCTAGCGGTGAGGGAGTGGGCAACGGCAAAGCCACGTCGATCCTCTTCGCCAGGGAAGGGGCTAAAGTTTTGTTGGTGGACGCCGTTGAAGAGCGCGCCCTGGAAACGATGGCGATGATTAAAGAAGAGGGCGGGGAAGCGTCGGTATTCCAGGCCGACGTGACCGATGCCGACCAATGCGTCGCCATGGCTGAGGCCGCCGTGGAAAGGTACGGCCGGCTGGACATCCTGGACAACAATGTTGGAATTTCCGCCCGAGGCTCGGTGGTGGAAGTTAGCGAAGAGGTGTGGGACCGGGTCATGGCGGTCAACGTCAAAAGCATCTACCAGGCCAGCCGGGCGGCAATCCCCAAGATGATCGAGACCGGCGGAGGAGCCATCGTCAACATTTCCTCCATTGCCGGGCTGCGGGCCCACAGCCAAGCGCCCTACACTGCATCCAAGGCGGCGGTCGTTGGCCTGACCATTTCCATGGCGGGTGACCACGGGCCCGACAACATCCGGGTCAACTGCATTGCGCCGGGGCTGGTTTACACCCCGATGGTGGCCCACCGCATGAACGAGGACCAGCGGGAAGCCCGCAAGAACGCCGCTCCGCTGCGCACCGAAGGGGACTCCTGGGACGTGGCCAATGCGGCCCTGTTTTTGTGCAGTGACGAGGCCCGTTGGATCAACGGCGTAGTCCTGCCGGTGGACGCCGGACTCTTGACGGTGACCCCCGTCACCTACAACACCATCTCATCCCAGTCCAGGTATTAGCTCGCCAGACCAGGTACTAGCTTGATGGAACCTTCGCCGGCAGTTGCACCAGCGGCGTTGACGTTGCAAAAGCAGCGCATAAACCAAGGCCCGGAGAATTGATGCCATGAGGCTTGATGGAAAGGTTGCGTTTATCAGCGGCGGAGCCCGGGGTATGGGGGCCTGTGAGGCCCAACTCTTTGCCTTCGAGGGCGCTCGGGTGGCAATCGGCGACGTTTTGGAGGAAGAGGGCCGGGGCCTGGCCGCAGCCATAGGGGAGGCCGGGGGCGAGTGCCTATTCCTACCATTGGATGTTACCAGTCAGTCCCAGTGGGAAAGCGCCATCGCCTCTGTGGTAGAGCGGTTTGGGCGGCTGGACATCCTGGTCAACAACGCCGGGGTTGGCGCAACGAACTCGAAGGTTGAGGAAACAGAGGAAGCAGATTGGGACCGGGTGATGGATATCAACGCCAAAGGCGTTTTCTTGGGGACGCGGGCGGCCATCCCGGAGCTGCGCAAGGCCGGCGGCGGCTCTATCATCAACATTTCTTCCCAGTTGGGCCTGGTTGGGGTGGACAATAGCAGCCCCCAGTACCAGGCCTCGAAAGGGGCGGTGCGGTTGTTCACCAAGGCCACCGCAATCCAGTATGCGGCTGAGGGCATCCGGGCCAACTCAGTGCATCCAGGTCCCATCGAAACCCCCATGACCGAAGCCGGTCGCGCCGACGGGGCCCGCTACGAAATCACGGTGGCCCGAATTCCTCTCGGTCGTTACGGCCAGCCGGAAGATGTCGCCAACGGCGTGCTTTTCCTGGCGTCCGATGAATCGTCGTTCATGACCGGCAGCGAGTTGGTCATCGACGGCGGCTGGACCGCGCAGTAGCGTTCTCGGGCGGATTCAAGCGCGAAACGGCCCCGGGGGAGCATTCCCAGTCAAACCACAATTTCCGGCCTGTTGGAAATGTACCCCGGAGCCGTTCCTCATCAAGGGCTGGTTGAGGTTAGACCTCGAGCAGTATCTTACCGGTGCTCAGCCTTCCCTCCAATTGGCGGTGAGCCTCAGATGCCTCAGCCAGGGGCAAGGTTAAGCCAATGTGGAGCTTTAGCTCTCCAGTTGTTGCCCAGCGGAGAACATCGTCGGCCCTTTGAAGCAGTTCCTCTCGGGTGGCGGTGTAGTCGCCAAGGCTGGGGCGGGTCAGGATACGGGATTTTCCCTGCAACAAGGATGGGTCAATGGGGTCGATGGGGCCGCTGGCCGCGCCGTAAAGGGCCATGTACCCGCGCAGGCCCAGGCAGTTCATTCCCTTGGCGAAAGTGGTTTTGCCTACTGCATCGAAGATCATGCGCACGCCCTCGCCGTCGGTGGCCCGCTTGATCTCCTCTTCAAAATCCTGGTGGGTGTACATGATCACGTGATCGGCGCCGGCATCCGAAGCGGTGGCGGCTTTGGCGTCGGTGGAAACAGTTGTGAAAATCTCTGCACCTATCTTGCGCAGCATCTGGATCAACATCAGCCCCATGCCGCCGGCCCCGGCGTGGACCAGTACCCGGTCACCGGCATTAAGCTGGGTGATGCCGAAAACCAGGAAGTGGGCCGTCATTCCCTGGAGCATGGTGGCGGCGGCGGTGGTGAAGCTGGTCTCCGGCGGCATCTGCACCAGCAGCCAGGAAGGGACCACGGCCCTTTGGGCGTAGGCTCCGGTGTGCATCGCGTAAGTCACCCTGTCGCCCACGGCTACTTCGGTGACGCCTTCCCCGACGGCGGTTACAACGCCCGCCGCTTCCCGTCCCGGCGTCCACGGAAATTCGGCAGGAGGATTGGAACCCCTGCGGCTGGATACGTCGGTGAAATTCACTCCGGACACTTTGATGTCCACCAATGCTTCTCCCGGACCCGGCGTGGGATCGGGTGCGTCTTCATAACGCAGCACATCCGGTGGACCTACCTCATGGGCTCGAACGCTTTTCATTCCGAACCTCCTTAAAGCTAACCGCAAAGCCTGGCGGAAATCACAGGGTACAACAGATGCACCAACCGCGAAAGACCGGAGTAGTGGAGTAGTATGGGCGGTCCGGACCATGATCCCGTCCTACTGGAAAAGCCGGGGAAGGTGCCCCTATGCTCCAAGAATTGAGGCTAGTCCTGAAAGGTCCTTGACCTTCTCCATGCTCCGGAATTGCTCGATTGCCCCCAGAATGTGGTCGGGAGTCATAACGTGGCGGGCGCAATATAGAAATTTCGCATCCAACACTTCAGGATCCAGGGGCAACTCCGGGCCGCCGCGAGCAAACTCCACCCGCTGTTGTATCTTTCCTCCCCGAGTCGTGGTGACGGTAACAGTTGTGGGCTGGGGCGCCAGTGTCGTGGGGACTTCATCACCGACTGCGCTGACCCGGAGCATCAACCGCCGCACCGAAGGGTCGGTCAAAGATTCCTCGGAAAACTGCTCCAGCAGAGGCTGTCCGTGCAGCCAGGTAACCGCCACCAAAAATGGGAGACTTAGCCGCGCCTCCCAGGGAGTTTGGGGGTCCTCCACTGGCAGCGCTTCCAACACCGCCGGCGTTACGCCGACGGTTATCGACTCCACCTGGTCCGGCTCGAGCCGGTGTTGCTCCAGGAGATGGAGTACCGCGTCGATGGGGCCGTGGGCTGCTGGCGAGCACGGATACAGACGCAGCGCCGGTCCGGGCATGACTACGTCGTAAGGGTTCCCAAGGGAAGCGAAAAACTCGTCCTGCTGAACGGGGGAGAAGCCGTCGGGCGGCAATCCGGGCAGGTGGCTGAAGCTGGATCCGGCGAAGGGTGTAGGGAAACCGGTCCGGGCCAGCAGAGCGGCGCTGATTCCGGCCGCGGCCATTTGGCCATACTGAAGCGGCGGGATAGGTCCGGTCATGCTGGTTCCTTTGGTGATGCCGGGTCTGAGGTGTATGTTCCCGGCGGAGGCTAATTCCAGGGCGGTGGCGATTTCGGTCTGGTCCAATCCCATAATCATCCCGGCCGCCGCCGCTGCGCCCAATGCTCCGGACATCCAGTCAGGGTTGGTAGCGCCAGGTTGACCCGGGTCGCCGGTAACTGCCAACGCTCCCAGTTTGGAAACTATCTCACACCCGTGGACAAAGGCGTTGAGCACCTTTCCGCCCGAACACCTTTCCAACTCGGCCAGGGCCATGACCACCGGGAAAATCACTGCAGTCGGGTGGCCCCCGTAGCCCACGACGTCATCGTCGAATTCCAGCAGCCGGACCATGAGACCGTTGGCGAGGCACGCCTGGACCGGCGAGGTTCGCAGGCCCATCCCGATAACAGTGCATTTCCCTTCACCGCCCATGTCTCGAACGAAGCGGGTGACGGCCAACGCTTCCGGCTGCGCCGACCCCGCCAAGGCCACCGCGGCGGCGTTGATCATTATCTCCTTGGACCGCTCTGCCACTATTTCGGGCAGCGAGTCGTCGGAGCTGCGTTCCCAGATATATTGAACTAAACGGCGGGTGAAAGCCTGAGCCACGAGAGCCCGTTCCTGTGAAGCGCATCTCGACCCCTTAGCAGGGTGGGCAACAGGGGCCGCGGGGGATTTCCGGGAGCATACCGGAGCATTCTGGCTGCTGCAACTTCGGTACAGGGATCCTGAGTCCGGCGGGGCGAGAACGGGGGTGGCAAGTGGGAATAGCAGTGGTTACCTGCGAGGCCGGCGCGGCGGCCAAATCGGGCGGAGCCATTTGGGTTTACTTTGGATTGCAAGTGTGTTTTAGTAAAATCTCGACCCACCGGCCCAGGCAATCTGAAACCGGGCAGTCGGGGACCCGGAAAATCGCTGGCAATAAAGCAATCACAGCCACACTGGCTGAGGAGTTTTCGAACATGAGCTACGAGGTAATTGAAGTTGACAGGCAGGACCGTGTGGCCGTGGTGACCCTGAACCGGCCCGAGGTTCTCAACGCGTTGAGCTACCAGTTGGTCCGGGAACTGGACGAGGCCGTCACCGAGATAGCGGAGGACGACGGTGTGGGAGCGATCGTTCTAACCGGCACGGGGGAGCGGGCATTTTCCGCCGGAGCCGACATCCACGAGAACCGGGAGCTTGGGGACGAGGAAAGGGACCGCATCACTACGGAGCGCGCGGACTTCACCTGGCGTTTGGCCGCGAGCCCTAAACCCATAATCGGAGCCATCAACGGGCTGTGTTACGGCGGCGGGACCGTTATGGCCACCAGCCTGGACTTTCTGATTGGGTGTGAGCGCTCCAGTTTTCGGTTTCTGGCGGTCAACTACGGTCAGATGAACGCCACCTGGAGCCTTCCCACCATGGTTGGTTGGCCCCGGGCCAAGGAACTGCTCTACAGCGGTCGCGAGGTTTTTGCGGATGAGGCCTACCACATTGGCCTGCTGAACCACCTGGTGCCCTCCGAACAGTTGATGGATAAGGCGGTGGAGGCTGCCGCCGGGATTGCCAAGAACCGGGCAGAGGGCGTGGCCAACATCAAGCAAATACTAATGGAGCACACCGGGAATTCTCTGGAGGAACAATTCAGGGACGAAGTGGACGCTCGGGCCGGCCGGTTTCGAGGCCTCTCGGTGGAAGAGGGCTTCAAGGACTTCCTGGACCGGAAGGGTCGGAAACCCAGGGTTTCGTAAGGCAACGGCGAATCCGGATGTGCGGTCGAAGCGCCGGGTTCGCTCCAAGCGGCTCGCTGCTATCAACCCACCTGGGTTGCCCCGAGGTGGTCGCCGGCGGTGAGCCACCAACCGCCACCGCCGGGCCGCGGCGGGGTTGAACCAGACGCCATCGCTCCGGACGGCTCTGTTGCATTAGCGGGGTAGCGTAACCCCTAGCACACAAGGAGGATGCCATGGCACTAAACCACGAAGAGCGAAAGGCGACGGCGGACCAGTGGGCACAGCCTGAGTTCTATTACAGCTACATCCTCCGATTTGAGGACGGCGGCTTTTACGTTGGGTCTACCAACAACCCAGCGGCTCGCTTCACCGAACATGCGGTGGGCGTTGGGGCGGTCGCGACGGCAGGGCGGCGGTTCAAGGTGTGCTTGGTGCACCAGTTCGGCACCCGCAAAGAGGCCGAGTACAACGAGAGTCGTATCCAGCGAGCCCTCGCTAGAGGACCTGTCAACGTCGAGGCGATGGTCGACAACTTTGGCCGGATCTCTTCGATGATACGGCCCGAGAAGACGCTACGAGAGCTTGAGGATGAAGATCGTGCCTTCCAGTTGGAGATGAGAAGCCACTACCACATGCTCCAGGGCAGGGCTGGTGGCTTCTGGAGCGTAGGCGTTTTTTCTCGGACCGCCTGCGGGTGGGAAATCCCGCCCAAAATCACACCGCATGGTGGGGTCATCTCTGCCGAGAGCGTCCACTATCCGGCGCATGGTACGGGTCAGTGGCCCACGTTCATCCAAACTGCTCGCGAAGAAGAAGCACTGAGAGCGGTCGGAGGCCGTCCTAAAGAAGTACCCGTCTGTCGTCGGTGTCTAGACAAGGTGCCCCAAGAACCTACGGAGGAATCCGTTGTTACGTAGCTACCCCGCTAATGCAACAGAACCCTCCCGACGGCTCGGAGATACGCTTGCTCATCGACGACCGCCACGGCGCAACACGCGGTAGCTTGGTGGAGGTCACGCTGCCGGCGGGCCAGGTTTCTCGCCCCGTATTGCGCCGGACCGTCGAGGAAGTCCGATATGTCCTGGAAGGCCGGGGCCAGGTCTGGCGCTGTCCGGCTGGCGCCCCCGCTGAATCTGCGCCGCCGGTGGATGTATCCCCCGGTGACGCTGTAAGCATCCCCACAGGGTGGCGATTCCAGTTCAGTTCCGCCCACCAAGCTGGGCAAAATCAAGAACCTTCGTGATCAGGTTCACCCTGGCAGCGTAGCCCCTCCTCGGGGGCAAGTCTGCTAATCTTTGCCGGACGCTCCTGCGAGTAGCGCCGGGGAGTGCGACTCCCCGCTCCCAAGTGTAGGTGAAGAGGGTAAGGCAATGTCACCGAGCGTGGTTACGTGGAATGTCCAATGGGCTACGCCCGCCTCACGCCGGACCCCTGAGATCCTGAGCCGTATCGATCGACATGCCCCCGGCGTCGTATGTCTCACCGAGACGAACGACCAACTGCTGTCTCAAAATGGGCACACTATCTGCTCCCGGGCCGACTACGGGTACACAATCAAGGAAGGTCGGCGGAAGGTTACGCTCTGGTCGAGGGAACCTTGGGAGCAAGTCGATGATGTGGGAATCGATTCTATGCCGCCCGGACGGTTTGTGTCCGGAGTCACCCAGACATCCGTGGGCGAAGTTGCAGTCATAGGAGTCTGTATTCCCTGGTTCGGGTCACGGACTGAGGCTAAACGAAAGTTGGAACGCAAGATGCAGTGGGAAGACCATGAACAGTATCTGGCCAGCCTCGCTGAAGTTCCAGGACTGGGTTCTGCAAAGCGTCTGATATTGATGGGGGACTTCAATCAGATTGTCGGACCCGGCAGCCGCGCTCGCCCTGAACTTCGGTTGGCGCTTCAAGGAGCCTTTCCGCCAAGCATGACAATTGCCACATCGGGTCTTGCCTTCCTGGGACGCGGAAGCATTGACCACATTGCACTGAGTGAGGATTTGGTAGTCGAGTCCCTGGATGTAATCGGCAACATCCACGACGGGAGGAAGCTGTCAGACCATTTTGGAGTGGTTGCCGGCGTGTCTGCCCGACAGTTACGATAGCGTATATTTGCCAAACAGGCGCCTTGCGGCCGGGATAGCCAAGAACCGGGCCGAGGGCATGGCCAACATCAAGCAGATATTGATCGAACACACCGGGAATTCGCTGGAGAACAATTCAGGGATGAAGTCGAAGCCCTGGCCGGGAGGTTTCGAGGCATGTCGGTGGAAGAGGGCTTCAAGGATTTCCTGGACCGGAAGGGTCGGAAACCCCGGGTTTAGTAAGGCAATCGCGAATCCAGACGTGAGGTCGAAGCGGCGGGTTCGCTCCGTGGGGGTCGCGGCTATCATCCCGCCCGGATATCCCCGAGGAGTAAGCTAGTGGTGAGCCATCAACCGCCACCGCCGGGCCGCCGCGGGGTTGAACCCGACGCTATCGCTCCGGACGGCTCGAAGATACGTTTGCTCATCGACGATCGCCACGGCGCTACCCGCGGCAGCCTGGTGGAGGTCACTCTGCCGGCGGGCCAGGTCTCCCGCCCGGTGTGGCACCGGACAGTCGAGGAAGTCTGGTATGTGCTGGAAGGCCGGGGCAAGGTCTGGCGCTGTGCGGCCGGCGCCCCCGCTGAATCTGTGCCTCCGGTGGACGTGTCTCCGGGCGACGCTGTAAGCATCCCCACAGGGTGGCGGTTCCAGTTCAGTTCCGCCCCCGAAACTCCCCTCCGGTTCCTCTGCTTCACCACCCCACCCTGGCCCGGCGCTCACGAAGCCGTGCCATCGGAGGAAGGTGGTCTGGGCCAGCCAACGGTTTAATTGGGCCCGGCTTAATGAGGCTCGGCGGGCCGCTCGGAAAATGCAACTGCCCGCTGAAGCCGGATTCGGCGATCAGTCATTGTCAAACTCTTCGGGCATCAGGACAAATTCGGGGTAGGATTCAATGCCCAATTCCGCGGCGTCCTGACCCAACTCTTCTACCTGCCGCGACACCCTGGCGCCCATCGTCAGGGCCATTACTTTCCACAGCACCCACGAGGTCCCGAACACGAAAACTCCAACGGCTGCCACCCCGGCTAGCTGCGCTAGAATGTTGCCGCCGGCGGCGATACAAACAGCCAGGGTGCCCCAAATGCCAGCGAACAGGTGGGCTGGCACCGCTCCTACTACATCGTCCAGCTTGACAATCTCCAGGAGCTTGATGGCGCAGGTGCACAGGACCCCACCAATGGCGCCGATGACGACCGCCCAATAGTGGTCGACGAAATCCGGGCCGGCCGTAATCGATACCAGCCCGGCGAGCGCGCCATTCAGGCAGGCAAACAGGTCGATGCGCCCAAGGACTGGGCGTGCGATCAACAGGGCAGCGATGGACCCGGCGGCGGCGGCCAGGTTGGTGTTGACCAGGACGATGCTCATAGCCACCGCATCGGAGGCGCTGCCCAGCGCCAACTGTGATCCGCCGTTGAAGCCGAACCAGCCGAACCACAGGATAAAAACGCCCAATGTCACCAATACGACATTGGAGGGTGGGGTAGCCCGGACCGCGCCGTCACGGCGGAATTTGCCGAGCCTTGGCCCGACTACCACCATACCGGCAAGGGCTGCCCAGCCTCCGGTGCTGTGCACGATAGTTGAACCGGCGAAGTCCTGGAATCCCAACTGGTCCAGCCACCCTCCGCCCCAGGTCCATGCGCCGACGATGGGATAGATGGCGGCGGTGAGGAACAGCGTGAATAGGAAAAATGCCCACAGCTTCACGCGTTCCGCCAGGGCCCCCGACACTATGGACGCCGCGGTGGCCACAAAAACCATCTGGAAAAACCAGTCCGACATAACGGAGTGGCCGGCGTCAACCACGGTCTGGAGCGCGCCCTCATCTCCGGCCAATAAGGCTATCTCGTCGGCGGACGGTCCGTAGAGGAAGTGAAATGACCCGATGACATACTGGACATCGACGTACATCAGGTTGTAGCCGATAAAGAAGTAGGCCAGGCCGGCGATGGAGTAGAGACCGATGTTCTTGAGGCAGATCATGGAGGCGTTTTTGGTGCGGACGGAGCCAGCCTCGAGCATAGTGAACCCGGCGCACATCCACATGACCATCGCTCCCCAGATCAGGAACGAGAAGGTGTTGATGATGAACTGCGTCTCATCGCTAACGCCGGCCGCATGAGCAACCGACGGCCACCCAAAGAGGAAACCCAGGGATAGGAGCACTGCTACCGCCAGGAAGGCAACCCGAAAGTGTTGAGGAATGACTTTTAAAATCATCATCCGTACCCGAAGGTCTGCATTGCGAATGACCGGCGTTAGCTTACCAAAAATTTAGCGTTTTGGGCCTCTTGCGCCGCCGGTATCTGCGGTTCACCAGATGGGGGTTCGAGCCTACGCAGCAGGTATGTGGAGGTAGCCAGGGCAGCTCAGCAGTTGCTCGGGGCAATATCACCCGTGTCCGGCGTTGGATTTTGAGCGGGAGACGACGCGCGGCTCGGCCTTGGTGGGCCCAGCTTCTATGCTGAGTGTCCGGGCTCAGGGAATAAAAAGGTAGACGACGGGTAGGCTGGCAACATCGGTGACGCTGGAATTGGTATGGTGCGATACGTGAACGTGCCCGGTGCCGCAGTCGCCACAGGAGATGGCCCCAATGATGCCGCTGAAATCGCTGGTGGCGGTGAGGGCGTCCCGGAGCTTGGCGCGGTCGATGAATAAAGTATTCCCATCGGCAACGGGCACGTCGTCTACCGCCCGGAGGAGAATAGTGGCGGCGTCATAGGCGTGAGCCAGGTAGGCGGATGTTGGCGCCCCACCGTACTTCTCGCGATAGTCGCCGAAGAGTTCTTCGCCGCTCTTGCCGGTCGCCTCGTTGTTGTTGCCGGTGAAATGGGATTCCGGGCCTGGGAAGTAAACGCCGTCCGACTCCGGAAGGGAGAGGAAATTGGAGACCAGCAGGGCCGAGCCGCCGATCAGCGTCACTCCTTCGAGCCCCGAGGTTTGGTCGATTTGGCGGACTATATGTGCGCCCTCGGCGGGGAAAAGCGGGGAAAAGCGGGGGAAAAAGCCCGTCGGGCGAGCCGGCGGCAATTTAGGTCAGGACGGGGAGCATGTCCGGGTCGCCTCTGTTGGTGGCGACAGTGGCGACGGAGCCGCCAAGCTCCTCGAAGGAGGCAGTGAAAGCGCCGGTGAGGCCGGATGTGTACGGGTCACCATCGTGAATAGCAGCCATGGTGCGCAGACGGCGTTCGTTGTAAGCAAAGATGGCTACCGCCCGTGCTTGGTAGAGATCATTGTGGGCAGTCCGGTAGTAGCCGGGATGGTAGTTGGACCCCGCGGCGCCGTTGAGGTCGGAAGTAAGCGAAGGGGACGTGGTGGAGGGAGCGACCATCACGAGGCCGGCCTTGCTGAGCATCGGCGAAGCGGCGGCGGCAGCGACTGAGCATGAAGCGCCAATGACGCCGACGACTCGGGGGCCGCTGGGCACAGAATTGGCCGCGGCGCGGCCTCCCTCTCCGGTTCAGAGACAGTCGAGGCCTGCGCCCATCGAGACATTGTGCCCTTGTTAGGCCATAGTCCGCCAACGCGAGCATGACACCCCGCTGACTGGGAACGCCCAGATCCCCGATACCCGACAGCACCGCCATACAACGAATCTGTATATCATCGCCGGGAGCCACTTCCACGGCGCCAAGGGGGCCCGCTTCGAATTTCTCCGTGCCGCAGGAAACCCAGGCAAGCGCCACGAGAGAAAGCAGGCCAAGAAGGAAAATGGGCTTGAAACCGGGGCTGTGGAACCTTCGGATATTTTAAAATCCCCGGTCCGTGGCGCTCCGGTCGTGGCACTCCTGTCGTGGGAGGCCAACAGCCGGGTCTTTCGATGATAATCGAATCCCCCGTGGCTCTTGCCGCAACGGGAATCTGGAGCCCATTTTGACTCCTACCCCGTCATTCTCGCCGCAGCGGGAATCCAGAGCCCTTTTCCCTATCCAACCTGGGGCGTGTCTGAAGGAATGTTCCAAGTGGGACGTCGACCTGTCCATCCGGCGCGTCTTAGTTGGCATAACAGTCTTGTCACATAATCAGGGTTCTGGATTCCCGCTGCGGCGAGAATTGCCATGGCCTTGTCCAGGCCACACATGAGGATGAAAATGGGGTGGCGTCGGCTGGCAGAGTAGGCGGTTGTCATTGGCGCCTTGAGCCCGTGCGAGAATTTGCCTCGGTGACCTGTAGGCACCCATGATTGTAGCCCCGCTTTGGCGGTGAGCACGAATAGTAACGTCTTGAATTTTAAGGTCGCCCGCCGGCTGGCAGCATTCGAATTGGAGCTTGGAGATGGACAGCATCATAGAGAGGTGTTGCGGGCTGGACGTGCACAAGAAGTCGGTGGTGGCTTGCGCCGTCACCCCCGAGGGCCAGGAAGTCCGCACTTTCCGCACCATGACCAAAGACCTTCTGGAATTGTCCGACTGGCCAAGGACCACCGGGTGACCCACGCGGCCATGGAGAGCACCGGGGTCTACTGGAAGCCGGTCTACAATCTGTTGGAGGCGGACTTCACCGTCTGGGTGGTCAACGCACACCACATGAAGGCGGTGCCGGGGCGCAAGACCGACGTGAAGGATGCCGAGTGGATCGCCGATCTGCTGCGACATGGTCTGTTGCGGCCCAGCTTCATCCCGGACCGACCCCAGAGCGGGAACTGCGGGAACTGACCCGCTACCGGCGGAGTCTGATCCAGGAGCGCACCCGGGCGGCGAACCGGATTCAACAGGTGCTGGAGGGGGCTAACATCAAGCTGGGATCGGTGGCCTCCAACGTGCTGGGGGTATCGGGACGGGCCATGCTGGCATCGCTGGCGCAGGGGGAGGAAGACCCCAAGGCATTGGCCGACCTGGCCCAGGGGAAGCTCCGGGATAAGATTGGCGAACTGGAGGAGGCGCTGCGGGGCGTAATGGGCCCGCATCAACGCTTCATGTTGAGCCGCCTGCTGCGCCACTTCAGTTTCCTGGACGAGGAAATCGATGCTCTGAGCGAGGAGGTGGCCCAGCGGGTGGACCCTTTTGAGGAGATAGTGGCGGCGGTGGACGCCATTCCGGGGGTGGGGCGGCGCACCGCCGAGGTCATCGTGGCGGAGATGGGCACGGACATGAGCCGGTTTCCCAGTGCGGGCCACCTGGCTTCCTGGGCCGGGGTGTGTCCGGGGAACAACCGGAGCGCGGAGAAGCATAAGCGGGCCCCCACGACAAAGGGCAACAACTGGCTGAAGCCGGCCTTGGTGGAGGCGGCCAAGGCGGCGGGACGGACCAAGACCTATCTGGGGGCCCAGTACCAGCGCCTCGCCCGGCGCATCGGGGCCAACCGGGCGGCCATGGCAGTAGCCCACTCCATCGCCGTCATCCTCTACCAGGTCATCAAGACCGGAAAGCCCTTCTTAGACCTGGGCCAACAGTACTTCGAACAACGCCAAGGCGCCGCCGCCACCCGCCGGTATGTCCGCCAACTCGAACGCCTCGGCCACCAAGTCACACTACAACCAGCCTGAACACGCTATTTTCATAGTAATGACGGGGGACAATCGAAAGACACTAAGGCCAACAGCCGGGACCATCGCCTCCACACACCGGAGGACTCTTCGAAGCTAACTACATCAGAAGGTTGGCCCTCTGTAAGAATGACGGAACGCGTGCGCGGTTGGGCATCTGGCGACCTGCCGTAATATTCGATTCAGAATTCGCCCGACGCATTGGAATGGGGTTGCCCCGTTGCCCGCGTTACCCTTCAAATTGTCACCGGATCACCAACACCGGTAGGCTGGAGTGGCGCACCACGCGGTCCGTTACGCTGCCCAACACCAACCGCCCTATGCCGCTGCGGCCGTGGGTGGTCATCACCACCAGGGAAGGTTGCTCCATCGCTTTGTCTATGATGACCTGGGCTACATTCTGGCTCAGTTGATGGTAGGTGGCTACTTCGTGAACGTTGTTGACTGCCAGCCGGCCCTTTACACCGGACAGGTATGCGCTCACCTCGCCGGCGTCGGCGTCCACCATTTCATTGGCCGACATAGGTGCGGAGTCCGCAGCGGCCCCCATCCGGAGAGTGGCGGCGCTCAGATGATGGCGATAGTAATCTGCAGTTGGCGTAACCCGCAGCAGCGATATGGGGACGGTCAATGCGGCGGCCATCCCCGCGGCGTGGGGCAGGGACAGCTCCGCACGGGCGGACCCGTCCAACGGCACCAGCACCGTCTTGAGCGAAGTTTCCGCCGATGCCGGGTGGGCGGCATTGGCGCGGACGATGAGCATGGGGTTGGAGACAGTGTGGAGGACCTTGTCGGCGACGCTGCCCAGCGCCCAGCGGGCGATCCCGCCTCGCCCGTGGGTTGACATCACAACCAGCGCATCCGGGTCGGCGCTGGCCAGGGCGACGATGGCGTCGGACGGCGCGCCGTACAGCAATGAAACGGATGCCGCATTGCCAGCCGCCTCCAGGCGTTCCCGGATGCTCGTCAGGTAGGTTTCCGAACGCCGCCATGCATCCGACAGCATCTCGCTGACGACCTGACTCGTGTGCCGGTCATGCACCGCCGGCGGCAGAATGTCGTAGGCCTCAATCAGTTCGATGGGGACTGACATCGAACTGGCGACGAACTGGCAGAAGGGCAAAGCCTGCTCGGATAGCTCCGACCCGTCCAGCGGAACGATTACTTTGGAATACATGGTGATTGCTCGCCCCCTGGTCCGTATTGAAAGGCATCTGATGAGCAACGATAGATTACCATTAACCGGAGCGATGGGTTAGTAAGTCCGCCAGGGCAATCGCATTTACAAAGCCAATACGCGAGTAACCCCCACGCGTCTTTCTCGCCGCAGCGGGAATCCAGAGCCCTTCCCCACATCCACGTACGTGTGGCAATGCAGGAGTGGTCTACATGGGACCGGCCTGCTTGGCTGGGAGGCGAGGCGTCCTACGTATCCTAATCAAGTCTATTGAGGGAAGGGCTCTGGATTCCCGCTGCGGCGAGAAAGACGGGGGTGGGATTGTGCTCCCATCCTTGCTTCTCCTACTCGCGGGAGGGAGGACATTTAGGGCGCACTAGCCGCAGCGAGAATCTAAAGCCCTGATCATGCGCCAAGACGGTTGAACCAACCAAGACGCGTCGGGTGGACAGGTCGACGTCCCACCTGGACCATCCCTGCAATCCCCCATCATATCGGATGGGAGAAAGGGCTCTGGATTCCCCCCGCGGGGAGAATGACGGTGGGGGATTTAATGACACCTGCGGCGTGCCTGGTGTGGTACGCTTTTCGGCGGAAATGAGACGCCGCAAATCCGGAGCCAGACTTGGCAGAGTCGGTCAGTAACCGCCACCACTGGACAACCCTTGTAGTCACCCTGTTGCTGGGGTTGCCCGCCGCCGCGCTCCTGTTTTCGGGCAGTCACATCAATCCACTCGCCGCCGCCTGCGTATACGGAGTGGGTATTTTGGCCGGCGCTTCCCTGGGCCGCCGAGGTGGCCGAACTCGACATTTCGGCGTCTCTGGCTATCGCTATTCTCGCCTTGCTCGCCATTCTCCCGGAATATGCCATCGAGTCGGTGCTCGCCTGGGACGCCGGCGCGTCGTTCAATACCGAGACTCGAGAAATCACGGCAGAGACGCAATGAGTGGCGGCCAACGTAACCGGGGCCAACCGGTTGCTTATCGGCGTGGGTTGGTCCGTCGTTATCCTGATCTACTGGCTCAAACACCGGGGCGTTCTGGATTTGCGTGGAAAGATGGGGCCCGCGGTGACCTTTCTGACGGTAGCAACGCTTTTGACATTTGTCATCTTCTTCAGGCGGGAGTCCATATCCTGCTTGCGGCGGCTCTCATCGGCATCTACATCGCCTACGTGTGGATCAGTTCCACCAGGCCTGCAGAAGAGCCCGAACTCATCGGCGCTGCGGCGATGATCGGGGCCTTGCCCGCGAAGTGGCGCCGGACGATGGTCGTTTTTTTGCTCGTGTATGCCGCGGGCGTAATCGTAATCGCCGCGGAGCCCTTTGTGGAAGGACTCGTAGAGGCTGGCGAGGGCTTGGGCGTAGACGATTTCATACTCATCCAGTGGGTCGCGCCGCTGGCTTCCGAGACCCCGGAGATCATCGTGGCCGTGCTCTTCGGCTTGCGGGCCAATCCCGCTGCTGGTCTGACGGTGCTGATCTCTTCTGAAGTTAACAAGTTCACCTTGCTGGTAAGCAGCATGGTTGTGATATTCAGCGCATCGGCGGGCCAGATAATCGCATTCCCATTGGACGGCAGGCAGGCCATCGAGTTCCTGCTGACGACCGCGGTTGCTTTGTTCGGTCTTGTGTTGATCGCCAGGCGGACTGTCGACTGGCGGGCGGGGTCGGCGTTATTGGGCCTGTTCGTTGTTCACCTGTTCTTCCCTCAGCCGCAACACCGCTTGTGGATCACGTACGGGTATTTTGGACTGACGATATTGCTGATCATCCTGGACTGGCGCCGGGTCAAATTCCTGGTCCGCGAGGAGCGGCAGCAACCGGATTAGCGGCCGCCCTCCAGGATATGGTCACGTCCATACCCAGGGCGGCGGCGCGGGATGAAGGCACCCGGACCAAGGATAGGCAGTAGTGGGGATGGTGGGAAAAGTCGGCGTCCGCTGCGTTTAATTCAACAGCGGCTATTGGTCTAATTTGGGGCGGGTCAAGCACCGGGGGCTCAGCGTTGGGCCATCAGAAGGCTGGGTAACCGCCCAAGTTGGTAGTCTGGCGGGAGTGCGCTCCCTCAGCTGAGGCCGAATTGGTCTCTGGCGTTTCCGCACATCATCTGGGCGATGATGGGGGGATCTATGTCTGCCTGGGTGAGGGCTTGGATGGCATCCCAGGCGCTGGTGGTGTCATGGTGGGGGTAGCGGGAGCCCCAGACGATTTTCTTGGCGAAGGAGTGCGGCAGCTCCTGGATCAACCGCTCCTCGGCGTCGAAACCGAGCATGACGCGGCCCTCCTCCCACATTTCCTCCGGGTCTGTCCTGACCGGGTAGTAATGTTGAAGAGGAATCACCCGCGTCGAAGCCTCCATTTTCTCCAGGACTTCTTCCATCCAGGACGCCTTCCCGTGGGCTACCACCACCTTCATATCGGGGAACCGCTGCATAACCGTATAGCCCACTAACGTGGATGCGACGAACAGGTGGTTGTCGAGCCAGTGGGAGAGTATCGGCGCCACCGGATGCCCCATCGGGACCATCCCGGTCGCCGGAGATACCCGGTTTCGGTCGCCGGTGCTACCGCCCGCGTCGGGGCCTCCGCCACCGCCCCCCAGGGCGTTGGTCTGCGAGAGCCGCCCCTTGACCTTTTCGATGAAGGGACCGTGGGACGTCCACTCCGGGTTCCACAAACCGGCGGCAGGGTGCACCGCGGCGGCCATCCCTAAACTTTCCAGTTCATTCCACAGCGGCTCGTAGTAGGGGTGAGTGAGGTACCGCCCCTCCATGAACATGGGGCGGATGAATGCGCCGCGGAAACATTGGATTCCGGCGGCGCGTCGCAACTCCGCCAGGGCGAAGTCCATGTTCCCGAGGGGGACCATCGCGGCAGCGAAGAGGCGGTCGGGGGCTGCCTGGCAGAAGTCTGCAACCCAGTCGTTGTATGCCCGCGCCAGGGCGTAGGCTACGTCCGGGTCTTCGACCAGGTGGAAACCTTCGGCGAACCACGTGGGGTAAAGGAAGGTCTGGTCGATACCCATGGCGTCCATGTCCCGGAGCCTCGCCCGCGGGTCCCAGGCGCCTTCACTCATTGGATGGCGGACGTCCGGGTCCAGTTCACCGACGGAGTCCCAGGTCATTCCGGGCTTCCAGATGGCGTGTCGGGGGATGTTGGGGTTGCCGCTGTCCCGAAACACCTGGCCGTTGACTTTCAGGTACGAGTCAAACCGTCCTTCTTCCCGCCAGAGGGCGTGTTTGCCCAGGACGCGGTACTCGGGTTCCAGGTATTTCTCCCACAGCTCCCGGGGCTCCACGACGTGGGAGTCGCTGTCGAAAACCTCGAAGTCTTTCCTGGTAGTCATCGTTCGCTAACCAATGGAATTCCGGCTACCAGCGCGTCACAGAGGATTCCGGCTTGAGCGACTCCCTGATTTCGTCCTGGTCAGGCCACCAGTCCGGGCGTTGGATCTCGGTTACCCGTTCCCGGATGATCTTGCTGGGAGGCTCGATGTTGTAAAGCCTGCGGGCGTTCGCCCCCAGGAACCTGGCCTGATCGGCGATTGGCAACTCACAGGCTTCCATTGTCTCGATAGCTCTCCAGGCGTCGTCTCCGTCGTGATGGTACACGTCCGAGGCCCAGGCGAGGATATCGCGGTAGAAGTTTGGCAGGCGCGAGGGCGGCGCCTCGTCTCCTTCGAACCCGGTGACGCAATGCTGGAAGAAGGTCTCGCTGGGCAGTTGCTTCAGCGGGGGCAGCATGCGGTCGTTGCGGTAGAGCCGGTAGGTCTTGTCGCACTCATCCAGCAGGAAGCTGAGCCAGGTAGAGGAGGCCTCAAACACCGCGGCTTGAATCTTTGGATGCCTCTCGAAGAACCCGGACATCAGCACCAGGGTAACCCAAAGGGCCGCCTCGGCCTGAAAGTTCTGCACGTTGGTAAGGAGGGTGTGGGGTAAGCCGGAAGTGGAGACGGCCCTCCTGATAAGCTCCGCGCCCGAATACTGGTCTGAGTAGCCCGGCGGTTTGTTGACTCCCGTGGCCGGGAAGGGATGCATGCCGTAGACCAACCCGGTATCCTCCAGGGCGTTCCACACGACTTCGTACTTGGGCTGAATGGGGTAGTTGCCCATGGCATCCATGGGTCGGATGAGGGCAACCCGGCAGCCTTGGGCGGCGACGCGATAGACTTCTTCGGCGGCATATTGGGGGCTTTGCATGGGAATGAGGGCCGCGAAGAAGAGCCGTTCCGGGTCTTCCTGCGTGAACTCATGGGCCCATTCGTTGTAGGCCTTGCACATGGCCCGGGCCCCCAGGGCGTTCTGCAGCCAGGGGTAAGTGTCGATGCTGGTGGGAATAAGCATCACCTGGTCTATACCCTGGATGTCCATGTCCCGCAGCCGCGGCCCGGGTTCCTCGGCTCCGGCGTGGGCCAGGTAATCAGACTGCTCTTTGGTCAGGGCGGTCTCAGGATTGAGGTTGCGGACGTTGAGGGCGCGTTGAATGTCGTGCTTCAGTCCGGGACCGGCCAGCCGCACGATGTCGATGATTCCGGGGCCGGTCTTCGGTATCGGCGAAAAGCTGTTCACGTCGGCTTTCCCGTTGACCAGCAACTGGTTCGTTTCGGCGTGGTACCACATAGTGGACTTCAGAGCTTCCAGCTCATCTTTGGTGAGGTGGTCGGCGGCTTGGGCCCAAACCTTCGCCGGCTCCACGACGTGGGCGTCACAGTCGAACGTGGGGAAATCCTTGGTCATTGGCCTGAATCTCTGGACCGGCAAGGCGGACCTCCTCTAGGCAATGCGGAGGGTTGTTTCGGGGGTATTGAGCCCAATCTAGCAAGAGGCGTTACCATTGTCAACGGACTGACCGGTTGCTTGGGCTAGAATCGTAGCAATACAATCATGGCGCTAAACGTTTAACTCGACAGGAGCAGGACTTCGATGGAATATCGGAGATTTGGACCTACAGACATAACGGTATCGGCCCTGGGGTTTGGTTGTTGGGAGATGGGAGGCACCTACGGAGACGTTACAGAGCCGGAAGTGGCGGCTGCCGTCAACCGCGCTATAGACCTTGGCATCAACTGCTTCGACACGGCCCCGGCATACGGAAGAGGCGAGTCCGAGATTCTATTGGGCAGAGCTCTGGGACCCAGACGGAAGGACGTGGTGGTGATCACCAAGTGCGGGGTTGGCTACCCCGACCGTCCAAAGGGCAGGGATAGCCGGATGGTGTCTATCTTTGCCTCGGTCGAGCAGAGCCTGCGGAACCTGGGGACTGATTACGTGGACGCTTTGCTCATTCACTGGCCGGACGTCAGCACGCCTTTCGATGAAACCATGCATGCGCTGGACAGCCTGGTGCGCCAGGGAAAAGTCCGCGCCGTTGGGGTCTCCAATTTTAGCATCGACCAGATTGAAGAATGTGAAGCCGTGCGGAGTGTCGACGTCGTGCAGTACGGCCTCAACATGTTTGACCGGCGCATGGAGCAGGAGATATTTCCCCACTGCCAGCAGCGGGGGACAGGCGTAATGGTCTACGGCCCGCTGGCATTTGGCCTGCTGTCCGGCGCATTTACCGCGGAAACGACGTTCGGGAGCAACGATTGGCGATCCACCGGCGGGCGTCCGGGGTGGAACGTTGGAGTGTTTGCCGAGGAGCACTTTCAGCGAAACTTACATGTCGTGGAGGAACTGAAACCCATCGCCGCCGCACGGGGAAAAAAGATGCCGCATCTTGCTTTGCGATGGGTCCTGTCAAATCCCGCGGTAAGCGTGGCATTGGTAGGCACTCGCACCGTTCAGGAAGTGGAAGACAACGTCGCCGGGCTGGAGTGGGCCCTGTCGGGAGCGGAAATGGAGCAGATTGACGAGGTGTTCGCCCGCTACGGCGTGGACACGCACCCGGACATAGTCATAGACCCGCCGGAATAGGGAACCGGCGACTTGACCGGGATATTCTCACCGATGCCACCACACAGCACTGCATCTCTCTGATAATGGTCACGCCCAGCCAAGGCGTAATGAAACGTCATTCTTCTGTCAATGTAGCCTTGATTGTACGCGGTGAGCTGAGGGAAGAGTATCCTTGCGCCCGATTGGATGGCGGAGGACGCACACTGTGTCGATGCGGAGTTGGATTTCCCACGTAAGGGGCCCCAAGAGTTGTTTAAATAGAAGATACTTCAATTGGTAGTACCACTGCAGTAGAAGTTCTGGTTGTCAGCGTCGGCCTTGTCCAACGGAGAGGCGATGCGGGAGAACTGATCCTGGGCTGGAGCAAGGGCTCTGGCGGCGCGACCCCTATTACAGCGCACGGAACTAGAGAAAGTGGGCAAAGGAGCACTGTATACAAAATTCGAGTTGGTGGGACTCAGTGAGCCTGCCAGGATCTGCACTCACCACTGGGATGGGACGGTAAATGTAGCGGCAACAGCAGTTGTAGTGAACAGACCTCTAACTCGCAGAGCGTGGAGACGGAACCAAGCGTATCCGGACAACCATGCTGGACTTGCAATAGCGCAGTCTTGGAACTTACCGAGGAACAAAGGGTGGCGGGTTCCAAGCGTCGCGAGAGCTAAGAAACCTCTGAATAAGTTGTTGGATTGCCCCAGACCACGGCTTAGCTAGGCACGATTCCAACAGAGGATCGCCGTCGTTCCCGACTTGTTCAGAGGTTTCCTAAACATGTTGGGAGAAGAGTTGCTGAGTCCGCCAGATGTGCCGGCTGTGGCATTGACACAGCAGGTTTGCCAACCTTTACCACAGCCGCGCTACATGGTTGCAGATGTGCCATGAGGACGTTTACGCTCCCGTAGCCGCAGGCGGCGGCTGGAGGAAGGTTGGGGTAGCGGATGTTCTGGAGCGAGCGGGGGAGTGAGGTTGGGTATTTATCCCTGCTCCTCGGCCGGCCCAATTTCTTCCAAGGTAAGTGTCTTGCCTTTACGTATGGCGTGTACGACAACTTCGCGATCCCAAAGAGGGCGGACTATGTCGTTCATCATTCCTGGCGGAACGATGATCCGGCTTGACAAATTTCCGTCGATGACTTGGATAGTATTATTGTTCCCTCGCCGAGCATCAGCGAAGCGTAAAGTCCCCTTCATCTCCACCGGCTCGGCAGGGGTCGCACGCGAATCGGCGAGGTTTGGGGACGGGAGTTCCGCCGCCGGCGTCGTCAACTCTACGGAACGTTCACTTCCGCCGCGTGTTGCGGTAAATCCTACCTGACGAAATCGTTCGCCATCGGGTGCTATATTTCTTGCTAAGCCGTAGAAATTTCGCAGATATGCTTGGTCAGGGATAAGATCTTGGATTTCGTCAACGCGGGATTTGTTGACCAGTTCTATCAGGTCCATAAACTCGTCCACGATGACAGCAGAAGGAGACATCCCCGGCAAAGGAGGCTGAACAGGGCTGCCGAATTGCATCATTACAGCGAAGCTGCCGTTTCTGGGTGGGGAAAGCAGCAACCGATGATTTTCCCGTATTTCCTTGGGAGGCCCACCCCTCTCTCGAAACGGCAGACCTTGCTTCCGCTCGGCTGTGCGGTAAATCAGTTGCGCTGAGGTATTAACACGCCCATATACCGCACCTAACTCGGCGACTCCCTTGCCCACTTCGGGGCCGGATAGGCTGAATTGGAGTTGGGAGTCCTGGAAAACGATGCCTTTTAGTGCAAGGTGTCGATGAAAGTAAATGTTCTCCAAGAGGTCCCGTAATTCTTCAGCGATCTCCGGGTCGGGGTCGCCAGCAAGGGCGGTAGCCGCTATCTGTTCGGCTTGGCGAAACCGGCGGCAGTCCAATGCAAGTGAACCGGCACTACGGTGTAGGACCGACCACAGTAGTCCATCAGAGGCATCCAGTTCGGCGATGGCGGCTAGTTCGGACTCCAATGCCTGCACAAAGTATCCCTGCGAACGATCCGCGTCGCCGCGAGCACGTTCCCGTATAGCGCGGTCAGTGAACTCCATAGCTTGGTCGTGCAAATCCCTAACGCTGCTCATTTCGCTCTAACCTCGGCAAGTGGCCTGCCAAACTCAACCACTACCACGTAAGCTGGCAACCCCCGGACGTCTGACCGATTCGTCTGGTTCATTTTACGTTTGACCCGTGCCCTTATCCTGGAGTCGTTGCCAAGTTGAATGCCGGATACCTCCATCCTTCCCCTGACGATCAGGCCATTGCCTTGAAGTGCCTCGCGCAATGCCATGGTTGTCGCCTGTTCAGCCTCAGATATGTTGTTCAGGTCGTTGTCGCCCAGCCAATAATCAATTCCGGTGGTCTTGCGGGAGCGGAGGATGACAGCGTATCCGATTTCTCCAATTGCTAATAGTGCTGCTATGCCGGCTGCGCCATCCTCAGCGGCTTCATCAGGGTCATTCCAAGTCCGTTTGGCTTGATCAGTGGCTGGAGGCCAAGCCAACGTATAGGTTTTTCTGAAGTCACCGCGGACTTCGAAATGAACCCCTTGCTGGTGCAGATGCGACTCCAAACATACAGCCCCCGCTTGCGCCAGATCGTTTCCCTTTTCTCGTGTTATGCCCGGAATATCATCGGTATCCAGTTTGTTCAAGTCCAGCATTTATACCTTAGAGCCGGGTCTGTTTGATCATGGGATACGGTCATTAAGAGCTCACAATTTCCTGCCTCGGAGATAGTCGTCGGATTTTTTGACCGTCGTCTTTCTGACAACTTTCCGCGCCATGGCAGGCATTCCCACTCCCGGGGTGTATCTACGCGGAGTAGGTGGGGCATCGCTCTTTAAGAGGTGCTCTTTTCCCCAATGACTTTCCCTATTCGGCGCCTTTTATCTACCGATTCCTTTTCTTTGTAAATCCGCGCCAGTGCGGCCTCTAGAGACACGCCCAGCCGCCGGTTATTATCTCGAGCCATCACCAATCCCATTGCCCTTACTTCGTGTTCTTCCTTCCTGATATTCAATTGCTCCAATATCCAGAACGCTGTTGCCCGTCATGCTCCTTTCATCAGTATGGCAAACATGGCGTAAACGACCAAACCCCACAATCAAACGGAACCACGGGCGTGGCCTGGATCAGAACTCTGGCTGGCGCTTTTCCTTGAATGCCTGGATGCCTTCGGATGGGTGGGGAGAGGTGGCCACGTATTGGGCGAAAGCCATGATTTCGTTGGCGACTCCCTCCCGCAGCGGAAGGTCTTGCCCCCGACGGGCGATGGACTTGATCCAACCCAGCCCCGGCCGGCTCTTGGTCCGCAGGGGCGTCAGCAGCTTTTCCAATTCCTCATCCAGGTCTTCGGCCGGGGCGGCCCGCAACACCAATCCCCATTCTGCAGCCTCACGCCCGGAAAGCCAGCGGCCGGTGGTCAGCAGGTCCATGGCGCGTTGCATGCCGATCCTGCGGGGCAGTCTTTGGGTGGACCCTCCGCCCGGCATCAACCCAAAATTCACGTGCTGGTCGCCGATCCGGGCGTCGTCCGCCGCCAGAGCCATGTCGCAGGCCATCATCAGCTCCAGTCCGCCGGCCAGGGCGAACCCGTGGACCACGGCGATAACCGGCACCGGTAAGGATTCCAACTGGAAAAGGCAGTCGTTGAATTGCTGAAGGTATGGCGTGAGCAGGTCCGGCTGGGCAAATGCCGTCTGGAAGTAGATAAGGTCGGCCCCAGCCGAAAAGGCGCGGCCTTCGCCGCGGATAACCAGGGCCTTGATGCTCTGGTCGTCTTGGACGTTGGCGACGGCGCCCGATAGGTCTTCCAGCAAGGCGGGACTCAACGCGTTCATTGCATCGGGGCGGTTGAGGCCGATGGTGGCCACCGCGCCTTCTTTCTCCAACTTGATGTTGGTATACTCCACGGGTTCCTCCTGAGTGTTGAAAATGAAATCGGCTTAATATATCAGACGCCGTCAACGCTAATATGTCGTGACCCAACCTCAAAGCCAATCCACGCAGTTTTCTACTCTACGGATCAGGGTGCAACCCAAGGCCTCCAGGTCCAGGGTCGTGGGCTTCCAGGAGTTGGGTTTCCAGGCAACGGGTTCGAGCGAAGACGTGCTGCACCTTCGGGTCACCGCTCCGCCTGAGGAAGGGAAAGCCAACGCCGCAGTGGTCGCTTTGGTGGCGAAATCCCTGCGAGTGCCTCCCAGCAGGCGTTGTCAATAGAAAGAACTTATCAGTTTTTCATTAAGCTGGAGCGCCCAACCAAGGGACGCAAACCTGCAAACCCATCAATTACCAACAAGGCCTACCACAACGACTACACCATCCAGGACCGAAAACGGCGTAGCGAACTTGGCAGATGCAGGAGTTGCCCCGAACCAGCCGTACCCGGACAGACTCGCTGCACCACTTGCGCAGAGAGGCACAACGAGTTAAGTCGTGCCTACCGAAAACGCCTCAAAGAACGAGAATCAGGGCAGGAAATTTCCTGATCAGATACAACCCCAAATACCCCCAACATCAACTGCCCAAAGCTTCATGCGGTGATAATATACTCCCCGTATCTACCAATACGTCTACATCCTACCCCAGTACCCAACGTTCAGCAGACATCCGAAGACACCAAATCGGGGAGACAATAACTGCGGGCACGTCCGAAATCTCCGACGACCACGCACTGACCAGCATGGAATTTAATTACCAAAGGGATTAAACATGCCTCGAAAATCACCCGCGGGAATATCTACCAACGACCTGATCTTCAGTTCCTATATCGGAACGAACGACCAAGTCTTTCCTCACGTTCTCTCCCTTTATGTTGAACCAGGAAGCACCGTCGCAGACGTCACCTTCGGCAAAGGAGTATTTTGGAAAAAAGTACCAGTGGGAGTGTTCGACCTACGCCCTACGGACATCACCACCGGGACAGACTGCAAGAATTTACCATATGCCGACGGAGAGATTGATTGCGTTGTCTTTGATCCGCCATACATGCACACCCCCGGAGGGACAGCTCATGTCGACCATCAAAACTACGACGGCGCCGGTGTCAACCATCATCCTCGCCAAATCCAGAGCCAACAGAAACTCGATCCAGGTCCCCCGGACCGCCAGTAATCAGTTCACATAGCTTCGCTAAAGAAAATTCCTAATCCGAGCCATATGGAAACCTTAACGGATCAAGAGCCCCGCGATACAATCTCCCACCGGAGCAGAACTGCTCTTTGAAATCTTCAACCAGCGCTAAGAGCGGGGCTCCATCCTGGTCACCACCAACCTGCCTTTCGATGAGTGGACCCAGGTGTTCGGATCGGAACGCCTGACCGGAGCGCTGCTGGACCGTCTCACCCACCATGTCCACATCCTGGAGATGAACGGCGACAGCTACCGCCTCCGGCGCAGCCGGGAGGACGCCGCCTCGCAAGCTCCGGACAAGCCGGAAGGCGCATAACACACCGTCAAAACTGCTCCCTCCTACCCTGTAACGTCGCCACCTTGACCAATTTTCTGCTGAACGTCAACAGGCCAGTGGTACACGGTTACTCCGCCACAGTGGTATGTTTTGTCGACGCCCTTGACATCCGGGCTCGAATTCGGGTAGATGAGGGGTTGGCGGCGGTCTGCAGGCGTTTTTGGGGGCGCCGATGGCGGCCTACAGTGGCTGCGGTGAGCGAGATGGCGGTGAGAGGGCACGGCAAGAGGCGCTCGCGGACCGGACTGGCGCGAGTTTGCGGGGAGGTTCAGTTTGCGGGGACGTTGGGACACTGGCGGACGGGCGCCGTCAGGCCGGGAGTGGAATGGCTCGCAACCTGGCCAGGGCGCGACTGAACTGGGTTTCCCAGGGCCAACCCTTGGGAAGATGCAGGGTGAGGCGGCGTGCCGAGCGGGTGAGCCGTCCGGCCAGGGCGAAGACCCGCCGCCTGAGGGTCTTGGTGGTCACGATCTGCTCACCCAGGCCGATGCGGGCCGTCCAGCGGGCCAGGTTATGCGCCATCACCTGAACCGCCAGCCAGGCGCCGTTGGCGGCGAAGCACCCCGACGGCATGTGGTTCAGCCCGACGCCGTACTTGAGGTCGCGTATGGCGTTCTCGACCTCGGCGTGGCGGCGATGATCGGCCTCCAGTTCCAGCATCTCCCCGTCCCGGTCGGTGATGAAGCCGTGATAGCTGTATCTGGCGAAGAGGGCGAGCTGGGAACCGGGCGTCGGCTTCACCCGCCGGACAATGAGCCGCACCGGTGCGGCGTCCGGCTTGGTCTGGAACGGGGTGTAAGTAGTCTCGGCGACATCGGCGGCGCCGTCCATCCAGTAGGGAATGGGAGTCCAGTCCTGCTCTGGTATCGCCTCGATCAGGTCCCGCAGGCTTTTGTGCTGGCGGACGGTGATGGAGAAGCGGACATCCATTTCCCGGCAGGCGGAAACGACAGTGTGGGCGTAGAAGCCGCTGTCGGCCCGCGCCGTGAGTTGTCCGCTGGCTCCGCCGTAGCGCACCCGCCCCACCGTTTCACGCAGGAAGTGGGCGGCGCCGCGGGCGGTGTTGGCGCGGCCCTCGCGCAGCCGGGACATCAACACGTCGCCGGTGCCGGCGGCGATAGCCAGCAGTGGGTGATAGCCACGGGCGCCGGTATAGCCGTGGTGGCGTGCCCCCTCCTTGGCCATGCCGTAGGTTTCGCAGATGGTCGAATCCAGGTCGATGGTCAAAGGCGCATCGCCGGGTCCGGCCCCGGCCTGCCATGCCCGTGCCAGCAACTGGCGGCTCACGCGGTCGAGTTGACGGACGTGGCCCCAGCGAAAGCTGCGCAGGAAGGTCCCGAGGGTGGATGGCGCCTTGACCACGCAGCCGAGAACACCGACCGTCCCACCGGCACGCAGCGCATCGGCGTCGTCGATGCAGTCGCCGCCGGCCAGCGCGGAAGCGACCAGCGTCAGTAGCTTGTCCCCCGTGTTGGCCCGCCCCGGCGCGCCGCCGAGGTCGAGGTGACGGTCGACGAGTTCCCGCAGGCCCAGGCGCCGGGCGAGGGTGGCAGGAAGAAGCAGGCCGGCATTGGCCACCAGGCGGTGGTCGTCGAAGGTGATTTGGATCCGGTCGGGGTGGTTGCGTGGTAGCATCTAATGGGTGATCCTTTTCTGGGACTGTTTTTCTGTTCCAAAACCATTATCCCAGATTCAGAAGAGCACCTTTTTGCCCTTTCAGGAGGCCTCTCACACGCCCTTGTTCGGTGGATTGGGGCTTATGAACCTGGTGCGCCAATTCCGCCGCCTAAAGGTAATCGCGTTACATCTGGGCGGATTCTACATGCTGGAGGTGGCGGAGCGGGAGTTGATTGGTCTGTAGGCGTCCCAGCGCGGTCTCGCGCCAAGAGGGCGTTTGAGGGGTTTATCCTCCCCCTCCGGCTTATCTGGTCAAGACCTGGGCCAAGCTCTCCAGGAAGCCGCCGATGTGGTCCTGTGTGATCAACCCAACGGTGCCCAGGCGGAAGGTAGTCTCGCTCAATGGACCCTGAGACTTGTAAATCAAGTACCCGCGCTCTTTCAAAGGCCGATGCAGGTCATTGTAGGAGAACCCGTCGGGCAGCATTACCGAGGTCATGGTGTTGGACAGGTTCTCTCGGGACACCAGGAAACTCAACTCCAGGGCTGCCAGTCCGTCGCGCAGCGAATGGGCGATGTCGCGGTAGTGGGCTATGCGGCGGTCCACGCCCTCCTCCAGCAATTCCCTGGCAGCCTCCCGGAGAGCATAAATGGTCTGGATGGGCGGCGTGAAGGGGGTCTCTCCTTCCTCTTCCCGGATCAAGGCGCCGACCAGGTCGGTGGAAAAAGTCACCTGGCGCCGTTGGGCCACCACTTCCAGCAGCTCATTGGAGACCACCACGAAGGAGGCCCCGGGAATGCCGCGAAGGCACTTGTTGGCCGACCCGATAATCAGGTCGACACCCCAACTGGGCAGGTCCAACTCCTCGCCGGCCACGCTGCTAACGGTATCCACCAGCACCCACTTTTGACGGCCTTTGGCTATCTCGGCAACCTGGGCCAGGTCATTGAGGACACCCGTGGTGGTCTCGTGGTGGATCAGATACACCACATCGTGGGAGGTGGCGCCAACCAACTCCTCCACTCGTTCCAGGGGCAGGGGAAGTGTCCAGTCGAAATTCTCCAGGGTGAAGGGAATCCCGAAGACCTGCGCGATCTGGGCGGCCCGCTCACCATAGACTCCATTGGACAGGACCAAGACGCCACTGGTAACGCCGGCCAGGGAGGTAATAGCGGCTTCGATGCCTGTGGTGCCGGAGCCGCTTAGCACGGCGCAGGCGTATCCTTTGGGCACGCCACATACCTGAAGTAGCAGAGAGCGGGTTTCCAGCAGAAGCTCGGAGAACTCGGACTCACGGTGGCCAATGTCGGGCAGGGTGAGAGCCAGGCGAACGCGCTCGGAGATGTTGGCCGGGCCGGGCGAAAATATTATCATCCCGTTCAGTCCTTCCGGTGGACGTTGCTCCGGAACCGGTCCCTGATCTCGGTTGGCGGGTGGGACACCCGGGGAATACCCTCCACCGGGGCAATACCGGCCTTGACCAGAATCAGGTGGGGGCCCGGTACACCGGCCACCCCCAAAAGAGCGTCTTCCAAGTCTTCTATATCATCCACTCGCGCCACCTGCCGGTAGCCGCAGCTCTTGGCTACCTCGGCCAAGTCCACTTTGGAGCTAATGGTTGGCTGCCCTCCGGTGGACTCGTAGGATTCGTTGTCCAGGATAAAATGGACGAGGTTGCTGGGATTTTCGCCGGCGATGAGGGGCAAAGCACCCAGGCTCATCAATGCGCTGCCATCTCCCTCCAGCACAAAAACCCGCTGCTCCGGCACCATCAGGGCCAGACCCAGACCGAAGGATGACAGGAGCCCCATGGAGCCGATCATGTAGAAATTCCCGGGCCTGTCTTCGGTGAAGAATACCTCACGCGATATCATCCCCGTGGTGCTCAACACCAGGTCGGCGGGCCGGACATGCGCCAGGATTTTCTCTATGGCCCTGTAGCGGCCGATCAATCCACCACTCCAGGCCTGATCAGCAGCGCTCCTGGTACCGATCGCCTGTGGATTTCCGCCAACAGCCGGTCCAAGGCGTACTCCAGTTGGTCCGGCTCCGGTACTTCGTAGGGGACTTCCAGAAGGTCAAAAATCTCCGGCGACTTCACACCCATGATCCAATGCTCGGGAGCGTCGTTGGGTGGACCGCCATAACCTCGCCAGCCGACTACCAGCAGCACCGGAATCTTGTACATCAGGCTAAACGAGGTCAGGGGATTTACGATGTTGCCGATTCCCGAGTTCTGCATCATGACGCCGCCCAGTTTCCCGGCGAAATAGGCGGCGCTGGCCACGCCCAGAGCCACGTCTTCCCGCACCGCTGGCACGTAGCGCACCTCCGGGTCTTCCACCATATAGTTGTAGGATTGTTGAAACGTAGAGTCGGGCACACCGGAGAAGAAAGTCAAACCTCGCGCCTTCAGCACGTCCCAGAAAGCTCCTGCTTCCATGATCTAATAGCCGACCAATTAGCCCGGTACGGCCTCTACCGCCGGTATCCCGGCGCCAGGGCCTGCTCCGTTTCTTCGGTTCTCCACCAGACGCATGTCCTCGGCCCGCTCCCGGTCTTTGCGGTTGATGCGGTCTAAGCCCACCGTGGCAAATATCTCGCCTACCGGCGCGCACAACGGGTCCACCTCCAGGCTGCGCCCGCTCTCCAGGATGGTCCGGGCCGCCTGGTTCATGGCTTTATAGGCGGCCCGGAGCAGATGGTTCGCGTGGATGATGATGTTGAAACCACACGCGACCAGCTCCGCGTCGCTGACGGTATTGTATGTGGTTGGCACGCTTACTAGGACCGGCCGGCGGCCCATGCGGCCGCACAGTGCCTCGTAGGCCTCCGCGAAGGCCAGAATGTCGTCGGGCCGCCGGTCGCTGGAGTGTACCATGAGGCCATCGGCCCCAGCCTGAATGTACTGCTCTGCCCTTTCCAGGGCGTCCTCTAAACCTGCGCCGGCGATGAGGCTCTCCAGCCGGGCGATGACCATGAAATCATCGCTGATAACCATCTCTCTACCCGCCCTAATCTTCTGGGCAAAGACCAACGGGTCCTCCAGGTCCTGGCTGGCGGACCCGTCGAGGCTGTTTCTCTTGGGAAACACCTTGTCTTCGATTATCACGGCCGAAACACCCAACCGCTCCAGGTTCTTGACCATGTATTCGAACTGGGAGGCTTCACCGCCGGTGTCGCCGTCCACGATAATGGGCTTGGTAGTAACATTGAGTATTTCGTCGATGGTGCGGGCGCGGGAGTCGTTGCCGACGATGGAGGCGTCGGGCAATCCCTTAGTGGCCGAGTCGGTGAGGCTGCTTTCCCATATCCCGTCGTATTCGACAACCTGGCCGTTCATCTGGACCCGGGCATTTTCCACCACCAACCCGCTCAGGCCGCTGTGGGCTTCCAGGATACGGGCAAATCCCTTCCGGGAGATGCACTCCCGCAAACCGCTGAGCCGTTCCCAGGGCCCGATTCTGTTTTCAATACTCATACGAACCTCCTCCTTTGTCCACTAGAGCCAGACTTAATAGGGGCGCCGCGCCGAATGGCTATGGAGTGTAGACAGTCAGGGCTCGGAAGGCTTCTCCGCTGTAACGAGCGCCAGTTGGGTAGGCAGGGCAATGGTTCTGGTATTTTGGAAACCCGAAGCCTCGAGCCACGAGGCTACCTCTTTGCCTTCCCGGTCGCCGGCACCGGGGTCGAAGGCAACCAGCACGTACATGTCCTCGAAGGTGTCCAGCCTCTTTCGCTCGGCGCTCTCGTCAATGCGCATGTAGTCCTGGATGATTACCATGCCGCCGGGCAGCAAAAGGTCATAGGCCAGCCGGAACAGCTGGCGGCAGTCCTCTCCGGACTTGATCAGGACCACACCAGAGATGAGCACCACATCGTAGTCCGCACCCGCCTCCGCCTTGAAGAAGTCGCCTTCAAGCAGAGAAATCTGGCTTTGCAGGTTATGCTCTTCCACAAGGGTCTTGGCGATGATGAGGGGCTCTTTTTGGTCTAGCACGACGGCTTTGAGCTGAGGGTTGGCGGCGCATAAGGCGATACTGTAGCTGGCCGCTCCACCGCCCAGGTCCAGAAGCTTGCGCCGGTCCCGCAGGTCCACATTTTCCACCAAATGGTAGGCCTGCCCAGAGACGGCGCGGTTGTGCTGGCCCATCATGTAGTTGGTCCAGTAGGTGGGCGGGTCAACGAATCCGGTCTCGTAAGGCAACAGGGTCTTACCTTCGAGGATTATCTCGTCAAGTCGGCCCCAGGAGGCCCAAGTGTTGGTGTGGTGAAGGGCGTGGTCGCCCACATAGGCTTTCTTGGTTTTGACTAGGAATGATGAGGAAAGGGGAGAATTGCCGTATTTGTCCCCCTTGGTCTCCAGCAGGTCAAGGGCTACACACGAATCGAGAAACGCCTGGACATATCGTGGAGAGGCGCCCAGGTTTTGGGCCACTTGGCCGTGGGTTAACTCCTGGTCCTCCAGCAGTGAAAATACGTCGAGCTTGATGGCAGCCCGCAGTATGGCCGAGTACCAGAAATTACGCGCCAACTCGTTGACGCGCTCCGCCTCCATGTGCGCGGGAGGGCTGGACCGGTCCATGCAGTTTCCTCCTCTGTGCTTTGGCGCCCGCTATCGTCGCTTTTGATGTTCCAGGCCGGTTACGTCCAGCCCCATAATAAAAATTAAATGCCAATAGACATTCGCAGGGAGTTTAGGGGCAATACACCAGCTGATCCCGCCCCCAAGGGGACGGGAGTTAAAGGTATTTTTCAGGGAAGGGAAATTGAAACGGCGGCGCTAGGGGTCGAAAGGAAGGGCATGCTGGTATCTGGATTGCAAGTTGCTGCGGCGCGACCACCTGATGGGTGCCTTGCCGGTGCGACTACTCAGGCGGTTGATAGTCCCAGAATCGAGAGGGACTACAACCGGTACGCTCGCACCTTTTATGCTACTTAGGACGGTCACATCTACATCCAGTCCCTTGGCGTACCCTACCACCCCCTAGAGAAAGGGGAGGTTTCTGATGCTCGATGAGTGTAGCGGCGAGTGTAACAACGTTGACCCGCTTCGTCAACTTGTGCCCAACAGAAGCGAACCGCCATCACCGGTGCCTCCGTCATCAGGGCTGATGAGCCGCCCCACCCTTGCGGGCGAACAACAGGCAATGCTCTACGGACTTGCTGTCGGTTAAATGTAGGAGAGCCGCCAGGTCGTCGGGTGAGTCGGGCCTGATTAGGGTTACTTTCTGCTGCCCTAGTATGCCCAGAATATCGTTCTCTTCGTAAAGCTGAAAGTTCCGCTCCATTCCGTAGTCCTGGTCGAACACGGTGAGGATGCCACGCCCGTTCTTGAACATGAGCTGCAGGACGCCTTGGGGGCATAGTACCCGGGCCAGCTCGGGCAACACCACCTCTTAGCCCGAATCCACCGGTGGACACTGATAGACGGCGTGAGGACAGCGGAAGGGTGGTGAGGGAGTTACAGACGCGATGATCCGGGCTCGAATTCGGGTAGATGAGGGATTGGCGGCGGTCTGCAGGCGTTTTTGGGGGCGCCGATGGCGGCCTACAGAGGCTGTGGTGAGCGAGATGGCGGGATAGGACACGGCAAGAGGCGCTCGCGGGGACCGAGATGGCGCGAGTTGGCGGGGACGTTCAATTGGCCGGATGGCGGGTCAGTGGCAGACGGGCACCATCAGGCTCGGAGTGGAATCGCTCGCAGTCGGGTCAAGGCGCGACTGACCTTCTCCTCCCATGGCCAACCCTTGGGAAGATGCAGGGTGAGGCGGCGTGCCGAGCGGGTGAGCCGTCCGGCCAGGGCGAAGACCCGCCGCCTGAGGGTCTTGGTGGTCACGATCTGCTCACCCAGGCCGATGCGGGCCGTCCAGCGGGCCAGGTTATGCGCCATCACCTGAACCGCCAGCCAGGCGCCGTTGGCGGCGAAGCACCCCGACGGCATGTGGTTCAGCCCGACGCCGTACTTGAGGTCGCGTATGGCGTTCTCGACCTCGGCGTGGCGGCGATGATCGGCCTCCAGTTCCAGCATCTCCCCGTCCCGGTCGGTGATGAAGCCGTGATAGCTGTATCTGGCGAAGAGGGCGAGCTGGGAACCGGGCGTCGGCTTCACCCGCCGGACAATGAGCCGCACCGGTGCGGCGTCCGGCTTGGTCTGGAACGGGGTGTAAGTAGTCTCGGCGACATCGGCGGCGCCGTCCATCCAGTAGGGAATGGGAGTCCAGTCCTGCTCTGGTATCGCCTCGATCAGGTCCCGCAGGCTTTTGTGCTGGCGGACGGTGATGGAGAAGCGGACATCCATTTCCCGGCAGGCGGAAACAACAGTGTGGGCGTAGAAGCCGCTGTCGGCCCGCGCCGTGAGTTGTCCGCTGGCTCCGCCGTAGCGCACCCGCCCCACCGTTTCACGCAGGAAGTGGGCGGCGCCGCGGGCGGTGTTGGCGCGGCCCTCGCGCAGCCGGGACATCAACACGTCGCCGGTGCCGGCGGCGATAGCCAGCAGTGGGTGATAGCCACGGGCGCCGGTATAGCCGTGGTGGCGTGCCCCCTCCTTGGCCATGCCGTAGGTTTCGCAGATGGTCGAATCCAGGTCGATGGTCAAAGGCGCATCGCCGGGTCCGGCCCCGGCCTGCCATGCCCGTGCCAGCAACTGGCGGCTCACGCGGTCGAGTTGACGGACGTGGCCCCAGCGAAAGCTGCGCAGGAAGGTCCCGAGGGTGGATGGCGCCTTGACCACGCAGCCGAGAACACCGACCGTCCCACCGGCACGCAGCGCATCCGCGTCGTCGATGCAGTCGCCGCCCGCCAGCGCGGAAGCGACCAGTGTCAGTAGCTTGTCCCCCGTGTTGGCCCGCCCCGGCGCGCCGCCGAGGTCGAGGTGACGGTCGACGAGTTCCCGCAGGCCCAGGCGCCGGGCGAGGGTGGCAGGAAGAAGCAGGCCGGCATTGGCCACCAGGCGGTGGTCATCAAAGACAATGCGGATCCGGTCGGGATTGTTCTGTGGCAGCATCTATAGGGTGCTCCTTGTTTCCAGACGGTTTTCTGTTCCAAAACCATTATCCCAGATTCAGAAGAGCACCCTCCGGATTCTTCAAGGTCTGTCCCCAGGGCCGTCCTTCGGTGGATTCGGGCTAAGGAATTCATTCAGCGCCAGCGCTGGATGCTAGTCGCCATCTACACCGACGATGCCCAAACCGGTCGTTCCAGCGATCGTCCCCGGTTCCTCGACATGATTTCAGACGGCACCCGCAACCGTGAATTTGACATCGTCGTCGTCTGGAAATTGAACAGATTCGCCCGCGACAAATACGACAGTATCGTCCTTAAGAACAGGCTATCCAAAGCGAAAATTCAGGTTGTATCCATCAACGAACCCAACGACGGTTCTCCCCAAGGAATGCTCATGGAAGGAATCGTCGAATCCATGGATGAGTATTATTCAGCCAGCCTCTCCCAGGATGTCAGACGCGGCACCAGACGTCTCGCCGAGCGCGGCTTCTACGTGAGTAGCACAGCCCCCTACGGGTACAGAATCGTAGACGTGATGGACGGCGATAGACGCTGACATAAACTGGACCTGGCCCCCTCACTGCGCCCATTGCCAGGCGGATCTGGGAGATGGCCCTCGATGGAGTCACCGTCCACAAGATCATGAAAACCCTCAATCATGAAGGAATTCCCGGCCCACAGGGCGGAAGATGGGCCTATGGCACATTACGGAACATGCTGAAACATGAACAATACACAGGGACCATAGTACGCGGCCTCGCGGGCCCCCGCAGAGACGAGCCGGTCCGAACGCCAAACTGCCATCCTGCATTCGTTTCTCAGGAGGAGCACGACCGCGTACAGACAATCATCGCCGAAAGAGCGCCTAAACTATCAAACCCCCGAGCAGTACATCCCCGACAAACAGGAAGCAAGCACCTATTCTCAGAACTCAGTTGGTGTGAGAACTGCGGTCAAAAAGCGATCCACCAATCGGGCCACGGCGGCAAGTACGTATATGTCTACTGCAAAGACTATAGCCAACAGGATCCAAGCGGGTGTACCTGCCCTCACCGCAACGTGAAGCATGTTGAGCCCAAGATCATGGACGCTCTCATGGAAGACATCCTAACTGAGCCCAACATCCAGAATCTCATCGACCGGATAAAGTCGGAGACGGACAAAACCCAATCAGGCCACCAACAAGACACCAATGCTCTCCACCAACAATTGGAAGAGGTGATCAAGAGACAAAACCGGGTCGAACTCGCCTATGAAACGAGCCGGATGTCCCTGGAAAAATACGTGGAGCGCATGGACGAACTCAATGAGCAACAGGCCAACCTGGAAGCTTTGAAGGCTGAAGCCCAGGCAAGCGTGGGAGACGAAGCAGCCATTCTGGAAAACCCCGAAACGGTCCTATCCTACGCAGAGCGGATCCGAGAATCTCTGAAAACCGCCGACCCCAGCGAGTCCAAGCCTCTCATCAAAAAGTTCGTCAAGCGCGTGCTGTTCGGCGGCGAGGGTCTCACCATTGAGTACAAGCTCCCACTACCCGAGGGAGGCCCATTCAGCGGATTGAGACGCCGACGCCTTGACCTGGGGAAGAAAGTTCCGTCTATCGATAACGCCTCCCAGCAGCGTCAGCATAATCAAAGGGTTAATCTCGCGGGATAAAGTCTTGCGGATCAATCTTCTTACCTTGGATGAAATCAAAGAGCGACTGGCGGCCTCCCAGTGAGTCCCTGTCACTCCCGCCCAACCTGACCCCGTGGGCCGCCCCTTTTTGTGAGCGCCGTCAGGCCGTTATAATTGCCCTCAGAGGCCCGCATTAGATTAGGTCCTCTGGATTCCCCTCGCGGCGGTCTAACACTGCCGGGACAAGGAGCGTGACTCTTGCCCTACATGGATTTTGAGTGGATCCTTGAAGGCGCATTGGCGGCCGCTCGGGGGCCCACCTCCTCAAGAGACCTGACCTTCCTCAAACTCCAAGAGGTCAAGGCCATCATTCGCATGGAACCCGGGACCATCTCGGGTGAATCCCATGACCTGGCGGACCTGTTTGAGCCGGTGGAGGACGGCCAGCCTCCGACCATGGAGCAGATCAGCCGGATGACCCGGTTTATCGAAGCTGAAGTCGAAACCTGGGAGCATCCGGTGGCCGTAACCTGCCATGCCGGTTTGGGAAGGACGGGCACGGTGCTGGCCTGTTACATGGTCTACGTGGGCTACCAGCCCGACGCAGCCATCGATTACATCCGCCAGCGGCGGCCGGGGGCTATCGAAACCGCCTCCCAGGAGGCCGCGGTTCACGAGTACTACGCTCTGCTGAAAGATGAGGAACGGGAGCGGCGGCGCAAAGCGCTTGGAGCCCTGGGAGACCTTTAATTCCGCCCCGGGACCGGGACGCGGCGACACTCATCCATTGGTCAGGAGATAACTGCCGGTGCAAATTCAACAGCGGTTCGTGGACGAAATGATAGCGCATTCCCGGGAATCCATGCCCAACGAATGTTGCGGGATTCTGGCGGGAGCCGGGGAGGCCGTGGAAAAGTCGTACCGGATGACGAATGTGGAAGCCAGCCCGTTCCGCTTCTCCATGGACCCTCTGGAAATCATGAAGGTGGATGAGGAAGCCGGAGAAATGAGTTGGGAACTCCTGGCCATTTACCATTCCCACACCCACAGTGAAGCGTATCCGTCGGACACCGACGTAAGAATCGCCGGCGGCACCAACGAGCTTTGGCCGGAGGTCCGCTATATCCTCGTTTCCCTCATGGACCTCGCCGACCCCAAGGTCCGCCTGTTCCGCATCAACCAACATGTAATCACCGAAGAAACGCTGCAGGTTGTCTGAGAGGGCGGTTCCCAACTAGGCAATCGCATTTCAGACCGCTGGCGCGGCCTCCGAATAGCACCACACCACGGCCGGGAAAAGGTCAGATGAAGACGGGGGGTGGGGCTGATTTGCGGGCGTCGGATGGCTCGTCGGCGGTTCCATGACCGTATTGGTGCACAGCGGGGGCTCTGGATTCCCGTTGCGACGAGAATGACGGGGGTGGGGCCGCATTGCAGGCGTCGGACGGCTCGTCGGCGGCGCCATAACCATGTTGGCGCACAGCGAAGGCTCTGGATTCCCGTTGCGCGGAGAATGACGGGGGAACCGGGTTGGGGGCGTCGGACGGGCGCGGTAGGATCCCCCGGTTATTGCGCCCCCATGGCGACCACGACCCCGGCGCCGGCTACCCAAGCGGCGCACATCAGGACCAAACCGGTGACCGCGGCCCAGCCGGGCAGGCGATCTCTGCCCAGGATCAGTAGCAATCCCGCCAGAATTAGCGCGACGGCAAGTCCTCCGGCCACAAAGTGGGCCGGTCCGGCCTGGTTGACCAAAATGCCGCCCCGGTAGAATGGGTCGGCATAGGCCAGGATGGATGCGTTGAACACGGCGCTGCCGAAAAGCCCCGCGACGCCCAGGTCAGCGGCTCCCATACGCGCCGCGGCGACGGCGGCCGAGAGTTCGGGCAGGGTGGTTATGACCGAGACCGCGAGAATTCCCAGTGTACTTGACGCCACGCCGGTTATGTCGGCGATGCGGTCGGTGCTCCACGCCAGGAATATGCCCGCTGCGATCACCCCGCAGGAGACCAGGAAAAACATCAACCAGGCCCGGCCCAGTGTCATCGAGGGCTCGCTTTCCGGCCCGGCTCCGCCGTCCCCCGAGGCGACAGCTCCATCCCCCGAGGCTACCACAGCCTGGGGACGTTTCTGGTAAACCACCCACATTCCTACTACATACACCACCAGCAGCAACACGGAAGAAAGGCCCACTTTCCAGTAGCCGACGTCCAGCTTCAACGCTCCAAACACCACGGCCAACCCGGTCATCGCCGCCGCCAGCACGATCAAATAACCTTGCTCCGGCGCAATTTGTCTCAGGAAACGCTGCCCACCGAACAGCAAGGCGACCATCGCAAAGATGAACAGGTCCAGCATATTGGCGCCCAGCACGTTGCCGACGGCCAGGTCCGGATTTGGCGGGTTCAGCCGGACGGCGGATATGTTGATGGAGAGTTCGGGGAGAGAGGTGGCCAGGGCGACCAGAATGCTGCCGACGAAGAGCCGCCCCAATCCGGTGAGGTCTGCCAACGCGTCGCCGTACTTGGAAAGGCCGGCGCCCAAGACCCAAACCGCGGCGGCGCTGGCAAGAAAGACGAACACCGCAATGGCCAACTCACCACTCATGCTGGGCAACTCCTCCGGCAGCGCAGGATTTTGCTTTCGACAACGTCAAAGGTAATGCTTGGGAGAAAATCCGGGCGACACTCAGGCGGGTTGGTCACCCTTGGACCGGCCATTGAACCGACCATCGAACGAACAGGGGGGCCAACCAGGCCGGAAGTGGAGCGCCGGGCCGGTAAGGCAACCCGAAATTGGGAGGGGATTACCCACCGGACCTCAAGGCCGAAATAACCAGGTCGGCCATCTCGGAGGTGCTGGCCGCGGCCTCGCCGGCGGCGATGTCCCTGGTCCGGGCTCCCTCGCCCAGCGTTTGGTCCACCGCCCGCTCAACCCAGGCGGCCTCTTCGGTAAGTCCCAGGGAGTACCGCAGCATCATGGCGACGCTGAGGATGGACCCAATGGGGTTGGCGATGCCCTGTCCGGCAATGTCGGGAGCGGTGCCGTGGATTGGCTCGTAGAACCCGGGAGTCCGCTCGCCGCTCACGGGGACGCCGGAAAGGCTGGCCGAGGGCAGCAGTCCCATAGACGACGCCAGCACTGACGCTTCATCGGTCAGAATGTCGCCAAACATGTTGCCGGCGACTATCACGTCAAACTTGCCGGGCTGTTGAATCAGCTGCATGGCGCAGGAATCAACCAGGATGTGCTCCAGTTCCACGTCGGGGTACTCGGGCGCCATCTGGGTAGCGATCTGACGCCACAACCGCGAGCACTCCAATACGTTGGCCTTGTCCACCGAGGCCAGCTTTCGCCGCCGGACCATGGCTAACTCAAAGCCGACCCGGAGGATTCGCGCAATTTCCCCTTCGCCGTAGCGCATGGTGTCCACTGCCGACCAACCCTGCGGCGTCTTGGTCCGCTGCTTGGGCAGGGCGTAATAGAGGCCGCCGGTGAGTTCACGGACCACCACCAGATCCACGCCTTCCAGGACTGAGGGTTTGAGCGCGCTGGAGTCGGCCAACCAGGGATAGACCTTAACCGGCCGGATGTTGGCGAAAACGCCCAGGTGGCTCCTCAACTGGAGTATTGCGTCTTCAGGGCGCACGGAGGCTGCGGGATCATCCCACTTGGGACCGCCGACGGCTCCAAACAGCACCGCGTCCGCTCCGGCGGCCAGGTCTGCCACCTCCGGTTGGAGGGCAATCCCGTGTTGGTCGATGGACACGCCGCCCACGTCACCGTAGGCGAGGTTGAACCGGTGCCCCGACAATGTCTCAAGTTCTTGAAGGACCCGCACCGCCTGGCTGGTGACCTCGGGACCGATGCCATCTCCACCCAACACGGCTATCTGAAATTCCACGCTATTTCACCCTGAAAACCTGCTTCTTGCCTTTGATTCTCCACGAGGCTCGCCGGAGCAAACCGGGCCTCAGTATACAAACAAACCGCCAGGGCAATCAAACGAGGGGCGCAAGGGGTAACTGTTCGGGTTTGGGGCCGGGGGCCCGCTTTTGGAAAAGCTGCGCAAAACTTTTTTCGTTGGGCGTGGGGGGATGACCGCGGTGCCCCGGGGTTGGGGCGTCACGGTACTATCACAGTCATATACGGTCAAATTGGGATGGTGCCCCAGCTATAGCCTTCGACCGTGCCGCCATAGGCCCGGGCCCGGCGTCCTTCCTTGATGAGTTCGACCCAGTAGGGTAACTCCGTTGAATCCGGCGGGTCGACCCCCAAGTCCGGCGGGGACCGGTCCTCCGGGTACTCATCCTCCCCGGCCCGGCCCGATGAGACGTACAGATGCCGGGATGCTATGGGGAGCGCGGGGCCGTCTTTGGGTCCGGGCCGGAGCGCCGGATAGTCTTCGCCAGCCAGGGCGGCTTGCTTCCGGTGGTATTGGGCGGCGGCCCAGGCGGCTATCCTGGCGGCCTGCTCGGTGCCGAATTTCCTGAGCAGAGCTTTGTAGCCGTAGATGTTTTCGGGTTGGGGGCAGTCGTCGGGGAACTTGATCAGGTGGTCGCAGCCGTTGTGGTCCTGGCCGGTAGCCTTGGCAAGCTGCCGGGCATCATAGCGGAAGTCGTAGAGCGTCTTGTGGACTGCGCTGGCTGCCTCCTTACCACCGGAGATATGCTCCAGGGCGGCAGAGCCTTGGGTGTCGAAGTGGTATTCCTCGTCATCATAGGACCGGAAGTCAAAGGGGCCGTACTCCGTTTCGTAGCGGCTATAGCCAGCGGGGTAGCCGGCATAGCGGCCCTTCAGGATGTGGGTCCAGGAGCGGGGCGCCGGGGGGCGTTTTTCAGCCGGGGCGGACTGCTCCGGGTCGGATTCCTGGGTGGCCGGGTTGCCGGTGTCGGGAGGGGTCGCGGTGTCGAAGCCGCGGCGCAGGAGTTCTTTAGCTGCTGACAGGCGGTGGTGGGGTTTGAAGTCGGGGATTGTGCCCTGCATGACGTCGATCAGGAAGCGGACTGTGGTGCGGCCGTTGTCGGTCTCTTCACGGATCAGGGCCGCTAGTTCCTGGTGGAGGGGAGCGGTTTCAACGCCGAGGACGCCGAGGGCGCGGGGGTTTTTTCGTGTTTGGGCGGCGGGGCTATTTTCGTTGATGAAGGATTGGGCCGTGTGGAAACCGAGGGTAAGGAGTTGACGGGCGGCGTCGAGACGGTGGCAGGGCTTGGAATGTTCGAGGAGGCCCTGCATGACTTCGATGAGGAAGCGGACTATTAGGCGGCCGTCGTCGGTCTCCTCGCGGACTATGTCGGCGAGGGAGGGCGTGGTGGCTTCCGGGTTGTCGGCCTGGTTTTCTGTGTTAGAGAACATTGGTTCGATGATAGGGAGATGCATTCGGGGGTGTCAAGGGGTGGGTGACGTGAATGAGTGGGTTGACGGAGTGGGTGCGGGGAATGGCAGGGAAGGGCGTCCAAACCATGTCCGAAGACGGAAAGGGTCTCTGGATCCCCGCTGCGGCGAGGATGACGGGGGGTGGGGATGAAAGGGTCTCTGGATCCCCGCTGCGGCGAGGATGACGGGGGGGTTGGTGGGGTGGGTTCCAGTTACGACGGGCAGGGCGGGGGTGGCGACCCGCTTTTGGAAAAACTGCGCAAAACTTTTCGTTGGGTGTCTGTTGGGTTGGTGTAGCGAGGGTGTTTTCTTGCCAGTGTGGTGGTGGTGGTCTATGATTCCGAAATCCCCACTCTTGGGATGCAACCCGGGGATGCCTCCGGCGGAATTCGCCGGTGGTGAGCCGCCTAAGCGAGGAACGTTTCGTTGGCGCAGCTACAGTTCACACAGTTCCTCGAAGACCTGCGCGAAATTGTCGGCGAGAGAAATGTCATCTCCCATCCTGACGATTTGCTCGTTTACGAATACGACGGCTCCATTGACCGCGGTATGCCGCGGGTGGTGGTGCTGCCGGATTCGGGACAAGAAGTCTCCCGGGTGATGGCCCGGGCTTACCAGGAAGGGATACCCGTCGCCGGGAGAGGCTCCGGGACCGGACTGAGCGGCGGCGCAATCTCGCCACCGGACGGGATGCAGATTTCCTTCTCCAGGATGAACCGGATTTTGCAGGTGGATACAGCCAACCGGGCCGCCGTGGTGCAACCCGGCGTGATTAACCTGGACCTGGATAATCACGTTCATAAATTCGGCATGCGCTATGCCCCGGACCCGTCAAGCCAGCGGGCGTGCAGCATCGGGGGCAATGTGGCCGAAAACGCCGGCGGTCCCCATTGCCTGGTGTACGGCTCCACCACTAACCACATTCTGGGTCTGGAGGTGGTCCTGGAAGACGGTGAGATGGTCCGGTTGGGCAGCCTGACCACGGCACCGGTGAGAGAACAACCCGGCTACGATCTTCGGGGAGTTTTCGTGGGTTCCGAAGGTACGTTTGGGGTTGCTACCGAGGTGGCTGTCCGGTTGCTGCCCGTGCCGCCCGCGGTCAAAACCTTTCTCGGCATTTTCCACGGAATCGATTCCGCGTGCACCGCCGTGTCGGCAATCATCGCGCAGGGGATAGTCCCGGCGGCCCTGGAGATGATGGACTCGGTGACCATCCGGGCGGTGCAGAAAACCACCGACGCGGGATTTCCTGACGACGCCGGTGCAGTGCTGCTCATCGAGTTGGAAGGACTGCCGGAAGAAGTTGAGGACGTGGGGGTCCAGGTAGAGGCATGCCTGTGGGACACCGGGGCGGTCAGGGTCAACGTGGCCCTGGAGGAGGAGCACCGGGCGAAGTTGTGGGCGGGCCGGAAAAGCGCTTTTGGAGCTTTTGGCAACATCGCCCCCAACCTATACCTGGTCGATGGAGTGGTTCCGCGCACCAAGCTAACCCAGGTACTGGCCGACGTGGGGGACATTGGACGGGACTACGGGCTAACCATTGCCAACGTGTTCCACGCGGGAGACGGCAACCTTCACCCGTGTATTCTGTTTAATGAACGCGAGCCCGGTACGCTGGACCGGGTGATCGAGGCCGCCGGGGAAATGCTCAAGGTCTGCGTGGCCGCCGGGGGGGCGCTGACCGGCGAACACGGGGTTGGCTTGGAGAAAAAGGAATACATGCCCTTGATGTTTACCGGTGAAGACATGGACGCCATGAAAAAGGTCCGTGACTCCTTTGCTCCGGCCAACCGGCTGAACCCCGGCAAGATTTTCCCCGACGGGCAGCCGTATCAACCGCCTTCACACCGGGTAACGCCGGGAATGACGGTGTAGGTCAGGGGGCCCCCTCCCGGACGGCTGACGCGCATCGTTCATACTCATGATCGCCAATCGGAAGCGCCTGGAAACCCAGGCAAGGCGTCTGACCCAAGGCCTTTCAAGTGCCTCCCGTTATTCTAGCCGCAGCGGGAATGACGGGGCGGGGGTCGTCCCACACCCGGGGTGTCCCTGCCAGCACAATCTGCACTACACACGAAAAGGGCTCTGGATTCCCGCTGCGGCGAGAATGACGGGAGTAGGGGACAAAAGGGCTCTGGATTCCCGCTGCGGCGAGAATGACGGGAGTGGGGGACAAAAGGGCTCTGGATTCCCGCGGCGGCAACAGTGACGGGGGAATTAATGACAATTGAAACACCCTGGGGCCTGACCTACGCCTAATGCCAGCCAGCATGAGCATCCACACCTTCCGGAGTGGCCCATGACCGCGTCCTGGATCGAGCAACTGACCGACCTGGTTGGACCGACTGGCGTGGCCGGGGCCGAGGCCTTGCCCGGTTATGCCATAGACGGGCAGACGCCCTGGGCGGCGGTGCAGCCCGCAGACCGGGCCGCCGTATCCTCGGTCATGCAATGGGCCGGAGCGCAGGACGCCTCGGTAGCTCCCAGGGGCGGCGGCACCATGTCCGGGTTAGGAAACGTGCCGGCACGGCTGGATCTGGCCCTGGATTTGCGCAAATGCAGCCGGGTGTTGGACTTTCAACCCGATGACCTGACGGTGACGGTGGAAGCCGGAATGACGCTGGATGTCTTGCATGCCGCGCTGGCCCAGGGGCGCAAGTACCTTCCGTTGGAAGCCCCGCATCCGGCCAGTGCCACCATTGGAGGCATTCTGTCTACCAACTGCACCGGGCCAAGACGGTTTGCCTATGGCCTGCCCCGGGACTGGCTCATTGGCATTGCCGTGGTGTCGCCGGGCGGCGTGGAGTCCAAAGCCGGCGGCCGGGTGGTCAAGAACGTCACTGGCTACGACCTGAACAAACTGTATACTGGTTCCCTGGGCACCCTGGGGGTCATAGTTGAAGCCAGCTTCAAATTAACTCCGGTCCCGCTCCACTCAAAGGCCCTGATCGCCTGCTTCCAACCTTCCTCCGGGGGTGCCGATGCGCCGATCGGGGCGGCCCAAGCCTTGGTGAACCAGGGTTACTCTCCTCAGGGGATTCAAGTCCTGGACCTAACGGCGGCACGGCGGATAGCCGTTCCGGTCATCCAGGATATGATGCGCGGGACCGACCCCGGCCCCTGGCTGGTCTTGGGATTTTACGAAGGGCGGGATGAGGCCGTGGTCCAGCAGCGCTCCTCAATAGGGGCCGACCTCATGGGTTTCCTGGGCGCCTTGGAAGTGGTCCAAGCCGGACAGGCAGACACCGACGCGCTTTTGGCAGAAACAACAGCCTTGGGGTGGGAGCGGGAAACCCCGCCGTATCTGTCAATCAAAATCAACGTCCCTCCTTCGGCCATGCCGGCCCTGGTCATGGAGGCGGCGCAACCCCCGCCTTCGGGCCGCGCCCCCGCTCCAGCCATAGTGGCGGATCCCGGTTTCGGCACGATTAAGCTCCTGTGGTGGCCAGATGCGGACCAATACCCGCAAGGTCCGTCAGAAAATGCGGGAGGGCCCGATAGCACGGGGCTGCGGGAAATACTCGAAACAATCCGAGACCTAACCCACCAAGCCGGGGGGACCGCGGTCGTCGAGCAGTGCCCCCTGCCGTTAAAACGCGGAATTGACGTGTGGGACGGTTCGGCCTACGGCGACCGGGAGGTCGAAATAATGAGGGAGATCAAAGGGAAATTCGACCCAACGGGCATCCTCAACCCCGGCCGTTTCCTGGGAGGGATCTGATGATTCTGCCGGACTTGACGCCATCGGGCTTGACGCCATCGGGTTTTGCGGGGGCCGACGCGCCGGTAGAGGCTGACCTTTACCGGTGTGTCCACTGCGGCCTGTGCCTCAGCGCCTGTCCCACCTACATCCAACTGGGCGTGGAGACAGAATCGCCGCGAGGCCGGTTGGCGTTGATGAAAGCGGTCAACGAGGGGCGCACACCCATCACCGACCGCATCGCGTCCCATTGGGACCTGTGCCTACAGTGCCGGGCCTGTGAAGCCGTTTGCCCGTCGGGAGTCCCCTACGGCCGGATCATGGAACAAACCAGGGCCCAGGTTTTGGACCAGGGAATGCGGTCGGACAACATGAAGACCATCAGCCGCTGGTTTCTCCGGGCGGCTCTGCCCCATCCGGGGCGGTTGCGGTTTGGCGCGCACCTGCTCCGGGCGTACCAACGTTCGGGGTTGCAGTGGCTGGTACGGAGATTCGGTCTGCTCCGGTTGTTGCCGGGAGCGTTGGGCCGCTTCGAGTCGCAGATTCCGGCTCTGGGTGGCCGTTTCTTCGGCCCATCGGACCAGGTCCACGCGGCCAAAGGTTCCAGGCGTATGACAGTCGGCCTCCTTTCAGGCTGCGTTATGCCGCTGGTCCACGGCGACACGATGGATGCCTCGGTGGAGGTGTTGACCCGCAACGGATGCGACGTAGTAACACCCAAAGGTCAGGGCTGCTGCGGGTCGTTGAACGCTCACAGCGGCGACCTGGAATACGCCCGAATTATGGCCCGCCGTAACATCGATATTTTCCTTCAGGCCGGGGTGGACCGGGTGGTGGTTGCTTCGGCGGGTTGCAGTTCGACCATGAAGGAATACGGGGAACTGCTGGCCGACGACCCGGCCTACTCCGCCAAGGCCGAGGTTTTCGGCGCCAAGACGGTGGACATCACCGAGTTTCTGGCACAACTGCCCCTGGAGCAGCCCCGCGGCCGGGTCGAGCGGCGGGTGACCTACCAGGACCCCTGCCACCTGGCCCATTCCCAGCGAATCACCAAGGAGCCCAGGGCCGTTCTCGCTGCGATACCGGGCCTGGAGTTGGCGGAGATGGAGCAGGCCAGCATGTGCTGCGGGAGCGCCGGATATTATTCGATAGTGCAGCCGGAGATGTCGCAGGGCCTGCTGGCCCGCAAGATGGACCACATCGTGGCGACCGGGGCGACCCAGGTGGTTACGGCCAACCCCGGCTGCATGCTCCAGATAGACCGCGGAATGCGCGAGCGCGGCCTTCCCGGGGCTGTCTGCCACGTGGTGGACGTTCTGGCCGAGGCCTACCGGAACGAGAGCGGGTAGGGCCAAGCCGGTGACACGGATAGAAGTTGGCTTTGACGGCTCTGCAAGGACGGGACCAACGCAAAGAGTACCCAGGACAACCACAAATTGAGAATCGCCCTGTGGCTAAGCGTGCTGGTTGCGCTGGCCCTAATCTTGGCCTGCGGAACCCCAACAGCTACTCCGACAGAGCTACCTCTTACCGAGACCCAGGAGCAGTCTCCGTCTACACCGGCAGAGCAGTCAGCGACCGGGACCCCGGAGCCGACCACAGGCACGTCGACAATGCCACCGCTTACCGACATCCCAAAGCCAACGGCAGCTACGACGGCAGAGCGGCCAGCGACGTTGACCGTGGAGTCGCCTGCGGAAACGACGCCGGGACCGCTGGCAACGGAGGTTTCAGAGCGGCCAGCGGCGACACCGGCGGAACAACCGGCGACCGATTCCACTTCGAACGATCCATCTGCGCTTCTCGCAATGCTGCCAGCCGGGGCCTCGCAGTTTACGTTTGTTAACCTCGAAGCCGCAATGGAGAGGCCTGCTTTTCGCGAGGTGGTTGAGTTTCAACTCAGCGACTTCGTTAACCTGGACGAGATACTGCTTGCCGAGGAGTTGCTTCGCTCCACGCACGTCAGCGCTATAGTTATGGGGGATTTTTACACCCGGTTCGAATGGGCCTGCATCTTAAGCGGCGATTTTGCTCTGGTTCAGGGCGCCCTGCGTTTGGCCGCCTCCGTTGATTCAGTGGGCGGTTTGTCTGCCAGCATGATTGATGCGCACCGGGACGTGGAAATCTTCTCCCTCGTCAGAAAGACGCGTCGTTCGGAAATCCAAGTGTATCTGGCCATTCTGGACCGTAAGACGCTGGCAGCAAGCCAAGACTTGGAACTGGTGAAGGAGATGATTGAGCGGCAGCGGGACGGCCTCAGCCTACCGCAGTCTCTTGCGGTAATGCTGGAGGAATGGGGACACCCCGATTACCTGGATGCCTTGAGATTGGGAAGCGATCCTAACCAAACGTTGCCGGGCCCTCTGGGCGCCGCGAAGTACTACGCCTTCCACGCTACGCTGGGAGAAAATGCGACCACTACGATGCGCGTTCTGCAACAGTTCAGCGACGATGACCAAGCCGCCGCTGCTGCCGCCTGGCTTGGTGAACAGGAGGATGCGTTCTGGCGGAGGATCGGTTACGGAAGCGGCGCCCAGATTGACCAGTGGAGAGCGAAAGGGCAGTCGGCCTACGGCGAGGCCAATGTTGCCGACGAGGATGTTCTTGGTCTGATTCAGCCCAACTAGCCTGAGCAGGCCCGGCCGGCGCAGCCCGGTCGAGGGGGCTTGGGCTTTTCAGATCGGGCATCCCCCAAGTTTTACTTCGACCCTGGTTCCTTCCCTTTCGAGGCGCATGGGGGTGATTGCAGACTTTGTTTGTAGAACGGGCTCGAAGCAGGTAACAAGACGGCGGCGAGGGGGAACACCGTCAAGCGTTGTTTCCGTTGGCAGCGGGACTGGACTGCCTTTCCGACGGCGGGGGTTCGTCGAACGGACGGCCGTCTGCCCTGGCTTGATTGAACCTATTCAGCCAGGCTTCCCATTCTTGACGCTCCAGTTGACGTCCTCGCTGTTCGCCCCTTGCCTCCGCTCTTTTCCGAAGCCACTCCGCGAACCATTCCGAGAGCATGGACATAACCTCAACTACAACAGTTAGGAAAGTGGTTCTAAGGGGCGGCTATTGGCAGGTTGATATGGCGACGGGGAAAACGGTCAAGCAATGTGTGCGTAGGAAGCAGTTCTAGACTGCTTTTCCGACGGAGGGGGTTCATCGAACGGACGGCCGTCTGCCCTGGCTTGATTGAACCTATTCAGCCAGGCTTCCCATTCTTGACGCTCCAGTTGGCGCCCTCGCTCTTGCCCTCTAATCTCCTCTCCAATCTCCCTTAGCTCCCTTTTTTTCCGAAGCCACTCTGCGAACCATACCGAGAGCATGAAAATAACCTCTACTACAACGGTTAAGAGAGTGATTCCAAGAGGAGGCTATGCGCAGGTTGACAAGCCAACGGGGGTAACCGGTCAAGCGTTGTTTTCGTTGGCAGCGGGACTGGACTCCCTTTCCGACGGCGGGGGTTCGTCGAACGGCCGGCCGTCTGCCTGAGCCTGCTTAAACCTGTTCAGCCAGGCTTCCCACTCGCGGCGTTCCAGTTGGCGTCCTCTTTTCTCCGCTCTTTTCTGAAGCCACTCTGAGAGCATGAAGATAACCTCTACGATAACTGTTGTGCTTACGACTGATATGAGGACGAATGGGCTGGAATTACGCCCTATAGCGATGAAAGTCTCGAAAAAATTATCATGGGTACGGACGATGATTTCATACCACGACACGATTCCCGTATGCAATCCCACCTGGAGCGGGAAGAGGACCCAGAAAAATATGCGCCATGATGCAGGCACGATCCAAATGGATTCTCTGTCTTGCAAGCAATCGCTCCGTTGCTATTTCCGTTGTTGGTGCATTTGTGGGCCATGATGGTAGCACATAGGTGTCACACTCTTGACGTGAGAGTGTTTGCGGTGCGATACACTCCGGAAAAGACATGAAATGAAGGGTGGTTAATTTGACAGAAGAACGGATTAACACCGAGGACGAGCCCCGGATCGCCGAGCGGGTCAAGTTCTGGGAAGAAGAGGACCGAATCAACCAGGAGCTAATTCCCCGAGTTATCCGCCAGCATGAATTGCTCACCAGCCACATCGCCGACCACGAAAACCTGCCTTTGATAGCGGGCAACGCCATTAGCGAGGCTTTGGCCGAAGCTCGGGAGGAACAGAGCCAGCAATTGGCAGCGGCTAGAGCCGAGCGGGAAGAGCAGGGCCGGCAGCAAGAAGCAGAATTGGCGGCGGTCCGAACCGAACGGGTAGAACAGAACCGTCGACACGAAGCGGAGTTGGCGGCGGCCAAGGCCGAGCGTGAAGAGCAGGACCGTCAATACCAAACGTCATTGGCCGCGTTGCAAGAACAAACCCTTAAGGTGCGAAACCTGATCATCGGGGTCTCCGCCGGAGCCGCCGTCATCAGCGTCGCCGCAATAGTTGTAGCTATTCTTTCCTACGTTGGGGGAACGGCATGACTATGCAATCATTAAGCTTGCTGCCGGCATTGCAGGAACTTCCTGGCGGCAACGACGGCACCCGCCAGTCATTTCGGGAGATTATGACCGGTTTGGTGAGCACCGACCGGGCCATGTACGCTGCAGAATTCGCCTCTGCCGTTTCCTTCGGGATGTGGCCCATTTTTGATGACATTAACGTTGACGATAGCCTAGCCGAATCCTACGCAACCCGCTGGCCTGACATGGCTACCGACCACTCTCTGCACGAAAAGTGGCAAATGTTGGTGGAGAGTGGACAGGGTACTGGAGAAAGTGAGTGGTTCTACAGTGGGCTAAAGGGGCAACTGGCCGAGTTTAAAGTCCCGGACCTGCTGAAACAAGATGGGTTCACCAACATAGATTTCCCTCGAAACGAACAAGGTGAAATTAATCCCACTAATGAGGGCCACGATATCAGTGCTATTGCTCCTGACGGTCAGGAAGTCCTGATTCAAGTAAAAACCGGCGAATCACTCTCTTCCAGCGACTTCCGGAATCTTATGGTAGAAAACCCGGGCATTAATATTTGGGCAATTGGCACCGAGTATCACGACAAAGCTGTTAGGGCTGCTGAGTCTGTGCCGGACATGGTAGATAGAATAATAATGGAAATCGGCCCAGACCATGAAGTGGTGGACGGGATCACCGATGGCCTAACCACGTTAAGCGCAAACATGGGCATCGACGTACCCGACGGCATTGTGCACATCGTCCCTTTCGCCGGCGCCATCTTTGCCGGCGCACGGTTGGTTTATAGCGTAATCAAGACCGAGGGGGAGTTCAGAGCGGTTGACCGCACAGCCAAAAACAAGATTCAGGTGGTGCAAAGCCTGACGTTGATGTCCCGAATGGGAATTAACACCGTTCTTTCAATCGCAGGAGGTAAGGGAGGTGCATTGGGAGGAACGGTGGCAGGAACGTTAGCTGGAACTGTGGTGCCGGGTGTCGGCAATGCTGTTGGTGGCACGGTTGGAGGGATCGGCGGCGGTATTGTTGGCGCGTTAGTCGGCTGGCGCATGGGGAGGTTCCTGAACCAGCACCTCCAGCCGCACATGCTCGACCTGGCCCTGAACATTACCGGGCTAGGCCATGACGACCTGTTCTACTACAAGAACAAGGTCCGCATTGACGAGGTAGCGTTTTCTATCCGACAAACCGCCGGGCAACTGGAGTAGGTTCCTCGTCTGCCTGCTCTGCCGGCCGCCACCTGATTTTCCAGCCTGGCGGCTACGCTGCGTCGTCAAAACTTGCCAGGGCTTGTTGGGCGGCGGCTAGGCTGGCGCCGGAGGCAACCTCGAATTCCATGCCGGCCAGGATGCGTTCCAGGGCGGAGAGCAGGGCGAACACGTTGGCTTCTCTGGCCGATTCGCCCATCAGGCCGATTCGCCAGGCCTTGCCCCGCAGGTCGCCGAGGCCGCCTCCGATTTCTATGTTGTAGTCGTTGAGCAGCTTGCCCCGCACCCCGGCGTCTTCGATTTCCTCGGGAATCACCACGGTGGTCAGCGGGTTGAGCCGGTAGGCGGGATCGGCCAACAACTCCAGCCCCATGGCTTCCAGTCCCGCTCGGAGCGCCCCGGCCGTCCGGGCGTGGCGGCGGATCCGGTTGTCTATTCCTTCTTCCATCATCATCCGCAGCGACTCCCGCAACGCGTAGGTCATGGAGATGGGGGAGGTGTGGTGGTAGGCGCGGGTCTGGTTCCAATATTCCTGCAGGTCCTTGAGGTTGAAATAGAAGCTCTGGACCTTGGACTCCCGTTTATTGATGATCTCCATGGCGCGGGGGCCGATGCTGATTGGCGATAGACCTGGGGGTGCGCCAAGGCACTTCTGGGTGGCGCTATAGCACACGTCCAGGTCCCACTGGTCCATCTGGACCTCGTGTCCACCCAGGGAGGTGACGGCGTCAACCACCAGAAGAGCGCCGTGTTGATGCACCACCTCGGAAACCTCGGTAAGGGGGGTGATCACGCCGGTTGAGGTCTCCGCGTGGACCACGCCGACGGCCTTGACCCGGGGGTGTTTGTCCAGTTCGTCGGCCAACGCTTGAACGTCAACCGGTTTTCCCCAGGGCGCATCCAGCGTGATGGTCTCCGCGCCGCAGCGTTCGGCGATGTCCGCCAACCTGTCCCCGAAGTAACCGTTGCGGCAGACGATCATGGTGTCGCCACGCTCCAGGACATTGGCGCAGGCCGCCTCCATGCCGCCGGTTCCGGTGGATGATAGGGGAACAGTCATGTAATTTGTGGTGTGAAAGACCTGCCGGAGCATGTGCCCCACTTCATCCATGATCTGGAAGAACTTGGGGTCAAGGTGTCCGACCACCGGCTGGGTCATTGCCTGAAGCACCCTCGGATGGACGGTACTCGGCCCTGGTCCCAACAAAAGCCTGCTGGGCAGATCTGCTTCATTCATGTGGGTGTCGGTCAAAAGGGTCCTCCTGTTAACCACCGATGAACTGAATTGTTCCTGCGGCGGGGCAATATCACGCTGCGCGGAACGATGGGTCCAGATTCCTTGCAACGTCTGAGTTGATGAGACCAGGCAAAACACCGGGTATGTTTTGGCGAGTCGAAGGCCTGTTCATCCGGACGGGAGCTTAAACTACTGCCGACGTTCCACCGTCGATGTTGACGGCGATTCCGGTGAGGTAGCTGGCCCGCTCGGATGCCAGAAATGCTATCACGTCACCAGCTTCCTCTGCTTCTCCCATCCGGCCCAGGGGCACACCACGGCGCGCTACTGTGTCGCCCCAGAATTGGTCGATGGACAGACTTGGGTCGGACTCTTTCAGCCGCGCGTACCGCGTCTCGTGTTGGCCGCTCTTGATGAGACCGATACAGACCGTGCTGACCAGGATGTTGTCCTTGGCCAGGTCTTTGGACAAGCCCTTGGTGATAGCGATGCCAGCCGCCCGGGAAATGGAAGTAGGCATCGAGGCAGGCCCCGGGGTCCGGCCGCCCAGGTTTGTCACGTTGATGATCCTTCCGCCGCCAACTTTCCGCATTTCCGGCACGGCCATTCGTATGAGTCTGACCGCTCCCCAAACCTTCAGGTCAAAATCATACTCCCACTCTTCGTCGCTAACCTCTTCGAACTCTTTCGCCAGGGACGTTCCGGCGTTGTTCACCAGAATGTCCAGGCGGCCGTAGCGGTCGAGCGTCGTCTGCAACACCATGCGGCTGGATTCCGGGTCGGTAACGTCGGCAGACAGGGCCAGTACGTCACCTTCGGTAGCGGTCTTAATCTCCTGGGCCGCCGCGTCAAGCACCTCTTGGCGACGGGCCACAATTACAACCTTGGAACCTTCACGGGCCAGACTCAACGCCGCGGCCTTGCCGATTCCCTCACTGCCGCCGGTTATGATGGCAACCTTGTTTTCCAACCCCATGTCCATAAACAATTACCCCTGCTTAGATTAGTTGAACAGTAGACTAGTATTCCAACGGCGTAAAGTCCAACACGTCGTCTGATTCTTCAGATTCGGCCGCGATCGAGCTTTTGCGATAAGTTCATTGAGTAGTTGTCAGGTCCAAATCGGCCGCGAAAATCGCCCTGCTAGATCAACCGGCGTTGTAATACCGGCGCGAACCATGAAAAGCTAAAGCCGAGACGGCTGCCATGTCCATCCTCGTGAGTCGCGTCCCTTTCAAGTGGTGTCTAATCATGGGGCGACTGGAGCCGGCGCGGCGGTGAACTCCTCTCCCACTGCCCAATAGGGACTTGAGCAAGCCGGCGTTATCTCATCCAGCCCTCCATGCTCCACGGCCTGCTGGAAGGAGATGGCAAAAGCGCTGAACTGGACCTCATCTCCGACGCGTGCGACAACTCGCCCAGTTGCGTCGACTATCCCGACTACCCCATCTTCCACGTTCAGCGTAAAAGCGCTTGGCCAGATGATCAGCGCAGGCACCGGCATCTGGGAGCGGTCACTAATGCGAACAGCGGCATCGACCTCCAGGCATTTTCCGTTCAGCGCCAACGCTCCAACAAAGCGCTCCGCCTCCTGATCTGGCGCCAGCGTCCCATCCTGCCTGGGGAAGTAGACTTCAACATCCGGCAGGGCTTTGATCTTATTGGCCTGCCACACGGGTCCTGGACAGTCCCCGCCATCATGGTCGAAGAATCCGCCGCCCCCGGCAATTTCATCCCCAACCTTAACTATAATTCGACCTGCTCCATTGCGGACGTGGACCACGCCGTTGTGAACATGAGGGGTAAACCCAGCAGGCCAAATTATCGTGGTGGAACTGTCTTTCAGGCGAAGGCACCGGCCGGCTAAAACCAGCTCTCCAATGCCTGCCGCAGTCATGAGCACCTGGGTACTCGCGATTACAGTCTTTTGCCTGAGGAACAGGACATCGGGGTCTGACAACCGCAGTTCGGTGGCCTCGTTCCTGGGATCGAAGGCGGTAACCTCGTCGCCCACCAGGAAATAGGGCTCTGCACAAGCCGCGGACAGCCCCTTTACCAATCCCAGATCCATGGCCTGCTGATATGTGACCGCGGCCCGGCTGAGTCGAACATGGTCTCCGACGTGCGCAGCGATCCGGCCTAGTCCATCGACTGTCCGCACCGCACCAAATTCCGCTTCGAGTCTGAACGCGCTTGGCCAGATGAGCAACCAGGATGGTCGGGGGTTGGCAGCATCATTGGAGGGAACTCCAGCACGGGAGGGAACTTCGGCGCGTAGACACCCATCGTTCAGGACCAACTGCCCGGCGAAGTATTCTCCCCCACTGTCGGTTCCCAGCGGCGCGTCGTGCAGCGGGAAAACTATTGAAGAGGCCGACCAGGCCTCTGCCAACGGAGTGTCGAGCTTTGGGGAAATCTCTGTAGACGATTGATCGAATTCCTGGCTGTCGCTGCATCCGGCGGCCACTACCACCAGCAGGCTGAAAATAACGAGTCGAAGGCAGCCCAGCCAGTGGCGGGTCGCAAACCAAAGGGGACCTGAAGTGGCTGAAACGCTGTCCGTTGCAAAGTCTCTAATGGGGGCACCCGTTTCGATATCTGGAAGCTACAGTTACCTGGAAGCTACTGTTCTGCAACCACAGCACGTCAAGAAACGGAGGTTCATGGCCGTATCTTGTCAGGTTCCATTCGGCCGGCTGGCCGCGAAAATCACCCTGCTCGACAAACTGTCGGTTCAAACCTAGATGCATGACTGAATTGAAGTGATTTCACCAGAAGACCTGCCTGCGGCGAACGCCTCAGCCATTCTGGGATTCGGACAGGTCAAATCTCCATTCCTGAAGCTTCAGCAACAACGTGGATGTCTTTGTCGCCCCGGCCGCTGAGGCAGACCAGGATGCTCTGTTCGGGCGATAATTCCCCTGCCAGCTGGGCGGCGTGGTAGATTGCGTGCGACGGCTCCAGCGCGGGGATGATCCCCTCAGTGCGCGATAGCAGATGGAATCCCTCGAGGGCCTGCTGGTCGTTGACGGCCAGGTATTCGGCGCGGCCGGCATCCTTCAGATAGCTATGCTCGGGCCCCACGCCGGGGTAGTCCAACCCGGCGGAGATGCTGTGGGCCTCTCGCACCTGCCCGTGTTCATCCTGGAGGAGGTACGACATGGACCCGTGGAGAACGCCCGGACGGCCGACGCTCAGGGTTGCCGAATGCTTGTCACCGTCGAGTCCTTCCCCGCCGGCTTCCACCCCGATCAAACCCACGGCTTCATCGGGGATAAAGGCATGGAAGGTCCCGATGGCGTTGCTGCCACCGCCCACGCAGGCCATCACGTAGTCGGGAAGATGGCCTTGGGCCTCCAGGATTTGGCCTCGCGCCTCCTGACCGATGATCGATTGGAAATCCCGCACCAGCATCGGGTAGGGGTGGGGGCCGACCACGCTTCCGATCAGGTAGTGGGTCGTTTCCACGTTGGTGACCCAGTCCCGGATGGCTTCATTGATGGCATCCTTCAGGGTCTTGGCCCCCGACTCCACCGGCACGACTTCTGCTTCCAACAATCGCATTCGATACACGTTCAACGACTGCCGCCGCACGTCCTCCGCGCCCATGTAGACGAGGCATTCCAGCCCCATCATGGCGCAGACGGTGGCCGAGGCCACGCCGTGCTGACCGGCACCGGTTTCGGCGATGATTCTGCCTTTGCCCATATGCTTGGCCAGCAGGGCCTGGCCCAGGGCATTGTTTATCTTGTGGGCGCCGGTGTGGGCCAGGTCCTCGCGCTTGAGAAAGATCTTGGCCCCGCCGCAATGGCGGGTCAGATTTTCGGCAAAATACAGGGGTGTGGGCCGGCCGGCGTAGGTCGTCAACAACCGGGTCAATTCGGCCTGGAAATCGGCGCTCGCGCTGGCCTGTACGTAGGCCGACTCCAACTCATCCAGGGCTGCCATCAGGGTTTCCGGGACGAATTTGCCCCCGAACATCCCAAAGCGCCCCCGCTGGTCGGGAAGGCTGGGCGAGTTATTGTCGGACATGGTCAGATACCTCTACGCTGCTCCTACGCCGATGCCTGGACTCAGCCGGCGGCCTGAGCGAATCTCCCAACCCTCTGGCGACCTGGATGAAATCTCTGATTTTGCCGGCGTCTTTAACTCCCCCGGTCTCCACACCGCTGGAAACGTCGACGCCCCAGGGCTGAACGTCCTCGATAGCCCGCCCGACCGTATCCGGCAGAAGTCCGCCAGCCAGAAGGAAGGAGTGGCCCCGGCGGGACAGTTCCGCGGCTACGCCCCAGTCAAAGCTCTCCCCGGTGCCACCGGGAATACCCTCTACCAACCGGTCGAGGGTGACCAAATTTCCGGCCAGTGAGTAGCTCTTGATCCGGTCCACCAGGGTTTGCCAAGCCGATTCGTCGGCGGTTGTATCGGCAGTTGCATCGCCGGTGAAGTCGGGTCCCTTGATACTGCTGGAGACGTGCACGACCTTAATGACCGGGCGGACGGCTCCGGCACAATACTCGGTGGACTCGCCGCCGCAGAGTTGCAGGAGGTCCAACCCGCAGGCATTGGCAGTGTGGTTGACTTCTTCCAGGGGTTGGTCGGCGAACAGACCCACTACCTTGGGAGCGGCAACCCCGTTGGCCTTTATCCCGGACACGATGGCCGCCGCTGTTGGAATGTCGACCCGGCGGGGCCTTCCGGGAACAAACACCAAGCCGATGTAATCAGCGCCGGCATCCGCGGCAACCACGGCGTCTTCCAAACGGCGGATGCCGCAAATTTTTACTTTAGGAATTGCCACTGGTTGGGGCCTCTTGTCCGGTTAACTCCCTTACCTTTTGTCCCACGTCCGGGGCGGTTACGAGGGCTTCTCCAACCAGCACAGCGTTCACCCCGACGGCCGACACCCGGCGAAGGTCGGCCGGGCTGAAAATGCCGCTTTCGCTGACAATGATCTTCCCGCGGGGAACCTTGGGCGCAACTGCTTCGGAAACCGCCAGGTCGGTGGTGAAGGTCCGGAGGTCGCGGTTGTTGATGCCGATGATTTCGGCGCCCGAATCCAGGGCGACGGCCAGTTCATCTTCGTCATGCACTTCAACGAGGCATTGCATCCAGAGTTCCTGACTGAGGCCCAACAACTCTTTTAACAGGTCTGGCTCGAGGATAGCCACGATCAGCAACATGGCGTCGGCGCCTGCGGCGCGGGCCTCATACACCTGGTATGGATCGAATATAAAGTCCTTCCGCAGCACCGGAGCCCGACCGGAAGACCCCGTGGACTTGATCTGGTCAAGGTGTTCCAGTTCGCCCTCGAACCTGGGGTCTGTCAGTACGGACAAAGCCGCCGCGCCGTTTTCGACATAGGTTCTGGCCAGGTCCAGCGGGTCAAAATTGGGACGCAGCAGTCCTCTTGACGGCGACGCCTTCTTTACTTCGGCGATCAACCGCACGCCACCGCCCAACAAAGCGCCCGACAAGTTCAACGGAGGCGGTTGCCGGGTGATTTTTTCCTGGAGGTTGGCGAGGGAGACCAACTCCTTCTGCCGAGCCAGTTCAGGCGTCTTGGCGGCTACTATGTCGCCCAGTATGTTGGCCGGTCCGGTCATTGAACGATTGCCTGCCTCTGCTTTGATGCTACTACCTTTTGTGACACCCTTGGATGCGAATGGTGATCCCACCGGTCATGCCTCGGCTCTGGTCCGGGAAGCGGATTTGCTCGACTAATCCAGCGTTTGGCTTAACGCCGCCAACCCTTCCAGTTTTTGCAGCGCTTCGCCACTGTCAATAACCGCTGCCGCTGCTGCTACTCCCTGGGGCAGATTGTCCACTTTGTCTCCAGCCAACAACACGCCGGCCGAATTGAGCAAAACAGTGTCTCGAATCGGGCCTTTTTCGCCGTTGAACAGGCGGTGCATCGTGGCCGCGTTGGCGTCCTGGTCTCCACCGGCGATGTCCCCAATAGAGCAGGTGGGCAGGCCGGCGTCATCCGGTGTCAGCGTCCATCGCCGGACTTCCCCGCCTTGCAATTCCCAAACCGAGTTCTCTCCAGAAAGAGACAGTTCGTCCAGGCCGCCGTGGCCGTGGACCACCAGGACGTGGTGCGCGCCCAGCGTGTTCATCACCTGGGCCATCGTTTCGCCGATTTCAGGGATGCCCACTCCTAAAAGCTGGCTTTGGGCGCCCGCCGGGTTGGTCAGAGGTCCCAGGATGTTGAATACTGTCCGAATGCCGATCTCCCGGCGCACCGGTCCGGCATGACGCATCGCGGGGTGGAACGCCGGGGCAAACATGAACCCAATGCCCAACTCCTTGATGCAACGGGCTACTGAATCCGGGGCTAGCTCGAGCTTGACCCCCAGGGCTTCCAAGACGTCCGCGGCCCCGCAAGCGCCCGAGGCGGCGCGGTTTCCGTGTTTGGCAACGGTCAACCCTGCGGCGGCGGCCACGAAAGCGCAGGCCGTGGAGATGTTGAAGGTGTTCTTGCCGTCACCCCCGGTGCCCACCGAGTCCACCAACGGTCCTTCCACCTCAACGCGCAGCGCCTTTTGCCGCATCACCGAGGCCATGCCGGCAATTTCCGGGACGGTCTCACCCTTCAATCGCAGGGCGGTCAAAAACGCGCCCAACTGGCCCGGAGTAGCTTCCCCATCCATGATTTCATTCATGACGGCGGATGCTTCCTGAAAATCCAGCGAGCGACCGGACACCAGGGCGTCTATGGCTTCACGAATCATTTACCAGTCTCGGAAGTTGGAATATTTGCACTCAATTTTGACCGAGACTTAGTATCTCGGAAGGCCCAAGTATATATCACGCTGAAAGACCCGTCATCGGATAGTGGCGATTAGAAAGGGCTCTGGATTCCCGTTGCGATCGGAAAGACGGAGGTTGGGCGCTGGCCGGCCCGCACGACGTGTCTGGGTTGCCATAACCGTCTAGGCGCACGGAAAGGGCTCTGGATTCCCGTTGCGATGGGAAGACGGGGGTTGGGCTCTGGCCCGGCCCGCATGATGTGTCTCGGTTGCTATAACCGTGTTGGGTCATAGAAAGGGCTCTGGATTCCCCCTTGCGGGGAGAATGATGGGAGTTGGGCGCTGGCCGTCCCACCCTGGCGTGGCTCTGTTGCCGTGACCGCAGTGGCGCATAGAAAGGGCTCTGGATTCCCACTGCGGTGAGAATGACGGGGGGTTGGGCACTGGCCGTCCCACCCTGGCGTGGCTCTGTTGCCGTGACCGCAGTGGCGCATAGAAAGGGCTCTGGATTCCCACTGCGGTGAGAATGACGGGGGTTGGGCACTGGCCGTCCCACCCTGGCGTGGCTCTGTTGCCGTGACCGCAGTGGCGCATAGAAAGGGCTCTGGATTCCCACTGCGGTGAGAATGACGGGGGTTGGGCATTGGGAAAGCTGCTCCGGTCAGCCGGTCCACGACTCGACTCGGTCCAGGAAATTTTGGAGGAGGGGCTTGCCCACCGGGGTCATGATGGACTCCGGATGAAATTGCACTCCCTCCACCGGGTACTCCTTGTGGCGCAAACCCATAATCAGGCCATTGTCGGTCCAGGCGGTGATTTCCAAACAGTCGGGCAATCCCTCCCGGTACACCACCAACGAGTGGTAGCGAATGCCGTCGAATGGGTCGGGGAGGCCGGCCAGCACGCCCTGGCCCGTGTGGTGGATGGTGGATGTCTTGCCGTGGCGTATCTCGCCGGCCCGGTCCACCGTGCCGCCATAGACCTGGCCCATACACTGGTGCCCCAGGCAAACACCCAGGACCGGCAACCGGGGACCAAAATGGCGAATGACGTCGTTGGAAATTCCGGCCTCCCGCGGCGTGCAGGGCCCCGGGGAAACGACGATTCCCTGCGGAGCCATCGCCTCGATTTCTTCCAGGGTTATCTTGTCGTTCCGGACCGGAACCACCTCGGCGCCCAACTCGGCCAGGTATTGGTAGAGGTTGTAGGTAAAGCTATCGTAGTTGTCTATGAGTAACAGCATCACAGAACCTCTATAAACTCCAGCCAGTTGCCGTCGGGGTCCTGGGAGTAACAAACTTTCCGGTTCACGTTGCCTGCTTCATCGGTAAGCGAGGTTGGTGGGTTGACGTAGGTGAGGCCCCGCTGGGACGTTTCCTGGTAGAACCGGTCCATATCTTCAACGAAAAATGCCAGGTGGCTGGCTCCCAGGTCGTTGATTTTGATCGCCGACCTACCGCTGGGCGGGGAAATGTACTGGATCAACTCCAACTGGTGGCCCTCATCCTTTTTCAGGAACGCGCCTTTGACGTGGGCGTTGGGGAATCCCAGTATCTGGTTGATGGTGTCACCCTCGCGTTCGATCCGGGTGGCAATCCTCATCCCCAGGACCTCGGAATAGAACGCAACCGATCTATCCAGATCTTCAACGACAAATCCGGTGTGATAAAACGACTTCAACATAATTCACTCCTTGCCCTCGGCCAGGTCAATCGCCCTCAGCAGGGCCCCGGCTTTATGCCTGGTTTCCTGGTATTCATCCTCGGCGTTGCTGTCGGCAACAATTCCGCCGCCGGCCTGCACGTACATGACCCCGTCTTTGTAAATGCCGGTGCGCAGCACCAGGGCCGTGTCCATGTTGCCGGAATAGCTGAAATAGCCCACCGCGCCGCCGTAGGCGCCCCGTTTTTCACCTTCTATCTCGGCGATAATCTCCATTGCCCTGATTTTGGGCGCGCCTGACACGGTCCCCGCCGGGAAGCAGGAACGCAGCGCGTCATAGGGAGTAAGTTCAGGCCGCATGCGCCCCTCCACGTGGGAGACCAGGTGCATTACGTGGGAGAAGCGCTCGACGTCCATCAACTGGGTGACTGACACCGTGCCGGGGATGCTTACCCGGCCAATGTCGTTGCGCCCCAGGTCCACCAGCATTATGTGTTCCGCACGTTGCTTCTCACTGGTTTTGAGTTCCTCCTCCAGCGCGGCGTCTTCCTCGGGGGTCTGGCCGCGGGGGCGAGTGCCGGCGATGGGGTGGGTAGCGGCGATGCCGTCCTCAACCATGACGACGGTTTCGATTGCGGCGCCGACAATCTGGAAATCGTCGAGCTGCAAATAGTACATGTAGGGTGATGGGTTGATGCTGCGCAAGCTCCGGTACACCTGGAAGGGGTGGGCATCGGTGCGGCGGGAGAACCGCTGGGAGTTTACGACCTGTATCACGTCCCCGGAGTAGATGTACTCGATGCACTTGTCGATTGCATCCTCATACCCCTCGCGGTTGAAGTTGGAAACCACCTCTCCCGAGTCCTCCGACCTGCCGGGGTTGGACGACTGCAGTTCGGCGGGCAATTCCAGCGGCTTGGACAGCCGGTCGACCATTTCATCGATCTTTGCGGTGGCTGCGTTGTAAGCAGCCTCAATGTCGCCGTTCAGGTGGGCGTGGCTGACCACCTTGATGTCATGTCTCAAGTGATCGAATACCAGCATGGTGTCGCCGAAGGTGAACACGGATTCGGGCAATCCCTGCGGATCGGCCGGCATCACTGGGACCCTGGGCTCGAAGTAGCTGATGGAATCGTAGGACAGGTAGCCAACTGCACCGCCGTGGAACGGGGGCAGGCCGTCGACAGGTATGAGGTTGAACCTGCTCATCTCTTCCTGGACCGGGGTCAAGGGGTCAACCTGGCCTTCGGGCTGGCCGGGGCCGGTCTTGATGACCCGGTATGGGTCGGTCCCGATGAAGCTGTAACGCCCGATGCGTTCTCCTCCGGATACACTTTCCAGCAGGTAAGAGTAGGGCGGCCGGGCCACCTTCAAGTAGGCGGACACCGGGGTTTCCAGGTCGGCGTTGATCGAGCGGTACACCGGGACCAGGTTTCCCCGCCCGGCCATCGCCTTTACTTGTTCCAACGTTGGTTGGTACATCGGTCTTCTCCAAAGATGCGTCGCCGCGGCCGGCCCCCTGGCTGTCCCAAGATTCCGGCCCAAAACAAAAAGCCCCGTCCACAAGGGACGGGGCTTTCCGTGTTGCCACCCTATTTTTCAGCCGGGCTCCCGAGATGTAGACGGAGCGTGCTGATTTCTCAACCGGCGGAGGAGTCCTGGTCCACTTGACCCCTAGTGCCGCGAGCCTTTAACGGCGCTCAACCGTCCCGGCCTAGCACGACCGTCATTCAGTGATGTACGGTTGTGATCGGCCTGCGGCTCCGGGGTCCATTGGAGCTTCTGCGCTTGGCGCCGGCTCTCACCTAACCCGGCTCTCTGTGCCTCGCTGGAAGCCTACTACTCCCCTTCACAGCCTTTAGATTATTCAATTTTAGTATCTTTCAGTATATGTATGCCCTGCCGTTGGTGTCAATTTTTTCGTTGGAGGAGGGCGATCGACCAGAGCATGATACGCCAAGCGATTATTTACGAACCCGCACTCAAATGTGATGCAACACTTAACGTGATGGCCCTGCGCCAAGCGGCGTCACCGGCGACTGGCAACATGGCGGTGTTTGGCGCTCCGGGATGGGCCGTGTTTTGTAACGTGCATGAAACAGTGTTGTTGTAAGCTATTTAAAGGTCGAAGGGTCGTTATCGAAGGGTCGTTCCGACCGGCTAATCCCCCCGGTTGCGGTCGTCTCCAAGATTGGCAAGACGGTCCAGTTCCCGGTGGACCCAAAGGGGGGATACTGGAAAAAAACACTAAACTGACCGGCTGGATCGAGCCTCAGTTTCCGTGTTGCGGTGACCGTGCTTGTAGCTCTATACTTTTGATTAGAGTAACGTAACGACCACCGGGGCTCCCTTCGAATCCCAAAATAACGGCGCGTTCAGCGCCTAGCTGGAAGGATAGAGATGGAGTATTACAAAGCTGAATACATTTGGATTGACGGGTCGGAACCGGTGTCCAAGCTCCGCTCCAAGGGCAAAGTAGTCGAGAAGGGGGAAGAGCCGCCTATCTGGGGTTACGACGGCTCCAGCACGAACCAGGCCACCGGCGATAACTCCGACTGCGTGTTGAATCCGGTTTTCACCTGCAGTGACCCGATTCGGGGGGGCGACAACAAGCTGGTGATGTGTGAAGTGCTGCTGACGGATATGACCCCTCACCCGACGAACACCAGGGCGGCGTGCGCCGCCGCCGGGGAGAAGTTCGCCGATTTCGATACCTGGTTCGGTATCGAACAGGAATACACTCTCTTCGACGGCATCAAGCCCTTGGGTTGGCCGGACAATGGCTACCCCGCCCCCCAGGGCGGATACTACTGCGGAGTAGGATCGGACGAGGTCCATGGCCGCCCGCTGGTAGAGGCCCACTTGGACGCCTGTCTCCGGGCGGGGCTATCGATAGGCGGGATCAACGGCGAGGTTATGCCCGCCCAGTGGGAGTTCCAGGTTGGGCCGGTTGGCGCGCCTGAAATCGGCGACCAGCTGTGGCTCGCCCGCTGGCTGCTGTACCGCCTCGGAGAGGACATTTTTATCGGGGACAAGAGGGGCGTGAGCGCGAAGCTAGACCCCAAGCCCGTCCAGGGCGATTGGAACGGCGCCGGCGCCCATACCAACTTCTCGACCAAGCAGATGCGCGAGGCGTACGATCCCTGCGTGGCGGCGGCCGAGGCGCTTGGGGCAAACCACGATGAGCACATCGTCGACTATGGGCATCGGATCGAGGAGCGTTTGACCGGTCTCCACGAGACCTGCTCCTATAGGGAGTTCAGGTACGGGGTTTCGGACCGGGGGGCGTCCGTTCGTATCCCATGGCAGGTTTACCGGGACGGCAAGGGGTACATCGAGGACAGGCGACCCAATGCCAATTGTGACCCTTACAAAGTGACCAGGCTCATTTTGAACACCGTGTGCGGAGCCGCTTCATAGCCTAGCAACGAAGGGATCAGCCCTCCAGCATATCCCGTAAGGACCCCTGGACTACCGGCCGATGCAGCGCCATCGGCCGGTAGTGCAAACCCCTGACCCGAGCAGCCTTAAGCCACGCGGCCCGGCGACGGCGGCACTCCACACTGCTTCGAAGCTTTCCTCTGATTTCACCGACCACGTCTGTCCCGACACCCCCGCCTGCCCTCGAGGGTCTTTCGATTGTCCCCCGTCATTCTCGCCGCCGCGGGAATCCAGAGCCCTGATTATGTACCAAGACGGTAATGCCAACTAACACGCGCCGGGTGGACAGGTTGACGTCCCAACTGGAACATTCCAGCAGGCACGCATCCAGGTTGGATGGGGAAACGGGCTCTGGATTCCCGCTGCGGCGAGAATGACGGGGGTAGGAGTCAAAATGGGCTCCAGATTCCCGTTGCGGCAAGAGCGACGGGGGATTCGATGATAATCGAAAGACCCTAACCCGGCCGCCCCACCGTTAGACAGAGATTGGGGCCGATGCTATTATGAACTTTCTCCCCACACCCGCCTGTTCGGGCGCGTGTACATTTTTGGCCGCGGCCTAGGGTCAGTGGTTCTCGGATGAAGCGATAGGTGAAGATTAAAGACATTCTGGCGTCTGCCAGAACCATTTCCTACGAGTTCTTCCCGCCGAAGAACGCGGAAGGAATACCAGCGGTTTTCAGAGCGGTTGACCGGTTGACAGCCTTTCAACCCGATTTCGTTTCGGTGACATATGGAGCCGGCGGGACCACCAGGGGGTTTACCGAGGAGATTACCAGGGGTCTCAAGGAGCGCTACGACGCTGAGGTGATGGCCCACCTGACCTGCGTTGGGCAGACCAAGGCGGAATTGAACCATGTCTTGGAGAGGTTGGACGGCGCGGGCATCGAAAACGTCATCGCGCTGCGCGGGGACCCTCCCCAGGGTGAGACCGCGTTCGTTCCGGTGGAGGATGGTTTTCAGCACGCTTCGGACCTGGTGCAGCATATTCGAGAGAATTTCGAGTTCGGCGTTGCCGCTGCCTGCTATCCCGAGGGGCACCTGGAGTCGGGGGGCCTGGAAACCGACCTGCAGAATACCCGCTTTAAGGTAAATCAAGGCGTCGATTTCCTGATCACCCAGCTCTTTTACGACAACAGCGACTTCTTTGATTTCAGGGAACGGGCCCAAAAAGCCGGTGTCGACATCCCGATTATTCCGGGCATCCTGCCCATCCTGAGCGCTCCCCAGATCCGCCGGTTTACCTCGTTGTGCGGGGCCAAGCTGCCTCCAGATTTGGACCGTAAACTGGAGGCTTGTGCGGACGACGATACCGCAGCCAGGGAGTTGGGCATTGAGTATGCAACCCGGCAGGTGGAAGAGCTGTGGGACAATGACGTTGCGGGGATACACTTCTACGTTCTGAATCGGAGCTACTCGGTTTCAAAGATCCTGCAGAACCTGGGACTTCCCGGGCACGAGGCCTCCGCCGGGGATTAGCAAAACCGGTACAATCCCTAAAACCGGCACAATCCCAGGAAACTCACAGCTGATATAAAGGCGGCGCCCGACCGGGCCAAGCCGGTTGCCGGGCGACAGAGTTTCAAAAGCCCATACCGCTTCCGGTCTGCCGTTAATGCTTACGACGGGTGTCGACATCATAGAAATTTCCCGGATCCGCCAAGTGTTGGAGCGCTACGGCCAGCGCTTTTTGAACCGGGTGTTCACTCCGGGCGAGATTGAGTATTGCCGGGGACGGGCGCCCAATCTGGCGGCCCGTTTTGCCGCAAAGGAAGCCGCAATGAAGGCCCTCGGCACCGGATACCGGGGCGTTAGCTGGAAGGACGTTGAGGTTGTCCGGGCAGAGAGCGGCGCTCCCAGCATCCAGCTTCACGGACGGGCCGAAAGCCGGGCGCAACGCCTGGGACTCCAGGAGATGGCCCTGAGCCTGTCCCACTCCCGCGAATATGCCGTAGCCTCCGTGGTAGCCCAAAACCAACCTCCGCCCTCCACGCCATGAAAATTGTGACTGCTTCCCAGATGGTTGCCCTGGAGCAAGCTGCAGTTAGCCGCGGCGTCAGCAATGACTCCATGATGGAAAATGCCGGATTGGCCGTCGCCCAGGCGGCTCGGAAGCAACTTGGCGGGGTTGCCGGCGCCAAGGTGGCGGTGCTGGTTGGCCCGGGAAACAACGGCGGCGACGGTTTGGTTACGGCCAGGCATCTCCGGCGGTGGGGCGCCGAGGTTGCCGCCTGGATGCTCACCGCCCGGCCGGATGTGGACCCGAAGCTGGACGAAGCGCGCCTTTATGGGGTCCGGTTGCTCTTCCCTGCGGGAATCTCCGGAGACTCGGACCCGTCGCTTTCCGACCTGGATGCCTGGTTGTCCGGTTGCCGGCTGGCGGTCGACGCGGTTCTGGGCACCGGCAGGGCGCGGCCCCTGGACGGTTTGCTGGAACGGGCGTCAGGGCTTTTGTCCGATCATCGCTCCAGGGGCCGCCTGGCGGTGTTGGCCCTGGACATGCCCTCGGGCCTCGATGCCGACACCGGTGAGGTAGATCCGGCATGCTATCCCGCAGACTTGACGGTGTCGTTGGGGTTTCCAAAGGTTGGGCTGGTGACCATGCCCGGAGCCGCCCAGGCGGGACGCCTGGAAGTGGCGGGCATCGGGCTGCCGCCAGGGTTGGTGGAAGAGGTTGAATCCGAGCTTGGTCTGGACCTGGAATTGCTGACCCGCCGGTGGGTGGCCGAACGGCTGCCGGCGCGTCCCGCTGATGCCCACAAGGGCTCCTTCGGCCATGCTCTTGTGGTTGCCGGGTCTCGCAACTATGTAGGTGCGGCTTCTCTGGCGTCCCAGGCTGCGGTCAGGGTAGGCGCCGGGCTGGTCACGTTGGCATCGCCCCGCAGCGTTTACCCGATTGCCGCTGGTAAAGTTACTGAAGCCATCCACCTGCCTCTTCCAGAAGATGAGGAGGGACGGACCCATCTGGATGCCGCCAAGGTTATTGGCGATTCCGCAGCCCGTTATACGGCGGTGTTGGCCGGCTGCGGGCTGGGGTGGTCCGGCGCCACGGCGGGGTTCGTGGAAGAGCTTTTGCTGGGCGACGCGGTCCGCGGAATTCCGTTGATTGTCGACGCCGATGGCTTGAACAACCTGTCCCAAGCGCCCGACTGGTGGCAGCGTTTGGGGTCGCCGGCTGTGTTGACTCCCCATCCCGGGGAAATGGCGACCCTGACCGGACAGGCGATTGCCGAAATTCAATCCGACCGGCTTGCCCAGGTTCTGGAATGGTCGTCCCGTTGGGGAGTGACCGTGACGCTCAAAGGGGCCTATACCCTGGTTGGCGAACCGGGGGGGCCGGTCAGGGTGTCGCCCTTTGCCAATCCGGGCTTGGCTTCCGGGGGCACCGGAGACGTGCTATCCGGGATAATAGTTGGGTTGATGGCCCAGGGACTGGCCCCCGGCGAAGCGGCGGCGTGCGGAGTGTACCTCCACGGACTGGCCGGAGAAGCGGCGGTGGAGAGGAAAGGGAATGCAGGGACCACCGCCACCGACTTGCTCGATCTTTTGCCCGAGACCATAGCACAAGTCAAGCTTTAACCCCCGGCTCACCCGCTGGCGCAACCGGGATTTTCGTGTTTTAGCTACGATTTTGACCTTCGCCCAAACCCACCTTATGTTATACTGGGCTCGAGCAACTTAGAATAAACATTATCTTTTTACAAAGGATGAAGCAACAAATAATAGCTGCTCCAGTCCCGGTTTTGGGAGACAGAGCCCGAACTATTGGGACTATTTTGGAACAATGCCATGTCTTTGGAAGCTTTTCTTGACACGCTAGCAGAATCCGGAACGGACACACCGGCTTCGGAATTCGTCGAGTTGTCCGACCTATCTCCTTCGGAATTGGGCGCATTCGTTCGCACCTGGTGCGATCTTTCCTTGGAACACCAGCGTTGGATAGTTTCCACCCTGGTGCAGTTGGCCGAAGGGAACCCCGAATTGGATTTCGACGCTGTTTTCAAGATGTGCTTGAAAGACAGCGATGAAGTGATCCTTGAAAAAGCGATGGAAGGCCTCTGGGAGCATGAAGAACGGTCGGTGATACCCAGCTTCCTCAGGATTCTCCGCTCGGACCATAGCGCGGCCGTGAGAGCCGCCGCCGCCGTTGCGCTGAGCAAATTCCCGTTGCTGGCACAAGAAGGAAAACTGTTGGCGCGGGACGGCGAGTCAATTCATCAAACCTTGATGGAAGTGCTTCAGGACCCGGAGCAGGATATTGACGTCCGCCGCCGCAGCCTGGAAGCGATCGCTCCTTTCAACACTTCGGATATCCGGCAGTTTGTCTGCTGGGCCTACGAAAACTCCGACATCAAACTGAAGTCCAGCTCGATATATGCGATGGGACGCACCGGCGAGCCCAGCTGGCTTCCGACCGTGTTGAAGGAATTGGATGACCGGGAGCCCACTATCCGCTACGAGGCGGCCCACGCCTGCGGGGAGTTGGGGGACGAGGACGCGGTGCCCTATCTTATCCCCCTGTTGGAAGATGACGACTACCAGGTCCAACTGGCTGGCGTGTTCGCCCTAGGTCAGATCGGCGGCCTCCTGGCCAAGGAAGTGCTGCTGAAATGCCTGGAAGATGGTGACGCTACGCTGGAAGACGCCGCCCGGACCGAGCTTCAAAACATTGAGTTGCTCGAAGACCCCATGGCCTTCTCCTCGGATATTTAGCTCACAGGGACCCTTCAAGCTTCCCTTCCGCACCGCCGGTCCCGTTTATCCCCCCATTGACCGCTGGTACCGCTCGACCACACCCAAAGGAGGCTGTTTCCGGCCTTGCTAACCTCAAGCCAGACCCGTCTGTTGGCGGAAGCCAGGGTGGGGCATCTTGCCACCTCAGACCGCCAGGGGCAGCCTCACGTGATACCCGTTTGTTTCGCCCTGCACGAAGGTAACCTGTACTCGGTGCTGGACCAGAAGCCGAAACGAGCCCCATTGACGAGGCTCAGGCGGGTCCGGAACATTCTCGCCAACCCCACGGCAGCCTTGATTGTGGACCACTACCAGGAGGACTGGCGGGGGCTCTGGTACATTCTGGTCTGGGGCCCCGCCAGTTTGTTGATTGAAGGGGACGAATCAGAGGAAGAACGGGCCGCCGCCGTGGATGCCCTGCGACGCAAATATCGGCAGTACCGGGAAATGGATATCGCCGATAACCCGGTAGTCAAGCTGACCCCGGAAAGAGTGGCGGCTTGGGGTGGGGACGGCGCTCCGATGGCTTAGAAACTATCTCAAAACACCTATCCTGACCTCCTATTCCTGGAAGGGAGAGGATTGTGGTGATGGTGACAGATACAAACCCCTCATCCTAACCTTCTCCCGCCAAAGGAGAAGGGACTTTTGAGCAGGGCTATCGCATCATAAACTGCGGTTGGTGCGTCCTGAATGGCCTCCTTCCCGCGGGTAGGAGCAGTCAGGATGGGAGCACAACCCCACCCCCGTCTTACTCACCGCAGTGGGAATCCAGAGCCCTTTCAATGCGCTAACCTGATCCGGGACTGAAGAACCGCTCCAGGTAGGACGTCGACCTGACCACCCCGCGCGTCTTGACCCCCCCGCAATTCTCGCCGCAGTGGGAATCCAGAAACCTTTCGATGCGCCAACCCGATCCGGGACTGAAGAACCGCTCCAGGTACAACGTCGCCCTGGTCACCCCGCGCGTCTTGACCCCCCGGTCATCCTCGCCGCAGCGGGGATCCAGAGCCCTTTCTCCCATCCAACCTGATACGGGACTGAAGAACCGGTCCAGGTAGGACGTCGGGGTGTCCACCTGGTGAGTCTGCACCCCTTGCGCAAAGCCACGTCATTGTCATTGACCCCACCCCCGTCTTTCTCACCGCAGTGGGAATCCAGAGCCCTTTCAATGCGCCAATCTGATCTGGGACTGAAGAACCGCTCCAGGTAGGACGTCGGGCTGTCCACCCGGTGAGTCTGCGCCCCTTGCGCAAGGCCTCGTCATTGTCATTGACTCCACCGACGCGGATTGCCTCTGCCGCCCCCCGCATGACACTTGCCGCTTCCCAAGCCGCGGAACACATCCCTACCATAACACCTGCCCGGGTCAACCTCCCGCAGTGCATCCCGGAGCTTGTCAAAGGACGCAAGCAAAATTTAACCATGCCACTGAGGCAATACAAAGCCTGATGAAAAAGGGCCTGATGACCGAAAATCGCGCCAACCCCCAGCGGTCCCATTCCCCAGGCAACCCGTCATCCCGCAAATCCTAAATCGGGGCAGAATGTCCGGATTTGTCCGGAAATGTCCGGCGATTTGAAATTTTCCAACCTCTCACACCGGTAACCCGGGGCGTCCAACACCTAGTTAAATGAATGAGGTGATTGTCTTATGTCTGCCCTTAGAGCCCGCGTCCGCGCCCTCCAACGAGCCTTGGCTCGGGAACTTGCCGTCGTCCGGCTCCGCCGGTTGTCCGGGGAGTTCTGACTTCAATCATCGGTGGTCCGGGCTAACGGTCAACCACCGGCCCAGCCCCAAGCCTTTATCCAACGGATGGCCTCCACCGGCTTCCGGCTCCCATCCTTCATGGCAGTCCATAAATACCTCGAGAGGTGCCGGACCAAAGACATTCTCCCCGACCGCGAAGACCTCCTTCGCTCCCTCATCCCCTGGTCCGGGCGCTATCCCGCTCCCGCCTTCTGGCAAGGATGAAAGCAATGGCCGAGTCACCTCCCGTCTTTCCCGCCGCAGCGGGAATCCAGAGCCCTGACAATGCGCTAACATGGTTAGGGCAACAATGACGCGGCGGGAGCCGGGGCAGGACCTCCATTCTCCAACCGTGTGGATGACAACAAGGGCTCTGGATCCCCGCTGCGGCGAGGATGACGGGGGTGGGAGTAGGTAACAAATGGAGCGCTGGATTCCCGCTGCGGCAACAGTGACGGGGTGATTTGATGACAATCGAAATACTCCCCCTGGGAGAGGGTTGGAGTGAGGGGGGCCCCTCGACCCTGAACAGTTACGCACGGCGCTTCTGTCTTGACACTTTTCTTAGACCACGCCTACACTGGCCTGACCGTTGGCCAAGCCAGTGTAGGCGTGGGCCGCGGGCGCTACCCCAACTGTCACTCGCATTATTTGGGTAAACATGCCCCTCGGTTGGCTGATCTGCCGAGGGTGCTGCAAACCTTGATTCAAGCCCGGACCATCAGTTAAGCCCGGAGAGGAGAGCCCATGAACGGCGTTACTGCAATAGCTAATATTCTCAAGATGGAGGGTGTGGATTTCGTTGCGTGTATGCCAACCAACCCCCTCATCGAAGCCCTGGCGATAGCGGGCATTCGTCCTATTGTCTGCCGCCAGGAGCGGACTGGGGTCCATATGGCCGACGGGTTTGCCAGGATCACCAACGGCAAAAAGACGGGGATTTTCCTGGCGCAAAACGGGCCGGGCGCCGAAAACGCATTCAGCGGCGTGGCCCAGGCCTATGCCGATTCGGTCCCCATCCTGTTGCTTCCGGCAGGGGTGGCCCGAGACCGGCAGGGGGTCCACCCCAACTTCAATCCTACCCGGAGTTATGAAACCGTGACCAAGTGGTCGGCGACCGTCAATTCCGCCGACCGGGTGCCTGAATTGATGCGCCGGGCATTTACCAAACTGCGTGGAGGCCGGCCAGGGCCCGTTCTTTTGGAGATACCGTCGGACGTGGCCACCGAGGAGTTGGACGAGGTCAAATTCGACTATGAAGTACCGCCGGTGATCCGGACCGCCGCCGACCCGGAGGCAGTCTCCAGGGCGGCTGCGGCGCTGTTGGCAGCCTCACGGCCCTTGATCCACTCCGGACAGGGTGTGCTGTACGCTGAGGCCTCCGAAGAACTGGTGCAGATAGCCGAATTTCTCCAGGCGCCGGTGATGACTACCATGCCCGGCAAAAGCGGATTCCCTGAGAATCATCCCCTGTCGGTTGGTTCCGGCGGCACCAGCACCACAGGAGGGGTCCACCAATTCCTGACCCGGGCCGACCTGGTGTTCGGCATCGGCTGCAGCATGACCCGGACCAACTTCGCCACTCCGATACCGCCGGGCAAGGTAATCATCCACGCGACCAACGACCATGACGACATCAACAAGGACATCAAGTCGCACCATCCTCTCCTGGGCGACGCCAAGCTGATTTTGCGCCAGTTGCTGGAAGAGATGAAACGCCAGTCCGGGCTCCAGGGGCGCCCCGTGGACCATGCGCTGCACCAGGAAATTGAAGAAGCCAAGCGAAAGTGGCTGGACCAGTGGATGCCCAAGCTGACCTCCTCCGAGGTGCCGCTGAATCCCTACCGGGTCATCTGGGACCTGATGCACAACGTGGACCTGGACAACACCATCGTTACCCACGAGTCGGGCAGCTCCAGGGAATACGCGGTGCCATTCTGGGAGGCTCGGGCGCCTCGCAGCTTCATTGGCTGGGGCAAATCTACCCAGTTGGGTTACAGCCTGGGGCTGGCCCTGGGCGCCAAGCTGGCGGAGCCGGACAAGCAGGTGATCAACATCATGGGAGACGCCGCGTTCGGCATGGTGGGGCTGGACGTGGAAACGGCGGTCCGATCTCAAATCCCCATCACCACTATCGTGCTCAACAACTACACAATGGCCATCTACTCCGACAGCCGTTTCCCGGAGGCGGTGCGGAAGTACAATTTGAAGGAATTGAGCGGCAATTTCGCCGACGTGGCCCAAGCCCTGGGCGCTTTCAGCGAACGAGTGACGGAGCCAGGAGAAATCGTTCCGGCCATCCATCGGGCCCAGGAAATGAACCGAGCGGGCAAAACGGCCCTGTTGGAATTCATTACCAAAGAAGAGGGCGAGTACTCAAAATTCCAGTTCAACTAGGGATCTCAGGTTTTCGCAACGAGGCTTGGGTGTACTCCCCGCGCAATGTCGCATAGCCCGGTACGCATGGGCTAGAGACTGCGTGTTGCCAACCGGAAAATCTAGTATTAACATACGGTAATTATTGGTCGAAGGAAGACTGGTGGTCGGAAGACCGTTGGTCGAACTAAGACCGGGCAAACCATTAGCAACCGGGCCAGTAACGCTCAGGATTGATGCCGAATATGGGAGGAGACCATGCCTAGGCTTTATGAACTAATGTCCAGCGATGGGCACTTGGAAGTTCCCCCGGAGCGGTGGACGCACCGCGTACCTCAGAAGTATCAGGATCGCGCCCCCAAGAGCATCACGCTTCCCGATGGCGGCGATGCGATGATCATCGAGGGTCAGCCCTTGCGGGAAGCTAATTTCCTGGATCTGCGCGCCGGGCGCGCTACCGGCCAGTGGCAACCCTTTGGCCTTAGGGTTGAAGGAGCCGCCGGGATCGGAAGTCCCGAGCAGCGAGTTTCGGAACAGGACCAGGACGGTATTGAGTCGGAAGTGCTGTTTCCGGCAATGGTCGCCGGCCCCTCTTTCTGGCGGAATATCAGCCACGACGAAGTCTTCAGGTCAATGATTCGCGCCTACAACGACTGGTTGGGCGAGGAATACTGCTCGGTGGACCGGGACCGGCTCATTGGACTGGGCATCATCCCCATGACTAACCTCGACGATGCCATAGAGGAGCTTTATCATCTCAAGGAGTTGGGAATCAGAGGCGTCGTGCTGAACTCTTTCCCCAACGGCCACGCTTACCCCATGCCCGAGGATGACAAGTTCTGGGCTGCCGCGGTGGAAATGGGCATGCCTCTGACGGTCCACGTCTCCTTTGACCGCAACGGCGCTCGGGCCAACCAGCCCACGTTCATCTACCCCAATAACGATCCCGCGACTCTGAGCAAGGTCCGCCGGCCACTTCTGGAGTGGATGTGCAACTTCGGACTGGCCCCGTCGGTGGGCATCACCCAAATGATCTTCTCCGGGGTCTTTGACCGGTTCCCCGAGATGAAGATGTTCTTCGCGGAAACCAGGCTGGGTTGGGTGCCATTCTGGATGGAACACGCCGACCTTTGGTACAACCGGCACATCGGTTGGGCCGAAGAGATGCTGGGGTTCAAGCCTCTCAATCGGTTGCCCAGCGAGTATGTGAAAGAGCACATATACTTCAGCGTCCAGTACGAATCGGTAGCGGTGGAACTGCGCCATCACGTCGGCGTCGATCACATCATGTTTGCCACCGACTTCCCCCACATCGAGTGCGAATGGCCGGACACCCGGCCCATCGTTGACCGGATCTATGCCAACGTCCCCGAGGACGAGAAGCACCGGATCTGGGCCGGAAACTGCATCGACTATTTCAAGCTGGAACAAATGGCGAAAACCAAGGTAGCCGCCTAGCGCGTTTCTACCCGGGTTGGTGTTCAGAGCGTCCCCTCGCCCATCGCAATTGGGGAGGGGACGCTTTTTTGTTGGTTCACCCCGAAAACCGGCCAAGCATCCCAGCTTGCGCCAAGAGGTGATGTTTACTGATGCGAATAGACGTTCACACCCATGTTTGGCCGGACCGGATTGCCAGTATTGCCCTGGACTCGATGACCAGGGACCTGGGATTTGAAGCGGTCGCGGCCAACACTGTGGACTCCCTCAAAGCCCATATGCGGGAGTCCGGCGTGGATAAGTCGGTGGTCCTGGGCCTGGTTGAGCGCGCCGACCAGGTCAAGCGCGCCAATGACTGGCTGATCAGCATTCAGGATGAGATGGTGGTGCCCTTCGGCGCCATCCATCCCGACTTGGACGACAAGGCGGATGAGGTGCGGCGTTTGCGTGAAGGGGGCATCAAGGGCATCAAACTTCACCCGGTGGTGAATAGTTTTTACCCGGACGACCCCAGGATGTTTCCGGTGTACGAAGAGTTGGGTGAAGATATGGTCCTGGAAATCCACTCGGGCAGGTTTCCCGGGACCGACCCGGCGGCTCCGGTGTACGCCGCGCCGGAACGAATAATGAACGTGGTCGAGCGATTTCCCCGCCTGAAGGTAATTGCCCTTCATTTGGGCGGGTTTTATATGCTGGACGAAGCGGAGCGGGAACTGTTGGGCCGGGAGAACGTGTTTATCGACACCACCTGGCCGCCGTCGCTGAAAGAAATAGTCCCAGAAACCCTATCCGCCATCATCAGCAAGCACGGGGCCCACCGCGTATGCTTCGGCACCGACTTCCCCCTGGCCAGCCAAGCAGTCGACGCGGAGTACATCGAAACCCTGGGATTACCCAGCGCTGCCACGGCGGGCATTCTCGGTGACAACGCCCGGGAGTTCATAGGGTTGTAGGTGAGACGCCTGGATCTGTTTCCAAGCCTGCAAGGCCCAACAACTAAGGTTGGGCCAAGCGGACCCGTGTATCTCGGTTAAACCGATTTGCAGCGACTGGCCTCGTAGGGTCTTGCGGGCGGGGACTACGTTGTCCGGGCCGGCGGTATGACCTGCCCTACGCTTTAACCATTGAGCTGGCTTCGGTCAGGTGCATGCCGAGGCCGGCGGTGAATTTGGAATCGAAGTAGATCAGGCGGTAGCCCATGAAGTTGACGTTGGGCTCCTCGCTGTTGAACTGGTAGCCTTTGGCTTTGAATTCAGCCACTGCCTCGTCCAGTTTGTCCACCACGTAACCCACGTGGTGGTAGACGTGGCCGTCGCCGTTGGTCAGCAGGGCCCGGTCGTTTGGCTGGATCAACTCCACCTCTACGTCTCCGGCCTGGATGAATGCTATTTCACCCAGTCTTCCGGCGGCGCCGCGGCCTGACTGCTTGGCGCCGAAAGTCTTTACGTAGAGATTGACCGCGTCGTCCAAGCTCGGGACCAGATACCCAACGTGGTGTACTTTCAGAAGCATGCTACTCTCTCTTTCCGGCGCCCGGACTGTATTCAGCGCGGTCCGCCAGCTTGGACCTGATTGGCTGATTGGAATGGGGAAGTCTCTGGCAACATCATAACCACCGTGTTGCCGCGGAGCAAGGCGGCAGTGTGTCGTGGCACCGGACGGGCAAGGCGCCAATGCCGAGTGGTGGTCTCCGGTCAGCGGACGCAATACTCTGGGGTCGGCACCGCGGGTGATCATTCCTTCAGATGTGCCGTTGGGCTCTGCCTTGGGCTAAGGGGTTGGACGCAAAACTCAATACAACCCGGGGCCAACTGACCTGCCTGAAGATCGATGAGAGTTGGCTCGATGAGGGTTGCCTGTGGAGCCTTCGGGTGATATCCCTATCTGAACGATTGAAGCGGGGAGACTGGAATGCCGTTGGAACGGATAATCTTGATTCGCCATGCCGCCACCAAGTTCAACGTTGGAGGCATGATTCAAGGCCAGTTGGACTCGGTGCTGCAACCCGGCTACGGACCGCTGGTGGACCGGCTGGCCGACCGGTTGGCCGCCCGATTGGCCGCGTCGGGGGGGCCGCTGAGCGTCCTGCTAGCCTCGGACCTGACCCGCACGAACCTTACCGCCAACCGGTTGGCGCAGCGGCTCAGGCGGCGATTCGGCTACCGCTTCGATTACATTGCCACTCTGGCCTTGAGGGAAAGAGGCCAGGGCGACCTGGAAGGGAAATCCTTTCAGGAGGCCTTTCCGCACCTTCCTCCCACCGGCGTCTACGCCCATTTGTTTCAGGCCGCCGACGTGCCCGGAGGTGAAAGCCTCGAAGACGTCCAAGAGAGGTTAACCCAGTTGGTTGAGGACCACCTGGACCGGTACAAGGGCACGGCGATAGTTGTGGGTCACTTGTTGGCGGGCATGAACTATCTCAGGAACCTGTTGGTGCACGGCAACTTGACCGGTGACGGGTATCGAGAGTTCAAAAACCTGAAGGAAGCCAGGCTGGAATTGCGAGGGCGGCGGTACGTCGAGATGGAGCCGTGACGCCGCTTGCCTCTCTTTACGGGCATGGCTAAAATGGGCCGAATTCACTGGTATTTCTATCCCCTACCTTCCACCACCCATTCTCGAACGCTTTTTAAGGAGACCGACAATGTACGACAAGCCAATGTTGAGCCTGGACCAGACCCAAAAAGCCATGTCGGCGATGTTGGACCATGCTACCCGTGAGCCTGACCGGCCGGTGACCATCGCCATTGTGGACGACACCGGCCAACTGCTCAGTTACGCCCGCATGGACCGGTGCCGCCCGACACCCCAGCGCATGGCGATCCGGAAAGCCTATACCTGCGCCCTGTCGGGTCAGAACTCCAACGACTATGCCGAAAGGCTGAAAGGCCAGGGCCGCACGGTGGCCGAAATGGGAGACCCCATGCTTGCCGCGGTGCAGGGCGGTGTGGTGGTGGTCCATACCGAAACCGGCGCAATAATGGGCGGTATCGGAGTCAGCGGCCTGGCTGCCCAGGAAGATGAAGACATTGCGAAGATGGGCCTTCAGGCATTGGGGCTCTAGCAGCGCGGACCTCGGACTCCAGGCGGCCCCGAATAGTCTCAACCGAGGCTTGATCCAGCCCAACATCCGGCCGGCACGTTAACGGACCTGTGAGGAGAGATCATGTCCAACCCCCGCGCCGAATACTCGCCGATATTCAGCCGAAAACCCCTGCGTCTGCCCGGTGATTCCCGGGTGGCACTGTGGGTCATCATCAACCTGGAGGAGTGGGACATCAATGAGGCGATGGCGAGGACGGTGCTGCCTGCTCCCCAGGGAAGGGAGGTCATCCCCGACATTCCCAACTTCGGCTGGTTTGACTACGGACTCCGGGTGGGATTCTGGCGGTTAAAACGAGTCCTAGACCGTCGGGGAATAAAGGCAACGATAAGCCTGAACGCCTCGGTCTGCCTCACGTATCCCCAGATTGTCCAAGCTTGCCTCGATTCGGGCTGGGAGTTGATGGGCCACGGTTTCATCCAGAGAGTCATCAACGCCGAGCCCGATGAGCGCGAGGTTGTCCAACGTTCCATCCGCACCATTCGGGAGTTCAGCGGGCAAGCGCCGAGGGGCTGGATGGGGCCGGGGCTGGCCGAGACCTTTGACACGCCGGACATCCTGGCCGAGGAGGGCATCGAATACGTTTGCGACTGGTGCAACGATGACGAGCCCTACGAGATGAAGGTCAAGGCGGGCCGGTTGGTGGCGATGCCGTACACCGTGGAGCTAAACGACATCCCCATTTACGCGGTGCAGCACCACCGGTCGCCGGAAATTTTCGAGCGCGCCAGAGACCAGTTCGATACGCTCTACGAGGAGGGCGCTGAAAGCTCACGGGTGATGGCAATCTCCACCCACCCGTACATCACGGGGGCGGCGCACCGCATCAAGTATTTCGACATGATCTTCGACTACATCAGCCGGTTCCAAGGCGTAGAGTTCATGACCGGCAGCGCAATTCTGGACTGGTACAACTCCCAGGTAGGCGCAGGCTAGACGCTTGCCTCATCCTAAAATTGGGATTGTGCGGGGGTTTTACCCACGAGTTGAGCTCTGTGCAAAATTGGATTTCCATGCTGGGTGAATTTGGCACACTTCCCGGTTCCGTGCCGTTTTGCATCGGAAAAGGCAAGAGCGTGCCTGGGGCATAGGTGTATGGGTATTTGGCAATCGCGTCAGATTCCGGAAGGGAGGCTTAAGACCCGAATGCCGGGACTCGTGGCGACTGGGGGTGGTTCGGGCCCAGTTTGCCCTGGTTCCAGGCCGTGACACTGGGTCCTCCTGGAGTACAGCATGGGTAGTGTTGGCGTGTTCCTCGGCTCACGCCCGAATCTGCGCTAGGCCAGTGGCTAGGAAACAGTCTTGCCCGCCGTCTCTGTCCCGGGATGCTTGGGGCTTGGCCAGTTGCCAGCAGAGAATGTCTGTGGTCTTCAACGGTTAGGAACGTCGGCGGTTTCGTAGGGAATCCAACAATTCCCGAACGGATCGGGTTTTTTCAGATATGCGCCGAATTTTAACTATAGGCCTGGGGACATCGTAATCTATTGTGAGTCTATCGCCTTTTAGTAGCCTCATGCCTATCACCGGCGGGTTGTCGTTTGGGAGATGTACACACTTAACTTGGCGTTTTTTGCCTTGCCAGATGATTTCCGCGTCTCCTTGATTTCGCTCCACTGTCCCGTCCATCGTGTCTACCCGGCATTTGCCTGATGCAGTTAGTCCGAGCTTCTCCACCATTTGGGTGGGTAAACCCAGTTCTGTGTTATCCCCTGTGTCGATGTTGGCCCATATGGCGTTGAACCTGCCCCCGTTGTTCCTTACCATTAGCGTGGCCCAGGCGAGATCCTCGAAGAACCATTCCTTGTAGTCTTGAATATCGCTTCCGAAAGGCTCTTCGAGCTTGGTTCTGCGGGAATACCATGAGGTGATGCTGCTTGAAGAACGTCGGGGCATGCTTTCAACGGTGACGGCTCCACGTTCCACTACGTCCACCGTGAGTCGCCGCCATTTTAGCAGTTTTGTTCCTAACATTCCGTTTAGCGGATGTTGACTGACCATTCGAATCCCGGCTTCCCGTTCTCGTCCTGCTAATTCTATTTCCCCCGTGTAGGGTGCCCTGGGCTTCCAATTGTTGTCGCTCTCCAAAACCTTCCCGGGAGTTAGCCATTGATGATCGGGCCGGGTTTCCAGGTTGTAACTGTCCGAAATAGAGGCATCGAGGGCGATTTCATCCTCGATGCCTCTATCAAGCAGCAAGCTGAGTTCCTGCCACTCGCCGTCTTTCTTGCTGATCTTGAGGGGTATGATCGGTAGGAGTTCCTCATTCACGATGCCATTCATCAGGGTGACCTCATGGCGGCGTTGAAGCCGGGGATATTGTCCTCTGTGGCTCGAGCCCGGGCCGCAATGGCCCCGAGGGTGCTGAGCAGGGTGGTCTCGTTGAATCCGGCGGTTCCAGCGGACAGTTGGGTCAACTCCTGGATGCTCGTGGCGTGCAGGTCACGGCACTGGCTGTTCTGGTTGCGCAAGAAGCCTGTGTTCTGTCCGCAGTACCGGCAAGTGCGCATGGGGCACTCTTGTCTCACGATACGGTCGCCGTGGGGTCAACAGAGGTTTCAGTTGTCAGTTAACTGGAGACCCCGTGGGGACTCCTCTTTGACACAGTTGACCCTGTGTTTACACGGTTCCCCCTTGTACGCGAATGGTGTTATGTCTGAAGCTGTGGGAGGTTTCCCCCCTTTGTTGTCATTGCAGGACCAGTGTGTCAATCTGAGATTCATGAGTGTTGACTCGCCTCCAAATGTCCGCGGGAGGATATGGTCCTCGGTGAGGTCATCTAGCGAGTCCACCTCTTGGTCACAAATGTCACAAACCAATCCTTGCTTGAATGCGAGGAGAACCTTCCGGGTGTGTTTGCTTCCCGTTTTTCCGTTGTTCGTGTTGATAATGTGCTCCGCGATCTCAAAGGTGAGATCGTTATCCCCCACGGCACCTTGGTGCCGTCTCTTAAGTCGTTCTGCGAATTCCAGAAGGTTCTTATAGGCGGTTCCTTCGCACAGTTCTTCCTCCTTGGATAGGAGATAGTCCACTATCGGTCGAAGATTGTTGGCTATTGTTTCTGCCGATGCCACGACAGATTTCCTGTCATCCGGATCCGTACTTTCGGCGAGTTCTTCAATGGACCTTTGGTCGTGGGGTGTGTTCAGCTGCAATATCCTCTGCGTTGAGCCGCACCGGTCGCATGTGCGAACCGAATGGGTGCTGGAGCCCATTTGGGGATATAGACGGGGAATTCCCCAAATGTGTTCGAGTATGATGATGTGCTTAGGTGTCATTGCTTCTCGCGTTGGATGAAATTCTATGAGCGCGGAGGCTTTGCACAAATAATTTTTTTGGTCCTATTTCTTGTTCAGAGTTGCTTAAAAGTCGGCGCCTGTCGGATTCTGCCAAAGGGGGACTGTAGGCCAAGAATCGCTGGTGCAAGGGGTCGAGGTTGTGTTGGCTCGGTAGCCGGGCCTTTTCATGTTCGAGAGAAGCCCCCTATCTCTGGGATGGGTAGAATCAAACGGCCCTTTCCTCATGGTTGCTCCATCCCGGCTATGAATACCCTCACCAGCAGATCCACAGAAGGCACCTTTTGTTCCCGGGCCTTGCAGCCGTCAGGTCGCCGTTTTCTTCCTTGATCACCAGCAGCCGTGTGTCCGACCCGTCCGGAGCTATGACGGCGAGGTAAACGCTAGGGGCACCATTGGGAGTTTCGTAGGCCACCGCTATTTCGGAGCCGTCCGGGCTCCAAGATGCGTAGGAAACCAATTCTCCACCGCGATATCCGTCCCGCCGCCCTGTTCCCGGCGACGGCGGCGGACCCAAGCTTCAGCCACCCACTCTGAAAGCAGGCTTTATGGCCTGCTATTTTTCATTGTGGGAAAAACTCAGCTCGGGGTACAGCGAACACCTCCGGGTTTTTCCCGAACCTCACGCCGGCGGGCAAAATGATGACACATCCCCCTAAGAATAGCGTTGGTTCGCGGCCCATGCCGGGTTGTAGGTGGGTTTACGCGAGGAACCCGATCCGCCGGTCTATGTGGTGGTGCCGTGGGCCGTCCTGGTCAGGCGGTCCTGGAACTCCGTCGGGACCGCCCCTATCCGCTGGCGGAACCGGGTGGTCCCCCTTTGGCTTACCTGGCGCGCCGCCTCTATCATAAGCTCGACACCACCCAGGAAGTCGTCCCGGTGGATGAACTCTGCTTCTACCCGCCCGTCGACAGCGCCGTTATGATAGTTTCCCAGGGGGAAGGCGATGCCGGTGGTCCGGTAGCCGTGGACTGCGAAAGCGCTGGCTTCACACACTCCGCCGCTCATGAGCTGCCGTTGGGCCTTGAACCCCTGCCCGTTGGTTCGGTCAGGGGCCTGCAGCGTTTCGCGGGCTTTGACCAAGCAGCTTTCGGCCTCGTTGTTGAAGGTGGACCCGGCGTCGCCCACCCGGATTACTGGTCCCAGCCCCTGCTCCGCTCCCGGCAGAGTCCGGCTGGATTCGGCGGAAACCACCAGGGTTTCCGGAGGAAGCGTCCCGCCCTGGGCCATCAACCGGGCGCCCACCAAGCCCACTTCCTCGGCCCGGGTAAAAACGCCGTAGACGTCACCGGAGGGGTGCCCATCCTGGCTCAAGACGACTAACGCTGCCAGGATACTGGCGCATCCGGCCAGGTCATCCGCCGCCCGCATCCGAATATAGTCGCCGTCCAACTCAAAGTCGGGCAGATCGAAAACCACTGGCCTGGGGAGGTCCAGGGTTTGCGGGTGTTCCAGACGGATTAAAGCCCGGGGACCGGCTTCGTCACCGAATTTGCCCGCTACTGTACCGGTTAGCCGTTCGCTGTTGGGCAGCAGCAACTGGACCGGCACACCTTCTGCAAAAGCCCCTTCAGGGATACCGCCCAGGGCATCGGCTATCAGGAAATCGCCCTGGTAATCCACCGCCTCGAAGCCAGGATGGTCCATGTGGGCCACCAGCGCCAGGGGAGCTTCCCCGGGGTCTTGGCCCGGAAGCCGGCAGATGATGTTCCCGAAGGTGTCGGAGTCAGCGGCCAGCCCGGCCTCGGCCAAAATTGATTTTATGGCGGATGCCACGGGGGCCTCGTGGAAAGCCACCGCAGGGTTGCGACCCAACGTCGAAAGAATATTCAAGGCGGATTCAGCGGAGACAGGCATTTGTTCCTCTGGTGATAGCGGAATTTGGGTGTCCGGTTCGGTTGGCGTTCCTCATCGGTATGGTGGGCTGGCCCGCGTCGGGACGCAAACGGATTTTCCTGGAGTGCTCGGCCGGATTATATCAGCCTGACTTACCGGTTTTGATGGTGAATGTTGACACGGCCAGCCGGAGGCCGCTTCGGCCCCGTGACCGGGGGATGGACCCTTCTGTCGAAATGCGCCTTGTGAAATGCAGCTTGCGGTTACAGGCGCCATGCGGTGATATACTTCTGCCAACGCAAGCAAGCCCGGCGGGGCCGCCCTTTAGATTCGGGTCAGCTGGGGCCGGGTTGATTTTCGCAAGTCGAACGAGGAGGCCAGGATTGCTGTCACGATTTAGGGTCAACCAAGATGAAGCCGTGTTGGTGCCAGGCGATGACCTGAAAACCACTGTCGCCGGCGTATTTGAGAAGATGGGCGTTCCGCCTGAGGACTCTGTGCTGGCGGCTGACGTGCTGGTGCTGGCCGACCTCCGGGGCGTGGACAGCCACGGCGTCTCCAATATGCTTCGCAACTACGTGAACCAGTACCAGATCGGCCAGATCAACCCCCGCCCGGACTGGAAGGTTGTCCGGGAATCACCCAGCACCGTCACCATAGACTCGGACCGGGGCCTGGGCATCATCGTCACTCCCAAGGCCATGGAGTTAGCGATTGAAAAAGCCAGGCAAGTGGGCGTGGGGATGGCATCTATCGGCAACGCCCGGCACCTGGGCATGGCCTCATATCATGCAATGCTGGCGTTGAAGCACGACATGATCGGCGTCTGCATGACCAGTTGTCCACCCTCAGTGGTGCCCACCTTTGGGGCCGAGCCGCGGCTGGGCACCAATCCCATTGCGGTGGCAGTGCCCGCGGGCAAGGAGCCGCCCTTCGTGTTTGATGCGGCTACCAGCACCGTTGCGGGCAACAAAATCGGCATTGCCCGCCGTTTGGGGGCCAAACTTGAGCCGGGTTGGCTGGCCGACGGCGAGGGCAACCCCATCATGGAGGAGATTGATACCCCGGACACCTACACTCTGCTGCCCCTGGGCAGCACCCGTGAACTGGGGTCGCACAAAGGCTATGGCCTTTCCTGCATTGTTGACATTCTGGGAGGAGTCCTAACCGGGTTTGGCTACGGCGTATTCCCAGGGCGTCCCAACTTTGGCCACTATGTCGCGGCCTATAGCGTGGACGCCTTCACCGATGTCGAACAGTTCAAAGTGACCATGGATGAATGGATGGGGATGATGAAGACCACCAAGCCTGCCCCGGGACACGACAGGGTGATGGTGGCCGGGCAACCCGAGGCCGAAATGGAAATAGTGCGGAGAGAGGAAGGCATCCCGCTGCACCAAGAGGTAGTCGACTGGCTCCGGGACACCTGCGGCGAGCTTTCGACGCCCTGCCTGGTTTAGAGCCACTCGGCCGGCGGGCGGGACGCGGCGTCGGTGCGTTCGACTGACCTGCCTGCCGTCGTACGAAATTGGCCTTCGTACGAAAGTAATAATCCCCGGACCAATGAGTTTTGTAGCTCAATTGGTCCGGGGATTGGTTTTGCCGGGTGATGAAAAACGTCTAGTGGCTAGGCCAGGAATTCAAGGGCGGTTTTGACGAAATCGTCGGTCTTTTCGATTTGCGGCACATGCCCGCAATTGTCTAATACCACCAGTTTGGATCCTGGGATGGCCTTGTTATACAACTCGCCGCATTCCAGGGGCACCAACGCGTCTTCCCGCCCCCAGACGATGCTGGTGGGGATGTTGACCCGGCCCAGGAGCCCGGGGAGCCGCGGGTCGAACATGTAGGGTTTCCAGCACAGCCGGACCGCCATCTCCCGGTTTTGCTCTATTGCGTCGGTTTGCTCCGGGGACAGCTCGCCGCCATACAATTCCGTGAACTCGCCGCCCTGGCTGGCATCATGGAACAGCATCTCGCTGACTTGCGCTTGGCTGAGGATGAAGATGTCGGCTATCTCACCTTGCTGCGGCCGAATCCCCGCGGCGCCGACCAACATCAACTTACTAAAGGCGTGACGACAACTGGCGGCGATTTCCGAGGCCAGCCACCCGCCCATGGAAAACCCAATGGCTCGTGCGCCTTCCAGGCCCTGCTGTTCCAGGAACCAGGTGTAAAAGGCCGCCAGGTCCGGGATCGATTCGAGCCAATCCGGCCTATCCGACCCGGCGTAACCTGGGTGGGTGGGTATGTAGACCGTGTAATGGTCTGACAGGGCTTGGACGTATTTCAGCCAGCCCGAATTGCCCTCGGCGCCGTGAAACAACACCAGCGGATCGCCAGAGCCGCCTTTAAGCACCTGGATATTCGCCCCCCCGACCTCCACGATCTCATCGGTAAACGCTGTGGTCATGTCTTCAGTACTCTCCTCATCCCTGGATTCTGCAGAACTTAGGTTATTTGACGCGCCTGGCCGGTCCCGCCCCTGTGGATGCGCCCGCGGCCAGACTTCTTACCTAGAGATAATGAACGGCGGGAACTATTGTCTATCCTAACGATGCGGTTGGCTTGGGTCAAGCGGGGCAGTTCCGGGTAACTGTTCAGGGTCGAGGGGACGCCCTCACCCCAGCCCTCTCCCAGGGGGTATTTCGATTGCATCAAATCAACCCGTCACCGTTGCCGCAGCGGGAATCCAGCGCTCCATTTGTTACCTACTCCCGCTCCCGTCATCCTCGCCGCAGCGGGGATCCAGAGCCCTTGTCGTTATCCACACGGTTGGAGAATGGAGTTCCTGTTCCAGGCTCCCGCCGCGTCATTGTTTCCTTAACCGTGTTGCCGCATAGTCAGGGCTTTGGATCCCCGCTGCGGCGAGGATGACGGGGGACAGATGACAGGGGACAATAGAAAGGCCCTGTCTCCCAAAGGGCAAGGGATTCTGTAAACCTAACCTCATCGCACAAAAACATCACACCAAGACTGACTGGTTACGCTGGGCGAAGCGGACACAAGGGAAGCCGGTTGATGGTTCCTGAGTCTTTTCGCCGGACCGTTGGTAAGTGCCGGGGCTTTTCCTGAAAATGGCATTGTTTGCCCTGGGAAATTCGGGTTTTTGCAGGCTTTTGCACAAATCACGCCATTTTTCATCGATCTTTTGTAGCTAGTGGCATCGTCCCAGATACGAATTTTTGTAAACAGTGCCATTTGTTGCCATTTGATGCCGTTTTGTTCCGGCGGAGTCCGGGAGATGGCTGCCCGGACCAACACTCCATGGCCAGGCGGCTGATGGTCAGGCATCATGGTAGATAGGGGCCGCGCGAGCTGGCAAGGGGCGGATGTCAGCCAGGGCATCGTTCCGGCTGTCGGAGCAGTTGAGGAGAGCAATTGTTCAGGTTTGTTGGACATGACGAAAGACGGCCCTCCCCTGAGGTGTTCACCCATCGACTCTGAGCAGTTACAGTTCCGGGCCCCCGTGGACCGGGCCCCGTGGACCGCAGGCATGGGAGCCTCCGGCGGAGGCGGACTGTGAGCCGGTCTGGGCGCTAAATCAGGTTGCGTGGCAAGCTGGCGTCCTATATCTTAGGGTTGGCCTGGGTGCCCCCGACTCTCGGTTGGTCACGCTTGGGCTAGTCCAAAATCGAAAATTCAGTCGCCAATACCGGCGCCGCTTGAAACAGGAGAACATGGCCAAAATCTTAGTATCTGACCCCATAGCAACTGAAGGAGTTGAGCTACTCCAATCCCAATCGGGCATCGAGGTTGACGTAAAAACGGGGATGGATCCCGCCGAGTTGCTGACAGTGGTGGAGTCCTATGACGGGCTGGTGGTGCGCAGTGAAACCAAGGTCACCGCCGAGGTTATCAAACATGCCTCCAAGCTCCGGGTCATCGCCCGAGCTGGTATCGGCGTGGACAACATAGACCTGGCCGCCGCTACCAGCGCCGGCATCGCCGTGGTCAACGCACCGACCGGAAACACCGTGGCCGCCGCCGAGCACACGATGGCGTTGATGCTGGCCCTTTCCAGGAACATCGCCAACGCCAACCAGTCCATGAAGGAGGGCCAGTGGCGGCGTAGCGCGTTCATGGGCATTGAAGTAAGGAATAAGACCCTGGGAATCGCTGGTTTGGGCCGGGTGGGCACTGAAGTTGCCCGCCGGGCCAAGAGCTTCGGTATGCGCCTGTTGGGCTACGACCCCTTCCTGGCTCCGGACCACGCGGCGCAGATCGGCGTTGAGCTGATGGACCTGGAGGAAATGCTTGCTCAGTCCGACTTTGTCACTCTGCACACGCCTCTGACTGATGGCACAAGGGAGATGATTGGGGCCGAGCAGTTGGCCTTGATTAAGCCCGGAGCGCGTATTATCAACGTGGCGCGCGGCGAACTCATCGACGAAGCTGCCCTGTTGGAGGCGCTGGATGGAGACCGCCTCGCGGCGGTTGCCCTGGACGTTTTCGCCCAGGAACCGCCGGTGGATAGCCGTCTGCCGCAACACCAGAAGGTTCTGGTCACGCCCCACCTGGGCGCATCCACGGAGGAGGCCCAACGGGAAGTGGCCGTAGAGGCCGCGGAACAAGTGCTGGCGGTGCTAAGCGGCCAACCGGCGCGTAACACGGTGAATGCCCCCTTCGTGCCGCCGGAAGTCCATGCCGTGGTGGCGCCATACCTGAAGGTCGGTTCGGTGGTGGGCAAGCTGCTCACTTTTCTGGCAGAAGGGCAATTCATGGGGCTGACCATCCGCTACGAAGGTGAGATCGCCCAGCACGAAACCCCAATAATGAAGTCGGCGGTCCTGGCGGGACTGCTCGGGCCCGTGTGCGACGAAGTGGTGAACCTAATCAACTCCCCCTTGCTGGCGGCGCAACGGGGGTTGAACGTCACGGAACAGCGCAACCGGACAGCCCGGGAATACGCCAGTATCCTCACGGTGACGCTGCACACCAACCAGGGCGACGTGACCCTGGCGGGGACCTCGATGCGGGACGAGCCCCACATTGTCCGGGTAAACAACTATTGGTTGGATATGACACCCTCGGTGCCATTCCTGCTCTTCGTGGAAAACGAGGACCAGCCGGGATCAGTCGGCGCGGTGGGGACCATTGCGGGACGCCACAATATCAACATCAGCTTCATGGAAGTTGGGCGGCTCAACCTCAGGGGGCGTGCCATGATGGTGCTGGGCCTGGATGACCCGGTCCCGGCCCCGGTATTGGAGGAAATCAGGGCCTTGCCGCAGATTCACAACGCTCGCCTGGTTGTAATCTGACGCAAGACCGGAGCTTTTCATGGACCATCCAGCGCCGGCGCCGGGTGGCCGCTTGAGAAATCCCGCGAGGAAATAGGGACCCCGGCAACCACTCTCAATTGCAACAGGAGGCTGGAACGATGGCCGATAGAATAGCAATCATGGGACCGGGAGCGGTCGGCAGCTACGTGGGCGCCTTTTTGGTGAGGGAAGGCGAGGACGTGACTTTCATCGATATGTGGCCGGAGCACGTCGAGACCATGAGGCGGCAGGGTCTTCGGGCCAGCGGCAGCCAGGGTGACTTCACGGTGCCCGTAAACGCGATGCACCTGACCGATGCTCAGAACATCAGCGAACCGTTCGACATGGCGTTTGTCACCGTCAAGTCCTACGACACCGAGTGGGCGACCCACTTCATCAAGCGGTACGTCAAGCCCGAAGGGTTCTTCCTGTCCATCCAGAACTGCTGGAATGACCCGGTCATTGGCGACATAGTCGGGGCTAACCGCCAACTTGGCTGCATTGCGTCGCATATTGAAGTGGCCTTGTGGGAGCCGGGCCATGTCACCCGCGGCGGAGAGCCTGGGAGGGGCCACGGGCACGTGGTCTTCCGCGTTGGGGAGCAGGACGGCCGGATTACCGAACGGTCCAAGGCCATTGCTCAAAAGCTCAACTGTATCGACGACGCTTACGCCACCGACAACCTTTGGGGGGAGCGTTGGGCCAAGTTGTGCCAGAACGGCATGGGCAACGCAATATCCGCCATGTCCGGCCTGGGGTCTCAGGACATGGCCGATGACCCCAGGTGCCGGTCCATCCGGATCCACCTGGCCAAGGAGGGCGCAAAGGTCGGCATCGCCATGGGACTCAACGTGGTGGAGATAAGCGGAAAACCCGCCGAGTTTTGGGCCGCCGCCGACCAGGGCGATATTTTTGAAGAAGCCGATGCGTTGATGGAGTCCCGCGGCGGGAACGTCAACTGGCTGGCGTCTATGGCCCAGGATATCAAGAAGGGACGCCATTCGGAGATTGATTTCATGAACGGTCTGATAGCCAGTAAAGGCCGTGAGGTGGCGGTGCCCACGCCCTATAACGACGCAATTGTTGATGCCATGCACGGAATCGACGAACACAGTCTGGCCCAGGGACCCGACAATGTTGACCGCATCATGAAAGCGGTGAACGGGTAAGGCGCCATCGGGTCCGGTGGATCAACCCGGTATCGCATTCCCGCCAGGAGTAGTCAAATGTTCGTAGTTGTGGAGCCGGCAGAATTTTTCATGCACCGGGTCAAGCTGATTTTTGACCTGGAGAGCCCCGACCTGGAGGACGCTGAAGCGAAGGAATACCTGGAAGAGCACGAGTTGGAACCCAGGTATCTGTTCGACGACGAATTGGAGGGGCACAAGTGCCAGGTGATGCAGTTCGGCGGCTGCTACCTTGGTGGCAATCATTTGGACCGGTTGGCCGAGATTCAACGCAAAGCTGTGGAAGTGGAGGTCCTCACCGCTGAAATCCAGGGCCAGCTTGAGGGTCTTGAGCTGGCGGAAGGACGCCTTTCAACAGAGGAGATTGAATCAACCGCGCAGGCGCTGGTTCCCCAGTTCCACGTCGAGTCTTCGTTCCAGGCCGGTGAGACCGGTGAATTGGAGGCGGTTTTGGATGCGGATGCCGTTGCCCTGGCGGCCAAGGCTTATATCTACGCCAACCGGGACCAGGGTTAAGGCCCAGTATTAAGCTCACGCAATCCGGGGCTCAGCGAGCAGCATATGCCATTGCTTGGCATTGGAGCGGGCGATGGGAATCGGACCCACGTGACCAGCTTGGAAGGCTGGAGCTCTACCACTGAGCTACGCCCGCTCGGTTGCTTGGGAACAGCCCACCAATTATAGACGGTGGGCACTTTCCCTGCCACTTCCCCGCGCCCCTCAATTGCGGCTTTATTGACGGAGCAAGGGGCCTGCCATTGCCGGGTTGCCTGATGCGACTCCAATCACCCCTCTGATCGGGAATCACGCGGGTCCGCATCCGATTCTAAAAGGAAAATTCGGGAGGGACGCCATGCCCAAGATTAGAAACCATCACACAGACATTACGCCGGGCGGGACTGGTTTCAGCCGGGTTGTTCGCAGCGGGAACCTGGTGTTCATTGCGGGAGTAACCGCACGCGGGTCCGATAGCCAGGGCAAATCGTTCATCGACCAACTCCGGGTGGTCTTGGACCGGATTATCCGAATCGTGGCGGCGGAAGGCGGTTCGCCCGGAGACATCACCAAGTTCACCACCTTTGTCACCAACGTGGAGGATTGGCGGGCCTCCGGCGAGCAAAACCAAGCGCTGATGGAAGAGTATTTCCAGGGGGAATTCCCGGCCAATACCCTGATTGGCACAACCGCCCTGGCCGAACCCGGTCTGGACGTCGAGATAGAGGCCATCGCCGTCATCGACTAACCAAGCGGGGACGGTTCGCGGTTGCCCCGACATGGGAACACGGCACAGCCCCGACTCCGGGAAGCCTCCTACCATTCCCGTTGTGGTGGGCATCAACGCCCCGGCCAGGCATCAAGACGTTAAAGGTAGTCAATGCGTTTTGCGTAGACGCGCGTGACCCTAATCAGCGGGATTTTCCGGATTCCCACCGCGGCCAGAATTGGCGGGGGAAGCGGAAACATCCTTTGAAATAGCAAAGTCCCCGCGGCCTGGAGGACGCATTGCATGTTGCCGAGGAAACTCCCTTGGAACATGCAGTTGCGACCGCCGGCGGGGACTTTTTGCGTCGCTAACGGAAGAGGGTGTCTGGACTAGTCGCTGGTCACCCATCCGGTGTGGGAGACGTCGATGACCATGTCATGGGGGCCGCCCCACTTCTGCTCGTAGTTGCGGGGGACATCGCCTAGGTTGACTTCCAGGCCGTCGCGGTTGCCCAAGGGCTTGCCATTGACCTGCTCCAGCCTCTTGCCCGCCTCTTCCAGGTCGTCCACTTTGAACCCGATGTGGTGGATTCCGTTGTAGTTGGGACCGTTCTGTCCTACGTCGGCGTCCTTCTCGGTCTTATGGTTCAAAATGGCCAGGTTGATGTAGCCGTCGCTCAGGAACACGGCGCCGTTGTCGCTTTTGCGGACCTCCGTCATTTCAAAAGCTTCCCGGAAAAAATCGCCAACTTCTTTGGGGTTTGAACTGGTAATGGCAATATGCCGAATTTTGGCCATAGCTCCATCCTCCTCTTGTGATCGTTGGTGTCCCGGCACACCGGGATAGTATGTATGGTTTGGTGAGTATACATTTGAGAGCCTGACTCCGCAATCGGACACAAAACCTGGTTACGGCGATCTTTCAATGCCAGACACTACGGGGACGTAGTTTCAGCCGGGAATTTGTCGCCAATTGCACTGCGCGTCCCTATCATGCCTTCTTTGCGCGGCTGTCCGGGTTTGAGCGGCCCCCGGAAACAAGGGTACAATTGGATTGGCTTGATGGTGGATTAGTTTGATGGATCTGCCGCGGTCCCGGAACAACGCTCCGGGCGGGTGGGCGCCAGTCGGTCTCGCCCTGAAACAGCAAACGGAGACAAGTATGCCCAGCAGCAACCAGGAAGAGTGGGAGGCTCAAACCCTAAATCCCACCGTGAGCCGGTTTCCCCAGCGGAAGGACCGGTTTCTTACCGACAGCGGCATTGAGATAGACGCCCTGTATGGCCCGGAGGGTTCACCGGGGCACGATTTTGACTACGACCGGGACCTGGGTTACCCCGGAGAGTACCCCTATACAAGGGGGGTGCAGCCGAATACCTATCGGGGCCGAATCTGGACGATGCGCCAGTATTCGGGATATGCAACCGCCGCTGAAACCAACCGCAGGTTCCGGTACCTGCTGGACCAGGGCCAAACGGGTCTTTCGGTGGCGTTCGACCTGCCCACGCAGATCGGTTACGACTCGGACCATGAACTAGCCAGGGGAGAAGTCGGCAAGGTGGGGGTGCCCATCTGCAGCCTGGAGGACATGGAAGCCCTGTTTGAGGGCATACCCCTGGATCAGGTAAGCACCTCCATGACCATCAACGCCACTGCGTCCATCCTGCTGTGTCTTTACATTGTGGTCGCCAACCGGAATGGAATACCAACCGGCAAGCTGACCGGAACTATCCAGAACGACATCCTCAAGGAATACATCGCCCGTGGGACCTACGCCTATCCCCCCAAGCCGTCCATGCGCCTGGTGGTGGACGTGTTCAAGTATTGCGCGGAAAACGTGCCGCGTTGGAACACAATCAGCGTGAGCGGCTATCACATGAGGGAAGCCGGAGCCACCGCAGTGCAGGAACTGGCTTTCACCTTTGCCGACGCCATCGCCTACGTTCAAGCGGCGGTGGACGCGGGCCTGCCGGTTGACGAATTCGCGCCCAGACTTTCCTTCTTTTTCGTGGCCCAGAACAACCTGTTCGAAGAGGTGGCGAAGTTTCGGGCCGCGCGGCGCATGTGGGCCAAGATCATGAAGGAACGCTTCGACGCACGGGACCCTCGGTCGTTGACGCTGCGGTTCCACACTCAGACCGCCGGAGTGGCCCTCACCGCCCAGCAGCCCGACAACAACCTGATCCGGTGCACCATCCAGGCGTTGGCGGGGGTGCTCGGCGGATCGCAGTCGCTGCACGTCAATTCGCGGGATGAAGCGCTGGCGTTGCCCACTGAGGAATCGGTGCAGCTCTCGCTGCGCACCCAGCAGATCATTGCGCATGAAAGCGGGGCAGCCGACGTGGTGGACCCCCTGGGGGGGTCTTATTACGTGGAATCCCTGACCAACCGGCTGGAGGCCGAGGCGTTCGAATACCTGCAACGGATTGACGACATGGGCGGCGCGGTCGAGGCAATCGAGCAAGGCTACCAGGTGATGGAAATCGGTGAGGCTGCTTACCAGCACCGCCGGGAAGTGGAGTCGGGGTCTCGCACCATCGTGGGCGTCAATCAATACGTGACCGAGGAAGGTCCGGTGGAAGGACTGCTTAGAGTGGATGAGCAGGCCGCCCAAAGCCAGGTTCAACGGTTGCAGAGCCTGAGGAAGACCCGAGACGGAGACTTGGTCAAAGCAACCCTGTCCCGGTTGGCCGATGTTGCCCGCAGCGATGCCAATACGGTGCCGGCAATCCTGGAATGTGTCGAAAGCTACTGCACGCTGGGAGAAATCTGTCAGGTTTTCCGGGATGTGTTCGGCCAGCAGGAGGAGCTAGCCGCGTTCTGATACTATTGTTTTACCCCTATATCATCCGATGAACCGATACTGGAAATAGAAACGCCGCCGAACGAACCGGCGCGCTGAGAGAGGACCGAAACATGCCAGGGATAAAGCTAACCGAAGAAGAGCGAATGCTGCAAAGCACGGTCCGCGAGTTGGTCGACCGTGAAATTGCTCCCCGAGCCAAAGAAGTTGACCAGGCCGAGGAGTTTTCCTGGGAGAACTGGAAAGGGATGGCCGCGCTGGGGCTTACCGGTATCGGCATACCGGAGAAATATGGCGGCGCCGGGTCGGGCGGTTATCGCCACGTGGCCCTGGTGGCTGAGGAAATTGCCCGCGGCGACGCGGCCGCCAGCGTAAGCCTGCTCGCCCATCTTTCCTTGGGGACCACCACCATTTACCGGTTCGCCAATGAGGAGCAACGGCAACGGTTGGTGCCCTCGCTGGCTTCAGGCAAGGGGATTGCAGCCTGGGCCCTGACCGAGCCGGGCGGCGGGTCCGATGCGGCCGCTTTGCGCACCACGGCGACCAACCGCGACGGCACCTATTTCCTCAACGGAAGCAAGATGTTTATTACCAACGCCGACGTTGCGGAATCCATTGTGGTGTTCGCCACTCAAGACCCCAGCCAGGGCTACCGGGGCATCAGCGCCTTTGTGGTTGACCGCAACGCCCCTGGCCTGCAGGTGAACCCGTTGCACGGGAAGATGGGTATGCGGGGGTCCAGCACCGATGAAGTGGTGTTCCAGGATACGCCGGTGCCGGCCCAAAACCTTCTCGGGGAAGAAGGCCGGGGTTTCAACTATGCTATGGAAATCCTGGACTCCAGCCGGATAATTATTGCCGCCCAGTGCCTTGGCATCGGCCAATCGGCCCTGGAGGCGGCGATGCGGTACGCCCAGCAAAGGGAGACATTCGGCAAACCCATCGCCCAACACCAGGCAATCCAGTTCATGCTGGCGGACATGGCTACCGAGGTGCACGCGGCCCGGTTGGCCACCATGCACGCCGCCACGCTGAAGGATGACGGAGAGCCCTTCCTGGCGGAGGCGTCCATGGCCAAGCTGCTGGCCTCCGAAATGTGCGTCAACGTGTCGTCCAAAGCCATGCAGGTCCACGGCGGGATCGGCTACTTTCAGGAAACCGGCGTGGAGAGAATCTTCCGGGATGCAAGGGTCACCACCATATACGAGGGCACATCTGAAATTCAGCGACTCGTCATCGCCCGGCAAGTGCTGGCGCAATACCCCCTGTGATGACGCGGCGGAAGACATACCAAGGCCGGGCCATGAATTCCAACAGATTGCCTCGATGGTTCGTAGGCTTGATTATTCGTAAGCTGGATAGTCCTTAAGGAGGAAACGCAAGGGTGACTGAGACCTGCACCGTAAACTACATTGACCATGTGGGCGTAGCCGTGGAGGATATTGACGCCGCGTTGGAATTCTTCCGGCAGGTGTTCGATACGCCTCCGGCGCCGGTTGAAGAACTGGCCGATCAGGGCGTGAAGGCGACGTTAATCCAGGTGGGGCAGACCCGCCTGGAACTCTTGCAGCCAATTACGCCCGATAGCGCCGTGGGACGGTTTATCCAGAACCGGGGCCAGGGCTTACATCACCTTGCGTTGAACGTCTCCGGTATTCAGGAAAAGCTGGACGTGCTGGACCAAAGGGGCTTGCGCCTGGTGGACCGGCAACCCCGGCACGGCCTTTCCGGAAACATCGCCTTCGTGCATCCTTCCTCGGTTTTTGGGGTTCTTACCGAGTTGGTGGAGAGTTTCCAATGACCCAGCAGAGCAGACCAGCACGGGTATTGGTTGCCAAGCCCGGTTTGGACGGCCACGATCGCGGGGCCAAGGTGATAGCCCGGGCTCTGCGGGACGCCGGCATGGAGGTGATTTACACCGGGATCCGGCAGACGCCCCAGATGATTGCCCAGGCTGCGTCACAAGAGGACGTGGACGTGCTGGGGCTAAGCATCCTTTCGGGGGCGCACATGGAGATACTGCCCGAACTGATGCAACTCCTGGAGCAGCAGGGCATGGCCGACGTGCCCGTGGTGGTGGGTGGCATCATCCCGGAATCAGACCGCCAGCCGCTATTGGACCTCGGTATTGCGGGCGTGTTTGGCCCTGGAACATCCACCCGGGGAATTGTGGAATTCCTTGAGTCGCTGACCGCCAACAGGACTGGGGCGTAAGTACAGGCCTGGTCGGCCGTGGGATTTACGCCCCGGATTTACGCCCCGGATTCAAGCGTTCAGGTCGGTCCAATTGGGGACCGGGATATGGTGTGCCGCGCGGCGAAGCGCTATTTGGGGATAAGCAAACTATCCCGAAGATCTAGTGCGGTGGCCCGAAGACGTAATGTGGTGGAAGGTTGATGTCCGAACCAACAGCGCAACAGTGGCTGGACTTATATGGGGCATTCAAAGATTTCTGTCAGGCAACTCCATGGGAGTGGGTAGACGATACCTACGTCCCGGTTATTGAAGACCCGGCGGGACAGTATAGGGGCTACTGCGTGGTCTTGGGCGGCGGCGGAATGCAGTATGGTTTGGCCGTCTTTATGGGTGAAGAGGGGTTGGCTGCTATTTTGGCCCTCATGACGGGATCGGTCGACTCGGAGTCGGCGGACTCATTGTATGAATTGAACACCGTGTCGGCCATGCTTGCCGACCGGGAAGACCTTGAGAACCAGGACCGCGCCACGATTCGGGAGTTAGGCCTGAAGTATAGGGGACGGGGCAGTTGGCCCTTGTTTCGAAGAACCGTCCCAGGTTACCTGCCGTGGTTTCTGGAAGCGGATGAGGCCGTCTTCCTGACCATGGCATTACGGTACGTGATTGACCTGGTCGAAAAATACCAAGCGGTGAGTGTGCCGGTTACTCGGCAAGCGTCCCCGACTTGGCGCCGACCCGCGTTTTTCGGAACGGCGAATGGGTGGACCAGTGGGAACCCATTCCCACGGTGCAGCCACCGGCTTCCGTCCCGGACTACCCGGACTTGGGGCGGCTCCAACGGTTGATTCAGGGGGCCTCCAAGGGGCAATTGGCCTGGGAGTTGGGTATTTTCTATCTTAACCGCCCTACGCAAGATAGGAGAGGAGAACGGCCCTACTTCCCGGAATTGACGCTCGCCGTAAAGCCGAATAACGGGTTGGTGCTGGCAGTGGAGGTCAATGGCCCCGCTCCATCGGCAGTTGAGCGCCAGGACACGATTGTCCGTGTACTTGAGAAATTCGGCATGTTGCCGGCCGAGATAATAGTCGATTCAGTCAACGTGGCCAATTTGCTGGAGACGATCACGCCTCATTTGGGCATCAAGCTCTCTGTGGGTGCAACACCGGCGTTGGACGCAGCGAAAGAAGAGATGTTTTTGTTCACCTAGCGGAACGCAACACAACGGTGTTCATACAACCCCTATCAAGTGGTGGGAGTCGCTCCTCGGGGCTTTTTGAAATAAAAACTAGAAACTCGCGAATCGGTTCATCGCCTTGACAATGTGCCAAAGACGGCCTTTATAATTGGAGGCGCTCTCAAACGGCGTGAGCTATGTCGCCTTTGCAATTTAACGTCGCACAGTTGTTGCTTGAACCTATCGGCTCCACTCGCGACTTTTCAGGCGAGTTGGACTACATAGAGACGCAACAAGATCTCCTGAATGTCCATGGCGCCCCGGGTTCAGTTCATATGATACGGACTCATAGGGGGATACTGGTTCGAGCCCTGTTCCACGTTCAGACGGCTCTCAACTGCGGACGGTGCCTGTCCGATTACACGTGGGATTCTTCGATGGATATTGAGGAAGAGTTTCTTCCCGAGTTCGACCTGGTCACCGGGCGCAGTGTCGACATCGAACCTGAAGAGGACGCCCTATTCCACATTGACGGCGACCACATCTTGGACCTGACCGAGGCGCTTAGACAGTATGCCATTGCGGGCCAGCCGATGAAGCCCCTATGCAACAAGGACTGCTCCGGGCTGTGCCATTCCTGCGGAGTCAACCTGGATCTGGAACGGTGCTCCTGCTCGGGAGACGCCATCGACCCCCGATGGGGTGCGCTGGCCTCTTTGACGTTCCACGATGATAATTAGCCATCAAAAATTTCTGAGATCATAGAGGATATTCATTATGGGCGCTTTACCCAAAAAGAAACTAACCAGGGCGCGCAAAGGCCGGCGGCTCAACTCACTGAAAATGCGGCCCATCCATGCTGCCTTCTGCCCCCGGTGCCGGACGGCAAAGATGCCTCACACGGTATGCCGCCAGTGCGGGTTTTACCGGGGCCGGTCGGTCCTTGGTATGGAAGCCCAATAGATTCGAAAGCGAATCCAACAGCAACCGGTGTACAAAATATGCCCGGAGTCTTAAAATGCACCGAAAACCAGGAGGGGCATCAATAGCCGGGCCAATGTATGGAGGACCTTACGCAAAATAGATTGTCGGGAAACCGAGCTTACGTTTTCCCGGGTCAAGGCTCCCAAAGCGTGGGAATGGGGCTCGAACTCTATAACTCCTTTCCTGCCGCCCGGGAGGTTTTTCAAGAGGCTGACGACAGCCTGGGGTTTAACCTGTCTCGAATCATTTTCCGGGGTCCCGAGGCCGATTTGCGGGACACGGTGAATTCCCAACCCGCTATCATGACCGTCAGCATGGCCTGTTACCGGTCATGGGAATCACAGTCAGATGACTCCGGCGGGACTGCGGCTCCGCCGATTTTTGTGGCTGGACATAGCCTGGGAGAGTACACGTCCATGGTGGTGGCCGGAGTCACCAGCTTCTCTGAGGGCGTGCGGTTGGTTCGGGAACGGGGACGGTTAATGCAGCAGGCGTCCGCCAACCGGCCGGGCGGAATGGCTGCGATCATCGGCCTCGATGAACATGCTTTTGAGGATATCTGCGCCGAGACCGGCGTCGAAGTGGCTAACGTCAATTCCGCCGACCAGATCGTTATCAGTGGAGACAAGTTGGCGGTGGCCCAGGCCATGGACCTGGCCTCGGCCCGTGGGGCGAAAAAGACTATCGCGCTCCCGGTCAGCGGGGCGTTCCATTCGTCGTCAATGCGTTGGGCGCAGGAAGGCCTGCAGGAAGCGGTAGACGCGATCGACTTTAAAGACCCGACGGTCCCAATCGTGGCCAATTGCGATTGCGCACCATTGACCGAGGGCAGTCATGTCCGCCAAGAATTGGTGGACGGCCTATGTCGCTGCGTCCAATGGAACAACTCAGTGCGCTACATGGTGGAGTCAGGGGTTTCTGAGTTCGTGGAATTTGGTTCCGGCAACGTGCTTTCGGGTTTGATTCGCCGAATTGACCGAAGTGTTAAAGCCACCTGCGTGTCTAGCCCTGATTCCATTGCTAAAATGGCTGAAGCTGGCAAGTAACATCCGGATGCGTCGTCCGGTTGGGCGGCGATAAATTGGCATATGCCAGAGTTAAAGACAGCCGACCTAAGACGGCAGGCCCGGATGGCAGTGCTTCAGTCCCTCTTCGCCTTGGACATCAAGGACGTTGGCGGGCATTCGTGTCTGGATTGGCTTGCTCAAGAGAACAGCCTCTCGGAAAAAGCGGCCGACTTTGCCAGTTTGCTTCTTGACGGCGTCTGCGGGCGGCGTCCGGCGCTCGATGAGGTGACACAGCGTTATGCGCCGGCTTGGCCCGTGTCTCAGCTGGCTTCGGTGGATCGTAATATATTGAGGATTGCCCTGTTCGAACTACTGCACAATCCCGAAACTCCCAGAAAAACAGCAATAAATGAAGCGGTGGAATTAGCCAAAACCTTTGGCAGTGACAGTTCCGCCAAATTCGTCAACGGGGTGCTGGGATCAGTCATGTCGGGGCTAGAAACCGGAGAATTAACGGCGGACGGCGCCGCTCCGGAAGGGGGATAATAGCGTGCCCACAGTCTATGATCGCGTAAAAACTATTGTTGTCGACAAGCTTGGGGTTGAGGAATCCGAAGTGGAAGAAGACTCCTCTTTTGTCGAAAACCTCAAAGCGGATTCCCTTGACCTGGTGGAACTTATCATGGCCTTCGAGGAAGAGTTTTCCACCTTCGAGGCGCCGGTGGAGATTTCCGACGAGGACGCCGGCAACATTTTCACCGTAAAGGATGCGGTGGTCTTCCTCAAAAACCAGGGCGTCCAAGATACCTAAAGCTACCGGGATCCACCTGTTGCACCCCTCATTTGAGCTTAGTGAGGGGCCCGATTTACTGTACGGCAATTTTGCCAAGCGAAGAACCCCCGGGCGGCGCCGCAGCCCTTCTCGCAGCATTCATTTCCTTGAGTCCGATGTTTTTGTCCCGCGGGCCGCCGCATGCGGGGGGGGGGTTCTTGCGGGTCTTGAGGTTCCAACGTGTTGAAGGGAGGAAGGGACTGCGTGGAAACCCTCGAAGTGGAAACCCTTGAAGAAGTAGCCTCACAGGTTAGGCAGTGCACCCTTTGCCAGCTTTCTAAGGGCCGCAACAATGCGGTGCCCGGTGAGGGCTCCGCCGAGTCTGAGGTAATGTTCATAGGTGAAGGCCCAGGGTTTCATGAGGACCGGTTGGGCCGCCCGTTCGTTGGTCCCGCCGGCCAATTCCTGGATGAGCTTTTGGCTTCCATTGGGCTCAAGCGGGAGCAAGTGTTTATAGCCAACATGATCAAATGCCGGCCGCCCCAGAACCGGGACCCTCTTCCCGAGGAAATGAAGGCCTGCGCCAGGTACCTGGACCGCCAAATAGAGCTGATCAACCCAAAGTTGATAGTTACCCTCGGCAGGTTCTCCCTGGGGCGGTTCTTCCCCGGAGAGAGTATCAGCCGGGCCAGGGGCAAACTCAGGGAGAAAAACGGTCGTTGGATTTACCCGGTGATGCATCCTGCCGCGGCCCTGCACCGGCAGGAAAACAAGTCAACCATCGTCAACGACTTCAAGGCTATTCCGGGGCTAATGGCAAAGTTGGAGCGGCCCCTACCAGCAGACCCGGCGCAAAACGCGGCGGGCAACCCGGCAACGGCCGGTGCCCCTCCGGGGAAGGAAACCCCGGAAACCCCTGAACCACAGCAACTTTCCCTGTTTGGTTCCTAATCTTTACAAAGGTGTTTAACACAATTTGATTCCTAACGTTCGAATTATTCCACTAGGCGGGCTGGGTGAGATCGGCAAGAACATGATGGCCATAGAGTGCGGCGACGATATCATCGTCGTCGACTGCGGCGTTCAGTTTCCCGACGACAACATGCCCGGTGTAGACCTGATCATTCCCGATGTGTCTTATCTGCAAGAGCGGTCGGAAAAAGTGCGTGGAATCCTGATCACCCACGGCCACGAGGACCACATTGGGGCGCTACCTTTCGTTCTCCCGGAGCTTAAAGTGCCCGTGTTCGCCCCCAGGCTGGCATACGGGCTTATTTCCGCCAAGCTAAAGGAGCACAAAGCGGCGGCCGGGGCCGAGGTGCAGGATATAGAACCCGGGCGCGCCTACCGGTTTGGCGAAAATTTCCAGGTGACCTGGTTCCGCGTCTGCCACAGTATCCCCGACGCCATGGGGATGGCCATCGAAACCCCGGCGGGAGTCATCATACATACCGGGGATTTCAAGATCGACCACACGCCGGTGGATGGCAGAACCATGGACCTGGCTGCCCTGGCCGACTGGGGAACTAAGGGGGTCCTGTTGCTCCTTTCCGACTCCACCTACGCCGAGGTTCCGGGGTACACCACCTCTGAAAAAGACGTGGGAGTGGCATTGGACGCGGCCATCCGCGACGCTCCCGGCAGAGTGATGGTGGCGACCTTCGCCTCTTTGATTTCCCGGATCCAGCAGGTTGTGGATGCCGCAGTCAAATATAACCGCAAGGTCAGCATCGTCGGGCGCAGCATGGTCGATAGCGTGGCCGCGGCGGCAGAGTTGGGCTACATCAAGATGCCCCCAGACACCCTGGTGCCCCTGAACCGGAGCCGGGGCCTGCCCCCGGAAGAAGTCGTGCTGATGACCACCGGCAGCCAGGGTGAGCCGACTTCGGCGCTGGTGCGCATCGCCAATCAGAACCACCGGGATGTCCGGGTGGTTGCCGGCGACACCGTCATTGTTTCAGCGACCCCTATACCCGGGAATGAGTTGGGCGTCAGCCGGACCATCGACAACCTCCTGCGCCAGGGGGCCACCGTCCTCTACGACCGCATCGCCCTGGTGCACGTCCACGGCCACGCCAGCCAGGAAGAACTCAAGATGGTGTTGAGCCTGGTGCGGCCCCGCTATTTTGTGCCGGTCCATGGCGAGTACCGCCACCTGATGGCCCACGCGCAGCTGGCGTGGGACCTGGGAGTGGGGAAGGACGGCATCTTTGTCCTGGAAGACGGGGATGTGTTGCAGTTTTCCGAGGACGGAGCAGAGGTGGTTGAAACGATTTCTGCCGGGCCGATTTACATCGACGGCCTCAGCACACGGGACCAGACCAGCGAGGTGCTCAGCCAGCGTAAGGCGCTGTCCAAAGACGGCGTGGTGGTAATCTTGGTGGCCGAAGACAGAGATACCGGGCAGCTCATTCCGGAGCCCAAGGCGTTTGCCAGCGGTTTCATGGACGCCTCCGAGACAGGCGACCTGTTCCGTGAGTTGACTGCCTCTTTGGCCGGCGAACTCAAGCATTGGGACCGTCCCGCCGGGGAAACCGAGGAGCTGAAGTCCAAAGTTAAAGAAACTGCCCGCAAATTCCTAGTTAAAGAAACCCGCCGGAGCCCTATCATTATTCCAGTGGTGTTGGAAGCCCGGTAATCCACCGGTTTCCATATCCCAGTGGTGTTGGAAGCTTGGTAATCTCCAGGTTTCTGTGCCAATGCTTGTAATGATGGGAAGTAGCTCATGGCGCCGTTCCAAGAGAATTCCAGGTTACGACTCCGATACGTTGCCGACTTTCTTGTTCTGCTGGCCCTGGCTGGGGCGGGCCTAGCGGTCTGGCTCTATCAACCGGCCAATGACTGGGCAGTCATCACCCTGGCCTATGGCTGGGCGCCCGTATCCGCATGGGTGGCTGCGCTAACCCTGACGCTTCGTTTCCGCCGCGGGCTTCTGACCCGCTTCTGGCGTTGGTGGGGTATCGCCGCCGGCGCCGTGGCTGCCTCGCTGGGCGTGCTGTCCTTGTTTCATCCGCAGCTAGGCCTGTTGGCCCAGGCCAGCTATGGTGGGAGTTGGGGGACCGTCTTGGGCGGCGAACCTCCGGCATTGGCCATCGCTAAAATCGCTGCAATCGCGGTCGTCACGCCGCTGGTTTTCTTCCCCCGCCCGGTAATCTTATATTATGGCAAAGCCCTGAGCGTTGCGTGGCGCGGCCTGACGATAACCTGGTCGGGTCTTTGCGCCGGTGCCAGTTGGACGTTCGGTGCGGTACGACGGATCAAGCCGGGCAGCCTGTTTCGCAATTGGTTGGGCGCCCGCCAACCAGCCGCGGCCGTTCCCGCAATCGTTCCCGCAACCGTTCCGCAAACCAGGCAGTCCGCCCCGGTTGACTCCCCTCCCGAGGAGGATTTCCTCCCCGACGAGGATGAAGAGCAAATCCCCGTTCTGCACTACGACGAGGATCAAATCCGCGTCCCGGATTTCGATGCGGGCGCGCCCGCTCCGGTCCTGGACCCGTCCGGTCTCAAACCGGCGGGCATAGCCGGACTCAGTTGGGTTTTGCCGTCCATTGAGTTGCTCTCCCCCGCCGAGTCTCGGGACAAGGATGCATCTGCCCTGGAAGACATGGCCAGGCTGGTCGAGAGCACCTTGGGGGAGCACGGCGTCAACGTAGCCGTCAATGATATTAAACCCGGGCCGAGAATTGTCAGGTTCGGCCTGGTCCCCGGATGGGTCGCCAAGAGAGGGGGCGGCCAGAGGAAAGGCGCCGATGCTGCCGCTGGCCCGGAAAGCGGAGACGGCGGCCGGGTGAAAGTGCAGAGCATCCTGGCCTTGGAGAAGGACCTCGCCCTGGCCCTGAAAACGCCGTATCTACGGCTGGAAGCGCCTGTTCCCGGAGAAGCCCTGGTGGGCATCGAAGTGCCCAACCCTTCTCCCAGCAGGGTAATGCTGAGAGAGGTTATGGAGAGCGCCCCGTTCAAAAAAGTGGCTGCTGCCGGAGGCCTTCCGATAGCCATGGGCCAGGACACCGGGGGCGCGCCTGTGGTGATGGACCTGGCGAGCTTGCCCCACCTGATGATCGCGGGCTCTACCGGCAGCGGTAAGAGCGTGTGCATCAACTCAATAGTGGCGTCTTTGTTGCTGACCCATCCGCCCGACCAACTCCGCATGATGATGGTGGATCCAAAGCGGGTGGAGCTGACGCCGTTCAACCGGATTCCCCACCTGGTCACCCCGGTAATCGTGGATGTCAACGAGGTCAACGACGCGCTGCTGGCCCTGGTGCGGGAAATGATGCGCCGGTACCAGAAAATGGAAGAAATGGGGGTCCGCAATATCGCAGGGTACCGGGCCAAGACCGATGACCCCATGCCCTATCTGGTGTTGTTTGTGGATGAACTTGCCGACCTGATTATGTCCGGCGGTCTTGAGGTGGAGCCTAACCTGATTCGCCTGGCGCAATTGGGCCGGGCCTCCGGGATACACCTAGTGCTCGCGACCCAGCGCCCTTCGGTCAAGGTGATGACCGGCTTGCTGAAGGCCAACATTGTGCCCAGGGTGGCGTTCGCCGTCGCCTCCAACACCGACTCCCGGGTCATATTGGACACCGTCGGGGCGGAGAAATTGCTGGGCAAGGGCGACATGCTGTTGTTGAACAACGATTCACCCAAACCCCGGCGGGTCCAGGGCACTCTGGTGTATGACGAGGAAATCGACCGGTTCGTGGAATTCTGGGCGAATCAGAACGGGCCGCCCCTTCCTGAATTCTCAATGCAGATAGATGACGAGGATGAAGAGGACGAGAACGGATACGGAGATGACACGATGCTGGACCAGGCCAGGGAGTATGCCATGCGCAACCCCCACATGTCCGCGTCCTACCTGGAACGGCGTCTGAGAGTCGGCCGCAGCCGGGCCGACCAACTGCTGGAAGCCCTGGCCGACGAAGGGTTGGTTATACCGGCGTAGGTAACTGGGCCAGGGCCGACCCGCGACCCCGCCCCTTCCCCATGCCGTGTTGGTTTGGTATTATGGGCTACAGCCTCCCCGGACCCACTTGACATGATTGACTCCTTTTGCTGATTGACCTCCACACCCATTCTTATCCCCAGTCCGACGATGCATTCATGGCGGTGGATGAGCTTATAGACACCGCCCGGTCCCGGGGTCTCGATGGGGTCTGCCTTACCGACCATGACCGCTTTTGGACCGAGGCCAAGACCCGCGAGTTGTCCAAGAAGCATCAATTCCTGGTCCTGTCCGGTTCCGAGATCAACACCGATGCCGGGCACGTGCTGGTGTTCGGTTTGGACGAGTACGTTTTCGGCCTTCACAAACCGGGATTTCTGCACGACAAGGTGGTCCGGCGCGGGGGGGCGATGGTTGCAGCGCATCCCCACCGGCGTCGTTTCCTCGAGGACCCCGGCCACATTCCCGAAATGCGTGAGGAAATGTTGGAGACTGCCACGAGGGACAAAATTTTCCAGATGTGTCAGGCTGTGGAAGGGCTGAACGGGCGGGCGACGCCGGTACAAAACAGTTTTTCCCACGACCTCACCCTGCGCCTGGGGGCGAAAATGGTCGCCGGGAGCGATGCCCACCGGCCCCACCAGTTGGGAACTGCGGCCACGATGTTTGAACGCAAGATAACCGACCTTGCCGGGTTGATTGAAGAATTGAAAGCCGGGAGGTTCCAGGCGATGGACCTCACCAACGGGCACAATGAAATCCCGGCCGGCGTGAACGGGGGTCCTAGTGGTTGAAGCCCTGAGAATCAGCGACCTTTACGTCCGCTACAGCACCGTCGAGGGCGACGTAAAAGCGCTCAATGGCGTCAACCTGGTCCAGGAAAAGGGAGAGATCTACTGCCTGGTTGGGGAGAGTGGATCAGGTAAGAGCACGCTGGCCCTGGCCATCATGGGACTTTTGCCGCGGTCGGCGTCGGTCCTGAAGGGCAGCATCGTGGTTGACGGCGTCGACCTGTTGACCGCCAGCGATGATTACATGAGGGAGCTGCGGGGCAACGACATTTCGATGGTTTTTCAGGATGCCCAGTCGGCGTTAAACCCGGTGCATCTGGTGGGTCCACAGCTAGAAGAGGTGATTCTGGCCCATAGCAACGTGACCGCCCGGACCGCCAACCGGATGGCCCAGGAGATACTCCGGGAAATGGGGCTGCCCGACCCCAGGCGGATCATGGGTTCTTACCCTTTCAGCCTGAGCGGTGGCATGTGCCAGCGGATCATGCTGGCCATCGCTTTGGTCCTGAGCCCCAAGCTGCTTATTGCCGACGAACCCACCAGCGGCCTGGACGTGACGCTGCAGGCGGAAATTCTGGAAAGGCTGAAGAAACTCTGCGTTGAGCAGCACTCTTCAATCCTGTTGATTACCCACGACATGGGCGTGGTGGCAAACGTGGCCAGAAGCGTGGGCGTGATTTACGCGGGAACCATGGTGGAGTCGGCCCCGGTGGTCCCGGTATTCAAAGAGCCTCAGCACCCATATACCTGGTCGCTGCTCCAGTCCTTGCCCCGACTGGATAGACCGGACCACGAACTTCAACCGCTGCGGGGCGCTCCTCCGGACCTGGTGAACCTTTCCGATGAATGTCCCTTTGTGCCCCGTTGCAGTAAAGCGTTGGCCCGGTGCCGCGTAGACCCCGTGCCGGAAATGAACGAGGTGAGCCCGGGCCACTTGGTCGCTTGCTACAACCCCGTGGTGCCGCCGGAACTTAACTGAACGGGGCGAGTTCCGGTTAGGGTCATACCTGGGCAGGCGGCCCGGCTACCAGCATCGCGAGGGCGACGTCGGGATCCAGACGGCCTTGCTTGATCGACAGGTCCGTTTCCAGCAACTGTTGGTATCTCCAGGTAATGTCGCTCCAGGTATGCTTTCTCGCCTGGTCCATGGTTTTCCGAATCACGAATTGGGAGGCAGAGCCCAACTGCTCGCCCAACGCCCTTTGATCTAACCGCTGGTCAATGGCGTCTCTGGCCAGGGCCAAGAGGCGCAGTTGCCGCTCCACCATGGCGATGATGTAAGAGGGGTCGCGCCCGTCCTGCTTTAGCTGGTGCAGGAGTTGCAGGGCCTGACCCTGCCGGCCCTCAACCATGGCGTCCACCGCCGCGAATATGTTCGCCTCCCTGGCGTGGGACACCAGGGCAGTGACGTCTGATTCCTCGACGGTGCGCCCCCAGCAGTACAGGGCGAGCTTCTCCAATTCCTGGTCCAGCGTCCGCAAGTCGTTTCCCACCTGATCGACCAGGTTGGCAATGGCCGGCGGGCTTAGAGACGCGCCCTTCTCCTGGGCCGCAGTCTTGATCCAACGGGCCAGCGATTCTCCCGCGGGGGCCTGCAGGTTCTGGACCTGAGCCAACGGCTTCAGGGTCTGAAGTATGGAGTTGCTTTCCGAGACCGTGCCGTCGACGAAGATCAAAAGCGTGGTTTCGGGAATGCCGGAGACGGCCTGCTCCAGCTGATCCCGCGGGTCGGAAGATTGGGCCTGGCTGTTTCCCGCCGCGGAAGCTCGGGTGCGCCTTTGACCGGCAGGCCTCCGGGTGGGGCGGCCCTGGCGAGACCCTTCCGCGGTGGCCAGCAGACCTTCCACCACTACGAGCCTTGCAGTGTCCAGGAAAGGAGCGGCGGCGCAGACCTCAAACAACTGGCCCGGAGAGAGGTTGCCGCCGGCCAACCGGTGACGGTTTGCGTCCAGCAAGCCACCCACGCTGCTCTCCAGTTTGCGCAGTTCCTGGGATACCAGGAAAGTGTCGCCGCACAGTAGGTGTACAGGCAAAGTGTTGCTTCCCAGAGCCTATTCTTGAGGGCTACCGATGGACCACAAGCGGGGATCAGCCGGGCGGACTGTGATTATAGCATCATGCCTGCGATCCCGGTCTGCACCCGTCAATGGCAACCGGTCAGATGTCGTGAGTTGAACTGGCAGAATGCCGTTTGATAATCCTGGTGTTGAGCGTTAGCAGAGAGGACTAACCCAGATGTCCGGCGGTCAGACACTGGAGTTCATTCAAGCCCGCATGGTACCCGTGACGAACAAATTGCGAAACCCTCGGACCCGCCCAAGCCCCGGAGGTACCACTTAAAACGGCGACGAAAGCCGTAAACCCGGAGGAAGCGCCAGACTCGAATGTCCTGTGCTGATTTTGGGTAGTGAAGAAGCCCTGCCGAGGACCTGTCACGTAACAGGAACATGGTCATGGCGAAGAATTGGGTCGGCAAACAGGTAGGCGTCGATGATGTGGTGCCCGACGCTGCAGACGCATTTCTCGGTCCAGGTCAATGCTCCATTGTGGGAGGCTTCAAAGGGGCAAGGTTGGATATAGGCGGATCGGCGATAGTTAGGTTTTCGCTGGGGTCGGAGTCCTTGCGGTTGCAGTGAGGGGTGGCATTCGGGGCTTAGAAGGAGGCCGAGGTCCTCAAGAATTGGGATATAGCCGTCGTAGGGCCGGGGTGTCAATCTGAAGGGTGCCAGTCGAAACGGACGCCGAGATCAAACAGCATCTCAAACGTGTCCATGCTGGCAACCCCGAACTGGTCGCAGACATTGGGTATGGGCACTCTTCTCCTTACATTCGGCTGGGATACCTCAAGAGTAACGAGTATCACGTTATGCGACATAGCATAGGCTACCAGCCAGCCGTCAGCACCTTGGGAAAACTCGTACTTGGCTTGAGTGGAAAACTGAACGCTACCATTGACCCAACTCATTACTTCTTGGTAGGCGCCAATTACTGGCGCTTCCGAGGATGGGACAAACATCTCTGGCGGTGCGTTTTGCACCCAATTTGATAGCTCGTCTCCGTATCCAACGAGTTCATCGCGTACACGGTCAATACTTAGTATCCGCCCAGAATGGAAGTGGTGAATTAGACAATTCCAGAAACCAGGGCATAGATTCAGTGGATAATAACTACGGTGCGCGGTTATGAATACATTGGTATCTGGCACAAATATTCGTCGGGGTTGGCTGCTCACTGCCGCATCCCCATTTTTCCTGGCATGCTGGCAAAGCTGTCCCCCTTCAGGTCAGCGAGTCTGTACGCCTCTCGGTGTAGCAAACGGCCTTCTTTCACCGCACGCGCCACCGCTATACCGAATCGTGTGCCTAGCCGCACATTTTGATTGTTCCAGAAGTTGCCTCCACTAGTACGGTTGTCTTTTGTTTGGCGTTCATCGGCAAGATACTTGGCGTAAAACTGAAAGTAGGCTTCCCTGTCTATCAAACCAAGATCAAACGTCCTGCGTGCTGCAACTATGACGCTGACTTTAAATTTGCGGGCTATCCTCTGGTATGGTTCTTCGTCTTTTTCTACAGTTTCCCACATCTCTTCCAAGACTGCGTGGGGAACGAGAAATTCGGCGGCAATGTTGTTACAAAGGCCTTCGGTCGCGTGGCCCGATGGGAGCAGCGCTTCAAAATTGGACACACCCTCCGCGCCTATGAAGATATGGGCTAACTCGTGGGCTATGGTGAACATTTGCGCCGAGGTATAGTCAGCGTTGTTGATGAAAATCAACGGCGCGTATTCGTCAATCAGGGCGAAACCCCGGAATTCGTCTGGGTCCAGCTTCCTATGGGTGTTATTGCCCACTACTCCGTTAATGAACACCAACACCCCAACTTCTTCGATACGGTTTCTGAGGAATCGTAGGGCGGCGTCCCACGTGGAATTGCCAGAAGCCCAGTCTGGCTTGAGAGTAAGGGCCTCCCGCATACCGTCGGCTATGTCTTCAAAGTCCGTGTTGTCCCTGAATGCGCCGACGAATTCCAGCGGATCGGTTTCGTCAATCAGCAATTCCTCCCGCATCCAATCCTGACGACGCTGCATTTGATAAATCGTGTCCAGCAGGTTAGGACTGGGACGGGCAATTGGATGGTCACCGACGGTGCGGAAATCTGCTATCGGCAAGCTGTCGTCCGCTGGCTGCTCCAGATAGAGATACCCCTCCGGCGTGTATGTGCGCTGTGCCAGCCTGCGTACTTGAGTCGAGCTGATTTCGCCGGAGCGCTCCCATTCTAGAACTCGCTCCGGCTTGACTTGCATCTTCTTGGCGAGTTCGTCCTCGCTCAGGCCCGCCCGCTGCCTCGCCCAGCGCAACACGCCGGGCCGCAATTTCAGTCTCAGACGTCGCTCTGTCATTGACGCATCTTACTATACCCATATCCGCGCCGCATCTCGCTCCGCTAGTCCATCAGCGTCGTTCAATTGTCACTAAATTCCCCGCACTCTCGTCGAAACGGGAATCCAGAGCCCTTTCTCCCATCTAGCTTGATGTGGGTCTGCAGGAATGGTCTACGTGGGACGTCGGACTGTCCATCCGGCGCGTCTCAGGTGGCATAACCGCCCTGGCGCATCACGGGGGCTCTGGATTCCCGTTTCGACGAGAGTGCCGGGGGACAATTGAAAGGGCACGGTACCCGTTACCGCTGCGGTGGCGGGGTGGGGGGTAATGTGAAATAATGGCCGTAGCTTCAGCTTTGGTTTTTTTCGGTTGCCGGTTGGAACCAGGGCGCCAAGCCTTTGTGGAGTTGTGTTATGAAGTTCGGGCTCTTTTCCCATATCCCCTGGCCGGAAGGGATCGATCCCAAACAGGTGTTGGAACAGACCGCTGAAGAGATCGTTACCGGCGAGGAGTTGGGTTTCGTTGGGGCCTGGTTGGCGGAGCATCACTTCACCCGGTACGGCCTTGGCGCGTCTTCCCTGCTGTTTGCCGCCCATGTGGCTGCTCAGACCAAGACAATTCGGCTGGGGACCGCCGTCCTGGTGCCGGCTTTGCATCACCCCATAAGGTTGGCTGAAGAGGCGGCTACGCTGGATATCGTCAGCAACGGCCGGTTTGACGCCGGGTTCGGACGCGGCGCGTCGGGGTACGAATACCGAGGTTATGGCGTCGATCGCGGGGAAAGCCAGGAGCGGTTCCAGGAAACTATCAGCGTCGTCCAGGGGCTGTGGACGACACCCGGGTTCACGTTCCATGGGGATCATTTTGACATTGAGGAGACGAACCTGGTGCCCTTGCCGCTGCAAAAACCGCATCCGCCTATCTACATTGCGGCCACCAGGACTCCGGAAACCCTGAAGTACGTGGTCTCCACTGGCCATCCTCTGATGCTGGGCGTGGTCCTGGACACCGACGATGCCCTGGACCTTTGCCACCGTTTTGTCGAAGGGTCCAGGGAAGTTGGGCACAATGTACCGATGTCGGCCATCCCCTTCTCCAGGTATTTCTACGTCGGGGAAACCGAAGAGCAGGCGCGCAAGGACACCGAAGAGGCATTGAACTGGACCATGGACATGAACCAATTCAGGCGCACCTTTGACGTAGGCAGCGAGGTCTACCATAAGCTGCAAGATTGGCGTCAGACCCGCACCGAATTCCCACCCAGCTATGAAGACTTGTTCCAGCGGAGGGCTTTTATAGGCTCCCCCGAGCAATGTGTTGCTAAAATCAAGGAAGTGGAAAGCCATGGTATCGACTACTTCCTGTGCAATTTTTCCTTTGGCGGCATGAAGCAAAGCAACGTGCTGCGGTCCATGAAGCTGTTTGCGGAAGAGGTAATGCCCCACTTTACCTAGGTTGCCGACGGCGGACCCATATATCCCTTGACGGTCCCGTTAATCGGGTGGGCCGTTCATATTGTGTCCAGGCGAGTTCCTGCTGAATTGATAACGCACGGTCGACTCTCCCGTTTGACCGGGAGTGACGCTGTGGAGGACCTAAAATGGCCACCATCGCGGAGCGTCTCAGCTCCTTCTCTACTTCTTTACGCTATCGGGACCTGTCCGCAGAGGTTGTGAAACAGACCAAACGAATGGTCATCGACACCTTGGGATGCGCCTTCGGCGGGTATGACGGAGAACCCAGCAAACTGGCCAGAGATTTGGCCGCCACCGTGTCGAGCACCCAACCGGCTACCGTCCTCGGCAGCGGCTTGCCGACCAGTCCGGACCTGGCGGCATTCGCCAACGGCGTGATGATTCGCTACTTGGATTTCAATGACGGGTACACGAGCAAGGAATCCGGGCACCCCAGCGACAGCATAGCCGCTACTTTGGCGGCTACCGAGGTTGCACGAGCGGGCGGTCAACGCCTCATTGCATCGACCCTAGTAGCGTACGAGGTGTTTTGCCGGATCTGCGACGCCGCGGATCTCAAACCCAGGGGCTTTGACCACGTGACGGTAGGTTGTATCGCCAGCACGGTTGGGGCAGCCAAGGGACTGGGTCTGTCCGAAGAGCAGACCTGCCAGGCCGTGAATATGGCTGTCGCCGGCAATCTGGCGTTGTACCAGACCCGCATCGGCGACGTTTCCATGTGGAAGGGCTGCGCCTACGCCAACGCCAGCCGAAACGCCGTGTTTACTTCGCTGCTGGCCAGACGGGGGCTGTCCGGCCCGGCGCCTATTTTTGAGGGACCTGGCGGCTATTTCAAAGCGGTTAGCGGCGGCGCCTTCGATCTTGAACCCTTCGGAGGAGAGGGCCGGCCTTACAAGATAATGGAGTGCAGCATCAAACGTTATCCCCTGGGCCAGTATTCCCAAACCGTGGTACAGGCAGCCCTGGAAGTGCGCCGCCGGATTTCGGATGTCAGGGACATTGTCGAGGTCAACATTGAGACCCTGGAGCAGGCGGTCAATATCATGGCCGGAGACCCGGAGAAGTGGCGGCCCGCAAACCGGGAGACGGCGGACCATTCCATGCCATACACGGTGGGCGTGGCGTTGACCCACGGATCGGTGGAAGAGCGGCATTTCGACCCGGTATACCTGGGCGATGAGGACTTGCTGGACCTGGTGGGCCGGGTCAAAGTCAAGGTCTCGGAAGAAGCAAACCGGCGGGCGCCGGAGGCCATGCTGTGTCGCCTGGAGGTGGTGATGGCATCGGGCGAGCGGTTTTCTTCCGAGGTGGCCTACCACAAGGGCCACTACAAAGACCCTCTCTCCGATGCCGAAGTCAGCGAGAAATTCCGGCGCCAGTGCCGCGGGATTTTGTCCGAATCCCGCACCAATGCTCTCTTGGACCGCTTATGGCGTCTGGAAACCGTGGAAGAGATGGGGGATATCCTCCGGCTGGCCAAAGTTTAGCCGGTCCAGACCAGATCTTATCGCCGGGCCTGTTGGGTCTCACCGTTGGGCCGGTTGGGGTCCCCGGCCGGAGGCCGCGCCATTAACCCGCGGGGTCGGGATAGTTGCCGGAGTGGTCTTCGAAAGCGCCGGAGGCGGGGAAAATTTGTTGGTACAGTCCCCGGGCCCGCTGCCGGATATGGGGCGCCGCCGCCTCTCGGAGCTTGCTGGGACGGGCGCGTTGGGCCAGGTACATCTCGCTTTCCAGCGGTGAAGCATCCTCCAGTTCCCAGATGCAGAGATACTGTAAAACCCCTTCACCCTCCTGCAGCTTGAACCGGCGGGCGCTGACGTAGCCGGGTATTTCCAGGCGCTCGGGCAGGTGTTCGTCGTTGTACCACCGGTTGAAGGCTTCCTCGTGCCCTTCGTCCACTTCCATCATCACAACCAGAATCGTGCCGCCGACGTGCTGGCTGGGCTGCTGGTCGGATGCCCGTTCCTTGGATGCCGTCATGAGTGTCCCTCCATATCATTAGCACAATCGGACCCGGAAAATAAACGGACCCGGCGGGGCGGCTACCCTATAGCCGAAACAGTGTAGGAGCAACCGGCGGAAGCTTCCTGCCAAGGCTGGGAGACTCGCCGCTGGGGGGCGCGCCGCAATGCGGCATCGCTTGCGCAGAGGCAGGATATGGGTTCCGGTAATAACATTTATGCAGCAATTCGGCGGCTTGTGCGTGGGTAGCCGGTAGTATAACATTGGGAAGGTTTGGGCTCCGCTCCAGGGGTCGCGAATCGGCCCGTATTGGGCTTCTATGCTATGGGGGTTTGCCACGGGAGTGCGATGAATCAGCAGGTCCGGTTTAAAGTCAACGGCGGCGACTATGAGTTGGAAATCCCCGCGCGCCGCCTATTGTTGGATTGTCTGCGGTTTGATCTTGGATTGACCGGCGCCAAAGAGGGTTGCAGCGTGGGCGTGTGCGGCGCTTGCACCGTTTTGGTTGACGGGGAGATGTATGCGTCTTGCATTACCCTGGCCGCGGCGGTGGACGGCGCTGAAATCACCACTATTGAAGGCATTGCACAGGAAGGCCGGTTGCATCCGGTGCAGCAGGCGTTTATCGACAATGGCGGGTTCCAGTGCGGAATTTGCACACCGGGCCAGGTGGTGGCCGCAAAAGCGCTGTTGGACCAGAACCCCGATCCCAGCGAGGAAGAAATCAAGGCTTGGATGATGGGCAACCTGTGCCGGTGCACCGGGTACTACGGAATCCTGAATTCCATTGTTGAGGCTGCCCGCTCGGCCAAAGGCGGCACAGCGTGAACGATTTCGAGTTTCATAGTCCCACCAGCTTGGCGGAAGCATTCGATTTAATGGACCGCTACGGTGACGACGGCCGGGTGATGGCCGGCGGGACCGGGCTGGTGCTGCAAATGAAGCAGCGGTTGTCCCAACCGGGGCACGTGATCGGCTTGAAGAAGATTCCGGGTCTGGACTCTATTAAATCCGAGTCCAACGGCAACGGCGGCCCCGTCGAGGTTGGCGCTCTGTGCACCCACCACCGGCTGGAGACTAACCCGGTGATGCGTCAATACTTCCCCTTGGTGGTCCAGACCTACGAACACGTGGCCACCACGCGGATCCGCTCCATGGCCACCGTCGGCGGGGGCCTGGTTCACGGCGATCCTAACGAAGACCCGCCGCCCACGCTCATTGCTCTGGGAGCGTCGGTGGAGCTGACATCCGCCAGCGGAAGCCGGGTAGTGCCCGTAGAGGGTCTGTTCCTGGACTACTACGAGACCGACGTCCAACCCGGTGAAATCTTGACCAGTGTGACGATACCTCCGATGCCGGCGGTATCGGGTGGTGTCTACATCAAGTTTCTCCCCAAGACCGCTGACGACTACGGCACGGTGTCGGTGGCTGCAATCGTAACACCGGACGAAAACAACCTGTGCCGGGACGTGAAGATTGTCCTGGGCTCGGTGGGCATGACTCCCGTTCATGCCACCGGCGCCGAGGAGATTCTCAGAGGCAGGCCTTTGACCGAGGAAAATATCGCCGCCTGTGCCGCCGCAGTAAAAGATGCGGTGGACCCGTTGGATGATTTCAGGGGGTCCGCGGACTACAAAAGGGATATGGCGGAAGTCTTCACCCGGCGGGCCATCCGTCAGGCGGTGGCAGGGGCTTCCTAGGCCCGGCCTCAACGCCCATGAGATTGGAGAATAGCTGCCTGATACCCACCGACCCGGCGACCGCTTGGAACCTTATCATGGACATCCCCGAAGCCGCCGTATGTGTCCCCGGCCTGAAGGAGATAACCCCCGAGGGGGACGGCCGTTATTCGGCCTCCCTGCAGGCGCGAGTGGGTCCGATGAGCCTTAACTTCTCCGGGACGGTGTCGGTGCTGGAATCGCATGCAACTCTCCGGGAAGCCAGGGTTCTTGTGGAGGCATCCGACCGCCGGGTGGGCGGGTCCATCAAGGCCGATATGACGATTACCGTGACGGAACATGAGCCCGGACAGACCCGGCTGGGCATAGTGACCGAGACGGCTTTCATGGGCAAGCTGGGGGAATTGGGCCAACCCTTGATGCATCGCAAAGCCAGGACTACCGTTGAGGAGTTTGCCAAAAACTTGGCGCGGTCTATTCAGCGCCAAATCGGAGAGTAAAACCATCTGCCGGTTGACCCTTAACCGCACGGACGCCTCCATTGGCCTGGCTTTTCAACCTGCCGCCCCCTTGAATCTACCCCGGGGCTCCCGGTTCGGCCGATGGCTATAGGCGCTGCCCCAGGGCTGCTGAGAAGCGGCCCCCAATTTGTCCTTCCGGGGATTCCGCGCCCGGGGTTGAACGCGTGCCGAATATCCCCAATCCGAACTAACACTGGGCGGCTGGGGCCGGAGCGAGCTCAATGCTCCGACCGGTCTGGGCGGGAACGGGCTTGTCGGGTTGCGGTGAGCTTGTGGTTCCACTCTCAAGGATGGCTCAGCATGCTTGAGTTTTGCGCCAACACACCGCCGGCAATCAAGGTCCGTAATAGCTTGGCGTGGTTTTGGCGGTGTTGCCGACCAAGCCGGAGGTTACTTTGTGCGGAATAGTCGGGTACGTTGGGAACGAGCCCGCTTGGCCCATCATTCTGGAAGGGCTCCAGGGGTTGGAGTACCGGGGGTATGATAGCGCCGGAGTCGTCGTAGTCGACGATGATGGACAACTTCAGTTCCGCAAGACGGTCGGTAAAGTGCGGGGCCTTGGTTCTCCATCCAGCCCATACCCTCTCCTGGGCGCCACCGGGCTGGGCCACACCCGTTGGGCGACCCACGGGCGGCCGTCCCATGCCAATGCTCATCCGCAGACCGACTGCCACCACCGGGTGGCGGTGGTGCACAACGGGATTGTCGAAAACTACCTGGAACTTAAGCGACAGTTGCTCGCTGACGGGCATACTTTCTCCTCCGATACCGACACTGAGGTCATCACCCACCTGATTGAAGCTGGCATCGACCGGGGAATGAACCTGGAAGATGCCGTGCTGGACATGGCCCATGCCATCCGGGGCTCACAGGCAATCACCGCGATGCTTCATGGGTCGGAAGGCAAGATTTGCGCAGTGCGGTTGGGCCATGCGGGAGGCATTGTGGTCGCCCACAAGGATGGCCAGGGCATCGTGGGCAGCGACTTACCGGCGGTCCTCCCCCTGCTGCGAAGGAATTCCAACGGGTCTCATGGCAGCCTTCCTTCCGGGTTCCCGGTGGGCTTTTTGGACGCAGGGGAGATGGCGGTGGTTACTGAAGAAGGTGTTGAGTATCGCGATTTGGAAGGCAACCCCTTGACCAAGGTTCTGCGCGCCGTTTCCCAGGAGGACGTGGTAGTGGACAAGGGAGGGCGCCGCCACTTCATGCTCAAGGAGATATTGGAACAGCCCCAATCGGTGGCGAGCGCCCTGGCAGGCCGGGTTGACTTTGAGGCGGGCCAGGTGGCGCTGCCCGAGTTGTCTGTCATTGAGGAGCGGCTAAAGGACGTACAGCGGGTGGTGCTGATTGGCTGCGGCACCAGCATGCACGCTGCCATGATCGGCCGTCACCTGGTGGAGAGGTTGAGCGGGTTGCCGGCGGAAGCGGAAAGCGCGTCTGAGTACCGGTATCGCGACCCCTACGTCGACAAACACACGTTGGTTGTTGCTATCGGTCAGTCGGGAGAGACCGCGGATACCATTGCCACGATGCAAATGGTGAAAGAAAAAGGGGCGGTGCTGGTCACGATATGTAATTCCGAAAGCAGCCAGGCGTCCCGGTTGGCCGACGTCACGCTGTACATGCGCGCCGGAATAGAGATCGGCGTGGCGAGCACCAAGACCTTTGTGGCTTCGCTGACGATCCTGAACCTTCTGGCAACCTACCTGGGCCAAGCCAGGGGGTTTTTGACGCCGGAACAGACCCGGTCGGTGGTGGACGCGTTGGCCCAGTGCCCAAGGCTGGTCGGTGAATTGCTGGCCGATGTATCCCAGTATCAGGATTTGGCCCGGCGGTTTTCCGGATACAACGACTTCCTATTCCTGGGCCGCGGCATTCACACTCCGGTTGCTTTCGAGGGAGCGCTTAAACTAAAGGAAATCAGTTACATCCACGCCGAAGGATGTTCCGCTGGAGAGATCAAGCACGGTCCGATTGCCCTGATCGACTCCCGCATGGTGACCCTGGCGCTGGCGCCCAAGGACCAACTGTACGAAAAAGTAGCGAACAACGTGAAAGAGGTCAAAGCCAGGGACGGCGTGGTTCTGGCGGTTCTAACCCGAGGAGACACCGAGTTGTCCGCAGAAGTTGACCACGCTCTCTATATCCCCGAAGTGCCGGAGCACCTGAGCCCCATCATCGCCTCGGTGCCGCTGCAGTTACTGGCCTACCACATCGCGGTCCAGCGCGGCTGCGACGTGGACCAACCCCGCAACCTGGCCAAGTCGGTGACGGTGGAGTAGGGTCTGGCCTCGTGATTGGACCGAGTGCGACGAGCGGGGTGGAGCGTTCAAAACCCCTGCGGCTTCCGGTATGCCCTAACCTAACCGCCCAAACCCTGTTGAGCTTGCGCCTTTCGAAAACTGCTCAAAGAATGGTCGGAAATGGTCTTGTGTTTGGACAACAAGAGTGAAATCATGCTAGCGCCAATGGAATTCGACGATCGGGTCGAAGTTTCGGGAGGAACTTGGCCAGTTCTAAAGAGGGTCTGCCCATAGATGTTCGTTAAATTGGACCATTCTGCTATATCCAAGGATGCCTACCTAGATATCGTGTCCCCCAATCTGGCCTATGAGCTCACTGCCCTGGCCGAGGAACTCCGCCACCTGCGAGTGGTCCATATTAACAGCACCGCCACCGGTGGCGGCGTCGCTGAAATCCTTCAATCCATGACGCCCTTGATGAATGCCCTGGGATTGCACACGGAGCGGGTGGTCATTGATGGCGCTCCCGAGTTTTTCCAGGCGACCAAGCGAATTCACAACCTGCTCCAAGGGGCGGAAGGGTCCCTGTCGGCAGCCGAGTTTGAGACTTATTTGCAGACCAACCAGCGTGTCGCCGATGATTTTCAACGGCAAGGACTGGAGGCCGACGCCTGGTTTTTCCACGATCCCCAGGTGTTGCCTCTGGCCGGCATGTTGCCTCACCGGCACGCCGAGGTGAGGAACTGGATTTGCCACATCGATTTAACTGCGCCCAGCGAATCGGCCATGAACTCCCTGCTGCCATTCACGCGGGACTACGACAATCTGTTCTTCTCCCACAACGAGTACGTGCCTGCGGGATTGGAAAACGCGCGGGTGCACATTACCCCTCCGGCGATCGACCCCATGAGCGTGAAAAACACGGCGCTGAGCGACCGGGACGCCGCCTCTATGGTGGCCGCTATGGGCATCGACCCGGACCGCCCATTGGTCACCCAGGTGTCGCGGTTTGACCTTTGGAAGGACCCCATCGGAGTCGTGGACGCCTACCGACTGGCTCGGGAGGAGGTTCCAGGGTTGCAACTGGCCATGTTGGGCCTCAGCCAGGCCATTGATGACCCGGAAGCCCTCAATGTCCTTAACGCAGTGGAAAATCACGCCGGCGGAGACCCGGATATCCACCTGTACTTTTATCCCGTAGACCTGCCCGGTTCCATAGACCAGGTGGTGAATGCGTTTCAGGTCGCTTCCCAGGTGGTGTTGCAAAAGTCCACCCGGGAAGGGTTTGGGCTGACTGTCACCGAAGCCATGTGGAAAGGGAAGCCGGTCATTGGCGGCAACGTTGGCGGCATCCGGGTCCAGATCGAAGACGAAATAAGCGGGTATCTGGTGGACTCTCCGGAAACCTGCGCCCGGCGCATAGTCCAGTTGATGAAAGACGCGGAGCTTCGTCAACAGTTGGGCGACGCGGCCCACGAGTCCGTCCGCCAAAAGTTCCTGTTGCCCCGGCTGACCGCGGACTACCTGCGGGCGGTCAAGGCAGGCTTGAGCTCCAATGGCAGCAACGGGACTAACGGGAGCAGCAGCGGCCATGCCAACGATGCCTTCGAAGGGATGACCGGCGAAGTCGGCGCTCCGCCAACCCCAGTGCTTGGCGATTAGGGCGTTCCAACCGGCCACCGTAAGCGGAGGAGACGACGGTCCAGGTCCGGGATAGGACCCAGTTCCGCCCGCCTGACGTCCGCGGTTCTCTCCGGATATAACCAGGCGGCGGGCCTCTATCTTGCCTTGGTTTGGTGGATAGGATACAGTCTACCCCGATTCGGGTTGCCCCGGTCTGTGATAGTCAAAGCTTGGGATCCTTGGTGGTCTTGGAATGCAATCAACAACTGTCCTGATGGTAATCGACGGTCTGGATCCCGAGTATCTAGCCGCTTCACCCGCAACTAACTTGGCTCAACTGGCCAAAGACGGGTTCCGCGTTGATGCCTCGGCGGTTATGCCGACGGTGACCAACGTCAACAACGTTTCTCTGATTACCGGAAGCTATCCGGAGGTCCACGGGATCAATTCCAACTTTTGGCTGAACCGCAGCTCGGGCGAGGAAGTGTACACCGAGTCCGCGGAATTCATCGGTTGTGAGACCATGTTCCAGAGGGCGGCGCAACAAGGGGCGCGTACGCTGCTGGTCACCGCCAAGGATAAGCTCAGAACATTGCTGGGGGATGGAGCCACCCTGAGCGTTTCATCAGAATGCCCGCCCGCGTGGGTGGTAGAGGGAGTGGGCGAGCCGCCGCCCATTTACTCGGTGGAGGTGAACCAGTGGGTGGTGGACGCCGCGCGGTTCATTTTGAGCAACGAGCCCTATGACCTGGCCTACGTAACCACCACAGATTACGCCATGCACACCTTCGCGCCGGAGGAGTCGGAATCCCAACGCCACATGGAGTTGTTGGACCAGGCGGTAGGCAAGCTGGTTGAAACATTGCCGAGTCCCCAGGTCTTGATTACGGCGGACCATGGCATGTCGGAAAAGAGCGCAATGGTCCACTTACCCGAGGTGCTGGCGGCCCATGGCATCGAGGCCCGCGCCGTTCCCATCATCAAGGACAGGTACACCGTTCATCATTCCAACCTTGGCGGATGTATCTACCTCTACCTCTCCAGGGACCAGGTTGAGCCGGCCCTGGCGGTTCTGGCAGAGACCGATGGCGTGGATGAAGCCCTGGACCGGGAACAGGCAGCAGTTCGTTTTCACCTCATGCCGGACCGCATCGGAGACATTATGGTGATGGCCGGTCCCCGCGTGGTTTTTGGAGACCACCAACAGGTGGACTTGCCCCCGCGCTTGAGGTCCCACGGCTCCCTCCATGAGGCAACCGTGCCGATAATCGGCTGGGGCGGCTCGTTCCACGGGCATCAGTTTCGGGAGAACGTCGATTTAGGCCGCTACGTGTTTCAGCACGTGCTGGCCTAGAACAAATCACAGGCTATTCCTCACGTAGTAGACAAAGTCCGCACCGCTTTCCACACCTGAGATGACTGACAACCGGATTACAGTACTGGCCCCCGGCACCACGGCTAACCTGGGCCCCGGATTTGACTGCCTGGGCATGGCGTTGGACATTTGGAACCGCCTGGAAGTGGTCGTTGGAGACGCTGAATCGACCACGGGGCCGGCAGCTTCCGGGGACTCCGCTGCTGATGTTGTGGTCATTGGGGAAGGAGCCGGGGAGCTCAGCTCCGGGCGGGATAACCTGGTTTACCAGGCCATGGAGTTTTTGTTCCACGAAGCCGGGGAAGACATGCCTCCGGTGCGGCTCAGATGCCAAAATGAAATTCCATTGAAACGGGGACTGGGCAGCAGCGCTGCCGCCATTGCCGGTGGGTTGGCGGCGGCCAATGCGTTGGCCTCAACCCGCTTCTCCAGTAATGAACTCCTGGAAATGGCCGTAACCATAGAAGGGCACCCCGACAACGTTGCGGCGGCAGTGATGGGCGGGCTCCAATTGGTGGTGGCGGACGGCAACCGGATTCTAACGGCACAGATCAACGTCCCGCCGGAGATTCACGCGGTTTTGTTCGTTCCTTCTATGAGAATCTCTACCTCCGATGCCCGGGAGGTCCTGCCTGAAACGGTGCCGCGGGCGGATGCGGTTTTCAACATGAGCCGGGCCGCCCTGTTGGTGGCCGGAATGACCGGCAATCATCCCGAGTATCTTGCGGAAGCCACCCGGGACAGTCTGCATCAGCCCTATCGCCAGCCGCTTTTTCCGGCAATGAAGCTGCTTTTCCAGGCGGCCCTGGATGCGGGGGCCCTGGGCGCGTTTCTGTCCGGCAGCGGCTCGACAGTGCTGGCGCTCACCCAGGGCCGGGAGATGACGGTGGCCTATGAGATGGCCGAGGCAGCCAAGCAGATGGGTGTGGAGGGCCAGGTCAGGGTGACCCTGCCGACTTTTCAGGGCGCCCATGTAATCAACGGCTAGAGCAAGGACCGGGACGTAATACCCGATATGGAATCCAATTGATGGCGCTGGTTGTTCAAAAATACGGAGGATCGTCGGTTGCCGACGCCGAAAAGATACTGGGCGTCGCGCAGCGCATCGCGCGGGCCAAAGAGTCAGGCCAGGACATAGTGGCAGTGGTTTCGGCCATGGGTGACTCCACCGACGACCTGCTTCGATTGGCCCAAACCGTCTCCACCGCTCCCGACCCCAGAGAACTTGACCTCCTCCTTTCCACCGGTGAGTTGGTCTCTTGTACGCTGCTGACTATGGCGTTGCGGGGCATGGGACTCCCGGCGGTCAGTCTCAGCGGCTTTCAGGCCGGCATACACACCGATACGATGTACGGCCGGGCAAGAATCCACCGCATCGATCCAAGCCGTATAGAACATGAACTGAATAAAGGGCGTCTGCCGGTCGTGGCAGGCTTCCAGGGCATAACAGAGGACCAGGACGTCACCACGCTGGGCCGGGGTGGGTCCGACACCACCGCGGTGGCTTTGGCGGCGGCCCTGGAGGCGCACCGGTGCGAAATATACACCGACGTGGATGGCATCTTTTCCGCCGACCCGAGGGTGGCGCCACTGGCCCGGAAGCTGGATGAGATCAGCTATGAAGAAATGCTGGAAATGGCTTCCTACGGGGCCAAGATGCACCGCCGGTCAATCGAGTTGGGCGCGGCCTACAAGGTGCCCATCTACGTGGCCTCAACTTTCGGGAACGCCACGGGAACACTCATTCACGACAAACCCGAATCAACGCCGGTGAACGATATGTCTCACAATTTGTCTATGGAAGATCGGATCAGGGCCACCGGTATCGTCGGCACCGGCAACGTGGCCAAAATCACCGTGCGGGCGTTGCCGGACCGTCCCGGTGTGGCCGCCGCTCTGTTCGAACCTCTGGCCCGGGTGGGTATCAGCGTGGATACCATTGTCCAGAACACCAGCCTGGAACGGACCACCGATATCAGCTTCACGGTCTCGCGCACCGATTTGCCGGCTGCCTTGCAGGAGGTCGAGCAGGTCTTGCCTCAGCTCGGAGCCGAGACGGTCATCAGCGACTCCAACCTTGGGTCGGTGAGCGTCATTGGTTCCGGTATGCAGAACAACCCCGGGTTTGCGGCCAGGATGTTCCGCATTCTGGCTGACGGAAACGTCAATATCGACATGATCACTACGTCGGAGATCAGGATCTCCTGCATAATCAACGAAAGCCAGGTGGGTGAGGCGGTCCGTTTGCTCCACACGGGGTTTGAATTGGACGGGGACCCGGAAACAGCTTGAGCCGCCCATTCTTGTAAGAGGAAAATATCTTGGCTCGGCCCTTCCTTTCAGTGGTGATACCGACCTACAACGAAGAAAGCCGCATACAGCGGACTCTGGACCGGATCACCCAGTATTTGGCGACCCGGGAGTACCAGTGGGAAGTGGTCGTGAGCGACGACGGTTCCACCGATGGGACATCCCGGTTAGTGGAAGAAGCTGTGGCGGTCAATCCCAACGTCAAGATGTTGTATCTGGCACATCGGGGCAAGGGTTGGGCGGTCAAAAATGGTATTCTGGCTGCTTCCGGCGAGTACCGACTGTTTTGCGACGCAGATCTTGCGGTGCCGATAGAGCAGGTGGAGCGCCTCCTTCCCCCAAGGCTGCAGGGCGTGGACGTAGCGGTGGGCTCCAGGGAACAACCAGAGTCCTTCCGCATCGGTGAACCGGGGACGCGCCGTTTGATGGGCCGGTTATTCAACTGGCTGGTCCGAGCGGTTGCCCTGCCCGGCCTAAGCGACACCCAGTGCGGCTTCAAGTGCTTCAGGGCAGAGATAGTTCCCCTGCTGTTCCAGAGGCAGCATCTGGACGGGTTTACGTTCGATACCGAGTTGCTGTTCCTGGCCAGGAAGATGGGTCTCACGATCCAAGAAATAGGCGTCGAGTGGTACTACGGGGACGGCAGCAAAGTCCGCCCGATCAAGGATTCCCTGGCCATGACGCGGGACTTGTTCAAGATTCGGCGGTTACATTTCAGAGGATCTTATTCCCGGGAACACCGGCAATAGCCGGGAGTGGGAATTATTCCCCCGGAAATGACTCGAAAATGCCAGCAAAACGTATTGACCGCCCGTTTGCTTTTGATGTAATTACTATTGGTCAATTTAGCAATCATGTTGCACTGGTGAACAGATTGCGGTTTAGCTCAACAAAAGTTGAGGAAGTTCCCGGTCGGTTCCAGTGCCGAACAGCAGCAATAACCAATGTAAGCCAACGTTTGATTGGCAAAAGGCGATCCCTTTAGGGCTGGAGGGAGGAGGAAGTGTTGGGGCCCGAGCGCCACTGCGCCGCGGAATCGAACTTTCCGCAGACCCGCCTGTCGATGCGGCAGTGGTCAGTGTTCGTCCTTTCATCATCTTGTATAAAGCGACGCCGTAGATAGGCGCGCATTTGGAGTTTTCAAATGATGGATAGTCAAGTGAACGATAACCAGACCCTTGTCGGGGACAAGCCCGGAGACAGGAAAAAGGAAATGTCGGCAAACTCTTCCAGGCTGGAGCGCAATCTCTCCCGTGAAGCCGTTGCTCTAGCGCTGCGGGGGGAATGGGAACGAGCCACCGAGGTAAACCGCGCTATCCTCGAGTTGTTTGAGGATGACGTGCCGGCTATGAACCGGCTGGGCAAGGCCTTGATGGAACTGGGCGATTACGCCGAGGCGAAGGAGGTCTTCGACCGGGTTGTGCGCATCGCTCCCTACAACAACATAGCCAGGAAAAACTCCGTCCGCTTGGACCGTTTGGTCGCGACCCCGGTTGCTGCCAAACAGGTGCGCAAAGGCGGCGCCGCCCCCCAGCTTTTCCTGGAGGAAAGCGGCAAATCCGGCACCACGCTACTGCGGAAACCGGCCCAGGGCCAGGTTACGGAGCGGATCGCCCCAAGCGACCCTGCCGACCTGGTGGTAGAGCAGGATTCCATCAAGGTCTACACTCGCCAGAGCGAGTACTTGGGGCAGATTGAGCCTAAGCTGGCGCGCCGGCTCATCAGGCTGATGTGCGGGGGCAATGCCTACGACGCCGCAATTCTGGGGAGCAACGACCAGGGCATCTCGATCATCATCCGGGAAACCCACCGCGCCCGCTCCCTCAACGACGTATCCTCCTTCCCCACCAGAATCAAGGAGGGGCGCCGCGTCTACCTGGACGACACCCTTGCCAGGTGCAACGGCGACGACAACTTCGAAGACGAGGACAGCCCGGCTATTGATGAGGAAGCCATGTCCACCGATTGGAACGACGGGGAGTAACCACCGGCCTTAGCGCCCCAGCCCGCCGCCTAAAATCATAGCCCGTGAGTCCCGCATCCGAGGGACTCACGGGCTATTTATACGCGTCACACGGCCCAAGAGCCGGGATCCCGAGAGTACCTGGAGCGGCTGGCTTTGGCAGGGCAATCACATTTAAAACGCCGATACTCGGGCAACCCCCACCCCCGTCTTTCTCGCCGCAGCGGGAATCCAGAGCCCTTTCCCACGCGCAAATACGTGGTGCAACGTAGGAGTGGTCCACACCGGACCGGTCTACTTGGCTGAGAGGCGAGGCTTCCTGCGTATCCCGACCAAGTCTATTGAGATAAAGGGCTCTGGATTCCCGCTGCGGCGAGAAAGACGGGAGTGGGTTGTGCTCTCATTCTGACGTCTCCCGGCCGGGGGCAAGAGGACATTCCGGACGCACTAGCCGCAGTTCGTAATGCGATTGCCGCGTGATGGCTATGCAGGCTGGGCTTGGCTCCCCGCGTTTTCCCCGTCGATTCCGGTATGGAATCGCCGCGTGATGGCGAATCAGGACCGGTTTTGTTAGATGGCTCGGGCCAGGAGAATGCCCGCGTAGGCTAAGGCCAATCCCAGGATTACGTTGGCCGCGAGGCTGCCAATCGCGGCGATGGGCGAATTGGTTTCCAGCAGTTGGACGGTTTGGTAGCTGAGGGTGGAAAAGGTGGTGAATCCGCCCAAGAGCCCGACGGTTAGGAAGATGCGGACCTCGGTGGAGACTGGGAAGCGGACCAGAAGCAAGGTTATCAGGAATCCCAAGATAAAGGACCCGGCCAGGTTTACCGCCAGGGTCCCCATCACTGTTTCCGGCCCGGCATAGTTGGCCGCAATCCGTTGCGCTCCGTATCGGAGGACTGAACCCAGTCCTCCGCCAACGGCCACCATCAACCAAGCCACAGTCCAGCCTCCCGAACCGAGGAGCGTGGCCCATTAACCAAAGCGCGGCCGATTAACCATAGGATGTTGCCCGGGCAGCCCCGTGGACCGGAACACCCGGTGTCTTCATTCGCATGGTATATACCGAGTTGCGGGCGGTGAAAAGCATGGTGCGGTTATCCGGGCCTCCCCATGCGCAGTTGGCCGGAATTTCCGGCAGCACTATGGTCCCCAGATGGGCGCCCGAGGAATCAAATACCCAGCAGCCGCCGGCCCCGGTGGAGAAGACCCGGCCCTCGGCGTCAACTTTCATGCCATCGGGAACGCCGTCCCCGGAGGATGGCAGTTCAGCGAAGACCCGGTTGTTGGTGAGCGATCCGTCCGAGGCAACGTCGAAGGCGCGGATTATCTGGTGTGGGCAAACTTCCCCTCGAGCCTTCTCCTCAGCGCATCCATCATCCCTCCGGGTAATGGTTACGTACAGGATGCTCTCGTCGGGTGAGAACCCCAGGCCATTAGGGTATTCGGTCTCCCTGGTTGCCGTGGTGACCGAACCGTCGGGAGAAACTCTATGGACGCCGAAAAAGTCCAACTCCCGCTCTTCGGCCGGCAGGCGTCCGCCGGGATCCGTGAAGTAGAGGCTGCCATTGCTGTGGCAAACGATGTCGTTGGGCCGGTTGATGCGTTTGCCATCCACCCGGCTGGCGATGGGGGTTATCCCGCCGCCGGGCTCCATCCGTGCAATCTGCCGGTTGTCCCCTTCGCACATCACCAAGCGGCCCTGGGCATCGAAAGTCAGGCCGTTGGAGCCGCCGCTGTTGTCGCGAAAGACTTCGGCCTCGCCGCCGGGAGTCAGGCGGTGAATGATGGCGGTGCGCACGTCCACAAACAACCAGTAGCCCTCGGGGTGCCAAAGAGGGCCCTCGGTGAACACGAACCCGGTGGCCAACTGCTCGTTGGCGTTGGATTCAACAATTTGGTCCAAGCTGTCGGGCATATCTCTCTCCTGCTGGTAAACCGGTTAACTGTCCCGGTCAACTTAGCGGCAACCGGGACTCGGAGTACTCGATGGGTACTCAATAGGTGGACAGGAGACCGTCGCCTCTACGGTGACGGTCCAGGCTTATTCGGACATGTGGGCCAGGTACTGGGCGACGTAGTCCATCCCGGCAATATCGGAAAACGCCCCCATCAACCTTTGCGTGATAGGGCCGGGGATCTCGCCGTCAGCCACCTGAGCTCCGTTTATCGAAGACACCGGGCAGATGCAAAGGCTGGTGGAGGTCAAAAACGCCTCGTCGGCCGTGTAGGCGTCGAACAGGTCGATGTCTTGCTCGGCAGTCGGAATGTCCAGCCCCGAAGCCAACCCCAAAACCGTGTTCCTGGTAATTCCCTCCAGGACGAATTGGCCCCTGGGGGTGCTCAACTGCCCGTCCTTGACCAGGAATATATTGGACCCCCGGCCTTCGGTGAGATTGCCGTTTTCGTCCAACAACACCGCCCAAGAGCCCGGCTCAACGCCCTGGGCTTCCAGGTCTCCCAACACCAGGTTCAAGTAATTATGGGTCTTGGCCCTGGGGCTCATAAACCTGGGTGGAGTCCGGGGCACCGAAGGAGTTCTGACCTTGGCGCCGTCGCGGTAGAGGGGAGCGCGGCTGGCGAACGGTATGGCGTGGCTTTCGATCAACACCGTGGCATGGTTGGCCTCTCCGGGCTGGGTAGACTCCACACCGCGGCTGATACGCTGCATCACCCACATATCCTGGTTGGGAGGCAGCAACGGGTAGTTGTGGGCGACCACCTCCAGGGACCAATGCTCCATAGCCTCCGGGTCCAAGCCCGGGTCGATTCTCAAATAACGGAGCGAATCGTACAACCGGTGGATGTGCTCCCGAAGCTTGAACGGAGCGCCGTTGAAGGTGCGGGTGGCGTCGAAAACCGCGTCGCCGTAAAGATAACCCCGGTCCCGGATAGAAATCCCCACCTCGCTTTCCAGTTTGAGGCTGCCATTAAAAAATACTACAGGGTTCTCAGTGGCCATAGATGCACCTCGTTTGGGCTTGGGAAGATAGATTAGTCCCGGAAGGCGTTGGCGCCGGTTACCAAGCCGGGCATGCCGCCCATAATAAATGCCACACCCACGGTCTCGGCGATTTCTTCTTCGCTCGCGCCGGCGGCTCTAGCCCGCTGGGCTATGCCGGCAACGCCGTCCGGATGGGCGAGAATCGCGTCGCATAGCATGGTCATGAGGATTTTGACTTTCAGAGGCAAGGCGCCTTCAGTCAAAACCGATTCCCGCACTTTGGAAATGTCGCCGAACAGCGCCGGCGCGTTTTTCTCAAGGGCGGCTTGCCAGGGGGGTACCTGGGCTTGCGTCATGTTCTCGCCTCCTCTCAAATGGAAAGGGATCTGGGTATCAGCGGCAAAGAGCCGCAGGCTGGAATGATACCAAGGAGGAGGGACGAGGGCAATTAACGGCCAAAGGATGAGGACAGCGTGCCAAGCGCCCAATTGGACACTTGCCAGGGCGCGGCCCGAGAGGAATCCGCGAGGAAACGTGTACCGAACCAGAGAAATATGGTTTAGCCGGTCACGGTGGCTGCAATAGACCCAGAACCGGAGTGAAGACGCTGCCGGAACTGGATCCGACAGTCACAAGCACCTTACAGGCCCTGATCGCCTGCTTACTCTGGCGTAACTAAGCGGGTCGTGTTGCCGTCGGTAACCCGACGGACACTCGGATGGAATCACCACCCGACCCACTTAGAGTATGGCCCACTGCCTGGATCCCCAGTTGCGCCTGGGCCGGTACCTGACAGCAGGAATAGCCGAGGATTAATTCGAGGGGATTCCCGCTATACGGCAGCGCCGATGCGGAAAACCTTGGTCCCGCAGGCGGGACAGATCCCGGACGTGGCGGGCTTGCCGTTTTTCATCGTGATGGCCTGAGGATCCTTGATTTCCATCTTGGACCTGCATTTGACACAATATGCTTCCATGAGAGAACTCCTTACCCATAGAGTGTTGGCCTAAGAGTAGCTACATCCTATATATGACAGGCACGGATGTCAATATATTGTATGCTCGAATCTCAAAATTCTTCAGGATAAATTAGACGCCCGGCGCCAGCGGCGGCTCTGTAACCGCGAGTGTCCTCGCAACTAACATTCTCTGTACTCCCGCCGGGGCGTGACCCGGATATGCCGGGGCGGTCTCTCTGGTACAATCTTCCGGCGGGGCCGTCGGCTTTACCGGTTGGGTTCCGGGCTACTCAAAATTCCTTGGTTAAATTCCTTGGTTGTGGATACCGTCGTCATGGGAAGATTTCTCATAGTTCGCCACGGCGAGACTGCGTGGAACGCCGAAGGGCGGATTCAGGGGCACTCGGACACACCGTTGTCCGTGCATGGCATTCGGCAGGCGCGGGCCGCGGCCAGTCGATTAGCTGATACTGCAATCGACGCGGCTTACAGCAGCGACCTTGTACGGGCCTCGGAGACCGCCAGGATGCTGTTGGAGGGCCGCGACACGCCGCTGGTCCGCACCGCAGAGCTTCGGGAACGGTACTATGGGGTCTTCGAAGGGCTGACCGTCGATGAGCGCCGCACCCAATATCCTGAAATGTTTGCCGCGTCCCTGGTGAAAGACCTGGACTTTGCGCCCTCCGGGGGCGAGAGTGCCCGCAAAACCCTGGACCGCATGGCGGCGTTCGTAGGCGAAATCAAAGAAAAACACCTGGAGGAAACGGTTCTCCTGGTTGGCCACGGCGGGTCGCTGAGGTCACTGATTTTGGCTGTGATGGACCTGCCGCCGGAGGCTACCTGGAAATTTGTGATGGCCAATTGCAGCCTTACCATAATCGATACCTACTGGGACAACGCCGTGCTCCGGCTCTATAACGACACATCCCACCTGATCCATTTGGGCCAGGTGGGCGTTACGGCTGCCGGCAACGCGAGCGCCGATACCGGTCATGCCCCGGCTTAACGCGGGGCACAGCCGTGTTGGTGGTTGCTGTTGGGGCCGTCGGTTGCCTGAGCCGGACGCCGGTGAACGCAGGAGATTGAGCCGGTGACCGGGCGGGTCTTAATGGTGCAGGGGACCGCTTCCCACGTTGGCAAGAGTGTGCTCGTGGCGGCGCTTTGCCGCATCTTCCGCCAGGATGGGTTCCGGGTGGCCCCCTTCAAAGCCCAGAACATGTCCAACAATTCCTACGTGACCCGGGACGGAGGAGAAATTGGCCGCGCCCAGGCAGTTCAGGCCGAAGCCGCCGGAGTGGAAGCCCGGGTGGAGATGAACCCGGTGCTGCTGAAACCCGAGGCTGACCATACATCGCAGGTGGTGTTGATGGGCCGGCCCCTGCAGACGGCGGGTTCCAGGGACTACTTCAAGTTGAAGCCTCAGCTTTGGGAATCCGTCAGCAGTTCGCTGGACCGCCTCAGGGACTCTTATGACCTGGTTATCGCCGAAGGGGCGGGAAGCCCGGCGGAGATCAACCTGAAGGCCACCGAAATCGTCAACATGCGGGTGGCTCGCTACGCCGACGCCCCGGTGCTCCTTTGCGGAGACATAGACCGGGGCGGGGTTTTCGCTTCTCTCGTGGGCACCCTGGAATTGCTGGAACCTGAAGAGCGGCAGACCATCAAGGGGTTCGTAATCAACAAATTTCGGGGCGACGTCAGCCTGCTCACCGACGGCCTGACCTGGCTGGAGGAACGCACCGGCATTCCCGTGGTAGGGGTTGTGCATCATTTCCGGGATATACACATCCCGGAGGAAGACTCGGTGTCCCTGGAGCTACCCGCCCCGATGACGGCCCATCCGGTGTTGGACATAGCCGTGGTCCAGCTTCCCCATATTTCAAACTTTGATGATTTTGACCTGCTGGCCCGGGAGCCCGGCGTCTCCCTGCGGTATGTCACTTCCCAGGTTGAATTGGGCAAGCCGGACCTGGTGATTCTTCCCGGCACCAAGACTACCATCCCTGACCTGGCCTGGATGAATGGCCGGGGACTGACCCAGGCCATCCAGGACCTGCACCTACGAGACGGCGCGGCGGTGGTGGGAATCTGCGGTGGGTACCAAATGTTGGGCGCCAGGGTCTCAGACCCCCATAAAATCGAATCGAGCATGGAAGAAATTGACGGCTTGGGTCTGCTTCCCATCAGCACCGTGTTTTCCGGGACCAAGGAGACCCACCGCATCCGAGGCCGGGTGGGCAATGCCCTAGGTCTGCTCTCGGGGGCTCAAGGGTGCGACGTCCAAGGTTATGAAATACACATGGGCCTCACCAGCGTCATGGCCGCTTCGACGCAAACGGCCCCGTTTCTGATTGAAGACCGGTCCGACGCCGCGGTGTCGCCGGAAACCGCAATGGATGGATGCATGGACCCAACCGGACGGGTGTTGGGCACCTACATCCACGGGCTGTTCCACAACCAAGGCGTGCGGACCGCGATGCTGAGGCAACTGGCTGACGCCAAAGGCGTGGCTCTGCCGTCGTCGGAGTTTGACCCGTCGATGGAGCAGGAGTTTGACAAACTGGCGGATTGGGTCAGGAACAGCCTGGACATGGACCTGGTGTACCGGATGGCCGGGCTTTCGCAGCACCGGGACGCCGGCGAACCCGCAACTCCGGGCCTGTCCTGATGGCGGATCGGGGGCCGGAGGTGCATCTCATATTGGGCGGCGTCCGGTCGGGCAAAAGCGCGTTTGCCGAAGGGTTGGCAACCTACCTGGGACTCCACACGGTTTACCTGGCCACGGGCCAAGCGTTGGACGAAGAGATGGAGGAACGAATCCAAATCCACCGCCGGCGGCGGCCCGTCGAGTGGGACACATTGGAAGAGAGTCTGAATTTGCCCGAATGCCTGCAACAGTACCTGGAATCGAGGAGCGGACCCACGGCGGTTATTGTCGAAAGCATCGACGGGTGGCTGGCCAATATCCTGCTGAAACATGAAGACCAGCCCGCCGGTGACGTTGAAACCCTGGCGCTGTGCGCCGCCGACCGTCTGTTGGACGTTGGCCGGAAAGGAGCGCGCGCGGTCTTTGCGGTCAGCGCTGAGGTTGGACTGACGCTGACGCCGACAACTCCCCTGGGACGGCGTTTCCAGGACCTGTTAGGATTGGTGAACCAGAGGGTAGCCGGGTCCGCCGACCGCGTCACCCTGGTTGTTGCCGGCCTGCCGGTGGCGATCAAGAAGTAGACCGCGCCGGCGCCAGCGGCCCGGTTTGCCTGGTGAGTGAGTTGATCGAAAAACCCCTTAATCCTCCAAGTCATCAGCCAACCTTGGAAACCGTCGGTGACGGAGAAGTCCGCACTGCGACGGTGCGGGTGCCCGGCTCCTGCGGAGAACTGGTGCAGGGCATCAACCAGGACGGATATTTCCTGGTTTCCTGCCCGGTGGATTTCCACTCTCGGGTCACGGTTACAGTCGAGCGTGGCGTTTCCGCGCATGGGGCCAATCACGTCAACGCCCCTGAAGGGTTAAGCAAGGCGGGGGAAGCCGCCCGCTATGCCATGGACCACCTTCAAGCGGTTGGCTTCACCGCTTGCGTGGAAGTAAGCAACCCTATTCCCAAGGGTAAGGGTCTGGGAAGCAGCAGCGCCGACGTGGTGGGGGCCATCGCCGCCACCGGGCTCGCGTTGGGTCATGAGTTGCCGCCGGCGGAAATAGCCCGTCTTGCGCTCAAGGTGGAACCCACTGACGGCGTGATGTATCCGGGAATCGCCCTCTTCGACCATCGCGATGGAGCGGTCATGGAATCCCTGGGCCCGCCTCCGCCGCTGGAGATAGTGGCCCTGGACTTTGGGGGCACGGTGGACACCGTTGATTTCAACCGGACCGACCGCCGTTCTCTGTGGGAATCGGTGTCGGTAGACACGTCCCGGGCGTTGGAACTGGTGCGCCGGGGTGTGGCGGGCGGCGACCCGGTTTTGCTCGGAGAGGGCGCCACCATCAGCGCGTGGACCGGGCAGAAGGTGTCTCCCAAGCCTCAATTACCCCCAGTCTGTGATTTCGCCCAGGCTGTGGGAGCCGTGGGTGTGAACGTGGCCCACAGCGGCGCGCTCATCGGCGTGCTGCTGGATGCCCGACAGCGGCGAGGCCTGTCGGTGTTTCGGAAAGCCAGGGACGCCTTTCCCCAGGCGGAGATGGTCTATCACTTCCGGCTTTTGGGCGGAGGCGTACGGCGGGTTACAGGCGGAGCGTAGCAGGAGCCCACTGCCCCGTTGGACCCACTCGCAAATCAGGTCAAAGGGTGTAGAAAGCATGTCGGAATATAAACTGGCGGTTATCGCCGGAGACGGCGTTGGACCCGAAGTCATATCTGAGGGCCGCAAGGTGCTGGACGCTCTGGCCGGTTCCCCAGACGACCCCCAGTTCCAATGCACCGATTTCCCCTGGGGGTCGGATTACTACCGGGAGACGGGCCGGTTGATGCCGGAAGATGGTTTGGAGCAGCTTGAGGCTTTCGACGCCATTCTGTTCGGCGCCGTGGGCGACCCGCATATCCCGGACCACGTGACGCTCCACGGCCTGCTGTTGCCCATGCGGCGCACCTTCGATCAAGGAGTGTGCATCCGTCCGGCCTATTTGTACCCGGGGGTCGAATCCCCCCTTGCCGGCAAGCGGGCCGGCGATATCGATCTGGTGATTTTCCGGGAAAACACCGAGGGGGAGTATGCCCCCATTGGCGGCCGCCTTTACCCGGCCACCGCCCACGAAACGGTGATCCAGACCAACGTCTTCACCCGCCGGGGTACCGAGCGGATTATCCGGGCCGCTTTTGAGTTCTGCGAAAGAAGGGGCCGGAAAAACAAGGTTACCTCCGTCACCAAGTCCAACGCCCAGGCTTTCGGCATGGTGTTCTGGGACGAGGTTTTCCAGGAAGTGGCTGCCGAGTTTCCAAACATACAGACTGAATCTCTGTTGGTGGACCGTGCGTGCATGGACTTCGTGCGCTGGCCGGAGGCTTTCGATGTGGTGGTGGCGTCGAATCTCTTTGCCGACATTCTTTCCGACATTGCCGCCGTGGTCACCGGAAGCATGGGCCTGGCACCCAGCGCCAACATCAACCCCGAACACATCCACCCTTCCATGTTTGAACCGGTGCACGGCGCCGCTTTCGACATCACCGGGAAGGGCATCGCCAACCCCCTGGCCACCATCTCCGCAGTTGCCATGATGCTGGAGCACCTGGGCGAAAGGGGGGCCGCCGACAGGGTGGACCGGGCCGTAGCCCAATGCCTGAGCGAACGCAACGTCTTGACGCCGGACCTGGGCGGCACCGCAACCACGTCCCAGGTAGCGGATGAGGTGGTGCGGTTATTGAGGGATGGGTAGGGGTTGATGCCGGAAATGTTACTATTGAGACCCTTAGACAGGCCTCCAACAGCCGCCTTGAGTCCCGGCGCCTAACAACCGTGAAATAAAAATTACCTGAAGCCAGCGCGGGTCGATTGTGCGGACCGACGGTAATGTGCTCACCCGTCGGCGGTAGGAAATCGTGGCTTTTGCTATCATCGTCATTACCTTAATCAGGAAAACAGGGACAAGAAACACAAGCGCGGCGCCCAGGAGTTCCCGTTATGACAACAAAACCAACTTACCAAATTCTATCGGTCATCGACTACGCCAACCTGGACTTTGACCCCAACGAGTCTGAGCCGCTGCCGGAGGGTATGGAACAGAACCCGACTATCCTGAGAATCATTGGCATGATAGACGCCCACCTTAAATCCCTGTACCCGCCCGAAGAGGTTTTCATCGACACGAACACGCCGGTGTGCTACAACCGCGATAACCTGAACGACCGGGTCATGCCGGACATCTACATCGCATTCGACGTGGACGCGCCGGCCATCGGGCAAAGGAAACTGTACCTCCCCTGGGAAGCGGGCAAGCCCCCCGACTTCGTGCTTGAAGTCGGCTCGGAGAGCACGTCCCAAAACGACCTGGGCCCCAAACGCGATCGGTACGCCCAAATCGGTGTCCTTGAATACTGGCGCTTTGACCCCAGCGGCGGCGGCCACTACGGCCAACCGTTGACTGGAGAGCGGCTGGTTAACGGCGTTTACCTGCCCATTGAACTTACCACAGAACCGGACGGCATTCTGAAAGGGCACAGTCCGATACTGGGGCGAAGCCTGTGCTGGCAGGACGGGATACCGGAACTCTACGACCCCAATTGCAACACTTACCACCGGGACCTGACCCAGTCTGAGGCCAGAATCCGGGAATTAGAAGAGGAAATCCGGCGCCAACAAGGCGGAAACTAATTGCTGCTAGGGAAGAACGGGGACCAGCGAGGGATCGGTCAAATCATGGGATCCCCCTGCGGGCCTTGTTCCAAAGATTAACCACGAGGTAGCCAGACGGCAGAGGGCCGGCCGGATGACCAGTGAACCGCGTTGGAAACTCCGATTCAATAGCTTCTCCCGCGCATACGCGTTGTTGCGGAGCGCCCTCGATTCCGGCGTAGGACCGCTCAACGAGTTGGAGCGCGAGGGAGTAATCCAACGTTTCGAATATACCTTTGAGTTAGCCTGGAACACTCTCAAAGATCGGTTGGAATACGAGGGAGTCACCCTGCCCGCGGTCACCCCGCGAAATGTCATCCGACAAGCGTTTCAGGCGCGACTTATTGAAGACGGCGACGCCTGGCTCGACATGCTCACTGACCGGAATTTGAGCTCACATACTTATGACGCGGCCGGCATCGAGGCTGTGCTCAAAAACGTACATGAACGCTACCTCGCAGTATTAAACGGCTTACACTTGAGATTGACCGAGGACATGGTGGAGCAGTGAAAGCGCCCTGCCTCTCCAAGAAAACCATGAATGCGCTGGCTCAAGTGTTCACTCGCTACCCCGAACTGACCCAAGTCCTGCTCTACGGATCCCGGGCCAACGGCAACGCGACGCCCCGTTCGGACATCGACCTTGCCACCCGTGGCATCCTCGATTCCCACCGCCTTGGCCGCCTCGTCTTAGACCTGGAGGAGTCCGACATCCTCCAGAAATGCGACGTGCACGCCTACGAGCGAATCAGTAATACTGGGCTCAAGGCCTACATAGACTCGGAGGCCATCTCCATCTACGAGAGGAGTGCGGGTGGCTAGCCTGCGGTTTTTCCATCCAAAGGGGAGTGCAAAACTTTCGAGTTAAGACAGTCAATCGAATGACGGAAAGGCAACTGTTCAGAGTGTGGATGTTGGATTGCCCGAACACTTCTTCATAGACACCAGCCTGAACGTCGGCAACAAGGTTTAACCCATCAAAATCGGGCGGCTTGACACTCGGCTCCCTTCAACGCTGGATTGTTACGCTCGTGAACGTTGGCATCCATTTTTTCGCCCCCACTATTCGTTTCCCCGAGGGAACGAATAAGGAACGAATCCCCCTGGACCGAACCAACCCTTCGACGAGGTCAGGATGAAAGACGGGCGACGTCAGTTGGTGTCACCCCAGGTTGGCTCGGTGTTCTCCGGCGCAATTTCGGATCGTTTATTGCTCAATATTGTAGAGAGATGTAACCGCAGCGGGGAGGAGAGAAATGTCACCAGGGGATTGCGTTTTGCTCCAGGGACTGACAGGTTTCTTCGTCGCAAGCCTGTCTCGAACCAGGTGAAGAATGCACTTCCCTTCAGATCTGAACAGATACACGGAAAGCCTTCAAGGGGAGTCCGCCGCCGTATCTACTGAGCGTCCGGGCTGCCGAGCAAAGGTTGGTCCTAGGACAAACGGCGAGGCATTGCCAATCCCCTGGCTGCCATCTCCGCCGCGGCCATGATGCCGACTACTTTGGTGAGGCCTAAGCCCCCCTGGAGGGTAAACTAAGCGGTGGCTCGGTGTCTCAGGGAAGCGCGGGTACTGCCACCGGATTTCGGTGGCAGAAACTCCACTTCCCAAGTAGCCAAGGAGGTCGTGCAATTGCTGAGCGGCGGGTAGGAAGCGAATCAAGGCACAAGTATATTTATCCTCGCCTCCTTCCCAGAGGGGACTTTCGAGCGGCGACCAAGGCCATGCTCCATTCAGCTATTCTATTCGTATATCTCCCAAGCATCCAGCTTCAATTTCCTTCCCGCACTCGTAACAGTAAAGCCCTTGAAGTCCACCGGGTGTACCTTCACTCCTTAAGTGAACAAGTTTATCGTCCTGAGCTAAAAATACTTGGTAGGTATCCAAGTCGCTTCTAAGTTGTACCGACCCGCATTCCCGGCAGGCGCACTTGGGTAGATTCCCTTCATCCTCGGGGGAGTGGTTTTCGGCTGTCTGTCCTCTTAAGCGATTTGATCCATCATTGATTCGCGGGGAGGCTGAATCAAGATGCACAGTGATGGGTCTCAGACTGGCCAACCCATTTAACACCACTTGAAAAGAAATGCTACCAAAGGTTTCCTGTTCGATTTCGGACATATCAATCCAGATCCTCTCGGTCAAGTATTGGATCGGGATCATTGATCGTAATCATTCGGCTGTCAATGCCTACAGCGGCCTCCTATATGGGAGGTTTATGGACTCATCCTGTTATTCGGTAACGCCCGCGGTCCAGGAAATCCAAAATTCTCCCGCGGCGCAAAACCTGAAGTTGTTGGCGGATTTTGGCTTCGATGTTGTGGTTCTCCGGGTGCCGCCGGGATAAATCGTCGACGAAGCGAAAATAAAAGTCTTGTAGAGTAAATTCCCGTTCCCCAGTTATATTCTGCAAGTCACGGACACATGTGAGAATTTCTGCGCCCCAACCTCCGGAGGCCTGAGCGTCCGAACCTAGGAACTCGAACTTCTGCCAATCTGACCTAACGTCGGCAACCTTCCGCGCTATGCCGTCGTTTACCACCGGAACCTGTCCTTCTGGCGGTAAATCTTTCAGCAGGATTTTCGAGCCAATCCAACCGCTTCTCCGGGCGTGCTTCGGAAGCGGAGGCCGCTGTTCGATTACGGCCAAGGTGATGAAATGACTGGGAACGACGAATAAATCGGTAACGCTCCACTGCGGTTTGGCATACCGTAGGAATACGTAGTGGGGTATCCGACCTTCGCGTATGGCCTCTACCTTCCGTCCATAGGCCGAGTTTGAGACGGATCGACCAAACCTGCGCTGTTGGCTCTTTAACTGGTAGCCTGCGCCGCAGTCGGGGCAACTGAAATCTCGGACGGGCGTGTTAGGGGGCTCGGTGGATAAACAGCCAGATTGGCAGGCCAAGCAGAACAGATTTCTGGAAGCCCAATCTTCGCTGACTCGCCGAGAAATTTGGGAATTGCTGGAATACCCTTCGGCTAACGCCGAATTCATTTGTAGGTTCAAAGAAACGAAACCGGATAGAGTAGACCGCGTGTATCAGGAGATTCATCGCCCCTTGGGCGCCGCGAAATCCACATCTTCAGGAGGCGTCCCCAAACAAGTTGCCGTCTCCTACCCCGCCCCCAGAATCACCTTTACCATGCGTTTTTCCAGGGTCAGGCCCAGTTGGGTGGTCAGGTCCAGGCGCGTGTGGTCGCCGATGGTGGCTACGAACGCCACGCCCAGTAGGCGGCCAACCCGGAAGTCGATTATGGTGGATGACACCAGGCCCGATGATCCGCCTTGGACGACCTTGAGGGCCACGGCTTCGTCGTAGAATCCCTGGGGCTCCAACCGGGTTGCCGACACCAATTGGTGGTCGTCCCCAACCCTTTCGCCCACGTTGTCCTCAAAGTCCTTGATGAAGATATCGGTCATCCATCCGGGCACTGAGGCCGGGTCGTCGAACAGGTGCGCGACCGTCGCGGCCAGAAAGTCGAACCCATCGGCGCTTGGCATGTTGCTGGTGGGGCCAAACTCGCGAAGGAATCCGGTTACCCGCCCCACATTCCGGATTTTCTCTTCTGTGTTGCCCGGAAATCCCTGTTGGGCCATGGTGGCGTTGTCCAGCAAGCCCTCCCGGACCAGTTGGTGGCCCGCAAAATCCGATGGCAGGTCGGATTTCTCCAGGACCATGAACTCCAAGGCGTTGTCGGTGACGCTGAAAGTTGCCCGGTTGATTGCCATCGTGGTGTTTGTATCCTCCGTTTTGGGGTGAAGCCGCGCGTTTCGAGGTGAAGCCGCGGCGGCCAGTCTAATGGCCTTGTAGGGTTATCCGCACACCATGGGATAGACGTGATTCGTGCGCGACATTTCCACCGGTATCTGGCTCTTGGTCCAAGTGTTGCCCTGGTCGCAGCTGCTATAAACCAGGCCGTCCCTGGTGCAGCAGTGGACGCTGGACGGCGCTGCCGGATCAACGGCGACCTGGAACATTCGGCTTGGGGGCGTCTCGCCCAGGTCCATACGTTCCCAGGACTCGCCCATGTCCCGGGTGCACACCAGCGCCCCGGCCTCCTGGGTTCCCGGAGGAGCGCCGCCGCCGCCGGCGCCGGCGGCGAGGTACATTGTCTTGGGGTCATCGGGGGCCACGGTCAGTCCTCGGCAATAGGAGCCGCCGGGGAACATCTCTTCCAGGGGGACCAACTCCCAATGATGTCCCCGTTGGCGGCTGCGGAACATGGCGATTTGGGTGATGATGAACACCAGGCCCGGCGCAGATGGGTTAACCTGTACGCCGTGAAGGTCGACCGGGCTGGTGCTGGTGTAGTGTCCGTCGGTTGCCGACACCCAGGTCTCCCCGCCGTCCCTGCTGGCCACCAGCCCGCCCACTTCCACCGCGCCGTAAACGTCGTCGGGATTGCCCGGGTCCACGGAGATTCCGATTACGCGCTTGACGATTTCCCTGGGATGCATAGTGATGTGGGGGAAGACCACGTTGGCGGTGTTCATCGGTTGCCAGGAGTCCCCGGCGTCCACCGAGCGGCAGATGACGCTGCGGTCATACCCGGCGAACATTACGCCAGGGTCATGGGGATGGGCCGCCAGCGACCAAACGTCTCCCCGGGGCGAGTCCTGTCTTTCCCAACGCTCTCCCCGGTCGTCGCTTCGGTAAACCCCATCGTGGGTCCCGGCGAAAATGACTCTCGGGTCTTGGGGGCTGACCAACAGCGCCCTGACCTGGGGGTGGGCGGGAAGTCCCTGAGAGAGGCTGTCCCAGGTCTCGTCGCCGTCTCCCCGGCGATAAAGACCTCCCTGGTCCAGAGCCGGGCCGTCGGAGCCCACCAGAAGGGGACTTTCTCCGCCGAGTCCGACGTAAACGTAGCTCTTGTGCTGTGCTTCAGACATGGCCTGCTCCTGTTGGGGGCGTCGTGGTTATATTGGTCGTGGTTATATTGAATGCCCGGATGCCATTGTCGCATACATTAGGAGAGAGACCGCGCGGGATGGCGAATTGCCCTGGGCAAACGCATTCCAATGCAACGGGAGAATCTGGCGTCCAAACTGATGCCAGATCGCCATTTATCCAACCGCCCCCACCTCCTGTCATTCTCGCCGCAGCGGGAATCCAGAGCCCTTTCTGTGCGGCGACACGCTTGTCCCAACGAGGAAACGCCAGGTGTGGGCAGGCCGGGCTCCTTCCGTTGCCCTTGCCGCACGACCATGCCTTGGACACCGAAGCCTGTTTAAAGGTTGAGAGGAGCTCTGGATTCCCGCTGCGGCGAGAATGACGGGGGATGGGTTCCGCCAGGACCGTAGCGCCAACGCTTTTGTATGATCGGTTTCCCCGAGTCCTCCGGTTTTTAAAATGCGATAGCCGTGGTCAATCCCAGCCTAACCTATGTCGTTGGTTTCGCGGGTGACGGGGATCGCCCGTCGTAGACCCCTGAACACTGCCGGAGCAGCCGCAGAAGCCATTGGGAATTGTTCGACGAATCGCCAACCTTGTCAAGGCCAGCGTTGTTAAGGCCAACGTTGTCAACGGTTTAAGTCCCCGCCACAGGGCCGCATCCGTTGCCGGCTCTGGCAAGGGATTCCGCTGTAAGGTAGTATGGGAGAAACGCAAGGGGCTCAGGAGATACGGAATATGCAAAACAAGGTCTTCGCCACCTTTGACGAGGCGGTGGCCGACATTCCCGACGGCTGTACCGTGGCCTTTGCAGGGTTCGGCAACGTCGGATTTCCTCGCAACCTCATCGCCGCTCTGCACCGGCAGGGCGCCACTAACATGGAGGGCATTTCCAACAACGCGGGGGCCCTGGACGACCGAGTGGATGTGGGCTTGCTGGTAGGGGCCGGCCGCTTTAGAAAAATGACTTGCGCCTTTACCGCTGCCACGCACCCTTCAAGGATCACGGACTTCGTGAGGATGTACAACGACGGCGAAATTGAGGCGGAGACAGTCCCCCAGGGGACTTTGGTGGAGCGGCTGCGAGCCGCCGCCTACGGCATCGGCGGGTTCTTCACTCCCACCAGCGTGGGGACTGAGTTGGCGGAAGGCAAGGAGCACCGGGAGATTGACGGCCGCACCTACGTGCTGGAACATCCCCTACGGACCGACTACGCTTTCATCCGGGCCTGGAAGGCCGACACCTTCGGCAATTTGCAGTTCCGCCTGACTCAGCGCAACTTTAACCCCGTGATGGCGATGGCGGCCACTACCACCATCGTGGAAGTGGAAAACGACATTGTGGAAATTGGCGGACTGGACCCGGACCACATTCACGTGCCCGGAATATACGTCAACCGGGTGGTGCGGATTCCGGAAGACGGAATCTGGGATTAGAGGAAGATAGGCGGGCGGCTCCGCACTCGACGCGGAGCCATATAGGCCCGGCGTTCTCGGTATAGGCGGGAAACACGTAGAGCAGAGAAACCCGGTATCAACAACCCGGAGGATTTCTATGGCGGAAAAAGCTAGGCTAGACCGGCAGGCCATGTGCGACCGGCTGGCCATGGAGTTTCAGGACGGATGGGTGGTCAACCTGGGGATTGGTATACCGACCTTGTGTTCCAATTACGTTGACCCCAGCCGGGAGACTATCAACCAGTCCGAAAACGGCGTAATCGGTTATGGGCCCCTGGCTGCCCCCGGTGAAGAGGACCGGCACCTGGTCAACGCCGGCGGTCAGCATGTGACCAGCCTGCCGGGTATGGCCATAGTCCACCACGCAGATTCCTTTGGAATTATCCGGGGTGGGATGGTTGACGTAACCGTGCTGGGCGCTTACGAGGTGGCGGAAAATGGCGACTTTGCCAACTGGCGACTGCCCAACCAGAAGGGCGGCGGAATAGGCGGGGCCATGGACCTGGCGGCCTGCGCCAAGCGCGTCTTCATCGCCATGGAACACTGCACCAGGGAAGGAGGGCCGCGGCTGCTCCGGCGGTGCAACCTGCCCATCACCGCCCCCGGCGTGGTGAAGATGGTGTCTACTGACCTGGGTTTCTTCGAGGTAACATCGGAAGGGTTTGTGCTGCGGGAACGCGCGCCCGGCTGGACTCCCGAAGAGATTCAGGAACTGACCGAAGCCAAGCTAATCATCCCCGACGAAGTTCTCGAGGTGCGGCTGCGGGACTAACATTGAGGCAATTAGGAAGTCGTGAGGGACCTCCAACAGGTACGCATTCAGCTATCTGAAGGTGGGTTCGAATTCTCTCGCCACGCCCTCCGGCGTGTAGTGGAGAGAAATATCAGCGGACAGGAAATCAGGCAAGCCGGACTGAGAGCGATGATCATTGAAGAATATCCGGCTGACAAGTACTCTCCGAGTTGCCTGCTCCTGGGTTTCACTGACGCCGGGAGGCCACTGCACGTCCAGGTATCCATGACGCGAAACCGGCCCGTGAAAATAGTTACACTGTACGAGCCAAATCTGGAAGACTGCAGCGGCTACTCCGAAATGAGATGAATATGTTTAGTTGCGTGGTCTGCGGCGCCAAGGAAAGCAGCGATGAAGTGGTAGACGAGGTCTTCTGCGTGGGTGGGCAATATGTCTTGGTTTGGGAAATCCAGTTGTCGTATGCACCCGGTGCGGCGAGCAATCCTTTAGCTCGGAATCGGCGGAAAGGGTCCGGTTGATGGTTCACGGCGAGGCTAAGCCGGACAAGGCTGTCCCCATGCAGGTCTACGATTTCGCCCCCTGACCGACCGCGTTGCCGTTCGCTCCCCCTCCGCCGTCCGGCTACAGCCCCCGTCAGAAGTAGGCCGATCCTCCGTTGACGTGAAGGGTTTGCCCCGTCACGAACCCGCCATCGTCGGTGACCATGAACAGGATGGCCGACGCAATTTCGTTGACGTCTCCTTGACGCCCCATCGGAATTCCGGAAGCAGTGGGCGGCCGGTTCGGATACCACTGAGGATTCTCACGCGAAGTGTTTATGCTTCCCGGCGCGATAACGTTGGCCCGGATGTTGTGGGGTGCGAACTCCGACGCCAGCCCCCGCGCAAAGCCAACCAACCCCATCTTGGCCGCCGACACATGGGAACGCTCCGCCGTACCGGCCCAGGCGCCGCCTCCTGCCAGGAATACCAAGCGCCCGAACTGGTTCTTCACCATCGACGGTATCACGGCGTGGGCACAGTAAAACGCCCCGTCCAGGACCACGCCCCGCACCCGCTCCCAGTCCTCCAGCGTGAGGTCCATAAAGGGCTTGTGGGGCCTGATTGCGGCATTGCTGATCAGCACGTCAATCTGCCCGAAATGGTCCATAGCCTGGGCCATCATGTTGTTGACCTGGTCCCGGTCGGCCACGTCGGCCAGAATCGCCAGGGCGTCCACGCCCAATTCCCGGGCTTCGCGGGCGGTCGACTCGGCTTCCTCCCGGTTGGCGCGGGCGTTGACCACCACGTTGGCCCCTTCCTCTGCCAGTTTCAAAATGGTGGCCCGGCCGATGTTCCGTCCAGATCCGGTCACCAAAGCAACTTTTCCTTTTAGCCGGTCAACCATAATCACACCTCTTTGAGCCTTGCCCGAGCTTGTTGAACGGGAGGGATTTCGCCCGAGTATAACACGGGCTGGTGCTGCTTCACTCCAAAACCATCCCGCTCAGGGTCACCACGGCTCCGCCGTGCTCCGTGCCCGCCAGTGCATTGGCAAATCGCTCGTCCGCGGTTACCAGGGTGGCGCCAATCCGGTTCGCCAAGGCCAAGTAGACACAGTCGTAAACCGACCGGTCCAAGGCCACTGCCAAGCGGACCGCATCAGCGCTGATTGCTTCATCGTCGCTCCAATGGACACCCATCTCGGGTATGGCTGCAGCCAACGCTCCGGCAAGACTTCGTTCTATTTCCCCCATTTTGGCTTTCCGCCACAGGGTGTTGCCCACCTCTGAGGCCATCAACCGGGGCGCATGCAGCTCATGCCGTCCATCCAGTATGTTGTCGGCGGCCTCCGAGTATTCTTCCTCGACCAACCACTTGACCGCTACGCTGGCATCCACTACTAACCGCATCAGGCAGGCCAGTGCCCGCTATTCCTGTCTGCCCTAACCAGAACCTGGGAGGGGGTTTGATACCGGCCCTTGGTCTGTTGCCTTAAACCCTGGGCCAAAGCCCGGAAGACCCCGACCTTTTCTTTCATCTCGTCCTCGGCGGCCCGCTCCAATATGTCCCGGACCTCGCTTTCCAGGGAACGGTTGTTGTCCGCAGCCCGTCGCTTAAGCCGCAAAACCAATGCCTCGTCCAATCGCCGCACAATGATAGTCGCCATGCCTTTCCCTCAACGTATCGCTATCGAAATGATAGCACATGATGCCGATGAGTCTCCAGCCGGGCGCTTGGCATCTTTGGGCCGGGGGGGCGGGGCGCTCAGTGGGGGACTGGGGCCAAGATAGCCAGGACCTATTGCAGGGGTGAGCCTGCGGCCAAGAGCGGCCAATAAGGGCCAGACAGATAATAGAGTAGGAGGGAGCCACCCTGTTCAGTACGGAGGAACTGTCAGTCAGGAAGCAGGGCCAACGGCTGAAATGGGGATGGTTTTGTCTGGGCCGCGCAAGGGGATGGTGCGGTGAGCGATTGGTTTGGCCCCGGAGGCGAGGATGTCGTCGAGGCGGGCTTTTTCTCTGGAAAGCGGGCAGACGGGCAACCATAGCAAGGGGGTGATGATGTTGAGGGGGCAACCACCGCCGGCGCGCCTATTGGCTTTGGGGCATTCGATAATTCCTTTCGGAAAGGGGACAATCTGTAATCCTTAGCATGCACAGCCGGGCGACCCGGGCCCAGCGCTAGGTCCAGCCAATACATGGGTTGACACCCAGAGGTCGCACCCTACAATGGAATCCCAGCAGGCGTTTTTGGCTGTTCTCAACAAGGGAGGCTGACTATGATTACAAAGTTCGATACTCTCTACGCGGGCCACGTCGACATGGACGATGTGGGCTACGCCGGAACTCCGGTCAACGACCGCGTTTTCTCCAACGCTCATCTCGCTACTGCCTTCGACAAGGCCGAGGCCATTGCAACCCTGGTGGACAGGCTGGGGTTCGACACTTTTTGGATGGCCGAACACCATTTTCAGCTCGAAGGCTACGAGTGTATCCCCAACCTGTTGCTTTTCAACGTCCACCTCGCCCACCTGACCTCGAATGTGAGACTGGGGTGCGCCTTCAACATTGCGCCGATGTGGCATCCACTGCGACTCGCCGAGGACTTTGCCACCGCCGACGTGCTCACAGATGGCCGGGTCGTGTTTGGCGTGGGCCGGGGGTACCACACCAGGGAGGTGGAGACCTTTGGAGCGCCTTTGTTGGACCAGAACGCCAACCGGGAACTGTTCGAAGAGCAGGTTGAAGTAATCTTCAAGGCGTTTAACGAACCGTCCTTCTCCCACCACGGCAAATATTACGACCTGCCGCCGGACGTGCCGTATCGGGGCTACCAACTGAAGGACATCTCGTTGGTCCCCCGGCCCAAACACCTGCCGGTGGAATGCTGGCAGCCCATTCAGGGCGGCACCCAGCGGGCCCTCGACTTCATGGCCAAGCATCACATCAAGGGGATCATCGGCGGCGGCGTTGCCGAAGGCGGCGTGATGGACGACGTGATGGTCAATTACCGCGGCGCCCTTGCCAGGCACGGTCGGGAGACGGAGGTCGGCGGGGACCTGAGCGTGGGGTTCCATTGCTATCTTGCCGACACGCAGGAAGAGGCCATCAAGGCAGCCTCGGCTTACTACGAGGAAAACGTCAAGATGTTCGGCCCGCTGCGGCTCCACCGCGGCCTGACCGAGCAGCAGATGTTGGACATCGCAGACCGGACGCGCGCCCCTCTGGCCGGCCTTCCTTCCATGGAGGCTGCGGTTAAACAGGGCGCTTTCCTGGTGGGCCCGCCGGAGCGGGTTATCGAACAGTTGAAGGCCGTGGAGGAGAACTATCCGGGCCTGGAAAGGATTGAGGTGGGCCACCCCATGGGCACCCCTCAAAGGGTTATTCTGGAGCAACTGGAATGGTTCGCCAAAGAGGTGATGCCGTCGTTCAAAGGCAGGGTAGAGACCGCGGTTCCCGCTGATTAATGCTCCGGTTGGCGAATGCCGACCCAAACCAGCCGATTTGAGATAAACACACCCGGCAATCCTGGCCGGGTGTGTTTACGTCTGAGGCCGGGACTTGGCCCCCGGGCTCTGAACTGTTACCCCACGGGCCTGAGCGTTGACACTGGACTCGCCCCTGCTTACACTCGCTTAGACCCCCGGTGGCAGCGGCTCCCACCTGCGCCCGGGGCCGGGACTCGAAAGAGCCACGACGAGGAGCGATGACCCTTTCTCCGGCAATGGCGGAAGCCATGGAACTGATGTACGAAACCGGATGGACCGACGGCCTTCCGGTGGTGCCGCCTACCGGCGACCTGGTTGAAGCGTTTGTGGACGCGTCCGGCCGGTTCCCGGATGAGCTTGTCGCCGAGTTGCCGCCGCTGGGAGGCCGCGCCACCGTGGAGCGCATCGCGGTCAACGCAGTCATGGCTGGGTGCCTTCCGGAGTACATGCCGGTGGTAATCACCGCGATTCAGGCTCTGATGGACGACCGGTTCAACCTGCAGGGCGTTCAGTGCTCGACGGGCATCCACTCACCCCTGGTCATTGTCAACGGGCCGATCGTCAAGCAGTTGGGAATCAACTCGGGATACAACTGCTTCGGCCAGGGATGGCGGGCCAACGCCACCATTGGCCGGGCGGTAAAACTTGCGCTGGTGAACCTGGGCGGCGCGGCTCCGGGGGATGCCAACAAGGCTACCTTTGGGCATCCCGGGGCCTACACCTACTGCGTCGCGGAAAACGAGGACGCCAATCCCTGGGAGCCATATCACGTGGAGGCCGGTTTTTCCTCGGAAGACAGCACGGTCACGGTTTTCCCCGGAGAAGCGCCCCACAACGTGATGTATCACGCGGTCAACGCCAGGAATTTCCTAACGGTGTTGGCCGATACCATGTGCGCTTTGGGCAATGTCCAAATGTACGTGATGGGCGACACCATGGTGTTCCTGGGCCCCGAGCACGCCCGCCTGCTGGCGGAGGCCGGGTGGCGGAAGCGGGACGTTAAACAGTTCCTGTTCGAGCATGCGCGCCGGCCCGTCGGCCTGCTGCGCCGGGGCGGCCCGGCCCAGGGGGACGACCGGCGGGAAATGCTCTGGCCGAAGTTTGTGGACCACAACGACGACCAGGAAATGGTTCCGGTGGTGCGCCGGGTGGATGACATTCACATTTTTGTCGCCGGCGGCGCCGGAGGTCCCCACTCGGTGTGCGTGCCCGGCTGGGGTTCCCGGCGGGCCATCCGCAGGATCGAGATTTCCTAGAGGCCCAAGCCCCAGATAGGTTTTTCAGCGAGGTTGCAGCGAGGTAGTATGGTAATTGCCCCCACCAAGGCTCCGGCGCGGAGCATCGAAGAGAGGCTGAGCGCCCTGGGGATTCGCAGCCCCATAGACCCCGAAATGGGCCCCGAAGCGGCCACCCGGTGGCGCGCCGCGCCGAGGCTCACCAGCCTGGACGGGAAAGTCGGCGGTTTCCTGGGCAACAGAAAGGCCAATGCGGAAGTTTTGCTCAGGGACGTACAACAGATAATGGCCCAGCGGTTCGGACCTGCCGACGGCATTGCCCTGGACAAGTTCATCTACTCCAGACCCGCCGCCGATGACATCATCGATACTCTGGCTGACCGCTGCGACTTTGTGGTGACGGCAATCGCCGATTGAGGGTCCTGCACCTCGTGCAGTGTGCACGATGCAATGACCCTGGAAAATCGGGGAATACCCACGGTGGTTATCTGCACCCAACCCTTCCTTAATTCAGCACACGTTCACGCGCGTACCTTTGGCCGCCCGGGATTTCGGCCTGTGGGCATCCCCCATCCTCTGGGCGGGTTGCCCGGAGCGCTGGTTTTGGAACGGGCCGAGTCGATTGTGGATGATGTGGTCGCGGCCCTGACCCTGGATCCCTAGCCGGATGGCCGGCTCCACTAAACTCCACTCACCTGAAGGAGACTAAAGATGGCGACGGTAGGGACCGGGAAATACACTTATGAGATCGTTGAAGGCTGGGGCTCACTCCCCCAGGGGTGGGAGTTGGGCCAGACTGCCATTGTTACCGATTCCCAGGACCGGGTGTACCTGTTCAACCGCAGCGACCACCCGTTGATAGTGCTGGACCGGGACGGGAATTTTCTGTCGGCGTGGGGCGAAGGGGTTTTAACCGATGCCCACGGCATGTTTATCGACGCCGAAGACAATCTGTACCTCCCGGTCAAGAACAATCACGTGGTGCTCAAGTACAGCTCCCAGGGCAACCTTCTGATGTCCCTGGGTACGCGGGACCAACCCTCGGACACCGGTTGGTCGGGCAATATCTCCGATCCGGTGCAGCGAGCCGCGCCGCCGTTCAACCGCCCCACCGACGTTGCCCTTTCTCCCGATGGAGACCTGTATATTTCCGACGGTTATGGCAACTCCCGGGTCCACAAGTTCACCGCCGGGGGTGAGTTGCTCTTTTCGTGGGGTGAGCCGGGGAAAACCGGTCCCGGAGTGTTTCACGTCCCCCATGGGGTATGGGTGCACACCGACGGCAGGGTCTTTGTGGCCGACCGGGAAAACGACCGGGTCCAGATTTTTGACCTTGATGGCAATTTCCTGGACCAGTGGACCGATTTTTCCCGTCCCTGTGATATCTACATCGACCAGGACGAGGTCCTTTTTATTCCCGAGTTGGACGCGTTCATGAGCGTTGTTTCAATAGATGGAGACCTATTGGCCCGGTGGGCGGGGCCGACCGACGCCGGAGCTCACGCCATCTGGTTGGACTCCCGCGGTGATCTGTACATCAACCAGAACCTGGAAGGCCAGCGCCTGCTCAAGTATCGCAAAGTGGGTTAAGCGCCAAGGCTGGATTTACCACAGAGTGCGCAGAGAACACAGCGGTTTTATTATGGGCGTCGGGTTCGTACACTGGCGCCGCGCTTACAACTACAATTGGTAGGGGTTGCTCGTTGAAGATTGGAGCTATTTTTCCGCAAACCGAAATCTCCGCGGACCCGGCGGAGATTAAAGACTTTGCCCAAGCGGTCGAGGGCATGGGATACGACCACATTTTCATTGCCGACCATGTTTTAGGGGCCGACCCGCGGCACCATAGACATCCGTCGCTGCAGACCTACAGTCATGAAAGCGTGGTGCACGAAATCATGACTACCATGGGGTATTTGGCGGCGGTCACCAAGACCGTCGGATTGGCGTCGGGAATCTTGATTCTACCCCAGCGGCAGACAGCGCTCGTGGCCAAGCAGGCCGCGGAAGTGGACGTCCTGAGCGGCGGCCGCCTGCGCCTCGGCATCGGCGTGGGCTGGAACGACGTAGAATACCAGGCCCTCGCCCAGGACTTTCAGAATAGGGGCAGACGCAGCGAAGAGCAGATCGCGTTGATGCGGGCCCTGTGGACCAAAGAAGTGGTCAATTTTGAAGGGCGCTGGCACCGCGTCAGCAACGCCGGAATAAATCCCCTGCCCGTCCAGCGTCCCATTCCCGTTTGGCTCGGCGGCGGCACCCAGGGAGCAGGACCTGTGCTTCGCCGCGTAGCCGCCATCGCCGATGGCTGGTGTCCTGGTTTCGGCCCCGATGCCGCGGGTCAAGCGTTGGTCCAGAGGGTCCGGGACTACATGACCAAGGCGGGTCGCGACCCCGCAGACCTGGAATTGGAGGGGCGCATTTGGACGGCCGGCAAGCAGCCTGAAGACTGGCTGGGCGAAGCCAGGCAGTGGCAGGAATTGGGAGCCACTCACCTGGTGGTCGAAACCCGCAAGGGTGGGCTGGAGTCTATGGATGGGCGGCTCAGCGTAATCCAGCAGTTCAAGGAAGTGGTTGGGACGTTGGCGGACTGACCGCTCCCACCTCGCGTCATTCTCACCGCAGTGGGAATCCAGAGCCCTTTCCGTGCGCCGACATGCCCATGATAACTGGGAAACACCTGGTGCGGGCAAGCCTGCCCCTCCCTTCGTCCTTGTCGCTACATCATCCCTGGACACCGGAGCCGGGTTAAAGAATAAAAGGGGCTCTATGTCCCACTTCGGCGAGAAAGACGGGTGATTGGCCCGGCGGATACTGTAGCACCAAAGGTTTGAGGGAAGCGGATAGACCGGTTTCAATTCGCGGTGCTAAACTGAAATCGTTCCCCCGGTTGCATCTCTCCGGTTGCAGCCCGGCGGGAGGCATTGGGATCCCGGGCTGACGGCATCACAAGGAGGCAACACCATGATACAAGACACGGTCCTCTACCACGCCGAAGACGGCATTGCGGTGTTGACCTTGAACAATCCAAAGCAGCGCAACGCCCTGTCCAGCCCTACGTTGGCGCTGCTCAAAACCTACCTGGCGCAAATCGCAGACGATTCAACCATCAAGGTGGTGGTTATTCGTTCTGAGGGTCCGGTGTTCAGTTCCGGGCATGACCTTAACGAGTTGGTGGGCGGTGACCCGGAAGACTACGCTGGGGTGTTCGCCGACTGCACCGAGGTTATGGAAGCGATCCGGCTCTTGACCAAGCCCGTGATCGCCCAGGTGCAGGGTTTGGCTACTGCTGCCGGCTGCCAGTTGGTTGCCACCTGCGATCTTTCCGTGGCTGCGGACAATGCCAGATTCGCAACTCCGGGAGTCCAAATCGGTTTGTTTTGCACTACTCCCGGCGTAGCTGTTGCCCGGGCGGTAATGCCCAAGAAGGCGATGGAAATGCTGTTGACCGGCCTCCCCATCCCGGCGCAAGAGGCCCTGGAGTTTGGACTGGTTAACCGGGTGGTGCCGGCGGAGGAACTGGAACAAGAAACGATGGCCCTGGCCCGGCGAATCTGCCAGGCCAGCTCCCGCACCATTTCCATAGGCAAGCCGGCCTTCTACCGTCAAGTGGAAATGGACCGGCCCGCCGCTTACGACCTGGCGCAGCGGGTCATGGTGGAGAACCTGCAGGACGTAGACGCCAAGGAAGGGATAACCGCGTTCTTGGAGAAGCGGGAGCCCCACTGGACCGGCTGACCCGCTTCGGCTTGACCATTCCGGTCGCCCAGCTGATTCTGGTTATCGGCCCGCCGGATTCCCGTTATCCGCGCAACGGGTTCCGGTTATCCAAAGGTAATCACGCTCCGTGCCACTGCGCCCTGCTTCATATCCTCGAAGGCCTCGTTAACGTCCGACAGGTTCAACCTCTGGGACACCATCTGGTCCAACTTCAGCCGTCCCTGCAAGTAAAACTCGATGTAACGCGGCATGTCGGTCCGGAACCTGTTGGAGCCCATGCTGCTTCCCTGAATCCGACGCTCCCGCAGGAATGACGGCCCGTCCAACTCGATCTTGACCCCCTGGGGAATCATGCCGATTATGGTCGCGGTCCCGCCGGCCCGCAGCATGGCGAAGGCTTGCTCGGCGGTCTCCTTGGTGCCGATAGCCTCGAAAGAGTAGTCGACGCCCCCGTTGGTCAGGTCTCGGATTTTCTCCACCACGTCACCCCCAGACGCGTCTATGACGTCGGTGGCCCCGAATTCTGTGGCCATCGTCAGCTTGGTTTCCACCCGGTCGATGGCGATGACCCGGAGCGCCCCGGCCAGGATTGCCCCCTGGATGGCGCTGAGGCCCACACCGCCGCATCCGATGACTGCTACCGTGCTGCCGGGCTCGACCTTGGCGGTGTTGATCGCCGCGCCAACGCCGGTGGTCACCCCGCACCCGATGAGGGCAAGCTGCTCGAAGGGCACGTCGTCCCGTACCTTGCACGTGGCGTTTTCGTGTACCAGCATCTGCTCGGCGAAAGAGGATATCTCCGCCATCTGAGTAACCCGTTCGTTGCCCTGGCGGAGCCGGGGAGGTTCTGCCGGAGACCGGACCACGTCTTCCCGGTAGCAAAGGTTCGGCCTCCCGCTGAGACACCGGTCGCAAAGGCCGCAGAAGACCGAAAGGCAGGTGATCACACGGTCACCCGGCTGCACGTAACTCACCTGGCTGCCCACGGCCTCCACTGTGCCGGCGGCTTCATGGCCGAGCACGGCCGGCATGTTGATCCGGTACTTGCCCTCGACGAAATGCAGGTCGCTGTGGCAGACTCCGGTGGCGCCGGTGCGGATCAAGACCTCCCGCGGTCCGGGGTTGTCCACCTGTACTTCTTCAATCTCAAGGGGTCGGTCCACTTCACGGAGTATCGCTGCTTTCATAGCTCATCTCATTTCGCGGCGGCATTGATTGCGCCGCGCGGTCTGGATTATTGGGGGAACTCAGCCCGTTTGAGTAGGGCGTGAATGTAGCACCGCGGCTTATGACGGTCAACCGAGCCGGCGCGCCGGTATGCGGCCTTGACGCCACGCAATCTGAGACTAAACTGATTAACGAAACGGCTTGGGGAAGGCCCCAACCGTTACAGCAGCCCTCTTGGCCGGCGTGTCGCCGAAATACTGAGTTGGAATTTGGAGGAAATCATGGGACCAAAGTTGGTGGACCACCTGTTGTACGAACCCGAAGAATCCGGAATTCTCTGGATTAGGTTCAACCGCCCGGAGCGGATGAATGCCCTTATTGGGTCTTCTGAGGAAAACAGTACGGTGGCGAAGGTTGGCGAGTACATGCGGGCGGGAGACGATGACCCCAACATCCGGGTGATAGTGCTCACCGGAGTGGGAAGAGGGTTCTGTTCCGGCGCGGACATGCGGCGGGACACTCCGGACGATATCAAGGGAGAGAATTCTATCGGAAACCGGAGCGAAACATCCGGACCTGACTCCAGCCGGCAGCATTTCTTCCACGGTTTCACCAAGGTGCACCGGGACATATCCCAGGTGCGCAAACCCACCGTGGCTATGATCAACGGCCCGGCGGTCGGGTCTGGCATGGATATGGCGCTGCACTGCGACATCCGGGTCGGCTGCGAAAACACCCGGTTCATCGGGTACCAGCAATTGGGCCAGATCGTTGAAAACGGCGGCAGTTACTACCTGCCCAAGATGGCGGGATTGGGCCGCGCCCTGGAGTTTGCGTACACCGGGCATCTGGATGCCCAGCGCGCCTACCAGTGGGGCCTGCTTAACCACCTGGTGGAGTCGGAGAAACTGGAGGAGACCACCAGGGAGCTTTGCGACCGCATCATGCGAACGCCTCCGATGGTGCAGTGGGTCAGCAAGCGCATCATGCGCGCCTCTTTGGACAGCACTTTGGAGAATACCATGGTCATGACGTCCAACGCCGGTGGCATTCTCAACGGGTCTGAAGACGCCGTTGAAGCCAGGCAGGCCTTCCTGGAGAAGCGGGCGCCAACGTTCCACGGCAGGTAGCAGAGCAACCAAATTCCGGGCATTCCGACCGAGGGATGCCCGGACGGGCCCTCACGCCACTGAGCTTTTTGGCCGGCGTTGATTCTGTGGATGCCCTTTAGGGGCTCTTGCGCGGACGGGGCATTCCCGATAGGGCGGGAGGCTTACCCCGGAGATGCTTCCTTGCCGGGACAGTTTGAGCCCATCCTGGCCATGTGCACTGGCGCGGGCCGACGAGCGGAAGTGAGAGTGAGGACCGTGTCTTGAGGCAAGATATTTGGTCGGGGTGAGTGGACTCGAACCACCGGCCTCTTCGTCCCGAACGAAGCGCGCTAGCCACTGCGCTACACCCCGAGCCTGGCAGTTTAACCAGGCGCTATTATACGCCAATCCGGGGGTCTTTTTACCACAGGGAGCGCAGAGGTTTTTGGTCAGTAGACGTAATCCAAAAGACTCTGCACTCTCAGTGGTAACTTGACCGCCATTCCTAGCCCTGCGGTTCCAGCATCATTTGGACCTTCTCTTCCAGGACTTCCCGGTCCAGCACTCCGGTCCACCGTTCGAAGATTGAGCCGTCGGCGTTGATGAACACCGTGGTTGGCATCCCGATCACCTTGTAGTTCGGGATTACGTCGGCGTCGTTAGTGAATCCGGCAGGGTAGGTGATATTCAAATCCCGCAGCAGGTTTTCCGCGTCGCCCTGGGAACCCAACCCCATGAATTGGCCGATGTCCACGCCCACCAGCGTTGCATCCTCCTTGTTCTCGTCGTAAAAGGCCTGCAGGTCCGGCATTTCTGCCCGGCAAGGGGGACACAAACCGGCCCAGAAATTCAGCACCACCGGTTTGCCTTTGAGGTCGCTAATTTGGAGTTCGTCACCCGCTGGAAAGCCTTCACCTTGGAATAGCGTAAATGCTAAATCGGGAGCCGGTTCCCCGGGACTGCTGCACGCCAACGCCAGCATCATCATCAGAGCGCCCAAGGCGGGTAGGACGATCCAGCGTTTCCGGTACTCCAGGGGTTGCCTGGGGACATTGACATCAATCCAAGTATCTGGGCGTCCTGAGGACGGTCCGGTCATACTCGCTGCTCTCCCTGTGTGAAGGTATGCGCCGCCGTTGGGTAACCGGCGGATACCCCGGATAGCTTCACGTCAGATAGCCTCACGTTCTCGGGGCTACGGCCAGGTCCTTGAGGCTCTGTTGAAACACCTGCAATCGTTCGATGACCAGGGTCAGCCTGGACAGCCACTGCTTTCCCAACTGTCGCATGGACAGGTGAATCTGCTGATTACCGACTTTGGCTGCCGGGCCGAGGGCTTTTTCCAATGGAATCCTTGCTCCTCCGATTGGTACGGCCAGGGAAAGGGCAATGGATTCACTATCATGAGTTATCGACTGGATCCCCACCGAGCCGGCCAGCGCCCGCAGGGCGGCCAACTTCAGGAGCGATTCCGTTTCATCCGGCAGCGGGCCGAACCGGTCGCGAAGCTCCTCCTGAAGCGCCTTTACCTCGCCGCGGCCCCTTATCTTGGCGATCCTTTGGTACACCGCCAGCCGCGTGGGGAGATGCGCGATGTAGCTTTCCGGAATCTGGGCCGGTTCCGGCAGTTCCACCCGGGGGAACCCGGATTCCTCCGTTGTGGACGGCTGGGGCCCCTGTTCCTGCGACGCTTTCAGCTGGTCGACGGCCTCTTGCAGCAACTGGCTGTAAAGACTGAGGCCCACGTCATAAATGTGGCCGCTTTGGGCGCCGCCCAGCAGGTTCCCCGCCCCTCGAATTTCCAGGTCTCGCATGGCGATGCGGAATCCGGACCCCAACTCGGATGCTTCCAGGATTGCCTGGATGCGCCTTTCGGCTGCTTCGGTGATGCGGCGGCCCTTCGGCAGCAACAGGTAGGCGTAGGCCCGGTGCTCTCCTCGCCCGACTCGACCCCTTAGCTGGTAAAGCTGGGATAGGCCGAACCGGTCGGCCCGGTCCAGAATCAGGGTGTTGACGTTGGGCATGTCCAGGCCGGACTCGATGATGGTGGTGCACACCAGGATGTCGGCCTCGCCCGCAGCAAAGGCCATCATGACGTCTTCCAGGTCCGACTCAGGCATCTGGCCGTGGCCGACCAGGATCCGGGCTTGCGGCACCAACTCGGCCAGTTGGGCTGCGGTTTGCCCGATGGTTCGTACCCGGTTATGCAGAAAGAACAACTGCCCGTTTCGTTCCAGTTCCCGGAGAATCGCCTCCTTGATAACGTCCTCGCTGTACTCGGAGGCGAAGGTCTTGACCGGAAGCCGCGCCTCTGGAGGCGTGTCCATGGTGCTCAAATCTCTTATGCCGGAAAGGGCCTGGTTCAGCGTTCGGGGGATGGGCGTTGCGCTCAGCGTCAACACATCCACCTCCCGGCGCAACTGAACCAGTCGTTCTTTGTGGGCCACGCCAAAGCGCTGCTCTTCATCCACCACCGCCAGGCCCAGGTTCTTGAAACCAATGTCCTTTTGCAGCAACCGGTGGGTGCCGATCACAATATCTACGTCGCCGGACTTGAGGCCCGCAACCACTTCTTCCTGTTCCTTGGGCGTTCGGAAGCGGCTGAGGACCTCCACCCTGACCGGGTAGGGGCTGAGACGCTCGCTGAACGTGGCGTAGTGCTGCTGAGCAAGGACGGTGGTCGGCACCAGGATCCCAACCTGAAACCCATCATTAACTGCCTTGAACGCCGCCCTCAGGGCCACTTCGGTTTTTCCATAGCCAACGTCGCCGCAGATCAGGCGGTCCATGGGCTTGGCCTCTTCCATGTCGGTTTTGACCTGGTCGATGGCCCGGGATTGGTCCGGGGTCTCTTCGAAGGGAAATGCGTCTTCCAACTCTTGCTGCCAGGTGGTGTCGGGGCTGAAGTCGTGACCTTGTGCGGTCTGGCGAGCGGCATGGAGTTTCAACAAGTCCTCGGCCAGTTCCCGGGTTGCGCCCTTGACCTTTTCTTTGATCCTGGCCCATTCTGCCGTGTTGAGCCGGGTCAACGCTGGGGACTGGTCTTGAGCGCCGATGTAGGAAGAGACCCGGTCCAGGTGGTCTGTGGGCACGTACAGCTTGTCTTTGTCGGCGTACTCCAGGACCAGGTACTCTTTGTCGTCGGAGTCTCCGGATGTCAGGTCGTCCCCGAGGCGCGTCGTCCCGGCGAACCTGGCCACCCCGTGGTCCACGTGGACCACGAAGCTGCCCGGGACCAGGTCCGAAAGCACGATATCGGGCCCTCCCTCAGCTTTCCTGGTGCGGCGGTAGCGGCGTTCTTTAACCGTCCCGAACAATTCCGCGTCGGTGAGCAGGGCCAGGGAGCGCAACCCGTCCCCGGCCTCCCCGGGAGCCGGACTGGTTTCCTGGGCGCCATTCAACTGGACTACCCATCCTTCGGGCAGGGAACCGGCCAGGACGCGCATAACGCCGGGTTCTACGGGCTCCGCAATGTCTTCGGTGATGGTGGCTCCGACCCCTTGCTGCTCCAGGATGTCGGCCAGCCGGCGGGCGTGCTGGGTGACTGCAACTACCGACGCGCCTTCAAGCTGATATCGACGGACGTCGGCGGCCAACTGCTCCAGCCTGCCATAGTAGGGCGGAGAGGGCTGGAAAATTTGGTCCTCACTTTCGTGGACCCAACTTTGCAGGGAAATGCGCCGGTGGCCCTCCATGGTGTCCTGAAACCGGTTCCACGGTTGATACGGCGGGGGGAAATTGCCCGGCAACTCACCGCGCTCCTCCCGTGTTTCCCGCATCCGTTGGAACCTGTCCTCCAATTCCAGGGCTTCGGCCTCGACCTGCCCGGCCCTTTCCAGGATCAGGAATCCGTTGGCCGGCAGGTACTCCAACAGGCTCGACTCGTTTAGCAGCCCGTTGTAGAACGACAGGGTTTCCGAGTTGGGCGCTGAAGACAGTGAAGCCAGCTCGTCTTCAATTCGGTCCCGGGTCTCGCCGGAACAGCGCGCGTAGTCCAGCCGCGCGATGCGCGTCTCCAGGGAGGCCGCGTGGACCAACCCCGGCAATTGCTCCCGGGCGGGAATCAGGGTCACCGAGCCGGCGTCGGCTACCGAACGCTGAGTGTGGGGGTCAAACGTCCGGATTGTGTCCACCTGGTCGTCCCACAGTTCTATCCGGAAAGGCAAGACTGCGTCGGTAGGAAAGACGTCGATGATCCCGCCCCGGTGGCTGAACGAACCCGGCGATTCCACCAACGCCTCGTGCCGGTAACCTAGTTCGACCCAACTATTAAGCATTTGGCCAAGGCCGATTCGCTGCTCCAGGGACACGCAAGCGGTGGCCAAGGGGTTGCCGGCAGACACCGGGCTTGCGTTCAAACCGGGGTTGAAAACGGAAGGCGGCAGGGTCAACCGGAGGGCAGCGCCCACCGAGGCGACTACCAGCGGCGGCGATTGAGTCGGGCCGACCTCTCCGTCCGGGGAGCCGGCCAAAGCGGCCAGGGCGGCCAGCCGCTGGTTGCCGGTATGGGCGTCTACGGACAGCCGTTCAAAGGGAAGCACCTCGGGTTCCGGCAGCAGGTAGGTCGGGGAGTCCTCTCCCAGATAGGTTTGAAGGTGGTCGTGGAGACGCCGGGCGTCTTCCGGCCTGGGCGTCAGCACCAGAATCGGGGCTCGCAGAGTGCGCCAGAGGGACCCGATGTAGGCCGGTCTGGCCCCTTGGCGAACGGTAATGGGAGAGGGATCTTGGAGACTGGTGAGGGTTGCCACATGGCGGCGGAACGCGGGATGGGCACCGATCACCGGCAGAATTCCGGATAAAGACATTGACTAGGCTATTACTCCCGGTACAAAACAGTCGGTGCAATTCGACGGTTTCAACGGTAAACTCGCAAAGGGGCTCGCCGTCAGCGGCAGCCCCGTGCAAGTAATTGTACTAGTCACCGGCATTTTCGCACAAGGAGCCTCCGGCTTTGCCTCCTATCTCGCGTGCTATAATGATGGCCGGCCAGCCAAACCCCTCATCGCATGACTAGTCTGTCAAATTGCCCGCCCCTTGGTTATCCCTCGCTCGTCTGCTGAAAGCGCCATGGCTTCAAAGGCCCCCTCTCTAAAACCGATTTATCGCCGCGTCGTGATCAAAGTCGGCACCAGCTTGTTGACGTTGGGGTCCGGCGACCATGGCCTTAACCGGGAAATAATCGCCGACCTGGTCCGCCAGATATGCCTGCTTCGAGACCAGGGCGTCGAGGCGCTGCTGGTGACTTCGGGGGCCGTCGCCGCCGGGCGGGAAGCCCTGGAATCTAGGCCGCGAAGCTCAAGCTCGTCGGGCCGCAGGCGGGTTCTGGCAGGACATGACATCCGCTCCCGGCAGGTGATGGCCGCCGTGGGGCAGAGCAGATTGATGCATGCCTACCAGGAGATGTTCGGTGGCCGGGGCCACATGGTGGCGCAAACCCTGCTGACCATCAATGACCTTACTGACCGCCAGGCCTACCTCAACGTGGGAAACACCCTGACCGGATTGCTGGAACTGGGCGTAATTCCCATTCTGAACGAAAACGACGTTGTGGCAGTGGACGAGATCGGCGAGGTTTTCGGGGACAACGACCGCTTATCCGCCCTGGTCGCCAACCTGGTGGATGCTGATCTCCTAGTCATTTTGACCGACACCGACGGTCTTTATACCGCCGATCCCAATCTGGACCCCTCCGCCGAGTTGATACCCGAAGTCAACCGGGTGAATGAAGACATCATGGCGTTGGCTGGCAAGAATTTTAACCCCTGGGCCAGGGGCGGCATGCCGACCAAAATTGATGCCGCCCGGTTGGTCACGTCTTCCGGGATGGCAATGGTGATGTGCCGCGGTTCCGCGGAGGACGCAGTGTTGAAAGCAGCGCAGGGGCAGCCCATCGGCACCTTGTTCCACCCGGCCGCAGGAAAGCTGGAAGCCCGGAAACGCTGGATGTTGGGAGGAATCACCGTTCGCGGTGAGGTGGTGGTGGATGTGGGAGCCGCCCGGGCGTTGGGCCAGAAGCACGGCAGTCTCCTGCCCGCGGGCATAAAATCGGTCAATGGGAGTTTTCAACGCGGCGACATCGTATATATTCTGGGCCCGGAGGGCGGCCGCATTGCCTGCGGAATCGCCAACTACCAATCGGCGGACGTTGCCCGCATCCAGGGCGTAAAATCGGACAACATCCTTCCCATACTGGGTTACCACTACGGTGAAGAAGTAGTGCACCGGAATAACCTGGTGCTGTTGTAAACAGCGTTCCCCTGGGGGATTGGAAGTTAGCAATCCCACAGAGTCTAATCACAGGTTGATTTCTAAATGTCAGCCGGCGTACCGGTGATATCGGCCCGATGGCGGAAACCCGCCGGAAGTCTTACAGGAGCGAAATGGCCACCACCGTCGAAGAACTTATAGTCATGGGGCAGGCGGCCAAGGCTGCGGCTCGGCAACTGGCCAGAACGCCCACCCAGGTCAAAAACCAGGCGTTGCTGAACATCGCCGACGCCCTGGAACTCAACCAGGGAAAGCTGCTGGTTGAGAATGAGAGGGACTACCAGGCGGCCAAATCCGGCGGCCTCAGCGAGGCGATGCTGGACCGGCTACAGCTTACTTCCGGCCGCATTGATGGCATGGCCCGCGACCTGCGGCAGGTGGCCGCGCTGCCGGACCCGGTTGGCGAGACCATCGAGACCAGTAACCTGCCCAACGGATTGCGCCTCGACCGGCGGCGCGTCCCCCTGGGAGTTATCGGCAGCATTTATGAAAGCCGTCCCAACGTTACCGTGGACATTGCCGGGTTGGCGCTGAAATCCGGCAACGCGTGCATTCTCAGAGGCGGGCGGGAGAGTATCTGGTCCAACCTCGCTCTTTCCAACCTGATCCGTGAAGCAATCGGGCAGGCCGGGGTTGTCAAGGATGCCGTTCAGGTCGTGGACAATCCGGACCGGGCTTTGGTGGACGCCATGCTCCAGATGAAGGAGTACATCGACCTCCTGGTTCCCCGCGGCGGGGCCGACCTGATCCGGTTGGTGCGGGAGAGGGCCTCCATGCCGTCGGTTACCGGGGGAATAGGGGTTTGCCACACGTACGTGGATGCCGCCGCCGACCTGGAGCAGGCCTCCGCCATTGTTTATAACGCAAAAGTCCGGCGCCCCAGCATTTGCAATGCTTTGGATACACTGCTGGTCCATTCAGACGTGGCCCCCCGCTTTTTGCCGCTGGCCGCCCAGGGACTCGCCGCGGCCGGTGTGGAGTTGCATTGCGACCACCGGGCATTGAGCATGCTAGGCCCGCAGCACGGTCTGAACGCCGTCCCCGCCGGCGAGGACGACTGGGGCCGGGAATTCCTAGCCTTGATAGCCGCTGTTAAGGTGGTTGACTCGTTGGACGAGGCCCTGGCCCACATCGAGGAATATGGCTCGGGGCATTCCGAGGCCATCGTCACCGAGGACTACTCCGCTGCCATGCGGTTTGTCGACGAGACCGATGCGGCGGCGGTTTACGTGAACGCCAGCACCCAGTTCACCGATGGCGGGCAGTTCGGTATGGGCGCGGAAATCGGTATCAGCACCCAAAAGTTCCATGCCCGCGGCCCCATGGGACTGAAGGAACTGACCTCTTACAAATGGGTAGTCATGGGCAACGGGCAGGTCCGGGAGTAATCGGGAGGCGGGTATTGGCCGGTTTTAGATTCGAAAGGGAGGTCAGGACGCCTCACTCCGAGGCGTACACTATCCACGAGCAGGACCGGGCCGTCGGCCGGGTTGACATCCACTTTACCGAGGATCTGGTTCACGTGGCTGTGGCGGTGGACGAGAGCCTGACCCAGGACTCCATTCAGGAGATCATCGACAGTATCGACAAAGACCTGCTGGACGCCGTGGGAGTCACCCGGGAGGGTTTCGTGGTCCACGTATTCCAGGGAAGGGAAACCGGCGTATTCAGTGATGATGAAAGGTTCGGAGAAAACGGCAGCGAGGGTTAGCCGCTCTTGCGTTTCAGCGCCCTTTCCGCCGCGTCGCGGACGCCCTCAGCGGTGAGGCCCGCTTTCGCCATTAGCTCTTCAGGCTTGCCCGACTCGGCATAACCCCTCAGCGCCACCATCTCCAGCGGAACTGGATGACCCTGGCCCAGCGCCTGGCCCACGATGCTGCCCAGCCCGCCGTGAATGTAGTGTTCCTCGGCGGTAACGATGGCTCCGGTCTCCCTTGCCGCGGTCAGAATGGTGGCCTCGTCGGCGGGAGCAAGAGTGTGCATGTTAATCACCCTGGCCTGAATTCCGGACTGGGCCAACAAGTCGGCGGCATCCAGGCTCACCGAAACCATTACTCCGGTGGCGATGAGAGTGACGTCATTCCCTTGTCGCATAACCTCGGCGCGGCCCGGTGTGAACACGTAATCTCCGTCATGGACCACCGGCGTAGCCGCACGGGGCAGCCGGATGTACATGGGGCCGTCCAACGCCGCCGCCGCTCGCACCGCCTGGGCGGTTTCCACCGAGTCGGACGGGCAAATCACGGAAAAGCCCGGCAGCGAGCAGGCCAATGCCAGGTCCTCTATGCCCTGGGCGGACATTCCGTCTTCGCCGGTCAGAATCCCGGCGTGGGTGCAAACAAGCTTGAGGTTGAGGTGTGGTTGGGCCACCAGCACCCTGAGCTGATCGAAGGGGCGTCCCACGCCGAATACGGCAAAGGTGCTGACGAAGGGGATCTTGCCGGAGGCGGCCAGGCCGGCCCCCACTGCGATCAGGTTTTGCTCCGACGGGCCGAAGTCAAAGAACCGGTCAGGGTGTTGGTCCCGCCAGAGATGGGTGAAAACGGAGACGTTTAAATCGCCTCCCAACACCACGATGTCCGGGTGGTCCTCGGCCATGTCCAGCAGGGTCCTACCGTAGGTCTCCCGGTTAGAGACCATCTCCCTGGCGGCCGCCATTAGGCTAACTCCTGCATGGCCCGGTCAAATTCTTCCTGGTTGGGGGCCCTTCCGTGGAAACCCGGGTTGTTTTCCATGAAAGAAACTCCCTTTCCTTTGATGGTGTGGGCGATGATTACGGTGGGGCGGGTGCGTCGCTTTTGCGCCTTGCCCAGGGTTTCCAACATCGACGTGAAGTCGTGCCCCGGGGTTTCCAGGACCCTCCAGCCGAAGGCCCGCCATTTCGCCGCCAGAGGCTCCAATTTCATCACGTCATCGGTGAAACGGTCGTTTTGGATGCGGTTCCGGTCCACCACCGCGATCAGGTTGGTTACACCGTGGTGCGAGGCAGCCATTGCGGCTTCCCAGATCTCGCCTTCATCACATTCGCCGTCACCCAAGACGGCGTACACCAGGTAGTCCTTTTGGCTGAGGCGGGCGGCCAGGGCACACCCCAGCGCGAATGACAGGCCCATACCCAGGGAGCCCGAGTTCATCTCTACGCCTGGGGTCATTGGGTGCGCGTGACCCTGCAGTCGGCTGTTTAGTCTTCGGAAAGTGGATAACTCTTCCCTGGGGATGTAGCCCGCCCTGGCGAGCACCGCATACAGGCCTGGAGAGGCGTGGCCCTTGCTCAGGATCAGCCGGTCCCGGTCTGGCCAGGCGGGGTTGCTCGGGTCGTGGCGCATTACGCGGAAGTACAGGGAAATCAGAATTTCCATCTCGGAAAGAGAGCCGCCCGGATGACCGCTCCCCGCATCAAAAATCGTCTTGATGGCGTCGCGGCGAATTTCCCGGGCCATGGTTTCCAACTCTGGGATGGTAAAACGGGGCGCTCCGAAGCGCCCGTTGAAGGTGGACGAAGTCATTCCGGCAACCGGCTTGGAGGATGTCGCCAAGTTTCCTCCCTGAACTGAGAAATTTGGGCAGCGGCCCTGAAAATGCCCTACGTCCGAGAACAGCGGGATATTTGAGGCTGGTTCCGGCGCGCCAATTATATTCCTGAGTCCTTTGGAGTGTCTAGCCAAGCCGGTTGCATTCCAAGAGTATTCGACGGCCGTACCTCGTCGTTACCGACACGAAGTGAAAGGCGGGGCTGTGGGAGTTCTTGGTTCACCGTTGGTACGGGAACGATGGCTGGATGGGGCCAAGGTCCCGACTCCATAGCGTTGTGTCATTTTGCGTCACGCGGGGATGAAGGGAAAAATGAGAAGTGCCCAGAAAATTGTCGTGATTGGCATCGCGGGGCGTTGTTTCTATAATCAGTGGTCATGGGCCCGGTGATCGACAGCCATTGCCATATCTTCCCCGGCGATTTCTCCGAGAGGCGCTCTGAATTGCTGGCGCGGGACGTCACCTTCGCCGAACTGTTTTCCAGGGGCCGGGCGGCGTTGGCGACTGCGGAGACCCTGGTTGAAGCGATGGACCGTCATGGGATTGACCAGGCGGTGACGATGGGAGTGGGCTGGAATGACCTCGCCCTGGCCCGGGAGGCCAACGATTACCTGATGGAGGCCGTCGCGGCCTATCCCGGACGGATTTCGGGTCTATGCTCGGTTAACCCCCGCTGGGGCAAGGCGACGCTGGATGAAATGGAGCGTTGCGCCGAGGGCGGCCTGATCGGGATTGGAGAATTGCACCCAGACACCCAGGGATTTGCCCTTGACGACCAGGCCACCCTGGCCCCACTGATGGATTTAACCCGACGGCTGGGCTGGCCGGTGCTGGTCCACTGCTCCGAACCGGCTGGGCATGACTATCCGGGCAAGGGATCAACCACCCCTGGAAAAGTCTACCGGTTCATAGCAAATTTCCCGGAAGCCCGGATCATTTGCGCCCACTGGGGCGGCGGGTTGCCCTTCTACACACTGATGCCCGAGGTTCCGGCAGTGCTGGAAAATGTCTTTTTCGATACCGCGGCTACGCCGTTCCTCTACCGACCGGCGGTGTACCGGACCGGGGCAAGTCTCGCAGGGGCGGACAAGGTCCTCTTCGCCACCGATTTTCCGCTGATCGGGTACCCCAGGGCTTTGGGCCAGGTCGAAGAATCCGGGCTGCAGCCCGGGGACCGGGAAGCCATCTTGGGAGGCAATGCCGCCCGCCTATTTGGCCTGTGATGCTTCGCGGGGTCTGTGGGCAATGGACCGGATTGAAACCGGGTTCTGGAGGACTTGGAAAGCCTCGTGGGGGAAGACGTAGGGTCTTTCGATTATCATCGAATCCCCCGTGGCTCTTGCCGCAACGGGAAGCTGGAGCCCATTTTGACTCCTACTCCTGTCATTCTCGCCGCAGCGGGAATCCAGAGCCCTTTTCCCCATCCAACCTGGTGCGTGTCTGCAGGAATGTTCCAGGTGGGACGTCGACCTGTCCATCCGGCGCGTCTTAGTTGGCATAAAAGTCTTGGCACATAATCAGGGCTCTGGATTCCCGTTGCGACAAGAATTGCCATGGCCTTGTCCAGGCCACACATGAGGATGAAAATGGGACGGCGTCGGCTGGCAGAGTAGGCGGTTGTCATTGGCGCCTTGAGCCCGTGCGAGAATTTGCCTCGGTGACCTGCAGGCACCCATGATTGTAGCCCCGCGTTGGCGGTGAGCACGAATAGTAACGTCTTGAATTTTAAGGTCGCCCGCCGGCTGGCAGCATTCGAATTGGAGCTTGGAGATGGACAGCATCATAGAGAGGTGTTGCGGCCTGGACGTGCACAAGAAGTCGGTGGTGGCTTGCGCCGTCACCCCCGAGGGCCAGGAAGTCCGCACTTTCCGCACCATGACCAAAGACCTTCCGGAATTGTCCGACTGGCTCAAGGACCACCGGGTGACCCACGCGGCCATGGAGAGCACCGGGGTCTACTGGAAGCCGGTCTACAATCTGTTGGAGGCGGACTTCACCGTCTGGGTGGTCAACGCGCACCACATGAAGGCGGTGCCGGGGCGCAAGACCGACGTGAAGGATGCCGAGTGGATCGCCGATCTGCTGCGTCACGGTCTGTTGCGGCCCAGCTTCATCCCGGACCGGCCCCAGCGGGAACTGCGGGAGCTGACCCGCTACCGGCGGAGTCTGATCCAGGAGCGCACCCGGGCGGCGAACCGGATTCACCAGGTGCTGGAGGGGGCTAACATCAAGCTGGGATCGGTGGCCTCCAACGTGCTGGGGGTATCGGGACGGGCCATGCTGGCATCGCTGGCGCAGGAGGAGGAAGACCCCAAGGCATTGGCCGACCTGGCCCAGGGGAAGCTCCGGGATAAGATTGGCGAACTGGAGGAGGCGCTGCGGGGTGTAATAGGCCCGCATCAACGCTACCTGCTGAGCCGCTTGCTACGCCACTTCAGTTTCCTGGACGGGGAAATCGATGCTCTGAGCGAGGAGGTGGCCCAGCGGGTGGACCCTTTTGAGGAGACGGTGGCGGCGGTGGACGCCATTCCGGGGGTGGGGCGGCGTACTGCCGAGGTGGTGGTCGCGGAGATGGGCACGGACATGAGCCGGTTTCCCAGTGGGGGTCACCTGGCTTCCTGGGCCGGGGTGTGTCCAGGGAACAACCGGAGCGCGGAGAAGCATAAGCGCGCTCCCACCAAGAAGGGCAACGGTTGGCTCAAGGCGGCTTTGGTGGAGGCGGCCAGGTCCGCAGCGCGCACCAAGACCTATCTGGGTGCCCAGTACCAGCGCCTCGCCCGGCGCATCGGGGCCAACCGGGCGGCCATGGCGGTAGCCCACTCCATCGCGGTCATCCTCTACCAGGTCATCAAGACCGGAAAGCCCTTCTTAGACCTGGGCCAACAGTACTTCGAACAACGCCAAGGCGCCGCCGCCACCCGCCGCTATGTCCGCCAACTCGAACGCCTCGGCCACCAAGTCACACTACAACCAGCCTGAACACGCTATTTTCATAGTAATTGCGGATGGCCTTGCCGAGGCCACGCATGAAGAATGAAAATGACCCGGCGCCGGCCGGCACTATGGGCGGTCGTCATTGGCGCTGTGAGCCCGCGTGGTAATTTGCCCTGGTGACCGCCAGGAACGCCTGAATGTCGCCCCGTCCTGACGGGAGCACGCATAATAAAGTCTCGATTATTTCGGTCACCGGCCAGCCGGCAGCCCGCCCAGGGAGACTGAAGATAGGGGGACGCAAGATGGAGAGCATTATCGAGAGGTGCTGTGGGCTGGACGTGCATAAGAAATCGGTGGTGGCCTGTGCCATCACGCCGGAGGTCCAAGAGGTCCGCACCTTCAGGACCATGACCAGGGACCTGCTGGCGTTGGCCGATTGGCTTAAGGACCACCGGGTGACCCACGTGGCCATGGAGAGCACCGGCGTCTACTGGAAGCCGGTCTACAACCTGTTGGAGGACGAGTTTAGCGTCTGGGTGGTCAACGCCCATCACATGAAGGCCGTGCCGGGGCGCAAGACCGACGTGAAGGACGCCGAATGGATTGCCGACCTGCTGCGCCACGGTTTGTTGCGTTCCAGCTTCATCCCGGACCGGCCCCAGCGGGAACTGCGGGAGTTGACTCGCTACCGGCGCAGCCTGGTTCAGGAGCGCACCAGGGAGGCCAACCGGATCCAAAAAGTGCTGGAAGGGGCCAACGTCAAGCTGGGGTCGGTGGCCACCGACGTGCTGGGGGTATCGGGGCGGGCCATGCTGAAGGCCCTGTCCGAAGGGGAGGAGGACCCGAAGGCGCTGGCGGAGTTGGCCCGGGGGCGGCTGAGGGAGAAGCGAGAGGAACTGGAGGAGGCCCTGCGGGGCCTGATGGGGCCGCATCAGCGCTTCATGCTGGCCATCCAACTGGACCGCCTCAACTGCCTGGACGGGCAGATCGAGACCCTGGATCTGGAGGTGGGCCGGCGGGTGGACCCTTTTGAGGAGACGGTGGCGGCGGTGGACACCATCCCGGGGATCGGACGGCGCACCGCCGAGGTCATCGTGGCGGAGATGGGCACGGACATGAGCCGGTTTCCCAGTGGGGGTCACCTGGCTTCCTGGGCCGGGGTGTGTCCAGGGAACAACCGGAGCGCGGAGAAGCATAAGCGCGCTCCCACCAAGAAGGGCAACGGTTGGCTCAAGGCGGCTTTGGTGGAGGCGGCCAAGTCCGCAGCGCGCACCAAGACCTATCTGGGCGCCCAGTACCAGCGCCTCGCCCGGCGCATCGGGGCCAACCGGGCGGCCATGGCGGTTGCCCACTCTATCGCCGTTATACTGCACCAAGTCATCAAGACCGGAAAGCCCTTCTTCGACCTCGGCCAACAGTACTTCGAAGAGCGCGACCGCGCCGCCATCACCCGCCGGTCGGTCCGCCAACTCGAACGCCTCGGTTACAAAATAACTCTGGAAGTCCCTACCCTCCAAGCCGCCTGAACCATATTTTCATAATAATGACGGGGTAGGAGTCAAAATGGGCTCCAGCTTCCCGCTGCGGCTGGAATGACGGGGGACAATAGAAAGACCCTGATCCGCCGGGTCAACCGCGGACCCGGTAGATTTCCACGGCGGCATGGTCGATTACCGACCCACGGATGGGCGGGTGCGGCTTCTTTACTCTGATACCCACTGCCCGCACCGGAAATTTTTCCAAAACCCTGCTGGCGATTGCCTGGGCTGTGGACTCCAGCAAATTCCGCGGATCGCCTTCCACCACATCCCGAACTTCCCGGTAAAGACCGGAGTAGCTGACCGTGTCTTCCAGCTTGTCCGAGTCTCCGGCCCGGCTCAAATCCAACTCAACGCTGAGGTCAACCAGGTACGATTGCCCCAGGACCCGCTCTTCTTCGTTGACGCCGTGAAAGCCGTAAAACTGCATCCCTTCCAGGATGATTCGGTCCGACGGCGGCAGGGCTTCAGCCATCCGGCTTCACGAATCGGCCTGCCGGACCTGCTCCGCAATGGCCAGCAGGTTCCGGGCTCGTTTGACCACCGGAACGTCGATCATGCGCCCATCCAGCGAAAGAGACCCCCGGCCCTGCGCCTCAGCCTGGTCCCATGCGTCCACCACTCGCTCGGCATAGGCAACTTCATCCGGGGCCGGTGCAAAGGCTTCGTTGATTGTGGGAATCTGGGCAGGATGAATCGCGAAGCGTCCGGTGAATCCCATACGCCGGCTGATTTGAAGGTCGCGCCGCAGGCCGTCTTCGTCCCGGAATTGAACGAATGGGGTATCCAGCGACCCAATCCCGGCCGCCCTGGCGGCGACGGCTACAGTGGCGCGCGCAAATTCCAATTCCTCCCCGGCATCGGTGCGCTGTATCCCCATGTCGTCGGTATAGTCCTCGGCCCCGAAGGCGATGGCCTCAATGCGGGGAGAACTGGTAGCCAGTTCCAGGGCCGTCAGCACTGCCCTGGCGTTTTCGATCCAGGGAATCACTTTTATCTGTCCAGGAGGTAAGCCCGCCGCCGATTCCGCGTTTGTGATGATGCGGTCAACGTCTTTCAGGTCAAAAACTGTTTGGGACTTCCCGATGCTGATCCCGGCGAGGTCCGGGCTTATCAGGGCCTCCAACTCGCCTCGGGTGAGCCCGGTGTCGAACGAGTTGACCCGCGCCATCACGCGTTTCCCTGCCTTCGCCAGCCTGGGCGCCCACTCCAGCGCGGTTGCCAGTGCTGCCGGCTTCTCTCCCGGCGGCACCGAGTCCTCCAGGTCGATCATTATCACGTCGGCCTTGAATTCCAAGGCCCTTTCCAGCATCCTGGCCTGGTTGCCGGGGACGAATATCAGGCTGCGCAGTAGGTTCATAACGCCGGATTCACCTATAACAGATAAGGAGGATACATTTCGTCGTCCGGAACCTTTTCGATGTCGTGGGTTACGGTGTTGACCCGGCACCTCAGGTTCTGCAACAACTCGTAGCCCAACAAGGGGGTGGCCGATGGCACGGCAACCCCGGCAAATCTCTGCCCGCGAAGGTCACCAATAACAGTGTAGGTCTCTACGTCAACAGGGCCGGTGGCGCTCATCAGTCGTACCGTTCCACCACTGGGCCGCAGCCCCAACGAATCGATCTCCTCCTGGGGCAGGGCCACGTAAGTGGACCCGGTATCCACCAAGAAAGTATATTCCCGCTCCTCCTGTCCCCCGAAAATCTTTGCCTGTACTTGAGTTACTCCCATCCCGCTACTCCATGTCTCCCCAATTGTCGCCCCATTTGACGTCCACCTTCAGGGACACGTCCAGGTCGAAGTATCCGTCCAGAGCGGCGGGCATTTCATCCAACACCACCTGCTGGATTGAGTCAAGCTCGTCTCTGGGACATTCGAAAACGAGCTCGTCGTGAACCTGTAGGAGCATCTTGGTCTTGAGAGCGTCCCGTTCCAAGCGCCGGTGCACCCGGATCATGGCCAGCTTCATGATGTCGGCCGCGGTGCCCTGGATCGGCATATTGATCGCCATTCGCTCGGCCGCGCCCCGGACGTTGAAATTGGAGGCGTTGATTTCCGGAGCGTAACGTCGCCTGCCAAGCAGGGTTTCCACGTATTGAGTCTCCCGGGTCTTGGCTTTGACGTCTTCCAGGTACCCGCTGATTCCAGGGTACTTGGCGAAGTACGTATCTATAAATCTGGCACCCTCTTCCCTGGAAAACTCGGTCTGTTGGGAGATGCCATGGGCGGACAGGCCGTAGATTACGCCGAAGTTCAACACCTTGGCGATACGCCGCTGCTCCGAACTCACCTGGTTCAGCGAAACATCGAACATGAGAGACGCGGTCGATGAGTGGATGTCCTCGCCCCGCCGGAAGGCATCCAGCAATTCAGGATCTTGGGACATATGGGCCAAAACCCGCAACTCAATCTGGGAATAATCGGCGGAGAACAGCGCCCAATCCGGCGCAGATTCGGCCACAAACGCCCGGCGCACCTGCCTGCCCGCATCGGTGCGGATGGGGATATTCTGCAAATTCGGGTCGCTGCTGGAAATGCGCCCGGTGGCCGACCCCGTCTGGTTGTAACTGGTATGAATCCTCCCGGTTCTTGGATTGATTAACTCCGGCAGGGAATCCACGTAAGTTGACTTGAGCTTGGAGATCTGGCGGAATTCCAGGATTTTGTCTATGACCGGATGGCGACCTTTCAACCCCTCCAGGGAGTTGGCATCGGTGGAGTAGCCGGTTTTGGTCCTTTTGGTGGTTGGGAGGCCTAGCTCTTTGAACAGCAAGTCGCTCAACTGCTGGGGAGAGTTGATGTTGACCCGGTGGCCGATAGAGCCGTACAAGTCCATCTCAACTTCATGCATCTGCTCGTTCAGGTCCCGGGACATTTCGTGGAGCACACCGGCGTCCAGCTTGATTCCGTGGCGCTGCATCGAAACCAGGACCGGCACCAGCGGCACTTCCACCTCCCACATCAGGTGGTTCAACCCCTGGCCCTTCACCGGCGCTTCAAAGCTTTCCCTCAGGCGTCCGGTCATGTCGGCGTCCGCGGCCGCATATTGGACCGCGGGTTCAACGGCTACCTGATCGAAGGTAATCTGTTTGCGACCCGTGCCAATAAGTTGGGATATGGGCGTCATTTCCAGCCCCAAAACATCCAGGGAAAGGCTCTTCAGACCCAGGTAGGCCTTGCCCAATAGGTGCGCCGCAATCATGGTGTCGAAGTCCACGTTGCAGCACTGGATACCATGATTGGCCAGCACCGTGACGTCGTAGTTGGCGTTGTGGGCGCACTTGGCCAGGTCTTCCGACTCCATGAGGGGCCTGACGCGAGCCAGCACCTGCTCCAGCGGCAACTGTTCCCCTTCCTTGTGCCCGACCGGGACGTACCAGGACCGGCCCGGTGAGGTCGAGAAACTCATGCCCACCAACTCCGCTTGCATGGCATCCAGGCTGGTGGTCTCAGTGTCAAAGGCAAAGCCACCATTCTCCTGTATTGCGGCCAGCATGGCGTCGAATTGCTCAGGAGTCTGCACCGGCTGGTAATCCAGTTCGGCCGCCGGATCCGGAGTCTCTTCCGCGGAAGCCTGCTCGCTCGCGCCGGATTCGGTGACGGGCAGGCGCGGGATGACGCTGTAGAACTCCAACTCGGTCAGCAAGCTCACCACGTCCTGGCGCTCATACGAGCCAAAGCGGCATGCGTCCAGGTCAAATTCCACGGGCACATCCCGTTGGATGGTGGTTAGAAACCTGTTTTCGAACGCCAATTCCCGGCTTTCGGCCAGGGAGCTTTTGACACTGGGGGGCTTGACCGATTCCAGGTGCTCGTAGATACCCTCCAGCGTTCCATATTCATTGAGGAGGCCAATGGCCCTTTTTTCGCCGACTCTTGGGACACCGGGAATATTATCGGAAGAATCCCCTAGCAAAGCCTTGAAATCGGGCTGTTGCGCTGCGGTGAGACCGGAATACCGGGCAATCAGTTCGGCCTCATCGTAGGTCTTGCGGTCCTGGATGCTATGGAACATGTCCACACGGACGCTGGGAGATATCAACTGAAAGGTGTCGCGATCGCCCGTTAGAATCACCGTGCCTACGCCCTGCTCCTCGGCTCTGAGCGATAAGGTCCCGATCAGGTCGTCGGCTTCGTAGCCGTCCAACTCAAACACAGGCACGCCAAACCCAGTCATCAACTGCTTGACCCGGTCGAACTGGTGCCTGAGTTCCTGGGGTGTTGCCTCCCGTTGCGCCTTGTACTGTTCAAAACGCTGGTGTCGAAAGGTCGGTGCGCGGGTGTCGAAGGCAATGGCGCAGTGGGTGGGGTTCCAGTCTTGCAGCGCTCGCAGGAAAACGTTGAGAAACCCGTAAACGCCCGTAGTGTCTTCACCGGTGGCCGAAACCGAAAGGTGCCGCTGGACTGAAATGGCCCGGAAGGACCGGTGCACCATGGCGTGCCCGTCCATCAGCATCAACAGAGGGGGGTTATCAGTCTTCGGCTGTGAATCGAACAACATCGTAGACTGTTCCGGGGATTGGGCCATCACGGCACCTCTGCAACCTGAGACCGGGCTGACTTAGCTAGGGAATAGGCGTGCTGGCAGCATTATACAACAGGGATGCACGGAGGCTCGGCCACGGCCTTTGTCCTCCCGGTTCCACGGCTTCGAGTTAGCTCCGAATCCCCGGGCGCCATGCTACAATTGCGGCTGGAATTTGACTATGCCCCAACCCTGGCCGAGCCGCCAAGCCCGTCTACCAAGCCCATCTGATTTAAAAGGATTGGACACATGACCGGTCCCGAAGGATTAGTCCTCTCGTGCCACGACTCGCTGATCAAGTGTTTGCAAGCGGTGGTTGACCACTGTCCCAACTTGCCCGCCGCGGCCCCGTTGGTCCAACGTTTGGGCGATTTGGTTCCGGCGCACCAGGCAACCCTGTCTCCGCCATTTTCCCCACCCACCGACCCCCCGGCCCTGGAAGAAATCCTGGCCCTGCTGGCTAACGCCCAAAGTCAGTTGCGCACGTTGCATCGGGCCGGGTCCGCCAACCCGGTGGGCGCCGAGCAGTATCAGGCATTGTCGGAAACGATGGACGCCCTGTCCTCCGCGCTTGGTAGCGAAGTTCGGGCTCGCCAGGCCGGCCGGGTCCGCGGCCTGTACGTCATCATTGACCCGGAAGTGACCGGCGGCCGTGAGCCCCTGGAAATCGCCAGGGCGTCGGTCCGCGGCGGGGCCAGAATGCTCCAACTGCGGGACAAACTGCGCGACAAGGGCGAGATATTACCCCTGGCCAGGGACATCCAAGAACTATGCCTGGCCAACGACGTGCTACTGATCATCAACGACCACGTGGACCTGGCCGCAGCGGTGGGTTCCGGTGGCGTCCACGTCGGGCAGACTGACTTGCCTGTCACCGAGGCCCGCAAGGTGTTGGCGCCCCACCAGGTGTTGGGCCGTTCCAACCGGGAGATCGATCTCATCATCCAGTCCCAGGAAATGGGAGCCGACCACGTGGCCTTTGGCGCCATCTACCCGAGCACCACCAAAGGCGGAGGCAGGGGCCCCCAGGGCATTGAGCCGCTGCGCCGGGCCCGGGAAGCCGCCAAGGTCCCCCTGGTGGCCATCGGGGGCATCAATGCCGGCAATGCCGCGCCCGTGGTTGAAGCCGGGGCCGACGCCATTTGCGTCACCGCCGCAGTGGCCTCCGCGCCGGAGCCGGAAGCCGCGGCGGAACGCCTGGTCAACGTTATCCGCCAAGCTGGAGGCCGGGTGTAATGCCAACTCCATACAGCGACGACCTGGCCGACATCGCAGCCCGGGCCCGTGAACACCTGGAACTCCGCAACCGGGCCCGCGAGCAGGCGCTCCCCATATCCCGGGAAGTGGTCAGGTTGTCGGCCAACGCCATTCGAGCGGTGCACCGGGGTGATTTTCAAGAGGCACAAAGCCTTCTGGGACGGGCGGATGAGAGGCTCAAAGAGACGGCCAACATCCGGGAAGAGGCCCCGGAGATCTATTACGCCGGTTTCCTAAATGACGCCCGTAAGGAGTTCAGCGAGGCCCACGTCACCCTGGCCGTGCTTTCCGGCCAAAAAATTCCCCAACCCGCCGACCTCGGCGTGGAGCCTTCGACGTTTCTCAATGGGATGGCCGAAGTGATCGGGGAGTTGCGCCGGTACATCCTTGATGCGCTGCGGCAGGACACGGTGGACCGCTGCCAGGAATTCATGGGCGTCATGGACGAGATCTACGGCATTCTGGTCACCATCGACTACCCGGAGGCGGTCACCGGCGGCCTGCGCCGCAGCACTGATCAGATGCGCGGCGTATTGGAGCGTACCCGCGGCGACCTGACCATGGCCCTCAGGCAGCACCGGCTGGAGGCCCAGTTGGCCCGGTGGGAAGGCCGCCAGGCCAACCCGGACTGAGACCGTCACCCTCTTACGGGCTCAACGTCCGCCGCTAGCGTCTCCCCAACTTACCCGGACTAGACCACCGTAGCCGAATGGAGGATTGCAACATGGCGGGGGTCAAAATTAGCTTTCTCGGCACCGGAGCCGGCGCCTCGATACACGCGGCCCACACTGCGATTGTGCTGGATAGCCCCGACGGGACCAAGGTGTTGCTGGACGCCAGTTCCGGCAACTCGGTCTTTCGCAACTCGGCTTCAATCGGCATGGCTCCCGAACAATTCCGCCACGTGCTGCTTTCCCACGACCACGCCGACCACATGCTGGGATTGCCCTTGATTCAACTGGTCCACTCCAGGGCCGACCCCGACGGGCCGCCACTGGAGGTCCACAGCGGTCCTTCTACCCTCGAAAACGTACGGTTACTATGCCGCGCCGCAACCCCGGAACTCTCCATAAACGGCGAAGGCGCCACCAACCGCCGGGACCAAAGGGTCTACAAGTGGCATCCCAGCGTTGCCGGCCAAACCGCCCAATTGGGCCCCGCCACCAAAGCCGCCTGCTTTCCGGTAGACCACATCCCGGGGTCAATAGGCTGGCGAGTGGACTGTGACGGCATTCCCGTGGTGTTTTCCGGGGACACGGTTTTCAGCCCCAGCCTCGTAGAGGCGGCAATGGGCGCAAGGGTGTTGATCCACGAAGCCTTTGGGACCGAAGAGGACCGGGAGCGGGCGGATGAAGCGGCCCATTCCGTGGCCGGGGACGTCGGGAAGGCCGCCAGCCAGGCCGGTGTTGGGGAGCTGATCCTTACCCACCTGACCGGCCGGTACCACGAAAATCCCGAGCCCTTGTTGGACGAGGTCCGCCGGTATTACAACGGCCCCGTATCCGTGGCCCATGACCTTTACCAGGTCGAGATTAGCTGACTAAATCCCCAGGCAGCAGAACCCGAGGGCGCTCCCGTTGAATCCCGAGTGCCATCACACTTTATCCTGGAAGCGGACCACGAAGCCAGCCTCACCCAGTGGAGCGCCGTCCAACAGAATAGCCGCCACGTGTTCTCCCTCAGCCTGGACGGGTATTCGAAAAACCTTGATCCACCGTTGAAACAGAATGCCTTCCTCCCACTCTATCTGCTCCGGAGGTGTGGGATCCAATGGGGCGCCCGGCGCCTTTATCGCTACCAACAGGCGGTGCGGGCCGGGGGCAACTCCCCCAATGCAAAGGACCAGGTTGACGTCCACCTCCGCCAAAACCGGGTTGGGCGGGTCCTGTTCTACCGAATCCGGTTTTGGAAGGTCCACCAGGTCGATGACGCCTTTCAGCACTAGGTCATCGTCAGGTGTTTCCTCGGTGTCGCGGCAGAAGAGGGCGTATTTCAGGTAGGGCTTGCGTTCTTGATCTGACAAATAGGATTGAAGACCTTTCTATGCTATCCGGAGCCGCCTTTATCTGGGCCATCCAATTCTAGCACGGGGTTCAGGCCGGGCAAACAACGCCCGCTGGCGCGCCCAGGGCAATCGCATCTTAATTCTTGACCGCATCCTTCAAACGTGACTCCTCGCAAAATCCGGAGTTGACGAGCACCAGGAACACGGCATTGCGACCTCTGTTAACGCTGAGCCCGGATAAGATGCGATTGACCTCCTCCGGCGTACAGAGCCTTGCCAGCAGTCATTGAATCTCCCCCACCCCCCGTATTCTCTCGCAGTGGGAATCCAGAGCCCTTTCGATGCGCCAACACGGATACGGCAACGAAGAAACGACCGTCATTCTCACCGCAGTGGGAATCCAGAGCCCTTCCGATGCGCCAACACGGTAACGGCAACGAAGAAACGACCGTCATTCTCACCGCAGTGGGAATCCAGAGCCCTTTCGATGCGCTAACACGGTCATGGCAACGAAGATTCCACAAGGCGGCGGACCGGCCTTCCCACTTGGACGATTCCTCAGGACCCGCACCAGGCTCAATGTCAGAATTGGCTCTGGATTCCCGCTGCGACGCGTATGACAGGAGACAACCAAAAGACCCCGGAACCGCCGTTTCTCCCCTACTCATCACCCTATGGATGTGGTACTTTGGCTTGGTTCGGGCGGCCCGAGTTTGGGCTCAAGTTTGGCGTTTCCAGCCGCAATATCATCGTGTTAAGTGAGGTTATCTATGAAAGGCCGAGTCGTTGCGTGTAAAGAGTACGGCAAACCCTTCGAAATTGAAGAATTCGACGTGCCTGCCCCCCAACCCGGAGCGGTGCTGTTGAGGATGACCCAGGCGGGTATTTGCGGCTCTGATCTCCACGTTTGGCGGGGAGACCAGGTCGGCGTCCCGCTTCCTCCAACCGGCCGCGTGATGGGCCACGAAGGCACCGGCGTTGTTGAATCCCTGGGCGAGGGCGTCAGCACCGATTCGCTGGGAACCCCGATAAAGGAAGGGGACCGGATCATCTATGCCGCCGTGTTCCCTTGTTACCGGTGCCACATGTGCCTGAAAGGCGACACCAATTGGTGCGTCAATCGGGGATACGCCCCGGCGTCGGTCTGGCCCTATTTCACCGGCACTTACGCCGACTTCTTGTACTTGCCGCCGAGGCATCCGTTGTTTCGGGCGCCCGATGAGTTGGACGACGACCTGCTGGGCCCGGTGAACTGTGCAATGGGTACCGTGACCACCGGGTTGATGCGCGCCGGATTGAGGGAAGGCCAGTATGTTGTGATCCAGGGCGCCGGCGGGCTGGGGCTCAACGCCACCGCCATGGCCAAGGACATGGGTGCCGACCGGGTCATCGTGCTGGACCGTCTGGAAAACCGCCTGCAACTGGCGGAGGAGTTCGGGGCCGACTACACCATCAACATCGAGGAGTTCAACACCGTCGAAACCCGGGTGCAGCGGGTCAGGGAACTGACCGGCGGGCGAGGGGCCGACGTGGTCATGGAATTGGTAGGACGGGCCGAGTTGCTAGCTGAAGGCATCGACATGCTGAGCAACGGCGGCACCTTTGTGGAAATCGGAGACATAGTTCGAGGCAGGGAGGTCTCCATTGACCCCTCCAAACTGCTGGGCGGCAAGAATATCATGGGTTCCCTCATGTACCGGCCCGATCTGCTGCCCACCCTGCTCAGCTTCCTGGTGCGGAACCAGCACAAGCTGCCGTTCCACAAGTTGGTCTCCCACAAATTCCCGTTGGCCCAGGTAAACGAAGCCTTCCCCCAAGCCGAATGGAGCCAGCGCCAAACCCAAATCACCCGGGCCATGTTGGTCCCGTAGGGGGCATGGTTTGATTCCCTGCTACTGCCCCGCCGTCGCTGCCACCCGGCCCTCCGGCCGAAATGTAGTACGATATTGATACAAAGTTTTCGGGACCGTGATGCTGAGAGGTTATTTGAGGGTGAGGTGGTGCGGCGGTTCCAGGGAATTGCTCGCCAAACGCTGTTGCGTCTCCAGATTCTGGATGATGCAGGCTCACTGGCACAGCTATCGAACAGACCAGGAAATAGGTTGGAAACCCTTTCGGGAGACCGGCGAGGGCAATATAGCATTCGAATCAACCGGCAGTGGCGCATTTGTTTCCGGTGGCTGAATGGCGCCCCTCACGAAGTTGAGGTTGTTGACTATCATGGTTGAAGAGTTACACAGGCCTCCCAAGAACGGCATGGCCCCAATCCATCCCGGCGAGATCCTTGCCGAGGACCTCGAGGAGTTGGGCCTTACCGCGGAAGAGTTTGACAAAATCCTTGCGGTCACGCCCGGAACCGTCTGCGCGATTCTGGAAGGACGAAGAAGTATCGACGCCGAGTTCGCATTGCGCCTGTCCCGCTATCTAGGCGCGGGGGCGAGGCTCTGGATGAACCTCCAGGTCTCTCATGACTTGAAGGTAGCGATGCGAGACATGGGCCATCAAATTAAGCAACAGGTCCAACCCCGCCCCGACATGCCAATGATGCCTGAGGACTGGCCTGAGTGACTCCCATACGATGGGGACTCCTCCAAGTGTCAGCTAAAGGCACCGGAGTGAAAGCCGGTGCCCCTCTGAGGCTAATCGAGAGGGCAAGCAATTAGATGCCAACTGCATGAGGCCATATTTTAAGAATTTGCTCCACCAATTTAGTACTCCGCGCACGGATGGCGTCCTCGTCCCAAATTTCCGGCACATCTTCGAGAAGCCTTTTGTTTAAGAATAGGCTACTGTGGGCGCTTAAATGGACTCTTTTCTCGACCCAGGGACCGTTAGATATTGATGAATTCAGCTTTTGGGTCACCAGTGTTAGATTACCTATCTCCTTGACGGCCTGACCTCTTTCCCATTTCCGGTCCTGGTCGCTCTTCTCATCATCGGCCAAGGGCCAGTGCAATTCCCATCCTTGGGGCATTATGTGCTCCAAAGTTAAATTTTCCGTGCTTCCCAAGTCTTCTGCTAGGTCGCCACGTAGACTAATTTCGATGGCCTCCATTACCATTCGCTGGCGAATTGCATTTCCACCAAGTGGATTGCCTATCAATTTTTCCCGGATAGTCCTGTCATTAGGCCATATTCGTGTGTCAGTATCACCCTTCTTCAAATGGTCTATTAGAATTGAATCAGCTTCGCTAGCTTCATCGAGAATCGAAAGCAGCTCTTGAAAATATCTATTCAGCCCCATTGATCCTAGGCCGCATAACATTCTTCTTACAAGAAAGCTTTCTAGGGCTGCATGCACTCGCGCCTTTTTCATTGCAGGAACGTTTGAAGTGTGCAGCCACAAGAGAACAGGGGTAACACTTCCAATTTCTATTGCCTTCACTCTCTTGAGGAACCTACTCATTTCTGGCAACGAGTCTTCCTCGATATCTCTATAGAATACCCCGGAGTGTTTTATTTCTTCTGCCACCTCCTTTATGAAGGTGTTCTTGTAAGATTCAGATTCCAAGAGAGTGCGGAAGTCCGAGGCTACCCTTTCGGAAATGACTTCTCCCCTTTTTTTCATTACCATCCAGTAGTTTAGAAATCTGTCATTCTGGGTTCGGTTCAGCCGACCCTCTCTCGTCATCTGACGCCACCATTCGTCTTCAAACATCCCCCACAGATCTCTGGCTTTATCGGCATCATCTACAACATTAGCCTTGTACATGACGGTATTCTTAATGCGGTCCGACTGAGTTAGCGGTTCTCCACGTTCATTGAGAGTCTCAAAGATGATGTGAGGTTGCTCCCCCTCATCTAAATCAATGGCTGCTATTTGAACTCGTTCCGTCAATACATGCTCAAGAGTGTCTGCTTGCTCACTCCAAGGCACGGCGGCATCGTTTAGCCATTCGATCACCTGTCCCTTGAAGAAGTCAAACGCCTCTATGATCATTGAGGGTGGACGCGGACCTGCACCTAACAGATTCCTCATCACTAATTGGAAGGCATTTTGGTCGTTGATATTGGACTGCCGGATTTTCGTGTCGTTACTGGGGTCAGACCCTAGATTACTCTCGTCGTTTTTTGTAAGTTTTCGAAGTCTCGCCGCCCTTGCCGTGTCGTTTCTGGTCAGGAAGGCTTCTTCCGCCGCCTTTATTAGCAACTGGAGGCTTGTTAGTCTTTGCTGACCGTCAACGACGATTCTTTTTTGCACCTCTCCAGTAAGACTAGTCTGCGGGAAAAGAACAATTGCTCCTAAGAAATGAGGGGGCACTTCACCTCCTCCGGTTAGCCGATATCTCTCGGCTCTCTGAGATATGTCAAGCCACAGGGGCAGCCATTGAGAATCTCTCCTCCAAGCGTATGGGCGTTGAAATTGTGGGATTCGATAGGACACGGGCGCATTGAATAGGGTTTCCAGATTGGTGATGCTTGCGCTCAACATTAATTTGTCACCTTTTTCCAAGGATGGACTGTGTCATCCAAGTATTGTATCCGCTCCCCTGAGAGGCACGGCAGCTACTATAAGGTAAGCCATGAGTCAACGGAAGCCGGCCCGGGGCGGGGCGGTAAGCGCCCGGGTCTGTGCTAGAATGCCGGAAACTCTGCTAATAGGAAGTGGACGCGATGAAATTCGGCCTGATGTACGAAATACAGATTCCTGAACCCCACTATCCCGGCGTGGAACAGGAGCGTTACAAACAAATCATGGCCCAGGTGGAATTGGCCGATGAGGAAGGGTTCGACTACTTCTGGACCGTGGAGCACCACTTCCTAAACGAATTCTCCCACTGCTCGGCTCCCGAGGTGCTGTACGGAGCCCTGTCCCAGCGCACCCGCCGCATCCGCATAGGCCACGCAGTGGCGTTGCTGCCCGGCCAGTACAACCACCCCGTCCGCGTGGCCGAACGCGCCGCGGTGCTGGACATCCTCAGCGACGGTCGCATGGACCTGGGAACCGGCCGTTCCACCACGCTGATTGAGATGGACGGTTTCGAGGTGGATCCCGCCGACACCAAGGCCCAGTGGGAAGAGGCAATCTCCATGATTCCCCGGATGTGGACCGAAGATACCTTTGCTCACGAAGGCCGGTTCTACTCCATACCGCCCCGCAAGGTTATTCCCAAGCCGGTCCAAACCCCTCATCCGCCTCTTTGGGTGGCCTGCAGCCAACCCGACAGTTTCCGCGCCGCCGGCGAGATGGGGCTGGGAGTGCTCTGTTTCAATCTGGCGGGTTACGACCAGATGGCCGAGCGGGTGCAGGCATATCGGGAAGCCATCAAGCACGCCAAGCCGGTGGGCAAGTTCGTGAACAACCAGGTGGCCGCCCTGTGTCTGGTCCACTGTGCCGAAGACGACGAGGAGGCGCGCCGGGCCGCGGCTCCCGAGGGCGTCTGGTTTGTAAACAAAGCTGAGGAACTCTACCAGCCCTGGCAGGGCCGGGAAGTGCCTCAATCCTATCAGCACGCTGTCTCCGCAGTGCAGACCGAACGCGCCGACAAGACCGCCGAAGACCACCTGGCTTCGGGCGCATTTGCCATGGGTAATCCAGACACGGTTATCAAGGTCCTGGACAAGTACAGGGAAGCGGGCGTAGACCAGGTCTTGTGTTTCATGCAAATGGGGAACCTGGCCCACTCTCGCATCATGGACTCCATCAAGCTGGTCGGCCGCCACGTAATACCCTATTTCCGTTAAGTCTCCAGGAATTGTGACCCCGTCTTGCTGCAGGACTGTCGCGGATTGGTCAGCTTGCGGTTTTACACTGGGAGCCGCGGCGCATTCAGCGATCGATCAGGATTTCAGAGGTGGATAGTCAGAGGTAAGGAGTAAGGCCATGGAACCGTTGCCGAGAGGCGCTCAGTTCACCAGGGCCAAGGTATTGTGGGAACTTGCTTTGGGCGTTGCCGGTGATCCATCGATCAACTATGCGGGAAACAGAGACGTTGCCCTGTATGTAGGGAACGGATCTCAGGAAACGTTCAAGCCATACATCCGGATGTCGCCGGGTTCGCCGATCCTTTCCCACGCCGTGGTTGGGGGCGAGCTCGAAGCCGCGTTCGTGAACCCATCGTCGATACTGACCCAGGCCTACCGGGGAGTCGGGCTGTATCAGGAACCCCTGCCGGTCCGCGTGCTGTTCTCCTACCCGTCTTGGGACCGTTTCGTCATTGCAGTCCAGCCCCGCTTGGGCCTTACGTCCCTGGCCGAGATTAAGGAGAAGCAACTCCCGCTGCGGGTCTCGATACGTGAAGACCTCACCCACTCAACCCGCGTCCTGGTCGACCAACTGTTGCCGTTGTACGGCTTCTCCCTGGGCGACATTGAAACTTGGGGAGGCAGTTTCCAACTCAACGGCCCCCCCGGGGACCAGCGGCGCCTAGACGCCATAGCCGACGGGAGCGTTGACATCATATTTGATGAGGGAATCCCCGGCTGGCTGCCCGTGGCGTTGGATCACGGAATGAAGCCTTTGGAACTGGAAGCCGGGATAATGGGCCAGATGGGGGCCCTGGGTTGGCGCGACGTTCCCCTGCCCAAGGAGCGTTTCCCGGCGTTGGATCGGGACTACCATTGCATCGATTACAGCGGCTGGCCGCTATACACCCGGGCGTCGCTGCCTGACGAAGACGCCTACAAGATATGCGCGGCGTTGGGTGCGCGGGCGGACCAGATGCCGCTTGGCAGGGACTTCATTGATGTGAGCCAGTTGGGTAGAGACACCGAAGCCACCCCTCTGGACGTGCCGTTGCATCCGGGGGCGGCGCAATGGTTCCAAGAGCACGGGTAGGATGTCTGGAGAGTAGGACGGGCGACCGCGTCGAGGCCGCTTCCCGCTGTAGGACTAAACTTTTAGCCCGCCAGCAAAACCTGTCTGTGGCGGATTACAAGGGAAAGTTTAGTCCGAAGACGGAAGCTTCCGGGGTTGCTGCAACTCCATCTCGGCGTCACAGCAGTTGATCACGCCCTCGCCCGCCTTGGTGCATAGGACGTTGCTGCCGCAAGTGGGGCACACATAACGCTTACCCAAGTCATTGGCCATGAGAATGGATACTCCTTAGCAGGCGGGATTGCCGATCTTTGACCAAACCGTGAAGCATGTCATGAAACAAGGCATCGCCGCCGTTGAATATTGCTGAACCTAGGTCTTGAGTTCCATTGGCTGCTGGCAACAGTGGACCGCGCCGTTGCCGCCTTTAGTTACGATAAACTCGGAACCGCACTTGGCGCACAGATAACGTTTTCCTGTCTGATTGGCCACCGGGACTCCCCCTGAAAGCATGGAGTTGAGCCTAGTCAGTCCATTATAGACAAGGGTCCCCGACCGTTCAACTTGGCACACTCGATGTTTCAGGCAACCCCACGCCCATGCGACGGGCGTATCTTTCATCCCACTCACGTGACCCCACACCTCACCCCCCGGTCATCCTCGCCGCAGCGGGGATCCAGAGCCCTTTCCATCCACCACCACGCTTATGGCAGCGGAGACGCGTCAGCCGAGCCGGCCGTCGCCCACCCCCGTCATCCTCGCCGAAGCGGGGATCCAGAGCCCCTTCTGTGCGGCAACAAGCTCATGGCAATGGAGAAACGCCAAGCGATGGGCAAGATGCACCCAACCCTTCGCCCTTGCCGCTCCTCCGTGCCCGTCACAACCCGCCCGCTGGTAAGCACATCGAGGCTCTGGGTTCCCAAAGGAAAACCGCGCCCCCGGGCTATCCCGTAGGGCGCGGCCTTTTTTCGCCAAGATTATTTCTAACGTGCCGCCAGCGGCGCGCTATAGGGGAAGGTAAACCGCTCTGCCGGTCATGGCGCTGCGGTGGACCGCCTCCGACCATTCCATGTAGTGGACTCCGGATTCAAACGCCACCATGTCCACCTTTTCTGTGCCCCGGATGGCGTTGGAGAACTGCTCCTCCACCCGGTATTTGTCCTGGCTTTCCGGCGGATTGGGGACCTCGGTCAACTCCCGGTCTCCCCGTTTGCCGGCCCAGACCTTGCGCTGCGAGTCGACGTGGATGGTGCCTTCGGTGCCGAACATCCAGACGTGGCTGCCGCCGTTCAAGCCGGAGGTGGCGCTCATCTTCATGTGGACCTGGGCTCCGTTGGCCAATTCGTACAGAATATCCACGTGGTCGGGGATCGTTACGGATGTGAGGAACCCGTTTTCGTCCTTCCGGAAAGGCACGTGAACCTTGGACATAGCCATTACCCGGTCGCCCCGGCCAAGCCAGCGCATCATGGACTCGTAGGACGCCCCGATGTTCAGGGTGTTGTAACCGCTGAGCGTCCGGTCCTGGCGCCAGTGCAACGGTCCGTCAAAATCGGCGAAGCGGTTTTGCAGGGACGTGAAGTCCACCGACAGAAGCTCGCCAAGGTGCCCCTCGTTGATCAACCGCTTCAAGACGGCGTCAATGGAGTAACTGGTGGACGTGGGCGTCAACTGGCAGACCAGGTTGGGGTACGCCTTTGAAGCGTCCAGCATTTCCTGCGCTTCGGCCCCGTTGGATGCCATGCGCGCCTCGGTGAGCACGTGCTTGCCCGCTTCCAGGGCCGCCAACGTCATGGTGCGGTGCATGTACGGCCACGTGCCGATGCACACGGCGGTGATGTCATCGTCTTCCAACAGTTCCTGCCAGCTGCCATAAACCCTTGGGATATTGAACTGGTCGGCGATAGCTTGTCCCGACCCGATGCTGCGGTTTGCCACGGCCAGGATCTCGCAATCTTCCACCCCATTAAATCCCGGTATGTGGCGATCGCGCACGTTGCCGCCGGCGCCGATAAGCCCGACGCGGATTCCTACATCAGCCATTTGGATGCCTCCTCAGTAATATGCCTTAAAGTCTTTTCGTCCGGAAAGGCGGGCAGCCATTTCCGGCCTGCCGGATTCCCGCACATCTGGCCGCCCGGGGTTCGTTAGGCCTACGCCAATCCCGGAAGCGGATCAGCACACAATCCTACCCGATAACCTACCTTGGGAAATCTAGGGGAGTGTAGTGTCCGGCTAGGAAACTGTCAACAAAATCCAGCCTCTAGTAACTGTTCAGGCTTCGGATGTTGGATTGCCCGAACGCCGCTGGATAGCCGCCTGCCCGAGCGTCGTCAGCAAGATTTAACTCATCATCATCGGGCAACGTCGGGGCAATCGCATCTTATCCATGCCGGGGTTCGAGGCAGGGCTTCGAGTTCGAGAATGCGGCCACGGGCCCGCCCGGTGCCTTACGGCGAACGGGCCTGCTCATCGAGGGATTGGCGTCAACGACGGGCCCGCGGCCATTTCCCGGCGGAGACAGAGAACGGTTTTTGGTTCACGTTGCCATTTAGCGCCATTTCATGCCGTCCAGCTTTGGCGGCCACTGCATTTCAGGTCTCAGAAGGAAGGCTAATTGGGGAAAATGCACGGGAATTTCATGTTTTGGCGCGTTTTTGACTGCTTTTTCGATATTTGTCACCTTCGATACTTACCACCTCCGGGGCCGAACATTGGCTGCCATATTTTCGCCTCCTAGATTCGTTTCCTCGGGGAAACGAATAAGGAACGAATGTCCCTGGACCCGACCAGTCCTTCGACAGCCCCAGGATGAAAGGCGAGCGCCGCCGATTGTTATCCCCCGGGTTGGCGCGGTGTTCTCAGTCGCAATTTCTCATCATTTTTGCCTCATCATGGTAGAGGGAGGTAACCGGAGCAGAGAAGAGCCGGGTGTCAGCGGGGGCTTCCGATTTCCTCCAAAGCCTGATTGGCAGGGACGGATTGGTTTCTTCGTCGCAGGCCTGCCTCAAGCCAGCCCCAAACTTGGCCCAGAACGCACTTGCCTTCAACTCTGAACAGTCACCCACCCCTAACCACCGTCATTTCCGTCGCCTCAAGAAATCAGAGCACTCCTTGTCATTTAGCATGGCATGGAGATGGGACCCACCGCCCCATCACCCCAAAAAAACTCTGCGTCCTCGGCACCCTTTGGGTCCTCGGCGCCCTTTGCGTTGAAACCGGCTCCGGCGGGAATGGTCGGGTTGAGGCCGGTCCGCACCCTGTGCAAAGCGCCCCACTCAAATGACTGTCGCTGGCCCGTAGCGCACCCAAACAAGTTACTGTACAGTTGCGCCGGATTACTCCTCAGGTTCCAGATCAGGAAGTTCCGGAACGCATCCCAGGATTTAGCCGGGCGGAGGTTGACCCAATTATGCTGGCAACTGCACAGACCTGCGCCGTGGTGGGCCTAGACGGGTATATCGTTCGGGTGGAAGTGGACATTTCACCGGGCCTTCCGAAGTTCAACATCGTCGGACTTCCCGATCCCGCGGTCCAGGAAGCCCGGGAACGGGTGAGGGCCGCATTGAGGAACAGCGGCTTCGAATTCCCCATGCGGCGGATCACCGCCAATCTGGCTCCTGCGGACCTAAAGAAAGCTGGACCGGGCTACGACCTCCCCATTGCGGTCTCCATCTTGCTCAGTTCAGGCCAGTTGAGCGGCATCTCGGAAGACGGTGTCTTTCTGGGAGAACTCTCGCTCGACGGCACTTTGCGGCACACCACGGGAATCCTTACCATGGTGTCCATAGCCCGGCAGCAGGGGTTCACCTCTGTTTTTGTCCCCGAAGTTGACGCGCCTGAGGCGGCCCTGGTTGACGGTGTCGATGTTTATCCCGTCTCCAGCCTTGGGTCTCTGACCGGTCACCTGCGGGGAGATCTGGTAATCTCGCCGCTGGACTCCGCCGGTGTCCGGGCATCTGCCGGCTGCACCTCCGCCTTGGACAGCAACCTGGCCAATGTCAAAGGTCAGGAACACGCCAAGCGGGCGTTGGAAGTTGCCGCAGCCGGGTTCCACAATCTTTTGTTCAACGGTCCCCCGGGCAGCGGCAAAACCCTGCTGGCCCGGTGCCTCCCGTCCATCCTGCCCCGGATGTCCTCGGAAGAGGCGTTGGAGGTGACCAAGATTTACAGCGTCAGCGGCGAACTTCCCGTCGACGAACCCATGATTACCAAACGTCCCTTCAGGTCGCCCCACTACACCATCTCTAACGCAGGCTTGGTCGGCGGCGGCCGGCTCTTGCGGCCTGGGGAAATCACCAAGAGCCATCGGGGGGTATTGTTCCTCGATGAACTGCCGGAGTTTTCCCACACCGCCCTTGAGTCGTTGCGCCAACCGCTTGAAGATAAAGTGGTCAATATCAGCCGCGTGGCAGGCACGGTCACCTATCCCGCCAGTTTTATGCTGGTCGCGGCCATGAATCCGTGTCCCTGCGGGTTTCACACCCATCCGAAGCGCCAGTGCACCTGCACTGCCTCCGTGGTCAACCGGTACCAGAAGCGCATCAGCGGGCCTCTTTTGGACCGCATTGATGTTTTCGCGGAAGTGCCGCCCGTGGAGTACGAAAAGCTGGTTGACCCCGGCTCTTCGGAAGATTCAGAATATTCCCGGCAGCGCGTGGAACGGGCCAGGGACATCCAGCAGGAACGTTTTAAAGACCTTGGGTTCCTGTGCAATTCTGAGATGGGGCCCGCTGAGGTTTGGAAGTGCTGTCCGTTGGACGACGGGGCCAAGTCGCTGCTGCAGGCCGCCACTCAGAGGCTCAGCCTGTCGGCCAGGGCTTTTCACCGGATCCTGAAGGTTTCCCGCACCATCGCCGACCTGGAAGGTGCCAGGGACATCGGCGTTTCCCACTTGGCGGAAGCCCTGCAATACCGGCCCAGGACCGCCGCGGCGTGACCGGATTCGCTAAATCTGTCAACCGTCAACCAAGGAATCCAGGCGTAAGGCCACTGAAATCAGGATTCCCCGGTCATAGCGAGTAAGGGTAATAGCGAGTAAGCCATGACAACCTGGAACCCCGCTCAATACCTCAGATTTGGCAATGAGCGCCTCCAGCCGGCCATAGATTTAATTGGCCGCATCCCCCTCGAGTCTCCCCGCGTCATTTATGACCTGGGCTGCGGAACTGGCTCGGGGACGGTGATGCTCAAAGGTCGGTGGCCTGCCGCTCAGGTCACTGGGGTTGACTCGTCGGAATCCATGCTGGAGCAGACCCGGAACTTGCCCGCCGACGTCACCTGGAAGCAGGCCGATCTGAACACCTGGGAACCCGAAAGGCCGGCTGACCTGCTGTTTTCCAATGCAGTGCTGCACTGGTTGGACCATCACGAAACGCTTTTCCCCCGGCTTTTGAACTGCCTCGAGCCCGGCGGATTATTGGCGGTGCAGTTGCCCCACAACTTTTCCGCTCCCAGCCATACCTCGATCGCGGAGACAATGCGCTCCGGGCCTTGGCGGGAACGATTGGAGCCCCACCTCCGGGAACATCCGGTGTTGGACACATCCGTCTACTACGACCTGTTGAGTCCCTTGAGCGCCAGGCTGGACCTGTGGGAAACCACCTACTTCCACATCCTTAGCGGCGCCGACCCCGTGGTGGAGTGGACCAAGGGCAGCATTCTCACCCCCGTCCTCGGGCTCTTGGATGAAGTCGAACGGGAGAGTTTCCTGATGCAGTACGCCGCCAGGGTTTCCCAGGCCTATCCCCGCGGCGCAGATGGAAAAACAGTGCTTCCTTTCCGCCGCCTGTTTATAATGGCAACTAGATAGCAGGGTGGGTAGCGGCGGCTGGAGTCAATTTCCAGGCTGGCGTTTCGGTCCAAACCGCTAGAACAATTGGAATCGCGGGTGGAAACACCGCAAGTCCCATCAAATTAGAGGAGGAGATCATGGGAGTTCTGAAAATCGAAGGCGTAACCCACTGGTCGATACCGGTGAATAACCTGAACGTGGCCGAGGATTTCTACGGGGAACTTCTGGGCTTGACGCCCAAGGGCCGGCTGGGCAACAACGTCATGTCCTGTTTCAACGTTGGCGACCACAACATCCTGCTTTGCGAACGGCCGACCCCTGTCGATGCGCCCTTGAAAGAGGACGAGGGAGTCCACCATTCGTTCACCGTCACTCCCGAGACCTTCAACCAGGCCTGCAAGGTCTTCCATGACAAGGAAGTCCCCATCGCCTACCTGACCTATCGCGCCCAGGGCGTGTTCACCGGGCGGGAGCTTTACTTCTTTGATCCCAGCGGCAACCGGCTGGAGCTTCGCGACCCAACCTGGAGCAAGGGAATGCCCGAGCCTTCATTTGAGGATCTTGCCCACGCCTGACCGGCGTTTGGGCGGAGCCGGGGAACATTGGCTTCCCGGCTCCAACCTTGTCGGCGCCGGTCCACCTGAAATCCGTCCCGGATTAGGCCGGCGCCGGTCCATACCCTTGCCACGGGACTATCTGCGACACTATCATATGGAGCATGGAAGAACGCCGCGCTAAATACCCCATGGGTTCCCTGTCGCAGATTCAAGCCGAGACCTTCGGTGAACCGGGCCGCCGCACCTTCAAAATTACCATGGACGCCGGACCGGCCCATTGCAGCGTGTGGCTGGAGAAAGAACAACTGGCCCAACTGGCTTTGTACCTGCAAAACGCAGTTGAATCGATCCCGCAAGAGGAAAGACTCCGGGAGAGCCGCCGCCAGGACCCGGAATGGTTTGGCGGTGGGGAAGAGGTGGATTTCAAAGCCGGCCAGATGATGATCAGCCACGACAAGCCGGCCAACAGTTTCTACCTGCTTGCCTACGAAAGGGAAAACCCGGAATCCGAGACCCCGGAACAGGAGCAGGTCTCGGTCAGCTTCTCGATCAACCCTTCACAGGCGCAGGCCCTCGCGGAGGAAGCCCTCCGAATTTGCGCCGCTGGCCGGCCCAATTGCTTCTTGTGCGGCCAACCCATCAACCCCGAGGGCCACGTATGTCCCAGGTCCAACGGGCACACGGTCCTGGAAACGGGGTAATGCTGTTTTCCCCCTGATTCCCCTACGGTGAGGCGCCAGGTGACCTCCAAGCAGTCCTCTTTTCAACTCATAGAGCAGGGCGAAATCCTCTCCTGCCAGCTTACCCCCGCAGGCTCTAACTACACCTTTTTGGCCCAGCTTCAGCTCGAGGGCCAGACCGGGTTGGCTATCTACAAGCCCCGGGACGGGGAAGCGCCGCTGTGGGACTTTCCATCAGGCACGCTCTACAAGCGGGAATACGCCGCATATTTGCTTGACCAGTTTTTGGGCTGGAATCTGATTCCGCTGACAGTGATTCGCGATGGGCCTTACGGCATCGGATCGGTGCAGCAGTACATAGAGCACGACCCTAAGAGGAATTATTACAACCTCGGGGACGGCACCTCCCACCAACTGAAGACCATCGCCTGCTTTGATTTGGTGGCCAACAGCACCGACCGTAAGGCCCAGCACATTCTTGAGGGTCTGGACGGCAAGCTGTGGAGCATCGATCACGGGTTGACCTTCCACGCCCACACCAAAATCCGCACCGTGATCTGGGATTTTTGCGGCCAGCGGATCCCCAAAAGGCTTCTGAACCGCGTTGCCAAGCTCAGGGACGAATTGCATGAACCAGAGGGAACGCTGAAGGAACTCGTGGACTTGCTTCTGCCAGAAGAGGTGATAGCGTTCGAGCACAGGGTCGAGTGGGTATTGTCCGAGCGCACCTATCCCGGGATCCCCGGACGCCGGCGCAGCTACTAACCGGTCGACCGGCCCACCCGCCCCAGGGCGCCCGCTCCCGCCGCCGCGTTCAACCCAAGAGCCCGGCGTTCAACCCAGAAGAAGTCTCCGGGCCTCGGCCATAGCCCTCTGGTACACTTCCTGGTAGGGAACACCCAACTCCAAAGCCAGCCGGCGGCAGTCCTCGTATTCCGGCGCAACTCCTACCGGCACACCGTCCAAGGACTTGATTTTGACGCTCACGGTCCCAAGGCCGGTCTCGATTTCGACGCTCTCCCGCTGGGCAACGTATCGCTCTACCGCCCTGGTCCTGACGCCCAGGGTGGGAGTTTCCCGCAGGATGGTCCGGTAGGCCTCCTCTTCCAGCCGCTGAGGCACCAGCGCAGACAGAATCACCCCCGGCCGGTTCTTTTTCATCTGGACGGGGGTCAGCCAAACGTCCAACGCGCCCGCGGCGAAAAGTTGCTCCTGGGCAAATCCCAGGACCTCTCCTGGCACGTCGTCCAGATTGGTTTCCAGCAGGACTACTCCGCTTTGCCTGCCTTGGCCTGGCGCAATCTGAGTCTCGCCCAGCCATATCCTGAGCATGTTGGGAAAATTCTTCGGGTCCTTGGTCCCCAGCCCAATCCCGACGGACGTAACCCGGAATTCCGGGCGGCCGAATTCCGCCAGCGAGGTAATCAACGCCGCGCCCGTTGGCGTGGTCAGTTCGCCTGCGCCCCGGTACATGGAATGCTCCGAGGCCACGGGCGCCTGGGCCATGGCGGCAAGCTCCAGGGTGGCCGGCGCCGGGTTGGGATACCCGCCGGGCCAACGGGGAGGTTCCGCTGCCCCCAGCACCAGGGGGGAAGCAAATACCTGCTCGACGCCAAAGTAATCCAGGCCGGCGACAACCCCAACTACGTCCACCAGCGTGTCCACCGTTCCCAGTTCCTCCAATTCCAGGGATTCCCGCTGCTGGCCGTGGACCCGGCACTCCGCCTCCCACAAGGAGTCCAGCACGCTTGCCGCCCTCTGTTTTTGGCCGTCGGTCAAGGTGCTGTTGGCCACCAGGTCGGACAATGCCCTGGGGGAAAGTCGGTCGCTGCTCTCGACGTTCACGGTCAGTTTGGAGCCGCGCATCTCCCGCCGGGTTTCCTGGGTTACGGTTAGCTCGTAGCCGCCAATCTCCAGTTTGGCCAGCTCCCCCTTCAGGAAATCCAGGGGCAACCCCAGGTCTAGTAGGGCCGCCAGGGCCATGTCCCCGCTGGCTCCGCCAATGGATTGAATGAATGCTATCGTCATGGCGTTATTCCACCCATTTAGGCTTTGGCCCGGCGCACGCCAGCCAGGCAGTCCCCTTTTTGCCGCGCCTGTCGGATGCTGATACCATCGTCCCACAGATTTCCGCCGGTTTGTTCAAGGCGCCGGTTTGTTGAAATATCGTTAAGACCCGGCCGGCGGTGCAGACAGTATACGAGGTTGAACGGCGTGGCGGTTCGCCGGATTAGCGCGGTGACCCTGGCAGTGCGGGACATGGCCCGGTCGGTTGAATTTTACCAATCCACCGTGGGTCTAAGCCTTTTGTACGGGGGCCCCGGCGCCGGCTTCACCAGCTTTAGTATCGGGGACGGTTATCTGAACCTCATCCTGGACGCCGATCGGCAAACGTCATGGTGGGGTCGGTTAATCATTTACGTGGACGACGTCGATGAGATGTACCGTCGACTTATCCAGTTAGGAGAACAGCCTACCACCACCCCGAGTGACGCACCCTGGGGAGAGCGCTATTTCCACGTCGACGACCCGGACGGCCACGGGCTGAGCTTTGCCAAGCCGTTGTAGCGCCGGTGGAAATATCCCCACTGTTCAATGACCGGTTATGGGGCTCGAATTAACCGGCGGACAGGCTGAATATCTCAGACAACCATGGGGTCAAATATCTTTGACGAAGTGATGCTCCAAGAGGCGGCCGTACCGGTCCTCTCCCACCTTGCGAAAGCCAAACCTCCGGTACATGGCGATGGCGGCAATCAGCTGGTTATCGGTGGTCAGCTTTAGTCGTTTGTACCCCATTCCCCGGCAGAACTCCTGCACCGTTTCCAGAAGCCCAAGCCCTATGCCCTGACGCCTGGCGTCGGCGGCCACGCTCATCCGGCGAAGCACGGCCTCTTCATCGCTGCACCACTGTACTCCGACCATACCGATGACGCGGTCCCCGTCCTCGGCCACCCAGAAATGGTTAGAGGGAGAGTCCAAGTATTGACCCGAGATGTCGGACAGGTCGTCGTCCAGGGAATGCTTGACGTACCTGCAATATTCCGCCCGGTATTCACCGGCGAAACCCATCAGGCCCTTGACGAACAGATCCCGCACGGCCTCAAAGTCCTCCGGGCGGTATGTGCGGTAGGTGACCATGAGGTTCAGTTTACACGAGATGGGTGCATTGGAAGCCCACCGGTCAGACGTTGACCAGGAAGTTGATCACGTCTCCGTCCTGGACCTGGTAGGTTTTGCCCTCGGACCGGAGAACGCCTTCCTTCCTGCCCTGGGCGATGCTGCCGCAGCGCACCAGGTGGTCGTAAGGGATCACCTCTGCCCGGATGAATCCCCGGGAAAAATCGGTATGGATGGTCCCGGCCGCTTCCTGGGCGTCGATTCCCCCCGACACGCTCCAAGCGCGCACTTCGTCCTCTCCGACCGTGAGGAAAGACACCAGGCCCACGGTTTCGTAACTAGCTGTGATTACCCTGGACATGGCCGATTCTGCCAACCCCAACTCGGTCCGAAACTCTTCAGCCTCTTCTTCCGTCATCGAAACGAGGTCCGACTCGAGCTGAGCGCACAGGCTCACCTGACCCAATCCGTTGGTCAGGCTCGCCGGGACTCCCAACTCCTCCAGTGGAACTTGAAGCGCAGATTCATCGGTATTGACCGCCACAATCACCGGCTTCCCCGTTAAAAGTTGGTACTCGGACAAGCCGACCTGTTCGGAAGGGGTCAACTGCTGGTCTATGAGGGGTACGCCGTCTTCGATCCCCTGTTTGACCTTTTGAACTACGTCCAGTTGCCGGGCGATGGTCTGCCGCTCGGCGGGGACTGCCTTCTTGACCCGGTCTTCCAACCGTTGGCACACCCGGTCCAAAACCACCAGGTCGGCCAGCGTCAGGTCTCCCAAAACCGACTCCAGGTCCCGCGTCAGGTCCGTCGATCCAAAAGTATGGACCACTGCGGGGTTGGTGAATGCCCGGAGCACCAGCAGAAAGGCGTCAGCACTCTGGAGAATGTTGCGGGACTGTCCCTCGATTCCGGGAGCGGAACCCTGCGATTTCGTCGGGGACTCGAACTGGGGCAGGTCCCAATACTTTATCTCGGGATACACCACCTTCCGCGGGTGATAAATGTCTGCCAGCACCGGCAATCTTGGGTCTAAGACCTTGACCACGCCCACGTGCATCTGGGCGCCGGCTCCTCCGGCGCTTGCGGTGTTGGTCTGACCCAGGGTGAGGGCATTGAATACTGTGGTCTTGCCGCTTTGGGGCAAGCCGATAATGGCTATATCCATTCGGACCTATTACAGTTTGATTATGGATCGCTTTGGACTATGGATCGCGGGGCGCGCCTAGTATGACTCGAACAACTGGCCCCAGGGCGTTTTCAATGCGGCGGCGATACGCCGGCGGCCAATCGTGTTGAGCCAGTAGCCGTTGTGGTACAGGTTGGAGGCCAAATATGCCAGGCCGACCAGGGGCGACCGGAGCAGCATGTTTTCCACGGGCTTCAGCGGTCCCCAATAAACCATCTTTTGGCCCCGGCTGGCAAAGGTGTTCTCTGCGCCCGAGAATTGCCAATTAACCTGGCTGATATCCTCTCCGAGAACCTGGATTTCGGAAACGTCTCCGCAACCCAGGCCCCGCTCGTGGGCCAATCGTATGAATTCGATGCCCATGGGATCGAACCCCATCATCTTGGCCGCCACCGCATCAATGGCTACCTGGTCGGCGCTGGCGAGTATGCAGTCTTTGACATGCCATCGCATGGCTCGCGGACCCGGTCCATCCCCCGCAAAGGTGCCATCCATCACGGCGAACAAGCCCGGGTGGATTTCCTTCTGTATCGCCAACAAATCCACCAGGGTTTCGTGAATCACCGAATGGGTCCAATGCCGTTTCCGGTGGAGCAACCCTCCGAAGGCGTTTTTCATCGCCCCGGTCATGGTGGTGAAAACGTGGGTTTTCATGGTTGGCAGGTGGACGATATTCTTGCCAGCGAATGTCTCAGGGATTTCAATGCCGTCGGGAAAGATATCGTGGAGGGCCAACATTTTGGCCTTGGGAGTGTAGTTCACCCATTTGTTGGGGGGCGTGTCCAGGTGAATCACCGGCAGACCGCACTTGTCCTGGACCGCCTTGTGCTTGTTGTTGGCCTCCCCCTCGAAGGAATCGACCACCACCGTGCCGTTGTGGGCGCCAATCAAGTCTTGGTAACCCAGATTCCGCAATCCACGCGTCACCCCTTCCAACTGCCAGGGCGATGTGGAGCAGCCGGGATACCAGTGCTGCCAGGAAATGTTGATCTTCAGCAGGGTCGTCGCCTGCGGGTCCAGGTGTTGTTCTACGCCGGCCAGCGTCATGGCCGTTTGGATGTCGTCCAGCACCGTCTCCGGGCGGGTTCTGACCACCGCCACCGAAGAATGCGCCGCCGGTTCCTGTTTCGCCGCCGTGCCGCCTTGGCCCTGTTCGGCGGGACCACACAAGGATTGGTCCGCCGCTAAGTCGTCGGCCACTGGCTCACCTATCCCTTGTTTCCAACTTTTTCACCGCTAGCTCCCAAACCAGAGGATGATCGAAGACGCCACCATCCAGGAGAAGATGGCAAACACCATCGGTGGGTCCCTGCTGATCAACCGTTCCGGCGTTTCGGCGTGCGCGTCGGTGTTCAGCAGATAAAGATACCGGAACAAACCCAGCGTAACCAGCGGCACGGTCAAGAGCATGGTGTTGTTGGCGGGCAAATTGGCCGCCTCCACCGTATATAGAGTATAGCTTAACCAGGCCGCCGTTGCCGAAATCGTTAACAGCTGGCCAATGAGCGGGCCCGAATAGAGAGCCAGGACCGGGCGCTGCGCCGACGCTTCTCCGCCGGCCAACCGCACCTCGGCATAACGCCGGCCCAGTACGATGAACAACGCGCCGGCCGCGGTGGTGGCATAAAGCCAAGGGGATGGTAATGCTCCGATGGCCACGGCGCCGGCAACCACCCGAATCACGTATCCGGCAGACACCAGGAAAACGTCCACCAAGGCCACGTGCTTGGCTCCCAGGGAATAGGCCAGGTTTATCCCGAGATAGGCCAACGCAACCCATAACACCACCAGGTTGATCGCCGCCAACGCCGCCAACCCCGACCCGGCCAATAGCACCGCTATTGCGATGGCTACGGGGACGCTGACGGCTCCCGAGGCCAGAGGCCGGGTCCGTTTTATCGGATGGTTTCGGTCGGCGTCCCGGTCGGAGATGTCGTTGAACAGGTATACGGCTGAGGAAACGGCGCAAAAACCCAGGAAAGCCAACACCAGGTTAACCAACAGGTCAGGCAGAGGGGCCAGGTCCTGGGGAGACCAGACCACTCGGACAGCGAAAAGCAGGGGAAGAAACACCAGGGTATTCTTGATCCACTGGAATGGCCTGAGCGCATTCCCCAAGGCCAATGAGGGCTCCAAGATGCCGGGCTTGTCAGCCACGGGCTTTGCCGGGGGACTCTATGGCGAAACCTGGGCGCAAATCTGCCTGCCCGCCGTTATTCACTCAGTCACGTGATCACGGGACGGCTGGCCCATGTCCCGGTCCATGTCCCGGTCCATGCCATTGATCTGCGCTGCCAGGTATCCCGCTCCAAACCCGTTGTCGATGTTTACCACCGCGACTCCTGGAGCGCAACTATTGACCATTCCCAACAACGCCGTCAACCCCTCGAAATTTGCCCCGTACCCCACGCTGGTGGGGACCGCGACCACCGGCGCCGATACCAATCCGGCCACCACCGAGGTGACTGCCGCTTCCATACCGGCCACGACCACAATGACCCTGGCGTTTTGAAGCGCCGGCAAGACACTAAGCAGGCGGTGAATTCCGGCGACGCCCACGTCGTTGACTCGCTCCACCCTGCTTCCCATGAGCTCGGCGGTGACGGCGGCTTCCTCGGCCACTGGCAGGTCGGCAGTTCCGGCCGTCAAAACCAGTACGCCATCTTTCAGCGGAGAGGGATGAGGGCCGGGCGCCACGATGGTACTCGATAATTCGTTGAAAACGGCACCTGGTGTTGTTTCCAGGCATGCCAGGTGGGCGCACCGGCTGGTCTTGGTGACCAGGACCGGGTTCCCGCGATCGGCCAGAGATCGAACGATTCGTGACACCTGCTCCGGTGTCTTGCCCTTACCCAGCACCACTTCCGGGTAGCCGGTCCGGAGCGGGCGGTGGTGGTCTATCTTGGCGAAGTCGAGGTCTTCAAAAGGGAGGTCCCGGAGGACATCGAGCACGTCATCCACGCTTCGGGTCCCATCGCGCAGTGCTTCCAGATGCTGCCGGAGCGTGAACAGGTCGATAGGGGAGTCCATGATGGAGAGGGCGGTTATGGGGAGATGATCGCGGTCAAAGTGATGGCAATCATATCGACGGGGTAAAGCCAGTGTCAAGAAAACAGACCCCGCCCGACATCCCCACATCGGGAAGCTTTCCGGCGTAAGTTCCCTTTTGGGAATCCTGGTTCAGGAATCCTGGTTCAGGAATCCTGGGGTTGCCCTGTGTCCTGGCTTCCTTGAGGCCCCTTGAGTTGGGAAAACATCGCTCCCAACCCGCTCATGCTGGCAGTGTAGAGGGTCAGCACGAACACCCCACCCCACATTAACCACAGGAACCGCCCCAAATCCACCACCAGTGTCAAAACGCCCGCAATCAGCGCCAGTACGAAGAAGATCACAAACCCAAGCAGTGCACCGAAGATCAAGGATTTCGACGCCGGTGATCCCGCGCGGGCAGAGGCAGAATTGATGCCAATATATCCGCCGATAAACGGCGAGGCCGGGAAAGCCACAAAATGGACCAGCGGTATCAAAGCCGACACCAACATGATCCCCAAGGCAATCAGCACGCCTTTAGCCATTGGCCCAAGCCAGGCTGGGCTGGTGGTCACGGGCACCGCGGGCCCGCAGGACAGCCTGATAGCTTGGTGGTAGGTACACTAGGGCGAACCTCTGACCTCCCCGCATTTCGGATATGGTTGAAGTTAGGGGATCCGGGCAGAGCAGTTCCACCGATTCCTCGGTAGAGTGGTTCCGGAGCATGTCTAGGTTGCCATCGCAGTAGAGAATGTTTGGCGTGACGATTACGCGGACCTTTGCTTTTCGCTACGCGCCTACGCTGGAAGGCATCTCGTCCCACGTGCGGTCATCCAGGATTCGACCGGCCCGTTTCTTGAATACACCGCCCCACTGCTTGAAGAAAAATGGTACTTCACGATTGAGGCAATTGTCCCGAATTTCCCTTACCCAATCGGCATTCATTGGCCTGGCACCCGGCCCCGACTCGCCGCCCACGATGACCCAATCAATACCGGACACGTCAAGGTCTGGCAGCGGACCCAACAGTGGCTCCAACGAAAGGAACTTGGTTTGGGCGCCGGTGGCCTTCAGCAGGTCAAGTCGGCGCAGCCACCTTTCGGACTCTATGCTCGTGCCCAGCCATATGTTTGGCGTCCAATTGAGCCTGCCGCCAAGTTGATTGACGCGACCGGGGCGCTTGGTAAGAACTTGGAACGTGTGCTGTGGGGATTGGTTCATGACATTGAAGACCGATTGAACATACTCAGAGGGCACAGCCTTGTGAAAAAGGTCGCTCATGGAATTCACGAAGACGAGACTCGGCTTCTTCCACTTAAACGGCTCCCCAAGCACAGACTCGTGGACGGCGACCTCGAACCCTCGCCGGTACTTCTCCATTCCCATGGCTTGGAGCCGTTTTGACATGCGCTCAGCATAACAACGCTTACAGCCGTGGCTTATCTTGGTGCAGCCGGTGACCGGGTTCCAAGTAGTTTCAGTCCATTCGATTTTCGACAGTGTGGCCATAGTCTCACGCGCTTGCATTCAGGATGTGGGTGGCTATCCTCTTGGCGGGGCCTATCCCACTTTCGTTGCCAACACAGAACACAAACTCAAACAGGGGTGAGTTCTTAGAGTTCAATAACGTCTTGGACGTTTCCATAAACCTTTGGCCGAATAGGTCCTTCAGCTTATCCTTGTATATGTTGCTAATCCCTTCAGTTCCGGGATCCCTTTCGTACCCTTCATCTCCGAATAGGGACAGTTGAGGTCTGGTGTGGTATAGCTGTCTCCAGCTGTCATCGCCAAAGATTTTATTCAGCCTATCGGCCCATGCCTCAGAGACATCGTCGGGATATTTGGAGACGGGCAGCAACCTGGCGATTACAGATATTGGACAGAGTATCCAAGTGTCCAGTGCGTTGAAGCCAGCGATTCTCTTTATCGTGGTCCACTCAACCTGGGTAGCGAATGGATCGAGGAATAGGACGCCTCGCCAGGATCTCCAATCTTCTTGCAAGTTACTCAAGAAAGCGTTTGCTTCGGCGTTCTCAGTCCTGATGTCCCTGTCCGGGTGGTCTTGGCGTAGATTTACCAGTTGATTGTACCGATGAGCGTCCTTCTCGACGAAGATCAATCGGTCGAAGGGCTTCTCATCTATGTCTATCGCTAACCTGGCCGATCCCTCGATGAAAGCTCGCGCATCTTCATCGGCCAGACGGGGGTTGATTTCACCCGTTCCGGCAAATGCATCTATGTACATCAGCTTGAACGGGATGTTTTTGAGTGCGGTAGTGTAGGCGTTCAAGTAACTTCTTAGGATGTCTAGCTTGTCGACAGTCCATTGCCCGCCGAAGCTGCCGGACATCGATTCAGGGGTTCCGGTCATAATCGCACCTTGAACGTCCGATCCCACAATGCCGATGGTCACTCGCTAAGCTGGCGCCACAGTCGGGCCCGTTCGGGTTAGCGCCCCCGGGTAAAGCAGTAAAGGCAGAGCACTACTGGATATCAGGCGGGCCTTCAATGTCAGGGTTCAGCCTGTAGGCCCCGAAGTATACCAACACTAATCGCCCCACCAAAGGGGCGCATTGACACAATAGATTGGGTTTCGATCCATTATTTGGGCGTTCCAATCGAATTGCGCTGGGTTACGCTCCCCCGACTCGGCTGGCGGCTCCTTGCCTTGAGGCGTACCGTGGCCATCCCCTTTGTTGGTGGCGGCTTCCCAAAGTGCTATAATTTCGCTTGAATCCTCAGGCGTGTTTTCGGCGGTTCTCTTCGGAGGTGATTGACATGAAGATCCCCATGAAAGTGGACTATGGGGTTCGAGCATTGGTTGAATTGGCCTCCAATTTCGGCGAGGGGCCGGTGCAAACCGCGGAAATCGCTGCCAAGCAGGGAATCCCCGAGTCCTACCTGGACCAGCTGATGACCACGTTGAATAAATTCGGGTTTGTCACCAGCCGCCGGGGGCCCCAGGGTGGCCACAGGCTGGCCATGGACCCCGGCAGCGTAACAATCAACATGGTCATGGCCACCTTGGACGGCAACGCCTCGCCCTTGGACTGCTTCATAAACCCCGATGATTGCGTCCTTTCCGTCTCGTGCGCGCAGCAGGAAGTTTGGAAGTCGGTCGAAGACGCCGTTCAGGAAGTGTTGAGTAGCATCACTCTGGCAGACCTGGCGCAACGTCAGCGGCATCTGGCGGGACAGCGAGCCTAACCAGGGGCTTTTCGTTGGGTCTCAAATACGCTCTCGGGTCCTATTTGTGCCATCAGTTCCCTGGCGATCTCGGTTGACAATGGAATGTGCCAAAGATAGACTCAGACCAAAGATGGATTCCCCCGTGACATTGAAAATACCCCTGAAGGCCTGCCCCTGGACCTGTCTTCCCAAATAGGGAGCAGGCGCCGACCCTGAGAATCCAAGCCTGCGCCTATCCGGTTGGGATGCCCTCCGGGGTGTGCGCAGGCTTTTATTTTCGCCAACCCGGTTCAAAGGTAAATAGGGGCGCAAGCCAACTGCCTTAAACCCGAATCCCGGACCCGGAACAAGGTTAGAACAACCAGAAGGAGAGACACTATGGCCCAGCAGCCATTGAGCCTTACACCCGAGCAGGTAAAACGTTACAGCCGCCACATCATAATGAATGACGTGGGCAGCAAAGGCCAGCGAAGTTTGATGCAGGCCAAAGCCCTCATCGTAGGGGCAGGTGGACTAGGTTCCCCGTCGGCCATATACCTTGCGCTGGCCGGCGTTGGCACTATCGGGATCGTCGATTTCGACGTGGTGGAGATTTCCAACCTCCAGCGCCAAATTCTTCATCACACCGCCGATATTGGCCGGCCCAAGTTGGAATCGGCCAGGGACAACATCGCCGCCTACAACCCGGATGTCAACGTGGTGATGCATGGCGACCGGCTGGAATCGGACAACGCCATGGATATCATCAGCCAGTACGACCTGGTGATCAACGGGGCGGACAACTTCGCCACCCGTTACCTGGTCAACGACGCGTGCTACCTGGCGGGCAAACCGCTGGTTGACGGCAGCATCTTGATTTTCGACGGCCAGGCCACGGTTTTCATTCCGGGAGAGGGTTGCTACCGTTGTCTTTTCCCGTCGCCTCCTCCTCCGGGAATGGTGCCCAACTGCGCCGAGGCCGGTGTACTAGGAGCCCTAACCGGCTTGGTGGGAAGCATTCAAGCCACAGAGGCCCTCAAGCAGTTTCTGGGGATTGGCGAGAGTTTGAGTTCACGCCTGCTGCTCATCGACGCTTTGAGCATGAACTTCCGGGAGGTCAAGCTGAGGCGGAACCCCAATTGCCCGCTTTGCGGAGACAACCCCACTGTCACCGAACTCATTGACTATGAAATCTTCTGCGGGCTGACGGCGCCGGATTCCCAACTAGCAACGTCGGCGGCTTCCGACTAGGCTGAGAGTTAGAGCAAGAGACCTGAGGAACCCCTAGACACGCAATCACGCAATATGGTACCGAGGTTGGCCTACAAAGGAATCTTGGCTACCATTGGCAACACGCCGATGGTGGAACTCCAACGCATGAGCCCCCGGGCTGAAGTGCGCATTTTCGCCAAGCTGGAAGGGCAAAACCCTACCGGTAGCGTGAAAGATCGCATTGCCCTGAAAATGATCGACCAGGCCGAGCGGGACGGAGAGCTAGGTTCCAAACGGACGATACTGGAGCCCACCAGCGGCAACACCGGCATCTCTCTGGCCTTGGTGTCACGTCTCAGGGGATACAAACTCTCGGTGGTGATGCCGGATAACGTGAGTATTGAGCGGGCCCAACTTCTCCAGGCATATGGCGCCGAAATCATTAACTCCGAAGGCTCGATGGGCACCAACGGCTCAATTGACGTGGCCAAAGACCTGGTGGAAAAACACCCCCACGACTATTTCATGCCCTACCAATACGGCAACTCCGGCAACCCCGGGGCTCACTACGAGACCACCGGGCAGGAGATCATCGACACTCTTCCCGATGTGGACATGTTCGTTGCCGGGCTGGGCACCGGCGGCACTTTGATGGGGGTGGGCCGAAGGCTCAAAGAACACAACCCGCAAGTGAAAGTCGTTGCAGTCGCTCCCGAGCCCGACGACCTCATTTCAGGCCTGAGGGATTTGGAACAGGGATTCATCCCTCCCATACTGGACCTCAACCTGCTGGATTCCCGAATTCTGGTGAGCAGCCTCGACGCGTTCAGGACCGCCCAGGAACTGCTGCTTCAGGAGGGTATCTTCGCCGGGGTTTCTTCGGGGTCGGTGGTTCATGCCGCCATCCGCCAGGCGGAACGAATGGAGCAAGGCAGCATTGTGTGTCTGCTTGCCGACGGCGGCTGGAAATATCTTAGCACCAGCCTGTGGACCAAGGACTACCAACAATTGGCCAAGGAGTCGCAGGGCAAGATCTGGTGGTGACCGGGTCCTGAAGTCGCCGGCGCCGGCCTCTTATCCACCCTGGCGGTTCCACCGGATAGCGCTTCCGTCCTGGCTTTTTCACTGTGTTGGGCGTCGTCGTCCCACGGGCTACACCCCTTGAATCCCTTTTCGGGCGATGCTATACTCTGGTCACATAGTCCTTCTTTGTTGAGAGCGGGTGGGACCCGCTTTCTTGCGTTAGGGGCACAGAGTTAAGCTCTGGTCCACTCGGGGCGAGGGTACATCGCCATGAAAAGCGACTTTTTAATAGCGTTGACCCAGCTAGCTGCGGAGCGTCACCTCCCCAGGGAGCAGGTTTTGCAGGCCATCGAGGTGGCCCTGGCTTCCGCGTTTAAAAAAGACAACCCGGCATCGGGGCAAAACATTTCGGTCAAACTGAATCCCAACACCGGTGAGGTGAGCGTCTACGCGCTCAAGACGGTGGTGCAAGAGGTTGAGGACTCTGACCGTGAAATCAGCGTTGCCGACGCCAAGTACATCAAAAACGGCGTCGATTTGGGCGACGAAGTAGCTGCAGAGGAGCCTCTTCCGCATAACGCCAGCCGGATTGCCGCCCAAACCGCCAAGCAGGTGGTCCTGCAACGCCTGCGGGAAGCCGAACGAGAACTCCTCTACCAGGAGTTCTTGCAACACGAAGAGGACATCATTTCGGGGGTCATCGACCAGACAGAGTCGGGCCGCACAATCGTCGTAGACTTGGGACGAGCTCAATCCATCCTGCCTTACGAAGAGCAGGTGCCCAACGAGCGGTACCGCAAGGGGCAGCGGCTCAAGGTTTACGTGGTCAGCGTTCGGAACGCTCCCAAGGGCCCGGAAATTCTGGTTTCCCGCAGTCACCGCAACATGTTGAAGCGGCTGTTCGAGATTGAAGTTCCCGAAGTATACAACGGCGTTGTGGAAATCAAGGGCATCGCCAGGGAGGCCGGTTTCCGCAGCAAGGTGGCCGTCAGCTCGAATCAACCCGGCATAGATCCGGTAGGCTCCTGCATCGGTGTTCGCGGCAACCGGATCCAAAGCATTGTCAACGAACTCCAGGGCGAAAAGATTGACGTAGTCTCCTGGGACCAAGACCCCAAGGTGTTCATCGCCAAATCCCTCAGCCCCTCAGAGGCAGTAGAGGTAGAACTGGCCCCAGAAACCATGACCGCCACCGTAGTGGTGCCCGACCGGCAGTTGTCCTTGGCCATAGGCAAAGAAGGGCAGAATACACGGTTAGCGGCCCGTTTGACCGGCTGGCGGTTGGACATCAAGGGCATGACCGAGTGGGAGGAGATTCGGGAGGCGCGGCGCAAGCAAAAGGAACTGGAACAGCAGCAGCGGGAGGCCGTCCAACAGCTTGAAGCCGAAGCGGAACCGGATGTTGTAGTTGACGTCCAAGTAGAACAACCCACCGACGTTCTGGTAACCGATGAGGCGATACTAAAGGAAACGGCGGATGACGCAGCGGTCCAGATCGCAGATCAGGTGGAAGACCTTCTGGAAACGGTGACCGATTCACCGCCGGAGCTCGATGGGGACCAACTCCTTGAATCGCTGATTCAGGAAGAGGAATCCGCTACTCAAGAGGCGCCGGAAGATGCTTCCTCCGGGCTCAGTGTGGACGAGCTACAGTCCTTCACTTTGGACGACGTTGCAATCTTGGACGACGATGTTGAGGAAGAAGAACCAGAGGATGCTATGCCGGAGTTGCCTCTGGTGCCCCTGCTGACCCCAGATGCCGGTAAGATCAGGTTCGCCGAAGACCTAATTGAGGATGAACGAGGCGGACGCCGCGCTGGAAGGGGCCGTCGGGGCGGTGGAGCCAGGGGAGGAGCCCGCCGGGGCGGGAGATAGCCCACCGGAAAATATACTCCGGGCCGACCTCCCGGCTTCAAAGCTTACACGCTGCTCGGAAAAAATTGTGAATAGCATCCCAACGGGGATAGATTAGCCGGTTATTGGTTTGACCAAGCAAAGACACATCCCCGAGCGCACCTGCATATCATGCGGGATCAAGTTGCCCAAACGCGAGTTGGTGCGCATTGTTAGAACATCCCAGGGAACCCTCCATATAGACGGAACCGGCAAGAGTCCAGGCCGCGGCGCCTACCGGTGTCGCAACGTGGAGTGCTGGCAGAAAGGCGCCCGCAAAGGCAGCCTAGAGCGAAGCCTCAACGCGAGCCTCACGCCGCAAGATCATGACCTTTTGTTTTCCTCGTACCAGGAACTGATGGCGGAACAGACTTCGGAGATTAAAATATGACATCCGACGGACGGCGGGCAGTGGCGGATACCCAAGCATCAGCGGACCAGTCACAGCGCCGAGGAGCTTCAACCCGGCGCGCCCAAACGCGGGTCCTGGTGTTGCCGGAGACCCTCAGTGTGCAACGGTTGGCAGAGTTGATTGACCAGAGTCCCATTGACGTCATCAAGCAACTGATGCGCAACGGGATTATGGCGGGCATGAACCAGATAATCGACTACGAAATGGCCACCCTGGTCACGACGGCATCCAGTATTCGCACCACCATGGCCACGGCCGAACCGGAGGCAGCTGGCGCCGCCAAGAAGTCCCAGGAAGTCGAGGACCCCGCCGAACAAAGTCCGCGGCCCCCGGTGGTCACTATCCTGGGCCACGTGGACCACGGCAAAACCGCCCTGTTAGACACAATTCGACAGGCGCAGGTAGCCGAGCGGGAAGTGGGCGGCATCACCCAGCATATCGGCGCTTACCAGGCCCGATTCAACGACCAGGACATTACCTTCCTGGACACGCCGGGCCACGCAGCATTTACTGCAATCCGGGCCCGGGGCGCCAAAGTCACCGATATTGCCGTCCTCGTCGTCGCCGCCGACGACGGGATCATGCCCCAAACCACCGAGGCTTTGAACCACGCCAAGGCAGCCAACGTCCCGATTATCGTAGCCATCAACAAAATGGACCTGCCGGGCGCTGATCCGGAACGGGTCAAACGCCAACTCAGCGAACAAAACCTGCTCGTGGAAGACTGGGGAGGCGACATCATATCCACCGAGGTCTCCGCCAAGACCGGGGACGGCATCGACGACTTGATGGCAAACATCCTGGTGGTGGCCGAATTGGCGGAACTGCGAGCCAACCATAACAAGGTGGCCGCCGGGGTCGTCATCGAGGCGCGCCTGGATCGCAAACGCGGGCCAACTGCCACCGTGCTGGTTCAAGAGGGCACGCTTAAAATTAGTGATTACGTGACCGCAGGCGCAGTTTGGGGGCGGGTTAAGGCAATGAGCAACCACCAGGGGCAGGCCATCAAGGAGGCCACCCCGGGAATGCCCGCGGAGATACTTGGTTTCAACGCACCCCCACAGGCTGGTGACCTGCTTTCTGTGGTAACCGGCGAACGGTCCGCAAGGTCTATGGCCGAAGACCGGGCAAAATCCACTTCCAGTCGGCAAAACCAGGTCCGTGCTCTGACGTTGGAAGAGGTGGTCCAACAGGGTTCAGGCGTTGTGAAAGAGTTGAACCTGGTGGTCAAAGCCGATGTTCAGGGCAGTGTCGAAGCGGTCCGGCATGCCCTGGAACAATTGACGGCGGAAGAAGCAACAGTCAGGGTGTTGCACTCGGGGTCCGGCGCCATAACGGAGTCTGATGTTATGCTGGCCAGCGCCTCGGACGCCATTGTTATCGGATTCACCACCGGCGCGGAACCCAGCGCAGAACGCCTTGCCGAGCGCATGGGCGTGGAAATCCGTCACTACAACATCATCTACCAGCTAATCGACGACGTATCACTGGCTCTGCAAGGAATGTTGGAGCCCGTGTACGCAGATGTGATGGTGGGCCGAGCCGAAATCCGCGAAATCTTCGCTTCTCGCCGGGGCGTACAAATCGCAGGTTGCCGGGTGACCGACGGCCGCATCAATAAGGGGGCCAACGTCCGGGTCATGCGGGACGGTAACCTGGTCCACGAAACCACTATCGAAACCCTTCGCCACTTTCGTGACGAGGTCAACGAGATGACCTCCGGCAGCGACTGCGGCATCTTGCTGCAAGGGTATAACGATTTCCAGCAGGGAGACCTCATCGAAGCCCACCGCCTGGAACGAGGAAGACGCTAGCCCCGGTGTCAGCGGAATTCCTCTACCATCTCGTCAGCCATCTTCAACCCTTGGAGCCGGTATGAACCGACGCATTGACCGGGTCAATGGGCTCTTGCGCGATGAAATCAGTCTACTCCTGTCCCGTCAGGTGAAAGACCCCCGGTTAACCGGGGTAATCAGCATCACCCAGGTAAACACCGCTCACGACCTTCGCTCCGCCCGGGTCTTTTTGAGCGTCATGGGAGACACCGGCGCCAAAAAAGAGGCATTGGAAGGCATTCAATCGGCGGCGGCATTCATCCGGAAGGAACTCAGGGATCGCGTGTCAATGAGGCACGTCCCGTTTTTGAGTTTCGAGGTGGACACTTCTATCGAAGACGCCGACCAGGTGTTAAACATGATGGACCAACTTCTGGACGAGCAGGGCCCCCAAACGGCGAGCGGACTCAGCGCCGGATAGCCTGGGGCGGATCGGATAGGGGTTTCCTTGATTTATGGTTAAGAAGGGCCGGTCCCCGGACACCAAGCAAGTAAACGGGCTCCTGAACCTGTTCAAGCCGGCGGGCATCACTTCTATGGAAGCGGTGAGACGCATCAAGCGGATGGCGGGACGGGGCCAAAAAGTCGGCCACGGCGGGACTATGGACCCAATGGCCCAGGGTGTCCTTCCAATATGCCTTGGGCAAGCCACCCGGCTGATGGAATACGTGGTGGACGGCCGCAAGCGCTACCTGATGACGGTCCAGCTGGGCGTCACCACCGACACCTACGACGCTGAAGGCGAGACGGTCGCAACCGGCGATGCCACCGGCCTCACGCCGGAGGCCGTCGAGTCTGTCCTTATGTCCTTCGTTGGCTCAATTGACCAAACACCGCCCATGTACAGCGCGGTTAAGGTGAAAGGGCAGCGTTTGTACCAGCTGGCTCGGGCTGGACAGGAGGTTGAACGCGCGCCTAGGCCGGTAAAAATCTTTTCCATCAAAGTGACCGAATGGGCGTTGCCCCGAATCGTGGTAGAAGTCGAGAGCGGTCCGGGGGTATACATGCGCTCCCTGGCCCACGATTTAGGTCAAATCTTGGGCTGCGGCGGTCACGTGGCCAGTTTGGAGCGCCAGTACTGCGGCGGGTTTGAAGCCACTGATTCGGTCACCCAAGAAACCCTGGAGGCAGCGGGGGAAGAACCAGGGGGCTGGCAACAGCACGTGTTCCCAAGCGACTGGGTCCTGCGGGACCTCAAGAGTACCGTCGTGGGCACCGCAGCCGAAAACTACCTGAAAAACGGTCAGCCGGTGGCCGTCCGCGCTCCCCTCATGGATGCAGGCTACCTGGAAGAATTCCGTGCCTACAGCGCCGACGGGCGATTCTTGGGCGTGGTGCGCTTTGACCGCGGGACATCAACCCTGAAACCAATCAAAGTCTTCCACATAGACCAACCTTCCCCCTACGCCCCGGCGGTCTCTACCACCTAGAGCAATCGCTGCGACAACAGAGACGATCCCCGTCACCGCCAGGATATTGGATCCATGGGTTCGCAGGGGTGACCACACCTTCACGGTGAGCGGAGCACCCTGGTTCTGCCCCTAGCTGGGAGCTGATGCGGATAGATTAGCTGATGAAATCGCCCGGCCTGCTACGAAATTCTTGACAAATGTTTATCGGACTGTATATTTGAGTGGCCTGCAGCACACTGCGGCTACCCGTGTTCAACGTTGTACCCGGGTGGGACCGCCGGATTGCCGCAAGGGTCGGGGGCCAGGTCGACGCTACCGGCGAGCAAAGATCAGGCTTGGGCTGCTCTGTTCAACCAGGACCTCTTGGCCTTCCCTTCCCACAAATTAAGCCAGGCATATCCGAATTTGTACTTGGGGGTACAATCATGGAAGCCTACTGCTTCAAATGTCGGGGCAAACAAGAGATCAGCAATCCCCAACAAGTCACACTGAAAAACGGCAGGCCGGCGACCCAGGGCGTCTGCCCCGTGTGCGGCACCAAAGTCTTCCGTATTGGCAAGGCCTAGGGCCCTGACCCTATAGCCCTGACCATCGCTCCTTCTTCGGTTGGTTCAGGACCCAGCCCTCGCGGTCGTGGTCGGCTGGACCGGTTGGACACCCAGCCGAGCCAAAAGCTGCAAGGGATTCTGTTCCAACAGGGCGTCGGACTCTTCTGCGGTTAAACCTGCTCCCAACGCAACCTTCCGAGTCAATGTCGGCGTCAATAGATCGCCCGGCTCGTGTGCGTCGGAGTCCAGAATCAAAGACGCGCCCGTGTGCTTTGCCACCAGGGCCACGTGGCCGTTGGTAAAGCTATGACCCTTCCGGGCCGAAATTTCCAAGAACACCCCATTTTCTGAGGCCAACCGAGCATGATCTTCCACGATTAACCCGGGGTGTGCCAGCACGTCCACTGACGGAGACCGCACCGCCGCCTCGTTGGTGCCCTCCTCGACCGGCTCCACGATGGTTTCTCCATGGACCGTGGCCAGCCGGGCCCCTAGTTCCTTGGCGGTCCGAGCAACCAGGTCGATGTCTTCTTTAGGCACATGGGTGATTTCTACCCCCGGAACCGCTAGAATGTCCCACCGCTTGGTGGCGTGGGCGCAATCTTTAACCAGGGTCTTAACCACATATTCCAGGTTTCCCAGGCCCACGTGGTCGGTTACGCCGATCACTCGATACCCATTTATCATCGCCCGGCGGATCAACTCAATGGGAGAGAGGACCCCGTCGCTCAAGAACGTGTGCGTGTGGAAATCGTACATTTCGGTCTCATCGGGTCTGGATACTGCAACGGCTAGTATAAATGTGACCCGGCGGAGTCACAAGGGAAAGCGTCGCAAATTGACACCGCCGGAAATCCCTGTATAGGATGGTCTAGGCGTCAGGGTGCGCCTGGGCAGCCCGGTCCAGTAAAAGTTGAATCTCCTAAACTCCGCGCCGGCGACGCCGCACCCCCGAGGGTCAAATCGCGCACCATTGGTCAGAGTCTGGAGCAAACATGTCCGCGGCGAATTGTGACAATTGCGGGGGCACGCTTACCGGTAGACGGAGTTTTGGGTTCAAGGCCAAGCAGCAACCTGGAGTTCCACCCCAAGACCGGGAGACCATTAAGTGCTTGCCCTGCTCCCTACGGCACTGGCCCATGCTAAAGCGGTCGTTAGCGGCGGCGGTGGTGGTGGGGACCGTACTTACGGCATTGAACCAGGGTGACGCTATCGCCTCGGGGAATGCCGGGGAGGCCCTGTACTGGAAAATCCCTCTGACCTACTGCGTTCCCTTCATAGTGGCAACCTATGGAGCGCTTACGAACAGCCGCAGATGAGGTTACTCTTGCCACGGCCATAGTCGGGGAGGCCAACGGGTCCGCTAGGCCGGCATCTCCCCAGGCCGTCTCGCCTTCAGGAGAACTTGCGGATCACTGCCACTACTTTCCCCTTGATTTCCACATTGCCGGCATCGCAATAGATCGGTCTCATCCGGGTATTGGCGGGTTGCAGCCTGATACGGTCGCCTTCCGGGTAAAACTTTTTGAGAGTAGCTTCCTCCCGGTCTTTCAACCAAGCCACTACCATTTCACCCGTTTCGGCCTGTTGGGAAGGCCGAAAAATCACCACGTCCCCATCATCAACCAAAGCATCGATCATTGAAGTGCCCTTCACTGCCAGTCCGAAGAGCTTTCCGAATCGCCGTTGCAGGTCCGGAGAAATCTCTACCGTGTCGAATTCGACGCTGGAGCCGACCCCTTCCGTGGAAAAGGCCGGCAGAGGGCTGCCCGCGGCGATATTGCCAACAATTTGAACCCGGGGCGCCGTAGAGACGGGTTGACCCTCTCCGTCCAGCAATTCGATTCCCCGGGCGACGTCCGGCCGCCGGTTCAGGTAACCATCCCGGTCAAGGATACGGAGGTTGTAGTCCACCACCGAGGTCGAGCTGATGTCGCAGGCTTTCTGCACGTCCCTCACGGTCGGTGGAATTCCGTTCTCCGAGATGAACTCTTGAATAAAGTCCAAGATGCGGCGCCGGCGCGCCGGCATGGGTTTCTTAGAAATCATTGGGCCCCCGTCAAAAGACAGACTGAATCAGGCGTTCTGAAAGCAGGCTAGCAAACGACTTACCAACTGTCAACGAACCGCCGTCACCGGGTATTGAGGATTACCGGCATAGGATGGGCAAACGCCCATGGGACCATCCCATGGGCCTGGGGAAAATTCCGCCAGAGAAGGCTAATAAGTGGAGGGGTTAACCGGACCTGCCACGGTTCTGGCGTCTGCCGCCAGCCGGCCGAGAGGCCTGGCGGCCCCGGGACTGACTAGCAACAGGGGCAGACAGGATGGGATCATCGGTCAACAGGCGATTGAGCTTGATGGAAAGCCGCGATTTGCGACGGGAAGCGTTGTTTTTGTGGAGGACACCCTTTTGGACCGCCCGGTCCAGGGCGCTTATGGCCGTCAGAACTGCTTGCTCGGCCACATCGACGTCCCCCGAGTTTATTGACCGCGCTGCAGTTGCCAGTGTGGTCCTGGTAACCGTGCGGGCACTCCGGTTTCGGGCGGTGCGTTTCAGGGCTTGGCGGGCAGTCTTTTTGGCGGGCAATTCAATCCTCCGGGCTATGTGTTGACCGGGGCCCAAGTTGGCCTCGAGTCCAGCATCCAAATTTCAATCCCAAAATTCGGCCAGGCGATCCATTCGGCCAAATTTGGCGAATGTGTATTGTAAACCCAATGACGCCAGTTTCCAAATCGATCGTAAGTGAATTTCAAGGTAGTCGAATTTTGCTGCCCGAGTGCATTCGTGTCTTACTGTGAGAGCGGTGTTCTGACCGCCTCCGCTGTCACCGGTGCTGGGACGGGAAGGTTGAAGTCATCGCAGTTCGGCATTTCATAGAGCCAATTCCCACACGCGAGTGTAAGAGGGGCCGGCGACGTTGGTGTAGGCGGGCACTTTGGGCCCCTCTACCATAGCGTTACCGGAATGTTAGTCTAGTGGACGGGGCTCGAAGTCGGCTAAATTTTTCGGCGCCGCATGCCGTCCTGTTGGACTACTCATTTGGACTCAGCTCAATTAGGACATCAGGATAGCCAATCAGCTAAAAATTGTCTATAATAATTCTTAATTCGGATGAATTATCATAAATTCTGCCTAATTGCGTTTTAGGCAAAAACTGCAAGTCGTTTTTCACCAAAACGCAATTCGTCCTAAATGTTGCGGTATTGACAGGCTAGTACCCCTCACCTATTATCCCTTGAGCAAAAAGACCGCTAAAAATCACGGGAGTGGCCTTAATGGACGAATTGGACCGCAAGATTATCAGCCTTTTGCAGGTAGACGGGCGAGCTTCTAATGCCAAGATCGCTCGAGAGGTTGGAGTCAGTGAGGGTACTGTTCGCCGACGCCTGCGCCGCTTGATTCAAGATGACGTGGTCAAAGTCATTGCGGTCCCAAATTTGGAAAAACTGGGCTACGCCACCACCGCCTTGATCGGGCTGCAAACCGGCCCTGGAAAATCCGATGCTGTGGCAGAGTCCATCGCCTCCCTCAACGAAGCCCATTACGTGGCCATAACCACTGGAGCCTTTGACGTCTTCATCTGGGCGGGGCTTGAATCCGCCGAAAGCCTGGGCACGTTCCTACGCACCAAGATAGGCGTGATCGATGGTGTACAGAGGACCGAAACCTTTGTTAACCTGGCGATCAAGAAGCGCACCTACGGCTTGGTGCTTTAGCAGAGGTCCGGCGCTCACTGCCCCTTTGCCCCTCGTTCCATGGTCCTACGTACCCTCTCGAAACGCGATTGCAAACGTCAATAGCTATGCTATAATTTTGCTGCTTCGGTAGGCAAGACATGCCTAGTTGAAACGTGGATAGAAGCGACAACAGAAGGAGCCGATAGGATGACCTACATCATAACCGAGCCCTGTGTCGGCGTGAAAGACTCATCGTGCGTTGACGTGTGCCCGGTGGACTGCATTTACACCCGTGACGAAGACGATATGTTCTACATCAACCCCGACGAATGCATCGATTGCGCGGCTTGTGAGCCCGTTTGCCCAGTGACCGCCATATTCGCCGAGGACGCCACGCCTCCCCAATGGTCCACCTACGTCGCGTCCAACTACGACTACTTTAAGAACACCGACCCTTCGGACTTGAGACGGAAATAGTCCCCGGCTCCCAATCGGAATATCCGCCCGTCCCGGGTTTACTAAACCTTTAAAGGGTCTCCTTTAAAGGTTTTCTATCGTTAAACGGCCAACCTGCCGGAGATGAACGATGAACTTAATAGACTCTACCCCTGAATTCGTTACCGTCGCCTACCAGAAAATGGAGCGGAACCTGGAAGTGGTCCGGTCCCGCCTGAACCGCCCGCTGACCCTGGCTGAAAAGGTGCTGCTGGGCCATCTTGACGACCCTGCCGAAGCCGAACTCGCGCCGGGACAAAGCTATATCATGGTGAACCCGGACCGGGTGGCCCATCAAGACGTCACGGGCCAAATGGCCATTCTCCAGTTTGCCCAATCGGGTCGGTCCTCGGTGTCGGTGCCCACAACTGTGCACTGCGACCACCTGATCCAGGCCCGCGTCGGCGCTTCTTCAGATCTCCAGGATGCCCTGAACGAAAATGACGAGGTTTACCAGTTCCTGGAAAGCTCGTGCCGCAAGTACGGCATGGGCTTCTGGAAGCCCGGCAGCGGCATCGTGCACCAGGTAGTGCTGGAAAACTACGCCTTTCCTGGGGGGTTGCTAATCGGGACGGATTCCCACACCCCCAATGCGGGAGGCCTGGGTATGCTGGCCATTGGGGTAGGCGGGGCCGACGCCGCTGATGTTATGGCGGGATTGCCCTGGGAGGTGAGATATCCAACCCTGATCGGAGTACATCTTACCGGCGAATTACAGGGCTGGACCGCTCCCAAAGACATCATCATCCACTTGGCCGGCGTTCTCACGGTAGCCGGAGGCACCAACGCCATCATCGAATATTTCGGCCCTGGGACCCAGTCCATCAGCTGCACCGGCAAGGCCACCACTACCAACATGGGCGCTGAATTGGGCGCAACCGGCGACATCTACCCTTATGACCACCGGATGGCAGCGTACCTCAGAGCCACACGGCGGGCGGGGTTGGTGGACGTGGCCGAGCAGTACAAACATTTGCTGGTCGCCGACCCGGAGGTCGAGCGCGAACCGGCCCAATTCTTTGACCAAATTGTAGAAATCGACCTGAACACGCTCGAACCCCAGGTCACCGGACCCCATTCACCGGACAGGGCCCGGCCCATATCCGCGTTAGCCCGGGAAGTGCGGGAGAACAACTTTCCGGACACGATTTCAATGGCCCTGGTCGGGAGCTGTACAAACTCTTCCTATGAGGACATGAGCCGCGTAGCCGATGTATCCCGCCAGGCGAGCGCCCACGGGTTGACTGTTGCCAGCGGGTTGATGGTCACGCCCGGGTCTGAGCAGATCCGGGCCACTATTGAGCGGGACGGCCTGCAGGCCGCGATGGAAGAAGTCGGGGGCATGGTTTTGGCAAACGCCTGTGGTCCTTGTATCGGTCAGTGGGATCGCAGCCAAGTCACCAAAGGCGAGCAAAATTCAATCGTAACTTCTTACAACCGGAACTTCCCGGCCCGAAATGACGCCAACCCGGAGACCATGAACTTCATCGCCAGCCCGGAGTTAGCGGTGGCCCTTGGGCTGGGAGGAAGGCTTAGCTTCAATCCATTGACCGACACGTTAACCGGCGCCGACGGCCAGGAGTTCAAACTAGACCCACCCAAGCCGGCGCCGGAAGTGCCGCCGCAAGGGTTCGACTCTGGCCAATCGGGTTACGTGGAGCCGCCGGAATCCGGGGAAGACGTGGAGGTTGTGGTAGACCCTCAAAGCAACCGGCTTCAAATCCTGGACCCCTGGCCCGCTTGGGATGGCAATGACTACGTCGACGTTCCAGTGCTGTTAAAGGCCCAGGGCAAATGCACCACCGACCACATATCTCCTGCCGGTCCCTGGTTGCGCTTCCGGGGGCATCTGAACAACCTGAGCGATAACATGTTCCTTGGCGCGGTGAACTCGTTTACCGATGACCCGGGCACCGGCAAGAATCAGCTGTCCGGCGAGGAGGTCCTGCCGATACCCCAGGTAGCCCGCGCCTACATGGCCCAAGGAGTCCGGTGGGTGGCCGTTGGAGACCACAACTATGGAGAGGGTAGCAGCCGGGAGCATGCGGCTATGTCGCCGCGCATGTTGGGAGCGGCGGCGATCATCACGCGGAGCTTCGCCCGCATCCACGAATCCAACCTGAAAAAGCAGGGGGTCTTGCCCCTAACTTTCGAAGACCCGGAAGATTACGAACGAATCCAGGCGGACGACCGAGTTACCTTGTTGGGGTTGAACGACTTGGCGCCGGGACGCCCGGTGCAATGCCTGTTGAAACACGGCGACGGCTCCGAAGAAACCGTTCAACTTCGGCATACGATGAACGCTGGCCAGATTGCCTGGTTCCGGGCGGGTTCAGCCATGAACCACATGAAAAACCTGGAAGGCGCCAGTTAAATCAGGTAGGGGCAGTCCAGTTCACCGGTCTCCAATCCGGAGGATAGCCGGGACCGGGATGCCTCTGCCTACGGCAACACGGGCGTAAAGTCTGCCCATGATGCTAACCCAGGTCATCCAGGCATGCAGTTAGCGGCTTGGCCAGGCAGGTAAATATAGGCGTGTCCCTTTCCGTGTAAGGGCGGGCCTCCGATTCCCGCAGGTCGGCAACCAGGTCCAAGAAAGACGCCGGATCATCGGTCTCGAACCCCAGAACGAACTCCTGATCGTCCAACCCAAAGGAATACGCCGTACTGATTTTCACGTCCGGGTATCGGTGGCCAATGGTGAAATGCTCGCGCATCAGCCGCTGGCGCTCCGCCAGAGGCAGTTGATACCAGTCGTGGGTCTTCACAAATGGGTAGATGAAAAGGTATTTTCGGCCCACGATACGCATCGTTGCGCTGGCCCCCTCGCTTCCGGGATGCTGGTGCTGGTCTACGTAGGGAGAGCGCCGGGTCATTGCCAGGAAGGAGTGGGGGATGGTCAGGTGGGCGGCCAATTCCGTACGATTGAGCTGGGACATCAATTGGTCGATGGCATCCAACTCAGGACTGATTTTCCACAGCATCAGGTCCGCGTCGCCCCGGGTTCCCACCAGGCTGTAGCTGGCCATGGTAACCCGGTCGGAAAACTCACCGATGACATCGGCAAACTCTCTCTTGCTCCGGTCCCGCTGGTCCTGTGACAAACTCCGCCACTCGGGCGACACCTTGAAGAAAGAGTACTTGACGAAATCCCGTTTTCCCTTGGGTTCCCCGGCTTGGGTCATTCCGACCACCATCCTCCAAAACGTTCAACGCTAGTGAATTATCATAGCAATCCGGCTGACCGTATCGCAATGGCGTATTCGCCCCAGCGACGGACGTTCGCGGGGTCTATTGCCGTTGGGCGGGGGCATACCGGCGTCTAACCGGGAGCCGGGATGTCTACGCAAAGGCCCATCGCCGGGAACCGTCGGTGGGGAGGCCCATCGATGGGCAGGGTTCCCGAGTTGTCATAAGATTCCGGATTTAATCCCTTGGAGGTAAGTGCTAAAATTCCCGTGAAATCCAACCTCACTCTCGGGTTAACCATTTCGGCCGGGAACTGGTCGCGCCATTCGACATCCGAACCTTGCTCCCAAATAGGCGGGAAGCCGCCGCGGAGCGTTAAGGGAACCGCTCACAACGGTTTCAACGACGCTCCAGTAGGCAACAACCAGGCTATCCGATCCATTCCTGCCCGATGGATGTGCGTTGAACCGCCTAGCAGCGGTGATGCTAGCCGAGTTTCCTGGATCTACGCCGGCAGCCACGGGTTATGGCACGGAAGCCGTCCCAACTTCACCAACCGGGGCGATAGCCCCAAATCCGACCAAGAAGGATCGCGATGCAGGTAATATTGGGAAGTCTCATCCACGACGCCGAAGAGGCCCGGGGAACGGTCATCATAGTTGACGTGTTCCGGGCATTCACCACCGCCGCGGTCGCTTTCGACCGGGGAGCCACGAGTATCACCATGGTGGCGGAGGTGGACCAGGCCAGGACGTTGCACGGCCGGGGCGTTGGCGACGTGCTGATGGGGGAGGTTGACGGAAGCCCGCCCGAAGGGTTTGACCTGGGCAATTCCCCATATGAGGCATCCCAGTTTGACTTCACCGACAAGACGGTGATCCAGTCAACCAGGGCCGGCGTGGTGGGAGTGGCTGCGGCGTCGCGGGCGGATGAAATTTTCCTGGGTTCCCTGGTAGTGGCTCAAGCCACTGCGGAAGCGATCAGGGACAAAGACCCGGCCCTGGTTACCGTGGTGGCCATGGGGGACGAGGGGTTGGTACGCGCCGACGAGGACGAGCATTGCGCAATGTTCCTGCGCAACCTTTTGGAAGGCCGCCGGCCTGACGCCTACTCCGTGGGAAGGTTGGTCAAGGAGGGCGGCTCTACCCGCAGGTTCTATGATTCCAGCCAGCCTCAATATCATCCCGAAGACCTGGAAATGGCCCTGGAAGCAGATCGCTATCCATTCGCGATGAGAGTGGCTAAAGAAAGAGGACTCCTGGTAGCCCGACGGTACCCGGACTGAAGAAAGTACCCGGCATGAAAAACGCAGGCATGACTCCAGAGCCGAAGACTGGTCCAGCTAATCGGTTCGACCTGGGCTAAAGCGGGCAGGATCCAGGCTGGAAACCCCGGGGACTTCAGTAGAGCCGTTCAAGATCAGGTCTGCCAACCCCTGGCACATCCCGGTGCTCCACAGGATTCCCTTCCGTCCGGCCCCGGTGCCCAAGTAGAGGTTCCGCCAACCCGGGGCCTTCCCAACTATGGGCAGCCCGTCGCCCGACAAAGGCCTTAAACACGCTGTTTGCTGCACCAGCTTGGCGTCGGACAGTGATGGGACCATGGTCCTGAGGGAGGCGATGATGCTATCCCTGGCCTCAGCTGTGGGTGTGTCGTCGAATCCGGCATATTCCTCAGTGGTGCCCGCCCAGGTCAGGCCGTCAGGTTTGGTGACCACATAGTTGCCGTCGTAATGGATGGAAGTCCTGACTGGCTCTCCCCCGTGCTGCAAACGGAGAATCTGGCCCTTCAGGGGCGTGATCGGGATATCGAAGCGGCACCAATCGGACGCCTGTCCGCTCCACGGTCCCATCGCCAGGACCACCACGCCTGCTTCCAGCGAGCCGTTTTCCCAGGTCACGCCCCTGCAGGTGTCGCCGTCGGAAATCAGGCCCGTAGCGCGCCGGTTCAGGATCTCCACTCCGGTGCGTTCCGCCGCCTGTCCTGCGGCCAAGGTATACCGGTAGGGCTCCACCGAACCGGCTCCCTGGACGTAGGTTCCTCCAATGCAGTCCGGATTCGCCCTTGGCTCGACCTTCACAATTTCGGCTGGTTCCAGCCAGTCCACTTGGAGCTCTTCAACCTGCTGTTGCCAAGCCAGGTCTTTCTTGTATGCTTGGACTTCCTTGGGAGTAAAGGCCAATTTCAGGCGGCCGCACGCCTCATGGTTGTTGTCCACGCCCGAAACCTGCTTGAGTTCGGGCGCCAGGGTAACGTGCCGCTGCAACGACCAAATGCTGAACCCCAGCAGCGGGTCGGGAATTCCGGCCCCCTCGGTGGCTCCCATTTCCCCAAAGGCAAACCCCGACGCATGGCTACCCACGGCGTCGGCTTCCAGCATGGTAACCGTCAAGCCCTGCCGGGCCAACAAGTACGAGGTCAAACAACCGATGATACCGCCGCCAACCACGACAACGTCCCGAGAACTGGTGGTCAATCCTTTCCTCCTAAGTATTACCGGCAGTAGCCGCCGGCGCCTTTCCAAAACCAGCGATGAAACGACCCGCCAACGCTGGAAACCCGGTAACCGCTATTCGGAGCCTACGTTTCGAACAACCAGAGGCTATCAGTCCAGACGCCGATTATCAATCATCGCACTCGCTCGCCAGCGTCTTTCCATTATTGGCAGGCTCGTTGGCTTTTACCATTCGTTCCCCCGCTGGAACGAATAAGGAACGAATGCTCCCTGGGCCGGACCAGGGCCTTCGACAGGGTCAGGATGTATTCTGAGCAGAGCGGAAAGATGATAAGGAATTTGTCATCACCCTGGCAAAAATCGACTGCCCGGGGCCGAGTACCGGGTAGTTTTTCGTTCCCCTCTCATTGCTTCCCACTTTGCCCCATTGAAATTACGCAGGCGCCCGAGTCCCGAACCCCGAGGGAAGGGCGGCCGGATTGGCCATCTATCATGATAGAGAGAGGTCGTCGGCGGAGGGAAGGGGCGAATGGCAGTAGAGATGCTGGTCTGGGGAGGAAGAAGGGTTGGTCACTCCGTCCCCAGTTGGTGGGAGGGATCTGAGCCGGGTTTCGAGGAGTACATCGAGAACCGGGTATGCCGGCTATGTTCAATATTAGGAAGGCCCTGCTACATCGTAACTGTTCAGCGTCGATGGGTGAACATCTCAGGGGAGGGCCGTCTTTCATCATGCCCAACAAACCTGAACAATTGCTCCCCTCAACTGCTCCAACAGCCCGAACATGCCCTGACTGACATCCGCCCCTTGCCAGCCTGCGCGGCCCCTATCTGCTATGATGCCTGCGATGCCTGACCATCAGCCGCCTGGCCATGGAGTGTTGGCGCAGGTAGCCATCTCCCGGACTCCGCCGGAACTAAATGGCATCAAACGGCACAGAATGACACTGTTTACAAAAAATCGTATCTGGGACGATGCCACTAGTACTCAGTCAACTTGGTTTTAGCATTTGTTTAAGAAAACGGACAATTAAGTTACCCTGCCTGGTGGGAAGTGTTCTTGGCGGGGGTGGCAGTGATGGTCAGGGACAAGTACGCAGTGCGGCTGGCGCTGGAACAACGGGAAGAACTCCAGCGTCTGATTCGGGTTGGGAAACACACGGCCCGAGTCACCGCCAGGGCCCGGATTCTCCTCAAGAGCGACGACGGTTGGCCTGCTCCCCAAGTGGCTGAAGCCTTGGATGTGGCCCTGGGCACAGTGTGCCGGGTCAAGCAGCGCTTTACTGAAGAAGGGTTGGCCGGGGTTTTGAAGGACCGTCCCCAGGCCCAACCGGCGCCGGAAGCTGGACTACCGGGGCGAGGCCCACCTGATCGCCCTGGCTTGCAGCCCGCCGCCGGCAGGTCATGACCACTGGACCCTGCGCCTCCTGGCTGGCAAGGTGGTGGAGTTGAAGTTGGCCTCCTCCATGTCCCACGAAGGGGTGCGCAAGCGTCTCAAAAGGCCTCATTGCTCCGTAAGCCCGAATCCACCGAAGACGCCGCTGGACGGCGTGAGGGACCTACAGGGGAGATGGCCTGGGCTCCATTGGAGTAGGCGGTTAAGAAGAGGGTAATCATTTGCGGCTGCCCTTTTGGGTTTGGCGATGCGAAGGCTTTCGAGTCAGGATTCCAGGTAACGACGGGCGGTTTCCCGAAGCTGCTCGGCGTGGTTGTGGATTTCTTGCAGGGACTCAATGGCGTGGCGCGTCTCCGATTGAGCGCCACTGCTAGACCTGCTGCCATCGAACAGGCCTATGTATTTTTGAGGCCTGTTGAAGTGAAAACGGCACAGCGGCTTCCGGTTATTATCGTCCAAAAAAACCGCACAGTATTGCTGTGCGTCCCGAAGCACTACTCTATCGGAATCAACTACTTCTCCGACGATAGCTTTGACAACCGCGTAGCCCTCCAACTCCTCATCGGTGGTTTCGGTGTTACGCCCTCCTTCAAGCGGTTCTTCCATCTCTTCCGATGAGGTCCCAAATTCTTCAGATGGGGCTTCTTCAACTACGGGCGTAGACATTTGACTGCCTCTCAATAGGGCAGTGACCAACTCTTCAACAAACTCACGGAGAGCTTGCTGCGCCATTTCCTTGATGTCTTGGGTCATTCTGCTTCTGGGCGGAAGTAATGGTCTGGCTAGCCATTCCGCGAAAGTATCATCAGGCTGATGATGATATTGTTGGTTCAGGACCTCCTTCATTCCACTGATGTATTTGAAGCGAGACGCTGTCTCCACGGCCCCAACGGGGTCGAAGTCATCTTTCGTGAAATTCTTAAACTGCGTCAGGTCATTGTCATTCAAAGTTTCGAGGTTAACTTGCCAAAACGGCTCCTCATCCATTTTATTTGCTTCTGCTTCGTCGGTGAAAAACTTGTAGATGACGCCGTTGGTAAGTATCCCGATTTTGGCTCCGGCAAAAGGAACGAAAGAGAAGTAGCGTCCTAGTACTCAGTCATGTTTGGAATCAAAGGGATAGAGGCGGTGCAGTTTGGTTCGGGCGTCATGGGTATTGAAGCGCCAGTTGATGGTAGCTTGGGCGGTGTTGCGCTCCGTAACCAGGGCCTGAACCTCCCGCCCGAGAGCTTCCTCGTCGGGGAGTCGCTGTCTGAGGCAGGAGCGGGACAGTACGCTGAACTCGATTTCCGCCATATTCAACCAACTCCCGTGCTTGGGGGTGTAGTGGAACTCCAGCCGTTTGGCAATCCGCCGGGCCTCCGCTGCCGGGAACGCCTCGTACAGCGACGCCATGCGGTGAGTGTTCAGGTTGTCCAGGACGACCCGGACCACCTCGACCTCCGGATAGGCCTCGTCCACCAGCCATCGCATCTGTTGGGCAAAGTCCTCCATCGTGCGCCGTTGGGTCACCGCCACGTGCCGCCACCCGGCCTGCGGCTCACAGGTCAGGAACAGGTTGCGGACGCCCTCGCGCCGATACTCGTAGTCCTGCCGCAGCGGAATTCCGGGCCGGGGCGGCAGAGCCGGCCGCGTCTGGGCCAACAACTGGGTGGAGGTCTCGTCAAAGCAGACCACCGGCCTTCGCGGGTCATACGGCTCCTCGTATAAGTCCAGCACTTCCTCCATGTGCGCCACGAACTCCGCGCTCACCTTGGGGATGCACCACTCTTTCTTCTGCCAGGGCTTGAGAGCGTTTTTTTGAGCCGCTGGCGCACCCCTTCGTGGGACATGGAGGACGCCAACCCCAACTCGACCACCTTGCCAGCCAACAGGCGCAGGGTCCAGTGGTCATGCCCCTCCGGGGCTGGGCTGCAGGCCAGCGCGACCAGGTGAGCCTCACCCCGGTCGTCCAACTTTCGGTACCGATGGGCTTGGGTGCGCTCCCATAGGGCCCCTTCCAACCCATCCTCGACAAACCGCCGCTTGATCCGGTACACCGTGCCCGCCACCACATCGAGGGCTTCGGCCACCCGGGGAGCTGACCAACCGTCGCCGGTCTTGAGCAGAATCCGCGCCCGGATGGTCATCCGAGCTGGGCTCTTCCCGCCGCGTACCAGGCGTTGGAGATTTTCCCGTTCTTCCGGCGTCAGCCGGACTGGGTATTTTTCCCTTACCATCACCGCCACCCCCATCAACACTGTCTGCCCACCAGCATAGCGCGATCGGTCACACCCCCACATCACCATCTAAAACAAGTTTGACTCAGTACTAGCTGATTAATTTCGTCAGTGGAAAGCTTGTTTGAGAGCTGTTTACATTCCATGACAATAAGGGGACCCTCCCCCGACATCAAAGCGTAGTCGGCCTTCCAACCTGACCTTGTCCCAAAATCCGCAGTGTATTCAGGTACTACTTCTGCCGGGTTGGCATCATCGTAACCAAGTGCTCGTATTAAAGGTAGAATCAGAAACTGTTTTGTCTTTGCCTCATCATCCAACACCGGCCGCAGGTTAGGTACACGGTCTGCCAAATCCTTGATGTCCTCAATTGCCATGGCGAATGCCTCCACGCTGAGTTAGTAAATTGTCGTTGTGTAACCGGGCCCTTACGGTGATCGGACGTAATCGAAAGGGCAACCGAGTACAGCAGTTACGTTACACGTAACTGCTGGCAAGGCTTATCCGGATATCCATCCGGTCTTAACCTAAACCGCGCGGACTGCGCCGGCCCTTCATATCCCACCCCGGCAGGTGTCGGAGATACCCTGAGTCGGACCGATGGCCAGAGCAGGCACGAATGAAGCCCTCATAGAGGCTCGACGACTCTGCCGTAGACCAAAACGCATACCATTCTGCTTATAGATGTAGGTTTCGTTCAATTCCGGATCCTTCCTTGTCTTTATGCTTCCTCCTTCTTTTCCCGGCCTAGTAGGGCTCGCACTGCAGCCCGGCAACGGCCTCGGGCAGTTTCCGGAGGGAACTGGGAGCCTGCTTCAGGTTCTGAAAAAACCAGCTGCCCCATCAGGTCCTGGGCTACCGACCCCCGCCGAGGTGTGCCACGAGGGCGGGTCTCCCGGAAGGAAGAATCGGGTTACATGAACTGTTCACCGGAACCGGTGTTGGCATCATGTTCGGGAGCGATGAGACCCTCACTTAACCCCGCCCCATTTCTACCCAACTAATGGAGTCCACCTCAGTATGATTTCGGGGCCTACAGTAGCGTGGATGATACACACTCCTAAAGGGAATGGAAATCCTACGATGCACTGACTCAGAGGTTAGGGTTTGAGTCGGAAAAGAAAAAGACCCTGGGGCTGTTCATTAAACCATTGACGCAGTTGTTGAACAGCAACTATTGTTGAACGGGGTTTTTGAACACCTCTTCGTATCTGGCGGCGGACGTCCGGTCGGGGTGTCAATAAACGCCCGGTTGTTGAACACCTCACACCTCAATGACGGCGCCATGGGCCGGCCGCAGGAGTTCCATTACCATGCTCTCCGTCACCTAAGGTTACGCCCGGGTCAGCAAGGCCGACGACGAGGCTAGGAACCTGGAAACCCAGTTGCGGATTCTGGCCGACCACGGAATTCGGGAAGACCTGATTTTCTCCGACGTGGCCAGCGGCCGGACCATGAACCGAACCGGTTGGAAGGAACTGATGTCCCAGATCCGAGAAGGCGACACCATCGTGGTGGCCTTCCTGGACCGGTTCAGCCGGAACTTCGAGGAAGGCGTGCGCATTCAAGCGGAGCTGACCGGGCGCGACATCGGCATCGTCGCGGTCCGGGAGAGCATCGATACCAGAGCCGTCAGCGCCGCGGCGAAGTTCTTTAGGCGGTCCATGTTGGCCCAGGGAGCCTACCAGGTGGACTCGGCCAGCGAACGGATCAAGGCTGGGGTTGGACCGGGCCCGGGCTGGCGGAAAGCAAGTCGGGCGCCCACCGGCTTTGACCCCGGAGCAGGTCGAACAGTGCCGGCGGATGCCTGACGAGGGTTCGGGATTGCGCCACATCGCCCGGGTGATGGCCTGCTCCCCGGCGACGGTGAAGAAGGCCCTGGCCGCCCCCCACCTGGAGACATGAGCACGGCTCGAAAATGGCCCTGATGCGTGGCGAAAAACCTATCTAAGATTAGGGTACGTGTCATCATTTTACCCACCAGACGTGAATTCCGGGGAAGACTCGGAGGTGTTCGCTGGATGGCTGCCTGAGTTTGTCCCACTTTGAAAAATCGCAGGCCACAGAGCCTGCCTCCCGTTTGGCGGGACTTGCCCTGGAACTGTGTGCAGCGGTCTAGGATGGTGAAGCCGAGGACCGCCGCCGTGGTTGAGGACACGGCGGCGGTCCGGGGGGTGGGAGACCCGAGAAAGTCGTTAAGCCGGGCTGCCTGGGAATGGCTGTAATTGTCGATGGGAGTCCGTTGTGTCCCGTTCCGGAGGGATCTGGTGTCCCGGAGGTAGCTGCGGCTAGACGCTCCTTAGCCTGGACTCCAAGACCGGGAGGTTGCACCGACCCCTTCGAAGTAAAAGCCTCAGGGACTACTTGAGGTCGATCGTAAACCGGTCAATGAACTCCCCGTCGCCGCGGGCGCGTGGGAATCGGGCCATCGATAGCGATTCCGGCAGCACGATACCACCCGAGAAAACCACCTTCATGGCGTCCTCCACCGTTAGGTCGGTCTCCATCAGGTCGTCTTCCATGACGAACGCCAGATTTCCCGACGTCGGATTGGGGACGGTGGGGATGTAGACGACCGCCATTGATTGTGGTTCGTTCTCATCCATGACGTCCTTCCGTTCCCGGTGGGCTCGGCCCGTGACGAAGCCCAAAGCAATCATCCCCTCCCTCGGCCATTCGAGGAACACTGCTCGGGTGAACCGGAACTGGCCGCTCACGGAAGTGGTCGCCTGGTACGTAACCCCATATATGGTTTTTACTATAGGGACCCGGTGCAGAACGTCATGCTCCCGGTCCATTATAGTCTTACCGATTCTCGTGGAGACCACCAGTCCAACTAGTACTCAGTCAACCTTGGAATCAAAAGGGTAAAGACGGTGAAGTTTGGTTCGGGCGTCCCGGGTGTTGAACCTCCATTGGATAGTGGCTTGGGCGGCGTTGCGTTCCTTAACCAGAGCATGGACTTCCCGGCGGAGGGCCGCCTCGTCGGGGAGTCGCTGCTTCAAGCAGGAGCGGGATAGCACGCTGAACTCGATTTCCGCCATGTTCAACCAACTTCCGTGCTTGGGGGTGTAGTGGAACTCCAGCCGCTTGGCAATCCGCCGGGCCTCTGCCGCCGGGAACGTCTCGTACAGGGACGCCGGACGGTGCGTGTTCAGGTTGTCCATGACCACCCGCACCACCGGGGTATCCGGATAAGCTTCGTCCACCAGCCAACGCATCTGATGGGCGAAGTCCTCCATCGTGCGCCGCTGGGTCACCGCCACGTGACGCCAGCCCGCCAGCGGCTCACAGGTCAGGAACAGGTTGCGGACGCCCTCCCTCCGGTACTCATAGTCCTGCCGCAGCGGAATTCCGGGCCGGGGCGGCAGAGATGGCCGCGTCTCGGCCAACAACTGGGTCGAGGTCTCGTCGAAGCAGACCACCGGCCGTCGGGGGTCATAGGGTTCGGCGTAGAGGTCCAGCAGGTCCTCCATGTTGGCCACGAACTCCGCGCTCACCTTGGGAATGCACCATTCCTTCTTCTGCCAGGGCTTGAGATCGTTTTTTTGAGACGCTTGCGCACCCCTTCGTGGGACATGGAGGAGGCCAACTTCAACTCCACCACCTTGCCAGCCAGCAGGCGCAGGGTCCAGTGGTCATGCCCTGCCGGCGGCGGGCTGCAAGCCAGGGCGATCAGGTGGGCCTCGCCCCGGTCGTCCAGCTTCCGGCGCCGGTTGGCCTGGGGACGGTCCTTCAGAACCCCGGCCAACCCTTCTTCGGTAAAGCGCTGCTTGACCCGGTACACGGTGCCCAGGGCCACATCCACAGCTTCAGCCACTTGGGGAGCCCGCCAACCGTCGTCGCTCTTGAGGAGAATCCGGGCCCTGGCGGTGACTCGGGCCGTGTGTTTCCCAACCCGAATCAGACGTCCGAGTTCTTCCCGTTGTTCCAGCGCCAGCCGCACTGCGTACTTGTCCCTGACCATCACTGCCACCCCCGCCAACAACACTTCCCACCAGGTAGGATAGCCTAATTGTCCGTTTTCTTAAACAAATGCTAAAACCAAGTTGACTGAGTACTAGGTAGAATATGACGACCGCAGCTACAACGCCGATACCCGGGACGTCCCAGGGCTTTTCGGACACGAAGGACATGGGTCTAACGAATTGGTCGGCCCACCCGGTGACAAACCAGATAACAATTGCTGAAACCAACAATGGCACCAGTTCCATGAACCCGACCAGGGCCTTGCCCTGAACGTGCCCTCCAATCCGTTGTAGAAAGTTGACCCCGGAGTCTTCCGGGGCGCCTGGCTTGGCTTTCCGGACATTCTCGTTCGCCATTGACACGTTCCCGAAAAAATTCTGATTTTGGGTCAATTAGTCCGACTGAATTATTGGTGACCTGGAAGGATGACCCTCACTCTTTCGCCGAAAGGCGGGGGCCGGGGTGCAAGCGACGATAGCCCTGTGCCTCCCCTGACCGGCACATCCAACCGTCGGCTACACATCGGCTAAAGAATAGGGCCCAACCGGTACGTTTACGATACTCCAGAGAAAATTGCGCTACTTCAAACACAAACTCAACGGGGCAGCTCTGACAACAGTCGGCGCACAGGGTGAAAAATGCGGAGTCCGTCTTCGCACCCTGGGAGTTTACCTAGCACACCCAGCGTGAAAACCCCAAAAAGCGCGCTCAGATGAGTAGCGCAACTTTCTAAACACCGGCGGCGTCCTGGTGACGCCCGCCGCCGCCAAGGGTAGAATATGAGCCTGGAGCAAAGAATTGACCATGACCAGCATCAACGACATAGCGGACCTGGTGCAGATCCTGCAGGACCACCCGGAGTGGCGAAACACCGTTCGGGGCCTGATTGTGGGAGAGGAACTCGCCAACATGCCCAACGAAGTTGCCATCTTCGTGAAGGCCACGAACGAGAACTTCAACCTCGTACACCAGCGACTTGAAAAACTCGAGACAAACGTCAGCACCCTCAAGGAAGACGTAAGCCGAATAGACGGAACCCTCACCCGAATGGGCGGGACCGTCAGCAGACTCATAGGTGAAGACTACGAATCCCACGTCGCAACATACGTCCACAGATTCCTCAGCCGGAACTCAGGCATAAACGCCAGCGTGTTTTCCACCCAGCGCGACAAGTCGGCTCTCACTGGGCTCCTCGACGAAGCAGAAAAGCAAGGAGTCATCGAGGCCGAAGAGACGGACGAACTGGACAAAGCAGACCTGATCCTCACCACCGACGGCCCCACAGATTACATCTTGGCCGAAGTCTCAATCACCATTCAGCAGGACGACATCGACCGCGCTGCAGAGCGGGCCAGACTGTTCGCCAAGGCCACCGCAAGGACCGTCGCTCCGGTTGCAATCGGTGCAAGGGAGGACACGGACCTCCGGAGGGAACACGTCCAAATTATCCTCATACCCAAGCCCCCGTCTCCCTCAACGTAGAACGAGAAAATTACGATACTCCAAAGCCAACCTTAAAAGGTCAAACGCCCCAAAAATAACCTCGGCTGCGGGTGAGAATAGCAGGGTCCACCCCTGTTCCCGTGGAGTTCACCAACACATGCCCAATGTGGTGGCTCTTAGCAGCGCACTCAAATGAGTAGCGCAATTTTCTCATACTCCAACAATATGATGGGGAAACATTAGCCAGAATTCCGAATTTCACAGAGTTTGGGTTCCCTAGCAGCCCGTCCGAGGATTACTGGAGCAGGTCGTTCACCCCGGCCATCTCAAGGTTCTCTGACAGCTTGAAACGGTTCTCCCGAATTAATTGTTGCAATGTCCCCCCTTTGGGGTTGATTCCCCGGGGGCCCCTCATGCTCAGCGCGGTGGTGCTCATGGGTCCAAGGGCAACATAAGGGGCACTTTTGTTGCGTCGGTAGGACGGCGTGAATCTACGCTGTAACCTGGCTTTGTGTGAGTTGTGAGCGCCAACGTTGGTGGTGTCAACTCCCAATGGGTCAGACAGGCCGAGCTATTCCGATTACAATCTGGCCCAGAAGTTTTTCACGTCGAACTTCTTCGGGATGCGGTGAGGCTGGACCAATCCCTGGACCGTCTTGTGTACGTTTCGCTTGATGCGGACCTGTCCTTGACGGGAAGGTTTTCTGGGAGTTGGAGTCACGAGGTGTTTGCGGTTGCTGCCCTGGCTTTTTGTCCTCTCCCTGTTGTTGGCCGCGTGTTGGCGGCTGGGTCCTAGCGATTGAGGTGGACCCGGTCAGTTGGACAGAATTAAGGCAGAGTTAAGTGAGAGTCCCGGCGCTCCTGCCAGTAGTACTGACCCTGTCCCGAGTGAACAACTCCTGTCATTAGACTCTTCCCCGACTTCCTGCTCCCCCCGGAACACCTCGGCCGGGGTCCGGTAGCCCAAGGCTTGATGGGGCTCTGGCCGTTGTAGAACCTGAAGTAGGCGCCCAGCTCCCTCCTGGCTTCACTGGCGTAGGCTTTCAGGTACACCTCCCCGTACTTCACGGTGCGCCACAACCGCTCCACGAAGATGTTGTCGGTGTACCGCCTCTTCCCGTCCATGCTGATCTTCACCCCGTGTTCCTGGAGCACATGGGTGAACTCCAGGCTGGTGAATTGGCTGGCCCTGGTCGGTGTTGAAGACCTCCGGCTGGCCTTGCCCCAGCGCCTCCCTCAAGGCGTCGACGCAGAAGTCGGCCTCCAGGGTGTTGGGCAAGCCGACATGCCACCACGTACCAGCTGTGCCAGTCTATGACTGCCACTGGGTAGACGAATTCCCCGGTCGATGGGCAGGTGGGTCATGTCGGCCGCCCACACCTGATTGGTCCGGGTGATTTTGGCATTCCTCAACAGGTACGGATGACTTTAGCCCCCGGCGCCGGTCGGCTAGTGCCAGGACTCCGGTAGATGGCTCGCAACCACATGATGCGCATCAGCCGTTACACCCGATTCCTGCTGACCGTACCCTCCTCTCAAGCCAGGGCTTCATCCGTCGGGACCCGTATAAGGGGCCCTCCAGGTATCGCCGGTCAATCTCGCCCATCAGGGGCAGGTCCTCTTCTGAGGCCGCCTTGGGACGGTAGTAGAGGCTGGAACTGTTCACGCTCAGCTGGACGCACTGGCGGGCGATGGACAATGACCGGCGTCCCCAGTTCACCACCTACCACCGCCGGCCGAGGTTTATGGACCGGGGATCTCCGCCAAGAAATCCCGATCCACCTTCAGTTGCCCGATCTTCCGGTACAGGCGGGCGATCGGAGCAACGTCGTTCCTGGCCCTCTGCTCGCGAATTATATATCTGGTTACCCAAGGGGCCCGGCAGCAGAAGCGTATCCAGAGGACCAAGAAACACTGACCCAGATGGTACTGACGACAAAAAACCGCCCCTCGGCGTTTCCACCCAGGGGCGGTCGGTCGAGCCCTGTACCTAACGGGACGCGGGGCTGAAGTTCCCCATACAATTCTACAGCGCCTCAGCTCCACGCCCCTTGTGGTGTACTCCGCTTGCTGAAGTGACCCCAACCCATTGGTGCAGGACCCTACGTATTTGTCGTGATGTAAGGGCACGTTCTCGTGCCCCCTTGTCGCATACGTAGGGCGTTGGTCGCTTCAGCGAGTGCCACACATCCGAAGCTGCAAGGGGGTTCCAACATGAGCACAACCACCAAGTTTTTCCTCTACACCGGAGGCTTTCTCCTAATCGTGGGTTTAATATCCATCCCCAGCCCGTTTGCACTCCAATGGCTTGCCTCAATCGGAGCCCTTTTCCTCGTGATTGCTGGATTATCCAACGTGTCACACCGGCGCGCCGAACGTCGTATGCGGCGGTTGATGGGGATGGAAGACTAATCCTGCTACTTTCCCGCCCACCTAAGACGCGGGGCGGGGCCTTTGTGGATTCCCCGCTTTCCCAAGCATGGTCCAAGCACTGAAGGGATTGGGCGGATGTTCACAGGGCAGTTCATTGGCCACAGCCCTACGGATGCTCTGAACAAGTCTGCGGCGATGTGGCATAGTACTGCTGAATAAGCCGATGCCTGTTGGGGGTAGGTTGTGATGGACCAGCCGACATTTGCCAAACTGGAATTTCAGGGCAAGAAGCGGAAGACCCTCCGGTAGCTGTTCCTGGAACGGATGGACTGCCTGGTCCCCTGGCAGCGTCTGGAGGAGCGAATCAGGCCCGTGTACCCCAAGGCCGGAAAGGACCGCCGGCCCTTTCCGCTGGCCGTGATGCTGCGGATTCACTGTGTGCAACTCTTCTACAATCTCAGCGACCCAGGCGTGGAGGACCTGCTCTTCGAGGCCGAATCGGTGCGCCGGTTCGTTGGTCTGAAACTGTCCGAGGCCCTGCCTGACGAGACCACCATTCTCAATTCCGCCACCTCCTGGAAAGGCACAGCCTGGGAGAGGGCCTGTTGCAGGAGATCAACGCCCACCTGGAGTCGCAGGGACTGCGGCTGCGGGAGGGAACCATCGTAGACGCCAGTATCATCGAGGCTCCGTCGTCCACCAAGAACCACTCCAGGGAACGGGACCCGGAGATGCATCAGACCAAGAAGGGGAATGAGTGGCATTTCGGGATCAAGATTCACATCGGAGTGGACGCGGACACGGGCTTGGTGCATAGCATGACCACCACGGCGGCCAACGCGCATGACATCACCGAGGCTCACCATCTGTTGCACGGCGGGGAGACCATGGTGTGGTGCGACGCCGAGTATCAGGGAGTGCACAAGCGGGCGGCAAACTTGGGGCGTCAGGTGGACTGGCGAGTGGCGATGAGACCCGGAAAACGGCGGAAACTGGAGCCAGGAAGCGAGGAGGCGGTGGCGGAGAAGGAGAAGGCGTCGGTGAAGGCCAAGGTAGAGCATCCCTTGCTGAAGGTGAAGCTGATATTCGATTATTGGAAAGTGCGCTACCGGGGATTGGCGAAGAACAAGCAGCGGCTGGCATTGTTGCTGGGGCTGGGCAACCTGATGACAACGGAGGGTCAACTGGCGGGCTGACGTGGAGACCAGCAGGCCCAAACCCTTCAGTAGGGCGCCTCCGGGCTCGCTACAGCCCTCCCACGGGCGAAATCACAGAGCGAAGACATCAGTGGCCCGGGCAAGAAATGCCTCACATACAAGAATCCCGGCTCAAGAACTAAAAGACCGGCAGAGCCACCCCTTGTTCAGAGTATCTCTAACTCGAAGGCGTTGACAAAACGGACGAACCCGCGAACCCAGACCAAGACCCGTGCGGCATACGGAATGGCATGCAGACCGGTCCAGATGGCTAATGAAAAACGATTCGTTGTCGCCCCCATATCAGCCTTGGGCATGTCCAGGTTCCCAGTCCAAAGTCACGGACTTGGATGAGCTGCGGAACCCCAGATTGCATACATCCTTCCATAACCGCCCATCGGTATTGACCATTACCACTGACAACTTTCCTCAATTGCTGAACGGCTGCGAGAGCAAAATGTACCAACTCAAAAAGGCGAAGTGATGTTCGGTAAATGATCAGATGGCAAAGACAAATTGGTACATCTTGACCTATCGGATCACTGGATCGGGATGTAAAACTTGGTGTGCTCTACCCAATAGAGGATAGCCCACCTGGTGAGTCTACGTTTAGGAACGAGGGAGACACTCGAAATCGGGCCGGAACACCTTAGTTGGGTAGAGGGATTTCGGGAGTAAAACCGACGTTAGCAAAACAAGGGGGCATAGCGGTCCGAGCCGAACAGCACTGAAATAGGCCGCAGGATTGGCGACAACATTGGGCCCGATGCGGTGGCCCTCTCCGCTGCCACTGGTACTGCCGGACAGTCTGGTCTCGCCCATTACCAAGGTCAGGTTAGCCGTGGTGCGGTGGCTGCGGAGCGTTGAAAGAACGCGATTGCAACGCTGCTGTGAACCTCAGCAACTGGCCGGGTTTGAGCTTCCCGATTACAGGATGTCGAGACCATGTAAATCCGGCAACGCCGGCGGTGGCCGGTGAAATGTCAACGTCCGCGACGCTGAGGTCGAATACAGGACGGCACAGGGACTGGACGATTGGGATAACACTTAGAAACTATCTCAAATTAGGATTGGTCTGAAAGGGAGAACACATAGGCGGTTCGGTTAAGCTGGGGGAAACTTGGGTGGTGGTGGATGATGGGAAAGAGCGAGACTCTGCCCACGATATGGGAAATACCCGATGATCTGTGGGAGCGAATTGAACCGGTGATTTTGGAGTTGGACCCCCCCAAGGCGAAAGGGCGCAAACGGGTGAACCAGCGGAAGGTGCTGGAAGGCATCATCTTCCGTATGCGTAGCTCCTGTCAATGGAACCACTTGCCCAAGGAGCTGGGGGATGACAGCACCATCCACCGGACCTTCCAGCGATGGGTAGAGGGTGGGGTGCTGGAGCGTGTCTGGGCCGTCCTGATAGAAGAATGCCGGGAGTTGGACGGCGTAAACTGGGAATGGCAGTCAGCCGACTGCTCGATGGGAAAAGCGCGTTTTGGGGGGGCGCCATTGGACGCAATCCCACGGACCGGGGCAAGGCTGGGAGTAAGAAAAGCGTCCTGGTGGACGGGGCCGGCGGACCACTGAGCGTGGTGGTGGCTGGAGCCAATGTTCACGACACCAAGTTGCTGGCGCTGACCCTGGAAAGCATAGTGGTGGAACGTCCTGATGGTATTGATGAAGGGACTCAAAACCTGTGTTTGGACAAAGGGTACGACAACCCAACGGGCCACCGAGCCGTGGCGGCCTACGGGTATCGGGGACACATCCGGCGGATAGGGGAGGAGAAACTGGACGCCCAGGGCGTGAAACGCTATCCCGCCCGCCGGTGGGTTGTGGAGCGCACCCTGGCCTGGTTATCGAAGTGTCGTGCGATCCTGGTGCGCTATGACAAGAAGGAATCCAACTACATCGGCCTGATCCAATTGGCCTGCGCCCTGCTCTGGTACCGCCGCCAGTGGCAACTGAAGTTTTGAGATAGTTTCTTACTACATTGAGGTGCATAGTCAGTCTGGGGTCGGCACCGGCACTACACCGTGTCGGTGAGGCAACCGAGGGGCCCTAATCGCTGTGGAACTCCCCGTCAAACCGTAACCCGGCACATCATGAAGGGAGATGGCACTTGACACTTCCATACTTCCTGAACACGCATCCGGTCCCGGAGGCCATAGTCGCTACTCCCGGCGTACAAAATGCCATAGTAGCGTCCACTCGCTCACCTCGTGACCGCGCGCACGGTGGCCGCTTTCTGGTGACGTGGCTACCACTGATCGCAATCTTTGTCAGCCTCTGCCTCGCATTGGGGCCGGGTGGCATCCTGGCCCAGGTGCAAGTTGCCCCTCCCACCATCAACTCGGTCACTCCGGGCGACGGCAAGCTCTCCATTGAATGGACTGCGCCCACGGGCGTGACGGGAATTACCGCCTACGACCTGCGCCATATCGAGACCAGCGCGGATGAAACGGTGGACAGCAACTGGACCAAAGTCGAGGACGTTTGGGCCGGCTCCGGCGACCTCGAGTACGGGCTCAGTGGCCTCGACAACGGCGTTGGATACGACGTGCAGATGCGCACGGTTACCACAACTGACGGCGCGTGGTCGGGGACCTCCACCGGCACACCCCAGATTCCTGGCCCTGCGATCACATCAGTCGTCACAGGTGACGGAGGGCTGACCGTCGTCTGGGCCGAGCCTGCCGTCGCCGCGACAACGGCAATTGATGCCTACGACCTGCGCCACATCGAGACCAGCGAAGACGAGACAGTGGACGCCAACTGGACGGTCGTGGAGAAGTTCTGGACATCTGGAAGCCTGTACGGGGTGCTGGCTGGACTTACCAACGGCACTGGCTATGACGTGCAGGTGCGCGCCGCGGCAGACCCAGACGGAGCCTGGTCAGCTACGTCCACCGGCACGCCCGCCGAGCACGGCGATACGACCGCCGCAGCCACAAACCTGACGCTCGGGACTCCGTTGGGGGGCGCCATCGACCCGGGCAACGATGACGACTACTTCAAGCTGGTGTTGAGCAAAGCCACTACCATTCTGATCAGGACCTCCGGCGACCTCGATACCGTTGGAGAGTTGCTGGACAGCAGAGGGGGTCAGCTGGACAGTAACGACGACGGTGATCTTCCGCAGGAACCGAGGAACTTCGTCATTTGGAGAGCCGCGGGGGCCGGGACCTACTACATCAAGGTTTCCAGTAGTGAGGAGGCTACGGGGGAGTACATCCTTGACGTGAGGGCCATAGGTGACACCAGTTCACGGTCCAACGCCATCAACATCGACCCTGATAGCTCAACGCTTGCCTTGGTGGACGAGGACGTCGATGTCGATACCGATTTCTTCAGACTTGCTTTGTCGGAAGATAGCGACATCTTGATCCGGACTTCCGGGGCCATTCCCACTTCGGTTCTTGAGTTGGTCGACAACGATGGGGTCCGGATTGTCCGAAATGATTACGGTTATCTCCCGCCCCTAGACTCCCACGCCGTTGTGCGAAGCAATTTGGCAGCGGGAACGTACTTCATCAAGGTCACCGGGCCTCGGCATGGTGACCCCGGGCCGTACACACTGCATGTGAACACCATAGCCGAGCCAGGCGATACGATCGCTGATGCCACGCCATTGTCCCTGCACCGTGCGGAGGGTGGAAGAATCGATCCCGAAACAGACGCTGACTATTTCCGCATCGTTGCCGACGAAGAAATGTCCATTCTTGTACGTGGCGTCAGTCAGACCGTGGACATCGACGGGTCGTTGCTGAACAGCTCCGGCAACCCGATACAGGCGAACTTTTATGACGAATCGTTCTACGGCGTACATGGATTCACAGTCCGCGCCACCTTGGAAGCCGGAACCTACTTCATCAAGGTGACACGATTCGGCGGAGCCGACACCGGGCCGTATTCGATCTTGATGATCAACGATTTGCAGCTCGAGGACCTTCTCAACAAATGCTCGGGGCTCGATGCCACCTTCAGTGACCCTTTATTCGGGTGTCAATGGAATTTGAAGAACACCGGCCAACTGGGAGGCACATCGGGCGAAGACATAAATGTTGCGGACGTGTGGTCTGGCGGCAATACGGGAGCGGGTAAATACGTCGTAGTCGTGGATCAGCAGTTGGATCACAAGCATGACGATCTGAACACAGACGAGACAAGGAGCCAAATATACGTAGGTGTGCCGCTCCCGTCCGCCGCCTCCCACGGCACGAAGGTGGCGGGAATTATAGCGGCTCGGGACAACGATGTCGGTGGCAGAGGAGTGGCGCCCGATGTAACCGTTATCGGACACTCCTCTCTGATTCGCTCGGAAGCGCCCGGCACCAGAGTCGTTGACGAGGCTGACGCCATGACTCGCAATATTGACGTGGCCGCCGTCTCCAATAACAGTTGGAGTGGGGCGGTGGGCCCCGAACTGGCAATGGCGCCCCAGCACTGGGAAGCGGCGGTGAAGACCGGCGTCACGGAGGGCTACGGAGGCAAGGGAGTCCTCTACGTTTTCGCGGCAGGCAATGATGCTGATCTGGAAGGAAACGCAAACCTCGACGAATTCCGGAATCACTTTCACGTGACGACTGTTTGCGCCACGAACAACCTGGGGCAGAGGTCGGTGTACTCAAACAAAGGCGCTAACCTCTGGGTCTGCGCTCCCTCGAGCGACCGTACCCAGAATCACCCCGAGATCGTCACGACGGAAAACTACAGCACCTATGTCGATGACTTCAGCGGCACCTCCGCCGCCGCCCCTGCGGTATCAGGTGTGGCTGCCCTGGTGCGCGCCGCCAACACCAGCCTAACGTGGCGGGACGTCAAGCTGGTCCTGGCCGCTTCGGCCAGGAAGAACGACTCGAGCAATACAGGCTGGGCGCAAGGAGCCCTTAAGTACCGCTCAGCCACCGAGCGCTACTGGTTCAACCATGAGTACGGTTTCGGGGTGGTGAACGCCAGCTCCGCCGTGACCATGGCTAAGACTTGGGTCAACGTCCCATCACTTGCCAGTGATTCAACCGCATACGACAACGCCCAGGTGACGATTCCTGACGATGAGACAACTGTCTCCCGCACCATCACCGTCGGTGATGGGGTGGAGTTCGTGGAGTTCGTCGAAATTGAGGCCGATTTCCAAATCAATAATTTTCGGGAATTGGAAGTGACTCTGGAGTCGCCATCGGGCGCAGTCTCGGTGATATCTCAGTCCAATGCAGGTCACTATGTCTCCCTTTGTGATAGACGTAGCTATTCGTGTTCCCTCAATGGGAGCTTCCGATTCGGTTCTGCAAGACACCTAGGGGAGAATCCGGAGGGAGAGTGGATTCTGCGAATTACAGACCGGATACCTCGAAGAAGGTCTGGATCAAACCCGGGAACTCTGCGGTCGTGGCGTCTCACCATCTACGGGCATAGAAACACCCCGGCCGCGCCGACAATTGACAAGGTAGCGCCGGGTATTGGGGCACTTACCGCCGCGTGGATTGCACCGCCCAATGTTGGGAAATCCTCAATCTCCGCCTACGACTTGCGTTACATCCAAAGCGACGCAACGGACAAGAGTGACGACGAATGGACCGTCACGGAAGATGTCTGGGAATCATCCGGCGGCGGCGCACTTGAACACAAGATAGACGGACTGCTCGTCGATACGCAGTACGACGTCCAGGTAAGAGCGGTTAACAACGATGGCGACGGTCGTTGGTCCGCGGTCGAATCTGCCGCGGCGTCTACCGATAAGGCTCCGTTCATCACATCGTTGCCGCCCGGAAACGGTTCGCTCAGCATCTCCTGGAGCGCGCCAACCAGCTCAGAACTGGGAACAGTGACTTCCTACAACCTGCGTTACATCCGCAGCGATGCCCAGGATAAGGCCGACGCCAGCTGGTCCGAAGTCGCGTCCATATGGACCGCGGGGACCCTGGAGTATTCCCTTGGCTCGTTATCGAACGGGGTTTCATACGATTTGCAGATCCGGGCCGTCACAGGCAGCGACCAACAGCCTTGGTCGAGCGCCTATTCAGAAAAACCCCGCACCACTCCCTCAGCGCCGAGCGGGATAAACATCGTTGACAGTTTCATGTCTGCTCCCGGAGGCCACACCATTCACGTACGGTGGGAACGGCCTTCCAATGGCGGAGCCCCAATAAGGGGTTACGAAATTCGCTACATCAAAAGCGACGCTATGGACAAGGCTGACGATAACTGGCCAGTCAGGCAAGTCAACGTGTACCCGGTTCTGGAGTCCTTTATAACGAAACTAGAGAACGGAGAAAGTTACGACGTGCAGGTTCGAGCCGTCAATGACGCCGGTGATGGTAGCTGGTCCGGCACGACTGTTGGGACACCCAGTACCAAGCCGGGCGGCCCGACCGTCGACCCAATAACCCCAGGCTCAAGGTCGATTACGGTCGAGTGGAGCGAGCCCGGAAGCGACGGCGGGTCCGATATCAGTTCATACGACCTCCGCTACATCAAGACCAGCGACTTGTCGGTGTCTTACATTGCTACTACCGTCAAGAGAGCTGTGTGGACCTCCGGAGACGGCGACTTGACGGCCACGATCACAGGTCTGGAGGTCGGCACCCAGTACAGCGTGCAGTTACGGGCGGTGAACGCGGCGGGCGCGAGCCCTTGGTCGACCTGGAAGGCCGGGACGACGGCGCTTTCCGCAGACGCAGCCGAACTCAGCTCCCTGACACTGACCGGCGCCAAGCTGTATCCATCATTCGCCGCCCGGACCACTTCATACAAGGCCTCAACCGGGTACTTGGGCACACAGATCACCATCGCCGCCACACCGAGGAGAGACGACTCCACGGTCGAGTTCCTCGACGAGAGCAACCAACCCCTGACTGACGGCGACAACGCCCCAGGATTCCAGGTAGTCCTGTCGGTGGGCGAAAACGTCGTCAGGGTCAGGGTGACGGCCAGTGACAACATCACCACCGAGACCTACACCGTCACCGTCAGCCGGGCCAGTGAAGACAGGTCGCTGACCCCACTCCCAAATGATACGGTGGGAGCCGGGGTCCTATCGACAGCTCTTTACGCCGTAACTTTCCAAGGGCAGTGGACCACCGACGTCACGCCGGGCGGCCTTCCCGGCGGCGCCCACTTCTCACCGATAATCGGCGCGGTCCACAACGCTGGAGCGACTTTTCTGAAGAGTGGCGAGGTGGCCAGCTCCGGGGTCGAGTCCATGGCGGAGACCGGTGAGACGTCGGGGCTTCAGAGCGAAGTCAATGCCGCGGTCAACGCCAGCACGCCGACCGCCCTAAGCGTGCTGAGCCGCTCCGGCAACATCGGTCGACAGGCTCAAGTGACCCTGAACGACGTGGTGGCGACCACTGACTACCCGCGGGTCACGCTGGTTACTATGATTGCACCGAGTCCGGACTGGTTCGTCGGCGTCTCCGGGCTGTCCCTGCTCGACGCGAGCGGCAATTGGCTGCCTTCACACGAGGTGAAGTTGTACCCGTGGGATGCCGGGACCGAGAACGGGGACGAGTTCTCGCTCTCGAATCCTGCGACGTCGCCACAGGGAGTCATCACGAGCATTGGCGGCACCGGCAAGTTTTCCACGGAGAGCATCGCTACCCTCACGTTCACTCTAAGATCGACCAACTCCGAGCCAGCGGGCGCGCCGTTCATTACCGGCGCAGCCGAGGTGGGGGAAGTGCTGACGGCGAACACGTCCGGCATCGACGATGCAGACGGCCTGACAAGCCCCGGCTACGCCTACCGGTGGGTGCGCGTGGCATCCGGCGGCGCGGAGACGGACATCTCCGGCGCAAGGTCGTCAACCTACACGGCGCAAGCGGGCGACGTGGACAGCCAACTCAAAGTGCGGGTGTCGTTCACCGATGACCGTAACAACGCGGAGACGCTGCCCAGCGACGCCACAACTGCGGTAATTCTAGCCCAGGTCACTGTCAGGTTCAGCGGGACCGTCTATGTCGCTAGGGAGGGCGGCGCCGCGGCCACTGTTACGGTTGTTCTGGACAAGGACCCGCATCGCACGCTGAAGATTCCGCTGATGAAGACGCCGGGCGGGGGCGCGGTTGCCGCCGACTACGCGGCGCCGGAGGAGATTGTCTTCAATGCCGGGGATGTGTCCAAGGACGTAACGGTGACGGCCATTGACGATGACGTGGACGACGATGGCGAGAGCGTCAATATGGCTTTCGGGATGCTGCCAGACGGGTTGAGCGTTGGCAGCCCGGCCAGCGCGATTGTGCAGCTAACAGACGACGATACTGCGGGCGTCACGCTCGGCAAGACAGATTTGGTCGTCACCGAGGGCGGCAGCGCCACCTACACGGTCGCTCTGGACTCTGAGCCTACGGCGGACGTCACGGTGACGATAACAGGCCACGCCGGCACGGATCTGACCCTGACGCCAACGACCGCCATGCTGACCTTCACGCCGTCCACCTGGGACAGGACGCAAACAGTGACCGTCGCCGCCAGGGACGACGGAGACGCGCTCAACGATTCGGAGCGGCTGACCCATCGGGCCAACGGCGCCACGGAGTACGCATCGGTTGAGGTGGTCCTCAGCGTCACGGTGACCGACGATGACACAAGGGCAACAGGCGCGCCGACCATCATCGGCATCGCCGAGGTGGGGGAGGAGCTGGCGGCGAACACCTCCGGCATCGCCGACGCAGACGGTCTGAACAATGTGAGCTACGAATACCAGTGGGTGCGCGTGGCCTCCGGCGGCCAAGAGATGGATATCCCCAGCGCGACGTCAGCCGGTTACACGGTCACCGTAGGCGACGTGGGCGACGCTTTCAGGGTGAGAGTGACGTTCACCGACGACAAGGGCAACCCGGAGTCGCTGACCAGCGCGCCCACCGCGGTAGTGACCGTGGCCCAGGTGAGGGTTTCCTTCGGCTTAGCCGCCTATGGTGCGACGGAAGGCGGTCCGGTGGCCGAGGTGAAGATTGTCCTGGACAAGGACCCACATCGCGGGGTGAGTATTAGCCTGACCGCCGTGCCCTCCGGGGGAGCGGGCCCCGGGGACTACACGGTGGCGCCAACGCAGATCATCTTTAACGCGGGCGAAACCACCAAAGACGTCACGGTAACGGCGGTTGACGACGGCGTGGACGACGATGGCGAGAGTGTCGAGTTGACCTTCGGGATGCTGCCGGACGGCGTGGGTGAGGGTGCAACGACCCGTGCGGTGGTGCAGATAACCGATAACGACGGCAATGGGATCGTACTCTCGCCACCCTCGCTGGGCGTCACCGAGGGCGGCAGCGCGACCTACACGGTCGCGCTGGCCTCCCAGCCGACGGCAGGCGTTGCGGTGACGATTGCGGGACACTCGGGCACCGACGTAGGCCTGAATCGCACGTCGCTAACCTTCACCACGTCCGACTGGAATATCGGGCAGAGCGTGACGGCGAGCGCGGCCCAGGACAGTGACTCAGACAACGACTCGGCGACACTGACGCATACGGCGAGCGGCGGCGGCTATACGGGCGTAACGTCTGCCCTCGCCGTCACGGTGACCGACGACGATGAGAAGGCGACGGGCGCGCCCACTATCGCCGGCTTGCCGGAGGTGAGCGAAACGCTGACGGCGAACACCTCGCAGATCATGGACGCCGACGGGCTGAGCCGCCCCGGCTACCGCTACCAGTGGGTTAGCGTGGCCTCAGGAGGGGTGGAAGAGGACATACCGCGGGCGACTTCGGCGATGTACAGGGTGATTTCAGACGACGTGGGCGCAGCCTTGAAGGTGAAGGCGACGTTCACCGACAACAAGGGTAACCCGGAGTCGGCGGAGAGCGCGCTCACGGCGGCGGTGATTGTGGCCCAGGTGGTGGCCTCCTTCGGCTCCGGCCCCTACGCGGCGCAGGAAGGCGGCTCAGTTAGAGTGAGGGTCGCCCTGAATAAGAATCCGCATCGTACGGTGACGATTCCCCTGATTGCCGAGCCGCGCGATGGAGCGGACCCCGGGGACTACGCGGCCCCGACAGAGGTTGTCTTCAACGCCGGTGAAACGTCCAAAGACGTAACCGTAACGGCGGTTGACGACAGCGTTGACGATGACGGCGAGAGCGTCGAGTTGAGCTTCGGGAGGCTACCGGTAGGCGTGAGCGAGGGCGCCACGACCCAAGCGGTGGTTCGGATAACCGATAACGACGGCAGAGGTGTCGACCTCTCGTCAGCCTCTCTGACCGTCACCGAGGGCGGCAGCGCGGCCTACACGGTTGCACTGGCGTCCCGGCCAACGGCAACTGTTACGGTGGAGATCACTGGGCATTCGGGGACCGACGTAAGCCTGGACCGCACATTCCTGTCCTTCACCGTGTTCGACTGGGAGACCGACCAGACCGTTACGGTGAGCGCCGGGCAGGACCTTGACGCGAACAACGATTCGGCGACGCTGACGCACACGGCGAGCGGCGCGGATTATACCGGCGTCACGGCGACGGTCGTGGTGACGGTGGTCGACGACGAAAGGCCATCACCGCGGAACCTGGCACCCGGGTTCACCGACGGCGCAAGTACAGGCCGCTTGGTGCCCGAAAACACGGCACCGGGGCAAAGCGTGGGCGAGCCGGTCGCGGCCAGGGACCCCAACGGCGACCGGTTGACCTATTCTCTGGGCGGTACGGACAGCGAGTCCTTCGGGATTGTCGTGTCGTCGGGCCAATTGCAGACCAAGGCCGCTCTCAACTACGAGGCGAAGGACACATACGTCGTGACCGTGTCAGTCCGCGACGGTAAGGACCCCGCGGGCAATCCTGACTCGAGTACCGACGACACCATCAGGGTGACCATCAACGTCACCGACGTAAACGAGGCGCCGCCAAGGACTACCACGAGAAGAAGCGGTGGTGGCGGCGGAGGCGGAGGCGGGGGCGGCGTCGTCCCGAGCCAGCCGCCCGTGTTTACCGGCGGCGCCAGGTCGACCATCACGTTAACCGCTAATTCCCCGGCGGGTGCCAACGTCGGCCGGCCGGTCTCGGCTGTGGACGCCACCAACTACGGGCTGACCTACTCCCTGGGCGGCCCCGACGCCGCTTCCTTTATTATCGACCAATCCACGGGACAGCTGAGAGTGGCGCCCGGGACAACCCTGGACTACCGGGCGCGCAAGAACACCTACACCGTGGAGGTAACCGCCAGGAACATATTCGGCGCCACCGCCACGACGAGGGTGACCATCACCGTCACCAGCGCAGCCCTGGGGAATCTGGGCAGCAGTACGACGCGGACAACAACGAGGTGATCGACCTGGAGGAAGTTCTCGCAGCGATCGCCGACTACTTCAGTGACCGTATCAACCTGGAAGTGGTTCTTGAGGTCGTCAAGCTTTATTTCTCCAGTTGATCCAATGGGTTGGGATGTAGATAGCATCGAGATGAAGAAGAGGGAAGAACTTTGATCGGGAAGGCGTTAGCGCTGTTGGTGGTTGCCGGGGCAGCCTTGGTCGTGTTTGAGTTGTTGCTCGTCAGTCCGGTGGCGGCACAGACGCCCAGGGCCACCAGGTCCTTCGCCGCGCCATCGGTGGTCCCGGGCGGTAGGCTGGAAGTAAGAATCACCGCTGCCGGATACGGCCCTTTTGGCCGGGTCGTGGAGACACTTCCCGCCGGGTTCAGATATTCGGGGTCTAGCCTATCGGAAGATGCGGTTGAGGTTGAGGGCAGGACTGTTAGTTTTATTCTGTTTGGGATTGACCGCTTTTCGTACACCGTTAACGCCCCGAATCAGGAAGGTTCGCATACTTTCTCGGGAGTGCTAACTGACGCGCAGAAAGTTGATCGACCCGTAACAGGTAGTTCCAGGATAAGGGTGGGCCCCGACGCCACGCCGACACCGACGCGCACCGCCACGCCAACGCCGGAGCCCACAGCCACTCCCACGCCAACTCCGACTCCCAACCCGGAGCCCACTGTTACGTCAACGCCGGAGCCCACAGCCACGCCGACGCCACCGTCGACCCTCGCTCCGCGGCCCACTGCTGCGCTCGCGGTGGCGCCCACGCCCACGCCTACAGCGGAGCCTACGCCTCCGCCAGTGGAACCGGTTGAGGAGGGTGCAACGCCGATTTGGTTGATTGTTCTGGTGGTTGCCGGGGTGGTCCTCGTAATCGGCGGCATCGTGGCGTACGCAGCAACGCGGAGGAGGTAGTCCGTACTTCAGAGCAACCAATCCCTGTTGAGACAGGCTCAGGCTTACGAAGTAAGGGATTCAATCCCGCGGGCATGCAGTCTTGGTGCATAGGCCTGACTCGTCCGGTAATGGCGGTCATCATGGCAAACCGAAGTGCGCTACAGCCGGAAGCCCACAGTTAAAAGCTCAATAGTTGGAATGAGAAAAAGCATCGCCCATAACCTCCGACCCACCAGATATATGGCCGACAGCTACTCCAGGTTTGCGCTCGGCCGGAAGAATGGTTGGATGAATACCTCGGAGGTTTGGTGAATACTGACGATTAGGTTGGGTGGTCAAGTGATCTGGTCCACGTGACTTGGTGCCTGGAGGAAAACGCCCACGCCATAGGGCAACACTGGACCTTGAACCTGGCGACGGCCCTTTAGGGTAGGCGCCCCGAGGCTGTGGACTGGCTAATGAGAGAATTTTTTCGTGACCGGTTCGGGCGGCGAATGCGCTAACCCTCCCCTGTGTGTGGTATGTTTTTTCGGGGGGCCACGCGTGAGTGTGGGCCCTTTTCTCTGTGTGTGGCAATAATTTTCGGGGACCGTACTCACGGGCAGGCGGATGCGCCAACCAAACCCTGTGTGTGGCAAAAATTTTCAGGGCATGCGTGAGAGGTGCCTTTCCCCTGTGTGTGGCAAAAATTTTCGGGCTCGTGTGACAGTAGCCTCTCCCCTGTGTGTGGTAGAAATTTCCGAGAGGCCTACCCCCGCGGGCCGGGCAGGCTGGCAGGCAATTTGGAATAATGATGGGAGTGGCGGCGGACACTCGGGCGATGCACCCACGCGCATGGGCGGTATTGGCCGAGGATTCCGGGTGGACGGGCCAAGGTTCTGGCACCCATTGGTTCTAATTGTAAATTATGCCGCGAAAGTGTGCAGATGGAAAAGCAATTTTAGACCAATTTTTTTGCGGCTTTTTGGAGGGTGGGGGGTGTGTGTGTGGTATGTCTTTCGCGCGTCAAATATATTCAGATAAATGACCAAAAGGGTAATCAAGGGATGGGCTGCTTAGAAACGGTCTAGACCGCTTTCGACCCTTCAAGATTTTGCATGGGTTGACATCCAAAATATAGGCTATACAACTGTTATATGAACTTCTTGATTTTGTTGGATGGGCTTTCAGCCATGGGGAAAGAAATGGTGTTTGCGGCCGTAATGGGAATGCTGGCGGTGGTTTTATCTTGCAGTCCGTTCGTTCCCTCGAACTGTCAATCGGGGAGGCATGTTGGGCCACTGGGGCGACGCAAAACTGTACCATCCTGTGTCGAAGACCAGCATCAATATCCGCTCTACCGGTTCAGGGAAACGTCCGGCTGGCGGCTTGGGCATCGGGAGGTAAGTAAGAGGGCCTGGTGCGACCTATTCTCTGTCAATCCGGTCTTGATTTTGGGATGCACCGCTCTCTCTTCCGCGCTTGAGGAGATAGCTCTCGCCGTTCATCTCGACAATGGTGTCTGGGCCTGCGACGCCTTTTCAATAACACAACCTGGAAGGCCTGCGATAGGAAGCGGGAAATGGTGACTGCGGCGATCGTCATAAGGTCCTTTGGGCAGCTGATGGACCACGGGGCCACCAGGACTTACGTTCTGGCGACAACCGATGGTGCAGCCCGTGGATCAGTGCACTGCCCTTCATAACCGGGAGCGACGAAGAGTCAAAGGCTCGAGGACGAACGGAGAGACCAGTGTTGGAATCATATCGGAGTAACGGAACTAACACCTCACTCCATCTCAATTGTTTCCAGCTTACTGGGTCCACTTGACCCATGATGACGAGGAGGAAAGACAATGCAACTGGACAATTATCGACTGGTAAAACGCGAAGAGGTTCTAAGCTTGTGTGCGATTTCAAAGAGTAACCTGTACAAAATGATCGAAAGGGAGGAGTTTCCCCGTCCAGTCAGAATCGGCCCCAGGTCTGTCGCTTGGCGGCAATCCGATGTGGCAACTTGGTTGCAGGACCGCCCTCTGACTTCAAGAGACGATTGCGTGACCCTCTAACCTTGCCCCAAGAATTTTCAACTCCGGGATCCACTTTGTCGGTTCGCATTCAGGGTCCTTCAAAACTGGTGGATATTCGCCCTGATGAAATGGGCCAAGTTGTTGTTACAGAATTGAGGCTGAATTGACCGACAGTAACGCTGCTCTCGACAGCGAAACCAATGCCGAGTTCTACAATCACCTCCGCTGAACGTTTCCAACTCCTCGTGGGAAGTCGCCTCAGACTTGATATAAGCTCCGAAAGCCTAGACGGAATCCAAAAGCAGGGTGGTGGTGCATACGCGGTAACGCTGCCCGGTCATGAGGGTCAGGCCTCTTTCTCTCCCCACAGCTCGCCAGGAGAGTCAACACCGCTGATAACCTCCGCCTACACGCTTCAACCACGCGTTGTGTTTAGTTGGCCACGAGGCAGCTGAGTTGGGCGCTGCTCAGGACAATGTCTCAGAAACGTGGCCGGGAACCCCGATTCTACCCAAGCCGTCGTTTTCTTAACGTCAATTGTCGATGTAATCGTAAGTCCTTGAAACGTATTACAAACCCTACAACGCCAAGAAGACTGGTATAGGCCTGTTAGGGTAGAGCGAAACCCGGCCAAGGGCTTTCCGGCCAGACTTCTAGCGTATGTTGGATAGGGACTTAAGCAGGCATGGATAAATTTCCGGGTTGGATGGAACATGGCAACCACAACAGCCGGCGTTAGTAGGTCATTCTGCCACCAGCGGTGACATTGAGGTCACTTTGGGGCGCTCGTACCTGATATAAAACAGTAGGCGGTTCTAAGTTTGGAGACATCCCACGCCGCCGCACGATGGCAAATGGAACTCACCCTGTTGGAGTGTGGGGGTTGGATGGGTAGTGTCCCTATTGTAGGATATAGATCCGCTTCGGAGGACTTCGTGACCCACTGGTTTCCCGCGAGTTGACTCTCCGGGGATGGGGCTCAATTGAAGACTTGGACAGAAGGCAAGCGGAGAGAGGCTGTTGTCCTGAGTAGTACTTCGAATCGTGTGGGAATGGATGTGGGAATAAAGCCAATAAAAGGGGTTAATTCGTTCGGATTAAAGCTAACTTATACAAATGGACGAATCCCCCCAGCCCCACCTCTAGTATTCCAAGGCATGTTGTCCCTTGGTAAATTTAGCAATCTGTTGTCGTGGTATCATGCCCATCGCCCCCCACCCCGCCAGTTCCGGCCAGTTCTAAAACGTGGTTGATTTTTATGCCCATTTTAGTTTAGCCTTTCTCTTCCCTAAAAGATGGGCCAGTGTGGCGGCGGAATCATGGCCAATCTGGACGACGACCTGGGGGCACCGTGATAATGAGAAGACGAAACTGTGCGGTCAGGATTGCAGGGAAGGGTGGGGGCTGAGTGTTGTCTGGATCGTCTAGAACTTGGGAAGCGGCGTTTCCTCTACCGCGCTTGAGCCTGTAGCTCTCGCCGGTCACCTCAAGGAGGTGGACGTGAGGTGCCATCGGACAACAACGCAACTGTAAGAAGCCTCCGCGATCTGGCTACCGGCCCCAAGATCAGCGGATGCACCCGTTCGGACCAGGGTGCCGAAACTAAGATGGCATTGGCCTCCCTCTTCGGTACTTGGCGGGCCCGGGGTTTAAACTCACTCCAGGCTTACCGTGAAATGCTCGTTTCCCCTCCGGTCTGATTGTTAAGGTGACAACCCCAGAAAGTCGCTCCAAGCTTGCATCAGGGACCGTCTCCGGTCTAACAGGTCTGACCGGGCATAGCTTTGAACTACGCTTGATCCTACGCCGTGAGCTAAGGCCAATTCCATTACGGCAAAGCTGGCATCCGTCCTTTCAGCAGCCCAATCCCGGAAGCTAGACCGGAAACCGTGTGCTACAGCGGGAACGTGTAGCCTGCGAAGCATGTAAGTTAAGGTGTTATCCGACAGGGCCTTGTTCGGAGTCAAGTCATTGGGAAAGACTAATGGGCTGCCATTAGTGGGCAAGGTTTGAGCCTCTTTCAATACGGCCATTGCACCGGTTGACAGGGGAACACGGTGTTCCTTCCGGCTTTTCATCCGAGCGGCTGAGATCGTCCACAGGGAATTGCCCATGTCGATTTCATCCCAAGTTGCCCCTCGGACTTCTCCAGAACGGGCAGCAGTCAAAACTAGGAATTTAAATGCGAGCTTCGTTGCTGGAAAGGCTGTGCTGGCCTCTACCGACCTAATCGCTGCCCCGATTTCGGGATATGGCAGGGCTTTGAAGTGTTCCTTGATCTTGGGCATGGGCGGCAGAGCCGCGTCAATCACGTCCCCAGCCGGATTGACCATGACATGCCCGTAGGCCATACCCCACGCCATAACCGTTTTGATTATTAGGCGGATTCTCCGGGCGGTTTCCGGCTTCACCGTCCAGATGGTGGTTAGGATATCGAGCACTTCAGTCCGGCCTATCCGGTCCAGGTGCACGTCTCCGATAGCGGGGAACACATACTTTTCCGCCCGTTGCCACCAATTGGATGTTGTCTTGGAATTGTCCCACTTGGCCGCATTCAAGGCGTGAACAATGCCAGCCGCTTTCCGAAAAGTTGGCGTAGTATCGGTAGTTTCTGCTTTGGAGCTTCCGCTGCGCCTTTTACCCTTCTGCGAAGTATCCGGGTCTCGTCCTTCCCTGACCGCTGCTTTATTGGCAACCGCGCGGCCCCGCGCCTCTGCGAGTGTTACGGACGGATACCCGCCAAGTCCCAAGTCTCGTCGCTTGCCGCCAGTGCTAATGCGCTGTACCCATGACTTGCTGCCATTGGGAGCAATGTACAGATAGAGCCCTCCGCTGTCTCCATACCGCCCCGGCTTCTTGAGATTCTTTACCGTCAGCGCCGTCAACACTGCCATTTTGTCCGTCTCCGTTTCCCACCATTTTTCCCACAGTTGCACCGTGGCTGTGGGAAGACAATAACGGACGATGACGGACAAATCAAGCCAGGACGGCACCAAACTTAGAAGGGGTTTGTGGGAAAAATGGACCTAGGTGGACGACTGAGGATGATTCGATGGTGCCGGGGGCGGGAATCGAACCCGCACACCCGTAAAGGTAGCGGATTTTAAGTCCGCCGCGTCTACCGTTCCGCCACCCCGGCATTGTGGCGCTTAAACCAAGAAGAGTAGTCTCGCGGGTTGGTGTGGAAGGTTATCCCGGTTAACGAGGGTGCGCTGACGGCGAGCCTACGCCTGGAAAGTGCCCCGCTGACCTTGCCGCTGCTTTGCGGGACCGGCGTGGAGCCTGGACTGTATCCCGGCTTGTTCGCATTTGCCGGCTTGTTCGCATTTGTTGGAGGCGACGGGCGGATTCGAACCGCCGAATAGAGGTTTTGCAGACCTCCGCCTTAACCACTTGGCTACGTCGCCCCGGCGAGCAGAGTCTCGGAGATTGGTGCCGAGGGCGGGATTTGAACCCGCACAGGCGAAAGCCCACGGCCCCCTCAAGACCGCGTGTCTACCAATTCCACCACCTCGGCCCAGAGGTACGAACCCCATTATAGCATGTACCAGCGTAGCAGACACCCCGCCAACCCGGTTTTTGGAGGCCGGTGGGACCGTTTGTTATAATCCGCCCAGGCGCACTTAATCTCGTGGATGTTTTTCGGTCGTTCGTGAGTTCGACCGGGTGGCCGCCCCACTCTTACCGTTGTTCAAGGAGGACCTATTCTTGTCTGCCGGGAGAAATCGCCGCAAGCAGGTCCGACTGACGACGTTCGAGAACGAACCCTTGGCTCGGCTCGCTGAGCAGCGGCTCCGAGACCAGGGCATACCTTGCCTTTCGAGGTCGCTGGGCGGCGGTCCGGGACTTTGGGGATCGGCCTTCAATATCCCCCACGAAGTCCTGGTCTACGGTTCCGACGTGACCAAGGCCCGCGACCTCTTGGAACTGCCGCCGCTGGAAATCGCCGAACGCCAGGCCGCCGGCGAGGGTGAGGCCAACCCGCCACTGGACCGGCGGATGTTGACCGCCGGAGTAATCATCGTTGTGCTGGTGTTATTCTTGGTCCTGCGAATTTGACACTGGTTTACCCGAATCCAAGCAAAACTGGGTCGGTCGGCGTCTTCCCAACCCTGGTTTCGGTCCGGCCTTTGGATGGCGGACACTATTAGCGCCGGGTAATGGTGGGTGATGACCCTGATTTCCGTGTCAATCAGATACGCCGTGCTGCTGGTTCCCGAACCGGCGTTCACCAGCCGCGCCTACCGGGCCAGGCAGATTATATGCGGGCAATACGGCAGTTGGGCGGCCGAAATGCTGATGGTCCACCTGATGCTTTCCCGTTTCTTCCCCTGCCCCGATGACCACCTGCCCGAGCTTACAGCCGGTCTGGACGCCATCGCCTCGGATAGCCGCGAGGCAGCACCCGGGTTTCCCATGTGCCACCACGGGGTTGCATCCCTGGAAGATGCGCCCGGAACCATCTTCCTGGATTTCACTCCCCAGGAACCAGACCACCCGTTGTTAACCCTTCATGCCAGGGTCGCCGGCCTCGTGAATGGTGTGGCCGACGGCCCCGACGATGCCGTCAGCACCGAAACCGAAACGAGAATCTACCTTCCCTTGATGCAATATGCAGATCTTCCGGAAACGATTTTCGCGGACGCTGTTGAGTTCGCCGGGTCCGTAGTCGAAAACCTGGCGACTCCGAGCGGCGCCAACGCCTGGCGCTTGATGCTGGCGCGGTTTCAGTCCCAGTCCGCCGGCGAGTCGTGGGACCAGGGAGGATGGGCCAATGATGTCTCCTGGAAGCTTTTGGCCAGCTTCCCTCTCTGATTCTATGTGATCGTCAGGCCGCGACCCTACTCGACGACCGGCATGACCGGCAAACCCTTCCGGCGGCTTCCGGGTCTAGTCCCCTTCCCAATCAACATTTCCCACTGCTTAGGAGGAATACCCATGAACAGCACTACTAAATTGAGACAGCTTTTGAACAGCGGGTCCATGGTGGTTGCGCCTTTTATTCTCAACGCTCTCCACGCCAGGATTGCCGAGTCCGTGGGGTTTGAAGCGGTGTACATGACCGGTTCGGGCACCGCTGCCGAGCGGGGTTTTCCCGACGTTGGCCTGCTGACGATGACCGAGATGGTTTCCAACGCAAAATACATCGCGGACGCGGTGGACATTCCCGTGATCTGTGACGCCGATACCGGCTACGGCAACCCCCTGAACGTCCAGCGCACCGTGCGGGAGTACCAGGCGGCGGGAGTTGCCGGAATACACATAGAAGACCAGCTGTTTCCCAAGAAATGCGGGTTTTTCGATGGCAAGCAGGTGATCGATCAAGAGGAGATGGTTCAGAAAATCCGGGCTGCGCTGGACGCCCGCACCGACCCTGATTTCGTGATCATCGCCCGTTGCGACGCTTATGCCGTCACGGGCTGGCCGGACACCGTGGACCGTTGCCAGGCCTACGTTGAGGCCGGGGCCGATATGGTTTTCGTGGACGGCATCAAGACGGTGGACGATCTGAATAACTATGCCACCGATTTGGCCGGCCTACCCCGATTGTACAACGGCGACTTGCTGCCAACCCAGGACGTGGCCCAGCTGGGGTACAAGGTCATGATCTGCGGCAGCACCATCTGGTTGGTGTACCAGCAGGTGCATCAGGCGTTCCTGGAGTTGAAATCCCAGGGCCGGGTTGACCCGGCCCGGTATGGGACCCGGATGGACGTGGCCGACCTGCTCGGGCTGGACCAAATCTACCAACTGGAACGGAAATACGGCGTGAGCCAACTGCCGGTGGCCTGATAACCACCGCCGCCTCTCCCCTTAACCAGAAGGTACGCTGACCGGAGGGGGCGCTGACGGCTCCAAACCCCGCCGGACCTAGGGAATCAAGGGCATAACCTGCCGGGAGAACTTCTCCATGTTGTCCTGGAGGACCGCCGCCTCGTCCCCGGCGAACCCAATGATGAAGTTCTTGACGCCCAGGTCCTGGTACTGGCGCAGGTCGGAAGCGATTTGCTCAGGGCGGCCGGTCATCATCCGCCGGGCCTGGGTGGGCGAGTCGTCGAAGGCCACGCTGGTGCTGAAGGTGACGTCCACCGCATCCTCGGGGCGTCCCGCCCGGACGGTCAGCGTGCGCAGCCTCGCAATCTTCGCGGCCATCTCTTCGGGCTCCAGAATTGCCGGTGGACGTAGCCCGATGGGCATCCATCCGTCGGCCAGTTGGGCCGCCCGGCGAATCGCGGGCCCGGTGTGGCCTCCGATCCAAATGGGTATGTGGGGCTTTTGCACCGGCTTGGGCTCGAATCCGGCGCCCGAAATCTGGAAATGCTCGCCCTGGAACTCTGGGAATTCCTTGGTCCACAGTTCCTTGTAAAGCTGCAGGTACTCGTCGGTGACGGCCCCCCGCTTGGCATAGGTGTCTAGCCCGAGAGCCTGGAATTCCTCCTCCATCCAACCCACGCCGGCCCCCAGGATTACCCTGCCCCCGGACAGAACGTCCAGGGTGGAAAGCTGTTTGGCGGTGGTGACCGGGTTGCGGTAGGGGATGATCAAAACGTGGGTCCCCAATCGGACCCGCTGCGTGCAGCCAGCCAGGAAATTCAGTGTCGCAATTGGCTCATAGTAGGGTTGATCGGGAGTAAAGGTGGCCACGCCATTTTCGGCGTAGGGATAGAATGATGCCACCTGGCGGGGCAGAACGATGTGGTCGCTCACCCAGATGGAGTCGTAAGCCAGGGCCTCGGCCCGCTGGGCCAGAGACCGTAAAGAATCGGGGCTGGACATGGCACCCCGGGACGGCATGGAGCATCCGAAAGTTACGGGCATTACGAGCCTCCTCTAGGTAATCGTGTATATAGGTAATCTTGTACCTAGTCTTACTCCGAGAAATCGACAGGTGCAAGTACGCCTTGATCGGCTCACCCCTCCGGGCGCGTCGCCAAACAAATTTCGCAACAGGGTTGACGCCATCAGGCGGCCAACCATGAAAACGGGTATACCGGAACGTTCCGCAGTGCCCAGAATAGTATGATGCCGCCCAGCAGCAGCCAAATCCAGGTCGGCTGGACGAAAACAGTTGGTAGTCGCCGGCCCGTAACGTTCAGCGCCAGCGTTGAGAGAAAGGTGTACGCTAGGAATGGCAGGGCCAAAACCATCAAAATGTTCAGCTCCAGCGCCGTAATGAGGTGTCTGTTGAGCAGTTGATGCAACCCCCTCAAGGTGCCGCAGCCGGGGCATTGCAACCCGGTCAATGCCAGGAACGGGCAAGGGGGAAACAACCCCGAATCCGCCGGATCCCGGACAACCAGGGCCACCACGCAAGGAGACAGCGCCAGGGCCAGCATCGCCGGCTTCCAATGTTTGTGTAGCCACCCTGGCAAAACCCATTGGGATGCCCCGGCGATTTCCTTCATCCGCCGGCCAAGCCTGCTGCAGCCAGGCCAACGCAGAGCACGCCAATCCACAGGACAATTACGGCCAGACCTATCCCGAAGCTAATCCAGCATAACAACTTGGCGGTGTTGGATGTGCGGACTGCGCCGACATAATCCCCCGAGGCAAGTTTGCCATTCACCTGCGCTGCAAAAACAATGGCGACAATCCCCAAAGGAAGGCAGCAAAAGATAGTGACCAGAATCGCTTGCGCCAGGTAGTTGTTAACGTAAGGTTGGACCGGATCGTATGTGAAGGGTGCGCCAGCCTGGTGTTGACTTCCAGTGGTGGTTTCGGCTGCATCGGCAGGTCTGTCCTGACCTTGACCAATCGCCCGGCCGCACCTTGAACAGAAGCTCGCTCCAGCCTGGACAGGCTCCCCACAATCCATGCAGAACCTTGTACTTGGGTCGGAGGGTTGCTGCTCGGTTGACAAATCTGTTCTCCAAGAATGGTGTGCCGGTGGCGCGCTCTGCCGGATTCAGGACCTTTTCGGAGCGCAGAATCTCGGGCCCATAGGTAAGCGATGGGGTCTGGTTCCCAGCTCAAGCGAACAACTTAGGGGCGCGGGCAATTGTAGGCAAGGGCCAACAACAGTGTCAAACCAGGCGTGGACCCCGCCAAACCACCCCTCAACGAAAAGTTTTGCGCAGCTTTTGCAAAAGCGGGTAACCCACCCCCCAGTCCCTCCCGTCGCAACAGGAACCCGGACCTCCACCAACCCCCCGTCATCCTCGCCGCAGCGGGGTCATGTGGGCAGTAGGCTGAACTGAAACTGGCTCTCCTTTGAGAGCCAGTTCGCGTTTGGTTGCTTTTGGGTTGCGCCCATCTCTGGGCATCGGGATGCGGTAGTGGATCGTGGCTTTTCCTGGGCTTATCACGACGGTCTTTATGAACTTTTTGAGAAGCTCCTTCTGTTCTTTCGGATGGGAGTGCTTTATCAGCGCGCTTATGTCCTTGGCGAAGTCGATCACCATCTGCGGGTTGGCCACGATGGCAGCTTCCCGGTTGATCTCGTTGCCTGCCCTGGTCTTATTCTCCAAGAGTTCGACTTTTTGATTTCGCAGGGGTTCCATCCTCTTCGTGAAGTTCTCCACCGTGTATGCTCCGGCTTCGTAGGCCGTCATGACCCGTTCCTGCTTCTTTTCCAGGGCCTCTAATTCCTTGCTGATGAGCTCCAGTTTGGAAATTTGTTCCTTGTAGGGAATTTTCAGTTCTCTGGATATGATATCGGTGAGGGTTTTCATGTTCGTGGGTGAAAGGATGTCTTCCGTGACCGCCTTTAGGAACACCGGCTCGAATTTCTTGCTGGCGATGTTGGGGCAGGGGCACGCCGAATGGCCGCCGTGCCTGCGGGTCTCGCAGACGTAGTCGCAAGAATGGTCTCCTCTTGGGCGGGCCTGAAGAGTTTTCCCACATTTCCAGCACTCCATGGCTTCGCTCAGCATGCGGTCGCTTCCAGCCGCACGCGGATGCGAGTTGGATTTCGCCCGTCCGGCCCGGCTCTGCTGGGCCAGTAGGTACTCCTCTGGGGTTACGATCCCCTCGTGATGGTCGGGTATTATGAGGGGTTCTTCACCTTTCTTCGAGCTGATGCCCCACTCCCCGTATCCGGCATAGGTCAACTTGACGAGGATGGTGTCGATGGTAGATGGGGGCCACCAATCCTTGCCATTTGGGCTGGGTATGCTGTCCTTGTGCAGTCCTTCCCGGATGTCGTCGGTAGTTCTCCCCGCTGTGGCCTCCAGGAAGAGCCTCCTGATCACCTCGGCTTTTGGCGGGTCCAGGACTATCTTGTTGTGTGCAGGTCCGTCGCTTTCCTTGACCTTCTCCAGTTTGTAGCCGTAGCAGGTGAAGGCTCTTGGGTAGAATCCCCGATGCATGATTCTGTGCTGTCCTCGTCGGACCTCCTGACTGAGGTTGCTGGAATAGTAGGCATCGAGTGCTTGGATGAAGCCCCTTAACATCTCGCCTGCCGGTGAGTCGTCTATCGGTTCTGTGACGGAGATCACCTTGATGCCGCGCTTCTCGAGCATGTGCTCGTAGGTCACGCTGTCATATTTGTTTCTGGCAAACCGGGAGAGTTTCCACACTAGGATGGTGTGGAACTCGGTATCAGGGTTGGTGGCATCTGCTATCAGACTCTGGAATCCGGGTCGGGAGCTGATGGTCCCGGTGAACGCCTCGTCCCTGTAAATTGCCACGACGATCATGTTGTTGGCCCTCGCGTACCGGAGGCATTCTTCGATCTGGGCTTCGATCGAGTTTTTTATATCCTGGACGTTGCTTGAGACCCGGACGTAGATTACCACCGGGATCGGGTCCCCTTCTTTCGTCTTGGCGCCTTGGGCCCGCCGCATGCTCTCAGGCATGGGTCCTGGGACCGGTTCCGTGGCCTTCGGTGTAGCGGCCGAGAACCAGTTTGGGTTCATCATGGCCCTTCTCCTCTTTGGCGTCCTAGTTGGCGTGGAATGAGCTCTACTCCGGGATGGTGGCGCCTTTATCCTGGCGGATCCACCTGTTTGCCCACCGTTCCTGGTCCAGTTTGTTCTTGCGGGGCTTATTCCAGTAGGGACTCTTGCATTTGGCGCAGACCCTGGGGTCGGTCTTGTCCCGGAGGCCGGTCCCGTTCCGGGATGCCCATCGGTAGCCGCAGCGATCGCAGATATAGCCTTCAATGTTGGTGTAGGGCATCGACACACCTCCCTGTCGATATCGGTATATATATATTACTATTAGGTAATGCTTTTTGCAAGGTTATCTCCGAGGTTTACCTTCGCGGAAAAAATACATGACTTCCTATTAATATAACGACACTCTCCCGCATCATAGTTTTTCTTCTCGATGACGAAAATACGTTGCAAATTTATATGCGACGGGACTATACTTTATACCAGCTGGCTACTGCTCGCATAAGAAAAGGCCGCCGGAATGAGCGTTCCGACGGCCTACCCAGAGCAGAGCCTAGACACCCCACCAGAGAGAGTCTTTTCCTTGCTCATATCGATTTTAATGCCGGACTGCCGCTTTATCAAGGGAAGCCGGTCCGTTTATCGAGCTTGCGGGACTCTGCCAGGAGTTCCAGATGGCCCGTGTTCCAGATCAAGTTCCTCGCAGCCCTGTCCCTGCAGAAGTTCCTGACCCGCCTGATGACCTGATCGCCCCGGACCCTCCGGTCGACCCCGCAGATGATTGGGACCCGGACGGTCTCGCAATGGTCGGCCGTTGGTTGACCAGGGCCTATCTCCGAGCTCAGGCCGAGTCGGTTCCGAATGTCGAGTCGGTTCCGAATGATTAGCCGCTCAGTTCGGGGTCACGCCAGCAGGGATTCCGGCAGGTTGATGTTCTGCCTCAGTTTCCCGGACAGTGGAGTTCCGGCGGGCAGTGGGAGCTTGTACTCGACCTCGGCGACTCCAGGTTCAACCCGGATACGGTTGATGAACCGGGCCAGTACTGCTCCGCCCTCTGGCGCGGCTTCCGGTGTCAGAAGCCAATCCGGGATGAGTGAGGCGCTTCCGAAGATCGTCTCCGCTGCCCCGGCCTCGTGGCCGGCCTCGGCCAGGGCATCTCTGACAGCAGCCTGGAAAGTGCTTCTAGTCGCGCTGGTGATGATCATACTCATCACCTGGCTGAGCAGGCGCCTGTTCAGGTCTTCTGCCCAAAGGGGTGGTGCCGGGCATTCCGGCTGGTCCGTGCTGCCCGCGCAGGTGTATGCCAGCTTCGGCGGAATATTCATCAGGTGCAGGGGTCCGCCGCACTGGGCACACTGCAGAAGATCGTCTAGGGGGAAGCGTTTGGTGGCATTGATGGTCATTCGGGGTTTCTCCTCTATAGCTATTACTTGGTGTGATTTTACGGTATGGGCGGGTTACCCGCTTTGTCCGTGGATATACTAATTCTAATTTAGTGAGGTTCAAATATGGTTGAACATAATTTTGGGGAAGGCCATCGTCGGGCCGCCGGGTTCATTCGGAATTCCTCAGCCAATCAGGTTGATGCTCAGCTCAGCATCGCTGCCCAGAAGGACCAGATCGAGAAGTTCGCCCGGGCGAATGGGCTCGAGATAGTCGGCTGGTACGTCGACGGCGGAGACGATGACGCGGAGGACGATGCCAGTGAGGGTTCCGGTTCTCTCCCTGCCCGGGAGGCACTCCTGGCTGATGCCAGGTCTCCCGAGCGGGGTTTCGACACCGTGCTGGTGTGGAAGTTCTCCCGGCTCAGCCGGGAGATCATGGAATTCCGCATGATTGTGTCGGTGCTCAAGGAGTCCGGTGTGACGGTGACGTCGGTCACTGAAACTGTTGGTTCCTCGTCCACGGACTCCTTGTTGGGTTCCGTCATCCGGGCGGTTGAGGAGTTTGAGCAAAAGCGGCACCGTGAGGCCACACGGCGCGGCATCGCTGCTGCTCGGCTCCGGCGCCAGGGCCAGGGTGGCTGACCTACATCTGTGAGCGTGAGGGCCACTGTTTTTTGACGGTGGCCCTCACGGGTTTCTCGGGGGATTAAAGCGGCGTCACATAGGTGGCGCCGCTTTTGGTTTTCTTGTCTGCTTTCCGGTATGCTCAGTTGGTTGTATAGACCCTGGCGTAGCCCCACCGGTGGGTGGGTGTGTGTGCTGTCGGCAAGCGGGATCATTCTGACCCTGACCTCGTATGTGGTGGGAATAAATCCGGAGGTCCTGACAAAAGCCCGAGCCGAATTATTCCCACTTTGAAAAGGGGATAGGTCGTAAAGACTGGTGTTGGATTGGGTGGCTGAAGCTTGGGCCCGCCGCCTTTTCATCGACCAAGGCGGCGGGCCTGGTTTTATTGGTCCGGTTTTTGTGGGCTTTGCCCCCCCGCCGGTTACGGTGGTGGCTGCCATCCTCTGGTGGAACCATGGCGTCGAGCCAGGCTATTCCAGAGGAATGATGATTTTCTTGGTTTCAGTGTCTCCAACGTTGAGTTGGCATATCCGGACGTCTCTGTCGTTGATCGGATCGTGGTCGGTGGTGCGGTCTATGATTTCTAGTATCTTGCCGTCTACAGCCATGGGTATCCTGTTGCCATCTTTGTCTCGCAGTTTCCAGTCCTCGATCTGGCAAGCTGTCTCGTAGCTGTTGACCTCCATGCTGTCCGGCAGGTATTCGCGGCTTATTTCCACTCGATGGAGTTTGGGGAGGTTCTTCAGGAAGTCGGTTGGAAGGGTACGGGGGTTTGAATTTTCATCTGAGTGGAGATATATGCCGATGGACTGAACGTTGTGCAGTTGGTCAAGGAGCCTGCTGGGTATGTCTCCTTTGAGGTCTGAAATGCTGAGTTTCGTTAACTGCTGCATGTGGTTCAATGCTTCATCTGGTAAGTGTTCGATGTATTCGATGTCCAGAATTGTCAAGGTGTTCAACCCCATGAAGGTGTCTTTGTTCAGCCTGATTGTGGGCGGACTGCCGCTGTTGATTTCCAGGGAGTTCAGGCTGTGCAGGTCTTGGAATATGCCGGGTTCCAAAATGTTGACCTCCTGGTACATGCTTATCGATAACTTGAGTAGATTTGGTAAATCGTCGAAATCTCCGAGCTTGAATGATTGGGCTGACGCGCTGAACTTTCTGACTCGGTAGAGTTCAGCGGCGTTGATGACCTGGCATGACCGGATTTGAAGCATCTCTATCAGCTTCTCTTGGATCTCGGGCGTGCGGCCGCATATCCCTGATTCGGCTATCTCCCTTGGTAAATCTGTGGGTGGCGGTTGTTTAGTCGGGTCCGGTGTCTCGACGGGTCGGGTGGTAGTGGGTTCACTTGGTTGCCCTGTGGGCATGACTTCTGTCGGTGGATCCAAGATCTTAGAGCCCAGGTTGTCGAGGGTTTTCTTGCCTTCCTGGGTCTTGCTTTCGATCTCTGTCAATTGACCTAGGCTCATCCCGTTGACGGACATTTCGTCGACGATGGGATTCGCGTCCAGCACCTCCGGCGTCGGCCTTCCAAGAAAGTCTCGGTCGTCCGTGGTCATGACCACTTGGAAAGGTGCGTAAATCCGAAGTTCTAGGGGCTTGTCCAGCGAAAATGATAGGTCGCACCGTGTTTCCACTGTGGATTCGAATTCCTTGCTGACCCCACACCTGTATGGGATTACCCGTTCCGCGATGGACTCCGCGACTTCGGCTATGACCTCTGCTGTTAGGGGGCTGTCTGGGAATGCAGTGTGTACAACTGCTTCGGCAACTGCGTCGTAGTGGTCCTCAATGTACGATTCGGCAGCTTCCTCTGGGGAGGGTGGGATAGTCAATGCATATACGAGCACTACGATGGCTATCACAGCGACACATGCTCCGGCGATTCCTGCGAGCGCCCGGATCTTTGAGGTTGGTTTGGTGCTTCTGTCGTCGTTCATTGGGACCTATTTCCTTTATCTGGGCTGTCTCCCATTATTTAGGGATTGTGGCGGGGTTTTACCCCCCCCAGTTCACTTCTGTGCAAAATCGGATTTCCATGCCGGGTGAATTTTGCACACTTCCTCTCAGCGGACAGAAGTGCATAAATCGCTTTCATATGCTGCAAACCCCAAAAAATGGGATTGAGGTTAAATCTTACCCCTAGAAATTTAGCCGGAAAGTGGTCAGAGCCGGGTTAGCGGCTACATGGCGACGTGGTCTACGCCACATCGAGGGGATGATCGTAGCCCATTTCGAGGCCGGTCTCCATGGCCCGGGTGACGGTCAGAGGCTCGTTTTTCGGGGCAGTGGGTTCAGCCTTACAGGTCACTCATGGGTTAACCCGACGGAATCTTGCGACTGATGACATGATCAAGAAAGCAGCCGCAAGGACTCCGATGCTGGTGGCGGCCTCGGTATTGGTGATGACATCGCTCGTGCAAAATGCCCGACCGCCACCGCTTACGGTGATCGTGAGTACGCCGGGGCTCTGGGGATCGGGCCGGGACTCCCAGCGGGACTGTCCGTCCGGGCCTCTGGTCTGCGCCCAACACCGTGGCTCCGCGTCCTGAGCCAGCAGGAGCGTATAGAAACCGAAGCCTACCATAGCAGCAATAAACAGCCCAGCGACCATGGCCGGCAAGGTGGTTGCCAGCAGGGGGCGTGCGGCGGTCAGGCTTCTGACCGCCGCGAACCAGATCACGAAAGTAGCGGGCAAAAATGCCAGAGTTGTCGGCGAGAAGGCCGAGAAGCTCGCGTAAAAAGAGAGCAACCCAAGAGCCAACAGTAGACCTCCGCGAACCCCAGGGTTTGGTGCCGCCCGGGCTATGAGGACAAGTGCGTAGGGTGCCAGATAAACCAGGGTGAACGCGATGTGTCCGGCCAGTTCAGAGAACCTCTCCGGTTCCTGAGCTAGCACGAACCTTAAAAAGCCCAATGCCACTGCGGGAACTATACCTAAAATGCTCCCGATTGCGGCTGTCCGAGTCCCGCGTCCGACATCCAGGATATCTGCCATGATTATCACGTCCCTTCGTTCGTCGCAAACCGAGACCCGATGGAAAAACGCCTCTCAACAGTGTTTGGCATTGTCCCGAAAAGTTCAAGCGGGCGGGCGGCTAAATCTTGACCCTGGCCTTGCTTACGTCCGCCTCACTGCCAAAATACGTCTCCCTGAGCAAGGCTTTCCGACCAGACTTCCAGGCCTGCAAGGTAAATCCCAGGACTACAAACTTGCCCCAGAAGCTCAGTGTCACGTCCTGGAACCAGGGCAAACTGGACCGGAACCACCAGCCACCCCAAGTTCCGGTATTGGAGACTTAAGCCCCCTTCCGGAATTTGACATGACTACCATATACCCATAGGCGAATGCCGCGGGACGCTCTTGCCTTTTCCTATACGAAACAGGACGGAACCAAGGAGTGTGCAAAATTCACCCGGCATGGAAATCCGATTTTGCACAGAGTTGAATTCGTGGGTAAAACCCTCTCACAATCCCATTATTTACGGGTTATGTAGTCATTTTACCTGTATGCGTGAATCCCGTGATTAATTCGGGTTTTGGCCCGGTCAGGGGTCCGGATCAATTCCGATATTTTGGTGAGGCTGTAACTGACTGACAAACTGGTTTGGGTGAGGGTGTTGCTACGGTGATCCGGAGTCGTTTTTCTCTCGGACTTCCTTGAGTTGACGGGCCGTCTCCAGCTTCTCCAGGAATTTCTCTTCGTCCTGGGTGGCTATCTGGCTTCGGTCGATTTCGAATGAGTTGGGCATGGCAAGGTGGACGAAGCAGCCCGGGGCCAGTGGATCAGCGTCTTTGGGCCAGTAGGGGCCTGTCTGGGATTCCACGACTTTGAACGTGGCGGTGGTTGGTCCTATCTCCGTGATGTGGCCCCGGACCATGACCCCGCTGGGGATTTCGTCTTGGTCCCAGTGGGTATTCGATACTCTCACCGGCGAATTGATTTCGAGGATGCTGTGGTCTTCTGGGCGGGTCAGTACGAAGATTGCGCCGTCTTCTGTGGGCTGCTCGATGATTCCAATGGGCATGATTGTTGGTTTGGTCATGGTGTTCCTCCTGTTCTGGTTGGTGTTGAGCGGACGCGCGGCGTTCCGGGGACCGCTGAGGGTTCCTGAGGCTGAAGATTCCCACGATGAAAAAAGGGCTGGCGGTTAAGCCTGCCCATGAGAGGATTTATCTTGAAACTGGGCGTTCGGGTCTTGGTGGAGCCAGGGATTGATGATTACCGTGGCCCGCCGCCTTCGTCATCGACAAGGCGGCGGGCCAGTGTTGTTGGCTGTGGTGTGTCCTTCGTCTCCAGTCGGTCATCCGTGGCCGGGGACCTTGGCAAGGAAAGCCTGGGAGTTATACCGAGAGCCTTGTGGCGCTTGCGCTGAGTCTATTGAGTCGTGCAGCGAGCTGTGTTTTTATTCAGGCTTTGCTCGAGTTACACCACTCATCTGTTTCTACGCGCCTTTCTATTTCTCGTCGTATGAAGGTTTCGAAGGTCATCGAGCTTTCCTGAAATTGGTATCCTGTGATGTCACCTCTAAAATTCAAGCGAAGAGGAGGATTGTCGTTTTTCACTGCGCGTCTCGAGCATGAATGGCATGTTTGCGCATGTTCGTTTGGGGTTCCGATGACGAAGTAGCAGTGCTGGCAGTAGCATCTTATGTCTCCGATTTCGTAGGACCCGTCAACCCGTGGGGAGTAGTTCCATCTGCAGAGTACGCCGTCAAAGAAGTCTTGAGTGTAGGTGAGAAAACGGGGAGGCCTCCCTTTGAGCGCTCCGCCGATTTTTCGGGTTGCGTACCATGTCAAGGCTACGAGTGCCACGGCAACGACCACGGTCAAAATTGGGACCCTGTACGCGATTGCGCTTACGGTGGCCTGGGATACTGCTCCCCAGCCTGCATTGGTCACATTCGCTAACGCTTTCCACCACTGCGTGAAGGAATTAACTATCAGGCCAATGATCGCAGCAACTAACGCCGCCGGTACGGTTGCCGAGGTCTGTTTGAATATGTTCTTCTTCATCAGGGATGATGTTGATGATATTGGCGGTGTTCTGGGCACCTTACGCTGTTTGCATCTGTTTTTCTGCCAGTTTTGCCTGCGCTGAGTCACTCAGTAGCTTGGCTACCGCGGTCTCAATTTCTTGGGCGGTTGTGCTGTTTGGTTGCCACTCGTGACGTAGTAGCTTGCGGGCGGGGTCGGATTGGGTTTTGCCAGCGGTCTTGGTCATGATGTCGCTGTTCATGATGAGGGTTGCACACTCTTTCTCGGCGGTTTTGCCTAGTTGGCTGAGTTGGACGTGAAGTGGGTCCTCGTCTTCATAGCTCGGAATGGGTAACTTCCAGCCATGCTTGTGGAAGTCTCTGGCGCCATATAGGCCTTTTGGCCTGAATACCTCGGTTTGTTCTTCCAAATTCCGGCTGTTCAGTATGGCTAGAATGTAATGGGCTTCTTCGTTGGAATAGCATTCTGTTTGGTACAGTTTGCTTTCTACGATGGCGTGATTATCCTTGATGATTGTGGCAGTGGGCTGTCCAGCGGTTGTGTAAGCCACGCGAACCGTTTTGGCTCCAGCGATGTCGTGCTGCAGGTATCCGAGTTGGCTGGTTAGTATGTTGTGGTGGTTGAGTCTGTTGTACAGGCCTTGGATGGCCTGATTTTTGTGGGCCGCATGGTACATTTCGACGGCATTGTTCCAGCGTTTCTGCATGGTAAAGTGCAGGGCTTCTACTTCTAGCTGGCAAGCGTCATGTTTGCCGTCTTCGCAGCCGTGGTGGCTCATCGGCATGGTCATGGTGGTGCGGTGTACGGGGAGAGCGGCTTTTAGTGGGTCTAGCGCGACGTAGGGAGCGATGCACTCTCCTAGATATACGTCAAAGAGATGGTTGTTGCTTATGACGCCTTCTAGTAAATTTAACTGGCCTTCATATAGTATGTTGTCCTGATTGCCCAGGCGGGGTTTGATGTTGGTGGTGTTGGTTGCTTGAATCAACACTTTGTTAGGAATCGTTTCAACGAAAAAGAGCCGGCGGTCAAATATGGTTGGTCCCTGGCTGGATAGTTCGGCATAGGGTGATTTGAACTTGCCGTCGTCGTGGTGTAGTGCTTCACTCTTCCGGCTGATGCCGGCATAGTCTTCTTGCCAATCTCCGCGCCATACCTGTATGGTCCCGGGTGCCAGTGGTGCGCCCTGACCGGCACCGGTGTACTCTGCAAAAACTACGCTGCCTGGCATTGGGAAGAAGTCGGGTTCTATGTTGGCTAGGTCCCAGGGTTCGTGAATCCGAAGGTTGAGTCCGATGCTTGGTGAGTTGGGTCCGCCTTTGCGTTTGTAGTTACCACCTCTCCACTTCATATGTTGTCCTGTACGCAGGGCGCTGTGGGGCATGACGATGCGACGCATAGAAGTCGAGGTATTCATCGTCGCCATCGACACCAAAGAGATATTCAATAACCCATCCTTTCTCCTGAATCCTGCCCGGTTGTCTCGTTGCCACAGCATCAACCGGCAATAGAATGTTCCAGTTACTGAAATATTCAGCAAAGGCGGATTCAAGCTGATTCATTCTATCGCCCTTCTTTTCCATGGCTGCACCATCAGCGAACCGAGAGCAACTCGCCAAGCTCCTGATCATGTCACTCGCGTTGACGGCGGAACACAACCGGCCGCGGACTCGGAGTTGGACTCATTGACGTGATCTCGTTAATTCGACCTTGGACGGACTCTCAAAACGCCGGTCCCTGCCCGGCGTTTTAAGCCTGCTCGAGCGGCTTTGCACCACCGGTTGGGGGAAGATCAAACCTCAGTCTACGGCTCTCATTTTGGGCGTTATTTGGAACGTTTCCTACACTACTCTCTTGAAGCATAGACGGCACTACTGAGCCTGGCATAGGTCTTTTCTTGCAAGCAGCCCCCTGTGAGTAGTAGTGAAGTCCTTTTTCAAAAGCGTTGTGTAGACTTTTCCTCGTGGGTTGTCTATCAGGTCCTTGGCCTTGAAATCTTTCTGAAGGTCTTCATCGTTAGAATACAGAAGCCTAGCACCGCTGATCTGGGCTAGGGCGATGACGTGAGGATCATTCGACCTGCATATCTGCTTGAGGCTCAACTCACTTGCCAATTCTTCGACATCACTCGAGTTCACCCTTTTCATCCGTCCCGAGTTAATAGCCTCGCGCGCCCAGTCTCGGGCCGGTGTCTTGTAGAGTTCCTCAAGCAACTTGCCTCCAGCCACGAGACGACCATGGCCTTGGGTGACCCATTCGAAGAATTCCTGCCCCGCCGCCGTAAGACTTGCACCGAACACCTCACCGTCGACGTTCGCGTCGACGATCGCACACATCTCTCAGAACCCCAGAGACCTTGCGGTCTCTTCCATGAAGAATCGGCGGTAGCTGTCCGGAGCGCCCAGTATATTGCCCTCATCGTCGATTGTGAGTGAATGGATACGAACCTCCAAGTCACCCCGCTCGAAGAACAAAATAGAGATGTCGTCAGGTGATAGCACTCCTTTACTGTCTCTGACCTCCATTCTCACCCTGTCGAGCAGATGGTCGCTATGGGTCTCCACTATAAGTTGGCGCTCTGGCCCGATGACCTCACAGAATAAGCTCCCCAAGGCAGCCTGAGCCTGGGGATGCAGATGAACCTCTGGCTGCTGTAATAGAAATATGCCCGCCGCATCATTGCGAAGCAGTTCCGTAATTACTGGCAGCGCCTGGCTAACGCCGTATCCAACATCGATTAAGTTACGCCAGGGGCCCTTAGTTTTGCCTCCTGACTTCCTTAGCTGAACCTGGAAAGGTTCGCTCTCTGTGCTGCCCAGCCTTTTGATGGAGATCTCGTCAAAGAGGCCCGACGTTTCCCCATAGCGTTCAAGCAGTTTCTTGAGGTCTTTCCACCTTTCTCTATCCCTGGAATACACGTCGGCCAGATACATGGGGACATAGTCACCTTCAGGGTCTGGCGTGGGTCTGGCCGGGTCGTAGGTGCGATGCGGCTTTGAGCGAACCGGTGCGCTTGCAAATGTTCGCTCGGAAAAGTATATGTGGCTACGAGACAGGTCCATAAGCCCGTTACGGTCTTCCACATTCAATGGGGGAGAGCCCTCGAGCGGTATAATGCCCACCCCATCCGGCTGCTCACCATCTAGCCGGGACAGTATAATATAGTAGGAGGGTATCATCATGTCGCGGTCAACTATGGACCGAACTACGTGCTCCTTTGAAACCTGCACCTTCCAGCTACCTCTGGCAGTACCAACTTGGAGAGAGTACGGTCCATCTTGGGCGGCGATCTCGTCAATCCAATTCTTCCCATGAGCAAGGTATCTTCTTACAGGAATAGGAGTAGACCCACTCTTGCCAAAGGTAAAGCGCAACTCGCCAATAACGGGTTTGCTGCGCTCTTGCCTAAAGGTGAATCCCGCTTCGAATTGATCAGCCCTGCTGCCTCTACCTCCCCGGTGATGGGCAATCTCGTCAAAGCTCCCAAGGTCATACGGGTCTTCCTTGAAATCAGGATTCCGGAACTTGGAGGCAATGTCCGAGAGGATGCGGACCATCGCCAGAAAGGATGTCTTGCCGGTGCTGTTCTCCCCAACAAGTAGAGTCAGCGGCGCAAGTCGGGCGGTTTGCAACTCGCGGAAGCACCGAAAATTCTTGAGCGTTATGCTGTCCATGGTGATTGCTCCCTAGTCACCTCATTGTCGCGAATAACAGGCCTACGCTGCGCTGAGGCTCCGGCATACAACCTTGGCGCCGGACATTGGAGTTGCACAAAAAATCCGTCGTGGCGCAAAGCGTGCTCAAGCCAAGAATACCACAATACACTCAATCACCGATCGCATCCTGCCCGGAGGTGACAAACTCCTTGATGGCGGCAAAATACTCGGTGATTCCCCGGTACAACAGGTCGTTGTGGCCGGCGCCCTTGATGGTGAGCATATGCTTGTTGGCGGAGGGCATTTCATCGTACATGGCAGCAGCCTCCGGGTGGGGCGCCAGGGTGTCGACCTCCCCGTGAATCACCAGTACCGGCAGGGAAATTGCCCCGACCTTCTCCCGGTAAGCCGCCTGGAAGTCCCCGGCTTCCTCCGGGGGCAACCCGCGGGTGAATTGACCCAAGGTCGGACGGCCGCTTTCTATAATCACGCCGGCGATTGATCTGGCCGAACCGGCCTCGGTCCCTTCCCGGCTATCTCGCGAGCCTGCGGCCAGCTCGAAGGCGGCGTGGCGGCCCATGGAGCGGCCCATGACAAACAGGCCTCCCCGGAACCCGCCTCCGCTGAGCATATTTTCCAGGTAATCCAGGGCTTGCCAGGCATCGGACAGCATGGTGGAGAAGGCCGGGCTGCCCCCGCTGTTGCCGTAGCCGCGGTAGTCGACCACGAAGAAGTTGACCCCGACGCTGTTGTACCACAGCGCGATATCGTCGTAGTCTGCGGCGGTCTCCCCGTTCCCGTAGAAGTAGAGGATGCTGGCAGTGCCAACGTCGGCGGGAAAGAGCCGGGCGGACAGGCTCACGTCCGGCCCCACCGGGATGGTGTGGTCCTGTGCCCCCGGCGGTGTGTCAGTCCAGTTTCTCCGGGGGTAGAAGGAGTTCATGGAGATATCCGGCCGGTCGAGCCTGTGTAATCCAAGGTAGCCACGGTTTAACCTCCCTTAATGTTCCGGGAAAATTGCGGCCTTACTATGCGCTTCGATTCGTCAATCGCTCAGGCCGTCAATCGCTCAGGACCGGCGGCTGGGACGGTGACAACGCGCCTATTGCTTCCGGGAATCTGCGCCGCTATGCTGGGGAGCGGCCGGCGGTGGACCGTTGGCAAAAGCCTTCATCGAAAATATTTTCAGGAGTATCTACCATGCGGATAGTACGCGTCTATTCCGGCGACGACGGGGAATCTCATTTTGAAGACCTGACCCCGGAGCAGTTTGCCGAGCTGGTGTTCCCCATCGGTCAGGGCGACATCACCCTGGGCCGCCGTGAATCTCCTTCATTTTCCGATTACCACACCGCACCCCGCCGCCAGTACGTGGTGAATATGGCCGGCACCGCCGAGTTTGAGATAGCCGATGGCACCAAGGTACAGATGGTTCCCGGGGACGTTCTGGTTGCCGAGGACATCACGGGCCACGGCCACATCGCCCGAAACGTGGGCAATGAATTGAGGGTTTCGCTGGCAGTGCCCCTGGCTGACTAGCAGAGCCGGCCCGGCCCCTGCCGGGTCTACAACGAAATACGCATGAGTTCTTCCGAGAATACTATCTCGCCGTCGTAGATCCGGCTAACGTCGCCGATGCCCTGCTCCATGGGACCGTGGGCTGAGAGGTGCGGGCCGACGTGAACGAGGACCAGTTTTTTCACCCCGGCGGCCTGCGCCATGCGGGCCGCGCCGGTGGTGCCGCACTGGCCGTTGTACTCTCCGTTGGCGTCCATCACCGCCTGATCGTCCCAGCACATGCAAAGCATCACGTCGGCGCCGCGAGCCAGCTCGGTCACCGAGTCGCAGGGCTGGGTGTCGCCGGTGAATATCACGCTCCCTTCGTTTGAATCCACCCGGTAGGCCAGGGAGTCGAGCCAGGGCTGGACGTGCTCGGCGGGAGCGGCGGTCACCTCCCAATCCGTCCCGCCGAACACCCTGCCCGGTCCGACATCCCGGGCAGCCACCGATGGGGCCGGTCGGGGGAGGCTACCGCCGCGGTTGACGAAAACCTGCTGACTCAGGGGGTGGTTGACCCTGGCCTTCCAGTCGTGGGCGAACAGGCCGTTCTCGCCGATGATTCCCTCGGTTATCTTCTCCGTCAGGTCGGGGCCGAAGACCTGAAGCCGGTTTTCCTTGCCGATGCTCTGGTCCCAGCGGCAGAGGAGGAAGCAGGGATAGTCGATGTCATGGTCGAAGTGGTGGTGAGTGAAAAAGAGGTAGTCGATCTGGGTAGGGAACAGTCCCGCTTTGACCAGCTTGTGAGTGGTGGCCGGACCGCAGTCGAACATCAATAGCTGGTCGCCCAGTTTGAGCACGTGGGAACTCCCAAACCGGGTGGGAGTAGGCGTGGGCGTTCCGGCGCCCAGGGTGTAAATTTCCGCCATTTTTGTCCTCATTGATTTGCAGGTTGCCTGGCCGGCGGCCAGCATATTACCAGGGCGCCTGTCGGGGCGAATATTGAGGCGACTGATCCTATTAGGGCGGCAGGCTACGCGGCGGGGCAATAGCGTCTCGATTTGGATTGCCTTGCGGGGTGGTCCCCGAGACTGTACGAATTCCGGCTACCACCTTTCGTTCCGGCTTGGGCCTGGATGACCGGTTGGCCGCTTCCGGTAATCATCACTCACCGGCATCACTCACCGGCATCGCTCTCGGGGGCAAGCTCCAACAGGCGCATCCCCCGGTCCACCTGCTGCCCCGGATGTACCGACACCCGCCGCACGACGCCGCTGCGGGGGGCCGTGATCACCAGCTCCATTTTCATGGACTCGATTAACGCGACAGTCTGGTTTCGCTCCACCCGGTCCCCCTCACCGACCAGTACCTCCAAGACCACGCCGGGCATGGGGGCCAGGACATCACCGGGCGCCTGGGTGGCGGCAGCGGCGCCACGCCTCCGGGTCTCCCCACGATGGAACACGAACAGAGCGCCCTCCAGCCACAGATGCAACTCCGGGCCGACCCAGGCCCAGGCGAAGGGGTGGATATGGCCCGATTCGGTGCGGCATAACCCTTCCCCGGTCTGCCGGGACTCAATGCCGAGGGTAATAGCGGAATTGAAATCCGCCAGCGTCTCACCTCCCAGGTCGAAGGTGAATTGGCTTTCCCGATCCTCAACTCCGTCTTTTACCTGATCTTCTATACGGTAGCGATAGACTTCTCCCGCATCCGGGTAAATCTCCCTCATTCCGCCCTGGCTCTGGGTCACGGCAGCCTCTGCTGCCCGACGGACTGCCAGGGGTTGGCATTGGCCCGGCTGTCTCCCCCGATTGCGAGGGACGAAGGGGACGCAGGTCCAACCGGCTGATGGGCCGCCCATGCCGCCAGCGCCTGGGCCATCATTCGAGATTCGCCGGAGATGGCCGGGCTGGCAACCGACGGGTTCCACTCCAGGAAGCCGGTATCGTACTCGCCCCTCTGAAACTGGGGATGCCCCACGACCGCCCGCAGCAGAGGAATGTTGGTCACCACGCCCAGGACCAGGAACTGGGACAGAGCCACCTCCATCCGGCGCAGGCTGAGGTCGCGCCGCGGCGCCCAGGCTATCAGCTTCGCCAGCATGGGATCGTAGTAGACGGACACCTCCTGACCCTGGAACACGCCGCTGTCCAGCCGCAGCCCGGGGCCGCTGGGAGGCCGCCAGCGCAGCAGTGTGCCGGTGGACGGAGCAAAGTTGCGGTAAGGGTCTTCGGCGTAGATACGGCACTCTACCGCGTGGCCCCGTGGCTGGATATCCTCCTGTTGCAGTGTCAGCGGTTCCCCGCTGGCGATGCGGACCTGCCACTCCACCATGTCCAACCCCAGCACGGCCTCGGTGACCGGGTGCTCGACCTGGAGCCGGGCATTCATTTCGAGGAAGTAGAACTCGCCACTCCGGGGGTCCAGCAGGAACTCCACGGTCCCGGCGTTGACGTAGCCGGCCCGGCGAGCCACCGCGATGGCGGCTTCGCCCAGGCGCCGGCGCAACTCGGGCGTCAGGGCCGGGGAGGGGGTCTCTTCGATTATCTTCTGGTGGCGCCGCTGTATGCTGCATTCCCGCTCGCCGAGGTGGATGGTATGCCCGAAGCCGTCGGCCAGCACCTGTACCTCCACGTGGCGGGGGTTGGCGATGTAACGCTCCAGGAACACCCGGCCGTCGCCGAAGGCAGCCTGGGCCTCGCGGCTGGCCGACTCTATGCTCCCGTCCAACTCGCTGTGCCAGTTGACCAGGCGCATACCCCGACCGCCGCCTCCGGCAGCAGCCTTGACCAACACGGGGAACCCCCACCGCTCCGTAAACTCCCCGGCGACAGCGTCTCCCGGTAGGCAATCGGGAGAACCGGGGACCACCGGGACCCCGGCGCCCAGGGCTATTTCCTTGGAACGCAGCTTGTCTCCCAGGGCCTCCATGTTTTCCGCAGTTGGCCCGATGAAGGTTATGCCCGCTTCCCGGCAGGCCCGGGCGAACTCGGGATTCTCCGACAGAAACCCGTAACCGGGGTGTATCGCACCGGCTTCGCAGTCCCGGGCGGCTTGCAGCATTTTGGGGATGCTCAGGTAGGTCTCTTCGGCGGTCCTGCCGGGCAGGGCCACGGACTGCTCCGCCGTGTTGACGTGGGGGGCGCCGGCGTCCGGCTCGGAATAGACGGCAACGGGGGAAATCCCCATCG